>NZ_JBSWVM010000001.1:0-2515999 GCF_056159585.1 Rossellomorea sp. ABR4_004 | reverse complement strand
GTGTGTCACGTCCGTTTGGAGCGACTTTATTAATTTATCACACACCATCGTATGATGTCAACTGTTTTTTTGAATTAATTATTGGTGTTTCTTCTAAATAATTCATTGCGTTTCAGCGACGTTTATTAATATACCAAGATTTTCGGGAAGGGTCAATACATTTCATGAACTTTTTCAAAAAATATTTCAATCACATTACCTTCTTTTACACTCCCGCCTTTTATATTGCTAGCCGCTACCATCAAATCATTCATTGACAGGAAATAGTAAAGCTCCCGTTCGTATAGATACGGAAGCTGATTTTCATCAATATGTTTCTTTCTTCGCTGCCGTCTTCATATACTTTAGACATTCCTTATGACTGGCAAACCTTTTAAAGAGTGAAAATAAGATTTTGTACCGTTCATCCATTGCTCTCTTAACGATATGATCAATTCGAGAATCTTTTAGATCAAACAGTATTTCATCCATCTCTCTTTTTAACAAATACTCTATTTCTTGTTTCTCTCTGTCATTAATCATTAACCCCAGCAAGTATGTCACCCCTTAATGTTTGTATTTGTAGTTTTTTCCATTAAAAGAAATTTATAATCATTTTTTTATAAGATAGATATTTTTTCCGGGGACATGCATATCTTTAGTAGAGATAGACGGTTGAACGGAGGGATGGAATATTGAATACGTTTCACACAGTCAATGCCAAGAAGTTAAAGCAGATCAGTCTGATTATCGTGATTTCATTTTTTACTGCTTTGTTTGTATATAGCAGTAACCTTTCGACTCTTTCTGTTTTTAGTACGAAGGATGGCCCGAAAGCGATCTACAAGGGGGAAAAAGGAGTCGCGATTACATTCAATATTGGTTGGGGAGATGAAAAAGCGGGGCCGATCCTTGAAGAATTAAAGAAGATGAACGTCCAGTCCGCTACCTTCTTTCTTTCAGGGGCCTGGGCGGAGAGACACCCTGATTTAGTGGAGCAAATTGTGAAGCAGGGATATGAAATCGGAAATCTTGGCTATGCCTATTCCGATTATACGGATATGGAACCAAATAAGATCAAACAGGACATTTTAAAGGCCGATACCGTTTTTAAGAAGCTGAATGTAAAAGATGTAAAGTTATTACGCGTGCCAACCGGTCACTTTAATAAAGAAACATTAAAGGTAGCTGACTCTCTTGGACTTACTGTGGTTCACTGGAGTGTAGACTCTAAAGATTGGACGAATCCTGGTGTAGATGAAATCATCAATAATGTGAAGAAAGCCAAAAAAGGGGACATCATTCTCCTTCACGCATCGGATTCGGCTAAACAAACGAAATCCGCGTTGCCGACCATCGTGAAAGAGTTGAAAGGAAAAGGGAACTTCATTACGGTTTCTGACATGATTTCAAACGGGGATGCCAAGTCTTCCCTCATACAGTAATAAAAGCCCGCTGATGAAGAGATCTCACCAGCGGGCTTTTATTTGTTTAACTCTTTGTTGGCTGCTTACGTTGCCTTTCCATTTGGGACTTCTCGATATATTTAGGAAGACGCAGAAGCTGAAATGCATTACATGCCAGTAAGGCGAGCAGCATAAGGTACAGCCATTTAACGGAGTTCACCAGTAAAACCGGCAGCCACTCCAGTGTCGTTACAACAATCATAAAGAATAAGGCAGACACAAATGTGTTCGTCTTGGCTTCTGATTGCTGATTCTTCAAATAAGCTACGATTAAGCCAACGACCAGGATTCCGATTCCCAGAAAAATATAAGGCGTATACGACTCGCCTTCCTCAGCAAAAGCTCTGAAGCGAAAGTAGATTAAATCAAACAGGACAAGAACAATCAGTACGACTTGAACGGAATTCCATAAGCTCTTAAACATTCCCATTCCGAATTGATGGATGGTTAAATAAGCGAAATACCCCATCTGACTGATTACACTAAATGTGAAACCTACAAATATAAACCAAAGCAGACTTGATAATATGCCAATTACGTTTCCATCTTGAATGTATGGTCCGAACTGATCCCATCTAATGAGAAGTGCGGCGGTGGCAGTCACAGCTCCTCCGATCACTAACGTATGAATAAAAAAACGAATCCAATTGCGGATGGTCACTTCTATTTTCCTCCAAATAAAAAAATATACACTCTTTTGATTGTACCAACGCATTCTTAAAAAATCCAGGTTCCAGTTTTTCTTGTGCATATTTTTTTCGTTATTTCTCATATTAAGGGTAAGGGAATTTGTATGGAAGGAGCCTACCCATGAAAAAATATTCCTTTCTTTTTCTACTGTCGGTCCTTCTTCTATCCGCTTGTGGCGGTGGAGGAGATGCAGGCAGTGGCAAAATGGATTATGAAGAAACCAAGAAAATGGTTGTCGATATATTAAAGACCGATGATGGTAAAAAAGCGATTGAAGAGGTCATGTCTGATGAAAAAATGAAATCAGAGCTTATTATGGACCAAGGGGTTGTGACGGATACCATCTCGAAGACGTTAACCTCAGAAAAAGGAACTGAATTCTGGAAGAAATCCTTCGAAGACCCTAAGTTTGCCGAAGCGATGGCAAAAAGCATGAAGGATGGAAATGAAAAGTTGCTCAAAGACCTCATGAAGGATCCCGAGTATCAAGGAATGATGATGGATCTGTTAAAGGACCCTGAATTTAAGAAGGAACTGACTGAAGCATTAAAAAGCAAAGAGTATAGGGAACATTTGCAAAAAGTCATTACGGAAACATTTGAAAGCCCTCTGTTTAAGGCTAAGATCCAGGATGTATTATTGAAGGCTGCCGGTGAAATGAAAGAAGGCGGTAAAAGCGGCGGTGGCGGCGAGTCTTCTTCCGGTGGTGGTGAAGAAGGCGGATCTGGTGATTCTGGAGGTTCTGGCAGCGGTGGCGGAGGAGGCCAATAAATTTTAAGAAAGGACAAATGCGGGGTAACCCTCCCATTTGTCCTTTTTTAGTTTCATTAAGATAGTTTTTCAATTACTTTATGAGCGATTTCACCATAGATCTGCCCCAGACGATGGTCCTCTGCGTAAATAGAAGGAGCAAAATCCTCTTCGTTCCAGTCAGGCTGTTGAAGTGGAAGCTTGCCTAATAAGTCGGTACGGAGTTCTTCCGTTAGCTTCTCTCCGCCACCTTGACCGAATACGAATTCTTTTTCGCCTGTCAATTTACTTTCGAAATAGGACATGTTCTCAACCACACCAAGAATATCGTGATCCGTTTGCAGGGCCATGGCACCTGCTCGAGCTGCTACGAATGCTGCTGTTGGATGCGGTGTCGTGACGATGATCTCCTTACAATGTGGAAGCATCGTGTGAAGATCAAGGGCAACGTCTCCTGTTCCCGGCGGCAGGTCCAGCAGTAAATAGTCCAGTTCTCCCCACTCTACTTCTGAGAAGAAGTTATTCAGCATTTTCCCTAGCATAGGACCTCTCCAAATGACTGGAGCATTGTCTTCAACAAAGAAGCCCATGGAAATGACTTTTACTCCAAAACGTTCTACTGGGATAATTCTCTCTCCCCGAACGACTGGCCTTTTCACGATTCCCATCATATCCGGCACACTGAATCCGTAAATATCCGCATCCACGAGCCCGACTTTTTTGCCTTGGCGGGCCAAGGATACAGCTAAGTTAACAGAAACTGTTGATTTTCCTACTCCTCCTTTTCCGCTGGCAATCGCAATAAACGTTGTTTTACTTGCAGGTGATAATAAATCCGTTCCTTGTCCGCCGGATCCTCTATGCTTTTCAAGCTCTTCCTGTGGAAGCTCCGTGAACCTGATTCCGACAGATTCCGCTCCGTTATCCTTTAAGACTTGTACAATCTTTTGTTGGAATTGCATTTGTTCACCAGTACCTGTCTTGGCAATGGCGATCTTCACGCTCACATGCTTCTTTTCTTCCTTAATTGAAATTTCAGCGATACCGTTAGTTTCTTGTAACGTTTTATTTAAAAAAGGATCTTTTAATCCAAATAAAAGTTCGCGTGTCTGTTGTTCAGTTAACATGAATAACCACCCTTTTCTATGTATTCGTTTTCAATCAATCTGCTTTCAGTATAACATATTCTTAGTTGAATGAATGATCAAAAGGTTTTGAATGCTTTTGTTGAATAATGAAATAATTCATTTAAAAAAATAAAAGCTGAGAGGTTATTCCTCATCAGCTTTTTCTTTATCTTCTTCTTCCATTGTTAAATAATTGAGAACACCCTGATATACAGAAGCAGCGATTTTTTGCTGGTAGTCCTCTTTAAGTAAGTTGGCCCGCTCTCCTGGATTGGATAAGAACCCGATTTCCACTAAGGCTCCCGACTTTTTGGCGTGTTTTAAAATATACACATTCTGAATGCCCTTCGCTTCACGTGTTGTGTTTTCTAAATTACGTATAAGCTCTCCCTGAATGGCTTTTGCAAGGGCTTTGTTTTCTTTATACTTTGGATTATAGAATGTTTGGGCACCGCTCCACTTAGCAGAGGGAATGGAGTTCAGATGGATACTTAAAAATAAGTCTGCTTCAGATTCATTGATTAAGCTTAGCCTCTTCTTCAGATCCTCCACTTTCCTGCGGCTGTACCCTTTGGTTCCTTCCTCGGCAAGGTCTTCGTCTTTTTCACGTGTCAGTATCACAAGAGCCCCTTGTTCCTGGAGATAATCCCTTATCATCAGAGAAACATTTAAAGCGATGTCCTTTTCCAGGGCATCCTGATCACCAGCCCCACCGTCCGGACCGCCATGTCCGGGATCTATATAGATGATTTTACCTGATAAGGGGAGATTCCAGGAATCCCACGTATCCTTGTCCAGAATCTTATATTGAATGATGAATAATAATATCGCCAGTGCAGAAATCATCCCGATAACCTTTAGTTTCTGAATCATTCCAGTCCTCCCATTTCAGTTTCAACCCGGAGTAAAACTCCGCTGCCCTTACTAAAAAATATGGGACGAGAATGATTTTTAGAACTGAAATGATTAATTCAAACGCAGTTTATGACGCTTGATCCCCTTTTCATACCCTTCTGACCACCATGTTTCCACAAAGTGCTCGCAGCAGAAATAAAAGGATTCATCCACTTGATTAGAGACGCCCATCTCTGACCAATACAACCAGAAATTATAAAGTGTATCAATAAAGTGCTTTAATTCTTCCTCGCACCGCTTTTTCACGATGTCTGTGGGTTCCCCGGTATAACCAAACTTGCTGACCTTTCCACCGAGCAGGTAGGCTTCAATGGCCACATCAAAGCAAGCCTCATCAAAACCCTGCTGCATAAATACTCCGCCTTGAACCTTTATATATCCAAAATGCTTTCGGACACTCTCCTGAAGCATTTTAATCGAAATCTCTTTCAGCAATGTTCTTTCCGTCTTAATTTGCTTTTCTCTTCTCTTTGTATTGAAAGTTGTAATAACGTTCAAAGATCATCCACCCCTTTGAACGTATTTTCCTACTTAACACACCACTTCATTCGAGTAACTGTTACCAATTTTTTTGAGGGACGGACCTCTGATATTTGCGTGGAACAGAAGGTCCGTCCCTCTCTCACATAACAAAAAAAGCCCAACCGAATGAATCGGTTGAGCTTTTGTTTGAAATAATAATTAACGCTTAGAGAATTGTGGCGCGCGACGTGCACCTTTAAGACCGTATTTTTTACGCTCTTTCATACGAGAGTCACGTGTTAATAATCCAGCGCGTTTTAGAGTTCCACGGTACTCAGGGTCTGCTTGTAGTAAAGCACGAGCGATTCCGTGACGGATCGCACCAGCTTGACCAGCATAGCCTCCACCATGAACGTTTACTAAAACGTCATAGTTACCAAGAGTTTCAGTTGCAACTAGTGGTTGCTTAATTACTTCTCTTAGTGCTGCGAATGGGATATAAACTTCTACTTCACGATCATTGATAACAATGTTTCCGTTACCTGGTACTAAACGTACACGAGCTACTGAGCTCTTACGACGACCAGTTCCGTAATATTGAACTTGAGCCAAGATAATAACCTCCTCTTATTAATTATCCACGAAGTTCGTAAACTTCAGGTTGTTGTGCTTGATGCTTATGCTCTGCTCCAGCATACACATGTAATTTCTTGAACATTTGACGACCTAGAGAACCTTTTGGAAGCATACCTTTGATAGTAAGCTCTAACATTTTCTCTGAGTAGTTTGTACGCATTTCTAATGCTGTACGTTGCTTTAAACCACCTGGGTGATTCGTGTGACGGTAGTAAATCTTATCCGTTAACTTTTTACCAGTTAGTTCAATTTTTGAAGCATTAAGAATGATAACATGATCACCAGTGTCTACATGTGGTGTGAATGTTGGTTTGTGTTTTCCGCGTAGAATAGAAGCAACTTCACTAGCTAAACGTCCTAGAGTTTTGCCTTCAGCATCTACAACGAACCATTTACGATCGATTTCGTTGGCTTTTGCCATATACGTTGTACGCATGATTTAACCTCCTATTTAATGAATCCGTAGTATTTATTTTCTAATCACAATAAGTTTCCGGGGCTTATCGTGGGGTTAATAACATACCATATGCTATATTATCTTGTTCCCAGTCTATTGTCAAGAGAATGTTACACCAGGATTAGTTGTTTTAGATTTTTTTTTTGAAACTTGATTATCATCTTTATTTAACCAATTCATTTTATGATTACGAGAAGATATGTCTATACCTAGATAGTAGTGGTTGATTTCCGCTCCAGGTGCTCGCTTTCCGCGGGGCGGGCGGTGAGCCTCCTCGGCTTCGCCTGTGGGGTCTCACCTGTCCCGCTATTCCCGCAGGAGTCGAGCACCTTCCGCTACAATCAACTTCAAGGGTGCTAATATAAACTCTCTTTCAGAATGTTTAACACCCACTAATTCTGATTACAACCATAATCAACCTTCCACAGATATAACCCATGGGGTGGCGCTGTCTTCCCTGCCCTATTGCGATCCCGCGCTTCCAGTATTTCAGGGATTTCCTCTATCGGTAAATCCCCGGAGCCTACTTCTAATAAGGTACCAACCAATATCCTTACCATATTGTATAAAAATCCATTTCCCACAAAGGAAAAAATGATCTCTTCTTCATGCTCTTGAATGTCTATATGGTGAATGGTTCTTACTTTGTCTTCCACTTCCGTCTTAGCTGAACAAAAGCTCGTGAAGTCATGCTCCCCGATCAGATGCCGTGCAGCAAGCTTCATATCCGCCACTGAGAGATCGTACGGATAATGAATGGAAAAGTGACGGTTAAACGGACT
Source organism: Rossellomorea sp. ABR4_004 (assembly GCF_056159585.1). Lineage (NCBI taxonomy): Bacteria > Bacillati > Bacillota > Bacilli > Caryophanales > Bacillaceae > Rossellomorea > Rossellomorea sp. ABR4_004. Next base: position 2,508,735 of record NZ_JBSWVM010000001.1, on the reverse strand, counting down.
TCTCGACTCTCCCGTATACACACGGTAACGATATTCCTTCTGTACGACAGAGAATCTGGAGTGGAATTGAGTTGGAACAAACTCAGCTTCTTTAACGGTCACTTCATCCGGTAAGCGTGTGTTCAGCACGACCGGCCATTTCTCTTCAGGGATGGATAAGGGTGTATCAAAATGAAAAACCTGACCATTCGCATGAACACCAGCGTCTGTCCGCCCCGACCCACTGATCCGGATTCTCTCCCCTTTATGGATAGTGGACAGAATATCTTCTATGAGCCCCTGAACGGTTCGCTGATTGGGTTGTACCTGATAACCATGAAAATAGGTGCCATCATAAGCGATGGTACACTTCACTCTCTGCATACACGACACTCCCGTTATCCTCTAAAAATAATCAATACAACTGTTAGAAGGGCCAGTACCACTAAAGCCCCCGTATCCTTCTTGTGCCAGGATAACAGGCGGTATTTCGTCCTGCCCTCTCCACCTTGATACCCTCTTGCCTCCATGGCGGTTGCCAGGTCCTCAGCCCTTTTAAAAGCACTGACGAAGAGTGGGATCAACAGAGGGATGATGGCTTGGATCCGATCTTTGATGGGACCGGAAGAAAACTCAGCCCCCCTTGCAATTTGAGCCTTCATGATTTTATCCGTTTCCTCCATCAGAGTCGGAATGAATCGTAAGGAAATCGACATCATAAGGGCCAGCTCATGAACGGGAAACTTCACTTTCTTCAATGGGTTCAATAGCGTCTCGAGTCCGTCCGTAATCGTGATGGGGGAGGTCGTCAACGTTAATAAAGACGTGATGAGAATCAGATAAAAGAATCGTAAAGAAATGAATATCCCTTGTCTTAACCCCTCTTCATGAACAGATAATATACCTAAGTCCAGGATGACGGGACCTTCCTTGGTGAAAAACACGTGTAAAAAGAACGTAAACAGAATCAACCATAGAATAGGCTTCAATCCACCGATAATAAAACGCAAGGAAAGATTAGAAAGAATGAGTGCGCTAAATGTAAAAAGACCGAGCAATGCATACGTAACTAAATTATTTGCCAGAAAGACGACACAAATAAAGCCAAAGATAAATAATAGTTTTGCCCTTGGATCCATCTGATGAAGGATGGATTTAGCAGGTACGTAGCGACCAAAGATCATTTTCTCCATCATAGGGCTTCACCTCCGTCACTGACTCTACGGATGGCTGAGGCTAATTCCTCTATCGTTAAACACGTCTTCGGTAGCTTCTTCCCTGTTTTGTGTTCAAATTGATATTGAAAACGAACGACGTCGGGCACGTCCAACCCCATCTCAAATAGTTCCTCCGCCGAAGAGAATATCTCTTCAGGACTTCCTTTTCTCTTTAGACGGCCTTTCTGCATGATCACAATCTCTTCTGCATAATGAGCAGCGTCTTCCATGCTATGGGTGACGAGAATGGTCGTCAGTCCTTTTTCTTTATGAAGGTCATAGAACATGTCCATAATTTCACGTTGACCCCTTGGATCGAGTCCTGCAGTAGGCTCATCGAGTACAATGACCTCCGGGTTCATAGCAAGTACACCTGCAATGGCTACACGTCTCATTTGTCCCCCTGATAAATCAAAAGGGGATTTAGTAAGTACTTCTTCTGAAAGTCCAACCTTTACGATCAGTTCCTTGGCTCTTCTTATCGCTTCTGCTTCTGATACGCCAAAGTTCATTGGTCCGTAACAGATATCTTTAAGGACTGTTTCTTCAAACAGCTGATGCTCAGGGAATTGAAAGACGATGCCTACCTTCTGTCTGACCGGTTTTAAACTTTTCTGCTTTTGTTTTGCTTTTATTTGATGTTCCCCTACTTGGACAACTCCCTCAGTAGGCTTTAAAAGTCCGTTTAAATGCTGCAGGAGTGTTGACTTCCCCGAACCGGTGTGACCGATTACCGCAAGGAATTGACCTGTCGGGATGGTAAGGTCGATATCTTGAAGGGCAAGCTTTTCGAATGGAGTGTTGAATGAATATCGGTATTCTACCTGTTGAAATGTGATTTGCATAATTCATTCACCAACTCTTCTTCTGTAAAATATGTTTTTGATAAGGGTATCCCTGCGTCTTTAAGAGCTCCAGCCAGCTTTATTGTGAAAGGAGAGTCCAGACCCAGATTGATTAACTCGTCCTCTAATAAGAAGATTTCTTCCGGGGTTCCTTCCTTAAAGACCACCCCTTGATTTAATACAATCATTCGATCGGCTTTTGTCGCTTCTTCAAGGTCGTGGGTTATGGAAATCACCGTCAGGTTTTCTTCCTCTTTCAACTTGCGTACTGTTTCAAGGACTTCTTTTCTTCCTTTGGGATCAAGCATCGATGTCGCTTCATCTAAAATGATGATGGATGGCTGAAGGGCTACGACCCCGGCAATTGCTACACGCTGCTTTTGACCACCTGATAAATGGTGCGGCTCTTGATTAAGAAAATCCTCCATATGGACGCTTTTTAAAGCATCATTGACTCGCTGTACCATAGATTCATAAGGTACTCCATGGTTTTCTAACCCAAAAGCCACATCATCTTCTACTGTAGCACCAACAAATTGATTATCGGGATTCTGAAAGACCATGCCCAGCTTTGAACGGATGTCCCAAATAGAGCTCTCTTCAAGAACGATCCCGTCCACCGTTACCTTTCCCTTTTCAGGAAAATGAAGCCCGTTCAACATTTTGGCAAGAGTCGACTTACCGGATCCATTATGACCGACAATCGCTAACCATTCACCTTGATTGACAGTCAGGCTAATCCCTTTAAGGGCGTAGGAATTCTGATCAGGGTATCTGAAATGTACATCGTCTACTTGAATGATTTCTTTCAATTTTTGCAACCTCCTCTACGCTCTTCATACTCAGCTCTGCTAAAAAACCTCTGCATATAAAAAAAAGCCTGCACCCCGACCAAAGAAAAGAGAACTTTTCTTGTTCAACCATTGAACAGCTTCTATGAAAATAGAAGTTGGAAGGGGTGCACGAGCTAGACGAGTCAGCCGGAGCTGCTCATCGTAACGCTCTGCTTTTCATCAACATGCACTTATACAAAAAGGGCAAAGAAGCAGTTAAGGATTAACTGTCCTGCCCTTAATGTTAGAAGTCACGAATTATTAAACTAATTCGATGATTGCCATTGGAGCACCGTCACCACGGCGAGGACCAACCTTCATAATGCGAGTATATCCGCCTTGACGCTCTGTGTAACGAGGAGCGATGTCAGAGAATAACTTTTGTAGAGCATCTTGGTTGTTTTCAGCGTTTGCAACTTCTTTACGAATGAATGCACCAGCTTGACGACGCGCGTGAATGTCACCACGTTTACCTAGAGTGATCATTTTTTCAACAACTGAACGAAGCTCTTTCGCACGAGTTTCAGTTGTTTCGATGCGCTCGTTAATGATTAGGTCTGTAGCTAAATCACGTAGCATTGCTTTACGTTGAGCACTGGTACGTCCTAACTTTCTGTAAGCCATTAAGGGTTCCCTCCTTTGTTGAATCTATATATGAAAGAAGATGTTATCAGTCGTCTTTACGTAAGCCAAGTCCAAGGTCTTCAAGTTTAACTTTAACCTCTTCAAGTGATTTACGTCCTAAGTTACGCACTTTCATCATATCTTCTTCTGTCTTGTTAGCAAGCTCTTGAACAGTATTGATTCCAGCACGCTTCAGGCAGTTATAAGAACGAACAGAAAGATCTAATTCTTCGATCGTCATCTCAAGAACTTTCTCTTTTTGGTCTTCTTCTTTTTCTACCATGATTTCAGCATTCTGCGCTTCATCTGTAAGGCCAACGAAAATATTTAAGTGTTCTGTTAGAATCTTAGCACCTAAAGAAATCGCTTCTTTTGGTCCAATACTTCCATCAGTCCATACATCAAGAGAAAGTTTATCGTAGTTCGTCATTTGACCAACACGAGTATTTTCTATTTGATAGTTAACGCGTGAAACTGGAGTGTAAATAGAATCGATTGGGATCACGCCAATAGGAAGATCCTCACGTTTGTTCTGGTCTGCCGGTCTGTATCCACGTCCACGTGATGCGCTTAAACGCACACGGAAGTGTCCACTCTTAGATAATGTTGCAATGTGTAAATCAGGATTTAACACTTCTACATCACTATCATGAGTAATATCAGCAGCCGTTACAACTCCTTCGCCCTGTACATCAATTTCTAGCGTTTTCTCTTCATCAGAGTAGATCTTTAACGCTAACTTCTTGATATTCAAAATGATGGATGTGACATCCTCTACGACGCCTTCAATTGTTGAAAATTCATGCAGTACTCCATCTATTTGAATAGATGTGACAGCAGCACCTGGGAGTGACGATAGTAGGATACGACGTAAGGAGTTACCCAAAGTTGTACCATATCCACGCTCAAGTGGTTCTACGACGAACTTTCCATATGTGGCATCATCGCTGATCTCAACCGTTTCAATTTTTGGCTTTTCAATTTCGATCATTAATATTTACCCTCCTTCAAAACGTCGAAACTCCGGGCTAAATAAGTTAAAGTCCGAAATTCCCCATGTTTACGTTCCCTATTGTGCACCAACAACTGGTTACTTTTCTGAATGAACGTATCTTGTATCATATCCCATTATAGACAACGATACAAAATTTATACAGAAAAATTAAACGCGGCGACGTTTTGGTGGACGGCATCCATTATGAGGAACTGGAGTAACGTCTCTGATTGCAGTAACTTCTAGACCTGCTGCTTGAAGAGCACGGATAGCTGCTTCACGACCAGCACCAGGACCTTTAACTGTTACTTCAAGAGTTTTTAAACCATGTTCTTGAGAAGCTTTCGCTGCAGTTTCAGCTGCCATTTGCGCTGCGAATGGAGTCGATTTACGAGAACCTCTGAATCCTAGTGAACCTGCACTTGACCAAGCAACAGCATTTCCGTGAACATCAGTAATAGTTACGATTGTGTTATTGAATGTAGAACGAATGTGTGCAATACCAGCTTCGATATTCTTTTTCACACGACGTTTACGAGTGTTTGTTTTACGTGCCATACTAAGAAGTAACCTCCTTTACCTATTATTTTTTCTTATTAGCTACAGTCTTACGAGGACCTTTACGTGTACGAGCATTGTTCTTCGTATGTTGTCCACGAACAGGTAGTCCACGACGGTGACGAAGACCGCGGTATGAACCGATTTCCATAAGACGTTTGATGTTTAGTGATACTTCACGACGAAGATCACCTTCTACTTTTAATTTATCAACGATATCACGAATCTTTCCTAGTTCGTCGTCAGTTAAATCGCGAACGCGAGTATCCTCAGATACACCAGCTTCAGATAAGATTTTCGCTGCAGTATTTTTACCAATACCGTAGATGTATGTTAATGAAATGACAACACGTTTGTCACGTGGAATGTCTACACCAGCAATACGTGCCATAGTGATAGCGCACCTCCTTTAAGATTAGCCTTGTTTTTGTTTGTGTTTAGGGTTTTCACAGATAACCATGACTTTACCTTTTCTACGAATAACTTTACATTTTTCGCAGATTGGCTTAACAGATGGTCTAACTTTCATCTTATTCTAACCTCCTTAATAGTACGGAGTGCAATAGATTATTTATAACGATAAGTGATTCTACCACGAGTTAAGTCATACGGTGATAATTCTACTGTTACCTTGTCACCAGGTAGGATACGAATGAAATGCATACGGATCTTTCCTGAAACATGTGCCAGTACTGTATGACCATTTTCTAATTCTACCTTAAACATCGCATTGGGCAAAGTCTCGGCGACCTTACCTTCAACTTCAATTACATCATCCTTAGCCATCGAACATGTCTCCCTTCTTCTCATCATTTAAAACTTCGTTAACAAACTTTGAAACAGCATAACGGAGTTTACCGTTCGTCACTCTTCCTGTTTCTATAATACTGTTTTGAACTTCTGGAGAAACATAGTCACACAAGTGAAGATGAGCGATGTTCTTTCGCTTGGCGCGATCAAACTTTCTTCGATCTCCATCTGCTATGAGTACAAAACGTTCATCCAATTGCTGAACTACGACCGAGTAGCTTCCTGTTTCTCTCCCTTTAAGGGTTTGAACAATCTGGCCTATCCTCGGAATCGTCGAATCTGACTCGATCAATCCAATCACCTTCACTTAGGCTTTCGTCAATATCTCATAGCCGTCTTCAGTAATTGCAATGGTGTGTTCAAAGTGCGCACACATTTTATCATCTACTGTGACGACTGTCCAGTTATCTGATAACGTTCTAACATATCGACTTCCTGCATTAACCATAGGTTCAATAGCCAGTACCATGCCAGGCTTTAAACGGGGGCCTTTGTTGGGTGGTCCATAATGAGGAATTTGCGGGTCCTCATGTAAGTCTTGACCAACTCCGTGTCCCACATACTCTCGAACGATAGAAAAGCCATTAGCCTCAACAAATGTTTGTATACTATGAGAGATATTCGACAGACGCTCGCCTGGTTTAGCTTCCTTAAGTCCCAGAAATAATGATTCTTCCGTAACATCCAGAAGCTTCTGGGTTTCATCATCTATTGTTCCAACTGGATATGTCCAAGCTGAGTCACCGTGATAACCGTTATACTTAGCACCGATATCGATGCTGATAATATCGCCATCCTTCAGTACCCGATCGCCTGGAATTCCATGAACCAACTCATTGTTGACGGATGCACAGATGCTGCCACGAAACCCATTATACCCTTTAAAAGATGGAATTGCATCATGTTTACGAATGAATTTTTCAGCAATTGCATCCAATTCCTTCGTCGATATTCCCGGAGAAATATGCTTCTGCAATTCCGCATGAGTTAATGCCACAATCTTTCCAGCTTGCCGCATAATCTCAATCTCTCGCGGAGTTTTAGAAATGATCATTATGAAAGGCCTCCAAGTAGTTCATCAATGTCATCAAACACTCTATGGATGTCTTGTTGACCGTCAATGTTTTTCAGATAGCCTTTATCTTCGTAGTAAGCCAATAGTGGTTGAGTTTGTTTGATGTTTACGTCTAAACGGTTTTGAACCGTTTCTTCGTTATCATCTGCACGTTGATATAACTCACCGCCGCAGCGATCACAAACGCCCTCTTCTGTTGGCGGATTAAAGACAAGATGATAAGTAGCGCCGCACTCTTTACAGATCCTGCGACCTGTCAAGCGCTCCATCAGGATGTCCTTATCTACATTTATATTAATGACATAATTCATTTTTTTACCAAGATCAGCCAGGATGTTTTCAAGTGCTTCTGCCTGAGCAACCGTTCTTGGAAACCCATCCAGTAAGAAGCCTTTTACACAGTCCTCTTCGCTTAAACGTTCACGAACGATACCGATTGTCACTTCATCAGGAACAAGATCGCCATTATCCATGAATGATTTAGCCTTCAAGCCTAGTTCGGTACCGCCTTTGATAGCTGCACGGAACATATCGCCAGTAGAGATATGGGGGATACCATATTTATCTACGATCTTTTCAGCTTGAGTGCCCTTTCCTGCGCCTGGTAAGCCCATAAGAACTATATTCACTCTCGAACTCCCCCTAATTGTCTATAAAATGGCTTCAGGAACAAAATGTTCCCGAAAACCCTCTTATTTAATAAATCCTTTGTAGTGACGTTTCACTAACTGTGCTTCGAGTTGCTTCATTGTCTCAAGTGCAACACCTACTACGATGAGTAGACTTGTTCCACCAATTTGAGCTGCAGGAGGTAATCCTGCAAAGTTAATGAAGAAAACAGGAAGTATAGAAATGACAGCTAAGAAGATTGCCCCAACAAATGTTAGACGATACAGAACGCGAGTGAGATACTCTTGTGTGGTTTTACCTGGACGAATACCAGGGATATATCCACCTTGCTTCTTCAAGTTTTCAGCCATTTGTTCTGGATTCACTTGAATGAAAGCATAGAAATACGTAAAGGCAACGATCAGAGCTACATAGATGATCATACCAACTGGTTTAGTGTAATCAAAGATGTACTGAATAGTACTTGTCACATCATTTTCCCCGAAGAAAGATGAAATGGTCTGTGGCGTGATTATGAAAGAAATCGCAAAGATAACTGGAATAACACCCGCAGCATTTACTTTTAACGGTAGATGTGTTGATTGACCACCAACCGGACTACGCCCCACTAAACGTTTTGCATATTGAATCGGAATCTTACGAAGTGCTTGTTGAATAAACACGACACCAACCACGATTGCAATAACTGCTAAAACAAGAAGTGCAAGAACCACAATTCGAAGGAAAAGCTGTTCGCCTGCCCCTTCAATTTGCTGAGCATAGATTTGGTTTACTGTGTTAGGGATAGCAGCAACGATACCTGCAAAGATCAGGATCGAAATACCATTCCCTACACCTTTAGCCGTAATTTGTTCACCCAACCACATAAGAAAAGCCGTACCAGCTGTTAGAACTAACGCTATTAGTAGGTACGTACTAACTCCAGGGCTTTGGATAAGCATTCCACCATATATTCTATTGAAACCATAGGACATACCTAAAGCTTGGATAAATCCAAGAACAATAGTGAAATAACGTGTGAACTGAGCTAATTTCCGGCGTCCGACTTCACCTTGCTTAGACCACTCTGTAAACTTCGGAACAACATCCATTTGCAGGAGTTGTACGATGATAGAAGCGGTAATGTAAGGCATAATTCCCATCGCGAAGATGGAGAAGTTTTGCAGTGCACCGCCACCAAATGTATTAAGGAATCCAAGAATTCCTGCCTGGTCTTGCATTTTCAATACATTAGCGTCTACGTTTGGCACCGGAATGAAGGTACCAAGACGGAAGACTATTAACATTAGAAGGGTGAAAATAATTTTATTTCTTATATCACCCACGCGCATAAAATTGGAGATAGTTTGAAACATTAGATCACCTCGGATGTACCGCCAGCAGCTTCGATAGCTTCTTTAGCAGTGGTTGAGAATTTTTGTGCTTTTACTGTAAGCTTTTTCTCGATTGAACCTTTACCAAGAATCTTAATTCCCGCTTTTTCGTTACTCACTACGCCAGTTTCTACAAGTAGGGCTGGAGTAACTTCTGTACCATCTTCGAAGCGATTCAATGCGTCAAGGTTGACGATTGCATATTCCTTACGATTGATGTTCGTGAATCCACGTTTTGGTAGACGTTGGAATAATGGTGTTTGACCACCCTCAAAGCCAGGACGAGTTCCGCCACCTGAACGAGCGTTTTGTCCTTTATGACCTTTACCAGAAGTCTTTCCATTACCTGAACCAATACCACGTCCTACACGATTGCGGACCTTACGTGAACCTTCTGTAGGCTTTAACTCATGTAATTTCATGTCGGCACCTCCTTTTTTTCGAAAGAAATCGATTATTTTTCTGTAAGCGTTACAAGGTGAGCAACTTTGTTGATCATACCGCGGATAGCAGCATTATCTTGTTGTTCAACTGTTTGATGCATTTTGCGAAGTCCTAAAGCTTCAACAGTTTTACGTTGATCTTGTGGACGACCAATTGTACTGCGAGTGAGGGTAATTTCTAGTTTGTTAGCCATCGTTATCCCTCCCTTATCCTAATATCTCTTCTACTGATTTACCACGTAATTTTGCAACGTCTTCAGCACGCTTTAATTGTTTTAAACCTTCGATAGTAGCGCGAACCATGTTAATTGGAGTGTTAGATCCTAAAGATTTAGATAGGATATCTTGAACACCAGCTAATTCAAGTACGGCACGAACAGGTCCACCAGCAATAATTCCTGTACCCGCAGAAGCAGGTTTGATCAGAATTTGACCAGCACCAAATCGTCCAGTTACTAGGTGAGGAGTTGTACCTTCAACCATAGGAACTTCAATTAGATTTTTCTTCGCATCTTCAATCGCTTTACGGATTGCATCAGGTACTTCCTGAGCTTTACCAGTTCCGAAACCAACGTGACCGTTTTTGTCGCCTACTACTACAAGAGCAGCGAAACGGAAACGACGTCCACCTTTAACAACTTTCGCAACACGATTGATTGTAACTACGCGTTCTTCAAATTCTAGTTTACTTGGATCAATACGACGCATCTGGATTGTCCCTCCTTTTTTTATTAAAATTCTAAGCCGTTTTCACGAGCTGCTTCAGCTAAAGCTTTGATACGGCCATGATATAAATATCCTCCACGGTCAAATACCACGGATTTCATTCCTTTATCTACTGCACGTTTCGCAACTAGTTCTCCAACTTTTGCTGCTGCATCGATAGTAGCGGCTGAGTCTAGATCGAAATCTTTATCTTGAGAAGATGCACTAACTAGAGTAACACCGTTCACGTCATCGATAAGTTGAGCGTAGATATTTTTGTTAGAACGGAAAACGTTCAAACGAGGACGAGTTTCAGTTCCAGTAATTTTTGAACGGACACGAGCATGTCTCTTCTTACGTGTTTTGTTCTTATCTGGCTTAGTAATCACCTACGGTCACTCCTTTCTTTTGCCTACGCGGCATTATTTACCTGTTTTACCTTCTTTACGACGAACATATTCACCTTCGTAGCGAATACCTTTTCCTTTGTAAGGCTCAGGAGAGCGTACAGCACGAATGTTTGCAGCTAATGCTCCAACACGTTCTTTATCGATACCTTTGATAGATATCTTTGTGTTTGCCGGTACTTCGATCTCGATACCTTGTTCTGGTTCGATCTCAACTGGGTGAGAGTAACCAACGTTAAGTACAAGCTTCGTACCTTGTTTTTGAGCACGGTAACCTACACCGACTAGCTCAAGATTTCTTTGGTATCCTTTAGATACACCTTCAACCATGTTCGCGATTAGGGCACGAGTTGTACCGTGTAACGCGCGGTGTTCTTTTGCATCAGAAGGGCGAGTAACTGTTGCTACGTTTCCTTCTAATTCAACTTTAATATCAGAATTGAATGTACGAGAAAGTTCCCCTTTAGGTCCTTTTACAGTTACAGTGTTATCTTCACCTACTGTTAGAGTAACGTCAGATGGAATTTCGATTGGTAGTTTTCCTACACGTGACATCCTGTTGCACCTCCATTCATATAAAAAATATTACCAAACGTAAGCTAGTACTTCTCCGCCTACTTGTTGAGCACGAGCTTCTTTATCAGTTAAAACACCTGTAGAAGTAGAAACAAGTGCGATACCTAAACCGTTTAATACTCTAGGTACTTCTGTAGATTTCGCATATACACGTAAACCAGGTTTAGAGATACGCTTTAATCCAGTAATTACACGTTCGTTGTTTGCTCCATATTTTAAGAAAATGCGGATAACACCTTGCTTGTTATCTTCTACATATTCTACGTCACGTACGAAACCTTCACGTTTAAGGATTTCTGCAATTTCTTTCTTGATGTTAGAAGCAGGAACTTCTAATCTTTCGTGACGAACCATGTTCGCATTACGGATGCGAGTAAGCAAATCTGCAATTGGATCTGTCATTGTCATAATAATTTACCTCCTTCCCAATATAGGGTATTACCAACTAGCTTTCTTAACGCCAGGAATCTGACCCTTGTATGCAAGTTCACGGAAACAAATACGGCAAAGCTTGAATTTACGGATAACTGAATGAGGACGTCCGCAACGTTCGCAACGTGTGTACGCTTGAACATTATGCTTTGGCGTGCGTTTTTGTTTCGCAATCATAGATTTTTTAGCCACATTTTCGCCTCCCTTATATAGCGATTACTTTTGGAATGGCATTCCGATTTGTGTCAATAATTCACGAGCTTCTTCGTCTGTGTTCGCAGTTGTTACGATTACGATATCCATACCGCGTACTTTAGACACTTTATCATAGTCAATCTCAGGGAAAATCAATTGCTCTTTAACTCCTAATGTGTAGTTACCGCGACCGTCGAATGCTTTTTTAGAAACACCACGGAAGTCACGTACACGTGGAAGTGAAACAGAAATTAATTTATCTAAGAATTGGTACATACGCTCTCCACGAAGAGTAACTTTTGCACCGATAGGCATACCTTCACGAAGACGGAAGCCTGCGATAGATTTTTTAGCTTTCGTTACAACTGGCTTTTGACCAGTGATTTGAGTCAACTCATCAACAGCTACATCAAGAGCTTTTGAGTTTTGAACAGCTTCACCGATACCCATGTTGACAACGATCTTTTCAACTTTAGGTACTTCCATTACTGATTTGTAATTGAATTTGCTCACTAGAGCTGGACTGATTTCTTGTTGAAATTTTTCTTTTAGGCGGTTCATTCAGAATACCTCCCTTCTTAATCGTACTATTTATCTAGAACTTCACCTGATTTTTTTGCTACACGTACTTTTTTGCCGTCTTCTGTCTTATAACCTACACGAGTTGGCTCGTTAGATTTCGGATCTAGAAGCATAACATTTGATACATGGATAGATGCTTCTTGGCTGATGATTCCGCCTTGCGGGTTCATCTGTGAAGGCTTAGCGTGTTTTTTCACAACGTTGATTCCTTCAACCAGCACTCGGTCTTTCTTAGGGAATGAAGCAAGAACAACACCTGTTTTGCCTTTATCTTTCCCAGTAATGACCATTACTTTATCGCCTTTTTTTACATGCATTTCATCGCACCTCCTTGAATGGCCCAATGCTAATATCTATTAAAGAACTTCTGGAGCTAAAGATACAATTTTCATAAAGTTGCTGTCACGTAGTTCGCGAGCAACAGGTCCGAAGATACGAGTTCCACGTGGTCCCTTATCGTCACGGATAATTACACAAGCGTTCTCGTCGAACTTAATGTAAGTACCGTCTTGACGACGTACACCAGATTTAGTACGTACAACAACCGCTTTTACTACGTCACCTTTTTTAACAACGCCACCTGGTGTTGCTTGTTTTACTGTACACACGATAACATCACCGATGTTAGCTGTTTTGCGTCCAGAACCACCAAGCACTTTGATAGTTAATACTTCACGAGCACCAGAGTTGTCAGCAACTTTTAAACGTGATTCTTGTTGAATCATGTAGGTAACCTCCCTTCGGAATTTAAAATATCCGAACAAATATATTAGATAATAACTGCTTTTTCAACAACTTCTACTAAACGGAAACGTTTTGTAGCAGATAGTGGACGAGTCTCCATGATACGTACGATATCGCCTACTTTTGCTTCGTTGTTCTCATCATGAGTTTTAAACTTCTTAGAGTACTTAACGCGCTTGCCGTATAGAGAATGCTTTTTATAAGTTTCTACCATAACCGTTACTGTTTTATCCATTTTGTCGGAAACAACACGGCCAGTGTATACCTTACGTTGGTTGCGGTCACTCATTTAAGCAAACCTCCTCTCATTTATCGATTGTTAACCCCGATCTCTCTTTCACGGATTACAGTTTTCATACGAGCGATCCCTTTGCGGACTTCACGAATGCGAGCTGTATTTTCTAATTGCCCAGTCGCAAGTTGGAAGCGAAGGTTAAATAACTCTTCTTTTAGAGTTTTTACTTTTTGTTCAATTTCAGCAGTGGTTAGGTCACGAATTTCATTAGTTTTCATTTGATTCACCACCAATTTCCTCACGTTTTACAAACTTCGTTTTGATTGGAAGTTTGTGTGATGCTAGACGAAGTGCTTCACGAGCTACCTCTTCAGACACACCAGCGATTTCAAACATGATTTTTCCAGGCTTAACTACTGCTACCCAACCTTCTGGAGCACCTTTACCTGAACCCATACGTACTTCTAAAGGTTTTGCAGTGTAAGGTTTATGAGGGAAGATTTTAATCCATACTTTACCGCCACGTTTCATGTAACGAGTCATAGCGATACGAGCTGCCTCGATTTGACGGTTTGTGATCCAAGAAGCTTCCACTGCTTGTAAACCGTATTCACCGAACGCTACCTCTTGACCGCCTTTAGCACGTCCACGCATTTTTCCGCGGTGTTCGCGACGATGTTTAACGCGTTTAGGTAATAACATAATTATTTGCCTCCTTCCTCAGATTTCTTTCTTGTAGGAAGAACTTCTCCACGGTAGATCCATACTTTAACGCCAAGCTTACCATAAGTTGTGTCAGCTTCTGCATGAGCATAGTCAATGTCAGCGCGTAGTGTATGAAGTGGAACAGTACCTTCACTGTAATGTTCTGCACGAGCGATATCTGCTCCGCCTAAACGACCAGATACTTGTGTTTTGATTCCTTTAGCTCCAGCACGCATCGCACGTTGGATTGATTGCTTTTGAGCACGACGGAAAGAAACACGGTTTTCTAATTGACGAGCGATGTTTTCTGCTACTAATTTAGCATCAACGTCAGCTCTTTTGATTTCAACGATGTTGATGTGTACACGTTTTGAAGTAAGTTCGTTAAGTGCTTTACGAAGAGCTTCAACTTCTGTACCACCTTTACCGATAACCATACCAGGCTTAGCTGTATGAACAGTAATGTTAATACGATTTGCAGCGCGCTCGATTTCCACTTTAGAAACAGAAGCGTCTACTAAACGTTTTGCAATATATTCACGTACTTTAATGTCTTCGTGTAATAGATTAGCGTAATCTTTATCTGCGTACCATTTAGATTCCCAATCACGGATTATACCGACACGAAGTCCGACCGGATGTACTTTTTGACCCACAGCTTATCCCTCCTTCTTTTCTGATACGACAAGTGTAATGTGACTTGTACGTTTGTTAATTTGACTTGCACGTCCCATCGCACGAGGACGGAAACGTTTAAGTGTTGGTCCTTCATTTACATAAGCCTCAGTTACCACTAGGCTATTAATATCCATGTCAAAGTTGTGCTCTGCGTTCGCAATAGCAGACTTAAGTACTTTTTCGATTACTGGTGAAGCAGCTTTAGGTGTATGCTTTAAGATAGCAACCGCTTCTCCAACTTGCTTACCTCGGATTAGATCAACGACTAAACGTACTTTACGAGGAGCAATACGTACTGTTCTTGCAACAGCTTTTGCTTGCATTAGGATACCCTCCTCTCAATTAGCGTCTTGTTTTCTTATCATCACTTGCATGACCTTTGTAAGTACGAGATGGTGCGAATTCACCAAGCTTGTGTCCTACCATGTCTTCAGTGACGTATACAGGTACATGTTTACGACCATCGTAAACTGCGATAGTGTGACCGATGAATGCTGGGAAGATCGTTGAGCGACGAGACCAAGTTTTAACAACTTGTTTGCCTTCAGTTTCGTTCAATTTCTCAACCTTACTCATTAAATGATCATCAACAAAAGGTCCTTTTTTTAAGCTACGACCCATGTTTGAACCTCCCTTCGTGATTGATCTACGGCTCTTTTCAGGAACCGTAGTACAATCCCGTTATTTTTTGCGACGACGCACAATAAATTTATCAGATTTGTTGTTTTTCTTACGTGTCTTGTATCCAAGAGTAGGTTTACCCCATGGAGACATTGGTGATTTACGTCCGATTGGAGCGCGTCCTTCACCACCACCGTGTGGGTGATCGTTAGGGTTCATTACAGAACCACGAACTGTTGGGCGTTTACCTAACCAACGAGAACGTCCGGCTTTACCAATGTTGATAAGTTCGTGTTGTTCATTTCCAACTTGACCTACAGTAGCACGACAAGCAGAAAGAATCATACGAGTTTCACCAGAGTTAAGACGTACAAGTACATATTTACCTTCTTTACCAAGTACTTGAGCAGATGTTCCAGCAGAACGTACTAACTGGCCACCCTTACCTGGTTTAAGTTCGATATTGTGTACGATTGTACCAACTGGGATGTTGATAAGTGGTAATGCGTTACCCACTTTAATATCTGCTTCAGGTCCAGACATTACTTCCATACCTACTTCGATTGTTTTCGGTGCAAGAATGTAACGTTTTTCCCCATCAGCGTAGTTAATTAGTGCAATGTTTGCTGAGCGG
The DNA here is from genome assembly GCF_056159585.1 of Rossellomorea sp. ABR4_004. Taxonomy (NCBI): domain Bacteria; kingdom Bacillati; phylum Bacillota; class Bacilli; order Caryophanales; family Bacillaceae; genus Rossellomorea; species Rossellomorea sp. ABR4_004. The sequence goes on along the minus strand of NZ_JBSWVM010000001.1, from coordinate 2,492,840 downwards.
TTTGGATCGTATTCGATCGTAGCAACGCGTCCAGGTATACCATCTTTTTCACGTTTGAAATCGATGATACGGTATTGGCGCTTATGACCGCCACCTTGATGACGAACTGTTAACTTACCTTGGTTGTTACGGCCACCCTTTTTGTGTAGGGGTGCTAAAAGTGACTTTTCCGGAGAATCTGTAGTGATTTCAGCGAAATCAGAACTAGTCATGCCGCGACGACCATTAGAGGTAGGTTTATACTTTTTAATCGCCATGTTTTTCCCTCCTCTTCTTAATTAAAGAATTTTATACTTCAAAGAATTCGATTTCTTTACTATCAGCAGTAAGCTTAACGATAGCTTTACGACGCTTGTTAGTGTAACCAGCGTGTTTACCCATACGTTTGAACTTACCTTTGTAGTTCATGATGTTAACTTTATCTACTTTCACGTCAAAGATTTCTTCAACAGCGTCTTTTACTTGAGTTTTGTTAGCTCTAGTATCAACTTCGAAAGTATACTTTTTCTCAGACATAAGATCAGTTGAAGCCTCTGTAATTACGGGGCGCTTAATGATTTCACGTACATCCATTATGCAAGCACCTCCTCTACTTTTTCAACAGCTGATTTAGTGATCACTAGTTTGTCGTGTCCTAACACATCCAGAACGCTAATTCCATCAGCAGGAACAACAGTTACACCAGGGATGTTACGAGCTGAAAGTGCTACGTTTTCGTCGATGCCATCAGTGATTACTAATGTTTTAGAATCAACAGAAAGACCTTTAAGAACGTTAGCAAATTCTTTTGTTTTAGGAGCATCGAATGATAATGCTTCTAATACTAAGATGTTTTCTTCTACTACTTTAGAAGAAAGAGCAGATTTGATCGCTAAGCGACGAACCTTCTTAGGAAGTTTGTAGCTGTAGCTGCGTGGAACTGGTCCAAATACAGTACCACCACCGCGCCATTGTGGAGAACGGATTGACCCTTGACGAGCACGGCCAGTTCCTTTTTGACGCCAAGGCTTACGCCCACCGCCACGTACTTCAGAACGATTTTTTACTTTGTGATTCCCTTGACGTAAAGAAGCTCTTTGCATCAATACTGCTTCAAACATTACATGTTTGTTTGGTTCGATACCAAAAACAGTGTCATTAAGTTCGATATCACCAACTTTAGAACCGCTTTGGTTAAATAATGCTACTTTCGGCATTCTTGTTTCCTCCTTTCTTGAAAAGTTCTATTAGTTTGCTTTAATAGCTGACTTTACTTTGATCAGTTGTTTCTTAGGTCCAGGTACATTACCTTTAACCAAGATAAGGTTACGATCTGCATCAACTTTTACAATTTCAAGGTTTTGAATTGTAATTTGCTCTCCGCCCATACGTCCAGGTAGTAATTTACCTTTGAATACACGGTTTGGATCAACAGGACCCATTGAACCAGGACGACGGTGGTAACGAGAACCATGGGACATAGGTCCGCGAGATTGGTTATGACGCTTGATAGCACCTTGGAATCCTTTACCTTTTGAAACTCCTGTTACATCTACGATTTCGCCTGCCGCGAAAATATCAACTTTGACTTCTTGACCAACTTCGTACTCTTCTACGTTTACACCGCGGATTTCACGGATGAAGCGCTTAGGAGCAGTTTCAGCTTTAGCAACGTGGCCTCTCTCTGGTTTGTTAGAAAGCTTTTCACGTTTGTCTTCAAAACCTACTTGGATAGCTTCGTAGCCATCAACATCGATAGATTTCTTTTGAAGTACCACGTTTTGAGCAGCTTCGATAACAGTTACAGGGATAAGATCACCGTTTTCAGCGAAAACTTGAGTCATACCAATCTTTCTTCCTAAGATTCCTTTGGTCATAAGTCACACCTCCTAATAATTATGGTTTTTATGAATTAAAGTTTGATTTCGATATCTACACCTGATGGTAAGTCTAAACGCATAAGCGCATCAACTGTTTGAGGTGTTGGGTTTACAATGTCGATTAAGCGTTTATGAGTACGCATTTCGAATTGCTCACGAGAATCTTTGTATTTGTGCACAGCACGTAAGATTGTGTAAACAGACTTTTCAGTCGGTAGTGGGATCGGTCCAGAAACCGCCGCACCAGAACGTTTTGCTGTTTCAACAATTTTCTCAGCTGATTGATCAAGAATTCTGTGATCATAAGCCTTTAAACGGATACGAATCTTTTGTTTTGCCATTATTTTCCCTCCTTTATCGCCTATTTTTGAATAGACATTCTCCACAGAAATTTCCCACACACTCGCCATGGCAAAGCGGCCGTGTGTGTCAGCAACCTTCTGTTTCATCGCAGTCAAAGACCAACATTGTCTATTATAACTAAAACACCTAGAAGATGCAACTGTTTCTTGCAAATTCTTTATGTTTTGCACACTTTCTCTATTATACAAACGAACGGTGGTATTTTCAAGGTTATGTGGTATTTTCACAATATTTAATATAACAATGTGAATGGGTTAAATTACTTTAATCCAAAGTGAACTATTAATCATTCTTATCTAATCCTTAGTTATAATATTTCTTCAAGAGTAAGTGCTTGTTGATTTCCGCTCCGGGATGCTCGCTTTCCGCGGGGCGTGAGTTAATCCTCCTCGGGCTTTGCCCTGTGGGGTCTCAACTTTCCCGCTATTCCCGCAGGAGTCGAGCATCCCTCCGCACCAATCAACTTAGTGTTTTAATTACTTATTCATGCAGGAAGTATAACTAATGTGAAGTGTGATCCATAAGCTGAAGTATTTCATTTTCAAATATTATAATGAAGATTGATCAACATATATAAACATGTACTATACTATATAGAAGAAACTCGACAACGCCATTATCATATTCGTTGTAGTACGTAGCTATTTAAACACAAAAAAACAGATGGACATGATGTCCATCTGTTTTTGATATCAATGATTACTCAGTGATTGTAGCTACTACTCCAGCACCTACAGTACGTCCACCCTCACGGATAGAGAACTTAGTACCTTCTTCGATAGCGATTGGAGCGATAAGCTCAACAGTCATTTCGATGTTATCGCCAGGCATAACCATTTCTACACCTTCAGGAAGGTTACAGATACCAGTTACGTCAGTTGTACGGAAGTAGAACTGTGGGCGGTAGTTAGTGAAGAATGGAGTGTGACGTCCACCCTCTTCTTTAGAAAGAACATAAACTTCTGCTTTGAACTTTGTGTGTGGAGTGATTGTACCTGGCTTAGCAAGTACTTGTCCACGTTGGATATCTTCACGAGCTACACCACGAAGTAGTGCACCGATGTTGTCTCCAGCTTCAGCATAGTCAAGAAGCTTACGGAACATTTCTACACCTGTTACAGTAGTAGATTTTGGCTCTTCAGAAAGACCGATGATGTCGATAGTGTCTCCAACTTTAACTTGTCCACGCTCAACACGACCAGTAGCAACTGTACCACGACCTGTGATTGAGAATACATCCTCAACAGGCATCATGAATGGCTTTTCAGTGTCACGCTCTGGAGTTGGGATGTAGCTATCTACAGCTTCCATAAGTTCGTAGATTTTTTCTTCCCACTCAGCTTCTCCTTCAAGAGCTTTAAGAGCAGAACCTTTGATTACTGGTACGTCATCGCCAGGGAAATCGTACTCAGAAAGAAGGTCACGCACTTCCATTTCTACTAATTCAAGTAGCTCTTCGTCGTCTACCATGTCACATTTGTTCATGAATACAACTAGGTATGGAACACCTACTTGACGAGAAAGAAGGATGTGCTCACGAGTTTGTGGCATTGGGCCATCAGCAGCAGATACTACTAGGATCCCACCATCCATTTGTGCAGCACCAGTGATCATGTTTTTAACATAGTCAGCATGTCCTGGGCAGTCAACGTGTGCATAGTGACGAGTATCAGTTTCGTACTCAACGTGTGCAGTAGAGATTGTGATTCCACGTTCTCTTTCTTCTGGAGCACCATCGATTTGGTCATATGCCATTGCAGTTCCACGACCATACTTCTTGTGAAGTGTAGTTGTGATTGCAGCTGTTAGAGTTGTTTTACCATGGTCAACGTGACCGATTGTACCGATATTCGCATGTTGCTTGGAACGATCAAATTTTTCCTTACCCATTTGAAAATCCTCCTTTGATTTTAAAGAAAATAAGTATATTTTGGGTGCCTCAGAGATAGCTAAAAAACCATCTCTGACACAACAATTGCTTACATTAGTATTTATACTTTATAAAAGCGAATAAATCAATTATTCACCTTTATTTTTTTTGATGATTTCTTCAGAAATCGATTTAGGTACTTCTTCATAGTGATCGAAGTGCATGGAGTATGTTCCACGTCCTTGTGTGTTAGAACGAAGAGATGTTGCATATCCAAACATTTCAGATAGTGGTACGAACGCTTTAACGACTTGAGCGTTACCGCGTGCTTCCATACCTTCTACACGTCCACGACGAGAAGTTACATCACCCATGATATCTCCAAGGTATTCCTCAGGGATAACAACCTCTACCTTCATCATTGGCTCAAGGATTACTGGCTTACATTTAGAAGCAGCATTCTTAAGTGCCATTGATGCAGCGATTTTGAACGCCATCTCAGAGGAGTCAACGTCATGGTATGAACCATCGAATAATCTTGCTTTAACATCAACAAGTGGGAAACCAGCTAAGACACCATTTTCTAAAGCGTCAGATAGACCGGCTTGTACTGCAGGGATGTATTCACGTGGAACAACACCACCGACAATACCGTTCTCGAATTCGAATCCTTTACCTTCTTCGTTAGGTGAGAATTCGATCCAAACGTGTCCGAATTGTCCACGTCCACCAGATTGACGGGCGAACTTACCTTCAACTTTAGCCGTATCACGGAAAGTCTCACGGTAAGATACTTGAGGAGCTCCTACGTTTGCTTCTACTTTGAATTCACGTTTCATACGGTCAACGATGATATCTAAGTGAAGCTCACCCATACCTGCGATGATAACCTGTCCAGTTTCCTGGTCAGTATGCGCGCGGAATGTTGGATCTTCCTCTTGAAGTTTTTGTAGAGCAGTAGTCATTTTATCTTGGTCAGCCTTTGATTTAGGCTCAACAGATAGAGAGATAACCGGCTCTGGGAACACCATTGATTCTAGAATAACAAGACTCTTTTCATCACATAGTGTATCTCCAGTAGAAGTATCTTTCAGACCAACTGCTGCTGCAATATCTCCAGCATATACTTTAGAGATTTCTTCACGGGAGTTAGCGTGCATTTGTAGGATACGACCTACACGTTCACGTTTTCCTTTTGAAGAGTTTCTTACGTATGAACCTGACTCAAGAACACCAGAGTAAACACGGAAGAATGTTAACTTACCAACATAAGGGTCAGTTGCAACTTTGAACGCTAATGCAGAGAATGGCGCATCGTCTGATGAAGGACGAGTCACTTCTTCTTCTGTTTCAGGTACAAAACCTTTGATATCTTCAACGTCTGTTGGCGCTGGAAGATAGTCAATAACTGAGTCAATTAGTAATTGAACCCCTTTGTTTTTGAATGCAGATCCACAAACTACCGGGTAGAACTCAACAGTCAGTGTAGCCGCACGGATAGCAGCTTTGATTTCTTCGTTAGAAAGCTCTTCACCTTCTAAGTACTTCATCATAAGCTCTTCATCAAGTTCAGAAACAGCTTCAATTAACTTTCCGCGGTATTCTTCAGCTTGATCTTTGTACTCTTCAGGAATGTCACGAGCTTCTGCGCGTGTTCCAAGGTCATCTTCATAGAAGTAAGCTTTCATTTCTACTAAGTCGATGATACCTTCGAAGTCATCCTCAGCACCGATTGGAAGCTGAATTGGATGTGCATTCGCTTGTAAACGTTCATGAAGTGTCCCAACAGAGTAAAGGAAGTCAGCACCGATTTTGTCCATTTTGTTAACGAACACAACACGGGGAACCCCGTAAGTTGTTGCTTGGCGCCAAACAGTTTCAGTTTGAGGCTCAACACCAGATTGAGCATCAAGTACTGCTACTGCACCATCAAGCACACGCAATGAACGTTCAACTTCAACAGTGAAGTCTACGTGTCCCGGTGTATCGATGATGTTAATACGATGGCCTTTCCATTGAGCTGTTGTCGCAGCAGAAGTGATAGTGATACCACGTTCTTGCTCTTGCTCCATCCAGTCCATTTGAGAAGCACCTTCGTGAGTTTCTCCAATTTTATGGATACGACCTGTATAAAATAGGATACGCTCAGTTGCAGTTGTTTTACCAGCATCGATGTGAGCCATGATACCGATATTACGAGTGTTTTCTAAGGAGAACTCTCTAGGCATGCGGTCTTTCTCCTTCCTTATATGAGAATGGTTTGTTTGTTTAAGATCAGATTACCAACGATAGTGAGCAAACGCTTTGTTCGCTTCAGCCATCTTGTGTGTATCTTCACGCTTCTTAACAGAAGCTCCAGTGTTATTAGCTGCATCAAGGATTTCGTTAGCTAAACGCTCTTCCATTGTCTTCTCACCGCGAAGACGAGAGTAGTTTACTAACCAACGAAGACCTAGTGTAGTACGACGCTCTGGACGCACCTCTACAGGTACTTGATAGTTTGAACCACCAACACGACGAGCTTTAACTTCTAATACCGGCATGATATTTTTTAGAGCTGCATCGAATACTTCCATTGCATCTTTACCTGAACGCTCGCTAATGATATCAAACGCAGCGTATAGTTTCTTTTGAGCTTTACCTCTTTTACCGTCAATCATGATTTTGTTGATTAAACGAGTAACTAATTTTGAATTGTACATTGGATCAGGTAAAACGTCTCTTTTTGCTACAGGACCTTTACGTGGCATGTGATTTCCTCCTTTCAACGAGAAATGAATGTATGATTTTTTTATTATTTTTTAGCTGCTTTAGGGCGCTTAGTTCCGTATTTAGAACGTCCTTGCATACGGCCTTCAACTCCAGCTGTATCAAGCGCACCACGTACGATGTGATAACGTACCCCCGGTAAATCCTTTACACGTCCTCCACGGATAAGAACAACACTGTGCTCTTGAAGGTTATGTCCGATACCAGGAATGTAAGCAGTAACCTCGATTCCATTTGTTAAACGAACACGAGCATATTTACGTAGCGCCGAGTTCGGTTTCTTTGGAGTCATTGTACCAACACGAGTACATACACCACGTTTTTGTGGAGAAGACAAGTTCGTGTGCACTTTCTTAAAGCTGTTATAACCTTTGTTAAGTGCAGGTGACTTTGATTTAGTTGATTTAGACTGACGAGGCTTGCGAACTAATTGGTTAATAGTTGGCATTTTGTTTTCCTCCCTTCTTATTTGGTAAGCCCACACATCCAGGTGGTTCTTTTTTGGGTAAAAGTAAAGTTTTTGCAGATAGCTTCTACAAAAACTATTTTACTGTATAATCGCAACAGCTGCTGCTCCAACATCTATTCCGCACGATTTACCAAGTTTCTTCATGGAATCCACTTTGTTAACCGGTACTTTAAGATCAATAGCGACCTGAACTACCTTGGCTGTAACTTTGGGATCAGCATCCTCCGCAATAACAACCTCTAGTACATGACCTGTTTTAAGAGCTTTCACTGCTTGCTTTGTTCCTACAATAATTTCTTTAGCCTGCGCTACTTTTTCATAAGACATTTCATATCCTCCAAAGTAACAGGTTATTAATAGGAGCAACCTTGAATATATTATCATCTTAAAATCTCTATGTCAACATAGATTTAAAAGATTTATAAAAGCTAACTCTTAGAGCTTATGTTTGAGCAATCAAACACGCCTAAGAGTTAGCCTAAATAGATTACTCTACTGTTACTGTTTCTTCACTAGTATCTTCTGCTAATACCGGCTCTGCCTTGCGGTAACGTTGCATACCTGTACCGGCAGGAACCAATTTACCGATGATAACATTTTCTTTCAATCCAAGTAACTCATCACGTTTTCCTTTAATGGCAGCGTCCGTTAACACACGAGTTGTCTCCTGGAACGATGCTGCTGATAAGAAGGAATCTGTTTCAAGTGAAGCTTTGGTGATTCCGAGCAGGACAGGACGTCCTGTTGCCGGAAGCTTTCCGCCAAATAGAGCTTTTTCGTTCGCGTCTCTGAATTGATGGATGTCCATAAGAGTACCAGGTAGTACCTCTGATTCACCGGCATCAATAACACGAACCTTGCGTAACATTTGACGAACCATGACCTCTACGTGTTTGTCGCCGATTTCAACCCCTTGCATACGGTATACTTTTTGTACCTCACGCAGCAAGTATTCTTGAACGGCTGACACATCACGCACTTTAAGAAGTTCTTTTGGATCGATTGAACCTTCAGTGATTTCCTGACCGCGTACTACTTTATCATTCACAGCGTATTTCAAGCGGGCTGTGTATGGAGCTGTGTAACTTCTCGTTTCCACATCACCTTGAACGGTAATTTCGTACTGACGATCTTTTCCTTCGCTGATGGAAGTGATGACACCATCGATTTCAGAAATAACGGCTTGACCTTTAGGATTACGCGCTTCGAAGATCTCTTGGATACGCGGTAAACCTTGAGTGATATCGTCTCCTGCAACCCCACCAGTATGGAACGTACGCATCGTTAACTGAGTACCCGGTTCCCCGATGGATTGAGCAGCGATGATTCCCACAGCTTCCCCTACTTCGACTTTTTGTCCTGTTGCCAGGTTCGTTCCATAACATTTCTCACATACACCATGTCTAGTGTTACATGTGAAAGCAGAACGGATCGAAACATGTTCGACACCAGCGTCAATGATCGTCTTAGCTAAGTCTTCTGTGATCAGCTGATTTTCTGTAATGATGATTTCATCTGTCTCAGGATGACGTAATGTTTTACGTGAGTAACGACCAAGTAAACGTTCTTCAAGAGGCTCGATGATTTCTGTACCCTCTTTAATGGATCCTACAAGTAGGCCTCTGTCCGTTCCACAGTCTTCTTCACGAACGATTACATCCTGAGCCACATCAACAAGACGACGTGTCAGGTAACCTGAGTCAGCTGTTTTCAGTGCAGTATCGGCAAGACCTTTACGGGCACCATGTGTAGAGATAAAGTACTCAAGAACCGTTAAACCTTCACGGAAACTTGATTTGATCGGTAACTCAATGATACGACCAGCCGGGTTGGCCATCAGTCCACGCATACCAGCAAGCTGAGTAAAGTTAGATGCGTTACCACGGGCACCTGAATCACTCATCATGAAGATCGGGTTGCGTTTATCCAGTGTCGCCATTAATTTACCTTGAATCGTATCTTTCGCAGCACTCCAGATTGAGATAACACGATCATATCTTTCATCTTCTGTAATAAGACCACGTTTAAATTGTTTTAATACGTTGTCTACTTTACTTTGTGCTTCGATTAAGATTTCTTCTTTTTCCGCTAGTACGACGATATCTGCGATACCAACCGTAATACCGGCTTTGGTAGAGTATTTGAATCCTAAGTCTTTCATCTTATCAAGCATACGAGACGTTTCAGTGATAGCAAACTTCTTGAATACTTCCGCAATGATATTCCCTAAGAATCCTTTTTTGAACGGGTTGATTAACTCACGGTTTTGGAATACTTCTTTAACGTCCGTTGACGGATCAACAAAGTAGTTCTCAGGAGTAGCTACTTCCAAGTTCGTTCTTGTTGGTTCGTTAATGAACGGGAATGTATCAGGTAAGATCTCGTTAAAGATTACTTTACCTACCGTTGTTAATAATAATTGTTTATTTTGCTTCTCTGTGAACGTTTTGTTGTTGATGGTGCTGGCATGGATCGCAATACGGGTATGCAAGTGAACATAACCATTTTGATAAGCAAGAATGACTTCATTTGCATCATTGAAGATCATACCTTCACCAACAGCATTTTCACGCTCAAGTGTCAGGTAATAGTTACCTAATACCATATCCTGGGACGGAGTAACAACTGGCTTACCGTCTTTCGGATTAAGGATGTTTTGGGCAGCAAGCATGAGCATGCGTGCTTCAGCTTGTGCTTCAGAAGATAGAGGTACGTGAACCGCCATTTGGTCACCATCAAAATCCGCATTGTATGCCGTACATACAAGTGGGTGAAGACGGATCGCTCTACCTTCGACAAGTGTTGGTTCAAATGCTTGAATACCAAGTCTGTGAAGAGTAGGTGCACGGTTTAAGAGAACTGGATGTTCTTTAATAACCCCTTCTAATACATCCCATACTTCCGGTTGTACGCGTTCGATCTTGCGTTTTGCACTCTTAATGTTGTGAGCCAATCCTTTTTCAACAAGTTCTTTCATAACAAATGGTTTGAATAACTCAAGAGCCATTTCTTTAGGAAGACCACATTGATACATCTTAAGGTTAGGTCCAACGACGATTACAGAACGACCTGAATAGTCAACACGTTTACCAAGAAGGTTCTGACGGAAACGACCTTGCTTCCCTTTAAGCATATGTGAAAGGGATTTTAATGGACGGTTACCTGGTCCAGTGACTGGACGGCCACGGCGGCCATTATCAATTAAAGCATCGACCGCTTCTTGAAGCATACGCTTCTCGTTTTGAACGATGATGCTTGGAGCACCAAGGTCCAATAAACGTTTCAAACGGTTATTACGGTTAATAACACGACGATATAAATCATTTAAGTCAGAAGTTGCAAAGCGTCCACCGTCCAGCTGAACCATCGGGCGAAGCTCTGGAGGAATGACAGGCAGTACATCAAGAATCATCCAGTCCGGATCATTTCCTGAGTTCCTGAAAGATTCCACCACTTCTAAACGTTTGATTGCACGGGTACGGCGTTGACCTTGAGCTGTTTTCAGTTCTTCTTTAAGGAATTCAGCTTCTTTATCCAGGTCAATGTCCTGCAGAAGCTTTTTAATCGCTTCAGCTCCCATTGCCGCTTGGAATTTCACTCCATATTTCTCACGATACGCACGATACTCTTTCTCAGAAAGAAGTTGCTTTCTTTCGAGAGCCGTGTCACCAGGTTCTGTTACAACATAGGAAGCGAAGTAAATAACTTCTTCCAAAGCACGGGGAGACATGTCTAAAACAAGTCCCATACGGCTTGGGATTCCTTTGAAGTACCAGATGTGGGAAACAGGTGCAGCCAGTTCAATGTGACCCATACGTTCACGGCGAACTTTAGCCTTCGTTACTTCAACACCACAGCGGTCACAAACGACGCCTTTATAACGCACACGCTTGTATTTTCCACAGTGACATTCCCAGTCCTTCGTAGGACCGAAGATACGTTCACAGAATAAACCATCTTTTTCAGGTTTTAATGTACGATAGTTAATCGTTTCAGGTTTTTTAACCTCCCCGAAAGACCACGAACGGATCTTATCGGGGGAAGCTAAACCAATTTTCATATACTCAAAATTATTTACATCTAGCAAGGGGCCTACCTCCCTTTTAATCTACAGGCTCTAACCCTAATTGCTCTAAATTTATTCTTTTGACCCTACTGTCTCGGATTCTTGTGCATTAGATTCAGAGATATTTAGCGTGTCTGCTTGTTGTACTTCTTCTTCATCCTCTAAGTCACGCATTTCAATTTCTTCTTCGTTACTAGAGAGGATCTTAACATCCATACCTAAACTTTGAAGCTCTTTGATCAGAACCTTGAAGGATTCCGGAACTCCCGGTTCAGGAACGTTTTCACCTTTGACAATGGCTTCGTATGTTTTCACACGACCCACAACATCATCAGACTTAACCGTCAGAATTTCTTGCAGAGTGTAAGCAGCACCATAAGCTTCAAGTGCCCATACCTCCATCTCACCGAAACGCTGTCCACCGAATTGAGCTTTACCACCCAACGGTTGCTGCGTAACAAGTGAATAAGGACCGGTTGAACGTGCGTGAAGTTTGTCATCGACCATGTGAGCAAGTTTGATCATATACATGATCCCAACTGATACACGGTTATCAAACGGTTCACCTGTTCTACCATCATAAAGAACGGTTTTCGCATCACGTGCCATACCGGCTTCTTCGATGGTTGCCCATACGTCTTCTTCACGCGCTCCATCAAATACCGGTGAAGCGACATGTACACCAAGATATCTTGCTGCCATACCTAAATGAAGTTCAAGCACCTGTCCGATATTCATACGTGATGGTACCCCTAATGGGTTCAACATGATATCGATCGGTGTACCGTCTGGCAAGAACGGCATGTCTTCTTCAGGAAGGATCCTTGAGATAACACCTTTGTTACCGTGACGACCAGCCATTTTGTCACCTTCAGAAATTTTACGCTTCTGAACGATGTATACACGTACAAGCTGGTTAACACCTGGTGGTAATTCATCGCCGTCTTCACGATTGAAGACTTTGACATCGAGGATAATTCCTCCCCCACCATGTGGTACACGAAGAGATGTATCCCGGACTTCACGGGCTTTCTCACCGAAGATTGCATGTAACAGGCGTTCTTCAGCAGTCAACTCCGTTACACCCTTAGGCGTTACTTTACCGACAAGTAAGTCGCCATCTTTCACTTCAGCACCGATGCGGATGATTCCACGCTCATCAAGATTGCGAAGTGCATCTTCACCAACGTTTGGAATATCACGAGTGATTTCTTCTGGTCCTAATTTCGTATCACGAGATTCAGACTCATATTCTTCAATATGAATGGAAGTATATACATCGTCTTTTACAAGACGTTCACTCATGATGATCGCATCTTCATAGTTGTAACCGTCCCAAGTCATGAATCCAACCATTACGTTGCGTCCTAAGGCGAGTTCTCCCTTTTCCATTGAAGGACCATCAGCAAGGATTTCTCCTTTAACTACGCGGTCACCTTCACTTACGATCGGACGCTGATTGTAACATGTACCCTGGTTAGAACGGATGAATTTTTGCATACGATATTTATCGAGGTCACCTTTTACTTCTTGACCGTCGATTTCTTTCACACGACGTACCCAAACTTGTTTCGCTTCAACCTTTTCAACAATACCTTCATATTTACAAATCACAGCTGCACCAGAGTCTTTCGCAGATACGTGTTCCATACCCGTTCCGACGATCGGTGATTCCGGATTCATTAAAGGCACTGCTTGACGCTGCATGTTCGCTCCCATAAGAGCACGGTTAGAGTCATCGTTTTCCAAGAAAGGAATACATGCTGTCGCAGCTGATACTACTTGTTTAGGAGATACATCCATGTAGTCCAGGCGTTCACGTTTGATAACCGTGTTTTCACCACGGAAACGAGCGATGACTTCTTCATCAAGGAATGCTCCGTCATCACCAAGACGCGCGTTTGCTTGTGCCACTACATAGTTATCTTCTTCGTCTGCCGTCAAGTAATCGATGCGATCGGTTACTTTCCCTGAATCAGGGTCAACACGACGATACGGCGTTTCGATAAAGCCGAATTTATTCACTTTCGCAAATGAAGAAAGTGAGTTGATCAGTCCGATGTTTGGTCCCTCAGGCGTTTCAATCGGACACATACGACCATAGTGGGAGTAATGTACGTCACGCACTTCGAAACCTGCGCGCTCACGCGTTAAACCACCAGGTCCTAAAGCAGAAAGACGACGTTTGTGCGTTAATTCTGCAAGAGGATTCGTTTGATCCATAAATTGAGACAATTGAGAGCTTCCAAAGAACTCTTTGATTGATGCGATTACCGGACGGATGTTGATCAGTTGCTGAGGTGTGATCGTGTTCGTGTCCTGAATGGACATTCTTTCACGAACTACACGCTCCATACGTGATAAACCGATACGGAATTGGTTTTGAAGCAATTCACCTACCGAACGTAAACGACGGTTACCTAAATGGTCAATATCATCCGTTAGTCCTACTCCATGTAATAAATTAAAGAAGTAAGAAATAGAAGAAATGATATCTGCAGGTGTAATGTACTTGACCTCTTCTTCAACATACGCATTGCTGATGACATTAATCTCAAATTCTCCCTCTTCGTTAGGAGAATAGATTTTGATAGATTGAAGAACGACGTCTTCTTCTAACACGCCACCGGACTGTTGGTAGTTTTTAAACCCGATGCCATTTTCTAAATAAGGAATAACCTTATCCAGAGCGCGACGATCAAGAACCGTGCCTTTCTCCGCCAGAATCTCACCCGTTTCCGGATCTGCTAGAGTTTCTGCTAGAGTTTGACCGAATAAACGGTTCTTAATGTGAAGCTTTTTGTTCATTTTGTAACGTCCAACGTTTGCTAAGTCATAACGCTTAGGATCAAAGAAACGAGAAACGAGTAAACTTTTAGCATTTTCTACTGTAGGAGGCTCTCCTGGACGCAGACGCTCGTAAATCTCGAGCAATGCTTTGTCGATACCTTCCGTGTTGTCTTTCTCGAGCGTGTTACGAATGTACTCATTATCACCGATCAAATCGATGATTTCTTGATCAGAGCCAAACCCAAGGGCACGTAAAAGAACCGTTACCGGTAGTTTGCGAGTTCGATCAATTCGCACATATACAACATCTTTCGCATCTGTTTCATACTCAAGCCAAGCTCCGCGGTTTGGTATAACGGTAGCAGTAAACCCTTTCTTTCCGTTCTTATCTACTTTTCCGCTAAAGTAAACACTAGGTGAACGTACTAGCTGAGATACGATAACGCGCTCAGCACCATTAATGACAAAAGTACCTGTGTCTGTCATTAATGGGAAGTCACCCATAAATACGTCTTGATCTTTCACTTCTCCTGTTTCCTTGTTCACAAGACGGACTTTCACTCTAAGCGGTGCAGAGTAAGTAACATCTCTTTCCTTTGATTCTTCCACCGAGTACTTTGGCTCTCCCAGACTATAGTCAATAAATTCCAAAGAGAGATTACCAGTGAAGTCCTCAATCGGAGAAATGTCACGGAACATTTCTCTTAACCCCTCATCAAGAAACCATTGATACGAGGAAGTTTGAATTTCGATTAAATTCGGTAATTCTAAAACTTCACTGATACGCGCAAAACTTCTGCGTTGGCGGTGTCGTCCATACTGAACTAGTTGACCTGTCAACTGATTCACCCCTCAAATCAAGCGTTTTGGTTGTGTCTATATGCCTTCAAGTAGGAATGCTACTCTACACAAGACAAAAAGAAAAAGGGTTTTAATGATAAAACCTCATTTTCATATGACGAACTATTATTTTATAATCTTTTCCAATTTATCCAATATGTATACATATGGACATAATACCGGAAAATAATATTTTTGCATTTTATAATGTTATCATAGCAGTAAAGCTACGTCAACGGATTTCTTTTACCGATTTCAAGATGTAGTATCCCTTTTTTCTAGCGACAATTTCTACATTTGAAAACAATTCTTCCATTTTATCCATGGCAGATGGAGCACCTTGTTTCTTCTGAATAACGACCCACAATTCACCATTTTCCGTCAGGTAGTCATAACTAGCTTCAAGAATCGAATGAACCGTGTCTTTCCCTGCTCTTATCGGCGGGTTCGTTAATATGGCCGCAAACCCAGCTTCAACGACATTCGCATATCGGTCACTTTGATAGATGCTCACGTTTTGAACTTTATTCTCTCTAGCATTTTCTTTCGCTAAAGACAGCGCTCTTTCATTTACATCAATCATATGAACCATACGATCATCATTTTCTTTCGCTAAAGACAGACCGATCGGACCATACCCGCAACCGACATCCAGTAACGGACCCGTTACGCCAGGTAATTCAAACGTTTCAATCAAAGCTCTTGAACCAAAGTCAACTTCCTTCTTAGAGAAAACACCTTGATCCGTTTTGAAACGGAATGTATGTCCTCTCAACTCAAAGGTGATCGTTTGGGGGTTACTCTCTACATCAGGGTTATGAGAATAATAGTGATTGGTCATTATATCATCTCCATCCATTCTTACATATCGTCTAGTAATCATCATTCCCAACGAAACTGAAGATAACCGGCGATAGATATCCATGTTTACTATTCTGTTAGAAGCCAGACAAGAAAAAAGCCCGCCAAATATAGCGAGCTTTTCATCTATACAATCATTACTTAACTTCTACGCCAGCTCCAACTTCTTCAAGTTTAGCTTTAAGTTCTTCAGCTTCCTCTTTAGAGATACCTTCTTTAAGAGCTTTTGGAGTGTTATCAACAACTTCTTTCGCTTCTTTAAGGCCAAGACCTGTGATTTCACGAACAACTTTGATAACTTTGATTTTTTGAGATCCAGCGCTCTCAAGGATTACGTCGAATTCAGTTTTTTCTGCAGCAGCTTCTCCGCCACCAGCAGCTACAGCTACAGGTGCAGCAGCAGTTACTCCGAATTCTTCTTCGATTGCTTTAACTAGATCATTTAATTCAAGAACTGACATTTCTTTAATCGCGTCAATGATTTGCTCTTTACTCATTTTAAATTTCCTCCTTGTAATGTGTGCTTAATTTTTATTTAAACGACTTGCTTTAACTTACGCGCCTTGCTCTTCTTTTTGATCTGCAACGGCTTTTGTTGCCAATGCGAAGTTGCGCATTGGTGCTTGAAGCACGCTGAGTAGCATAGAAAGAAGTCCTTCGCGGCTTGGAAGTTCAGCGATTGCTTTAACATCCTCAACTGAAGTGATTGTTCCTTCGATGACACCCGCTTTGATTTCAAGCGCTTCGTGTTCTTTAGCAAAGCTGTTAAGAATCTTTGCAGGTGCAACTACTTCTTCACTGCTGAACGCGATTGCGTTAGGACCAGTTAGGAATTCGTTTAACCCTTCAAGACCAGCTTCTTCAGCCGCACGACGTACCATAGTGTTTTTGTACACTTTGAAGTCGATGCCAGCTTCACGGAGTTGTTTACGAAGCTCAGTTACTTCGGAAACATCAAGACCGCGGTAATCTACAACGATTGTAGATACGCTGTTTTTTAGCTTGTCAGAGATTTCTCCAACGATGTGTTTCTTTTGTTCTAGAATGCTGCTCATCATTACACCTCCTGTAGATTGACTGATGAACATTTATACCGTCATCCAATAAAAAATGCCCTTATATCAAGGTAGACATAAGGGCATTGCAAACACGCTATAAGCGGTTATTTTATCGCAATTACCTCGGCAGGGCATTAAGCTCTTAACGAGCACCTACTGTCTACGGTACAAATGTATTCGTTTTTTAACAACAGAACTAATTATAATCACTAGTCCCTAGTAAGTCAATACCAAATTATGCCTTAACTGCGAAAGATGAAGGATCGACTTTAACGCCAGGTCCCATAGTTGAAGTTACAGAAACGTTTTTCATGTAAGTTCCTTTTGCAGCAGCAGGTTTAACTTTAAGCATTGTTTCATACATTGTAGCAAAGTTTTCAACAAGCTTGTCGTTGTCGAATGAAATCTTTCCAACAGGAACGTGAACGTTACCTGATTTGTCAGCACGGTATTCAACTTTACCTGCTTTGATTTCATTAACAGCTTTCGTTACGTCGAATGTAACTGTTCCAGTTTTAGGGTTTGGCATTAAACCTTTAGGTCCTAATACACGACCAAGTTTACCAACTTCACCCATCATGTCCGGAGTTGCTACGATTACGTCGAACTCGAACCAACCTTGGTTGATTTTGTTGATAAGTTCTGCATCACCTACGAAATCAGCGCCAGCAGCTTCTGCTTCTTTTGCTTTATCGCCTTTAGCGAATACAAGAACCTTTTGAGTTTTACCAGTTCCGTGCGGAAGTACAACTGCTCCACGGATTTGCTGGTCGTTTTTACGAGTATCTACACCTAAGCGGAACGCTACTTCAATCGTTGCGTCAAACTTAGCGAAGTTTGTTTTCTTAACTAGTTCGATTGCTTCTTCAACTGAGTAAGCAGTAGTACGATCTACAAGCTTTTGAGCTTCAAGAAACTTTTTACCTTTTTTTGCCATTTTATATTTCCTCCTATATGTGGTTTTAGCGGAATAACCTCCCACGAAATAAGGTTGCGAGTGAAACGTACATTTCATCATCGCAACCTCGTTCAACAGGACCTTTAACGAAGCAGGGATTAGTCTTCGATGACGATACCCATGCTGCGCGCAGTTCCTTCTACCATGCGCATAGCTGATTCAACACTAGCTGCATTTAAGTCAGGCATTTTTGTTTCAGCAATTTCACGTACTTTGTCGCGTTTAAGTGTTGCCACTTTCTTGCTGTTTGGTTCGCCTGAACCAGACTCGATACCAGCTGCTTTTTTAAGTAAAACTGCAGCGGGTGGAGTTTTTGTGATGAATGTAAATGAACGGTCTTCAAATACCGTAATTTCAACAGGAATGATTAAGCCAGCTTGATCTGCTGTACGAGCATTGAATTCCTTACAGAATCCCATGATGTTAACACCTGCTTGACCTAGTGCAGGACCAACTGGTGGAGCTGGATTAGCTTTACCGGCAGGAATCTGCAATTTAACCATTTTGATAACTTTTTTAGCCACGAGACACACCTCCTTAAGTCCGTGATGTGGTTATTGGGTTTTTCACCCTCCCACTCATGTAAAAAATGTCTTTATCAACATAAAGAACGTCTATTAGTTTCAGTATCTCTTTGTGGAGACGCACTGACTTATGAAATAGTACCATTTTTTCAGAATGATTTCAAGTTCTTTTCCATTATAATTTATCAATTTGGGAGAAATCCAGTTCTACCGGGGTATCTCTGCCAAACATATTAACATGGACTTTCACTTTTGCTTTCGCATTATCGATCTCTTCGATCGAACCAGTGAAGTTTGCAAACGGACCTTCGTTTACTTTTACTGTTTCTCCTAATTCGAAGTCGATCTCTACCTTTTTCTCTGTCATGCCCATTTGCTTCAGAAGATTCGTTACTTCTTCCGGCAGTAACGGAGTAGGCTTTGATCCGGATCCGGATGAACCGACAAATCCGGTAACTCCAGGTGTATTACGCACAACATACCAGGAATCATCCGTCATGACGATTTCAACAATCACGTAACCAGGGAATACTTTCTTCTTAACGACTTTCTTCTTACCGTTCTTAAAATCTGTTTCTTCTTCTTCAGGTACGATCACGCGGAAGATTTTGTCTTGCATCCCCATCGTTTCGACACGTTTCTCAAGGTTGGCTTTAACCTTATTCTCGTATCCTGAATAAGTATGAACTACATACCAATTCTTCTCCATTTAATAGGACTAAACGTCCGTCCCTCCTCGCTATTTAAGAATACTCTTTCGCCTTTTTCTCCAAATGAAAAAACCCGTAAAAAGATAACGGGCTCTAAGGTCATGTACTCTATTAACATTCATTATACCATGATTTTACGGTATATATACAACTAATTCTATGTTTCTCTTACTTAGAACCAATGATCAATCGCATAAGTTCTGAGATGCCCAGGTCAATGACAGCAAAGAAAAGGGCAACAAATACCACTGTTGTAATAACGGTAATCGTGTAGCGTGTTAACTCTTTACGTTTAGGCCAGCTGACCTTTCTCATTTCTGATGCAACATTGCGAAAGAATTTAAACATCCGTTTGTAACCTCCAACTAATATCAATACGCAAGACTTGGTGCTCCACTATTTCGTTTCTTTGTGTAGGGTGTGAGCATTACATGTATTACAGAATTTCTTTAATTCTAATCGAACTGCTTGATTACGATTACCCGGCACACTATAATTTCTGGAACCACACACCGTACAAGCAAGTATTAATTTAGTAGTCATATATTCCACCTAAACTATCCATAGTAAGTCCTATCAAAAATAACACGACCACCAATTTGTGTCAATATGACTTTACATCGTTATTTCGCGAACTTCCAAGTATCGTTCGAGCTTTCTCTTCACTCGCTGCAAGGCATTGTCGATGGATTTCACATGGCGGTTCAGTTCTTCAGAAATCTCCTGATAGGATTGCCCGTCTAAATAAAGAGCCAGGACTTTCCTCTCAAGATCACTCAATAACTGAGCCATCTTGTCTTCCATATTATCGAATTCTTCACGATTGATAATTAGCGCTTCCGGATCCATTACTTTCGCACCTGAAATAACATCTAAGAGCGTTCGGTCTGACTCGTCATCATAAATGGGCTTATCCAATGAAACATACGAATTCAGCGGTATATGTTTCTGTCTCGTGGCTGTCTTAATGGCTGTTATGATTTGTCTGGTGATACAAAGTTCTGCAAACGCTTTAAAAGAGGTCAGCTTGTCCTCCTTATAATCACGGATCGCTTTGTATAATCCAATCATACCCTCCTGGACGATATCTTCCTTATCTGCTCCAATTAAGAAATACGAGCGGGCTTTCGCTCTAACGAAATTACGATATTTCCTGATTAAAAAATCTAACGCTTCGCTGTGACCCTGATGGACGGCTTCTATTATCTCTTCATCATCCATGCCTTCTAATCGATTATCAAATGCTTCTGTCCTGGTGATATTGCTCACACACATCCCCCCGCGCAAAACAATAGATAGAAATATTATACATTACAGAAAATTCAATCGTCAACCTCTCATTGTTCCCCACGGCGCCATTTTTCGAAAATTTCAGCAACTTCTTCTGATAATTGGATCTTGGAAGCCGGCCTTTTATCACTTGAATTCCGTACTTTTCTTTCGATCTTTTTTTCGATGACTTTCACTTCCGTCAGAAGCTCCCTTGCTGATTTACGGAGGGCTCCCTGGCCAAAGATCGCCCATTGCTCCGTAAAATCAGAAGTCGCTACATGAATTTGAGTTTTGATATTACTTAACTCAATGGCTAATTTTTCAATTCGTTCGTCCGCTGTTTCATTTTCTTTCGTGAAAATGACTTCTACCTTATAATTTCTATATTTACGGGCAATTCCCTGAACGTAATAAGCATCAAACACGACAATGACCCGGTAGCCGGTATATCCTTGATATTCTGCCATTAGTTCTACAAGCCGATCTCTCGCTGCCGCCAAATCCTTATGTTTCAACTCATTCAGCTCTGACCAGGCACCGATTATGTTATAGCCGTCCACAAGGAGAATATCCATGTCTCTCTATTCTCCCAACGGGTGGCGTTTACGATAGACCTCATACATTAAAATACTAGCTGCCACCGAAGCGTTTAATGATGTTACATGACCGACCATTGGCAACTGAACAAGGAAATCACATTTATCTCTGAGTATTCGACTCATCCCTTTACCTTCACTACCGATAATTAAGCCGATAGGCAACGTACCATCAAACTGGCGGAAATCCTGCTTTCCTTTGGCATCCGTTCCCGCTACCCATACACCACGTTCTTTCAGTTCATCAACCGCTCTAGACAAGTTGGTCACACGTGCAACCGGAATGTGCTCAATAGCACCCGTGGATGCTTTCGCTACCGTTGACGTAAGCCCCACTGCTCTTCTTTTCGGGATGATGATTCCATGGGCACCTGCAGCATCCGCTGTTCTCATGATCGAACCCAGGTTATGAGGATCCTCTAATTCATCCAGGATCAGAATGAATGGATCTTCCTCTTTTTGTTCGGCCCTATGAAACAAATCATCGATTTCCGCATACTGATAAGCAGCTACAGAGGCCACGACCCCTTGGTGATTTTCCGCTACCATTTGTTCTATCTTCTTCTTCGGGACGTATTGAACCATCACATTCGATTCCTTGGCAAGTCCAACAATTTGCTGGATGGAGCCTTTCTGAGACCCTTCTGCAATCCAAATCTTATTGATATCCCTTCCTGACTTCAATGCTTCCATAACCGGATTTCTTCCTCCGATAAAATCTTTACTCATTTCTACTCCTCCTTTCCTGCCTGGGCTTGTTCAAATATCATCTTCAACAGTTCCTCTAATCGCTCTGTCCGATTAAGTAAAAACAAATATCCAATAAGTGCCTCAAAAGCAGTGCTGTGTTTATACGTTTGTACATCCGTGTTTTTTGGCGTTGTCCCGGATTTCGCATTCCGGCCGCGCTTGACAATCGAAATCTCTTCTTCCGTTAAGACGTCCTGATCGAACAACGTTCTGAGAATACCCGCTTGAGCTTTAGCAGACACATACTTCGTCGCCGCTCTGTGCAGCTGATTCGGTTTGATTTTTCCTTTTGTTAAGAGGAGCTGCCGTACATACGTTTCATATACAGCATCCCCCATATAAGCCAGTGCAAGTGCATTAATTTGTTTCGCATCGATTTGTTCATTTATCTCGTGAAGCATTAAGACCCTCTTTTCCAGCGAATGCCTTGAGGAGTATCTTCCAAGATGATATTCATCTCTTTTAATGTGTCACGAATTTCATCTGCTAATTGGAAGTTCCGCTCTTTACGTGCCTGAACGCGTTTCTCGATCAGTTCTTCCACTTCTTCGTCCAGCAGTTCTGCTTCCTGAAGGCTTAGCCCCAGGACAGAGAAGAAATCTTCGAATTGGCTCAAGAACGCATCAATCACTTCTGTAGCTGTATTCTTCTCCATCAAATAATAATTGGCCTGCCTGGATAATTCGAATATAACTGAGATTCCGTTGGCGGTGTTAAAATCATCATCCATTTCAGAGATGAACTGTGCTTTCAACTCAGCGATTTTGTCCAGCCATTCCCGGTTGTTATCCGTTAAGTCTGTACTCGATTCCTTACGATGCTTCAAGTTCTCATAAGCTGTCTTAATTCTATCTAAAGCGGACTCTGCATTTTGAAGAAGCTCTAAATTGTAGTTGATAGGATGACGGTAATGAACAGATAGCATAAAGAAACGAAGGACTTGTGGATCCTGTTCTTTAATGATGTCATGAACCAATACAAAATTCCCCAGTGATTTAGACATTTTCTCATTATCAATATTAATATATCCATTGTGCATCCAATACTTAGCGAATGGCTTACCTGTAAGTGCTTCTGATTGCGCGATTTCATTCTCGTGATGAGGGAAGGTTAAATCCTGGCCCCCGGCGTGAATATCGATGGTATCCCCCAAGTAGCGCTTTGCCATGGCAGAGCACTCAATATGCCAGCCGGGACGGCCTTCACCCCAAGGGCTTTCCCAAGAAATTTCCCCTTCTTTCGCTGCTTTCCATAATACGAAATCAAGAGCATCTTCTTTTTTATCCCCTACATCTATGCGGGCACCTGCTTTAAGCTCATCGATCGGCTGATGAGAAAGCTTACCGTATCCATCAAACTTTCTTGTACGATAATAAACGTCGCCTTGTGATTCGTAAGCAAACCCTTTTTCAACAAGAGCAGAGATAAAATCAATGATGGTATCGATATTGTCTGTTACAGTCGGATGAACATCCGCTTTCTTGCATCCAAGTGCTCCGGTATCTTCAAAGTACGCCTGGATAAAGCGCTGGGCAACCGTCGGAACATCCACACCCAGCTCCTTTGCGGCCCGAATCAATTTATCATCCACATCTGTGAAGTTAGAGACAAAGTGAACATCAAAGCCTCTGTATTCCAAATAGCGTCTCACTGTATCAAAGACAATAGCAGGGCGAGCATTTCCTATATGAATATAGTTATAAACCGTCGGCCCGCACACATACATTTTGACTTTACCCTCTTCCAGGGGTTTGAATTCCTCTTTTTTTCTTGTCAATGTGTTATATAAACGAATCGTCAAAATGATCGACTCCTTCCTTCATATTCCCTTAATAATGATTTTACCTCGTTCAATTCCATTTCCAGTTGTTTCATACGATCATTCATCGGATCCGGTAGGTCACAGTGATTCAGATCCTTCTGTATCTTGACACCATCTTGAATGACGACCTTCCCCGGAATACCGACGACGGTGGAGTTTGGAGGAACATCTTTCAGCACGACCGATCCAGCCCCTACTTTAGAATTTTCCCCAACTACAATCGATCCTAATACTTTCGCTCCCGTGGCGATAAGGGCATTATCCTGAATCGTAGGATGCCGCTTCCCTTTTTCTTTGCCTGTTCCACCAAGGGTCACCCCTTGAAAGAGCGTAACATTATCTCCGATTTCACACGTTTCACCAATCACGACGCCCATCCCATGATCAATGAAGAATCGGCGACCGATCTTTGCCCCTGGGTGAATCTCAACCCCGGTAAAAAAGCGGCTTACCTGTGAAATAACGCGAGCAATAAAAAAGAATTTCCTTTTGAAAAAAGCATGGGCTACGCGGTGGGCCCATATGGCATGAAGACCCGAATACGTAAGGATGACCTCGAAATAATTCCTCGCAGCCGGATCCTGATCAAACACTACTTCTATATCTTCCTTAAATGACTTAAACATTCGGATCCCCTCTCTAAATAAAATTGGACAATAAAAGCGCAGGCGGCTTGACCTATGACCTCTAGCCACCGGGGCTGGACAATAAAAAAACGCCTCTGTCAATAAACTGACAGAGACGCTTAGGCAGCGCGGTTCCACTCTGATTGAGAAGAAAGTAACCTTCTCCAACTCGATTCCTGTTAACGGTAGGAAACCGCCTATACCTACTATATTTCAGTAACGGGCTCAGAGGTGCATTTCAGAATCGGAGGGGCTTAAACCACTTTCAGCCGGTGATGGTTCTCTCTACTAAGCATCCTTTTCTTACTTCTCCTCATCAACGCGATATCATTTAGTGTGATACTCTTACTATATTACATAACATCCAAAATGTTAACCTAAAAGACTTTGCAGACGATGTTTAACGGTATCTTTCCCTAAAAGCTCAATCGCATTTGGTAATTCAGGACCATGCGTCTGACCTGTTACCGCTACACGGATCGGCATAAACAGCTTCTTCCCTTTATGACCAGTCGACTTTTGCACCGCTTTGATAGACGATTTGATTTCAGCTGCTTCATATTTTTCAAGAGCTTCAATCTCGTTCAAGAAAGCCTGAAGTACTTCAGGGACCTGTTCCTCTTCCAACACCGCTTTCGCCTCTTCATCATATTCAAGATCTGTCTTGAAGAACATTTCAGACAACTCGACGATTTCTGCACCGAAACTCATTTGCTCCTGGTATAAAGAAATGATGCGACTTGCCCATTCACGCTGCTCGTCAGACATATTCCCATCCAGTTTACCCGCACTGATTAAGTGAGGAAGGGATAGCTCCACAACTTGACTTAAGTCAAGATTCTTCATGTACTGATTGTTCATCCATGTGAGCTTCTGATTATCAAACAGAGCAGAAGAAGTCGATAGACGCTCAGGGTCAAAGATTTCAATAAACTCTTCTTTAGAGAATAGCTCTTCTTCTCCTTTTGGAGACCAGCCCAGTAATGCAATGAAGTTGAATAAAGCTTCCGGTAAATAACCTAACGCTTCGTATTGCTCGATGAACTGAATGATACTTTCATCACGCTTACTTAGCTTTTTACGGCTTTCATTAACGATTAATGTCATATGTCCATAAACAGGTGCTTCCCATCCAAAAGCTTCAAATATCATCAATTGCTTTGGAGTATTGGAAATATGATCTTCCCCGCGTAGAACGTGTGATATCTTCATCAGATAATCATCTACTGCAACGGCAAAGTTATACGTTGGTGTACCGTCTTTTTTCGCAATGACAAAGTCACCGATGCCGTCTGATTCAAATGACACATCTTCTTTCACGATATCATTGAAAGTATATACTTTCCCTGCAGGCACACGGAAACGAATGCTCGGTTGACGCCCTTCTGCAGCTAATCTCTCATGATCTTCCTGTGTCAAGTTGCGGCATTTACCGGAATAGCGGGGCATTTGACCGGCTGCTGATTGAGCTTCACGCTCCGCTTCCAGCTCTTCTTCCGTACAGTAGCATTTATAAGCTTGACCGCTTTCTAATAGCTCACTTAAATACTGCTCATAAATATGATTACGCTCTGATTGGCGATAAGGGCCATAGTCACCAGGCTTATCTGTGCTTTCGTCCCAATCGATTCCAAGCCATTGAAGATATTTAAGCTGACTTTCTTCTCCGCCTTCAATATTACGTTTCTTATCCGTGTCTTCAATACGGATGATGAACTTTCCACCTACACTGCGGGCGTATAAGTAATTAAATAAAGCGGTTCTTGCATTCCCAATATGTAAATGGCCCGTTGGACTTGGGGCATAACGGACGCGTACTTCTTTTGTCATTTGATTTCCTCCTCTTTGTATTTCTGCATGAAAGTCTCTGACCTATTTTAACACCGTTATGAAAGGGAATAAAGCAGATTTCTCCCCTTACTTCTTTTTGACCAACACGGTTGTCTGCGCTGCGATCCCTTCGCCTCTCCCGGTAAAACCAAGCTGCTCAGAAGTTGTGGCTTTTACATTCACTTGCGTAATATCCGCTTCCAATAACGTTGCGATGCTTTGTCTCATGGCATCAATATAAGGAGCCATCTTCGGTTTCTGGGCAATGATCGTGCAATCGATATTCCCTAATTCATACCCTTGCTCTTTCACAAGAGCCCATACATGCTCTAGAAGCTTAGCTGAATCTGCATCCTTGAACTCTGGATCTGTGTCTGGAAAATGCTTGCCGATATCCCCTGCTGCAACAGCCCCCAAACACGCATCCGCTACAGCATGTAATAGTACATCCGCATCTGAATGACCTAATAAGCCTTTTTCGTAGGGTATCGTTATGCCTCCCATAATAAGGGGTCTCTCTTCTACTAATTGATGAACATCAAATCCTTGTCCGATCCTAAACATGGCTGTCTCCTCCACTCATTTCCTCTTGCTTCTTCAAAATGGCCTCAGCAAAATATAAGTCCTCAGGTGTTGTCAATTTAATATTGTCATAATCACTTTCCACGACAGCAACCTCAACATCCATTCGTTCCACCAGAGAAGCATCGTCTGTTCCGAGGAAACCATCTTGCTCTGCTTCCCCGTGCGCTCTTTTCAACAATGAAACACGAAAAGCTTGTGGAGTTTGAACCATCCACAAGCTTGAGCGTTCAATCGTTTCCTCGACTTCCCCATCCAGTACTTTTTTAATCGTATCTTTAACAGGAACAGCAGCAATGGCGGCTCCTGCTAAATGAGTTTTCTCTACTAATTGGTGAATCGTGGATTCTTTAATAAAAGGTCTTGCTCCGTCGTGTACAAGAACAATTTCATGATCAACCTCAAGCAATGCATTGTATACACTATGCTGTCTTTCCTCCCCGCCATCTACAAGCTTAACGACCTTTTTAATACCAAAACGGTCTAATAAACCTTTGAACTCATCTCGCTCCGATGGATGAATCGCTAAATAGATTCCCTGACAATGGGAGTCATGCTCAAAGACCCGAAGTGTATGAATAATGACTGGACAGCTATTCAGCTCGAGGAGCAGTTTGTTCTTGCCCGCTTTCATTCGTTTCCCTTGCCCTGCAGCAGGAATGACAACTTCATATTCCATACGATAACTCCTTTAACTCTAGACTATTACTATTCATTATACCTTACTGAATCAATAGAGTCAGGGCAATGATTACTTATAAAGCTTTTTCTAATTGTTTGGGCTTGGCAAAGATCATCCGGCCAGCAGAGGTTTGAAGAACAGATGTTACCAGTACATCGATGTATTTGCCGATATAATTGCGTCCTTCTTCTACAACGATCATCGTACCATCATCGAGGTACGCGATCCCTTGGTTATGTTCTTTCCCATCTTTGATGACCTGAACCTTCAATTCTTCTCCAGGTAATACAACAGGCTTAACGGCGTTAGCTAGATCATTGATATTCAGTACTTGTACACCTTGAAGATCGCACACTTTATTCAAGTTGAAATCATTCGTCACAACGATCCCATTCGTAAGCTTCGCTAACTTCACCAGCTTCGAATCAACTTCCTGAATTTCCTCGAAGTCACCTTCATAAATCTGAACCTCAACAGGTAACTCCTTTTGTATTCGATTCAGGATATCAAGCCCGCGTCGTCCACGGTTTCGTTTCAACACGTCTGAAGAATCCGCAATATGCTGAAGCTCTTCCAGCACAAACTGTGGAATCACGACAATTCCTTCTAAGAATCCGGTTTGACAGATATCTGCGATACGACCATCGATGATCACACTCGTATCCAGTATCTTCAGTGTCTTAACACCCGCTTCATCAGAATCTTCGTCAGTCCCTTTTTTCTTACCTCTATTTGCAGGACCAAACAGCCCGATCAGCTCATCCCTTTTCTTAAAGCCAACTTGAAATCCTAAATATCCAAGAAGCAACGTTAATAGAATCGGAACCACTGTGTTGACAATCGGAATCTCCATTTGATTGAAAGGAATCCCAAACAGATACGCAACAAATAGACCGATAATAAGTCCTAAACTCCCAAATAACAGATCCGTTACTGGAGCTTTTACTAAACTATCTTCAAACCACTTGACGAAATTGACGACATACTCGACTGCCCAAAACGTAAGAATATAAAAAATAATGGCACCAAATATAGCAGTCATATAAGGGTTATTAATTAAAGGAATGTCTGATAAATTTATGACGGTAAATAATTCGGGAAGCAGAAATATCCCCAGTGTTCCCCCGACGATAAGGAAGCACGCTTGAACGATTCTTTTTAACATTCCCTCACCTCCTCCTATTCATTATAAACAATTTGCTATTTTTGAAACGTCTTAGCCCTTGAAAATTTTAAATTTAATAATATGGAAACCATTTTGATATACTTATCCCATTTTACTAGCTTCCTTAAGTGAAGGCTAACATGTCTTATACCGACTGTCAATTTTTTGAAAATGCTTCCATTATACCATATATGGCAAATACAGGACCACATACCTATAACTGTCGATCAGCAAAGGTTTGTTCTTTGATCAGTTTTAACCCCTCTTTGATTTTCCGTGCCCTGACCTCTCCTATTCCTTCCACTTCATCCAAATCATCCACTGAAGCACTCACTACATGAGGGAGGGTTTCGAACCTGGTAATAAGGTTTTCGATGATCACAATCGGTAAACGTGGGATCTTATTCAACACGCGATATCCTCTTGGGTAGATGGCATCATCGTGATGAACATACCCATGATAGCCTAATAATTTTAATAGGACATTATCCTCTAATACCTCTGAATGTACAAGCTCCTGAAATTTATAGAGGAGTTCGAATGGCTTTATATTTCTTTCCTGGGAATAATCCCTTATAATGAGCATCGCCTCATCTTCAATATCTGCCAAAAGCTCATTCATCTGAAGGCGTATCAATCTTCCTTCAACACCCAGCTCGCTTAAATAGGTCAATAACTCGTTCTTAATCCTTAAAACCATTTCGAATCTGTGAAGAACTTGCAGTAAGTCGCTTTGTGTCACGAGCTCCTCAAACTCTAACACGGATAAATTAGAAATGCTCTGATCCAGAACCACCTTATACTTCTCCAAAGTTTGAATTGCCTGGTTAGCCTTCGTCAAGATGACGGAGATGTCCTTTAGTGCATATCGAAAGTTACCTTGATACAGGGTGATGACATTCCTCCGTTGAGAGATGGCAATGACAAGGGCATTGGTTTGTCTTGCAACCCGCTCAGCCGTACGGTGTCTCATTCCAGTTTCAGTGGAAGGAACGTACACATCGGGGGCCAACTGTGCATTGGCCAAAATAATCTTCGTACCCGCTTCATTCAGGATGATGGCCCCATCCATCTTGGCCAGCTCATATAGATAGCTAGGAGAAAAAGCGCAATTGATATGAAATCCGCCATCCAGTACAGATTTCACCTTATCATTGTAGCCGACAACAATGAGCCCGCCTGTATTGGCTCTCAGCACATTATCAATGCCATCCCTGATCGGGGCACCAGGAGCAACGAATTGTAAAATATCCGACATGGACTTCTCTCTTGCCTTCTCATCTTCCATTTCCTATCCTCCTAAAATAATAGCCAGTGCTTCATTTATATTTGATACTCCTGTGACTTCTATATCAGTAGGCGGCTGCCACCCACTTAAGTTATTTTGGGGAATAATCACACGTTTAAAACCTAATTTAGCCGCTTCCTGGACACGTTGCTCAATCCTCGAAACCCTTCTTATTTCACCTGTCAAACCAACTTCTCCAATGATACAGTCGTGGGCACTTGACGCTTTATCACGAAAGCTCGACGCAATACTCGCTGCAACGGCCAAATCAATCGCCGGTTCATCCAGTTTAACTCCACCTGCCACTTTCAGATAGGCATCCTGCTGCTGCAATAGCATTCCTGCCCGTTTCTCCAATACGGCCATGATGAGTGAAACACGGCTGTGATCAATCCCTGTCGCCATTCGTCGTGGGTTGTTGAAGCTGGTTGGAGTGACAAGGGCTTGTATCTCCACTAGCACAGGTCTTGTACCCTCCATGGAAGCAACGACCGTTGAGCCAGCCGCGCCTTGGGAGCGCTCCTCCAGGAATATCTCAGAAGGATTTGCGACTTCCTCCAGGCCAAGCTCTTTCATTTCAAAAATACCCATCTCATTCGTCGATCCAAAGCGGTTCTTCACAGCTCTTAAAATACGATACGAATGATGACGCTCCCCTTCAAAATACAGCACGGTATCAACCATATGCTCCAATAAACGCGGCCCTGCAATCGATCCTTCTTTTGTAACATGCCCTACAATAAAGATGGCGATGCCTTTAGTTTTCCCTATTCTCATTAATTCCGCTGTACATTCCCTTACCTGAGAAACACTGCCTGGAGCAGACGTCACTTCAGGGTGAAAAATCGTTTGAATCGAATCGATGATGACAAAATCAGGGGAAATCTGTTCGATCGTTTGATGAATCAATTCAAGATTTGTTTCTGCAAAAATATATAAATCATCGGATTTCACATGTAATCGATCTGCCCGAAGTTTTGTTTGCTTGATGGATTCTTCTCCGGATATATATAAAACCTTCTGCTTTTGATCAGCCAGCTGGGCAGAAACCTGTAGCAATAAGGTAGATTTACCAATTCCCGGATCTCCCCCGATCAATACGAGGGAACCCGGAACGACTCCCCCACCCAACACCCGATTCAGCTCTTTCGACTCGGTCAATACTCTTGGTTCTTGCTTTGTTTCGATTGAGATAAGCTTCTCTGCTTTAGTAGGTCCGCTATTTTCAGAATGCATAAACGACCCACGAGGCTTCTTCCCTGTCATCTCAACCTCTTCTACCATCGTGTTCCACTCGTTACACCCCGGACATTTCCCCATCCATTTAGCAGATTCATATCCACATGATGAACATACAAACTTTGTCTTTTTCTTTGCCAATCTCTTCTTCTCCTCTTTTACTCTATTTGTTCTTTTTACATTTCATGCCAATACCCATTTGGAATGATTGTATCGGTTTTATGTATTCGTTACAAGAAAAGCGCAGGTGGCTCGTTCAGAGGCGACAAGCATAAGACGAATCAACCGGAAAGGCGCTCTTTGCCTTTTTGGTTGATTTGTCTTATGACCTCGAGCCTCTAGCCACCGGAGCTAGACAATCAGAAAAGCGCAGGTGGCTTGCTCAGAGGCGACAAGGATCCCTCGTAAAGCCATATTATGATAAAAGAGGTACACGAAAAACATATACGTGTACCTCTTTTTCTACCGTTTGTATTAAGTAGGAGTGTTTGCTGCTTCTTCTTCTTTTACCTTCACAACAAACTCACTATCCTCTACATCGATAACAATATTCTGACCTGTCAGTACTTTTCCTCTTAACAGCTCTTCTGACAGTTTATCCTCTACATGTTTCTGAATGGCACGACGCAGTGGACGCGCACCGTATTCAGGATCGAATCCTTCATCTGCTATTTTTTCCTTAGCAGCAGCTGAAAGCTCTAAATGAATATCCTGTTCTTTCAAACGAGTTGTCAATTGGTTGGACATCAAGGTCACAATCTCTTTTAAGTGGTCTTTTTCAAGGGAATGGAACACAATGATCTCATCGATACGGTTAAGGAACTCTGGTCGGAACGCTCGTTTCAGCTCCTCCATTACCTTGCCTTTCATATCCTTGTAATCCTGTTTTCCATCCTGAATGTTGAACCCAACATATTTATTGCTCTTAAGGGACTGGGCACCAACGTTAGAAGTCATAATTAACACCGTGTTTCTAAAGTCTACCGTTCTTCCTTTAGAATCCGTCAAACGACCGTCTTCCAGGACTTGCAGAAGAATGTTAAATACATCAGGGTGTGCTTTTTCAATTTCATCCAACAGAACGACTGAATACGGTTTACGGCGAACTTTCTCCGTTAACTGACCGCCTTCTTCATACCCTACATACCCTGGAGGTGAACCTACTAAACGGGAAGTCGAATGTTTCTCCATGTACTCGGACATATCAATACGGATCATGGCATCCTCGTCACCGAACATAGATTCTGCCAGCGCACGGGCCAATTCTGTTTTCCCTACACCAGTCGGTCCTAAGAAGATGAAAGAACCAATCGGGCGCTTCGGATCTTTCAGGCCGGCTCTTGCACGACGGACGGCTTTTGATACTGCTACAACTGCTTCAGATTGACCGATGACTCTGGAATGTAGGATCTCTTCCAGCTTTAGTAATCGATCCGTCTCAGTCTGAGCAAGCTTCGATACCGGTACTCCCGTCCAGTTCGATACCACTTTCGCAATATCTTCAACCGTCACTTCTGTATTTTCCTGACCTTGCTTTTCTTTCCATGTGTTCTTCGTTTCTTCCAGCTCTTCACGAAGTTTTTGCTCTGAATCTCTTAGAGAAGCTGCCTTTTCAAACTCTTGGCTTTGAACCGCTGCATCCTTCTCTTTACGGATTTCTTCCAGCTTGGCTTCAAGCTCTTTCAAGTTTGGCGGCGTTGTATAAGAACGTAAGCGCACTTTAGAGCCGGCTTCATCAATTAAATCGATCGCCTTATCCGGTAAGAAGCGGTCTGAGATATAGCGATCAGAAAATTTCACTGCTGCATCAATCGCTTCATCTGTAATCGACACGCGGTGATGGGCTTCATAACGATCACGTAAACCTTTAAGAATCTGAATGGACTCTTCTGCCGTTGGTTCATTGACTTGGATTGGTTGGAAACGGCGCTCTAACGCAGCATCCTTTTCAATATATTTACGGTACTCATCTAATGTCGTTGCACCGATACACTGTAATTCACCGCGAGCAAGAGATGGTTTTAAGATGTTTGAGGCATCAATGGCACCTTCAGCCCCACCTGCTCCAATTAATGTATGAAGTTCATCGATGAACAGGATGATGTTACCTGCTTGACGGATTTCATCCATTACTTTCTTTAATCGATCCTCGAACTCACCACGATATTTCGTACCAGCTACCACTGTACCCATATCCAGTGTCATCACGCGTTTGTCCCGCAGGATCTCAGGAACCTCATTGGCAATGATCTGCTGTGCAAGACCCTCTGCAATCGCGGTCTTACCTACACCAGGCTCACCAATCAGGACCGGGTTATTCTTCGTACGTCGACTTAGCACTTCAATGACACGTTGAATTTCTTTGCTTCGTCCAATAACCGGATCTAAGCTTCCTTCACGGGCAATCGCCGTCAAGTCACGGGCTAAGCTATCAAGGGTAGGCGTATTGGCGTTTGCATTCCCACCGCCCTGGTGGTTACTTGAATCATTGCTGCCAAGTAACTGCAATACCTGCTGCCTTGCTTTATTTAAGCTGACTCCAAGATTACCAAGCACACGAGCGGCTACTCCTTCACCTTCACGAATCAAACCTAGTAAAATATGTTCCGTTCCTACATATGAGTGACCCAGTTTACGAGCCTCATCCATAGAAAGCTCAATCACTTTCTTCGCTCGGGGTGTATAATGGATCGTTTGAGATTTCTCGGTACCTTTTCCGATTAATCCTTCCACTTCTTTCTGAATCTTTTCAGGGCTCAGTCCCAACGCCGTAAGTGCTTTAGCGGCAATCCCTTCACCTTCGCGGACAAGTCCCAATAAAATATGTTCAGTACCAATATTACTGTGCGCCAGACGAATTGCTTCTTCTTGAGCTAATGCCAATACCTTTTGTGCTCTTTCTGTAAATCGACCAAACATCATATTATTTTTCCTCCTCACATGTATCTTTATCTAACTTAATTCGCTCCCGAATCAAAGAAGACCTTCTTATATCTCTTTCATTTGGTCTCAATGGACCTCCAGAATATTGTTGTAAAAATCCAGGTTGGGTTAAAATCATTAGTTCATTCAATATATTCTTAGATATAACTTTGATGTATCCTAAATCAATTCCAAGTCTGACATCCGATAAACACTTTGCTGCTTCCTTGGACTCGATAATTCTACTGTGCTCCAACACGCCAAGTGAACGAAAGATCCTATCCTCTAATTGTATGTTAGACGTTTTAACTAATGCGTCCCGTGCGGAGTGTTCTTTATCAATAATCTGCTTCACGACGCTCAATAAATCTTCCACAATATCTTCTTCTGATTTACCAAGTGTCGTTTGGTTCGAAATCTGAAAAATGTTCCCTAACGCCTCGCTGCCTTCTCCATAAATCCCTCTAACCACCAGACCTAATTGGTTAATGGCAGGAATGATCCGATTTAATTGCTGGGTCAGAACCAGACCAGGCAAGTGCATCATCACGGAAGCCCGAAGCCCAGTCCCCACATTAGTGGGACATGTCGTTAGATATCCATGTTTCTCATCAAAAGCAAAATCAAATTCACTTTCAAACCAATCATCAATCTGATTCGCTCTCTGTAAAGCTTCCTTCAATTGCAATCCTGGATATAAACACTGTATTCGAATGTGGTCCTCTTCGTTTACCATTATGCTAATATCTTCTTCACTGGATAGAAGGACAGCTCCATGATTCGTGTCCTCCGCTAAGTTAGGACTAATAAGGTGTTTCTCCATCAATACCCTCTTTTGGAGAGGCTGAATCTCACTTGTAGGTAAAAATTCCAATTCTCCTAAATTTTTTGGGTATAAAGAGAGCTTATCTTTCACGCGATCCACTATCTCTTTAGCTTCTTCAGATGAATATAAAGTGGAAAAACGAAAGTCCGTCATGTTTCTTGCGAGGCGGACCCGTGAACTAAGGACAATATCCGAATCCGGCCCTTCCTCATTCATCCAGGAGCTAACAGCATTTTGTAAAAACTTCTCCAGACTCATCCTTTATCTCCCCCCTCTTTATGAACATCCTTCTCCAGGGAGCGAATTTCGTCTCGTATCTCTGCTGCTTTTTCGAACTCTTCATCCGCAATCATCGTTTGCATATCCGATTTCAACTGCTGAATCTTCTTCTTGATGTGAATGGCTCCACCCATACGTTCCGGAACCTTCCCATGGTGCTCCACATTCCCACTATGAACGCGCTTTAATAGAGGAGTAAGTTCATCTTTAAACGTTTCATAACAATGGGCACAGCCGAAGCGTCCTACATTAATGAATTGCTGAAAAGTCATTTTACACTTTTCACACTGTAAAACCTCTGCCTTAGGAATTTCCGTTTCTTTTGCCTGCTTAAATGCAGGGGCTATATTAAGAAGACCTGCCAATAGATTGTTCACAGAGAACCCGGAAGACGAATCAAACATAAACATTTCACCCTTATCCTGAGCGCATTGTTCACATAAATGAACCTCTGTCTTTTCCCCATTTATCACCTTGGTAAAATGAAGGGTTGCAGGTCTTTCATTACACTCTTGACAAACCATCCTACTCACCTCTCAAAACTTACTCATATTTCAATGTATCCAGCATGGCCCTGAGCATTCTTCCCCTCAATACATCCCGTTCAGGTAAATCTACCATGATCACCGAGCGGTCCATTACGCTCAGCATAATCTTCGCTTCCCGCTCAGAAATAATATCCTCTTCCACTAACCGAAACACAATATCTGCCGCCGTATTCTGACTGATGGTTTGTGTTATTAAAGCTACTAGTTGATCAATAAGATGAACTTGATCGTGGGCCTTCACCTTCATGATTCTTATGTAGCCCCCGCCACCTCGTTTACTTTCTACTACATACCCTCGTTCTATCGTGAAACGGGTATTGATCACATAATTAATTTGAGAAGGAACACATTGAAACTTATCAGCGATCTCGCTTCTTTTAATCTCGACTATCTCACTTTCACTCAGTTCTAAAACATTCTTTAAATAACGTTCAATGATGTCGGATATGTTCCTCATCAAACCTCCTCCTCATTTTGACTTTGACTATATTTGACTATAATTATACAACCGTGTTTTAAACTTTGCAATTATGAAGTATGACCTTAGAAGTTTTCCTGTTTTAGGAAGGTTTTAAACGTGGGAATGTAAGATTGTTGGATAGAAATAAGGAATTGGGGCATTGGGAGTATGATGTTTTGTTTGTGAATTGTGGTGGGAGTTGATTATAGGGATAGAGGAAGAGAGGGCTTATTTGTGATGTGATGGAGGAAGAGTAGAAATTTATTACTTTGGATGGATCCTTTTAGAAAGGTTGTGGCTATTTGGGGGATCAGCTAAGGAAAGTGCTTTATTTTGTATCAAAGCTGGGAGTTTTCAGGGGTGAACTAAGTGTTAATAGTCGAGGATTCGCGGTAATTGCGTCGTTTTCGGTTGTTATTGCGTCATCATTTTATTTAATGCGTCTTTTTAGACCTTTATTGCGTCTTTTTTTTATTTAATGCGTCTTTTTCCATATTAGAACACCAAGACTCTGCTTCATCTAAGGTTAACTGTATAGAGATAGGAGCTTGGATTCACCGTCCAACACCGTTTCTGATGAAAAAACAAAAAAGAGCAGCCCCTAAGAGCTACTCTTTCTTCACATTCGCCTGGCGACGTCCTACTCTCACAGGGGGAGATCCCCCAACTACCATCGGCGCTGAAGAGCTTAACTTCCGTGTTCGGCATGGGAACGGGTGTGACCTCTTCGCCATTGTCACCAGACGACTATTCAATTGAAGGGTTGTTCCTTCAAAACTAGATAAAGAATTGATGTCAAGAAAGCCGAATACCGACCAATTGTTGTTCATTTCAAAATGACTCTTTGTGGTTAAGTCCTCGATCGATTAGTATCAGTCAACTCCACATGTCGCCATGCTTCCATCTCTGACCTATCTACCTAGTCATCTTCTAGGGATCTTACTCACATACGTGATGGGAAATCTCATCTCGAGGGGGGCTTCATGCTTAGATGCTTTCAGCACTTATCCCTTCCGCACATAGCTACCCAGCGATGCCTTTGGCAAGACAACTGGTACACCAGCGGTGCGTCCATCCCGGTCCTCTCGTACTAAGGACAGCTCCTCTCAAATTTCCTGCGCCCACGACGGATAGGGACCGAACTGTCTCACGACGTTCTGAACCCAGCTCGCGTACCGCTTTAATGGGCGAACAGCCCAACCCTTGGGACCGACTACAGCCCCAGGATGCGATGAGCCGACATCGAGGTGCCAAACCTCCCCGTCGATGTGGACTCTTGGGGGAGATAAGCCTGTTATCCCCGGGGTAGCTTTTATCCGTTGAGCGATGGCCCTTCCATGCGGAACCACCGGATCACTAAGCCCGACTTTCGTCCCTGCTCGACTTGTAGGTCTCGCAGTCAAGCTCCCTTGTGCCTTTACACTCTGCGAATGATTTCCAACCATTCTGAGGGAACCTTTGGGCGCCTCCGTTACTCTTTAGGAGGCGACCGCCCCAGTCAAACTGCCCACCTGACACTGTCTCCCACCCCGATAAGGGGCGCGGGTTAGAATTTCAATACAGCCAGGGTAGTATCCCACCGATGCCTCCACCGAAGCTGGCGCTCCGGCTTCCAAGGCTCCTACCTATCCTGTACAAGCTGTACCAAAATTCAATATCAGGCTACAGTAAAGCTCCACGGGGTCTTTCCGTCCTGTCGCGGGTAACCTGCATCTTCACAGGTACTATAATTTCACCGAGTCTCTCGTTGAGACAGTGCCCAGATCGTTACGCCTTTCGTGCGGGTCGGAACTTACCCGACAAGGAATTTCGCTACCTTAGGACCGTTATAGTTACGGCCGCCGTTTACTGGGGCTTCGATTCGCACCTTCGCTTGCGCTAAGCACTCCTCTTAACCTTCCAGCACCGGGCAGGCGTCAGCCCCTATACTTCGCCTTACGGCTTCGCAGAGACCTGTGTTTTTGCTAAACAGTCGCCTGGGCCTATTCACTGCGGCTCTCTCGGGCTTGCACCCTACCAGAGCACCCCTTCTCCCGAAGTTACGGGGTCATTTTGCCGAGTTCCTTAACGAGAGTTCTCTCGCTCACCTTAGGATTCTCTCCTCGCCTACCTGTGTCGGTTTGCGGTACGGGCACCTTTTTCCTCGCTAGAGGCTTTTCTTGGCAGTGTGGAATCAGGAACTTCGCTACTATAATTCGCTCGCTATCACAGCTCAGCCTTCGCGATGATGGGATTTGCCTCATCATCAGCCTAACTGCTTAGACGCACATATCCAGCAGTGCGCTTACCCTATCCTCCTGCGTCCCCCCATTGCTCAAACGGAAAAGAGGTGGTACAGGAATATCAACCTGTTGTCCATCGTCTACGCCTATCGGCCTCGACTTAGGTCCCGACTAACCCTGAGCGGACGAGCCTTCCTCAGGAAACCTTAGGCATTCGGTGGATGGGATTCTCACCCATCTTTCGCTACTCATACCGGCATTCTCACTTCTAAGCACTCCACCAGTCCTTACGGTCTAGCTTCGCAGTCCTTAGAACGCTCTCCTACCACTGACACCTAGAGGTGTCAATCCACAGCTTCGGTGATACGTTTAGCCCCGGTACATTTTCGGCGCAGAGTCACTCGACCAGTGAGCTATTACGCACTCTTTAAATGGTGGCTGCTTCTAAGCCAACATCCTGGTTGTCTAAGCAACTCCACATCCTTTTCCACTTAACGTATACTTTGGGACCTTAGCTGGTGGTCTGGGCTGTTTCCCTTTCGACTACGGATCTTATCACTCGCAGTCTGACTCCCATGGATAAGTCTTTGGCATTCGGAGTTTGTCTGAATTCGGTAACCCGATGAGGGCCCCTAGTCCAAACAGTGCTCTACCTCCAAGACTCTTACACATGAGGCTAGCCCTAAAGCTATTTCGGAGAGAACCAGCTATCTCCAAGTTCGATTGGAATTTCTCCGCTACCCACACCTCATCCCCGCACTTTTCAACGTGCGTGGGTTCGGACCTCCATTCAGTGTTACCTGAACTTCATCCTGGACATGGGTAGATCACCTGGTTTCGGGTCTACGACCACATACTCAATTCGCCCTATTCAGACTCGCTTTCGCTGCGGCTCCGTCTCATCGACTTAACCTTGCATGGGATCGTAACTCGCCGGTTCATTCTACAAAAGGCACGCCATCACCCGTTAACGGGCTCTGACTACTTGTAGGCACACGGTTTCAGGTTCTATTTCACTCCCCTTCCGGGGTGCTTTTCACCTTTCCCTCACGGTACTGGTTCACTATCGGTCACTAGGGAGTATTTAGCCTTGGGAGATGGTCCTCCCAGCTTCCGACGGGATTTCACGTGTCCCGCCGTACTCAGGATCCACTCAAGAGGGAATGAAGTTTCAACTACAGGGTTGTTACCTTCTTTGACGAGCCTTTCCAGACTTCTTCGTCTACTTCATTCCTTTGTAACTCCGTATAGAGTGTCCTACAACCCCAAGAGGCAAGCCTCTTGGTTTGGGCTACATCCCGTTTCGCTCGCCGCTACTCAGGGAATCGCAATTGCTTTCTCTTCCTCCAGGTACTTAGATGTTTCAGTTCCCTGGGTCTGCCTTCCATACTCTATGTATTCAAGTAAGGATATTGTTCCATTACGAACAATGGGTTCCCCCATTCGGAAATCTCTGGATCAAAGCTCACTTACAGCTCCCCAAAGCATATCGGTGTTAGTCCCGTCCTTCGTCGGCTCCTAGTGCCAAGGCATCCACCGTGCGCCCTTCATAACTTAACCGAATTGGTTGTTACATCAGGTTTAAAACCTAAAATGGCGATACTCGGTAATTTCTTGACTATCAATTATATCTTTATCTAGTTTTCAAAGAACAAACACATTTTGATCTCGTAAGAGACAAAAAGTTTTGATGGATATCAAACCATCAAAACTGAACAAAACTTCGACTTGTCAAACGTTTAGTTAAATCTTCCTTAGAAAGGAGGTGATCCAGCCGCACCTTCCGATACGGCTACCTTGTTACGACTTCACCCCAATCATCTGTCCCACCTTAGGCGGCTGGCTCCAAAAGGTTACCTCACCGACTTCGGGTGTTACAAACTCTCGTGGTGTGACGGGCGGTGTGTACAAGGCCCGGGAACGTATTCACCGCGGCATGCTGATCCGCGATTACTAGCGATTCCAGCTTCATGTAGGCGAGTTGCAGCCTACAATCCGAACTGAGAACGGTTTTATGGGATTGGCTAAACCTCGCGGTCTTGCTGCCCTTTGTACCGTCCATTGTAGCACGTGTGTAGCCCAGGTCATAAGGGGCATGATGATTTGACGTCATCCCCACCTTCCTCCGGTTTGTCACCGGCAGTCATCTTAGAGTGCCCAACTGAATGCTGGCAACTAAGATCAAGGGTTGCGCTCGTTGCGGGACTTAACCCAACATCTCACGACACGAGCTGACGACAACCATGCACCACCTGTCACTCTGTCCCCCGAAGGGGAAAGCCCTATCTCTAGGGTTGTCAGAGGATGTCAAGACCTGGTAAGGTTCTTCGCGTTGCTTCGAATTAAACCACATGCTCCACCGCTTGTGCGGGCCCCCGTCAATTCCTTTGAGTTTCAGTCTTGCGACCGTACTCCCCAGGCGGAGTGCTTAATGCGTTAGCTGCAGCACTAAGGGGCGGAAACCCCCTAACACTTAGCACTCATCGTTTACGGCGTGGACTACCAGGGTATCTAATCCTGTTTGCTCCCCACGCTTTCGCGCCTCAGTGTCAGTTACAGACCAGAAAGTCGCCTTCGCCACTGGTGTTCCTCCAAATATCTACGCATTTCACCGCTACACTTGGAATTCCACTTTCCTCTTCTGCACTCAAGTCCCCCAGTTTCCAATGACCCTCCACGGTTGAGCCGTGGGCTTTCACATCAGACTTAAGGAACCACCTGCGCGCGCTTTACGCCCAATAATTCCGGACAACGCTTGCCACCTACGTATTACCGCGGCTGCTGGCACGTAGTTAGCCGTGGCTTTCTGGTTAGGTACCGTCAAGGTACCGCCCTATTCGAACGGTACTTGTTCTTCCCTAACAACAGAGTTTTACGATCCGAAAACCTTCATCACTCACGCGGCGTTGCTCCGTCAGACTTTCGTCCATTGCGGAAGATTCCCTACTGCTGCCTCCCGTAGGAGTCTGGGCCGTGTCTCAGTCCCAGTGTGGCCGATCACCCTCTCAGGTCGGCTACGCATCGTCGCCTTGGTGAGCCGTTACCTCACCAACTAGCTAATGCGCCGCGGGTCCATCTGTAAGTGATAGCTAAAAGCCACCTTTCAACATTTCCTCATGCGAGGAAATGAGTTATCCGGTATTAGCCCCGGTTTCCCGGAGTTATCCCAGTCTTACAGGCAGGTTACCCACGTGTTACTCACCCGTCCGCCGCTGACTGATGGGAGCAAGCTCCCATCAATCCGCTCGACTTGCATGTATTAGGCACGCCGCCAGCGTTCGTCCTGAGCCAGGATCAAACTCTCCGATAAAAGTTTGAATAGCTCTTTAAAAACAAATCTAGAATTAACGTTGACGTATTGTCTTGTTTTGTTCAGTTTTCAAGGTTCAATGTGTAAATGCTTCTGTTTGAAGCGACTTGATTATCATATCATTTACACCCGGTAGGTGTCAATGACTTTTTTAAAAAACTTTTTGGTGGAGCCTAGCGGGATCGAACCGCTGACCTCCTGCGTGCAAAGCAGGCGCTCTCCCAGCTGAGCTAAGGCCCCAAATAAGGTGGTCGGGAAGACAGGATTCGAACCTGCGACCCCTTGGTCCCAAACCAAGTGCTCTACCAAGCTGAGCTACTTCCCGAAATATATGGCGCGCCCGAGAGGAGTCGAACCCCTAACCTTTTGATCCGTAGTCAAACGCTCTATCCAATTGAGCTACGGGCGCTAAACAATTCATTAAACACTAAACAAGGAAAGTTATTTTGCTGAAGCAAAAAACTTTGGTGCCGAGGACCGGAATCGAACCGGTACGGTAGTCACCTACCGCAGGATTTTAAGTCCTGTGCGTCTGCCAGTTCCGCCACCCCGGCTAGTCTGGAGCGGAAGACGGGATTCGAACCCGCGACCCCCACCTTGGCAAGGTGGTGTTCTACCACTGAACTACTTCCGCGAACTATAATGGTGCGGGTGAAGGGACTTGAACCCCCACGCCTTGCGGCGCCAGATCCTAAGTCTGGTGCGTCTGCCAATTCCGCCACACCCGCATGGTGTTTTGCTGTTGCAAAACGATAAGATATTTTGCGCAAACAAAAATCTATGGTGAGCCATGAAGGATTCGAACCTTCGACCCTCTGATTAAAAGTCAGATGCTCTACCAACTGAGCTAATGGCTCTCAAAATAAAAAAACGAGACAAAATAAAAAAACAATGGTGCCGGCAAGAGGACTTGAACCCCCAACCTACTGATTACAAGTCAGTTGCTCTACCAGTTGAGCTACACCGGCATATTTAATTGGTTTGCTTTTAGATGAAGACTACTTATTGGAAAGTTGTTTCACTGAAGCAGTTCAAGGAAAGATATTTTACTAGTGCAATTTACTGTAGTTTACTTCATTTTCATAAAGAACATGGTGGAGGATGACGGGATCGAACCGCCGACCCTCTGCTTGTAAGGCAGATGCTCTCCCAGCTGAGCTAATCCTCCGTAATATATATCGCCTGGCGACGTCCTACTCTCACAGGGGGAGATCCCCCAACTACCATCGGCGCTGAAGAGCTTAACTTCCGTGTTCGGCATGGGAACGGGTGTGACCTCTTCGCCATTGTCACCAGACAATATTCAATTGAAGGGTTGTTCCTTCAAAACTAGATAAAGAATTGATGTCAAGAAAGCCGAATACCGACCAATTGTTGTTCATTTTAAAATGACTCTTTGTGGTTAAGTCCTCGATCGATTAGTATCAGTCAACTCCACATGTCGCCATGCTTCCATCTCTGACCTATCTACCTAGTCATCTTCTAGGGATCTTACTCACATACGTGATGGGAAATCTCATCTCGAGGGGGGCTTCATGCTTAGATGCTTTCAGCACTTATCCCTTCCGCACATAGCTACCCAGCGATGCCTTTGGCAAGACAACTGGTACACCAGCGGTGCGTCCATCCCGGTCCTCTCGTACTAAGGACAGCTCCTCTCAAATTTCCTGCGCCCACGACGGATAGGGACCGAACTGTCTCACGACGTTCTGAACCCAGCTCGCGTACCGCTTTAATGGGCGAACAGCCCAACCCTTGGGACCGACTACAGCCCCAGGATGCGATGAGCCGACATCGAGGTGCCAAACCTCCCCGTCGATGTGGACTCTTGGGGGAGATAAGCCTGTTATCCCCGGGGTAGCTTTTATCCGTTGAGCGATGGCCCTTCCATGCGGAACCACCGGATCACTAAGCCCGACTTTCGTCCCTGCTCGACTTGTAGGTCTCGCAGTCAAGCTCCCTTGTGCCTTTACACTCTGCGAATGATTTCCAACCATTCTGAGGGAACCTTTGGGCGCCTCCGTTACTCTTTAGGAGGCGACCGCCCCAGTCAAACTGCCCACCTGACACTGTCTCCCACCCCGATAAGGGGCGCGGGTTAGAATTTCAATACAGCCAGGGTAGTATCCCACCGATGCCTCCACCGAAGCTGGCGCTCCGGCTTCCAAGGCTCCTACCTATCCTGTACAAGCTGTACCAAAATTCAATATCAGGCTACAGTAAAGCTCCA
Source organism: Rossellomorea sp. ABR4_004 (assembly GCF_056159585.1). NCBI lineage: Bacteria > Bacillati > Bacillota > Bacilli > Caryophanales > Bacillaceae > Rossellomorea > Rossellomorea sp. ABR4_004. The sequence continues at coordinate 2,449,054 of NZ_JBSWVM010000001.1, read as the reverse complement.
CGGGGTCTTTCCGTCCTGTCGCGGGTAACCTGCATCTTCACAGGTACTATAATTTCACCGAGTCTCTCGTTGAGACAGTGCCCAGATCGTTACGCCTTTCGTGCGGGTCGGAACTTACCCGACAAGGAATTTCGCTACCTTAGGACCGTTATAGTTACGGCCGCCGTTTACTGGGGCTTCGATTCGCACCTTCGCTTGCGCTAAGCACTCCTCTTAACCTTCCAGCACCGGGCAGGCGTCAGCCCCTATACTTCGCCTTACGGCTTCGCAGAGACCTGTGTTTTTGCTAAACAGTCGCCTGGGCCTATTCACTGCGGCTCTCTCGGGCTTGCACCCTACCAGAGCACCCCTTCTCCCGAAGTTACGGGGTCATTTTGCCGAGTTCCTTAACGAGAGTTCTCTCGCTCACCTTAGGATTCTCTCCTCGCCTACCTGTGTCGGTTTGCGGTACGGGCACCTTTTTCCTCGCTAGAGGCTTTTCTTGGCAGTGTGGAATCAGGAACTTCGCTACTATAATTCGCTCGCTATCACAGCTCAGCCTTCGCGATGATGGGATTTGCCTCATCATCAGCCTAACTGCTTAGACGCACATATCCAGCAGTGCGCTTACCCTATCCTCCTGCGTCCCCCCATTGCTCAAACGGAAAAGAGGTGGTACAGGAATATCAACCTGTTGTCCATCGTCTACGCCTATCGGCCTCGACTTAGGTCCCGACTAACCCTGAGCGGACGAGCCTTCCTCAGGAAACCTTAGGCATTCGGTGGATGGGATTCTCACCCATCTTTCGCTACTCATACCGGCATTCTCACTTCTAAGCACTCCACCAGTCCTTACGGTCTAGCTTCGCAGTCCTTAGAACGCTCTCCTACCACTGACACCTAGAGGTGTCAATCCACAGCTTCGGTGATACGTTTAGCCCCGGTACATTTTCGGCGCAGAGTCACTCGACCAGTGAGCTATTACGCACTCTTTAAATGGTGGCTGCTTCTAAGCCAACATCCTGGTTGTCTAAGCAACTCCACATCCTTTTCCACTTAACGTATACTTTGGGACCTTAGCTGGTGGTCTGGGCTGTTTCCCTTTCGACTACGGATCTTATCACTCGCAGTCTGACTCCCATGGATAAGTCTTTGGCATTCGGAGTTTGTCTGAATTCGGTAACCCGATGAGGGCCCCTAGTCCAAACAGTGCTCTACCTCCAAGACTCTTACACATGAGGCTAGCCCTAAAGCTATTTCGGAGAGAACCAGCTATCTCCAAGTTCGATTGGAATTTCTCCGCTACCCACACCTCATCCCCGCACTTTTCAACGTGCGTGGGTTCGGACCTCCATTCAGTGTTACCTGAACTTCATCCTGGACATGGGTAGATCACCTGGTTTCGGGTCTACGACCACATACTCAATTCGCCCTATTCAGACTCGCTTTCGCTGCGGCTCCGTCTCATCGACTTAACCTTGCATGGGATCGTAACTCGCCGGTTCATTCTACAAAAGGCACGCCATCACCCGTTAACGGGCTCTGACTACTTGTAGGCACACGGTTTCAGGTTCTATTTCACTCCCCTTCCGGGGTGCTTTTCACCTTTCCCTCACGGTACTGGTTCACTATCGGTCACTAGGGAGTATTTAGCCTTGGGAGATGGTCCTCCCAGCTTCCGACGGGATTTCACGTGTCCCGCCGTACTCAGGATCCACTCAAGAGGGAATGAAGTTTCAACTACAGGGTTGTTACCTTCTTTGACGAGCCTTTCCAGACTTCTTCGTCTACTTCATTCCTTTGTAACTCCGTATAGAGTGTCCTACAACCCCAAGAGGCAAGCCTCTTGGTTTGGGCTACATCCCGTTTCGCTCGCCGCTACTCAGGGAATCGCAATTGCTTTCTCTTCCTCCAGGTACTTAGATGTTTCAGTTCCCTGGGTCTGCCTTCCATACTCTATGTATTCAAGTAAGGATATTGTTCCATTACGAACAATGGGTTCCCCCATTCGGAAATCTCTGGATCAAAGCTCACTTACAGCTCCCCAAAGCATATCGGTGTTAGTCCCGTCCTTCGTCGGCTCCTAGTGCCAAGGCATCCACCGTGCGCCCTTCATAACTTAACCGAATTGGTTGTTACATCAGGTTTAAAACCTAAAATGGCGATACTCGGTAATTTCTTGACTATCAATTATATCTTTATCTAGTTTTCAAAGAACAAACACATTTTGATCTCGTAAGAGACAATATGGAAGGATATTTTGCTTTCGCAAAAATCCCTGATGGTTGAACCATCAAAACTGAACAAAACTTCGACTGTCAAACGTTTTAGTTAAATCTTCCTTAGAAAGGAGGTGATCCAGCCGCACCTTCCGATACGGCTACCTTGTTACGACTTCACCCCAATCATCTGTCCCACCTTAGGCGGCTGGCTCCAAAAGGTTACCTCACCGACTTCGGGTGTTACAAACTCTCGTGGTGTGACGGGCGGTGTGTACAAGGCCCGGGAACGTATTCACCGCGGCATGCTGATCCGCGATTACTAGCGATTCCAGCTTCATGTAGGCGAGTTGCAGCCTACAATCCGAACTGAGAACGGTTTTATGGGATTGGCTAAACCTCGCGGTCTTGCTGCCCTTTGTACCGTCCATTGTAGCACGTGTGTAGCCCAGGTCATAAGGGGCATGATGATTTGACGTCATCCCCACCTTCCTCCGGTTTGTCACCGGCAGTCATCTTAGAGTGCCCAACTGAATGCTGGCAACTAAGATCAAGGGTTGCGCTCGTTGCGGGACTTAACCCAACATCTCACGACACGAGCTGACGACAACCATGCACCACCTGTCACTCTGTCCCCCGAAGGGGAAAGCCCTATCTCTAGGGTTGTCAGAGGATGTCAAGACCTGGTAAGGTTCTTCGCGTTGCTTCGAATTAAACCACATGCTCCACCGCTTGTGCGGGCCCCCGTCAATTCCTTTGAGTTTCAGTCTTGCGACCGTACTCCCCAGGCGGAGTGCTTAATGCGTTAGCTGCAGCACTAAGGGGCGGAAACCCCCTAACACTTAGCACTCATCGTTTACGGCGTGGACTACCAGGGTATCTAATCCTGTTTGCTCCCCACGCTTTCGCGCCTCAGTGTCAGTTACAGACCAGAAAGTCGCCTTCGCCACTGGTGTTCCTCCAAATATCTACGCATTTCACCGCTACACTTGGAATTCCACTTTCCTCTTCTGCACTCAAGTCCCCCAGTTTCCAATGACCCTCCACGGTTGAGCCGTGGGCTTTCACATCAGACTTAAGGAACCACCTGCGCGCGCTTTACGCCCAATAATTCCGGACAACGCTTGCCACCTACGTATTACCGCGGCTGCTGGCACGTAGTTAGCCGTGGCTTTCTGGTTAGGTACCGTCAAGGTACCGCCCTATTCGAACGGTACTTGTTCTTCCCTAACAACAGAGTTTTACGATCCGAAAACCTTCATCACTCACGCGGCGTTGCTCCGTCAGACTTTCGTCCATTGCGGAAGATTCCCTACTGCTGCCTCCCGTAGGAGTCTGGGCCGTGTCTCAGTCCCAGTGTGGCCGATCACCCTCTCAGGTCGGCTACGCATCGTCGCCTTGGTGAGCCGTTACCTCACCAACTAGCTAATGCGCCGCGGGTCCATCTGTAAGTGATAGCTAAAAGCCACCTTTCAACATTTCCTCATGCGAGGAAATGAGTTATCCGGTATTAGCCCCGGTTTCCCGGAGTTATCCCAGTCTTACAGGCAGGTTACCCACGTGTTACTCACCCGTCCGCCGCTGACTGATGGGAGCAAGCTCCCATCAATCCGCTCGACTTGCATGTATTAGGCACGCCGCCAGCGTTCGTCCTGAGCCAGGATCAAACTCTCCGATAAAAGTTTGAATAGCTCTTTAAAAATAAATCTAGAATTAACGTTGACGTATTGTCTTGTTTTGTTCAGTTTTCAAGGTTCAATGTGTAAGTGCTTCTGTTTGAAGCGACCCTTTAAATATTACATTACCGACTCGTTTAAGTCAATAACTTTTTTTAAAAAGTTTTTATTAAGTTTGTCGCGTTTTGCGGCAACAGATAATACTATACCACCTTCTAAATATGGGCGCAATAGATTTTTCAAATCTTTTTCATCAGCTATACATTATAAGACAAAAGACATTCGTTTCATTCTTTTTACCGTAATTTTTTTGTTCGAATAAGATGCCTTTAGACCTAATTGGTGAATCTGACTTTATTTCTCCGGATTATTATCTACCATCATTCGATTAACATTCAAAAAAAAGCAGGAGCATTGAGCCCCCGCTGTTCTTTAACACACGATTAATCACGATGACGCATTAATGGGAATAGTAAAACGTCCCGAATAGATGGAGAGTTGGTTAACAGCATAACAAGTCTGTCGATACCGATACCAAGACCACCTGTTGGCGGCATACCATATTCAAGAGCCTCGATGAAATCATTATCCATCATGTGGGCTTCGTCGTTTCCTTCTTCTCTTTCTTTCAGTTGCGCTTCGAAACGTTCTCTTTGATCGATTGGATCATTAAGCTCCGTGAAGGCATTCGCGTGTTCACGTCCGACGATGAATAACTCAAAACGATCTGTGAATCGTGGATCTTCATCATTTTTCTTGGCGAGTGGAGAAATTTCCACCGGATGACCATAGATGAATGTTGGCTGAATAAGCTTATCTTCCACTTTTTGTTCGAAGAATTCATTTACCACATGACCGTATTGCATATTGTCTTTGATTTCGATGCCGTGTTCTTTCGCAAGGGCACGTGCTTCTTCATCGGACATTTCTTTCCAGAAATCCACACCAGTCTGTTCTTTAACGGCGTCAACCATGTGAAGGCGGGTCCACTGTGGCTCCAGGTTTATTTCATAATCTGCATACTGAACCGTGGTAGAACCGAATACATCCTTCGCAATATGAGCTACAAGATTTTCAGTAAGAGCCATGATATCACGGTAATCTGCGTATGCTTCGTAAAGCTCGATCATCGTGAACTCAGGGTTATGCCTTGTAGACACACCTTCGTTACGGAATACACGTCCGATTTCGTATACTTTTTCAAGTCCACCAACAATCAGGCGCTTTAAGTGCAGCTCGATTGCGATACGCATGAATAATGGCATATCAAGAGCGTTGTGATGTGTATTGAATGGACGGGCAGATGCTCCCCCTGCGATGGCATGCATCATTGGTGTTTCTACTTCTAAGTAACCGTTGTTATCCAGGTATCTTCTCATGGATTGGATGATACGACTGCGGGCGATGAACGTCTCTTTGCTTTCCTGGCTTGTGATTAGATCCAGGTAACGTTGACGATAGCGCTGCTCTACGTCTTTTAAACCATGGAACTTCTCAGGCAATGGGCGCAGTGCTTTCGTTAGAAGGTGGAATTCTTTCGCTTTTACTGAAAGCTCTCCCACTTTTGTTTTAAAAATTGTACCTGTAACCCCTACGATATCTCCGAGGTCTGCTGTATTGAATAGTTCGTATGCTTCTTCACCGATCGCATCTTTACGAACATAGATTTGAACTTGTCCAGCTAAGTCCTGCAGGTGGGCGAATCCCGCTTTCCCTTTTCCACGCTTTGTCATGATACGACCTGCGATGGTAACAGCAATATCTTTCTCTTCTAGTTCTTCTTTAGAAAATTCATCGAATTGAGATTTGATCTCGGATGAACTGTGAGTACGATCATAGCGTTTGCCGAATGGATCAAGTCCCTTATCACGGATTGATTCCATTTTTTCGCGTCTTACTCGAAGCTGGTCATTGATTTCTTCGTGACTCATGTGTTTCACTCCTATTCTATCTTCTTGCTTTACTAGACTAATACGATTATATACCATACTATTTTACACAATATCTATGTTTGTAACACCCCTAAAGTATGAGTTATTTCAGAAACGTACTTCGGAGAGTTAAATAGAGGTTGAAAAAATCTAAAAAAGGCCGATCCAACCTGGTGACAGAGTCACGAATTGGTTCCAGCCTTTTCTAGAATAACATAAAAGGATATACAGGTGAATTAACCGGCGTTCACTCACTACGTTCAGATTCTTCATGAGGGATCAGCTCATGCAGTGGTATGTTCAATACTTCTGCAACGTTCACTAAGAAATCTTCTTTCGGTATCCGACTGCCTCTCTCCACTTCTCCAAGGACCGAAACAGAGATGGAAAGTTCCTTGGCCAAACCTTCCTGAGTATACCCTTTCAGCTTTCTGAATGCACGAATGCGTCTTCCCCATTTATCTGTTTCCATAACCGAACTCCTTCTTTGTCAGGTATTTCGTCCAGAAATTCAACGAACGGGGCATTAAAAGATGGATGCTCTAAACGTGGAGCAACCTCTAATAACGGGATTAACACAAATGCTCTTTCTTGCATCCTCGGGTGAGGAATGAGGAGATTCTCTGATTCAATATTTTCTTGATTATAGAGTAAAATATCAAGGTCTATTATTCGCGGACCCCATTTGAACTCCCTTTCTCTTCCAAGGTCAATTTCCACCTGCAAGCACTGATGTAATAGAGTTTCTGGACTTAGACTGGTACGAATTTCGATGACCATATTCAAAAAATTACCTTGTTCTGTAAATCCTACTGGATCTGTTTCATACATAGAGGATCGATTCGTTACCTCTATCTTACCATGACTACCTAAAATGTTTATGGCTTTTTCTAAATAACCCGCCCTGTCTCCCTTATTGGAACCAAGTGAAATGTATGCAGTATTCATCCTATCGACTCCTATTAATCTCCACCGCCACCGATTGGTAATGTCCAGGAATAGGTGGATCAGGCTTGATTAGTGTAATTTTACAACTCTCTACGACTTGGAATGTTTCTAAGATCCGGGAAGAGATGTCTTCAGCGACTGCTTCCACTAAATTCTTCGGTTCTCCACAGACAACAGATTTGGTGATGGAATAGATCTCCGCATAGTTTACGGAGTCCTCAAGCTGATCACTTTGGCCGGACTTCTTTAAATCTAAATGCAACTCTACGCTAACTCGAAAACGTTGTCCAAGTTTGTTTTCTTCCTGGAATACACCATGATAGCCGTAAAACTCCATTTCGTTCAATAGAATCTTATCCATACAATTTCTCCTTTCCAACGAGGGCGTCCATCATTTTCGCCATCCGTGCCATTTCCTTAACATCATGAACACGTACGATGTGACACCCTTTTTGAATCCCGTAGCATACCGTGGCACCTGTGCCTTCCATCCGTTCCTCTACGGGAAGGTCGAGCACATGTCCAATGATAGATTTCCGTGACGTTCCCAAGAGGACAGGATATCCTAGTGAAACAAGAACATCCAAGTTTCTCATCATTTCGATATTTAATTGTACTGTTTTGGCAAACCCGATGCCAGGATCCAGGATGATTTGTTCGTCTTTCACCCCTGCATCTTTTACCAGGAAGATACTTTCCTGCAAATCTTGTATAGCATCCCGAACGAAGTGGCTATATCCCTTGTCGTCCCGGTTATGCATGAGAATAATCGGGACACCCGTTTCTGCCGCTACTTGTGCCATTTCAGGATCCTTTTTCGCACCCCATACATCGTTAATGATGCTTGCTCCAGCTTCGAGAGCTTTCCGTGCCGTCTCTGCTTTATATGTGTCGATGGAGATTGGTACGTTCACTTCTTGGGAGATCGCCTCTATTATCGGAACGACTCGTGAAATTTCTTCATCAGCAGGTACGACCTCGTGTCCTGGTCTGGTGGACTCTCCGCCGATGTCAATGATGTCTGCCCCCATCTCAACCATTTCTTTCGCACGCTCTACAGCCCGGTCCAATTCATTGAACGAACCACCGTCCGAGAATGAATCAGGTGTGATATTTAAAATCCCCATAATAAGAGTTTTCTCTGAAAAGTTAAGTTCATATTTCCCGCACTTCATTGCTCGACTCCCCCTGCTATAATTCCTTAATTGAATTCAACTGTGCTGTATACTTGCTGTATTGATCATGAAGCAGCCTTGTAAACTCTCCATCTCGTCCGGGGAAATTCACAGAGTCGATTTTGTTTACCGGTATGATCTCTTGCACAGAATTCGTAAAGAAAACCTCATGAGCATCCAGTAATTGGCCTTTCCCGAACATTCCTTCACGGACCGGCATCTGCATTCGATCCGAAAGGGCAAGGATGAACTGACGCGTTATCCCGTTTAGGAGCCCTGTCCCTACAGCTGGTGTATACAATTCTGCGTCTTTTACCCAGAAAAGATTGGACGTTATCCCTTCACAGAGATGGCCTTCTTTTGTAAGGAATATCCCTTCCTGGTGAGGGGATGGTCCAATTTCCCGTTTAGCCGCCATATTGTTCAGGTAATGATGGGATTTCAATCGTTCCCCTGTCTCCGGTGTGTTTCTTCTTAACTGAAGCAGCACACCTTCTTTTTCTATTAATGGCAAAGAAGGAGGCAATTCTTTTTGAAAAAGGATCACCGTCGCATCCTCATAAGGGGTCGTTTGTAACCCTATTTCCCCAGCCCCACCGGATACATTGAACCGGCAATATGCATCCTTCAAGCCATTTTTATTTAAAAGGGTTGTGATTGCATTCCTGATCTTTTCTTCATCCAGGTCTGCTGCAATATTCAATTCCTTTAATCCATGAGAAAGCCTCTTCAAATGATCCTTTAGCAAAAACGGATGACCATCATACGTCCGAAAGGTTTCAAACACGCCCAACCCATATAAATATCCGTGATCGTAAGGGGAAATGACCGCCTCTGATGCATGAACGATTTCTCCGTTAAGATATAGGTACATTTATAAAACCATCTCAATTTTTTTATATGTCGTTAAAAAGTTAAGGAGCAGCTGTTTCCCTTGTTCCGTCATGATGGATTCCGGATGGAACTGCACCCCTTCGATCGGCAGCTGTTTATGACGGATCGCCATGATCTCCCCTTCTTTCGTTTCGGCTGAAATGTCAAAGCATTGAGGAAGGGTTTCTCTTTTAACGATCAGGGAGTGGTACCTTGTTGCCACGAAAGGATTGGGCATGTCTTTGAAAATGGTTTCCCCATCATGGATCATGGGTGAGACCTTTCCATGCATTAACCGTTCTGCGCGAACAACATCCCCTCCGAAGACCTGGGCAATCGATTGGTGACCCAGGCACACGCCGAAAATCGGAATCTTTCCGGCAAAGGTTCTGATCGCCTCAAGGCTCACACCCGCTTCATTCGGACTGCACGGCCCCGGAGAAATCATCAGGTAATCCGGAGACAATGCCTCAATCTCATCTAATGTGATCTCGTCATTTCGTTTCACGATCAGCTCTTCCCCTAGCTCTCCTAAAAATTGCACAAGATTATAGGTGAATGAATCGTAGTTATCAATCATGAGAATCATAGGGTTTCTCCTTCCGCCCTGGCTTTCGCTACCCAAAGGGCTTTCGCTTTCTTCAAGGATTCTTTGTATTCATACTTAGGATTGGAATCAATCACGACTCCCGCACCCGCTTGAATATGGGCTTTTCCTTCTTTCACAAGCATCGTCCGAATGACGATATTCAGCTCCATATCTCCATTGACGCCAATCCAGCCTATGGACCCTGTGTAAATCCCTCTTCTAACCGGCTCGAGTTCTTCGATGATTTCCATCGTTCTCACCTTAGGGGCTCCGGTAATCGTTCCACCAGGGAAAACAGATCGAATGAGGTCCGCTCCCGTTTTCGTTTCATCTAGTGTTCCTCTTACATTTGAAACAATGTGCATCACGTGGGAGTATTTTTCGATGACCATGAACTCATTGACTTCAACTGTACCGTATTGGCAAACCCTGCCTAAGTCGTTTCGCTCCAAGTCCACAAGCATCACGTGCTCTGCTCTTTCTTTTTCATTATTGATCAGTTCAAGAGCAAGTTTCTCATCTTCTTCAGCATTTATTCCCCGGGAGCGTGTACCTGCAATCGGTCTTGTACTTACTTCAGTTCCTTTTTTCTTCACCAGTAATTCCGGTGACCCTGAAACAATTTGAAAATCCGGGCTATGAATGTAGCTCATGTAAGGCGAGGGATTTAATTCTCGAAGCTTTTTATATACCGTGTATGGCTCAGCCTTCAATTCTTGAGATTGTCGGACGGATAAATTCACCTGAAACACATCACCCTGAGAGATATAGGATTGGATTTGTTTTACGGCCTCTGAGAATTCTTCTTCATCCATCGATACTTCGATGCCTGCTGTCTCGTGTTTCCCAGGATCCTCCTCACATTCCATTAGTGAAGAAATAGCATTTGTCCAAGAGGAAGTCCATCTTGATAGCTTATTCTCGGCAGATTCCGTTTCTCCATCAGAAAGAATCATCGTCCATAAGATGTTTTCCTGATGATCGAAGACCACCCATTCCTTCAGGTAATAGAAATAAAGGTCCGGAATTTCCAGATCATCCCGCCCCAAAGCGGGAAGTCTCTCAATGTTTCTTGCATAATCATAACTAAGAAACCCGATCACGCCTCCCTGGAAATCAGGAAGATCTTCTCTTCTTTCCATACGAAGCGGCAACATCCACTTCTCCATTTGAATCAACGGGTCTCCATTTATCGTTTTAACTCCCGAAGAGTCTTGTATGCGCAACCCTTCCGAAACACTTTGTATAATGACGTCAGGTTGTAGTCCAGCAACGCTATATCGTCCACCCCGTCCACTTTCTAACAATATATGATGTGATTGATGTTGACTAAGTTGTTCGTACGCTGCAAAAAATTGTTCTTTGGTTGAATGGTTCTTATGGAAATATAGGTGCTGCACTGACCCTTCACACTCCTATTCTTTATCTCCTTTCATGATACATGAACTTCGGGCAGGTTTCATCGTTAAAAACTTGAAATTATGTGAGGGGGATGGTGGAGCGGGGATTGAATCTTGAAGGGGACTATTCCAATGAGAGTTTCAACAGATTAACAAAAAACGGACCCTGAAGAATTCATTCTTCAGGGTCCGTCTCTTATTATTATTCTTCATCAAATTGGTAAAGAGGAGTACTTAAATAGCGTTCTCCGTTACTAGGGATGATGGCAAGAACTTTCTTCCCCTTCCCTAACTTCTTCGCCACTTCAACAGCTGCATAGATGGCTGCCCCAGAAGAAATCCCGCCCAGGATCCCCTCTTCTTTAGCTGCTCTTCTTGCATAGTCGAAAGCCGCATCTTTTTCAACTTGAATGACATGATTATATACATCCGTATCCAAGATTTCAGGGATAAACCCGGCACCGATTCCTTGGATTTTATGAGGACCAGGTTTTCCTCCTGATAACACAGGTGAATCTGAAGGTTCCACGGCATAGAGCTCGATTGATGGGTAATGCTTCTTCAGTACTTCCCCTGCGCCTGTAATCGTACCCCCTGTTCCAATACCAGCAATGAATGCATCCAGTTGATCGCCCATTTGTTCGACGATCTCAGGTCCGGTTGTTTCTCTATGCACCTTCGGGTTGGCTGTATTTTTGAATTGCTGTGGCATGAAATAGCCTTTTTCATTCGCTAACTCTTCAGCTTTGCGAATGGCGCCTCCCATTCCTTCAGCTCCTGGCGTTAATACTAATTCTGCACCGTACGCACGTAACAGGTTGCGTCTCTCCATACTCATTGTATCAGGCATGACCAGTAAAGCACGGTATCCTTTTGCGGCAGCTACCATCGCTAAACCAATACCGGTATTTCCACTCGTGGGCTCAACAATCGTGTCCCCGGGTTTAATCGTACCTTCTTCTTCCCCTGCTTCAATCATCGCTAATGCGATACGATCCTTTACCGAGCTTCCCGGGTTCATATATTCTAATTTCAAGTAAACATCTGCACTATTTTCATCTACTAATCGATTCAGTTTTACCACCGGAGTCTGACCTATTAATTCCGAAATTGAATTGGCTACTCTCACCATTCATTCATCACTCCTAATTCCAAGTAAATTTGTTGGTTTTTTAAAAATGTAACAATATTCAATAAATTTGTCAATTAAAAAGCCTACACAATGTTCACCCCACACGACCTTGGTCTGGGGTGTATCATCCATCCCCCATGCTCCCTTTATGTTTGTCGGATGAGACCAAATTGCCTCTACTCTAGGTTATATGTATGCATACTTCATTTATCCTATGTTTCGTTAAAAAGTGTCTCTCTATGTAAAAGAAGCTGACCTTTAATTGGCCAGCCCCCTCTAGTTCTGTTTTCCGTAAAACCAGTCCACTTCAACCTCTTTCCAAAAGGACTCGGGCTGCAGTGGTGTTTCTACTTGCTCTAAAGCAATTTGTCTGCGAATTTGAGACTTTACATCTTTGAACGAAAAATGTCTTTCTTGCAAAACATCGTCTACATAATAAATAACGTATTCTGAATCCTCTCGAATCGGTTTTGTCCATTCACCCGGGGAGAGAGACTCTATTTCTTCTGACGCTTCTGAAGATAGGAAATCTCCACTAAGAGGAACATACCCAATGTCTCCCCCTAAATGAGCACTTTGCTCATCACTTGAACGCTCCATGGCCAACGCTTCAAAGTCAGAGCCTGCTTCAAGCTCTTCCAATGCTTGCGCTGCTTCTGATTGATCAGCCACCTTCAGCTGCTTCAGCTTATACATTTTAGAAATAGAGTACAGATGCTCGTTTTGATTATAGAAGCTCTTCAACTCTTTTTCATGAACTTGGACATCCTTCGTGAGAAGTTCCTCTAATAACAATTCAGATCTGATTTGAGCCTTTAGTGAATCTTCTTCTTCAAGATTTTCCTCATTGTGGGCATTATAAACAGATTGTATGAAATAATATTCCTGCTCTACTTCTTTATCCGATACGGAGATATCATATTTCTTCGCTAATTGGTCAATCACTTGTTGATTGATCAATGCCTTCAACTCTTCTTTGCCATGTTTTTGCTCTAGGGTATACAACCAGTCCTCCCGGGTAATTGACTCTCCGCCGACCGTTGCCACAACTTCGGGTGTACCACTTCCCTCCGAAGAGCGATTCCACAAGAGTGTAATGATGTTTGTGACAAGTAGTACCCCGACCATAACCATGAGTACAGACCGTTTAATTCTCATTTCTCCCATTCTCCCTGAATCTGATTTACTGCTTTGCGTTTGCTTTCAGTTCTTCTAATTCTTCTTTAGAAAACACATACGTTTCATTACAGAAGTGACAGCTTGCTTCTGCACTTCCATCTTCATCAATCATTTCTTGAATTTCCTGCTCCCCTAAGCTGATGATGGCATTCGAAAAACGTTCTTTATTACACTGACATTTAAATGCCACGGGAAGCGTTTCAAGTACTTTGACTTCCCCTTTACCAAGTACCTCTTCTAATACCTCTTCAGGTGTGAGTCCCTTTTCAATTAATTTTGAGATCGGAGGGATTTTAGCCAGGCGTTCCTCAATCTTCGTAATCGTTTCATCATCCGTTCCCGGCATTAGCTGCAGGATAAATCCACCTGCTGCAAGAATTGAATTATCAGGGTTCACCAGCACACCTACACCTACAGAAGAAGGCACCTGTTCTGAAGTGACGAAGTAATACGTGAAGTCCTCTCCAAGTTCTCCTGATACAATCGGAACCTGACCGGAGAAATGATCTCTCATGCCGATATCTTTTACAATCGATAACGTTCCGGTTGTACCAACTGCACGACGGACATCGAGTTTCCCTTGCTCGTTCAAATCGAAGTGTACATGCGGGTTGGTCACATAACCTCTGACCTCCCCTTTTGCATTACTATCTACAAGAATGGCGCCGATCGGGCCACCGCCCTCTACTTTGATCGTTAATTTATTTTCACCTTTCAGCATTGCCCCCATCATCACTCCGGCACTAATGCTTCTGCCTAATGCCGCTGATGCAGTCGGCCATGTTCCATGTCTTCTTTGTGCTTCTCCTACTGTATCCGTGCTTTTCACTGCATAAGCACGAACCTGGCCATCATAGGCCAACGCTTTTACTAAATAGTCGCTCATGGTTGAAGCTCCTTTCACTTTAGTTCATGTTTCTCTTGTAGATTAATTTTAATCCTTTTAATGTCAGGAAGGGATCTACGACGTCAATGCTGTTGGATTCTTTGGAAATCAATGTTGCTAACCCTCCCGTAGCAATGACAGTTGGTTCCTTCTTACTTTGTGCTTTCATTCTTTGAACGATACCTTCTACTTGTCCAACATATCCATATAGAATACCCGCTTGCATAGCCGTTACGGTATTCTTGCCAATGATGTGCTCAGGACGGGCAATTTCAATCCTTGGCAATTTAGCAGCCTTGGAGTACAGGGCTTCTGTTGAAATGCCGATTCCAGGCGCAATCGCACCACCCATATATTGTCTTTCCTCATTGATATAGCAATACGTCGTCGCTGTACCGAAGTCGACAATAATGAGAGGACCACCGTACTCGTGAATACCAGCGACAGCATTGACGATTCGATCCGCTCCGACTTCCCTTGGGTTTTCATACTTGATATTTAAGCCGGTTTTTATACCAGGACCCACGACGAGGGGAGTAATATTAAAATACTTCTCACACATACGTTCCAAACTAAACATAATTGGAGGGACCACGGAGGAAATGATGATTCCGTCAATCTCGTCAAACGTCAGCTTCACATGCTCGAACAGGTTCTTCACAAGCATTCCAAACTCATCTTCCGTTTTATGTCGATTCGTTTCAGCTCTCCAATGATATTTTAAATGGTCATTTTCATACACACCAAACACAATATTGGTATTCCCTACATCCATTACAAAAATCAATATCCTCACCTACTAAGCCAATTGTTTTCACACTGCCAACATCATACCATAATTTATTTAGAATAGGTACAAAAGCGGAACCGGCTTGGTCAGACCCAAGCATATAATCAAAATAAAAAAAGGATGCACCCATAAATGGATGCATCCCTCAATATTATGTGCGATCTGAGTTAGAATCGTCTTCTTTTGAAGCCGTATCTTCTTCGATCACGTTTTCTTCATTTTTCTTTTGGATATTTACTTTCACGTCACTATTTTCCTGGTCGGATTCATAGATACGTTCCGGTAGTTTACCGTGATCCATTAAATGCTTGATTTGTGCCGCATCCAATGTTTCGATGTCTAATAATGTTTTCGCAATGAGTTCAAGCTTGTCGCGATTTTCAGTAAGAATTCGCTTCGCTCTCTCGTAGCTCTCTTTGATTAGACGCTGCATTTCTAAGTCAATTTCGTATGCGATGGCATCTGAATAGTTTTGCTCACTATTGATGTCGCGTCCCAAGAACACTTGACCACCTTGAGATTGGCCGAACTGAAGTGGTCCAAGCTTATCACTCATACCATATTCAGTGACCATTTTACGTGCGATTCCAGTTGCACGTTGGAAGTCATTGTGAGCACCGGTTGATACATCACCGAAGATGATTTCCTCTGCTACACGACCACCAAGTAATCCTGTAATCTTATCAAGAAGCTCAGGTTTCGTCATAAAGTAACGATCTTCTTTCGGAAGCATAACGGCATATCCGCCTGCTTGCCCACGAGGGACGATGGTCACCTTATGTACCATATCTGCTTCATCAAGGACTAATCCGATAACGGTGTGACCCGCTTCATGGAAAGCCACGATTTTACGTTCTTTTTCAGATATGACGCGGCTCTTCTTAGCAGGACCTGCAATGACACGGTCTGTTGCTTCATCAATATCACGCATATCGATTTTCTTCTTATCCTCACGAGCTGCCACAAGAGCTGCTTCGTTCAGAAGGTTTTCTAAATCGGCACCAGAGAAGCCTGGCGTCCTCATAGCTATCGCTTTTAGATCCACTGAATCATCAAGCGGTTTATTATGCGAATGAACTTTAAGAACCGCTTCACGTCCTTTAAGGTCTGGACGGTCTACTGTAATCTGACGGTCGAAACGTCCTGGACGTAATAGTGCCGGATCCAGAATGTCTGGTCGGTTTGTAGCAGCGACGATGATAATACCTTCGTTAGCTCCAAAACCATCCATTTCAACTAGTAACTGGTTAAGGGTTTGTTCACGCTCATCGTGACCTCCACCCAAACCTGCTCCACGTTGACGACCGACTGCATCAATCTCATCAATGAAAATGATACAAGGTGCATTCTTCTTTGCATTTTCGAATAAATCACGTACACGAGATGCACCGACACCGACAAACATTTCAACGAAGTCGGAACCACTGATTGAGAAGAAAGGAACTCCCGCTTCTCCAGCCACTGCTCGTGCAAGTAGGGTTTTACCTGTACCCGGAGGTCCTACCAGAAGGACACCCTTTGGAATACGGGCACCCACTTCAGAGAATTTGCGTGGATCCTTTAAGAATTCCACTACCTCTACAAGTTCTTGCTTCTCTTCATCTGCACCCGCTACATCTTTAAAGCGAACTTTCTTCTTCTCTTCGCTGTATAGCTTTGCTTTGCTTTTCCCAAAGTTCATGACACGGCTTCCGCCGCCTTGAGCCTGGTTAAGTAAGAAGAAGAACAGAATAAAGATAATGACAAATGGAATGATCGTTGTAAAGAAAGATACCCAGCCGCTAGTTTCTTTGGCTTGTAATACTTCCACATCAATTCCTTGCTCTGATGCTGCCGTATTGATCTTCTCCATTAACTTTCCATCTGTAGTAAGGACATAGGTTAAGAAGTACTCTCCTTCTTTAGCCCCTTCCATCTGTCCTTTTACTTCATAAACGCCCCTGCCGGGCTGAATTGAAAAAGAAGAAACGTCTCCGTCTTCAAGGTTATTAATAAACGTACTGTACTCGATATTTTTGGTTGGCTCGTTGTTGTTACTGAAATAACTCACCACACCTATAATCACTAAAAAGACCAGTAAATAGAATATGGTGTTTCGAAAGATCCGGTTCATCCCTTACCTCCTCCCACGGTAAACAAACTAAGTAAAATAGTATCATAGAAAATCATGGCATTACAACAAATTGCACTTACAAGATTCCTCTTTAGATTATACTTATTCTCCTGTTGTATACACTCTTGGTTTTAAAACTCCGATATACGGCAGATTACGGTATCTTTCAGCGTAATCCAGACCATATCCGACGACGAACTCGTCAGGAACAATAAAGCCCACATAGTCCGCTTTGATATCAGCTTTACGTCCAGTCGGCTTGTCAAGCAGCGTGACAATGCTGATGGATTTCGCTTTACGATAACGGAATAGCTCCACCAGGTAACTTAATGTCAGACCACTGTCGATGATATCTTCAATGATCAGGATATCCCGACCTTCAACTTTTGTATCTAAATCTTTCACAATCTTTACTTCTCCTGAAGAGACAGTAGAGTTCCCGTAGCTGGATACATCCATGAAATCCATTTCCATATGAGTATCCATACGTTTACAAAGGTCGGCCATGAATGGCATTGCACCCTTTAAAACTCCAATTGCCAAAGGAAAACGGTCTTGATATTCCTCTGTTAATTGTGCACCTAATG
Organism: Rossellomorea sp. ABR4_004; assembly: GCF_056159585.1. Lineage (NCBI taxonomy): Bacteria > Bacillati > Bacillota > Bacilli > Caryophanales > Bacillaceae > Rossellomorea > Rossellomorea sp. ABR4_004. The sequence goes on along the minus strand of NZ_JBSWVM010000001.1, from coordinate 2,431,577 downwards.
CTTTAATCTTTTCTTGAAGTTCTTCTTCTGAAATTAACACTTTTTCAATATCTTGGTTTAACAATGTTCAACTGCCTCCTAGAAGATGATTGCTCTTAAATTGTAGTACTAAACTATTTTCTTGCTCTTCTCCCAAATCGTAATGAGACTTTTTCATTCCCGGAACCCAAAGTATGTGGTTATCTGCGTCCACTACAATCGGCCACTCGTCACGGAGGTGAACAGGAACTTTTTCGTCAATAAAGAGTGTCTTAAGCTTCTTTGAGCCTTCCAACCCCTTCACTTTCATTCGATCTCCGCTCTTTCTCGTACGCACATATAAAGGCAGGGTAACCTTGTCCGGATCGATGTAGATCCTATCACCGGTACGATCCTCTGTTAACGAGGAAGAAAAATAAAGAAGGAACTGATATCCACCTTGAAGTTCAAGCATTTTATTAACCTTTATCTCGTGACAATAAGGAGCTTCGGTTAACGCTAATTCCCCAAAATGAAAATAACATGTATGATACGCCCTTGTTACCTTTAACCCTTTTGGTAAATCCAAGCTGGCATTAGGCGTTTTTCCTTTTAATATACCCAATACATCGTAAATATGTATAGACGATAAGGAAGATGGTCTAAGTTTGTAAAGATAGTTTAATATTAGATTAATCCCTCTTCTTTGTAAAGGCTGAGGCATTGCAAGAAAACCATCGATATGTAAAGAGGAGAAATCCTCAGTGTTATTCCATACCTTATTCAACTTATCCCATGTTAATTCCTCTAAATATGCCTCATCTTCCGCCAATTCTTCACTAAATCGTTGAAATTGGAGATGAACATGAGGGTTCTCTTTTTTTAAAAAAGGAAGAACCTTTTTTCTGAACCGGTTCCTAGTGTAATCTTCCTTCAGATTACTGGGGTCTCTCCTCGGGTTTAGGTCGTGCTTTTCACAATACTCCTCAATATGCTCCTTTGTAACAGATAGAAACGGCCGTATGATCAAACCTGCAGCAATGGATCGTTTCAAGGGAATCCCCGCTCTGCCAGCCCCGGATGCTCCTCTTGTCAACTTCATCAAGATGGTTTCTACTTGATCATCCCCATGATGGCCAAGTGCTAATTTCGTAGCAGACGCCTCTTCCATGACCTCCATCAAAAATGCGTAGCGAATTTGACGGGCCATTTCCTGCATACTTCCATTCGTCCGTTCAATCTCCATTGATACATCCACTCTTTCAGCGTAAAAAGGGATGTTTCGCTTATTGCAGTATTCTTTCACGAACAAGAGTTCCTTATAGGATTCGTCTCCTCTGAACATATGGTCAAGATGAGCCGCCATGACTTCTACTTGCCACTCAGCTTTATTCGAATCAAGAAAATGGAGCAGCGCTAAGGAATCAGGGCCTCCCGACACTGCCACCATAATACGATCTCCTTTTTCAATCAAACAATATTCTTGAATAAACCTTTTAATCGTTTGCTCTAACATAACGCTTCCTCTTCCTAAAACCGTTTTCCCCATTGTATCAATTCCTACTGAATTCTCACACTCTTACGCTACATCAATTCTCCATAGATATACAAAACATATAACAACGAAACAATCATCACCACGAGCACAGTCTCAAGAAAGTGACTGGATTTTTTATTTCGTTGATTTTGATATCTGCTATGCGGAGCTGATGAGCTTGCATGAGCGCTCGTTGAAACAGGTTTATTGACTTTAGGTTTGGATTGGGTCTGCTGTGCCGGCTGAGAGTAAGAAAGTCCATTCAGGAGGCTGACCCTCATATCACTGGCAGATTGAAATTTCCCTTCCAGGGCATCAAGGATCGATCCTTCAAACTTCTTCAATTGGTCCTTGGAACCGATAGCCTGCCTTAATTGTTGCATATTCCCGTTTCCTGCCTTTGTGAAACGCCCTGGATAGGCTAAATTAATGAGGATCATCCCAACAGAGAAAAGATCATAAGAAGGTTCGGCTCTTCGCGAACCCCCCACCCAATATCCTCTATCAAAAAACTCCGTAAACTCTTTGATTGCCCGTCCATTGATGGTCGTCCCCCCAACATCAATACAGCGAATCCGGTATGGAGGGCCGGTGACGATCAAGTTTTCAGGTTTTAAATCCCCAAAGACCCATCCTTCCTTATGAATTCGCTCCAGATCTGTCAAGAGCTGAGCAATGAGTACACCCGTCCACGAAAATCCTTTCGATTGAACAAATGACAGCAAGTCAGTACCTTGAATATATTCCATCACGTAAAAATGTATTTTCTGTCCCCGATACTCCCAATCATCCACATCAAGAAGCTTTGGCCCAAGGGGAGCACCTTGGACCTTCGAGAAAGATTTCAATACATTCACTTCCGAGGTAATGGATACATTGCTATCACTCATCTTTAACGCCTGGTATCCTGAAGAACCTTGTACCAGGTAGACGATCCCGTTCGCACCATATCCTAATTCCTTTACAATCGTGTAGATCTGCTTATACCATTTCCCTCTTACAACTGTTCCAGGCGGGAAATTAAATGGTTTCTTCGAAGTATTGTTCATCATCGCCACGAGAGAGCAATCCCCTTAAAGAACGTTTTTTCTTAAAGTGGGTGATAGCTTCTGAGATCGCGGGACCTGTTGGAGTAATTCCGCCTGGAGACAATTTAGAGAAAATACTCGTCAATGTTTCGAGTTTTGGTGTCCAATCCAGCAATTTTTCGACATCTTGTCGTTTCCCGGGAAATACAAAGACGGAAAATTTATTATCACCCATTCTGGCATTCAGGCTCAATGACAGGTCTAATAAGGCTTCCTTAACTGTGGGAAGCTTATGCTTCATACTCGCAGACGTATCGACAAGAATCAACACTTCCATGTCAACGGACTCTCCCAGTTCATCGACAACCTCCATGACCTCCCCGCGTTGTTCGGGAGGAAGCTCCTCCATGGATGCGGATTTACCGAGGATTTGCTTCAGCTCTTTATTCACAACTCCCTGCAAGGTTTGTGTCATCGCTTTACGCGTGACCATTTGTACGGTTTGAGAAAGCTGCTGTGCATATACAATCTGACTCACTCCACCCCCCGATAGAGCAATTCCTTCAATTTCCTGCATTCCATTATCATCTATCACATCATTATCCATGACCCCAATGACGTTCACTGAGATTCCCTGTTCCTTTGCAAGAGCCGCCATCGCAATCGGGTCTTCACCTTGATTTGAGCAACCATCCGTAATTAATAGAATTTGACGAAGTGTACCTGGCTTCATCAGACTCCCCTCCTCATTCTAAAGTTGTTACCATCTTCGCCTAATAAGGAGGGATTTATACTCTAGTGAACTATTTTTATAGGGTGAATATACGTCCTAGGAAATTCTCTTTTTATCCTTCGTTTTCGATTTTTGCACAGGGATAGACGACCATTTCGGTATATTATGTTTGATTTTTGACACCACAATGGTCATATCATCTTCTATTAAGCCGGAGCTCGACCTGATCACTTCCTCCATTAGAATATCGGCCACTTCTTGTGGTTCCTCCGTTTCCAGCTCCTTTATTTTCCTCTTCATCCATAGGTCATAATTTTCTACATGTTTCGGTCCTTCAAAGGCACCATCACTCATCATAATGAGAAGGTCTCCTGCTTTTAACTGCTCAGACACGACATCCACATCGAAATCCTGCTGAAGCATTCCCATTGGTAAATTGCTTGCCTCTACCTTTATGATTTTATCTCCCCGCTTAATAAAACTCGGGGTTGAACCAATTTTCAAGAACCTCGATGACGCATTCTGCAGATCGATCATGGCTAAATCCAATGTAGAGAAAATTTCATCATTCGTTCTGAGAGATAGTATCGAGTTGATGGATTTGATCGCTACCTGTTCTTCAATTCCGGATTCCAGTATTTTTTTCAGAAGCCTCAGGGTTTCATTGCTTTCATAGTGAGCCCGCTCTCCATTCCCCATTCCGTCACTAATCGCAACAGCATATTTCCCCCTTCCTAATTCAATCATCGAGTAGCTGTCTCCTGATACCAGTCCTCCCCCTTTTGCTGCATGAGAAGCTCCGGTATCCACTACAAATTTCTTGGCAGATTGGAAGGTCACATGACATTGACCGTTCGGAAATTGAGCACACTCCTCCTTTTGAACAATGATATTTTCACCTAAAATATCCGATAACATCGGGGCAATCAGCTTTTCACCCTGTCCATGCCCCCCGCAATAAGGCATCGTCATATCTATATCAACATTCCCCTGTTCCAGGTTATAGATTTCAATGTTTTCAATCTCGATTCCAAACTCTCCGATACTAGATAAGATTTGTTCTTCCTGAATATGATGATTCTCCCTTTCTCTTTGAATTTCTTTCGCGAAGTTCCCCATCACCTCTGATACTCCAAGTAATTGATCGGCGACCAGTTTTCTGCTTTCCTGGACCTGCTTCTTTAACTTCAGATTCGCTTGATAGAAGGTCAACTCCTGATATATTGTTTCTTTCAGCTTTTTCTCTCTCGTACAATGCTTCTCTACTTCTCTAGCAAGTTTTGGAGACAGGGGGACACGGCCCTGATCATACTCGGTCATCACATCTTTCATCAGATTATAGGTTTTATCAAAATTCCGGGCCCAGCACTGATCCTTCTTAAAACAGGTTTGACACGTTTTCTCTGTCACATTGCTTAAGAAATAATCGAACTCTTTATCTTCCTCCTCTTCAAATCGATCTTCTATTTGTTGAAAACTATTGGACAACGCTTGAAACACCGAGGAAAACTGTGTGACCCTGTTAGCGGTCACATCTCTCACCCTTCTCATGTATCCCTGTTGTTCCTGCTGATATTCGGCAGTTCCAGGAATATGCTTGGCAATTTTAGACGTTAAACTTTGAGGGGTTAAAAATAATAGTAAAATCGCTACCCCCGATTCATATAAGGTTTTCGTTATAACCGTATCTGTTTCTCCGTACATCCCCATTAATAAAGTAGCGATTAACAAACCGATTGCTGCTCCGAATTTCTTTCCTTCTTTCATAAGTCCGCCCAGAAGCCCCGAGAAAGCAAGCAAGCTCATTTGATAAAAGCTGGAAACATTGGCTAAACTGAAAACAAGCCCAGTGACAACCCCTACTGTGGAGCCCACTGTAGCCCCTGCTATAAAGGAAAACAGCAGCACTAAGTATCTTGATAACACATGTTCCACAGACAGATTATATACAGACCATCCGATCGTACCTGTCATAATAGATGCTAATAGAATGATCAGACTGACCACTTCTTCTGTCTTCAGCGACTTCCTTCTACGCTGAACGGTTACAAGGGGCACACTTTGAATGAATATATACGTTAAAAGAAAAGCAAGGCTCGCTTCTATTAACGCCATTACTCCGTTGTACACTGTCAGTGCTTGTCCTTGCTGGATATAATCGAATGAAAGTTTTGCTACCATGACTGTGAAAAAGACATAAAAAGCGACGACTCTCAAATTATTCTTATGATATTTCTGAGACAATCGGAACGCTAATAGGAATATTACCGCACTGACGAACGTATAACTGATACTAGGAAGAGATAAGGTGAGAGCTCCTGCAAGCAACCCTATTAATGCAATGGGAGATTTCTCTCTTCGAATAATGTAAACAGAGGCGAAGAACGGCAGTGCAAACGGCGTTAAATGCGACAGGATTAACGCTCTTCCCAATAAAAATCCGATAACGAATAAGGCGATCCCCTTTTCTACGAACAGCCACTCCAGTTTCGAATAAATAGACTTCATTCTTTTGGATAGTTCCACCCTAGTGTGTTCAATGTCCACGTTCTGAACAGGTTCTATGATCGACTGATCGGCTTTCCCCATGTATGAAACACTCCCCATTTCTTTTTTGTTAAGTATAAATGGTACAAGCTTAAAACTTTGTCAAAATGAGGGAATACATACTAAGAAAGTTTCGACGACTTTCTATGGATTCCGGTAAAATATTCAGAATATTCTATTGGTGTTTATTCTTCTTTTCTACTTTTTTAGTCCTAAACGCTTATGCGAGTATACTTGAGGGAATTTTGACAAATTCTTTACTAGATTATATTGACAAGATAATTCTTTCTATGTATCATATATTTTGTGCCTAAAAGGCGCATAAATATGGCGGTGTAGCTCAGCTGGCTAGAGCGTACGGTTCATACCCGTGAGGTCGGGGGTTCGATCCCCTCCGCCGCTACCATATTTCATGGCCCGTTGGTCAAGCGGTTAAGACACCGCCCTTTCACGGCGGTAACACGGGTTCGAATCCCGTACGGGTCATAGTAAAAAAAGACTATCATTTCTGATAGTCTTTTTTGTATTCAGGTCTTTTCCGCATAAAGAGGCACATCAGGCTTTTTCTGCAGACACCACTTCTTCTATTTGCTCCTGGTGATGTTTATCATGACCGATGAAGTCTTCAAAAAACTCTTCAAGAGTAAAGCTTTGATCTCCTACTGAGAACGAATGTTGTAAATCATCATCAGATAAGCTATTTACATAAGCTATAATCGATTCACGTGTTTTGATACCCTCTTCAATCAAAGCTTCCTTGTTTACCACGTTATGAGCATATTCTGCAGCTTCTCCATTAAAACGTTGAAAATCCGGAAAAGGAGACAGCTGCGCTCCTTCTGAAACCTTCGGGAGAACCTCTCCTAATGAATATTGGTCCCATTTGATCATATGAGAAACATTTGCAGCAATCGACCACTTGCTTTCCTCCATTGGCTGAAACCACTCTTTATCATTGATCCTTTTCAATTCATTAAGCCACAGCTTAAACGATTCATGATGATCGATTATCTGATCTTTTTTCATAATGGCGGCCTCCATAAAATTAGTTAAGACTATTTTATTCGATAGGGGACGGTCGATTTCCTTTATACACGGCAAAAAAAACAGGCACACTCATCCTTATGAGTATGCCTGTTTTCCGTTCACAACCTGCTATATGAGTTAATAGACAGCAAGTTAACCTTTTTTCGCCCCTCTTCCACCACGACGAGACTCAGTATTTTTCTTTAAAGATGATAGACGATCCTCACTGTCTTTCAAGAAACGTGCCATCTTTTGTTCGAAACTCTCTTTAGTGCGTGTGTCGTTCTGCTTGTTATTATTACTACGCGGGCGTTGAGGACGCTGAGGGCGCTGCGGGCGTTGTGGTTGCTCTTTCGCTTTTCGGATGGACAAACCGATCTTTCCATCTTTCTCAACATTAATAACCTTAACTGTTACTTCGTCGCCAACTTTAAGGTGTTCGTTAATATCCTTAACATAGTTGTCTGCAACTTCACTAATGTGAACTAAACCTGTTGAACCTTCCGATAATTCCACGAACGCTCCAAAATTTGTAATACCTGTTACCTTACCCTGTAACTTGCTGCCTACTTCGATTGACATAAAAGAAATGCTCCTCCTTAAAATGATAAAAGATAAACCTTACTATATATTATAGCCAATTAAAAAAAAGAGTGTCAATAAGACACCTCTTCTTCTTTCTCTTTATCTGGTTCAGGTATGTTGAAAATAATCTCACCTTCATCTGATAAAAAGTAATCCCGGCGCGCCAGTTTGGCTATATATTCGTCGTCGTTAAGCTTCACAATCTCTTCTTCCAACGCGGTTTGCTTATCTTTTAGATGTTCTAACTTTTTTTCTAATTGTGCTTTTTCAGTACGTTTATCTTCTAAAACCTGGGCTCTGGAAATGAGAGTCGAAACTAAAAATCCACTAATTGCCAATACTAAAACTAAAAATACTGCTAATCGACGGACCAAACGTTTTTTTCTCTTAGAAGACGATTGATGCATATGCTCCTGATGACGAACATATTCATTTTCCATTGGTGTCACGTTTTTTCTCATTCCCGAACCTCCTTTACAATATGGAGTGGCAAAGCTTAAGCCCTATTCTTTGTCTTTAGGTTTCTTTTTGAACTTTTCTACCACTCTATATACTTTTTTGATATTTGATTTAAAAATTCCTGCCACTTTATTATATAACTTCTCGACTCTTTTTGTAAGATTTTTCGGCAATAAATTCCAAATACCCTTTAATATCCACCATATTGGAGCCGTTACGAGCTTAATCGCCCATTGTAACACTTTCCAGATCACCTTTAACAGGAAGATTATGACGGATAAGAGCCCTTTTCCTATAGATAATACCATGGTAATGAGAAGCACAATTATCCATTTTATCGGTGAATAAATTAATTTTTTCACCATTTTCACACCAAAATTATAAAGGGAGATAAAAAATAAGATCACCCTTTCCAAAAAGGCCAGATAAAGCTGCTTGATGAGGGCCTGATAACCAGCAAAACCACACAGCAAAGCAATGAAAATATAAAAACGGATCTCTCCAAAATTGACGATAAATAAAATATAAAAAATCGACAGGGCTTGTAATATCCAAAACATAATATCGTTTAAGAATACAAGCCACCGTTTTCTTTCAGACCGGTTTAAGAACCGATTGTACGTGTCTAATGTCGCACCAAATAAAGCTCCCATTCCGATCATGGAGAGCATGGTGTAGAACTGGGTTGAGAGTGTCATCGAAACAACTTGCTAAAGAAGCCTTTAGCCTTCTCCCCATTTTGTTCATCCAGGTAAACAAGATCAAACACCTTTCCTTTAATGGAGACGATGCCTTTATCCACGTCTAGATTTTTCATTTGTAGATTTTGACCTCTGACAGACAAAAAGCCCATTACGGTTTCGAGTAGAAACTCTTCATTGTCGAAGCTTTCCACCTGTTTAACACCCGTGATATCTAGAAGCTTGCGGCCCCTCATCATGACGTCATGTTCCTGAAAAGTCGTTTTATCTTTGTTTCCATCATAATATTGATTCATACCCATCCCTCACATTCCCATAGTACAAGCTTTGTAACTATGTTTATGTTTTCAGGGGAAAAATAGAACCAAAATTGAGCCTCTTACTATGTAATCCTTATTCCGTTTCTTCTTGAACCCTTTCTTCTGAAAGTACGGAATAAAGTCCACTTGCTTCTTCTTTTTTGGTTGTTTCAAGAAGCCTTTCTATCTTTACCCTCATAATCTTTTGACCAAACCTCACGCTTAATTCATCTCCGACTTTCACGTTAGAGCTCGCTTTTGCTTGCAGCCCATTCACTGTTATACGGCCCTGGTCGGCAATTTCTTTAGCCATCGTTCTTCTTTTTATCAATCTTGATACTTTTAAGAATTTATCTAATCTCATGGATACCATTATTCATTTCCCCTTATTCGATATTCATCTTTTTGGCTTCGATCCAAAATTGGTCTAACTCTTCTAAAGTGAAATCCTCAAAGCTTTTTCCCGTCTTCAAAACCTGTTCCTCCACATAAGAAAAGCGGCGGTAAAACTTTGTATTCGTCATAGACAGGGCTTCCTCTGGAAATATCTTATAGAATCTGGCCACATTGATCAGCGCGAATAAAATATCTCCAAATTCTTTGTTGATATGGTTTTCACTATTATTCTCGACCTCGTTTTCAAATTCCTTTAATTCTTCCCATACTTTTTCCCAGGCACCTTGTGGATCTGGCCAATCAAATCCTACTTTTGCGGCTTTCTTCTGGTATTCATATGCCTTCATCAGAGCCGGCATTCCTTTGGCAACGTTCTTAAGCATCGGTTCATGTTCATCCTGCTTTTCTTGCTTCTTGATTTCATCCCAGTTCGCTTTCACTTGTTCCGTATTTTCTACCTGAACGGTACCGAATACATGAGGGTGTCTTCGGACCATTTTGGAAGCAAGACTTTCAATCACTTCCTCCATGGTGAACATTCCTTCATCCTCACCTATTTGGGCATGAAGCATGACCTGAAGAAGGACATCCCCCAGCTCTTCAATCATATGATCAATATCGTCTTCCTCAATGGCTTCAAGTAACTCGTACGTTTCTTCAAGTAGAAACTTCTTGAGGGAATGATGTGTTTGCTCTTTATCCCAAGGACAACCATTTGGTCCCCTTAGTGTCGAGATGATCTCTCTTAATGTTGCATATTGTTTATAAGTGGATGCCATTTCTTTCACAGCCGGGACGTATAAGCTAGTTAAATTGCTGAGGTGGGCGACACGATCAAGTTCAACCAAGGGGATTCTATCCACCTTCTCTTCCTTGCTGCCAGCCGCTGTTACCAGCATGACCTCATAATCGTATGGGTATAGCTCCATCAGGGTAATCTTCACCTCAGAAGCGATAAAGGCATCATACACCTGTCCGATGATAAGCTGTTGATTCATATGAATGTCGTGAAGCTTTAAGGCCGTACCGTCCAACAGCTGAAAGCCGTCGATCGGGTCCGCTCCGACAGAAGCGAACAGAGCATCAATGAAGCTTTGACCTCCGCCTATCGACACTTGTATCTTTCCTTCTTCATGGAGATCCAGAAGCATTTGAACAGCCTTTTCAGCCACTAATGGATGACCCGGAACGGCATAGATAATGGAATACTTTTCAGATTCCGAAACCAGCTCATGTACAATTTCTTCATACACTTGTTCGAACTTATCATGCTTCTCATATACAGAATCGAAGGATTGAAACGCTACTCCTTCTGCCATTAAATCCTTTACGACCGGATGCTCCTTCGTACGTAAGTATAAATGTGAGGTACTCTTTAGTAATCGGTACACTCCTAATGGGAGTTGTTCGATGTCCCCTGCACCTAAACCCACAATTGTTATTGTATGCATATTGATCTCCTCGCTACTTTTTATTCATTGGTTGTATGACATTCATGATCCTTACCCACTTACTACCAAACGGCAAGAAACCCATTTCTTCCCTGGAAAGGACATTACCTCTTAAAAAAACAATCAAAAAGATAATGGCACCCATACACGCTCCTCCTAAAGAAAAAAGGACCGAAAGCTCTCGTTCAGGCATTCCTTTGTCTAAAAGTGTATCATAAATCTGCAGGAATACCTGTAACACGAGGGTCATAGCTCCGCCGCTCAGCACTAAGGTTCTATAGAAAGAAAAGGGGAAGAACCGGATAGGGAATAATCTCCTTAGTTTCAAGATCATCATACCGGTAATAACAGCTAAAGAACCGACCGTCGAAATGGACGCTCCCATAATACCCATGAGGGGAATGAGATAGGCGTTGCCGAGATATTTTAAGAGAATGCCTATCAAAATACAGAATGCCGGGTAATAAATCTTACCTATTCCTTGGAAAATACCTGAAAACGTAAGAATAAGACAGCTAAAGAAAATGGAAAGACAGAATACGGCGATCACCTTTGAGCCCAATGCATTTTCGAATAACATCGTATTGGTAGGAACCATGATATTGATGATTCCCAATGTAGCTGCAAATCCGATGGTAATGCTGATTTTAAGGGATAACAGACTGTACTCCCTTATCAAATTTTCTTTCTTTTTCAAGTAGGCACTTGTCACCAATGGAACGATGGTAAGGGAAATGGAGGTAGCCACTACTGTCCCCAGCTGGACAAAGGGCTGACCCCGGTCATAAATCCCCTTCCACGTTTTCCCTGACTCTGCTTCCATTCCAGACGAGGTCAGGAGAGAATACACATTCAAGGAATCAACAAATTGAAGTAGGACCAGAAGCATGGCACTTACACAAATGGCTGTTCCGTTCATTAATAACCGTGACCAAATATGTAAATAATCAGGAGACAACCTCAGGGATTCCAGTGAAAAAAGCTTTTCTCTGCGGGCAGTCACAATGAGAAGTAAAACCAACAATCCTCCCAGTCCACCGGTTATAGAACCGAATAGCGCTCCGTTCCCCGCAATATACAGGGAATACCCTTGAGATACCAAAATGGTAGAAAACACAAGAATCGTCACCACTCTCACCATTTGCTCTGTCACCTGTGAAACAGCAGTGGGCACCATATCTTCCTTTCCTTGATAGTAACCTCTCAGAACAGAAAGGGGAGCTAACAACAGGAAAGATAAAGAAATGACTTGAATCAACGGTTTAAGGAATGGGTCCCCCATCCAACGGGCAATCACGCCTGCCCCAAAGTACACAATGAGAAACCAGCTCAATCCAACGAGACATAGGAACATGAAGGAGGTGACGGCTACATTCTTGGCTCCTTCATCATCTTCATTTTCTATTTTCTCGGCTACTAACTTCGAGATGATCACAGGGAATCCGTAGGTGGATAATGCAATGGCAATTCCGTAAAAAGGATACACCTGCTGATAGATATAAAATCCAATATCTCCAACAATATTTTGAAACGGCACACGATATACTGCGCTTAATATCTTCGTCACTAGTGCAGCAACCGTCAATACCATTGCCCCTTTCAAAAATTGATTGGAAGAGTACTTCTTACTCAACCAGTTTTCCTGCCTTTCTTCACCACTTTTTTCAATGCTCAATGAGTCTGACCATGCAGAGAAAAAATCGTTTATGTACTGGTCATTTTACCATAAACAGCGGTCTGTTTTCTCTCTGCAGCAGGCCAAAAATAAAAAAGAAGAGCGGCTAAGTGCCGCTCTTAGAAATTATTGCTCCATTTGTCTTGCTAAAAAGCCAGCTGCCGTTTCTACTGCCTTTTGTTCCACTTCGCCTACTGTACGCTCCTTCGAGAAGATCGCAACGGCGCCAATCGGGTCACCATTTGCGACGATCGGGGCTATCGTATAGGAAGCCAGTTCTTCACCGTGTCCATCGACAAGCTCAGCTTGTCCTTGTTGAGTGTGTAACAGAGACGTACGGTCATCCATAACTTTCTCAACCAGTTCACTGATGTTCTTATTTAAATATTCTTTCTTTGAAGCGCCAGAGATCGCTATTACAGCATCTCGATCACAAATTAACACGGCGCTTCCAAGGCTGTCGTATAATGCTTCGCCGTATTCCTTAGCAAAGTCACCAAGTTCACTGATTGGGGAGTATTTCTTTAAGATGACTTCTCCGTCACGATCGACGAAGATTTCAAGGGGATCTCCCTCGCGAATCCTTAATGTTCTACGAATTTCTTTCGGAATGACGACACGCCCTAAATCATCAATACGACGAACAATACCAGTTGCTTTCATCTATAGTTGCCTCACTTTCATCAGATGATTTTATTTGGCAATGTATCAACTTGTTATTGAATACTTTACCATTGTTGAGTTTAGTATCTTACAACTTAGAAGTTCTATACACATTCAGTTATTTTTTCTGTAATTTCACTAAAATTCTAATGCAGGTATCTTTTTCCATTGTTGGCAGCTGCATAAATACTAATACCCTTATCATAGTAAAGTAAAACAAACAGCGCGTTTACATTTTGGTTACAGTATTATAACGAAGGTAAGAATTTCCGTATTTCATCTGATGAATATATGTGAAGCTCTTATCATTATCAGGCGTTTTCTTCTACTTTTAACGCTTCATCTAAATGCTTAATGATGTCATAAGCCATATTAAACCACTTGGATGATTCTAAGCGTGAGGTATTAATCGATATTTTAAGCTTAGATCCTTCCATTCCGAGACCCACAGCCCGGCCGTGTTTATTGCATAAGTTAAAGACCTTGGACCCATCGATCTGCGCCGTTCCTTCTGGCGACATAAAGATATTCACTGATTTCTTATCCTGCTTAATGGACTCAAGCTTTGTATTTTTAGCGTATATTTTCATTTCAGAGATTAAGAATAGATAGCCCACTTCCTCTGGATACTCGCCGAAACGGTCAAGAATTTCTTCTTCCAGCTCTTCTATTTCAGGGAGGGAAGAGATGGAGCGGAATCGTTTATACATTTCGATCTTTTGATGTCCATCTTTAATATAGTCATCCGGTATATAGGCATCGATTTCCATATCCACTTCAAAGCTCGACTCCGGCTGTTTCGGAAGATCCCCTTTTCGCTCTTCGATGGCTTCTTTCAGCATTTGAGAGTACAAGTCAAATCCGACAGAATCAATAAAGCCGTGCTGCTGTGCTCCCAGAAGATTTCCTGCTCCACGGATCGTCAGGTCACGCATGGCAATCTTGAATCCTGAACCGAGCTCAGTAAATTCTTTTATCGCTTGCAAACGTTTTTCGGCGACTTCCGTGAGCACCTTATCTTTACGGTAGGTGAAATAGGCATAGGCCACCCTGTTCGAACGTCCAACCCTTCCTCTTAATTGATAGAGTTGAGATAAGCCCATCCGATCGGCATCAAAGACAATCAACGTGTTCACATTCGGTATATCCACACCTGTTTCAATGATGGTCGTAGTGACCAGTACATCATACTCACCTGCAAGGAAACTTAAGATCACTGCTTCGAGCTCGTTTTCACTCATTTGCCCGTGTGCGTAGGCTATTCTCGCATCCGGCACAAGCATGGAAATTTCGTCCGCTTTTCTTTCAATATCCTCCACTCGGTTGTATAGGAAATACACCTGACCGTTCCTGGCCATTTCTCTTTCAATGGCTTCTTTGATCAAAGCTCCGTTGTACTCCATTACATATGTTTGAACCGGGAATCGATTCTCCGGTGGTGTTTCAATGACAGAAAGATCCCGTACTCCAAGCATCGACATATGGAGAGTCCTTGGAATCGGAGTAGCCGTTAAGGTCAACACATCAATATTCGTTTTTAATTGTTTAATTTTTTCTTTGTGTGTGACTCCAAATCTCTGTTCTTCATCGATGATCAATAAACCGATGTCCCTGTATTGAATGTCTTTGGAAAGAAGGCGGTGAGTGCCCACTACGATATCCACGGTTCCGTTTTTAAGACCCTTCGTCGTTTCCTGCTGCTGCTTTCGTGTTCTAAAACGACTCAATAATCCGATTTCAACGGGGAAGTCCTGAAAACGTTCCTTGATCGTCTCATAATGCTGTTGAGCAAGGATGGTGGTCGGAACGAGGATAGCGACCTGCTTTCCATCGGCAATTGCTTTGAAGGCTGCCCGAATGGCCACTTCTGTTTTTCCGTAACCTACGTCTCCACATAATAAACGGTCCATCGGCCGTTCTCTTTCCATATCCTGCTTAATTTCACTTACAGATCGCAGCTGGTCATCGGTTTCTTCGTATGGAAACACCATTTCAAACTCTCTTTGCATGTCACCATCGGGGGAAAATGCATAGCCTTTTGCCGCTTCCCTTTCAGCATAGAGCTTAATGAGATCATCTGCTATATCCTGAACAGAGGATTGAACCTTTGATTTGACCTTCTTCCATTCGCTTCCGCCCAGCTTATAAAGCTTTGGATCCTTATTCTCTGAAGCGACGTATTTTTGGACAAGTTCAATTTGATCAACGGGAACATAGAGCTTGTCATTCCCCTGATATTTCACATGGAGATAGTCTTTGTGAACACCATTGATCTCCAATGTTTCAATCCCGAGGAATTTACCGATCCCGTGATTCACATGAACCACATGGTCCCCCACCTTCAGCTCAGAATAGCTTTTGATTCTCTCAGCGTTTGAAAGCTTTTGCCTTCTGGGCTTCTTTTGGGTTTTCTTATTGAACAATTCCTCTTCTGTAATAACGGCCAGTTTCTGAAGAGGAAGTTCAAATCCGTTCGTCAGGCTGCCGTTGATCATTTGGATCGTGCCAGGCAGCAGCTTATTTCCATCTTCTACAAAGGCGATTTCAATTTTATAATCGTCCAGTACCCTTTGAAGTTTCTTGACCCGTTCTTCATCCGGTCCCAGTAAGACAACCGTATACTTCCCTTTTTTCCAGCGGTCTAATTCTGCCTTTAATACATTCATCTGCCCATGGAAATTCTGCATGGGCTTTGTAGAAACATTAAAGATATTCTGCGGGCTTGTATTTGGAATGTGACGCAGGAAAAGAGAAAAGTACACCTTTGGTAGCTTCGTGTGATTAATCAACTCGGAGAACGCATGGGATACAGGTACGTCATGGATGATCTGTCCTTCTTGCAACAGCGAGGTATACCACTCTGCTTCCTCTTTCTCAAGGGACTCACTCATTTCCTGTACACGACTGAATTCGTCAAAGAAAATGACCCCGTCTTCAGGTAAATAATCTAGCAAACTACTAGGATGATCATACGCCAGGGACAAGTACTTGAAAATTTGCTCAGGAACTTGTCCGTTCTCAAGCTGATCAACCTCATGCCCTATGTACTCAGTCATCTTTTCCTTTACAGCTGCCGCTTTCACCTTCTTTAAGCTGGCGGAAAGTCCAGCTTCAATTTCGCGGATGAGCCTTTCGATGTTCTCATAGCTTAATAAAACCTCTGTGGCAGGTCCTATTTCCATAGCGTTACGTTTATCAATCGAACGCTGGTCCTCAACTGAAAAGATGCGAATCGAATCAATTTCGGTATCAAATAATTCGATACGGACAGGATTCTGGGACGTTAATGGGAATATATCAACGATTCCCCCGCGAAGGCTGAATTCACCAGGTGTGTTAACCATTCCCGTCCGCTGATACCCCATCTGAACCAATTGATTCAATACTTCATCCAGATCAATATCTTCACCGGTTTTAAAACGGATTTGATTCATTTCCCACATGGATTTCGGAGGAAGGATCTTTCTTAATCCGGCAACAGGTACAATATATACACCCGAATGATTCTGAGAAAGCTTATTCAACACTTCGATACGTTGAGCTCTCAGTTCCGGACTCGCCACACTTAATTCCGCTGCGATTAACTCATTAGCAGAATATAAATATACTTCATCCTCGGATAAAAACTGAATGAGATCATCATAGACTTTCTGGGCTTGAAACAAATTATGCGTAACCACTATGGTGGATTTATTCGTCTGTAAATATACATCCGCTATATAAGCTGTTCGGGATGAGCCGGACAATCCTGCGACAAGCTGTTCCGATAATTGCTCCTCCACTCCAGCGATGATGGACTGAATTTCTTCACTTTGGTGAACCTGTTTTAAAATACCTTTCAAGTGTACGCTCCTCCCCTTTGGATCTTCTATATAATCACAACTGTAAACAGAAAAATGCTTTGGTTCTTCACCAAAGCGTTCTTACTGAATGATATGATCTAACTGATGATAGTCAGGATTTCTCTCCAGACTCTCCTGACAATCTTCACAGATGGTCTTCACTTGGATATCTCCGTTGTCCTGATACTGAACCATATGTAACCGTTCTTCATCTGACAGCGTATGAATCCCGAGCTGCTCTGAATGGACAGATACGTTTGAAAGTGTTCCAACATTTGTACCACAATGCCGACACTGATAATGGATCGCCATACCTTTTCCCTCCATACACATTTATACATGTAGTATGAACCTGTTAGAGGGGAGTTATTCAACTCTTCACAGGAATGATGGTGGGTCACCAAGATTTTTCAGTCCTCGAAATGTAGTATATGAATTCGTTAGTTGAATTTATTCATCACTTCTAGGAAAGGTTTATCAAACCATGTTTCACATGCTTCCACACTAGCAGAGATGACTTTATCCAATTCTCCTTGATCGTCCTTACTAAACTTTCCAAGAACGTAATCCGGGACACTCATACCGTTTACAGGGCGATCAATTCCTATTCTAAGGCGATTGAAGTTCTGAGAGCCCAAATGAGCGATGGTGGATTTTATTCCATTATGTCCACCGGCACTTCCCTTTTGCCTCAACCTTATCTTTCCTACAGGTAAATCCAAATCATCATAAATAACAAGCAAATCTTCATCTTCAATATTAAAATAATCCATTAGCGGAACAATGCTTTCCCCAGACAAATTCATATAGGTAAGCGGCTTTAATAAGACGATTTTTTCCCCTTTATAATGGTAGGTCCCATATACCCCTTTGAACTTTGACTGATTCAATGAAATCCCCAGTCGATCTGCTAAAGCATCTATAATAACAAACCCGATATTATGACGTGTCTTCTCATATTGTGATCCCGGGTTTCCTAGTCCAACGATTAATTTCATGTCTAACACCTCTTCTGACCTTATACCTCTAGAATAACGTAAAAAGCGCAACCTGCAAAAGGTTACGCCAAAAAATATTGATTTTTATTCTTCCTTAGATTCACTTTCTTCACTGGCTTCTGATTCTCTTCCTTCTTCATTCTCAGGGATACCAGCTTCCTGTTCTTCACCGCTGTCAATTTCTTCTTCCTGTCGTGGAGCAAGGATGGAGGCAATTGTACGGTCGTCCTCTTCATTAAGAGTGACACTGTATTTGTCGCGGATATCACCTACCGTTACCGTTTCTCCAACCTGAAGTTCTGCAATATCAACTTCGATTGATTCCGGTATATCTTTAGGTTTAGCTGTTACAGAAACCTCATGCAACGGCTGCTGTAGTACTCCGCCGTCCTTCACTCCTGCCGCTTCTCCCACAAGCTCAATACGAACATCCGCATCGATCTCCTGTGACATATTAACGGCAAGGAAATCTACGTGGGTAACGGCATCCTTCAAGTGATCCTGCTGATAGTCACTTAAAATGACATTTTGTTTATTGCCATCTACATTTAAGGAAATAATTCCGTTTCTTCCTACTTCACGAATCGTTTTAATAAACGTAATGGCATCTACCATAATTGGTGTATTATCTGCTTTGTAGCCGTACACGACCCCAGGGATATTCCCCTCGTGTCTCAGCTTTGTTAATGAAGAGCGTTTAAAATCTTTTCTGGTATTTGCTTTTAATTCAGTTGCCATGTCTAATCCAACACCTTCCCTAATCTTTTATGTTAGTTAAAGTTCTATATATAGTAATTACCCTATTATGATTTGAAATAAACATAGAAAAATCAATTTATGACGGGAAGGGTGCTTATGGAAGGTTGTCAGATAGCTGTTTTAGAAGAAGGCCCTTTTTATACAGATTGTTGCTTTTTAACATAAGGTCTGCTTGAGCTCTGTCAATTAGTATGTGGAGGATGGTGAGGGGAACTGCTCCGCTTTCCGCGGACGTTCGGCCGAGCCTCCTCAGCTTCGCTTCCGGGGTCTCGGCACGCCCGTACTTCCGCAGGAGTCTACGCAGTTCCCCTCACCATCTTTAAGAGATTTTTCGTGACAGAGCTTAAGGTGTGCGAGAAAAACAATGTAACTAGAAAACAGAATGCTTCTTTCTCAAAAGGAGATCTATCTTTACTCACTTGATATGAGGTTGCTTTCTAAAAGTCTTGTTTTTCTCTCATTCTAATGAGGATTTATGCTCAGAAAGTTGATTGGAGCGGAAGGATGTTCGACTCCTGCGGGAATAGCGGGAAAGTTGAGACCCCACAGGGCAAAGCCCGAGGAGGCTCAACTCACGCCCCGCGGAAAGCGAGCATCCTGTAGCGGAAATCAACTACTACATTCTTCCTTAAGATAACCACAAACTTTGCGAAAAGAGTCTAAACGAAGAATAACAGAAAAGCCTGCCCTAAATAAGGACAGGCTCTTCTTGATATGCACAAACTACATATATTAATTCTTAATCAAAAAGCGTGCTGACAGATTGTTGTTCGTAGACACGGATGATGGCTTCACTGATTAGTGGAGCAACTGACAGCGACTTCACTTTACTGATCATTTTCTCCTCGCCTAATGGAATAGAGTTCGTTACGACCAGCTCTTTAATATTTGAATTTTGGATTCGCTCAATCGCAGGTCCAGAAAGAACAGGATGCGTACAGCACGCGAATACTTCTTTCGCACCGTTTTCCACTAGCGCATTGGCTGCAAGCGTGATCGTACCGGCAGTATCAATGATATCATCGATCAAGATGGCAATTTTACCATCAATATTACCAACGATGTTCATGACCTCTGCAACGTTCGGTTTCGGACGGCGTTTATCAATGATGGCAATCGGCGCTTTCAGGCGTTCTGCAAGCTTACGTGCTCTTGTCACTCCTCCGTGGTCCGGAGATACTATGACAAGGTCTTCGTTATTGAATCCTCTTTCTTCAAAGTAATCCGCTAAGATAGGGACACCCATCAGATGATCGATCAGGATATCAAAGAAGCCTTGAATTTGAGGAGCATGCAGGTCCAGTGTAATGACGCGGGTAGCACCGGCTGTTTCCAACAGGTTTGCCACTAATTTAGCCGTGATAGGCTCACGTGCTCTCGCTTTACGGTCCTGACGGGCATAACCATAATAAGGCATAACTATGTTAATCGTTTTAGCAGAAGCACGTTTCAGCGCATCCACCATAATAAGAAGCTCCATCAGGTTTTCGTTTACAGGCTGACAAGTAGACTGAATGACGAATACATCACAACCACGGATACTTTCTTCAATGTTAATCTGAATTTCACCGTCACTAAAACGCTTAACAGAAGACTTCCCTAATTCAACTCCTACTTCATCCGCAATTTCCTTTGCAAGATGGTAGTTTGAATTAAGGGAGAAAATTTTCAATTTGGAATTAATATAAGAGTTTGGCATTGTGGACCTCCAATTATTTCTTATGATTTAGATTTTGAACGTAGTTTTCTTTATTAACCTGGCGAGCTCTTGCAATCGAAAGAGACTCTCCCGGAACATCCTCAGTAATCGTAGAACCAGCAGCAATGTATGCACCTTTTCCTACTTTAACAGGGGCGACCAGATTTGAATTACAGCCTACAAATACACCATCTTCAATCTTTGTCAGGTGCTTATTCTTCCCATCATAGTTCACCGTGATCGATCCACATCCAATGTTGACGTCACTTCCAACCTCTGCATCTCCAATGTAACTTAGGTGGGATGCTTTACTTGCTTTTCCGAACGAAGCCTTCTTAATTTCAACGAAGTTACCAATCTTCACTTCATCTTCAATGGTAGAAGCCGGACGAATGTGAGCAAATGGCCCAATATGAACATCCGAACCAATCGAGCTGTCATGAGAAACAGATTGCTTCACAACTGATCGGTCACCGATCTGACAATCCTTCACCTCAGAATTTGGTCCGATCATAGCATCTTCACCAATTGAAGTGTCGCCTTTAAGAACCGTCCCTGGAAGGATGACTGTATCTCTGCCAATCGTTACATCGGCATCAATATACGTATTGTTTGGATCCTTTATCGTTACACCATTGCGCATATGGTATTCATTGATGCGCTTTTTCATCGTGATCTCTGCTTGAGAAAGTGCGACACGGTCGTTCACACCTAATGTCTCATCAAAGTCACTTGTTTGATACGCACTTACGATTTCACCTTCAGATTGAAGAATCTCAATCACATCCGGTAAATAATACTCACCTTGTACGTTATCATTTGAAACCTTTTTCAGGGCATCGAATAACGCTTTATTATCGAAACAATATGTTCCTGTGTTGATTTCTTTCACGCTACGCTCTTCATCAGTTGCATCCTTATGTTCTACGATGCGTTCCACCAAGCCTTCCTGGTTACGGATGATGCGTCCGTATCCATCAGGAGATTCAGTGTGTCCAGTCAAGATAGTCGCTTTCGCACCCTGTCCTTCATGATGCTTCACTAACGCTTCCATCGTTTCTCCTTTAATGAGCGGTGTATCACCACATACCACTAAAGTAGTACCTTCTAAATCACCTAACACATCTTCAGACTGCATAACAGCATGAGCGGTACCTAATTGCTCAGCCTGAAGGGCAAAATCACTCTTGCCTTCTAAATGCGACTTCACAAGCTCAGCACCGTGACCGATGATTGTGACAGTCTTTTCTATATGAAGAGTTGAAATTTGGTCGACCACATGTTCCACCATCGGCTTGCCACACACAGGATGAAGAACTTTGTAAAGCTTAGACTTCATTCTCGTACCTTGCCCGGCAGCTAATATAACGGCATATCGATTTGTCATTTTTGGTCCTCCAATAACCTTTTTATCCATAACGAATATATCCTAAAAACTCTATCATTTCAAGGATTCATATAAAAGTACATATATTTGTCATTGAAAAGCGGAGGCGGCTTGATCAGGCCCGACAAGCATAAGGCGAACCTGCTGGAAAGGCGCCTTTTGCCTTTTTGGTTGATTTGACTTATGACCTCGAGGGACTAGCCGCCGGAGCTGGACATCATAGAAAAGCGGAAGGGGCTCGCCCTGGGGCGACAAGCATAAGACGAGTAACCCTAAAAGGCGCTCTTTGCCTTTTAGGGTTACTTGGCTTATGACCTCGAGCCCCAAGCCCCTGGAGCTGGACATCATAGAAAAGCGGAGGCGGCTTGATCAGAGGCGACAAGCATAAGGCGAACCTGCTGGAAAGGCGCCTTTTGCCTTTTTTGCAGGTTTGACTTATGACCTCGAGCCTCTAGCCGCCGGAGCTGGACATAGAGAAAAGCGGAAGGGGCTCGCCCTGGGGCGACAAGCATAAGACGAGTAACCCTAAAAGGCGCTCTTTGCCTTTTTGGGTTACTTGGCTTATGACCTCGAGCCCCAAGCCCCTGGAGCTGGACATCATAGAAAAGCGGAGGCGGCTTGATCAGGCCCGACAAGCATAAGAGAAATTCACACAATAGACCCTATTAGCCTTAGTCAAACATCTCTCCCAAAAATTTTCTTTTCCTTGGGATGTAAAAAAATATTAAAAATAGGTTTCATCTCTCTAAAAATAGGGGTATACAGAAAACGTAAGAACTGCCGCTTATAAATGACCGGCTCTGAAGACAAAAAAAAGAGCCCTACAAAAAAGTAGGCTCTTGATGCTATAGATTTAATTAGGAAGCCCCAGCTTCTTCTAACTCAACTTCTTCTAGCTCACCTAGACGGTGATACTCAGCTAATACGGCATCTTGGATCTTGCCGCGAGTACCCGAATTGATTGGGTGAGCAATATCACGAAATTCCCCATCTGGAGTTCGCTTGCTTGGCATCGCTACAAATAAGCCATTGTTCCCATCGATAACGCGAATGTCATGAACAACAAATTCATTATCCAGCGTAATAGATGCGATAGCTCTCATGCGACCATCGGTGTTTACTCGGCGTAATCTTACGTCTGTTACTTCCATTCTGTTCACCACCTTTTTCCCTAGATGAAATCTACTCTATGTATTCAACGAATTATTTAGATATTCCTTCTTAAATTGTAAAATTTTTTGAAAAGTTTTATTTTTTATATCCTTTCATCTATTTCATTTGAACTACACTTCCTTTTTGACACAAAAAAACACCCGTGAATATTACTTCACGAGTGCGATTACTTCGATCTCAACCAATGCATCCTTAGGTAAACGGGCTACCTCTACACAAGAACGAGCCGGCTTGTGGTTGCTAAAATATTCTCCATATACTTCATTAATTGAACCAAAGTCATTCATATCCTTAATGAATACAGTTGCTTTCACCACTGTTTCCAATGACGCTCCAGCTTCTGATAGTACGGCTTGAAGATTACGAAACACCTGATGCGTTTGTTCCGCTACATCCCCTTCCACCATAGTACCTTCTGCCGTCAGAGGTATTTGACCTGAACTGTAAAATAAATTATTTACGACAATCCCCTGAGAGTATGGACCAATTGCTGCTGGTGCTTGCTTAGTAGAAACTACACGCATATTAAATGCCTCCCCTTATGGTAGAAATGTTAAATTTGATTGAAAATAATTTCCTTCTGTCAATGAAATCTGTTTATCTTGTTCATTCACATCAGACAATTTTAACAAAGAAACATAATCATCCACTAGTCGACCATCGATACTATTGGATTCAACTAAAACACCTATTCCGGATAAAGTAGCCGAGAACTCCTCCAGCAAGTTCTTCATACCGTTGATGGTTCCTCCCGCCTTCATGAAGTCATCGACAACCAATACTTTAGACCCTTCCTTCAAACTTCTCTTTGAAAGAACCATGGATTGGATTCTCTTCGATGAGCCGGAGACATAATTAATGCTCACAGTCGAACCCTCTGTTACTCGGCTATCCCGCCTTACAATGACCACTGGAACATTTAAGTATGAGGCAATCGCATTTGCAATCGGTATTCCTTTTGTCGCTACTGTCATGATGACATCAATATCTTTCTCAGCGAAAGCAGATGCCAGTAACTTCCCGACACTTTTCATAAGCTGAGGGTTACCCAGCAGGTCAGTCATGTAAAGGTATCCACCTGGTAATAAACGATCTGAGCTTTCCAGATGAACACAAAGCTCATCTATCATTTCTTTCGCTTCCTGACTGTTTACCTTTGGAACATATTTCACTCCACCGGCTGCTCCGGGAACTGTTTGAACAGTACCCACGCCCCGTCCCTCAAATGTTTCCTTTACTATCGTCAAGTCTTCACTGATGGAAGACTTTGCAGAACCATACCGTTCAGAGAAAAATGTTAAAGGAACAAGTTGGTGGGGGCGTTCTAATAAATAATGCGTCATATCAATTAATCGTTCACTACGCTTAAACTTCACCAAAGAAACCTCCTAAATCCGAATATTATAATGTAAATATATCATTAATATACGGATTTCGGCAAGAGCTCTTAATCTCCCAGCATGCGCACAGCGAACACTTGATCACAAAAACCTCGTAAACCATTATAGATTCGATGAAGTCTTGATTCATATTGCACTAATCCATATACCGTTGGTCCACTTCCGCTCATTAGAACCGCATCGGCACCAAAACGCTCCATTTGGTCCTTGATTTGAGCCACTTCAGGGTGCATATCCAATGTGACCGATTCAAGTACATTCCCAAGATTGGAGCATATATCATGATAATTTCCATGTTCTAAAGCTGAAACCATGGCGTTTGTATTCGGATGTGTAATGTTTTTCAAATCCAAATTTTTATAAACATCAGCTGTTGAAACCCCTATTGTTGGTTTTGCTAATATGACCCAGCAATTTGGTGGGGCTGGTAGATGTTTGATCTTCTCGCCTCTTCCTGATGCTAGAGCTGTACCTCCGTAAACACAGAAAGATACGTCTGAACCAATTTCGGAACCGAGCTCTGCCAGCTCATCCATACTGAGACCTAAATCCCATAATCGATTTAACCCTTTTAAGGTTGCTGCCGCGTCACTGCTCCCTCCTGCCAATCCTGCTGCTACAGGTATCACTTTATCAATGGAGATGGCTACCCCTTTTTTGATATTCAACCTCGTCTTTAAAAGCTGCGCAGCCTGATAGGCAAGATTTCTTCCATCGTCCGGTACAAATCGATTATGCGAGAGAATCTTAATCGTATCATCAGAAAGATTCGTAAGCTCAATTCTATCTGCCAAATCAATTGTAGTCATAACCATCTCAACTTCATGGTAACCATCTGAACGTTTATGTAAAACATCAAGTGATAGGTTAATTTTTGCCGGCGCCTTCACTAATAACCTCATATCATCACCTTCTTACCAATACTCTTTGTTATATTGTATCATACACTTATTATTGAGAGTGTTAACTTCTAAACATACTCATACAAGTATGTTATTTTATCACGTAAAGTACTGATAGGAAAGATTGTCTTGTCTTTATTAAAAACAGGGACCACCTGAAAAGCACTACACTTTTAAGGCGGCCCCCTGTATATGGTACTGATAAAAGATGTAATACTGTATGCGTGAAAAGAGTTAGTGAGGACGATTTTCAGATAATTGCTGACTTGCGAGCTCAACTGCTCGCTTCACCATATTTCCTGCATCCCGTGACGTGATTCCACCCCAACCATCCTTCTGAACAACATCATAGAATCCCAATTCCTGAGCGATTTCTTCTTTTAATTGATCAGACATGATTCCTCTTCTTCTGCTCATAAGTCTACCTCCTTTAGATGTACCACACGTTTAGTATGTGTACAAAAGGACAAAACATAACAATGGAGAATCCTCTATTTATGTACTTCCTGAAAATAGGACAAATAAAAAAGCAGCAAACGATTGTCTACTGCTGGCTAAAGATGATATTTCCTGTTGCTTCATCATAAAATGTTAATTGAACTGTCTCAGTGAGAACATCTGCATAGCTGTAAGAAACTCGTTCGAACGCATTCTCTTCTTGATCCAGTTGAACCACGAATACAGAAGGATACGTTTCGGCTAGAACACCTGAACGCTCAATTGTTTTTCGACGTCCACCGTTTGCTTTAAGCATTAAACGTTTCCCAAGATTAGAATCAAGGGATCTTTTAATGTCGGCTAATGTTTTTGGCATTTCGCTTCCACCTCACTATAATCAAATATAACACATTATGTAATTTTAGTCAAATAAATTTATTATTTTAACAAGAATAAGGAACACCTGTCAATATATTTTATTCAACAAAAAGTACGTTTTTTCTACACACCTAACATTCCCCAACCATTGAGAAATTATGTAAACATTAAAAACAGAGGCGGCTTGATCAGGCCCGACAAGCATAAGACAAGTTCATCGGAAAGGCGCTCTTTGCCTTTTTGGCATGCTTGACTTATGACCTCGAGCCTCCAAGCCCCGGAGCTGGATATTAGAAAAGAGGAAGGGGCTCGCCCTGGGGCGACAAGCATAAGACGAGTAACCCGGAAAGGCGTTCTTTGCCTTTTTGGGTTACTCGGCTTATGACCTCGAGCCCCAAGCCCCTGGAGCTGGACACATAGAAAAGCGGAGGCGGCTTTACCCAGAGACGTAATAAGAAAAAACCACCTTACTAATCTATACATCTAAATGTCAAATAGACCTTACAATTCACGCAGAAAATTGTAAGGTCTATTTGATTTTTGTCGAACATTTCCTAATCTTCTTCTGTAATTTTATATGGCATCCCTGTACGAAGGACACCCTTCGTCTCGATTCCGCCAAGCCCTTTGTCCCCTGTTAACGTATTGCGGATGACGTCCCACACATTTACCGAATCCTTAAACCCCGTAAAACATATCTTAGCCACGATATACACGGGGTCCAATGCGTGTATATTGACTCTGGACGGGGAGCTGGCAAAATTGGCTCCAGCGTGGATCAATGATTCAAAGTGGGATTGACAAGCACCAGCAAAGATCACTAACTGATCCAGATGTGGAGATTTACTGCGTGCTTCACGCACAGCCTGAACAAAATATTTAGAATGTCGATAGGCGTTAATATCAGCTTTGGTTCCTTTCGCCTTGGAATAGGCATCGTGACCGGTCAAAACAATAATATTCGGTCTATATTTATCGATAAGCGCCCCAATCTGCTCAGGCATCTCTGTCTCACTACAGTGAACGCCTTTTACCGGGACACCAATTTTTTCATAAAGATCTAGACACTTTCTTAAATAGCTGGGATCTCCATCAAGATGAAGCACTTTCCCTGGAACCTGGAAATAGTTATAATCGTCTCGATAAGCATTCGTTACCTTATATTCCTGCTTATACTTCAGAAGCTCTATATCCTGACGAAATAGGTCAAGAGATTGTTCCTCCTTTGAACGAAACTCCTGCGCAATACGTTCCTGCTCTCTAGGGTCCATCTTCTTCAAATCATGAAAAGGAGCATCCGCTATTAATCGAAAATCTTCACCATACAGTACAGCCGTTTTTTGGCCATC
Organism: Rossellomorea sp. ABR4_004; assembly: GCF_056159585.1. Lineage (NCBI taxonomy): Bacteria > Bacillati > Bacillota > Bacilli > Caryophanales > Bacillaceae > Rossellomorea > Rossellomorea sp. ABR4_004. Next base: position 2,404,194 of record NZ_JBSWVM010000001.1, on the reverse strand, counting down.
TATCATGCGGATATCTATCACCCTGAATAAAATATCACATTGATAGGAAAGGCGGCCTACGACATCATTGATTTCGATATTCACATCAGTCACTCCCGTGGGCTAAACATTCGTTAAATCAAAAAAGGAAATAATTAAGCCGAGGAGGATCAACGTTTGTCATATCCTTCTCAATACGTTCCTTATCCTTAATTAAGGAAATATTCCCTGTGATAACCTATGCAACCCTCTACTATTCGGTGTCAATAAATGGGTGTCATTTGCTCAATACAACGGAGCAAAAAAATGGCTAAACGCGCCTTCACGTTTAGCCATCTATCAAGCTTTAATTAAAGTTCGGGTATAACGCATCACTCAACCGGCCGAATTCCTGTATCGACAGTGTCTCTCCACGGCGTGTGGGTTCAATACCTGATGCAGATAAGGCCTCAAGGATTACATCTTTCTTTTCCTTTCCTTCGGGAAGCTGACTGCTTAAATTGTTCAGGATGGTCTTTCTTCTTTGAGCAAAAGACGAGCGTGTAACGGTAAAGAAGAAATCTTCACTGATCACCTCGACAGGAGGTTTCTCACGCTTCGTTAAACGGATGACGGCTGAGTCCACATTCGGCTGCGGCATAAACACCGTTTTCGGGACAGTCATGACCATCTCGGCCTCTGTATAGTACTGTATGGCAATCGAAAGAGATCCGTACGCTTTTGTTCCTGGCTGAGCCGAAATACGATCCCCTACTTCTTTTTGAAGCATGACACAGATCCCTCTGATCGGAAGACGTTCCATCAACAGCTTAAGAATGATAGGTGTTGTGACGTAATATGGGAGATTGGCTACTACCATAATATCGTCGAACCCTTCAAACTCTTTATTGATTATGGCCTCTACATCCGCCTCTAATATATCTTCATTGATTATTTTAACGTTTTTGTATGGGGATAGTGTATCGTCCAGAATTGGAATCAGTCGCTGATCGATTTCAAATGCGACGACCTTTCCCGAGGTACGTGCAAGATGTTCAGTCAATGCACCGATTCCAGGTCCAATCTCAATGGCTGCGGTTTTCTCCGATAAACCTGCGTATTCCGTAATATTCCTGAGGATATTGGGGTCAATCAAAAAGTTTTGACCCAGGCTCTTTTTAAACGAGAAACCATACTTACCTAATATCTCTTTCGTGCGTATCGGGGTGGCAATATCTTTATGCATTTTCTTCCTCCTGAATAATTTCCATTAAAGCTTTTTTAAACTCTTCTCTTTGAATATGGAACATCCTTAATCGTTTGTGCAGCTGTTTTCCATTAGTGTATCCGATTCTAAGCTTCTCACCAAGAGCAATTCTTCGATCTTTCGCTTGGGAACTGCCAATTAAACCAGCATCAATTAAATCTTCTTTCGAAATGACTTCTTCCTGCTCAACATCCAGCACATGAGCCTCTCTTAAAGACTCTCTTATGATATCTGGCGAAGCATGCTCTACACCTATTCCTCTTCCTGACTTTGGCAGTGCATCCTTCTTATGTACAAAGGCATGCTTACAACCCGGTACCGCTTCACTCACAATCTTCCGGATACGTTCACCCGGGTAATCAGGATCGGTAAAGATGATTACGCCTCTTTTTTCCTGGGCATGTTTTATTTTTTCTATAGTAGCCGGAGACACAGCAGAACCATTCGTTTCAATCGTATCTGCATTGACAGCACGTTGAATGGCTACCGTATCATCCTTTCCTTCCACTACGATGATTTCTTTAATTTTCATAATTCCTCCAAAAGAATTGAAACTTTTCTGCTTTCATTTTCGTCTAATCATTGAAGACCTAAAGCTATTATAACGGTTTTCACCGATAAATAAAAAAAAGCAGGAGAACACCCCTGCTCTTAGTTTAATATTTTTACTTTTATTGTTTTTCTTCCCCAACGATAGGCATCTGATTTAGACGGGAAGAATACATCGATTTTGTTCCCTTTGATTGCACCACCTGTATCTGCAGCTACGGCATAGCCATAGCCCTCTACATATACCTTTGTTCCTAAAGGAATGACAGAAGGGTCCACTGCAATCACTTTAACATTCGGATTTGATTTCAGATTGATACCTGTAGCTGTATAGCCTGAGCATCCGTTACATGATGCTGTGTAAGCTGTAGAGCTCACATAAAACTCTCTTCCTCCACTTGGAGCAGCTGAGGCTGTTGCAGATGCATTAGATGATGAACTACCACGTGAAACTTGAGCCACTAAAACCTTTGTTCCGACATTAATGATTTTATCCTGGCTTTCCTTCACTACTTTTTCACTGACTAATTTTCTGGAAACCTCTTTGCCGTTTTCTTTCACAACTTCAAATTTCTTTTCAACCAAGCCATTTTTACCTTCTTGAACGACCTTCTCTTTTCCTTTTGAAAGATCGGAATCCTTCTTGGAAATAACGGTGAAATCCTTTGTCTCTTCCACTACATCGGTGACTTTTTCAACTCGAACGACATTTACGACATCATTTGCTTTAACAACTTTGTCTAAACTTGGTTCAACACGGTCTGATTTCTTTAGTGTAATTCCTTGTTGCTTTAAAAAGTCAGCGACCGTAGTCGAAGTAGACCATACCTTTTGTTCTTTTCCGCCGTTCACAAGCTTAAGTGAAAATGCGGTATCAATCTTCACGTTCATGTCCCCTGTTACTTTTTCTGATAAGCCGGGTTTGACCTTATCATGTTCTCCTACTTTAATTTCATTTTCAGAGAGTAACTCTTTTACAGTATCAGCAGTCGTCCAGACCTTTTTCGTCTGATCCCCTACTACTACTTCTACCTGTTTTGCCGGTTCCCAAACAATGTTCATGTTATTTGAGACCTTCGTATTCCCCGAAGGGTACAAATAGTCTTGTGAGCGGGTTGAAATCTCTAATTCTTTTAATATATCTTGAATTGTATTCGCATGCGTCCTAATCTCTTTTTGCTCGCCGTCTAAGGTCAATGCCACAGTGTTTTTAGATCCTTCATAAAAAAGAATTCCAAATACAGCTGCAGATGTTACCAATGTTCCGATTGTAACAATCCATTTCCTTCGACTCAAAGACTTGGAAAACAGGCTTTTCATGGTTTTAAACTTCATGAAAAACGCCTCCTTTTCTCGGAGTGATTATATAGAGTAATCCAGTGACTGTCAACCCTTACTTCTTTTAACTTAATCTAGCAAAATATTGAAACCCAGGGAACATAAAACATATTATGCATAAAAGAAGTGAAAAAGAAAAGAGAGAGTTATCGACATGATTATCCTATGAAACAAGAATCCTATGTAGAACTTTTTGTTTTTATTAACTATTTGGACAAGCTCTCTCAATTCTCGACAAAATCTGATGTCAGTTTATGTTGAATAACTTTTTTGCATTTTCGGTTGTTATGTTCTCTACTTCTTCTAATGATACTTCCTTAAGCTCCGCAATCTGTTCTGCTACCAGCTTCACGTATGCTGGTTCATTTCGCTTCCCTCTGTTCGGGTGAGGTGCTAAATAAGGACAGTCTGTTTCGATCAGAAGCTTTTCCAATGGAATTTCTTTTGCTACTTCTTTTGGCTTTTTCGCATTTTTAAAGGTCACGGGCCCCCCCAAAGAAATGTAGAAATTCATATCCACACATTCTTGAGCAATTTCAGGACTTCCGCTGAAGCAATGCATGATCCCTCCAACTTCCTCTGCTCCTTCTTCCCTGAGGATATCCACTATATCTTGTGTAGCATCACGGTTGTGTATGATTATTGGGAGTTTTACCTTTTTAGCTAAATGAATTTGTTTTCGAAACACATCTTTTTGAACATCTTTCGGTGATTTATCCCAGTGATAATCCAGTCCCATTTCACCTATGGCAACTACTTTAGGGTGGTTTGAGAGCTCTTCTATCCAAGCTAAATCTTCATCTTTCATATCAATTGCATCCACTGGGTGCCAACCGATGCTGGCATATAAAAATTCATATTGCTCAATGAGCTCCATCGCCCGGTTGATCGTTGGACGATCAAAGCCGACGACCACCATCTTTTCAACTCCAGCTTCTCTTGCTCTTGAAATTACCTCCTCCAGATCTTCGTCAAATTGTTCAGCATTCAAATGAACATGTGTATCAAATAGCATGTAAGACACTCCTTGTAATAAAGATAAGTTTAATATAAAAAAGCATGACAAGCATCACATTCTTGTAACATTCATATTACATATTATGGTTTCTGTGGATATTTTTTATTACTCCTGTTTCATTTGCAGTTATTCTTCATTCTATCTATTTTAATCACAGAACCAAAACAATCTGTTTCTTGCTCAATTACTGTTTTCTAAATATAGTAACAAGTTTAATAAACACCTAAAATGACGAAGCTCATCCTATATATTCATTATTCTAATATAATAAAGGGATGTTCCACGTGGAACATCCCTTTATCGACAAAAGCATAAAACCTTACTTATTTCACTTTTGTTCCATTTGGTAAAGACTGGTCGATGGAAGCAAGAGATAGCGTTCCATTATCTTCACCAGCAAGAATCATTCCTTGTGAAAGTTCTCCACGCAGTTTTACCGGCTTCAAGTTTGTCACACAGATCACTTTTTTCCCAACCAGTTCGTCCGGCTGATAGAATTTAGCAATTCCTGACACAACTTGTCGTTTTTCGAAGCCAAGATCCAATTGCAGCTTTAGAAGTTTATCCGCTTTTTTAACCGGCTCAGCTGCTATGACCTCCGCTACACGAAGCTCAACTTTCATGAAATCATCAATTCCGATTTCTTCTGATTCTTCTTTAGCGGGCGCTTTCTTTTCTTCTACAGCAGGAGCAGAGCCTTGCATTTTCTCTTTGATGAAGTTTACCTCTTCCTGAAGTTCAAGTCGTGGGAAAATCGGTTCTCCTTTTTTCACCACTTCCGTTCCTGCCGGAATAGCTCCGAAACTCTCCAAGCTTTCCCATGTGTGCATTTTTTCATCATGAAGGTTCAATTGTTCAAATATTTTCTTAGGAGTTCTTGTTAAGAACGGTTGTAAAAGAACAGCGACTCTTCGTAATGATTCAGCTAAATGACTCATCACACTGCCTAGCTCTTCTTTTTTGCTTTCGTCTTTAGCAAGGGCCCAAGGCTGAGTTTCATCAATATATTTATTCGTGCGGCTGATTAACTGCCATAGACTGGACAAGGCTACAGAAAACTCCATATTTTCCATTGCTTCTTCATATTTATTCACTGTTTCTTTGTTCATATCCAGGAGGGCTTGATCGAATTCTCCGTTGGAATCAACATAGGTTGGAATGACTCCGTCAAAATACTTATTGATCATGGCCACTGTACGATTTAACAGGTTTCCTAGGTCATTCGCTAAGTCGAAGTTGATTCGTTCAACAAATCCTTCCGGAGTAAACACTCCATCAGAACCGAATGGCACCTCTCTTAATAAATAGTAACGAAGAGAATCAAGGCCGTAACGATCAATAAGGGTAACAGGATCGACTACATTCCCTTTTGATTTTGACATCTTTCCGTCTTTCATCAGAAGCCATCCATGAGCGAAAACCTTCTTAGGAAGCGGAAGATCTAAAGCCATTAACATGATCGGCCAATAAATCGTATGGAATCGGACGATTTCCTTCCCGACCAGGTGAACATCCGCTGGCCAGTACTTTAAGTAATTTGTATCTTTCTCACTGCCATACCCCAGAGCTGTAATATAGTTGGAAAGGGCATCGATCCATACGTAAATGACATGCTTGGGGTCTCCGGGTACTTTCACTCCCCAGTCGAAGGTGGTTCTTGAAACAGCCAAGTCTTCTAAACCAGGCTTGATGAAGTTATTCACCATCTCATTCTTTCTGGACTCAGGCTGAATGAATTCAGGGTTTTCTTCATAGTAAGCAAGGAGGCGGTCAGCGTATTTGCTCATTTTAAAGAAATACGATTCTTCCTTCACTTTTTCAACGGGTCTGCCGCAATCAGGACAGTTTCCGTTTTCTAATTGACGCTCAGTAAAGAAGGATTCACATGGAGTACAATACCAACCTTCATACTGGTCCAAGTAAATATCACCTTGTTCGACAAGCTGATGGAAGATCTTTTCCACGATATCCTTATGTCGCTTCTCTGTCGTCCGGATAAAGTCATCATATGAAATATCCAGTTTCCCCCATAAATCTTTAATTCCACTAACAATTCCGTCTACATATGCTTGAGGAGTAATTCCTTCTTCCTGGGCTTTACGTTGAATTTTCTGTCCATGCTCGTCCGTTCCTGTAAGGTACATGACATCGAATCCACGCATTCTCTTATAACGGGCCATTGCATCACCAGCAACCGTGGTGTAAGCATGTCCAATATGTAAATTTCCACTTGGATAATAAATCGGTGTTGTAATATAGAAGGTGTTCAACTTTTCTTCCACTTTCCGTTCCTCCTCTTTTTTTATCTACCCCCATAAAGCCATAGGGGCTTTCCGTATGGTTTATAGTGGCATAAATGTTACGTACATCCATTACCTGCGCCTTACCTATCATCTTAACCTCTTATCTCATCAAAATATACCTAAAATAAAGGGTTTCTGCAACTAAACAATGTTAAATCTTAAAATTGTCGAAACAGGTGAAGATTTCTGTCTGATTTTGTCGAATCAATGCATTTTATAAAGATAATTCGACATTACTTTCACTTATTACTTTCATTACAATAATATTTAATTGGTAATACATTTTTTTACAATAAAGCGTAAAGCTTATTAAAACAACACTTTTTCATCCATTTTTTCTTAAAAATTTACAGATATAATTATTGACGATATTCCTAATCGTTGGTATGATAGAAACAACAAAAGAAATTTGTCGAATATTGACGAACTAGAGAGATATAAATATATTTATTTGGAGGAGATTTTCAAATGAAGTCTACAGGTATTGTAAGAAAAGTTGATGAATTAGGTCGTGTCGTTATCCCAATCGAATTACGTCGTACATTAGGTATCGCTGAGAAAGATGCTTTAGAAATCTATGTAGATGACGAAAGAATCATCTTGAAGAAATATAAGCCAAGCATGACTTGCCAAATCACTGGAGAAGTTTCTGATGATAACATCAAGCTTGCTAACGGTAAATTGGTTCTTAGCCGTGAAGGTGCAGATCAATTACTAAAAGAAATCCAGGATTCACTACAAACAAAATAATTTGTTGTTAACATATCAAAGGCCTGAGTGACTAGACTCAGGCCTTTTTTTATTTATTTTGCATCTCGGCATTATCCTATTCAACATGATAAGCTTGATAAACTTCCCGTTTTGGAAGGGAGCGTTCTTTTGAAACATGTTTGATGGCTTCTTTGGAGGTCATGTTTTTTTCGTTCATATAATACTGCACGTGGTCCAGAAGCGAGTAGTTGCTCCACCAGGCATCTTCCTCTTCTTTTTCCAGCGGACCCGCTCCTTCAATTAATAGGCAGAATTCGCCTCGTACTTCCCCATCGTTTGCCCATTCCATTACTTCTTCCAGGGATCCACGGATGAATTCCTCGAACTTCTTCGTGAGCTCACGACAAACAACAATTTGCCTATTTCCCAGAGCTCCATATAGCTCTTTTAGTGTTTCTTTTAGTCTGTGTGGTGATTCATAAAGGATGAATGTATCTTCCAGCGTTTTAAGAGTATCCAGTTCCGCTCTTTTGTCTTTCTTCCCTCTATGTAAAAACCCATAGAAATAAAATGGCTGGGGTGCCAAACCTGAAGCGATCAAAGCCGTAAGAGCAGCGTTCGCCCCCGGCAATGGAATGACAGCAATATCGTGTTCGATTGCATCTTTCACCAGTTCGTAACCTGGATCCGAAATGGATGGCATTCCTGCATCACTTACAAGAGCAACGAGCTCGCCTCTTTCCATACGTTCAATCAGCTTCTGTCCGCTCGTTTCTTTATTGTGCTCATGATAACTGATGATAGGCGTATCAATTTCAAAGTAATTACATAATTTTTTTGTGTTTCTTGTATCTTCGGCAGCAATCACTGCCGCTTCCTTCATCATGCGAATGGCACGAAACGTCATATCCTCTAAATTCCCGATCGGTGTAGGGACAAGATACAAGCTTCCTTTTTCACGATCTTGAAAGCTTTTTTGTTGATTCATTGATTAGCTCACCTTCTCATTTCCTTAGTCCTTATCTTCATTCTTTCCAAACAGCATATTATATACTTCCTGTGAATATTTGTTCTGTTCATCATACACATAAAGGGGAGGAAGTATTTTTAGGTCCGGTTTCCCATCTTTTATTCCTTCTATTAAGATGGTGTTCGCTTCTTTTCCTGGCTTCGGATATACAAAGCGCAATCGTTTCGGTTCGAGACGATGCTTCCTCATTAACGATAGAATGTCCATCAATCTACCTGGACGATGGACGAAGGAGGCCTTTCCTCCTTGCTTCAGGAGATAGCTTGAAGCTTTGATGGTATCCTCAAGGGAACAAAGGATTTCATGACGGGCGATCGCATAGTGTTCGTTTACGTTTCTTTTATCACCTGGTGGAGTATTAAAGTATGGAGGATTACATGTTACGACATCATAATGTGAATGATGCAGGAGCTGATCGATCTCCTTCACATCCCCCAGCTTCATGGATATTTGATTTTGACGGCCATTATACTGAACACTTCTCTGTGCCATATCAAATAATCTTTCTTGAATCTCCACCCCCGTAATATCAACGTTGGTTCTCGCACTTAGTAATAAGGGAATGATGCCGTTACCCGAACATAGATCAACCACTTTCCCTTTGTGAATCGGTAAATAGCTGAAATGAGCCAATAGGACAGCATCTGTTGAAAAGGAGAAAACAGATGGACTTTGAATGATCCTCATATTTTCAGCCAATAAATAATCTAAACGTTCATCTTCTTTTAACTCGACCATAGGTTTCCTCCACTTTTCCTTCTATTATATATGGTTTCGATATTAATCACTAAAAAGGACCAATCCCATTATATATGGATCAGCCCTTTTTAATCTGTATTCTATTCTATAGAGTGTAGGAAAACAGGGATGTTTATTCTTTCCTTATTTCTTGTTTAAGAAAGAGAGGCAGAATAAACAATCTTCATCCTTCCGTGGACTTCCAAAATGTATATTACAAATATGAAATCCTTCCTGGTATAATCGAGCAAGGTTGTCATACCCTTCTCCTATATCCAGTGTTTTATCTTCTAAGTCTGACTCACTCGTTGTACCCGCATCGCTGTTTGTTTGTACCTTTTTTGGTGAGTTCCCTGTTTGTTCCAGTCTGCGGCGCAAATGCTCATTTTCAAGCTTTAGAGAATTATTCTCTTCTAACATTTCAGCTAGACATTGTTTGAGCTCACCTAATTGATGATATAAATGACCAATTTGTTGTTCCATGTTACTGACTGAATCAAAGAACTCTTTTTTATCCACGACACTACACCCCGTTACTCTGTGGCTTGGAATGATACGGCACCCACGTTCATGATTTCATCTAATGTAAATTCCAGAACCCGCTCTTCTTCTTTAATTTCCACTTGAAGAATACGTTCCAGAATATTAAGACCTACCACTTTACCTTTTCCATGAGGTGTCTTAATCACTTCTCCAATATCAGGTAATTCCGCTTTCGCTGTTTCATACTCGTCGTTCTCGTATTTCAGACAGCACATTAAACGTCCGCATAAACCTGAAATTTTTGTTGGATTAAGGGAAAGATTTTGATCCTTCGCCATCTTGATGGATACCGGCTCAAAATCACCTAAAAAGGTAGAACAACATAGCATGCGGCCACAAGGACCAATACCCCCCAGCATTTTTGCTTCGTCTCGAACGCCAATCTGACGAAGTTCTATGCGCGTACGGAAAATGGAAGCTAGATCTTTTACTAGCTCTCGGAAATCAACTCGTCCATCAGCCGTAAAATAGAATATGACTTTATTACGATCAAATGTATACTCTACATCTACCAGTTTCATATCTAATTGATGCTGATTAATTTTATCACAACATACATTGTAGGCTTCCGTCGCAGATGATTTGTTCTCATCTACGATTAAACGATCCTTTTGATCAGCGATACGAATCACTTTTTTCAATGGAAGCACTACATCATTTTCTCCGACTTGCTTTCTCTCTACGACTACTTTTCCAAATTCGACTCCGCGAACGGTTTCAACGATTACATAAGAATCTTTCTGAATATCCAATTCACCCGGATCGAAATAATAGATTTTACCCGCTTTTTTAAAGCGTACACCTACAACATCGTACAAAGGACCATCACCCCTGCAGTTTTAGCATAAGCTGTTCTACTAGCAGCTGCGAATTCATATTGGCGTTTAACTTGCGTTTTGCTTCAAGTATCGCCGTCATATTAGTAGAAAGACGATTGGTAGATACTTGAAGTGCGTTTGATTTCCAGTTTTCCTTTTGGTCCGGGTACACGAGCTGTTCTTCTTTTCCTAACTGGATATGAAGTAAGTCTTTATATATTAGAAGTAAAAGATCTAATGCTCGATCGACTTGATCTTTTTCTTTGAAGTGCTGTACAAAATCCTCTTGTATTTTGACCATTGCTTGGAAGGGACTTTTCTGGAGGACTTCATATAATTTTAACACTATTATTCTTGCTTGTGCAAACCACTCATTTTGACATATTTCTACAGCTTCCTCATAATGGTTCGTCAAATTGGCTGCCAGTGTTGCAAAATGAGGTGGTATCCCCTCTTCCAATAACTGTTTGATCAGCTGTTCTTTCGGTAACGGCTTGAACGAAATCGTTTGGCACCGTGAAAGAATAGTAGGCAATATGCGATGAATATTTTCTGTGATCAGAATCGCTGTTGTATCAGCTAGCGGCTCTTCAAGAAACTTAAGCAGGCTATTAGCCGCATTCGCTGTCATCTTATCTCCGTGAACAATAATGTAAATCTTCTTCTTGGATTCTACGCCTGTTTTCGAAAATTCTTCTTGCAAACTTTTAATCTGATCCTTCTTAATCGAAAGCCCGTCCGGCTCCACCAGATGCAGGTCCGGATGATTTCCATGATTGATCCTTTTGCAGTTGGAGCAGCTTTCACAAGCCTTCCCATCTGCACGGTTCACACATAGCAATGCTTTTGCAAACAGGATGCTCATTTCTTTTTTTCGTGTCCCTTTTTCACCCTCGAATAAATAAGCATGAGCGACACGATCCTTCACAATACTATTCTGAAGCATCTGAAGGACGACTGGCTGAAATGGTTGTATCTCTTCAAACAACATGTCTTAACATCACTCTCTTACATATAAAGATTAATAAGCAATCCCTTTATTTCACCGATTTTCCCTAATATATCAATGGACTTCCTTTCTTTATCCATTACATCTTCCGTCAATTCAATAAGCTGTTGGTCGATGGTCTCCACTATATTGAGCTTTCTGCCTTCACCATACTGATTCCACGTATGGGATTGCTTCAAATCCATCCCGAAATCTACGGCCTCACGCACAAATTTTTTGACTAATGTTTTATATTTTGCAAGATCTTTAAATGATCTTGATTTGGCTAAACGACTGCCGGCATCTTCTATTGTGACGAGCAGTTTACTGAGCTGTTCCATCTGCATTTTCTGATCGTGCTTATGAACAAGCTGCCCGAATTTAACTTGACCTGTTCCCTTAGATTTCTGGTCTTTCGTTACTTTATCTAAGGAAACCCGATGGTCCTGGTTAATTTTCATACGTTAAACCTCACTTTAAAACTGATGGAATTGCTCTACAGGAAGAACGAATACGGTCGCCCCACCAACGGCTACTTCAACAGGGTAAGGCACATATGAATCTGCATTCCCACCCATGGGAGAAACAGGAGCCACCATCTGATCCCGTGACTGACAGTTTTCTTTAATAACCTGTAACGCTTTATCGACACGAATATCTTCTGTACCAATAATGAACGTGGTATTCCCGGACTTTAAAAAACCGCCTGTACTGGCTAATTTTGTCGAACCAAAATTATGTTCCATCAGGGCATTAGACAAACGATTGCTATCTTTATCCTGTACAACTGCCATAATTACCTTCATTAATCAATTCCTCCGTTTTAAAGCCATTTACTTCCTTCTATTATATCATTGAACAGGATCTACATACATGTTTCATATAAAAAAGACACGGACTTCTTAGCACCAATTTTTGCTTAGAAGTCCGCCTTTTTTTTAACAATACTTACTTATTTAAGTAATCGGTCACGATACCATATGCATCACCAAATACAGCTTCTTTGCTCTGGCTGGCATCGATGACTTGAATACGATCAGGATATTGTTTCATTAACTTTTGATACCCTTCCCTGACGCTCGTATGGAAATCAACCGATTCCAGATCTAACCGGTTCACTTCTCTTCCATCATGTTTCGCAATTCTTTTTAACCCTTCCTCTGGATCGATATCAAAATATAATGTTAGATCCGGCATGTTATCCTCAATTGCGAATTGATTGATATTCATGACTTCTTCCATACCGATTCCACGGGCATTCCCCTGATATGCAAGGGAACTGTCAATAAAACGATCACAGATCACTATCTTTCCTTCTTCAAGGGCGGGAATCACTTTCTCAACCAAATGCTGTCGTCGCGCGGCAGCATATAAAAGGGCTTCCGTCCGTTTATCCATTTCCGTGTTCCCTGTATGTAGAATGACTTCTCTAATCTGTTCCGCGATGGAAATACCTCCAGGCTCCCTCGTCTGAATGACATCGTGACCGTCCTGTAATAATTGGTTGAAAATTTCCGTTAATATCGTTGATTTGCCGGCTCCCTCAGGACCTTCAACTGTAATAAACAATCCTTTTGACATGTCTTTCCCTCCGCTTGCTTATCGGTATACAAACACACGATTTTCATCTAATCGGTGATGACCTTGAATGTTTGCCTTATTCTTTACATACTCTGTTAAACGTTCAATAGCGTGAGAGGTAATTCGTTCTCCTGGTATCAACAGAGGAATTCCCGGAGGATAAGGTGTGACCATTCCCGCTGAAATTTCTCCTTCTGCTTCGTCAATGGCAATGAGTGCTTCCGCTTTCTCTTCCATCTCCTCAAAGCTTAATGCCAATGTAGTAAACAACTCTTGGCTATTTGAACGATTTGTTTCATGATTCTTTCTCTTTTCCATTATCGGTTCATTCCCTAAAGCCTTACATATTCGCCCGATCGCCTCATTATAAGGAAAAGAACGATCTTTCTTCAGTAACGGAAGGATCAGTAATACATAATCGGGATCAGCAAGCTCCGGGTAAATTCCCTCTGACTCCAATAATTGTTGAAGAGCATACCCTGACCTTCCCTCCATTCGAATGACAAGCTTTAGTGGATCATCCGTCCGCTTTACAATGAGCTGAGGATGAACCCCCTCCAATGCTTGTACAAACTTATTGATCCCTTTCAGGCTTTGATCCTTATCTTCTTGTGTAAAAGTCCCGGTGTAGGATCTGGCATAATCAAGGGATGCCATAATTGGATACGACGGGCTACTTGATTGTAGCATAGTTAAATACTCTTTCACCTTACGCTCACTCACTCTGTCGCTTGTGATGTGTAAATACGACCCCATCGTCATGGCCGGGAGCATCTTATGAGCTGAATGCACGACAATATCCGCCCCACATTCAATTGCAGACTGAGGAAAAGGACTCCCCAGTGTCAAATGAGCACCATGTGCCTCATCGACGATACACGTTACATCATGTTTATGTAATTCCTCGACTATTTTATCGATATTGTAAGTAAACCCATAATAAGTCGGATAAGTCAGCACACACGCCTTCACACAGGGATATACCTTCAATGCTTCCTTCATAGCATCCAGACGCATACCAAGGGGCATCCCCTCGTCGTTCCACTCTGTTTCTATTAATATAGGCACAGCCTTAGCAAGCTTGATTCCATTCAATACAGACTTATGACAATTCCTTTGGACGAAAATGGGATCTCCCGGTGAGCATGAAGCAAGAATGGCAGCAAGATTCCCAACTGTACTTCCGTTCACTAAAAAGTGACTCTTCAACGTCCCATATACTTCCGACAGCAAGTCCTCCGCTTCACGAATGGCCTCATGTGGATCATGTAAATCATCCAATCCGCTTAACTCTGTAACATCGGATTGATAAGATGGTTGCTCGTCCATCAATAAACCATTTTTATGACCCGGCACATGAAAAGAGATAGGCTTGGCAGAACGATACTTCTCTATCGCCTCAATAAGAGGGGTTCTCCTCTGATTTCGTATCATACTTAAAATCTCCTCGAAAAAAATATCCACTCATATCGTATCACAACCACCCTGTTCGATGCCCCAAGGAACAAGGAAAACTTTTTACCTATTAATATAAAAAAAATCATAACCAATTATACTTCCTGGTTATGAATAGATTTGAGGAGTATTCACTTTTTTTAATCGTTGAACGAATGTTTTATACAAAGGATCATTTGTTTCTGTCTGAACCATTTCTTTCTCACATTCTGTGCAGATAAACGATGTGTATAGATGGATTCCAACCTTCTTATCAACGTGACAAACGATACACTCTTCTAAAGCCGCTTTACGCTCCGGATTTAACATAGGGCTCTCCACCTCCATACAACCTATTCTGCCTCAAAACCACCAATTGTATACATTATTTCAAACTTTTAAACTGACAGAATAATCAATTGTAATTTATCTTATGTTACAATCGCCCCGTCTGTGTATGTCTCTATAAAAAAGATTGTGGAAAAAAGTTATTGGGTGAGATTCAGGTGGGGAGTCGGGCTAAGGTCATTTTAAAGGAAAAGTAGATATTGGTGGAGATGGATTTTGGGATGTGGAAAGTTAATCCTTATATGTGGTTGGATAGTGGGGTTGGTATGTGCGGAAAGAAAGCTATGAAGCTTGAAAAATCGTATAAAATAGGTTGTTTTTTGCGAAAATGTGATCTAACTTGGACGTTTGCCTTTTTTAATCGAGGCTAGGTACCGTTTGTGTAGGTATTAATAGTCTTGATATGTAATTATTGCGTCGTTATGTTATTTTATGCGTCTTTTTAGACCTTTATTGCGTCGTTTTCAACCTTTATTGCGTCACTTTTTTATTTAATGCGTATTTTTCCATATTATAACACCAAAACTCTGCTTCATCTAAGGTTAACTGGATAGAGATAGGAGCCTGGATTCACCGTTCAACACCGTTTCTGATGAAAACACAAAAAAGAGCAGCCCCTAAGAGCTACTCTTTCTTCACATTTGCCTGGCGACGTCCTACTCTCACAGGGGGAGATCCCCCAACTACCATCGGCGCTGAAGAGCTTAACTTCCGTGTTCGGCATGGGAACGGGTGTGACCTCTTCGCCATTGTCACCAGACAATATTCAATTGAAGGGTTGTTCCTTCAAAACTAGATAAAGAATTGATGTCAAGAAAGCCGAATATCGACCAATTGTTGTTCATTTTAAAATGACTCTTTGTGGTTAAGTCCTCGATCGATTAGTATCAGTCAACTCCACATGTCGCCATGCTTCCATCTCTGACCTATCTACCTAGTCATCTTCTAGGGATCTTACTCACATACGTGATGGGAAATCTCATCTCGAGGGGGGCTTCATGCTTAGATGCTTTCAGCACTTATCCCTTCCGCACATAGCTACCCAGCGATGCCTTTGGCAAGACAACTGGTACACCAGCGGTGCGTCCATCCCGGTCCTCTCGTACTAAGGACAGCTCCTCTCAAATTTCCTGCGCCCACGACGGATAGGGACCGAACTGTCTCACGACGTTCTGAACCCAGCTCGCGTACCGCTTTAATGGGCGAACAGCCCAACCCTTGGGACCGACTACAGCCCCAGGATGCGATGAGCCGACATCGAGGTGCCAAACCTCCCCGTCGATGTGGACTCTTGGGGGAGATAAGCCTGTTATCCCCGGGGTAGCTTTTATCCGTTGAGCGATGGCCCTTCCATGCGGAACCACCGGATCACTAAGCCCGACTTTCGTCCCTGCTCGACTTGTAGGTCTCGCAGTCAAGCTCCCTTGTGCCTTTACACTCTGCGAATGATTTCCAACCATTCTGAGGGAACCTTTGGGCGCCTCCGTTACTCTTTAGGAGGCGACCGCCCCAGTCAAACTGCCCACCTGACACTGTCTCCCACCCCGATAAGGGGCGCGGGTTAGAATTTCAATACAGCCAGGGTAGTATCCCACCGATGCCTCCACCGAAGCTGGCGCTCCGGCTTCCAAGGCTCCTACCTATCCTGTACAAGCTGTACCAAAATTCAATATCAGGCTACAGTAAAGCTCCACGGGGTCTTTCCGTCCTGTCGCGGGTAACCTGCATCTTCACAGGTACTATAATTTCACCGAGTCTCTCGTTGAGACAGTGCCCAGATCGTTACGCCTTTCGTGCGGGTCGGAACTTACCCGACAAGGAATTTCGCTACCTTAGGACCGTTATAGTTACGGCCGCCGTTTACTGGGGCTTCGATTCGCACCTTCGCTTGCGCTAAGCACTCCTCTTAACCTTCCAGCACCGGGCAGGCGTCAGCCCCTATACTTCGCCTTACGGCTTCGCAGAGACCTGTGTTTTTGCTAAACAGTCGCCTGGGCCTATTCACTGCGGCTCTCTCGGGCTTGCACCCTACCAGAGCACCCCTTCTCCCGAAGTTACGGGGTCATTTTGCCGAGTTCCTTAACGAGAGTTCTCTCGCTCACCTTAGGATTCTCTCCTCGCCTACCTGTGTCGGTTTGCGGTACGGGCACCTTTTTCCTCGCTAGAGGCTTTTCTTGGCAGTGTGGAATCAGGAACTTCGCTACTATAATTCGCTCGCTATCACAGCTCAGCCTTATGCGATGATGGGATTTGCCTCATCATCAGCCTAACTGCTTAGACGCACATATCCAGCAGTGCGCTTACCCTATCCTCCTGCGTCCCCCCATTGCTCAAACGGAAAAGAGGTGGTACAGGAATATCAACCTGTTGTCCATCGTCTACGCCTATCGGCCTCGACTTAGGTCCCGACTAACCCTGAGCGGACGAGCCTTCCTCAGGAAACCTTAGGCATTCGGTGGATGGGATTCTCACCCATCTTTCGCTACTCATACCGGCATTCTCACTTCTAAGCACTCCACCAGTCCTTACGGTCTAGCTTCGCAGTCCTTAGAACGCTCTCCTACCACTGACACCTAGAGGTGTCAATCCACAGCTTCGGTGATACGTTTAGCCCCGGTACATTTTCGGCGCAGAGTCACTCGACCAGTGAGCTATTACGCACTCTTTAAATGGTGGCTGCTTCTAAGCCAACATCCTGGTTGTCTAAGCAACTCCACATCCTTTTCCACTTAACGTATACTTTGGGACCTTAGCTGGTGGTCTGGGCTGTTTCCCTTTCGACTACGGATCTTATCACTCGCAGTCTGACTCCCATGGATAAGTCTTTGGCATTCGGAGTTTGTCTGAATTCGGTAACCCGATGAGGGCCCCTAGTCCAAACAGTGCTCTACCTCCAAGACTCTTACACATGAGGCTAGCCCTAAAGCTATTTCGGAGAGAACCAGCTATCTCCAAGTTCGATTGGAATTTCTCCGCTACCCACACCTCATCCCCGCACTTTTCAACGTGCGTGGGTTCGGACCTCCATTCAGTGTTACCTGAACTTCATCCTGGACATGGGTAGATCACCTGGTTTCGGGTCTACGACCACATACTCAATTCGCCCTATTCAGACTCGCTTTCGCTGCGGCTCCGTCTCATCGACTTAACCTTGCATGGGATCGTAACTCGCCGGTTCATTCTACAAAAGGCACGCCATCACCCGTTAACGGGCTCTGACTACTTGTAGGCACACGGTTTCAGGTTCTATTTCACTCCCCTTCCGGGGTGCTTTTCACCTTTCCCTCACGGTACTGGTTCACTATCGGTCACTAGGGAGTATTTAGCCTTGGGAGATGGTCCTCCCAGCTTCCGACGGGATTTCACGTGTCCCGCCGTACTCAGGATCCACTCAAGAGGGAATGAAGTTTCAACTACAGGGTTGTTACCTTCTTTGACGAGCCTTTCCAGACTTCTTCGTCTACTTCATTCCTTTGTAACTCCGTATAGAGTGTCCTACAACCCCAAGAGGCAAGCCTCTTGGTTTGGGCTACATCCCGTTTCGCTCGCCGCTACTCAGGGAATCGCAATTGCTTTCTCTTCCTCCAGGTACTTAGATGTTTCAGTTCCCTGGGTCTGCCTTCCATACTCTATGTATTCAAGTAAGGATATTGTTCCATTACGAACAATGGGTTCCCCCATTCGGAAATCTCTGGATCAAAGCTCACTTACAGCTCCCCAAAGCATATCGGTGTTAGTCCCGTCCTTCGTCGGCTCCTAGTGCCAAGGCATCCACCGTGCGCCCTTCATAACTTAACCGAATTGGTTGTTACATCAGGTTTAAAACCTAAAATGGCGATACTCGGTAATTTCTTGACTATCAATTTATCTTTATCTAGTTTTCAAAGAACAATCATGTGTCTCGTAAGAGACAATATGGAGGGTTATTTTACTCCGCTGACGCTTCGTAAAAAACCTTGGTGGAGCCTAGCGGGATCGAACCGCTGACCTCCTGCGTGCAAAGCAGGCGCTCTCCCAGCTGAGCTAAGGCCCCTTGTATCGAGAATATGGTGGGCCTAAGTGGACTCGAACCACCGACCTCACGCTTATCAGGCGTGCGCTCTAACCAGCTGAGCTATAGGCCCATATTCCATAAAAATGAATGATAAGCAATGCTTACCATTGTTTGTGATGATTAAACCATCAAAACTGAACAAAACTTCGACTTGTCAAACGTTTAGTAAATCTTCCTTAGAAAGGAGGTGATCCAGCCGCACCTTCCGATACGGCTACCTTGTTACGACTTCACCCCAATCATCTGTCCCACCTTAGGCGGCTGGCTCCAAAAGGTTACCTCACCGACTTCGGGTGTTACAAACTCTCGTGGTGTGACGGGCGGTGTGTACAAGGCCCGGGAACGTATTCACCGCGGCATGCTGATCCGCGATTACTAGCGATTCCAGCTTCATGTAGGCGAGTTGCAGCCTACAATCCGAACTGAGAACGGTTTTATGGGATTGGCTAAACCTCGCGGTCTTGCTGCCCTTTGTACCGTCCATTGTAGCACGTGTGTAGCCCAGGTCATAAGGGGCATGATGATTTGACGTCATCCCCACCTTCCTCCGGTTTGTCACCGGCAGTCATCTTAGAGTGCCCAACTGAATGCTGGCAACTAAGATCAAGGGTTGCGCTCGTTGCGGGACTTAACCCAACATCTCACGACACGAGCTGACGACAACCATGCACCACCTGTCACTCTGTCCCCCGAAGGGGAAAGCCCTATCTCTAGGGTTGTCAGAGGATGTCAAGACCTGGTAAGGTTCTTCGCGTTGCTTCGAATTAAACCACATGCTCCACCGCTTGTGCGGGCCCCCGTCAATTCCTTTGAGTTTCAGTCTTGCGACCGTACTCCCCAGGCGGAGTGCTTAATGCGTTAGCTGCAGCACTAAGGGGCGGAAACCCCCTAACACTTAGCACTCATCGTTTACGGCGTGGACTACCAGGGTATCTAATCCTGTTTGCTCCCCACGCTTTCGCGCCTCAGTGTCAGTTACAGACCAGAAAGTCGCCTTCGCCACTGGTGTTCCTCCAAATATCTACGCATTTCACCGCTACACTTGGAATTCCACTTTCCTCTTCTGCACTCAAGTCCCCCAGTTTCCAATGACCCTCCACGGTTGAGCCGTGGGCTTTCACATCAGACTTAAGGAACCACCTGCGCGCGCTTTACGCCCAATAATTCCGGACAACGCTTGCCACCTACGTATTACCGCGGCTGCTGGCACGTAGTTAGCCGTGGCTTTCTGGTTAGGTACCGTCAAGGTACCGCCCTATTCGAACGGTACTTGTTCTTCCCTAACAACAGAGTTTTACGATCCGAAAACCTTCATCACTCACGCGGCGTTGCTCCGTCAGACTTTCGTCCATTGCGGAAGATTCCCTACTGCTGCCTCCCGTAGGAGTCTGGGCCGTGTCTCAGTCCCAGTGTGGCCGATCACCCTCTCAGGTCGGCTACGCATCGTCGCCTTGGTGAGCCGTTACCTCACCAACTAGCTAATGCGCCGCGGGTCCATCTGTAAGTGATAGCTAAAAGCCACCTTTCAACATTTCCTCATGCGAGGAAATGAGTTATCCGGTATTAGCCCCGGTTTCCCGGAGTTATCCCAGTCTTACAGGCAGGTTACCCACGTGTTACTCACCCGTCCGCCGCTGACTGATGGGAGCAAGCTCCCATCAATCCGCTCGACTTGCATGTATTAGGCACGCCGCCAGCGTTCGTCCTGAGCCAGGATCAAACTCTCCGATAAAAGTTTGAATAGCTCTTTAAAAATAAATCTAGAATTAACGTTGACGTATTGTCTTGTTTTGTTCAGTTTTCAAGGTTCAATATAACGTTGGGCTCTCATGAGCACCTCTTAAATATAACATTTTTCGTCATATAACGTCAAGCTTTATTTGAAATTTGTTTTTCGCGTCGTTTTGGCGACAAGGAATATAATAGCATCTTCTACTATAAAGAGTCAATAGTATTTTAAACCTTTTACAATTTTATTTCAGAAGAATGGATTTTCTGTTTCTTCCATTCTTCTGAATTGTGATCTGACGCACTAGTAATAGAAAGAAACAGTACCTTTCCAGGAATGGGGACACTCATCTTCTAAATGATCCAATATGTAGTGGAAAATGTGGTGAGGAACTCATTACGTTTTTTATTGGCCATTTGTTCACGTTTATAATCTATGAGGTCAATTCCGTAGTACTCTATTAAACCACGAGATCTCAGAGGGAGGAGAAGGGATATCCACATTATACTAACCACTACTGGTTATTTTGTAAAATCCATTACATAAACCAATAAAGGAATTTCAGAACGTTAATAGAAAACTAATAGAGAAAGAGTTTGGGATGAAGGGAGAATGTAAAAATGAATGAAGTCACTCGTGCCATTCAAGATGATTATCCAGATGAGTTTGCGTGGTGTTATGGCTGCGGCCGGCTCAATAAGGAAGGTCATCATTTTCGTACTGGATTTGAAGATGGTCATACGATTACAATGTATACACCTAAACCGGAACACACTGCCTTGCCAGGCTTCGTCTATGGAGGTTTGATTGCTTCCTTAATCGATTGCCACGGCACTGGTTCAGCCGCGATTGCTCTTCATCGAAAAAACGGTGAAGTGATTGGTGGTGGTCAAGAGCCTCCACGTTTCGTCACTGCTTCATTACATGTTGACTTTATCAAACCCACACCTCACCACGTTCCGTTAAAAGCGGTGGGCACCGTTCATGAAGTTCATCCTAAGAAATTCAGAGTGGAAACAGAAGTGTTTGCAGAAGGAAAGCTGTGTGCACGGGGTGAAGTAATAGCGGTAGTGATGGCAAAAACGTTTTTAAGTGAATAGTGGAAGACCAGCAAGTGCCCTTCCTTAATCCTGAACGGAAGGGCACTACAAAAATACAAGATTAAACTGGTTTGTTTCCCGCCTCGCTAAATAACTCATAGGTTCTCATCAACCTTGAAGCCGCTTCTTCCAACAATGCACTTCCGTTGGTCATGGCCTCCGTTAATGTCATAGGTCCATTGACAATTGGAAGAATTAGTTGAATACCTTCAGAATGGAGAAGTTCCAAGTCACCTTCAATTTTTCCTGCAAACACCGCTACTGGAATCCCATATTGTCCAGCTGTTCTCCCGATGCCTACAGGTACTTTTCCATAAAGGGATTGAACATCAACCTTCCCTTCTCCAGTCAAAACGAGTGCCGCGTCTTTCAAGTGATCCTCCAGGCAGCTCTCTTTTGCGATTATACTAAAACCACTCTCGAATACTGGTTGAAAAAAAGAAAGAAGGGAAAAGCCCAGCCCGCCGGCAGCTCCACTTCCTTGTTCAAGGCTGCAATCCAGTCCCGTATGTTCAACCACCTTTTCAGCAAAATGCTCCATTCCTCGTTCAAAGGCCGCAAGTGTTTCAACTTTGACACCTTTTTGAGGCCCAAATATGGTCACAGCCCCTACATTCCCCAAAAGAGGGTTCGTTACGTCTGAAGCGACTATCCACTTAACTCGCTTAAGCCTTTGATCAAACTGAGTATCATCGATGGATTGGATTTCTCCAAGCATGTTCCCTCCCGCTTCAAGCACATCACCCTGTTTATTGAAGAAACGGATGCCTAACGCCTGAAGGAACCCTGTCCCTCCATCAACGGTTGCACTACCTCCCAACCCAAGGATGATGTTCTCTGCTCCGAGGTCTAAAGCGGATCTTACTAGCTCCCCGGTCCCGAAAGTAGAAGCTACTCCCGGGTCCAACTCACTTTCTTTTAACAAAGTCAACCCGGAAGCAGCTGCTGTTTCAATAACGGCTGTCTTTGTTTCCGGTACCCAGCCAAAAGTTGCTGAAATTTCACGGCCCAGGGGATCGCTCACTTGAGCCGATCTTGTTTCCCCATTCATGATACTCATCATGGCATCGACCGTGCCTTCACCACCATCAGCCATTGGAATGATGACTGTTTCATATGAAGGATTAATCTGATGTATCCCTCTCCGTATTGCTTCAGCCGCTGTGATACTTGTCATGGATCCTTTAAAGGAATCGGGTGCAATGACGATTTTCATTGTTCTTCCCCCTTTTCTCTTTCTATGTAAAAAAGCAGCCAAGATTCAAGTAAGAAAATATCCCACCTGATGCTTCGACTGCCTCTCTTTTTGCTATAGTATGGTTATAGGATCCACAACTGGATGACGGTCAATCCCACCACACCTGGAATACCTAATATTCCAGAAATTGATGACGTTGCCAGATTAATAGGAACGTGGATTCCGTACTGACTGCCAAAGGCGTTCAGGAAAAATAAAAAGAGTGCTCCGATCATGACCTTCATGGCAACTTGTCCCACAAACCGAAGTGGCTTGATGGGTGTGCCGGTTGCCAATAGGAGTACAATCAGTCCGCTGATCACTGCAATGACGATAACTGGGCTCATACCCTTCTCTCCTCTCAACATAGAACATAAATAGTCTCTTATTGAAAGGATATGAGGGTTGTCTACCTTTTTATGACGATCTTTCTATGTTTTGCTTCTCTAAAGAGAAAAAAATATTTAGCTTCTGCTATTTTCGAGTGACAGTGGATGTTCAGATTATAATCCACACTCATCTCATCGATGGAACGTTGCTGATTCCAATGATCCTTGGTTTCGTCTAAAACGTGAAGTAAGGATTGGTCATACTCTTTTTTCAGCTTTCCTTTTTTCCGGAAAAACATAGGTATCCTCTCCTTCGTTAAACGTCTCTTCTTCCCTCAAGGGCTTTCGATAACGTTACTTCATCTGCATACTCAAGATCTCCACCTACAGGTAGCCCATGAGCAATTCTTGTGATTCGGATACCTGATGGTTTGACTAGCCGTGAGATGTACATCGCTGTCGCTTCCCCTTCTATGTTCGGGTTGGTCGCGAGGATGACTTCCTGGACCTCGTCACCGTGCAGACGCTTTATCAGATCCGGAACATTGATGTCCTCGGGTCCGATCCCGTCCATTGGAGAGATGGCACCGTGGAGCACATGGTATTGTCCGTTATATTCTTTCATCTTCTCCATGGCAATGACATCTTTGGGGTCTTGAACTACACAGATGATGCTGCGGTCACGTCTTTGATCCTCACAAATATAGCATGGATCCTGATCTGTAATATGGCCGCAAACAGAACAGTAACTTAGATTACGTTTTGCATTGACCAATGCTTTCGCAAAATCCAATACAGTATCTTCTTTCATGCTAAGAACAAAAAAAGCCAGTCGGGCCGCAGTTTTCGGCCCTATTCCCGGCAGTTTCATAAAGCTGTCGATCAGCTTCGATATAGGCTCAGGATAATGCATCGTATTGCCTCCTAGAACATTCCCGGTAGGTTCATTCCTTTAGTGAATTGACCCATAGTTGAGTTCGTTAATTCGTCTGCTTTCTTCAGTGCATCGTTTGTCGCTGCTAGGACTAAATCTTGTAGCATTTCTACATCATCCGGATCAACAGCTTCTTCGTTGATCTTTACATCAATCACTTGTTTGTGACCGGAAACGATAACAGTCACCATTCCGCCGCCAGCTGTTCCTTCGATTTGCTTTTCCCCTAATTCTTCTTGAGCTTCCGCCATTTTCTTTTGCATCTTTTGCATTTGCTTCATCATATTTTGCATATTACCATTTCCACGCATCATATTATTACCTCCAGTTAATTTTTTCTAGATTAATCGTTTAATTCTATTAAATCCATACCGACAAGCTTTTCAGCTTCCTTCAAGAGTGAGTCTCCATCTTGATCCTCGCCTGATGCTTCTCCATCTTCTGTTTTCGAGTTTCTGATAAAGTCTTCTCTTATGGACATCCACTGATCTTCAGGAATTCCAATCGCTGCATAGCTATTTCCTGTAAGCTCTTCCAGTATGGAAGCAATCGCTGAAGTGAAAGCTTGATTCTCCATTGCCATCTGACAATGGATATCGTATTTAAATTTTAACACAAATGAGCCGTTTGTAGCTGCTACAGGTTCAGCATCATTTAACAATGCTGATTGTGAACGCATTTGACGCTGGTTCAATGTTTCGACCATATCTCCCCAGCGGCTCTTGATCAGATTAAGATCTTCTTTCGTCGCCGTCCGGAGTACTTCCTGGATTTTTCCGGTAGGAGCCCTGAAACCTTTCTTGGCCCTGATCGGTTTTTTCGCCGGTTGTGAAGCCGGCTCTGCTTGAACCTTGACTCCATTCGCCTTCAGCTGTTCGATCTCTTTTTCAAGAAATTTGATCTTTTTCATCATCTCGCTCACTTCCGGAGAAGAAGCAGATGCAGGTGCTTCCATTTGACAAAGCTTCACAATGGAAACCTCCAGGTAGATCCGGGCATGATTCGTGAACTTCATTTCCTGACCCGCCTGATTCAAGACATCGATATATTGGTAAATCTGCTGAGGCTGAGTTTGACCGGCCAGTTCTTTAAAATCATCGTCAAGCATGACGCGTTCCAGTGATTCTTCAAGATTCGGAGCCGTCTGGTATAATAGCATATCCCTGAAATAAAGAATAAAGTCCTCAGCGAACCTCGCCGGGTCCTTCCCTTGGAATAGCAATTCTTCCAGGGCACCCAATCCACTTGTGACATCTCTTTCCAAAATCGCTTTCGCCAATGTATTTAAATATCCTTGAGAAACAGCACCTGTTACAGTCAAAGCATCGTCTACGGTTACCCGGTCCTGGCTAAAGGAGATGGCCTGATCAAGAAGGCTAAGGGCATCACGCATTCCGCCTTCAGCAGCCCGTGCAATAATCGTAAGGGCATTTTCGTCAAAGTTCACACCTGATTCCGTGGCAATATGACTCATCCTTCCCACAATATCCCTGGCTGTGATCCGTTTGAAGTCAAAGCGCTGACAGCGTGAGATGATCGTAAGGGGAATCTTGTGAGGCTCTGTAGTCGCAAGGATAAAGATCACGTGTTTAGGTGGTTCCTCTAACGTTTTCAGTAACGCATTAAAGGCTCCGATAGACAGCATATGAACTTCATCTATGATGTAGACTTTGTACTCGACTACGTTTGGAGAATATTTGACTTTATCCCGGATGTCCCGGATCTCTTCCACTCCGTTATTGGAAGCAGCATCGATTTCAATGACATCGGGAATCGAACCATCAGTAATCCCTTTGCATGCATCACACTCATTACACGGTTCCGCTATCGGAGACCTCTCACAGTTAACCGCTTTCGCCAAGATCTTCGCTGCACTCGTTTTCCCTGTTCCCCTTGGCCCCGAGAATAAATAAGCATGTGAAATCTTCTGATGAAGGAGGGCATTTTGCAACGTTTTCGTTACATGCTGCTGTCCAACTACATCAATAAATGACTGAGGACGCCACACACGATATAAAGCTTGATATGCCAAAATACTCCCCCCTCTTGTTTATGTACTATAGTGTCTATTATAACGTAATCTAAATCCCTTTTACAAAGAAAACCGGAGATCAATTTAGGTTAATCCTCTAACCTTTATATAAACAAAAAACTCACCCAATGAAGGATGAGTTGTTGTATATAAATTAAACTGCCGTGCACCTTTCGTCGACAAGCATCCATAGGCGTTACTCAAGCAGTTAGCTCGGCCCAGGCAACCCTGCGGCACATGGGAGCTTCCACTTAATGCTGCTTCCTTCCGGACCTGACATGGTTCATGGATTCCCATTGCGCAGGACCCAGGCGTCAACACCACTTACTTGAGGCAGCCCTACAGAGTGCCAGCCTCGGAAAGGAATTCGGTCTCGCTAGAGCGGATTGCGAGTACAGGGCACCGCTACCTCCCCACCTAGCACGGCAAAATTGATACCATATTTAGTTGCGTCATAAGTGCGACGCAAGATTAAGTATACTAGGATTTACGGTAAAAAGCAACGATGGAATACTGTAAGTTATTTACAGACCGGAAGTCCTGTTCTTTTTCTCAAACTTCTTCCGCTCTCGCAAGTCTTTAAAAAAACGGGAAAGGATTCCACCACACTCTTTTGAAAGTACTCCAGGCACTACTTCACATTGGTGATTAAATCGATCATCTTCCAGTAGATTCATTAACGTTCCCGCACAACCCGCTTTAGGATCTATTGCTCCATATATAACTTTGTCTATTCTTGAAAGGATGATCGCTCCACTGCACATCGGACACGGTTCAAGGGTGACATAAAGCTCCGTCCCCTCAAGCCGCCATGTGCCAAGCCTCTCACATGCCTCTTGGATGGCCAGTGTCTCGGCATGGGTGATGGCATTTTGACTCGTTTCTCTCAGATTATGAGCACGTGCGATGATTTCATCCCCCATTACAATGACCGCTCCTATCGGAACTTCCTGTATCGCTGCCGCCTTTTCTGCTTCCTTTAATGCTTCCATCATAAATCGTTCTTCTCTTATACCCATTATATACTCCTGTAAATTTATTTCTCTTTTCTTTATAAAATATCCCCATTCACTCCAAACTATAAGAGAAAGGGGCATTCCATATGATACCTAACGAAACAGCTCTTCTTATTATCGACATTATGAATCCGTTCGACTTTGAGCATGGGAATATATTGGCTCGCCATACCCGCAAAATTGTTGAACCTATAAACACATTACGTCACTATTGTACCAAACATCAGCATCCTGTCATTTATATTAACGACCATTATGAGTTATGGAAAGCAGATTACAAAGAGATTTACCAGAAATGTCATAATGATGTGAGTGATCGTATCATGACTCCGCTCCAGCCGACGGATAAAGATTTTTTTCTTATTAAACCAAAGCATTCCGCTTTTTACGGCACCGCGTTAAATACGCTTTTACACCATTTATCTGTAAAAAACCTTATCATCACGGGTATCGCCGGGAACATCTGTGTACTTTTTACAGCAAACGATGCCTACATGAGAGAGTTTAACCTTATTGTGCCCAATAACGCCATTGCATCTGTCAGTGATGAAGACAATCACTATGCGTTGACGATGATGAAAAATGTATTAAAAGCAAAGATAAATTCCACCGATGAGATAGTATAATATTTGTTCTGGAAAACATATCGCGGCCTTCCATTTCATAAGTTGATTATAATGAATGAAATATAGGAGGGTCTGTGTATGCAAATTCATGTTGTCCAACCGAACCAATCGTTATTTGGTATCGCACAAGCGTATGGATCAACAGTTAAGGATATAGTAGATGCCAATGAACTGCCTAACCCTGATAACCTCGTGGTCGGCCAATCACTGGTCATCCCTATTATAGGAAGCTTTTATTTTGTTCAACCTGGAGACAGCCTTTGGGCGATTAGTCAGAAAACTGGAGTCCCTTATCAGGAATTGGCAAGAGTGAATGGAATATCTCCCAATCAGCCTTTACAGGTGGGGTTTCGTTTATACGTTCCTCAGAAGCCCAAAGGCAATGCGGAGTTTAACGCATATGTAGAGCCCTACGGAAAAGAAGTCTCCCAAAACCTTGAAGATAGCGCCAAGGAAGCAGCACCATATCTTACGTATCTTGCTCCCTTCAGTTTTCAAGCGAAACGTGATGGCACCCTTCAAGAACCACCTCTCGGAAATCTGATTCAAACAGGGAAAGACAATAATAATGTCATGATGATGGCCATCACCAACCAAGAAGAAGGAACATTCAGCGATGAATTGGGACGTATCCTGCTGACCGACCAGGCGATCCAGGATAAGTTCCTCAATAATGTTGTCCAAACAGCCAAAAAATACGGGTTCAGAGACATTCACTTCGACTTTGAATATTTACGTCCACAAGATAAAGAAGCCTACAACCAATTTTTACGAAAAGCAAAACAGCGTTTTAATCAAGAAGGGTGGCTTCTTTCAACCGCCCTGGCTCCCAAGACAAGTGCCGACCAAAAAGGGAAATGGTATGAAGCCCATGATTATAAGGCTCACGGTGAAATTGTCGACTTTGTCGTAATCATGACCTATGAGTGGGGATATAGTGGAGGTCCCGCCATGGCCGTTTCCCCTATCGGACCTGTCCGTGAAGTGCTTGAATACGCCATTTCAGAAATGCCTCCATCCAAGATTCTCATGGGGCAAAATTTATATGGGTATGACTGGACCCTCCCATTTGTCCAAGGGAGTACGGCAAAAGCCATCAGTCCTCAACAGGCAATCAAGATAGCCTCGGATAACAACGTACCGATTCAGTATGATCAAAAAGCACAAGCCCCTTTCTTTAAATACCGTGACGGGAGTACAGGTAAGGATCATGAAGTATGGTTCGAAGACGCACGGAGCATCCAGGCAAAATTCGACCTCATGAAAGAGCTGAAACTAAGAGGGATGAGCTACTGGAAACTGGGTCTTCCCTTCCCACAAAATTGGCTGTTACTTTCTGACAATTTCAATGTTGTAAAAAGATAATAAATAGAAGCTGATGGATAGGTAAATCTATAAACACCTTATCCATCAGCTTTTTATTTGTGTTTCCATAAAGAATTGAACGGTGACAGTCGATATAGTGAACGTAGCGTATTTTCCGAACCCGGGAAATAACCTGAACAAACCATCCATATATTGTGTTACAATAATTCCTGTCGTAATTTTTCATTTTAACATTTTTATAAGAGAAAAGATTGCCGTAATATGAGGAGGACAATTAATGGGGCGCATTCCTTTCATTACCGTTGAAGGCCCGATTGGAATAGGAAAAACCTCTCTGGCAAAAGCGATTTCAGAGCATTTCCATTTTCACTTACTGAAAGAAATCGTAGATGAAAACCCGTTCTTAGACAAATTTTATGATGACATTGAAGAGTGGAGCTTTCAAACAGAGATGTTTTTCTTATGCAATCGTTATAAACAGCTAGAGGATATTGAAAAACACTACCTATCTCAAAACAAATCTGTTGTAGCAGATTATCATATTCTTAAAAACATCATCTTTGCTAAACGTACTCTAAAGGATGAACAACAGTTCAAAAAGTATCTTAATATCTATGACATTCTAACGTCGGACATGCCAAGGCCAAATGTCGTGATTTATTTGAACGCAAGCCTCGATACGCTATTAAAGCGCATTGAAAAAAGAGGAAGAGACTTCGAAAAGAAAATCAGCCCTCTTTATCTTAAGCAGCTATCACTGGACTATGAAGAATATATGAATACATTTGAAAAGACTCACCCTGACATTCCTGTTCTTCGCTACAATGGCGACCACGTAGACTTCGTTCAAAATAAAGAGGACCTGAAACACATTCTTACACAGTTAGAGACTACACTAAAAAAAGGAGTTCACTATCATGAATCTTCGCACTAAATACGGGATCCCGAACAATGCCGTGATCACCATTGCCGGAACAGTCGGTGTCGGGAAATCCACTATGACAAACGGCTTGGCGGGCGCTCTCGGCTTTCGGACGTCATTTGAAAAAGTTGACACCAATCCGTATCTCGATAAATTTTATCAGGACTTTAAGAGCTGGAGCTTCCATCTTCAAGTATACTTCTTGGCGGAACGCTTCAAAGAACAAAAGAAAATCTTTGAATACGGCGGCGGCTTCATTCAAGATCGTTCCATCTATGAAGATACAGGCATCTTCGCCCGCATGCATTATGAAAAAGGGAATATGAGCGAGATCGATTATGAAACGTATACAAGTCTTTTCGATGCCATGGTCATGACACCATACTTCCCTCACCCTGATCTTCTGATTTACCTTGAAGGATCCATTGATAATGTCGTTGATCGCATCCGTGAGCGCGGCCGCCCAATGGAACAACAGACACCTGTTGCCTACTGGGAAGAAATGCACGAGCGTTATGAAAACTGGATCAACTCCTTTAACGCTTGTCCCGTACTGAGACTCGACATCAGCGAATATGACCTGGTGAACGATCAAAACTCAATCGAACCAATCGTCGAACGAATCGGTTATTTCATTGAACAGACGAGAATGTTGAAGAGCTAAAAATTAAAAAGACTACTCTGGCCCATGCGGCAAGGGTAGTCTTTTTTATATATAAAACTTTGTTGTTTTTTAATAAGAAAGTGCTGGTTGATTTCCGCTCCAGGTGCTCGCTTTCCGCGTGGCGCGGTTCCCCTCACCATCCAGCACACACTAATTAACAGAGCGCGGGCAGACGATATGTTAATAAACAACAATCTGAAGACCATCCACCCGTTTAGTTCCATTAGGAAAGAGGTATATGTAGTAACAAACAATCGATTAAGGAGATGAAGGAATGATGGAATCGAAACAAACGTATTTTGTGGATATCAGCAGTGGGGACATCTTGCAGGACCCGAATCAAAATGCCAGTCCAAGCTTTCGCATATTTGCTACCCCAACAGAAGTAAACGAACTGAAAATGCTGTTCAATGATAACTATGAGGATGACATGTCGACTATGAGACGGGCTCAGGTTCCGTTCCGCCAATATCACAATTCACCGGAAGACAGCCAATATGATCAATCCATGAGGGATATCTATTCGAAGATTTATTTACTCGGAGATGAAGAAGCACGACTTCATATCACTAAGATAGGCGTACTGGAACATACATCGGACGACCATTTAAGAGAAGACATTAAAAACCTTAAGTAAATCGGACTAAGTCGATCGGCATATCCATAAAATAAAAAAATTCGTTACATAAAATGTAACGAATTCTATCTCCAATGTTTATGCGCTATGGTTATAAAAAAATCAATGGAGGAGGAAGGGGGATTCGAACCCCCGCGGGCTGTTACACCCCTGTCGGTTTTCAAGACCGATCCCTTCAGCCGGACTTGGGTATTCCTCCGTATCGACAAGAATTATAATAACATGGTGTGCAAATGGAGTCAAGTATATTTCTTAAAAAAATGAAAAGGTGCCACACGCTGAATTCGTGAGGCACCTTTTCATTGTCTTCCAGCTGGGCTGGTATTATTTAATGACTTCCGCTCCACCCATATACGGACGAAGAGCTTCCGGAACAATGACAGATCCATCTTCTTGCTGGTAGTTTTCCAAGATGGCGGCAACCGTACGTCCGATTGCTAAACCAGATCCATTCAGCGTATGCACATGTTCAGGTTTTCCTTTAGCTTCCCTTCTGAAACGAATGTTCGCACGTCTTGCTTGGAAGCCTTCAAAGTTACTGCAAGAAGAAATCTCACGGTACGTTCCGTAACTTGGAATCCAGACTTCAATGTCATATTTCTTGGCAGCCGTGAAGCCTAAATCCGCAGTGCACATAGATAATACACGGTATGGTAAGCCCAATAACTGAAGGACTTTCTCAGCATGTCCAGTCAGCTTCTCAAGCTCATCATAAGAATCTTCAGGTTTCACAAAGCGAACAAGCTCTACTTTGTTAAATTGATGCTGACGGATCAGACCACGTGTATCACGGCCTGCAGATCCAGCTTCAGAACGGAAGTTAGCACTGTACGCCACATAGCTTACGGGTAATTCTTCACCATTCATGATCTCATCACGGTGATAGTTCGTTACAGGCACTTCTGCAGTAGGAACCAGGAAATAATCCTCGCTCTCGATTCTGAACGCATCTTCTTCAAACTTAGGAAGTTGACCTGTTCCTGTCATACTCGCTCTATTCACCAGGAATGGAGGGATCATTTCTGTATACCCATGCTCATCCATGTGAAGATCCATCATGAAGTTAATCAACGCTCTTTCAAGTCTTGCTCCTAACCCTTTATAGAAAACAAAACGGCTTCCAGTCACTTTGCCGGCACGTTCGAAATCCAGGATCCCAAGGCCTGTTGCAATGTCCCAGTGAGGCTGTGCCTCGAAATCAAACTCACGTATCTCTCCCCATTTGCGGGCCTCTACATTATCATCTTCCGTTTCACCAACAGGTACCGTTTCATGTGGAATATTAGGAATGGAAAGCAGCATACGCTCTAACTCCTCTTCAATTCCTCGTAACTCATCATCCAGTTTTTTTACCATGGCCCCAACTTCACGCATTTCAACGATCAGGTCCTGAGCATCCTTTTTCTCTTTCTTCAGTTCTGCAATTTGCTGGGATACGTCATTACGCTTGCTCTTTAATTCTTCACTTTCTACAAGCAGCTCTCTTCTTCTCTTATCAAGCTCTTCGAATTTGCCGAAATCCTCCAGATTCTCACCACGGTGCTGCAGACGTGCCTTCACATCTTCCAGATTATTACGTAAGTACTTAATGTCTAACATGAGATTCTCTCCTTTTTTATAAAAAAATAAAAAACCCCCATCCCTGGTAAAAGGGACGGAGGTTTCCGCGTTGCCACCCTAATTGAAGACGCTAAGCATCTTCCTCTTAAGAGATGGTAACGGAATCACCGAAAATACCTACTTCATTCAGTACTTCACTCAAGGATGGATTCATAAAGCTCTTGCGTCGATTCTCACCGGCCATCGACTCTCTTAAGCAAGCCTTCTTTACTACTATTTCCTGTCAACGATTTTGTTTTTTATTGGTTATTTCATAATCTACTACAATGTTTTCCATTTTGCAATAGAATTATGCGATTGTTTTTTCCATGCTTTCTTTCACCATCTCAACGAAGAAAGAAGTCAAACGGTGATCATCCGTTAACTCAGGATGGAAAGAGCAACCGAGGAATTGTCCGTGGCGTGCAAGAACAATCCGTTCATTATGCTTCGCAAGGATTTCAACATCTTCTCCAGCTTCCACGATATGCGGAGCACGGATGAAGACGGCATTGAATCCTTCTCCAATGTGAGCAATCGAAAGATCCGCTTCAAAACTTTCTTTCTGACGCCCAAAGGAATTACGTTCCACTGTTACGTCCATCACACCAAGATGAGGTTCGTCGTAGCCGACAATGTGCTTCGCTAAAAGAATCAATCCTGCACATGTTCCAAAGATCGGCTTCCCTGCTGCCGCAAATTGTCTTAACGGCTCCATAAAGCCATAGCGATCAATCAGCCTTCTCATGGTGGTACTTTCCCCACCAGGCATGATCAGGCCATGAATCTCTTCCAGCTGCTCCACACGCTTAATGACGACGGCCTTGGCACCAGAAGCTTCGATTGAACGAACATGCTCCCTGACGGCACCTTGAAGTCCTAATACACCGATGTTCAACATAGAATCACACCTTACCATCCACGATCTTGCATACGGTTTTCAGGTAAAATAGAAGAAATTTCTACTCCCTTCATTGCTACACCAAGCTCTTTAGATAGCTCTGCGATCAACTTGTAATCTTGATAGTGAGTTGTCGCTTCTACGATCGCTTTTGCAAATTTCTCAGGGTTCTCTGATTTGAAGATACCAGAACCTACGAATACTCCGTCAGCCCCCAATTCCATCATAAGAGCCGCATCAGCTGGTGTTGCAATTCCGCCTGCAGCAAAGTTTACAACAGGTAAACGTCCGTTTTCTTTAATTTCTAACAATAATTCATATGGAGCTCCCAGAAGTTTAGCTTCTGTCATGATTTCATCTTCGTTCATGCTTACAAGCTTGCGAACCTGGGCATTCACTTTACGCATATGACGAACCGCTTCAACGATGTTACCAGTTCCCGGCTCACCTTTTGTACGTAACATGGACGCGCCTTCACCAATACGGCGGGCAGCTTCACCTAAATCACGGCAACCACATACGAATGGTACAGTGAAATCTCTTTTATTTAAATGGTACTCTTCATCAGCAGGCGTTAATACTTCACTCTCATCAAGATAATCAACACCCATTGATTCAAGGACTCTTGCCTCTACAATATGACCGATACGCGCTTTTGCCATTACAGGAATCGACACAGCCCCCATAACTTCTTCAATAATACGGGGATCTGCCATTCTTGCTACCCCACCTGCAGCACGGATGTCTGCTGGAACTCGTTCTAAAGCCATTACCGCCACTGCACCCGCAGCTTCAGCAACTTTTGCCTGCTCTGCATTGACAACGTCCATGATAACGCCGCCTTTTTGCATTTCAGCCATACCTCTTTTAACACGATCTGTACCAGTATTCATATCTATATCCCCCTTATATTTATCCCATGCCTGTCCCATATCCACCCAAAAAAGGAAGAAAACGTGACTAAAACAATCGGAATGATTATGTAACCCTACTGCTAAATAAACAATAAAAACAAGCTTATGTCAAGACGAAAAGCGGAAGGGCTTTGCCCAGAGGCGACAAGCATAAGACGAAAATGCCGGAAAGGCGTTCTTTGCCTTTTTGGCATGTTTGGCTTATGACCTCGAGCCTCTAAGCCCTGGAGCTGGACACCTCGAAAAGCGGAAGCGGCTTGGTTAGAGGCGACAAGCATTTCATGGAAATTTCTGAGACGCTCTAGTAAGATCCCTCTTTATCACCCTGACTATAAAAAAACACCAAGACTTGTCCTAACATTAAAGTCTTGGTGCTGATTTAATCATTTACCTAAGGGCTTATTAGAACCAGCCTTTAACCGTTGATGTAACTGAGTTCCAGATGTCCCCGAAGAAACCTCCTACAGCTCTCATAGAAAGGACAAACCAGTTTGCTTTTTCAACACCATCCACAGCTACAACAGATGCTTTTGAGGCATTTGTCCCTTTGTCTGTAAGATAACCTAAATCTTTCTTATCCTTAGATTCCAACGTGACGTACCCAACTTTTTCTCCTTTTTTAACAGGTGCTGTCAGTTCACTGTCATCGTTCAGTTTTTTCTTATCTAACACAAATTTCGGTTTGTATTGATCTTCTTCACCGTTCTTAATCACCATGCTTAGTGCCGAATCGGTTTTGATTTGAACTTCTTTTTCCTTACCTTTTTCAACTGGAAGTGTCTTTTGACCTTTCACTTGATAGTCAGCAGGGAGTACTTCCTCTATTGAATAATTATTGAAAGCATAATCCATCATTTTTCTTGTTTCACTAAAGCGGGCATCGTAGGAGTTTTCACCAGCTGGTACATCAACATCCATTACCACGGTAATGAATCTCATTCCATCTCTTTCTGCTGTACCGGTGAAGTTAGCTCCTGCAAAATCTGTGGTACCGGTTTTCAAACCGTCCATTCCTTCGTACTCACGGATCAATCCCGGTAACATCCAGTTCCAGTTATCCATTTGAGTTGCATCTTCTGTTCCTTCTGCAAATACCTTTTTCGCAATACTGGAAGTCTCGAGTACTTCAGGATAATCATGAAGCAAACGGTACGCCAATGTGGCAACGTCCTTTGCAGACATGACATTTTCTTCTTCTGGACCCCCAACAACACTATCTACATATGGTTGCAGATCCCGATTATTTAAACCTGTAGAATTAACGAATTTATATTTTTCCAAGCCAAGTTCTTTAGCTTTTGCATTCATCATTTTGACGAAATTTGCTTCTGAACCGGCAATCGTTTCTGATATGGCTATTGTCGCTGCATTAGCAGAATAAATCGCCATTGCTTCATACAATTCTTTGATCGTGTAGGTACCTTCTTCTCGAAGGTCAACATTACTCAGTTCACCGTTATGAGACATTTGAGAAAGATTAGTAGGTACCGTATACTTCTGGTCCCATTTCACCTTTCCTTCTGCCACAGCCTCCAATAACAGGTACTCTGTCATCATTTTCGTCATACTTGCAATGCCCTGAGCATTTTCTGAGTTCTTTTCATAAAGAATTTTACCCGTGCTTGCTTCTACTAAAATCGCAGCTTTTGCGTTAACGTCCAAGTCTCCCTGAGCATTGGCAGGTCTCCCTACAATACCCATTGCCATCATAAAAACCATCATACAAACAAAAGATTTTTGAATCCAACTTCTTTTCACTGTTAGCCCTCCAAGATTTTATGTACACCTTCGTTATTTTATCATAGTTCGAAAGGTAAGAATAGACAGAGAATATGACTAGTTTTGGCATGGGTCAAGGGACTTGCGACCTCTGATAAAAGGCGGTAAATATCACTCTAATCTAAATAAAAAAATACTGACCAGTAGTAACTGATCAGCATTTGGAATTATTTTCTTATAATGAATAGTTTGGTGCTTCTTTCGTGATTTGCACATCATGAGGATGACTTTCACGAAGTCCGGCACCCGTCATTTTAATGAACTGCGCCTGCTCTCTCAACTCGAATAGATCCTTCGTTCCGCAATATCCCATGCCTGAACGTAAGCCTCCGATTAACTGATACAGTGTATCAGCTAAAGGTCCTTTGTAAGGAATGCGTCCTTCGATTCCTTCTGGAACAAACTTTTTATTTTCTTCCTGGAAATAGCGGTCCTTCGATCCTTTTTCCATGGAGCTGACTGATCCCATACCTCTATACACTTTGAAACGACGGCCCTGGAAGATTTCCGTTTCGCCTGGGCTTTCAGATGTACCTGCAAGTAAGCTTCCTAACATAACGGCATGTCCACCTGCTGCTAATGCTTTTACGATATCACCTGAATACTTGATGCCGCCATCAGCAATGATGCTCTTTCCATGCTTTCTTGCTTCTGTCGCACAATCATATACAGCGGTAATTTGTGGAACGCCGACACCTGCAACAACACGAGTCGTACAGATTGAACCAGGTCCAATCCCCACTTTGACTACATCGGCACCAGCTTCAATCAATTCTCTTGTCGCATCTGCCGTTGCCACATTTCCTGCTACGATATTTAACGTTGGATAAGCATTGCGGATTTCACGAACAATAGAAAGGACTCCTGCTGAATGGCCGTGAGCTGTATCAATTACAATCACATCCACATGTGATTTCACTAAATGTTCAACACGAGTCATCGTATCTTTCGAGATACCGACAGCTGCTCCCACCAATAAGCGACCCTGTTCGTCTTTGGCAGAGTTAGGGAACTCAATGACTTTTTCGATATCTTTAATCGTAATAAGTCCTTTAAGCGTTCCTTCTTGATCAATCAGAGGAAGCTTCTCAATTTTGTACTGCTGAAGAATTTTTTCCGCTTCTTCTAGGGTAGTGCCAACAGGAGCTGTCACGAGGTTTTCCTTCGTCATGACATCCGAGATCTGAATGGAGTAATCCTGGATGAAACGAAGGTCACGATTCGTTAAAATCCCTACCAGTTTTTGCTCTTGTTCGTTGTTCACAATCGGAACACCGGAAATTCTATATTTGCCCATCAAGTGTTCCGCAGAAAAAACTTGATGATCCGGAGTTAAAAAGAATGGGTCAGAGATAACTCCACTTTCGGAACGTTTTACCTTATCAACTTGCTCAGCCTGCTGTTCAATACTCATATTCTTGTGGATGATACCTAATCCACCTTGGCGAGCCATTGCTATCGCCATTTCAGCTTCTGTTACAGTATCCATTCCTGCACTGATCACAGGAACATTCAATTTAATTGAATCTGTTAATTCAACAGAGATATTTACATCCTTTGGTAATACCTCTGATTTGGCTGGTA
Source organism: Rossellomorea sp. ABR4_004 (assembly GCF_056159585.1). Lineage (NCBI taxonomy): Bacteria > Bacillati > Bacillota > Bacilli > Caryophanales > Bacillaceae > Rossellomorea > Rossellomorea sp. ABR4_004. Next base: position 2,366,187 of record NZ_JBSWVM010000001.1, on the reverse strand, counting down.
ATAATAGTACATCATCAAACGTTAAACCTTCTTTAGCAAATTTAGAATCCCACATGTTTTCGGCCTCCCTAGTCCCAAAATATTATTAGTAGGTTATCAATTGGTTAAAATACTGTCAAGAAGAATAGGATTAATTTAATTTTTCAGAATAATTAGAAGGTGATCATTTGAACGAAATACATCAACAACGGGACTTCATCCACTATTTTCAGTCTGCAGAATACTCCCAGAAGTTTCTAAAAAAATGCTATGAAAAATTGGGAACTTCTCAGGCCGAAATGAAAAGCTATGATAACTGTTATCCATTCATGTACTACTTGGAGCAAGGAGAACTTTATTACAGACAAGCCATGCAATCTCCTATATCACTCAAGCCTATTTTGCTTTTCTATGGATTTATCCACTTTATCAAAGCCATTGTGTTAACGGAGGACCCCTTATATCCAGAAACAACCACGGTCCTGGCCCATGGGATTACCTCCAGGAAAAGAAAAAAGCAGCAGTACCGCTTTTTACAAGATGAAGTTAAGGTACAGAAAAATGGCCTGTTTTCACACTTCTCCAACCTCGTGTTTCACGTGAAACATATCGTGGGGGAAAAATTCAAGATGGAAGATTTACTCATACAAATACCTGAGCTTGAAGATGCATTTCAAATTTTACTCAAAAAGAAAACCATGTTCTGGTTTAACCATCAACATGAGCTGATGATTGATGAGTCATTACTATCCCATTTTCATATGTCACAAAGTTTGTTCAAACAATATCTGAATGAAAAGGTAACAGAGAATTTCACTTGGATTTCAGACATTACGCTACAATCACGACATGCCCGGGAGCAACTTCCCATTAGATGGCACTTGGACAAAAACCGATTAGCCCTGCCCGGCATTCGGAATGAAGCCACCACAATACCTGAAGTACTCATCCATTATGCTATATTATATAACCTGAGCATGATTGCCCGATACGAAACAGAATGGTGGGTGGAACTGTTAAAAAACCGAACCAATGAGGACTATCCCATCATCCATACGTTCATCAATGTCACAACTGAGAAAGCACCGTATCTTTTACTAAAATTACTTCAGGATAAAATGTAGGGGACGAGGAAGGATAACGGACTCCCTCTCCTCTATCCCTATTCTGCTTGTAGTAACGCCTTAATATCGTCCTCAATTTTACGGGGATTTGTTTGTGGAGAATAACGATCAAACACCTCTCCATTTTTCCCAACTAAAAATTTCGTGAAGTTCCACTTAATGTTCGAAAGAAGGACACCCTTTTTCTCTTTCGTTAAAAACGTGAAGAGAGGATGAGCTTCCTTTCCCTTCACATCTACTTTCGCAAACATCGGAAAAGATACCCCGTAGTTCACCTGACAAAACTCCATGATTTCATCCTGATCATCAAATTCCTGGTTCATGAACTGATCACATGGAAATCCAAGGACAACAAGTCCTTCATCCTTATACTCTTCATACAGGCCCTGCAGCTCCTCAAATTGAGGTGTAAAGCCGCACTTACTGGCTGTGTTCACGATAAGCATCACTTTCCCCTGGTACTCTTCTAGAGACGTTACAGATCCATTCGCTTTTTTTACGGTGAAATCATAAATTGTCGTCATGTTCATCTCTCCTTGTATATACTCTTATATAAATAATACTTTAGAGAGTTGGTGGATAGCAATTTTGAGCGTGTGATGGTGGCGGTATGTGGTTGGTTGAGATGCAATGGGTTGGTGAGTTGTTTGTTGGTGGTTGTCAGGTTGTAGGACGTCGGATATCATAAAGGATTATAAATTTGAATAGTTGATAGAAAATAGGATTTAGATACAAATAACTAAGGATGATTTGGAGTAACATTGCATTTGCTGGCCACCAGGAAAGATTTCGAGGATATCGTGTTCCTCAAAATGAAGATTTGTATGTATTAAGTACTAATAAATGTTCCTATCTATCTCAAAAATTTTCTTTGTGTTAACGAAAGCTATTTTAGGGAGGTAGATATCAATATTTTCATAGAAATAGAGGCCGTTAAGCTTGAAGCTGTATGCTAATTGCGTCGATTTTGACTGTTATTGCGTCGTTATTTTATTTTATGCGTCTTTTTAGACCTTTATTGCGTCGTTTTCAACCTTTATTGCGTCACTTTTTTATTTAATGCGTATTTTTCCATATTATAACACCAAAACTCTGCTTCATCTAAGGTTAACTGGATAGAGATAGGAGCCTGGATTCACCGTCCAACACCGTTTCTGATGAAAGCACAAAAAAAGCAGCCCCTAAGAGCTACTCTTTTTTACATTTGCCTGGCGACGTCCTACTCTCACAGGGGGAGATCCCCCAACTACCATCGGCGCTGAAGAGCTTAACTTCCGTGTTCGGCATGGGAACGGGTGTGACCTCTTCGCCATTGTCACCAGACAATATTCAATTGAAGGGTTGTTCCTTCAAAACTAGATAAAGAATTGATGTCAAGAAAGCCGAATACCGACCAATGTTGTTCATTTAAAAATGACTCTTTGTGGTTAAGTCCTCGATCGATTAGTATCAGTCAACTCCACATGTCGCCATGCTTCCATCTCTGACCTATCTACCTAGTCATCTTCTAGGGATCTTACTCACATACGTGATGGGAAATCTCATCTCGAGGGGGGCTTCATGCTTAGATGCTTTCAGCACTTATCCCTTCCGCACATAGCTACCCAGCGATGCCTTTGGCAAGACAACTGGTACACCAGCGGTGCGTCCATCCCGGTCCTCTCGTACTAAGGACAGCTCCTCTCAAATTTCCTGCGCCCACGACGGATAGGGACCGAACTGTCTCACGACGTTCTGAACCCAGCTCGCGTACCGCTTTAATGGGCGAACAGCCCAACCCTTGGGACCGACTACAGCCCCAGGATGCGATGAGCCGACATCGAGGTGCCAAACCTCCCCGTCGATGTGGACTCTTGGGGGAGATAAGCCTGTTATCCCCGGGGTAGCTTTTATCCGTTGAGCGATGGCCCTTCCATGCGGAACCACCGGATCACTAAGCCCGACTTTCGTCCCTGCTCGACTTGTAGGTCTCGCAGTCAAGCTCCCTTGTGCCTTTACACTCTGCGAATGATTTCCAACCATTCTGAGGGAACCTTTGGGCGCCTCCGTTACTCTTTAGGAGGCGACCGCCCCAGTCAAACTGCCCACCTGACACTGTCTCCCACCCCGATAAGGGGCGCGGGTTAGAATTTCAATACAGCCAGGGTAGTATCCCACCGATGCCTCCACCGAAGCTGGCGCTCCGGCTTCCAAGGCTCCTACCTATCCTGTACAAGCTGTACCAAAATTCAATATCAGGCTACAGTAAAGCTCCACGGGGTCTTTCCGTCCTGTCGCGGGTAACCTGCATCTTCACAGGTACTATAATTTCACCGAGTCTCTCGTTGAGACAGTGCCCAGATCGTTACGCCTTTCGTGCGGGTCGGAACTTACCCGACAAGGAATTTCGCTACCTTAGGACCGTTATAGTTACGGCCGCCGTTTACTGGGGCTTCGATTCGCACCTTCGCTTGCGCTAAGCACTCCTCTTAACCTTCCAGCACCGGGCAGGCGTCAGCCCCTATACTTCGCCTTACGGCTTCGCAGAGACCTGTGTTTTTGCTAAACAGTCGCCTGGGCCTATTCACTGCGGCTCTCTCGGGCTTGCACCCTACCAGAGCACCCCTTCTCCCGAAGTTACGGGGTCATTTTGCCGAGTTCCTTAACGAGAGTTCTCTCGCTCACCTTAGGATTCTCTCCTCGCCTACCTGTGTCGGTTTGCGGTACGGGCACCTTTTTCCTCGCTAGAGGCTTTTCTTGGCAGTGTGGAATCAGGAACTTCGCTACTATAATTCGCTCGCTATCACAGCTCAGCCTTCACGATGATGGGATTTGCCTCATCATCAGCCTAACTGCTTAGACGCACATATCCAGCAGTGCGCTTACCCTATCCTCCTGCGTCCCCCCATTGCTCAAACGGAAAAGAGGTGGTACAGGAATATCAACCTGTTGTCCATCGTCTACGCCTATCGGCCTCGACTTAGGTCCCGACTAACCCTGAGCGGACGAGCCTTCCTCAGGAAACCTTAGGCATTCGGTGGATGGGATTCTCACCCATCTTTCGCTACTCATACCGGCATTCTCACTTCTAAGCACTCCACCAGTCCTTACGGTCTAGCTTCGCAGTCCTTAGAACGCTCTCCTACCACTGACACCTAGAGGTGTCAATCCACAGCTTCGGTGATACGTTTAGCCCCGGTACATTTTCGGCGCAGAGTCACTCGACCAGTGAGCTATTACGCACTCTTTAAATGGTGGCTGCTTCTAAGCCAACATCCTGGTTGTCTAAGCAACTCCACATCCTTTTCCACTTAACGTATACTTTGGGACCTTAGCTGGTGGTCTGGGCTGTTTCCCTTTCGACTACGGATCTTATCACTCGCAGTCTGACTCCCATGGATAAGTCTTTGGCATTCGGAGTTTGTCTGAATTCGGTAACCCGATGAGGGCCCCTAGTCCAAACAGTGCTCTACCTCCAAGACTCTTACACATGAGGCTAGCCCTAAAGCTATTTCGGAGAGAACCAGCTATCTCCAAGTTCGATTGGAATTTCTCCGCTACCCACACCTCATCCCCGCACTTTTCAACGTGCGTGGGTTCGGACCTCCATTCAGTGTTACCTGAACTTCATCCTGGACATGGGTAGATCACCTGGTTTCGGGTCTACGACCACATACTCAATTCGCCCTATTCAGACTCGCTTTCGCTGCGGCTCCGTCTCATCGACTTAACCTTGCATGGGATCGTAACTCGCCGGTTCATTCTACAAAAGGCACGCCATCACCCGTTAACGGGCTCTGACTACTTGTAGGCACACGGTTTCAGGTTCTATTTCACTCCCCTTCCGGGGTGCTTTTCACCTTTCCCTCACGGTACTGGTTCACTATCGGTCACTAGGGAGTATTTAGCCTTGGGAGATGGTCCTCCCAGCTTCCGACGGGATTTCACGTGTCCCGCCGTACTCAGGATCCACTCAAGAGGGAATGAAGTTTCAACTACAGGGTTGTTACCTTCTTTGACGAGCCTTTCCAGACTTCTTCGTCTACTTCATTCCTTTGTAACTCCGTATAGAGTGTCCTACAACCCCAAGAGGCAAGCCTCTTGGTTTGGGCTACATCCCGTTTCGCTCGCCGCTACTCAGGGAATCGCAATTGCTTTCTCTTCCTCCAGGTACTTAGATGTTTCAGTTCCCTGGGTCTGCCTTCCATACTCTATGTATTCAAGTAAGGATATTGTTCCATTACGAACAATGGGTTCCCCCATTCGGAAATCTCTGGATCAAAGCTCACTTACAGCTCCCCAAAGCATATCGGTGTTAGTCCCGTCCTTCGTCGGCTCCTAGTGCCAAGGCATCCACCGTGCGCCCTTCATAACTTAACCGAATTGGTTGTTACATCAGGTTTAAAACCTAAAATGGCGATACTCGGTAATTTCTTGACTATCAATTTATCTTTATCTAGTTTTCAAAGAACAATCATGTGTCTCGTAAGAGACAATATGGAGGGTTATTTTACTCCGCTGACGCTTCGTAAAAAACCTTGGTGGAGCCTAGCGGGATCGAACCGCTGACCTCCTGCGTGCAAAGCAGGCGCTCTCCCAGCTGAGCTAAGGCCCCTTGTATCGAGAATATGGTGGGCCTAAGTGGACTCGAACCACCGACCTCACGCTTATCAGGCGTGCGCTCTAACCAGCTGAGCTATAGGCCCATATTCCATAAAAATGAATGATAAGCAATGCTTACCATTGTTTGTGATGATTAAACCATCAAAACTGAACAAAACTTCGACTTGTCAAACGTTTAGTAAATCTTCCTTAGAAAGGAGGTGATCCAGCCGCACCTTCCGATACGGCTACCTTGTTACGACTTCACCCCAATCATCTGTCCCACCTTAGGCGGCTGGCTCCAAAAGGTTACCTCACCGACTTCGGGTGTTACAAACTCTCGTGGTGTGACGGGCGGTGTGTACAAGGCCCGGGAACGTATTCACCGCGGCATGCTGATCCGCGATTACTAGCGATTCCAGCTTCATGTAGGCGAGTTGCAGCCTACAATCCGAACTGAGAACGGTTTTATGGGATTGGCTAAACCTCGCGGTCTTGCTGCCCTTTGTACCGTCCATTGTAGCACGTGTGTAGCCCAGGTCATAAGGGGCATGATGATTTGACGTCATCCCCACCTTCCTCCGGTTTGTCACCGGCAGTCATCTTAGAGTGCCCAACTGAATGCTGGCAACTAAGATCAAGGGTTGCGCTCGTTGCGGGACTTAACCCAACATCTCACGACACGAGCTGACGACAACCATGCACCACCTGTCACTCTGTCCCCCGAAGGGGAAAGCCCTATCTCTAGGGTTGTCAGAGGATGTCAAGACCTGGTAAGGTTCTTCGCGTTGCTTCGAATTAAACCACATGCTCCACCGCTTGTGCGGGCCCCCGTCAATTCCTTTGAGTTTCAGTCTTGCGACCGTACTCCCCAGGCGGAGTGCTTAATGCGTTAGCTGCAGCACTAAGGGGCGGAAACCCCCTAACACTTAGCACTCATCGTTTACGGCGTGGACTACCAGGGTATCTAATCCTGTTTGCTCCCCACGCTTTCGCGCCTCAGTGTCAGTTACAGACCAGAAAGTCGCCTTCGCCACTGGTGTTCCTCCAAATATCTACGCATTTCACCGCTACACTTGGAATTCCACTTTCCTCTTCTGCACTCAAGTCCCCCAGTTTCCAATGACCCTCCACGGTTGAGCCGTGGGCTTTCACATCAGACTTAAGGAACCACCTGCGCGCGCTTTACGCCCAATAATTCCGGACAACGCTTGCCACCTACGTATTACCGCGGCTGCTGGCACGTAGTTAGCCGTGGCTTTCTGGTTAGGTACCGTCAAGGTACCGCCCTATTCGAACGGTACTTGTTCTTCCCTAACAACAGAGTTTTACGATCCGAAAACCTTCATCACTCACGCGGCGTTGCTCCGTCAGACTTTCGTCCATTGCGGAAGATTCCCTACTGCTGCCTCCCGTAGGAGTCTGGGCCGTGTCTCAGTCCCAGTGTGGCCGATCACCCTCTCAGGTCGGCTACGCATCGTCGCCTTGGTGAGCCGTTACCTCACCAACTAGCTAATGCGCCGCGGGTCCATCTGTAAGTGATAGCTAAAAGCCACCTTTCAACATTTCCTCATGCGAGGAAATGAGTTATCCGGTATTAGCCCCGGTTTCCCGGAGTTATCCCAGTCTTACAGGCAGGTTACCCACGTGTTACTCACCCGTCCGCCGCTGACTGATGGGAGCAAGCTCCCATCAGTCCGCTCGACTTGCATGTATTAGGCACGCCGCCAGCGTTCGTCCTGAGCCAGGATCAAACTCTCCGATAAAAGTTTGAATAGCTCTTTTAAAAATAAATCTAGAATTAACGTTGACGTATTGTCTTGTTTTGTTCAGTTTTCAAGGTTCAATGTGTAAGTGCTTCTGTTTGAAGCGACCTTTATAATATATCATTTACTGCCGTTACCGTCAAGGTATTTTTATTATTTTAGAAAAGTTTTTTTCTGAAACAGTATGTAATGCCTTTCGGACAACAAATAATATTATACATACTATTGGCCGGGTTGGCAAGAGGTAAATCTAAATAAATAAACCAAAGATTAGTAAACTAACCTGAGGTTTACTTAATACGTTGCTATGACGGATCTTAAGAGGATTCACTCATAATGACTTCAAGCAAAAACTTCTGATATATAAATCTCTTTTTGCTGAGACAGATCTACGAGTTCTTCTGTTTTGTTTATTTTTACGATGGGCTTTGTATATGCGTTTTGCTTGGTATACATCACTTCTCCGTACTGGCCGGTTGATAGTCTTACTGAGGTACCTGTCCTTAGATCTCCCAGTAATTGCAAAAGGCCGTTAACGACTTTAATATCGAATTTACCAAATAAATCTTCACTGATCATATCCAGTACCTTGAAGACAGGCTGCTTGCTTCTGTATATTCTTTCTGATGTCATGGCATGAAAGACATCCGCGATTCCAACAATCTGAGAGTAAAGATGGATACGATTATCTTTCTCGGATGACGGGTATCCGGTACCATCAAATCGTTCATGATGTTGAAAGATTGCCAGTTTTGTTTCCGTTTTTAACAATGGAGTGTCTTTAACCATTTTATAACCGTTGGCTGTATGGAGCTTTACTTCTTTAAATTCACTTTCTGTTAAAGGCTGTTCTTTCGTTAATATGTGTGGACTGACCTTGGCCATTCCACAGTCTGCCAGGATACCTGCTAAGGCCAGCTGGTTCACCTGACCAGGGTTCAAGCCTAACTTCTTTCCTAACATGGCACTTATGATACCCATTGAAATCGCATGGTGAAATAGATAATCTTTTTTCGTGCAATATCGATGAAGAGAATACACATATGTATGATTCTCTTGAATCGTTTGAATCACCGGTAGCATTAACTCTCTGACCCTTGCAACATTTACAGATGTTCCTGATTGCCAGTTCATGAATTCTTTCTTAAATTCCTTGATCGTCCTTAAATAGAGATCGATGAATCCGACAGGCTCATTGATTTCTTCTTCGGCTATCTCTTTTTCAATAGAGACTGGCGCTTTATATGGATGTCCATCCACTTTTGTTTTTTCTATTATGAGCTCTGAGATATGGAATGCTTCAAGAATACTTAGATGTTCTTCTTCTATTACTGTATTCTTTAGAATGATGGGAGTGGCTGTCATTCCCATTATATCTTCTGCTACGATGCATCCTAATTGTATCTCTCCACGATGTACCTTCAACTATGAACACCTCACTTCTCACCTTTTTCTTCTAGTTTATTTTACCAAATTTAACAGGTTATAGATGATTTTTTCACAAAAAAATAAGCTGTTTCCAGTATGAGAGTCTCATCACTGGAAACAGCTTACCGTTCTTTTATTCTTCTGTATCTTCGCTAAAATCTTCAGAAGTTGTTTGATCTTCGCTATCTGGTTGTTGCATTCCTTCAGAAGTTTCAACTGGTGCTTCCGTTTCTTCTTCATCTTCTTTTTCAACCTTGGCAACGGTTGAAACAAATTCGCTTTCCTGAAGACGGATCAGTTTAACTCCTTGAGTATTTCGGCCAGTAGTGGAGATATCATTCACATCCATACGGATAAGGACACCATGTGCCGTGATGATCATTAAGTCTTCTTCACCGGTAACGGCTTTAACAGAGACCAGTTCTCCGTTACGTTCCGTTACATTACATGTTTTTAAGCCTTTACCACCACGTGTTTGAACTCTATATTCACTGGCAGGAGTACGTTTACCGTAACCATTCACCGTTACAACTAAGACATCGCTTTTCTCTTCCAGAATTTCCATTCCTACAACAATGTCATCATCACTCAGGTTAATTCCTTTTACCCCGGTAGCTGTTCTTCCCATTGAACGAACATCCGTTTCAGGGAAACGAATGAGCATACCTTTTTTCGTTCCGATGATCATATCTTTCTCTCCATCGGTCAGTTTGACGGAAATGAGCTCATCGTTTTCTCGAAGGTTAATGGCGATCAGACCGTTCGTACGGATATTGGCGAAATCTGATACAGGCGTACGTTTTGAGATCCCTTGCTTCGTAGTGAAGAATAAGTACCAGTCGTCCACGAATTCTTCCACTCGAATCATGGCGTTGATCCACTCATCTTTTTCTACCCCAAGGAGGTTGATGATCGGAAGTCCTTTAGCAGTACGGCTGAATTCAGGAATTTCATATCCCTTTGCACGGTATGCTTTTCCTTTGTTTGTGAAGAATAGAATCGTATCATGGGTTGACGTTGTCAGTAAGTGTTCAACAAAGTCTTCATCATTGGTACCCATTCCCTGGATTCCTCTTCCTCCACGCTTTTGACTGCGGTAGGTTGAGACAGGCAGGCGCTTGATGTATCCGTTATGAGTAAGGGATACGACAATGTTTTCTCTTGGAATTAAGTCTTCATCTTCAATGTTCTCAATTCCGCCCGCTACGATTTCTGACCTTCTTTCATCATTGAAGCGTTCTTTGATCTCGATAAGCTCTTCACGAATGATTTCGAGAACCTTTTCATCATCTGCCAAGATCGCTTTCAATTCTGCAATCTGCTTCAATAGTTCTTGATACTCGTCTTCAATTTTTTCACGTTCTAGACCGGTTAAACGTTGAAGACGCATATCCAGGATCGCTTGGGCTTGTTTGTCAGAAAGGGAGAAGTTCTCCATCAAGCCTTGTTTCGCAAGTTCCGTAGTTTGAGAGCCACGGATAAGTTTAATGATTTCATCAATATGATCTAAGGCGATACGCAGACCTTCTAAAATATGAGCCCTAGCTTCAGCTTTGCGCAATTCGAATTCCGTTCTACGACGAATGACGACGCGTTGATGTTGTAAGTAATGATATAGGCACTCTTTTAAATTCAATACCTTTGGCTGGCCATCAACAAGCGCCAAAAGGTTGATACCGAAGCTTGTTTGAAGAGCCGTTTGTTTGTAGAGATTATTAAGCAAGACGTTCGCATTCGCATCTTTTCTTACTTCAATTACGATACGCATACCATTACGGTCCGATTCATCACGTAAATCTGTGATGCCATCAATCTTCTTATCACGAACAAGATCGGCAATTTTCTCGATCAGTCTCGCTTTATTTACTTGATATGGAATTTGATGAACGATAATCGTTTCTTTCCCGTTGCTTTTTTGTTCAATTTCCACACGGGCACGCATCGTGATGGAACCTTTACCTGTTTCATAGGCACGACGGATCCCGCTTCTTCCTACAATTAGTCCGGCAGTAGGGAAATCAGGTCCAAAGATGAATTCCATCAGCTCTTGAATCGTAATGTCAGGATCTTTACTTAACGCAAGGATTCCATCAATGACTTCTCCAAGATTATGGGGTGGAATGTTCGTTGCCATCCCTACAGCGATACCTGAAGAACCGTTCACTAACAGGTTAGGGAAACGGGCAGGTAACACTTCCGGCTCTCTCTCTGTGCCATCATAGTTATCTTTATAATCAATTGTATCTTTATTAATATCACGAATAAGTTCCATGGAGATTTTGGACATACGTGCTTCTGTGTAACGCATGGCCGCAGCTGCGTCTCCATCAACGGAACCGAAGTTACCATGTCCGTCCACGAGCATATAACGATAGTTGAAATCCTGTGCCATACGCACCATTGTGTCATAAACAGCTGAGTCACCGTGGGGGTGATACTTACCGATTACTTCACCGACGATACGAGCTGATTTCTTGTATGCTTTATCAGCTGTCATCCCCAGGTCATTCATCGCATACAAAATACGGCGATGGACAGGTTTCAGGCCGTCACGGGCATCCGGTAGTGCACGGGAAACGATAACACTCATCGCATAATCCAGGAAAGACGAGCGCATTTCACTACTTATATTAATCTCTTTAACATTCGATCTTGGTGTTTCTGCCATAGTAAAAGGGACCTCCTTTTAAAGAAAGATTTATACCTTTCTCATTCTTTACCTTGTCCGCTATGTAAAAGACAGGATAGCACATGGTCTATCCTGTACTATTTTATTTTAGATATCCAGATTCTTAACGTAAGCTGCGTTTTCTTCAATGAAGTTACGTCTCGGCTCTACTTTGTCACCCATCAGGATATCAAAGGTTTCGTCTGCCTCGATCGCATCTTGAAGACTTACTTGCAGCAGGGTTCTTGATTCAGGATCCATTGTCGTTTCCCATAATTGCTCAGGATTCATCTCTCCAAGACCTTTGTAACGCTGGATTCCAGGTTTAGGCGTCGGGGAGATTTCTGCAAGTATACGATCCAGCTCTTTATCATTGTAGGCATACTCGATTTTCTTCCCTTGTTGTATTTTGTACAAAGGTGGTTGAGCGATGTAGATATAGCCTGCTTCAATGATGTTTCTCATGTAGCGATAGAAGAACGTCAACAATAGCGTACGAATATGGGCGCCATCGACGTCGGCATCGGTCATGATCACAATTTTATGGTATCTCGCTTTAGCCAGGTTGAAGTCTTCACCAATCCCTGTCCCAAGAGCTGTAATAATCGCACGAACCTCGTTATTTGAAAGGATCTTATCCAGACGCGCCTTCTCTACGTTAATGATTTTACCTCGTAGGGGAAGGATGGCTTGGAAGTGACGATCACGGCCTTGTTTAGCAGATCCGCCGGCTGAGTCACCCTCAACCACATAGATCTCACTGATGCTTGGGTCTTTAGAAGAACAGTCTGCTAATTTACCAGGTAAACTGGAGATTTCCAGGGCACTCTTACGACGGGTAAGCTCCCTTGCTTTTTTCGCAGCGAGTCGGGCACGTGCAGCCATCAGTCCTTTTTCCACCACTTTTCGAGCGACAACCGGGTTTTCAAGTAAGAACGTTTCCAGATGCTCTGAGAAAAGAGAATCGGTGATGGTTCTTGCTTCTGAGTTCCCCAGTTTTGTTTTCGTCTGTCCTTCGAACTGAGGATCAGGATGTTTGATCGAGATGATGGCTGTTAAGCCTTCACGGACATCTTCCCCTGAAAGGTTCGCATCGCTCTCTTTAAACACATTATTTTTTCGGGCATAGTCGTTAATGACCCTCGTTAAAGCCGTTTTAAATCCGGACTCATGGGTTCCACCTTCATGGGTATGGATGTTATTGGCGAAGGAATAAAGATTACTTGCGAAGCCGTCGTTATATTGTAGGGCGATTTCAATCGTAATCTCGTCTTTCTCGCCTTCAATGTAGATCGGATCTTCATGGATGACTTCTTTAGAACGATTAAGATGTTCAACGTAGGACTTAATTCCACCTTCATAATGGTAGTCTCTCCGCTTCCCTTCTCCACGCTTATCTTCAATACTGATTTGGATTCCTCTGTTTAAGAAAGCCAATTCGCGAATACGATTTGCAAGTGTATCATATTCGTATTCCGTCGTTTCAGTAAAGATTTCAGGATCTGGAGTGAAGTGAATGATTGTTCCCGTTTTATCCGTTTCTCCGATCACCTTAAGATCGAAGCTTGGAACACCTTTTTCAAATTTTTGATAATAGATGTTTCCATCACGATGAACATGGACTTCAAGTTCTGTGGAAAGAGCATTTACTACTGATGCCCCAACTCCGTGGAGACCTCCGGATACTTTATATCCACCGCCGCCGAACTTACCACCGGCGTGAAGGACCGTCATGATTACCTCAACGGCAGGACGTCCCATTTTCTCGTGAATACCTACAGGGATACCACGTCCATTATCTGTAACAGTAATGCTGTTATCCTCTTCGATGATGACTTCGATTTCATTACAGTAACCGGCTAACGCTTCATCGATACTGTTATCAACAATTTCCCACACCAAATGATGCAAACCTCTTCCGCTTGTTGATCCAATATACATACCAGGTCTTTTACGAACGGCCTCTAATCCTTCTAAAACCTGAATCTGATTTTCATCATAGGATTGACCTTGTTTTTGTTCCATAGCCATACTGATTCACCTACACTTTCTAACCTTCAGGGCTTTATATTTCTATTATAAATTCTCATAGTTTGAGTATTTCTTTGATCGTTTCTTTAACGTACTTGATGCGAGTGGTGAAAGATACAACTGATTAGACGTGATGACAAGAGATTTATATGAACCCTTTGCAAGATTACAAAGGTTTTTATCTTTCGTTTTTAAAAAGTGTTGAATTTCCTCTGAAAATTGAACGGTGTCTCGATCAATAATAGCGATGATTTCGTCTGTACGTACCATGACATCTTCTCCAACATGTATGTACAAGGTAACACCTCATTTCAGTCTTTTCATTGAACCGGCTTCCACTTCAAAAGTGGTCGCTTCGTTTAAGGTTTGATGATCAATCCCATCCACGTTTGTCGTCGTGACAAAGGTTTGAACTTTTCCCTGGATGGTATTTAATAAATGTGATTGTCGATAATCATCTAATTCTGACAAGACATCATCAAGAAGTAAGATGGGATATTCTTTAATTTCAGAATGAATCAGCTCAATTTCTGCAAGCTTCACAGAGAGGGCTGTTGTCCGTTGCTGCCCCTGCGATCCGAATGTTTGAACATCTCGTCCATTCACAATAAATTGAAGATCGTCCCGATGCGGCCCGACCAGGGTCACACCGCGATCAATTTCCCGTTCGCGGATACCATCAAATTTCTGCTCATATATATCTACCATTTTTGACCATTCTTGATTATCTGATACATCCAAAGACGGTTTATATACGATTTCCAAGGTTTCTAAGTTCCGTGAAATCCCGGAATGGATCGGTTTTGCCCAGCTTTCTAATAACTGAACGAACTCAAAGCGTTTTTTCGCAATTTTCACAGCCATCTCTATGAACTGTTCCGTCAAGACATCCAGCATGGTCTGGTCTTTTTGTTTTCTCGTTTGCAACTGTTTAAGATAATGATTACGTTGCTGTAATATTTTTTGATAAAGGCTGATATCATGTAAATAAACAGGAGAAACCTGGCCGATTTCCATATCAATAAAACGACGCCTTACTTGAGGGCTCCCTTTTACTAAATGGAGATCTTCAGGCGCAAACATGACAACATTCATATTGCCGACATATTGACTTAATTTAGATTGCTCAAGATGATTACTTTTCGCTTTTTTCCCCTTTTTCGAGAGGATGAGTTCCAATGGTAACGCACCGTTATATTTCTGAATCCTACCTTTTATTTTAGCATAATCCTCGTCCCAACGGATTAAATCTTTATCATTTGAGGTCCGGTGGGATTTAGCCATTGCCAGTACATAGATAGACTCCATAATATTCGTCTTTCCTTGAGCATTCTCTCCAAGAATTACGTTCACCTTATTTTCGAAATTCACGTCGATTGACTCGTAATTTCGATAGTTTCTTAATTCTAATTGTTCAATGTACATGGAAATAACACCCTTTATTATTCTCCAGCAACCACAAATATTCCTACTTCGGGAATTTCGATTGTGTCACCAATTGTGAGTTTTCTGCCTCTTCTTTGGTCTTGTTCGCCATTTATGTATACTTCATATTCACTTAAGAACCACTTCGCCATCCCGCCTGACTGAATTACTTCAGCTAGCTTCAGGAATTGTCCCAATGTGATGATTTCCGTTTCAATGGTGATCTCTTTCGCCACTAAAATCACTACTTTCCGTATAAAGTCTCTAATATCTTATTTTACTCTAAATGGAGTTAAGTCACAACTAACGAAAAATCAGCAAGGACTTGCAGAGCAATTTGTCCTTGTCATCATTGGATTTTTCATTGAACAGACGAGAGGAATTCCTTCAATTACCAGATGAAGTGTAGAAAAAGAGCCAATACCCCATGTGAAAGGCATCGGCTCTTGTCTATTCATTAGTACGTTCTAACTGGAAGAATCAACTGAAGGATCGAATCATCATGAAGTGGTTTCAGCACGAACGGTCTCATGGCCCCGGTGAAGTTCACATAGATTTCTGTCCCTTCAATGGCTTTTAACGCGTCCATCATATATTTGGCACTAAAGGAGATTTTCAGTTCTTCTCCTTCAATGGATTGACTTTGCACCTGTTCGATTACTTTCCCGATCTCCGGTGTGTTAGACGAAATCTCAATCATGCCGCCATCCAGAGTTGAAAGTTTTACTACGTTGTTTCTTCCTTCCCTGGCAAGTAGTGAGGCACGGTCTATCGCTTGTAAAAATTCTTTCGTATTCAGTGTTAGTTCTGTCTTGGTATCAGAAGGAATCAATCGACTAGTGTCAGGATAATTCCCTTCTAATAATCTTGAGAAGAATAATAGGTGTTTCGCTTTGAATAGTACTTGATTTTCTGTGATCACGATTTCAACAGGCTCTTCTGTATCATCAAGGATTTTATTCAGCTCGTTTAAGCTTTTCCCCGGAATCACAATATTGTATGAAGCATCATGATTGGTTTCAATCGGTGCCTTTCTCATTGCAAGTCGGTGACTATCTGTTGCAATACAGCTCAGTTCCCCGTTTTCAATCTGACAGTTTACACCTGTCAAGATGGGGCGTGTTTCTGAGGTGGACACTGCGAATACGGTTTGTCTGATCATCGTTTTCAGGAGATCAGTGGAAACTTTAATCCCATTCCCTTCTTCAATCTGAGGAAGATGCGGGTACTCTTCTGGATCTAAACCGTTTAAATTAAATTCTGCCTGTCCTGAACGAATAACGGTTTGGAAATGATTTTGCACTTCAATTTCCACTGTATCTTTAGGTAATTTCTTAACGATTTCACTGAAGAACTTAGCCTGAAGAACAATCCCTCCAGTTTCCATGATCTCAACAATTTCTGAACCTTCTTCTTCATTCGGAATAAAGGATTCAATTGAAATGTCTGAATCACTACCTGTTAATGTTACGCCGTCTTCCGTAGCGATGATCTTTATCCCTGTAAGAATGGGAATCGTTGTTCTTGACGTTACAGCCTTCATGACATCCTGAACACTTTGGACAAGATAGTCCCTTTGAATAACAAATTTCATGATTTATTCCTCCAATTTGCACATAATTTTATGGACTGAATCATATACTAATAATTTATTTAAAAAATAGTAATAGAAGTAGTAGGGCCTGTTGATATGTGGATAAGTGTGTGAATTCAACGTAAACACAGCCTATCCACATGTGGACAGACTGTGTGCTAGTTTGTCTTAGTTATTCACATTATCCAGTTTTTTTGTGTGTAAGATTAACTCTTTAATGACTCACGAATTTCTTTCAATTGCTGCTGAAGAAGCGCATCTGCCCCCAGTAATGTACTGATCTTCTCATGAGCATGAATGACGGTCGTGTGATCCCGGCCGCCGAACTCTTCCCCGATCTTTGGAAGGGAAGAATCCGTCATTTCCCTGGATAGATACATAGCGATCTGTCGGGGAAAAGCGATGGATTTTGTTCGTTTCTTCGCTTTAAAGTCTTCCAGCTTCACATTGAAGTGCTCACCAACGACACGTTGAATTTCCTGGATGGTAATAACCCGTGGTTTTGAGCTTGGAATGATATCTTTCAACGCTTCCGCTGCCAGATCAGCATTAATATCTTTATTTATAAGAGAAGAGTACGCAACGACCCTGATTAAAGCGCCCTCTAACTCACGAATGTTTGAATCGATTTGATTAGCTATATAAAGCATGGCTTCATTTGGAATGTCCAATCCTTCAGCCTTTGCCTTTTTTCGTAAAATAGCAATTCTCGTCTCAAGATCTGGGGGTGTAATGTCTGTAATAAGACCCCATTCAAATCGTGAGCGAAGTCTGTCTTCGAGTGTCGGAATTTCTTTCGGTGGCCGATCACTGGAAATGACAATCTGCTTGCTTTCTTCATGTAAGGTATTAAAAGTATGGAAAAATTCCTCTTGCGTTTGTTCTTTTCCTGCTAAAAATTGAATGTCATCTATTAATAAAACATCAACGTTGCGGTATTTATTGCGGAAATCGACTGCTTTATTGTCGCGAATGGAATTAATGAATTCGTTTGTGAATTTCTCAGAGGATAGATAAACCACTTTTGCAGCAGGATTATGCTCCAGTACATAATGTCCGATCGCATGCATTAAGTGAGTTTTTCCCAGTCCTACTCCACCATAAATAAACAAGGGATTATAGGCTTTTGCTGGTGCTTCGGCCACAGCTAAAGATGCTGCATGGGCGAAACGGTTGCCCGAACCGATAACAAAGGTGTCGAATGTGTATTTTGCATTCAGCATATTTTGATTGATATCCTGTTGCTCGTCGTCTTTCATCGTCTTCTTTGGCGGTAATTGAATATCAAATTCTTCCGGCTCCTGATTTTGTGGAATGATGAATTTCACGACCAATTCTTCGCCCGTAATATCATACAAAACCCCGGAGATTAATTGAGAATAGCGTCCTTCAAGCCAATCTCGTGCAAATTCATTTGGAGCTGTAATGACAAGTGTGTCACCTTGAATGGAATGCGCCTTAGTCGATTTTAACCAAGTATCAAAGCTCGGTTTACTTATCTTTTTTTCGATGCTTTCTAAGGCTTTGCTCCAAAGATCCCCGATATTCTCCAATCCTGATCCCTCCTTTTCTTAGTTTGTATAACTTCTGTACAACAATTACATGCTATAATATCCGTCAACTCTCGCTATTTTATAAAAATACAAAACAATGAATGTGGAAAATATATATAATAAGGAAAGAAAATGGTTTTTCGACAATATCCACCACTTGTGGACAACGTTTTACAAACCCTCTGAATAAGTTACCCACATGATATCCACATTTTGTGGATAAATCATTTTCGTATACAAAGTTATTAAGAGTGAAAACACAATAATCATATCAAAATATCCTTAGGGGTGCAATGCTTTTTAAATTTTATCCACAACCCTGGGCCCTTGTGGAATTATTTTGTCCACAAGCCATGAACTTGTGAAAAAGTTGTCAGTATGTGTTGTGGATAATTTAAAATGGTGTCGAATCCTATCCACAGGAAGATTTAATAGAGAAATGAGATAGTGTTTGTAGAAGTAGAGGATCAAAAAGAAATTAAGTTGATTGATAATGCGGTGTTTTATTTAAATAAAAAACTAATTGATTTTAGATTTATAAAAACATCATGTTTAGAAAGTTGATTTTTCGCTCCAGGTGCTCAACTCACGCCCCGCGGAAAGCGAGCACCTGGAGCGAAAATCAACCAGCACTCACTTGTATTAAAAAGAAAAATAATATGACTGTTGACTTTTTATGGGTACCGTCTTTATAATAGTGAGGAATGTCTTTAACTTTTATAAAGATATCCTTCAGGGAGGTGTCATAGATGAAAAGAACGTTTCAACCAAATAATCGTAAAAGAAAAAAGAACCACGGTTTCCGTGCACGTATGAGCTCTAAAAACGGACGCAATGTTTTAGCTCGTCGTCGTAGCAAAGGAAGAAAAGTATTATCTGCCTAGACCACTGAACTGACTCAGTGGTCTTTTTTTTCCTTTATCCCAAGCGAAAAGACGATTTGGCTCGTTCGTAATTTGTTTTAAGAGAAAAATTACTTATAATTTCAAATGAATGAGCCAATAATGTCGAGGATACATCAAGACAAAAATGAAAATTAGGTGTGGTCAATGCGGAAAGATCAGAGAGTGAAGAAGAATAAAGAGTTCCAGGAGATATTCAAAAAAGGAACATCCTTTGCAAACCGGCAATTCGTCTTATATCTATTAAAGAAGGAAGAGCCTCAACCATTCCGAATTGGAATCTCCGTAAGTAAGAAAATTGGAAACGCTGTTTGTCGAAACCAAATTAAACGGTATGTCAGACAGGCTTTCCTAGAATTACAAGAAGATGTTAAAGATCAGTACGATTACTTAATCATCGCCAGAAAACCGGCGGCCGAAATGAATTTCCATGAGGTGAAGGGCAGCCTCACCCATGTGCTGAAAAGAGGAAAAGTGTTGAAAAGATCCTCTAATGGAAAACATGTTAAAAAGAAGTCATAACATTTTACGATATTGACAGGTTTCGTCATCACAATCTTATGAAAAGATGTTACAATACGAGGGATTGTACTTTTTAAGTACGGAAGACCTGTTTTACATTTAACTTGAAGATATTAGTAGGGAGGAAATGAAGGGTGAAAAAGAGAATTATAGCCCTGATGGGAATCATTGGGCTAATGGCTTTACTATCAGGTTGTACGGAATACAATCAGCCTATCACACCTGAGAGTAGCGGAATATGGAATGAATATATTGTCTATCCTTTATCACAATTAATCACAATGGTAGCTGAGTTCATGAGTGGTTCTTATGGATTGGCCATTGTCATTGTTACATTGATTATTCGTTTAGCGATTCTGCCATTAATGATTAAACAAACGAAAAATTCAAAAGCCATGCAAGCTTTGCAACCGGAAATGAAAAAGCTGCGTGAGAAATATAGCTCTAAAGATGCACAAACTCAACAAAAGCTTCAACAGGAAACGATGGCTTTATTCCAAAGTCACGGAGTCAATCCGCTTGCGGGTTGTTTCCCATTGATCGTTCAAATGCCGATCTTAATTGGTTTCTACCATGCGATCGTGAGAACAGAAGAAATTAAAGCACATAATTTCCTGTGGTTTGACCTTGGTAACCCGGATCCGTACTATATTTTACCTTTAGTAGCAGGTATAACGACGTTTATCCAACAGAAATTAATGATGGCGGGTACAGCAAATCAAAATCCGCAAATGGCGATGATGCTTTACATCATGCCGGTTATGATCATCATTTTTGCGATTAACTTTCCTGCAGCCCTATCCCTTTACTGGGTAGTCGGAAATCTATTTATGATTGTTCAAACGTATTTCATTAAAGGACCTGATATCAAAGAAGCGCAAACCGCTAAAGCTGCTGGTGGGAATTCGGGAGGAAAGAAGAAGTGAGAGAAGTAGAAGCGACTGGTCAAACGGTGGAAGAAGCCATTGAATCAGCCTTGTCTCAACTGAATATCACCAAAGAAGAAGCAGAAATTGACGTCATTGATCAAGGTAAAAAAGGCTTGTTCGGATTGTTTGGTGGAAGACCAGCTGTCGTTCAAGTCAAAAAAGCGATTGATCCGGTGAATGAAGCGAAAGATTTTCTTCTATCTGTTGCCCATGAAATGGGAGTTAATGCTACCATTGAAGTGAAAAGAGATGGAAGAGATGTTGAGTTCAACATTTCCGGTGAAAAAATGGCTCTATTAATAGGAAAAAGAGGACAAACGTTGAATGCTCTTCAACATTTAACTCAACTAATTGCAAATCGGGTTTCCGATCAGTTCATCACCATCCTTTTAGATGCGGAGAACTATCGAGAAAGACGTAAGCAAACGTTAACAAACCTCGCTGAACGATTGGCAGAGAAAGCATTGCGCACAAATCGTTCCGTTTCATTAGAACCAATGCCTTCCTATGAACGAAAAGTGATTCATACAGCATTAGTTGATTCGACTACTGTTGATACACACTCAGAAGGCAGAGAACCCAATCGTTATATTGTGATTGCTCCAAAATAAATTACGAGACGATTCCTTTCGGGGGATCGTCTTTTTTTGTTCCTTCACCCTGTGGATTCTTATTTTCTTCCCGGTTTATTGTTATTCACATGTGGATAAGTTAAAATAATAGAGATGAAGTGTTGTCTGTGTGGATAACATTATTTGGTGACGAATCGAGGGTTTCCTTTCTTTAGTATTAAATAGGATTGTGATATTCTAATAATTTGGGGAAACTTTGCTCTCTACTATAATTGAATGATAAATAGATCAACTAAGAAATAAGAGAGGTGAATACAATGGAGTTTGATACAATTGCGGCTATTTCGACTCCGATGGGAGAAGGGGCGATTGCGATCGTACGATTAAGTGGTGATCAAGCCTTCGATATCGGTGATAAGGTCTTTAAGGGAATGAAAGGGAACTCTATGAAAGACTTTGCTTCTCATACCATTCATTATGGACATATTATCGATCCTGACACAGAGCAAGTGGTGGAAGAAGTCATGGTTTCTGTGATGAGGGGACCAAAAACATTCACCCGTGAAGATATTATAGAAATTAATTGCCACGGGGGACTTGTGTCGGTCAATAAAGTACTGCAGCTCGTATTGAAAAATGGAGCCCGCCTTGCAGAGCCGGGTGAATTTACGAAACGGGCGTTCTTGAACGGACGAATTGACCTATCCCAGGCGGAAGCCGTGATGGATCTTATTCGGGCAAAAACGGATCGGGCGATGAATGTAGCCCTTAATCAAATGGAGGGCCGACTTTCCAATTTGATTCGAAAGCTTCGTCAGGAAATTCTTGAAACGCTGGCTCATGTAGAAGTGAACATCGATTATCCGGAGTATGATGATGTAGAAGAAATGACGCACAACGTACTGTTGGAGAAATCCAAACACGTCCGTGACGAAATTGACAAGTTGGTCCGAACGTCAGAGCAGGGGAAAATTCTGAGAGAAGGACTTTCTACCGTGATCATCGGACGGCCAAATGTAGGGAAGTCATCTCTATTGAACAGTCTCGTTCATGAAAATAAAGCGATCGTAACGGATATCCCTGGAACAACCCGGGATGTGATTGAAGAATACGTGAATGTACGCGGGGTTCCCCTGCGTCTGGTCGATACGGCAGGGATTCGTGAAACGGAAGACATCGTCGAGCGGATCGGTGTGGAACGTTCGCGACAAGTATTGAAAGAAGCGGATTTAATTTTACTCGTACTCAACTATGCGGACCAATTGACTCCTGAGGACGAACAGCTCTTTGAAGCAGTAAGAGGAATGGACGTTATTGTCATTGTGAACAAAACGGATCTGCCTCAGAAGATTGATATAGATAAAGTACGAAAATTAGCGAAAAATCATCAGCTGGTTACAACGGCTTTACTTGAAGAACAAGGGATCGATGAGCTGGAAGAAGCCATTTCTTCTTTATTCTTTGCAGGTTCCATTGAAGCTGGGGATATGACATATGTGTCGAATAGCCGTCACATTGCGCTACTCAATCAAGCCTCCCTTGCGATTAATGAAGCCATAAATAGCGTAGAAAATGGAACTCCCATTGATATCGCTCAAATTGACTTAACGAGAACGTGGGAGCTATTAGGTGAAATCATTGGGGATAGTGTTCATGAAAGCCTGATTGATCAGCTGTTTTCTCAATTCTGCTTAGGGAAATAAATACTATTATAATTTGGACTTTACATTCAAGGTCCTACAAGGAGGAAAAAACAAACCATGCAATATGACGCAGGGCAATATGATGTCATTGTCATTGGTGCTGGCCATGCAGGAGTAGAAGCTGGACTTGCTTCGGCCCGTATGGGAGCTAAAACGTTAATGGTTACCATTAACTTGGATATGGTCGCCTTTATGCCATGTAATCCATCTGTAGGTGGGCCGGCAAAAGGGATCGTTGTAAGAGAGATAGACGCTCTTGGTGGAGAGATGGGGCGTAATATAGATAAAACACATATTCAAATGAGAATGTTGAATACAGGAAAAGGACCGGCTGTCCGGGCATTACGGGCTCAGGCGGATAAATTCCTTTATCAGCATGAAATGAAACGTACGATTGAAAATGAACCGAACATGACATTGCTTCAAGGAATGGTTGAGGAATTGATTATTGAAGATGATGAATGTAAAGGTGTCGTAACGATGACGGGTGCTGCCTACCGCGCGAAAACAGTCGTCATCACAACAGGAACATTCCTGCGGGGTGAAATCATATTAGGAGATCTGAAATATTCAAGCGGACCTAATAATCAACAACCTTCCATCAGACTTTCTGATCACCTTCATGAATTAGGCTTTGATACTGTTCGTTTTAAAACAGGGACGCCACCGCGAGTGAACAGTTCGACAATCGATTATTCGAAAACGGAAATTCAACCAGGTGATGATGTTCCCCGTGCATTCAGCTATGAAACGACGAAATATATTACCGATCAACTTCCATGTTGGTTAACGTATACGAACGAACACACTCATCAATTGATTGATGACAACCTGCATCGTTCACCAATGTATTCTGGAATGATTAAAGGAACCGGACCGCGTTACTGCCCTTCCATTGAGGATAAAGTCGTACGTTTCCATGATAAACCGCGACACCAGATTTTCTTGGAGCCGGAAGGACGAAACACACAAGAAGTCTATGTGCAGGGATTATCAACGAGTTTGCCTGAAGACGTACAACAAAAGATTCTTCAAACCATCCCGGGTCTTGAGAAAGTACAGATGATGCGTGCCGGGTATGCCATTGAGTATGATTCCATCGTACCGACACAATTATGGCCGACCCTTGAAACGAAAAAAATTAAAAATCTTTATACAGCGGGACAAATCAATGGAACGTCCGGTTATGAAGAAGCCGCTGGACAAGGTTTGATGGCGGGTATCAATGCTGCCTGCCGTGCCCTGGATAAAGAAGAGGTTATCTTAAGCCGTTCTGATGCATATATCGGGGTTTTAATCGATGACCTTGTGACAAAAGGGACGAACGAACCGTATCGTCTATTGACTTCACGCGCTGAATATCGGCTATTGCTCCGTCATGATAATGCCGATCTTCGCCTGACTGATATCGGTCATAAAATAGGATTAATCTCCGATGATCGATACGAACGGTTTACAGCGAAAAAAGAAGCGATCTCTTCAGAGAAAAAGCGCCTGGAAGGAATCCGCATCAAACCTACTGACGAAACACAGGCCGTTATCCGTGAAGCGGGCGGAAGCGAGCTGAAAGATGGGATTTTAGGAGCGGATCTTCTGAAGCGCCCTGAAATGAACTATAGTCACATTAAATCACTCGTTCCAAGCGAAATCGAATTGGATTCCGATGTAGAGGAACAGGTTGAAATCCAAGTGAAATATGAAGGCTATATTGAAAAATCCCTTCAACAGGTCGATAAAATGAAGAAGATGGAAAATAAAAGAATTCCTGAAAACATTGATTACAGTGCGATTAGCGGTTTAGCGTCTGAAGCGAGACAGAAATTAATTGAGGTTCAGCCTCTTTCTCTTGCACAAGCTTCCCGGATTTCAGGAGTGAATCCTGCAGACATCTCTATTTTACTCGTCTATATCGAGCAAGGGAAAATTGCTAAAGTATCAGGTGATCAATAGAGGCAAAGGAAGGATAATTTCATGAATGTAAATGAATTTCAATCAATGCTTGAGGAGAAGGGTATCTCCCTTTCTCCTCAACAATTAAATCAGTTTGAGCGCTATTATGAATTGTTGGTTGAATGGAATGAAAAAATGAACCTGACGGCCATCACTGAAAAGGAAGATGTGTATTTAAAGCATTTTTACGATTCAATCAGTGCAGCTTTTTATGTTGATTTCACGAAGGTGACAACTCTTTGTGATGTTGGTGCAGGAGCCGGTTTTCCGAGTATCCCTCTAAAAATATGCTACCCGCACTTACATATCTCGATTGTTGACTCGTTGAACAAGCGGATTACGTTCTTAAACCATTTATCAAATGAGTTAGGGCTTGAAAACACGAATTTCTATCATGATCGAGCTGAGACTTTTGGTAAAAACAAGGCTCACCGTGAAAAGTATGATATGGTTACAGCAAGAGCAGTAGCCAGAATGTCTGTATTAAGTGAACTTTGTTTGCCACTTGTAAAAAAGGGCGGCTTATTCGTAGCGATGAAAGCTTCAAATGTGAAAGAGGAGCTATCCAATGCGAAGAAAGCCATTGGCATGCTGGGTGGACAAACAGATAAAATGTATTCCTTCGTTTTACCGGAAGAGGAAAGCGAACGAAATATCGTGAAGATCGACAAAGTGAAAGAAACACCTAATAAATATCCCAGAAAACCTGGGACACCCAATAAATTACCGTTGGAATAATATGAAAAGCTCTCCTGCCGTGACAGTATCTATACTTTGAAAATCTCAGCACAGGCAGGAACTTGCCATATTTTAGAGAATATTACTAAAGGGAGTTTCTTAAAGGTGGTGTAGGAAGATGAAGCATCCTTTCTCTCGTTTTTTTGGCCTAGGTGAAAAGGAGCAAGATGTTGAATCTGAAGAATCAAATGTAGTGGAAGAAGATCGAGATGAAGTGAAAAAGATACCCGTCTCTCAAATCATCCCTAATCGCTTTCAACCAAGAACAGTGTTCAATGATGAGAAGATAGAAGAGTTATCCAGAACGATTCATACTCATGGTATTATCCAACCGATTGTGGTTAGACAATATGATGATGAGCAGTTTGAAATCATTGCAGGTGAACGTCGATACAGAGCCGTTCAAAAGCTTGGCTGGGACACCGTACCGGCCATTGTAAAGAATCTAAATGATACAGAAACAGCTTCTGTTGCATTAATTGAAAACTTACAAAGAGAAGAGCTCTCTCCTATAGAAGAAGCCATTGCGTATGGAAAACTGTTGGAGTTACATGATTTAACCCAAGAAGCCCTTGCTCAACGCTTAGGAAAAGGACAATCGACCGTGGCGAACAAGCTTCGTCTCCTTAAGCTTCCAGAAGAAATCCAATCAGCCTTATTAGATAAACTAATAACAGAACGCCATGCCAGGGCTTTGATTCCTCTGAAGAATGCTGAAAAGCAAATTCAGCTCCTTCAAGAAATCATTGAAAAAAGCTTGAATGTCAAACAAACCGAAGACCGGGTTGTGAAGATGCAAGAAGGAACGACTCAAAAGCCAAAACCGAAACGAAAAGCTTTCAGTAAGGATATGAGAATAGCTGTGAATACGATTCGTCAATCTCTCTCCATGGTATCAGACAGCGGAATCAATCTGGACTCTGAAGAAGAAGAGCATGAGGAATTCTATCAATTCACCATCCGTATTCCTAAAAAAAAATAGATTCGTAGTCTAAAAGTGAGAAACATCTCGGATTGGTTTCTCACTTTTTTTGTTGTCGAATCAGAGGATTTTCGATCGATTCATGACGAATGAACAGTTCATAATTACCTGTTTTTAGAAACATGAAAAATTGACAGACAATTAACAAGGAATTTTGATAGAATAGAAGAATACTGTGAAAAAATTTAGTGAATCTTAGGAAGTCAAAAGGTAGGTGACAACCTTGGGCAGAATAGTAGCCGTTACAAACCAAAAAGGTGGAGTGGGAAAGACCACAACATCCGTCAATTTGGGGGCTTGCTTAGCTTATATAGGGAAAAAGGTTTTACTGGTAGACATTGATCCTCAAGGAAACGCCACTAGTGGTGTAGGTGTGGAAAAAGGGGATGTCCAGCAGTGCATATATGATGTGCTGGTAGATGATGTGGATGTCAGAGAAACGATTAAACAATCAAAAGTTGAGAATTTATCCATTGTACCTGCAACGATTTCATTGGCGGGGGCAGAGATTGAACTTGTTCCAACTATCTCACGTGAAGTGCGTTTAAAGAAAGCATTAGAGAAAGTGAAAGACGAATTTGATTATATTATCATTGATTGTCCGCCGTCTTTAGGGTTATTGACAATCAATGCGTTAACAGCCTCAGATGCTGTCGTCATACCGGTTCAATGCGAATATTATGCTCTGGAAGGATTAAGTCAACTATTGAGTACCGTTCGTTTAGTTCAGAAGCATCTGAATCATGACCTTATGATCGATGGTGTGCTACTTACGATGCTTGATGCGAGAACCAATCTGGGAATTCAGGTCATAGAAGAAGTCAAAAAATACTTTCAAGATAAAGTGTATCGCACAATTATTCCACGTAACGTTCGTTTAAGTGAAGCGCCCAGTCATGGTGAACCGATCATCATCTATGATGCAAAGTCCAGGGGAGCAGAAGTTTATTTAGAACTAGCAAAGGAAGTGGCGGCGAATGGCTAAAGGTTTAGGAAAGGGCATCAATGCTCTCTTTACCAATATCCAAACAACTCAAAATGAAGAGTCCGTGCAAGAAGTGAGCCTGAAAGAAATACGGCCGAATCCCTATCAACCACGAAAGATCTTTGAACCGCAAGCAATTGAAGAACTGAAGGATTCGATCTTAGAACACGGTATTCTGCAACCGATCATTGTGCGTAAAACGATCAAAGGGTATGAAATTGTCGTGGGGGAACGCCGTTATCGTGCAGCTAAAGCGGCTAAATTAGAATCGGCTCCTGTCGTAGTCCGGGAATTGAATGAACAACAAATGATGGAGCTTGCCGTTTTAGAAAACCTTCAACGTGAAGATCTGACACCGATCGAAGAAGGGGCTGCTTATCAAATGCTGATGGATAAGCTAAAGCTCACACAGGAGGAATTAGCGAAAAGGTTGGGTAAGAGCAGGCCTCATATTGCCAATCACATTCGCTTACTATCCCTCCCCGCTCCTATTCAGGAACTTATTTCAGAAGGTAAGTTGACGATGGGACATGGACGTGCACTCCTTGGGTTGAAAAATAAGAAAAATTTATCAACGGTTGTCAATCGTGTCCTTAAAGAATCATTAAACGTTCGCCAATTAGAAAAAATCATTCAAGAACTAAATGAGAATGTTCCACGTGAAACAAAAAAGACAGAGCGTAAAGATGTCTTCCTTCAGGAACAGGAATCTCTTCTACGTGAACGCTTCGGGACAACGGTCACGATTAAACAATCAAAGAAAAAAGGAAAAATCGAGCTCGAATTTTTTTCGAAAGAAGACCTCGATCGTATTTTGGAATTATTGCAGTAACCATTTGGGAAAAGGACTGGCTTAAAAGGTATACATATACCAATTAAGCCAGTCCTCTTCCATATGGTACATAGAAGATACACTATTCTTTGGGAAATAATCTGCAAAAAACAGGGAAAAGAATTTTTCAGAAAGATAAGGAGAACGTCATGGTACTATTAGGAACGCTGGTAAATGGAGTATGTATTATTATTGGAACTCTCCTGGGTAAGGTCCTTCATCGCATCCCGGAAGATATGAAGGGAACTGTCATGAAAGCGATTGGGTTAGCTGTCATCGTCCTGGGGTTGCAGATGGGATTGAAAAGTGAAAACTTTCTCATTGTCATCATCAGCCTGGCTCTTGGTGCTGCATGGGGAGAGTGGATGAACCTGGAGGACAAGCTTAACTCATTGGGGAACTGGTTGGAAAAGAAGCTGGGCAGTAATAAAGAAACATCCATTTCTCAAGGTTTTGTCACAGCTACACTCATTTTTGTTATTGGAGCAATGGCAGTGATAGGAGCGTTGGATAGCGGCATCAGGGGCGATCATGATGTTCTGTTGACGAAGTCGATCATTGATGGCTTTACATCACTGATCCTAACGACGACTTTAGGAATTGGTGTCATGTTTTCGGCGATCCCTGTCGTTCTTTATCAAGGATTCATTGCTTTGTTCGCGACTCAAATTCATCAGTGGGTTCCAGAAGAACTGATGGATGCCTATATTGTAGAGATGACATCAACCGGAGGAATCATGATTTTTGCGATTGGACTCAATCTCCTCGGTGTAACGAAAATCAGAGTCGCCAATTTACTTCCCGGGATCATCGTAGTGGGATTGGTCGTAGGAATCATACACGCATTCCAGCTGTATATGTAATAAGTGAAAAGGGAGATGACCCGGAACGTATCTGGATCATCTCCCTTTTATTGTTGTAATTCTTCCCGCCATTTTTCAATACTGACGGCGTTGCGGCGCTCCACTGAATCGCCTGCCAGAACAATGGCCTCGGCAATCGTCTTGGCCATTTTCATCACAAGATTCAAACGAGTATTTTGTAACACAAAGAATTCCATAAATCCACTTACATTCACGATTCCGGTCATGTGGATCTCACCAACCTCTGGTAACTCTTTATTTACGCCGGCACCAGGTTTTAATGGTCCCTCACTTAATTGAATGGCGCCGACACTTTTTAATCGACCGAGACAGGCATCTACACCGATGATAAATGGATTGATATGTTTAGCAGCAATTTGACTGAGCTTCTCTTCCAGGTTTACTGCATGGATCGGATCATCCAACGTTCCATATACATGAAATGGTTTGATATCTTGTTCTTCTATTAACGTTCCAACTAATGGGCCTAATGAATCCCCTGTTGAACGGTCTGTTCCAATACATACGAAAACAATGGGTCTTGTACGATAATAAGTGGGAAGCATCGACGACAGTTGAACGGAAAGATCCTGTGCCGCACGCTCTTCCTGATGAAGGACTCTAAAGGGTTCAGATCTTCGTTCAAATAGTCCTTTTTTTAGATTCATCGCTTCCACTCCTTTGGATATGTTTAAAGGGAATTTTATAGTGAACATACTTTGTCGGACTGACTACCATCATCATATTTTCTAAGTATTATCAGTATACGGACGATTTCTTTTTTTCATACATCATACGGCTGGAATTTTCATAAAATAAAAATTTTCTATAAACTACAGTAATATGAGGTTATATCTACACAAGGAGAGGGAAAGTTGATAAAATAAGGAATACTTCTTATTGAACGATAAGTGGAGGTTCGGTATATATGTCGAGTACTAAAGCAGAAGTTAAAGATACTGTAGAAAAAATAAAAGATAGTGAAGCAGCTCAAAAACTTATAGATAATGAATTATGGATTGCCCTGGGATCAGGTGCGATAAAAATTGTGGCGATCATGGTCATTACCTATATCGCTCTAAGGCTGGGAAGGTCAGCCATTCGAAATGTATTCAAGGTCCGTTCCCGCTCTCCTCTTAAATTTACGGAGCGCCGGGAAGCCACGTTATCGAAACTATTAGAGAATGTTTTGACCTATGTGATTTATTTCATTAGTTTAATGACGATTTTATCGACGCTGGATATTGATGTAAAAGGGCTGATTGCCGGTGCCGGGATTGTCGGTCTGGCGGTAGGTTTCGGTGCACAAAACCTTGTTCGGGACATCATCACGGGTTTCTTTATTATATTCGAGGACCAATTTTCAGTCGGTGACTATGTTCGAATTGGTTCTGCTGAAGGTACTGTTGAAGAAATCGGCCTTCGTACGACAAAGATCAAAAGCTGGACTGGGGAATTACATATCTTCCCCAATGGTAATATTACGGAAGTAACGAATTTCTCCATTCACAACAGCATTGCGGTCGTAGATGTCAGTATTGCCTATGAAGAAAATATAGAAGAAGCAGAGAAAGTGATGCAGGAGCTTCTCCTTGCTTTACCGCAAAAATATGAAGATCTGGTGAATCCACCTGAACTGTTGGGTGTTCAAACCCTGGGAGCTTCCGATGTGGTCATTCGGATCGTGGCTGAAACGGTTCCGATGAGACATTGGTATATGGCAAGAATGATCCGTAAAGAGGTTAAACTATGCCTGGATGAGCATGGTATCGAAATTCCGTTCCCTCGTATGGTGATGTATTCACGTCAGGATCAGGAAGATATCCAACCCCGTGAAGAAAAACAAAGAAAACTTGAAAGCGAATAAGGAGGAGAAATCCAGTGGAGCCCAAAACATTTACATTAAATGATATTGTAGAAATGAAAAAGCCGCATCCATGTGGTACGAACCGCTGGAAAGTGATCCGTATGGGAATGGATATTCGCATCAAATGTGTTGGATGCGGTCACAGCGTCATGATTCCCAGAAAAGATTTTGCGAAAAAAATGAAAAAAGTCATCAGCAGCGGTGAGGAAGGATAAGTATTCTTTTTTTACCCATATTTCTTTTGGCCTAATCCATCCCATGGTTAAATTGCAAAGTGTAAGAGCATTCAGTCGGTTTCAGTCGATTGGATGCTCTTTTTAGTAAGCCGTGCCCACTTGTCTTTTCCCTCTATTATCTCTATAATTGTGAAAGGTTCGACCGTTTACTTATTTTCGATCTTACATGATTTTTAATAGATAAGAAATTAGATGAGGAGTGACCATAATGGCTTTAACAGCTGGTATTGTTGGATTACCTAACGTAGGGAAGTCCACATTATTTAATGCAATTACAAAAGCAGGTGCAGAATCTGCCAACTACCCTTTCTGTACAATTGATCCGAACGTAGGAATTGTAGAAGTTCCTGATCACCGTTTAGATAAATTAACAGAACTTGTAGAACCGAAGAAGACGGTTCCCACTGCCTTTGAATTCACGGATATCGCCGGGATTGTAAAAGGAGCGAGTAAAGGAGAAGGATTAGGGAATAAATTCTTATCTCATATTCGCCAAGTGGATGCAATCTGTCAGGTTGTGCGTTGTTTCGCGGATGATAATATCACACACGTTTCAGGTAAAGTAGATCCGATTGCGGATATTGAAGTCATCAACCTGGAATTGATATTAGCCGACCTTGAGACAGTGGATAAGCGCCTTGCCAGAGTTCAGAAAATGGCCAAGCAAAAAGATAAAGAAGCGGTATTTGAGCATGATATCCTTGTGAAAATCAAAGAAGCCCTTGAAGCAGAGCAGCCGGCTCGTACGGTTGAGTTCTCTGATGAACAAATGAAGCTTGTAAAACAGCTTCACCTTCTGACTTCAAAGCCTGTATTATATGTAGCAAACGTAAGTGAAGATGAAATTGCCGACCCTTCTGACAACGAATATGTTCAGAAAGTACGTGAATTTGCTAAAGAAGACAATGCAGAAGTAATTGTTGTCTGTGCGAAAATCGAATCTGAAATTGCTGAGCTTGATGATGAAGAAAAAGCGATGTTCCTGGAAGAGCTGGGGATTGAAGAGTCCGGTTTAGATCAGCTGATCCGCGCTACCTATTCTCTATTAGGACTGGCTACGTACTTCACAGCCGGCGTTCAAGAGGTCCGCGCCTGGACATTCCGTGAAGGAATGAAAGCTCCCCAATGTGCCGGAGTCATCCATACCGACTTCGAAAGAGGCTTCATCCGTGCCGAAACAGTTTTCTATGACGATCTAGTCGCAGCAGGAACAATGGGAGCAGCCCGCGAAGCCGGAAAAGTACGCTTAGAAGGTAAAGAATACCTCGTAAAAGACGGAGACATCATTCACTTCCGTTTTAATGTGTAATTTATCATTACAAACAATTTGTGATCATAGCTCACTTGAAAATTATATATATACGGTTTTTGATGGGAATGTATTCATGAATGTTTTAATAGAATAACGCATTAATCTATTCAGTTGATTGGAGCGGAAGGCACTCGACTCCTGCGGGAATAGTGGGACAGGTGAGACCCCACAGGCGTTTACGCCGAGGAGGCTCACCGCCCACCCCGCGGAAAGCGAGTGCCTGGAGCGGAAATCAACTCCTGCAGTCTTATACAAAATGAGAAAGACTAGAGTCCCGATTCTAGTCTTTTTTTTACGTCATATTGCAATAATCGATAACCTGTGCTATAATTTTATTTCGTGAGTAATGAACGCATTGCTCCTTGTTCTTTCATAAAGAAAGGACCGCATAGACCACGAGGAGGTGACATTCAGATGAGAAAGTACGAAGTTATGTACATTGTCCGCCCAAACATTGACGACGAGTCAAAGAAAGCAGTAGTTGAGCGTTTCGATAACGTTTTAACAACTAACGGCGCGGAAATCATCGAGTCAAAAGATTGGGGTAAACGTCGTTTAGCGTATGAAATCAACGATTTTCGTGATGGTTTCTATCAACTAGTTAAGATGAGCGCTACTTCTGATGCAGTTAACGAATTCGATCGTTTAGCTAAAATCAGCGATGATATTATCCGTCATATCGTTGTTAAAGAAGAAGAATAATCCGTACGTTTTTTAAGATATACACTTCTATCATCTGTTTCACATGAAACAGTAAACTAGAAGGAAGGGGTTGATTCTGATGATGAACCGAGTTGTATTAGTAGGGCGTTTAACCAAAGACCCTGAATTAAAATATACTCCAAGTGGAGTGGCTGTTGCTTCGTTTACACTGGCTGTCAATCGTAGTTTTACGAATCAATCAGGAGAACGGGAAGCAGATTTTATTAACTGCGTTGTATGGCGTCGCCCTGCAGAGAATGTAGCAAACTTTCTTAAAAAAGGCAGCTTAGCTGGCGTTGACGGTCGTATTCAAACACGTAATTTCGAAGGACAAGATGGACGTCGTGTGTTTATGACGGAAGTTGTAGCAGAAAGCGTTCAGTTCCTAGAGCCGCGTAGTGCGAATCAAGGCGATCGTGGAGGAAGTCCGGGCTATTCGGGTGGAGGTCAACGCGACCAAGGAAATCCGTATAGTCAGAATCAGAATCAACAGCGCAACAACAATAATAACAACAACTATACACGTGTAGATGAGGATCCATTTGCAAATGACGGTCAGCCGATCGACATTTCCGATGATGATCTGCCATTCTAAACGAACGATAATGAATCCAAACAAGACAGGAGGGGAAACAAATGGCAGGAGGACGTAGAGGTGGACGTAGACGTCGTAAGGTGTGCTACTTCACAGCAAACGGAATTACACATATCGATTTCAAAGATGTAGATCTTCTTAAGAAATTCGTATCTGAACGTGGGAAAATTCTTCCACGTCGTGTAACTGGAACGAACGCTAAGTACCAACGTAAGTTGACTCGTGCGATCAAACGCGCTCGTACAATGGCATTACTTCCATACGTTACTGGTGAATAATATCATCGGCTAAAGCAGCAGAGACTTGTCTCTGCTGCTTTTTTTATGCCGTTTTTCAAACGGTGTGTACGAGAACTCTTCCTTCAAAGCAAAGTACCCTTCGATTATCCTATCTGCCATCACTTTGTTTTTGTAAATTCCCCTATACCTATAAAGAATTCGCGGGAAATGTCGATGAATAAGTGTATATATAGATAGTTTTGGCAGGTAGAGGGGGAATTTATGTGAAAAAGAAAAACACAAGGAAACAGGTGGAACGAAAGAAGGGATTTCTTCTATCATCCATTAGAATGAAGCTTATTGTAATCATATCCATTCTATTTATGGTGTCGTTAGCTATTATTATTTCAATTACAAGCTTGCAGACCAGAATGAAAACAGAGAAAGAGGTCATTGACCAAACGCAAGGGATTGTAGGAGAGCTCAATAATTCAGTGCAACTCTTTCTTGGACAATATGAAAAGAGTATTGATCAATATTCAATTTCCAACTCGTTAAAAGATTATGCAAAAGCACAATTGCAAACAGAATCTGCTGGTGAAAATACAGAGCTGTTTGCCAATATTCAATCTGATTTTGATAATTACTTAAGCCTTTATGAGGAAGCTACTTCTATTTATTTCGCATCACCAAATAAGAAATTAAAAATCGTTCCATCCGTCTCCCTGCCAAGTGACTTTGATCCGACAAGCAGGGATTGGTATAAAAACGCTGAGGAAGCAAGGGCTGGCGTGGTTTGGAGCGAGCCTTACGTAGATACTGCAACGGAAGAATACATCATTACAGCCTCCAGAGCGATTGTTTCAGATAATAAAGTAGTAGGTGTTCTCGGTGTCGATATTAACTTGACGAAACTTACTGATCGAGTCTCAGAAATGGACATTGGGTTTAATGGCTATCCCTTCCTGATCGGACTCGATGGTACAGCCATCGTACACCCTACTAAGCGGGGGGAAGATCTGTCATCGCTACCTTTCATCAATAAAATGCTTACTTCTGAGAAGGAATCCGATACAATCCGATACGAATTGGACGGTGATGAAAAGGTATTGGTGTATAATACGGTACCCAAGACGAATTGGAAAGTGGGCTCTGCCTATAGTATGAAGGATCTTATTCAGTCATCGAAAGAAATCGAACGATTACTGATCGTGACAGCCCTCATCACCCTGCTTGTCATGTTGGTGTTAGTTGTGTTCATTTCTAATAAAATCACTAAACCAATCAAGCAGCTTCAAAAAACGGTAACCGATGTCTCTACTGGAGATTTATCCATTCAGTCTGAAATTAATTCAAAAGATGAAACAGGATTACTAGCGTCCGATTTAAACAAAATGATCGTAAATATGAAAGATACGATACAAGTCGTCCAAGAATCGATCTATAATGTCCGTGAATCGGCTGAAGGATTAAGTGCTGTTTCTGAGGAGACAAATGCTTCAAGTGAAGAGATGGCGAAGGCTGTTTCCGAAATTGCGACAGGGGCTTCTCAATCAGCAGCAGACTCTGACCGGGCTCATCACCAAACAGAGCAACTAGGAACAAGAATTAATGGAGTCTATGAAAAATCGAAGGCTATGTCTGAAATGGCTGGACAAGCTGATGTCATGAACCAGTCCGGATTAAACCAGGTAAAAGAATTAGAAAATGCCTATCATTCTTCCAGTGAATACATCTCCTCCATGGAGAAAGTCATCTTTAGTTTAGAAGCAAAGGTGAAGACGATTGAATCGGTCATGGGCACAATAACGGATATTTCTTCTCAAACGAACCTCCTTGCATTAAATGCCAGTATTGAGGCGGCCAGGGCAGGTGAACACGGCAAAGGATTTGCTGTCGTGGCGGAAGAAGTACGAAAGCTTGCGGATCAGTCAGTGAAGGCAACCGAAGAAGTAAAACGCACCATTATAGAAATTCAACAAGGCTCTCATCAAGCCGTTGACGAAATGGTGAAAACGAAAGAGACCTTTGACGTCCAAAATGAAGTGATCCAAAAGACCAATCACGTTTTTGACCAAACCTCTCAGTTAATGAAATCCATGCAAGATGAAATTGAGAGAATGTATGAGGAGGTTGGTCAAATCAATCTTGAAAAAGATGAAGTGGTCAACGTGATCCAGATGATGGCCGCCACAGCGGAACAAACGGCTGCTTCCTGCGAGGAAATGAGTGCCTCTACAGAAGAACAAGTAAGGGCAGTCCAATCGGTAACACAAGCAGCTGAACGCTTAACAGACTTGAGTCAAGAGCTTCAGTCTTCAATCGAACGGTTTAAAATTTCATAATATTTATTAGAGTGTGGTCCTGATACATTGCCATTCTTTATCTACTGCGTATACTCCTTTTAAAAGTGAGTGCATACTAGAATAGATGAAGAAAAGAAGCATGTTGAAGGGCTACTTCTTTTTTGTTCAAAATAAAGGAAAATGAAAAATAATAGTTATGGATATTCACAATTTGGCACAAGTTTGGTCGAAATTGGCACATAAAGATAGATAGAGGACATTGATGAATGCTTGTCACCTTTGGGTAAGGACCCACTAGATGAAATCTATCTCCAAAATTGATATGATAGTGCTATTGCATGTTTTTGAATTTATCGTAAGGAGCGTTTCAATTGAAAAATCCCCGTGTGTTAACGGAAGGTGCGCTTATGCTCGCCATCTTTACTGTTTTACTGTTGTTGGCTTTATATGTTCCGCTAATCGGGACCCTTGCCTTTTTTGTATTGCCCCTCCCTCTTATTCTGTTTAGTTCTAAGTATTCGTTACTGAATTCTTTTTACGTATTGATTGGATCATTAGGATTATCCTTCTTGTTTGGAGGGCTCATTGCGCTGCCTGTTGCCTTCATGGTTGCGACGACCGGGGTAGTGATTGGCTGGTGCGTGAAAGCGAAAGTAGATAAAATGAGGCTGTTTATGGCGTCAAGTCTTACACTTGTCATCAATATTGTCATTGGTTTTGTTTTCTCTATCCTACTTTTCGATGTTAATATTATAGAAGATAGCTTAACTGAATCGAAGGCCGCTTATTATTCCTTATTTGAGAAGCTTGGTCAGGAACCGGATAAGAGATTGGTCGAAAGTCTGGAGAGCTCCATTGATCTCATTCAGACCTTGATGCCTACCTTGTTCCTGGGAATTGCTGTCGTAATGGCCCTGTTGTTTATGCTGATCAATTTTCCCATCATGAAGCGTTTAGGGAGAGATGTACCCGTATTTAAACCATTTAGAGAATGGAAGCTCCCTAAGAGTATCCTTTGGTATTACTTACTTACCTTAGTCCTATCCATGATTCTGCAGCCGGAAAAAGGAACGTATGCCTATACGGCCCTTCTTAATGTTCTGTATGTATTGCAAACATTGATGGCGGTACAGGGCTTGTCTTTCCTCTATTTCTTCGCTCATATAAAAGGATGGTCAAAAGGAATTTTGGTATTAATTACAATCATTTCGATTCCTCTTCTTTATCTCGTGCGAATTTTAGGTATAATTGACTTAGGATTTGATCTAAGACAACGCCTACAACGCAAGTCATAGAAATTTAAGGTCCAGGAGCTGAAATCATGCCATCTTATTTTAATAAGCGAATGATCCGCTACCCATTGTACGGTCTTGCTATATTAACAGCTCTATTGTTAGTATCGGTTTCCTTTTACCAATGGATCATTTCGTTAATAGGGTTGATTGTCTTTGGAATCGTGTATTTTCTCGCTTTCTATTTTGAGAAGAGATCGCACGAAGAAACAGAGGAGTATATCTCCACTTTATCCTATCGTGTAAAGCGTGTAGGGGAAGAGGCGTTAATGGAGATGCCCATTGGGATCATGCTGATCAATGACGAATATTACATAGAATGGACGAATCCTTTTCTGGCCTCTTGTTTTAATGAAGATACAGTCGTTGGAAGATCCTTATACGATGTGGCAGAATCTCTAGTTCCATTAATCAAGCAGGAAGTAGATTCAGAAATTGTGACGATTAATGAGAGAAAGTATCATGTCGTATTGAAGCTCAAAGAAAAGCTTCTCTATTTCTTTGACGTCACGGAACAAAAAGAAATAGAAAAACAATATCATGATGAACGCACGAATATTGGAATCATCTTTCTGGATAACTATGATGAATTAACGCAAGGGATGGACGATCAAACAAGAAGCAGCTTAAATAGTTTAGTGACATCCATTCTGAATAAGTGGGCAAAAGAATATGGCGTATTCTTAAAGCGGGTCTCTTCTGAGAGGTTCATCGCCGTCATTAATGAGAAGATCCTTCAAGTGTTGGAGAAGGAAAAGTTCGGTATATTGGATGATGTCCGGGATACCACAGCCAAGCAAAATGTACCCTTGACCTTAAGTATTGGTGTAGGAACTGGGGTTTCTTCCCTGCCTGAACTGGGTACCCTTGCCCAATCAAGCCTGGATCTCGCCTTAGGTCGTGGAGGAGATCAGGTGGCCATTAAGCAAACCAATGGAAAGGTTAAATTCTACGGTGGAAAAACCAATCCAATGGAAAAACGAACCCGGGTACGTGCAAGAGTCATTTCCCATGCACTTAAGGAAATCATGCTCGAAAGTGACAAGGTCATCATCATGGGTCATAAACATCCCGACATGGATGCCATTGGAGCTGCCATCGGCATTCGTAAAGTGGCTCAAATGAATCAGCGTGAAGGATACGTCGTCCTAAACTTTAATGAAATCGACAATGGTGTGAAGCGATTGATGAAGGAGATAAAAGTAAATTCAGATCTTCATTCCCGATTCATCACCCCTGAGGAAGCACTCGAAATGGCGACAGAGGATACGCTGCTCGTGGTCGTCGATACCCATAAGCCTTCCCTGGTCATTGAAGAAAGGCTTCTAAATAAAATGGATAAAGTCGTTGTGATCGATCATCATCGACGTGGCGAAGACTTTATCAAAAACCCATTGCTTGTTTATATGGAGCCGTATGCTTCCTCAACAGCAGAACTTGTGACGGAGCTGTTGGAATATCAGCCTAAACATGAAAAAATTACGATGCTTGAAGCCACTTCCCTGCTAGCGGGAATCATTGTGGATACGAAAAGCTTTACACTTCGAACGGGATCGAGGACCTTCGATGCCGCTTCCTATTTAAGGGCACAAGGGGCAGATACCGTATTAGTCCAAAAGTTTCTGAAAGAGGATGTCGATACCTATATAAAACGTTCAAGGTTAATCGAATCGGTTAAATTTTTCCGTGAAGGCGTTGCGATTGCAAAAGCAGAGGATGATGTCATTTATGATCCCGTTCTTATTGCACAGGCAGCGGATACGTTATTGACCATGGATGAAGTGATTGCTTCCTTCGTCATCTCTAAGCGGGATCCGGAAACAATCGGGATCAGTGCCCGTTCTCTAGGTGATGTGAACGTACAAATCATTATGGAAAACTTAAACGGTGGAGGTCATTTAACCAACGCCGCTACTCAAATAAAGCAGGCATCTGTACTAGAAGCTGAAGAACAGCTGAAGGAAGCATTAAATGATTATTTTGAAGGGAGAAAAGAGATATGAAAGTCATTTTCTTAAAAGATGTTAAAGGTAAAGGGAAAAAAGGAGAAGTGAAAAACGTAGCAGATGGCTATGCACATAACTTCTTATTAAAAAAAGGCTTGGCCGTTGAAGCAACAAATGCAAACATGGGTCAGTTGGAGGGTCAAAAGAAGAAAGAAGAGCAACTGGCTCAGGAAGAATTGGAAGAAGCAAAACGATTAAAAGCGACGTTAGAAGAAATCACGGTTGAAATGAAAGCAAAATCCGGTGAAGGTGGCCGTTTATTCGGTTCCATCACAAGCAAGCAAATTGCAGATGGGTTAAAAAAAGCACATGACATCAAAATCGATAAACGTAAAATTGAAATGAACGATGCCATTCGTGCCCTAGGCTATACGAATGTCCCTGTGAAGCTTCATACGGATGTTTCAGCAACTTTAAAAGTACATGTAACAGAAGAGTAAGATTTTTTCAGAGAAAATATACGAAATTTGGTAACTTCATTTTGAGAAAAACATGTTAAAATGAATATAGCTTGATAAAAAATGTGATCTGGATACTATCCCGATCACATTTTTTCTGTAGGACTAAATTCTTATTTTTATATAGATTAAGGTGTTAACTTTGACGCAGGCAGCAGATGCCTTTAGACGTCTGTTGCCCCTTCGCAGTTTGAATTGGAGGTTATGCATAGATGAATGAAGTGTTCCAGGATCGGATTCCACCTCAGAATATTGAGGCAGAACAAGCGGTATTAGGAGCTATTTTCCTAGAGCCCAGCGCATTAACGACCACATCAGAAATATTGATTCCAGAGGATTTTTATCGTCATTCTCATCAAAAAATATACAATGTCATGCTGAATTTGGGAGACGGGGGAAAAGCCGTCGACTTAATTACAGTGACAGAGGAGCTTGCTGCAGCGAAAGAGCTTGAAGATGTTGGCGGGGTCGCTTATTTAAGTGAGCTTGCAGCCTCAGTTCCGACGGCTGCGAATATTGAATATTACGCAAAGATTGTGGAAGAAAAATCATTACTGAGACGATTGATCCGTACAGCGACGGATATTGCTTCTGACGGCTATGCCCGCGAGGATGAAGTCGACAGCCTTCTAAGTGAAGCGGAAAAAAACATCATGGAAGTCGCACAGCGAAAAAATGCCGGTGCCTTCCATAATATTAAAGATGTCCTTGTCAGAACCTATGACAACATTGAAACCTTAACAAATCGTAAAGGTGATGTAACAGGGATTTCAACGGGGTTTGCTGACCTTGACCATATGACGGCCGGTTTCCAGCGAAATGACTTGATCATTGTAGGAGCCCGACCTTCCATGGGTAAAACAGCCTTCGCCCTGAATATCGCTCAAAACGTAGCCGTTAAAGCGAAAGAAAACGTCGCGATCTTCTCCCTGGAGATGGGTGCTGAGCAGCTCGTCATGCGTATGTTGTGTGCAGAAGGCAATATTAATGCCCAAAACCTTCGAACAGGTGATTTAACCGACGAAGACTGGAGAAAGCTTACGATGGCAATGGGAAGCCTCTCGAATGCCGGGATCTATATCGATGATACGCCAGGTATCAAAGTGGGGGAAATTCGTTCTAAATGCCGACGTCTCGCTCAGGAGCATGGGCTTGGTATGATCCTCATCGACTACTTGCAGCTCATTCAGGGGAGCGGCCGTTCAGGAGAAAACCGTCAGCAGGAGGTTTCTGAAATCTCCCGTTCCCTTAAAGGACTGGCACGTGAGCTTGAAGTACCGGTCATTGCCTTATCCCAGCTCTCCCGTGGTGTGGAGCAGCGTCAGGATAAGCGTCCGATGATGTCTGATATACGTGAATCAGGAAGTATCGAGCAGGATGCGGATATCGTAGCCTTCTTATACCGTGAAGATTACTATGACAAAGAAGCGGAAAACAAAAACATTATCGAAATCATCATTGCCAAGCAACGTAACGGCCCGGTTGGAAACGTGTCCCTTGCGTTTGTGAAGGAATACAATAAATTCGTGAATCTGGAGCGGCGATTTGACGACGCTCCGGCTTAATAGAAAAAATCCAAGCCCTGCTGATGCAGATGCTTGGATTTTTTTATTTTTATAGAATGGTTGCATGCTGATGGGCATGAAGCCTTGTGAAGATACCGTCCTCTCTCGAGAGCAGTTCTTCATGAGTACCATCTTCAGCAATTCCGTTTTCGGTGACGACCAGAATGCGGTCAGCCTTACGGATCGTCGCCAATCGGTGGGCAATGACAAGTGTGGTCCGATCTTTTGCCAATTCATTTAAAGCTTCTTGAATGATCGCTTCCGTTTCCGTATCCAGAGCCGAGGTGGCTTCATCCAGAATCAAGATTCGTGGATTCTTCAGGAACATACGGGCAATGGATAGGCGCTGCTTTTGACCACCAGACAGCTTCAGACCTCTTTCCCCAATTTGAGTATCATATCCTTCTGGAAGAGAGGCAATAAGATCGGTCAGATGAGCACGTCTTGTTGCTTCTTCAATCTCTTCCTGTGTAGCATCAAGTTTTCCATAGGCGATATTTTCCCGAAGAGTTCCGGTGAACAAGAATACATCCTGCTGAACAATGCCTATTTGAGCACGCAGGGATTCCTTCGTCATCTCCCTGATATCGATGCCATCAATGGTGATGGCTCCTTCTTCAATATCATAGAAGCGTGGAATCAAGGAGCAGATCGTTGTTTTCCCTGCACCCGACGGTCCGACAAACGCCACGGTCTGTCCTGATTGAATGGTAAAGGATAAATCCTTTAGAATAGGGCGGTTCGACTCATAACCAAACGTAACGTCGTCAAAAGAAATATCACCACGTAGAGTGGGTACTTCTATGGCATGTGGACGGTTTTCAATATCAGGTTCCATATCCATTAGTTCAGTGAAGCGTTTGAAGCCGGCCATTCCCTTAGGATATAACTCAAGGAGGGCTGATATCTTGTCGATCGGTTTAAACAGGACATTGATATAAAGAATAAAGGCAACAAGTTCTCCATAAGAGAGAACTCCGGAAAAGCTTAACCAGGCTCCGTATACGAGAATGATCAAGGTCATCAATCGAGTCGTAATGTAGATACCGGATAAATTCACGCTCATTACGTTATACGCTTTCAGCTTGGATTTGCGGAAGAATTGATTATTTTCATTGAATCGTTCCATTTCATAGGATTCGTTTGTAAAAGACTGAACCACTCTCGCTCCGGAAACGCTGTCTTCAACGCGGCTGTTTACATCGGCGATATTTCCGTACATTTTTGTCCAGGCTGCATTCATTTTTATATTCGAATACGAAATAAGCCACACAAGAAATGGAACAATAATAATAGCAACAAGGGCAAGTTCCATATTAATTGTGAGCATGATCCAAAACGCACCAATGAAGGTCATGACCGCGATGAACAAATCTTCAGGTCCGTGATGGGCAAGTTCCCCTATGTCCATCAGATCGTTTGTCACACGACTCATAATATGACCCGTTTTCGTGTTATCAAAGAAGCGGAAGGATTGTCGTTGAACATGGTGAAACAATTCCCGTCTCATATCTGTTTCGATATTAATCCCGAGCTTATGTCCCCAATAGTTCACAACGAATTGCATACTCGAACTTAGTAGATAAAGAACTAGCAGACCGGCAGAAACCGCCAATATGGTACTCCAGTTTCCCTCAGGCAAGAGGGAGTCGATAAACCATGATACCGCCATGGGAAAACCTAATTCTAAAAGTCCAACCAACACGGCACAGGCAAAATCAATGTAAAAAAGCCGCCGATGAGGCCGGTAATAGCTGAAAAAACGTTTAATCATCACATCGTCACCTCAGTATTTAA
The DNA here is from genome assembly GCF_056159585.1 of Rossellomorea sp. ABR4_004. NCBI lineage: Bacteria > Bacillati > Bacillota > Bacilli > Caryophanales > Bacillaceae > Rossellomorea > Rossellomorea sp. ABR4_004. Next base: position 2,322,706 of record NZ_JBSWVM010000001.1, on the reverse strand, counting down.
TTGTATGTAAAATTCAAAATGCTTATTTTAGATTAGCAAAAGTTTCTACATTGCGCTATCATAACCTGATGATACTCCCACAATTTTTTATTTATCTTAAGATTCTTAAAGTAGTGGATTATCACAGCGTAAAGTATGCATTTATACGAACATAAATATAATTACCTATATAAACGTTCGTGTTTTCATTGACTTTCTTTTTTAGTGTTGATAAAATGAGTTTGTTTGATAAAAGAGGGAATACTAATTCCCGTCGGAGGTGCTCAATATGTCTTCAGTAGTAGTAGTAGGTACGCAATGGGGAGACGAAGGAAAAGGAAAGATCACTGACTTCCTTTCTGAACATGCAGAAGTAATCGCGCGTTACCAAGGTGGGAACAACGCGGGTCATACGATTAAGTTTGACGGAGAAACATATAAATTACACTTAATTCCATCAGGTATTTTCTATAACGAAAAAACATCCGTAATCGGAAATGGGATGGTTGTCGATCCTAAAGCTCTTGTGAAAGAGTTAAAATATCTTCATGATCGCGATGTGAAAACAGACAACCTAAGAATCAGCAACCGTGCTCACGTGATTCTTCCTTATCACTTAAAATTGGATGAAATCGACGAAGAGCGTAAAGGTGCCAATAAAATCGGTACAACGAAAAAAGGAATCGGCCCTGCTTATATGGATAAAGCGGCACGTGTCGGCATCCGTATCGCAGATCTTTTGGATCGTCAATCTTTTGAAGAAAAGCTTGCTCGTAACCTTGAAGAAAAAAACCGCCTTTTTGAAAAATTCTATGAAACAGAAGGCTTCAACATTGAAGATATCTTAAATGAGTACTATGAATATGGTCAACAAATTAAGCACTATGTTGTGGACACATCCGTTGTATTGAACGATGCCATCGATAACGGTCGCCGTGTTTTATTTGAAGGGGCTCAAGGGGTAATGCTTGATATCGATCAAGGTACATATCCATTTGTTACTTCTTCTAACCCGGTAGCTGGTGGAGTAACAATCGGTTCTGGAGTAGGCCCGACAAAAATCAACCACGTAGTTGGAGTATCAAAAGCATACACAACCCGTGTTGGGGACGGACCTTTCCCGACGGAACTCAAGAACGAAATCGGAGACAAAATCCGTGAAGTAGGACGTGAGTACGGAACGACGACTGGCCGCCCTCGCCGTGTCGGCTGGTTTGACAGCGTAGTTGTACGTCATGCCCGTCGTGTTAGTGGTTTAACAGATCTTTCTCTAAATTCGATCGATGTATTAACTGGAATCGAGAATTTAAAAATATGTGTAGCGTACAAATACAAAGGTGAAGTCATGGAAGAATTCCCTGCTAACCTGAACATTCTGGCTGAATGTGAACCAGTGTACGAAGAGCTTCCAGGATGGACAGAAGACATTACAGAATGTAAAACGTTAACGGATCTGCCAGAGAACGCACGTCACTACTTAGAGCGCGTATCTCAATTAACTGGTATCCCTCTTTCCATCTTCTCAGTTGGTCCGGACCGCTCTCAAACAAATGTAGTTCGCAGCGTGTGGAGCCCGAATTAATCAATATAAAAAAACTCTCAGCCATCTAGAGGCTGAGAGTTTTTTATTGATTTAATTGTTCGTACACTCTGTCATGACATACGACATACAGAACGTCATCAGCATGCAGTTCCCGGTTCATGGCATCGGTGAAATCCATATTATCATTTACAGCGAGCAGAATAGCTCCCTTTTCCAGCAGCTCTTCAGAAGCCTGCTTGATGGTTTTCCAACTCTCTTTAACACTGAATTCGTGAATATTATTGCCGTATCGTTTACTGAGTAACTGTCTGAACAAATTGGTCGTTCCAGGATGAAGTGTTGCTTTTGCCATCAATAAAGAAACGGAATCATTGGACAAGATAAAGTCCTCAACGGCAATATGCTGGAATTTAGGAATGTGACGGTCCTCTGACACTTCCACGATCGTATGGACTTCTTTCTGATGAGTCTTCGATAAACCTTCAACGGCCGACGCAATCAATAATGTTTTTCCATCGATAAGGGAAGGGTCTTCAATCTTTGAATCCGAGAAGATCGCTACACGCTTCGCCTCGAAGATATTGGCTTTCAGTAATACATTCTCATCTGATGGATCGCCTTGAATGAAATGAACCTGCTCATGCTCAATGGGTGTGATGGAAAGCATGTCAATGAGGACGATTTCAGCGTCCGGCACATGAACAAGAATTTCTTCAATGGCTCTCTCCGTTTTCTTCGACCAATTGATATAGATATAATGATCTTCATATGTATACACTAACTTTCCCTCCCTCTTGAATTTCTGAAATGTAGTAATAGAATCAACGGTTTTACTGATCAACACCCCAATTATCCCGATTCCAAAGATAAACAGGAAGATTCCCAATAATCTTCCTCCCACCGAAACGGGAAAATAATCTCCATATCCGACAGTGGTCAAGGTCGTCATCGTCCACCAGAACCCATCAAAAAGCGTAGGAAATGTTTCAGGCTCCAAAAAATGGCTGCCAAAGGTTCCAAACAGGACAATAATCAGGGATAATAGAAGAATGAAACCGAAGTCCATCTTCGTGATCTGTTTCCAAAGCCTTTGAAATATTATCATACATACCCTCCTTACGAAAAAAATCATAGTTCAATAATACCAATGAATCCCTGGGAAATGAAACCTTTTCCACAATGGTTCGTATATTTATAGAAATCATATCCTTCCAATCAGGAGGCTGGTGTCGACAAATGAAACAACCCGAACTGGAATACCGTTTACGAAAAGGCAATGATACGTATGAAGCGATCTATCACTACCCTGATATCGAATTAGAACAAATCCTGGCAAGAAGGGAATGTGAATTTTTTGTAAAAGAAGGTGTGACGTATCGTCAGCTTTCTTCAGCGATTGAAGGGAATCAATTTATACTATATGTAGAAACGTATGAAGAAGAACCTGTTACGGATCCCCTGTTTCCACCTGAAGGATTGGTACTGGAGATTCGCGAACTGAATCCACGGAGAAACCACCCGATTTTAAAAATAGAACACCATGATTATCATCTCGATATTCTAAGTGTCATCGGTTCTGTTTATTATTATATTGAGGGGGCTGAATGGGAGCGTGATTCTGCTGAAATCGATGAGGATCGCTATGTGTATATATTATATGTAAAAGCAACGGGCTATAAGCTAGAGGAGGAAAGCCAATGAACAAAACGAAAAAAATGATGGCAGGTGTCGCAGCATCCGTAATGGCGATATCTGTGACCGGCTGCGGAAATCAGGACCTGCCTCCTGAACCGACTGATGTTGACTGTGACGACTGGGATTGGGATGACGAAAGCGGCACGTATTATTGTGATGACGACCGCTCATCTAATTTCGGCTACTATTACTTCGCCGGAAGAATGTTTAAAAACAAATCCAGCCTGAAAAATTACTCGAGCTATAAATCCTACTCCAAGAGCTACAAATCAGGAATCGGAAGTGGCTCCAAAGGCGGATTTGGAGGATAATATGACAGCCTCTCACCGTGAAAAAAGAAACTCGTTCTATCAGAGTATTCCGGAGTTTTGGCATGATTTGTATGACATGGAGTACTCGTTATTAGATATTAAGATGGAATCACATGACACGATTTCAGCAATTCATGAAGCATCCCGAAGAGTGTACACCATTTATCAAAAAAGTGCGGATCTGCTTCGTGAACTGGAGGATGCGACTCTTCTGGAGCTGGGTTTTCCCAAGGAATCTCTTGCCTATATAAAATTTAAGTCCATTGCTCAAGAGTGCATTGTTGGTCGCTTTGATTTCGTTGTAAGTGATGGGGAAATGAAACTATTAGAATTCAATAGCGACACCCCCACCTTTATCAAAGAGCTTTACCATGTGAATGAAAAGGTTTGTCAGTATTTCGGGTGTTCAAATCCTAATAAGGGATTCGAGACGGGATTAGCGAAAGAGCTAAAGCGGGCACTCTTATCTTCCTGGAACTCTTTGCAACGGGAAGGCGAACCTAAGATCGTCTTCACCTCTCACCAGGATCACGAAGAGGACCACCTGACAACAAAATATCTACAAAAGCTTTCAGGTGTGCCGTCTGAATACGTGAGTCTGGATCAACTGCAGATTCGAGAGGATGGTCTTTATACGACTCAAGGGGAGCGGATCGATGTATTGTACCGTCCTACGTATCCTATCGAACATCTCATTGATGATAGGGACCCTCATACAGAAGAACATGTAGGCTTGGACCTGATGGAAATGGTATTGGAAAAAAAGCTTGCCATCTTGAATCCTCCCTCCGCTTTTTTACTCCAGTCTAAAGGAGTTCAAGCACTCATATGGGGCCTTCATGAAGCATGTAGTGCCTTCTATACAGATGAGGAACACCAATGGATCGAACGATACTTTCTTCCAACTTACTTAGATTCTGATCGATTCGAGAAGAATGGGACCACCTATGTTCAAAAGCCTGCATTTGGCCGTGAAGGAGATACGGTCAAGATCATTGAAGCGACAGGCAGGATCCTTTTAGAAGATAAAAAAGAAACCTATAAGCAAACCCTGCCAGTATTCCAACAATTTATCCCTCTGCCTGTTGCTGCGATTAAGACGGATGAAGGAATAAAGGATGCAAGCTTGATGGTAGGCAGTTTCATTATTAATGGCACGGCCGGTGCAATCGGAATACGGGCTGGTAACGCCATCACCGATAACGAATCATACTTTCTGCCTGTAGGGTTACAGGAGAAATAAAAAGGAGAGAAACTCATGCAAATCATAACAAGTGAAGCACTACTCAGCTTTCTGGCTCACGTCGGAACGGGCCTTGGACTGATGATCCTCGGAATCACCGTTTTCGCCTTTACCACCAAATTCTCAGAAGCTACCTTAATCAGGGAAGGAAACATTGCCGTAGCCCTCAAACTATGGGGAAAAGCCATCGGACTCGCCATCGTCATCTACACCGTCTGGGCTAACAGCCTGAATCTGCTTGACGCCTTTATCTGGGGACTTATCGGTATCGCGACTCAAGTCATCGCCTACTGGATCATTGAGTACGTATTAACACCTAAGACGAATTTAGCGAAGAAAGTGGAAGAAGGCAATATCGCCATTGGATTCAGCCTTTTCTCAGCTGCGATTGTAGTGGGATTGGTAGTGGCTGCTAGTTTGACTTATTAAGGGTTAATTGAAATGAAGGGCCTGCTGCTGGAGCGTTGTGTTGGTGCTCTGGTGGCGGTTATTTGTTTGGTGAATTCCAGATGTTTTAGGAGTGAATGCAGTTTTGAAAATAAGAGTTAGGTTTTTGAAAAAAAACCTCTCTCGCATCAATTTATTGGTAAGTTGTCTGTGAAGGCTATCGTGGGAAAGGAAAAGGACGTGTCTACTCTTTGCCGTCTAAACAAAAAGAGCTTTGAGAAAAGCTTCATATCGGAAATCCCTCTAAATTATTCCCCAAGAAATAATTTTCGACAATAAATCCAAAAAAACTATTGCCCTCGACATTCATACTGTGATAATATTAATTTCGTTGTCATGAAAGCGGCTTTGATCAAGCTTGCTATTCGTGTTTATATATATACTTAGAGCCATTAGCTCAGTTGGTAGAGCATCTGACTTTTAATCAGAGGGTCGAAGGTTCGAATCCTTCATGGCTCACCATTTTTTCTCTCTACATGGCCCATTGGTCAAGCGGTTAAGACACCGCCCTTTCACGGCGGTAACACGGGTTCGAATCCCGTATGGGTCATTTTTATTTTCTCGAAGTGATAAATAGTGTTGCTTTAAGGGAATATTATGCTAGTGTAAGTTGATAGCTAGCTATTGTGATAGAGCAAAGTAATGAAAGTTATTTTGCTAAAGCAAAAAACTCTGGTCCGGTAGTTCAGTTGGTTAGAATGCCTGCCTGTCACGCAGGAGGTCGCGGGTTCGAGTCCCGTCCGGACCGCCATTTACATATTTAGATTTTTAAAACGATATGGCTCAGTAGCTCAGTTGGTAGAGCAATGGACTGAAAATCCATGTGTCGGCGGTTCGATTCCGTCCTGAGCCATCTTACAAAAAGTGCTGCGACGACTTTGACTCTCGTAGTACTTTTTTATTTGTCTTTGTAACACTATTGTAACAAAATATATTAAAATCCCTCTAATTTTTACCATCATTGTTTCAACGGCTCATCCACCTTTAGACCCACGCAATTCCCACTGTGACGGTAAAAACACCATTGAAGCGCTTTCTTTGTTCTCTAATCAATTATACAGTTGTATTACAATCTTGATTCTGTGTCCCGGATTTCGTCGAATTATGGTAAATTAGTAAAGTACGAATTTTATAGAATTTTACTAAATTAGGCTTAATGAACTACCGTAACTGGGATTTTTGCTTTAGTTTATAGGAGGCAATTCAATGAGTTTTGGAGAGAAATTAACACCCATTTTAGAAAAATATAAAAAACTTAATATTCGACATAGATCTAATCAATTTGTAAAAAGAGTAGGGATGACAACTCTCGCTCTTACGACACTAACTTTTTCATCTGCGGCAGCAAGTACTGGAACGGATGAAAATCTTCAAACCATCTATCATGTATATATGGGTAGTGAGTATGTAGGGGCAGTTACTAATCAGGAAGAAGTAGAAGCTGTTTTGGATGAGAAACTGTCTGAGGCTAAGAAGGAATACACGGATTTTCAGGTTGATTTTACTCATGATGTAACATACATACCTGAGAATGTGTTTTCTGCTGTGAAAACAAACAATCAAAAGGTAATTGAGAATGTAAATAATTCAGTATCAGTTGAAGCAAATGCTTTTGCTTTAGTTGTGAACAATAAACCGGTTGCTTATGTTAAAGATGAAAAGGCTGCTGAAGAAGCTTTAAAGTCTTTTAAGCTCAACTATGTTTCAGAAGATGAGCTAAAGGAATTGAAAGCGCGAAAAAATGACTCTTCATCATCTTCTCTACCCGCTTTAAAGGAAAATGAAACACGTTTATTAGAAGTTTCTTTTAAAGAAGAGGTTGAGATGAAGAAAGCGCAAGTGGAGCCGGAAGAAATGATGTCTTCGAAGGAAGCTGCAGATCTCCTGAAAAAAGGTGTGCTAGAGGAGAAAAAGTATAAGGTTCAAGAAGGTGATGCACTGAGCGCGATTGCAGAAGAGCATCAGTTAACTACCGGGAAGCTGCTGGAGTTAAATTCAGAACTGAAAGAAGACGATGCACTGAAAGTCGGTTCCGAGTTGAATGTGACCGTCTATGAACCTCTTGTCCATGTACTTGTTAAGAAAGAAGCAAACAAGATCGAAAAGATTGCCTATGAGAAAGAAGTAGTAGAAGACTCTTCTATGAATAAAGGCGATACGAAAGTGAAGCAGGAAGGTCAAGAAGGTGAGAAATCCGTTACGTTTGAAACGACAGAAGTGAACGGTTCTCAAATCGAGAAAAATGTAAAAGAAGAGAAGAAACTAAAGGATCCAGTGAAATATATTGTCATTAAAGGAACAAAAGCTACTCCATCCAGGGGATCTGGAAACTTTGCATGGCCGACAAATGGCGGTTATATTTCCTCTAAACAAGGACCAAGATGGGGTAAAGTTCATAAAGGGATCGACATTGCGCGACCAGATAATCCTACAATTAAATCCGTTGATAACGGAAGAGTCGTTTCTGCAGGTTGGGACGATGGCGGTTATGGAAATAAAGTGGTGATCGATCATGGAAATGGATATAAAACGATTTATGCTCATTTAGATTCCATTTCAGTTTCTGCCGGTCAAACGGTGGAAAGAGGACAAAAAATCGGAATCATGGGTACAACTGGTGAATCTACCGGTGTTCACTTGCATATCGAAGTTTACAAAAATGGATCGCTTATCAATCCATTAGATGTATTGTAATTGTATATAGGTATTCAATCATGGGACTGACACAATCATTTTATTTGTCAGTCCCCTTTGTTATATTTAGATTGTAGTCAAAAAGAAATGAAATAAAGGTTATGATAGAGTTAAAGATGAATTAATATGGAGATAGTGATAAATTTAAAGGAAGAATCCTATACTAATCACAACTTTATATGATACATTACTTTTTTCTAAAGGAGATCAATTGACATGGAAAAGAAAATATTAGTCGTTGACGATGAGAAACCAATTGCAGATATACTACAGTTTAATTTAAAAAAAGAAGGCTATGAAGTACATTGTGCGTATGATGGAGATGAAGCCGTCAAGATGGCGGAAGAAATCAAGCCTGATCTTGTCCTTCTTGATATTATGCTTCCGAATCGTGATGGAATGGAAGTGTGCCGTGAGATCAGGAAGAAGTATGAAATGCCTATCATTATGCTGACAGCGAAAGACTCTGAAATTGATAAGGTTCTGGGGTTAGAACTGGGTGCTGATGATTATGTAACGAAACCTTTTAGTACACGTGAATTGATTGCCCGTGTGAAAGCTAATTTGCGACGCCATCAGCAAGGGGCACAGCAAAATGCGGAAGATGAGAATAATGAAATCACGGTTGGTTCTTTAACGATTCATCCTGATGCGTACGTTGTTTCGAAAAGAGGGGAAACGATTGAGCTGACACATCGTGAGTTTGAGCTTCTTCATTATTTAGCGAAGCATATTGGACAAGTGATGACCCGTGAACATTTGCTTCAAACTGTTTGGGGCTATGATTACTACGGAGATGTACGTACGGTCGATGTTACCGTCAGACGTCTTCGTGAGAAAATTGAAGATAATCCAAGTCACCCTACCTGGATCGTAACACGTAGAGGAGTCGGCTATTATTTACGAAATCCTGAACAGGAGTAATTTGTAATGAAGAAAGTTGGTTTAACCCGTTCCATCCATCTGAAATTCGTTTTGATTTATGTTCTGCTCATTCTTCTCGCCATGCAGATTATTGGGGTTTATTTTGTGAGGGCCCTAGAAGAGAAGCTTGTCGATAACTTCCAGACGTCTATTAAAAATAGAGTGGAATTATTAGAGTATACAATTCGTGAAGAAATAGTTAAGAAACGCAGTGAAGATGATCCCACACTCGAAGAGGATATCGGGAGAGTATTAGATGATAGTAAAACATCTGATATTTCCGAAATTCGAGTGATTAATGATAGAAGTAAAATTATTGGCACCTCAGATCCCAATAATCAGGGTTTAGTTGGTCAGGTTAGTGGGGAGAAAGAGGTTAAAAGAGCCCTCGCTGTTGGCTTAGGTCATGAGGATATCTATCTTGATGATCAAACGAAAGATCGAATTTGGGTGTATACAGCACCAATAACTTCAAATGAAGAAGTCATTGGTGCTATTTATCTTGTCGGTGAAATTGAATCGGTTTATGACCAAATGAGTGAAATCAACAAGATTTTTACGAATGGTACCCTCATTGCCTTGGTCATCACAGCGATATTGGGTGTCTTATTGGCTCAAACCGTAACAAGACCGATATCTGATATGAGAAAACAAGCACTCGCTATGGCAAAAGGAAACTTTTCCAGGAAAGTAAAGGTCTACGGGTACGATGAAATAGGTCAGCTTGCGATCACATTCAATAATTTGACGAAACGTCTACAAGAAGCCCAAGCTACGACGGAGGGCGAGCGAAGAAAGCTTTCTTCCGTGCTTTCCTATATGACGGATGGTGTCATTGCAACAGATCGAAAAGGACGGGTCATTCTGATTAATGATCCTGCAGCGGATATGCTGAATGTTTCACGTGAAACAGTCGTTTCCCAACCCATTGTATCCTTACTGGGATTGGATGAGGAATACACGTTTGATGACCTATCCAATGAACAGGATTCAATCATTTTAGATTACAGTACGAAAGAAAAACCGTATATCTTACGGGCGAATTTCTCCATTATTCAAAAAGAGACCGGGTTTGTGAACGGTCTAATTACGGTGTTACATGATATTACGGAGCAGGAGAAAATTGATTTAGAGAGACGGGAATTTGTTGCAAATGTATCCCACGAACTTCGCACGCCGCTTACAACGATGAGGAGCTACTTAGAAGCGCTGGCTGAAGGGGCATGGCAAGATGAAAACATCGCACCTCAATTTCTTGATGTTACTCAAAATGAGACAGAGAGAATGATTCGGTTAGTAAATGATCTTCTTCAATTATCAAAAATGGATAGTAAAGACTATCGTTTTAATAAAGATTGGGTTGATTTCATTCTCTTTTTCCATAAAATCATTGATCGATTTGAAATGACCAAGAATGTAAATGTGACCTTTAACCGTTTCTTACCAGACAAAGCAATGTTTGTGGAAGTGGATCAGGATAAAATCACACAGGTTTTGGATAACATCATTTCAAACGCCTTGAAATATTCACCAGAGGGCGGAACCATTACATTTAAAGCGATAGAAAAGAACGGATATATTGAAATCAGTGTATCAGATCAAGGGTTAGGGATACCGAAAGAAAATCTGGAGAAAATCTTTGAGCGCTTCTATCGTGTCGATAAAGCCAGAACAAGACAAATGGGCGGAACAGGACTTGGCCTTGCCATAGCAAAAGAGATGATTTCAGCACATGGTGGTGACGTATGGGCGACAAGTACTGAAGGGAAAGGAACCACCATCACATTCACTCTCCCATATGATTCCACTCAAGAGGATGATTGGTCATGAATTATGAAAAAATCAAATCGATAATCCTAACGCTGCTCGTATGCATCAGTATATTTCTTACCTTCAACCTTTGGACGTATCAACCAGGGTACGATACGATCAATAGCGATGAAGCTTACGATGTATCTGTGGGAGATAAGATACCTGAGAATGAACTGAACAGCGTTCTAATCAAACCATTTAAACTTTTCTATCATTCAGGAAATAGGACAGTCGGGACTTCGGATGAATTCGAAATCAATAAGGTTATTGAACAATTAAGGACCTGGACATTATTTGATATGAAAGATCTATCAAGAGAGTATAATATGTCAGAAATCAAATCTGTTATTCACGGAGAGAAAAAGGTCGAAATTGTTTTCCCGGACAATGTTCCACTTTCTATTTATAGTCAAGTGTTAAAATTAGAGGATAAAAACACCCTGAACGGTTCATTTAACCGAATCATTATCGACCTGAATCATAACGGTTCAGATACAGGTTCCGTATATTTTGTTTTATATGAAGCAGGAGAAAAGAAATTTTATGAAAGCCGGGTAGACCGTGCCAGCTTAGAAGCTTTCGAAAAGAGCTTTGTTCAAAAAGCCGTTTATAATTTTGATAAATATGTAGAACAGCCCTTAAATAATAAAAAAACGATCTTTCTGCCCGAAAACCCGGAGGATTATATCAGCTATAGATATTATTCGGACCTTGACTCCCCCGAAGAGTATGTACAGGCACTGTTTAGTGATCCTAATAGTGTAGATAAGGGATTTACTGAGTATGGCGAAAAATACACAAATGTATATAGTTTATTAAAAACGAATAAAGAACATAACACGTTGTCCTATGTAAATCCATCCGAAGAAAAAAATGGAGGATCATCTGCCACACAGCTGCTTCAAAAAAGCATGGAATTTGTAAATGATCATGGTGGCTGGACCGATCAATATCAATTTTTCTCGATCAGCCCTCTTGAGAATAAAATTGTATACCGGCTGTTTATGCAAAACTATCCTGTTTTTAATGAAAATGGGATGGCTGAAATTTCTCAAATTCTGGGTGAAGAAACAATCAACGAATACAATCGTCCGTACTTTACATTGGATTATGATTTATCGTTTGAAAGTGTAGATGAGGTTCAATTGCCTTCTGGAGCAACCGTATTATATCTTTTGGCAAAGGATGATACGATCAATCTTGAGTACGTAGAAGATGTTATTGTCGGATATAAGATGACAAGAGATTCGAATGAATCAAATAGAAAATTCCTAGTATTTGAACCTTCCTGGTATTATAAATACGATGGTAATTGGTTACGCCTACCTTTGGAAGAACAGGAGGGGCTTGGAATTGGACTGGAGTAAAACGAAGAGCATTTTTATTATTGTCTTTCTCATTTTAGACATCTTTTTAATGTCGTTGTTCATCAACAAAGTTTCTGAAAGTAATCCAGAAACGTTAAGTCAAGTTTCTTTTGAAGAACAATTAAAGACGGATAAAATTGACTACCCAAAAAATCTTTCAAAGGAATCGATAAAAGAAGCCTATATTAGTGCAAAAACAAAAATGTTCACCGAGAAGGAAATCGAAAAGTTGAAAAATCAAGATGTCAGTGTCGTTACGGATAATACGATTCATTCAACGTTAAAAGAACCATATTCCATAAGTGAAAAGTTTTCACCTGATGAATTAACCGATTTTATGAAAAATCAGGTCGTAGGCGGTGAAAAGTACAGCTTCTGGAAATATAATAAAGATGAACAAACGATTATTTATTATCAGACGTATAAGGACAGACAGATTTTTAACAATTCAAATGGTAAAGTGATTCTTGTCTTAAATAAAGAAAGTGAGATTGTCTCATACAAGCAAACATTGCTTGAGGGGTTAGAAGAATTAAGCGGGGAAAAGAAAAGCCTGCTTACTTCACTGCAAGCTCTTCAAGTTTTGTGGACAAATCACAAGATAAGCTCGGGCAGTACGATCAAAACACCTGAACTAGGATACTATACCTTCTTATCGCGTGAAGAATCCCAAGTCCTGGCTCCGACCTGGCATTTTGTTGTTGAATCAGGAGACAAAAAAGAAGACCTATTTATTAATGCAGTTGAAGGACAGATTTTCGAAGTCACCAAACCAGAAAAAGAAACATTGGAGTGAGAGATATGACCATGCATTTTAGTGTGCTTGCCAGTGGCAGTACAGGAAATGCGATATTTGTGGAGACGGAAGAGCATTCCTTTCTTGTTGATGCAGGATTGAGCGGGAAACAGATGGAAGGACTGTTCAGTCAGATTGATCGAAAGATAGAAGATTTATCGGGTATTCTTGTTACCCACGAGCATAGTGATCATATCAAGGGGATCGGTGTACTTGCGAGAAAGTACAAGCTCCCTATCTACGCCAACGATAAGACATGGAATGCCATGGACGGGTTAGTAGGGAAAATAGATACGGAACAGAAGTTTTCGTTTGATATGGAAACAGCCAAGCACTTTGGTGGACTGAGCATTGAGTCCTTCGGGGTTTCACATGATGCGGCAGAGCCGATGTTCTATATTTTCCACCAGGGAGAGAAGAAACTTGTTCTGGTAACGGACACGGGATATGTAAGTGATCGGATGAAAGGGATCATTTCCAATGCCGATGCGTATGTATTTGAAAGTAATCATGATGTGGGGATGCTCCGAATGTGCCGGTATCCGTGGAATATAAAGCGTCGGATTCTTGGTGATTATGGACACGTTTCCAATGAGGATGCGGCCATTGCCATGAGTGAAGTGATGGGAGATAAGACGAAAGGAATTTATCTAGCCCATCTCAGCCTCGACAATAATATGAAAGATCTAGCCAGAATGAGTGTGACACAAACACTCGAGACAAAAGGAATAGTAGTAGGAGAACAAATTGACCTGTTTGATACGGACCCTAAAGTACCAACACCTTTAGTTGCCATTTAAACCGATTCAAATGTTTACGATTTTTCTTTTGAAGGTATGAAAAAGGTGAGGGCAGATGTCTTCACCTTTTTTTGTCTTCGAAGCAAACCACCTCCACTTTAGGGTTTACATATCTATCAACTTTATGAAATTCCTTCCCTTTTTTCATTATTTTTTAATTTAACCTGACTATAATCATGCTTGTAAAGATAAAATAACAAAAGGAATAGAACGTAGAAAGGATGAAGTTATATGGGATATTATGATTCGGATCATAATTCTGAAAGCCGGAGCAGGCAAAAGGGCAATCGTGGAGGAATGTTCCTTGCCGGGTTATTGGGAGCCGTACTTGGAGCCATCTTGGTCATTGTGGCGATTCCTCAGTTAACCAACTTTGACATCTTACCATATTCAATTCAACCCGACGAGGATTTGAAAGAGACGGATGATGCGTATCATAATGGTGCCACTCAAAATGTTTCTGTCGATGTGACAACGGATGTGACGAAAGCCGTAGAGAAAGCTGGAGACTCTGTTGTAGGAATCACGAATATCCAATCTCAAAGCTTCTGGGGACAGGGTGAAGGACAAACTCAGGATCAACAGGCGGGTACAGGATCCGGGGTTATGTATAAGAAAGAAGGCAATAAAGTTTATATTGTGACCAATAATCACGTGGTGGAAGGTGCAGATCAGCTGGAAGTGACGCTTGCTGACGGAACCAAGGTACCTGCTGAAATGCGTGGTGCGGATATTTGGACAGACCTGGCTGTAATCGAAATCGATGGAAGTAAAATCGAGAAAGATGACATTGCGGAGTTTGGAAATTCAGACAAGCTAAAAGCGGGAGAACCTGTTATTGCGATTGGTAACCCGCTTGGGCTGCAATTTTCCGGTTCCGTCACACAGGGGGTCGTTTCAGGTGTAGAGAGAACGATTCCGGTCGATATTAACCAGGATGGAATGGAAGATTGGAATGCAGAGGTTCTGCAAACCGATGCAGCTATCAATCCGGGAAACAGTGGTGGAGCCCTCATTAATATTTCCGGACAGTTAATCGGTATCAACTCCATGAAAATCGCACAGAGTGCAGTAGAAGGAATCGGACTTGCCATCCCGATTAACTATGCTCAGCCGATTATTGAAGACCTTGAGCAGTACGGTGAGGTCAAGCGTCCTGCCATGGGTGTGACACTTGAAGATGTGAATAAAATTTCTGCCTATCATCAGCAGGAAACATTGAAGCTCCCGAAAGAAATCAATTATGGTGTCATGATCAGACAAACCGTTCCCAATTCTCCAGCTTCACAGGCAGGCTTACAAGAGCTGGATGTAATTACGGAGCTTGACGGAGAGAAAATTGAAAATGTCATTGAGTTAAGAAAGCATCTTTATAACAAGAAAGATGTGAACGATCAGATGAAAGTCACACTCTATCGAAACGGTGAAAAGAAAGAAGTAACCATGAAACTTACCGACGAGTCAAGATTATAGGATGTGGATAAGCAAAAAGCAGGAAGGCAAAGCGCCCTTTCCTGCTTTTTCTTTACATGATATGATAACTGTGGATAAGTATATACTCTAAAATTAGACCAAAGATTAGGAGGAACTGACATGATTTACTGCTGCTTAGAGCATGTAGAATTAGCCATGGATATTGTCGTAGATGAGCATGAGGTAGCGCCTCAACTGACTGAGCTTTCTGAAGAAAAGAAGTTATCCACAACATGTGAATATTGTGGGAATAACGCAATATATATAGTGGCGAACTAATATTCTCATACGATATGTGGAATGAGTTTGTGGATATGTGGATAAAGTCTGTGGATAACGTGTTTGTAAATTGTTTGTAAAGTGAGTGTGGATAGTGAATATCACCATTGTAACGGTTGGTAAATTAAAAGAGAAATATTTAAAGCAAGGAATAGGAGAATATGTAAAGCGTTTAGGTGCTTATGCAAAGATAGAAATCGTCGAGCTTGCCGACGAAAAAGCTCCGGAAGTGTTGAGCGAATCTGAAATGGAGCAAGTGAAAAATAAAGAAGGCGAACGGATCTTAGCTAAGATCTCTCCTGATCACCATGTCATCGCCCTGGCGATCCAAGGGAAGATGCGCTCATCGGAAGATCTCGCCGATAATCTGGACAAGCTTGCTACGTACGGGAAAAGCAAAGTGGCATTTGTTATCGGTGGGTCACTTGGATTGAGTGAAGATGTGATCAAGCGATCCAATGAGACCCTTTCTTTTTCAAAGATGACTTTCCCCCATCAATTGATGCGATTGATCCTGGTGGAGCAAATTTATCGGGCATTTCGTATTAATCGGGGTGAACCGTATCATAAATGAATGTAGTTGTAAGCCAAATGCCTCTCCTACTTGTTGGGGAGGCAACAATATAATAATTTTTCCAGGGGCAAATAAAAATGAGAAGGAAGGTATTATTGTTTAAGTGAAAAGAAAATAGTTTGACAAATAAAAAAATTCTTTTAGACTAAAAGTAGTTCTTTCCTCAAATTCTTCTTAACTTAACTACTCCGTGATTCTTTATCTGCTTTTTAATTTCTCCCATTGAAACCACATTAAGCTTCTTTTTTCCTCTAGATTTTACACTCATTCATTTTAAAAAATCTGTCCCAAATCCCAATAAATAAATAATGGAGATGATTCGTTCTTGGCATCGATTATGTATGCTATTAAATGCCCCGGTTGTGAACGTTCTGCTTTTGTAGATGATTATTACAAAACTAATGAGAAGTACATCTTTTGTATGATGTGCGGTTATTATTACACCAAAACAATAGAAAAATATATCGAAAACTCTATTAAGTACAAGGAAGAGGAATGTAAAGGATACGGTATGTTTGTATTGGAAAATAAAGATGGAAGTTGCGAAAAGGTGATTTTGAACGATAGTCTAACAGTTGCTCAATTGGAAGAGTTAAAGGCATCACTTATGGAGGGGGATGTTAACCAGGAGAAAAGCTATTTGATTTCTTTTGAAAACGGAGTATTTACCATCCTATTTGGAACCCCCCCTGAAAATTTTCATTTATCATTTGAGGAGTATAGGAAAAAGATGATTGCCAAGTATGGAGTTCCTGAATATGGTTTTATGGTTCCAATTGAGGGGTAGATAAAGGTCTTTTCAAAAATTTAATAGTAGAAGAAATGGAGGAAAGAACGGTTTTCATTTAGTCTAACTTATAATTTTTTTGATGAATTGGCTAAAGTTTGCTGTAAAGGCACGATTATTAAGGAGGATTTCTTTGGGATTCGAAGAAGAGTACCAGGCTTTTATGAATGCTCACTTTCAGGAAAGAAACGGTGAACGGTTGAGGCGTTTACAAGAAGGTCACAATCAGGCTGAAAAGTTGTTTTTGAAGCAAGTCTGGTGGCCTTCATTTTATCATTTTCGGTATCTTCATCCAGAGTTTGAAATCAATGATTTTAAGGATGGAAAACGGTATTTAGATTTTGCTTACATTCGTCCAGCCATCCGGATTTGCTTTGAGGTCGACGGGTATGGCCCTCACTTAAGGAATATAAGCAGATGGCAATTTTCCGACAGTCTGGAACGTCAAAACCAGTTGATGATTGACGGTTGGACTGTAATCAGCTTTTCTTATGACCAAGTTAAAGAAAAACCTCGTCGATGTCAGCAGGTTGTTCAGCAAGTGATTGGCCGATGGCTAGGTGATGAGCTGGATCAGACTACTCTATCCTTTGCTGAAAAGGAAGTGCTTCGGCTAGCAATTCGACAAGGAAAAGCTATATCCCCTATAGAAGTTGAGAAGTATATGAAGTTAAGTGACAAGACGGTAAAAAAATTACTTACTCAATTAGTTGATAAAAAGATGTTGATTCCCTCATCTGGGATCAAGAGAATCCGCTCTTATCGCTTGGGGAATCAAATTAAACACCCAATCTGATAAATAGACGGAAAAATTCCGCATAATTAGTAACTAGAATTGAAAATAGCTTAAATAGACGGAGGAATGCCGTCTATAGACTCAAAAAACGTGAAAATGTGGAATTGTACTTTGCATAATCGGAAAAATTCCTCTTAAATACCTCTAAAAAGAGCTTCAACCTGTATTTAACTTGAGAAACTCCGCTTAATTTACATCCGCTGGTTAACTCAATGATGGACATGAATTCTTATTTATAAAGAAGTGAGAAATGGGTTTTTCAATAATTTAATCATACTTCCATTGTCACAATAAGCGTTAACTGTTTCTCCTCATCCCATACAAAATAAATAAGGATTCAAAAAAAGAGAGAGGAGCATTATTTAGCTCCTCTCTCTTTTTTACTTAGACATAGAAAAGCCTTCCTCATCTTTCACTGCATCAGCATACTCATCAAGCAGAGCACGAACTTCATCGGTGGATTCTGATTCCATCAGACGATTTCTCAACTCACTTGCTCCACGGAATCCTCGAACGTAGATCTTAAAGAAGCGGCGAAGCGGTT
Organism: Rossellomorea sp. ABR4_004; assembly: GCF_056159585.1. Classification (NCBI taxonomy): domain Bacteria; kingdom Bacillati; phylum Bacillota; class Bacilli; order Caryophanales; family Bacillaceae; genus Rossellomorea; species Rossellomorea sp. ABR4_004. The sequence continues at coordinate 2,304,642 of NZ_JBSWVM010000001.1, read as the reverse complement.
TGAATTGCCGCGGTTCGAGTTCTTCAGAGTATTTATCATGAAGATCGAGCTGCAGTCGCAGGAGATCGAGCAGTTCCTGGCTGGTATGCTCTCTCTTCTCTTTTTCGAAAGCGAATGGGTTATGGAAGATCCCCCGTCCGATCATAATGCCATCCACGCCATATTTCTCCGCGAGTTCAAGTCCCTTCTGGCGGTCAGGAATGTCTCCGTTGATCGTTAGAAATGTATGAGGGGCAATTTCATCACGAAGTTTCTTGATCTCCGGAATCAATTCCCAGTGAGCATCTACGTCACTCATTTCCTTTTTGGTACGGAGGTGAATGGACAGATTAACAATATCCTGTTCCAACAGGTGCTTCAGCCAGTCGTGCCATTCCTCCACTTTAGTATAACCAAGACGGGTCTTCACACTGACGGGAAGTCCTCCCGCTTTGGCTGCCTGGATGATTTCCGCTGCTACATCCGGGCGGCGGATCAGGCCGGAGCCTTTCCCGTTTGCTGCGACATTGTGCACAGGGCAGCCCATATTGATATCAATTCCGCGAAAGCCCATTTTAGCCACACCGATACTCGTTTCACGGAAATATTCGGGCTTGTCCCCCCAAATATGGGCGACGATCGGCTGTTCATCTGCAGTGAACGTAAGACGCCCGCGTACGCTGTCTTTTCCTTTCGGATGGCAGTAGCTTTCCGTATTCGTAAACTCTGTAAAAAACACATCAGGTCTCGCCGCTTCACTCACGACATGACGGAAAACGACATCGGTCACGGCTTCCATCGGTGCGAGAACAAAAAACGGCCGAGGCAACTCATGCCAAAAATTATCTTTCATAATATATTTAAACCCTTTCCTTAAGGAAAACATGTTCCCAAAATTAAAAAGTAAAGTCCTTCAGTTTTATCCATTCCCAGTTAGACTGGATTTCAACCAGTATATACTTTAATAGTAAAAAGAGAAAAGTGCAAGGGGATGATTCGTCGTGTTTCTTCATGACTAAAAGAAATGGAATTAAAGAAAGAAGAAAAAAGGGTCGTTTGCCTAGCAAGCTAACGCTACGCACACTGGGGACTGGCCATTTTTGCTGAAAAAAACCATACTATGTAAGTGAAAATTTCACTCATTATCTGTAAAAAATTGCTATAATAATTCTTAAGGCTGCAGGGAAATCCTGCATATTGAATGACAGTAAAGGGGAGCGGCTAATGTCTGAATACAATGAAAACCCGTTAATGAAGAATGATGAAAAGAAACCAAAGATCAAGGTGGAAAGAAAAGAAGGGGAACCGACTTCCGCATTTAAAGGGGCAAGTTGGGCAGCTTTGGTAATAGGTCTTTCCGCTTACCTGATCGGCCTGTTCAATGCAGGAATGGAATTGAATGAGAAGGGGTATTACTTTGCAGTGTTGGTATTCGGACTGTATGCAGCTGTATCCCTGCAAAAAGCGGTAAGGGACAAGGAAGAGGATATCCCTGTTTCGGGCATCTATTACGGGCTCAGTTGGTTTGCGGTGATTGTAGCCATTTCCTTGATGGCGATCGGACTTTATAATGCGGGTAGTATCATCTTAAGCGAAAAAGGATTTTATGGTATGTCATTTGTTCTTAGCCTATTTGCTGCTATCACCATTCAGAAAAATATCCGGGATACGCAGGTGGCCAGGGAAAGAGATTAATAATAAAAGGGAAGGGTTGTACTGTTAACAGTACAACCCTTAGTCATTATAAATACCCCGAACCGTTCCATATAAAGGACGGTTCTTTCAAAAAATTTATAGGAGATCATAATGCTAACCATTCGACAAATTCACCCAAAAGACTTTCCGTTTGGAAAAAAAGTGTTTTATACCTATACATCTCAGAAATATTATCATCTACATAGTGAAAAAACAGAAAATGGCTGGAGTTTTTCTTTAAAGGAAGAAACGTTTGAAACACCTTTTGTAAAAGAGTTAGAGGAAGAAATTTTTGAACCTTATAAAGAAGGATCTGAAGTCTATTTGGCAGAATGGGATGGAGAAGAAGCTGCCATTATGGTGATTCAGGAAATGGGATGGAATCATACTTTGTTGATTCATGATTTGTATGTCCAATCCCGATTTCAACGACTTGGAATTGGTAATAGCTTAATCGCGGCAGCGAAGAAAAGAGCCGATGAATTGAGTGTCAGGTCCATCATGTTGGAAACGCAGACTTCCAATTACCCTGCTGTACAGTTTTACTTGAGAAATGACTTTGACATGATTGGTTTCAATACCATTTCCTATTCAAATGATGATGTCAAGAACAAGGAAGTGCGCATTGAAATGGCCTATCTTCCGGAAGACCGCAAATAGATTGGACTGAGTGTAAAAAATAGTACGATCCGTTTAATGTGATCAGGTTCCCCCAGGGGCTTTAGATGATGGACGTAGGAAGAGATTCCTATGTCCATGTTTTTATTTACTAGGTTACCAAGTCTTTGAAAACGGACTTTGCACTTTTTTAAAAGCTCTAAATAGTATATAATTATCAGATAATGGTAGATATTTTGATCACTAAATCAGTATAATAGATTGTGGTATGGTTATAACAGAACAGGTGAGTTCCAGGGTGGCGCCTTGCTTTAAGTGAGACCGGGCATGAGCGCTTACTCTTTTCTGAAAATATAAAGAGTAAGGAAGGTTATCATGAGCAGCATACAGAAAAAAACAGACGTTATTTTAATTGGTGCCGGAGTCATGAGCGCGACTTTGGGATCTTTGCTGAAAGAGTTAGCACCGGAATGGGAAATCAAAGTGTTTGAGAAACTCGCAAGTGCAGGTGAAGAAAGCTCGAATGAATGGAATAATGCGGGGACTGGGCATGCTGCATTATGCGAGCTCAACTATACGTCCGAGAAATCTGATGGATCGATAGATATAAGTAAAGCGACTAAAATCAATGAGCAGTTCCAGCTTTCAAGACAGTTTTGGTCTTATCTTGTAAACAAAGATTTGATAGGTAATCCGCAAGACTTTATCATGCCTATACCTCATATGAGTATGGTGCAAGGGGAAAAAAATGTAGCGTTTTTGAAAAAACGATTGGAAGCGCTGTCAAGTAATCCCTTGTTTCAAGGGATGGAATTTTCCGATGACCCTGAAAAACTGAAGGAGTGGATTCCGCTCATCATGGAAGGCCGTACATCGAATGAACCGATAGCGGCAACGAAAATCGACTCCGGGACGGACGTCAACTTCGGGGCTTTAACACGAATGATGTTTGATCATTTAACGAGGCAAAATGTCGAGATAAACTACAAGCATAGTGTGAAGGATATTAAACGTACCAGTGACGGATCTTGGGAAGTCAAGGTGCATAATATCGACAGCGGTAAAATCGAACATCACACGGCAAAGTTTGTCTTTATCGGCGGTGGAGGCGGAAGTCTTCCTCTACTTCAAAAAACCGGTATCCCTGAATCAAAACATATTGGAGGATTCCCGGTAAGCGGACTGTTTATGGTATGTAACAATCCGGAAGTAGTAGCGCAGCATCATGCCAAAGTATATGGTAAAGCCAAGGTGGGGGCTCCCCCGATGTCCGTTCCGCATCTTGATACACGATATATCGATAACAAAAAGTCGTTACTGTTTGGACCGTTTGCAGGATTTTCGCCCAAGTTCTTAAAAACGGGATCAAATATGGATTTAATCGGTTCCGTCAAACCGAATAACGTCCTCACGATGCTCGCGGCAGGCGCCAAAGAGATGTCGTTGACCAAATATCTGATCCAGCAAGTGTTGTTGTCGAATGAAAAGCGCATGGAAGAGCTTCGGGAGTTTATTCCTAACGCCAAAAGCGAGGATTGGGATATCGTAGTGGCCGGCCAGCGTGTTCAGGTGATCAAGGATACTGAGGCAGGCGGGAAAGGAACTCTTCAATTCGGTACAGAAGTAGTCAGTTCCGCTGATGGATCGGTAGCAGCATTGCTTGGTGCTTCACCAGGTGCTTCCACTGCTGTTCACGTTATGCTTGAGGTCTTTGGTAAATGCTTCCCGCAGCATATGAATGAGTGGGAGCCGAAACTGAAGGAAATGATTCCTTCTTATGGTGTGTCACTAGTGGATAACCCGGAGCTGTTTAAAGAAATTCATACTTCAACAGCAGAGACGCTTGGTCTAAATGGGAAAGAGCTAGCTTATAGTTAATGCCGTGCAAACTTAAAATATATTTGAAATAAACCCAAGCCCATGGTTTGGGTTTATTTCGTGTAATCTACCAGAATTCCATCCGTACATAGAAAAGCTTAAAAATAGCACGAAATGTTTAACACCAAACAATGATTCTATAAGGGGTCGTTTGAGCAGGTATACTCATCGTGGCGGGCCCATAGATCACGATCAGATTCCGGTTGCCAGGGTACTTTGAAAAGGATTGTCCGTTGGTTAATACCATTTGAGTAAAGGGGGATAGATTTAATCTTAGCATGCCATCGCTGCTCTCCAACTGTGAGTTGAAATAATCAACTTTTACATTTTGAGATGTGCTTTCCTTTACCATGACAAGTGCACGATATTGTGGTGGATAAATAAGAGGAACAGGAGCGTTCCCATCATAATATCCGGTTACCCTATCCCCTACAGCCACCATTACATGGTCCACAAAATAGGTGGTTGGTGACACGACAAAATTCACCGAACCACCTGCTCCATCTTCTACAGATATTAATTTATAACAGCCTTCCCCTTCTCCATTTTGCCCTGTCATAAAATCACTGATCATGGTGATGGTACCGTAAAAAGACATGAATTTTACCATGAAAATTCTCCATTCATATTTGATTTGAATGGTCCGGTATTGAAGTTATGCTTTCCCTGCAAAACTACGGACAAGCCGAAGAAAAACAGATGACCCTCAACACAATATAGTTTTATCACAACGAGATTATCACACATAGTGAAAAAATAATTACTTTCTTCTTTTGTAAAGATTTCATGAAGAAAGCCCTTTAATAGAGGGTTTTCCGATAGCATCTAAGAATGTATACCTCTAAACAGATTTCTTCAAAGGGGTGTCAAACATGAAGTGGAATGCTGCTATTCGAAAGCCTTATCTTATGAGAGTATGGGAAAATTATCCGAAAACTTGGAAATTTATGATCGATATAGGGATTTTAGTAAAGTACAAAACATTGAATATAAAAAAGCTGCCTAAAACGTTAACACTGCCCAGTTCCACGATTCTCTATATAGATTCTGAAGAAAATCGGGGAAGGGCACTCCTGATCAGCAATGGGGTGACCCAAAAAAGGCTCGATCGATTCTGGTCCATGGCTGTGAAGATAATGAATCCCGACCTGGTCATCGATGTAGGCGTGAATTATGGGGAGTGTATCTTCTCTACTCAGTATCCACCCGGGACCAGGATAATAGGCGTGGAGGCGAACAGCCGTTTAATACCTTTTATTGAACAATCTAAAGAAGCACATCCTAACCGGTCACAAATAGCCATCTACAATGCGATTGCCTCGGATAAAGACAATGAAGAAACGGTTTTTTTTGTTGATAGGCATTGGTCTGGTACCTCTTCAGCCACGTATGAACCTTCTCATAAGTTAATAGATAAGGTACCTGTCCAGTCCATCACCATTGATACCCTTTGTCATGATCAAACCTATGAAACAGTCCTCTTTAAAGTGGATGTTGAGGGATATGAAGCGTTTGTCTTAAAAGGGATGACTAACCTTTTCAAAACAAGTAAGTCAATCCTTGGATTCATTGAATTCAATAGTGAATACCTTGAAAAGCTGGGTATCAGTGTAGATGAGTTTCTCCTGATTCTACAAACGTACTTTACGATCTTCGTATATAAGGAAGACCATAGTTTGGTAAAGGCAGCCCATTACAACTACATGGACCTGAAAAATTTGTTTGGAACGGATTATATTCATACTGATTTTTTATTGGTGAGTGATGAATCCTTTATCGAACGACTGCATATAAGCTATGTGTAAAGCTCCACCTCATCCCGGGGTAGATTTTTTTATTCTCGATAGTGGATGATCAGGTCAGAAAATAGAAATTCGTCTCACATAGAGACGGATTTCTTATGATACCATTCATAAAACGTACCCGCTTCCTCTTTTGAAACACCAAACAACAAACTCTCATGAGTCGGATTTGCCCGATTCGAGAACATGATGGTAGCCACTCCGAACTTACGATCAAGCCAGGCATGTTTCACAGTCACCTGCTCGATCCGGTCACGATGGGTGACGAAGGTTTCGTTCAACCAGCCTCCCTTTCGAATTTGGACGGTTTGATCATGGCGGGTGTAGCTTGTAAACCAGTAATCAAGGATTCGGAGGAGGATGGATACTCCAAAGACAATCCCCGCGATCCAAATCCATTCCCTCTTAAAGATCCATAGGCCCACTACAGCAGCAATCGTCAAATAATACGGTTGGAAAAGCTTCAGCCAAAGGACCTTTAGTGGGAAGCGTTCCATCTCCTCTTTGATCGGGTAGTGGGGAAGGATGGTGTGCAGCATATCATAAGCTTCACGTTTTGGCATGAAAGGATATAAAGAACTTATTTCCTCTTTTTCACCTTCAGAGGAGCCGGCACTGATCAACTTGATCGAAACAAGCCCCAGTATCCTTTTCACAATGGATTGTTCCACTCTGACAGCCTGTACTTTATTCTTTGGAATCGAATAGCTGACCTCATTCCCAATTCCTTTTTTAATATAAATCCGTTCCTCGTCATCACTAATGACATAGTTTCCATACTTCATATACGTTTTGACAAAGCCAATGAAGATGGACAGGATCATGGCAGCAAGAAAAAGGACGATCAGGATCCACACGTGATCGAGCAAGTAGTGCCAGGCACTTTCTGCTGATTCTTCGATGGAAAAGAAATCGGCCAGATTGAAATAGATGGCACTCAGTAATGGGAAGATCGCCAGGAAACTGAGTGACGTGAAGGATGCTTTAATCAGATCTTTCCTGGTCGCTCGAAAGTGTACTGTGTGTTCCGGCTTTTTACCATCTTCTGATACATCTTTGTTTTGCTTCTGTTCGAGATAAGATAAAATGCGAACTTTCTCTCCTTGTGTGATGACGGGAAATTCAAATCGGGCATTTTCTCCACTCGTCCCTGTCTCCATGGTTAAAGAAGTTAATCCAAACCAGCGATGAATGAAGGTGGTATTGGATCTATGGCTGTGGATCCGATCCCAGGAGAACGTTTTTTGCTTTTTAACGAACATCCCTTCTCTAAAGAGGATGGTTTTATTACTTAATTCATAGCGGTTGAAGGTCCACTTGGCAAAGATGGATAGTACAGATACCGCTGTTGCAGCCAGCAGGGTGTAGCGGCCCCATATCACCCACCCGGCTGTTGAATTCGCTTTAAGTAGGAACAGGAGGATATAGAACCCGAATAGGCCCTTCGCGGTCGATACTAATTCCACGATGATATAGGCTGGGTGATATCGTTTGGCAGTTTGGATCATGCTCCCATTTCTCCTTCCTTTGGATCTTTATCCCGAATCTTTGCGAAGGTGGCAATTTCTGCTTTCAATATCTTCGCTACATTTGCCGGTATGGCAGGTATTTTGTGACTGGAGGTCGTAGTTCCGATTTCAAGGTCATAAAGGTCATAGCGACGCATGATGGGCCCCTGTTCTGTGCGGACGTATTCCACTTTCTCCATGGGTATTAGGATATGCTGCTGCTGAAACTTCCCGAATTTCAACTGAACGAATTCCTGATCTACCTGATAGCGCCAGGTTCTTTGCAGGTAAGTGGGTTCAATGAAGATAGAAATTATGGAAGAGACAATGAAAAGCCCTCCAAGAATGTAAAGAACGATTCCGATCCAGTCGTACCAATCGAATCGGTCACTGCATATCATCAGGGCTCCTATGATGAGCAGTGTTGTTGTATGTCCGATCGTGTTGGATATTCGCCAAACTTTAGTGGCTTTTATTGATATGGTTTGTGTTGGTTCAGTTATGTTTATGTACATTTTTTCACCTCTGACTTAAAATACGTGTTTAATATAAGAAAAGTTTCAGAACCTGGAAAGTAATAGTTGTGAAATAGGTTTCATTTTACAAAAATTGTGATAATTAATTAATAGTTCGTATTATTCATTGATAAATAATATATCGAATAGGTAAAAAGGATTACTTGCATATACTAAAAATAAACAGATTCTATCATTCTGACAAAATTTCATCCATGTTATAGTTAAAAAGATTGGAAAATTTTATGAAGAGTAATCAATTGAGGTGAAGGTCCTTGTCTTTATATTTTTACTACGGGTTGTTAAGGGAAAAACGTGAGCAACTTCAAAGGCTTCAGGCGTGTCAGAGCAAACTTCAAGGCAACAAACAGGAATTTTCAAGTTATCGGGAATCCATTACAAATCCTGAATTATCTGCATTCACATGGCAAGGGACGCTTGCAAATAAATTTGATGAAATAAGGGTTGAAGGAATGCTTCATTACTTTACAGATATTGAAAATAACCAGTTTAGTGAAGTGTTCTCTATGCTGAGCAGTAAGATGCAAACTATAAGAAGTGAAATCCAGGCGATTGAACAGACCATTCATAGGTTGGAATCTGAAGCTGAAGCAACAGTTGAATAGAAAGAAAAGTAAGTGGGAGGTAGCTTGTATGGGTAATGAAATCAGAGTAGTGCAAGGTGAGATAGACCACCACCTTTCAAAAATTAAGTCCTCTGCAGAATCTCTTCAACCGGATGTACCTAGTAACATTGGACATGAAAATCGCCTGGAAGTGGTAACAAAATTGAACGAGTTGAACCAAAGCATGGAACAGATGGTACAGAGTTATAAAGAATTGCTTATGCGAAATGAAGAATTGACACGACAGGCTGTCCAGGATATGGCGGATGCCGATCAGGAACTGTCTTCACATATCAAAGCCAGGTAAGGAGAGAAGTTGGGATGAAAACACTGGATGTCATGTCTCTGGATTCAGGAATAGAACAAGTGCTTCAAAAGTTAACCCAGCAAAAAGAGCAGATGATCGAAGTCGAATCAGCCATAAATGACTTTATTTCTCAAGATGCCTCTTTCAAAGGAAAAGGGGGTCAATCGATACGGTCTTTTTATCAGGATTCTCATCAATCCTTTCTGGGGTTCTATCAGCAAATGGTGACAACATATGAATCTACCCTGAAAGCCATTAAAAATGAATTACAAGGGTTGGAGCCAGCCCAAAATGGATATATACAGGAAAGCTTTTTACAGAATGACATGGAAAACGGATTAAATCGGGGAAGAGATGTGGTCATGGACTTAACAAGTGAGTCCAATGAAACGATTCAAAGTGTTCAAGATATCGTCTCATTACCAAGATTACAGGATGATTCTTTCCTTCAGCAGGTTCACGTTGCGAGGCAGCAAAAAGATCAAACCGTCGAAAAACTTCACCAGTTTGATCAAAGTCAATCCGCCAACCTGGAGCCCATTCAACAGGACGTCCACACCATGAACCAATACATCCACCAAATCCAGGGTCTTTTCTCCAACGGGAAAATTTCGATCGATACGTATCAGCCCAACAGCTGTTACAACCCTCAATATGAGTCCGATAGCGGGTCGACAAACCCTTATTTAGAGCTGACCAACAATCCCCGATTTGTCGAGAATGGGGTTGAAGCGGCTGATACGGTGAATGGATTGCAACCGGAATGGGATCCTACGCCGACACTAGGGATCAATTTTGATCAGTGGCGAGAGCAGCCGATTAACGCGGCGACGAATTTGGGTATTGCGACTGCTGCCGGGTATGGGGCGGCGAAAGGTGTGAATCTAGCCAGAAAAGGTTTTGGTGTGACGAAAAGCAGTTATACTACAGCACAGGGTAAGGATAGGGTGAGGGTAAAGGTAGATAGACCGGAATTATACAATGTGAAGAAAAGAACCTATTCAGGTACGAATGCCACAAACTATACAAAGCTCTATAAATTTGTCGATCCCATGACCAGTGTCAAAGAGTCATTTAAGTGGGCTGGAAACAGAATCGGTTACATCGGTGTGGGAACAACTGTTGTTGGTGATATCATCCACGGGGTTCAGCATAAACAGTCTGGTAGTGAAATTGCTGGAAATGTAACAGGAGATGTCGTGGTGGCAGGAGCATCCATTTGGGGTGCCGCCTATGCAGGAGCACAGGCAGGTGCCTATGCAGGAACATTAGGTGGTCCAGTTGGTGTAGCGGTAGGTGCAGTTGCAGGGGCTGTAGGAGGGATAGTGGTTACCACCTTATTAAGTGATTTAAAGCTTATGGATGTTGATGGTGATGGCGAGAGTGATTCAATTGGAGATGCAATTAAAAAAGGTACAACAGGGCTTATTGATAAAGTCGGCTCATGGTTTAGTTAAAAAGTTTAAGTGAAAAATTATAAGAGGTGGCAGTGTTGAACAAACATCGAGATATAGACCCAATAACATTATCTTATCTGAACTTACAAAGACCATTGGATAATAGAAGAAATATCATTGCTTTTTTCATCTTTTTTTTAGATATTATAGGGTTACTTCCTATATTGGGGGAACCCTTCTCGTTTGCTTTTTTCTGGCCGGCGATCATTCCGGTGGGCTTATTACATGTTTGGGCGATACTGTATGTAGTGGAACCCTATAAATTTGAGAAATCATATCACCTGTTTTTTGGCGTATACGGAGTGGTGAATACCTATATATATTTTTTGGTTATACAAAAATTTTTATATGTGAATATTGGTGTTGTTAGCAGGGTTCCTTTTATTGCGGGTCTGGTATTGATGCTGGGATTGTTAGTATCCTTTCAAATATTTAATCACAAAATGCTGTATTCCGGTTCATATGCGAAGCTGCAAAAGAAAGGTACTAAGATGAAACTATCACCAATTATAACCACTTCAAGCATAGGCTATGTAGTAGCTCAAATTCTCATTTCTTCTTTCATGACGGAATCTGTTTTTATCATTATCATTATTACAGGAGTATCAATTTTGTCATTACTGACCGCTTTCTTTTCAACGTCGCTGCACCGATACTATTTTATCCGAAAAAATGAACATATAGTAAAAAAAGTATATCCTCAATTTGGTGTACCAAAAAGACTTAGAAAAAATGGTTAATTTGAATTATAGATTGTTATATTTGGAGGGATGACTAACATGTTCTTAAAAAAGAAAGAAACAAAAGAAAACCGTTTTTGCATCGCCATTTTCACAGAAAAAGAAATGAGTGATGAAGATTATGACTACCAATCAAACAAAATCTTGGATGCAACAGAAGAATATGTGGTGGTTGTGACAGAGATTGAACCGCAAAATGAAATGGTCGAGGAGTTAAAGAATGCTTTTCCTGACACTAAAATAGAAGTGCCAAGTTACGGCGTCTACAAGTTTGACTCTGAAAAATTAGATGAAGAAACAAAAAAGATGGAGAAGAGGAACAAGTGGAAAAAGTTCTTTAACAACATCCATCCTGATGAGTACCTTATCGTTGAACATAAAGTAATGTACGATATCAAACAGGTTTTATATTATACGACAGATATTAACAAGGTCATATCATATATTCATGAAAATAAAAAAACAGGTTAAAGGGAACACAAATGAAAAAACAGAGTGAAGTCTCAACCTTTTACCTGCAGAATTTACAATGCCCCATAGAAAACAGAAGAAACGTAATTGGTTTTTTAGTAATAAGCATGGACTTCTTAGGTTTATTGCCGCTTCTGAGTATTCCCTTTTTTGCCCCGTTATTTTGGGCCGCTCTTATTCCGATAATATGTATCCATATTTGTGCTCTTTTATATATAATTGCCCCTTATAAATTCGAAAAGTCTTATTACTTGTATCTTGGTGTCTTTGGAATTGTAAATACGTTTGTGTATTTTCTGGTGATTCAGAAGTTCTTATATAGGCATGTTGGCGTTGAAGGTAGCAGTTATTTTGTAATAGGGATACTATTAATGTTTTTGCTACTGGTTTCAATACAAATTATTAACGCAAAAATGCTATGTTCAGGTACATATACTAAACTTCAAAATGGAGAATCAAAGTTTAATGTATCTTTAATAATAGCCGCTTCAAGTTTTGGATATATTATTGCGCAATTTCTGATGTCGTATCTGGTTACTGATTCTGCCTATATGATTGCTATGATCACAGCTTACTCTGTCGCATCCATCTTACCAGCTTATTTATCGACTTATATTCATCGGTTTATATACATTCAAAACAATTATGAAAAAGTCATAAACAGTTATCCTGATTTCGGAAAACCGAAAACATCGAGGAAATTCGGTTAAGGCATTGGTTTATAAAGGGGGATTACAATTGTCGAATTGGATAGTGACCAGCAAGGACTTATATTTACTGGTAAAGATGTTAGGCGGGAAAGTACTGATAGGAATAACAAACCCATTTCCTCATTATCAAGAAGATGATGAACTGGAAAAGGAATGGGAAAGTATGTTCAAGAAGCTCAATAAGATGGGGCTTGTGGATTATATCCAAGGAGAATTAAAATTCGAGGGTCAATTTATTGAAGCCATGTGGGTTCTGGCAAGAAGCAATTTGGTTGCAGAAATCGTAACAGATCATCAGGAACAAAGTATTTTTTACTTTAGTGATGACCGGGTCATTGAATGCCTGAAAGAGAGTGAGATGAGCTTTAAGGTGATTCAGCACCCGGCACCTAACCATACAATGAAACAAATCATTTTTCCCCGGATGCTGATGGGAATCGAAGATCGAGCTGTTCGAGTGGGTGATCCACTGTACATTATCCCGAGGGAATATCTTAGTTACTGTGAACATCGGGCCATTTTTAATGTAAACCAGGTAGCGATTAATAATAATATGGATTCTGATTGTTTACTAGTAAAGCAGTTTAATAAATCAATACAAAGAAAGATTCATACTAATCGATTAATGATGTTCTACAGAGATAAAAATGAATGGAATATTGAAGGTGTTCATGTTCTATCATCCCCCTCTTATAATTGGACGTTAAGAATGATGAGTAAAAACGGTATCGAATGGTTAGAAGCTAAACAAGCAACGGGCGATAAATTAGTAAGGGAGATTGTCGGGGTATTGGAGAGAGTAAAGGAAAATCATCTAGTGAAATAAAATCTCTCCCTTTTAGCGGTATGGGGCTTTCATTGCCTTGTATATCAAAATGGAGTAAAGAATAAATTTCACGAGCATGTTCATAATAACCGTGAAGACAGGAGGTGTGGACATGCCAAATCAAAATGATAACAAATTCAAAAAAATCCAATCTGAGAGCTTCAAACAAGGGAAGACTCAGGAAGAATACGCTGCCGAGCTTGAAATGAACAAGATGAAAAGCCAAAAAAGGAAGTAACCTCGGTCTACATAAAAGAGCCATCCCGGCTTTTAACGGGATGGCTCTTTCTATTAGAGCGATGCTTTGATCACTTTTTTATAATACAGAACCGATAATACACCAAAGATTGAATACAGAATTGTATATAACCCCATTACAATTATCATCGGCGTCCAAACCTCGGCACCGAACAGGAACCATCCGGATTGAACCGCGAAGTAACTGTGCAGCAGACCGATGAGGAGAGGGATTCCGAAGCTGAAAAGCTGCTTGGCTTGAATGCCTCTCAACAAGTCACCTTGAGTGAAGCCCAGTTTTCTTAAAATCGTATAGTTCGGTTTCTCATCTTCACTTTCGTCCATTTGCTTAAAGTACAGGATGCATCCGGATGTGATCAGGAAGGTGAGACCAAGGAACCCAACGATGAACATGATGAGTCCGATATTTTGTTTCTGTTCTGCTTTCATATCATATTGGGAATCGTTTGCCCATCCTTCGTCGAGGCTTAACTCATGAAAGAGGTCGTTTGCTTTCAAGATATCTTTTTCTTGTTCAATCGTCACCCCGATGTAGAGAGAGGATTCCTTCTGTATAGCAGGATCTAAATCATTCTTCAGGCGTTTGAATACATTGTCATCAACGATCACAACAGGTGATCCACCTGCTGTGAAATACCATGAAATCGGGTATTCATCCCTCATTCCCAAGTACTTAAGCTTGGTGACCTCCGTCTTTCCTTTCAGTTCCGTCACCCCTGAATCATGTAACGGAATGACCTTTTGAAGTAAGTCGCTATATCCTGTAAAGACCGTTTCGTCTTCTTTTACATCGACGCCTTCAACGTCTTTCTCGCTGATGACCGAGTTCGGCATGGCATCCAATGAACCGTTCAGTTCGCCAAATTCAGAGTCTGTAATGCCTTTCAGGTTGACCAACACTTCAACGACTTCGATTTCTTCCTTCTTGAATTCGATGCCATTGTCCAGTAGGGCATCTTTAAAGTGTTGGAAGTCTTGTGTATTTGTAAATGAAAAATCCGTAGGAACATTATTTTGTGCTGTTTTTTCAGCCGAGTAATAGCCGATATAGCTTAAGGACAATAAAGCGATAGCAAGTGCCGACACGGTCGTGATGATTGTCAATAGTAAGGCATTGGATTTCATCCTGAACATGATGGATGAAAGGGATAGCACCTCATTGATGTTCAAGTATCCATCTTTCCTTTTTCGGATGAGGTTGAAAATAAAGCTGACGGACCCTTTATAAAAAAGATACGTTCCTAGAATGACTGAACCGAGTATAACCAGCATGGCTCCAAACAGCTGAGGCATGGTCGTGAAGTCCCCGCCAAACAATTTGGAAGATACGTAGTACCCGGAGGCAACGAGGATCATCCCACAGATCCCGATGATAATCTCAAACTTGGACATCTTTTTCACTTTGGTTTCCGTCGATGAACGTACCCTGAACAGAGATAATATACTTTGCCTTTTAATAAATACAAAGTTCATCAGCATGATCAGCAGGTAGATCGCGCAGAAGACAATGATGGTCTGGATAAGTGCATGGGTTGAGAAGTGGAGTGTGGCGATTGCCTCGACTCCGGTTATTTTGAATAAGATCATGATGATCAATTTTGAGAAAGAGAATCCGATCAAGATGCCGAGTAACAACGACCCGAAATAAAGGATGAAGTTCTCCACGGTCAAAATACGAAAGATTTTATTTTTTGTCATTCCGATTAACTGAAATAATCCGATTTCTTTACTTCTTCTTTTAATGAAGAGGGTATTGGCATATAAAAGAAAAATAGAGACGATTGCGACAAGTAAAACAGAAGCCGCACGAACCGCTGCGCCGCCTTTGATGGATCCCTTTGTTGCATCCATGGATGGATCATACTGCAGGGTCACAAAGGCGAAATAAAGCGCGACACTAAAGACCAGAGCAAATACATAAAGGTAATAATTCTTGAGGTTTTTCTTGAGATTTCTGAAAATAAGGGTATTAATGTTCATTCTGCACCCCGCCGAGCACCCCTTGGGTTTTCATGATGTCCTTGAAGAAGTGCTGTCTTTCCTGTTCGCCTTTATTTAATTGAGTATAAATTTGCCCGTCCTTGATGAAAATCACCCGACTGCAGTAGCTTGCTGCCACGGGATCATGCGTTACCATGACGATCGTCGCTTTCAGCTTGTGATTTAACTCACTCAGCTTATTTAAGAGATCAGAGGCCGACTTTGAGTCGAGAGCACCCGTCGGTTCATCTGCGAAAATGATGCTTGGCTCATGGATGAAAGCCCGTGCTGCTGATGTACGCTGTTTCTGGCCGCCTGAGATTTCGTTCGGATACTTATCTTTCAGTTCAAGAATCCCAAGCTCTGAAGCAAGGTCGTTGAACTTTTGGTCCGCTTCCTTTTTGGGTGTCTTGGTAATGGATAAAGGCAGAAGAATGTTCTCCTTCACCGTCAATGTGTCGAGCAGATTGTAATCCTGAAAGATAAAGCCCAGGTGATTCTTCCGGAATTCGGCGAGCTGCTTTTCTTTCATCATCGTCATTTCATTGCTCTCGATCTTTATCGAACCTTCACTCACTTTGTCGATGGAGGAAAGAACATTTAAGAGAGTGGTTTTTCCAGAACCCGATGCCCCCATGATACTCACGAATTCTCCTTTTTGGATCGACAGGTCGATTCCCTTTAAGACTTCCTGCTTATTGAATTTATTTCCGTAGCTTTTATGAAGTTTTGTTGCTTCTAATATCGTCATCGTGAAAAACTCCTTTGATTTGATACCCTTATTATAAAAAGCAGGAAGATTCTTTTCCTTTTATTGTTCGAACAAAACAGAAAAGCATGTGACATTTTTGTCACACGCCTGTAAGTTGGACGAAATCATTCTTCTGGGGAAAGGTAAGGGTGACCAGGGTCCCTTCGCCTCGTTTAGATGTAACATCTATCGAAATCAGTAAAGGTTCTGAAACTCTTTTGGTTAAATATAATCCCATTCCGGTAGATGCGTGATCATTGTGCTCGATGGTCGAGGTGAAGCCTTTGTCAAAGATCCTCGGCAGGTCCTTGGGATCTATGCCTCTCCCGAAATCCTGGATTGTGACGACAGCTTTCCCGCCATGCTCTTCACTTTTAATAATTATATCCGATGAAGCACTATATTTTACGGCATTGGTTAAAAGCTGTCTGATCATAAAAGCAAGCCATTTTGCATCGCTCAGCACTTCTGTGATATCCAGTTGAATGTCAAATCCAATTCCCTTTTGAATACACCAGGATTGCAGCGTTTTTATTTCCTGATATATAACGGTCTCAAGATCGGTTTTCTCGATATATAAATCATTTTCCATAATCGACATCCGTTTCTGATGGAGCTGTTGATCCAGCAGAAGGTGGATCCGCAGCCATTCGTATTTTATTGGTGCCTTTAAAGATTGGTTCTCTAAACGCTCAATCATCAAATGCATGGCAGTCAGTGGGGTTTTCACTTCATGGATCCAGGACAGGAGGTCATCCTTTTCCTGTTCGAGCAGCATCCGATTTTCAGATGCTGCCTTCCTCAGAAGGTTCGCCTGCTCCGATAAACTATCCGAAACGATTTCTTCAAATGGAGTATCGGGGGCATCCACTCCTGTAATATTGAGATTATGATCCCATTCTTTCAGTCGTTTAAAGAAACGGGTTTCCTTCTGATAACGAATGAAAACGAAGACGATGAAAAAGAGCAGCGATAGGAACACCATATAAAGGATCGGTTGTAGGGGGATGGCCGTATCGATATAGGCAACAAAGATCCATAACAGGTGAAGAGCGGTAAAGAACACTATCCAGCTTTTTCGTTCCCATAAGTATGTACGGATCATGGTGCATCCTCTTCAATGGCCATATACCCTTGCCCCACTTTGGTTTCAATGAAGCGGCCCAATTCAATCTCTTCAAGCCGTTTCCGAAGGCGGTTCACATTGACGGTCAACGTGTTATCGCTGATGAACCGTTTATCATCCCAGAGGCTATTAATCAACGCATCCCTGCTGACAATCTTATTTTTCTGCTCAATTAGGAGCTTTAAGATGTACATTTCATTCTTCGTCAATTCGATGGCTCCCCGTTCATTGGTTACGGTGTTACGCTCATAATCAACCGTTGCCCCGCACCAGGTCTTGATGCTCACCTGTTCGGTGTTATAGTTATAAACTCTCCTAAGGGTCGCTTGAACCTTTGCAATCAGTACATCAAAATGAAAGGGCTTCTGGATGAAGTCATCTGCCCCAAGCTGCATGGACATGACCATATCCGTCGGGTGATCACGAGAGGACAGGAACAGGATCGGCACATTGGAGTGTGTACGGATCATCCGGCACCAGTGGAAGCCGTCGAATTTAGGCAATTGAATATCAATGATCACAAGATCCGGTTTCACTTCGGTGAACTCCTGCATCACGTGGTTGAAGTCCGTGATTCCATATACATCATAGGACCACTGGGAAAGTCGCTCCTTGATTTCGTTATATAGGGTTGTGTCATCTTCGATTAGTAATAATTTCAATTTAGTCACCACACAATCTTGCTGTTTACATAAATTGTATAGGAAATTGAATAGGTTTTCCATATGACTCAAGAAAGGAACTGTTTTATTTAGAAGTATTTTGATTATTTTAACAAAATATGGGTATTTAACTCCTAAAAGCAATTTACCAAATTGCATAAGAAAGGAATTAAATCATGAAGAAACTTCTATGGTTATCAGTAATAATACCGGTATTGTTAAGTGGATGTGGGGAAGTGCAGATTTCGATTAATAAGGACCAGGAAGTGGAGTCCAAAGAGCCGGTCAGTAATAAGAATGATAATGAGAAAGTAGAACTAATGAATGATGGCTCGGAAAGTGAGGAGGTGACAGATGTCGATAAGCAAAAGGCTATCCTTCAATTCATTAACGAGGATATCTATAAGGTGGCAGAATATGAAGTCGTCGCCTTTCAGTCACTGGCATCGGTTTCTGGTGTCAACTATACGGATGATCCAACCGTCTACAATGAGCTGACAAGAAACACCATTCCAGCCTACGAGAAAGCCTTGAAAGAAGCGAAGGGAATTGAGGCGGAGATTCCTGAGCTTGAGGTAATGACGGACCGGATCGTGACGGCGACTCAGACCTTTTACGATGCACTCATTCTCGAAAAAAAGGCAATTGAAGATCAGGATGAAGACTTGATTAATCAATCCAATGCTAAAATGGAGGAATATTACAAACTGGTGGAGGCTTACCATTCGGATATGCAACTTCTCGCAGAAGAATATGGTGTGACGTATGACTTGAATGAACCGAAACAAAATGTAGAGGAATTATAAGAAATTAAAAAATGAACAGATATTCTTTTAAGATCATTCACTACGCTAAGATCCTTACTCTTGAATAAAGAGTAAGGATCTTTATGTTAACGAATGCACCTTTTATAAAATTTTGTTTTTTAAAAAGAAACGGTTTAAAAAAGTAAAAATAAGGATATATAGTAAGTACTTGTAACTAATGGGTCGGATTCTTCAATATGCAACCACCTATCAATGTAATTAATGGAGAGTCTTAAGTCTTTGTTTTAGCACTATTTTCCTAATTGAATCAAGCGTCTCTTATAACAAATGACCTGAAAGTGTTTATTCCTGTAGTTATAAAGTTTCCTTTTCACTGTAAAAATTGTGTTTATATGTATGTTTATAATAGTATGATATTGGAAGTGTGGAAACAATTGTAATAAAAAGGATTTTGATGAAAGAATACGGGTTACATAGTTTACAAGGTTCATGTTTCTTATTTGGGTACTCTGATTTGATATAGATGATTACCACCAACAATTTCAATTAAGGGAGAGGAATTACATGTCAGGAATTATTCGTGTTACCCCAGCAGAATTGATTAGTATGTCGAACCGATACACAAGTGAAAGCAGCCAGGTAGGAGAGCAGATTTCACGTCTGGATAATATGATTTCTGAGCTTGAAGGTATGTGGGAAGGTGAATCAAGCCGCGCGTTTGGAGAGCAATATCAAACTTTGCGCCCTTCATTCCTGCAAATGCAGCAACTGCTTGAAGACATCTCAATGCAATTGACTAGCACTGCTAAGTCTCTTGAAGATGCAGATGCTCAAATTGCCAATCAAATTCGCGGATAAGTTTATCCCCAACCATTTTAAACATGAAGGAGCGCTTATCATTATGTGGCGCTCCTTCCTTATGAGGTGAAACCCGACATGTATATAGAAATTACCATCGATTTAGGACATTACGAGGAGAAGAGCTTCGATCTTAGATTATCAAACTACCATACTGTTAAAAAACTGATCGATCTTGTGTGGCAGTCTCAGAAACTTACAACCGATCCCAGAGAGGGTTGTTGGATCCGTGTTGTAAATAAACAAAAAGTGGTTCCCGGTCATGCAAGGCTGATCGATGCTGGAATTCATTCTGGAGATCGAATTGAAATACTATAAAGGAGACCAATAGAATGTCACAAAAAAGTGGATCATACTTAGAAGAAAAGCTCGAAGCCATTGTACATAAAAAAGAAAATAAAATGACATTTATCTTTCAAAAAGAAAAGATAAAGTTGGATCATATTGAGGAAATTCACTTCCTGAAGAACATTAACCCATCCATACAAAGAGAAATCACGATGGAAAATGATGAATTGTGCATCGTGAATACCATACCTGACTCCTTCTCTTTTTATCCCCAATTAAAAGCGAATGAGAAAGAAAGGTTGATGTCTGCCTATCAACTGGTACAGAACGTACGAAACCATACCTTATCACGTCTCCATCTCATTATTTGCCCGGAAAATATTGTATTCGATCAAGGCCTGACTCCCCACTTTATTCATTATGGCGTTAAGGAGAGTCTTCCCCCTTACGAAAAAGAGGCAGATTTGTTGTTAAAGCAGACTAAAGCTACTGTCGCAGCTATTGTAGATCAGCAGCATACATTTGATGATTACTTTAAGTTCAGTGAAACGCTAAAATTGTCGTCAATGACCAAGGATATCTTGGAAGCCGAAAGCATCGAACGTGTCGGAGAAGTGTTGAATCATTCAATAAAAGAGGCAAAAAAGTCTGATTCCCTCCTTATGACTGTGAGTAAGAAAAAGTGGAAACTCAATCGTTATGTACTGTTCGGAATATCTTTGCTTTTAGTACCGGCAATTATTTACTCTATCTATTCTTTATTCTTTATGTTCCCTAAGCAGGAGAGGGTAGTAGCAGCTCAAGAGAGTTTTCTCCTGAATAAGTATAGCGATGTGGTGACTGAACTACAATCTTATGAGGTTGAAGAAATTCCGAAGGTCACTCAATATCAACTCGCCCTCTCTTATATCATTAACGAATCCTTAACAGAAGACCAAAAAGAGAATGTACAAAATACTGTCTCTCTTCAATCTGATCCACTTTATTATGAGTATTGGATCAATATCGGAAGAGGAAAGGCTGAGGAAGCGTTAGAAGCAGCCAGGTTCTTAGAAGACCGGGATTTAATTCTGTTTGGGCTTCTTAAGTACCGAGAGCAAGTCAAGGCAGACGGAGATCTTGATAGCGAGGAAAGACAGCAGGAATTAGATGAGATTGAAAGTGAAATAGCTGAATACGAGGAAGAAATGAAAGCGTTGGAAGACGAACAGCCATCACAACCGGCACAAACAACGGAAGAACCGCAAGAGAATGAGGAAAAAAAGACACCTGAACAAAAACCGGCAGAGACTGATGGAGAGAGTTCCACCCCTCCAACTCAGCCTGATAAGAAGGAATCCTGACAAATAAACTAACTGGGGAGGTGAGCATATGTATGCCCTTTGGGTTTTTCACGATCATTACTATCAGTCAATCATGATTGAGGATGAAAATAAAAAAATTACATTAGGTCCACGATTGGAAGATTCAATCAGGATTCTTTCGCTGCCATCGTCAGCCGAGGCCATTTTCGTAGAGCACTCCGGCGATACTTTCAAGCTATATCAAGACGGGAAAGAAGAAAGGATTCTTAAACCAGGCAGCAAAGAATCTTTGCTTGCAGGTGATAAAGAACTGCACATAATGGTCACGCCTTTACCAATAAAGTCTCAAATCTATTATGTCGGTCATAAAGAAGAAATCAGTATATCTACTGAACAACCGGACGCAACCATTTATTATGAGAAAAAGGATCTCATTCACACTTGCCATTGGTATAAAAATGAGAATGGTGAATGGGTAATGGATGCTGATGAGGCGTCTTCGCTTTATCTAAACGGGCACCTGGTCAATGGGAAACAAGCGCTTAAGGTTGGAGACATTTTATTTTCTCCTTTTTTAACTATTACCCTATTAGAAGATGATTTAATCGAGATACATAGTATCGATGACTATCAAACTGAATTAATGGCATCTATACGTCCTACATCAGAAATGCAGAAGAAATACCCTAATTATCGCCGTACGCCACGCATGATTTATGATCTTCCTGATGAAAAGGTTCAATTGTCCTTTCCAAGTCAGGAATCGAGTGATACAAATCGCAGTTTATGGTTGATCATTCTTCCCCCATTGATGATGTTAATCGTCATGGCCATTGTGGCGCTCGTGATTCCACGTGGAATTTTCATTATTATCTCGATGGTGATGTTTACAACCACTTTAGTAACGTCAACCGTCCAATTTTTTAAAGATAAGAGCAATAGAAAGAAATTCAAGGAACGAAGGAAACGGATCTATACTCATTATTTAGAGAGTAAGAGAAAAGAACTTCAGGAGCTTGCCGAGAAACAGGCAGATGTTCTGCAATTTCACTTTCCTGCCTTTGAAAGAATGAAGTATCTGACAGAGCAGCTTTCCGATCGTCTTTGGGAAAGGACCCTTGAAAGTCCGGACTTCCTCCAGTTTCGGTTAGGAAGTGGGAAAGTACCTGCAAGCTACAGTATTTCAGTGAATTCTTCCGATATGTCAAATCGTGAAATGGATGAGTTATTGGAAGAGTCCCAGAAGTTAGAAATGGTTTATCGTGAGATTGAACAATTACCCGTGACAGCGGATCTTCATAAAGGGGCAATAGGTTTGATCGGTAAGGAATCCGTCTATAAAAATGAGATTCACCAGCTGATCGGGCAATTGGCGTTCTTCCATAGTTACCATGATGTAAGGTTTGTCTATATCTTTCAGGAGGAAGAGTATACGGATTGGGAGTGGATGAAGTGGTTACCACACTTTCAATTACCACAGTCCTTTGCTAAAGGGTTCATTTATAACGAGAAAACCAGGGATCAAATCCTTTCTTCCATATATGAGGTCCTTCGAGAAAGAGATATTGAAGAAGACTCAGATAAAGTACGTTTTTCACCACATTACGTTTTTATCATAACCAATCATCAGCTGATTTCAGACCATGTGATACTGCAGTATTTAGAAGGGGAATACGCTCATTTAGGAATGTCCGTCATTTTTGCTGCAGAGGCGAAAGAGAGCTTGTCTGACAATATCCACACTCTCGTTCGTTATATCAATGACAAGCAAGGGGACATTCTGATTCAAAATAAAAAAGCGGTTAAGATTCCATTCGAAATGGATGAATACAAGCATGAGGGCAATGAGCAGTATGCAAGGACATTGAGGACTCTTAATCATCAAATCGGAATGACAAACTCCATTCCTTCAAGTGTTTCTTTTCTGGACATGCTTAAGGTGAGGGATGTTGATCAGCTTCCTATTCAAGAGAACTGGCTATCCAGAGAATCAGCTAAATCCCTAGCTGTTCCCGTTGGTCTGAAAGGAAAAGAAGATATTGTCGAGCTGAATTTGCACGAGAAGGCACATGGTCCCCATGGATTACTTGCCGGAACAACCGGTTCAGGAAAGAGTGAATTTTTACAAACGTATATTCTTTCTTTAGCGGTTCATTTCCATCCTCACGAAGTAGCATTTCTATTAATCGACTACAAGGGTGGAGGAATGGCCCAGCCATTCAAGAATATCCCGCATTTATTAGGGACGATAACCAATATTGAAGGAAGTAAGAACTTCAGTACGAGGGCACTTGCTTCAATCAAGAGTGAATTGAAACGCAGGCAGCGCTTATTCGATCGTTACGAAGTGAATCATATCAATGACTATACACGTCTTTACAAGCAAGGCAAAACGGAAGACCCCCTTCCTCATTTATTCTTAATATCAGATGAGTTTGCTGAACTTAAGAGTGAAGAGCCGGAATTCATTAAAGAACTTGTAAGTGCAGCCCGTATCGGTCGTAGCCTGGGAGTTCATCTTATCCTTGCTACTCAGAAGCCCGGAGGAGTCATCGATAATCAGATATGGAGTAATGCCCGTTTCCGCGTCGCTCTTAAAGTACAGAACACGGAAGACAGCCGTGAAATCCTTAAAAATGGGGACGCAGCCTCGCTGACCGTAACAGGGAGAGGGTATTTACAGGTCGGGAATAATGAGGTGTATGACCTGTTTCAATCTGCATGGAGTGGAGCTCCCTATCAGGAGGAATCCTATGAATCAGAGGATGAAGTTGCGATTGTTACTGATTTAGGGCTTATTCCGTTATCGGAAGTTTCGACTAATCCGAGCCACCAGAAAGAAATGGTCAGTGAAATTGACGCTGTTGTCGATCGAATTGAAGCTTTACAGGATCAGATGAAGTTAGAGAAGCTTTCCAGCCCATGGCTCCCCCCTCTTTCAAATCGCATCTACCGTACTTCATTTGCACAGAGAGAGGAGAATAAGATCTTACTTTCCATGATTGATGAACCTGAGAAACAGAGTCAGACCCCGTACCATTATGAAGTAATTGAGGACGGGAATGTCGGAGTCTTTGGTTCTTCAGGATATGGGAAGACTCAAACGCTAATCACTTTATTGATGGGGATGGCCACTCAGTTTACACCTGAGGAAGTTCATTATTATCTTCTTGATTTTGGGAACGGTGGCTTACTGCCTTTAAAGCAGCTTCCGCATACTGCAGACTATTTTCTCATCGATGAAGAAAGAAAGATCGAGAAATTCATCGGCATCCTGGATGATGAATTAGCCCGCAGAAAGCAGCTCTTCCAAAAGCAGGAAGTAAGCTCGATTAAAATGTATAACACCATAAGTGAAGAAAAACTGCCTCTTCTATTTGTAACAATTGACAATTTCGATTTGGTTAAAGAAGAGATGCAAGAGCTTGAAACGCAAATTAATCAATTTGCAAGGGATGGTCAGTCATTGGGAGTGTATATGTATTTTACAGCTACCCGGGTAAATTCAGTCCGTCAGTCGCTAATGAATAATTTAAAGACAAAAATCGTTCACTATCTGATGGATAGCTCAGAGGCTTATACGATGCTTGGGCGACTACCATTCAGCCCGGAAGCCATTCCAGGTAGAGCGATTGTTAAGAAAGATACAGCTTTCTTTTCTCAAGTATTCCTTCCAACAGAAGGGAAGGACGATTATGAGCAGATGAATCTCCTAAAGGATGAAATTCAATTATTGAAAGAAAAGTATAAAGGACTAATGTCACCTGATCCGGTACCTATGCTCCCGACAGAGTTGACGATGGTCAACTTTACCCAATATACAGATTCAGGCAGGAAAGAAGGGCTGCTGCCGGTCGGCTTAGACGAAGAATTAGTTAAGCCGGTGTACGTAAACTTTAAAAAGACGAAGCATTGTCTTGTATTGGGACAGGCTCAAAAAGGAAAAACAAACGTCCTGAAGGTTTTAGCCAATACGGCGTTATTGCAGGATAGTGAGCATATAGCGATATTCGACTCCATTGACAGGGGACTTTCAAATTTAATGAAAGAAGAAAAAGTAGTCTATATGGAGAACAAAGAGCATATCACTATGTGGCTTAATAGAGTAGAAGAATTATTTAGTTTAAGAGAAGAGCAATATAATCTATCTATTCAAAAGGGTAGTGCACTTCCATCCTTCTCACCTGTCATTCTCATCGTAGATGGATATGCAAGGTTCCTTCAGAATTTGGATGCACTGCTTCAAGACCGAATGGTTAAATGTATGAAAAATTATAGTCATTTAGGGTTCTGTATGATTGTTTCCGGAAACAACAGTGAATTAACAAAGGGCTACGACACTTTAACAGTCGAGGTGAAGCAGGTTCGCCAGGCTCTTGTCTTGATGAAAAAATCTGAACAAACCTTGTTCACGCTCAGCTATGATCGAAGAGAACCAGAAATACAACCAGGATTTGGTTATTATGTAGAAAACGGTAAAGAAACTAAAATTCAAATACCACTTATGGTAACGGAAAGGAAAGTACACGCATGACAGAGAAAGTAAGCCTATTTAAACTCTTATTAGCGGTCATGATGATTCTTGCCACTCCACTTCTTTTCTTCCGGTCAGTTGGGGAAAATCCTCTGAAAGTAAAAGAAAACGCTACTCAATCCATCGCCATTGTGAACGAAGATGCCGGAACAGAATTGGATGGAGAGACGTTGGCATTTGGAGGGGATGTTACGTCCATTCTGGAGGATCAATCATCCTTTGAATGGACAGTTGTAGGCAGAAGTGCAGGAGAAAACGGTCTTCAAAGCTCTAAATATGATGCCGTCGTGTATATACCTTCGGACTTCTCTGACAAAGTGATGACATATGATGAGGAAAGACCAGTAAAAACAAATCTGAATTATAAAGTTCAAACGCAACTGAATGCCGTAAACAAAGAAAAAGTCCTTTTAGAGATTGAAAAGGCTACTAAAAGAGTGAATAACAAGATGTCCTCACTCTATTGGAATTATGTATCGGCAGACATGGAGAATATTCGTGCCGAATTCGATGAAATCCTACAAAAAGAGCAGGCTTTCCAAGAAACGATGCTATCATTCTATAAACCAAGCTCGAAAGATTTGGCCGGCCAAATCCAACAACAGACCTCGATGCTGTCAAATCTGCAAAACTCGATTCAGCAGGCAGACAGCCGTGCACCACAGCAGCAAAACACGCTGTCATCGTTTGAACAAAGCCTTTCCAGTTTTGTTGAATATGTCAATCAGTATAGAGACTATCAGGATAATCAAAAGCAATTACTCGCTGATATTCAATCACAATCGGTTGAAATGATCAACGCGTCAACTGAAAACCAGCAGCCAAGATATTTGAAAGCAAAATCGCTATTCTCTGAACAAAGTCAATCCCTTGCTGCAGGAATGACCCAACTAAATAATAATATGGAAACGAACCAGACGGTGTTTACAGATTTACAAGAACGCAGGTTTGAAGAAGTAGGGAGGCAGGTAGAAGATTTTTACTCATTCCAGGAACGGGTGTTAAACTTCTATCAGCAATTGCAGGACACTACGACTTTGAATAACCTGCAAGGAAATATTTTTGAACTTAACAACAAGTTGGCAGAAGGAGACGGAGAAATTTTTAATCCACCCGCTCCACCTGAAATTCCTGAGCCACCAAAAGACGGAGAGGAACCTGGCCCTCAACAGGTCATCATCTCCTCCCAAGAAGGTGAGCCAGGGCCGGGAGAACCAAGCGATCCTCCTCCTGCACCACCGAATTTAGACCCGGAAATAAATGAACTGACAGCCATTTCAACAGAAATCGATGCGTTGAAAGAAACACTGACCAATTTAACAGAACCAACACCTGAAGCTATAACCGAGGCAGTGACCAATATTCAAACAATCAATGATCGCATCCTGCAGGTTCGAACGCAGCTGCAAGGAAAAAATAATAGTTCAGAAAACCCTCTGCAGGCTGAAGTGGATAGACTGTTGGGAGAAGTATCAAGACTTCTTGAAGATAATCAGACATTAATTGATAAAATAGACGAATTGACCAAGCAGGTTGAAGCTCTTACAACTGAAAATCAAGAACTTAAAGATCAGGTTACGACATTGACTGATACGAATGAAGCTCTGATTAACCAATTGGAGATGTTCTCTGACAATATTTCGAATATCGTTGCCGAAATCGAGGATAAAGAAAGCTCCATCCTGAACTCAGCCGCTTTGTCTGAAAATAGAAGAAACACTCTTTATGGTTATTTTTCTCGGGGGATTAATAACTATAAGCTCATGGATCTTCTACACTATTACTCTTACCTGGATCGATATGAAGCGACTCTTAACGGTATGTTAACGGAGAATGGAGTAAAAGCGGCCGTTCTTCAGGATGAAGAGTTGAAGAATGAGATCAATGAGATTCTGAAAGTAAGTCAGTCTGAACAAGCGGAGTGGGAGCAGTTAAATACAGGGCTGCCGAATACAGAGGATGCTCTTAACGCGCTTCAAGACTCATTTACCGTGTTTGCAGCAGAATACAACCAAACGCTTGATGACCAGCAATCTCAGCTTACAGAGAGCCTGAATGCGATCAATCAAGAAGCGACAACCGTATTAAATCGTATACAACAGCCGGATCAAGCGGCTCCAACTCCGGTATCAGGGGCAA
The DNA here is from genome assembly GCF_056159585.1 of Rossellomorea sp. ABR4_004. Taxonomy (NCBI): domain Bacteria; kingdom Bacillati; phylum Bacillota; class Bacilli; order Caryophanales; family Bacillaceae; genus Rossellomorea; species Rossellomorea sp. ABR4_004. The sequence goes on along the minus strand of NZ_JBSWVM010000001.1, from coordinate 2,276,843 downwards.
CAGGTCCGGATTTAGTTGGGAACCAGAAGCAAATTGGAAGTGAAATTAAGTCTATCCATTCCTTCCTGGATACAGTGAGTGAAAGCCAAAATACAATCGTGTCCTATACAAATGAGCTCCAATCGAATGTATCCAATGTTCAAAGCGATGCGGATACACTGAATAATAAGTGGGCGACAAATGTAGCCTCCACTCAATTAATACGCGATGATGTGTTTAGTGTACTGGGGAATGCGTTCGTTGACGGACAATCCAATGGGTATGTGTATGATTTCTTGACAAATCCTCTTAATGTAAATGGAGATGTCCCGGAAGAAAAGAAAGCAAGTGCCCTGCCACCTGTTGTGATTTTATTTATTATCTTGTTGTCCAGTTTACTTATTGGATACACAAGCTATTACTTCCAAAATGCTCCCCTTTGGATACAAGGGGTGATATTCCTACTTTTAAATCTCATTGTAGGATTTGTTATTAGCCTTTATGGCTTGGACATTTATCCGCTGGTTGAATCCCGTTCAGTTGAATGGACGATCTTTACCATCCTCCTTCTATTAGCAGGATCAGGATTAATCCGTGTTGCTTTTGTCACGCACAGGTTATTGGGTTGGTTTGTCTCTGTAGGACTGGTAGCACTGTTCGTGACCCCATTATTGGCATTAACAACACCTAACTTTACATTTAAAGACCCGATGTCGACCGTTTATATGTCTATACAATATGGATCAGACTCTTTGTTTAATCAAGCTGTCATTGTACTTGGGTTGATCGTTATCGGCTTAACCATCGTGCAGGTGTTAGTAGACAAACGCTCTCATAAAACATCTGATGAGGGTACGGAAGCGTATGAGGGGTAAAATACTGATTCAATTGATATTAATCGGGGGCATTGTGAGCATGTTTGTGCCCCCTATTTCTGCCAATACAAACATTAATGATTTAACCCCGAATGACTATCAAAACAATGATTTCAAAAAGAATACTGACCTCATCCATGACCAGACGCTCACAAATGAAAAAATAAAAATCCCTGAAGAACAAAAAAGCTTAACATTTGAAGGGACTTCCAATAACAGATTGAATGATCTCACTGATAAGTTATTTAAAAGTGAAGAAAAAGATACAAATACCATTAAAGCAAAAGCAGAAAGCCTGAAACTGTTTAGTCAATCCGAATCAGCAAGATTAGGGAGTCTTGAGGAAGGAAGTCAGAATGGTTCTTCCCTCCCTATATTAATTGCTGTATTAGTAGGGATTTGTGTGTTGCTTCTCATCACTGTTATTGTCATTTGGAGTCGATCGGCTCAAGGAAGCAAAGGTTGAAATTATAATAAAGAGGAACCCGTACTAGTGCGGGTTCCTCTTTTACCTTCCCATCTCACTCATCAACGCATGGATCTTTCCCTCTGAATCCTGAAATAACACCCTCCATGTCTTCCTCACCCTTTGTAGAGGCTCCCCGATCGTGGACCATCATTGACAAGGAGATAGCGTCCTTCCTCAACGCTGAAGCAGCCATTGTTTATCTTGTAAAATGCTTTTCCATTTGTGAATGTCTTGATGGAGAGCGTTCCTTCCCCGTCCCAATGGAATTGGTTACTCTTAGCCTGCAGGATGTATCGTTTATTACTATTATACTAAATAATGGAATCTGCTTCGTATGCAAGTTTATTGACGGGAGAGAACCATTTCTAGATAATATGTTTATATGATTAAACATTTAATCTTTAATGACAAGGATGATCTATATGAAAGCAATGACCATAAAACAATATGGGAAAACGATTCCTTTGGAGCTTACCGACCTTCCGATTCCTGAAATGGGTGAACAAGATGTTTTAGTGGAGGTTCACGCAGCGAGTATCAACCCGATTGACTTCAAGATAAGGGATGGCAAGGTGAAAATGCTGTTGAGCTACAAGATGCCATTGGTGTTGGGGAATGATTTCTCCGGTAAGGTGATTCAAACAGGTTCCAAGGTGAGTAAGTTTCAAATCGGGGATGAAGTGTACGGCAGGCCACGGAAGAATCGGATCGGTACGTTCGCTGAGTACCTTTCTGTCCATGAAGATGACGTTTCATTGAAACCGGAAAACCTTACGTATGAGGAAGCGGCGTCCCTTCCTCTGGTGGGTCTAACCACATGGCAGGCATTCCATGAAGTCCTTCAGCTGAAACCCCACCAGAAGATTCTTATCCACGCCGGAGCAGGGGGAGTCGGGACATTTGCCATTCAGCTTGCAAAGGAAATGGGCGCGTATGTGGCCACTACCGCAAGTGAAAAGGGCTTTGATTTAGTTTCCTCTCTCGGAGCAGATAGAGTGGTCAACTATAAGGAAGAGCAATTTGAAGAGATTCTAAACGGATATGATGCTGTGTTTGATACACTAGGCGGCGATTCCCTCAATCGTTCGTTCCGTATACTCAAGCCTCATGGAAAAATCGTGTCTGTTTCTGCAGTGCCAAACCGCAGATTTGCCGTAGAACACAATTTTGGGTTCATAAAACGTCTCTTATTTTCTATAGTTAGCAGAAATATTAGTGCTCTTGAAAAGAAGTTTAACGTAGATTATCACTTCTTATTTATGAAGCCCAGCGGGGAACAGCTGACGAAAATCAAACATCTTGTCGAAAAAGGGAGTATTCGCCCTGTGATAGACAGGGTGTACTCTCTTGAAGAGGCTCAGGAAGCCGTCCAGTACGTCGAAACGGGCAGAGCTAAGGGTAAGGTAGTCATTCAGGTGAAGAAGCCAAAATGACGCAATCTAACGAAATGAAACCTATGAAAGACTTCGGCATGTTGAATGTCGAGGTTTTTTTCGGTTATTTGTTCAATTTATTTGGTAATCTTAATCCTCTTTCATACCTGATAATTTTTATTTTCATATCTCTACTAGTAGATATTTCATTTTAGCTACATATCATTTATCACCATTTCCAATAAAAATAGATAGATTCCTAGCTTCATAAAATAGTAGAATCTGCACAATTCCAAGTAATAATATGTAAAAAAATCAAAGTTTACAAAAATGTATACTTGTAAACAAAAACGTATACAATTGTGTACAAAAATGTATACATGTACACAAGTAGGTATACAAGTTGATATGTAAGGATGTGTACAAAAAGCGTATACAACGATACAAAAATGTATACAACTCTCCTCTTTCTTAACATCAACATTCGATAGAAAAGTAGGATTGACCGGAGAAGAGAAATTGTATACTCTGAGAGTAAGAGTTGAAATTTTTTGACAAATGATTACTCATGAATGAAAGGATGATTTTAATGACGAATTCACGAATTGCAGCCATTGACGTTGGTAATGATTCTCTTAAAGGTATTTTTGGAAAGATGGACGGTGAGGTGAATATTCCGAACGTCATTGCAAGGGATATTGAAGATCGTCCAATTATCGGAATCGAAGAGCTGGATACACAAGACCCACTAGACGGCATACATATTCGTGTCCACTCCCCTACTCTGAAAGATAACAATGCGATTTATCGTGTAGGGAATCTGGCGACGAAGAGCAATAACTCCACTGAACTGGATCCGGGGAGCAGCAAATCGGAAGAAGATCAAACACTGATCATGCTATTTGCTTCTATTGCTCTTGATGCAGCACGCAACGACTCTGATTTCAAAAAGAATAATAAGGTAATAGAAGCAAACTATACATTGGGTACGGGTCTTCCCCTTCGCGAAGTAAAGGAAGGAAAAGATGTCGGGTACCGTTCAAGATTATTAGGTTCCGTACACCAAGTAGAGTTCCTGGTAACCCCCCGCTATCAAGGCATCAAAGTGAATATTAAATTTGATGAAGTAAAGGTATACCCTGAAGGATTCGCAGCATTCATCAACCTTGTAATGGATAACAATCTGAACATCATTAATAAAGACCTTATTGATAAGCGTATCTTAATTCAAGATATCGGTGGGTTATCGACGGATATCGCGGTCATTAAGGATCGAAAAGTAGACGATGATAAAGCCCAAGGATTTAACCTTGGTGTTTCTGAATCTCTAGAATGGATCCGTGAGGAAATCCGCTCAAGACATGGTATCGAGCTCGACAGTCGCCGTGATGTGGTAGAAATCATCACGAAGAAAAATGATCGCAATCATATTATGGTTAAAGGAAGTCGTACAAGCGTACACGACATCGTTGACCGTATTATGCTTGAACTTGCTAAGAAGCAATACCGTCACCTTCGCAATATGTGGCAAAAGAATTCTCAAACGGAAATCTGCTACTTCATTGGTGGAGGCTCAAGCGTCCTGAAAGAGTATATCAAGACGCTTAATAACAATCTTGACGGGTATAATATCGACTTCTTTGAAGATGAGAAGGAAAGCATTTGGATGATGGCCAATGCTTATTACAAGCTGATTGCTGACTTCTCAAGAAAGACCCAAAAACAACAAACCCAGAAAGAAGAACAAAAATTAGCGAAAACCAAATAGGGTGATGGTATGAATGGAAAAGGGATGTCGAGGGGACAACCGATTACGTTTCGAATTCCTTCAGATACACCTGATCATGTATTAAAGCATTTACAAAAGCTAAAGGAAACGGAAAAACGAAATTTCTCCAGTAAAATTGCAGAGCTTGTATTAAATGGAGTAAATGATACGATTTCCAAACAGAGAGAAGCCATTACGATCCCCCTTCCGAAGGGATTGGATAAATCCCAGCGTGACTGGTTGAAGCATGAACACTCAGAAGCGCTGTTGGGGAGTATCGTGTACCAACTGCTTTCAAACCCGGTTCGTACAGCCTCTCTTCTAGCTTCCTTAAGCAGCAATTCATTGGATATTGATGAAGCGCTCTATCTTCAGGAAGAATCTGCAGCAAGTCACGATTCATCTAGGGAGTGGTCCCTAGAGCAAGTGATGGAGGATGGACCGGATGAAGATGCAACAGATGAGCGTTCTTACTCGACTGACGAAGAATTGGACAACTTTGACTGGGACAGTGCCATGAAGCCCCAGGAAACCGTTGAAGAAGAACCTAAAGAAGAAACGATGGAAGATCTCTTAGGCGATTTTCTTTCTCAAATGAATAAATAGGAAAAGAACCAGAAGCAAAGCTGAAAAGCGTGATGCCTCTGGTTCTTTTTTTTTGCAAAGGTTTTTCATGAGATTCATTTCCTCCCTTCCACGATAAAAATCACATTCTGTCTTGGATTTCAACCCGATTCCTCCTTTAGAAACTGTAATCAATTTGTCTTATTTGAATTATTTTTTCTCCAAAAAACCTTACAAGCCATATACCTGTAAGAGAGAAATGTTACAGATTGAAAAATACATATTAAAACATGTATAAAAAATGGCAGTTTATTTCAAATGATTCCCATGACCTGGTTTACGGTGGGTACAAAAGGAGGTAAACACCGATTAAACCGAATAAACTTGCACACAGTCATTGGCTACACCAATTAAGAGGAGAGATTCGATGAGTATTCAAAAAAGCAACGATAGCTCAAGTCTCGCAGAAGTAATTGATAGAATCCTGGATAAAGGAATAGTCATTGATGCATTTGCCAGAGTTTCCTTAGTGGGAATAGAAATTCTTACAATAGAAGCGCGAGTCGTCATTGCAAGTGTAGATACATGGTTACGATATGCAGAGGCAGTTGGGCTTTTAAGAGACGAAGTTCAAGAAGAAGGGTTAGCGAAGCAGGAAAATGAAAGAGGAACAGCGTTTAGCATTTAAACAAGTAAATAAAATATAGTTTTACTATTTTGGTAGAAAAGAGGATGAATATGGCAGAAACAAAAAGCAGTCAACAAGTAGAGGAAACGAATAGCACTGAAGAAACCGAAGAGCAAACAGCTGAAAACAGACAATCCATGAATTATGCGATTATCGGAGGAGTAGTCGGAGCTGGTATCGGATTACTTTCAAATCCTGGTACAGGTAAGAAAGTAGTGGACAGTTTAGGGAAGTCAGAAGTGATGAAAGCCGCTAGTAAAGAACTGAGAAGATCAGCACAGGAATTCCTGACAGAGCAAGCCATTATTACCTTGAGACAATCGGCTACCGGTTATATGAGCAGGCTGGAAGGCGGCAGGCTTGCACCTAAGAAGAAAAAAGAAGAGGTATCGGAAATCACTGAATCCAAGGCTGATAACAGTGAAAATTCATCAAATCAATCAGAAGAATTAGAAGTAATCAAAGAAGAAAACAAGAATTTAAACGAGCGTTTAGAACGTATCGAAGAAATGCTGAACAGCTTAGTGGAGTCTAAGAAATAATCGCATCCCTGAAGGGGGCATTACATGAGTAAGCCAGTGAAAAAAGTAGTTGGCAAAATGGCTAAAAAAGCATACGATCACGCCCCGGAGCCCGTAAAAGAAAAAGTGAAAGATACGATAAAAACGAAGGCGAAAGAAACATTTGTGAACAGTGTTGAAGGCGGTATCCAATCAAAGGCAGGCGAAGCATCTAAGAAGTTAGAGCAGGCAAAAGAGAAAAATGCGGCTAATGTTCATACCAAAGCTGAAGAAGCTAAGGAAAAAGTCCAGGATGTCCTGCTTTCCGTACGGGAAAAGCTAGGAAATGCAAAAGAAGCAGGAGAAGAATTTCAAAAGAAAGTCTCTTCATCAAATGATAAAAAGACAAAAATGAAAGGCGTAGGAAATATTAAAGGAGCAAGTGACATTAAGAGCTCCTTTAATATAAAAAGTTCTACAGAAATAAAATCATCGAAAGATATTAAGACCATCTGTTCTTAAACACCGGAAGGAGAATAACAATTGGCTATTCAAAAGAGTAATAATAGTTCGAGTTTAGCAGAAGTAATCGACCGGATTCTCGACAAAGGTATCGTCATTGATGCATTTGCAAGGGTATCTGTCGTTGGGATTGAAATTTTAACGGTTGAAGCAAGGGTCGTCATTGCCAGCGTAGATACATGGTTACGTTATGCAGAAGCAGTTGGCCTTCTAAGAGACGATGTCGAAGAAAATGGTCTTGCTACTCAGCAGAATGAAAGAAGCTCCCAGTTTAGTATCTAAGTAGGGGCAGAACAAAAAAGAAAGTGAGAAGGGGTCCTTTATTGGTACCCCTCCCCCTTTCATAACAGTAGGAGTAGGAGGCGGCTATGGTTATCAAAGAGATTATGAATAATGTTACCGATTTCTTCAATGAACATGTAGCTCCAGTCCATAAGATTACGTCGGTGGAATTGACAGAAGATGAAGGCTGGAAGCTGCAAGTCGAGGTAATTGAAGAAAAAGAATATATGAAGAAATATGCTAAGGACGAAATGCTGGGAACATATGATGTCCTTCTCAATAAAGAAAAGGAAGTCACGTCATTTAAACGACGGGATATTCGTTACAGAAGTGCCATCGGACAGGAAATGTAGTGGATGAGCGAGTAGGAGGGAATTGTAAGTGACGGTCTTAACAAAACGGATCAAAAAGGATAGCAGGGCATTAATACAAGACGATGAAACGAAAGAATTGCTTTCGCGCTCATTGCAATACCTTAAAGCTGGATATCCTGTACATTTTACAGGTCCTTCCGGAGCCGGAAAAACGTCTCTTGCTCTGGCACTTGCCAAGAAGAGAAAAAGGCCGGTGATGCTCATGCACGGAAATCATGAACTGAATAATAAAGACTTAATCGGTGATTTCACAGGTTATACGAGTAAAAAAGTGGTCGATCAATATGTTCGATCCGTTTACAAAAAGGATGAAAGTGTCACCGAGACATGGAGAGACGGTCGTTTACTGGAAGCAGTAAAGAATGGCTATACCCTTGTATACGATGAATTTACACGGTCACAGCCGACAACGAATAATATCTTTCTATCCATTTTAGAAGAAGGAATCATTCCTTTATATGGATCGAAACTAACGGAACCTTTTATTCGCGTACACCCGGAATTTGCCATCATATTTACTAGTAATCCTGCAGAATACGCAGGGGTTTATCAAACACAGGATGCTCTCCTGGATCGGTTGATCACCATCAACATAGATTACAAGGGAGCAGAACAAGAGGCAATGATTGTATCGGAAAAAGCAAACTTGGTTATGAGTGAAGCAAGAGCGATTACAACACTTGTCTCTACATTACGTGATCAATGTACAAACGAAATGAACGGACCGAGCTTGCGTGCTTCCTTAATGATCTCGAGGCTCGCCATTGAATCAGACATCCCCATAGACGGTAAGGATTCAGACTTTCAACGTCTATGTGTTGATATAGTAGCACACAGTGTAAGCCGATGTATCGATGGAGAAAACCCACAAGAAAAAGCAGAAAAATTGATTATAGATGCATGCAAACATATGAAGATATCTGAGGAATAAAGGAGAGTTTCATGATGAGTCAGGAAGAAATGGGAATCTATATATTTTGTGCCATCCAGACAGAAGAAGACGATCAATTTGGTTCCATTGAAATTGAAGGTGAGGAACGCGAGACGTTCACGATCAGATATAAGGATGCGGCTATGGTAGCGGCAGAAGTACCGATGAAAATCTATCATCCTAAGAAGCAGAATTTACTCATGCACCAAGGTGCCGTATCACGGGTGATGGATCAAAAAGATACGGTCATCCCAATCAGCTTCGGGAATGTCTTTAAATCAAGAGACGATGTGCAGGCTCTTCTAGAAAACCTTTATCCTCAGTTCGAAACCCTTTTCCCGGCCATTAAAGGGAAAATCGAGCTGGGCTTAAAGGTTATCGGTAAAAAGGAATGGCTGGAAGCGATGGTTAAAGATAACCCTCAGGTAGAAAAAATGGCATCAGCCGTTAAAGGGAAATCTGAATCTGCCGCTTATTATGACCGCATTCAACTTGGAGGAATGGCTCAGAAGCTATTTACTTCCCTTCAAAATGAGGTGAAGCAGGAAGTCTATGCCCCCCTTGAGGAAACAGCCGTATCAGCAAAGGCAAATGACCCTTCAAGTGAGAAAATGCTTCTCAACGCTTCTTTCTTAATTGATCGGGACCAGGAAGAAGTCTTCGATCAAAAGGTGAACGAAGCCCATGAAAAGTGGAAGGATAAGGTCGAATTTAACTACACTGGCCCATGGCCGGCTTACAATTTTGTCAACATACGCTTGAAGGTTGAGGAAGGCTGATGATTCATAAATTGGTGAGTGCACCAATTAATTTAGTCATTAAAGTCGGCGAAAAGATCAAAGAAGAAGCAGACAAAGAATTATACGACCTTCCTACCATTCAACAAAAGTTGATTCAGCTTCAAATGATGTATGAATTAGATGAAATTCCTGAGGAAGCATTCCAGGAAAAAGAAGATGAGTTACTGGCACGATATGAAATTGCGAAACAGATGGAAATGGAGCAATGGGAAGAACTAACGAAAAAGAAATAAGGGTGATCAGATGAGCGATTTACTTTATTTATACGGCTTAATCCCAACAAAAGAAGCAAATGAAAAAGCCCTTCCCTCCATGAAAGGATTCGATGGAGAAGGTGAACTATATACGATTGAAATCGGCGAAGTGACAGCAATTGTCTGTGATCTGCCTCCGAATGAATATTCAGAAGAAACCATTAAGGACAAAGTCGATAACGACATGGACTGGCTTCAGGAAAAGGCGTTTCATCATCACGAAACCGTACTGATGGTTTCAAAGATGTATACCATCATTCCCCTGAAGTTCTGTACATTATACAAGAACGAGGATAGCCTTAAGTCCACGATTGAAGGTAATCGAAATAAGCTTGAGACGACATTCAAACAGCTGGATGGCAACGAAGAATGGAACGTCAAAATCTACTGTGACGATAAGCTGCTGAAGAAGCAGGTAAGCAAAAGCAACCCGTCTATCGAAGCCAAAAGAAAAGAAATCAGTGAATTACCAAAGGGCAGGCAGTTCTTTGAAAAGAAAAAAATCGATCAGCTGATTGATCGGGAACTTGAAAACGAAAAGAATCGACTCTGTGAAGAGGTTCATGAAAAGCTGAAGGAACATTCCCTCCATGGAAATATCAAAAAAAATTGGAGTAAGGATGTCACAGGCAGACAAGAACATATGGCTTGGAATAGTGTGTTTCTCCTTCCAGTATCCAATGTTGATGAATTTGTAGAGGAAATTAAGCAATACGAAGAAGAACTGGGACACGCTGGTTGGAAAATTGAAGCATCCGGCCCTTGGCCACCCTATCATTTTTCTAGTTTTTCTTAATCATAAAACAAGGAATGAGAAATATGACAGTAAGAGAATCGATCGAGAACAAAGATATAGCCCTTATAGATATTTTAGATGTCATTCTCGACAAAGGTGTGGCGATAAAGGGAGATTTGATTATATCCATTGCAGGTGTCGATCTCGTGTATCTGGATTTGAGAGTGCTCATTTCCTCAGTTGAGACATTGGTTCAACACAAGCAAGGAACGCGTAAAACGGTAACGTCCGATCAATTCGATCAAGAAAGGGAGGGATTGATTCATGCAACAGGCCAGCGGGACAAATGGGCGAATTAATTTCGACCCGGAAAAAGCAGAACAAGGACTGGCGCAGCTTGTATTGACCGTTGTAGAACTATTAAGGCAAATCGTCGAGAGACATGCCATGCGGCGTGTCGAAGGCGGTACTTTAACGGATGAACAAGTGGAGAATCTGGGCATTGCCCTTATGAATCTCGAAGAAAAAATGGAAGAGTTAAAAGAGGTATTTGGTCTTGATGCAGAAGACTTGAATATAGACCTTGGTCCTTTAGGGAGCTTAATGTAAGGCCGATTAGGGAGGTTACATGATGGGAATGGAGCATCCGGTACAATCCAACACAATTGTGGATGTATTAGAAAAGATATTAGATAAAGGTGTGGTCGTAGCAGGAGATATTACGGTGGGAATTGCCGATGTCGAGCTGCTTACGATTAAAATCCGCTTAATCGTTGCTTCCGTAGATAAAGCGAAAGAGATAGGCATGGACTGGTGGGAAAATGACCCTTACTTAAGTTCCAAAGCCGCAGATAACAACACGAAAGCACTTGAAGAGGAAAATAAGAAATTACAGGAACGATTGGAATCACTTGAAAAGAAACTGGATACAAACCGTCTTAACCAGGCGGAAACAAACTAATTGGAGGTTTTACCGATGGCAGAAAAAAATACGCAAAACACGACAGTTGAGAATCAGGGACAGGAAAAGAATTCAACAAACGAGAACAAAACAAGAAGAAGCGGCCCTATTAAGAGAACCGTAGCTGGAAGTCTGTTGGGAGCAACTGTAGGATACCTGGCAACACCTGAAAACGGAAAGAAACTTTTAGATCGTATCGATCAAGAGAAAATCAAAAGTAAAAGCCTGGACTTCGGGAAAGCAGCAAAAGAAAGATCCAGAAAAGCTGCTGTGTCACTAAAATCATCAACAGCCAACCTGTTTAAGCGTGATAAAGATGAGGAAGCATCGGAAGACACGGAGACTGCCGTAAATTCAACTGAAACGAACAGTTCTGAAGAAGAGTCGAACCAGGACTATGACGCCCTTAAACAAGAAAATGAGGAACTTCAGAACCGCTTGCAGCAATTAGAAGAGAAAATGAATCAAATTGCCGCGACTCGTGAAGATGGAAGTGATGACGAGGAAGACGAGGATGATGAAGAAACCACTTCTAGAAAGAAAGCTTCTAAAAAGTCTAAAGAAGAAGCGACAGATGAAGAAGATGATGAAGAAGAAGACGAAGACACGAATGAAGATGAAAACGAAGAAGACGATGATGATAGCGAAGATGAGGAAGAAGCATCAAGCAAGAAGAAATCAAACGGTAAGTCAGGTTCAAAGGGTAAGAAGCGTTCTACCCGCAAGACTAGCGCTAAAAGTAAAAAATCTGCTAAAAAAGATGATGATAAAGACGAAGATCAAGAAGAAGATACAACACTCTCTACAGAAGACGATACAGTAGCTTAACGTAAAAGGAGATGTGAAAATGAGTTTAGAATCAGGTACAGGGAAGGATAGCATCTTGGAATTTTTTGTACAAGCATCAAACAAGCATGACTTTTCATTAGACATCACGTTAAACGTCAAAGGAGCCGTCATAACGGGTACTCTCGTGTCCGCAAAGGAATACTTCGACTCATTAAGTGAAACCTTTGAGGATGGCAGTGAAGTGGCCCAGAAGCTAAGTGAAGAGCTTGCCAGGGCAGGGGAGTCCGTTGATGAAAACCAAAGCGCTGAAGCCCATTTCATCCACTTGAAGAACACTAAGGTGTACTGTGGCGACAGCAAGCCAACCCCTTCCAAAGGGAAAATCATGTGGCGTGGTAAATTAAGTGAGGTAGACGGATTTTTCTTAGGGAAGATTTCGGAATCGAAGAGTAGTAAATAATATAAGTCTAAAAAGCAACTGAGCTGTAGTTCAGTTGCTTTTTTAAATTTGTAATTAATAGAAATAATTATTTCCCGGGGAGGAAAGGACTTTTTTCGACAAAAAACTCCTTTCAAATTTATTGGAAAGGAGTAGATGTGATTGACCTAGTTACACAAGGATGATCCATAGCAGTAAAGTGAATACAAGAGCCGTTAAACCCTGAACCAGCGTAGCTGCAGTTTGCGCCTTATAAGCATCTGTGACTTTCATTCCGCTGAATTGGGTTACAACCCAGAAATAACTGTCATTGACATGACTGACTGTCATGGCTCCTGCACCAATGGCCATAACGACTAAAGCAAGAGGCACGGCTCCATCAATCCCCATTTGTGGAAGTAGTGGAGCTATCAGGGATGAAGTAATGACAAGTGCGGCGGTAGAAGATCCCTGAGCCGATTTTAATAGAGCTGCAACAATAAATGGAATGAGCAAGACCATTGCACCGGAAAGCAATCCCCCGTCGGCGATTCCTTGAATCAATTCAGCAACGGGAGTCGCCTTGATAACGGAACCGAATGCTCCTCCTGCGCCAGTGATTAATAGAATATTGGTTGCATCTTTCATACCTTGAGTTACCCAGCCATTCAAGGTTTCTTCATTCCATTTCGGCATGAGGGCAAACGCAGACAGGACACCAATAAGCAAAGCAACTACAGGGGAACCGATGAATAAGAGAACATCCGCTGCTCCGCCTTTCCATTGAAAGAAGCTGACGACTGAACCTGCACCAATCAATAGGATGGGAAGTATTATCGGAGCAAAGGATTTGAACGTTGAAGGAAGTTCCCCAAAGGATTTGACAATCTCATCATAATCCAGATCAAGTCCTTCTTCGCCTTCGATTTCAATTTTACTTGCGACCTTAATGGCCCAAAGATAACCTGCTAGAATAGTAGGAATGGCTACAATCAACCCGATTAAAATAATGGTTCCTAAGTAGTCGCTGGCACCGATGTTTCCAGCTGCGGCAATAGGACCTGGGGTGGGCGGTACAAGAGTATGGGTGGCATATAACCCCGTTGCCAGTGCAACAGACATGGAAGCTAAGGCTACTTTTGCACGCTTTGCCAAAGCTTTTTTTAAGCTTGAGAGAATGACGTATCCGGAATCGCAGAAGACAGGGATACTCACAATGGCACCGATTAAAGACATGGCAAGTTGAGGTCTCTTTTCTCCAACTAAACGCAGAACCACTTCTGCCATCCTGAGAGCTGCACCTGATTTCTCTAGAATCGTCCCGATAATAGTACCGGCAACGATGACGATACCAATATACCCCATTAACCCTCCAAACCCGCCATTGACTGCTTCTACGACCGTATTCAATGGTAAGCCTGCAAATATACCAACCAAGAATGCGGCAAATAATAACGATAGAAAAGGCTGAAGCTTTAATTTTGCCGTTGTGAAAATGATAAATCCTACCCCTGATACAATGACTGTAAATAACCAGATTCCTGACATAAAATTTTCCCCCTTTATCTTTCTCCCTTTGCTACGTGTAAAATTCGTGCGATGTTCCTTGTTTCATGGTAGAGCAGTTCTTCAGCCCGACTGATGCTCTCAGCAAGGGCAATTGGGCCAATGGCAATGGAATGACAGCTGGTAAAGTCTTCGTATAAAGTTTGATAACCTTCTCCTAAGCTCCCTGCAATAAGTGATACTGGGGTTTGATGCTGTTTTGCGATGGTTGCAATATAGGAGGGAAGTTTACCAAACGATGTTTGATGATCACTTTGTCCTTCACCGGTGAGAATCCAATCAGCCTCCCGAATGGCAGTTGAAAGGTTGGACGCTTCAGCAACAAGCTTTGCTCCGGATTCGATTGTTCCGTTTAAATGCATAAACGCAAAGCCCAGTCCTCCTGCTGCTCCGGCCCCCATTGCGTCCCGGAAATTGATTCCTTTTTCATCTTGAAGTAATTGACTAAAGTGAAATAGCTGGTGATCAAGCGCCTTCACCTGTTCCTTAGTGGCTCCTTTTTGGGGACCAAATACAGAAGAGGCTCCTGTTTCTCCGCATAAAGGGTTCTCCACATCTGAAGCAATGTGAAAGGTGCAGTCTTTTACAAGGGGATGAAGGGTACTCCAATCCACTTTAGAAATAATCTCCAGATCCTTTCCGAATGACCCGACTGAATTACCTTCTTCGTCATAGAAGGTAACCCCGAGAGATTGAAGCATACCGAATCCTCCATCATTCGTTGAGCTCCCGCCAAGGGCAATAATGAAGCTTCGATGGCCTTCCTCTATGGCTGATGCAATGACTTCCCCAATCCCATACGACGTTGTGTGGTAGGGATTGCGTTTTTCAATCGGCACCATTGGTAAGCCTGCGATGGAAGCTATTTCAATAATAGCTGTCTTTTGATCCCCTAACACACCGTACTCAGTGTGAACTTTTTCTCCTAAGGGACCGGTTGCGATCGTTTTTACTTTTTTTCCTCCCGTTGCGTAAATTAAGGTTTCAAGCGTTCCTTCGCCACCATCGGCCATGGGGATGACGTTCGTTTTAAAGCTCGAAGATTCATCTAGAAAGGCTTTTTCCATAATGGTTCCAACCTCGAGTGAGCTTAAACTTCCTTTAAATGAATCGGGGGCAATAAGAATATTCATAGCGGCTCCTTTTTTCAGAAAATATAATCTATTCTTTCATTTAACCAATTTAGGTAAGCGGTTACAATGTGGATTCATCTAAACAATTCTCCATAAAATGAAAAAAGATTGTGCATGTGCACAATCATATTTTATAACTCTTTATTCAACTCCTGGATAATTAGGAAAAACCGAAGTAATATGGCGTCATCAAATTGCCGTGGGTTTAGACTTGTCAGTTCCTCGACACTTTCAAGCCTGTACAGGAGGGTGTTTCGGTGAATATGTAATGAGTTCGCCGTTTCTTTCATGTTTAATTGGCAATCGAACAATCGTTGTAGTGTATGTCGCAAAGTGCCACTCAATTGAAGAATTCGTTCATTATAACGGTTCATAAATTCCTTACGTACATCAATTGGGATTTGCTTTATGAAATCCATGATCCCCCATTGCTGGATATGAATATAGTCGGTGAACTGTGGAAAGCGTTCCTGTAATTCTAGGGAGTTGTGTGCTTCCAAATAAGATTTTCTGTACCCGCTAACTCCTGAATATACATTGCCTACAGCCGTTTTCACCTTGACATACTTTTCCTGTAAATGGTGTTGCAAACGCTTTGCCAGAATTATCGCCTCTTCGTCAGTGGAGCAAATACTTGAAGGGATTCCTATGACGCAGTGGGAGTCCGTGATGAAGGATTGAAAGTGCACCTTTGGTAATCGAAGCTTTATTCTCCTTAATAGCTCTTCTTTGACCATTGGTAAAGGAAGGTTGGTTGTTGAGTGAGCGAATAAATCGTCAAACTGAATCAACAATATTTGAACGTTTTGGCTCGTTTCAAGATGTAAGTAGTGATGAGCAAATGCTTCATTTTTTCTTTCATCAAAATAATGGGGGTGTACCAAATCTAATAACCAATTATCCATTAATGTTTTTTGATGCTGCAATTGATTGTGGAAATGAACCTGTTGAATCATGACTTCAACGGTGATTTTCACGATTTTCACAAACTGATCTAATTCATGTGGAGAGCCTGTCACTCCAACGACGCCGATCATGTCTCCCAGGAACTCAATAGGTAGGTTGATGCCTTCTTTCGAACCATGATACTTACCTAAGTCGTGCTCAGAAATGATTAATGGTCTTTTTTGTTTGAGGACATACAGAGCCCCTTCATGTACCTGATTCATACGTGTAGAATCAGTGCTGGCAACAATCACGCCGGACTCGTTCATGATATTAATATTAGTACTTACGATGGTTTTTAATTTTGAGATGATTGGATAAGCTAATTCTTCTGTTATATGCATGTGAAACACCTCGTCATTCGTCTTGACTTTATTCTAGCATATGTTTTCATTCTGCATTTTCGGGTATAGATTACTATACAAAGGAGGTTACCTGCATGAAACGTTTAATTGGAAGACTGATCAAATGGGGACCTATTATTTACCCGTTTTATAAGAAGTATCGGAATAAAAGAAGACATAAGAAATCTGTAACGTATTAAGAGGGCAGCCAACATTGGCTGTTTTTTTTATATCTTTAAGGACAAATGAAAAACCCCTGGAATCCAGGGGTTTTAGTGTTTTTAATGAGAAGTTCTTCTCATACCTCTAAGCAGTAAGCTTAACAGGAATACAAAGATGATCGCTCCGAGTAGTGCTGGTATGATGGCGATCCCTGCAAGTGATGGTCCGAAGCTACCTAAAAGCTCTCCACCGATCCATGCACCGATAATACCGGCGATAATGTTTCCGATGATTCCACCAGGAACGTTTTTACCTAATATAAGACCAGCTAACCAACCGATGATTCCACCTACGATTAAGTACAAAATAATCCCCATTTTTTTAACCTCCATGTAATGTTTTTTGTGATGTGTTGTTACTGATTTAATTCCCTTTTATTGTGGAATTAAAACCTAATAGGTCGTTACTTGGAAGATTTTTTGTAAGATATACATGATATATTTAAAGGCAGGCAGTTTATCCTGATATTCCTCATATTTAACGGTGTAGGTGCCATCTTCGTTGTTCCAGATACGGTTAAAATACTGATCAATATCTGACATGGTTTTGCTGTCGGTTGGGGCCACAATCTTTATGTTTTCTTCTAAGTTATAATCATCTAAGTTTCTGGATGTGTAATTACTGGATCCTCCGATGACAGTACTCTCGTTTGCCCCTTTTATATAAATGAACTTCGTATGGTATTGTTCTTTATTGGTGTTGTACCAGCGAATCGTAATATGGTCATTGTCTAAGTTGTGCAGCTCTGATGCGATTGGCAGGTTGGGTAACCCTATCTTTTCTTGACCGAAGGCATTCTGATTAGGGTCAAGTACTAATCGTACTTCTACTTCCCGATCAGCAGCATCTTCTATGGCATCGATAATGTCCCGATCTGCAAGATAGAACATCCCAATCCATACTTCTTCCCCTTTATTTGCTTTATTCATAGCATTTACGACACTTGTTTGAACCTTCTTCTCTGTCAGGATTTGTGCTTTGACGGAAGTTTCTGTAGAAGGAAGCTTTTTAATAGACTGATCTAAGTCTTCCTCGGTAGGAAATGCCTCTATGTTCCCCCCTGAAAATGCAGCCACTGCCTTTTCGGCTTTCACCATGTCCTTGAGAATGTCCCCTTTGACTTTGAATCCTATATTAGAGTGGAAACCGCTGGCGTCATGGGGGTTAGCGGAGAGAATTAGTCCCTCTTTCTCGGTAATGACAACTTTTCGGTGATTTGCCTTTACATTTAATAGCTTCAAATACGATCGCATGGTTACCTTGGGTGCAGATGAAGCCATGGGGTTGGGGAGCCAACCATAGCCATCCTGACCGAACCAGCCTAAGGCGGTCCTCCACACCCCTGAGTATAAGATATTGGGATCTCTGAGGCGGTTTAGATCGGTATAAACGACTTCAGCCCCGAGGTCTTCCAAAGGTTCCAATTGTTCAGCGGTATGTGATCCATAGGTGGTGTTGACCACGTCACTGATGAAGACCACCTTCAGATCAGGCTTCTTTTTCATCTGTTGTTGAATCGTTTTCGTTAATTTTTCACTGATTTCAGGGTAATCACGATCCCCTTTTGTGTAACCATTCACTAAAAATAAGTCCAGAATAAGAAAATCTTCTGCTTCTTCTATCGTTTGATAGACTTCATCAAAGATCGAATGGTCATATTGCTCTTTCCCGTCTTTCTGGTATGTAAGGTCGTATAAGAACTCAACATCTTTCTCCGGTATGGTATAGGTGTTGCCGGCGTAGGATATCCCCGGAGGTAACGGCTTTACCCGGTGGTAAAACATGACGACGGTAAGGATCAGTATAATGATCCCTCCGATCCACCAGCTTTTCTTCTTATACCACTTATTCTTTGTTTTCAATTGAATTCCCCTGTTCTACTGTTTTTTTCTTACTATACCCTTAATGGTAGTGGAGGAATCCATGATGGCTAAGATGAGCACTGTTTTTTTACAAAAAATAAGGTCCATGCAGATATACTGCCTGGACCAGATCTTATTGATGGTTGATTCTCTTGCGGTATAGGAATAATAGAATAAGGGATAGCGTCATTAATCCGATCAGAACAAGGAATGTATTCTGAAAGGAACTTACCGGGAAATCTGCTCCGCCCATCTCGACAATGATTCCTCCCAGAACAGAACCAGATGCACTGCCTACGAAGTGGGTAAGCTGTTTCATGCCAATTCCTGAAGCAATCAGCTCTTTACTCATGACACGGGATACTTCGTTGGTCGAGCTTGATGATAGACTTGAGAAGCCAAAGCTCGTAAACATATAAGCCAGCATAATCATGTATTCGCTGTGGGGTGATAAGATATAAAAGATGACGGTTGAGATGATCAGAAGGATATGTGCAAGGAACATTACCCTCATATTTCCATATCGGTCAATCAGTCTTCCGACATAAATGGCTGCCACTGCGGACAGCATCGCACCCGGAAAGATAATGAATCCGACGGCTGTCGGGTTTTTACCAAATACATGCTGAAGCATAAGAGGCATGACGATTAGAATCGCAAAGTGAGTGGCGAAACCCAGGAAACTCATATATAAAATCTGACGGTATCCTTTGTCCCGTATCAAACTGGGTTGAATAAAAGGTAGTTCGATCTTATGGATCCGAATCCACAATCCTCCAAAGAATACAACGGCACCTGCGAAATAATACCAGTGGAAAGTTGAAATGAACAGTAGAAAGAACGTAATTCCGATTCCGGTTAAAAGGCCACCCCATATATCAAAGTACCCTTTCCTGGTCGTCTCATCCGGCAGGAAGCGATATAGGACAGGAATCATTCCAAGGACACATAACGTGATGAGAAATAAATAGTTCCAACTTAAATAATCGGTGATCACGCCACCTACGACAGGCCCTAATCCAAAGCCCAGGGAAGAAGCTGAAGCAATCATAGCCAATGCCCGGCCGCGTCTTGCCAGCGGGACAAAACGTCCGGCAAACACCATGGATAGGCCTGGGATGGCTGCGGCACCTGCCGCTTGGAATAAACGGGAGAGCAATAGCCATGTAAAGGTATGAGCAAAGAAACCTATGAACGATGCCAGTCCGAAGATGGAAATGCCCAGGATAAGCAGCCTCCTGATCGGAATGTAGTCTGCCAGGCGCGTATATGTAATGGTGCAAATGGCGAGTACGATGGAATATCCAGATACGATCCAGGCTCCTTCAGAAGGGGCTAAAGTGAAATCCTTTAAGACATTGGGAAGTGCTACATTAAACATGGTGGTATTCATGACAACCAGCCAGACGGTTAAGCTCAAGAACAGAATCGTCTTTGTATAGGAAGGAGATGCCTGTGCATGTGGTTCTGCAATCATTGTGACCACCTCCATAAGATATTTAGATACTCGAAGTAATATATCATAAAAAGCGTGGATGTGAAATGAATTCGCTTATGTGTGAAAAAGTTTAATTAATATAAAATGGTCTATTATATAAGAAGAATGAAAGAGGAGGTTACGTATGTCCAATCTCAATATAAAGGCTTTTGTGTTCGATGCGTATGGAACACTTTTCGATGTTCATTCCGTCATTGAAAAGTGTAATGAACTCTTTCCTGATAAAGGGGAGGAAATCAGTCAGGTGTGGCGCCAGAAGCAGCTGGAGTATAGTTTTTTACGTCAATTAATGGGTACGTATACGACTTTTTTTACAATAACGGAGGATGCGCTCCATTATGCGGCTAAGCAAGCAGGAGTTGACCTAACTGAAGGAAAAGTGAAGGAATTGCTGGAGGCTTACCTGGAATTAGACCACTATGAAGAAGTAGGGAGTGTATTGCAAGAACTGAAACCTTATCAAAAAGCTATCTTTTCCAATGGTTCACTGGACATGCTTTCACCTCTGGTTGAGCAATCTTCCTTTGGACATTTACTGGATGAGGTTTTGACAGTTGATGAAGTGAAACAGTTTAAACCGACCCCGATGTCTTACCAGCTCGTTCTTGAAAAGCTTGGGGTCAGAAGAGAAGAAGTACTGTTTATGTCTTCTAACCCATGGGACATTGCAGGAGCGACGAACTTTGGATTCTATACGGCTTGGATCAACCGTCAGGATAAAGTGATGGATGAATTAGGGGTCAAACCACACTTTGAATACAGGGATTTAACCGGAATTCTGGAACATAAGAGTTAAGGAAAGGGGCGGACGATTCAGCCCCTCCTTTTTTTTGTGCAAATGGATGGACTACTGTGCTTTTACCGACAATATTTTTTTCTACATGAAGTTTCGAGTGTTATCAACTTCAATAATCTTCCCCCTCCCTTTGTTCTAGAATTCATTGTATAGTACAGATAGATTCATAGACTAAGAATTCATTGATAATAGATGACTAGTTTCATTTTTTTGTAGGAATATCGGCTTTGTATATCGAAATCTACTACGTAAATAAAAGGGAGGATGAACATGCCTGAAAAGTTGATTCCTGTATCTGGCGTAGAAGTGGACTCTAAAACGAAATGCAAACATTATCGAACCCAAAAAGATATCATCGCGATTAAATTTAAGTGCTGTAACACGTACTATCCTTGTCATACATGTCATGACGAAGTGGCAGATCATGATCCAATCCTTTGGTCAAAGAACGAGTGGAATACGAAAGCGGTTCTTTGTGGTGAATGCAAAAACGAGTTAACCATTTTACAATATATGAATTGCCAATCGGTCTGTCCTCATTGTCGGGCCTCCTTCAACCCGGGGTGTCAGAATCATTATCATCTTTACTTTGAAGGATGAACATTGATGAAAGATCTTAACCGATAAGTGTTTCACGTGAAACGAAAGAGGTGTAGAAATGGAACTAGCGACGTTTGCCGGGGGCTGTTTCTGGTGTATGGTCGAGCCTTTTGATAAGCAGGAAGGAATTGAGCGTATTGTCTCCGGCTATACAGGAGGTAATTCCGCAAACCCGACATATAAAGAAGTGACTTCCGGGGAAACAGGACACTATGAAGCGGTACAAATCACGTTTGATCCTAATCAGTACCCATATGAGAAACTGTTGGATCTATACTGGAAGCAAATTGATCCGACTGATTCAGGGGGACAGTTTAAAGATCGGGGTGACTCCTATCGTACAGCCATTTTTTATCATAACGATAATCAAAAAAAGCTTGCGGAAGATTCAAAACGAGAGTTGGAGCAGAGTGGTGTTTTCACAAAACCTGTGGTGACGAAGATTCTCCCAGCAAGCGAGTTTTATCCTGCTGAAGATCATCATCAGGATTTTTATAAGGAAAATGCCTTCCGATACGCTTTATATAAGCGTGGATCCGGGCGGGAAGATTTTTTGAAAAAGCATTGGCCAAAAGATCGATCCCATTTAAAGGAACAGCTGACCGAAATGCAATACTTCGTTACCCAGGAAAATGGAACAGAGCCACCTTATGAAAACGAGTATTGGGATAACACGGAAGAAGGTTTATACGTTGATATCGTTTCGGGAGAACCATTGTTCACTTCCAAAGATCAGTATGATAGTGGGTGCGGCTGGCCCAGCTTTACAAAGCCTGTCATGGATGCGAGCGTCAAAGAGCAATATGATCTCTCTCATCGTTCTACAAGAGTAGAAGTAAGAAGCAGGGAAGCTGATTCTCATCTCGGGCATGTGTTCACAGATGGCCCCGGCCCTAAAGGTCTTCGGTATTGCATCAATTCTGCTTCTTTACGATTTATTCCCAAGGATAAGTTAGAAGAAGAAGGGTACGAAGATTTTTTAATTTTGTTTAAAGGCAGATAAAAAGACATGGCAGCACAGGAGCCGCCATGTCTTTTTTATCTTTCTATCTTCTCTTCAACTTTTCCCCAAAGATTTTCAATACCTTGTACACGCTTAATAGATGTAATGGTTCCTTGGTGTAGGCCTTCATGCCAGTTTGCAAAGGAAAGAACTTCACCTAATGTGGTAAACGTAGTATGTTCACCAAGAACAAACGGCTTGTCTCCTGATTCATCCAAGCGACCGGAGAATGCTTCTTTCATTCTTTGCGGTTGTGCCTTCAATTTCTCACGAAGTTCCTTCAGTGTGGGAGGTGTGAGTGTATTCCAGGTGTCTGGACTCGTATTGAAGCCAAATAGCTCCCCATATTCAGGTGGAAGTGTTTTACGGTCGTTTTCCCCTACAAACGAGAATAACAGGTTTTCCTGAGAAAGCAGGATATGTCCTAAATTCCATCGGATTGAATTTCTGAAGCCGGGAGGCATTTCATCCGCCTGCTTTTCTGTTGTCGCATCGAGAGCAGCCAGTGTGCGAAGTCGTATGAATTCCATTTGTTGAAACAACATTTGTTCTTGCATCATATAATCCTCCTATTCAATTTCTCTATAACGTATTCGAGGTTGGGAGTGAGATTCCTCTACGAAAAGATGAACGGATCAGGAGAAATAAGAAAAGAATAACCTGACGCAGTGTTCCTGCCGGTTATTCTTCAATCAATCAGCTAGTCGTTACTAGTCTTGTGGTCGGTTTTTCTTCGTATTCGCTTGCCCGGTTGTAAACTCCACTAATTCAGAACTTGTTCGATTTTGTTTAGCATTCGTATTACTTTGAGCATTACGGTTACCTTTTTTAGTACGTCCCATTCAGAATCCCTCCCAAAATAGTAACTCAAGCATTTATAGTTTGAGACATAATCGAGGAAATATTCTTCTATGTATTGCGACAAAATATGTCAAATACTTTTAGGATCCGGTTTATTTCCCAGGCTATATTCGACAAAAAACTAATGATTCTTTTCAAAGGTCTGTCCCTCAATCGGTCACTTCAAATTTTGTAAGAGGTTTCTTTGCAGGTCCTTCAATTACTTCCCCATCAATGGAGAAGCGTGATCCGTGACAAGGGCAGTCCCATGTATGGTCTCCGTGGTTCCATTCGGTTTCACAGCCGAGATGGGTACAGGTGGTGTCTACGACGTGCAGATTTCCTGTTTCATCCCGGTATCCTCCACAGCGTCGACCGTTCAGGTTCACGACGTCGCCCTCGCCTTTTTGTAGCTCCTGTACCTTTTTAGTTGGAATTTGAAGCTTTCCTTTAATGAGTTGTCCCGCTACATTTACGTTCTCTTTGAAGAAATGTTTGATGCTTGGATCTGCGACAAAACGGGAAGGAGTATATACGTCAGCATAAATATGGTGATTTCCTAAAATTTGTTCAGATAGAATTTGCCCTGCCAGAGTACCTGACGTCATTCCCCATTTATTAAAACCGGTCGCTACAAAAATGGCAGGGTGCTTTTCCGTTAATGTCCCGATGTATGGTACTTTATCTAATGTGATCAGGTCCTGGGCAGACCATCTGTATGGGATTTCTTCAATACCCACAACTTCTTCCCCGAATTCCTTTAAAGCCTCATAGTGATCCATTGTATCTTTTCCTTGCCCCGTTTTATGTTTATCACCACCGATTAATATGAGTTTTTCCCCATTTTCCCCATCTTCATAACGGAGGGAACGGGTAGGATCTTCTGCACTTAAGTACATGCCTCCAGGATAATCCTTTCTCGCTTTTACTCCGAGGATGTACGAGCGTTCAGCATACATCTTTGTGAAATAAAAACCCATTCCATCATAAAAAGGAAAGTGAGAGCAGATGACAACATGCTCGCTATCCAGATGATACCCATCTGCAGTCACAACTTGAGTGGAGTCTCCTTCGTTAATGGTTTTAGCAGCAGTTCCTTCAAATATTTGACCGCCAAGTCCCGTATAAGAATCAATCAAGGCTTTAAGATATTTTAAAGGGTGAAACTGTGCCTGGTCTTTCATTACGACTGCGTTTTTAATGGATAGATCGATTGGGAGTTTTTCGATGAGCTCTCCCTGAATCTCCAACTTCTGATACGCCTCGTACTCCTTCTCGATTTTTGTAGCATATTGATCAGTAGTCGCGTAAACATACGAGTCCTCTTCTGTAAAATGACAATCGATATTTTCGCTGGAAATCGTATCTTTAATAAACTGAAGAGCCTTTGACTGAGACAGATAATATTTCTTTGCAAACTCTTCTCCAAAATGCTGGATGAGCTCATCATAAATCAATCCGTGTTGAGCGGAAATCTTAGCCGTTGTATGCCCTGTTGTTCCGTTCAATAAGTGATCAGCCTCAATGAGAGCCACTTTTTTCCCGCCTTTAGCTAACAAGTAGGCAGTGGTGATGCCTGCTAACCCGCCGCCAACAACGGTCACGTCCACTTTTATGTTTTTATCAAGCTTCTTAAATAGGGGGAGTTTAGTCGTTTCCCTCCAATAGGGCTCCGGTGTTTCAGAGAAAGCATGTTGGTGTTGTGTGTCCATATGAACGCTCCTTTATCTTTCTATTCCTTACCATTCTTTCCTGAAATATAGAAAAAATAAGTCCGAAATAGGAAAAAAAGAGACTGGCTCCCATAATGGGTCAGTCTCTTAAAGGACATTTATTATGAATGTTCAAGAACAAAACCATATTTCTCAGCAGAATCAACGGTCTGTTTTAATAGCATAGAGATGGTCACAGGGCCCACTCCGCCTGGTACAGGGGTAATCGCGCTCGCTTTTTCATAGCATGCCTCATAGTCTATGTCTCCGACGTTCCCTTTGTTATAGCCCGCATCAAGAACGACAGCACCTTCTTTTAACCAGTCTCCTTGAATGAAGTTAGCTTTACCGACTGCTGCCACTACGATATCTGCAGTAGAGAGAATGTCCGGCAGGTTCTCTGTATAGGAATGACAGGTCGTTACCGTTGCGTTTCGATTCAACAGCATCATGGAAACAGGCTTTCCTAGAATCGGACTTCTTCCTACTACGACAGCGTGTTTACCTTCAAGGGACACACCGTAGTAATCGATGATGCTCATGATTGCAGCAGGTGTGCACGAAGGATATTCACCAAACCCTAATGAATTCTGTCCGAACCCGTGGCTCGTGACGCCATCAACGTCTTTTTCAATGGAGATCGCTTCAAAGGCAGCACGTTCATCAATATGATGAGGTACAGGATGCTGCAAGAGAATCCCATGAACGGAAGGATCTTGATTAAGCTCCTGGATCACGTCCAACAGTTCATTCGTTGTCGTTTCCTTGGGAAGATGAATTCTTCTTGATTCCATCCCGATCTTCGCGCAGGCATTGCCCTTCATCTTGACATACGTAGCAGAAGATGGATCATCTCCAACGAGCACCGTAGCGAGACATGGGGTAATCCCATTTTCCTTTAATACAGCGACTCTCGACTTTAGGCTTTCTTTTACCTCAGATGCAACAAGTTTCCCGTCTAATACTAGTGGTTCCACTGCAATCCCTCCTGATTATAGTAAAAGAAGACAAGGGTATCCCCCTTGCCTCCTGCCCAGGCGAACGGCTAATGGCTCATGATTTATAAGATTCGCAGCTCCCTTGTGGTTGATTCCACATTTTCGCCAGTCACTGCTCTATTTATTTTCAATTTGATTATAACACGAATATAAAATAAATTTCTAGTATAAATGTTCGTGTTTTTGTGGGAGTACATCAAAAGGCTGATAATCTGCTACTTCTAATTTTCTATTCCCCATGACCCCTTATAGACGATTTGTCGAAGGGAGATATTTCATAAACTGTAAGCAACAAGAGTTAGGAAAGGGGAAATAATGATGTTGAATAATAAAGTAGTCATGATAACGGGAGCTTCAAAAGGGTTGGGCAGGGCCCTTGCCGTACAATGTGCCAAGGAAGGGGCAAAGCTTGCGATCTGTGCAAGAACGAGTGGACCGCTTCAGGAGGCTGAGAAAGAATTGAAGGAATTAGGGGCAGAGGTGGTAGCTTTGGAAGCCGATGTTTCTGATTCCAGGGATGTAGACCGTTTTGTTTCTGTAACGGAGGAAGTATTGGGGGGAGTCGATGTTCTTTTTAACAATGCATCCGTATTTGGCCCTGGTCCGCGCTTGCTGGCTGATTACTCTGAAGAAGATTTTCTTGAGGTGCTAAGAATCAATGCATTGAACCCATTTTTAGTAACAAAAAGAGTCCTCCCAGGAATGATCAGCCGGGGGAAAGGTACAATCATAAACCTAACGTCAGAAGCGGGTAAAACAGGCTTTGCGGAGTGGGGGGCATATGGAATTTCAAAATTTGCCGTCGAAGGATTGACTCAAACATGGGCCGATGAGCTGAGTGATACAGGGATACGGGTGAATATGGTCGATCCGGGGGAAATGGATACGGATATGCACGATAAGGCTGTCCCGGGATGTGATTATCCACTTGCGAATCCTCACGATCACCTTGACGTCTTTTTGTATCTGGCTTCCGACGCTTCAGAAAACGAGAATGGGAATCGGTTTGAAGCACAGGAATTTCAGTGGAATCGAGGCGGGGAGAATGAATGAGTTGGCTAAGACTTTTGATATCCCTTCCCATTTAAACGCATCGACCCCCATTGAGTTACTAGGATTCCAAAGAGACGAAGTGAAACTAATGGTGTTGAACCGGGAGACCGGGAAATGTGATCATACCCAATTCAGGCACCTACCCGAATTTTTAAATAAGGGGGATGTACTTGTTTTAAACAACAGCCGGACCATTCCTGCCTCTCTTAAGGGGAAGCAAGGAAACAGGTATTTCGAAGTTCGTTTATCCAGAAAAGTAGATGATAACTGTTGGGATGCGCTTATTATAGGAGACTTCCATCAAGCAGGGGAACCGATTTGTTTTTCAGAGGAAGTCCGTGCCAGCATGATTGGTGAAGGAAGTGAAAAGCCATTGGTAAAATTGAAATTTAACAGGAGTGGCGTCGAGCTTTTTGATTTTATTTACAGAAACGGAGAACCGATCCGTTACGAATATATTGATTCACCATGGCCACTTGATTGCTACCAAACCGTATATGGATCAGTCCCTGGGTCTGTGGAAATGACATCGGCCGGAAGGGCCTTTTCATGGAAGTTGATACAATCCTTGAAAAAGAAAGGAATTGAAATCGCGTTCATACAACTTCACGCAGGCTTGAGCTATTACGGGGATGATCGCTGGCCGACACCGAAAAATCACCCGGAAAAATACCATGTAGGTTCAGGGACAGTGGACCAAATCCTCAGGGCAAAGAATAGTGGTAAGCGGGTCATTGCAGTGGGCACTACAGTCGTTCGTGCCCTTGAAACCATCATGACGCAATACGGACAGCTAAAGCCTTCTGAAGGGGTAACAAACTTATATGTTTCCGGAGATACCCCTCTCAAACTTGTAGATGGTCTCATTACGGGTCTGCATGAACCGGAAGCGAGCCATCTGGATCTCTTAAAAGCTTTTATTTCGGAGGGGAAATTAATGAACGCTTATCAGACTGCTCTGTTAAAAAACTATAAATGGCATGAGTTTGGTGATATGAATGTAATTTTGTAAGGAGAATGGATATGAGACTTCATCATATTGGGATGAACGTAGAGAGTTTAGTGCGGTCGAAGGAATTCTATCAATCTTACTTTGGGTTTGAAGAGGAAACGTATTTCGAATGGGGAAGTGAGAAAATCCTATTTGTGAAAAAGAATGATTGTCGGTTGGAGCTCATTGAGGAGTCTGGGGAGGATAACGGCTCTAAGCGGACATTTCTTCATATTGCCTTGGCAGTCATTGATTTGGAGACGGAGGTTGGTCAATTAAAGGAGAAAGGGTTAGTACCCGTTGAGGGCCCAGTTGTACTTGAAAATGGCTGGAAAGTGGTCTTTTATTTTGGACCTGACGGGGAAATCGTTGAGTTGGTTGAAGGGTAAATAGAGCTTGAATTATTTCAACTAATCAACAGAAATGTAAAAAAATAAAAAGAGAGGTTCACGCCCTCTCTATTTCTCTTACAACAAACGTTTTAAAAGGTTTTTTCTAACTAAATCGTTTGAGAAGTTACTGTAAGTCCAGTAACTGAACATAACGTAAAAGCATAGATTTCAGCAGGATCTTCTAGATTATTGACCAGGTATACAATACAATCTTTCACACTGATGACAAATAAAGGTGGGAGCGCTGTCGTTACTCCTTTAATGCTTAACATGATCTCAAGACCGAACCTGGCTGTAGCCGCAAGCTCTTCACCGATTCCATTTGCACATCCAGAACAATCACAGTGCTGCTTACAGGAATCAGATTTTTCTCTAGCCCGTTGAAGTAAAAATTCAAAAATATCAGGGGTATTACCTGAGTCTGTGGCACTGATCCCAGCTACATCACATAATTGAACGGTCGTACTTGGTATAACGGAAGGTTGATCTGCGTCTTTAAATCTTACAATGGAGCAATCATTTACATCTGTAATAACTTGGTCTTCTGTAGGATTTGCCAACGTTGAAGGTACTGAGAAATAAAGGTCTATTTGCTTGTCCACTGGATCGACGATGGTAGATTGGAATTCCTCCACGTCCTCCAATAACCCGCAAAGACAGTCTAAACAGTCACAACACCCTTTTTTACAAAGGTCCTTCTTTTTAAAACATTTCTTATCGCATTGATCATCTCGATCATGCTCATTACATTTTGGACATATTGGTTGAAAAAGCGGAAATGGAATTTGGATACTATCACCACACTTTACGTTTACTGTAACCCCATCCACATCAACTGGGGTAGAAATGGATTGACTGTTATCAAGTGGGGATGTGTTTGTATGACCCTCATTTGTTTGATTGCCGTTTGTTTGATCACCATGTTCTTGATCTTGAGTTTGTGCTCCTTGAGCTTGTAGTTGGTCATGTCCCTGATTCTGAGACTGATCTCCTTGTGTCTGACCTTGGTCTCCATGAGCTTGAGACTGCTGCTGCTGTTGGTCGCCCTGAGTCTGGTCGAGGTCCTGATCACCAAACCCTTGAGACTGCTGCTGTAGCTGGTCGCCCTGAGTCTGGTCGAGGTCCTGATCACCAAACCCTTGAGATTGCTGCTGTAGCTGGTCGCCCTGAGTCTGGTCGAGGTCTTGATCGCCAAACCCTTGGGATTGTTCCTGTTGTTGATCGCCTTGAGTCTGGTCGAGGTCTTGATCGCCGAATCCTTGGGATTGCTCCTGTAGTTGGTCGCCCTGGGTTTGCCCCATTTCCTGGTCACCAAATTCTTGCTCTAAGTTGCCTTGACTTTGAGTAGCTTTTTGCTCAATACATTTTGAATGATTTTGTTTAGTAGTGTGGCTATTACATCTGCAAAATTCGATTACTGCATCACATCGTAAACAGTTATTTTTATTGTCTTTGTTTTTACTGCCCAATAATATCACCTCTCTTATTTCATCCTATGAAAGGGAGTAAAGGTTGTTATGGACATATATACAGTAAACTACTAAAAAATCTATTAAAAAGTATTACTTACAAAAATTTTCTGAATTTAAATAGGCAACTACCTTTTTTAATTGAATGTCATAGAGTTAATCAATTTCTCTGCATATAGTAAGGAGAATAAATAATCATAAAAGGTGTGAATGTATGAATAACAATGAGTCTAAACAGTACGACGTCCAATTCAATCAATTCTCATCTACTAAACAGATTACTAATGAATCTACTTTTAATTCAACGGAGTTAAAACAACTTCTAAAACAGCAAAAAAATGAATTAAAGCAAAAATTAAGGGAACAAAAAATGGAGTTGAAGCAAAAACTCAGCGGAGTAGTAAATAATCAAAATGAAGTGACTCAAGATGAGAATAACCCTGAATCATTAACCGAATTTAAACAAGAACTAGACCATAAGCTTAAATCGGATTTAAATGAAATGTCTGATAAGTTGCAAGAAGATTTAGGGGAAATGGAAACCGCTCTATCAAACAAATTAAAAGAAATTGATAAAGCTTTTAGAGAAGGGTTTAAGAGTCCTATTAAAGAAGATATAAGTAATCATTAATGATTTCAGCTGGTAAGAATAGAAGACGAGTGGTTAACTCTATCGTTAGGTAGTTTATTCATCTTTCAATATATGTTAATAAGAGTGCATTGAGTGACCATTCAGTAAGCACTCCTTTATTTATCCCCACCAACCCCATAGGTTTTATGAAATTTTTTTGTTTCTTATTCTGTGATACATTTATCCGGGTAATAAATGAAATGACTATGGTGTAGGAAGGGATTTTCATGAATAGAGAATTTGTATTACGTTGGTCGTTCTTCTTTACAGGACTCCTTGTACTTGCATTCGGCATAAGCTTGACGATCAAAGGGAAAGACCTTGGAATCGGACCTTGGGATGTATTTCATTATGGACTCTTTAAGCAGCTTGGACTGACGATTGGTACGTGGTCCATCATTGCCGGCTTTGTCATCTTGTTCGTGACGGGGATTGGAACGAAGTCATTCCCTAAAGTTGGAGCCTTTATTAATATGTTGTTAATTGGTATTTTCATAGATTTATTTAATTATGTCCTTCCCGATCCTCAATCGTTAGTGGCACAGTCGATTGTGTTTGCAATTGGGATTGTGGTAATCGGGTACGGTATCGGACTATATGTGTCAGCTGACTTGGGGGCGGGCCCCCGCGACAGCCTGATGCTCCTCGTAGTTGAAAAGACGGGATGGAAAGTACAGTGGGTACGGAATGGAATGGAGATCGTTGTGTTCTTATTCGGCTGGTTACTTGGTGGTCCTGTCGGGATCGGGACGGTCATTATCGCACTGGGGCTCGGTTCCATCGTCGGATTCTCATTACCTCAAAGTAAAAAGCTTCTTCACTTTTTCCTTATGAGACAAATGACAAAAAGAGACAATCCTTTGGCAAGCTAAGGGTTGTTTTTTTGTTTAAAAAAGGTTTTTTACCCGATATTAAAGAAGTATGAAGAGAGCTCTGCAGACGGGGGATGTTGTGATTGGAAAATGTACTGGATGATTACTTTAGTAGGAAAGAACCATTTAAGAAATGAAAGAGCTGGTAGACTACTGTTATCTCTGTCAGAAGCCTCTTTATTGTTTAGACGGTTTCTTTAACGGTGTGCAAAAGGAGAATGGAAAATGCTGTTGTTTTGAATGCGATGAACAAAATCAAAAAGGGGAGAAAAAGGATGGGGCATGAGTATTCAGATAAAATCATCACTCTGTTAAAAAAGCATCAAAATAGTGAAAATCGAGAAGCCATGGAAGCGTATATGAGGAATCAATTTCAGTTCTTTGGTATTAGGACCCCGGAACGTACTGCTTTATTACGGGACTTTCTGAAGGAATACGGTAAACCTCAGGTTGAAGAATTGCCTGACATTGTACGTTGTCTTTGGTCTGAACCGCAAAGGGAGTGTCAGTATATCGCTCTTTCCCTTCTGGACAAACGATCCAGGTATTTAACGAAAGACCATCTGCCATTTTTAGAAGAATTAATTGTAAATAAATCCTGGTGGGATACCATCGATCATATTGCTCCCAATCATGTAGGGAAAATCTATCAAACGGAAGAAGATGACACATACTTAGAGAAATGGATTCATTCAGATCATATGTGGTTGAATCGAATCTCTATTTTGCATCAATTGAAATATAAAGGAAAAACAGATCAGGATCGTTTGTTCAGGTACATATTATTGCATAATGAATCGAAAGAATTTTTTATTCAGAAGGCAATCGGCTGGGCGCTCCGGGAGTATTCCAAAACGGACCCGGAAGCGGTACAGCAATTCATCGAATCAGAAAAGCTGGCACCGTTAAGTAAGCGGGAAGGAATGAAACACATCCATAGAAGGGCTAAGGCAGGGAAAAACGTTGAAAAGTAGTGAGTGTATGAAGCAGCTGGCTAAATGAAGTCAGGGGGATTCCTATTTTACAATTAGGTATTCACCCCGACCTCAATCTAGTATAAAGTAAGGACAGATATATGTGAGAGGGGTAGTAGGATATGAATTGGAATGATTGCATCGAGAGAACAAACACTCACTCTGTGAAATGGTCGTTTCCTGCCGAGGATGTAATACCTATGTGCATTGCAGATATGGACTTTCAAGTGTCTCCTGCCATTGTCGAAGCCATGAATCGCAAGGCACAGCATGGCATATACGGTTATACGACATTTAGTGATCGATACTTTGAGTCTGTCATTTCATGGTGGAAGAGGCGCTTCCAGATGGAAATAGAGAAAGAATGGATCAGCTTTAGCCCTGGAATCATTCCGGGTATCAATGTATTATTGTCTGTATTAACGGAGCCTGGAGACGGTGTAATCATTCAAGATCCCGTTTATTATCCTTTTTACAGTACGATTGAGAATCATGGCTGCTCGGTTATGAAAAATACGTTGCTTTATGAGGATGGAGTATACTCGATTGATTTTGACGACTTAGAAGAAAAGGCGCGTCATCCCAGAACGAAACTTCTTATTCTCTGCAGTCCTCATAATCCTGTTGGACGGGTATGGACGCGTGAGGAATTAATGAAAATTGGTTCGATCGCTAAGCGGCATGACCTCTGGATCATTTCAGATGAAATGCATGGAGACCT
Source organism: Rossellomorea sp. ABR4_004 (assembly GCF_056159585.1). Lineage (NCBI taxonomy): Bacteria > Bacillati > Bacillota > Bacilli > Caryophanales > Bacillaceae > Rossellomorea > Rossellomorea sp. ABR4_004. The sequence continues at coordinate 2,243,938 of NZ_JBSWVM010000001.1, read as the reverse complement.
GGTATATAAAGGCTATGAACACGTTCCACTGTTTAAAGGGGATGAAAGCTTAGTAGAGCGCAGTATTCTATGTGCGGCTCCAAGTAAAACCTTTAATATCGCGGGGCTTCAAACCTCCATCCTGCTCATACCGAACAAAGACCTGAGAGATAAGTATAATGAAAAGCTTACAGGCTATGGACTGATGAGGCCGAATGTGTTTGGGATTGAAGGAACGATTGCGGCTTATGAGGAAGGCGAACCATGGCTTAATGAGCTATTAATGGTGCTTGAAGAGAATAAACAGTATGTACTGAATTATCTAGAGCAACACCTTCCAGAGCTGAAAGGCATTACCCCACAGGCTACACACCTCATATGGATGGATTGCACGGAATTAGGCATGACGGGTGAAGAGTTGTGTGCGTTTTTCTTAGAAAAGGCCAGAGTGAAATTTGATGAAGGCTTTAAATTTGGTCAGAGCGGGCGCACCTTTGTCAGAATGAATATCGCCTGTCCGAGAGAGCGAATCGACTTGGCATTAAGAAGGATCCACGAGGCGATTCTGGAGTACAGGGTCAACCGTAACGTCACGAAATAGAGCAGAGGATGAACACATAACATGACATGTGTTCATCCTTTTTCTTTAAAAGAAATAAAGAACGAGGGCTCCGATACTTCCTGATAACAGAACATATAGTAACATCGGGACCACGGTTATCCGGATGATCTGACCTTCTTCTCCGCTAAGCTGAACAACAGATGCAGCAGCTACTACATTCAGGACGCATACCATGTTACCAGCGTTGGCTCCAAGCACCTGTAAGGATAAAACAGTTTGCTGGTCTGCCCCGATTTGATCGGCGACACTAAATTGAAAGAGAGAAAACATCATGTTACTAAACGTGGCGCTCCCGGAGATAAAGGATCCAAGTGCTCCGATGAGGGGAGCGACAAAGGGCCATCCTTCACCCGCTAACCCTGACACTAAAGTGGCAAGTTCCATTGGCATACTCACTAAATCACTTTTGTTCACACCTGAATTAATGAAAATCCGTACCATGGGAACGGCGGCCATTAATGAAATGATACTTCCTTTAATCGTAAATAGAGATTGTCGTAAAGTCTCTTCGATTTGATGCCTGTTCATTTTATGAATAAGGAATGTCAGTGCCATGACCAATACAAAGATAGTACCCGGAAGGTAAAGAGGCTCAAACTGAGTGGAAATGCCTGTTCCTAAAATATTGCTCCATCCTACTTTCACGCTTCTAAGCCACCCCTTAATAGGCAGAAGATCCAATCTCGTTAAAACCAACAGGACAGCGACAAGCAAGTAAGGAAGCCAAGCTAACCAAATTGGCATTTTCCTATCAGGGACGAATTCGGTCTTAGGTTCATCCTGTGTTTCAAAGTCCCAAGTCTCATCAGGTAATAAGAAACCTTTCTTCGCTGCAGGGATGACAATCATCAACCCGACTAATCCACCAATGATTGAAGGAAACTCCGGACCTAAGAAGGTGGCTACAAGTAATGCAGGTATTGTAAACGATAGACCTGCAAAGAGAGAGAACTTCCATAGAACCAGCCCTTCTTTCCAAGAACGATTTTGACCGAAAAAACGGGTCAGCATCACAACAAGCAAGAGAGGAATCATGCTGCCGATGAATATGTCGATACTCACAGCCCGACTGGCAACGCCGCTTAAATAATCGATCATTGGTTGAGCCCCTATCGCTTGTTCCACCTGACCTGCAAGAGTTCCTTCCTGTCTCAATCCTTGATCTATTCCTACCATAACAGGAGTACCGACCGCACCGAATGATACGGCACTGCTATCCGCAATAAGAGCGAGAGAAACGGCTGCGAGGGGCGGAAACCCTAACGCGACAAGTAATGGTGCTGCCAGGGCAGCAGGCGTCCCGAAACCGGCTGCACCTTCAATAAAAGAGCCGAATAACCAAGCGATTATGATGATCTGTACACGACGGTCCGGGGAAATCATAGAAAATCCATTGCGGATCGTTTCCATGGCACCGCTGTTCTGCAAGGTATTTAAAAGCAGGATCGCTCCAAAAACAATCCAAAGTATCGTGAAAGCAATGATCATTCCCTCAACCGTGGCAGCACCGATCTGTATAAAAGGGATCTTCCAGAATACAAGACTTAAAATGACTGTCATTAAGAAGCTGATAGGCATCGCAACAGAAGCGGGTAACCGCATAATAACAAGAAAAATAAGAACGGCTAATACGGGAGTCAATGAGGTTAAGAGTTCAATAACAGACATTTCCATCACCTGCTTATTGTTTATATGTTTATTTTATAATAAGTTTGTGAAATATTTCACATTATTTGTGGATAGTTTATGACAAACTAAGATTGAACAGAAGCGATGACTTTTTATTCATCCTTTCCACTGGTTTTTAATCGGTCTGGAAAAAAGTATGAAGTATTTTTAGTATAAGGGGAACACTAAATGATAGGATGAATTCGAAGATAATTTTTGTCCATCACAAAAAAACATGTTAAACTAAGAATCAGAATAATCATTAGCAATTATAAAGAGTCAACTGATAAATGGTGTGTTTTTGGAGTGGACATTTGTTTTTAAAACGTTTACATAACAGGAGGATACGTATATGACTAGTAAAACATTAGATCATTTTTTACAGGAAAATCTTGAAGACCTTAAATCACGCGGTTTATATAATGAGATCGATCCATTACAAGGTGCGAACGGACCGGTGATTACGATCAATGATAAGAAGCTTGTGAACCTTTCTTCTAACAATTATCTTGGACTCGCAACGGATGAACGCCTGAAAAAAGTAGCGATCGAAGCAGTGAAAGAATATGGTGTAGGGGCTGGAGCCGTTCGTACAATCAATGGTACCCTTGATCTTCACGTGAAGCTTGAAGAGAAGCTTGCGAAGTTTAAAGGTACAGAAGCTGCCATTGCTTATCAGTCAGGATTCAACTGTAATATGGCTGCGATTTCCGCGGTTATGGACAAGAACGACGCCATCCTTTCTGATGAATTGAACCATGCATCAATTATTGATGGCTGTCGTCTTTCGAAAGCAAAGATTATCCGTTTTGGTCACTCAGATATGGAAGATCTTCGCGCGAAAGCAAAAGAAGCAAAGGAATCGGGTCAATACAACAAAATCATGATCATCACCGACGGCGTATTTTCAATGGATGGGGATGTATGTAAACTTCCTGAAATCGTTGAAATTGCTGAGGAATTTGATATCATGACGTATGTAGATGACGCCCACGGTTCCGGGGTCCTAGGAAAAGGTGCAGGAACGGTTAAACACTTTGGCCTGTCAGACAAAGTGGACTTCCAAATGGGTACGCTATCGAAAGCAATCGGTGTAGTTGGTGGATACGTAGCAGGAACTCAGAACCTGATCGACTGGTTAAAGGTCCGCTCACGTCCATTCCTATTCTCTACATCCTTGACTCCTGCGGATGTAACGGCTTGTACAGAAGCACTTGATCTGATCATGAACTCTACAGAGCTTCAAGATAATATGTGGGAAAACAGTCGTTATCTGAAAGAAGAGCTGTCGAAGCTTGGCTTTGACATCGGAAACAGTGAGACGCCTATCACTCCGGTTATCATCGGTGAAGAGCAAGCGACCCAGGACTTCAGTAAACGCCTATATGAAGAGGGTGTATATGCCAAATCCATCGTGTTCCCAACCGTACCAAGAGGAACAGGCCGAGTGAGAAACATGCCTTCAGCAGCGCATACGAAAGACATGCTGGATCAAGCGATTAAAGCATATGAAAAAGTCGGTAAAGAAATGGGAATTATCTAATCCCCCTTTATAAATAACGTGATAGGGTCTGGCTATAAAAGTCAGCCCTATCTGTATGAATAATGAAATCATTCTATCACCATAGGAAAATGCAGGAGGAAAGACGATGAAAAAGATTTTAGTAACGGGTGCCTTGGGGCAAATCGGTTCTGAGCTCACCAATAAACTTCGTACTGTGTACGGTTCTGATAACGTCATTGCGACAGATATCCGGGAAACAGACAGCCCGGTCGTAACGGATGGCCCTTTTGAGCAATTAGACGTGACCGATGCCGCAAAAATGTTTGACATTGCCAAGACGAATAAGGTGGATACCATTATCCACCTCGCAGCTCTATTATCTGCAACGGCGGAAGCAAAACCGCTTCTTGCCTGGAATTTAAACATGGGTGGATTGGTAAATGCCCTGGAAGCAGCAAGAGAATTGGATTGTCAGTTCTTCACACCAAGTTCAATTGGAGCGTTCGGTCCATCAACGCCAAAGGATTCAACTCCACAAGATACCATCATGCGCCCTACTACCATGTACGGAGTCAATAAAGTGTCGGGAGAACTTCTGTCTGATTATTACTTCACTAAATTTGGAGTGGATACAAGAGGACTTCGATTCCCAGGTCTGATTTCCTATGAAACCCTGCCAGGTGGCGGGACGACTGATTATGCAGTTGAAATATATTATGAAGCTATCAAGAATAACCAGTATACTTCATACATCGGTGAAGGAACCTATATGGATATGATGTATATGCCGGATGCACTTAATGCGATCATCGATCTTATGGAAGCGGACGGCTCAAAGCTTGAGCACCGTAATTCCTTCAATGTATCTGCCATGAGCGTAGCACCTGAGGATATTGCAAAAGCAATCCGCGTACACCAACCGGACTTTAACCTGGATTATAGCGTAGACCCAGTTCGCCAAACCATTGCCGAAAGCTGGCCGAACGCCATCGATTCCAGCGCAGCCATGAACGAATGGGGCTTCAAAGCAGAATACGACCTGGCCAAAATGACAGCTGATATGCTAGAAAAATTAAAAACGAAGTAAGCAGAAAGATCCCTGAGAAGCGATAGTTTCTTAGGGGTCTTTTTTATTCCTTAATCTATTTTATTTGGGTTTTTTTCGCAAAGTTTGAGGTTATCTTAGATAAGAAAGTAGTAGTTGATTTCCGCTACAGGATGCTCGCTTTCCGCTCCAATCAACTTTCTCAGTATGAGTTTTTTAATGAAATCACTAATTTTTTGAAAATAATATTATTAAAAAGAGCAGTGGTCCATTTCATATTAAACAACAATCTTTGCGAAAAGAGCCATTTCAAACGACAAAATATGACAATAATGGATAGCAAATTGGAAGGGAAATGTTATACTGAAACAGAATGAATAAATGAAACCAAGCTCCTTTTTGTGGAAAAAAATGGTGATAACCTATATAAATTATGCTAAAATTCAGAAGTCTAAGGATTTTACATAAGGGGGATTCAGATGAGAGAAAAATTGAAAGTATTTGGGATACCTATAGGAATCATGCTTCTATTCATCGCTGCCTTGTTCTTTCACCAGCTGTTGTTAGTGAAAGAATTACCTCAGCCAAACTGGAGCCGTTCACTCCCATTAGACTACACGTCAAACGAGAGACCACAGGTGTTTCAAAACAATGGGGAACTATACATATCAAGTAAAGGGAAAATCCATGCCTTTACAATCAATGATGAAATGAAAGTAGCAGATGAAAGAGTCATTGATACCACTATAACCAGAGGCTATCCATTTTGGACCGATGGCAATGAATTCATCTACTATAAAGATGGAAATCTAGTTTCTACCCAGGACAAGAAGGATCAAATCCTTTCCAAAGAGATCACGGGTCTCGGAGCAAGCGCAAACAACATCTATTATTGGAGTAACGAACAACTCCATGAATATAATGTGAAAGAAGGATCTTCCAGGGAAGTATATACTTTCCCGTCTGAAATTTCCGAGATTCACGCAGGAGACAACGGAAGTGCCATCATTCAGGTTAAACAAGATGATACTCATGATTTCGTCTACTATATGAATGAAAGCAGTGAAGTAAGTGAGAAGCCTTTTTTACTAGTAAATACAGCCCCGAATAAAAAGGTGGAAGGTTTAACGTTTAAAGTAACAGACGGGCAACTCATCTTACTATACAATGAGAAATCACGCACACAAGGCACACTTTCCTACAGTACATACAAGGTGCAGGTTCCATTACAGGAATTGGGCTCATCGATTTTAACGGGGAGCAAGATTGAATTCGTAAATAAAGGGACCGGCGAAAAGCTGGAGAGTGCCGGTGGGGTACAGTTTGTAAACGTTGATGGGAAAGAATCCGTGGTGTTCACCTCAGAAGGACAGCGTATTGGTGATAACAGTGCGATGAGCCTGTATGCAGCTCCTTTTCAAGATCAGGAGGTTCTGGAGGGTTCTCCTCTTAGTACGACCAAGCATGTCACATATTCACCCGTGCAATTAACAGACGAAGCACTGGTTTGGTTTAATTATGATGGTGGTACATATGAACTATACGGGGCATCTCAGAACGATCAAGTCGTTTCAGAAAGTACAAACTGGTCGAAAAGATCAGTGAAAGAGGCACTTAACAACGGCGTTCTCATGATGTTCAGCAGTTTGGTGACGGTGTTGACATCCTTTTACTGGGTGCTTCCATCACTCTTTCTATTAATCTTACTGTATATATTCAGACCAAACGCGTTTGAAAAAGACGGGATCAGCTGGGCTGAATATGCATCGATCATCATTTTTATGCTGATGCCGATCAGCTACACAAGCAATGCAATGAACGCATATTTTTACCAAGTGGCACCGGAGTATTTGGTGTTTACTGGAAGCGGCTACGTACTATTATTGTTGATTAGTGTGATCACCTGGGTGATTTGGAAAATAGGGCGGGACCCTGATTGGGGCTCATTTGCAGGTGCCTTTTACTTCATGGGAATCTATATTTTGTTCTATATTACTTCAATCGGTCCATATATATTTAACTTATTTTAAGAATAAAAGTATGAGTGGGACGGGTGACTTGGATGATGGAGAAAATGAATCATATGATTAAACATACCTTTTATAACAAAATAATGATCCTCATGGCTCTATTTGTCTTACAGTTCATCTTTTTACTCTTGATTGCCAGGCCATGGAACGTAATCGCTGCCCTTTTGGTTACCATTGCAGGGGTAACGGTCCTGGTACGCTTATTCATTAAAGGGAAAATCTTTCTGGCAGAGCATCGAAAATTGCTGGAAGAAGAAAATCAGCTGTCCACCCTTCTCCATTCCCTGCCTGATTTTGTGTGCTTTAAGGACGGGCAGGGCCGCTGGTTAAAGGTCAATCAATTTGGCAGAAAACTGTATAACCTTGAACGAATTGATTATGTAGGGAAGACGGACAGGGAATTAGGGGAGCTGGTTCCCTTTTTTAAAGACGCCTTCGACTATTGTGTGGACTCGGATGAACAATCTTGGAAAGCAGAAAAGGTAACGAGATGTGAAGAAGGATTCTACCTTCCGAACGGTGAATACAAGACCTTTGATGTCATAAAAGTCCCGTTATTTCATTCGAATCATACAAGAAAGGGACTAGTCATCATCGGCAGGGATATTTCTCAGCAGAAAATAGCTGAAGAAATGCTATTAAGAAAAGAGAAATTATCTGTGGTCGGGGAGCTTGCGGCAGGAATCGCCCATGAGATCCGGAATCCATTGACGAGCATCAAAGGCTTCATACAGCTGCTGGAGGAGAATGAGCATGTATCCGACCATTATCTTACCGTCATGTCTACAGAGATGGATCGAATCAATCAAATCGTCGGGGAATTACTCATTTTATCAAAGCCACAAATGAGGGAATACCAGCTCTTTGATATGAGCGAGGTGCTTCATTATGTGGTCAAGGTGATGGGACATGAAGCGATCCTCAAAGGGATTACCTTAAATGTTCAAGTGCCATCATCCCCTATTCAAGTATTGGGAGATAAAAATCAATGCGTACAGGTCTTTATTAATATTATAAAAAACGCGATCGAATCGATGGACGAAGGAGAAATCCGCGTCGACTGGAATGTTCTGAGTGATACGATCGTGGTTACCATCCAGGATCATGGGGTGGGGATTCCCCCGGATCGTTTAAAGAGACTCGGTGAGCCATTCTTTACCCTGAAAGAAAAGGGGATGGGACTCGGATTAACCATCAGTCAGAAGATCATTGAGGACCATAAAGGGTCTATTCACATTGAATCAGAAGTAAACATGGGAACAAAAGTTGAAGTTACCCTACCGGTAAAACATAAGTGAAGTTCAGGGCTGCCTCATTGCGATGCAGCCTTTACCTGTGTATAAGGCAGAATACTTGGAACGGTTATTAAAAAGGGTTAATGAACATGAAAGTACAAGAATAAGATGAAAGGAGCGTAAATACAGACTTCCCTTCATAGAAGCCGTAAAGGAGATGTAAGTCATGTCAAAACCAACCGTCCTCCATTCCTTTCATCCATTAGGCCAGTTAGAGCAATTCCGCAATGATCCACTCCTGTTTTTAGAAAAGATGGCAGGGAAAGACGAAGAGAAAGTTCAATTTCGTTTTGCCAATCGAACCATTCATTTACTCATGAGCCCTGCATTGGTGAAAGAAGTACTTGTCACTCAGTCAGCTTCCTTTCATAAATCAAAGCAATTCAGAGAACTATCCCTGTTGATTGGAGATGGACTTGTGACGAGCGAGTCGCCGCTACATACTAAACAGAGAAAAACAATTCAACCTTATTTCACACCACGTCATATTCATCAGTATATGAGTGAAATGATTGAGTCTGCTTCCTCTATAATGGAGGACTGGGAGTTAAACTATTCCCGGGACATCTCCAAGGATATGATGGAGGTTACCCTGGGGGTCATTACGAAAACCATGTTTAATATGGATGTTAGAGAAGGTCATCAGAAAGTTGGTGTTCACCTTGAAACCATTATGGAGACCGCTACAAAACGGATCCGATCATTTCTTAAGCCTCCACTATCTTGGCCGACTGCTGAGGTGAAGCAATATAAGGCCTCCATTAAAGAATTAAAGGGGGTCGTGGAGGAGATCATCCATCAAAAAGAGTATCATCAGGATGAGAAAGAGGATTTGCTTCATGCCTTACTTCATGCCCGGGATGAGGAAGGCAATAGTATGTCCAGAAGCCAGCTGATGGACGAGGTGATGACCATCTTAGTAGCTGGCCATGAAACGACAGCGAATCTCCTTTCCTGGTTCTTCTATGCACTCGATTGCGATAAGGAAGTAAAAAGAAAAGTTTATGAAGAAGTCGATAGAGTAGTAGGGACGAAAGAATTATGTAGTGGGGATCTTTCACACCTCCATTATACGCGGCAAGCTCTTCAAGAAACGCTTCGCTTGTATCCACCCATTTGGATGTTTGGGAGAATCGCAGTAAAAGACGTTATGATTGGGGATCACCTTATTAAAGAAGGTGAGAATATCCTTGTGTCACCTTATCTGATGCATCGGAATGAAAAGTATTTCCCTGATCCTTTAACATTTGACCCTGAGAGGTTTCCAGAGGCCCATACGAAAAAGATTGAGCCCTATGCCTACTTTCCATTTGGAGGAGGACCAAGAGTCTGTATAGGCAATCATTTTGCCTTACAAGAAGCATTGATCATTGCTGCTTTATACATGCAGCGCTTCACGTTCGAGATGCCGGGTAGTCAGAAGGTGGAATGTCACCCTTTAATTACGTTAAGACCCAAAGGCGGATTAAAGATGAAGATTAGAAAAAGGGATGAAGGCTTGTAAGTAAAGCCTGTTTTGTAAAAAGGTTGATGTTTAATAAAGGTTTAATAACACAATAAAGGGTATGTTGGTAGTTTGATTATTATCCAATCATCCATATAAGCAGTATGTAGGTAAAAGCACAGAGTGGATTGTAGCGGAAGGTAATTGACTCCAGCGGGAAATAGAGGAAAGGTCGAGACCCCACAGGGCAAAGCCCGAGGAGGCTCGACTTCCTCCCCGCGGAAAGCAATTGCCTGGAGCGGTAAGGAACGGTCAACGTTTTGTTCACTGTTCAAAGAAATAAAAAACCCAGGTTCGAATTCGAACCTGGGTTTCTTTTATCAAAAAATCATATGAGCAATTGCAACAATCACAAGTAAAGTCAAGAATGTACGCTGTAAGAAGATGATCACTAAGTCTTTGAAATCAACCGGGATCTTAGAACCTAGTAACAGTCCACCGACTTCAGACATGTAGATCAATTGTGTTACAGATAAACAAGCAATCACAAAGCGTGTCAGCTCACTTTCAATTCCAGATCCAAAGATGGCTGGAAGGAACATATCGGCAAAACCGACAAGGATCGAACGTGACGCTTCTGTTGCCTCTGGGATTTGAAGAAGTTCCAGTAAAGGAATTAGCGGCATACCGATATATTCGAAGAACTTTGTATTCTCGGCTACGATCAGCGCTGTTGTACCGATCGCCATAACGATGGGTGCAACCCCCATCCACATATCCAACACATTTTTCATTCCATCAGCGAAAAATTTAGAAGTACTATTGTTATTCTTCGCTTGAACAAGAGCTTGCTCATACCCATAACCTACGCGGCTATAGCCTTCTGGAATGACTTCCATCGTGTTCTTGCCTTCTTGATCATTATAGTAAGTGTCAGGCTTACGGGATAATGGCGGGATTCGTGGAAGCACGATCGCTGCGATAATTCCTGAAATAGCTACTGTTATATAGAAAGGAATGAAGTATTTTCCGAGACCAACCTCAGAAATGACGACCAAACTGAAGGTAATGGATACAACAGAGAATGTCGTACCGATGATCGCTGCTTCCTTCTTTGTATAGTATCCTTCTTCATATTGTTTACTTGTCAGCAGCACCCCGATCGTTCCGTCTCCTAACCAGGAAGCTAAACAATCGATGGAAGAACGCCCGGGTAAACCGAATACGGGACGCATCACTTTCGTTAAGAGAGCACCGAATAATTCAAGTAGACCGAAATTTAATAATAAAGGTAGAAAAAGTCCGGCAAATAAAAATACAGAGAATAGAATGGCGAGAAGTCCATCCGGATTTAATAAAAGTCCACCCGTTGCGTCTGACCAGACCCATTCAGGACCTAATTTAAATAGAGTCATGATAGCAAACACTGCACCCAAAACTCTGACAAAAACCCAAACAGGTCTCACATCGAACAGGCTTGTGAAAAACGGGGATTTTTCAATAAAAGCCGGTCTTATGAACTTAGTGATAAAAGTCCCTAATACGGTAAGGATGATTAACCCTGTCATGATTGCAGGTACATAGCTTCCAATCCAGTCCTGTAGTAGTCCTGAAAGAATGGCGATTGGTATCGTGATCCCGTCTTCCTGTGGAATCGGAACCATAAAAAGAAAAATTCCCAATAGGGAAGGAATGATAAATCGTAAATGGCTTGTTAATGTAAAGCGATGTTGTCGATTCATAAATTCACCTCAGATGTAGTAGTAACGGAAAATGAAACATTATTCATTCTAATGCATACATATAAATTTGTCCATAAGAAGTTCCCACAAGGGAGATTATGCATTACCTAGCTGTTTTTCCCAAACGGTGTGAAAGTGAAACATAAAATGTTGAATGATCATTCTAGTAAATGTATGTATACAAAAAGAAAGCGCTATCTTTCAATACCTCTCTATTTTACTAAAATTTTTAAAAATTTCAATTATAAGCTGAAAAACATTTTGATTTCTTACATTTCAAGTGAAAAAGTCTGACGTTCAGGGGGGATTATTACCTAAAAAATGTATTAATTATTTTGATAATAGGGTTTAAGTAGTATGAAAGAGGGTATAAAGAATTCATACCTTGGTGAGTCAGGAGTTGTAATCGATGACATCTTTAACGATACTTACGGAAGAGCAATTGGCTAATGTCTATCAATTAGCACAGGAAGAAGGATTGGAAGAAGAATTTATTGAGATGTTAGAAGGGGAGCTTGAAAGAAGGGAAGTCGCTCGATAGGCCAAAATAGAAAACAATGAAACGCCATACATAACGGCTGATCTCCTCCCGGGAGGTCAGCCTATTTTTATGGTCATAAGACAAAAGTGCCTTAGAGATTCTAAAGGAAAAGTCGAAATACTCTAAGGCACTTTTAGTTTTTTTATAAGAATAGTAATCCGAGGGAAATAACGACTCCACTAATGACAAGGATAATGACGCAGTATCCCATAATATCCTTCGCCTTTAATCCTGCAATCGCTAAAGCAGGCAATGCCCAGAACGGCTGGATCAGATTTGTCCAGGCGTCTCCCCAAGCAACAGCCATAGCGGTCTTAGCTACAGAAGCATCCAATGTTTGAGCGGCATCAAGCATGATAGGAGCTTGGACGGCCCATTGTCCTCCCCCGGAAGGAACAAAGAAGTTCACAATCCCGGCGCTGAGGAAGGCGAAGAAGTAAAAGGTCACGTCATTTGAAATCGATACAAAAGCCTCAGACATGACGACAGCAAGACCAGATGCCGTCATCATTCCCATGATTCCTGCGTAGAAAGGGAATTGAATGACAATCCCGCTCGCTCCCTTGATCGCTTCCTGAACAGCCGTAAGAAAGCGCTTTGGCGTCCCGTGAAAGAGAATGCCCAGGAATAAGAATAAAAAGTTGACGATATCTAAATTGAGGGCGAAACCGTTTTGAACAAAATATGAAAATAGGAACGCAATCCCGAGAACGGCAACAATAATGGATAAAATCATGCTGTTTTCGAGACGCTCAGCAGGTGTTAATGCCTCTTTTTCAAGAGTGGCGGCAGTTTCATTAAAGATTTCAGGATCTACGGTTACAGTTTCTTCTTTTGACGGCATCAGCATCCTGTTAATGACCGGAAGAACAATAAATAGAGCCAACACAATAAGGACATTGAAGGTAGCGAAGATCGTCTCGCTTGTCGGGATGACACCGATCATGTCCTGGAACGGGTGATCGGCTGTTGCAATGGATAATGGAATGGAACCCGAGAACCCTGCATGCCAGACGATAAATCCGGAATAAGCACTGGCGATCAGCAACCGGTAATCGACACCTTTCACCCTTTTTGCCAATTCTTTCGCAAATAATGCCCCGATTACAAGCCCGAATCCCCAGTTGATCCAGCTGGCAATCATCGAAACGACAGTAACAATGACAATTGCGGAACCAGGCGACTTCGCAAATGAGGCGAGGAAACCAAGGAACCGTTTAAACAGTGGGCTGCTTGCCAGTACATACCCCGTAACAAGAACCAGGACCATTTGCATGGAAAAGGCAAGGAGGCTCCAGAATCCGTTACCCCAATATTGAACCATCTCGAGGCTTGAACTATCAGTGAAGATAAGACCAAATCCAAATACGGCCAGTGTTAAAATGACAACGAATAAAAATGGATCAGGCAGATAGCGTTGCATGATTTTGTTCGATAATGATATAAGTGCTTTCATCTTTTCATCCCCCTTAATTAATACACCCCCTTTCTATTCTTCTATAATGATATGTGAAAACCCTTTCATTTGGATAAAAAGATGTTCCAAACTAAAAACGCCTGACTCATTTATAAGAGATCAGGCGCTTTGGTTTATTTCCTTACAGTTCGGGAAGTTCCCTTCTTTTCTTTACGTAGAAGTCTAAATAACGTCACACACATCAAGACTAGGATGACAGTGAAGGGCAATGCGGAGACAAGGGAGGCCGTCTGTAAGCCCTCCAGTCCACTGGACACCAGCAAAACGGCGGCAATGGCAGCAATGAGTACTCCCCAGACGATTTTCACTATCATCGGAGGATTCAAGCTTCCCTCGGTTGTCATACTGCTTAATATATAGGTCGCTGAATCAGCAGATGTAATTAAAAAGGTGAAGATCAATAAGATGGAGATGACTGAAAGGACCATGGAAAATGGAAGTTCTCCATAGGTCGAAAATAATGCACTTGTGACATCCTTGTTGACCCCTTCAGCAATGGAAGTACCATTAAATAAATCGAGGTGAAGAGCTGTACCACCAAAGACAGCAATCCACATTAGGGCAATCAGTGGAGGAACCACCAGGACCCCTATGATAAATTCCCTTATCGTTCTCCCTCTTGATACCCTGGCGATAAAAGCACCTACGAATGGAGACCAGGCGATGGCCCATGCCCAATAGAAAATCGTCCAATCCTGTACCCATGTCCCTCCTTGATATGGAGTCAGACGTAAGCTGTAGCGGATGAAATTAGAAATATAGTCACCGATTCCAAGGGTGAACGTGTTTAATATAAAGACTGTCGGCCCGACGATGAATACAAATAGCATCAAAAATAGAGCCAAGGATAAATTCACATTACTGAGCCATTTAATCCCTTTATCGAGGCCAGTTGTGGAAGATGCTAAATAAAGGATAAGCAGAATGAACACAATCAAGAGTTGTGAAAGTGTGTTGTTACCCACTCCGAATACGGAACTTAATCCTCCGTTTATTTGGAGAATCCCTAACCCCAGTGAAGTCGCTACACCCATGACGGTTGCGATGACAGCCAGGATATCAATCGTATTCTTCACCCCTTTCGTCCTTTTACCTTGGCCGATCATAGGAGTCAGGGAAGTGGAAACCAGACCATTCTCCCCTTTTCTAAATTGAAAGTAGGCAATGATCAATCCGACAATCGTAAAGACAGACCATTGACTGACACCCCAGTGGAAAAAGGAATAACCCATTGCAAGGCGGGCAGCTTCCTCCGTTTGCGGCTCTACACCTGGAATGGGGGTTTCAAAGAAATGACTCATCGGTTCAGCAATCCCCCAGAACACAAGACCGATTCCAAACCCGGCTGAGAATAACATGCCGATCCAGGTGAAGAAAGGATACTGCGGTCGTTCATCGTCCTTTCCCAACCGAATCTTCCCGTATTTACTTACCATAAGAAATAAGAGAAATAATACAAAGAAAAACACTGCAGCGAGATAAAACCATCCAAACGAATAGGTCGTGAACCCAAATGCTGCATTCGCTCCGTTAGCAAAAAGTTTCGGAAAAGCAGCCCCAAACACAACCAAAATGGACACAATAATAGCTGAAATCCAAAACACTTTGTTCAAATATGTACGATTACCCATGAATACCCCTCCTGACATAGTAGACGAACGTCTTCTATATTTTCATACCCTAAATCTATAGGGTTATTCATGAGCAGGAGGTGGTTCAGTACAACTAGGGAAATGTTTCATGATACAATGGGTGAAATTATGAACATTAACAACAGGAAGGTGTCTACTTATGATTACATGTATCGCAACGGATATGGATGGAACGCTTTTGAATGAAAAACAGGAAATCAGCGAAGCCAACAAACAAGCTATCCTGGATGCACAACAGCAAGGAATAGAAGTTATTGTTGCAACAGGGAGATCATATGAAGAAGCCCGCTATGTCATACAGGAGGCCGGTATCTCATGTGATATCGTTTGTGCCAATGGAGCAGAGGTTCGAAATAAAAAGGGTGAAATGGTCTATCAGGCAGGCATTGAATCCTCACAAGCGAAAAAAATTGCCGCTGTCTTAAACGAAACCGGTATTTACTTTGAAATTTACACCGATCAGGGAACATACACTGAAAATTATGAGATGGGCGTCGAGTTGATCGTCGATATTTTCACGACAGCCAACCCTGAAGTGTCAGAAGAACAGGTGAGAAAAGCAGCCAAAGAACGATTTGATAAAGGTCATATCAAATTAGTAAAAGATTACGGGGTACTGTTCGAGGATGCTTCCCAGCTGGTTTACAAATTCCTTGTTTTCTCTTTTGATGAAAAGCAATTAACAGAAGCGAATGAAAAATTAAGTAAAATATCAGGCATTGCCATTAGCTCGTCGGGTAAAGAAAACATTGAAGTGAATAGCCTTGAAGCACAAAAAGGAGTGGCTCTGCAGAAGCTACTGAACGACAAAGGTCTTTCAGCGGAGAATGCCATGGCATTGGGTGATAACCTTAATGACCTATCCATGATGAAAGCTGTGGGAAGACCCGTTGCCATGGGAAATGCCCTGGATCAGATAAAAGAATTCTGTCCGTTCATCACGGCAACAAACCGTGAAGACGGTGTGGCAAAAGCGATTCAGGAAGCTCTTCAACAGACAGCAAACTCATGAGAACGTCTTCTGTTGTCCATACTGGTTAAAAAAGTAAATAAGGGAGCTTGAAAAAATGAGAAACCGAAATAGAAGCAGTTGGTTCTTATTCGTCATTGGTCTTAGCTTACTACTTAGTGCCTGCTCAATGGGACAGCCAGATGAACAACAGGAAGAAAGTGAATCCGTCAGTAAACCGAGTGTCGAAAGCAGCGTGATCGCACAAAATCTCTCCATTCCCTGGTCAATTCAAAAGCTTGATGATGTATTCTACATCACCCAAAGGACAGGGGATATCATTGAAATTAAGGATGGCAGGAAATCCGTTGTGAAAACCAATCTGGCTATGCCATTATCCAAACGGCCAGAAGCGGGATTACTGGGATTTGTGCTTCATCCTGATTTTAAAACCAATCAGCAGGCGTATGCCTACTACACGTATGATGACTCAGGGGACCCGTATAACCGTGTCGTAGTATTGAAACGAACGGAAAATCAATGGAGCGAGGAGAAAGTATTGCTGGACCGAATCCCAAGCGGTCAATACCACCACGGCGGAAGACTTGAAATCGGTCCGGATAACAAACTTTACATCACGGCAGGGGATGCCACTCAACAGGATAAGGCTCAGGACCTCTCCTTTCTTGGAGGGAAAATTCTTCGGATGAACTTGGATGGCGGAATACCAAAAGACAACCCATTTAAGGATTCTTACGTTTACAGTTACGGTCATCGTAATCCTCAGGGACTTGCATGGAACAAAGCTGGAGAGCTATATGAAACAGAGCACGGACCGAACGGATATGATGAAGTGAATCGTATTGAAGCCGGCAGCAATTATGGATGGCCAACGATAACCGGGGATGAAAAAGAAGAGTCTTTGGTCTCTCCTCTCGCTCACTCCGGGGAACCTTCATGGGCCCCGTCAGGAGCGGATTTTTGGAATGAAGATTTAGTGTTTGCTTCTCTCGCAGGTCAAAGTGTGAAGCGATTCGACCCTGAAACCGGCAAAGTATCGGACTTGCTGACAGGATTTGGTCGTATTCGGGACGTGCTTGTGGAAGGTGACACCCTTTACTTTGTATCGAATAATACGGATGGACGCGGGATCCCCAGGGAGAATGATGATAAATTGTATCAGGTGGATCTGAATTCATTGACGATTGAAGAATAAGATTGGGATACCTTCCTTAGCTCTGAACTGGGGGAGGTATTTGGTTGCAAAAAAAATAACACGCTAAAGAGCGTGTTTATGAATTCTTATTCTCATCATTGTCTTTATATTTCAGAATAGCGATCACAAACATCCCAAAGCTGAGCATCAGAGATAATACTTCAAATGTATTCATGGATACATCGCCTCCTTACTCTAATGCTTCCCTGATCCAGGATTGTCCTATACGCTCTAAAAAATAAAAAAACATGAAACCAATGGAGTAGTCGGTTTCATGTTTTTTGTTTTTCATCTTGTTAAAATATCCAACACATTTGTCAGAAATACATCCTCATCGATGGCAACAGCAATCCGTGAACAGCCCGTCCCCAAGCAGTCTGTACTTCCCGACCTGAAATCAGCGATGCTTAATCCGTTGGCATAACTTTCTTCATGCTGAATTCGGACCTTCCTTTTCTCATAGGTGAACAGCCCATCGATGGCTGAGGCAGCCATGACGGCAGAGAGGTCATGTTGTGGAGTACCGGGGATGCCCGGCTCCAGTTGCTGATACGCTTCGTAATAAAAGTCCAGGATGGGTTTGATGATCTGATCCAATGGGGTCTTGGCCCTGGAATGGATGACATTCACTTGAGCAGGTGTTATAAGGGCCAACCTTGTGACATTCAGCGGGATCACTGTCAGGTTCGGAGCGTATCTGCACACAATGTCCGCTGCCACTGCATCCCCATAAAAGTTTGCCTCTGCTACTTCTGTTACATTGCCCGGAACAAGAAATGCCCCTCCCATGATATAGGTTTCCTTCACCAGGGACATGACGTCTGGGCTCAAGAGCCAGGCGATGGCAAGGGACGTACACCTCCCCACACCAACAATCGTGAGTTCCCCGGGATTCTTCTTGATCAGTTGAAACAGCTTGCTGAAATTGGTTCTGTTCCCGTATCGTTCTTCGGGGATCGGCGGTGAGAGGGGACCAAGCCCTTCCACCCCGTGAATATCCGGGAAATACTCGGGTTCCTCCCCGTTAAGTGGTCGAGTGCTCCCGGCAATGACCGGTATTCCTTTTTGGCCAGCTAATGTTAGTAGATAGGTTGCATTCCGATAGCTTTTGTTCCGGTCTGTATTGCCGAATCCACTGACAATACCCACGACTTCGATGTTCGGGTCTTTCAAAGCATAGATTAGCGCAATCGCATCATCTATACCAGTATCTGAAAATAGAATGATTTTTTTAATAGAAAACACCTCCTACTATCATATATGTAGGAGGTGGGAAGATTGCTTGTTGTAATCACTAGATTCATTGATTTATTTGCTGGAGTCTGGTAAAAAGAACAATACTTAGCGATAGAAAAGTGAAAAGTGATCCAATGCTGATGGTTCTTCAAAATACGATCTATTAAACCGCATATCACAGAATGAATGACCGTACTAATATAACCACTTATTAGCTCAATTTGTGATTTTAAAAGGGTATTAAGGGTATTTTATATAATATAGAATACAATGGTTCTCTCTATGAAAGGGGAAGTGATGACGTGAGTGGTAAATGGATGGTCGCATTTCTTCTGGTGGCTGGATTACTGAATGGATGTGCAGCAGACGATCAAAAGAACGATCAAGATTCTACTGAAGTAAATTCGGATGTACCTGCTGGAGAAACCGAGCAGCCAGCAAACAAGATAGATGTTCTCGCCAACGATGAAAAGATTATAGAGATGTTAAAGAAGACCGGAGTCATTTCAGAGGACGCCTCACATGAAGAGATTGAAAAAGCCCTTCAAAAATATCTCCAAGATAAAAACAGTGACCAGCTGAACAATGAAAAAGAAAAGAAAAAATATATTGAGGAGATCAAAAAGAAAATTCAAGAAGGCAGCTAGAAACTTAGAATGGGTTAACCGGGGCAAGGGTGAAAATCCTTGCCCGTTCTTTGTTCAACCATGGATCAGCGCATGACGCTTCCCCCTGAAATCTTGACCGATTCCCCGACAATGTTTTCGGCAGCATCACTTAATAAATAGACAATGGTGTTCGCGACCTCAATAGGGGAGGTCAACCTTCCTGAAGGAATGCTATCCTTTGCGATCTCCAATTGCTCCTCATACCTTCTGCCTTCACGTTCGCCTTTTGATTTTATTGCGCTTCTTCCCATATCGGTATCTACATAACCCGGGCAAATGGCATTCACCCGTATGTTATTTTCAATTGCTTCATGGGCAAAGGCTTGTGTAAATCCGGTCACTGCAAACTTAGAAGCACTATACGCGCTATTCCCGTGTGTCCCTCTCAAGCCTGACAGGGAAGAGATATTGACGATGGAACCCCTATTCTGATCCTTCATTTGGTTATAGACGGCCTGTGAGAGCTGAACCAGTGAGAAGTAGTTTACCTCCATGATATTTCTCAGGTCTTCCTCGGATAGAACCTCGACCATATCACCGCCGCCTATACCGGCTGAGTTCACGAGACCTGTGATGGGGCCATGCTGGTTTCTTGCCGCCGATAGAAGCTTTTCACGATCAACAGTGTTGGTAAGGTCGGCTCTATATAGGAAGACCTTGTCTGAGTCCCGGCATTCATTTTTCAGTTGCTTCAGCTTTTCTTCATTTCTTCCAGTAATCGTCACCTTTGCGCCTGCCTGAACGGCCACTTTCGCCGTTTCAAATCCGATGCCCCCAGTCGCGCCTGTGATGAGGATATGCTGGTCTTTTAATGTGCTTTCATGGAAAAGGAAACTCATTTTTTTTACCTCCTTGTGTTGTATAGTAGGATTTACCCGTTTGGGGGAAGAGGAAAACAGGTGAAGGTGTGGTGGACTGTCGGTTTTGAAAATAAATGGTGGAGAATTGAAAATAAAAGTGGATATTTGAAAATAAGTAGGGTGAAATTGAAAATAAAACCTTCACTAGAGGAGCATGACGGATCAAAATCTGCTTCCAGCATCCATTTTCAGTCCCAATGGTCACTTTACAGCCGAAAAAAGAACCCCAAATCCCTCATTTGGAGTTCTACATGTTTATCCCTTACCAATCCCATTCACAATCATCTTCACCGTCATATCAATCTCCTTCTCATCATCCCAATCGGCTTCAGGAAGGAAAAGGTACCGGACAAGCAGCAATCCGAAGATACTCGTTGCCGAAAATCGCACGACAGTGTATGAAGGCAGGTCGATGATCTGCCCCTTTTCTTTATAATGATCGACTAGCCTCACGAATTTCTCGACCACTTTTTCAGCGATATGCTCTTTGAATTGTTCCTTCAGCTCAGGATGAAATGGGATTTCCTGTATCAAAATCTTAAATGCCGTCATGTTCTCTTTCAAAAATTCCTGCCGATTCAAAATCATCGCTTTCAGGAAATCTTCATACCGATCATACTTCGCATCGAGCACTTTATTGAGATCCCGGATCACAAATGGAGCGATCAGCTTGGCCATCGTAGGAGATACAATCGAAAGAAGCAGGTCCTTCTTCGTTTTGTAATGCCGGAAGATGGTTCCTTCTGCGACCCCTGCTTTCTTTGCAATTTGACTGGTAGAGGTGGAAGCGTAGCCTTTTTCTGCAAACATTTCAATGGCTGCCTCCACGATTTTTTGTTGCTTATCAGTCAGTGTTTCTTCCTGATCAAATAGCTGTTTAAATATATTCTTTTCCTCAGTCATGCTTTAAACCCCTAACTTGTCGTTCATTACTTACCTATATTTTACGGTATTTTCTGAGGGCTGCAACATTGAGAACGATAAAGAGTAGAGAAAATCCAATCAATACCGATAAGTTAAAGAGCAAATCCTCAAAAGCAAATCCCCGAATCATCACATCTCTTAAAGCATCTGCAGCATAATAGAGAGGAGTGATTGGACCGATCCAGCTCAGCCATTCAGAAATCGTATCTAAATTGAATAATCCTGAAAAGAATATCTGCGGTACGACCACAATCGGAATGAACTGCATCATCTGTAATTCATTCTTGGCAAAAGCCGATAGCAATATTCCAAGCGTCAAGGCCGTGAATGATAATGAAACAATGATGATCAAAACATTGAAAAAGCTTCCTTCCATCATCATATCCAAAACATAGATGGCATACCAGGAAATCAAGGATGCTTGAAGGAGAGTGACGATACCGAAACCAAGGACATAGCTGACAACCATTTCCCAAATCTTGATCGGGGAAGCAAGCAACCTCTCAAGTGTACCTGTCGTTCTCTCTCTCAGGAAAGATACCCCGCTGATCAAAAAGACAAAGAAGAAGACGAAAAAGCCCAGAAGTACTGGTCCAAAGGAGTCAAACATCTCCATGTCCCCGCTTCCGTACACGTACTCAATCTGATCTGATAGTTTTTGAGAGCCGGAGGGGAACAACGTTTGAATTTTTTTCATCACAGCCCCGTTGACAGTGGGGTCACTTCCTTCAATGACAATCGAAGGGGAAGTAGGATCTTCGAATGAAATATAGCCATCCAGTTCACCATTTTTAATGTCTTTCAAGGCCTTATCGGGACTCGCATAAGATTGAAAATCCTTCGTATCGAATGTCCCTTCCAGTTGCTGTGGAAGATCGACAATCGCCACCTTTGCGTCGTAATCATCCGAGTTAAATACGAGAGACAGCATACTGAGTATCAATAAGGGAGCTAAAAACATCAAAGCCAATGTTCGTTTATCCCTGAGGAGCTGTTGAAGAATCCGAATGACAAAACCTCTAATCCGCAATGGAAACACCTCCATTTTTCAAAAATACCTCTTCAATCGAAGTCACCCCATACGTTTCTTTAATGGCATCAGGCGTATCGCTTGAAATGATTTCTCCATGCTGCAGGAGGCCAAGACGGTCACATCTTTCTGCTTCATCCATCACATGGGTTGTAATGATAAGGGTTCTGCCTTCTTCCTTAAGACGATGAAAGCTATCCCATATTTCCTTTCTTAAAACGGGATCAATCCCAACAGTCGGTTCATCTAAAAATAAGACTTCAGGGTCATGCAGAAGGGCAATGGCAAGGGAAAGCCTCCTTTTCATTCCTCCTGAGTATTGATGAACAGGCTTATTGAGGTGATCAAGTAAATCTACGGTCGTCATTACTTTTTCAATTTGTTCGTTTCGTTTCGGTTTCTTTAATCCATAGAGAGAAGCCATGAAAGATAAATTTTCCTTCGCTGTCAGCTCATCATATAGGGCGTCTGATTGAGCCATATATCCGATGGTTGGGTACAGATCTTTTGCTTTCAGCTTGTTCCCTTTGAAGGTGACACTCCCTGTCGATGGGGTTTCGAGCCCGATCATAAGCTTGATCAATGTCGTTTTGCCAGAGCCAGAGGGGCCTAATAATCCATAGATATCGCCTTTTGGGATGTTGAGAGAAACGTTTTTCAACACTTCCTGAGGGCCGAATGACTTGGACAGCCCGTTCAATTGGATGATGGAATTCATTGAATCACACCTTTCTGAAGATAATGAGTGATTACTCACTCTTAGTATAAAGTATGCTGAGTGAACTGTAAAGTGAGTAATCACTCATTAATTATCTATATTTATTCTATTCACAAAACGATCCCTTAGAAGAGCACGATGAAAAAGGCTCTATTCACAAAGATTGTTGTTTTCTAGCATAGAATCTGCAAGGGCTCTGTCAACCAGGTTTATGCTGGATGGTGAGGAAACTGCTCCGCTTGCAGCTAGCGTTCGGCCGAGCCTCCTCAGCTTCGCTTCAAGGGTCTCGGCACGCCCGTACTTCCGCAGGAGTCTGCGCAGTTCCCCCTCACCATCTTAAACAGTATTTTCATGACAGAGCTTCAAGGTGTGTAAGAAAAAAAGTAACTAGAAAAAAATAATTCTTCTTCCTTAAAAGGAAAATCAATCTCTACTTACCTTAAATGAGATTGTTTGCAAAAATTCTTTTTTTTATTGTTTTTCGTTAAGGATACATGCTTAAAAAGTTGATTGGAGCGGAAGGATGCTCGACTCCTGCGGGAATAGCTGGACAGGTGAGACCCCGGAGGCGCAGCTGAGGAGGCTCACCGCCAGCCCCGCGGAAAGCGAGCATCCTGGAGCGGAAATCAACTATTACTTTCTCCTCTACAATAGCAACAAACTATACGAAAAGAGCACGATAAAAAAAGAGCCTGAGCAAAGCCCAAACTCTTTTCACAATCATTATTCTACTGTGTCATTTTCCCATTGATAGCTCCAGAATCGCTCAACAGTCACCCACTTTAATGCTTCTGGGTCATTTTGCTGAATGCCTTTTTCTAAATCCTTGAGCATCCATGCTGTTTGGGAGATATGTGCCTTCATGGCATCGATTTTTTGATCTTTAACTGGTGTGATATCAACGAGGATATCCGGCTGTCCCAACGCTTCCTCACAATTCTTGGAGAAGGCAAGGCAGTGGAGCTTCGGTCTTGATGCTTTAGGAAGGCGTCGAACGGCACGTACGACGGCTCTTGCTGTTGCTTCGTGATCCGGGTGAACAGAGTAGTCCGGATAGAAGGTGATGATGAGTGAGGGGTTCAATTCTTCAATTAACTCAGTCACCATGTTGGACAGCTTTTCATCATTTTCAAATTCAAGGGTTTTATCCCGGTATCCCATCATGCGTAAATCCTGTATTCCCATCACATCGGCCGCTTTTTGCAGTTCTTTTTTACGAATCAGTGGAAGCGACTCTCTTGTTGCGAAGGGTGGGTTCCCTAAGTTTCTTCCCATTTCCCCTAATGTGAGGCAGGCATAGGTAACAGGCGTTCCATTATTCACGTGGGTGGAAATGGTTCCTGACACACCGAATGCTTCATCATCGGGGTGGGGAAAGATGACAAGTACTTGTCTTTCTTTTTCCATTTTGACCTCTCCTTTTATATAGATTCAAGTGGTTTAGTTGAAAGGTGTAGGGCTGATTTCAAGGGCTACGGCCAGTTTCCCGTCCCCGCCGTGACCTGCAAGTAACAAGCGTCCTTGTTCATCGAATTCATAATGAGTCAGTCCTTCAGCATAAATCCAGCCGATTTCAATTTTCAATCCGACACGGTAAGGTCCGTCCCCGATGATTTTCCCGTGCTCATAGTTGACTTTCGCGTTGCGGATATAGGCTCCTGCAGAAAAGAAGCCCTCATTGAAGTGGGATGCATAGGCTCCGTTGGTGGTTTCTAAATGTATATAAACGTCCTGACGGGCAAGCTGGGTAATGATCCCTTGCACATCAGCAATCTTGATCGGTTCCATTCTTTTTCCTCCTTAAATACAGAAAAGACTCTTAACCATTATGTACTATCTTACTAAAATTCATGAATGAATGCGAAAAGTATGATTGGGGGAGGGACGTGCTTTTTGGAAGGTCCGTCCCTCAAAAAAAAAGTGCCAGGCACGAGATCATTCTTTCGTGCCTGGCACCAGCCGGTAATTATTTTTCAAATCGATTGTAAGCCCCATGCATGACAGGACCAACGTATTCGTTCAGTTTGAATCCGTGTTTGATGGCTGCCGTTACGAAGGTTTTCGCGTTTTGTACAGCTTCTTTCACGTCTTGTCCATTTGCAAGGTTTGATGTGATGGCTGCTGCGAATGTACAACCGGCACCGTGGTTATAAGTCGTTGCTACTTTCTCTTCTTCAAGTAGGGTGAATTCGTTTCCGTCATAGAATAGATCAAGAGCTTTGTCATGTTGCAATTGCTTTCCGCCCTTGATGACAACATTCTTCGCTCCAAGGTCGTGGATTTTTTTTGCGGCTTCCTTCATTTCATCAATGGTTTTGATTGGACCTGACCCGGCAAGCTGACCTGCTTCGAACAGGTTAGGAGTCACTACTGTAGCGCGCTTAAGCAAATGCTCTCTCATGGCATCCGTTGTTTCAGGGTTTAATACTTCATCTTCGCCCTTACATACCATGACAGGATCGATGACGACTTTATCCAAACCGAATGCATCGATTTTTTCCGCTGCAAGCTCAATGATCTCGACTGTACCGAGCATGCCTGTTTTCATTGCATCGATCCCGACAGAAAGAACCGTTTCCAGTTGTGCTTCCAATGTATCAATGGATAATGGATGAACCTGGTGGTGCCAAAGGTTATTCGGATCCATCGTCACAACCGTTGTAAGAGCCGTCATGCCATACACGCCATGCTCCTGGAATGTTTTAAGATCTGCTTGGATTCCGGCTCCACCGCTTGTATCGGAACCGGCGATCGTCAGGGTTTTTTTCAATGTCATAGTTGCATTCCTCCTAAGAAAGTAACTCATGTAAAAGTCTGACTAAAGAATATAATAACGGACGGGTAAATACAAATTCTTTTGGCTGTTTACAAAAAAAGACGCCGGGAATGATTTCCTCGACGTCTTTTTTGGATTGGATGGATCATTAGAACTTAGAATGGTTTCGCATCATTATTAGTTGCTTCTTTGGAAGCGACGATGACAAGCTTTCCTTTATCGAGTTCCTCTTCATAAACATCTGCTTCTGCCTGGTTCATCCCCACTGACTTCATTTTCGAACGTAATTCATCTCCGCGGCTGTTGAATAAATTACTCATGGACTCAATGATTCCTTGTTCTTTTATACCCGTGGATTCCGTATGGGTAGCTTCTGTGATATGTTCAGAACGATGTTTGTCATGGGCGAACACATAGATTTCATCTTTTGAGAATCCTTCACTTGTAAACATTTCAATTTCTCTTTTCGCTTCTACCACATTTTCAGCTGTTTGAACTTTATACATAATCATTACCTCCACTTTTCATTTAATGTCTTGTTCCTTCTTTTCCCGGTTGTGCAGAAATAAAACTTTCCATAATATAGAAATGATTTTGAGAGAATAATTGTTTCCAAGATTCTACATTATTTCCTATAATAGAAGAGAGGAAGGTGAAGAATTTGACAAAACAATACAAGAAAATACAAGAAATTGAAGCGCTTTTAGCAGATTTGAAAGCAAGTGAAAGAGAAACCGGTGCCTCTTTGGCGTTTGAGAATAGAAGCAGTAGACGTTTTCCGGCTTGGAAATTAACAACATCCATTCTGTCCTTTTGGAAAAATAGAGTGTTGTTGATTCTCCTTCTTTTCATCCTATTAATAGGAGGAGTATCCATAGGGGTCTATTCGTGGTTATCCGGATCTACCTTTACAGAAGAGAAGGGGGCGTTTGTCGAACGGATTCAAGAGATGAGTTCCTTGGCGACGGCTCAAGGGTTTATAAAGGCCGTGATTGAGCAGGAGGATAATCAATTATTCGGGAAAGACATCAATACGGATATACCGGGGACAAAGCGGAAGCTCTTGATGGTAGTTCCTGGAACTGTCCTGGCAGGAGTTGATTTACAGGGAATCAATGAAGACGATATAGTAGTTGATGAAGAGAAGAAAGAAATACAATTAATCCTGCCTCGTGCAGAGATTCTTCAAGCCCCTTCCATTGATACTGAGAACATTAAGACCTTCTCCGTAGAAGGGATTTTCAGAAATGATGTGGACTGGAACGAGGGATTTGCCCTTGCGGAAGTGGCAAAGGACCAAATCAGCCAGGAAGCGGTTGAGCAAGGGTTGCTTCAAGCCGCTGAAAAAAATGCAGAGAAATCTTTGAAGGGTTTCTTTGAACAATTGGGCTACGACATTACGATTCGATTTCAAGACTAGAAAGGATGTCTAACAGTGACGCAGATTTTTCAAAACGATTGGGCAGACATTCTGGAAGGTGAACTTCAGAGGGAGTACTATCAGACCTTGAGGGAATGGCTGAAAGGGGAATATGAAACGAAAATAACGTACCCTTCCATGCATGATATTTTCAATGCTTTTCATTATACAGCTTACGAAGATGTGAAGGTTGTATTACTTGGACAAGATCCATATCATGGACCGAATCAGGCAGAAGGCTTAAGCTTTTCGGTCAAAAAAGGAGTCAAGATTCCGCCGTCGTTACGAAATATGTACAAAGAGCTCCATGATGATATCGGATGTCCGATCCCTCCTCATGGCTCCCTGGTAAAATGGGCAGAGCAAGGTGTCCTGCTGTTAAATACCGTCTTAACCGTACAAGATGGG
This sequence comes from Rossellomorea sp. ABR4_004, assembly GCF_056159585.1. Classification (NCBI taxonomy): domain Bacteria; kingdom Bacillati; phylum Bacillota; class Bacilli; order Caryophanales; family Bacillaceae; genus Rossellomorea; species Rossellomorea sp. ABR4_004. Next base: position 2,216,734 of record NZ_JBSWVM010000001.1, on the reverse strand, counting down.
AAAGCGCACTCCCACCGGGGAAAAGGGTGGGAACAATTCACGGACCATGTCATCTCGACCCTGAATGAGCGAGAGAAGCCGATGGTGTTTCTTTTATGGGGGAAACCCGCTCAGGCGAAGCAGGCACTCATCGATTCTTCCAAGCACTATATTGTGACGGCCCCTCATCCGAGTCCATTATCTGCACACAGGGGATTCTTTGGAAGTAAACCATATACTAAAACAAACGAATTTCTGCGGGAACAAGGCATAAAAGAGATTGACTGGTGTCTCGTATAACCGGATGTTTCACGTGAAACAATGGATGGCCCCTCGTTTATGGAGGGGTTTATTTTGTAGAAGGGGGCTGCCAAATGAAAAATGAGAAGCGTATCAACTGCTTTCAATGCCACTATTTTTATACAACCTGGGAGCAGGCTCATCCCCGGGGCTGTAAAGGCTACGGGTTCAAATCAAGAGCCATGCCTTCACTGGTGGTTTTCCAATCCTCAGGGAGCCCGTGTATGAAATTCAAGCCTAAACAGAAATGACCCGAGAAGATATTTGCGAAATCCTTCATTTAGAATTAGGATAGTGATGTAGGTAAAACAGAGGAAGTACATATTGTATGTAATCACGTACGGGAAGACTTGTGGAAGGAGTCATCAATTGTGAATATCCCACATCAATCATTAATAAAGAAAATGGAACATGAGCTCGGAAAAGCAAAATCAGCCGAGAAGTCACAGCAAATCCGTGAGCATGTGTATTCAATAAAGGCTCTATGTGAAGTTTTGTTGGAGGAAAACCACGGGGCATCTACTGTAGCCCATTCGTTTCAACCTCAACAAACAATGCCATATTTACAGGAATCACAACCGAGTCAGAAGCCTGTCACCATCCAGAAAGAAGAGCCTCTGGAAACGGATGACGGAGCGAATGGAAATTCATTATTCGACTTTTAATTACTAAATGAACGAAATAACAGGAGGTCCATCATGAAAACATTTATCATTATTGGAGCGATCAACGCCTTTTTATCAGTCGCTTTAGGAGCTTTCGGTGCCCACGCATTGGAAGGGAAAATCTCACAGAAGTATATTGATATTTGGAATACCGGAGTTCTCTATCAGATGTTTCACGCCATCGGAATCATCATTGTCGGGGTACTGATGGGGAATGTGACACCAACATCATTACTGTCCTGGTCCGGCTGGCTGATGCTGATTGGAACGATTTTATTCTCAGGAAGCCTTTATGTACTGAGCCTATCCGGAATCAAGGTGCTTGGAGCAATCACACCTCTGGGCGGCGTCAGTTTCTTGGCAGCTTGGGTGCTTTTGATTGTCTTTGCAGCGAAAACGTTATAAAAAAAGTAAGATACCCTGACAGGAAAGTATTCTCCTGTCAGGGTATTTTTTTATCGCTGGGAATAACTTTGCATAGAGCCTCCAGCTCCAAACGGATATTCATATTCAATTTCTTCATCAAATGTAATGTAGTCTAAGTAAATCATTGGGATGAGGTACCTGGTCCCCGTTTGTGGATCACTCAGGATAAGGTGATCCCGGCCCGCGGCTTCTATGATTCCTTTGAAAATCTTCGCATTCCATTCTGTATTGTTTTCAAACGTAGTGTAAACAGTCGCTACTTTTCCTTTGTTCAAGCGAAGGATATTCTCGATATACGATTCTTCAATCGGCAGCATCCCCTGAATATTTTGAGTAGGGGCTGGAGCATTCGTCGGTGAAGGTACTTGGAAACCTCCACCACCTTGCTGTTGGGGATAATATTGTTGACCCTGAACCTGACCTCCTCCGTAATACTGACCATATGGATTATACCCTTGCATATACGGGTTTGATTGTTGATTAGCCAAACCGAATACCTCCTTTTAATAAAGTTAAATTACTTTCTGACAATCTCCTTGAGCAGGCTGATTAAGTTTCAGAACAGCCATCTCACTTTAAAAGATGCTATGTCTCACTATTTCATGTCTATGTAGGGGGAGAATAATATATTCGTTTGATTTTTGAAAGAGGAAGACAAACTTTTTTTAATAAAAGTTCCTTTCGTAAACTTTGTGTCTTTGCATAACTTCCCAAAAATGAATTTCTGTTTTAGATGAGGGGTAGTGTGAAAATAGGGACCGTTACTTTCCGCTCCAGGCACTTGCTTTCCGCGGGGAGGAAGTCGAGCCTCCTCGACGTTCCGTCTGTGGGGTCTCGACCTTTCCTCTATTTCCCGCAGGAGTCAAGTGCCTTCCGCTCCAATCCACTCTGTGCTGCTCCTAATGACAGATGGCCAAAACAAAAAAAGCTCCTATTTTAGAAATATTGAGCGTTTGTTCCCCCAATAACTATCTACAAAGGAGTAATAGAAAGTTTTATGTTAACTCATAAATCGAAGTATCCTTAAACTATCTTTCAAATGAACCAAACAATGATACCACCGTAAATGACCTCATTTAAAGAGAGCAGTAGTCCGTTTTCCATATTAAGCTCTGTCATGAATTTTTTTATGGATGGTGAGGGGAACTGCGTAGACTCCTGCGGAAGTACGGACGTGCCGAGACCCCGGAAGCGAAGCTGAGGAGGCTCGGCCGAACGTCCTCGGAAAGCGAAGCAGTTCCCCACACTATCCAGCACACGCTTGTTGACAGAGCTCCAGGCAGATCTTATGTTACAAAACAACCATCTGAAAAGAGCCTAAAAAAAAACGACAAGCCACGAGGGCTTGTCGTTTATCATTGTATTTAGTTCACGTGAAGGAATTTCGCAATGGCTTCTTCTTTTAACAGATTACCTACATAGAAAGTACCGAATTCACCGTAGCGTGCACTTACTTCATCAAAACGCATTTCGTATACAAGCTTTTTGAATTGAAGGACGTCGTCAGCAAATAGGGTCACACCCCACTCGTAATCATCAAAACCAACAGAGCCCGTGATGATCTGTTTGACTTTTCCTGCATATTGGCGGCCGATCATTCCATGACTTCTCATCATGTCGCGACGCTCTTCCATCGGCAGCATGTACCAGTTATCATTACCCTGGCGACGCTTGTCCATCGGATAGAAGCAGATATGATTCGCTTTCGGAAGGATCGGGTAGATGCGCTCCTGTACATATGGATTATCATAAGGATCGCCTTCTGAAGGCATGTAGTTGCCAAGTTCCACTACAGAAACATAAGAGTATGTCGGAATCGTGAATTCAGCGATCTTCAGCTTGTTGAATTCATTTTCCAGCTCATTTAATTCTTCCATCGTAGGACGAAGGATCATCAGCATGAAGTCTGCTTTTTGACCAACGATCGTGTAAAGAGCGTGACTGCCTTCCTTCGCATCCTGCGTGCTGTTTAACTTATCTAAGAAACGGTGGAATTCAGAAATCGCCGAGGATCTTTCTTCACTCGGAAGCATCTTCCAAGACGTCCAATCCATCGCGCGAAAATCATGCAGGGAATACCAACCATCTAACGTTTGTGCCGGTTCTGCCAATGTAATCACTCCTTAAAGTACTTTTTCCAACTTTACTATATCATAGTTTGGCCCTGGAGTAAGAATACAAAACCCAATGTCGTTAAAATGGCACAAATAGTGGATAGGCAAGGGATATGTGGAACACACTATCTTAGTAGATTATGACATAGGCTTAGGGGTGTAGAGAAAAGGGTAAAAGGAAATAGAAATTATTAGAAAACAAAGACTTTTTCAGTGAAACCGATAACATTTCCCCTTTTCCTTGAATTCCTATATGAGAAGAGTATTCTAAGATTGGATATGTATAAATCAAGGAGGTTCCTCTATTGAGCAACTTATTTACAACATTAACAGATAAAGTAAAAGGCAAAGAGTTAAAAATCGTTTTCCCTGAAGGTACAGACGAACGTATTCTAACAGCAGCCTCCCGTTTAGCCGGCGACGGTATCTTGACGCCGATTGTAGTCGGAAACGTGGATGAAGTCAATTCAAAAGCAGACCAGCTTGGTGTGAAGCTTGAGGGTTGTGACGTTGTAGACCCGGCATCATTCTCTGGAATGGACGAGCTTGTGGCGGCATTCGTCGAGCGCCGTAAAGGAAAAGCCTCAGAAGAAGATGCGAAGAGAATCCTATTAGACGGAAACTATTTCGGAACGATGCTTGTTTACACGGGCAAAGCTCACGGTCTTGTAAGTGGAGCAGCTCACTCGACAGCTGATACGGTTCGCCCGGCTCTTCAAATCATCAAGACAAAAGAAGGCGTCCGCAAAACGTCAGGTGTCTTCATCATGGTACGTGAAGAAGAGAAGTATGTATTCGCTGACTGTGCGATCAACATCTCACCTGACAGCCAGGATCTTGCTGAAATCGCAATCGAAAGTGCGAAAACAGCTGAAATGTTTGACATCGACCCACGTGTGGCAATGCTAAGCTTCTCTACAAAAGGTTCGGCCAAATCACCGGAAACGGAAAAAGTGGTTGAAGCCGTTTCCGTCGCAAAAGAAAAAGCACCGGAACTGACAATTGATGGTGAATTCCAATTCGACGCAGCATTCGTTCCATCTGTTGCAGAGAAAAAAGCACCGGGTGCCGACATCCAAGGTAATGGGAACGTATTCGTATTCCCGAGCCTTGAAGCAGGAAACATCGGATACAAAATCGCTCAACGCCTAGGAAACTTCGAAGCAGTAGGCCCGATCCTTCAAGGATTGAATGCACCTGTGAACGATCTTTCACGTGGCTGTAACGAAGAAGACGTGTATAAGCTTGCGCTGATTACGGCTGCTCAGGCACTGTAATTTAATAAATGCTGTGAAAGAAGCCGGATCCTTTAGGGGGTTCGGTTTTTTCGTTTGTGTGTGCTGGATTGGTGGCTGGCACGAGGGTAGACTTATCGTTTGCCTGTTAAAGATCACTCTTTTTTTAACAGGCAAATAAACCTGGATATTCACCTGTCAAAATAACCGTAGTTTTTAACAGGCAATCAATCTCAAACGAAATGCGAACCCCATGGATTGTCCAACCCTTTTTTAGCAACCCCAATTATATGATATAATGAGCTCGCATGTTGTGAGTGAAGGAGAAGCGTTATGGATAAGGAAAAAGCATATGCACTGCTTCGTCAAGCCAGATGGAGAGTGATTGATCAATCGAGCTTGGGACCGATGTTCGGGGCCCTGCAGTCGTTTGCCATGGACGATACGTTGTGCACGGCGATTGGAGCAGCACAGTCAGACCCGACGGCACGCTCATGGGTGCACCATCAAACGGTCGTTCTGGGCATTCAGGATACAAAGCTGCCGTTTCTTTCAGATGCCTTGAAGGTATTGGAAGAAGAAGGCTATCAATATATTGTAAGAAACTCCGGAGGCCTTGCCGTTGTATTGGATGAAGGAGTATTGAATCTATCCTTGGTTTTCCCCGATTCTGAGAAAGGGATCGATATTAACCGTGGCTACGATGCCATGTGGTTGCTAGTGGAGGATATGTTCAAGGACTTTGATGTGAAGATCGAGGCGAAGGAGATCACGCAGTCCTACTGTCCTGGAAGTTATGATTTGAGCATACATGATCAGAAATTTGCGGGTATTTCTCAGCGCAGAATTCGAAATGGGGTAGCTGTTCAGGTGTACCTCTGTGTCAATGGAAGTGGTGCTGAACGAGCGAGTCTGATTCAGCGGTTTTATGAGACCGGATTGAAGAATGGAACGACAAAGTTTACGTTTCCTGTAATTGATCCTGAAGTGATGGCTTCTTTATCGGAGCTGCTTGGAGTCGAGTTATCGATTCAAGACGTGATGCTCAGGTTCCTGAAGTCGTTAAAAGGATTCAGCGGTGAGTTTTACAGTAGTGCCCTTCAAGGGGAAGAGTATGGAATGTATGAAATGTATTATCAGAGAGTCGTTGATCGGAATGAGAAGTTTTTAGGATAGAAAGTTAAGCTGGACTTCGATTGGTTTGGGGTCTGGCTTTTTTTGTTGTGTGAGAATTGGTTAATGATGGTAAAATACGCATAAAATAAAAAAACGACGCAATAACCTCTGATTTTGACGCATAAATCAAAAAAACGACGCGAAAAAATCTAAATCGACGCAATTACGGCTCCTCGCTACTACTAAAAACCAGCACACCCACAGGCGCACTGGTTGGGAACTAGCATTATTCAGCTACTTTTTCTAAGTTTCCGTTCCGATCCATTTTGAAACGTGGCGCTTTGGCATCGTCTTCATCGAATAGGACAAGCTTTCTGGCGCGGTTCATGATTTGCATAAGTGTTTCGTAGTCTTCCTGCATAGTGACGGAATTGTTTTCAAGAGCTTTGACTTTCTTTTCAAGCTCGCTGTTTTCTTTTCTGATTTCAGCGATTTCCTGCTTTAATCTCTGATTCTCTATTTTTACATAGTCGGAATTCATGTTGGTTTGAGCAAGGTTTTGCAGGAAAGCAATGACTTTCTCGAGTGTCACTTCACCTTTTAATCCTGAAGGCTTTAACACATGGTTAGCGGCAGGCGCCTGCTGTGTGACGTAGACTTGTTCCTCGCTTGCTTCCATTTCGAATTTCGGGGCTTCTTCGGATTCTTTCCCCAGCTGTTCCGTTTCTGGCACATAGTTTTCGTACTCAGCAAATTCCATTTCTTCTTCGGCTTCAGACATTGATAGAGACATAGCATCTAAATCTTCGAATGAAGGCGTTGGTGGCTGATACAATAGCTTTTTCTTGCCGCCCTGGTCTTTTCCGAGGATGCGGTGGCGCTGTTTGCGTTGTTTTTTTGCTAGTTGAAGAGCTTTCTCGTATTGGTGACGTACGACTGCGTTCCATCGGAATCCACATGCCGCAGATGTGCGGTTCAGTTTGTCCCCGACTTCTTCAAAGGCATTTAATTGTGTGCTGCCTTCCCGTACATGACGTAGGACCGTTTCTGCTAATAATAGATCATTCTCTTCCGTCCAGGCATCCTGTCTCGTTTTCATCATCATTTCATCTCAACTCCCATAGTTTTCTTAAATGATTCGTTGGTTAAAGGATGGACAGTTTTATAGGTTTTTATACGAATATGTTAAATTTATTTTTTGTCTGCTAGTTTCGTTGTATAAGTGGGGATTCCCACAAGCTGGAAACGATGTTCTCTTGCAAAACATTGCAGAAAACTGTATTCTATAAATCGATGTTTACGACGAATAAAAATCATTTAAATAGATAGAAAGGGTTGTTGACAAATGGCAAACGAATTTCGTGTTTGCGATGATTGTCAGGCCGTTAACCTAAAGACCTTGATTCCCAAATTAAAAGAAATCGACCCGGATGCACCGATCGATATTGCGTGTCAATCCTATTGTGGTCCAGGACGCAAGAAGACATTCGCTTTCGTGAATAATCGTCCTGTAGCGGCGTTGACTGAAGAAGAACTCATGGAAAAAGTAATCAAGAAAATAAAGAAATAAAGGAAAACTTCCAGTGAGGAAGTTTTTTCTTTTCTGTTGAATAAAAAAATATAGGTTTGGCTCTTCTTGGAAAAGGAAACTAGTTAGAGGGTAGAGAATAAGTAGGGAAAGCATAGATTTTTGTCAAGCGCGCTTAAAAGCTGAAATTTTTTTGAAGGAAACGGAACGCTTGGCGTGGATCATTCAGAAGCCAAATACCTATTTTTTTCGACAAAATTCGAGATGAATACCAGTACGAAAGTAGCTATAATATAAATATGCTAGTTTAGGAAGAGGGTAGAAGATGGAGTATGCCAAGCAGAAATTACATGAAGAAAAAGTATTTAAAGACCCTGTTCATCGGTATGTTCATGTAAGGGATCGCGTGATTTGGGATTTGATTGGAACGAAAGAGTTTCAACGACTTCGCAGGATCAGGCAGCTGGGAACCACTTACCTGACCTTTCATGGTGCAGAGCATAGCCGGTTCAATCATTCTCTTGGTGTGTATGAAATCATCCGCCGAATCGTGGACGATGTCTTCGCAGGCAGACCGGAGTGGAATCAGGATGAGCGATTATTGTCCCTTTGCGCTGCGTTATTGCACGATCTTGGGCATGGACCGTTTTCCCACTCCTTTGAAAAAGTGTTTCACCTGGATCATGAGCACTTCACCCAAGCCATCATTTTAGGGGATACAGAGGTGAATGAGGTACTAACGAAAGTGGGACCCGATTTCCCGAAGCATGTAGCGGAAGTGATTGCGAAGACGTATAAGAACAAGCTGGTTGTCAGCCTGATTTCAAGTCAGATCGATGCGGACCGAATGGATTATTTGCAGCGTGATGCTTATTTTACAGGAGTAAGCTACGGTCATTTCGATATGGAGCGAATTCTTCGTGTGATGAGACCACGTGAGGACCAAGTGGTGATCAAACAAAGCGGTATGCATGCAGTGGAAGATTATATTATGAGCCGCTATCAGATGTATTGGCAGGTATATTTTCATCCGGTCACACGGAGTGCTGAAGTGATTTTAACGAAAATCCTACATAGGGCGAAGGAGCTTCATGAAGACTATTATTCCTTTAAGCAAAGCCCGATCCATTTTTACTCCCTGTTCGAAGAAGAGGTTTCACTCCAGGATTATTTAAAGCTAGATGAAGCGGTCATTATGTATTATTTCCAAATTTGGCAGGAAGAAGAGGATCCAATTTTACGGGATTTATGTGAGCGGTTCATGAACCGTAATTTATTTAAGTACGTGGAATTTGATCCGGCGAAGGAATATAAGAAGCACAGTGAGCTTGAAGTTCTGTTTAAAAAAGCGGGGATCGACCCTGATTATTATTTAGTGGTGGACTCATCTTCAGACCTTCCATACGATTTCTACAGACCTGGTGAGGAAGAAGAACGGCTTCCGATTCATCTGTTAATGAGAAATGATGAGCTGCGCGAGTTATCGAGGCAGTCGGATATCGTCGATTCTATTTCCGGAAAACGCCGAACCGATCATAAATTATATTATCCAGTGGATTTACTATATGACGAATCAACGAAGAAAAATATTAAGAGACAAATACGTACGATTCTAGAATTAACATAAACGACACGACACAATGAGGATCTACAAATGCAATACTAGGAGTAGGAGATGACGTACATTGTTGAAAGATCATGCAAAACTAATGAGTGCCTTCTTAGCCTCGGGTGAAGTGGTGGGAAGGAAAAAGCTTCAGAAGATGATCTTCATCGCGAAGAAGCTTGAATTCCCGTTTCAGGAAAAATTTCAGTTCCATTTTTATGGACCTTACTCGGAAGAGCTTACCCTCAGGGTGGAAGAGCTCTGCAATATGGGATTCATCTCCGAGGTGAAGGAGAAAAAGGGTGGATATTATCAATACCGGTACACCGTCACCAAAGAAGGGGAAGACTTCTTGCAGATATATGAGAAAGAGATGCCCTGTTTAGAAGATTGCCTGACGGATATGAACGTTCAATCAGCACGCTTTCTTGAACTTGTTTCGACAGTCTTATATTTTGATAACCTTCCAAAAGATGAAGTAGTGGAGAAAGTATTCACACTAAAGAGCAAGCAGAAATATACAGAAGAAGAAATCGACGAAGCCTTCGCATACATCGAAGGATTAAAAATGAAAAAAATCGTCCAGTAAAGGGCGTTTCATATGAAAGGGGGATCACTCGAAAAGGGTGATCCCTTTTTAAATGAAAAAAATCGTCACTCATGAGCGTAACGATTTTCCTCACTTTATTTAGGTGTTTGATCCATTTTTTCTATAATCTGATCAAGCTTTTCTTCAATTTGTTTATCATATTTCCGTTGCTGGATCCTTCGATTTCGAAACCCTTTTGCCACCATGAAAGCGACCACCACAATGGCAGCAAGGAAAGCCATCATGAACAATTGGAAGAGTACATCACCGGTATTTATGTCCATTTTACTTCCTCCTTTCCATTTGGTATATCGTATTCATCAAAGTGAGAATTTACCCCTTTTTTACGTTTAAGTAGGCTTCATAGCCGAATGTGATGATCAGTCCGGTAAAGAAGAGGAAAGATGAGGAAAAGAGGTCCCTGCCTATGATCAATGAAGACATATAGTTAACAAACAGTAACCCCATATATGTATAGAATCCCAGTACGGCACTTTTGTTCCAGTTGGTCTTTTCTTTAGAGGACATGCGTTTAAAAAATTTCATAGGGTAGCTCCTTCGTATGGAATACGATTGGAGCCTGCAATCGGTCTGATGGCAGGCTTATTGTCCTTCATTCTTATTGATCACTCAGTCTCTTACCGCCAACTGCATAGTGAACTTTCGTCATTTCTTCAATGAAGACAACGATTTTTTCTTCAGGTGCTCCGGTTGTTTCGCTTACGGCTTCGGTAACTTTTTCGACGAGGGCGCGTTTCTGTTCTTCTGAACGGCCTTCGAGCATTTTTACGGTGATATAAGGCATTATGATTCGCTCCTTGCATTTGGATTTGGTACAATCTGTGGTAGGCATGTTCGTTTTAGCCCACCTTTTTAATGTAAAGGGTAGGGGTTGTGAGAGCAAGTTTCTTATGGTGGGAAATTGGAATTGTTCTTTAGAGTGGTCATGAAGGCAGGATTTTTTCTGTATACTATGGAATAAGAAAGTAAAACATTTTTAAAGGAGTACATACTTTGGATACATTTAGCTCTCTTTTTGAGTCCATTTCCGTCTTTCGGTTGGAAGAGCTTCCTTTTGTGGTGATTGCCCTGGTCATGGCCTTTACGGTTCATGAGTTTGCCCATGCATTTGTGGCGTACAAATTTGGCGACACGACAGCGAAGGATCAGGGAAGGCTCACGTTAAACCCGATTCAACATCTGGATCCCCTGGGAACCATTTTAATTTTAATTGCGGGGTTTGGCTGGGCGCGTCCTGTGCCGGTCATGAGATCCCGATTTAAAAATCCCCGTTTGGCAGGGGTACTCGTTTCAGTGGCAGGCCCGCTGAGTAATTTCTTACTTGCATTCATTGCATTCGGATTTTTTTATTTTTTTGTGGGAGTGACTGGTGGAGTCGGGGTTCCTCCCTTTGTCATCGATCTCCTGCAGATGATTGTGTATCTGAATGTGTTGTTATTTGTATTTAATCTGCTGCCGTTCCCTCCCCTGGATGGGTACCGGATCATAGAGGATTTATCACCGAATCATATCAGGGCAAAAATGACTCAGTATGAGCAGTATGGAGTCGTATTATTTTTGATCATCGTGATTACACCACTGGATGAGTATACGATTTGGCCATTGTTACAAGGCGGGATGACAGCAACCAACCAGGCTTTCAGTGCCATTTTTACAACTGTTTTTTCAGTCTTTAGCTAGTAATGTCAACTTTGAAGGAGTGAAGATACATGGAGAAGAAAAAGAACATAGGGTTCAATATCATTAAAAGTGATCCTACTGACGGCCACGGTGGCTATGGTGTAGGCTCATTGAGTCTTGATAATGTTTCCCCAGTGATGATTGATGTCGAAGAAGGGGAAGCGACGATTGAAATCGGAGCGATGCATGCCAGGAGCCCGATTGAAAAAGGGATTAAATTCACGAATAATCGGGAAGATTCAGCAGGCGGTAAGCCTTACTGGTTAATCTGGATAACCATCGACCGTATGGAAAATGGACCGTACTACGCAGGTGTGACGGCTTGTGAAATGGTCGTGAACCGTGAGAAGCGCAGAGGATACAAGTCCATGCCGGAGCACGTGAATAATATGGATAAATCGATCAAGCGTAAAATCGTCCTTGATCAACTGGATGACAAGTCAAAAGGGATTCTCATGGACTTTCTGAAGAAACATGATGAGGGTATGTGGGAACGCTCAAAAGACGAATTAAAGGAAGCGTTAAAAGTTTAAAAAAAATAGAAAAAACTCCTTTTGTGAACAAACTATGACATTTTTTTGAATATGTCGTTCACATCTTGCCCTTATGCTTGAAAAAAAGTACACTTAAATCACAGTTTGCACATAAACTAGGACATGAAAAACCACGGGTTCGCACAAACCCGTGGTTTTTCGTTTTTCTTATAGAGATTTAGCGTGATTTGAGGGTGTGAATTGGACTTGTTGTGCCAAAATGGACGTCTTATGCTTGTCGGGCCATGGCGAGCCCCTTCCGCTTTTCGATATGTCCAGCTCCAGGGGCTTGGGGCTCGAGGTCATAAGCCAAGTCACCCAAAAAGGCAAAGGGCGCCTTTCCGGGTGACTCGTCTTATGCTTGTCGCCCCAGGGCGAGCCCCTTCCGCTTTTCGGTTAAAAAATCCAATCCTTCACTTTTTCATACCAAGGCTTTTCTTCTTTTTTCGCTGGTGCCTTTTCTTTTGGTGCTTCATCATTTTCACCCAGGTGTTCATGGCAGTATTCTGTAGGTTCGGTTCCTTTTACAAAGTACGTGAAACGCTGCACGGGACAGTCCTCTGTGGCCAGTTTCCCGTTATGAGGATTCACGGCTACGCCGACGACGCCCTTCGTCGGTTTGAAGTTTTTGACGGGTTCATCCTTCAGGGCTTCCTCCATGAAATTCACCCAGAGTTTCTTGGCTAAATATTTATCATCGACGAGGGAGATTTCTTTTTCTTTGTCATATCCGGTCCATACCCCTGCTGTGAGCTGAGGTGAGTAGCCGATCATCCAGTTATCTGTATTGGTGGTACCTGATTTTCCGGCATAGGGACGGGTGGCGTCTTTCCGGATCTGTATCCCCGTTACCGTTGAGTAATCATTGAGCTTTGGATCAAATATTCCACTCAGCATATGTGTCATGACATACGCCTGATCAGGGTCCAAAACTTGTTCTTTTTCAGTTGTATTTTCGTAAATGACGTTACCGGACCAGTCTTCCACACGTGTAATGAATACCGGTTTTACCTTATACCCTCCGTTTGCGAAGATATTGTAGGCGTTGACCATATCGATGACTCGTGCCCCTGATGTCCCGAGTGCAGAGGAAGGATACTTTTTTACCTTTGTCGTTAATCCGAATGTATCCCGTGCTGTATTCGTTAAGGTATCCTGACCAATGAAAAGGTGGGTTTTCACTGCGTACACATTATCGGAAAGAGCAATGGCCTGAGCAAGGGTGATATCATCCCCTGCATATTTATTGTTGTAGTTGTGAGGTCTGTATGTCGCTTTGCCATCATCAAATGTGAATGAAGTTAACTCGCTTTTCATCGTCGTTGATGGGGTGAAACCTTGCTCCAGGGCAGAATAGTACAGGAGCGGTTTAATCGTTGATCCAGGTTGACGAATGGCCTGAACCGCACGATTAAACGGGCTTTCCTCATAGCTTCTTCCACCGACAAGCGCTGTTACATGACCATTCTTTGGGCTCATCGATACAAAGCCCAGCTGAATATCAGACTCAGCGGGGATTTGTTCCTTCACGACTTTTTCTGCGACTTTTTGATGGTCGGGATTGAGGGTTGTGTATACCTTTAGTCCGCCCATTTCCACGGTTCGCTCTTCGATGCCTAAGTCAGAGCGGAGAATGCTTTTCACAACGTCTTGAAAATAGGGAGCCGTTTCTGCCTTATAGTGTGCGTGCTCGCCTGTAATGGTAATGGGAGCGGACTTGGAAACGGCCTGTTGTTCTTTTGTAATGAAGCCGTCCTCGGTCATGGACTGAAGGATCAGCTCCTGGCGCTTCTTGGCATTCTCCATATTGGTGACGGGTGAATAGTACGTCGGTGCTTTCGGGATTCCCGCAAGCATAGCGGCTTCTGCAACGGTCAATTGGTTGGCATCCTTACCGAAATAGTATTGACTTGCAGCTTGGACCCCGTAGGCTCCGTGTCCATAATAGATGGTGTTTAAATAACCTTCCAGAATTTCTTTCTTCGAATAGTTCATTTCGATACGAATCGTATAGAGGGCTTCTGAGATCTTTCTTTTCCATGTCTTGTCATGGGATAAAAATAGATTACGAGCATATTGCTGGGAAATGGTACTGGCTCCTTGTACCTTTGCCATGGCTTTCAAGTCGGCAAGTGCTGCTCCCGCCATACGTTTGATATCGAAGCCATAGTGCTGATAGAAGCTTTTGTCTTCGATGGAGATGGTGGCTTCAATGAGCGCAGGAGAGATTTCTTTCAGGCGCACCCAATATCGTTTCTCTCCTGTATTCGTTTCCCCTATAACCGAACCGTCCTCCCCGTAGAGCAGAGTGGATTGAGGCACGGCAAGCGGAGGGGGCCCCTGGATTTTAGCGTATGTTAAAACTCCGATCAAACCGGCAAGAATCAGGACCGCACCCAATAAACCTGCAACGACTGCCACTCTGGCATACTTTTTTGTTCTCTCCATTCGTGCTATCAGTTCCATACCTCTCCCCACCTTCTCCTCCCGAGGTCCGCTGATTTTCAGGGACGGACCTTAGTATGTATTGGACAATAGTAAACATCCTATATTATGTTTAGCGTATAGTATCAGTATGAAAAGTTTTACGAGTTTTTAAACGTCAAAGATTTAGAAAAAAATTTCACTTGAAATTTTGCTAGATTCCACTATACTTTTTCTCATGTTTGTATTTATCATGATAGGGAAGGATAAAAATGACGTCTGTTGCGGACGTTTTTATAAATAGGAGTAAAGCCCGTCATTAAAGGCTTTCGCTTAATTAAGTGATCTATTTTGTCCTGAGATGAACGTGTGAAAACTCAAACTAGTGGTATATGATTTTTACAATGAAGAACGGAATTGGCGACAAAATCGATAAAAAAACAGAAGGGAAGTTGAAACAATGAGTGGACTTTGGTACACAGAAAAACAAACAGAAAACTTCGGAATCACGATGAAAATCAAGAAGACTTTACATACAGAGCAAACGGATTTTCAATATCTTGAAATGGCAGAGACAGAAGAGTGGGGGAACATGCTATTCCTTGATGGAATGGTGATGACAAGCCAAAAAGACGAATTCGTCTATCACGAAATGGTAGCTCACGTGCCTTTATTCACACACCCAAACCCTGAGAAAGTATTAGTTGTCGGTGGCGGAGACGGTGGCGTCATCCGTGAAGTGTTAAAGCACCCAAGCGTGAAGAAAGCGGTACTTGTTGAAATCGACGGAAAAGTGATCGAGTACTCTAAGAAGTATCTTCCGGAGATTGCTGGAGAACTGGAAAACGAGCGTGTTGACGTACAAGTGGACGATGGCTTCATGCACATCGCGAAAAGTGAAAATGAATATGACGTAATCATGGTTGACTCGACTGAGCCGGTCGGTCCAGCTGTAAACCTATTCACAAAAGGTTTCTATGCAGGAATTTCGAAAGCATTGAAAGAAGACGGAATCTTTGTCGCTCAATGTGATAACCCTTGGTTCAAAGCGGATCTTATTCGCCAGGTACAAAGCGATGTTAAGGAGATCTTCCCGATTACACGTCTGTACACAGCGAATATCCCGACATACCCAAGCGGATTATGGGCATTCACGATCGGTTCGAAAAAGCACGATCCAATCGAAGTGCCTGAAGACCGTTTCCATGATATCGAAACAAAGTATTACACACCAGAACTGCACAAAGCAGCATTCGCCCTTCCTAAATTCGTTAAAGACCTGACGAAATAAAGAAATTTGAGGGACGGACCTCAAAATTCAGTGAAAATAGTTTAAATTGAGTAGGGACGGACCTTCAGGAGGTGATGAAGCACCTCCTGAAGGTCCGTCCCTCTAAAAAGAGAGGTTGAAGAGTATGCGTTTTGATGAGGCTTATTCAGGTAATGTGTTTATTAAGAGTCATCCTTCTTATGAAGACAGCCAGGTAGTTCTTTACGGTATGCCGATGGATTGGACGGTAAGTTACCGTCCGGGATCCCGTTTTGGTCCGGCACGTATTCGTGAAGTTTCGATCGGTTTGGAAGAGTACAGTGCGTATCTCGACCGCGAGCTTGAAGAAGTGAAATTCTTTGATGCAGGGGATATTCCATTGCCATTCGGTAACCCGCAGCGAAGCATCGATATGATTGAAGACTATATCGACGGTCTTCTTGGAGACGGAAAAATCCCATTCGGTATGGGTGGGGAGCATTTGGTATCATGGCCGGTCATGAAAGCAGTCGCTAAGAAATACCCGGACCTTGCGATCATTCATATGGACGCTCACACAGATCTTCGTGAAGAGTATGAAGGAGAGCCATTATCCCACTCCACTCCGATCCGCAAGATCGCTGAGCATATCGGACCGAAGAATGTCTATTCATTCGGAATCCGTTCCGGGATGAAAGAGGAATTCCAATGGGCGAAAGAAAACGGTATGCATATCTCGAAATTTGAGGTACTTGAGCCGTTGAAGGAAATTCTTCCACAGCTTGCAGGACGTCCTGTGTACGTGACAATTGATATCGATGTATTAGACCCTGCCCACGCTCCTGGTACAGGAACCGTGGATTGCGGTGGGATCACGTCTAAAGAATTACTGGCATCGATCCATGCCATCGCTCACTCTGACGTTAATGTAGTAGGAGCAGACCTTGTAGAAGTTGCCCCGATCTATGATCCATCAGAGCAAACAGCCAATACAGCAAGTAAGCTGATTCGCGAAATGCTCCTTGGTTGGGTAAAATAAACTCCCAAAAGCCTCTTCTGATTGTCGGAAGGGGCTTTTCTTTTACCATAAATCCGCTTACATCCACTCCCGAAATTGAAAACTCATCGTGTTCCATTGCATTTTCCCACAATACTTCTTATACTTAATTAGTTAGAAGGAAGGGACGTCTAAAAGAGGGACGGACCTATCACTTGATCGGACCCTAAAATAGAAAAGGATGTGAGTGGTTTGACGGCAAAAACAGATTACACCCCTGTCAAAGTTCACTTGAAAACCAAAATCACAATAGGAGAGGAAAGTGACTCTTTTGAACTGGTATCATTTGGTCGATACTATGAAAAAGGAGATGCCGTTTTCCTGAAGTACGATGAGGTGCAAGAGGAAGGAACCACCCATACGATTGTTAAAGTCTCGGATCAGCAGGCTCTTATTCTCAGAAGCGGTGCAGTGAAAATGAGAATGGCCTTTAACGAACGGGAGGAACAAAATGGTTCTTACGAAAGCCAGATGGGTACACTCTTACTTACAACCAAAACAAAGAAACTTTCACATACACAAAGTGACTCCAAGCTGGAAGGGGATTTCAACCTTTCTTACGAGTTAAAGATGCAAGATAGTCCAGTAGGGGATTATGTTATGTCCATTCACTATAAGGAGGAAGCATAGACGCATGAATATTGTCGAAAAAGTACAAGAAAACCTGAAATCCGAAATAAAGGCAGCAGTCCTGAAAGCGGGAATCGCAACAGAGGATCAAATTCCTGATGTCATATTAGAAATCCCGAAAGAAAAATCCCACGGTGACTACTCTACCAATATGGCGATGCAGCTTGCACGCGTAGCGAAAAAAGCGCCTCGCATGATTGCGGAGGACATTATGGCGAACTTCGACCAGTCCAAGGCATCCATTGAAAAAATGGAGATTGCAGGGCCTGGATTCATTAACTTCTACATGAACAATGAATACCTGACCGATTTGATTCCATTGATTCTTGATCAAGACCAGGAATATGGTCAATCAAACGCTGGGAATGGTGAGAGAGTGAACGTGGAGTTTGTATCTGCCAACCCGACAGGTGACCTGCACCTTGGACATGCCCGTGGAGCGGCTGTAGGTGATTCCCTATGTAACGTTCTTGAAAAGGCAGGCTATAAAGTAACACGTGAATACTACATCAATGATGCAGGAAACCAAATCCATAACCTGGCGATTTCAGTCGAGGCCCGTTATTTCCAAGCTCTTGGAGAAGACAAAGCGATGCCTGAAGATGGATATCACGGGGCGGACATCATCGGAATCGGGAAAAAACTAGCGGAAGAATTCGGTTCGAAATATGCGGAAGTAAGCGACGAAGAGCGCTACAAGTTCTTCCGTGAGTACGGATTGAAGATCGAAATGGCCAAGCTTCAAAAGGACCTGGAAATGTTCCGTGTGCCATTCAACGTGTGGTACTCTGAAACTTCACTCTACGAAAACGGTAAAATTGATGCTGCGTTAAAAACATTAAAAAACAATGGTCACGTTTATGAAGAAGACGGCGCGACCTGGTTCCGTTCGACTGAACTTGGGGATGACAAAGACCGTGTTCTCATCAAGAATGATGGGACGTACACGTACTTGACCCCGGATATTTCCTATCACCAGGATAAATTCGAACGCGGACACGATGTACTGATCAATATTTGGGGTGCTGACCATCACGGTTACATCCCTCGTATGAAAGCGGCGATTGAAGCACTTGGTTTTGACCGTGAGAAATTAGAAGTAGAAGTGATTCAACTTGTTCACCTTTATAAAAATGGTGAGAAGATGAAGATGAGTAAGCGTACGGGTAAAGCAGTCACTTTACGTGAGCTTGTAGAAGAGGTCGGCCTGGATGCAGTCCGTTATTTCTTTGCCATGAGAAGTGCCGATACGCATATGGACTTTGATTTGGACTTAGCGGTATCCCAATCAAATGAAAACCCTGTATACTATGCTCAATATGCCCACGCTCGTATTTGCAGCATTCTTCGTCAAGCAGAGGAGCAGGGACTCGCTTCAGATGACAAGATCGACTTAAAGCTGATCGGTACGGAAAAAGAAGTGGATTTACTGAAAAAATTAGGTGAATTCCCACAAATGGTTGCCGATGCTGCGGAGAAACGTACACCTCACCGTGTGGCAAACTACATTAACGACCTGGCATCAGCTTTCCACAGCTTCTACAATGCCAATAAGGTTCTTGATGAAGAAAACCGTGAACTTACAACGGCTCGTCTGGCTCTTGTAAAAGTGGTTCGTGTCACACTACAAAACGCTCTTGCATTAATCGGAGTTGCCGCTCCGGAAAAAATGTAATGACGATAGTTGAAAAAGGTCCGTCCCTCGGGGTGGACCTTTTTCTTAT
The DNA here is from genome assembly GCF_056159585.1 of Rossellomorea sp. ABR4_004. Lineage (NCBI taxonomy): Bacteria > Bacillati > Bacillota > Bacilli > Caryophanales > Bacillaceae > Rossellomorea > Rossellomorea sp. ABR4_004. The sequence goes on along the minus strand of NZ_JBSWVM010000001.1, from coordinate 2,197,858 downwards.
ATTTCTCCAGCTTTAACGTATAATAAAAGTAGACATATCGTTCAGGAGGATGTTATGAAAACAGTTATTTTAGCCATTGTGACCGGTTTCCTGGTTGGATTTATTTTTGCACTATTCAAGCTTCCGATTCCTGCACCGCCTGCCTTGGCCGGAATTGCAGGAATCGTAGGCATTTACCTTGGATTTAAAGCCTTCACAGCCATTCAGCCTTGGATTGAAACGGTCTTTAAATGAAATCTATATAGGAAAACCGATTCCATTGCCGGTAGCTGCTAACGATCTTGAAAGTTACCGGTTCTTGGAATAGACAAAACAAAAAAGACGAACAACAGCGTGTTCATCTTTTCTTCTACCATTCCAACGCCCCGCCGCTAATCCGCTTCACTCCCCGAATCGTCGAGAGATCCTCGATCAGCTTCAACATGGCCAGATCTTTGTGCTTTGCTTCAATCATAAAATCAACGTCCTGATCGAACGCTTTGAGAGTTTTGAAAAATCCTTCTACAAAGCCTGCATCCACCAAATCAGCGTGAGAGCGGAATGCTTTTTCCGATTTCGGCGAAGAAATATGTATTTTAGGAACGAGATCTCTCTTATCCCAAGTGGCAAAAATCGCTTCAAGATAATCTTCCAAAGGCTTCTCACTAGGGTTGGCCTCGTGATGATGGATATCAAGGACCATGGGGATGTTTTCTTTTTGACAAACACCTAATGTTTCTTCTACGGTATAGGTTTTGTCGTCGTTCTCCAGGGTCATGATCTCTTTTACATCAGTCGGGAGGCTTTTCAAATTCTCATGAAAGCGTACAAGCGTTTCTTCCTTATCACCATAGCTTCCACCGATATGAATGTTAATGACAGAGTTATCCTCAATCCCCATATATTCAAGCATGCGATAATGATAAATCATATCCTTTACGGCGTTGTCAGTGACATGCTGCTTGGGACTGGTGAATAAAGTGAACTGATTGGGGTGAAAACTTGCTCTGATCCCAAACTTCTTGATTAGATCCCCAAGCTCTTTCCATTCCTCTTTAAATGGGGAATAAAAGTCCCATTCTACTTCCGGATGAGTAGCTAACGGAACAAGTGAGCTTGATAGTCGGTAAAGTTCAATTTCGTGAGCTGCACACAGATACAGGATGCGTTTCGTATGTTCAAGGTTTAATCTTGTTACTTCCTTCAAACGATCCATTCGTTCCTCTTGTGGAAGGTCGGAATATCGTTTGAAGGTCATGGTTTTGGCTGGGCTTGCGTCCCATAAGGAGAGGGAATTGGCAACAAACCCCAGTCTGACTTTCATGTGATACCCTCCTAAAGCAAGATTGAAATGGATGAAGCGACACGCTCTTTAATACGGGTGAGCAAGGAGACATTTGCAAGATCGCTTTCGCTCAGCATGTCTGATGCTTCCATATCTTTTGCCATTTCTTTTTTCAATGTGTGAATAAACTCTTTGTCGAATATAAGGTTATTAATTTCAAGATTGATAAAAAAGCTTCTTTTATCAAAATTGGCCGTTCCTAAATCACAGAAATGATCGTCTACGATCAATACCTTCGCATGGTAAAATCCGTTCATGAATTGATACACCTTTGCCCCTTTAGCCAGTAAGGTTCTAAAATAAGGGAATGCGGCTTCCTTCACTAACATATGATCGGCATTATTTGGAATGATGATCCTTACAATGACGCCCCGCTCCAATGCATCACATAATGCCTCCATCAAAATCGGGGTGGGGATGAAATAAGGAGTCCCAATGATGACTTCCTCCTTGGCTTCATCGATGAACTTCTTGAAGAAATCCTCGATATTCACCCCTTCTGTCGGGAAGATCTGATGTGGGATGCTTCCTTTTTCAGCTGGAGGAAAGTATTTCGTTTCGTCTTTCAGATCATTGTTCGTCCCTCTGAACCAATCGATGCAAAATTCTGTTTGTAAGTCGTGAACCCCTTCACCCTCCAAACGGAGATGGTAATCCCTCCAAGGGGACAGCTCGGGTATGTCATTTTCATCAATGTATTCTTTTCCGACATTATAACCGCCCAAATATCCAAACTTGCCGTCGATTACCGTGATCTTACGGTGATTCCGCTGTTGGGAAGAGAAGAATAGGAAGGGGAGACGCACTTTTTGACAGAAGGCCACTTCCACACCGGCGTCACGGAGCATTCTCACTTTTGATTTTGGGACGTTATGACTGCCGATTTGATCCATTAACAGGCGGACCTCTACGCCTTCTTTTGCTTTATCCTTCAGTAAATCCATAAACCGTAAAGCAAAATGGTCATCTTGGACGATATAGAATAAAACATGAATGGAAGATTTGGCTTCCTTCATTTCTCTAAACATTCGATCAAACAGCTCCGGACCTCTGGAGAATAATTCAATATCGCTGTTTCGTTTTTCATAATCTCTTCTTGTCCGTGTCCGGATGAAACGACTTCTCCCCAGCTTAAAGTCGATCATTAACCAGCCTATGACAACAACTATTATTAACAGTAGGATGAACCACCACATATAATCACTCTCTCATCTGCATTAGCATTAGTATGTCCTTAAATCTTACCTACTTTGCACTCTTTCTTCTTTTACCTTTAATGATTCATATTGAAACCTATGGGGGGTACAAAAAGTCCTGGTCATTTCCGCGGAATGAATGACTATTCATGTAAAGGTTTTCATTTTTCTTGGGAAAAACCATTGACTGAATGCTCATTCATAATATAATGGATATATGAACTATTCAGAATATTAATTTGGTTTGTAAAAGTCCGAACAAAGGGGAAGTTCGAGTCGAACCAAATAAGGGGGAGTGTTTTTCAATGAATGGGTTACTCATTCTCAATTGGGTTGCATTTATTCTTGTGACCATTTACGCACTTAGTCTGTTTGTGTATGTAGTAAAGACGAGAATTGAATATATTAAGCTCGGAAAGAAAGTGGAGTTCGACCAGCGATTCAAGGAACGATTCCAGAAGATCGTGGTCAACGTCTTCGGCCAGAAGAAGCTCTTGAAAGATAAGAAGAGTGGAGCGATCCACGTCATGTTCTTCTACGGCTTCATATTAGTACAATTCGGAGCCATCGATTTCATCTGGAAAGGACTGGCGCCAGGGAGTCACTTACCACTTGGACCATTATATCCCGGCTTCACGTTCTTCCAGGAGATTGTCACACTCATGATCCTGGTAGCGGTTGTTTGGGCCTTCCATCGCCGCTATGTGGAAAAACTGGTTCGTCTAAAAAGAGGGTTTAAATCAGGATTGGTTCTCCTATTCATCGGGGGATTAATGCTATCGGTTCTGGTAGGGAACGGAATGGGCCTTATCTGGCACGGTGAAGAGCTTGCCTGGACAGAGCCTGTAGCGTCACTCATTGCAGGAGCACTTGGAGCCATTGGAGAAACGGCTTCCATCGTCATCTTCTATGTGGCATGGTGGATCCATTTATTATTCTTACTGGCATTCCTTGTATACGTTCCACAATCGAAGCACGCTCATTTAATCGCAGGTCCTGCGAATGTCTACTTCAATCGATTAGACAACCCTGGAAAGCTTAAGCCCATCGACTTTGAAGATGAGTCAGCCGAAAGCTTCGGGGTGGGGAAAATTGAAGAGTTCACGCAACATCAAATGATCGATTTCTACGCGTGCGTGGAATGTGGTCGTTGTACGAATATGTGTCCTGCTACAGGAACGGGGAAAATGCTTTCCCCAATGGATTTAATCGTCAAACTGCGTGATAATCTGACGAATCACGGAGCGGTCGTTACGCAGAAAAAACCTTGGGTGCCGACTTTTGCTTTCAATGGTACGAAAGGGAATCAGCTCGCCATGGCGAGTGCCACTCAAGCAGCAGAAGAAGCAGCTGCTGGTGCTGCGTACAGTCCTTCCTTGATCGGAGACGTCATCACAGAAGAAGAAATCTGGGCATGTACGACGTGCCGTAACTGTGAAGACCAATGTCCGGTCATGAACGAGCACGTAGATAAAATCATCGACCTTCGCCGTTACCTGGTCCTGACAGAAGGAAAGATGGACGCAGATGCACAGCGTGCGATGCAAAATATCGAACGCCAAGGGAATCCTTGGGGTCTGAACCGTAAAGAACGTGAAAACTGGCGTGAAGCGAGAGAAGACGTTCATATTCCTACGGTGAAAGAAATGAAAAAAGCGGGAGAAGACTTCGAATACTTATTCTGGGTTGGATCCATGGGTTCATTCGATAACCGCAGCCAAAAAATCGCGTTATCCTTTGCGAAGCTGCTGAATGAAGCAGGCGTGAAATTCGCGATACTAGGAAACAAAGAGAAAAATTCCGGCGATACACCACGTCGACTTGGTAATGAATTCCTATTCCAGGAGCTTGCAGGTCAAAACATCGCCGAATTCGAAAAAAATGAAATCAAGAAAATTATTACGATCGATCCGCATGCGTATAACATTTTCAAAAATGAGTATCCGGACTTCGGATTGGAAGCGGAAGTGTATCACCATACAGAGCTTCTATATGACCTGGTAAAAGAAGGGCGCCTGAAGCCGAAATACGAAGTGAATGAAACCATCACCTTCCACGATTCCTGTTACCTGGGACGTTACAATGAAGTATACGATCCACCACGGGAAATCCTTAAATCAATCTCAGGCGTGAAATTGGTTGAAATGGAACGTAACCGTGAAAAAGGCATGTGCTGTGGAGCTGGTGGAGGACTCATGTGGATGGAAGAAGACGCAGGTCACCGCGTGAACGTTTCCCGTACAGAGCAGGCACTTGAGGTCAGCCCATCGGTCATCAGTTCCGGTTGTCCATACTGCTTAACAATGCTTTCGGATGGAACGAAAGCGAAGGAAGTAGAAGAAACCGTCTCTACTCAGGATGTGGCAGAAATCCTTGAAAAAGCGGTATGCGGCGATCAAAAAGATCAACCGGCTGCTTCGTAAAAAGAATATTATCCTTTGGATAATGAAGGGTCCGCTTCTCAGTAGATGAATAATCAGGAGTGAAACAAAATAGCATCTACCTGCGTTTCACTCCTATTATTTTTCTACAATAATAAATTTAATAGAAAAATAAAAACTTTCTAAAAAATCATTACGTTCTAACCGAATATGAAGTACAATAAAGGTATATAAGGGACAGTTTGTGTCCCTTCTCTTATGGGGACTGGTTGAGCGAGCGTTCAGTCGAATTAAAGTAAGTCCTATTTTTTTTAAGAATAGTTGAAAGCGTATACAATTTGTTTTTGTCGAATCAAATCATTCAGATATAAAGGAGAGCGATTGAGATGGGAAAAACGGTTATTTTAGATGGAGCAAGAACGCCATTCGGTAAATTTGGTGGAAGCTTAAGCAGTTTCACAGCTTCAGAGCTGGGCGGTTTTGCCGTGAAGGAAGCCCTGAAACGATCTGGGATAAATGGTGAAGAAGTAGAGGAAGTGATCCTCGGATCTGTATTACAAGGGGGGCAGGGACAGATCCCTTCCCGTCAAGCATCACGTCATGCCGGATTACCTTGGAACGTTAAAACGGAAACCATCAACAAAGTGTGTGCTTCAGGAATGCGAAGTGTGACAATGGGTGACCAAATCATCCGTGCAGGTGACGGCGAAGTCATCGTGGCGGGCGGAATGGAATCCATGTCCAATGCACCGTACATCCTTCCGAAAGCTCGCTGGGGCTTCAAGATGGGGGATTCCCAAGTGAAGGACTTAATGGTTCATGACGGATTGACGTGCAGCTTCAACAATGTCCACATGGGAACGTACGGAAATGAAACTGCGAAAGAGTTTGAGTTATCAAGAGAAGAGCAGGACAGTTGGGCACTTAGAAGCCATGAACGCGCTCTGAAAGCGACAGATGCAGGCATTCTTGGGGAAGAAATCGTCGCCGTGGAAGTACCACAGCGTAGAGGGGAACCAGTAGTAGTCAGTAAAGATGAAGCCCCACGTAAAGAAACGTCCATCGAAGCCCTGGCCAAATTAGGTCCAGTCTTCGGATCAGAAGGAACCATCACAGCAGGGAACGCACCGGGGGTCAACGACGGGGCGGCAGCCATGGTACTCATGAGTGAAGAAAGAGCCACAAAAGAAGGGAAGCAACCATTAGCTACCATACTTGGACACACGGCGATTGCCGTTGAAGCAAAGGACTTCCCGCAAACACCGGGACTCGTCATTAATGAGCTGCTGAAGAAAACAGGCAAATCACTCGAAGAAATTGACCTGTTCGAAATTAACGAAGCATTTGCAGCGGTTGCCCTGACAAGCGGGAAAATCGCCGGGTTAGATCCGGAAAAAGTCAATGTGAACGGTGGAGCCGTCGCCCTTGGTCATCCGATCGGAGCAAGCGGAGCCCGTATCATCCTGACGCTGGCATACGAACTGAAACGTCGCGGAGGCGGTGTAGGAATTGCATCGATCTGCAGCGGAGGCGGTCAAGGGGATGCGATTATGATTGAGGTGGCGAAGCAGTAGAATGGTAGGGGAAAGTTGTACCATGTACAAAGTTTTCTGCAGGGATATCAGTGGGTTAAAGGAGTTCAGCAGCTGAATTTCAAATGATAATCAGCTGCTGAATTCGCGGCATATTTCAGCAGCTGAACAAAACAAATCCACTTCAAACGAAACCAACTAGATAACTAGCTTTAACAAAGGGGAGAACAAAATGAACATCAAAAAAGTAATGGTCATCGGGGCAGGACAAATGGGATCAGGAATCGCTCAAGTGTGTGCCCAGGCGGGATTCGACGTTTACCTGAACGATTTGCAAGCTGAATTTGTACAAAAGGGAATCGGTGTGATCACCAAGAATCTCACGCGCTCCGTAGAAAAAGGAAGAATGTCAGAAGAAGAAAAAGCAGCTACAGTGAACCGTTTGACGGCTTCAACGGATATTCATGACGCGAAGCAAGTAGACCTTGTCATCGAGGCAGCCGTTGAAAACATGGAAATCAAAACGAAAATCTTTGCTCAACTGGATGAAATAACTCCGGAGCACACGATCCTTGCTTCGAACACTTCTTCACTACCGATTACAGAAATCGCTGCAGCGACGAAGCGTCCCCAGCAAGTAATCGGAATGCACTTTATGAACCCGGTACCGGTCATGAAGTTGGTTGAAATCATCCGTGGCCTTGCGACGACGGATGAAGTGTATCAAGTGATTGAAGACATGACAAAAGCCCTTAACAAAGTACCCGTTGAAGTAGAGGACTTTCCAGGCTTCGTCTCAAATCGTATCCTTATGCCGATGATCAACGAAGCAATCTACACGCTATATGAAGGAGTCGCGAGTAAAGAGGCGATTGATGAAGTGATGAAGCTCGGTATGAATCATCCAATGGGTCCTCTTACTCTGGCAGATTTCATCGGACTTGATACATGCCTATACATCATGGAAACACTGCACGAAGGCTTCGGTGATGACAAATATCGCCCATGCCCGCTACTTAGAAAATATGTGAAAGCCGGCTGGTTAGGTAGAAAAACAGGCCGTGGCTTCTATTCATACGAGTAACAACGACGAACATCAGGGAGGAACCATTCATGGAGTTACGATTTACTGAAGAGCAACAGATGATGAGAAAAATGGTACGGGGTTTTGCCGAAACGGAAATCCAGCCGTTTATCGAGAAGATGGAAGAAGGGCAATTCCCGAGAGAGATATTGAATAAAATGGCGGAACTTGGGTTGATGGGCATCACGATTCCTGAGAAATATGGCGGCTCTGAAATGGATTTCACATCCTACATCATTGCCATACATGAGCTGTCCAAAGTAAGCGCAACCATCGGGGTGATCCTGTCTGTGCATACTTCAGTGGGAACAAATCCGATTCTTTATTTCGGAAACGAAGATCAAAAACAAAAGTACCTTCCCAAGCTTGCGACCGGAGAATATTTGGGAGCTTTCTGCCTGACGGAACCGAGTGCGGGATCGGATGCGAAAAGCTTGAAAACGAAAGCCGAAAGACGTGACGATCACTATGTATTAAATGGCTCAAAAGTATTTATTACAAATGGTGGAGAAGCGGATACGTATATTGTCTTTGCCGCAACGGACCCGTCAAAAGAGAGCCGGGGAGTATCGGCCTTCATCGTAGAGAAAGATACACCGGGCCTTGTGATTGGAAAAGACGAACATAAAATGGGTCTCCACGGTTCGAGAACGGTTCAGTTGACGTTTGAAGATATGAAAGTGCCGGCTGAAAACCTTCTGGGTCAAGAAGGGGAAGGTTTCAAAATAGCCATGGCGAATCTGGATGTCGGCAGGATCGGGATTGCAGCGCAGGCATTGGGAATCGCTGAAGCGGCTTTCGACTATTCCACCGCTTATGCCAAAGAGCGTGTACAATTCGGTAAGCCGATCGCAGCCCAACAGGGGATTGGATTCAAGCTTGCAGATATGGCGACGGCCGTTGAAGGATCGAAGCTTCTTGTGTACCGTGCGGCAAATCTTCGTTCAAATAACATTTCCTGTGGAAAAGAAGCAAGCATGGCAAAGCTATTTGCTTCTAAAACAGCAGTGGAAGTCTCAACAGAAGCCATTCAGGTTTACGGAGGATATGGTTATACGAAGGAATATCCGGTTGAGCGACTGTTCCGTGATGCGAAGGTGACGGAGATTTATGAAGGTACGAGTGAGATTCAGAGAATGGTGATTGGGAAGAATTTATTGGTTTAGTTGGATGTGAGGGCTTGGATTCTTGGAGAGGTGTATTCGTGCACACGTTCTGAAGCGTGTCAGGCACCTGAGATCGATTGCGGTGTTTCGTGGCGTAAAGGGGTTTTGTTGCTTTGCTTGCCTCGTAAGGGTGCCAGACCCGGTATGAAGTAGATCATATATTTGGAGGAATTGAGATGAATTTTAAATTATCAGAAGAGCATGAAATGATACGTAAGATGGTGCGTGATTTTGCGAGGAATGAGGTGGCGCCGACTGCTGCCGAGCGTGATGAGGAAGAGCGCTTTGACATGGACTTGTTTAAGAAGATGGCGGAGCTTGGATTGACGGGGATTCCTTGGCCGGAGGAGTACGGTGGAATCGGGAGTGACTATCTCGCATACTGCATCGCCGTTGAAGAGCTTTCAAGAGTGTGCGCATCTACGGGGGTAACCCTTTCAGCCCATACATCGTTAGCGGGATGGCCGGTATATAAATTCGGTACAGAAGAGCAAAAGCAGAAATACCTTCGTCCAATGGCACAAGGTGAAAAAATCGGGGCTTACGGATTGACTGAGCCAGGTTCAGGATCCGATGCCGGCGGTATGAAAACGACGGCCCGTTTAGAAGGAGACCATTACGTATTGAATGGCTCTAAAATCTTCATCACTAACGGTGGAATCGCTGATACGTATATCGTATTTGCTTTGACAGATCCTTCCCAGCGCCAACGCGGAACCAGTGCGTTCATCGTAGAGGCAGGCTTCGAAGGGTTCTCTGTAGGAAAGAAAGAGAAGAAGCTCGGGATTCGTTCATCGCCAACGACTGAAATCGTATTTGAAGATTGTAAGGTACCAAAAGAGAACATGCTTGGGAACGAAGGTGATGGATTCAAGATTGCCATGATGACCCTTGATGGGGGACGAAACGGAATTGCTGCTCAAGCCGTCGGTATTGCCCAAGGAGCCCTTGATGCGTCTGTTGAGTATGCAAAAGAACGTGAGCAATTCGGTAAGCCGATTGCAGCAAACCAGGGAATTTCATTCAAGATTGCCGATATGGCTACGTCCATCGAAGCTTCCCGTCTATTAACCTATCAAGCTGCCTGGTTAGAGTCAGAAGGTCTTCCGTATGGTAAAGAATCGGCGATGTCGAAGCTGATGGCCGGAGATACAGCGATGAAAGTAACAACGGAAGCGGTTCAGATCTTTGGTGGATATGGCTATACGAAGGATTATCCTGTGGAGCGTTATATGCGTGATGCGAAGATTACCCAGATTTATGAGGGGACGCAGGAGATTCAGAGATTGGTTATTTCGCGAATGGTGACGAAGTAGGAATCTGGGTGTAATGGGATTTTTGAAGAGGATCTCTTGGTCGTCCTGAAGCGTGTCAGGCACCCGATAGATTTTGGGATGCTTCGTGGCGTAAAGGGGTTCTTATCAGCGCTTGCTTCTTAAGGGTGCCAGACCCGGTATGAACTGGATATATAGTTAGAGAGAGATAGATGACCTTCTGCTTTGTTGGGGGATGAGGCAGATTGGTCTTGGAATGGGGTCAATGGGAGAAATGGATAGTAAAGGCGGTCGGTTGTTTTGAATAAGAAGAGGGAAGTTCATGCTTCTGTTAAGGATGAGCGTTTAGTAGAAAAGCGGCGTGATCAGATGATTCGTGGGGCCGTCTCTCTATTTAAACAAAAGGGGTTTCATCGCACCACGACTAGAGAGATCGCAAAGGCCGCCGGATTCAGTATCGGAACGCTATATGAATATATTCGAACAAAGGAAGATGTCTTGTATTTAGTGTGTGACAGCATTTATGAGCAGGTCCGGCTGGAGCTTGAGGAGCTGGATGTGGGAAAAGGGACACTGGAGAGCTTAAGGCTTGGCATCGCTCATTATTTTAAAGTGATGGATCGTATGCAGGATGAAGTCCTCGTCATGTATCAGGAGGCGAAATCCCTATCGAAGGACGCCCTTCCATATGTATTGCGTAAAGAACTTGAAATGGTGGGGATGGTGGAAAGTCTCATCATTGGCTGTGTCGAGAGTGGAAAGCTTGAGCTTGATGAAGATCAGATCCATATGCTTGCTCAAAATGTATTCGTCCAGGGACAGATGTGGGGATTCCGTCGTTGGGCACTTCAGAAGCGGTTTACACTCGATGAATATATCAATCTTCAAATCGAACTCACTTTTGCAGGCGTCATAGGGTTTGAAAAACAAGGGAGAACAGGGGGAGTAATATGAGTACGGTTGACATTTATAGACCAAAGCACCATGTTCGTTTTGTCACGGCTTCAAGTCTGTTTGACGGACATGATGCGTCGATCAACATAATGCGTCGGATTATCCAGGCAAGTGGGGCAGAGGTTATCCATCTGGGTCATAACCGCTCCGTTGAGGAAGTCGTCAATGCCGCGATTCAAGAGGATGTCCAGGGAATCGCGATTTCGTCCTATCAGGGCGGACACGTTGAATACTTCAAATATATGTACGACCTTTTGAAAGAAAGAGGAGCGTCTCATATCCGCATTTATGGCGGTGGTGGGGGCGTGATCATCCCACGTGAAATCAAAGAGCTTCACGAATATGGGATTGCCCGCATCTTCTCACCTGAAGACGGTCGCAAGCATGGTCTTCAAGGAATGATCAACAACATGATTGAAGAGTGTGATTTCCCGACGATCAAAGGAAGCGTGAATCAAGAGGTAGAAAAGCTTTCTACAGGAAATGTGAACACGGTTTCGAAGCTGATTTCACTTGCCGAGTACCAAGTCGGAGCGAATGAAGAAGTGGCGGCGACGGCCCAAACCGTTTTCTCTGAAATAAAGAACTTAGCGAAAAAAGTTCCTGTTCTGGGGATCACAGGAACAGGTGGAGCAGGGAAGAGTTCCCTGACGGATGAGCTGATCCGTCGTTTCATCAACGAGCTTCCTGAAAAGAAAATCGCGATACTCTCCATCGATCCTACGAAACAGAAAACAGGAGGAGCCCTTCTTGGGGACCGCATTCGTATGAACGCCATCTTCAATCCTCGCGTCTATATGCGAAGTCTTGCTACCCGTGGGTCGAAAACAGAGCTTTCACTGGCCATCAAGGATGCCATCAACGTGGTCAAGGCGGCAGGCTATGATCTGATCGTCGTTGAAACGAGCGGGATCGGTCAAGGGGATGCGGAAATCGCTGAAATCTGTGATATGTCCATGTATGTCATGACAAGTGAGTTCGGTGCTCCTTCACAGCTTGAGAAAATCGATATGATCGATTTTGCCGACCTCATCGTCATCAATAAATTTGAGCGCAAAGGATCAGAGGATGCAAGACGCCAGGTCCAAAAGCAGTATCAGCGCAGTCACTTGCTTTTTGATAAAGATTTAGATGACATGCCGGTATATGGAACGATCGCCAGCCAGTTCAACGATCCCGGTACAAACGCATTGTTTGCAGCGATCGTCGAAACCGTGAATAAGAAAATGGAACTGGATTGGAAAACGGGCTTCTCCAAAGATGTAGATGTGGAAAAGCAAAACGTCATCATTCCAAACAATCGCCGTTACTATCTGCGTGAGATTGCGGAAACGGTCCGGAACTATCATAAAAAAGCCGAAGAGCAGGTGAGCCTTGCCCGCAGATTGTTCCAATTGGAAGGGGCAATCGAAGCGGTCAACGAAAAAGAAACAAATGATGGGGTCATTACATCTCTTCAGACGTTGAAAGAGGAAGTCGAAAACAAATTAACAGCTGAGTCGAAACAGATTTTACAAAAATGGGATGGGTTAAAAGAAACCTACAGCAAAGATCAATTCATCACAAAAATCCGTGATAAAGAAATCGTCACTGAATTAAAGACAAAGAGCTTATCAGGACTTGATATCCCGAAAGTGGCCCTTCCTAAATACAAAGACTACGGCCAGATTCTGGATTGGGTATACAAAGAGAACGTTCCAGGATCGTTCCCATACACAGCAGGAGTGTTTCCTTTTAAACGAAAAGGGGAAGATCCGAAGCGCCAGTTTGCAGGGGAAGGCACACCTGAACGGACGAATCGCCGTTTCCATTATCTATCGAAGGATGATGATGCGAAACGCCTGAGTACAGCGTTTGATTCTGTAACGTTATATGGTGAAGATCCGGATCACCGTCCGGACATTTACGGAAAAGTAGGGGAGAGCGGCGTAAGCATTTGTACTCTAGAGGATATGAAAAAGCTATATGCAGGCTTTGATTTATGTGCCCCTTCCACGTCCGTTTCCATGACGATCAATGGTCCCGCACCGATCATCCTGGCTATGTACATGAATACGGCCATCGATCAGCAGATCCGTATGAAAGAAGAAGAGCTTGGCCGTGTGCTGACGGTGGAAGAATATGTGGAAGTGAAGGAACAAACGCTGCAGGTCGTTCGTGGAACCGTGCAGGCTGATATTTTAAAAGAAGATCAAGGACAAAACACGTGTATCTTCTCGACTGAATTTGCCCTTCGCATGATGGGTGACATCCAGCAGTACTTCATCGATCACAAAGTAAGAAACTATTACTCTGTATCGATTTCCGGCTATCATATCGCTGAAGCTGGAGCCAACCCGATTTCACAGCTTGCCTTCACCTTGGCGAACGGGTTCACTTATGTTGAATACTATTTAAGTCGCGGAATGGACATCAATGCGTTTGCGCCAAACTTATCGTTCTTCTTCTCGAACGGTCTGGATCCGGAGTATACAGTGATCGGACGCGTGGCCCGTCGCATTTGGTCAACGGTGATGCGTGATAAATATGGCGCCAATGAAAGAAGTCAAAAGCTGAAGTACCATATTCAAACATCCGGGCGTTCTCTTCATGCCCAGGAGATAGACTTTAATGATATCCGTACGACGCTTCAAGCCTTGATGGCCCTGCAGGATAACTGTAACTCCCTGCATACCAATGCCTATGATGAAGCCATCACGACACCTACAGAGGAATCGGTCCGCCGTGCCATGGCGATTCAGATGATCATCACGAAAGAACACGGATTATCCAAAAATGAAAATCCGCTTCAAGGATCGTTCATCGCAGAAGAGCTGACCGATCTGGTGGAGGAAATGGTTCTGACAGAATTTGATCGCCTGAATGATCGAGGCGGCGTACTTGGATCGATGGAAACTCAGTATCAACGAGGCAAAATCCAAGAGGAATCCATGTACTACGAAATGAAAAAACATTCCGGGGAGCTTCCGATCGTGGGAGTGAACACGTACTTGAATCCAACTCCACCTTCAGAGGAACAAATGGACAGCATGGAACTTGCACGTGCAACAAAGGAAGAAAAAGAAACACAAATTCATAATCTGCGTGACTTCCAATTACAGCACAAAGATCAATCCGAAGAAGCACTGACTCGCTTAAAACAAGCAGCAGTGAACGGAGGAAACATCTTTGAAGAACTCATGGAAACAGTAAAAGTAGCCAGTCTCGGCCAAATCACACGATCCTTATATGAAGTTGGCGGACAGTACCGTCGTAATATGTAGCAACAAAGAAGAAAATGAGACTACTGTGGTGATGCAGTGGTCTCTTTTTCTGGATACCTCTTCTGCAGGAGAATCATTAAACATTTCAAATGCTTAAGGTCAAATAACGAATTATGTTTAAAAAGTCCATAAACAGTCTATCCTTTAAACAAAATCAACCAATTTTTAACACGATCTTAATAGTAGTCGGGTATCATTTCCTATATAATGAGAATTGTCAGATTAGTGAGAGGATAAGAACGATACATACGTTTGGATGTGAGACTGTGAAGACCATTTTTCGTTATATACTATTAGCCATCATCATATTTGCTGCAATCCTTCTATATCAATTGCAATTAGGAGCGATTCCTTTTCTTCTACTTTCTTTCTATCTTTTCTATGAGGCGTTCCGTGTGATTCGAAACGGTGAAAAAGAAGAGAAATGGGAAAGCGGCAGACCTTCCTGACACCAGTTGTGAAAAAAATGCAAGAAAAACCAGATAGGTATAGCATAAAGTCATTTCTATTGTTTATAATGATGAATATGGTTAGAATTGATAATGGAGAATTTTTGCCCTTTTTTACTCTACTTAGTAGAGTGTGAAATAGAGAAAGGAAGTGCGTTAATTGAGTCTTAAGCAGTTATCCAAAGAAGAATTACGTCAAACATCATTTATTGAGTTGGCTCATGAGATTTTGACAGAGAAAAAGAAAGCGATGCCTTTCGAAGACTTAGTCAAAGAAATTAAAGATTTGCTTGAAATCTCTGAAAAAGAGGTTCGCAGCCGCTTACTTCAATTCTACACGGACCTTAATGTCGAGGGACGTTTTATTGCCATGGGCGATAACAGTTGGGGATTAAGAGAATGGTATCCGGTGGATCAAATCGAGGAAGAAACGGTTCCAACGATGAAGTCCAGCAAAAAGAAAAAAGCGAAGAAGAAAGACGATGACGATTTAGATCTTGACGATTTCGATGATCTGGACGATGAAGATCTTGATTATGATGATCTTGATGACACGGACGATGACGATGATCTGACAGATGACGATGATGTAGATGCCGTTGACGACGATGCAGATGAAGATCTGGACATCGATGAAGACGATGAAGAGCTGGAAATCGATGAATTCGATGATGTTGATGAAGACGACGACGAAGAAGATCTTGATGAGGAAAAGGATGATAAATAGTCCTCACCTACAATAAGCATCAGACCAACCTATCAAAAAGAGCTGTTTGTCTTTTTGATAGGTTTTTTTGTCTCGAACCTTGTCCACCAAGTGATGCCATTGATTGAAAATTCCCTCATCATTCTATGCTTGACTTCTTTCTTTGAGGAAGGTAGTATTTTATTTGGGCTCCTTAAAAAAGGACGAATTATGTATACAATGCTCCCCTTACATGTTTTGTAAGTGGGGCTTTTTTTATTTTATAAGAAGAAAGCTTTGACGTAACAGGGTATTTTCTATTCCTTTATGTGTGGCGGATCGATTCTTTAAGACCCCTTACATTTTTATGTATATTGATCATAAGAGGCTGTCTTAAAGCTTGAGTATGCAGATGAATTTATATTAAGAGAATGGACTTGTCCTTCTTTGAACAAGATAAATTCATGACATACCTACAATGGACACCCTCTACTTTTTTTGAACCAAACTTACTTTGAAGGGGGACTTATACATGACTAAGTATATTTTCGTAACAGGCGGCGTAGTGTCGTCACTAGGGAAAGGGATCACAGCAGCGTCCCTTGGAAGACTATTGAAAAACCGTGGAGTGAGTGTCACGATCCAGAAGTTCGATCCATACATCAACGTGGATCCGGGAACGATGAGTCCCTATCAGCACGGTGAAGTATTCGTAACAGATGATGGTGCGGAAACGGATCTTGATTTAGGCCACTATGAGCGTTTCGTTGACATTAACCTGACGAAGTACAGCTCTGTGACAACGGGTAAAATCTATTCAACTGTATTGAAGAAAGAGCGTCGCGGTGATTATCTTGGTGGTACTGTACAAGTTATCCCACACATCACCAACGAAATCAAAGAACGCGTATACCGCGCTGGACGCGAAACCAATTCAGATGTCGTCATCACGGAAATCGGTGGAACTGTAGGGGATATCGAATCTCTTCCTTTCCTTGAAGCCATTCGCCAGATCAAGAGCGATGTTGGCCGTGACAATGTGATGTACATCCATTGTACTCTTGTACCTTACATCAAAGCAGCGGGTGAAATGAAAACAAAACCGACTCAGCATAGTGTAAAAGAGCTTCGCAGTCTTGGTATCCAGCCAAATGTCATCGTCGTACGTACAGAAATGCCAATGACTCAAGACATGAAAGATAAAATCGCGTTATTCTGTGATATCGATAAAAATGCTGTAATCGAAGCGATGGATGCAGACACCCTATACTCTGTACCACTTGCTCTTCAGGATCAAAAGCTTGATGAAATCACATGCCAGCACTTGAAACTGAACTGCCACGAAGCCGACATGACCGAGTGGAATGAACTCGTTGATCGCGTGAAAAACCTGTCTCGTAAAACAAGAATCGCCCTGGTTGGGAAATATGTTGAGCTTCAGGATGCGTATATCTCAGTAGTGGAAGCCCTTCGCCATGCCGGTTATCATTTCGATAGCGACATCGAGGTAAGATGGTTGAACTCTGAGCTGATCGACAACGCAAACGTAGCAGAAAAGCTGGCAGATGTAGATGGAATCCTTGTACCAGGCGGTTTCGGTGACCGTGGGGTAGAGGGGAAAATCGCTGCCACTCAATATGCCCGTGAAAATAAGGTGCCTTTCCTTGGAATCTGCCTTGGAATGCAGCTGGCATCTGTTGAATATGCACGTAATGTTCTTGGTTTGGAAGGAGCTCACTCAGCTGAGTTGAATCCTGAGACGCCATACCCTGTCATCGACCTTTTACCGGAACAAAAGGACATCGAAGATCTTGGTGGAACACTGCGCCTCGGACTATACCCATGTAAGCTGACAAAAGGTTCAAAAGCCTATACGGCCTATGATGGAGAAGTGGTTTACGAGCGTCACCGCCACCGCTTCGAATTCAACAATCACTACCGTGAGCAAATGGAAAAAGCCGGCTTCATCTTCTCAGGCACAAGCCCTGATGGCCGTCTAGTGGAAATCATCGAGCTAAGCGACCACCCATGGTTCGTCGCATCTCAATTCCACCCTGAATTCACATCACGCCCGACACGTCCGCAGCCTCTATTCAGAGACTTCGTGGAAGCGTCACTTGCATATGGTGAAAAATAAGAGTTGATTATGGAACTGCTCTCCCTGGTTTGGGAGGGTGGTTTTTTTGTATTATTGGGTGGGTGTGGGATTTGTCGAAGGTTGCTTTTGCAGGAAGAATGCATTTATCAGGGCTGATCGGTGTCTTGAAAGGATGTGGATGACGATTTTAAGGGGAATCGGAATTTATTGACCTTCACTATCGTTTTATCAACCGTTCTTTCATTCTATCAACCTTATTTTCAAGATATCGATCGTTCTTCAATGAACGAACAAATTTTGCGGAGCGCTTCTCTCAGAAAATATCCATCCAAAAAAAAACCGTCCCCAACCAGGAACGGGCCTATCTATTACTCCTCATACTCCTCCAACATCTCACGGATCACGAACCCAAGGGCAAAATAAAGATAAAGGGCCGCCATGCTGGAAGGAAAGCTCACTCGCTCACCGATTTCATCGCCTGGAAGCATGCCCTTGATCACTTTTGTATCCAGGTGAACACCGGCTAAATCCACCAGATTCTCTTCACCCTCCACCAATCCAGAAACTGCAACGAATGGCACACCTTCATCAGCCAGTTTCTTCCCTAACTTCACGGCATCCACATCAGTTGAAAAACGGCTGACGACTAATACTCGATCAGCTTCCGTCAACTCAGTGGAACCATCGAAACTTTTAGCGGAAGGAAGAGGTTCAGCACCAAATAAGGCCTCGGCTGTGACAGCTTCCATTTCCCCGTAGCCCTTAATATAGATATTTCCTTGTCCGATGGCGGCTTGGGCCAGCAGGCGGGCACCATCTTCAATTTCGAATTCCTGCTTATCATACATGCGTTTGAATAGTCCGGTTAACTGTGTCGTGAACATTTTTATCATGGAATAAACTCTCCTTACCTATTTAGCTTCGACATTTGTCATCATAACGCTTATTATAAAGGGGAAAAAGGTCTTAAGTAAAATCTTGATAAGAAGCAGGATTTTTTACAGTAAAAAGAGAATTAGTAATAAATATACAATTATTAGTCGGTTATTTAGCTCAGTAATACATAATTTACTTTAATACGAAGGGGATTGGGATGGATGAACGAGAAAATTCTTATTGTAGACGATCAATTTGGTATTAGGATTCTATTAAATGAAGTGTTACAAAAGGAAGGCTACCAAACATTTCAGGCAGCGAACGGAATCCAGGCGCTTGAAATTGTAGATCAGCATTCCCCTGATTTGGTTTTGCTGGACATGAAGATTCCGGGTATGGATGGGATCGAAATCTTGAAGAGAATGAAGCAGAAGGATGCAGATATCCGCGTCATTATTATGACTGCGTACGGGGAACTGGACATGATTCAGGAAGCAAAGGATCTGGGAGCGCTTACTCACTTTGCGAAACCGTTTGATATCGACGACATCAGGCAGGCTGTGAAACAATATATTCCAGCTTGATCGTATTATTTGAATAGTAAAAATAGTAGTATTTTTATCAATTCGCCTCTGCAGTTGGTAAAATCAATTCTGTTTTGGTATGATACAAGTGAAATTGTAAACAATGTCACATGGTGCTATGAATATCACCGCCATTTCTACTAGAATGGTTCACTGACTGAATAAAAGGAGGAAATTACTATGCCTTTAGTTTCAATGAAAGACATGCTAATTCAAGCAAAAGAAAATAGCTATGCAGTAGGTCAATTCAACCTGAATAACCTTGAGTTCACTCAAGCGATTCTACAAGCTGCTGAAGAAGAAAAATCACCTGTCATCCTTGGTGTTTCTGAAGGGGCAGCACGTTACATGAGCGGTTTCAAAACTGTTGTGAAAATGGTCGAAGGTCTTATGGAAGACTTGAACATCACAGTACCTGTTGCGATTCACTTAGACCATGGTTCAAGCTATGACAAATGTAAAGAAGCCATCGATGCAGGTTTCACTTCTGTCATGATCGACGCTTCTCATGGTCCTTTCGAGGAAAACATTGAAATCACTTCTAAAGTGGTTGAATATGCGCACTCTAAAGGTGTTTCTGTTGAAGCTGAGCTTGGAACTGTTGGTGGACAAGAAGATGACGTAGTAGCAGATGGCGTTATCTATGCAGATCCTAAAGAGTGTCAAGAATTAGTAGACCGTACTGGTATCGATACACTTGCTCCTGCACTTGGTTCTGTTCACGGTCCTTACAAAGGTGAACCGAATCTTGGATTTAAAGAAATGGAAGAAATCGGTGCAGCGACTGGAGTACCACTAGTACTTCACGGTGGTACTGGAATTCCGACAAAAGACATCCAAAAAGCGATTTCTTACGGAACAGCAAAAATCAACGTAAATACTGAAAACCAAATTGCTTCTGCCAAAGCAGTACGTGAAGTACTTGCAGCTGACTCTGAAGTATATGATCCACGTAAATACATGGGTCCTGCCCGTGAAGCGATCAAAGCGACAGTTGCTGGCAAAATGCGCGAATTTGGTTCTTCTAACCAAGCTGAATAATAGGTAATGTTTGGAAAGTTCTTGCTGATAGATTACAGGCTTTCCGAATGTGGTAGAAATAGAATGAAGCTGTAGGATGGGACTGGCACCAGGAAAGGGTTGATACCTTTTTGGGTCAGTCCCTTCCGTTCATTAAAAGATGATTGAAAATTTTGTCGAAAATGGGGTATAGTTAATGAAATTTTTCATAGACACAGCAAACATGAGTGAAATTCAAGAAGCATTTGAATGGGGTATCATTTCAGGAGTGACAACGAATCCGTCGCTTGTAGCAAAAGAAAAAAATGTGACATTCGAAGATCGATTAAAGGAAATCACGGACTTAGTCCCTGGTTCCGTAAGCGCTGAAGTCATCGCGTTAGATGCTGAAGGCATGATCAAAGAAGGCAGGGAGCTTGCGAAGATCGCGCCAAATATTACTGTGAAGCTTCCAATGACACCAGATGGTCTGACGGCTGCATCTACTTTTGCTAAAGAAGGGATCAAGACAAATGTCACGCTGATTTTCAGTGCGAACCAGGCGCTTTTAGCGGCTCGTGCCGGAGCGACATACGTGTCACCTTTTTTAGGGAGGTTAGATGATATCGGTCATGATGGACTGGAGCTGGTCTCCCAGATTGCTGAAATCTTTGCGATTCACGGTCTGGAAACAGAAATCATTGCGGCATCGACCCGCCATCCACAGCATATTACGGAAGCTGCTTTAAGAGGGGCTCATATTGCGACAGTGCCTTTGAAAGTGTTGAAGCAATTGTTCCAGCATCCCCTTACGGATAAAGGAATCGATGCATTCCTGAATGATTGGAACAACCGCTAGACGTAAGGCAATTGGTCTAAGCCAAAAAAAAATTCGTTTATCCTATACATGTTTTGACGAATTATGTATACACTAGTAGACAATACTTCTTAGAGCGTCTTCTTTTGGAAAAATAATCCTTTTTGTTTTTGGTGTGTGGAGTCTGACAGCCATTGGGGCTTCCTCATCAAGGAACAGTGGAAGGGAGTTTAATATGGAAAAGCTAAAAATTGCAGGAGGCTATCCCCTTGAAGGAACCATTAAAGTCAGTGGGGCCAAAAATAGCGCGGTAGCCTTGATCCCGGCAACCATTCTTGCGGATTCACCAGTCACAATCGAAGGGTTACCTGACATCTCTGATGTGCGGACACTGAAAGATCTATTAGAGGAGATCGGTGGTTCCGTCAATTTGGAAGATGGGGATATGAGTGTAGATCCAAGTCAAATGGTGTCCATGCCTTTACCAAGCGGGAAGGTAAAAAAGCTTCGTGCCTCTTATTATTTAATGGGAGCGATGCTTGGACGATTCAAAAAAGCGGTCATCGGATTACCGGGTGGATGCCATCTTGGTCCACGTCCGATTGACCAGCATATTAAAGGCTTCGAGGCTCTCGGAGCAGAAGTGACGAATGAACAAGGTGCGATTTATCTTCGTGCCGATGAATTAAGGGGTGCCCGTATTTACCTGGACGTCGTCAGTGTAGGAGCAACGATCAACATCATGCTTGCCGCTGTACGTGCAAAAGGCAGAACGATCATTGAAAATGCGGCAAAAGAACCTGAGATCATTGACGTAGCTACATTACTAAGTAATATGGGTGCGAAGATCAAAGGGGCAGGGACCGATGTGATCCGTATTGATGGTGTAGACGAGCTTCACGGCTGCCGTCACACGATCATTCCTGACCGCATTGAAGCAGGAACGTTCATGATTCTTGCAGCAGCAGTCGGTAAAGGCGTACTCGTTGACAACGTTATCCCATTACATATGGAATCGGTCATCGCCAAGCTGCGTGAAATGGGCGTACCCGTTGAAACAAACGACGACCAGATCTACATCGGAAGAGCGGACAAGCTCAAATCCGTTGATGTGAAAACATTGGTGTATCCAGGATTCCCGACAGATCTGCAGCAGCCGTTCACCACGTTATTGAACAGGGCGGAAGGTTCTGCTGTCGTAACGGATACCATCTATTCAGCCCGCTTCAAGCATATCGATGAACTGAGAAGAATGAATGCGACGATCAAGGTGGAAGGTCGCTCGGCCATCGTCAATGGACCTGTACAATTACAAGGTGCCAAAGTGAAAGCAAGTGACCTCCGCGCAGGAGCGGCTCTTGTCATCGCCGGCTTAATGGCAGAAGGAATCACAGAAGTAACCGGACTCGAGCATATCGATCGCGGATACAGCGACCTCGTTGCCAAACTCGAAGGCCTCGGAGCCACAATCTGGCGTGAAAAAATGTCTGCGGAAGAATTGGAGCAGATGAAGTCGTAGATTCAGTAAAACTTTATAGCTTTCGAGAAGTTGTTACTCTTATGTTTTGAGATAAAGCATTAAATATCTAAGTTGATTGGAGCGGAAGGTGCTCGACTCCTGCGGGAATAGCGGGAAGGCACGAAAAGCGTAGGCGGCTCGCACAGCCCCGACAAGCATAAGCTAAATGGGCCGGGAAGGCGTCCTTTGCCTTCTTGGACCATTTAGCTTATGACCTCGAGGGGCTAGCCGCCGGAGCTAGACAGTTGAGACCCCACAGGGCAAAGCCCGAGGAGGCTCAACTCACGCCCCGCGGAAAGCGAGCACCTGGAGCGGAAATCAACCACTACTCGCTATTGGTGAAGAGCCACTTACTTTTCTGGAAATATTTACTGTATTACCAGAAATTTTCGGCTGAAATGAACCATTGTGTCCTACTTTTTTCGAAAAAAAGTCTCTCCACCCTCTTTAATGTGTTACAATAAATCTGTTAATATGTTATACAATTAAAGAATATTGTAAAACAAAAGGGAATACGGGAGGCTATATACATGGAAAGAAGTTTATCAATGGAGCTTGTTCGAGTAACAGAAGGGGCTGCCCTTGCATCAGCCCGCTGGATGGGTCGCGGTAAGAAGGATGAAGCAGATGATGCTGCAACCTCTGCCATGCGCGATGTATTCGATACGGTACCGATGAAGGGAACAGTTGTTATCGGTGAAGGTGAAATGGATGAAGCTCCAATGCTATATATCGGTGAGAAACTAGGGACAGGCTATGGTCCACGTGTAGATGTGGCCGTCGATCCGTTGGAAGGAACGAATATCGTTGCTTCCGGAGGCTGGAATGCACTGGCAGTACTCGCGGTGGCAGACCACGGAAACCTACTGAACGCACCGGATATGTATATGGATAAAATCGCAGTTGGACCGGAAGCGGTTGGGGAAATTGATATCAACGCTTCTGTTATCGATAATCTGAAAGCCGTTGCAAAAGCAAAGAACAAGGACATCGAAGACGTAGTTGCTACCGTCTTAAATCGTCCTCGTCATGAGCATATCATCCAGCAGCTGAGAGAAGCGGGAGCCCGTATCAAACTGATCAATGATGGTGACGTAGCAGGAGCTATGAACACAGCATTCGATCATACGGGTGTCGATATATTATTCGGATCCGGTGGGGCTCCAGAAGGAGTACTTGCTGCCGTTGCGCTGAAATGCTTAGGTGGAGAAATTCAAGGTAAGCTTTTACCACAGAACGATGCCGAACTGCAGCGCTGTATCAGCATGGGGCTGGATGTGGACAAGATCCTTCGAATGGAAGACCTCGTATGCGGTGACGATGCGATCTTTGCGGCAACAGGTGTGACGGACGGCGAACTGTTAAGAGGGGTTCAGCTTAAAGGGACATACGGATTGACTCATTCAGTCGTAATGCGTGCGAAGTCTGGAACTGTCCGCTTCATAGACGGCCGCCACAGTCTTCAGAAAAAGCCAAACCTGGTCATGAGATAATAGATAGATAAAAGAAACATTGAGAGAGAAACCAACTCTTCTTAATAAGAGATGAGGGATGGGCAGAGTGTCTTACCATTTCTGCCCATGATCACTCTTATCACTCACTTTTTTTCTTCATAGGTGAAAAAATGCTGCCTATCTACATATTTACCTTCCTTTTTTTACCCAGTCATTGATTCTTGATTAAAAGTATGGTTACAATAGATAAGGTTTTTATCTTCAGCATTTTTTCTATTAGTTTATGCTTCAACATATTTCTTCATTTTTAGAAAAATCTACCCATATTTGGCTCTTTTCTAAAAGATAGATCTTTATTTGTGAAAGAGATCAAAGATAAGTTGATTGTAGCGGAAGGTGCTCGACTCCTGCGGGAATAGCGGGAAAGTTGAGACCCCGCAGGGCAAGGCCCGAGGAGGCTCAACTCACGCCCCGCGGAAAGCGAGCATCCTGTAGCGGAAATCAACCTCTACTCACTTGTGAAAAATAACAACAAAGTTTTATTTTAAGGTAGGACAAATTAATAAAGCGTGGTGTCATGATGGAAGAGTTAACAATTTCTAGCTTAGAAAATATGAAGCTTAAAGAGCTTTATGAGCTAGCCAAACAATACAAAGTTTCTTATTATAGTAAATTAACAAAAAAAGAATTGATTTTCGCCATCCTTAAAGTTCGAGCAGAACAAGAAGGCTTCTTCTTTATGGAAGGGGTTCTTGAAATCATCCAATCAGAGGGATTCGGTTTCTTACGACCGATCAACTTTTCTCCAAGCTCTGAGGATATATATATTTCTGCGTCACAAATCCGCCGTTTCGATCTTCGTAACGGGGATAAGGTATCGGGTAAGGTGCGCCCTCCAAAGGAAAACGAGCGTTATTTCGGACTGCTTCATGTTGAAATGGTCAATGGAGAAGAGCCTGAATCTGCGAAAGAACGTGTCCATTTCCCAGGTCTCACGCCATTATATCCTGACCGTCAAATGAAACTTGAAACAACACCAAACAAAATCTCCACGCGTATCATGGATCTTATAGCGCCTGTCGGTTTTGGACAACGTGGTCTAGTCGTTGCGCCACCTAAAGCAGGTAAGACGATGCTGATCAAAGAAATCGCGAACTCGATCACGACGAATCATCCTGAAGCGGAATTAATCATTCTTCTGATCGATGAGCGTCCAGAGGAAGTAACCGATATCGAACGTTCAGTTGAAGCAGAAGTCGTAAGTTCAACATTCGATGAAGTACCGGAAAACCACATTAAAGTGGCTGAACTCGTTCTTGAGCGCGCCATGCGTTTAGTGGAGCACAAGCGTGACGTCATTATCCTGATGGATAGTATCACTCGTTTGGCACGTGCTTATAACCTTGTCATCCCGCCAAGTGGACGAACACTTTCCGGAGGTATCGATCCTGCTGCGTTCCACCGCCCGAAACGATTCTTTGGTGCGGCACGTAACATTGAAGAAGGTGGAAGCTTAACGGTTCTCGCAACGGCGTTAGTGGACACAGGATCCCGTATGGACGATGTGATTTATGAAGAGTTCAAAGGAACAGGGAACTTAGAACTTCATCTTGATCGTTCTCTTGCTGAAAGACGTATCTTCCCGGCCATCGACATCCGTCGTTCCGGAACTCGTCGCGAAGAACTTCTCATTAAACCGGATCATCTTGAAAAGCTGTGGGCGATTCGTAAAGCGATGTCCGATCAGCCTGATTTCGCTGAAAAGCTTATGCGCAAGCTGAAGCAATCGAAGACGAATGAAGAGTTTTTTAATGTGTTGACAGAAGAGTCGAAGAAGCGTTAATCTAGTAATCGAATGATTTTTTGAGGAGAATGCTGTCTGTAACTTCCAATTTTTCAGGTTGCAAATATCACTTGTCCTTGTTATAATAGTGTCAATGTGTTTTAAAAAATGGATGTGGTAAGGGGCTGGCTATAACTCTCATGCTTATGCTCATATCACATATATCTTCGTAATAAATTACTCTGTCTCAGATGATTCAGGGCGGAAGGAGATGAAAGAAAATGAAATCAGGAATTCATCCTAAGTACAACACGATCAAAGTTAGCTGTGCTTGCGGTAACGAATTTGAAACTGGTTCTGTAGCGGAAGAAATGCGCGTTGAGGTATGTTCTGAATGCCATCCATTCTACACAGGACGTCAGAAATTCGCTGACGCTGGTGGACGTGTTGACCGTTTCAACAAAAAATACGGTCTTAAAAATCAACAACAATAATGAAGAGCTGGGAGGTCATATCGAATTTCTTTGTGCGTAAGGCATAAAAAGACGAGATTGACCCTTCTCTTCTATTAGAAAAACAGGCAAGGATCTTCATGCTTGCCTGTTTTTTATTCTCTTTAAAGCAAATGGTTGAAGAAATAGAGGCAGTTCCAATTGAGCTGTGCCTCTTTTTTTCTGCCAAATTACTGAATTGTGAGCATTTTTTCCGTACATAAAGGAATGCTTTATACTAAAGAGTAGTCCGTTTTTACTAACAGTCAGACTGTTTTATTATAGAATATTGCATAAGGAAGGAGAGGCGCTTTCGTGTATGTCATGAAACAAACGGGTTGGGTAGAAGTCATTTGCGGCAGCATGTTCTCAGGGAAATCCGAGGAACTGATCCGCCGGGTAAGACGCACTCAATTTGCTAAACAAAAAATTGCTGTGTATAAGCCAAAACTAGATAATCGCTATAGCGATGAGTCGGTTGTATCTCATAATGGTACCTCTGTCATTGCCAAAGCAGTCGAGGGATCAAATGTGATCCTCGATGACCTGAATCCAGAGGTGGATGTCGTTGCTATTGATGAGGTTCAATTTTTTGACGAAGGCATTGTAGAGGTCGTCCAAAAATTAGCAAACAGTGGATATCGTGTCATCATAGCAGGACTTGATCAGGATTTCCGCGGAGAACCATTCGGTCCAATGCCGGACTTAATGTCCGTTGCCGAACAAGTGACAAAACTTCAAGCCGTTTGTGCAGTATGCGGCTCTCCCGCAAGTCGAACACAACGATTAATCAACGGCGAACCAGCTTGCTACGATGATCCCGTCATCCTAGTAGGTGCGTCTGAAGCATATGAGCCAAGATGCCGTCATCACCATGAAGTTCCGACTGGAATGAGTGTTACACCTGATATGGTGAAGGAAGTATAAATGAAAAGTCCCATGTTTGGGGCTTTTTTTTATTTCTGGTTATTTTCCGAGCCATATTACCGCCTTGAGTTTTGTATGAATAAGCACTTTCCTGTGGGAAATCCTATAAGCAGGAGGTGTGAAAGTATGAAAAAGTTAGTATTAGTTTTATCCTTTACCGTATTCTTCATTTTAATCACCGCGTGTGGAGTAAATCAGGAATCGGAATTCGGTATGCACGAGGATCAAAATGGAACACGGTTCATTGATAATCGAAAAGATGATATGAATGATCGTCAAGATAGAAGCGTCCGAAATACGACAAATGAAAACCCGAACTTCCCTAACCTGACGAACTCACCAGGCACAACATCGACAACGACGGGTGTGTATGAAGATAAAGCGCGTGAGGTTGTGAAGGAGTATTCCAACTTCGAACCAGATGAAGTGTGGATCAATGGGGAACAAATGTGGGTCACTGCCCATACCCAAAATGAAATGAGTATGGCTGAGACGAATAAAGAAGAAGCGATGTTAAAAGAGAGACTGGAAAAAGCCATTCCAAAGTACGATATAAATGTGAAAATCACCGAAAGATAAAAAAGTGCAAGCAGGTCAGGATGCTGATCTGCTTGCCTTCTACATAAGATCCACCCGTTTAAGCCTTCTGCCCATTCCTGATCTTCCTTGTGTTTACATACACCATATAATATAATTAGACTGTTATGGACTAAAATTGAGGTGAATAGCTGTGTTCGATCGTTTACAAGCAGTGGAAGATCGCTATGATAAGTTAAATGAACTATTGAGTGATCCAGAAATTGTGAATGACCCAAAGAAGCTAAGAGATTATTCGAAAGAGCAATCAGACATCCAAGCAACGGTAGAAGCATATCGAGAATATAAAGAACTTACTGGGCAGTATAAAGACGCTAAGGCGATGCTGGATGATAAGCTTGATGCTGATATGCGTGAAATGGTGAAAGAAGAAGTTTCCGAGCTTGAAGAACAAATTGAAGCATTGGAAGCCCGTCTGAAAATATTATTGATCCCGAAAGACCCGAACGATGATAAGAACGTAATCATGGAGGTTCGTGGTGCTGCAGGTGGAGATGAAGCAGCCTTGTTTGCCGGTGACTTATACCGTATGTACAGCCGCTATGCAGAATCACAAGGGTGGAAGACCGAAGTGATGGAAGCGAACTCGACTGGCGTTGGTGGATATAAAGAAATCATCTTTATGATCAACGGAAATGGTGCATTCTCCAAAATGAAATACGAAAACGGGGCACACCGTGTGCAACGTGTACCTGAAACAGAATCCGGCGGACGTATACATACATCGACCGCAACGGTTGCCTGCCTGCCGGAAGCGGAAGAAGTCGAAGTGGATATTCACGACAAAGATATCCGTGTCGATACCTTCGCATCCAGTGGCCCGGGAGGACAGAGTGTTAATACAACCATGTCTGCTGTCCGTTTGACTCACATGCCTACAGGTGTAGTCGTGTCATGTCAGGATGAAAAGTCACAAATCAAGAACAAAGAGAAAGCAATGAAAGTATTGCGTGCCCGCGTTTACGATAAATTCCAACGCGAAGTTCAAGCTGAATACGATGCAAACCGTAAATCAGCCGTTGGTACAGGTGACCGTTCCGAACGTATCCGTACGTACAATTTCCCACAAAACCGCGTAACGGATCATCGTATCGGATTGACGATTCAAAAACTTGATCAAATTCTTGAAGGAAAGATGGATGAAGTCATCGATGCGTTAATCATCGAGGATCAATCCAAACTTCTTGAGAGACTGGAAGAATAATGACGTCTGTTACCATATTTGAAGCCCTAAAATGGGCTTCTTCTTTTTTAGTCGAAAATGGCCGTGATGAAAATGTGGGAGAAATCTATTTGCGGCATATAATAGGGATGTCCCGTTCAGAGCTGTTGGCTGAACAGCGGAGGTCCGTCCCGGGGGAAAAGTGGGAAGAGTTCCAGGATGGTATTCGACGGCATGTTGGTGGAGTACCAATTCAGCATATTATTGGGGTTGAGGAGTTTTATGGTCGGGAGTTCGTGGTGAATGAGCATGTGCTGATTCCGAGACCTGAAACGGAAGAACTGATTTATTATAGCTTGCAGAAAATGAAAGATCTGTTTAGTGATTCGGACACTTCTTTGCAGGCTGCTGATGTTGGAACGGGTAGTGGGGCGATTGCAATTACGTTGAAGCTTGAGGCGGATCGTTTCCCTCTTGATATGATGGCTGTGGATATTTCTCGTGAAGCGTTGGCGGTTGCCTGTGAAAACAGTGAGAGACTCGGAGCTGAGGTTCGCTTTTATGAAGGGGACTTACTGCAGCCTTTAATGGAAGAATGCGCCAAGCTCGATATCCTTCTATCGAATCCACCATATATTCCCCTGACAGATCGTGAAACGCTATCCGATGTAGTCATTGAGCATGAGCCTGAACTCGCTTTGTTTGGTGGGGAAGATGGTTATGATCTATACAAGAGATTTATGGATGAACTGCCCTTGGTGATGAAAGAAAAATGTCTCATCGGCTTCGAAGTCGGAGTCGGACAGGGCAAGACGGTAGCTGACTTGCTTCGGAATACATTCCCTGATGCAGAAGTGGAAGTCGTACATGATATCAATGGGAAAGATCGAATGGTGTTTTGTGTAAGAAAATAAGGATGTTGACCCTCGATTCGTGTGATCGGGGGTGTTTTTTTATGAGAATTGATCTGTTTTGAGTGGAATGTGAGATTTTTGCAGGAAGGATTTAAAAAAGTTGTTTCGCTATTAATATTTATAAAAGAGATATTCTCAGAAAGTTGATTCTCGCTGCAGGTGCTCGACTCCTGCGGGAATAGCGGGAAAGTTGAGACCCCACAGGGTGAAGCCCGAGGAGGCTCAACTCACGCCCCGCGGAAAGCGAGCACCTGGAGCGGAAATCAACTAGCACTCGCTTTTTCAAAAGCAACAAAGTTAACGAATATAGCCTTTATTTACAGCTCCTAGTGTTTTTTTGAAAAAACAGATTCAGCAGATTTTTAAAACGAAAAAATGTTATTTTACTAGTTTAAGATTTCCCCCTTTTGACCAGACTGTTTTACTGAGGGGGAGAGGAAATGAAAACAAAACATACGGTGTTATTGTATATCTTGATTCTATCATTAGGAACGATTCTAAGTTTATATATACCGAAGCAGGAAATGGCGGCTCAGGAGACGATGGTGATTCCGGAAGAAGCGATTCGACTGCGGATCCTGGCAAATAGTGATTTGGAGCAGGACCAAAATGTGAAAAGACTCGTTCGTGATGAAGTAAATAAAGAGATTACGAATTGGGTGGCGACTCTTACATCACAGGATGAAGCGAAATCAGTGATTCAAGCAGGCTTGCCGCAGCTTCAGAAGATTGCAGAAGAAGTGGTCGCTGAACAGGGATTGGATCAATCGGTGAAAATTGATTTCGGAAAAGTTGAGTTTCCTACTAAATTATATGGTCAGTATTTGTACCCGGCAGGAGAGTATGAAGCGGTGTTGATCACACTCGGTGCAGGAGAAGGGGCGAACTGGTGGTGCGTTCTTTATCCTCCTCTATGCTTCCTTGATTTCTCGACTGGAAATGCAGTAAGAAGTCCTGGGTTTGAAACGAAAGTGGAAGCGAGCGGGAATGAGGTTACTGAAGTGGATCCGGAAGATGAAGTGGTTGCAGAGATGGATTCGAATACTGAAGAAGTAGAAACGCAATCTCCTGAAATCGTCATGGAAGATGTTATTGCTTATAAAGAGGTTGAGATGGAAACAGTAAAAGCGGCAGCAGCGGAAGAGACAGTAGTGGTTGAAGAGACTAAGAAAGAGGAACTTCCCGTAAAAGAAGAGATTGAAACGGAGGCGGCACAAGAAGAGCCAGTCTTCGTCGAAGAAGGAGAAGAGGAAGAAGTAGAGGTTCGGTTTTTCGTAGTCGATTTTTTCAAAGGATTATTCAATAAGTAAAATGTAAAGCTTCATCCACCTGAGATGGAGCTTTTTTTATATTCGAGGGAAATCTATCGTTCTAGTATTTTTTCGCATCAATTTGTTCTATTCTCTTTTTCCCCTCATACATTAACATTAGGGGATGATAGAAAAGGGAGGATGAAATGTGATGTTAAAAGTGATTCGCCAAGCAACACAGGAAGATATCCATGAAGTTGTAGCCTTCTTAATGAAAGCAGGATTAAGCACAGAAGGCATTAAAAATAGTATTGATTGCTTTTTAGTAGTAGAAGACTCGGACAACCAGTTAATCGGGACTCTCGGTATTGAGGTTCAAGAGAAGATCGGGCTTCTTCGCTCCCTCGTTGTGACTTCATCATTTGAAAGTGAAGAATTGTTTGCTCTTTTCCAAGAAATATTAAAATTGGCGCAAGAAAAAGAACTTACGCGTCTTTACTTGATCTCCAATCGAAAAGCCTCGCTGAACTTCTTTGACCTGCTGGGTTTTCAACAGGAAAAGGAGCCTTTTGTGGATGAGTTGCAGAAGTTTGTTCACGCGCAAAAGTTATCCACAGTGGATAACTGTATTACGATGAGGCTGGACCTTTAGGTTGATAGGAGGGATTTCGACAAATTCCAACTAGAATAAATTATTTTGCCATAGCACTCTGCTAGTAGACTGAATCATTTTTATTGAGAAATGATTCAGTTTTTTTATGTTGGAAATTCGACAAAATGTGTGAAGTCCCGATCACTAACGTAAATATCTCTTTTTTCAGAATTATTCACACCATCCACAGGTTTATCCACAGTCTGGAGAGTAATATTCACGTTTTGTGGACAATACTTGAGAATTTGTGGGGTTTCTTTTATACTTTCAAAAGAGTAAAGTAGTTGAACGCTTGTTAATTCTGTATCTATACACAGAAATGAGTGTTGATAATAGAAGGTGGATGACGGAAATGATGAAACATTGGATTGTGGAAAGAGATGTGGATAACAATGAAAGTTATCCACAAATTGTGGATGCAGCGAAGATTCTTCAACAGAATGAAGTGGTGGCATTCCCGACAGAGACGGTTTATGGTCTGGGTGCCAATGCGAAATCGGATACGGCTGTGGGGAAAATCTTCAAAGCGAAGGGAAGACCATCTGATAATCCACTGATTGTCCACATATCA
The DNA here is from genome assembly GCF_056159585.1 of Rossellomorea sp. ABR4_004. Taxonomy (NCBI): domain Bacteria; kingdom Bacillati; phylum Bacillota; class Bacilli; order Caryophanales; family Bacillaceae; genus Rossellomorea; species Rossellomorea sp. ABR4_004. Next base: position 2,165,856 of record NZ_JBSWVM010000001.1, on the reverse strand, counting down.
AATATAGATCAGCTGGATGAACTGGTGGAGGAGGTTTCTGATGAAGCAGCGAACCTCATCGATGCTTTCTGGCCGGGTCCATTAACGATTATTTTTGAAATTAAGGAAAACGTACTTTCTGAAAAAGTAACAGCTGGATTACCTAGCGTAGGGATCCGGATGCCTGATCACCCAGTAGCCCTTGCAATCATTGAAGCGTCAGGGCTCCCGATTGCGGCCCCAAGTGCCAACCGCTCGGGAAAACCAAGTCCGACAACGGCTCAGCATGTCATCGAAGATTTGGATGGCCGGATCGCGGGAGTGGTCGACGGAGGTGAAACGGGTATCGGTGTGGAATCGACGGTAGTGGATTGCACCGGACCAATCCCGATGGTTTTACGTCCTGGAGGAGTCTCGGTCGAACAGCTGGAAGAAGTACTCGGTAGAGTCTTTGTGGATCCTTCTTTAAAAGAAGGAAAGGGGGCTCCGAAATCACCAGGTATGAAATATACGCACTACGCACCTGATGCTCCTGTGTATTTAGTGGACGGTACGAGGGCAGATCTTCAGAAATTAGTGGATAACAAAAAAGCAGAAGGTCTCAAAGTTGGAGTGTTAACAACGGAAGAATTCATGGATGACTTCTGTGCAGACGTCATTCTCTCGGTTGGACGAAGAGAGGACCTGACAACAGTCGCACGAAATCTCTACGATACGCTGCGAGCTTTTAATAAAAGGGACGTGGATATCATTTTCTCCGAAATATTTCCCGAAGAAGGCGTCGGACTGGCGATTATGAACCGGCTTCAAAAAGCTGCGGGGTATCGGGTGATTAAAGGATAATCGTTACCCCTACGGTTTGAGAGAACTGTAGGGGTTTTTTGTGGGAGTAAATAATACCCAATCTACAAACCCATTTACCATTCTATTTCCCTTTGGACGTGCATAAATTTGTTCTGTAGGCATGTCCGGAGGGGGAAAAAACAAAAATGACAACGATTATTGGAGAACTGATTACCTTGATGTTAATGGCATTTGCTCTTGGGATGGATGCCTTTTCGATCGGGATCGGGATGGGTATGTTTCAGTTGAGATTAAAGCAGATTTTCTATATAGGATTGGTTGTAGGGATCTTTCATGTCTGGATGCCCCTCTTCGGGATGATGACGGGGAAGTTTTTATCAGAAACGTTCGGTGCCTTTGCGGGGTATGCCGGCGGGCTCCTTTTGATTGTATTGGGAATACAAATGTTCATGTCCAGCTTCAAAGAAGAGGAGACGACGCTCATTTCCCCGGTAGGATTTGGTTTAGTCCTCTTTGCTTTGAGCGTAAGCCTGGATAGCTTTTCCGTTGGCTTGACCCTGGGGATATTCGGAGCCAGGACAGCGGTTGCTCTCTTCTGTTTTGGAATAGCGGCGACGGTATTGACCTGGGCTGGTTTATTCATAGGCCGTAAATTTCAAGGGGTGCTCGGGACGTATAGCGAAGCCCTTGGGGGAAGTATTTTGTTTGCATTTGGGATTAAGCTGCTGCTGCCGTTGTGAAATAAGGTGGTTGCCAGGAGATCGCGATTTAATTGAGGAAGGTCCGTCCCTTTTGGGTGGGCTTTTTTCATTTTCTAAGTGAATGAGCTAGGTGAGGTTTGGAAAATATTTTATAATAGGTTGTAAGGAGGATGACGTGATGAATATTTTATTTGTTTGTACGGGAAATACGTGCCGAAGTCCTATGGCAGAGGCTGTTTTGAAGCATAAGGGTGCTGAGAGGTTTGATGTGAAATCTGCTGGCGTTTTTGCCATGGACGGAAGTGATGCTTCATTTCAGACTAAAGAAGTGCTGAAAGAGAACGATATAATACATAGACACCAATCGAGTTCGCTCTCAAAAGAGAATCTGGATTGGGCTTCCTATATTTTCACGATGACTTCGAATCATAAGCGGGCAATTGTGGATCAGTATCCACATGTGGCGGACAAAATTTTCACATTGAAAGAGTTTGTCCATGAAGATCCTGCAGATTTGGATGTATCGGATCCTTACGGGGGAAGTGTGGACATCTATAGACATACATACAGAGAGCTGGATTCATTGATTGAGGAGTTAATTAAAAAGCTGGGTTGAGACAGGGAGAGAGAAAGAATGGGGAAAGAGAGAAGCTACAAAACGGGTCTTAGAAAGAAATTGGTCTTCTTTATCACGCTTCTTGCGATGGTGACGTATTCCACAAGTGCACTTTTTATTTATTTTATCAAACCTACTTTTGCACCTGAAATGAACGAACTTTTATTTACGAGCATGACGCTTGGGATGGGAGTGTTCTGGTCAGGTGTGCTTGCCTTTTTTGCAGCTGGATTCATCGTCAAACCACTTCAGCGTTTGGAACAGGCTGCGTTAAAAGCAGCTGAAGGGGACATTGCCGTAGAAGTGGAGGTACCGAAGTCGGATGATGAAATCCGGTCACTGGCACTGGCCTTCAATCGCATGCTGCATAATTTGCGCGACATGGTGTCGAGTATCGACGAAAATTTCACCAAAACCAATTCCAATGTCATTGAGCTGTCGAAAGCATCGGAATCAGCTTCCATTCAAGCGGATTCCATTTCCAAAACGATCAGCGAAATTTCAGCAGGTGCCGAAAGCTCGGCGATGGCGATTCAAACGACGGCTGAATCTGTTGAGGACGTGATCCGGATCGCACAGGAAGTACAGAATCACTCCAAATCATCAGAACAAATGTCCAAGCATATGGTGACGGAGCTTCAAGGAAGCAAGGAAGTCATTCATTCCCTGGTAGAAGGCATAAGCCGACTTGCAAGAGGAAATGAAGATTCTTTAGATGCTGTTCGCCGATTGGAAGACAATGCGAAAAAAGTGGAACAGATCATTCAATTGGTCGGTGATATCGCGAACCAGACCAATCTTCTCGCTTTAAATGCTTCCATTGAAGCAGCACGTGCAGGCGAGCACGGTAAGGGATTTGCAGTTGTCGCCGAGGAAGTCCGCAAACTGGCAGATGAAAGCGGCAAAGCAGTTCAAGGAATTTCGGATCTTATCAAGAACATTCAAATCGAGGTTGGAAATGTGGTTGGCCAGATTACGACTCAAGTTGACTCTGCAAATTCCGAAGTAATAAAAGGAACACAGACCAATGAGATGATCGAAACGATGACGAAAACGATTCATGAAGTAGCGGATGCCGTTCAAAATATATCCGTTCTTGTCGATCAGCAAATGAACAGCATTCAATTGACTTCCCAGCAATCACAGGAAGTTGCGGCCATCGCAGAAGAAACCTCCGCAGGGGCAGTGGAAGTGTCAGCCTCCACTAAAGAACAAGCGGCTGTGATGGGGGATGTAGAGAAGCTGGCATTGAATCTAAGAGAGCAGGCAGAATCACTTAAAGGTACGATTACGCGTTTTCATCTATAAAAAAGGCGGGCATGAGGGACGGACCTCATGTCCGTTTTTTTGTAGTTGTCTGGCTTTCGACTCATTCTCTCAAAAACAATCCGAAAAACTTTATATAATCATGAGTGTGTGGCAAAATAAACGTATCAAAGGCTATAGGGAGTGGGATTAATTATGAAGATTGCAATTGCATCCGATCACGGCGGGCTAAATATCCGGGAAGAAATCAAATCACTACTGGAAGATCTGGGCCTCGAATATGAGGATTTCGGTTGTGAGTGTGAAACATCCGTTGACTATCCGGACTATGCGGTGCCTGTTGCGGAAAAGGTAGCCAGCGGTGAATTCGATCGTGGTATCCTGATTTGTGGAACGGGCATCGGGATGAGCATCTCAGCTAATAAGGTCAAGGGAATCCGTTGCGCCCTTGTACATGATGTGTTCAGTGCGAAAGCAACGCGTGAGCACAATGACAGTAATATGTTAGCAATGGGTGAGCGTGTGATTGGACCCGGACTAGCGCGTGAAATCGCCCAAACGTGGCTGGTGACAGAGTTTGAAGGCGGCCGCCATGCCAACCGTGTGGGGAAAATCACGGCATACGAAGACAAACAATAAGGAGTGGATTTCATGGAAATCGCTCAAATGAAGCAAGATCTTCAAACGATCCTGCAAGATTTCAGCAAACAGGTTCCAATGAAAAAAGGACAAGTGTTTGTTGTAGGCTGTTCAACATCAGAAGTGATGGGGGAGCGGATCGGAACATCGGGAACGATTGAAGTAGCGGAAATGATTTTTGATGAGTTAAAAGGATGGGCTGATTCCATAGGTGTTTCGCTTGCATTTCAATGCTGCGAGCACTTAAATCGTGCCATTGTTTTGGAAAGAGATGTTGCAGAAAGAAAAGGCCTGGATGAGGTCACGGTCATTCCTGTGCGAAAAGCAGGAGGGGCGATGGCGACCCAAGCGTACCATTCCTTTGAAGATCCCGTTATGGTCGAGCATATTAAAGGCGACGCCGGCATCGACATCGGAGATACTTTCATCGGCATGCACCTGAAACACGTAGCCGTCCCAATCCGGGTATCAAAAAAAAGCCTCGGCGAAGCCCACGTCACACTGGCCAAGACCAGACCAAAACTCATCGGGGGAATCCGAGCCGTGTACGAATAATATTCTCTACTAAAAGGTCCGTACCTCTGATGTGAGGGACGGACCTTTATTTCGGTGGTATCTTAGATCAAGGTGTAAATCCCGAACTATAAAGGGAGACATGGAGAATATGATTATGTTAAAGGTGATGGTAGGTAATGTAGAGAACCTAATAATATAACGGCACATGTTCCTCTTATTTCGACAAGGATAGTCACAATGCTACTTATGGGAGTGTGTAAGAGAGCAGAGAGGATGTTTGTGAACAATATCACACGAGGTCCGTCCCTCTCGATACGCTCTAAACACGAACATTACGTTTTGACTAGAGGTTTTTATTTCGCGTTTTGCTGAATCGTGTTAGAATGAGAGTGAATGAATCAATGAGGCACCTAGAGCAGTTGGGCCTATGAATTAAAGGGGGATATGTATGAGTAAGATTGCCAAGCAAGATCCGGAAATTTATGCAGCGATTCAAGATGAATTAGAGCGTCAACGAACAAAAATCGAGTTAATTGCATCTGAGAACTTTGTCAGTGAAGCGGTTATGGAAGCACAAGGCTCCGTTCTGACAAACAAGTATGCAGAAGGGTACCCAGGTCGTCGCTATTATGGTGGCTGTGAGCATGTGGACGTAGCTGAGAATTTGGCTCGCGATCGTGCGAAGGAACTATTTGGAGCAGAACATGTAAATGTTCAGCCTCACTCAGGAGCACAAGCCAATATGGCAGTCTACTTCACGATCCTCGAACAAGGAGATACGGTTCTTGGAATGAACTTATCTCATGGTGGACATCTGACTCACGGAAGTGCCGTCAATTTCAGTGGAATTCAATATAACTTCGTAGAGTATGGTGTGGACGAAGAAAAGCACCTGATCAATTATGAAGATGTTAGACAAAAAGCGTTAGAGCATAAGCCGAAGCTGATCGTAGCGGGAGCAAGTGCCTATCCAAGAGCGATCGATTTCGCTAAATTCCGCGAAATCGCAGACGAAGTGGGAGCATACCTAATGGTGGATATGGCTCACATCGCTGGTCTTGTAGCAGCCGGTCTTCATCAGAACCCGGTTCCTTATGCAGACTTCGTGACAACAACGACTCACAAAACATTACGCGGACCTCGTGGCGGTATGATCCTATGCAGAGAAGAGTTTGCAAAGAAAATAGACAAGTCTATTTTCCCTGGAATTCAAGGTGGCCCGCTTATGCACGTGATCTCAGCTAAAGCTGTTGCTTTCGGTGAAGCGCTGCAGGATTCTTTCAAAGACTATGCGCAGAACATCATCGACAATGCGAACCGTTTAGGTGAAGGTCTTGTAAAAGAAGGAATCAATCTTGTATCCGGTGGTTCAGACAACCATCTATTATTGATCGACCTGCGTTCACTAGGACTGACTGGGAAAATCGCTGAAAAAGTCCTTGATGAAATCGGGATTACCGTTAATAAAAACACGATTCCATTCGATCCTGAAAGCCCGTTCGTAACAAGCGGTGTCCGTATCGGAACGGCAGCTGTTACATCCAGAGGCTTTGGACTAAAGGACATGGACGAAATTGCTTCCATCATGGCGCTGACTCTTAAGAACCATGAAGACGAAGCGAAACTGGAAGAAGCACGCAAACGTGTCATTGACTTAACAAGCAAATTTGAATTATATCCGGAAAGATAATAGATGACCTCTCCACCAAAGAAGGACCTTCCTGGTGGAGAGGTTTTTTTGATGGGGAATTAGTAGAGAAGTAGGTTTTCAAACATATAGTTGCCGATTGTTATGCGATTTTGAGTGGAATACGGCCGTTATGGGCGAAAATCCGGCCGATTCAGACATTAATCCAGCCGATTAACATAATTAACTAAATCTCACGAGAAATACTCCAGCCTACACGTCTTTGTCCCACACCCCTCATCTCAATTCTAACGATTCCATTACACTTCCCATCTCATGTTGCTCTTAAATTGTCTTTTATGTACAATAGTCTGAGGTGTAAAGGAAGTAGACAAACTATTTTTACATAAAATCGAATTTAAAGGAGAGAGTCGAATGGGCAAAGTATATGTATTTGATCATCCGTTAATCCAACACAAATTAACGTTTATTCGTGATAAAGAAACAGGTACGAAGGAATTTCGTGAGCTTGTTGATGAGGTAGCGACACTGATGGCGTTTGAAATTACACGTGATTTACCATTAGAGGATATAGATGTGGAAACGCCAGTAAGCAACGCAAAGGCCAAGACTCTTGCAGGTAAAAAGTTAGGGATTGTTCCTATTCTGCGAGCTGGGTTGGGAATGGTTGATGGGATTCTTAAACTGATCCCGGCTGCAAAAGTAGGACATGTTGGTTTATATCGTGACCCGGAGACTCTTAAACCGATTGAATATTACGTAAAGCTTCCAAGTGATGTGGAAGAGCGTGACTTCATCCTGGTTGATCCAATGCTTGCCACAGGAGGATCTGCCGTTGAAGCCATCAACTCATTAAAGAAGCGTGGCGCCGTAAGCATCAAGTTCATGTGTCTCGTTGCTTGTCCTGAAGGGGTAGACGCAATCAAGGAAGCACATCCTGACGTTGACATCTTCATTGCGGCTCTTGATGAGAAGCTGAATGAAAAAGGATACATCGTTCCTGGTTTAGGGGATGCTGGAGATCGTTTATACGGTACGAAATAATTTGAAATAAACAGGAAAGCCGGATTATCTATATTTGATAACCCGGCTTTTCTATTTATATAACGCCTAATTCCTATTGTAATTTAGTTGGAAGTATTTACATTAAATTCAAGGGTTACTCATAAAAAGAATTTTCTATATAATGGAGGGGTATGTGAAGATAGAATTCTATGTATACGTGAGACAAGTCGGCTCCGCTTTTCGATTGTCCAGCTCCGGGGGCTTGGGGCTCGAGGTTATAAGATAAATTAACCAAAAAGGCAAAGGGTGCTTTTCCGGTCAATTCGTCTTATGCTTGTCGCCTCTGACCAACCCGCCTCTGCTTTTATGTAAATGTGTTTAAAATGTGAACAATTTGGAAACGCGTGGATAGGTTGTGAACTTTTTAACTTGAACTCATTGACATAGATAATACCCTATTGTATGCTTACAAAGGGTATCAAATGATAAGGTTTTCACAAGGGTTGAACCCTTATGGAAACGGTTTTTCATCATTTGTACAGTGTGAACGATTTTCCACTAAATCACATGTGTGGAGATGAGAAAAAATGCGTCAAAATGATCGACGCCCGTATCAATCGATGGTCTTGTATTCTGCTATTCTTTCCCAGCTTGTTGGTTCTATCTTAATAGGGATCTTCGGCGGGAGATGGTTAGATGGAATATGGAGCACCACACCACTTTTCTTAATTATTGGACTACTCCTTGGGCTCGCAACAGGAATCTACACCATGCTCCGTACAGTCCAACATTTCAATTCGGGAGATTAATGTATGCCAGAACTTCAGCAAGTGTTTAACAGGCATCGTAAGTACATATTTTTCCTCCTTTCCCTTTACGTCCTCGGTTGGGGTTTCACTTCCTATCAGTCTATTTTCCTTGGGCTTATTTTGGGGACAGGCATCAGTCTGTTTAGTCACTGGCTGATCATGAGGAGAACCGTGCGATTCGGTGATGCAGTAGAATCTGGTCAAAAGGTTCGGTCTTTAGGAACCTTCTCAAGGATGGCAGGTGCGGCCTTTGCAGTCATTATTGCAACGGAATACCCTGAGCACTTTCATCTCCTGAGCGTCATTATGGGATTAATGACAATTTACCTTGTCATTATGATAGATTATTTTATTCAGCAGCTTTTAGCTCATAAATAGCGGGGAAGAGAGGTGAATTTCATTGCATCATGAAAATCCTACAGCCGAGTTTCTAGGGTTAACTTTTAACCTGGCGAACGTTCTGATGATCACAGTGGCGAGTGCCGTTGTTTTCTTAATTGCCGTTCTGTCAACTCGTAGACTGGCCATGAAACCGACCGGAGTGCAAAACTTTATGGAGTGGGTCATGGACTTTGTCAAAAATATCGTGAAAAGTAATATGGATTGGAAAACAGGTGGTCGTTTCCATCTCCTTGGACTTACTTTGCTCATGTACATTTTCGTTTCAAACATGTTAGGACTTCCGTTCTCGGTAGTCATTGACCACGAATTATGGTGGAAGTCACCAACAGCGGATCCAGTTATTACTATGACCCTGGCGGTTATGGTCGTTGTGTTAACGCACTATTATGCAATCAAGATGAAAGGCTTCGGTGAATACGGTAAAGACTTCTTCAGACCTATGTCGTTCTTATTCCCGCTGAAGATCATTGAAGAATTTGCCAACACACTAACGCTTGGTCTTCGTCTTTACGGTAACATTTACGCTGGGGAAATCCTGCTTACACTACTGGTAGGAAGCCTCGCTCATATGGGAGCAGCCGGATTACTGGGTGCCATTATCCCAACGATTGTATGGCAAGCTTTCTCAATCTTTGTCGGCGCAATCCAATCATTTATTTTCGTTATGTTAACGATGGTTTATATGGCTCACAAAGTCAGCCACGACCATTAATATATACCCTGTTCAAAATTGAACAAAACTACTCAAAACATTTTTTTATACATTTAAAGGAGGAAATTCAGAATGGGTCTTTTAGCAGCAGCAATTGCAATCGGTTTAGCAGCACTAGGTGCAGGTATTGGTAACGGTCTTATTGTTTCACGTACGGTAGAGGGTATGGCTCGTCAACCGGAAGCTCGTGGAATGCTTCAAACTACAATGTTCATCGGGGTTGCGTTAGTAGAGGCGATTCCTATCATCGCAGTAGTTATCGCATTCATCGTAATGGGTCAATAATAGCAGTTTAAAGTTCAAGATGGCGAAGATCATTCGATAAGAACCTTCGCCATTCCTTTATGTTTAGTACTTATGAACAATTGACTATGAATGATACGGCATTTGCCGATATTGTACAGCTTTTCTTTATGGAAGGCATTGACTCTTGAAGGGAGTGAAACCGCGTGCTTACAAACGCATTTGTCCTTGGAGCTGGTGGCGGCTTTACAGGTGGAGATATCGTATTCCAGCTTGTTATGTTCCTTATCCTTCTTGCGTTACTGAAGAAGTTTGCTTGGGGTCCTTTGATGGGCATCATGCAAGAGCGTGAGAATCACATTGCAGGCGAAATAGAAGCGGCTGAACAAAGCCGTCTAGAAGCAAATAAGAGCTTAGAAGAACAGCGTCAACTTTTAAAAGAGGCTCGTCAAGAAGCGCAAGCGATGATCGAGAACTCTAAGAAGCAGGGCGATGAGCAACGTGAACAAATCATCATTGCCGCTCGTCAGGAATCTGAGCGCTTGAAAGAATCTGCGAAACGTGAAATCGAGACGCAGAAAGAACAAGCGATGGCAGCATTACGCGAGCAGGTTGCTTCACTATCTGTTCTGATTGCATCGAAAGTGATTGAAAAAGAACTTTCTGTTCAAGATCAACAGAAGCTGATCAACGATTATATTAAAGAGGCAGGAGAAGAGCGATGAGCTACTCTACAGTCGCAAAACGCTATGCGTTAGCTCTTTTCGATATTGCCAAAGAACAAAATCAATTAGAAGCGATTGAACAAGAGCTTCGTGCAGTGAAATCCGTTTTTATCCAAAATAAAGAATTAAGCATTCTTTTGGAAAATCCGAAGTTTTCGACGGATAAGAAGAAAGACATGTTGAAAGAAGCGTTCTCAAGCGTTTCAGTACCAGTATTGAATACACTTCTTCTTATGACTGATCGTCATCGTGAAGATCAGGTAGTGGGAGTTGTCAATGCATTCATCGAGCTTTCTAATGACGCTAGAGGAATCGCAGAAGCAAAGGTGTACTCCGTACGTGCTTTAACAGAAGATGAGAAGACAGCAATCTCAGCTTCTTTTGCTAAGAAAATTGGGAAACAATCATTAAGAATTGAGAATGTGATAGACGAGAACATACTTGGCGGACTTAAGGTCCGTATCGGCAACCGTATTTATGACGGAACTCTTGCCGGTAAGTTGGGTCGTCTTGAGCGTGAACTTGTTCGTTAACTTTCGTATAAATGAGGGGTGAAATTCATGAGCATCAAGGCGGAAGAAATCAGCGCGCTGATAAAAAAGCAAATTGAAAACTATCAGTCTGAGATGAAAGTAAGCGATGTAGGTACAGTTATCCAAATCGGTGACGGTATCGCTCGTGCTCATGGCCTCGACAATGTCATGGCTGGAGAGCTTGTTGAATTTTCTAACGGTGTCATGGGTATGGCGCAGAACTTAGAGGAAAACAACGTAGGTATCATCATTCTCGGACCATTTACTGACATTCGTGAAGGCGATGAGGTTCGTCGTACTGGACGTATCATGGAAGTTCCAGTAGGACAAGAATTAGTAGGTCGTGTTGTAAACTCACTTGGACAACCAGTTGATGGATTAGGTCCAATTGCGACAACGAAAACACGTCCAATCGAAGGTGGAGCACCTGGTGTTATGGATCGTAAATCTGTACACGAGCCACTTCAAACGGGTATCAAAGCGATCGACGCTCTAGTTCCAATCGGTCGTGGTCAACGTGAGTTAATCATCGGAGACCGTCAAACAGGTAAAACATCTGTTGCGATCGATTCGATCCTAAACCAAAAAGGTCAAGACATGATCTGTATCTATGTTGCGATCGGACAAAAAGAATCAACTGTACGTAATGCAGTTGAAACGCTTCGTAAGCACGGTGCCCTTGATTACACAATCGTTGTAACGGCATCAGCTGCTTCACCAGCTCCAATGCTATTCTTAGCACCATACGCTGGTATCACAATGGGTGAAGAATTCATGCATAGCGGCAAGCACGTTCTTGTTGTATATGATGATCTTTCTAAGCAAGCATCTGCTTACCGTGAGCTTTCATTATTATTACGTCGTCCTCCAGGCCGTGAAGCATTCCCTGGTGACGTATTCTACTTGCACTCTCGTTTACTCGAACGTGCTGCGAAATTAAGTGATGCAAAAGGTGGAGGTTCCATCACAGCATTACCATTCGTTGAAACACAAGCAGGAGATATCTCCGCTTACATTCCAACAAACGTTATCTCCATCACTGACGGACAGATTTTCTTACAATCTGACCTATTCTTCTCCGGTGTTCGTCCGGCGATCAATGCAGGTCTTTCCGTATCACGTGTTGGTGGATCCGCACAAATCAAAGCGATGAAGAAGGTTTCCGGTACACTGCGTCTTGACTTAGCGGCATACCGTGAACTTGAAGCATTTGCTCAGTTCGGATCAGATCTTGATAAAGCGACACAGGCGAAACTGAATCGTGGAGCCCGTACTGTTGAAGTACTGAAGCAGGATCTTAACAAACCACTACATGTTGAAAAACAAGTTATGATCTTCTATTCATTAACAAAAGGTCATTTAGATGATATTCCAGTAACAGATATTCGTCGTTTCGAAGGTGAATTCCTAAGCTGGTTAGATCACAACCATACAGAACTGTTAGACCATATCCGCACAACAAAAGGTCTTCCTGAAGACGATGCAATGGTTGCAGCGATCAACGAATTCAAGAAGACATTTGTAAAGTCTGAGTAATTTAATAGGACGTCGGTGTTCATTCTGATGACACCGGCTGATTATTCTATTATTTAGTTGGTTCTAGTGAATATGACTAACATTTTAAAAGGGTGGTGAGAACCAGTGGCATCGTTACGCGACATAAAAACTCGTATTACATCTACGAAGAAAACCAGTCAAATTACGAAAGCAATGGAAATGGTCTCTGCCTCTAAATTGAACCGTGCTGAATCGAATGCGAAAGCCTTCGTCCCATACATGGAGAAAATTCAGGAAGTCGTTGCTTCCATTTCCCTTGGTAGCACAGATGTAACGCATCCGATGCTAGTCTCCCGCCCCGTAAAAAAAACCGGCTACTTGGTCATTACATCTGACCGCGGTTTGGCGGGGGCTTATAACTCGAGCGTCATTCGTGCTGTAAGTAATGCGATTAAAGAGCGTCACAGCTCACAAGATGAATACGCCATTATTGCGTTAGGTCGTATTGGAAGGGACTTCTTCCAAAAACGAGGCGATAATGTAGTGGAAGGTATTGTAGGGCTACCAGATCAACCAAACTTTGCAGACATTAAAGACATTGCCAACAAGGCAGTCAGCATGTTCTCTGATGGTGCTTATGATGAGCTTTACATGTACTACAACCACTATGTCAGTGCCATTCAACAAGATGTTACCGAGAAGAAGGTTCTTCCTTTAACGGAGCTTGATTCTTCTTCATCGAACTTAACTTCTTATGAGTTTGAGCCTAATGCTGAAGAAATTTTGGAAGTGTTGCTTCCTCAATATGCTGAAAGCTTGATTTACGGAGCGTTGCTTGATGGTAAAGCCAGTGAGCACGCGGCACGTATGACAGCAATGAGAAGCGCAACAGACAATGCGAAAGAAATCATTAACAGCCTTACACTTTCTTATAACCGTGCGCGTCAAGCAGCGATTACCCAAGAAATCACGGAAATCGTCGGCGGGGCAGCAGCACTCGAATAGAAATGACATTCCGGCTTGAGTGCCGGATTACAACATAGTTTAGTCGTCAAAAGCTAGTTAGGAGGGAAAGAGATGAACAAAGGACACGTTCTTCAAGTAATGGGTCCAGTTGTCGATGTCAAGTTCGCTAATGGCCAACTTCCTGATATCTACAACTCATTAAAGGTCCAAATTGCAGATAGAGCTGAACTTACATTAGAGGTTGCCCTTCACCTAGGTGATGATTCTGTACGTACAATCGCGATGGCTTCCACAGATGGATTACAACGTGGAGCTGACGTGCTTGATACAGGAGCACCAATCTCTGTACCAGTAGGGGATATCACATTAGGTCGTGTATTCAACGTTCTAGGTGAATCAATCGATTTAGACGAGCCTCTTGCAGCAGGTATCCGTCGTGATCCAATTCATAGACAAGCACCTACATTTGATCAGCTTTCTACAGAAGTTGAGATTCTGGAAACAGGTATTAAAGTAGTAGACTTACTTGCTCCTTACATCAAGGGTGGTAAGATCGGTCTATTCGGTGGTGCCGGTGTTGGTAAAACCGTATTAATCCAGGAGCTTATCAACAACATCGCTCAAGAGCACGGCGGTATCTCTGTATTCGCCGGTGTAGGAGAGCGTACTCGTGAAGGTAATGACCTTTACCACGAGATGAGCGACTCTGGCGTTATCAAGAAAACAGCGATGGTATTCGGACAAATGAATGAGCCGCCAGGTGCGCGTATGCGTGTTGCCTTGACGGGTCTTACAATGGCTGAATACTTCCGTGATGAGCAAGGTCAAGACGTACTTCTGTTCATCGATAACATCTTCCGTTTCACGCAAGCAGGTTCAGAGGTTTCTGCCCTACTAGGCCGTATGCCATCTGCCGTTGGTTACCAGCCGACACTTGCTACTGAAATGGGTCAATTGCAAGAGCGTATCACGTCAACGAACGTAGGTTCTGTAACATCGATCCAAGCGATCTATGTACCTGCCGATGACTACACGGATCCGGCTCCTGCTACAACTTTCGCTCACTTGGATGCAACAACGAACCTTGAGCGTAAGCTTTCTGAGATGGGTATCTATCCTGCGGTAGATCCATTAGCATCGACTTCACGTGCTCTTTCTCCGGAAATCGTAGGAGAAGAACACTACAGCATCGCTCGTAATGTTCAACAAACATTACAGCGTTATAAAGAACTTCAAGATATCATTGCGATCCTTGGTATGGATGAGCTTTCTGATGATGATAAGCTGACGGTACACCGCGCTCGTCGTGTACAATTCTTCTTATCTCAAAACTTCCACGTTGCAGAACAGTTCACTGGACAAAAAGGTTCTTATGTTGAAGTGAAAGACACTGTTAAAGGATTCAAAGATATCCTTGACGGTAAATACGATCACATTCCTGAAGATGCGTTCCGTCTAGTAGGTCCGATTGAGGATGTATTAGCAGCAGCTAAAGAAATGGGCGTAGAGGTATAATTAGGGACCAGGAGGGAAGAAAATGAAGACATTAAAAGTCAATATTGTCACTCCCGATGGCCCAGTGTACGATTCAGAAGTGGAAATGGTGAGCACGAAAGCTCAAAGCGGTGAGCTTGGAATCTTACCTGGACACATTCCGATGGTTGCTCCACTACAAATCGGTGCGGTTCGCCTGAAAAAAGGTGGCAACACTGAGCTTGTAGCTGTCAGTGGCGGATTCTTAGAAGTACGTCCTGAACAAGTGACAATTCTAGCACAGTCTGCTGAAACAGCAGAAGCTATCGATGTACAACGCGCGAAAGAAGCAAAAGGCCGCGCAGAAGACCGCATGCAGGCACAACGCGACGACGTAGACTTCCGTCGTGCCGAACTCGCTCTAAAGCGTGCCATGAACAGAATCAACGTTTCCGAACGCAACTTCTAATAAAAACACCAAAACCACCCTTTCCTTGTGGAAGGGTGGTTTTTTTGAATAGAGGGACGGACCTCTGTTGGAAGGTTTAAAAACAGGTACCAAATCTACTTTGTCTTATTGTAAGTCCTATAAGGACCTGGATAAATTTCCACTGCCCAACTCACCTAAAAATTTTGTGAATTCCATATGTCGTTACAGAATTATGTGGTAAAATGGACTTTGTGCGTCGAATTGATCATTGGGAGTGAGAAGAGTGATAGAAAGCTTTGGCCAGCAGGCCCTTATCAGCATGCTCGTGCATTTATTTGTATTCGGGATCACATTTTGGTCTTTGCAATCCATCCAGTTAGACAAGCTCCTCAAAAAAAATCGAGTCGCTCAAGGGAGACTATTGTATATCCTACTAACGATCGCGATCGGGTCTGCCGTCAGCCGATTTTTATTGGATTACTACTTGTGGTCTCAAAGCTTGACTGTTTTCTTTGAATAAGTAGAGCTTCTGACAAAAAATAGGTCTTCCTGCATGTTTTCAACAGGGCCTGTTTTAAGTAAGATTAATTTTGTGCTCGTTCCTTTGTGAAAAAGTTTCAAAGTGAAACGCTTTCATGTAACAGCCTGCCGACAACTCAATATTTGTAAAAAGATGACGACAATTTTCAAGTATGTTCTTCTCCTATTCGGACAGACTTTTAGGTAAGGGGAGGAATGGAAAATGACTCGGTATCTTTACATTATTTTAATCTTTTTTGTTGGATTAGGTTTTCTTCCTGTTATTAATGGGAACAACACTATCGAAGCCAATCATTTATTAGACATTGAAAAGCTTGACCAAGCCATTGTTCATTCTCAAGGTCAGATAACTGAATGGTCTCTATATGCAAGAGAAAACAAAAAAAGCTTCACGAATAAAGGGTTTGCCAAATATAGTACTACTATGCAAGAAAGATTTTCTGATTTTGAGTGGGTGACGAAGAAATCAGCTGAAGAGGTAATGGTTGTGGGACAACGTCAGACGCCTCACGGGGAAGAAACCATTAAGTTGCAGCATACCCTCACAAACAAGCAGTCCGTTTCGTATAGTATGTATGAAATGCGCGGAGATCAGAAAGCGTTGGGAGAAAAGACGAAGCAGTATATCAAAACTGAATTTATCCCAAATATGGAAATCATTTTTACTACTAAACCTATGATTTTCTCTTGTATAAAAGGCGAATTCAATGATAAGCTTGAGAAAGTTTTGTCGAATCAGGCTGTCGAACTAATGTCGAAATTAGACGCTAAAGAACTGGAATCACTTAAAGAAGAAGACTTTTATTCCATTTCAGCTTACTCGGAACAAATGTCACGGACTATACCAACAAAAAATGATGATATGAATATACAACTAGGTCTACGGAAAAGCGGAATGGGCGCTAAGACAACCTTTGTGATTGGCACACCCATCCTAATTATTGAATATTAATATAGAGAAATTGGACGCGGAGGGGAATACTCTTGGAAAAAATTATCGTCCGCGGCGGTCAGCGTTTAAGCGGTACAGTGCAAGTTGAAGGAGCAAAGAATGCCGTTTTACCAGTCATCGCTGCTACATTATTAGCAAGTGAAGGAAAAAGTGTCATTAAAAATGTACCACCACTCTCCGATGTATATACGATTAATGAAGTATTACGTCATTTAAATACAGATGTAGAGTTTAACCATGGTGAAGTCATCGTGAATGCATCAAGAGAGTTGTTTGTGGAAGCACCGTTCGAATATGTTCGAAAAATGCGTGCATCCGTTCTTGTTATGGGATCATTACTTGGACGTACAGGTAAAGCACGCGTTGCACTTCCTGGTGGATGTGCGATTGGATCAAGACCGATTGACCAACACTTAAAAGGCTTCGAAGCAATGGGAGCAAAAGTGAAGGTAGGAAATGGTTTCATCGAAGCTGAAGTAGACGGAAGACTGAAAGGTGCCAAGGTTTATCTGGACTTCCCAAGCGTTGGGGCGACAGAAAACATTATGATGGCTGCAGTCCTTGCAGAAGGAACAACAGTCCTTGAAAACGTCGCAAAAGAGCCTGAAATTGTCGACTTAGCCAACTTCCTGAACAAAATGGGAGGAAGCGTAGTAGGTGCAGGTACTGGAACGATCCGTATCGAAGGTGTAGACCGCCTATACGGTGTCGAGCACAGCATCATTCCAGACCGTATCGAAGCGGGAACTTTCATGGTGGCTGCTGCCATCACTCAAGGTGATGTCCTTGTAAAAGGTGCCATTCCAGAACATTTATCATCATTGGTTGCCAAGATGGAAGAAATGGGCGTTACGATCATCGATGAAGAAGAAGGTCTTCGTGTCATCGGACCGGAGAAATTAAAATCTGTCGATATCAAAACAATGCCTCATCCTGGTTTCCCAACAGATATGCAATCTCAAATGATGGCATTACTTCTAGCAGCTGACGGCACAAGCGTCATCACTGAAACAGTATTCGAAAATCGTTTCATGCATGCTGAAGAATTCCGTCGTATGGGAGCAGACATTAAGATTGAAGGCCGCTCAGTAATCATGAACGGACCTACGCCTCTTCAAGGAGCAGAAGTGGCTGCAACGGACCTACGTGCAGCAGCAGCTCTTTCGATTGCAGGTCTGGTAGCAGATGGTTACACTCGAGTGACAGAACTGAAGCATTTAGATCGTGGATATGTGAACTTCCATCAGAAGCTTGCAGGCCTTGGTGCCGACATCGAGCGTGTGAAAGAATTGGAAGAAACACCTGTTTCTGAGCAAGACATGATTAAAGATGCGTAAGCATTAGATTGAAAGGTGAGCTTTTCTTTTATAGAAGAGCTTGCCTTTTTTGTTTGGATTGAGAGTCGGGCTGAGTGTGGAGCTAGCTGTAACTCAGGTAATTTTGGTGAAATGAGTAAAGCAACTGGGTTCTTTCCAAGTTCTCCAATCGAAAACATCTTCCACCGTCAAAATCACTCTTAAAAGATTCATAATTGCTTGTCCACTACCATACATATGAAAGAGAGTGGAGAAGTGTGCTAGGACATTCTCCTATTTAATCTTTCATTGGAGGCCGCGAACATGAAGCATTTGAAACCAGTACTGATCATCTTCTCAATCTTTATCAGCATCATTTTTATTGTACCTACTCTTCTCGTGCTCCCATTTTCATCAGAAAAGGAAACGGCAAACTTAGACGAAAAGCTAAAGAACCCGCCATCCATCGAAGAGTTGGCGAACTCGGTGGAGGTAGCGGTCTATCGCTCCAACCAGGATTTGATCGAGAAACTTCCTTTGGAGCAGTATGTAGTAGGGGTAGTAGCTGGTGAAATGCCTGCAGATTTTGAAAAGGAAGCGTTAAAAGCTCAAGCACTTGCAGCACGGACGTATATTGTGAATCAGCTCCTACTTGAGGACTCCACTGTTCCGAAGGGCGCCGATGTGACAGATACGGTCTCTCATCAGGTATTTAAGAACCAGAAGGAGCTTGCTGGCCTCTGGGGTGCCGACTATGACTGGAAGGTCAAGAAAATATCCGAAGCGGTACTTGAAACGATGGGGCAGGTGCTGACCTATGATGGTAAGCCCATTACGGCAGCCTTTTTCTCAACGAGTAATGGATACACAGAAAACTCAGAGGCTTATTGGCCGAATGAATATCCATATTTAAGAAGTGTCGAAAGCCCTTGGGACTCGGCGTCACCAAGATTCGAAGATCAAAAGGTTATCCCGATCAAAGAGTTTGAGAAGAAACTGGGCGTAACCCTGCCAAAGGATGGCTCGGTAGGGACGATCACATCAAGAACAGAAGGCAAAAGGGTAGCGAGTGTTGAAATAAACGGCAAAGGATTCTCCGGCCGTGATATAAGAGAAAAGTTAGAACTGAGATCCTCAGACTTCACCTGGTACCTGAAGGATGATCATATCGTCATCGCCACAAAAGGATACGGTCACGGAGTCGGTATGAGCCAATACGGAGCAAACGGAATGGCGAAGGAAGGCAAGGATTATCAAGACATCGTCACACATTACTATAAAGACGTCAAAATTACAGAGTCCGATAAACTGCTGCAGAAAGTAACAGCACAAAGATAATAAAAAGGATTGAGTCTATAAGGTCAAGGTGACCAGACTCAATCCTTTTTTAAATAGGCTTCAAACTTCTTCATCTTTCTCGTTAAAGCATGATGGGGCTTTTTAAAATATGTCCGGTTCACAATCCAAAAAAGGACAGTGACCCCGATCAAATCCTTGGCAGCGTCAATCATCGTTGCCGACCGATACGGAACAAAGGATTGATGAATTTCATCCACAAACCCATAAAAGACCGCAATTAACGCAACGGTAAAATTCATAGTGAATCGAAGCTTTCCATGTGCCAACAGAGCGACCACAAATAATCCATATAAAATACCGAATTCGATTAAATGAAGAGATTCTTTAATAAAACGATCCAACTGATTATCAGGAAAACGAATGACGGCATCATCCGGATTACTCGACAAAATCCAAATAAGAATCATATAGAGAAAAGGCGCAGCTGTCAGCGCATACGTAAGTAACTTCTTCATAGGCAGCTCGTCCTTTCTGTTTTGTTATATTGTATCATGAAGGGCTGTAATTTCTTTAGCATCAATCAATCATTTGATCAGATCTTTAGATTATATTTTAATGGCTGTGTAATAAAAATGAATCTCAGAAAGTTGATTGTAGCGAAAGGCGCTCGACTCCTGCGGGAATAGCGGGACAGGTGAGACCCCGCAGGCGAAGCCGAGGAGGCTCACCGCCCGCCCCGCGGAAAGCAAGCGTCCTGTAGCGGAAATCAACTACTACAGTCTCTGTTAAAATACGAAAAATGCATAATAAAAAGAAAAATTTCATCTTATTTTTAAAATCATACATATTTTCCATCCCTTTGTCGAAAAATAAGAATTAAAAATTTTTTTGCGAATGTGTATATATTTTCTGAATTCTGTTCAGAATGATTGCTGAGGTGATGAAAATGAGAGAGGAAGAAAAGAAACAACCTTCTCAAAACTTTTTGAAAAGACGTTGGGCATACCCAGCAATCTATTTAGCAAGTGCAGCAATCATTATCACGGGGATTCTGTGGTACCAGGCAGGAAATGATGTAAACGAGAAAGCCAAGGATTACAGCTATGATGGAGTTCCTACTGACAATGAGTTCAACCAGCCTGCAGAAGAAGTCAATCGTTCATTGGAAAACTTTGTAATGCCTGTTGCGAGCCCTGAGGACACAGTCATCGAAAAACAATTCTACGATACTGAAGCATCAGCGGAAGAACAGGAAGCTGCCCTAGTCGTTTATGGTAACATGTATTATCCGAACCAAGGAGTCGACATCTCTAAGGATGGACAAGAATTCGATGTTCTGGCTGCCATGAGCGGTACAGTCACAAAGGTTCAAGAAGATTCCTTACTCGGAAACACGATTGAAATCGAGCACAGCAAAGGTATCGTGACTCGTTATCAATCAGTGAAAGACTTTGAAGTCGCGGTTGGAGATGTAGTAGATCAAGGACAAGCTATCGCTAAAGCAGGTAAGAGCTTATTCAATGAAGAAGCTGGCGTTCACGTACACTTTGAAATTCGTAAAGCAAATGTAGCAGTGAATCCACTGGAGTACTTCAATAAGTCCCTTGCAACACTTCAAGAAGCGCAATTAGAAGATAAGAAGGTTTCAGGTGAACAGCCGGATGCTGAAGCTGCACAGGAAAACGCAACTGAAGATCAAGCTAGCGAAGACAAAGCCACTGAAGACAAGGCAACAGAAGATAAAGCAACTGAAGAGAACGGTGCTGACGATGCAGCTGAAGAAAAACCGGAAGCTGAGCAAAAGCCTAAACAAGAAAATGCTGATCAAAAAGACGACGCAGCCGATAATGGCTCTGACGTAAAAGACGAAGAATAATCATATAGATGAAGGAAGACTGACCGGAGATTTCCGGTCAGTTTTTTTGTTTTCAGGATATATTCCATTCGTAGCCTCATCCATATAAAAAATTTCCTCGGAAATTCGACAAAGGGAATATTTTACTGAAAAAGGATTTCCACGCCATTCCAATCTAGTAATGCAATCACATTTTTCAATATCTTTATTGTAGTAAAATGATTCATTTATAAAGAGAAAGATCAAGTGCAGATTTGTCGTTTTTTCTTTATTGACCAGGCTTTTTTCAAAAAAGATAATGAGGGCATGAATAAAATTTCAGAAAATTTAATCTTTATTAATAGGAGGTCGTGTGATTAAGGAGACGCTTACAAAATCAGGAGGTGAAACGTTGCTTTACTTCATCGTGATTGTACTCATAACAGGGGGAAGCATTTTTCTTGCACTGAGAAAGAAACGGGCTTTCTTCTTAACCATTCCATTCTTGTCTTTATTCATTTACTTTATTTTTCAAATCGCCATGGTCCCGGTACCGTTCTTTGAGACCGTGAAATTTATTTTCAGTTTAAAATAATGAGCTTGAAAAGGGGTTACATAAATGAAGAAGATCGATAGAGCAAAAGCGGATCAGTATTTTAAAGAAAAAAACCGTTATATGGCACTGTATTTAGTGATTTGGCTCGTCTCTTCCTTTGGGGTCGTACTGTTTGCTGAAAGCCTGTCAACTTTCACCCTCAATGGCTTTCCGTTTCACTACTTTATGGGTGCCCAGGGGTCGATTGTCATTTTCATCATCTTACTGTACGTAAATGCAAAGGTGAGCGATGGAATCGATAAAAAGTATGGAATAGATGAAAGTAAAAATGAACAGATCAGTTACGGGAAAACACTCGATCATTAAACGGCTTCAACCAAATATAGAGCATAGCAGGGGGAAACGATAAATGGATACTCAGTTTTTAGTATCAACGTCGATTATTCTGTTGACGTTTGCGTTATATATCGGAATTGCTGTTTATAACAAGGCGAAAGCGACATCGGACTTCTATGTAGCAGGCCGGGGCGTGCCGCCGATCTTCAATGGGATGGCCATCGGTGCCGATTGGATGAGTGCGGCTTCATTCATTGGACTGGCTGGTACCGTCATGATCCTCGGGTATGATGGACTTGCCTACATCATGGGGTGGACGGGAGGATATTTGCTGTTAACCTTCTTACTTGCCCCGCAGCTCAGGAAATATGGGCGCTATACGGTACCGGAATTCATCGGGGATCGTTACAACAGCCACACGGCCCGCGTCATTGCCGCGATCTGTACGATCATTATCAGTTTCACGTATAGCATCGGTCAGCTATCTGGTTCAGGAGTCGTAATCGGGCGTTTATTCGAAATCGATGCCAAAGTCGGTACGATGATCGGGGTTGTCCTCATCGCCTTCTACGCAGCCTTCGGGGGGATGAAGGGGATCACGTGGACGCAGGTAGCTCAGTATGTTGTTCTTATTATTGCTTATTTAATTCCTGTTATTTTCATGTCCCTGCAAATTACGGGGAACCCCGCACCCTGGATTTCCTATGGGGAACTTGTAGGAAAGATCGGGGAGCTCGATCGTGAGCTTGGGGTCTCGGAATACTTCGCTCCTTTTACAAACGGTACGAAGTGGCAGTTCATGGCTCTCATGTTTACGTTGATGGCAGGGACCGCGGGTCTTCCACACGTCATCGTTCGATTCTATACGGTTTCTACGATGAAGGCGGCTCGCTGGTCAGGAGCATGGGCCCTTCTTTTCATCGGACTTCTCTATTTATCTGCACCTGCCTATGCAGCGTTCTCCCGCTTTATTTTAATGACAAAGGTAGCGGGAAGCCAAATCAGTGACTTGCCTTCATGGACGAAATCCTGGGTGGATACAGGGAAATTACAAGTCGCAGACGCAAATGGAGATGGAATCCTCCAGTGGAAGGAAATCATCATCTCCAATGATATCGTGGTCATGGCCACACCGGAAATTGCGAATTTGGGCGTATTCGTTATTGGTCTCGTTGCGGCTGGTGCCATGGCAGCGGCGTTATCGACAGCAGGCGGACTGATGATCGCAATATCGTCTTCCTTTGCTCATGATATTTACTACCGTGTATTCAAACCGAACGCAACCGAGAAGAATCGTCTGGCAGTTGCCCGTTGGTCGATCGTTATCGCGACTGTTCTTGCCGGGATCGTGGCACTCAATCCTCCAGGCGTTATCACTCAGATCGTCGCCTGGGCCTTCGCACTGGCGTCCGGAACGTTCTTCCCGGCTCTCTTATTAGGAGTATGGTGGAAACGCTCCAATGCCCAAGGGGTAATCGCAGGGATGCTCGTAGGGTTAGGGGTAACCCTTACGTATATCTTCCTGGCAAGATCGGGAGTTACCCTATTTGGCATCATTGATACGGGGGCAGGAGTGTTTGGTGCAACGGCAGCCACTATTGCCAACATCGTCGTGTCACTAATGACGAAGGCACCTTCTCAAAAGATTCAAGAAGAAGTAATGGATCTCCGTTACCCGGAACAAATGACCTTCAAAGACGGAGACGTTTGGGTGAACGACGATGTCGACTTCAAAGCCTGACGGATCATTTCAAGAAGCTGTACTCCTTCATCCCTTCTTCAAGGGGATGGAGCGGAGTACGGCTCTTTCCCTTTTTACAGAGTGTGAGCGGCTTGAGGTGGGAAAGCACTCTACCATTCTTAAAAGCTTTGAACATCGCACGGGACTCTATCTTGTTGTGAAGGGAGAAGTAGAAGTTGTTGTGACAAAGGAAAAGGAAGAGATTCTCGAGATCATTTCGAAGGACGGGATTGTTGGTTTATCGAGTTTGTACTCTGTACTGAAAACAGATGTGGAGGATACTGTGTATTCCTCGGTTGAGGTCAAGGCGAAGGAGGACTGCCTGCTCTGTCTCGTTCCATATACTAGTTTGCAAAACTATTGGAATGAACCTTATTTAAAAAATTTTTTATTGGAGGAAACTTCGAAACGACTTCAGGATGTTTATTATTCTTTGTCTCAGCAAGTGGGGTTGGCGCACGGGCTTGAAGAGCGGACGACGATTCTGAAGCGGGTGAGTGATGTCATGACGAATTCAGTCGTAACGGTCAGGAGTGACGATTCCCTGGAGGATGCAGCTAGAGCCATGGGTGAAAGTCGGGTCAGCTCGGTCATCATTCTGGAAAACAATCGCATCGCAGGAATCCTGACAGAAAGAGACCTCGTCACCAGATGCCTTGCAAGGTCCGTCCCTCTCACCAAACCAGTAAACATGGCCATGACCCCCAATCCAATCGTCATCACCCGTGACGCCTACCTGTATGAAGCCCTCGCAGTCATGATCGACCACTCAATTAAACACCTGCCCGTTGTCGGGGGCAAGGAGAGGGACGGACCTATCGTCGGCATTATCACCCTCCACGATGTAATGAAAGCGAACCAGATAGGAGCCCTGACGAGTGCAAGGAAATTGGAGAACAAGGATTTTCCCCTGGAAAAGGTTAAACCTATGGCAGAGTCGATGCTTACGAGCCTTTGGAAAGCACATGCTCCTGTGTTTCACATACTCGATTTCATGTCGGGGCTATTCGATCGTATATATCAGCGTATCTTAAGGCAGGTGGAGGAAGAATTGCATCAGGAAGGACGGGAAATCCCTTGTTCGTATGCTTTTTATGTCATGGGCTCAGCAGGAAGGAAAGAGCAGTTTATGCTGACCGACCAAGATCATTTCCTGGTTTATGAAAAACATAGTGAAGAAGCGGTGGATTATTTCTATGATTTTGCTGAAAGAGTCGTCGTGGCATTGGAAAAGGCAGGACTAAGTCTTTGTGACGGAGGAATGATGGCGAATCAGAGAGCGTGGACAGGGAGTGTGGGTTCCTGGCAGGAAAGATTGAGGGAATGGTCTGTCCATTCGTCAGAGGAAACCTTATTGAAGGTACAAAACTTCTTATCTTACCGTTTTTTATTTGGGGATGAAGCACTTCATTCAACATTCGAAGACGCGATAAAAGAGCAGCTGCGCAGTGCGAAAATATTATTGGTCCGTCTGGCTCAAGTCGAAAAATCCCACCAGGTTCCTGTCCTGCACTCTTCTATCCGATCAATATTAGGAATGGACCGAAAAACAGTGTCCATTAAGAAAGACATTCTGTTTCCTTTTCATCATGCACTGCAGATCTTGAACGCTGCTCATGGGAACACCTCGGGATCGACAAGAGAGAAGCTGGAATTTTTGAAAGGAAAACGGTCAATTTCGTCGGAGTATGCAGAAGAATTATCCGAAGCATTCGAGGAGTTCATGAAGCTCTATATAGAGTTAAAACGGAAGGGTCAGGGAGATAGGATACACCTCTCATCACTCTCTACCCGCAAAAAAGAAAATCTATACAAGAGTGTGAAAATGATTCGTGAATTTCAACATATGATGCTGTCTCATTACTCTTTAACATAGAAGGGATGGGAAGATCTTCATTTTTTCAAAGAAAAAGATTGAATGTCCGCTGCACTATGATTCAGTCCCCTTAAACAGTAAAATCGAAGACCTGACGTTTGTTGTCTTTGATACGGAAACGACAGGATTCCGCGTTGGAGCGGAGGACCGGCTGCTTGAAATCGGAGCGGTTAAAGTGGAAGGGTATGAGGTAAAGGAAAACATCACATTTCAGACATTTTCCAATCCTCATCGACTCATTTCTCAGGAAATAATCCAGCTGACGGGGATTCAGTCAAAAGATGTCGAACAAGCGCCGGAAGCAAAGGATGCCATCCATGACTTCTTCGCTTTTTTAGAAGAGAATACCGTTAATAGTCTGGTTGGCCACTATGTAAGCTTTGATGAACTCGTGCTGAAGAGTGAACTGAAGCGGGCCGGGCTTCATCTACAGATGGCACCGAGCCTGGATACGCTTAATCTAATCGGATATCTTTCGCCCTCTTACGATATGAGAGATCTTGAGCGATATGCCCAATTATTCGGGACCAGGTTGTACCCGAGGCATCGGGCGTTGAACGATGCCCTTATGACGGCTTATTTGTTTGTAGAACTATTGGAGCTGTTAAGGGATCGAAAGGTGGAAACCTGGGGGGAACTGGTTAGGGTCAGCCGGGGCAATGGGTGAAGGGTGGCATATAGGGGATACAATCCCGTGGACGATTTCCCTCGGAAAACCATGTGAAGGTCCGTCTCCAAGAGTGATTTTTCAGAAAATTAACTTCAAACCTTGTCCTTATTGTGTTTTTTGTGCATATATGTGGGCACAAGCTAATAAAATGATACAAACCTATCAAAATAGAGAGTGTTTGAGGTGAGGAATCGTCATTATATCATTGATCATTAGCTGAATATTTGTTTATATGTTGTAACATCAGAAAGCTGCTGTGGTTTAAATAAGGCTTTCTGCCGCTTGCGCATGGGTCTATGTGTGCATGTGGTCTATACTATTTCATTGATGCGAAAGCGAGTCTCATTTCACACTTCTCACATCCAATTTAGGGAGGTCGAGTGGTGTGCACGATTACATCAAAGAGAGAACAATCAAGATTGGTAAGTATATCGTGGAGACGAAAAAAACTGTTCGTGTAATTGCGAAGGAGTTTGGCGTGTCCAAAAGTACTGTCCATAAAGATCTAACAGAACGACTGCCAGAAATTAATCCAGAACTCGCAAATGAAGTCAAAACAATACTTGATTATCATAAATCTATCCGGCATCTACGAGGTGGAGAAGCGACGAAGCAAAAATACAAAAAAGAAGAGCTCCACAGCTAACCAAAATACGCCAAGCCCCAGAAAGATGGGTCATGCTTGGTGTGTTTTTGTTTTGGGTGGAATGTGAAGCGGTTTTGCCTGTTGAATTTCCTTCATTTTTTAACAGTTAAATATTGATTGGAATTTACCTGTTAAATATCTATTTAAATTCAACAGTCTAATAATGACAGTATTTTAACAGGTTAAAGAAAATATTCTGTACCAGGTACAATTCTGCTCCAATGTACCAGGTACAAACAATCACGATCGTACCAGGTACAAAACCACCCCATCCCACCCAACTTCACTAAAGCTTAACACTTCTGTAACATCCCCCTCCAATATCCCTATACTTTTCCAATTAAATAACAAACTCAATACATTTTTTTGACAAAAAATATCTACCTTCGACATATTTATGGTAAAATAATTAATTAGGTGAAAGTTTTGACTTAACGTTTTTACGTAATGACATTAAGATGAAACCATAGATGAAATATGATGATGAATTTGTAAAAGAAGAAGGGAGAAACACAAGATGTTCGCGAAAGATATTGGGATTGACCTTGGTACGGCTAATGTTTTAATTCATGTAAAAGGAAAAGGGATTGTCTTGAATGAGCCGTCGGTTGTGGCTTTGGACAAAAATACAGGTAGGGTATTAGCGGTAGGAGAGGAAGCGCGTCGCATGGTTGGGCGTACTCCTGGAAACATTGTGGCCACTCGTCCGTTAAAAGACGGGGTCATTGCTGACTTTGATGTGACCGAAGCAATGCTGAAGCATTTTATTAATAAATTGAATGTAAAAGGGTTTCTCTCTAAGCCAAGAATCTTGATATGCTGCCCAACGAACATCACAAGTGTCGAGCAAAAGGCGATCAGAGAAGCGGCTGAAAAGAGCGGTGGGAAGAAGATTTACCTAGAAGAAGAGCCTAAAGTCGCTGCGATCGGAGCGGGGATGGATATTTTCAACCCAACAGGAAACATGGTCGTGGACATCGGTGGAGGAACGACGGATGTGGCGGTTCTTTCCATGGGCGACATCGTGACAAGTCAGTCCATCAAGATGGCAGGAGATAAGTTCGATCATGAGATCCTGAACTATATTAAAAAAGAGTACAAGCTTCTGATCGGGGAGCGTACAGCGGAAGATATTAAGGTGAACATCGGGACTGTCTTCTCAGAAACTTTAGATGAAGATCGAAAAGAAATGAGTATCCGTGGCCGTGACATGGTTTCAGGTCTGCCACGCACGATTACCGTGACATCAACGGAAATCGAAGGGGCCCTTCGTGAATCAGTGGCCGTGATCGTACAGGCTGCTAAGAATGTTCTTGAAAAGACTCCACCGGAATTATCAGCGGATATCATTGACCGCGGTGTTATTTTAACAGGAGGGGGAGCGCTTCTTCACGGAATGGATACCCTTCTTGCAGAAGAACTGAAAGTACCGGTTCTTATTGCTGAAAACCCGATGGATTGCGTAGCGATTGGAACTGGGTTAATGCTTGAGAATATCGATAAAATTTCCAGAAGACGAATTGGATAAAACTTCTTCTATAAAATACTGCACCATTCATCCGATATAAAAACGGCAAAGGTATGAGGTGAAAATATGTTTCGCGGATTTTATACAGTAGCATCAGGAATGCTTTCGCAGCAACGCAAGACTGAAATGTTAACGAATAATATGTCGAATGCGAATACACCGGGTTATAAAGCCGATCAGGCGTCAATGAGGGCATTTCCGGAAATGCTCATGGAGCGGATGGATTCCACGTCGATTCCGACAGAGAACAAATTATCCCTTCCTTTCAACCAGAAAGTGGGAGCACTCAATACAGGCGTGTATATGCAGGAAACGATTCCTTCATTCCTACAGGGTGATCTTCAGGAGACTGGAAGAAGTCTGGACATTGCCCTCCTGGATGTGTCGATGCCTGCCAATGAAGAAACGGGATCAATGGGATCGGTGTTTCTGGCGGTTGAAGGTGCGGATGGAAATCCCCGCTATACACGAAACGGGAACCTGACTGTGAACGGAAACGGATTTCTCACGACGAACAGTGGTTTTTATATGTTGGATGAAGATGGAGAGCGTATTCAATTAGACAGTGATCAGTTCACAGTTGGGGAAAAGGGTCAGATTCTAGTCGATGATAACGTCGTGGCTACTTTGGGCGTAGGCTATTCGGAAAATCCGAATCGACTTGTGAAACAGGGAGATGGGCTATTTGCAACAGAAGGAAATGTGCCTCTTCCTGATGCCTATGAAGAAGCCGATGTTTCTTTTACCACCAAGCAGGGATTCCTTGAAAGGTCGAATGTCGATGCATCCCGAACCATGACGGATATGTTATCAGCGTACAGAGCCTTTGAAGCGAATCAGAAGGTCCTCCAGGCGTATGATCGAAGTATGGAAAAAGCAGCCAACGAAATCGGCCGTGTCAACTGATAGTTAAAGATTGTAAATGAATTTTGTCATGCAATACCTTATAATAGGGGGGAACACGTCATGAATCGAACGATGATTACAGCAACCAACACATTAGGTCAATTGCAGAAACAGATGGACATGATTGGTCATAACCTGTCGAACGCAGATACAAATGGATACAAGCGCCGGGAAGCGACATTCTCAGAGTTACTTGTACAACAGGTGAACAATCAGCGTGTGGAAGAGTTTGAAACAGGCAGACTTACCCCTCTTGGAGTAAGGGAGGGCAGTGGCGCAAAGCTTTCACAATCTCAACTGATCCTGAACCAGGGATCTTTGAAATCAACGGGTCGAACGCTTGATTTTGCTTTAACCAGTCGGGGGCAGTTCTTTAAAGTCCTTGCTCAAGATGACAATTCAAGTGCCGTTCGCTATACGAGAGACGGTGCATTCTTTGTCAGTCCAACCGGGAATGGGGAAGCGATGCTCGTGAACGGAAGCGGATTGCCGGTCCTGGATGAGAACGATAACTATATAACCTTTTCAGAAGATGCGTCTTCTTTCCAGTTAGGGGATAATGGAATCCTGACGGTTACTGGTGCAGGCGGTGTAGAAGAGCAATTCAACCTGGGGATTGTCACGGTTGAAAAGTCTCAATTTCTACAGCAGTTTGGCGGTAATCTGTTAGGTTTTGCAGAGAACCTGGACGAACTCGGGGTTACGGAAGATGAAGTCGTAACGAATGTCGTTGGAGGAGCACGCTCTGATATTTCAATGGTTCAGAATTCATTAGAGGCCTCGAATGTTGATATCAGCAAAGAAATGACGGACATGCTGAATGTCCAACGATCATATCAATTTCAAGCCCGTTCGATCTCCCTTGCAGATCAAATGATGGGCCTTGTAAATGGGATACGCTAAAAGGAGTTAAATGCTATGAGTGAAAAAGAGCTACTACAAGAAGAAAAAACGACAAGAGAGTCAATAAAAGCAGAAAAAAAAGCCAAGCAAAAGGACGAAACCAAGCCTGCGCGCTGGGTACGTGTCCGCATGCTGCCAATCTGGCTCAGAATCCTTCTGTTCATCCTCCTTCTTGCAGGAAGTCTCGTAATAGGTGCCGTCATCGGCTTCGCAGGCATCGGAGACGGCAAAGCAGCCGACGTCTTCAAAGCAGAAACCTGGCAGCATATCATTGATATCGTGATGAAGAAATAACTTCTTGAGAGAAATTCTTGAGGGACGGACCTCGAAATAGTTAGCTTTTGGCAATGAATCCTGGTATATCGGGGTTTCGTTGCGGACGGAGCTTTGTATTCGAGGTCCGTCCCTCTTTTCAATTCGTCGACAAAGTAGAGGGACGGACCTCGATTTTGAGCTCATATTGAACAAAGAACATTGATATATCGGGATTTAGCTTTCAAAGGAAGTCTGTTTTCGAGGTCCATCCCTCTCCAGGTGTCCTCTCTTGTTGCTATTACACGCCCGGTTTCTGTACAATAAGGTGTACATACATATTGGTAGGAGGAATTTTGAATGCTTGATATTAATGAGATTAAAGAGATTATTCCCCATCGTTATCCATTCTTGCTGGTGGATCGTATCCTTGAGGTGGAAGAAGGCAAGAAAGCGGTTGGGATTAAGAATGTGACGGCGAATGAGGAGTTTTTCAATGGGCATTTCCCTGATTATCCTGTAATGCCTGGTGTGTTGATTGTAGAAGCCCTTGCTCAGGTCGGTGCTGTTGCCATGCTGAAAGTGGAAGATAACAGAGGTCGTTTAGCTTTCTTCACTGGTATTGATAAGTGTCGTTTCAAGCGTCAGGTAAAGCCGGGAGACCAGTTGAGACTTGAAGTCGAAATGATCCGCTTTAAAGGACCGATCGGTAAAGGAAAAGGCGTGGCGACGGTTGATGGTGAGGTAGCCTGCGAATTAGAAATGATGTTCGCTTTAGGAGATAAACAATAAAAAATGTACAAACTGGGCTTGTTGTGATTCGATCACTTCAGGCCCAGTTTTTTTGATTCAACCCTTCGCATGCTCAAAATCAAATTCACTAAAAAATTTTCACTCAAAATGCAAGTAAATTTATTTTCAGGGAATGCTAACGAAAGACCAAAGTAACGGTCTTACATTAACTAACATACACGTTAGAAAGGAGTAATACATCATGAGCAAAAAATTATTATCAATTCTTGGTGGATCAGCACTTGCTGCCATGCTTCTTGTAGGATGTAACGCAGACCAGGAGCCACCTCCGGAAGACGAGGCACCAATGGAAGAAGAAGTGCCGGAAGATGATGGCATGAACGAAGATAACGGGGACATGGGTGAAGAAAATCTCCCTGAGACAGAGGACAAAAATGAGCCGGGCGACAAAGATGCAGCGAAGGATAATAACACACCTGAAGAAGACGCTGTAGAAGATGATAAGGATATGCAGGATCAGGATAATAAGGACGAGTAATCATTTCAAAAAACAGAGGCAGCTTAGTGTTGTCTCTGTTTTTATTATAAATCACATTCCCCAAAAGTAGAGACGATGCAAGTTGTAATTCCAGATGGGTATTTTTATTGAGATATTAGAAGATAAAAATGGAATATGATCTTGACACCAAAGGTTAACTTTTTAGTCAATTCTTATAGCCTCAATAATATACCGTTCGGACGAATCACCAATAAGTGTAAATGGATAGCAAGTAGAAAGAGTAAGGATTTCCTCAGGACGAGTTGTCCGAATAACCGACGTGTCACTTTCATCTACAATATAAGTTTTAAAAATTTCATAGGAGAAAGTTCCGGTGGGCATAATGATGGAAAGGATATCTCCATGCTGGAGTTCACCAATGTTTCTAAATACTGTATCCCTGTGACCGGCCAAGAAAATTTGATCCTTCTGTTCCGGTAGTGATGTTGATGAATAATGTCCTACCCCTTTCTTTAGTTCCTCCCCATCTGTTCCTTCAACGATTGCTACATCCCTTTCCAGTCTTGGAATATGTAAAACCCCAATGACATCGCCTTTCTCAAAATGGTAATCGATTGAGATTGGAGAGGAGGTAATTGGTTCTGACCCCTTATATACTGAAGGATTTTCCATAATACTTGCTTTTGCTATTTCCAGAGCTTCATTTTCTGCTTCTTCGTTATGTTTCATCTGGAGGAATGAATATAGGATAAAAGATAGTCCACTTAATAAAATGAAAATCCCAAAAATCAGAAAAACCTTCCTACTCATGATGTTTCCTCCTTTTATACTGAAAAAAAGAAAGAAAATCGTGAAATTCCTCTTTTGTTAAGCCCTGGTGAATGGCTTTCTCTAGTGGTTCAACCCACTCCTCATCTAAAAAGACCTTATTCTTATCAGACGAAAGAATATTTTCTAAAGAAGTATCTAAAGTAAGAGCTATTTTTTTTAGAATTTTAATGGAAGGATTCTTTTGGATACCTCTTTCGATAGAACTTATATATGATTTAGAAACATTTGAATGGTGAGCAAGCTCGTTTATGGTTAAACCTTTTTGTTCACGAAGATCTTTAATCTTATCACCTACCATGTCGATAACTCCTTCACAATTCATTTTATTCATTATATAGAACAATTTATATTTTATAAAGTACGAAATAAAGTGAATTTTAAAGGAATAAAGAGGATAGTATCGATATCCACATTGTTTGACGGGTATTTCAATATTATTGAAGATTTTCTTTTCATCAGTGAGATCTTATAATTAGTTAAGGTGTTCTTAAAAAAGAACAAATCAAAGATTCTAGGAGATGAAATAAATGAATCAAAAGAGAATCGGCGTAATGTTATTAATCCTATTTTTTATCTCTGGAATAATGAATCATAAAACGTATGCAAATGAAGTAGATATCATATTAATACCTAACGAAAAGTTCTTATTTAATATTTCAAACATGAAGCCGGGTGATTGGGCTGAGAGGGAATTGAGGGTTAAAAATGGCGGGGAGAAAGATTTTAACTACTCCATTCGCGTTGACAATAAACAATCTGACAGGAAACTATTTAACGAATTGGATTTGAAGGTGTATGAAGGGGATAAGTCCATATTAATCTTTGATGATAAATTAAAGAATTTCAATGGGTTTAAACCAAAGCCATTAAAAAAAGGTGTAAATGACAGTTTATTTTTCAGGGTTGAAATGCCATATGAATTAGGGAATGAATTTCAGCAAACATCAGCATATTTTGAAATTGTGATTGTAGCATCTGAAACTACAACGAATACTCCTCCAGAGGATTCGAATGATCCGGTAAAGCAACCAGACAGTAATGTTAAACCGACCCCGGTAAACCCGGGAACAAATGAAACCCAATCACCTGTAGCATCACAAGGCCCCAAACTCCCTAACACTGCAACCAACCTTTACCTGCTATTAACGGTTGGTTTTATATTAACTACAGCGGGATTGACAATAATATATGTAAATAAACGTTTATCAAAGAAAAGAGAAATATAACCTGAATGAAGAGGTGACCTTATGTACAAAAAAATATGCAGACGATGTACAAGACCATCCTATAGTAGTACTGAAACGGGTGAATGGGTTTGTCCCACCTGTAAATTTGACTTAACCGATCAGCCATTCTATGATTCTAGTAATTACCAAAATATTAATAAGAAAGTCCTCCCTCTTAGAAGTAAGTTAGAGGCCTATAAAAATAGCATGAATTCGTAGTTTTTCGACAAAACTCATCATGCTCTTACACGATATATTAATCGAAACATAGTTATATTTTTGTAAATGTCAGATTATAGTTGAATGTGTAGGAAAAAAGTGTAAATTAAATTAACTGAATTGACAAAAAACAACAAACGCTCGGACAGTTTATTAGTATAATCGAATTAGTTCGAAGGGAAGAGTCAGATAAAGGCAAACTTATTGAAAAATAAGGACGCAAAGTCACAGATCTAAGGTGGGAAATTAGGCATATCTTCATAATCATCTTCATAAACATCTTGAATATAATGAACAGAAAATAGATGAAGAAGGTGTGGTTATTTGAGAACTATGATGGCTGGATTGCCTGGAATACATACATGTATTTTGGGAGGGTATTTATATTGACAAATCGTGAACTTGATCTTGAATGGATGGAACTAATTAAACAAGCCTTAGACGCCGGAATTTCTAAATCAGAAATCAGGGAATTTCTTCAAAACCAGTCCCAGGAAGTGAAAGCCGAGTACAAAGTGATTTAATATAAATAAAGTCTTGCGAATCCCTCGCAAGACTTTATTTATTACCTAATTTCCACTTATTAAACTCAATGAATTCCCTGAACTGCTCCTTGGTAATTCCAGAATCCATGGCTTCTTCTGCAATCTTAAGCCATTCATGATCGATATTTTGATCTTCCGGTTGATCGTGTAAAAGAGCATCCATCGGAATCCCTAAAGCAGCTGAAACTTTTTCAAGAAATTGAATGGAAGGGTTTTGTTGAAGGTTACGCTCTATTGAACTCAAATATGACTTTGCAACACCGGCTTTATCAGCAAGTTCTGTCATGGACATGCGTTTTTCTTGTCTGTATTTCTTTACTCTTTCTCCAATCACAGAGAACACCTACCTAAGAACTTCATATAAGAAGTCACAATATTAAGTTCAATTATATCATAATGAATCATACGGATATTACCTAATTTCACATAATTAAACGCTCGGTTTTGCCGTTGCTGGAATCCTTGGCTTCGATACCATTTTCTCACGGAATTCGCGGATTAATTCATCGCCCGAATACCCTTTTTGCACCAAGTCATCAAGGAGTAATTCTGCATATTCATTCCTCTGTTTTTTCAATTTCCCTTCAAACATAATACTGATATGCTCATCCATCTCTTTAATACACCGGATTGTAGTCATGAAAGCAGCCGGGTCATTGCTCTTATTGGAAATCACGACTTGTATTTCCAAATCTTCCTTGCGTTGCTGAGCCTCTTGAAAGAACTCGATATATTCATTCGACAAGTACGTTTCGACTAGCCACGTACTTTGCCCATCCTCTTTATTAATAATCAGACCGTCCACAATCTCAAAGTCACGCAGTTCATCGTTCTCCACTACTTGCAGTGAAATAACTTTAAAGGTTTTCATGAACGAACATCTCCCATTTAAAGGTTTTATAAAATTATATC
This sequence comes from Rossellomorea sp. ABR4_004, assembly GCF_056159585.1. Taxonomy (NCBI): domain Bacteria; kingdom Bacillati; phylum Bacillota; class Bacilli; order Caryophanales; family Bacillaceae; genus Rossellomorea; species Rossellomorea sp. ABR4_004. The sequence continues at coordinate 2,130,573 of NZ_JBSWVM010000001.1, read as the reverse complement.
ATAGTAGGAATTGTTTTCCCTAACAAATTTCTTGATGAAAAAAAGGACGAAAGAAGCAATTTTGTGATTTTGACCCTGATATTAATCGAAAACCGGGAAATCTCCCTAGGGGAATTTCCGAAATTCAAGCCATTTTAGACTCGAATTTCGGAAATTCACGATTTTACAAGATGCGATAGAAGATTGTAAGATGAAAACACCTTAAGTGAAAGGAGGAAAGATTTCAATTGATCAACCAAGTGACCCTCGTTGGAAGGCTGACCAAGGATCCTGAAACAAGAAAAACATTGGAAGGGAAATCAGTACTAAACGCAACGATTGCCGTGAACAGGCACTATAAGAATCAACAAGGTCAAGTTGATACAGACTTCGTGCTCTGCACCATATGGAATAGGGCAGCAGACAACACGGAGAAATACTGCCGGAAAGGATCTGTCATTGGCGTGACTGGCCGAATCCAAACCCGTTATTTTGACAACGATCAAGGAAAACGTACGTATGTAACCGAAGTCGTCGCTGAAAATGTCCGATTTATGGACAACAGGAGGGAAACCGCAGAACCCCCCGAGCCAAGCAAGAAAGAGCCTATCGAATTACCGTTTTAATATTTTTTGAAAGGGAGATGGAGTTGTGGCGACACTGCAAGATCTGGAACAAAGAATTGACAGAATGGAGAAGTTAACAGAAGACCTCATCAAAAAAGTAGCAAGAGCGAACGTCGAAAATTTCTATTTATCTCAGCGGGTGACTGCCCTTGAGCAAGGGTACGAATACCCCAATCCAGTCTTGAAATCCTCGTCATAAGTAAAACAACCTCACCCAGAATTCTTTCCATACGAACAATCCAACCAACCTTATAAGCAGCTGTCTCAAAATCCAATGGTCACCGCAACATGCCCCTTCCATACCTCATTAGAAATATACATGTATAGCAGTGAGTCAAGTAAGCAGTCGTTCCCCTTATTGTCTTCTTATAGAGTCGGTTTCCTCATGGGAGACCGGCGTTTTTTTTGATTGATTGGCTCTTCGCCCGAGGTGAACGGAGAATCCAGTTGTTCACATTTTGTCAGTAGTTTTGTGGAAAGTGGGACAACAGAAGAAACATGCTAGTTAAACATAATTAATTATAAAATTATATTTGTAAAAAAGGATTCAAACCTAACTCCTTAAATATAACCCCAATAGCGACTATCTAAACGCCAGCTCAGCCCATTTCATACAAAAAACCTCTTTCCCACACAAGGAAAGAGGTCACATGCAACTACTCCAACACCAACAACGATTCCAAATCCTGATCCGACAATTCCGTAACCCATTGATCACTGCGAATGATCTCATCGTTCAATGCCTGCTTTTTCGTCAGCATGGCATCGATTTTTTCTTCAAGTGTACCTGAAGAGACCAGTTTATGAACATGGACGAAACGCTGTTGTCCGATCCGGTAAGCACGGTCGGTTGCCTGGTTTTCTACTGCCGGGTTCCACCAGCGATCGTAGTGGACGACGTGGTTGGCGGCGGTCAGATTCAATCCGGTTCCACCTGCTTTCAGTGACAACAGGAAGACTGGGAACTTGCCATTCTGGAATTTCTCCACGAGTTCATCGCGCTTTCCTTTTGCCATGCTTCCATTCAGGAATGGGACATCGACGTTGAATTCTTCTTTCATCACTTCCTGGATCATTTCACCCATTGAAATATATTGAGTGAAGATCAGGCAGGCTTCACCGGATTCCAGTGCGGTTTCCACGATGTCCTTCAGCTTCTGCATTTTTTCAGAACGGGACAGGATCGATTTGGGATCCGGTTCTTTTAAGTAGAGAGCAGGGTGGTTACAAAGCTGCTTCAGCTGGTTGAGCATTTGCAGGATTAACCCTTTGCGCTCAAATCCACTCAATGTTTCAATTTTAGCGAGAGTGTCTTTCACCAGCTGCTCGTACAGCGCTGCCTGCTCAGTGGTCAGGTGACAATACTCTTTCTGCTCTAGTTTTTCAGGCAGATTCAATTCCACTTCAGGATCTTTCTTCGTACGACGCAGTAAGAACGGCTTGATTTTTGCCTGAAGCTCTTTGACTTTTTCTTCAGATTCATCCTTTTCAATGGGAGCGATATAGTTTTTCTGATACTGCGTGAATCCACCAAGGTACCCGTGATTAAGGAAATCAAAGATCGACCACAGTTCGGATAACCGATTCTCCATCGGGGTCCCGGTCAGCGCAATATGATGCTTCCCACTGAGTTTACGGATCGCCCGGGATTGCTTCGTATTGGCATTCTTGATATTCTGCGCTTCATCGAGGGAAATCGATGTCCAGACGACTTCTGATAACTCTTCAAAGTCGATGTGGGACAAGCCGTAAGAAGTGAGGACCACGTCTACGCCTTTGATTTCCTTGGCAAATTGTTCGCCTTTCGCCCGGGTCGGTCCATAATGAAGGTGGACCTTCAAATCAGGAGCAAATTTCTCCAACTCACGCTGCCAGTTTCCGAGAACGGAGGTAGGGGCCACAATCAAGGAAGGAGATTCCGGTTTCTCCGTTTCTTTTACATGCTGCAGGTACGTAATCAGCTGTACCGTTTTTCCGAGTCCCATATCATCCGCTAGACAAGCGCCAAAGCCGAATTTCCGTAAAAAGAGCATCCAGCTCATCCCCAGCTGCTGGTAAGGACGGAGCTCACCGATAAACGTGTCAGGTGTTTCCGTTAAAGGAATCGAGGACACATTTGTCAGCTGATGAATCATCTTTTTCATCGAACGGTTGAGTTCCAGCTGGATTTTGGCATATTTATATGGATCATGTTCGTCGTCATCGGGCTCAAGATCCGATTCATTGGAATCCCGGGGAACAAGCTCCTGCTCCAGCATATCCTGGATCGAAATCCCTTCCTGCTTCGCTTTCGTCATCATTTGCTGAATCCTTCTAATCATAGCGGGATCAAGCTTCATCCATTGACCGCGGATCTTCACCAAGCGGCGCTGATTATCGACGAGCTGATTAAAGTCATCTTCTGACAGATTGACACCGTTCATGGATAATCGCCAGTCGAAATCAAGCATGGCATTCAATCCTACGAATGAAGGACGATAGCTTGTATCCGTGTTTTTCAGTTTGGCTTTGACCAGGACCTGAGCATCTTTCATCGCTTCCCACCAGGATGGCAGGAGGATTTCAATATCCAAGTCGATAAGCTTCTCACTTAATACGGATAGAAAATCCCAGGCATCGTGCTCACCAAGAGCTGTACGGAAGGACCCATCCACGTCACGGAGAATCGGCATCATCTTCATCCACCGTTCCTGTTCTTCGGATACATCAGGCAGGTGCTTTTTCCAGGAAGGAGGGACTGTGTCTTCAGCCAGTGAAATGACGCGATTGGTTTTCTTGCGGTCTCTGAGGATCGTCTCAAGCTCCCAGGACTCATCCTCGTCAAGCGGCTCAGAAATCCTCAGGCCGATCGAAAACGGAAGTTCCTCATCTTCACCGGCAATCCACTCACTCCAGCGCTTCTCATCAAAATACGCATCCAGCTCCTCAGATGTAAGCGTACTTTCCTTCAGCTTCTGGATCCTCTTCATCGCACTCGATCCACCCGAAGCCATCGCCTCATTCAACGCACCCTGAAACCAATTTTCGGTGAGATTTTTGAGGGACGGACCTCCATCAGGAAGCTCTTCCTCCCAGAACTCATCATTAAAATTCGTCCAGACCTCATCGGGGATATGAAACTGCAACCCTTTTTCCTGCCATTCCTCGAAGCGGGGCAGCCAGCGACCGGTATCCACAGCTTCGTAAATCACCGGGGCAATTGCAATACACGCCTGCCCGGTTTCGTCCCAGTCCCATTGAATCATGCTGCTGAAATGCTCACCGGCAAGCAAGGTGAGCAGCTGCCACTGAGTCACTCTAATCCCGTTTCCCGAATCCTCAAGGAGTGTCCCGTAGTAACTCTCTTCATGCCAAAGAAACAACTGACCCTTCCATTCTTTTGGAGGCAGAATTTTGCCTTCGTCGTTTTCCGCAGTGATGAAGAAACGGTCTTCATATTCAGTTGTGTTGACGTTGATTTTTACGGAAGACAGTTTAAGCATCGATTAACTTACCCTTTCTGCACTCTTCTTGGAACGCACGTAATCGCTTGTATTTATCTAAAATGTAGGGGAGATAGACATCCCATTTGTCTGTTTTCTTCGTCTTTTTATATATTGTCCGAATCTTTTTCATATAGCGGACCGCAAGCTTATAGCTGTCCCGGTTTTTCTGGTCGATCGCATCCATTACCCCGGCGTAATAAATCGGAAGGGCAAGCTCAGGCGCTTCCTTCGTCACATCGCGGAGCCCCATGCCTTCCATTTCCTGAATACTGTAGCTCATGTACTTTTGCAATTCGACCCATTCACGATAGGCCTTCGCACTGATGAGATACTCATTGTACGAGAAGAAGCTGTACGGAAGCATGGAAAGAAGAAGTTCGTTCACAAGGGAGCTGTCCTTTTCCATCAGCCAATCCATCGGCAGGATCCGCACAAACCAGCGTACGAATCGGGTGGCTTCATAATAGTCGAGGGTTTCCAGGTGGTCCGGCATTCTGGATAAAATATTGCGTACCAGGAAGAAGCCGACTTCGAAACGCTTCCCTACGAAAAATTTACGCAGCCAGAATTCACTGAACGCGACCAGCTCGGTACCGAGTTCATCCACCATTTCACTCGCCTTGTTAAGGTCTTCAAGGAGTAGGTATTGATGAAGGATGGCGACGTTGTAAAAAGTAGAGTCCTTCGCGCTGTCTTCTTCTAAACGCGCAACCTCTTCACGGCGCCACGACTTTTGTTTGAACAAGTAATACCAAAGGAAGCGGTACACTTCGGCTTTCATCATCGTACTATTTTCTGTGGAATCACTCATTTCAATCGTCTGCTTTTTCAAAAAAGCAATGTAGGGATCGAAGCTGAATGGCATGGCGTGAATCGACAGTTTTTCAACCGCGTCTTCCATTTCCCCTAACAGAAAATCATACATGCTGTACTGCTCGCGGCTCAGTTCTACATTCCTTTTTTGTAAATAAAGGTCGATGTAAATCGACAAATAAAAGGTAGCAAAGAGCTGATAAAGAGGCTTCCATTCCCGTTCGAATGGAGCTTCCTTCATGAAGCGTTTTGTTATATTTTGAACGAGGACATCCATCAAATAGGGCTGTCTTTCAAGTAACTCCAGGTCTTCCTGTTTCAGAAGAGAGTTAAAGAATTGCCACCATTCCTCAGGCGTGTTCCCCCGTGTTTTCCGTTCGTTTAATAGATCGCTTGCTTTCTTTAGAGCACCGGTACTGCTGTGCTTCTTCAATAAATCCTCCAAAGACTGGGATTCCTGAGTAGCAGGCTGGGACTGACTCCGCCAATTCTGGATCCACTCACTGACCCGTCCAACCTTGTTATATAGCATAAAAAAGGTCGCCATTTGATGCCGGCACCAACTACCTTGAGGACACGAGCACTTGCTTAAAAGGGGAAACGAAAAATTCAGCTCGAGGGTGACAGGCGTCACATCCTGCACCTCTGCCGTCACTTCCTCATCCCGGACCTTTACGTTCGAAACCAGATTTTGACGGAACAAAAGAAGGCCCTTGGAAACGACATTCTTGCTCTCGTCCTGATTCGGGTCCAGTTCACCCTGTATCGACTGACTCATGGGAAGTAACTTATCCTTCAACTCCTGAATACGAATCGACATCAACCAACCTCTCCAATCTATAAAATCGCATTCTTTTATTATAACGCAAAAGGAGGGGGAAAAGGAACATGTGGCGGGGGAAGTGGTGGAAGGGGGTGAGGTGAGGGTGGAGGAGTTTGTCGAATTGTGTAGTGGTGGTGTGGTTCGTTGATAGGCAGAGTGGGATTGGGACGCTTGGGAGAGCGAAGTTGATATATGTAGAAAGTTGATAATTTATGGTCCCAACTCGATAATAAAATTTGAAGATGAGTAAAAAACCTACAAAAAGTTGCCTGGTACCGGTCGATGGAGGTGGATTTGAAAATGAGAAGTGCGTTTTTGATAATAATTCCCCCGAATCCCGAATTTGAAAATAAACCGCTAGAATTAACTCAAAACCTCCCCAATCCCCGCATTACTCCTCCACATGCACATAAAAAGTCTCCCCATCGTACACATTCACACTCTTCAGCCTCACTTTTTCACCATTTTCCCAATAAAAATCCTTATTTTCAGGAAAACGCAGCTCTTCGTCCCCACGTTTCACCACCATCACAGGATTTTTCGAGGTCCGTCCCTCAATCTTCACATCAAAACCTCTTTCACGATAAAATTCCGCACCATCCACGTACCAGGAGACATATTCACCTGAAGATAATGAAAATCCCAGATACTTAGATATCACTGTGGGTATATCGGTATTTTCTATAAGACCAACAGGCTTCCCAGGGCCATATGCATATAAAAAGACATCTTCACCGGTGTGTCCATGAGTCGTAAAACCAAGATTGGCCCGATTCGCCATCAGCTTCACCATTTCATCCTCCAAATCCGCTGCTTTTTTAGAAGCATCCTCCATCGCACAGAATTCTTTTTTACTCAAATTCCCTAACCCATAGTTTTTAAGGACCTCTTTTAAATTTGAACGATCCTTATTAAGCTGAGAAACAGCACCTTTAACCGTAAGCTCAGCTTTACGCAAAGGTTCCACAAACTTTTCAACAGGCTGATTTTTATAGTCCCCGTTCGTACCCTGATTCCCAAGTGTCAGCCCGCTATTTCCGTGATCGGTCACGGCTACCACCATCGTATTTCCGTCTTCACGAGCGAATGCCAAAGCTTCACCAACGGCGTCATCAAAGCTCAGTACCTCACTGATCATCCCTACAGGATCATTTTTGTGAGCTGCCCAATCCACCTTACTGCCTTCGACCATTAAGAAGAATCCCTTATCACTTTGAGAAAGGCGCTGGATGGCAGCGCGAGTCATCTCCGCAAGGGATGGTTGTTCAGGCTTTAACGTCTTCCTGTCCATTTCATAGGCAATGTCCTCTTCAGCAAACGCACCCCATAATTTAGATGCGCCTTTTCTTTTTAAAAGTCCGTCCCTCTTCAATACCAAATCATAGCCCTCTGAGCCGATGACTTCCACGAGATTTTCTCCATCTTCGCGACTGACTTCTTTCGTTTTAAGCATGCCGTCATCGTTTTTTACATGGTCTTTTGATTTCGGTTTCAGCCAGGCGGCACCTCCACCTAGGATAACGTCGAGACCTTGGTACACCTGTTGTTCGCCGATATCTCCAAATTCATCACGGTTCAAGACATGGGAAGTGAATGCAGCCGGAGTGGCATGTTGGACAGGTGAAGTAGCTACGATACCGGTTTTATAGCCGGCCAACTTGGCACCTTCAAGGACGGTCAAAACGGGACGACCATCCGGGCTCATTCCGATGTAATCAGCTTTCGTCTTCAGACCTGTGGACATGGCCGACCCGGCTGCTGCGGAATCGGTGATCGCTGACTGAGCTGAATATGTCCGGGCGCCACCTACCAGAATTTTATCCAGTTGTAGGTCCGTCCCTCGGTACCACCGTGACAGCGTGACGATGTCGGAGTTGGTGCCGTCCATGATCATGAGGATGACGTTTTTCTTGGGTGGGGTTGGGGCTGCGAATAGGCAGGTGGATGGGAAGGAGAAGGCTAGGAGGGATAGGAGAATGGTTAGGATGATGAGGCGTTTTAGTGTATTCATGGTGAGAGCTCCTTTTTTGAAGTAATTAACCAATAGTATTTGTTGGTTGAGAAGGAGTATGTATAGAAAAATGAATCATCCTTTGAATAGGTTGCATGAACATGAAATCATGAAAAAAGCCGCATCCGAAACGAACATAGTTTCAGATGCGACTCCCATTATTTCCGTTCCAATATTCCTACCAGCAGATTTTCTAAAACCGTTGGACGATCTACTTTTTTCAACTCACGCAATTTGATTTTATTCCAATCAATGCCCGTTACGAAAGGAGTACCGTTCTCTAACGCAGGGATGTCCCCGGGATAGACAATGTAGTATTCACCGGCCTTCACGCCGGACTTGATTTGTTGCTGCCCATGTACTTGGATACCGGTTTCAACTTTACGCTGTTCAACGGTTCCTTTTTCTGTGAGGATCCAGACGTATTCAGAAGAGCCTTCTTTTTCAATCGCAGTGACGGGCACGACCAATGCACCTTTTACTTCCTCCGTAATGATCGATAGGAAAACGTGATGACCAGGTAAAAGCTTATTCTCACTGTCCTGGAGCTTCACTTCTACAGGATACATGCTGTCCGTTTGCAAGTGTGGATCGTTTTTGGGGATAGTGGCAACACTGGTCACAATTCCTTTTTGAGTCTTTTTCTCGATGTCGGATTGAACGACCGCGCTCATATTTTCTTCCACGGTAACGATTTCTTTTTCCGTAAGATCAGTCGCTACAATGATGGACTGTGAGGCAATCGTAATCAATGGATTATCAATTGCATGGGATAGATCCTTGATGGTACCGTCGACACTGCTTTGCACCGTTAATGTTGTTTCATACGAATCGATATCTGAAATTTGGCGTTCAAGATTATCGATTTGATTCTCTAAGCGGTCAATCTCCAATTCTTTAGCGGCGATTTCTTTTTTTATATCGTACTCCGACTGAAGTGCACTGGCGTCAATCGGAATTTCTTTGTCGTCCGATGAAGTTGAAGGAAGGGACGATTCCAGACTTTCCAAATCATCGATGTTGTCTTCAATACTATCAATCTCATCTTCTAATTGCTCTACTTCTGATTCCAGAACACTTTTTTGCTGAGTATGATCAGTTACTTCATATTCATATAGTGGCGTTCCGGATTTTACCTGGTCACCTTTTTTAACAAGGAATTTCTTGAAGGAACCAAATTCGTCGTTGAAATAGATGTAGCTTTCTTCTTCAGCAGTAACGACACCCGGTTTGGGAAGCTCTTTAACCAAATTGTCTTTTCCGCTTATCTCCCAATTTGCTACCCGGACTTCGCGGTCGACCTTGCTGTTCGCTTTTTCAATTAGATATGTATTTGCACCAACAAACAAAAGAGAGAGCGTTAAAGTACTATAAAAAATGGTTCTTCTTTTCATCATGTTCACAGCCTTTAGAAAGTTAAATTAAGGTTGATATGTTTAAGAAAGCGAGTAGTGCGTTAAGAGACCACAAGAATAAATTGGTTAAAAGAATCACTAACCAGATGATCCAGTTTTTTTGATTGGTTAACTGTTTGATGCCTTTGTATTGAATGTAGAAAACCCAAACTTTAAAAAGTGAGAAACTTCCCATTAAATAGATGACATACGATTTTGATGTTATATATTGGGTAATTACCCCTAAAGAGAGTGGTGAAGAGTGCCATTCGAGTGAAAAGAATAGGGATAATGGTATATAGGTGAGTTTTTCAAGTAATAAAATGATTAAGACCAGGCCTTGAGTGATAACCAGTTTACGGTATTCACCTTCATTGGATATTGTCCAGAAGATTAATGATGAAAAAAAGAGAATGATAGCTGCATAAAGCATTCCAGCTATTAGTCTGCCTAAGAAAAATAAAAATTTCTCCAACTCGAATACAGTTGGGGATAGCTTCGTCATTTCTTTAGACAAAGGGTCCATTCCGATCCCGAAAGACGAGATCAATCCAAATATAACAATGGATAATAGGAAGAGAAATGAGACTCGTTTCTTAAAACCTTTTAATGCCTCCATCTCATTGAGTTGATAAAAGAAGATTGATGGTTGTTTCAAACCACTGAAAAGTCTGACTTCTCTATGCATAAAATGTTGTCCTCCAACTTGAATAGATTCCACCTCTTATTCTATCGAAAATCATCGAACTTTTCCATAAATTGTAGAACGAATTAAGAAATAAAATAAAAAAGCGTCGAATGGACGCTTTTTGTCAGCTTATGCTTGATAGGTTAGGTAGGTAGTCCCTGCTATTAGTAGAATCGTAATAATAACGAAACTTACATATGTAACTACTTTCTGCGTTTTCTTCTTTCTCATTGCCTCTTCCGGTGTTAAAAATGCCATTATAAAAATCCCCCTTTTCCCGACTTGAAGCTGCTAGACAATAACGAACGTATGTATATATTTTTTGACGAACGTTAATTTTTCCCCATACCAACATTTTATCGGAAATATATGCTAATAATTAATAGGTCTTTAAGCCTATTTAAATTGACGGATGTCGAAAAATATTTGTAGAATTTTGTATATATATGGTAATATAACTAGTAATTGATGTTTGAACTTTCGTATAATAGTGTAATAAAGTGATAGAAACTGTTTTATATTGTAGGAGGTTGTCTTTTTTGAAAGGAAACGTAAGCAAGGAACAATATGTTCTCTCTGTTATCCAGAAAGCGTATGACAAGGGTCAGCAAGGAGATATGAATACAGATAAAATGATTGATTGGCTAAAACAAGAATTGCAAACTGGATATGCTTTAAATCAACGAAAAGCGCTGTAGAATCCTTAATGGGAATCTCAGCGCTTTTTGTTTTTTATGAGGGACGGACCTCTATTGATAGAACAATAAAGTTAAAATGCAGATTTCCTCACATATTGAATTAAATTGAGGATCCTTGAGGTCCGTCCCTACTTCGCCTGTTAGAGGTGGTTGACCTGGGAGATAAATTTTTCATTGCGCTTTTCTGTGAAGGAGGATAGGTCCGTTTGAATTTAGGATGATCGTGAAGGATTTTAAGGATTTACCTGTTTTCTTCGTCTTTGAATTTTCTATTAGAATTATTGATCACAATTAAAGATAATTTGAAAAAGATATACAAAATTACACTAAAACGTATTGAAATGTAAATATAATTGTAATTTTGTCGAATTGGGGGTAAAGGTGGAAGATAGAATGGGAGATCAGAACAGAGGGAGAAATATATGCGCTATATGGGTCACGGAATCCAATTTAACGGGAAAGGTCAAATGGATACGTTTGAAATCAGAGTCAAACCTGGTATTCAGTACTAAAAATTACGGCAAACAGCGTGTGATCTACTATTCTCAAAACAGCTTTACCTGCGAGGAACAGAAAAGAAAAGATTACCTATTAATAGATAGAATAGAAGAATAAAGGTGGTTCACTAAAAAGATGAGGGACGGACCTCCAAAGTATAACTTGAAGCCAAGAAGCTTAATTTAACTTCTTTTGTGAATTACCAGAGGTCCGTCCCTCAAAAAAAGAGGATTTTTCGGAGTTGTGTCGAATAGGTAATTGTACGAAATTTAGTTTAAACCAAGAGAAGGAGTGATGTTATGGTCCGAACGCCTCGGGATTGGTGTCCGGGAGCCACTTATCATGTAACAGCAAGAGGGAACCGGAAGCAAGATTTGTTTCATGATATTGAAGACCGAAAGAAGTATTTATCCTACCTGCAGGAAACGAAAGACAAGTATCCCTTTACTATCCACGCTTACTGTTTGATGTCCAACCACATTCATCTTCTAATCGAAACCCATGACGTTCCACTCGAGCAGATCTTCAGAATCCTTCATACCCGTTATGCGATTTATTTCAATAAAAAATATGATTATGTCGGACATGTTTTTCAAGGAAGATATGGCTCAACCAAGATTGATACCCCTGCCTATTTCATGAAGGTCAGCAGATATATTCACCAAAATCCTGTCAAAGCCAAACTTACTGTCGTCCCCGAGTATTATCCCTGGAGCAGCTACCCCTCATATGTTCATTCCATCGACAATCCGCTTCTCTCAAAGGAGAGAACCCTGGCCTATTTTCCAGATTCAGAAGTGAAGCTTTATAAAGAATATGTAGACAAAGACGAAGAGAAGGAAGACCCAAACAAGGAATTTGACGAAAATACAACTAAAGTTGTAAAAAAATAAAATATTTTTGTAAAAGATTAAAGGGAATTAGATGTTTATGTCGAAATTCATCTTTGTAGGACCAAATTCCTATACCGAGGAGGAGGAAGTATGAAAAAAGATTTTATGTTGGTATTTGAGGATTTTCATGTTTCAAAGAGGAGCATCAAGAAATCGAAAAAACATTTAGTCGTCTTTCAAGGTCAGCATTATTACAATAAGTTAGTCGTTGTGAATCAGCCACCGGGATTTTCCCATGCACTGGAAAGCATCATGTATTCTGATAAGATACTTGAAACAGTTGGGTTTACCACCTTATTTGCCGTTCCAATCGATCGTAATCATTCCATCCCATTTAAGTTTGTCCGAATAGGTGACAACACACCAAAGGAATGTAAGGTTGTTCTGGAAAAGCGGGAGGGAGTGGAGCAACTGAATATACGATCTTTATACCCTATGGATGACCGTCTTGCCAATGAAGACAAACAGGATATTCTGTCCTACCTGAGCCTGAAGTCTGATGATGGAACCGTCACCTATCTCATGAACAACCCCCAAGTGTTCAAAGGAAAGGGCAAAAAACAAGAAGAGTAAAGGAGGAATGAGGCGAACCTAAATTGAATAGGTACGTCTTTTCTAGTTCTTATTGTTTATGAGGGACGGACCTCCAACCATTTGAACTAGTGAACACCCCCTATGCCTCTGCCAGAGAAGCTCTCCAAAACCCTTTACCACGCTACCAAACTACCTCTCTAAGTTTCTAAAATCACCACTTTTTTCGTTGACCTCTTATGAAACAGACCATACAATATAAGTAGTTATTAGTATTTTTAGAATTTTCACGTAAGGTGCGAATGCCACTTGGATAAGACAGATCATACTCGTATCGGAAAGAATGCCATGCTTCTTCTCCTCGTAGATAAAGAGGAAGAAGAATGGAATCGTCATTTCAATGAACTGAATTGGAGTTACTGCACTGGGAAAATCGGTTCCATGGATAGTCAAAAAATTGTGGCTGCGATTGAAACGGCAGCGAAGCGAAGTGATCTTGTCCGGGAAGATTTGTATCGTGAAATGCACGCCTTATATCACGCCATCATGGAGGCATTGACGGGTGTGACCCGCGGCCATACACAATTAGGTGAGGTTCTGCGCACAGTGGGATTGCGCTTCTCTGTTGTACGGGGGACTCCATATGCAAGTGAAGATGAAGGCGAATGGATCGCAGTAGCGTTATATGGAACGATTGGTGCGCCAATTAAGGGGTTGGAGCACGAGACAATCGGACTTGGAATTAATCATATTTAAATAATCTAGAGCCTAGAGATATTAGTTGAAAGGAGGCTCGACCAACGGCAGAAGTCTGTCTTTGGTCGAGCCTCTTTTTGTGTGGAGTTTTTGGGGTCAAGATTTTCGGAAGTGGACTGTGCAGATTTGGAGGTCCGTCCCAGAGTGGTTTAAAGCGTTAAAGAATGAAACAACAAACATAGCGATTCAGAGGGGTTTGGCCAGATTTGAGGTTGTGCAGAGGCGACTTATGGAGGTCCGTCCCTAAAAATATGAAGAGGTGATTGTAATGGTTGAGTTGACGGGTTGTAGTTTGACGCTGGATGAGGCGAAGAGGGTTATTTATGGGAAGGAGAAAGTGGAGCTTTCGCCGGTTAGTATGGAGCGGGTGCGGAAGAGTCGTGAGGCTGTTGAGCGGATTGTGAAGGAGAAGCGTGTGGTGTATGGGATCAATACGGGCTTTGGGAAGTTTAGTGATGTTTTGATTGATTCGGATGATGTGGAGGAGCTTCAGCTGAACCTGATTCACTCTCATGCGTGTGGAGTGGGTGATCCGTTCCCTGAGAACGTTTCTCGTGCCATGCTCCTACTGAGATGCAACGCTCTTTTAAAAGGCTATTCTGGCGTTAGGCCCGTGATCGTCGAAAGGCTAGCGGAGTTCTTGAATAAAGGAATCCATCCTGTGGTCCCGCAGCAGGGATCACTTGGAGCAAGCGGAGACTTAGCGCCACTTTCACACCTTGCCCTAGCATTGATGGGAGAAGGAGAAGTTCACTATCAAGGAGAGGTACATCAAACCCTTCCTGTCCTATCGAAAGAAAATATCTTCCCAATCCAGCTTCAGGCGAAAGAAGGATTGGCACTCATCAACGGAACACAAGCGATGACTGCAATGGGAGTCATCGGATACCTGGAAGCGGAGGAACTTGCTTTCCAAAGTGAGATGATCGCAAGTCTGACCTTGGAGGGACTTAGAGGAATCATGGATGCCTTCGACGAAGATATTCATTTAGTAAGGGGTTATCCTCAGCAGGTCGCAACGGCAAAAAGAATCCGGGATTACCTGGTAGACAGTAAACTGACAACGAAGCAAGGAGAACTCAGAGTCCAGGACGCCTACTCGTTACGATGTATCCCGCAAGTACATGGAGCATCTTGGCAGGCACTTGACTATGTAAAAGAAAAGCTGGAAATCGAAATGAACGCGGCAACCGATAATCCCCTGATTTTCGATGATGGAGAAAAGGTGATTTCAGGAGGGAACTTCCATGGACAGCCAATCGCATTCGCCATGGATTTCATGAAAATTGCCATCGCAGAGCTTGCCAACATTTCAGAAAGACGAATCGAACGTCTCGTGAACCCGCAGCTGAATGATCTGCCACCATTCTTGAGTCCACAACCGGGACTTCAATCCGGTGCCATGATCATGCAATACTGTGCGGCATCACTCGTATCCGAAAACAAAACACTCGCCCATCCAGCGAGCGTCGATTCCATCCCGTCATCAGCCAACCAGGAAGATCACGTCAGCATGGGAACCATCGGATCGAGACACGCCTACCAAATCCTGCAGAACTCAAGAAGAGTCCTCGCCGTCGAACTTATCTGCAATCTGCAGGCAGCAGAACATCGAGGGACGGACCTCATGGCAAGCAGGACACGACAATTTTACGAAGCAGCGAGAAAGGTCATCCCTTCCATTACAAAGGACCGGATCTTCTCGAAAGATATAGAAAAAGCCAACCAGTGGCTGCAACAGATCTCGTTAAGCACACTCATCAAACCTAACAAAACAAAGGAGGAAACGACAAATGGTTAAGGCAAACAAACGAATCGTACAAATCAAAACAGGGACGGACCTTGAATGTAAAGGATGGGAGCAGGAAGCAGTTCTTCGCATGCTCTATAACAATATTGATCCTGAGGTAGCTGAAATTCCGGAAGACCTTGTTGTATACGGTGGTATCGGGAAAGCGGCCCGTAACTGGGAGTCCTTCGACGCCATTGTTCACACGCTCAGAAACTTGGAAAACGATGAAACCATGCTTGTTCAATCCGGGAAACCGGTTGGTGTGTTCAAAACCCATAAAGCGGCTCCGAGAGTTTTACTTTCTAACTCGGTCCTTGTACCAAAATGGGCAAACTGGGAGCACTTCCACGAACTCGATCAAAAAGGCCTCATGATGTACGGCCAAATGACGGCGGGAAGCTGGATCTATATCGGGACGCAAGGAATCCTGCAAGGGACATATGAAACGTTCGCAGCACTTGCGAAGAAACATTTCAACAACTCACTTAAAGGTACGATCACTCTAACTGCAGGACTAGGCGGAATGGGTGGAGCACAACCTCTCGCCGTCACTATGAACGGGGGAGTCGTGATCGCAGTCGACGTTGATGCAGAACGCATCCAAAAGCGCCTCGACACGAAATACTGTGACGTGAAGACAGATTCCATCGATGAAGCGTTAATGATGGCCTATGAAGCACGTGATCAAGGCAAGCCTCTTTCCATCGCCTTACTTGGAAACGCGGCAGAGGTTCATCATGAACTTTTAAAAAGGAATGTTCAGATCGATATCGTAACTGACCAAACATCAGCCCACGACCCATTAAACGGCTATGTACCAGAGGGATATTCGCTTACAGAAGCAGCAGAGCTCCGTAAACAGGATCCGAAAGCCTACACAACGCTTTCACAAAAAAGCATGGCCAAACACGTGGAAGCTATGCTTGAGTTCCAGAATAGCGGATCGATCGTATTCGACTACGGCAACAACATCCGTCAGGTAGCGAAGGATGAGGGAGTCGACAATGCCTTTGATTTCCCTGGCTTCGTCCCAGCCTACATCCGTCCATTATTCTGTGAAGGAAAAGGACCTTTCCGTTGGGCGGCACTGTCAGGTGATCCAGAGGATATCTATAGAACAGATCGCCTGATCAAAGAGCTTTTCCCAGAAAACGAAGCACTGAATCGCTGGATCGATATGGCACAGGAACAAGTGGCATTCCAAGGACTGCCTTCACGCATATGCTGGCTTGGATACGGTGAGCGAGTGAAGATGGGTCTTGCCATCAATGAGCTTGTTCGAAACGGAGAACTGAAAGCGCCAATCGTCATCGGTCGTGACCACCTGGATTGCGGATCCGTTGCTTCACCGAACCGTGAAACCGAAAGCATGAAAGACGGCAGTGACGCAGTAGGAGACTGGGCAATCCTGAACGCCCTCATCAACACAGCGGCAGGCGGCTCATGGATCTCCTTCCACCACGGCGGCGGAGTAGGCATGGGTTACTCACTGCACGCTGGTATGGTGGTTGTGGCAGACGGGACGGACCTTGCACAGGAAAGATTAGAACGCGTGCTCACAACAGACCCTGGAATGGGTGTCATCCGCCACGTCGACGCAGGCTACGACATAGCAGAAAAAACAGCCGAAAAACACAACATCCACATCCCGATGAACAAAGGAGGAGAATAATATGACCGCAGAAAAACACTTCGACACCATCATCGACAATATCGGACAGCTCCTGACGATGGACCATGGGGATCATGGGGACGGACCTCTTAAAGGAAAGGAAATGAGTAAACTCGAGGTTTTAGAGCATGCGGCCCTGGCCATCAGGGACGGACTTGTCGCATGGATCGGAACACATGAAGAAGCACAATCCTTCAAAGCAACGGAACGAATCGACGCAGAAGGAAAGCTGGTCACACCAGGTTTAGTAGACCCGCATACACATTTAGTCTTCGGCGGCTCACGTGAACACGAAATGGCCCTCAAACAGCAGGGAGTTCCATACTTAGAGATCCTGAAACGCGGGGGAGGTATCCTATCTACAGTAGGTGCCACCCGCGAAGCATCAGAAGAAGAGCTGCTCACTAAAGCGCGTTTCCACTTAAACAGAATGATTTCATACGGAGTCACAACTGTCGAAGCGAAAAGCGGCTACGGCCTTGACCGCCCAACTGAACTAAAACAGCTGCGAGTTGCCAAACAACTGAACGAATCGCACCCGGCAGACATCGTTTCCACATTCCTTGGAGCACACGCGATCCCACCTGAATTCAAAGGTCGCTCCGATGAATTTTTAACGGAAATGCTTGAGCTGTTGAACGATATTGAAAAAGGTCAACTTGCCGAATTCGTCGACATTTTCTGCGAAACAGGGGTATTCACAGTAGAACAATCCCGCGAATTCCTGAAAAAAGCCAAAGAGAAAGGCTTCTCCGTTAAAATTCACGCCGACGAAATCGATCCACTCGGTGGAACGGAAATGGCAACGGAAATCGGGGCAACAAGCGGAGACCACTTAGTTGGCGCATCCGAAAAAGGTATCCAGGCACTGGGCGAGACGGACACCATTGCGGTCCTCCTGCCAGGCACGTCCTTCTATCTGAACAAAGGCAAGTTCGCCAACGCAAGAGGCATGATGGAAGCGGGAGCAGCAGTCGCCCTGTCAACAGACTTCAACCCGGGCAGTTCACCAACAGAGAACCTGCAGTTCATCATGAATCTGGCATCCCTGCAATTGAAAATGACGCCGGAAGAAATCTGGAACGCTGTAACAATCAACGCAGCATATGCCATCAACAGAGGGGATTCAGCAGGAAAGCTAGTACCAGGTCGAAATGCAGACATCGTCCTATGGGATGTACCTAACTATCATTACGTACCATATCACTACGGGGTGAACCACACCCACACCGTCATGAAAAACGGCCGGATCATCTACCGCAAGGAGAAGCTTCATGAGCACATTTCATCACATTAAGCAGGCAGGTAAAGCTCAATTCAAAGACCGCTACACAACAAAGGCAGCAGAACTCCTGACGCCTTGGGAAGAAGGAATAAAAGGGGACATCGCCATCATCGGCGCTCCGCTTTCCAAACCTTCCATCTCACACTCAGGGGCAAGCTTCGCACCCGATGCGATCAGACGATGCCTTAACTCGTTTACAACGTACAACATCGAAAGAGGGACGGACCTCGCCAAAGACAAGAAAACCATCATCGACTTCGGCGACATCACCATGCACCCAACATCAATAGAAGACTGCCATCAACGAATCTATGAATCTGTCAAAGAAGTCAAACAAACAAACGCAGCACCCTTCACCATCATCCTTGGAGGCGACCACTCCATCACCACTTCAACGGTGAAAGCTATCAAGGAAACGAAAGGGACAGTCGGGATCATTCAGTTTGATGCTCACCATGACCTTCGTAACACGGAAGACGGGGGACCAACGAACGGAACACCTTTTAGAAGGTTAATAGAAGAGGGGCACCTCAAAGGTGGGCACCTAATTCAAATCGGCATCCGTAATTACGCCAATGCCAAAGCCTATCATGACTATGCCATCGAGCAGGGTGTTACAGTTTATACCATGAAGGACGTCAGACAACAACCCATGACAGAGCTAATCAATAATGCTCTAAACCAACTAGAATCCCAAGTCGACACCATCTACCTCTCAGTAGACATGGACGTCCTCGATCAGGCATACGCTCCAGGCTGCCCGGCAATCGGTCCAGGAGGCATGCATCCGGATGCGCTGACACAAGCCATCGAAACCGCCCTGCAGCATCCTAAAGTCCACACCATGGACATCGTAGAAATTGACCCGACTCTCGACACCCGAGACATGACGAGTAGAGTCGCAAGCCTTCTTATCATTAATTCACTTCTATAACAAAGGTCCGTCCCTCACCGCATTAAAGTGGTGAGGGACGGACCTTTGACGGTTTTGGTCGGTGTTGCCCCGATCGTCTCCCCTCCATCTCATCTGTTATGTTGAATTGTCCTTTATCTTTTGTTTCAGTAACTTCTATTGTCAATCACTCTCTTTCCTATTTGGGATCTGAGAAGATACACCATTTTTAATCGATTGTTAAGTGAGTTTATAACAAGATTGTTTTTTTGTGGATATAAATTTTAAATAATCTCAAAAAATGAGACACCTTAATCCCGACAAACGTCTAATTCAAGAATAACTTACAAAAATGTAAAAAAATTCATTAAACTATAGCGGATGGGGAACGGACCTGGGTATAATGAGGACTTGGAAATAGCAGCCATCCAGCCTAATCAAGGGGGATATAAAATGGGAGAAGTTATACAGCATGAGAAGAGGGGAGTGATGCAGATGGAAGTAAGTGGGGAAAGGCTGATTGAGAATTTGATTGACGAGTATGAAGCACAGGTTACAAAATTGGTGTATTTGTATGTGAAAGACTGGTCAACTGCTCAGGATATTACGCAAGAGGTATTCATTAAAGCATTTCATGCTCTCCATCAGTTCAATCAAAAATCCTCCTACAAAACGTGGATTTACAGAATAGCCATTAACCAGTGTAAGGATTATAAACGTTCAGCTTATTTCAGGAAGAATATGATTGTGAATAAATTCCATAGCATTCTTAATAAAGAGACGGCAGTTACCCCGGAACAAGAAATCATAAAAAACGAAGAAAATGACTCTGTTGCATTTCATATCTTCTCATTGCCCCTGAAATATAGAGAAATCATTTTATTATACTACTACGAGGAATTATCGACCCAGGAAATCGCTGAAATGCTGGGTATTAATCCTTCAACGGTCCGGACAAGGTTAGATCGCGGAAGAGAAAAGTTGAAGAAAACAATGGAAGGGAGGTTTCCCAATGAATAAGGACCCTTTGCATAATTTGAAGAATGAAATAGAACGGGAAGTATTCAAGAACACCGACCCTGTCAGTCAAAAAAGGGCCATTCTGACGAAGATAAGGAGTGAAAAACAAAAGAAGTCATCGCCAAAATCTATCTTCATCAATCTAGGTGTTTCTTTATGTGTCATCATGATTCTTTCTATTCTAAGTTCCAGTTATCTGTTTAAGGATGACCTCGTGAAGGAGAACGATAAAGAGGAGTCTATAGATCAATTCACGTTTATACCTAATGACAATTCAGATGAACACATAAAAGATGAAAAATCCATAATCAGGAAATCCGCGAAACCCGTTGATCGTGTAAATGAGAATGAAGGACAAGAAGAAGAGATAGAAGAGTTAGAAGAAGGGTCATCTGTTAAAAATGAACAGGAAAACAAGCCTGAAAAGGTGGATGTACCATCTTTAAATCCCTTTGACCTGTCTATCATCCTAAGTCATCCGGATGAATTTAAGCGTGAAGCGAAGAATGGAACTTTCATAGGGACTTCTTTTACCATAGGAGATTCTGTTGACGAGATACAGGAGTTATACAAGGATACGTATGAAGATATTAACATTATGAAAGGTCATAAAGATTATGATCGGATTAACAATTATCTACTTCATTTTCTTCAAGATGAAAAGAAGCTGTTACAGATTCGCTCTAATATCAGCCCAGTATACAAACTGGATCAAGTTATCGAGACGCTTGGTGAACCGTATTATTTTTATAATGTGATGGAAGGCGTTTATACTGCGGATTTTCACTACGGTGAATATATTGTTGAAATGCAGTTAGACGGTCTTAACAAACTTAAACCAAATACGGCTGGCGAGATTCAAACCATTGATCGCGGATCGTATATTACATCAGTGGCACTTCTTAAGAACAAGGGAGGTGCGGATTATTTAAGTAAGGATGTTCAGTACCTTGGCGAGGAAGAAGTGGTAGATTTTCGAAAGGAATGGTTCAACGAAGCGAGAGACTATATCGTGCAAAATACAGTATCTCACGCAGTCATCCTTCACTCTCAACAGGACCCGTTGGAATTTAACATCGTAGTCCCGCAGGAGACACCAGAGGACGAAATGAGAGCCATAGCAAATCAATTCCTGAAGAGATTGACGGAAGTTTCGAACGAAGCAATCGAAGAAGGAACAATATGGAATGATTACACCTATGTTATTCATATTGAGAATAGTATAGACGGTTATTACGATACGGGATCGAGCAGTTCGAAAAGTACTCATGAAGGGGGTTATCCAGACATCAATTGGACCGGTGATTTAAGCTCCATTGAGTAAGGTCCGTCCCTCACATAAGAACTTTGGCATATGCCAAAGTTCTTTACGTATGTATGAGAAGCGTGCAACATATATGCAGTTCAAACTTCATTGAAAAAATTAGATTGGCAGGAGTTTTGTTAAGAAAAGGTGAAATGAATCATAGGTAAGATTTTATGAAAATGAGGAATCATTATGATTGAAGCCCTTATAGGCTTATTATGTGCATTGCTTTTCCTGCTCCTTTCATCCATAATCGTTGCAGTAATCCCGGCATATTTGATTAAAAAGAAATTAACCTATGAAAAAAGGGTAGTAGTGGAGGCAGTGTTATGGGGCTTATGCTCAATGGTGGTATTCATACTCAATCTACCATACTTTTTAATCAATTCATTTGCCTGCGCAGCCCTTACAATCAACGGAGTGAAATTAGTTGCCCTTCCAGTATTGGGTATGTTGAAACGCTCGAATAAAAGAAGGTATATCGTTTTGAGACGATTTATGAGGAAATTTTAGAATGGCAGATGCAAAAAGAGGCAGCCCAGATGGGATAGCCTCTTCAATCTAAACAACATTTAATTACTAATTCTTTCCCGCGTCATGTCATAACCAGAATGAATTTCTTTCATCCCGATCACTTTCAGAAAGTGGCGGAGCTTGTTCATGCAGGATTCCCCAAGGTCACCTGCGATTTCGAACTGATCAATGACGGCACACTTCTCAACTTTAGAAGTTGTTACGCTTTGAGTTTTACGATGCTCCACATGGTTGTTAATGGCGTACGTGGATACCATGGCTTGCCCGACCTTACAATCACCTTTGGAAAATTCGAATTGGAACTGGATCGACATATCCAAATCCGAGTATAGAGGATTTACTTTCATGCTTATGCTTTTCATCATGAAGCCCCCTTTCTTTTATTGTACTTTTATCCTATCACAATATGGAAAAGAGGGAATTTAGCCTTATGAACTAATATCACACATGCAACTTTGTTTATAACATGAATAATCCGTTTTTTGGCAAATTCTATAACTGTAGGAATATTACTATAAGAATATTTTTCATCGTAAAAAAAGCTCCCTTTTAAGGGAAGCTTTAAAGTATTTATTAATGTGGGTTTCCTGGAAGTTCAGTTTGTTGGATTTGTCCCCCAGCAATCTCATTTGAACCAGTAGCAAATCCATAAACACTAAGTAAAAGGATAGATGCTGTAAAAACAGTAAGAAAACGTCTTTTCATAGGACTTTCCTCCCTTTCTTGTTTAAATAGATTTTAGATAAGATTAATATTATATATGTTAGTTTAATTAAAACATATTTTATTTTTATGATAGTTCCCCATATAACATCAAATTACCTAATTAATTAACTGTAATATCGTTTATTCATCAGTTTTCATTTAGAAATATAACTTTAGGCATATTTAGGAGAGGGTTTAATGGATTTTGCAGCAGTTGGAAAAAAAATCAAAGAACTCAGAAAAAATAGCGGGTTATCTCAAGAAGAACTTGCAGAAGGAGTATGTACCCAAGCACAAATAAGTAAAATAGAAAAAGGAGATGTTTTCCCTTATGCATCCACCTTATATCAAATTTCTCAGAAGCTAGGGGTGGATGTCAATTATTTTTTTGATATTGGTACTACACCTAGACTGGATTATGTACAAGAGGTATTTCAACAATTACAAATTCTTCGGAGAAGCTTAAAGTTTGAAGAAATGATGGAAATTGTAAGGGCTGAAGAACACAATCCTTTATTTATGCAAAATAATAAAAATAAACAAATTTTATTGTGGCACAAAGGAATATACTTATACGAAGTAAGAAAAGATCTTGATAAGTCGGTGGAAACCCTCCAAGAGGCTATAAATATTACAAGTCTTAAAGGGAAAATTCTTCAAGAAAGAGAATTAGAG
Organism: Rossellomorea sp. ABR4_004; assembly: GCF_056159585.1. Lineage (NCBI taxonomy): Bacteria > Bacillati > Bacillota > Bacilli > Caryophanales > Bacillaceae > Rossellomorea > Rossellomorea sp. ABR4_004. The sequence continues at coordinate 2,107,497 of NZ_JBSWVM010000001.1, read as the reverse complement.
ATTTTGTTATCTCTCGGAGCTATTTACTTTAATGAAGACCTTGATAAAGCTTTGGAGGTATTTGAAGAAATTAAAGTGCATTTGCAGATTTTACCGCACTTGAATAACTATTCTATTAAAACAAGGCTTCTATACAATTTAGCAAGAGTACTAACGAGACTAGTTAGAATAGAAGAATCAAATAAATATTGTGAGGACGCTATTAAGTGGGCTCTTCATAAAGATAGTTTGTATCTCTTAGGAGAGTTACACTACCAAATCGGATATAATTTGGAACTGTTAAATCAACCACAAAAAGCCAAGAGCTATATGGAGAAAGCACTTATTGTATTTGAACTTCAAGAGGATGACAAATATATCAATTTTATCAGGAATAAAATTAAAGAATTGTCAGAGGTTAAATAAGCTTTTAGACACTTAATAACGTAAAGCACCAATTCCCTAAATTTATGATTAGCTTTCTGTTCTTTCTTCTGAAGAGAAATTATCTATTTAATATAAAGAGAAAGAGAGAACCAGTTGTGAACTGGTTTTTTTTTCGTCTCCGTGGTCAATCGAAAGCGGGGGATATCGATACAGTCTCAACCTCTACGTTTATACTTCTACCAATCGGTTTGGATGTACAAACTGGTTTGAAGTACATCTAATAAACATTACTATCTATAAGAGTTACGCGTTATTTGTCGGAAAGTAATTGAATCCACTCTACAAATATTTACAAACTCATTAAATAAAGTTCACTAAAATAGTAGAAAGTTACATAGAAAAAGTGATGATCAAAGAAACCTAGAAATGTACTCCATTCGAACAAATAAAATGGGAGTGATAGACAATGAATAAAAGACAAAAATTATGGCTGAAAATAAGTGTTTCTTTCTTATTATTAGGAATCATCATCATGTCTATCGTAGCTTACTTCCTAATCCAATCCATAAGAGAGGGCTTTTATCAACGTGCGTTTGAGAAGCAATATGACTATGTGTCTTTAGAGGAAGAGGGATCGATTGATGCGGTCCAGGTCTTTCACGGGGTGAAAATAAATACGTATGTTGAAAGTGAGAGTAAGGCGACCATCGTTCTAGAAATAAATGACGAAGTGGAAGCGAAGATAAAAGGACTTAAGGTAGATCCTGAGGAAGAGGGGATGCAGCCCTTCTCTAGTGTGATCCAATATAAATCAGTAACAGACAATCAATCAGGCAAAGAGCAGTTCATCGTCAGCCTGCAAACGACTCCTGCTAATCAAAAGGACGGCATCATCAAGTACAGAACCTACACGATCAATGAAAATGGCATCGTCAAGAAGAGTGATTTCACCGAAGACACCAAGTCAAAGCTGGAGACCCAATGGATAAGGGGGATTTCAGATGAAACAAAGGGACATTATACTAACATTCTTTACCAGGATGGTTCAGTAGGAGCTATTTTGTTTCTTATGTTTATCGGAACCGTCAGTATCGCAGGTGGGGTACTGATGAGAAAAGCGGTTATTACAAGTGAAAGAAGGACAGCTGCATAGACAGCTGTCCTTCTTTCACTTCATGATTCATTCAAATCCAAATGATCCTTCAAATCACTCTGTACTTTTTGTTTTTCTTCTTCAGGAACGATGTAGTAGTAGATACCACCCAGTTTGGTACCCTCACCGGCAATCTGGCTTTGAGAGATATCTTTTGTCGCCGATTTGTAGTTCTTCTGAATATCAACCATCTCATCAAGAGTAAGATTTGTTTTCACATTTTCCCCAATGGCTCCGAAGATATCGCCATAGTTCCATAGGGATGACACGCTCGCACCCTCTTTAATGACGGCTTGGATCACCTGGCGCTGTCTTGCCTGACGGCCGAAGTCACCACGTGGATCTTCATAACGCATACGGGAATAAGCAAGGGCTTCTTTCCCACTTAATGATAATGAACCTTCTTTGAACGTATACCCCTCGTAATTAAAAGTAAAATCATTCTGAACAGTTACTCCGCCTACAGCATCAACAATATCTCTGAATCCTTCCATATTGATCTTTGCATAGTAATCAATCGGTATATCAAGGAATTCTTCAACTGTATCCATCGTCATTTCTACACCACCGAAGGCATAAGCATGGTTGATTTTATCATCCACTCCTTTTCCTACGATTTCGACGCGGGTGTCACGAGGTATACTAATCATTTTAGTTGTTTTCTCGTGGGGGTTTACAGTCACCACAATCATAGAGTCAGATCGGCCTCTGTCGCCGTCTCTTTCATCTACCCCTAATAGGAGCACAGAGAATGGATGTTTCTTCTCAAACTTCACTTCCTCTGTCCGCTTCTCCGATTTAGGTCTGTCAATGTTCTCGTTCATCGTTTCAGCCGTTTTATTCAGTGAATGATAAATGGAATACGCATATCCTCCACCAGCTAACAGTAAAAGGATAAAGACAATCCCAACGACTTTCGGCCACTTGCGTTTTCTTTTTTTGTTGTGTTTATCTGCTCTCAAAATATTTCCCACCTATAAATAATGAATTTTACACATATGAAAAATATACTAGAAATAAAGGCAAAAGGGAATACATTAGTAAAATTTTGTCTCTTTTTGTCAGAAGTATTAGAAATCAGAAATCAATTGTCAACTTCCTCTCAAAAAGTTGGATTTATTTGGTATTATTAGAGTAGAGTAAACATAAGGAGGGGAATCATTTGATCAAAAAAATCGGCATAACCATCTTATTAATCATCCTTGCATTCAGCTTGTTAAGGTTGTACACAGCAAAGGCAAATGTAAACCGAATAAGTGGAGAAAATCGCTTTGATACCGCCGTACAGATTTCGTTAAGAGGATGGAATCAGTCCGACACGGTTGTGCTGGCAAACGGACAAACGTTTCCCGATGCCCTTGCAGGGGGACCGCTTGCCTATAAAATGGGCGCACCAATTCTACTAACCTACAAAAATCGCCTGCCTTCTGAAACAAAAGAAGAAATTGAGCGTTTACAGGTGAAGCATATATACATATTAGGTGGAACCGGCGCAATTGATGCAACCATTGAAACCGAATTGAAAAAGAAAGATATGAAGGTTACAAGAATCGGAGGAGACGACCGTTTCCAAACGGCCGCCAAAATCGCCAGCTACTTACCTTCTAATAAGGCAATCGTAGCCAACGGGCGGAACTTCCCGGATGCATTGGCCGTGGCTCCATACGCCGCCAAGAATGGTATTCCGATCGTATTGACGGAATCCAGTACACTGCCTTCATCCACCAAAAAGATTACAGATCAAAAAGCAGAGACCACAATAGTCGGAGGTAACGGAGTGATCTCTGCGAATGTCGAATCAAAGCTCCCAGGCACAACCAGATATGGCGGAGTCGACCGCTATGAAACCGCCAGGAACATCATAGAAGGGCTTCCGATGGAAAAGGAAAGGGCTTATGTAGCAACGGGGACAAACTTCGCAGATGCCTTATCGGGGTCAGTGCTGGCAGCGAAAGAAAACTCACCTATTCTATTAGTGAAGAAAGAGGCTATTCCTTCACCAATGAAGAGCCTGGTAAGCTCTTACGATTCTTTATATATTCTTGGAGGGATCAACGCCGTTTCAACAGTTGTGCAGGAGAAATTAACCGGCAGCTTAGTAGAGTTCCGATTCCAAGGAGTTCATGTCAATGCCACAGAAGAATTACTGCGCTCTTCTTTAGGTGATCCCCAACGAGTCGATGAAAGCAGATTCAGCTTCGATTGGTATGTTTATAATCAGGATCCCAAGAAGTACATCCAATACGGTGTATTTAAAGGAGTAGTGGTGGCTGTCTATTCCAATTCGGATAGCTGGGTATCCCAATCAGGACTTAAGCTTGGTCTGAGCAAAACAGAAGTAGAAGCCAAAATGAACCAAATAGGCGCCATTCATAATCAGGCCAATGATTATGATTACGATGAAATGCTTATTCGAGCCTATTATGATAAAAATGATGGAAATACACTTTCCGGAGTCTTACTCATGAGAGAAGATTTCACGATAACCAATCCGGACGTGAACGAAACAGAATTAAGAAACAGCATGGAGAAGCAGATTCTCGACCAGGCAAATGCATTACGGGCAAGACACCTAGTGGCTCCTCTTCAGGCAGATGTAAAAGCTCAAGAAGTAGCAAGAGCACATAGCAAAGACATGGCCATAAGAAATTTCTTTAGTCATGATAACCCGGATGGTCTATCCTCCTTTCAGAGAATGGACCAGGCTGGCATCTCCTACTCATCAGCAGGGGAAAACATCGCTGCGGGTCAGTTCAATGCCATTGCGGTCCACGATGCCTGGGTCAACTCACCCGGCCATCGTCAGAACATCCTGAGTCCCCTCTTCAAGAAGCTGGGTACAGGCGTATACTTCGGCGGTGAGTACGGAGTTTATTATACGCAGGATTTCTATACACCATAAAAAGAACCCGGTGACATATGTGTCATCGGGTTCTACTATTCTACAATTCATAAAATCTCTTAAATCCATCAAACTTCGATTTCCAATAAGAGTTACTCAAACTGGTAACCTGGACACCGTTGTCCCCGGCATGAATGAATTCATTGTTTCCGATATAAATGCCTAAGTGAGAAATGCCTTTTTTATATGTATTTTCGAAGAATACAAGGTCACCCGGCTGTGGTGTATTCACGTAATAGGAGCGACTGTAGTAACCTTCGCTGGATAGACGCTTTACACTTTTGGCACCGGCTTCTTTAAAGACATAATAGATGAAGCCGCTGCAATCAAAGCCGCCGGCGGATGAGCCTCCCCACACATAAGGGGTGCCCATATGAGACGTTGCCTCACTTAATAATCTATCAACGGAAAAGGAAGAAGATTGGCTTGGTGCCGGTGCTGAAGGAGGTTTGACTGTCTGAGCCGTTCCCTTCACCTTCAGGACCTGTCCGATGCGAAGGAAGTCGCTCGAAAGGTTATTCCAACTTCTTAAGTCACTTACACTTACACCGTATGCAGCACCAATATGAGACAGGGTATCTCCCGACTTAACGGTATAGCTTGTCATTGAGCTGTCAGGTTTAGGAGGAGCAGGTTGTGCCGGTGCCGGACTGACAGGTGCAGGTTTAGCCCCTGATTTCGAGACTTTCAGGACTTGTCCAATCGATAAGAAATCACTCGAAAGTCCATTCCAACTTTTCAATTGAGCTACCGTCACCCCAAACTTCATTCCAATATGAGACAACGTATCCCCTGACTGAACCGAGTAGCTTGTCATCGAACTCTCCTGTTTAGGTGGAGCTGGAGCAGGACTGCTCGGTGCAGGTTTGGAACCCGCTTTCGATACTTTCAACACCTGCCCGGGATAGATCAGATGATTACTCAAACCATTCCAGCTCATTAAATCAGAAAGGGAAATCGAATGCTTACCGGCGATCTGTCCCAGTGTATCCCCGGACTTGATCGTATACGTTTTAGCGTTCGTTTGCCCTGTGTTTTGCTTCGGAGGCGCCGGCGCTTGTGGAGCTTGGGTACCGCTAGCGGCAACCTTTAATACCTGATTAGGAAAAATCATTTCCGACTGCAGCTTGTTCCAGCTCTTTAAGTTGGAAACGCTTGTGTCATATTTGTTTGCGATCAACCACAGGGAGTCGCCTGATTCCACCTTGTGAGTGCTTGCCGAGGCATAGCTAACAAACGAAGAGGAGAGAACAGCCGTAGCTGCTACAGAAACCAATGTCTTTTTCACGTACACTTCTCCTTTATTGTCATAGTTTGATAGATAATACCGTCATTTTATCACATAATTTGGTGAAAAAAACTAAATTATTCCTTAAATAGTAAAAATTTAATCCTTTTCCACTAGGAAGTCGGTGATTCCTTTGGCCCATGCTGTGTGTCCCTGATCATTCGGACTGCTTACATCATCCAAAAACGTTTTGATTTCTTCATCTTCAACATCGGGCCAGTTGGACCAGTGGTCGATAAAAGGAATATCATTCTCTTCCGCGTACTCTTGAATTTCAGAAACTTGTGCCGCATAATTCGCCGGCTGATAAATGGGCTGTGGGGGTGTAAGCACAAAAGCTGATCCTGGTGATAACTCTTTTACCTCATCTATTATCGTGCTGATGCTTTGAAGAGTGTCCTCAATCGTAACGTTTCCGTTATCTGTGAACACAAACGGCTCAAAAATGACGAGTCCGGGTTGTAATTCCCCAACTTCTTCATATCTCTCCTCACGAACGAACTCAAGTGTATTGGTTTCAAAAGAAAGACTTTCGATTGAAACAGTGTCCCCGTACTCTTCTTCTAAAGCTTCGGCCACCTTGTCATTCCATCCCTCTTCAATGGAATCCATTTCGGTTGACCCCATTAGAACAATATTAAAGGGTTCTCCAGCATCCAGCTTCTCTTTATAAAGGGAACGGGCATCTTCCGGCCAATTGACTATAGTAGATAGATACTCCCCTTCTTCTGTTCCAAGCGATGATAAATCATCTTTCTGAGTTTGCTGTTTTCTCTCAGGACTTGAAGACGAATCAGCAGACGTAGAACCCGACGTCATCGACTTCCAGTGAAGATTTCCATACACGATAACCCCACCACATAATATAAGTAGGAAAAATATTAAGACTTTTTTCATTACGAACCTCCTATGAATATTGAACTTGGAAAATGGAACCAAATCCGAATAGCCCCTTCCAATAATAAACAATCTATTGTTTAATAGATATGTAACAAAAGATTTCAATTCTATTAAAATTATGACAAGATTCCCTAAAAATAACAAGAACTTATGATATAATATGACGAGATTTTTATTTTTGAAGAAATGTAGGAGGCTATCATGGAAGAAACCATCAGTTTAAAAGAGCTCATTCAGACGTTGAAGAAACGCATGAGTCTCATCATCATACTGACCCTTATGGCAGTATTGGTTAGTGCGGCAATCAGTTATTTTTTCCTCACACCAATCTATCAATCGTCCACTCAATTGCTCGTGAATAAATCGAAAGACGACCAACAGTCATTTAATGTAGGGGAAGTGCAAACCAACCTGCAGTTAATCAATACGTATAATGTCATTATGAAGAGCCCGGCTATTCTGGATATTGTTATTGATGATCTTAAATTAGATATTACGACTAAAGAGTTAAATGAGAAAATTATGGTCCAAAGTGAAAAGGATTCACAAGTCGTTAACATCTCAGTTGAGGATGAAGACCCTCAGCAAGCAGCGGCCATCGCGAATAAGATTGCCGAAGTCTTCCAGACAGAAATTGTGAAAATCATGAACGTGGATAATGTGAGCATCCTTGCAAAGGCAGAACTTGGAGAAAACCCATCTCCCATTAAACCTCAACCCCTATTAAATATTGCTATAGCATTGGTAGTTGGTTTAATGGCCGGAGTCGGACTTGCATTCTTATTAGAATTCTTGGACAACACAGTCAAAACAGAGCAAGATATTGAGAAAGGTCTCGAGCTTCCTGTACTAGGGGTGATCCCGACGATTACCGACAGTGAATTTCAGAAGGTAGCCCACCGCCAGGAAAGAACGTCAAGACGCAGAGGTGAAAGTGTCGGTGTTTAATAAACAGAAGAAATCAATGAATGCAAATATTCGTAAGCTTATAGCGAAAGTTAATCCGAAGTCTCCGGTATCGGAGCAATACCGTACGATTCGTACGAATATCCAATTCTCATCCGTCGATCAAGAGTACCGATCGATCATGGTATCATCAGCTGGCCCCGGGGAAGGAAAGTCCACAACGGCCGCAAACTTAGCCGTCGTCTTTGCCCAGCAGGGTAAGGCCGTCCTTCTTGTTGATGCAGATATGAGAAAGCCAACGGTTCACTATACGTTTAACTTCCCTAACACGACGGGATTAACGAATATTCTATCAAGACAAGTGACCCTAAAAGAAGCCGTTAAAGACAGCGGCGTGGACAAACTTCATATTCTTTCGAGCGGTCCGGTGCCTCCGAATCCGGCGGAGCTTCTTAGTTCTAGAGCGATGGAGAACTTCTTTGAAGAAGCTTATAAAGAATATGACTTGATTCTATTTGATACGCCACCAGTACTGGTAGTAACAGATGCACAGATCATGGCAAACCACTGTCACGGAAGCATTCTTGTGGTTTCAAGCGGGAAAACAGAAATGGATCCGGCAAAGAAAGCGAAGGAGCTTCTACAATCAACAAAAGGAAAACTGCTAGGATGCGTCCTTAATAATAAGAAAGCTTCAGAAACAGACTATTATTACTATTACGGAAACTAAATGGAATTCGACAAAATTCACCCCTTTACAAATATACCTAGTGGTGTAAAATGGTAATCGGTGTAAAAATAAGTCGAAAGAACTAGAAAAAGGAGGAGTTAGTAGTGATTGACATTCATAGCCATATCCTTCCAGGGGTAGACGACGGAGCCAATACGATCTACGACAGTATCGACATGGCAAAGCAAGCTGTCTCAGAAGGGATCCATACAATCATTGCGACTCCTCATCACCGTAATGGAAAATACGACAACGTGAAGTCAGACATCCTTCCACTTGTGAAAGAAGTGAATGATAGGTTAAGAGAAGAACAGATCAACTTGGAAGTTCTTCCGGGGCAGGAATGCCGGATTTATGGTGAAATTTTAGAAGATTACCAAAAGGGTGACATATTAACACTAAACCAAGTATCCCAATATCTTTTTGTTGAATTCCCATCAAGTTCAGTTCCAAGATATGCGGAAAAGCTTCTCTACGACATTCAGGTAGCAGGTCTGACTCCTGTCATCGTTCATCCCGAACGGAATGCCGAGCTGATCGAGCGACCGGAAAAGCTTTACAAGCTAGTACAAGGTGGAGCAGCTACACAGCTAACCGCATCCAGTCTTACAGGGTACTTCGGCAAAAACATCCAGAAGTTCTCACAGCAAATGATCCAAGCCAACCTAACACACTTCATCGCATCAGACGCACATAACATACGCAATCGCACCTTCAAAATGGAAGAAGCGATGGACTTTATAGAGAAAAAGTACGGGATAGACATGGTCTATTACTTTACAGAAAATGCAGAATTGCTGATAGATGGGAAAAATATTCATAAAGAAATCCCTGAGTTGATCAAGAAAAAGAAGTTCCTGGGAATCTTCTAACAGAATCAACATAAAGGTAATCCTAAGGTACTATTGTCGTTGGTAGATCAGAAACAAAAGGTTGCACACAGACAACAGTAGAATTTTGGGAATGTCTCCTTACCGTTACCATTGGAGGCACTCGGTCACACCGTGGGTGAAGAGGAAATGCTTTAACCTTAGACGCTTGTCGTCGGTGGTGGGATGTGAGGAAGGGTTAGATGCCCAATTAATTATTTTATCAAAAAGAAGTAAAGAAAAACATTGAAAACGCTTTATTTTGCGGTCGATTCAGGTTCCAATTGGATACCTAATGAAAAAACATTTGGAAATGGTGTTTTTTCATTAGGTATTTATTATGTCGTTATGACAATTCAAGAGAAAAAGGAGAAGGTTATGAACATAGCAGTAGTTGGTACAGGATATGTTGGGTTAGTAACTGGTACGTGTTTATCAGAAATTGGTCACCATGTAACGTGTATAGATATAGATGAAGTCAAGGTCAATTCAATGAGAGAAGGAATTTCCCCAATCTATGAACCAGGCTTGGACGAGTTGATGAAGAAGAATATCGATAACAATCGTTTAGCCTTCACGATCAAGCACTCTGAAGCATTTCAATCAGCTGATGTTATTTACATTGCAGTAGGAACTCCCGAGAAAGAGGATGGGTCGGCGAATCTCGCTTTCGTTGAGCAAGTAGCAATTGATATTGCAACCGGAATAACAGCTGATGTGATTGTTGTAACGAAAAGTACAGTGCCAGTTGGAACGAATCATTGGATTAAGGATACGATTCAAGAGCACTTAGTTCATCCGGTAAAAGTAGAAATCGTCTCAAATCCAGAATTCCTACGTGAAGGTGCAGCCATCTATGACTCTTTCCACGGTGACCGAATCGTTGTTGGGGCGGATAATCCAACCGCAGCGGATGTCATCGAAGAAATCAACAAACCATATGGTATCCCAGTGTTTAAGACAGATATCCGAAGTGCAGAAATGATCAAGTATGCTGCCAATGCTTTCTTAGCAACAAAGATCAGCTTCATCAACGAGATATCCAACATTTGTGAGAGAGTGGAAGCAAATGTAGAAGATGTAGCGGTGGGGATGGGATTAGATAACCGTATCGGCTCACAATTCCTAAACGCTGGAATTGGGTATGGGGGTTCATGCTTCCCGAAAGATACAAAAGCACTTGTTCAGATTGCCGGTAACGTAGAATACGACTTCGAACTATTAAAAGGAGTCATTGAAGTAAATAAGAAACAGCAAAGCATCCTACTAACGAAACTAGAAGATCGTTTCAATAGTTTAGAAGGTAAAAAGATTGCAGTACTGGGCTTAGCCTTCAAACCAAACACAGACGATATGCGAGAAGCAGCCTCTATTCCAATGATAAACCATTTAATTGAAAAAGGAGCTAGTGTCATTGCTTATGATCCTGTAGCAATGGAACAAGCAAAAAAAAGCATCCATTATGATGTGATATTTGCAACCTCAACGGAAGAGGCACTAATAGATGCTGACGCAACACTTATCCTAACAGAATGGTCAGAATTCAAAGACCTAAATATAGATATTTTCAAGTCAACCATGAAACAACCGATTATCTTCGACGGTCGTAACTGTTATGAAATCGAAGAAATGAATGACAAAGGGATCGAGTACTACTCAATGGGAAGACCAGCTGTAAATACGAAAGAAAAAGCTGGCGTTTAAAAATCAGAGGGGGACTATAATATGAAAAAAGTAAGAAAAGCCATTATTCCAGCTGCTGGATTAGGAACTCGTTTCTTACCGGCTACGAAAGCAATGCCGAAAGAAATGTTACCAATTGTAGATAAACCAACAATTCAGTACATAGTAGAGGAAGCCATTGCTTCTGGAATTGAAGACATCATTATTGTAACTGGAAAAGGGAAACGTGCAATCGAGGACCATTTCGATCTTGCTCCAGAACTAGAAAGAAACTTAGAGGAAAAAGGAAAATTAGATTTATTAGAAAAAGTTCAGCATTCTAGTAACCTTGTAAACATTCATTATATCCGCCAAAAAGAACCTAAAGGATTAGGTCATGCGGTTTGGTGTGCCAGAAACTTCATTGGAGACGAGCCATTTGCTGTGTTACTTGGTGATGACATCGTTGTTAGTGAAACACCTTGTGTCAAACAACTAATCAATCAATATGAAGAAACAGGTTCTTCTGTTATCGGAGTACAAACGGTTGAATACAACCAGACCAACCGATATGGAATAATCGACCCTGAGGCAAAAGAAGATAGGAGATACCAGGTTAAAAATTTTGTGGAAAAACCAGCAATAGGAACAGCTCCGTCAAACTTGGCAATAATGGGACGTTACTTGCTTACTCCAGAAATATTTGCTCTTCTTGAAGACCAAGAGACAGGAGCTGGTGGTGAGATTCAGCTAACGGATGCAATTCAAAAGTTAAATGAGAAGCAAATGGTGTATGCATTTGACTTTAGAGGTAAACGGTATGATGTTGGAGAAAAAATTGGATTCGTAAAAACAACTATTGATTTTGCCTTAGAAAACGCAGAGATAGGTCCAGAAATATTAGAGTATATTACTAAGCTTACAAATAACAGAATTCACGCTTAAGAAAGGTGAGGAAAGATGAGGGAAACTTCACATTTGGTTTTAACTAGTATTGATCCAAAGATAAAGAGAAGTTTGGTTACCCATCAGACTTATGAAAAGAGAAAGCGAATAATTGACTTTATTGGATCACTGATAGGTATTGTTATTTTAAGCCCATTATTCATAATTGTTGCTATTCTTATTAAATCCGAAGACCCTAAGGGAAAAGTTTTTTTCTCTCAAAAAAGAGTAGGGTTGAATGGTAAGGAATTTGTTATGTTTAAATTTCGTTCAATGATTCATAATGCTGAGGAACGACTTGAAGCATTATTGAAATATAATGAAGTTTCTGGGGCGATGTTTAAAATGAAGGAAGATCCTAGAATAACTAAGGTAGGGAAATTTATTCGCAAAACTTCAATAGACGAATTACCTCAACTATTTAATGTATTAATTGGGAATATGAGTTTAGTAGGTCCTAGACCGCCCCTAGTTAGAGAGGTGAAAGAATATAATGAGTACCATAAACAAAGATTATTAGTCAAACCAGGTTGTACAGGGTTATGGCAAGCAACAGCAAGAAATAATGTTGGGTTTAGTGAAATGGTTGAACTTGACATAAAATATATCAAGGAAAGATCTATTTTATTTGATATTAAAATAATATTCTTGACGATAAAAACTTTAATTAAAGGGAAAGCATATTAATGAACCTGAGTACTGAAAATAAAATAGTAGTTTCTATTTGTATACTGATAGTACCAATTATGTATGCATTAATATATATAATATCAAAATATAATGTTGAAACTGGAACTCTTTATTTATTACTAATTACATTTGTAGGTGTTGTCACTTTTTTTATATCTAACAAATCTACTTTTCTGTATTGCTTATTATTTGGAACTCTTGCATTTAATATTGAATATCCTATAATTTCTGAAGGATTAGGATATGATGTCTTACACATCGGTGGGTTAAGAGCTGCAATTGTTCTAAACCACTTCCAAATAATAATTATTAGTCTTTTTCTGTATAACTTTTTTGTTGGAGAATCAGTTCAAGGATCATTAGTCTATAGAAAAAGTAATAGAAAAATCAATCTATTGCTTTTCTTTTTTGTAATAACCGCGTTATTTTCTACAATTTTTTCTGTTAATATTCTTGCTTCTCTCTATATCTTATTAAGGTATCTTACTTTACTTTTACTCGCACACATTTTGCTGAAAAATAATATCTTTAAAACTTTAGAATACATAGTTCTAGGTTTGATAGTAATTGTTTCCAGTCAGACCCTTATAAGTATAATTCAATATCTAACAGATAGTTATGCTGGCTTTAGAATTTTAGGAGAAAGCTACGAGCCATTTAGAGCAACTTCTTTAATAGATGAATCAGAAAAGGGAGTAAGTGGTACTTTATCACACCCAGGAATTATGGGTCTCTTTTTATCATTGACTGTCCCACTTCAAGTTTACTTTTTCCTATCTAAAAAAGATTATAAGTATAAAAAAATTAGGTTTGTTTCTTTTATACTAACAATTATTTTAGTAATTCTAACTGCTTCAAGAACATCGTTTGCTATAACACTTTTTTCTATGATCTCAATGTGGAGTTTTAACTTACTTCTCAAAAAATCAATAAAAAAAGCTACATTACTAATAGTTGTAATAACTTTCATTCCATTACTTTCAATTTTTTTATACTCACTATTTGAGTTGGGGATAATTGAGAGATTTACAAACAGTGACTTTATATATCAAATATTTTATAGGAATGATTTAAACATCTTAGCCTTATCTGTTTACGAAGAATCTTCCAAAAATATTATTCTTGGAACTGGATTAAATGCTTATACCGATGTAATCTCCTCACGGGGAAGTGGATTTGCATTTGAACACCCAGTGCATAATTTTTTTCTACTTTTATTAGTAGAAGGGGGATTATTACACTTCCTAAGTATAGCAGTGATTGTACTTTATATTGTAATTATATTAATTAAGAATATTATTAATGGGAAACAAAAGTTTTTGGCATTTACATTATTCTTAACCTTAATAATTTCTTTTGTTTATAATATGTTCGGTTGGGCTATGTATCATAATCAAAATACCTATCTGATTACAATAATATTAATTCTTTCCTATCAAGTTGGGAATTTAGAGGGTGGAGACAATGAGTAAAACGTATTTAGGCTATTATGGAATGTTGAATCTTGGTGACGATTTAATGCTTAAAACTATTTTAGACTCTAACGTTAATGAGGAAATTAACGTAATACAGTTTAAGGATAATCCTATCACTGGTAAAGAACAAGGAGTAAATTACTATACTTGGCCAAAAAGAAGGCTAGAAAAAATTAAATTCGCCTTAAATTTTATAAGTAAATCAAAAGAGTTAATTTGGGGAGGAGGCACGTGTTTTACTGATGAAGATGGTGATGGATTTTTTAAATACATGATTCTCGGGAAATTATTGGGTAAAAAAATAAAATACAAAGCCATTGGAGTAGGTAATTTAAATAGGTTTTCAAGAAGAATGAAGACAAAGATATTACTTAATATCGCAGATGAAATCACAGTAAGAGATGAGAAATCTTTATACAGAACATTAAAATTAATTAAAAATAAAGGTAAAGTCAAAAAAGAAGAAGACTTAGCAATAAAAAGTGTAAAGAACTACATTTCAAATAATATTGTTATTAATAATAAAGAAGAACCTTTTTTAGCAGTGGGTTGGAGAAATTTAACCAGGTATAACTGTAATAAGTGGAATGATTCCGATTTCGTTATAGAGAGAATATTGAACACGTGCAAGGAACAAAAAATAAAGAAAATAGTCATTTTTGATGTTGATTCATACTTTGATAAAGATACAAATAATGTGATTTTTAATAAATTAAAACAAAATAAATTAGATATTAGCTATGATAAAACAACAAACATGAATGAAAAAATTGAAATAATTTGTAAATCTAAATTTGTTTTCACATCGCGTTTACATGTAGCAGTTATTGCAGAAGAAGCTGGTATTAATTGTCTAGCTTTAAATTATTCTCCTAAAATAAGATACTATGCTGAAGAAGTAAATAGTAAATATATAGAAGTAGTTGAATGTAATTGAAATTAATTATTTTATATTTATTTCAATTTCTCACTGTTTTAGCTGGTTTTTTCTATCAAATTGTTCTTGCTGAAAATTCTTCTACTGAAATTTATGGAATAATAAATATTATTTTAACTTCGGTTATTATTTTTGGGACTTTGGGATCGTTTGGGATCGGTCCGAATATATTGAGGATATTCCATAAATATAATTTATCATCATCAGTTAATCATTTATTTAAATTATTAATAATAACAAGTTCAGTTGCTTGCGTATTATTTCTGGCATATTTATGTATTAGTATTGATGGATTTTCACCAATAATTTTATTTTTTTCTTTACTCTTGCTGTTTACTAGAATTTTCACACCAGTTACAGAGGCTTATTTTCAAATTACTGACAATATGATGTCTTTAGTATTATTAAGATTTTATCAGCAATTTTCAAGGTTATTAGCGGTAATTCTTTTGGTTGTTTTTGGATTAAACGGGGAGTATTTTTTAATATTTGCTGGTATGCTTTCTTTGCTTTCAATAATTGTATCATTAGTAATCTTTAAAAAGCTAACTTTGAAAAATAATAAAAAAGTTAATACATTATTTAGTAATTTGAAGACCGCTTTTACTTTTACTGTTCCATATGCAGGTGCAAGTATATATTATCAATTGTATTTTCAGGTTAATATAATTATTTTTGGAGTATATAAATTAAACGAAGAGGCAGCATATTATTCAGCAGTATTTAACTTTATTAGTGTAGTAAGTGTTTTTCTTTTACTTTATTTTCAGACATATAAATTGCCAAAAATTCATCAGAATTATAACTTTGGATACATTAATCAATATAAAAAGAAGATTATATTATTATCACTTCTTTCAATTCCACCAACTCTTATTGTAAGTTTGTTTAGTGAAAACATTTTTAATATCGTGTATAGTGGAGAATTAATTAATTCTTATTCTTTCTTTTCTTTTATGATCTTTTTTATTCCACTTAGGATATTAATAAATGGATTCGGCTCTATATTGATAAATGAAGCCACAGTTATAAAAAAATCAATAATACAAAGGTATGCAGCAATTATTTCCATAGTATTAGGGTTTCTATTTATTAAAATATGGGGAATTGATGGAGCAATATTGTCATTTTTTATAGTAGAAGCCTATATATTAATAAGCTTTACTAAAATAGTTAATAGAACAATAAAAAATTTGAGGAGTATTATTTAATTATGGAGTTTTTAATTTGGGGGAAATATCAATCTAGAGCAGAACGATTGTCAAATCATATAAATTGTAATATTCATTATATTCATTCTGAAAAAACGTTGTTAGTAAGGTATCTAATAAGTTTAGTAGAGTCTTTTAGGATTATAATTAAAGCTAAAAGAAAAGAATTTATATTCCAACTCCCACCAAATTTAATAGTGTATATTTTCCCTATAATAAAATTATTATGGAGAGAATCTTATATTGTTTTGGATATGCATAACGGGGCAACTCGAGGAGCATGGGGGAAACTCCCATTTGTGTGGACTATTATCAACAAGTATTCAGATTTGACTCTGGTTCATAATGAAGACTATTTAGACGAATTAATTAAAATAGGTTTAATAACGAGTAATAAAATCGAGGTTTTACCAGATCCTCCTGCTGATAATCAAGTCGAAGAGCTCCTAATAAATGATCATGAATTTATTAGGGAAAACAAAATAAATATATTGATACCATGTTCTTATAATCCTGATGAACCATTAATGGAGATAATTAATTTGGCAGATTTAAATAAAGAGTTTAATATAATGCTAACTGGAAATAAAAATAAAGCATTAAAAATTCTAGCAGGAGTAACCATTCCTAAAAATATTACCTTTACTGGGTTTGTAAGTGCTGAAGAATATAAATTTCTTTTTCTAAATTCTGATGTGGTTATGGGGTTAACGAATAATGAGAATATACAACTTAGTGTATCTACTGAAAGCCTTTCTCTTAACAAACCAGCTATTTTATCTAATACTCAAACTTTAAAGAAAATTTACCCTAAGGGATATTTGTTTACAGACAATAATGCTACTGATATGGCGAAAACCATTTATAAGTATTTAGCTAACTATGCCGAATTATTAAAAGATAATAGTACAATTAGAGAAGAAAAAATATATTCTTGGAATGGTAAGTTAGAATCAATTAAGGCGGTGTATAGATTATGAATATATTATATACTTCCTCTACCGGTGGACATTTAGAGCAGTTAAAAATACTAATTAGAGAATTGGAATTTAATAATAATGTTAATAAATACGCATTAATAGAGAGAAGTCCTTTTGAAAATTCTTTTGACAAAGATTTAAGTGAAATATTCTATCTAGTCCAGCAAGATAGGAAGGAGAAATTATTTCTACTTAAACTAATACAAAACATCTCTATCTCAATTGTTACATTAATTAGAATAAGACCTAAATATGTAATTAGTACCGGTGCAGGAGCAACACTGCCGCTCATAATACTTTCGAAATTATTTGGTTCAAAAGTTATTTATATAGAAAGCTTAGCTAAAATAAACAATCTAACTATAACGGGAAGAGTCGCTAAGTTATTAGCCAACAGATTTTATGTTCAATGGCCGGAACTCGAAAGTAAAATACCAAATAGTATATATAAAGGAAGATTATATTGATATTTGTTACGTTAGGAACCCAGAGATTTCCTTTTTGTAGAATTATTAATCAAATAGAAAAAATGAGAAAATTATATGATGGTAAGATTGTGATCCAATGCGGATACACTAATTGTGATATAGATGGCGTTATCACTTATAAGTTTATGGACAGTGCTACTTTTATGGAATACATTAATGAAGCAAAAGTTGTTGTAACCCATGGAGGTACCTCAAGTATTATAAAATCAATCAATGCAAATAAAAAAGTTATAGCAGTACCTCGATTGCAAAAGTACAAGGAACACGTTGATAATCACCAATTAGAGATATGTGAAACGTTGGAAAATAAAGGGTATATTGCAGTATTAAATGAAGATGAAGAATTATATGAAAAAGTTGAGTTGGTGATTGATAATACTTATAATTCTTATGAAAGTGATAAGCTTGGCTTACTCTATGATATTACCGACTATATAAATAATAATAGAGGAAGTGGATTATGAAATTAGTACTTTTATCAGGAGGTTCAGGAAAGCGTCTATGGCCACTATCAAATGACGCTCGCTCTAAACAATTTCTAAAAGTTCTTGAAAGTAAAGAGAGTAATCCAGAGTCTATGGTTCAAAGAGTATGGAATCAGTTAACTAGTGTTGGTCTCAATGAATCCTCTGTAATTGCAACGAGCAAATCTCAGGTAGATATGATCCAAAGTCAAATTAACAATGAAGTAGGAATAGTTATTGAACCATGTCGGAGAGACACCTTTCCAGCAATTGCTCTAGCTGCTACTTACCTATACAGTGTGAAAAAAGCACCTTTAACAGAAGTAATATCAGTATTACCAGTTGACCCATACGTTGATGATGCATTCTTTGAAAGAGTAAAAGATCTTGAAGAAGTTATTAACAAGACTTATTCTGATCTAGCATTAATAGGTGTAGAACCAACTTATCCATCATCTAAGTATGGATATATTGTACCTAATGCAGCAGATTCACATCAAGAATATAGAGAAGTTAATCGTTTTACTGAAAAGCCTTCTGAAGCTGATGCGAAAAATTTAATTGCTCAAGGGGCTTTGTGGAACTGTGGAGTTTTTGCGTTCAAACTTAGTTATCTGATAGACATGTTGATTGAAAAAGGTTTGCCAACCGATTATGCTGATTTACTAGAACAATATGAGAGTCTTCCGAAAATCAGCTTTGATTATGAAGTAGTTGAGAAGGCGCAAAATATTGTAGTTTTACCTTATGAGGGTTATTGGAAAGATTTAGGTACTTGGAATACACTTACTGAAGAGATGAGCTCGAATCAAATTGGTAAAGGTGTTATTAGTGGAGAGTGTGAAAATACACATCTTATTAATGAACTAGATATTCCTGTTACGGTGATGGGAGTTTCTAATTTAGTAGTGGCAGCTAGTCCTGATGGAATATTAGTTTCAGAAAAGGAAGCTAGTCCAAGAATTAAAGAAGTGGTAGGACAATTTGAGAATAGACCAATGTATGAAGAAAGACGTTGGGGTTGGTACAAGGTTTTAGATCATACTAAGTTCGAAGATGGGAATGAGGTTCTCACTAAAAAGATTGGAATTGCTGCAGGTAAAAACTTAAGCTATCAATTCCATAATCTTCGAAAAGAAGTTTGGACGATCGTAAAAGGTGAAGGTGTTTTTGCATTGAATGGTAATCTTAGAGTTGTAAAACCAGGAGATGTATTACAGATAAACCAAGGAGACCATCACTCTCTAAAAGCAGTTTCTGAGCTAGAATTCATTGAGGTTCAAAGTGGGCAAGAACTCATTGAGGAAGACATTGTAAGAGTGTTTATGAAGTGGGAAGAAATTGAAGAAAAGTGTTACGAACTTACGAAATAAATGACTACACCGCTAAGAGAATTCTTAGCGGTGTTTTTAAGATGAATATTGGAGGAAAAGAGTATGTCATGGGAATTCAAAGCAAAACAATGGCTTTCAAATGAGTCTTTAGATACTGAATTAAAAGAACAATTAATAACTATTCAAGAAAACCCTAAAGAGTTAGAAGAATGTTTTTATCGTAACCTAGAATTCGGTACAGGTGGAATGCGAGGAGAGTTGGGTGCAGGAACCAACCGTCTAAACATTTACATGATTCGAAAAGCGACTG
Organism: Rossellomorea sp. ABR4_004; assembly: GCF_056159585.1. Taxonomy (NCBI): domain Bacteria; kingdom Bacillati; phylum Bacillota; class Bacilli; order Caryophanales; family Bacillaceae; genus Rossellomorea; species Rossellomorea sp. ABR4_004. The sequence goes on along the minus strand of NZ_JBSWVM010000001.1, from coordinate 2,087,887 downwards.
AAGGTCTTGCTCTATATATAGAAGAACAGGGACAATTCGCTAAGCAACAAGGACTAGCTATCGCATATGATTCTCGTCATAAGTCACCAGAGTTTGCATTAGAGGTAGCAAAAACGCTTGGACAACATGGGATTAATTCATATTTATTTGAAGAACTCCGTCCGACACCCGTGCTTTCATTTGCTGTCCGCCAATTAAATGCTTTTGCGGGTATTGTTATTACGGCCAGCCATAATCCATCTGAATACAATGGATATAAGGTGTATGGCCAAGATGGTGGACAGATTCCTCCAGAGATGGCTGACGAATTAATTCAGTATGTGAACAGTGTTGAAAATGAGCTGGAAATAAAGGTTGCTGACGAAACTGATTTAGTAAGTAATGGAACTCTTACATATATAGGGGATGAAGTGGATAAAGCATATCAAAAAGAATTACTTTCCATTCGACAAAATGCTAGTGTCATCAAAGAGACTTCGGATGATCTTAAAATTGTTTTCACTCCTCTTCATGGTACGGCAAATATTCCAGTAAGAGAAGGTCTCACTAATTTTGGATTCAAGAATGTTACGATTGTGAAAGAGCAAGAATTGCCAGATCCGGATTTCTCAACAGTAGAATCTCCTAACCCTGAAGAACATGCTGCCTTTGAATTGGCTATTCAGTATGGTGAGAGAGAAAATGCTGATATTCTAATGGGGACAGATCCTGATACGGATCGTTTAGGGGTTGCAGTTAAGAACGCTGAAGGCAAATACGAAGTGCTAACAGGAAACCAAATGGGAGCTTTGATGCTACACTACCTTTTGACTCAGAAAAAAGTGAATGGAACAATACCTGAGAATGGAATCGTGATTAAAACGATTGTTACTTCTGAAATCGGGAGGGTAATTGCTGAGAGCTTTGGGATTTCTACTCTTGATACACTTACTGGCTTTAAATTCATAGGAGAGAAAATCCAGCTGTTTGAAGAAACGGGTGAGCATACATTCTTATTCGGTTATGAAGAAAGCTATGGTTATCTGATTGGAGATTTCGTACGTGATAAAGATGCTGTTCAGGCAGCCATTTTTGCTGCAGAAGTTGCGGCGTATTATAAGTCACAAGGTAAGTCTTTGTATGATGGTCTAATGGACATATTTGAACAGTATGGATATTTTAAAGAATCCCTTATGTCATTAACGCTTAAAGGAAAAGCGGGTGCTGAACAAATCGCTGAGATTCTCGCTGATTTTAGAAGTAATCCTCCTAAAGAAATTGCGGGTGTAAAGGTGGCTACCATTGAAGATTACAAGACTTCAGAGAAGATTAATTCTATGAATGGTATGAAAGAATTGATCAACCTGCCTAAATCAAATGTAATTAAATACTTCCTGGAAGATGGTTCCTGGTTCTGTGTACGCCCTTCTGGAACAGAGCCGAAAGCCAAGTTTTACTTTGGAGTTCAAGGCTCATCTCTAGTAGACAGTCAGCTGAAACTTCAAAATCTAGAAGAAGCTGTAATGGAACGGGTAAACGGAAGGGTCACTAATTAATGTAAGTGATGGGGTAATCCTTAAAGGGTTACCCTCTTATTTTAGTTATTTAAAAATTTCTTATGGAGAATAGGACGAGAAAATGTATTCAGTTCAAAGTTACAAAGATCGTACATTTAATATATATGAATTAAGAAGTGAGAAATCCGACAGTTGGCTTAAAGTATGTCCAGAGCGTGGTGGAATTATCACTGGGTTTGGGGTTAATGGTCAAGAGCTTTTGTATCTAAACAAAGAAACGTTTTATAATAATTCTTCTAATATAAGAGGGGGTATCCCGATTCTCTTTCCTATGTCGGGGCAGCTGTCAAATGGACAGTATGAGTGGGATGGGAATGTATACTCAATGCCTAATCATGGTTTCGCCCGTAACCTACCGTGGAAAGTAGAAGAGGTTAAATGTGATCCTCAACAAGCTTCTCTTACAATCTCACTTTGCAGTACCCCGGATACTTTAAAAATGTACCCATTTGAATTTGATATCGAATATACATATATCTTAAGAGATAATGCGCTAACAATTAATCAAAGGTATCACAATAAAGGCGGAACTAAATTACCTTTATATGTTGGCTTTCACCCTTACTTCTTGTCCAAAACGAAAGAGATAGATATTGAGTCTGATGCTACAAGATACTATGACTACAATACACACACAGAAAATGCCTTTTCTAAGGTTTTAGATTTGAAAGGATTAAGTGAAGCAGTGGTATTATTAGATGCCAGTAGTATGGAGTTAAAAGCAAAACTCTCAGATTGTACTATTACTATCAAAGCGGACGAAAACTTTAAATACATTATGTTTTGGACTCAAGAAGACCATGATTTTGTATGTATTGAACCTTGGATGGCTAAGACTGATGAGATGAATAGGAAAGAAGAACTTCAATGGATCAAACCGGGAAATACACTGGAAACAAATGTGATTATTTCTGCGAACTAAAAAGATAAACTGGTGGAAACTTATGCTATGTATTTCACTATGATTCTAATACGCGAAAAATTATAATTTGTACTCGTGTATTGTAATAAAAATTTACCGAAAAAGACTTCAAAGTAGAGTACCCCTTTCTTTGAAGTCTTTTTATTATGATTTGACTTTAATTTTGGGTTCAGACCCCCAGCCATCTAAAGTGCATAGCGTCAAAGTATTAAATTGAAGAGGGAGGGATTTTGTGTAGCTGGTGGAGGGGTGTGATCGCTAGAATAAAGTTGACAGTTTTTGCTTGATAAGATTTTACACTTTTGCTCAATCACCTACTACTTTAATAAAATCGATCGTGACGTTATTTTACTAGAGGTTAGGATTTTGGAGGAGAAGTTAGTGTTATATGTAAAGATTCATGAACTACGTAAAAGAAAATTTGAAAGTAGCACAAATCGCTAAGGAACTTAAGATCTCCAGACCCACTGTATATTAGAAATGACATTTGATAAAGCAAGAGCATACACGGAACAGCCTTTGGTGATTTTGCTTGCGACCTTCAGGGGCGGAACCTAAGATTAAGTTTTAATTTAGTGGGGTTAGGAACTCTTTAGAAGATAGTCAATTGAAGTTAAATCAACTTAAAGGAAGAGCTAATGTTAAGAATTAATAACATGTTGAATGTTCCGAGAATTTATTTGTTTTCCAAAACAATTATCCCTTAGAACAGATTCACTACCTTATTTTTCATACCTTGAAGACAGACATTAAGATTACTCAACACATCACAAATGCAAATTCCTATACCCTAAATAGTCTCCCATGCTTCTATGCATTTAATAACCACTAAAACCACAATGAAAATCCAATGGGAAAAGCATACATCCTTGGTAACAAAACCACCCTTCACTCATCTCCATCAGTCATGAGAAAATAAATTCAGTATCTCTTAGAACGTTTAACCAATAAGAGAAATAGTTTAAACCATTGACGAAACGGGAAATTAATATCAACTGGAGTATTATTTTCGATTAATTCTGATAAAAGATCTTATTAAATTCATCTCTGTTCTGACAATCTTTTTAACTACCATTACTTATAATGAGTTTATACAGTTCAGTTCAATAGCTCCAATTGATTAAAAACTGTTAGGGGTGCTTGAATGATGAAGAAGGAAGGCAACTTTATAGTAGGTATGTATTGGGGAACATTGCTTAGTATTCCACTCTGGGTTTCATTTTTTGGGTGGGTGAAGTTAGTTAAAGGTTTTTTCTATTAATATATTTTTTGAATATATATTGAATATAAAGACCTCCATTATACAATTAATTTTGTATAGTGGAGGTCTTTAATGCCGAATGAAAGGGTAAAATCAATCTATGTGACCTAAGACATCATCCAATTTCTTCATAACTTTACCCGAACATCACCCGGTATTTCCTACACTTTATAGTGCTTAAATCGATTTATAAAAACTTAGTAGGAGCCTAAATTGATTTGGAGTAACCAACAGTATAGGTGTATTATTTTATGCTGCCGGTACAGTAGTGCTAGATAGAACCTCCGGGAATTTAGTTCCTGTAGCCACAAATCGCTCTCTTATCCTATTGCAGGTTTTCGCTAATTAGTTCCCTGTTTCAACCGCCATTTCGAACAGGACTTGGAAGCTGCTTTTTCACCCAGTCGCAAACCACAAATGCTCATAATGATTGAACATATCACCCTTGTTAGTGTTGACTTTATTGCAGAAGGGAGAGTGTCCTTTGGTGATAGATAGCTGGATATGGGAATTGGGTTCTTGATAGGGAATCCTTTCCTATTTTTGTTACAGTACCATAGAGGCCCTTCCTGCCAAAATTTCTGAATAGGAAACCCTCCGGATTTTCGCAGCTTATCTTCAACTGCCTTTGAAGTCGCCCTTTCACTATCAAGAAAGCTGACTTTTTTAGCTTTTAATCTGGTAATCTCTTTTTTCTTGGACTTCATTCAGACGGAGAACCTATATTGGAAAGATGTTTAATAAGTCTAAGGTTGCTTATTCCCATTCAAAACCTATTTTATCACCTATGCCAACGACTCTCCCCATACTTCCCAGCCTCCACAAAATAAGACTCCACCGAAGTATACCCAATACGATAAAACCCTTCACCAGGCTCCCAAATCCGATAAGCATCCAAACTCTTAGTATATTCATCAGAGAGATTGTCAGGTACGGGATATGTGTCGTCGTACTCCAAATGCTCAAACTCTTGAACTGGGAGGTAATAGAGGGCAGATTGTATGGTCCCGTCTTCAACCAGCTTTTTCAAGGCTTTCCCTGAAGTGGCATGGTCTTTGTGAGGATCGTTGTAGGTTAACGCATGATGTCTGGCTTCAGGATATCGTTCGTTCATTTCTTTCATGATCTCGATGACATCATCTTCCTTGATTTCGCCATCGGGTAGGTCATATACGAAAACGTTCTCTGGCTGGACTCCCAATTCTTCAACGGATTTCTTAAATTCTTTCACTCTTGAGTCACCGAACTCTTCTTTAGAAATAGGTGGCAAATTTTTTTCTCGTAAGTTTTCGTTGACTTTATTAATGGATTGGCTGGCTTCACCGTGTGATAGCAGCACCACGGCTACTTCATTTCCCTTGTCGATTTGACGAAGGATGGAAGGCCCTAAACTTAGAGTTTCGTCGTCTGCATGTGGAGCGTAGAAGACAGAGGTATCAGGTTCTTTTTCAAAAAGAGTGCAACCGCCAAGGAAAGCGGATAATAATAAAATGAGAGATAGATAGACAACTCGCATGTGGACCTCCAGGTGAGAAAAATAGTTAAATCTTTACTAATTGATTCTATCAAAGTTTTGGGGGCTGGTGTATACTTTCATAGTAGGAAAGTATAGAACGTGAAGTGAAAGGAACGGAGTATGGAACAAGTTCAACAAACAGAAAAACAGGTACTAGTGAAAAAGAAAAAAAGAGTCTATTCCCTTGATATGTTGAGAGGGATTATTGTAGCATTATCCGTGTTTTTAAGTACGATTCCTTATGGGAAGGTGGACTACCCTTATTTCCGTCATGCGGATTGGTATGGGGTCACTTTGATTGATATCATTTTACCGACGTTCATCACCATTTTTGGTGTGAGTATGGCGATTGCGTATCAGCGCGGGGTGAAGTGGGGGAAGATTTTAAAGCGGACCGTTCGCTTGATTGTGTACGGTATCATTTTTACAATCATTGTGGAATGGACGTTGGATTTCCCGACTATTCGACTGACCGGTGTATTACAGATGTTCGCACTTCTGGGAATTGTTACGGTGGCGATCACCAAGTTTGTACAATCTCCTTTGAAGTTAATGATGATTGCCTTGTTGGTGTCGTCGGTGTATGGGGGGCTCATCCTATACACAGGTCAATCGTGTGAAGGAGGGTTGCCTCAGCCGGAATGCAATCCTTCACATGTGGTGGATAGTGCTGTGTTTGGGGAGAGTCATTTGTATCATCATGGCGAGCGGGGGTATGACCCTGAAGGGCTGGTCACCAGTTTGTCGGCCTTATCGAATGTCCTCTTCGGATATGCGTTTGGACGATTAATATTGACCCGTAAAGAGACAGGGGCATGGCGGGAGTTATTAGGGATAGGTGTTCTATTGATTGCCGTTTCTCTCGCTTGGGATCATTTCCTGCCATATAACAAACGTTTATGGACTCCTGCGTTTGCTCTATTGGCAGCTGGATTCGCAGCTAGTATGCTATCGATTCTTTATCTAATATTCGATAAACGAAAAGTAGACGCCAAAGAGTCGGCGCTTAAGCCGGTTGTTTGGTTCCTGGAAGCCTATGGACGGAATAGCTTCTTGATTTATTTTGGTAAATTCATGCTCGGTTCTGTGCTGATCCATCTTTCAGTCAGGGATGACGGTATAGAAAAATCGCTTTCCAGGGTCATCAATGAATGGATGGCAACGTTTGCCCCTCATCCCCAGCTGGCTTATGGCTTATTGAACCTGATTTTCTGGACAATCGTTGCATTTGTCTGTCATAGGAAAAAGTGGTATTTGAAAGTATAAAAGAAAGAAGGTCTGTCCCTCTCATTGAGGGACGGACCTTCTTCTATTTCTGATTTAAAGTCTTTTCAAATATAAGGCTGGCATAGGTTCTTGTGTATTTCAGAATGGTTTCTCCAACCTCTTCAGCCGGAAAATCAAATAAAGGTTGGAACAGCTCTTTATTGCTCTCTGTACCGAATGCGTCGACAAAACGGTACGTTAATCGAAGTTCTGTGAAGGTCGTCGTAAAGTATATTTCCAATTGTGTAACGAGATCATTATTGGATTCTTCACTCTCGATCTGCTCTTGATAAAGGGGGATTAGTTCATCCATTTCATTTTCAATGCGTACTTGTGCGCGATTCATAAGCTGCGAAACACCGTCTAGGTTAGGATATTTTTCATTTAACAGAAGTGGCTGCAGAATTCCATGAAGAGCTTTGGTTGATTCAACATGAAATACAATAGCCTTCACCAAATTTTTTGTGTATTCTTCCTCTGCTGATGAGCTTTTCATCGTTAGAAGTAATTGATTATTTACCTCTTCACGAAGCTCGTCCTTATCAAGGTGTATGACTAGTTTTTTATAGATGGTAGCAACTGATTGTGTGAGGGACTCCATGGGTAATGTGCCTTCTTTCTTATGTAAGGATTGAAATATGATACTATTTTACCATTAAAATACAGAAAATTCTATATATTATTCTGGGTAAAAAAACGCGCTCTAAATAGAACGCGCTTCGTACAGCTTATTGGTTGCCTTCCAGGACTGCCCAAATGTCCTTCTCTACTTTAGGTTGTATGGCTTTGATTCCGCCAAGGATCTTAACATCATATGTGTAAGCAATCATCAGGTCTTTGATTGCTGGATGTAATCTGTCCGGAGGAGTCAATAATAAAGGCTCACCGATATGTGCTGCAAGGGCGGAACCTGTTAATGCATCGGCAAATTGAGTACCGGTTGCAAAGAACACCGAACCAGTATGGACGTTGAACTTCTGAATGATGCTGGCGTTCGTTTCATAGCGATTCATACCGTAAATTCTTGTTGGATGGTTTAATTTATTCATGATGGACTGACTGATGACACCTGTTCCGCCAATGACGTAGTTTTTCTTATATGTGTTCGCTTGAGCAAGGGTGGAAGCAGGGATTTTGTCCTTCTCAGATAACAGGATCGGATAGCCCTCTTGTGCAGCGATGGAAGCAATGGAAAGGGCATCAGGGTAGTTCTTTCCACTTACGACAAACGCTGCATCATGATTGGGAAGAGACTTAGAAATGGCAACGGCTGTTTCATAACGATTGTTTCCGCTGATACGGGTAACAGAAACCCCCAAATCTTTAATTTCCTCTACTACGTTATCAGATATTACGCCTGCGCCCCCAAGGATGGTTACTTTTTCGACATCCAATTCTTCAATTCCTTTTTTGGCTGAAGAATGCAGAGTTTGCTTGGAGGTTAATAGAATGGGAGCACCCTTATGGTAAGCAAGCGGTGCTCCGGCCAGGGCATCAGGATAATTGGTACCGGTAGCTAAAATCATTTCATCACTACCTGAATCCCAACCCTTTAATGCAACTTGTAGAGCCGTTTCATATCGATCCGCCCCGTAGATCCGTTCTACATTAGGCTGGAGATAGAACTGAGACACCATCAACGCATATTCTTTGTCTACTCCCAAATCACTTTTATTCTTAACAGAAACATAGTAAGTTCCAGACGTGGATGGGTAAAGGGCAGAATATCCTTTTTCTTCATTAACAAAGAATTCGTTGGGTTCAACTGCATTTTTATTCTCATCATATAAAGTGATTTCCATTGGGATACTGGTCGTTTCCTGCCAAAACCAACCGTATAAAAACAATGGATTGTCGTTATCCAGCACTACTTTATATATATCGACATCATCTTCAGGAAGGGATCCTTTTACATAGGTGGGATTGACAAGATCGCCGGCCGTAATATCATTTGCTGCGTCAAACGTATTATTTGGTTCTTCTTCTGATAATAATTCTTCCTCTTCATCACCTAAAAGCTCCACTTTTTGTTGTAGTGTAGCTGCTGGATTCTCTGCAAATGCAGACGCACTAAATAAGCTGGATGCCAGCAAGGCGGATCCAACCGAAATAATAAACCTTTTCTTCATCTTTTTCCCCCATTTTGTTATTCTCTCTATTTTTGTGAAATCTTGTATAATACCATTTTATCACAATGATATTTACTATTTTAGGAGGACATAAAAAAAACGCGCTCCTCTAGTGAGCGCGTTCGATATTATTCTATCCCTTCGATAATGGACCAAATCTCGTCTTCAACCTTAGGCTGGATCGCTTTCTCTCCACCAAGGATCGTCACACCGAATGTATAATCCATCATTAACTTCTTGATTTCAGGATGTAACTCATTTGGAGTGGTCAGTAACAATGGCTCTCCCCAGTTAGCTGCTAGAGCAGAACCTGTTAACGCATCGGCGAACTGAGTGCCGGTGGCAACGAAGACAAAGCTAGTCGGAACGTCAAACTCGCGAATGATATTTGCATTCGTTTCATAACGATTTGCACCTGCTATCCTCGTCGGATCGTTTAGCTTCTTTGTAACTGTATTACTGATGACACCGGTCCCGCCGATGACATAGTTCATCTCGTATGTTTTTGCCTGTGTCAGCGTTGCAGCAGGGATGCTTTCTTTATCTGATAAAAGAATCGGATATCCGTTTTGTGCTGCGATGGACGCAATGGATAGGGCATCTGGGTAATTCTTTCCGCTGACGACTACGGCTGCGTTATTGTTTGGCAGCTTTTTTGAGATGGCCACTGCCGTCTCATAGCGGTCCTTGCCGCTGATACGTGTAACAGATACATCCAGCGCCTTTAATTCCTTCACTACATTATCTGAAATGACACCTGGCCCTCCAAGGATCGTCACCTTATTTACTCCCAATTCATAAATGGCTTCCTCCACGGATGGGTGAAGGGAACCCTTCGTAGTTAATAGAATAGGGGCATCTCTATGGTACGCAAGCGGTGCACCGGCCAATGCGTCAGGGAAGTTGTTTCCTGTAGCCAGGATGATTTCATCTGTCCCGAATCCCCAGCCCTGTAGTGCAATTTCAAGGGCGGTTTCATATCTATCTTTACCGAATATCCGGTCTACGTAAGATTCAAATAAGAATTGTGACGCAACGACTACATATTCTTCCCCAGTTGCTGCATTCTTCTTATCCTTCACAGACATATAATAAGTACCTGGAGCAACCGTGTAATCAGCCATTAATCCATCTAACACATCTGTGCTCATTTCGTTTGGTTGAATCACATTCTTATTCTCATCATATAGAGTGATATCTAATAGAATCCCAGGGTTTTCATCCCATGATCCCCCGTATATAATCAATGGATCTTCAGTGTCGACTTGAATCTTATACATATCCACATCATCTAAAGTGAATGTCCCCTTTACGGCATCCTCAAGAAGGATTTCATTGGAATTCGTAAACGTATTATTCGGTTCTTCCTCAACGAAGAAACCATCACGGTCGTACCCTAAAAGCTCCATCTTTTGTTGAGAAGGGCTTTCCGCTAGTACAGATGTGCTGAATAAACTTGAAGCAAGTAACGCTGAACCCACTGAAGCAATGAACCACTTTTTCATCTTTCTTTCCCCCGATAATAATCTTGTTTTTAAGCTGATGTCTATGGCAATCCCGTACCAATATTTCATAACATCTAGAATAGTATAATTCCGTTTAGAACATTTGACTAGATAGTTCCAGATAAATAATTTTCGCCTTTTTTTGACATTAGTGAAAGGGGTATTTGAATGGGGGAATAGGGAGAAAATTAAGGGTGTTTTACATTTTCATGACCGAATAGAATCCGTTTAGGATTTTTGCTATACTTACATGAGTGAAAAAGTAAAGAATAACTCTCCATACTGAAAGGGGAACAACATACATGAGCAAGATCCTTGTCACAGGCGGTGCCGGATTTATCGGCTCTCATATTGTAGAAGAATTGTTAAACAAAAATAAACAAGTGGTAGTGATAGATAATTTCTCAATGGGTTCAATGGATAACCTACCGAAGGACGATAGGTTAACAGTGGTAGAAGGAGATATCTCTTCAAAAGAGACTATTGAAAAGCTATTTCAAGAACATCAATTTAAGAAAATCTTTCATTTAGGTGCGATTGCCAGTGTGGCGGCTTCAGTAGAAGATCCACTTCATACCCATCAAACCAATTTGGAAGCGACTTTATATTTATTGGAGGAAACACGCAAACAAGGCGGAATGGAGCGGTTTGTATTTGCTTCTTCTGCAGCGGTGTACGGAGATGAGCCAACGCTTCCTAAGAAAGAAACATCGACGATCAGACCATTGACGCCATATGCCATCGATAAATTTGCCTCTGAGCAATACGTACTGGCATTCAGCCGCTTGTATGATATTCCAACAACGGCGGTTCGATTTTTCAACGTCTTTGGAAACAGACAAAATCCATCTTCACCGTACTCAGGTGTGGTATCGATCTTAACGGATAAATTCAAACAGCTGGTAAACAATGAAGAAATATCCTTTACTCTTTATGGTGATGGGGAGCAAACGAGAGATTTCATCTATGTGAAAGATGTTGTGCAGGCGAATCTTCTCGTGTCGGAAGATAAAGAAGCGATCGGTAAAGTATTTAACGTCGGTACAGGCGACTCTACAAGCTTAAACGAACTGATCGGAATGTATGAAGAGATTACAAATACTAAACTTCCTATCGAACAGCTGGAAGAACGCTCAGGAGATATTAAAGAATCCTACTCTGATATATCTGAGCTTAAATCTTTAGGATTCGATCCAAAGTTCAGTATGAGAGAAGGACTTTTGGAGTATTGGAATAAAGAAAACGAATAACGAAAAATGCCCGTTTCTACAACAGAAACGGGCATTTTTGTGTCGTTTGAAGGAAGGGGTATTACAAAAAAGGGGTAAATATGACGAATTTTGTTACATAACTGTAAAATTATTTTGAAAATTTTAATGATAAGATAGTTTTTGTAGATTTATAGAGAAGGGGAATTGAGAAATGTCAAATTATCGTAAACCTGTATCTATTACTTTCGTCACGGTAGTAAGCTTCATGTTCCTATTATTTTTCCAGAACCCTGCATCAGCTGCAGGTACACAGATAGATCGAGTAAGTGGTGTGGACCGGTATGAAACTGCAGTTAAAGTTTCCAGAGAAGGGTGGAGCAGTGCCAATACCGTCGTCATTGCAGTGGGAAATAACTTTCCGGATGCGTTAGCGGGTGCACCGTTAGCAGACAAATATAATGCGCCAATTCTATTAGTAACAAAAGATGGCGTTCCTTATAGTGTGAAAGAAGAGTTAAAACGATTAAAACCAAGTAAAGCATACATATTAGGTGGAAGTTCTGTCATTTCAACTTCAGTCGAAGCTCAGCTTAAGAGTTTAGGTATTACCAGTACAAGAGTGGGAGGGGAAAACAGATACGAAACAGCGGCAAAAATCGCTGCATTAGTTGGTGGCTCCCAAGCCATTGTTACATATGGAAGGGATTTCCCGGACAGTCTGGCCATTGCTCCTGTTGCTGCCAGTAAGTCTATGCCGATTCTTTTAACAGAAAAGAACCATGTCCCTGAAGAGACAAAGAAAGCGTTAAGTAAATATAGTTCCTCTATTCTTGTAGGAGGTACAGGTGTGGTAAGTGACGGCGTTAAGAATCAATTGCCAAGAGCGACCCGTATTTCAGGGAAAGATCGATATGATACGGCAACAAAAGTCGCTGAGAAATATTACTCTGCTTCAAATAGTACAGTCATTGCTACGGGAGAAAGTTATGCAGATGCATTAACCGGGTCCGTTCTTGCAGCCAAAAAAAGCTCACCTGTCATGCTGATTCAATCGAATAGTGTCCCATCTTCTGTGAAGTCGACAGTTGATAAATTAGGTATTAATCAGTTTACGATTATTGGTGGAACGTCCGTGATTTCTGAGAAAGCCCAAAGTCTTTTTGGTTTTGATACAGATGGTTTAATCAAGACGGCGAAACAATATATAGGAACACCTTATAAATGGGGTGGAACGACTCCAAGTGGTTTTGATTGCAGTGGGTACTTAAACTATGTATATGATAAATATGATATCGATCTCCCTAGAACGACATCAGACATCTGGAATTTTGGAAGCCGGTCAAGCTCTCCCGCAGTTGGAGATATTGTCATGTTTGAAACGTACAAGCCCGGCCCGTCACACGGTGGAATCTATATAGGGAATAACCAGTTCATTCATGCTGGTAATGATGGAGTAGAAATCACAAGTATGAGTAACGTATATTGGAAGCCTCGTTATCTAGGAGCAGTGAAGGTTGTAAATTAATAGAATGATAGAAAAACTGTTTGTCACATGGCAAGCAGTTTTTTTCTATTTACCCGATTCAATAGTCCTTAAACATTTTCTTTTAAATATATTGTTTCCAAATAGATTGTTAAATTTCAAATTGTTAAAAGTAAAGTTATGTTGATTCTCGCTGCAGGTACTCGACTCACGCCCCGCTAGAAGCGAGAACCTGAAGGGGAAATCAACCAGCACTCGTTCTGAGACAATGTTTACAAATAAAGTTTATATAATAAAACGAATATGAAAAACAATAGTAAAAATATATTATTTTTTCTGAAAATAACGTCTCCTTTTATTGACTAAAGAACTAACTGAGATTAAAATGGAAATTAGAGTTCGAATTTTTCCATAATTATATTTTTTTGGAAGATGCGGAGTATTTCGGACCACTACTATTAATCTATCAAGGGGGAAAAGGGATTGACGTTTAAGAAAAAGGTATTTTCGGTTATGGCCAGTGCTGCTTTGGTAACTTCATCATTCGCTGGAATCACAGCTTTCAATCCTGATAAAGCAGAAGCTGCTTTACAGGAAACGAAAAAGTTCAAAGTTTCGAATTTCTCAGAGGTTGTGGCACTTTCTATGAGTGAGCAAGCTGTTCAAGAGCTTGTCATCGTAGGTAACGGTAAAGTAGATGCGACTAGTCAATTAGAGAAGCTTGGCGTTAAGGTAAAACAGAATTATAAGAACTATGTTTACTTAGCGGATGTACCTACACGCAAAGTGATGGAAGTTCTTGACCTTAAGAGTGTTCGTACAGTGGGTAAAAATGCTGAAATCGAATTAGGCGAGGTCAAGGATCCTGAATTAGCCGTGAAGGATCAAAATAAAGTCGATGAAGATGCGGTTGTAAAACCAAATCAGGCAGAAACTCATGCTCCAACGGGAGTGGATGATTTTCACGATAAGTTTGATGGTAGTGGCACACGTATCGGAATCATTGACTCAGGTCCCGATCCGGGTCATGAATCCTTTACAGAAGGTCTTGAAGAAGGAACACGTAAATATGGGGATTCCAAAATTGTGGCAGTAAGAGACTACACGATTTCAAACCGTCAACTTGCTTACGGTATCGAAGAGCGTTATAAAAAATATCTAGGTGATGGAATCAACTACCTTTCAGAGGGCGATGTATTTTTTGATGGCGGACATGCTGAGGGTGACTCCATTACAGTAGGAGAAACTACATATAATACAGCAGGACTTGACGCTTCCGATGACAAATTTTTCTTCGGGAAAACGGCATTTGAAACAAATCCATATCCGAAAACAAATCCTAACTGGACGAACCAGGATTTGAATGCGGATGGAGTGAATGGAAATTCGGATAATTTCGCTGTTCTCTTGGTAGGGGATAAAGTCTATATCGATACAGATATGGATAATGACTTCACGGATGAAACTGCTTATGCAAACAATGAAACAGGTACATTTGATGTGAATGTGGAAGATGAAATGCTTGGAGCAAATTTCCGAGTGAATGATATGGAATTGAACTGGTTCGGTGCAGGTCTGAAGAAGATCAATCTATTCACTGACTTCAACGGGCACGGTTCACACGTTTCGGGTATTTCTGCCGCAAACGGTCCGGCAAAAGCGAATGCCTTCGGTGCCGTGGCTGGTGAAGGGGTTGCCCCTGGAGCCGAGCTTGTCGGTATGCGCGTGTTCAAAGCAGCTGGCGGAGCTCCTACATTCAGTATCCAAAAGGCTATGGTCGATGCTGCGCTTCCTGAATCCGAAGGCGGATTTGGCGTCGATGTTGCAAACTTAAGCTTAGGTTCTTCACCAGATTTAAATGATGGTTTAGGATCCTATGGAGAATTAATGACAGTCCTAAGTGAAGATACAGATATCGTATTCGTTACATCTGCTGGAAATGCCGGGCCTGGTGCAGACACAGTCGGATCACCTGGTGACGTAGCTCCTATCATTTCTGTTGGTGCTCATATCACGGCTGACATGTGGGCAAAAGAATACAATTCCTATCCATATGGTAAAAATGCAGACGGTACTCCTAAAGAAGGACAAGGATTATGGTACTTCTCTTCTGTAGGGCCGAACGAAGCTGGGAATCAAAAGCCTGATATCGTTGGACCTGGATCTGCATTTGCTGCTCATCCGGTACAAAATGGACCGTACGTTGTGATGCAGGGTACAAGTATGTCTTCACCATATGTTGCTGGAGCTGTAGCATTGCTGAAATCTGCAGCTGAGAAAGATCGTATTCCATTTAATTATGAAATTGCCCGTGAAGCATTGATTAAAACGGCTAATCATTTGGATGGGTACAACCGTGCTCAAGAAGGTGGCGGATTGATTGATGTTCCGGCAGCTTATGAGTATCTGCGCAAGAACTTCATCACAGATATTAAAGATGTAGACGTGACGGTCTATCACGGAGAGAAAGTGTCCGGCGGTCCGGGTCTATATGTAAGAAATAAAGAAATTCCGGAAACAGTTGAAGTATTAGTAGAGAACAAGACGGATGAAGATAAGAGCCTGGATGTATCTCCAACTGGCGATTGGATTAATCCATCAGTTTCAAAATTAAACCTTAAGGCTGGAGAAAGTAAAACGATTACAGTTGATTACGATTCTTCGAAATTAGAAACAGGCGTAAATGCTGAGACATTAGTCTTTGATGATGCGTCTACTCCTTATGTAGAAGCTAGATCAGCTCAAACAATTGTTACTGGATATGATTTTAACCAAGAAAATCGTTTCCGCTTCCGCGAAGAAGGTGAAGTACAATCTTCTCAAACAAAAGGTTATACATTTGACGTAAAACCTGGTGTAAGTGAAGTTCGTTTCTCACTAAATGCAATCAGTGAAAATGATGATTATAAAGGCCGCGTACGCGCGATCGTCTTTAATCCTGACGGAGTGGAAGTAAGTGAGTTCCAAGGATATGCTGGATACGGTGCCGGTGGATTGGGCGTTGAAGATCATGTATTCAAGTCTCCTAAACCAGGGGTATGGGAAGTACATGTATACGGAACTTCCGGACCACAAGCTGGTAAGGAGGTAAACAAATACCAACTTGAAGCTGTTGTTCAGGATGTAGTCGCTCAACCAGGTGAAATCGATCTGGGTAATGTTGCATCGGATACTGAAATGACGAAATCTGTAACATTCTCAAACTACTTATCTGAAGCGAGAGAAGTGAAGGTTGTCGGTGCACCATTCAGCACGCCTAAGCTTTCTTCCGAGAAGGTAGAAGTACCAGGTAACAATGCATTTTACTACAAAGATATTAAAGTGAAGAACAACGTATCTTTAGAAGTTCAAACTTCAAACCCATCACATGCTACTGATGACGTAGATCTATATATCTTTGATTCTAAAGGTAACCAGGTAGCTTACTCTGCAGGTGCGACATCTGATGAAAAAGTTTCATTGACTTCTTTACCGGATGATACGTACACAATTGCCATTGAAGGCTATGCAACAATGGATCCGACGACAACTCTTGATCTATCAGTCAATGAGTTTGGCGTACTGTCCCCTGGTGAAAAAGGGAAAGGGAAAGTAGAAGCCAATGCTTCACAAAACCTTAAAGTTGGAAAATCTTTAACTACTGATGTTAAGATTACAACTCCTTCAGAATCAATGAGTTCAATCGGAGCCGTATACCTTTTAGATGCGAAAACGGACGAAGTATTATCACTGCTTCCAATCAAGGTAGACGGTGACATCATCAATGAAGTATCAGGTCAAGACCGTGTCGGAACTGCGATCGAAGTTTCCAAAAAGCTTCATATGGATGGCTTCGCCGATGACCATGAATACAAAACTGTTATCCTTTCAACTGGATACAACTTCCCTGATTCATTATCTGCAGGTCCATTAGCATCCGCAATCGATGCGCCAATCCTACCTGTAGGCAGCAATGGGAAGCTTTCTAAGGAAGTACTGAATGAAATCGAACGTCTTGGTGCAGAAAATGTGTATATCCTTGGTGGAGAAGGTGTCGTATCCAAAGAGGTATTCACACAATTGAACAGCATCTCAATTAATTCTTCTGATATCGAACGCTTAGAAACAGATGGAATGCCAAACCGTTACGGTACAAACCTTGCCATCGTTTCGAAGCTTCAAGAGCTTGGATTCAAAGGAAACGGTGTATTCGTTGCAACTGGTAAGAACTTTGCAGATGCTCTAAGTGCTGCGGCCATTGCCGGTGCGAATGATATGCCAATCGTTTTAACAGATGGAAAAGATTTATCTGCTGAAGCGAAAGCCATTCTTGAAGACGAGAAAGTCTATGTGCTTGGTGGAAAATCAGCTGTTCCTGAAAATGTAGTAGCTCAAGCTAAGAAAGTAGCTGTCGATGTTAAAGTACTTTCTGGTGTGAACCGTTATGGTACACTGGCTGCAATCCTAGGAGAGTTCGCCAATAGCACAGACAAGTTATATGTTGCCAGCGGTAAGAACTTCCCAGACGCGTTATCTGCTGCACCACTTGTAACAGATAACTCAGGATTATTATTACTGACAGATCCAAACGGATTACCGAAAGAAGTAGATGCGTTCTTAACGAAATATCTGTACCAGAACAAAATCACTTCTGTCACTGTACTTGGTGGTAAAGGTGCAGTAGGTGAAGGAGCAAGAGAAGACCTTCAAGGAAAAGTATCAAACTAATAGAGTTTAATAGGGTCACCTGCTATTTATAGCGGGTGGCTTTTTTTTATTTTCTCTACCAAGCACAAGATTCCCCGGGAAGGAAGTCAAGCCTTCTCGATGTTCTCTCTTTCTGGTCTAAAGTTGAAAACCAGATCTACTAAATTCCCTCACCATACAACTCACACTTGATTGACAGAGCCCAGGCAGGAGAGCTATTGGCAAAGAGGGTTGTTTATACTTGTATCTTGCTTAAAAAGTTGATTGCAGCAGAAGGATGGAAGCGCAGCTGAGGAGGACAACCGTCAGCCCCGCGGAAAGCGAGCATCCTGTAGCAGAAATCAACTAATGCTTTCTTATTTAAAATGGCAACAGATGCGAAAAGAAGTTTTTTAATATAAACATAAAGGTCTTTCAGCCTATTATTCTGAAAATTTCTTGAATTCATGGACAGGCCTTCCACCATCTTATATACTTTTTACAGATGATGTAAATGACATTCAACTGAGAGAGGAGTGGCTTAATGAAAATGAGAATAATCACTTCTATTATCTTCTTATTTGGTTGCATCCTGCTTCCAAACGGATTTGCGCAGGCGGATGATGAGAAGAAGGTTCAACTTTTGGTGGTTCACAAGGATCAAAAAGGTGAAGTGTCGACACAGTCTTCGGATACGGAAGAAGGGAAATTAGAAGTCATAGAAGTTCCTGCTAAAGACGTTCCTGGAACTCTATCCAAATTAAATAAAAATAAAAACATAGAATATGCAGAGGTCGATCAGCTCGTCTACACACAAGCTGCCGCGCCAAATGATACATATTTTAATAATCAATCCCAAGACTTTCAGGTAATGAAGGTTTTGGAGGCCTGGGAAAATTACAATCCCATAGAAGAAGTCACCGTGGCGATTGTCGATTCAGGTGTTGATTTGAAACATCCTGAGTTGCGCAGTAGATTAATAGAAGGAAAGAACTTCATTAATGAAGGTGAGCCCCCCGTCGATGCGTCAGGACACGGGACCCATGTTGCTGGTCTTGTAGGGGCTGTGACCAATAACAAGATGGGGATTGCTTCTGTTGCTGAAAAGGTGAAGCTCATGCCTGTCAAAGTGTTTGAGGGTAAGACCACCTATATGTCAACGGTTATTCAAGGCATCCGTTATGCAGCGGACAATGGAGCTGATATCATCAATTTGAGTCTCGGCAGCTATAGTAATATGCAAGCACTAGAGGATGCAATTGATTACGCTGTGGACAAAGGAGCTTTAGTGGTAGGTGCGGCAGGTAACGATGATGAACACGCGGTTCTTTACCCGGCAACTTACCCGGATGTCCTGGCTGTAGGAAGCGTGGATTCTGCAACATTGGCTAAATCGACGTTTTCAAACTTTGGGGCCACAGTAAATGTATCTGCCCCGGGAACGAACATTTTCAGCACATGGATGGGTGGCTATGAGACATTGGATGGTACCAGTATGTCAACAGCCATTGTAAGTTCGATTTCCGCCATGGTTAAACAGCAATACCCTTTTCTAAAAGGTATGCAGGTAAAGGATGTTCTTGAAAACTCCACTACCCCATTACCTGAAGTCGAAAGGCTTGGAACGGGTTTGATCAACGCAGAAAAAGCGCTGAGCTATGTCCAAACAAAAAATCGTCACTACGGACTGACTTCTGTGGAAACAGCTGTAGAAATATCTAAGAATGGCTGGACCTCACTACAGGAAGAAGAGTTGACGATCGATGGCAACAAATTGTATGGATCGTTTGTTGTCTTAGCAAGCGGTGATTCCTTCCCGGATAGTTTAGCAGCTTCCCCGTTGGCATCTCATTTGGATAGTCCGATTCTATTGGTTAAGAACAATCGATTAAGTGAATCCGTCAAGGAAGAACTGAGAAGGTTGAACCCTTCTCATGTTTTGATGATCGGAGGAAAAAATGCCATCTCTCATGAAGTGGAAAATGAGATTAAGAATCTATCAATCGAGACAAAAAGACTATTTGGCGTGGACCGTTATGAAACGGCCGTAGCGATCAATGACGCGATTCCATACACAACCAACAAGGCATTTGTCGTCTCGGGTCAAAACTATCCTGATGCCTTGTCGGTCGCTTCCTATAGTGGCAGTATGCAATATCCTGTACTCTTTGTTGAAAAAGAGAAGGTTCCACAGTCGGTTCGTACGTATATGAAAGAGAATGAAATTTCCAAGACGTACGTGATCGGCGGTCAGGGTATCCTTACAGATAAGATGGTTGATCAATTGCCGGGACATTTTCGAATTTACGGTCTGGATCGTTATGAAACCAATTATAAGGTTCATCAGACGTTCGCTACGGAAGATTCGGATTCAGTCTATTTTGCCACAGGAGGGAAATTTCCCGATGCCCTTAGCATAAGCCCGCTGGCTGCAAGGACCGATAGCCCGGTTGTATTGGTGGATCAGCAACCTAGCCCTTACTTACAAAAATCGATAAATGTATTTTCCAATAGGAACAGTTATCATATTTTAGGTGGACCGGGTGCTTTATCCATAGAAAAAGCATGGGAAATTGATCATTATATGATGAACGAGTGAGATAGAGAGGATTCCTCTCTATCTTTTTTTTGCCAATGAAGGGTTATAGTTTACTAGATACTATGATAAGATGGAATAAAATAACATTAAAAGGGGAACGCAATGAATCTAAAAATGAAGAAGCTTGTATCCGGAATAGCAGCGGTGGCACTTACTGCGACACTGGCGAGTCCGATCAATTCGAAGGCAGCGGGGTATGAAAACCCATCAAAATATGAAATCAATAAACTGTTGACGGAAGCAGCAATGAAGTATGACGTTCCGGCAGAAATCGTGAAGGCAATAGCTGCAGAAGAGAGCGGTTGGAAGCAGTTCACGGCAGATGGAGAACCGAATATTTCGGGTGATGGCGGGATCGGGATCATGCAGGTCACTGATACAGCAGGCTATGACGTTGAACGTTTGAAAAGTGACATCGCCTTCAATATCGAATCAGGTATCAAAATCCTGAACGAAAAGTGGGAGCTTGGTGAGAAAGGCATAACCAACTGGAATCGCTCTACCAGCATCCCTACTGTCGGAGATAATGAGCGAGACGTTATCGAGAACTGGTATTTTGCCCTATTAGCTTACAATGGACAAGTGCAGGAAAATAGTCCGATCAAAATGGCGACAGGTGAAAGGAACTTCGGAAGCTATCAAGAACGGGTGTATGCAGAGCTTGTAAGTGGGAATCCTGGTATTTTCAAGAATGACAGAGTCGAGTTTTCTTTTGCCAAAGAGGATTTTACCTATACAGGAGAGCCAAACTATTATTTATTATTCGATAAGAAACAGTATGAGGTGGATGGTCTTGCCCATACGACAAAACATACGTATCAAGCAGGTGACCTTGTGATTTCTGCGGATGGATCACGTTTTAGAGAACAGCCAACTTCTGAGTCCAAGGAAGTGTCTGCGAAACTTCCAAGCGGTGAAACGGAAGTGCTTGAAATCCTTAAAGGGTTTGAATACGATCAATCCAAGAATCCGAATCACTTCGTCTGGTACAACGTCGAACGTGAAGACAATAAGCAAGAGGCATACGTTGCTTCAAGCGAACTAAATAAGATCGGTGAACGACTTTCAGGGACCGATCGAATCAAGACAGCCGTGGATATTTCACAGGCTGGCTGGGAGCAGGCTGAAACGGTCGTTCTGGCACAAGGATATAACTTCCCGGATGCATTAACGGGTGGCCCGCTTGCTTATAAGAAGGATGCGCCACTCCTATTAACCGACAAAAATAAACTGACTGAATCAACGAAAAGTGAAATCGAACGTTTGAAAGCTTCCAACATCATCATTCTAGGTGGGGAAGGGGCAGTCAGCAAGGGAGTCGAAGATGCTCTTACAGGAATGGGATTAAAAGTTGAACGAATCGGTGGGATCGATCGCTACGAAACAGCACAGCTTATTTCAGAGCACGTAAATCCGAATCCGGATAAAACCATCATTGCTTCAGGCAAGAACTTTCCGGATGCTCTTTCAGTTGCGCCATATGCTTCTGTCAAAGGGTACCCGATCCTTTTAACAGCGAAGGATTCTGTTTCATCTTATACGAGTCAGGCTCTAACTGGAGTGAATAGCACGATCGTTGTCGGAGGGGCAGGAGTCATCAGTGATGGCGTCATGAAAAAGGTGAAAGCTGAGCAGCGGGTAAGCGGAGTGGATCGTTACGAAACGTCCCTTGAGATTGCGAAGAAGCTTCCCCTGGCTAACCCAGAGGAAAAAGCTCTTCTCGCAAGCGGTAAAAACTATCCTGACGCGTTATCGGGATCAGTGTTGGCTGCGAAGCAAAAGGCACCACTTCTTCTATCTAATCCGGAACAACTGCCAACAAGCGTCAACAACTTTATCGCAGCTAAAGAATATAAAGAGTTCTTCCTGCTCGGAGGACCAAGTGCAATGAATGTGGAAGACGAGCTTGGAGATTTATACAAAAAGCTGTATTATTAATATAGTAGACTTCAATACTAAGACTCTATCGATCATCGGTAGAGTCTTTTTCAATTAGATTATTAAACAGAGATTACATTTATGTAAGATTCTATTTTTTTAATCTATTTCATGATAAAATTATTTTTCGTATTGATCTTCGATTTGAAAGGTGAAAAACATACATGAAGACTCGTAATGACTATAGACAGCGGATGAGAAGAAGAAAGCGATTCTTCCGCATATTTCTTGCACTTTCTTTCTTAGGACTAAGCATTGGAACAGCGTATTTTCTCTACCAGTATCAAACCGGAAAAATGAATGCCGGTAAAACACAGGCGGCATCCGAAGAGATTCCTGAGTTTAATGGTAAAAAAGATGAACACGGAAAGATAAATGTGTTACTCCTCGGATCGGATACGAGAGGTGAAGAAAAATCACGTACAGATACGATTATGATTGCTCAATATGATCCTGAAAAAGGTGAGGCCAGATTGGTATCATTGATGAGGGATATGTATGTAGATGTTCCGGAATACGGAAAGTATAAATTGAATACTTCCTATTTCCTTGGAGGGCCAGAGTTACTTCGTCAAACGCTGAAAGAGAACTTCGATATAGATGTACAATATTATGCGTTAATGGACTTTAAAGGATTTCAGAAGGTTGTAGATGCACTGGCACCGGATGGAATCGAAATGAATGTAGAAAAGGAAATGTCCACAAACATTAATGTGACACTGGAACCAGGATTGCAAAAATTGAACGGTAAGGAATTACTGGGCTATGCCCGCTTCCGCCATGACGCGGAGGGAGACTTCGGCCGCGTTAAGCGCCAGCAGGAAGTCATCAATGCTTTAAAAGACGAGATGCTGTCATTAAACGGCGTATCCAAAATCCCTAAACTGATGGGGACAGTCTCACCCTACATCGAAACGAATATCGGATCCATGGACCGCATCAGTCTTGCAAAAGAATTTGTCCTGAATCCGGTTGATAATATCGAAACAATGACAGTACCGATCGACAATTCGTTTGAAAATGCCCGATATGAAGGTGCGGGCGCTGTGCTAGACGTAGACCTGGATGCGAATACTGAAGCTTTAAAAGACTTTTTGAATGGGAAAGAACCAAAGTCGTATGCAGAGTATGTCGAGGAAGAATCATTGAGTGACGATGCCGTGGCTGAGGACTCGACTGGTGTGGAGGATACCTATGAGGACTCGACAGAAACTGAGGATTCTGGTATTTATGAGGACTCTACAGAAGCAGAGGATTCAAGTAGTTACGAGGAATAGAGATTAAAGTTCGAACCCATGGAGTAAGTCATGCTCCGTGGGTTTTTTGTAGGTGTTAAGTATATTGAGGCATCATGCGGGTATCGGTAATGAAAATTCGACACGGAGGATCAATTAATTGAAATAGGGATTGATTAATCATATCGAGGATTGAAAAAGCTGAAGCAGGATCAATTATCGTGAACCGGGATCAATCACCTCCCGATCAGGATCGAATCCCCCGCGACAACCACTCCTTATCCCAAGTTCACCAACTTGATCGGCGTGCAATCTAATCAAATGGCATATTCCCAGCTGAAAAATGGACAATCTTAAGCTAAACGCTTACAAATGAAAGGATTTTATCAAACGCTACTGCTCAATAGGAGAATCCAAGTGTGAAAGTTACGCTTTTTCAGCTACGGGTCATTTACCTGTTAACGGCGGAGGGAGCTTGAGGCAGAAGGGCTTGAAGCGTACGTATGGAAACACAATTCGACACGGAGGATCAATTAATTGAAATAGGGATTGATTAATCATATCGAGGATTGAAAAAGCTGAAACAGGATCATTTATCGTGAATCAGGATCAATCCCCTCCCGATCAGGATCGAATCCCCCGCGACAACCACTCCTCATCCGATATTCAACCCCCGGATCGGCCATCAATCCAATCAAACAGCACATTCCCAGCTGAAAAAGGACAATCTTATGCCAAAACCACTCCAGGATTGAATGAAAACTGGCAAAACGGTCACTATTCTATAGATGGTCTGACAGTTGACGGAGTTTCTAGCTTCAAATTGCGTCGATATCCGTGTACCAGGTACAACTCCCACGAAATGTACCAGGTACAACAGCCTCCAATTGTACCAGGTACAAACAAACTAGCCACTCCATCTCCCCCCAAAAAAAATCCCCTCAATATCATTGAGGGGATTTTTTCAATCGACGCATAACAAGCTCGCGTATACCATTAATATTCAATGCCAGTACCACCGCGCCATAAGCTACGATCCCGACGGCAATTTGCACGATAAATCCGAAGATGCCACCAATGGACAATGCCGGCCAAACAAGAAGCGCCATCACACCAGTCGCAACAAAGATCTTTCCGACCTCCTTGAACGGAAACGTGAGCGGGAAAATCTTCTTCCCGATTAAGGCACTCAACAGTACCGATACCACATATGAAATGATGGTGGCATAGGCTGATCCGAATATACCGTACTCTGGTATCAATAGTAGGTTAAGGACTACATTCAGGGCAGCTGCAGCCAGCACAGGCCAAATCTGAAGCTTCGTATTTTTACCAAGCTGAAAAGCAAGGTCGAAATAGTACATTTTAAAGCCTTGTATAAAGATCGCAAGGGCAATCAGTGAAAAGATTGTCGCTGCTTTTCCCTGATAGGATTCCCCCAGGAAGATCCCGGTAAAGGAGTCGCTCAGCATGATCATTCCCGTTGTCGCCGGGACCGATACAAGTAATAGCAGGGACGTGTTTTCATTCAATTGTTTCTGACATTCTTTGATTCCGCCTGTTTCAAGGGCCTTGACCACAAGTGGGTAAGCGGCCAGGTTGATGATCATCATCAGTAAGAACAGAATTTGTTTGGCAAGGTCGTATGAAACGGCATATATTCCGACAGATGCCTTGTCCATTAACCAGCCTATCAAGTAACGGTCTGTATTCAGGATGATGGCTTCCATCGAAAGAGCTGCAATAAATGGAATGGAATACTTCACGACTTCTTTAATCATGTCCCGGTCAATCAACTTAATGTCAATTAAGTGAAGGTACTTCGGAATAAAGAAGACAATCGACAGGAAGATCCCGATGATCAGTCCAAGGATGATTCCTTCTGCCCCGAACCCGAAGAATTTGATCAGAACGACAGCGGCGATAAGGGATAAAACCACTTTTAAAGCTGTCACAACTCCGAATAGTTTCGACGAAAGCTCTGAACGCAAGTATTCAGTGAATAAGTCGAACATGCTTTGCATGGTGAGTAATCCAATCCCCAGAAACCATAACAGAGCCATTGAATGAAATGGAGTATAGACAATGAAAGCTCCTGTACCCAGGAAAACAGTCAGGATGGTCATGGAAATGAATGTAGCTGTGATCGAGCTGATGAACATGGCTTTCTGATTGCCTTCGTATTTAGGGTTATAGCGGAGCAATCCTAATCTAAGCCAGTGGAACAAGGTAGTGTTCACAAATGTTACAGCCGCAATAACCAGTGCGTATTCACCGTACTCACTTGGTGATAGTAGACGTGTATACAAGGCGATGGCCACAAAGTTGATGATCCCGGGCACACCTTTAGATAGAAAATAGATAAACGTATGTTTAAACATGGAAATACCTCTCTGAACGGACAATTTTTATCACTGTGATTTAACAAAATTTATATAGTTTTTACAAATAAATTCAATTTAATCGCTTTTTATATTATGATAAGAAGTATCAAATCAATTAGTATATTATATCACAAACGATATTATTGAATAGATTTCTTTTGGCAGTCGATTTTTAAGAGCTTGTCAATCATGTCAGCAAGCCAGTAGTAAAAAAGAGAGTGTGGTACCCGAGTTATGAAAGTTTTATTATTAGCACCAGCGAATAATGTACATACGAAGAAATGGCTTGATTACTATAATTCGGTTGGTATCGAGGTCATCAATATTAGCTTAGAGAACCATAAAGACTCTTCTGAACACATCCCTTGGGAGAATGTAAGCAGAGTCTATTTAAATCTGAAATTGAATCACAAGATTTCTTATTTATTTACGGTTTCAAGGCTCAAGAAGATCATCCGACACTATAAGCCTGATCTCATCCATTCCCATTATGCTTCGAGTTACGGATTAATAGGAGCTTTAACAGGGTTCAGTCCTTACATTTTATCGGTATGGGGGTCTGACATCTATGATTTCCCCAAGCGGAACGTGATGAATCGAATCATCCTCCAGTACGCCTTGAGAAAAGCGGACTATATTTGTTCAACGAGTCCAGCACTTGAACAGGAAACAAAAAAATATATAGATGAAAGTAAGCCATTGTCCATTACGCCCTTTGGTGTTGATATTACACAATTTAAACCTAATCCGACGAAGAAGGTTGAAGGGCAATTCAGAATCGGAATTGCTAAAGGAATGGAGCCGAAATATGGCATTGAATATCTACTGAAAGGCTTTAAGCTTTTTCTCGATACACTGGGATCGGAGCGCCAA
Source organism: Rossellomorea sp. ABR4_004 (assembly GCF_056159585.1). Taxonomy (NCBI): domain Bacteria; kingdom Bacillati; phylum Bacillota; class Bacilli; order Caryophanales; family Bacillaceae; genus Rossellomorea; species Rossellomorea sp. ABR4_004. Next base: position 2,061,344 of record NZ_JBSWVM010000001.1, on the reverse strand, counting down.
TACGTTGGTCTGCAACTGGCCGGGGACGGACCTTATCTTGCGAAATATATGAAACTGACAGAAGATCTGGGCATTAATGAGAATGTAGAGTTTTTAGGAAGAATCGCTCATGAGGATGTTCCTGATTTTATTTCATCTCTTCATATATTTGTCATTTCTTCCTTAATTGAAAGCTTTGGGGTTTCAGCTGTAGAGGCACAGGCTTGTGGCGTACCCGTTGTCGCAACAGATGTCGGTGGTCTTCCTGAAGTGGTGCTGGATGGAGAAACAGGGTATCTGATCCCCTCTAAGAATCCAGCTGCCTTAGCAGAAAAACTATTATACCTCTATAAGGATTCCTCAGAACGAGAGAAATTAGGGAGAAAAGGCAGGGAACATGTAATCAATCATTATGACTGGGAAGAGAACTCCAAGAGAATGGTAGATCTGTATAATGAAATAATAAAAGTACAAAGATAAATTTCTCTATTGAGGTATGCTACATCATTCTTTTTCAATATATAGTAAAGACACTTTACGATCCTAATATAAGGAGAGTGAGTGTCTTTTTTTGTGTGTTTATGTAAAACTTTACGAAAACATGTCAAAAGTATGTCAACTGTTGCCGATAATAATGGTAGAATAAAGGAAAATTTTAATATAATGGAGGAGAATGCAAAAAAATGAAGAAAAAGATTGCGATGCTTGTTGTTACAATGACGATGTTTCTAGTCATACCGATTCTGGCATCGGCTGAGAAGAATGTAGTCATTGACCCAGGTCACGGTGGTTGGGATTCAGGTACAACAGGATATTCTGGGAGTTCAACTGGTTTTTATGAAAAGCATGCCAATCTGGCAATCTCTGAAAAATTACGGGATAAGCTGAAAGCAGCGGGATTCAACGTGTATATGACTCATAATGATGGTACAAAGTATTTGAGTCTTCAAGAACGTACAGACCTAGCCAATGCATTTGCGAAAGGAAAGAATGATCAAACAGTATTCGTCTCGGTCCATCACAATGCGGCCCCTACAAACCCGTATGTACGTGGATTCGAATCGTATCACTATGATAATAAATATGCCTGGGAAGCGGAATATCCGCCCGATCCCATTCAGGTAGCGTATGGAAGTGAATCCAAGAGATTAGCAGAAACGGTTCACCCGAGTACGGTGAACGCCATCGGTCTGACGGACAAAGGAATGAGAAATAATCAGGCGTTTTATGTGATCCGTAACACGCAGATGCCATCACTCTTATTGGAGATGGGGTATATGTCGAATCCGACAGAGGAAGCCCTGATCAAGACATGGACGTTCCAAAACAATGCCGCAGAAGGTATCAAGGATGGAATTGTCTCCTATTTTAAAGTATATGAAGTTTACAACGCAGACAATAAACGACTTAAGATTTACGAGACGAAAGAAGAAGCGATTCAATATTCCAAGTCTCAATCGAATACATATGTGTTTGATAAGTATCAGCAGAAAAAAGTTTACGAGAATTTAAATGAATATGGTGTCTATCAAAAGGGGAATGAAAAGCTCAAAACCTACCCGATCAAAGAAGATGCCATTCAATATGCAGAGGATTTAGCGAATACAAGAGTAGTAGATGAACATACTGATAAAATCTTATGGTCAAATTATTTACCAAAAAAATATAGTGTTCAAACCGAAGCTGGCAAGAGTTTATGGTCTTATTACGATGTCACAAGTGCAATCGATTACGCTAAATGGAAGGCAACACCTTTAAAAGTAGTTGATATCGATTCAAAAGGAGTCATTTGGTCGAGTATCGATGGGGTTAAAATCAATCGTTTCATTAATGATACAAACTTAATCGGCCTCGATCGAATGGAAACAGCGATTAAGGTTTCCAAAGACCTTTATCCTAACGGTTTCTCAAGTTCCAAAGCGAAAAAAGCCGTAGTACTTGCCACTGCTTATGACTTCGCAGACGCACTTTCAGTAGGGCCTCTGGCAGCTCAATTGGATAACGCTCCTATTCTCTTAACGAATAAGGAACAGCTTCCTTCACAAGTAGAAAAAGAGCTTACGAGATTGAACGCGAAAGAAGTATACATGATAGGTGGTAAAGGAGCCGTTTCGAATGCGGTTCAAGAAAGGTTAGCGAAGCTTGGTATGACGGTTACAAGAGTGGGCGGCGCTGATCGATACGAAACGAACCTTCTTATCAATAAGAAGCTGACGAATGTAAAAGGTGCGTTTGTAGCATCAGGTAAAAATTACGCCGATGCACTGGGTGCTGCACCGATCGCTTCAGCTAATCAATGGGCCATCGTGCTATCCGGCAAGGACAGCATCAATTCTTCCGCACTCACTTACTTGAAAGGAAAGCAAGTGAAGGTTCTGGGTGGAGGAAGTGCCATTTCTTCAACGGTCGAACAATCGATTAAACGCTATTCAACAAATGTTGAAAGACTATCCGGAGCAGACCGGTATAAAACACTTGCAAAGGTTCTGACGAAATTTAAATCAATGATGGGTTCAGACAAATTCATCGTTTCAACGGGAACGAATTACCCTGACGCTCTAACGGCATCTGCGCTATCTGTTAAAACAAAGGCACCGATCGTCTTGGTCGGAGGTTCATTAGATGGTCACTTAGAGGATTTCATCCTTGAATATCAGCCATCCACTGGTGTAAAAGAAGTGATCAAAGTAGGCGGAAAAGTCGATGACAGCATCATTGAAAAAATGAAGAATGTCTTGTATTAAGGAGGATGTCCCATGTTAAACAGTCGTAAAAATGTCTTTCTGGTCGTACTGCTCATCTTGTCTATGACTGTCGTTACGGCATGCAATGCTTCCTCACCGAGTGAGAAAACAACGAAGGAAAAACCGGATACAACTGAGGTTGAAAGCGAAACGTCGAATGAAGATGCCTCTGTAGAAGAAGAAACAGAGGCATCGGCTGAGCAGGAAGAAGAGGCGGTTGAGGACACAGAGGTGCCTTCTGAAGATACTTCTTCAGAAGAAGAAGCGGATGAAGAAGTCAATGATACAACCGAAAAAGAAGAAGTAAACCTGTTGATCCAGCAGCTCAAACCTGAAAAAAACATGGTCAAAACCTTTGAAAATAAGGATTTCAGCTTAACGGAGACCGTAGTGGATCACAATGACACACATGTTCAACGTGTATTTAAAGTAGGGGATATGGTCACTCTTCAAGTTCTGAAATGGGATCAAGATGCCATTCAAGTCGTTTATGAAGAGAGTAATCCGAAGAACCCGAAAGAGAGCATACTGAACGATTTCAATCCGGACAAAGAGGCGAAATCACTGGCAGACATCAATCATACTGGTAAAGGGGACACCACTCGCTGGGAAATCATCAGTGAAAACGAAACAGTTGAAGTTCCCAACGCTACGTACGAAAATGTCGTAGCTGTTCGCAGCACAGTGAAAAACGGAGACGTGAATACCATCAATACCATGTACTACGCTCCGGGGATTGGCATGATCAAAGAAGTTTATGAAGAAACCGGAAATAACGGATATAAAATTGAATCCGTATTGAAAAAGGTAGAAGCACTTTAAACATTCAGAAGGTGCCCTGTAACAAGGGCGCCTTCCTCATTACATATCCCAAGGAGGAAAAACATTGAAGAAGAAGTTACTTTCTATGCTGGTTCTTTCCACAATGGTTACAGGACTAATGGCAGCACCGGTAAATACAAGTGCAGCCGGAGAGCCTATTTCTGTAAAACTTCAGAATTATATCGGAAGTAAGAGTTCACTTCCGTTTACGACAAGCGGCGACTATCAAGTGAAGGGAACATCGATTTTCATCCAGCCCGGGGCTGCCTACACATTCAAGGTTGAGTCCGGGAATCTATCTCTTTACAAAGGTACTACACTAGTGAAAAAATTCGATGGCAACGTGTCCATCATTCCGACGATTACAGAAGCGATGGATCGTTCAATGACGATCAAAGGCAATTACGACAAGAGATACTTAGGTGAAGTGGAGTTCACAGTGGAATCCGGTAAATATGTAAGACCAGTGAATCATATTAATCTGGAAGACTACTTAAAAGGCGTGGTCCCAGCCGAAATGCCTGCTTCCTGGGGCGATAACGGCGGACTGGATGCCTTAAAGGCTCAAGCTGTCGCAGCCAGAACCTTTGTATTGAAAAAAGGAAACTGGACGATTTATGATGGCCAAAGTGATCAAGTGTATAAAGGGTATGATTGGAATCCCCATACTACTCAAGCAGTTAATGAAACTCAAGGTGAAGTTCTGAAAAAAGACGAAGACTATGCCGAAGCATTTTATTCTTCATCGAATGGGGGAAGGGTATTCTCGAATCAAAATGTTTGGGGATCACCTTTAGTTCCATACCTGGAGACGAAGCCGGACATTTATGATGCGAAAATCTCACCACACAGCGATTGGAAGGTCACTCTCTCAAAAGCACAATTCGACACCGACGAATTAGATCTAAAGAAGCCGGAATCCTGGTGGTCGGATGTGAAGGAAGTAGATCAAACAATCATTTCGAACATGAAATCATGGTTGAAAAATAAAAATCATATTGATAATAAGAGTGACATTAAAATAGTAGAGATTAAGAATGTCTCATTTGATATTCCAGATTCCTCTTTCACTTCAACAGATGTATTGAAAGGGAAGGTTTCTTTTACTTATTTTGAGAAAAAAGACAGTGGATTTGTGAAAAATGAAGATGAAACAATCAAGCTGCAAACGAAAACGATTGATGACCGCTCTTATAATATTCGTTTCATGCTGGGGACATCGATTATGAAGAGTCCATATGTTAAGAGCCTGGGCAGCAATGATGAGTCATTCATGATCAATGGCGGAGGTTTCGGCCACGGAATCGGGATGAGCCAATACGGCGCTTACCAAATGTCCAAAGAAGGAAACAACTTCAGAACGATCCTTGGCTACTACTATCCAACCACAACGGTGAATAGAGAACTGGACTTAAACGACTATTCCCACGAGCTTGAAGGAGACGACCGTTACGAAACAAGCGTGAGTGTATCGGATTACGGCTGGGAAAATAAATCGAAGGCCGTTGTCATCGGCCGAGGCGATTTATCGATTGATGCGTTAACAGGAAGTGTACTGGCGAAGAAATTGGATTCACCATTATTGTTAACTACTTCAAAATCGCTTCCGGATACAGTACTGAATGAGATTAAGCGACTTCAACCTGAGGAAGTCTACTTACTGGGTGGAACAAATGCCATCAGCACGAACGTAGAGAATCAGCTGAAAGGCTTATCTGATATCACTCGTATCAGTGGAAAAGAGCGTTACGAGACAGCGGTGAAAGTAGCAGATCAAATTCATAACAACAATGAAATCTTTGTGGTGACAAAAGACGAAAAATCCCCGGATGCCTTGTCGATTGCATCGTATGCAAGCATGATGCAGATCCCGATTTTGTACACGTCAAAAGATACTCTGCATGAAAGCGTTGAAGCTTACATGAAAGAAAATACGATCAATAAGGTAACGATCATCGGTGGTCAGTCTGCTGTTTCTTCTGAAGTAGAGCGCCAATTAACTGCCCTGGCACCGAATGTATCACGTGTGTACGGGTTGGACCGTTACCAAACGAGCTTGACGATTGCAGAAAAATATCGTGATCAGTTTGAAGAGAAGACACTATTCTTCGCACGAGGAGACGTCTTCATTGATGCCCTGCCTGCTTCAGCACTTGCATCGGCAATGAAATCTCCATTGATACTGACACGTAAAGATGCTTTGCCTGACAATGTAGGAAAGTGGCTGGACGAGCGCACGGTCCTGGCCGATACGTACTTCCTGGGTGGTAAAGGGGCGATTGCAGAATCTGTCCGCCGCGACATCCAACAAGCATTTGCAAATTAATTGAATTACGAGGCTGCCATTCTTAGGGATGGCAGTTTTTTTATGGGATCTGAGGTTTTTTTCACTTAATGGCTTTAGGTTATCTTTTTTTAACAGGGAATGTGATTTTAGACAGATTTAAAGTCGATTCGAGTGGTGAACGGATGACTTAAAGGCGTCTTCGAGGGCTGATCGATCCCGTTTTGGAGGTAATTGATCCTGATCCAAGATAATTAATCCCGATTTGGATTGATCAATCCTGAGTATGATTTATTGATCCTAATTTCAAATAATTGATCCTCCGTGTCGAATTTTCTTTAAATATGTACATGATGTGCCCATTCGGCTCAACATTCCACCCAGATGACCAGTGCTAAAAAGAGTAACTTTGGCTTAAATAGATCAATCTTCCAAAAACATGACTATAAAACACGTTTGTAACACATATTTAACATAACGGAATCATAGAGAACTTGCGTGATTTTCCAGTATTGACAAGGGTGACAAAGTGTATCGGGGCAGGGAACAAAGCATTTTCAAATGATGGGTTTTCATGTATAATTTTTTATTGTTGTTTGAATTATCAAGACTTAACAGGGTGCGTCCCCTTTTTACATAAGAAACAAGGAATTTGAAAGAGACGATGGTCCTCATAGGAAAGGAGTTTGTAATGAAAAGACAGTTTGCCGTTCTACTAATTTTGATTACTCTATTCTTAAGCGGCTGCGGTGATCAGCCATTGAAATTCAGAAACCTTCTGGAAGCTGATCAATACATTCGCAATAATATTGAAAACACGGATTGGGCTACCTTTAAATACATGTTGAGTCCGGATAACACAGTGACAGAAACGGACTTCAACTATCTGAAAGAGAAGCTTACATCTCAACGGAAAAGTTATTTTCATACCGAAGCCGTCAATAGGTTCTATCGGTTTAATAAAGAAAATGAATTGGTTTATATGACCGAATGGGAGAAGAAGGACGGAATACTTTTACTGAAGGATATAGATTACATTCAATGAGGCGCTTGACGAAAGCCTTCCATAAACTAAAAAGACAATGAGGAGTTTAGTATGAATTTTTCCACACTCATGAACAAGTATGAGCCGAGGCTGAAGCAAATCATCTTGATTTTAGTGGCCGGATATTTGTTCTTCGCACAGTTCTCTACTCAAGCTAAATACATCAAGCTTCTCCCCGTACCCGTTCCAGCGGTATTGACACTCGGGGTTGGCTCATTATTATTTCTGTATTACTTACTCAATCGAAAACGTTTGACCCAAACCTCAGAGTTTGATAAATACTTAAAACGCTTCCTGATTCTTTTCCTTATCTCATTGGCACTGGCTATTCTTTCTGCCTTTTATACTGCTACAGTCTTGAATAGTGTAGAGTATATGAACTACTTGAAAAGCTCGATGATTACGCGGGTTGCTTATTATCTCAGCTTTTTCATGTTTGTGTACTTTGGCTACCGTTTGCTCGTGAATGAGCCGAAAGATAACGAAAGTATCATCAAAGTCTACCCTTTGTCGATAACATTATTAGTGGCTGTTGCCTTTTGGCAGCTTGCCTATTTCATGTTCAACATTCCATTTCTTAATTTAAATACACGTTCCTTTGTGCATAGTGTGGAAGGAGTGACCCTGTTCGATTTCCGGATCACCTCATTCACAAATGAACCAAGCTATATGGGACCGTTCTTGATCGACCTGATTATTTTGGCATTCCTTTTTGTGAAACGTAAATGGGTGTACGCAGTCGTCGTGGTTATTCCGACTTTATTCATACTGGCCTTTACGTTTTCCGTGAGTGCCTATTTCAATCTGGTACTGGTGATAGGATTTTTAATGGTCTACTTAATGTTCCATCCTAAATTCCCGAAGAAAATACTATGGATGATCCCGTTGGTGGGTATCATCGGGATCGCCGGCCTTTATCTGGTGAACCCGGACCTGCTGGCGAAATTCTTCTCTCCGATTTGGGGAAGAAGAGATAACCTTTTTGATCCGACACAATCAAGCCGGATCTATATGTACGTCATGCCATTCCAGTGGCTGTTCGATCATTCCATCGTATCAGGTCTATTCGGATATGGCCCGGGAGCTTATGAGTTCCTGGCAGGGACCAAGATTGTGCCTCATACCCAAATGAGCCTGGCGATCTCGGCGAACAATATGTTTATTGATGTCCTATTCGAGCAAGGTGTCATCGGACTACTTCTATTACTGGCAGGTTTGATTTCCATCGCCGTATTCCTGTTGAAGAACGGCATGAAGAATATGTACTACTTCATTGCATTAGTGGAGTACTTTCACCTGATGGTCACATCTTTATACAGAGCGGATTATGTTACACCACGATTCTGGGCAGTTCTATTAGTTATCGCCGTGCTAGTGAAAATCGGTGAAATGAAACACAAAGATAGCAAAATGTAACGGAGTGATACAGTTGAGTTCATACAAAATCTTTCTTTCATATCTGATCTTTGTGGTTCTTTTGTTCGGCATCATTGTAGGCGTGAAAACAAAAGAGGTGCAAAAAAGTGAATATAAATCGGTCGGAAACGAATATTCACTCCTGAATTTCGGCTTAGGTGAAAGGTACCAGGAAGTATATAAGGTACTGGAAGATCCTGATTCCAAGGATGAAGTACTGGATGATTCAGAACAGAAGCTTCGCGTTCACTTCACTGGCGGGGAAGCAGACTATCTGATCACATCCAATAAAAAGTTCAAGATTTCTGACACGATCAATGTAGGAGATAACCTGCAAAAGGTTATTGACAACAACTTAGAGCTGGACATGTTTGAATACAAAGCAGATGAAAATGCTGCACAATCGTACGTGTATATGATCATCAAGAAACAAAGTATTGTATTCGAAGTAGAAGAGGGCAAGATTACAAAAATTCTATTAGCCCAAGAAGAAATTCCGATTGTCGAGTTAATAGGTGCTTTAAATGAGGATGTTGCGACGGATGAGTTTTTGGAGTTGACAGACGAAGAGCTACTTAAAAAGTCCGGAACGCTGAGCTTCCGAATCGATTACGAAAAGAACAACCGAAAAGTCCTATCGGATGAATTCCTACAGTACGTGGACGCAGGTCTTCTACCAGAAACGCCTCTTCCAATCGGGTACTCAGAAAAGAACCTGTTCAATAAGTATGGTGATCCTGTTTACATCTTTGAAGGGAAAGGCGATGTTGAATTCTTCTACTATTACAAGGAGTTCAATTCCTTTGTTGGATTGAACGAAGATAAGCGACTAGTGGAAATCAAGTTCCCGGTAAACATTCCGGCAGCTGAATTCGAAAAGATTCACGGAGATCTTGAAAATGAGCTGGACCTCGAACAAAATGAGCTGGAGTTAACGAAAGAAAATGACATGATTACGGAAGTCATTTTAAAAGAGAAGTGATTTCATGAGGTGCACCCGGGGAAGTGGGGTGCATCTTTTTTATTCTGGATTCGCAGATGATTTGCAATAGAATCTGTTGATGGAAACGGTACGGTTGGAGGATAAAAAAAATTCGACATGAAGGATCAATTCATTGAAATTAGGATCAATAAATCAAATTCAGGATTGAAAAGGCCAATAGGGGATTAAATATCGTAGATCAGGATCAATTACTTCCATATAGGATCAATCTATGCTGCGAAAGTTACTCAGACCCGCAGATTTCCCCCTCAAATCGGCCTGCAATCTACCCAAATAGCACATTCCCACCCAAAATGGACAATCTAAATGAAAAATCCATCCAAAACGAACGAAAATCGATTTACTATAAAATACAATCTGGCATCTATCACAAACTAAAAAACGGCAGGCGCCCACAACCGGGCACCTGCCGAAAAATCAAATCAAACAAACACTATTTCTTCTCATACCTGAAAATCTCTCTGAACGCTTTACCGTAATAGCTAAATGGCTCATCTAAATGACGGTACTTTTTTAACGTGAAGAGAGTCAATAGCACCACTGCAGTAGGGGTATTGTACATTCTCTTAAACAAAGGACCTTTTCCGATAAAGGACTTTTCATACAAACGGGTTTGCATCTCAGGCTTCTCATGATTAACGACAACCTTCGGAAAATAGCTGATAGACTTATGATTTCTGGCTAAATCAAATAAGAAGACATTCTCTTCCCCTGAGGGATAGATTGCACCCAAGCCGAATTTCTCGTCGAATTGAATCAGTGAACGCTCGATATTGGCCGTCTGGATAAAGATCTCGATAGAAGACTTCTTCAACAGCTTACCGGTTGTAACCTGTTTCTGCTCTTCTTCGTCATATTCTTTATAGTAAACGCCTTTGATCGGATCATAGATCTGGAAGCAAGCGACATCGGTCTCGAGATTCTCGTTAAAATAATCAATAACAAGCTGGAACGAATCGTCATTATACCAGCAGTCATCATCCGAAAACGTCAGAATGCTTCCCTTGGCATGCTCGATACCAACGTTTCGTGCAAGTGACAACCCTTTGCGATCAATTTCAATATGATTGTATTTAAAGTTAACATCTTTTAAAACGGATGTAATATAATTGTGATTGTCTTGTGATACAATAATGACTTCGAAGTCTTTATATACTTGATTATTAAGACTTTCAAACAATCGTTTCAGTTCCTCTGGTTTCGTTCCAAGAGTTGGTACGATTACACTAATCATTTTCTTCATCCTCACATCTGAAATTACTCGCTATATTATAGCACAATAAACCTGTGAGATTAAGAAATCAACAACATATGGTATAATACTCGTGAAATTTAATGATTTTGACTCAGCGATTGAAACGAACGTTTCGATCGCCATTCAGATTTCTCTTCAAGAGGCGTAAATGAGCCAAAATCTGCAGACACTATTTAAAAAGACTTCGAGGCAGAATAAGAACAATTGATTTACACAAAACTAAGAGGTGAGTTCTTTGAGAGTGAAAAAAGCGATTATCCCGGCTGCGGGTTTAGGTACTAGATTCTTACCAGCAACAAAGGCACAGCCGAAAGAAATGTTACCAATTGTAGACAAACCTACAATTCAATATATTATCGAAGAAGCCGTTCATTCAGGGATAGAGGATATCCTGATTGTAACAGGCCGTGGAAAACGTGCCATCGAAGATCATTTTGACAAGTCTTTAGAGCTTGAAGAAATGCTCGCAATGAAAGAAAAATACGATGAGTTAGAGCAAATCAAACAAATCTCTCATCTTGCGGACATTCACTACATTCGTCAAAAAGAGCCAAAAGGACTTGGACATGCCATCTGGTGTGCCAGAAAATTCATCGGGAACGATCCTTTCGCAGTCTTACTTGGAGACGACATCGTGATCTCTGAGAAACCTTGCCTTAAACAACTGATCGATGAATTCGAAGAAAAAGAATCGAGCATCATCGGCGTACAGGAAGTTCCTGATGAGGACGTATCCAAATATGGTGTCATCGACGTAGAAGACCCTTCGAATGAAGGTCCGCTTTTCAAAGTCAAAGGACTCGTGGAAAAGCCAAAATTGGAAGATGCTCCTTCTAATATGGCGATCATGGGCCGTTACGTACTAACTCCGGATGTTCTTGATATTCTAGGAAACCTGGAGCCGGGTCAAGGAAATGAAATTCAATTGACAGATGCTCTTCAAGAATTAAACACTAAGCAAAATGTTTACGGATATTCTTTTGATGGTAAAAGATATGATATTGGAAACAAATACGGCTTTGTTCAAGCAACAGTAGAGTTTGCTTTAATGAGAGATGACCTTAAAGGTCCATTGAAAAGCTGGTTAAAAGACATCATTTCAGAATGAACAAGGAGAAATTAAGATGAACATTTGTGTAATTGGTACAGGTTATGTAGGACTTGTTTCAGGCGTGTGCTTCAGTGACGCAGGAAATAACGTGACATGCCTGGATATAGACGCTCAAAAAGTAGAGAACCTGAAAAATGGAATCATTCCTATATACGAGCCGGGATTGACCGAATTAGTAGAAAAGAATATCAGCGAAGGCCGCTTATCCTTCACAACGGATTATGCTGATGGGATGAAGGATGCGGATCTCGTCATCATTGCGGTTGGAACTCCTCCAAAGGAAAATGGTGAAGCGAACCTGCAATATATCGAAGCGGCTGCCCGCTCGATTGCAGAGCACCTGCATGACTATAAAGTGATCGTTACGAAGAGTACGGTTCCAGTGGGAACAGGTGCCATGATCAAAAGTGTCATCCAAGATGTTGTCGGACATGACGAATTCGATGTCGCTTCCAACCCTGAATTCCTGCGTGAAGGATCGGCTATTTACGATACGGTGAATATGGAAAGAGCGGTCATCGGTGTGGAATCAGAGAAAGCGGAAGCGATCCTGAAGGAATTACATGCTCCTTTTACCAAGAATATTGTCGTGACAAACATCGAAACATCTGAAATGATCAAATATGCATCCAATGCGTTCCTGGCAACGAAAATCAGCTTCATCAATGAAGTGGCAAACGTATGCGAACTAGTTGGAGCAGATGTGACGAAGGTGGCAGAGGGAATGGGGTATGACCCTCGTATCGGCCCTCAGTTCCTGAACGCAGGAATCGGTTACGGAGGTTCTTGTTTCCCTAAAGATACAAGTGCACTTGTGAAGATTGCGGATCAAGTAGGGTACGATTTCAAGATTGTCAAAGACGTTGAAGAGGTGAATGGTCTCCAGCGATTTAAGGTTGTAGACAAGCTGGTGGAAGCCTTCGATGGCGACCTGAAAGACAAGAAAATTGCCGTCCTTGGTCTTGCATTTAAGCCGAATACAGATGACATGAGGGACGCGCCTTCTGTTGATGTCATTCCGAAGCTGCAAGAGCTTGGAGCGGATATCATCGCTTATGATCGCATTGCAGAGAAAAATGCGAAGACGCTTATTCCGAACCTGCGTACAGGTCAAGATTTATATGAAGTCATTCAAAACTCTGATGCCATCCTCATCTTAACGGAGTGGGATGAAGTGAGAGAGCTTGATTTAGAGAAAGTATCTACGATTGTAGACAGTAAGATCATTGTGGATGGACGTAATATCTTTGATCCGGCTCACATGGAAGAGAACGGATTCTACTATGCGTCAATCGGAAGAAAAACGGTCAAAGCATAACATGATAGGTGGATCCTTCATCAGGGTCCACCTTCAATTGGTAATAAGGATAGATGAGAGGAAGTCATGACATGATACTAGAAATAATCTTTTGGCTGCTGATACTCCTTTCGGTTTATATCTATGCCGGTTATCCGATCCTGCTGAAGCTCATATCAGGAGTTGTCAAAAAGGATCAAATCACGGATACAGGCTATGAACCAAAGGTAACGCTCTTTATCGCAGCGTATAACGAAGAGAAAGTCATCGCTGAAAAAGTACAAAACTCTGTGGATCTTGATTATCCGCAGGACAAGCTTGAAATCATCGTTGTGTCAGATGATTCTTCCGACAGAACGAATGACATCGTCAATGAGTTTGTGGCAAAATATCCGAACGTGAAGTTGAACGTCGTAAAAGGAAGACAAGGGAAGACCGCTGCACTGAACAAGTCCGTCCCTCTGGCAACTGGAGAGGTCCTTGTATTTTCCGATGCGAACTCGCTTTACAATAAGGATGCCGTTCATCATTTAGTGAAGCACTTTAAAGATGAAGAGATCGGTGGAGTTTGTGGAGAGCTTCGTTTGACGAATCCAACCAACTCATCCATCGGAGAGTCAGAGGGTGCTTATTGGAAGTATGAAAAGCTCCTGAAAATGCTTGAGACGGCAACAGGTACGACAATCGTAGCAAATGGTTCAATCTATGCGTTGCGCAAAGAGTTGTTTAAAGAAATGAATCCGAACGTCGGGGATGATATGCAGAACCCGCTGATCATCATCAACCAGCAAAAGAGATTCGTTTATGAACCGAATGCGATTACGATGGAAGAGACATCACCAAAATCATCAGAAGAATTTGGCCGGAAAGTCCGTATCGTAACACGGAGCTTCACAGGAATCATGAGCTACAAGCATGTGTTGAATCCGTTCAGGAATTTCGATTTCTTCTATAAATACATGTCTCATAAATTCTTAAGATGGCTTGTTCCATACTATATGATTGCTATTTTTATCATGAATCTTTTCCTGTTGGATCAACCATTATATCAAGTCATGTTTGGCTTACAATTGGCATTCTATATTCTCGCACTATTAGGCAAAGTGACGAGCAACAAAATAACGTACATTCCTTACTACTTCTGCCTGGTAAACTATGCAGCTTTCCTCGGTACACTGAGAGCAATCTCGGGTAAGAGACAGGCGACATGGACACCAACTAGTAGATAATGGAAACAAAACCCGGTTTGAGACTCTTCAAACCGGGTTTTTTCGCGTGTATACGTATCGTGACCATCTCTAATAATGTCGATTTCAATAATAAAATGTCATACCCTGACTTTATAAGTAAAAGGAAAAGTGTTAAAATTTTATTACAATTATGTAAACGGGGTATAAAGATTATGAATCTAGTAAACAAGTTAAAAGAGGGATTGCTATCCATATGGAAAGACAAGCTTCTGCTCATCTCTGCCATCGGACTTTCCATTAAAGTCGTTTTATTCTATTTATTATTAGGAAAAGGCTTATTCGAAGTGAAAAGCTTATTTGTGACACTTCCGGGCAGTATTTTGATGTTATTTTCTTTTGTGTTTCTGTTTAAGACTTGGTCCAGGAAGACGGCTATCATCGGTCTTAATATCATTGCGACCTTCCTGTTGCTGTCGCAGTTATGGTATATCCGCTATTTTGGAACACCATTATCGTTCTTTGCCTTGCTGCAGACGTCTAATCTATCTGGGTTAGGGCCGAGCATCATGGAACTGATCAACGGGCTGGATGTCCTATTTGTAGTAGATATCATCTTATTGCTTATTCTGACTAAAAAGAAATCATTTTCGATTCCTAAGGTTCAATGGAAAACCTTTATCATACTCTTTCTTGCAGGTTTCAGCATTCTTGCCGTGAAGCCATTGAAGAATCACTATGTTGATGGCACTCCATATGCTCAAATCTTTAAGATCTACGATCGCTATGATTACATATTGAAGTTCAATCCGCTTCAATACAGTGTGCTGGATATGTACCTGTTTTATCAGAACAATCGTTACATTGACTTGAACGAGGAAGAGGAAGCTCTCGTGAAAGATTGGTTCGACAATAAAGATGAATATAGAGAAAAGAGACTGTATTTAAATAATAAGTACGAAGGAGTCGGAGAAGGGAAAAACCTCCTCATTCTCCAATTCGAATCCCTTGAAAATTGGGTGCTGAATAAAAAGGTGAATGGGAAAGAGGTCACCCCCAACTTGAACAAACTGTTGAAGAACAGCATTTATGCTTCCAACTTTTTTCCGCAAACAAAGGGCGGGCGAAGCTCTGATGCGGAGTTTGTTGTGAATACATCCCTGCTGCCGGTAATGGAAGGGAGTACATTCTTCCGATATCCGACGAATGATTACACGACGCTACCCGGTCTATTGAAGGAAAAGGGTTATTCCACCTTTGCTTTTCATGGGGACGAGGGAACGTATTGGAACAGAAGAGAAGCATATCCGCATATCGATATCGACGAATATCATGCCATTGAGGAATTCCATGAAGGCGAAGAAATCGGAATGGGCTTGAGTGATGAAGAATTTTTCCATCAATCGGTTGAATTCTTAAGTAAGAAAGAGCAGCCTTACTATGGCTATCTGATCACGTTAACAAGCCATACGCCGTTCGTGATTCCTGAGCAATTCAGAGGCTTGGAATTTGAAGCGCAATACAGTAACACATCAGCCGCTCACTATCTCCAGTCCATTCATTACACGGATATGGCAGTAGGTAAGCTGTTAGAGGATTTGGAAGCGAAAGACATGCTCGATGACACCATGATAGCCATTTTCGGAGATCACGCAGCCTTCGAAAACAGCTACAAGGATCAAATGATGAAAGAAAATCCTAAGGTTGAGGGGATTGATGAAGAAGGCAGAGTGCCGTTCATCCTCTACAATCCGGGGATGGAATCATTGGAATTAGACAAAGCATATGGTCAAGTCGATATCTATCCTACATTAGCCTATGTAATGGGCATTGAGGAAAAGAAATATGAAGATGTCATAATGGGAAGAAATATGCTTACATCGGACAACAGCTTTGCCGTCATTCCACTCGAGAATATCATTCGTTCAAATCGTGAACTGACAGAGGAACAGAAGGAATACGAATTGAGAGCTCAGCAAGTATCGGATCTCATTATCAGAAGTAATTATTTCGAAGAAAAAGAATAACCACTTAAACACTCCTGTCTATGCGATAGGAGTGTTTTTCTGCTCTGCGATATTCTTCAATTCGTTTGCTCTCATCTCGATGAATGTGTCCATGTACCTTTTTAAAAAGAGGATGTCTGCAAGATTCCCCAACAAGCCAAAAGGAGCCTTATATGTGAAAGTGTCTTTCATTAGTGTGCCATTTTCCTGTTCGTGAAATTCATGGACATGAGTAAAGGATTTAAAAGAACCCTTCACCATCACATCTGTGAACGAATGAGGAGTATCCATTTCGACAATTTGAGCCGTCAATCGCTGTTTGACGCCAAAGTGAACGGCTTCCCATGTGACAAGATCTCCTAACTCTAACAACCCGCTTGTGACGCCTCCAACGGCCCTCTCCTTGGTTCTGGAGGTGGTTTGAGTATGAATCTCCACATTACGGGCTAAATCAAAACAAAGAGGTACAGGAGCGTTTATATAAGTGATATGTCGAATCGTGGGCACTATTGAGTCAACTCCTTTTCTTAATCGTTCATTTTGGACGATTGGTTATTTGAGATAGGGGACGGTCCTTGAGGTATCGAATGCTTATATGAAGAAATTCGACACGGAGGATCAATTAATTGAAATTAGGATCAATTAATCAGATTTAGAATTAAAAAAGCCCAATCAGGATTAATTATCGTAAATCTGGATCAATACTATCCCAATCCGGATCAATTATCCCGCGAAGACCAATTTAACTCGCAGTTTCTTCACCAGAATCGGCCTTCAAACTAATATTAGATCACATTCCCGGCTAAAAAAAGGACAATCTAAAGAAAATCTCCTATTATCAGCCTATTTGAAGTCAATACTGGTCAGTTTCTAATCAGATAAATAAAGAAAACCTTGGATAATCATCCAAGGTTTTCTACTAATCTAGTATTTTCCACGCATAAACGGAAGCGTGTGCTTATCTCTCGCGTAATTTCTTCATCGTATTGATCAAAGGTTTATGTTGACCGATCAATCCAACCACTTCTGCTGTTAACTGAATAATAATCACTAGAACAGCGGAGAATAGAATGGCTCCCCAAAGCGTTGATCGAGTGAATAGGATCGCACATAGTCCGAAGAATGCTCCGATCGCATAAATGATCAGGACCGTCTCTTTATGAGAGAAGCCCATTGCCAGTAAGCGATGGTGTAAATGAGATTTATCAGGTGCTGAGATCTTTTGCTTATTCAGGACACGTCTGATGATAGCAAAGAACGTATCGAAAATTGGTATAGCCAGGATGATAATTGGAACAACTAAACTGAAGATCGTCACACTCTTGAACAATCCAAGCAGCGAGATAATCGAGATGCAATAGCCAAGGAATAATGCTCCTGTATCACCCATGAAAATCTTCGCAGGATTGAAGTTGAAGAATAGAAATCCAATGGTCCCACCAATTAAGATAACGGTAAGGGCAACGACCATATACTGGCCATTCATGGCTGCAAGAGCCATAATGGACGTCATGGCAATAACGGATACTCCGCCTGCCAGTCCATCCAGACCATCGATCAGGTTAATGGCATTGGTGATTCCAACGATCCACAGAATCCCGAACACATAACTGAAATTCCCTAAATATATACGCTCTGCCACGAACGGCAAAGTAATGAAGTCAATTTTAAAGTCGGCAAACACGACGATACAAGCTGCCAGGATTTGTCCAACAAGCTTAGCTTTTGGTGACAGGGTAAAGCGATCATCTAGGATCCCTACGATCAGGATGATTCCACCCCCAAGAATGACCGGCCAAAGGGGCCCGATTAGATCATTCAAATACAACAAGCCAGCTGATGCACCGATGACGATCGATAAGCCGCCCACACGAGGCATGAGTCCTTTGTGAACCTTACGATGGTCTGGTTTATCGACAAAGCCAAATCGCTTGGCGAATTTGATTACGAATGGAGTCACTGCTACAGAAACAACTAAAGAAATAGCAAAAGCAATTACAAAATCAATTAGAGAGTACATTCGTTCACCTCTTTTTCTTCTATGGGCACTCCAATTGTAAGAATACCACATATTTAATGATGTGCAACATTTTTTTTAAGGGAACAATTACTAAAATACGTAGTGGGTATTATGTCAAAAAAAGCAGAGGCTTTCTTAGTTAGACGTCGAATTTTAGTGAAAAGTTTCAAAAAGTAACAAGTTAATTTATTACTACCCATTAACCAGATGAATCTAAACGTTAGGTTGTCCAATTAATTTCACCATTGTAGGCGAAAAACGTGTATTTCTCTATCCGTCTAAAGAGTCATTTTTCCGCGTTACTTCTATACAATTAGTATGAGTTTAATGATGGCTTTGTAAGAAAAAAGATTTTTCCAATGTAAAAATTTTTACGAGTTGATGTCAACAGGCATTTCGAGGTATTCCACATCCCCTTCTAGTATGTCAGCCTGTCCATTTGTCAGCTCGGTCATCCATTCAATGAACGAGGTTTTTTTGGCTTCCTCTACATAGACCTCTACCTCTACGGATTCCAAGTACTGAATGTCCTTCAGTTGATAATGAGAAGACCTCACTTCATTTTCCACTTTTCCTAACCAGGTATAATCGATCGTCGCCTTCATGATCCGCATCAGGCTTCTTTCCACAATACCTGTTGCATTCAAGCCTTCTGAGGTCGCACGGCCATATGCGCGGATAAGTCCCCCGGCACCAAGCTTAATCCCGCCGAAATAACGGGTAACAACGACAACCGTGTCTTTAAGGTCCCGTTTTTTTAATACTTCAAGCATGGGTACACCTGCTGTCCCACTCGGCTCTCCATCGTCATTTGCTTTTTGAATGAGGTTGTGTTCACCGATCATATAGGCGGAACAGTTATGATTCGCATCTCCATGCTTCTTCTTAATGTCAGCGATGAATTCCTGGGCTTCTTCTTCATTTTCCACACGATTTACATAGGTGATGAATCTGGAGCGTTCTATCGTGATTTCATTTTCTCCGAAACCCTTGACGGTATTATAGTGATGTAGCAAAACGGTTTCTCCTTTCAGCTTCCTTATGTATGAATGATGGCGAAATTCGCGTTTAATCTTTGTTTGTATTCAATATCTACTATATATAAAAGTAGAACGGATTGCACATAAATAATTAAAACCCTCCCAATATAAACGGAAAAAAATGGTTCTACATGAAATAATGGTAATACAATGTAATCAAACTTTAATCTCCGACAATATGTGACATGGTATAATGGACGCTGAAAGTAATACTTCAGTTGTTCCAAAGCTCTGAAAGGGAAGTCGAATGGTCTAGATAATTCCCATTCATTCTCTAATGTTCCCAGAGCGAATGATCCCTTGGTAGAGGTATTACATAGGAATATGCCTAGATGAATAAAGGAGTTTTATGATTTTACATGGAATTGATAATAGGTAGATGAGTGGTAGGTCCATGGACATAATGAAATGGCTGAAACTCAAGCTGAAACAACCGATTATTGCTATGTGAATATAGTTTTTCATGAAGCTTTATTCTGGGTTGACTACTATAGTGGAACAAAAGAGGGGTGTACCGTGTCACTTAAAAAAATAGACACCAAGATGTTAGATAGCATCCTGAAAAAGATGGTCGATACGGTTGACGAAAGTAAGGATGAAATCTTCCAGATTGGCGAGCAATGTCGAACTGATTATGAAGATTTGATGAAAGAACTGCTGGAAGTAAAAGAAATGGTCTTGAAAGTGATTGATGAAGGAGATCATCTCCAACAGAAATCGAAGTTTGCCCGACTCAGACTTTCTGAAGTAAGCAAGCATTTTCAAACCTATTCAGAAGATCAGGTAAGAGAAGCGTATGAAAAGGCTCATGACCTGCAAATGAAGCTATCCATGAATAGACAGCAAGAAAAGCAATTGAGAGACCGTCGCGATGAACTGGAAAGACGGTTACACGCACTCGGGGACACGATTGAACGGGCAGAAAATCTTTGCTCGCAAATATCCGTGGTTCTCAATTATTTAAATAGTGACTTACGACAAGTGAATGAGGCACTGGAGGATGCGAAGCAGCGCCAGGATTTCGGCCTTCAAATCATCGAGGCACAAGAGGACGAGCGGAAACGCTTATCCCGTGAGATTCATGATGGCCCTGCACAAATGATGGCCAACGTCTTAATTCGTTCCGATCTGATCGAGCGGGTTTTCCGTGAAAAAAGCACAGACGATGCCATCAAGGAAATTCGCGACCTCAAACGGATGGTCCGCTCAGCCCTGTACGAGGTTCGTCGCATCATTTACGACCTCAGACCAATGGCACTTGATGACCTGGGGTTAATTCCGACCCTCAAAAAATACTTGAGTACAATCGAAGAGTATAACCAGGAGACCTCGATTCAGTTTGTGAATATGGGACTCGATATCAGACTTCCTTCAAAATTCGAAGTCGCTCTATTCCGATTAGTACAAGAAAGCGTCCAGAACGCACTTAAGCACGCTGAAGCGACACATATACAAGTTAAAGTAGAAGTAAAGAAAGACCAAATAACAGTTGTCGTCAAAGACAACGGCAAAGGATTCGATAAAGAGAAACAAAAAACAGGATCCTTTGGCATCATGGGGATGAAAGAACGTGTCGACCTTCTTGAAGGAGACATCACGATTGACTCGAAAGTAGGAACAGGAACGGTCATACTGATTCAGGTTCCGCTTAATACGTAAATTTTTCCAAGGTTTAGGGAGGCGAAAGACATGGCAACAAATATTGTTATCATTGATGATCATCAGCTTTTCAGAGAGGGAGTAAAACGAATCCTGGAATTCGAACCTTCTTTCAACGTAGTAGCAGAAGGCGATGACGGTTCAGAAGCCATGAACCTAGTTGAAACACACGAACCAGATGTTGTCCTGATGGACATCAATATGCCTGAAACAAACGGCGTAGAAGCAACACGTGAACTGATGGACAGATACCCGGATACGAAGGTCATCATCTTATCCATCCACGATGACGAAAACTACGTAAACCATGCGTTGAAAACAGGAGCTCTTGGCTACCTATTAAAAGAAATGGATTCAGACGCTTTGGTTGACGCTGTTAAGATTGTCGCTGATGGCGGTTCATATGTACATCCTAAAGTAACGCATAATCTTGTAACAGAATACAAGCGCCTGGCAAACGCCCAAAATTCAGGTGGATTCCAACAATCTGAGGTTCGCCGCCCGCTTCACCTATTAACACGCCGCGAATGTGAAGTACTGCAGATGCTTGCCGACGGTAAAAGTAACCGCGGTATCGGTGAAGGCCTGTATATCAGTGAGAAAACTGTTAAAAATCATGTAAGTAATATATTACAAAAGATGAATGTGAACGACCGTACTCAGGCAGTGGTAACTGCGATTAAGAACGGTTGGGTGGAAGTACGATAATAGAGAGTTGTGTATTGTTAATTTGTTGTTGAGAGAGCGGTCCTTCTTGGTGAAGGGCCGTTTTTTTGTTTTATAATGTGGTTTCGGATGAGTTTAGGGCTTTAGATTGTCTTTTTTCAGCTTGGAGTGGGATCTTCAGAGGGATTGAAGGCCGGAATAGGGGTGGATTTCCTGATCAAGGATACCCTCGCGAAGGAATTAGTCCCTTTGGATAGTTTTCAATCCAGAATCCGGAAATTCAATCCTTGTTGGAATTTATTGATCCTGAATCAAATTAATTAATCCTTTTTTCTAAGAATTGATCCTCCGTGTCGAATTTTCTTTACGCGTAGACATGCGTTAGGCCGTCCAGTACCACTCTCGATCTGCGGCAACGACAAAGGCTATATAAAAAATCCACTCCCCAACCAGGAAGTGGACCCATCCTAATGCTTTCTCCGAGCAAAATCGACGAACCGAAACATATCCAGCCGGTGGCGTGATTCCGTATACTCAAACAATGTGGCATCCTTCAAATGAACAAAATTCTTCACGACAACCACATGGTCATATCTATCTAAATCAAGATACTTCCGGTCCTCATCCGTACACTCTTCCACGACAATCTCTTTTTTGGCAAAATCGATCGGGAGCTCGAGTTCACCCTCCAGATATTCATAAATCGAGTTCTCGCATATTTCTTTCGTCAACAAAGGGACTTGCTCTTTCAGAAAATAGGATTTGTCCAATATAATTCGCTCCCCGCTGATTTGACGGGAGCGGACGACTTTCCATACTTCCGTGTTTGCAGAAGTCTCGAGCTGGGAAGCAACCTGGTCATCAGCACGCATCAGTCCAAACTCATGCACGGACGTCTCAATCTGATCCCGACCCATGGAGGTCTGCAGCTCTTTAAAGCTCACAAGACCTGAGATCGGAAAGCTCATCCGCGACACATCAAGTACGAGGGACCCTTTTCCCCGCAGCTTTTGAATGAACCCTTTTTGAGCCAATAATGTAAGCGCTTTACGAATCGTCTCACGTGAAGTGGCATACATCACCGAGAGCTCGTTTTCCGATGGCAGGATCGAATTCGCTGTGTAGGTGCCATCCTGTATTTTTTCAGAGAGATCCTCGAAGATTTGTTTGTATTTATTGCTTTTCGTCATAATATCACCTGCTATTATTTTACCATAATTAATAGGAAGAAATGAGATTGAACTTGAGTGTTGTGAATATTTTCAATAGAATGGAGATAGCGCAAATTTTAGAAAAGGGTGAAGAGCATTGTCGAAACAGCATTGGAAGAAAATCATGTTGGGAATTGGCATGAGTACATTACTATTGGGTGCTTGTGGTGCAGACGAAGAGAAGAAGGAAGAGAACACAAACAGTACGGAAGAGGTAAAGCCAAGTGAAGACCCGGCAACAGACGAAGCGGCATCTCTGAATCAAATGACCCAAATCGTTGAGGATGCGAGCGAGCTGAAAGAAGCAGAGGGTATCCCGGAAGAAGAGAAAACGGCGATCAACGCAGCCTTTGATCAATATATCAATGCATTTAACGAAGAAGACTTCGAATCATACATGAGTGTCATCTCGAAGACACCGGTGAATTTCGAATACGCGGACGAAGAGCGCTATGTGAAACAGATCTTTGACTCCGTCGATTCGAAGCGTACGGTGGAAAACGTGAAGATCATCAATTATGCAGCTGGAAAAAAAGCAGACGTTTATGCAGAAATTGAAGCGACAACGAAGGACCCGAATAGCGATAAGGAAGTGACCCGTTCAGGGAAGCAGGTAACCGTATTCCATAAAAAAGAGGATGGATGGAAGGTTGCAGCGATTTTCTTCTTGGCTAGTGAAGGGGAAGAGGAAGCAACGGAATAAGATGAAAGGCTGCGTCAACGCGCAGCCTTTTTTTTATTTCAATCGTTGATAACGGTTGAATAGTTCATCAAGTTCCTGACTAAGTTTCACGGTTTCGGGATATGAGAAACCATGGTATAGTGCAAAATGTTTTAGTTCGAGGCGCTTTGTTTCCATTTCTTGCAAGAGAGTTTGAACTTTGGTTGTGCCGTTCATTGCAGGAACTCCTTTTAGCTTTATTATCCCATAATAGAGAATAAATGTTAACTATGTAGTTTATTTGGTTTACTAATTTATATTCTTCTTGAAAAATTTTGAACGCACCAAGAGTAATATGGTGGCAAAGCTATAGTTGAGAATACTCGAAGCAACCAATGCCATAAACGGCTGGTCGGGTAAGTCTCCTCTTGTGAAAAAGTTAAGGCTAATGATAAATAGGGAGAAGGTACCGCTAAGTATTGTAATGATGGCGAAAAGCAATAACCCTGATCGGATGATCTTTCTTGTAGGCTGTTTACCCTGAACAGTCTCCAGCTTACTGCTTACTTTATTTCGTAAATAATGTCTAATCATAACAGCTACTGCACAAAGTCCATAAACGAAGCCGGCCCAAATAAGTATCGCAGGTAGTTGTGAGCGGAGATCATTCTTTGGTATCCCCCAAAATAGTAAAACCAGCAATGTGATTGTAACCATCAAACCGACGAAAATAGAAAAAAGCAATAATGATGATCGGATGATCTTTAGTGGTATTTGGCTATTCACTTCATTTCCCCTTTAAAAAACTTCATTCGTACGATTAATGAAATTGCACATGTACCGTATATGTAAATCCCCATCATGGAAAGAGGGAGGGCTACACTTGAAATTTGGGCTTTTGGGATGACCCATAGCAATAATACAGTCAACATAACGGTCCCGCTTATCCCAATCAGGATTGGGTACAGTAATAACGCGAATTTTATCGCTTTTTTCATTTTATTGTTCATAAGGATCCTTTCAAATGGTAGTTGTATAGAACAATACCCATAATTTTACTAATGCAATCCTAAAAAAATAACGCTTAGGGACCATGCCCTAAACGTTATTTTACCTTATTTAGTTAATCGATACACGACAGACTCATAGGGACGTAGCGTCACATTCTCATACACGTTCGCCGAATCATCATAATTTGATAGCAGAATCTCGCTTGTCCAGCCGTCCACATTTACCTCACCAGGAAGGTTGAATTTAGACTCATGCCCATAAAAGTTATTCACTACAAGTAACTTCTCATCGTTAACATTGCGTACATACGCAAAGATATCAGGATGATCTTCAAGAATCAGCTGATAGTCCCCGTCCACGATGATGGCATATTCCTTACGGAGGCGGTTCAACTTCTGATAGTGATAGAACACAGAGTTTTCGTCTTTCAGCGCTTGTTCAGCATTGATTTCTTTGTAGTTCTTAGCCACAGGAATCCAAGGAGTGCCACTTGTGAATCCGGCGTTCTCTTCACCATTCCACTGCACAGGCGTTCTTGAATTATCACGTGACTTGTGACGCAGAATCTCTAAAATCTCTTCTTCGGATTTACCTTGCTCTTTTAATATATTGAAGATGTTGATCGACTCAACGTCACGGTATTCATCGATGCTTGTAAACTTAGGGTTTGTCATCCCGAACTCTTCCCCCTGATAGATATAAGGGGTACCCTGCATCATATGGATCGTTGTCGCGAGCATCTTCGCCGATTCGTTACGGTACTCACCGTCATCTCCGTAGCGTGACACGATGCGGGGCTGGTCATGGTTGCACCAGAATAGGGCGTTCCAGCCGCCGCCTTTATGCATTTCACGCTGCCAGGTAGAAAGGATGTCCTTCAGCTTCGGAAAGTCAAAGTCAGCAACCGACCATTTCTCACCGTTAGGGTAATCCACTTTCAGATGGTGAAAATTAAACGTCATGCTGAGTTCGTTGCGGTCAGGATTCGAATATTTGATACAGTGATCGATCGTTGTAGAAGACATTTCTCCAACCGTCATGATGTCATATTGAGAGAAGACTTCCTTGTTCATTTCCTGCATATACTGGTGGACCTTAGGGCCGTCTGTGTAAAACTTGCGTCCGTCTCCAGGTGCGACCGAACCGTCATCATCAGGGAAGTCCTGATCTTTGGAGATCAGATTGATCACGTCCAGGCGGAAGCCGTCGACGCCTTTCTTCAGCCAGAAGTGCATCATATCATATAGCTTCTGGCGGACCTCATCGTTCTCCCAGTTCAAGTCAGCCTGGGTCACGTCAAAGAGGTGAAGGTAGTATTGACCCGTTTCCTCATCATACTGCCAGGCGTTCCCTCCGAACTTAGACTGCCAGTTTGTCGGCTCGGAACCATCCGGCTTGCCGTCTTTCCATATATAGAAGTCACGGTACTCGTTATCCTTCGATTTCCGGGACTCAATGAACCACTGGTTCTCCGTGGATGTATGGTTGATGACGATATCCATGATGATCTTGATTCCACGCTGGTGGGCCTGTTCCAATAGCTCATCGAAATCCTCCATCGTCCCGTACTCATCGTGAATATTGAAATAATCGCTAATGTCGTAACCGTTGTCACGCTGAGGACTCTTATAAATAGGCGTCAACCACACCACATCAATCCCAAGCTCCTTCAAATAATCCAACTTCGCCGTAATTCCCTTAATATCCCCAACGCCATTCCCCGACGTATCATAAAAACTCTTCGGATAAATCTGATACACAACCGACTTCTTCCACCAAGGCTGCTTCATATCTTATACACCATCCTAGATATAATTTTGAGGGACGGACCTCAATCGATCTCACTTATATACAATCATGACCGTCAAACATGATTCTGCTGCGATTTTGCTATCTTTAGGTCCGTCCCCGCATCACGGAAGAGGGACGGACCTCCCACACATATTCCTCTGATTTTTCACTAATGAGACTGGACACTCCCCACTACTGCAAGCTTTGAGAAGGTCCGTCCCTAAACAAAAGGGAGACAACCATCCATTACACACAACCTGAATAGGCTTGTGGATAGAATTGATTTGTCCCCCTTAGTTTAACTTGTATATACAAGTTGTTACAACTGTTTTCTTTTTCTATTTATTAGGCTGCTTCGTTTTTGCTGAATTTTGACCATACCATTGTCAGGACGAATGGTACGACGATACAGATGGCCATTCCGATGAAGAAGGATAGCCAGTATTCAGGAATGATCGATAGAAATCCGGGTAATCCACCTACACCGATGGAGAATGCTTTTGTTCCTGTCATCGCTAACAGGACACCACCGATTGCAGACCCGATTAAGGCACTGATGAATGGGTAGCGGTAGCGTAGGTTAACCCCGAACATCGCGGGTTCGGTAATTCCTAAATAAGCCGAGATGGCAGAAGTACCTGCCAGACCACGAAGTTTTTCGTTTTCTTTCTTCGCGACAAACATCATCGCCAGAGCAGCTGAGCCTTGTGCGATATTCGATAGTGCCAGGATTGGCCATAGGAATGTTCCGCCTTGGCTTCCGACCAGCTGTAAGTCTACTGCAAGGAAAGTATGGTGCATTCCTGTGATAACCATCACCGCATACAGACCACCATATAGCAATCCACCTAACCATGAAGCAGAGTCGAATACCCAAACGACACCGTCTGTTAATAGGTTACCGATAAAGAACGTTACCGGTCCAATCAAGATAAATGAAGCAAACCCAGTAATTAAGAGTGCAACTGGCGCAACTACCAATAGCTTGATGGAATCATGAACTTTCTTATCCAGGAACATTTCGATTTTCGCTAATAGATAGGAAGCGAATAGAATCGGTAGAACCTGTCCTTGATACCCAATCTTGTCGACTTCAAAGCCGAATAAGTTCCATGTAGGAATCTTTTCTGCACTTGCATAAGACCAAGCGTTAAGTAAGTCCGGATGAACAAGCATAAGACCTAATACGATACCGAGTAATGGACTTCCGCCAAAACGCTTGACCGCAGACCAACCAATCAACCCGGGCAGGAACACAAAGGCCGTGTTGGCAATCAAGTTAATGATCGAAGCGAAATCAGCCCATTGCTTATGAACATCAATGACCGATTTCTCATCATAGAAAATCCCCGGCCCGGTCAAAATATTATTCAGACCCATCAACAAACCGGCCGTCACGATCGCAGGCAGAATCGGAATGAAGATATCCGCCAATACCTTGATCGCACGCTGCAATGGATTCAGGTTTTGAGTGGCGGCGTCCTTCACATCCTGCTTGGAAGCCTGCTCAATCCCTGTTTCTTCCGCCAACATTTGATACGCTTTATTTACAAGACCTTGTCCGATGACAACCTGGAACTGACCGTTGGAAGAGAATGAACCTTTCACTAGATCAATTGCCTCTAATCTTTCCTTATCAACCTTTTTCTCATCATTCAATACCAACCGAAGACGAGTCACACAATGAGTGGCCGTGCGGATATTATCCTTGCCGCCAATCGCTTCAATAATTTCCAGAACGTCTTCACGTTTCACGCTCATGAAAATCCCTCCCTTAGTTATGGTGCATGGCAACTCTCGAAAAATGTCGAGAGTTGTCTTGAACCCGCTTTCATTTCTATTAATGGAATTCCCCTAAATAGTATGGGAAAAACGCTTCTCTGTATGCTTTCGTAAAAAACTTCAGATAAAACGAAACGCTTTCATTTAATAGGGGTCTTGTTGTATATACAAGATATAGTTTTATTGTATTCATGTATATACAAGTTGTCAATGGAAAAGTGTAGCGTTTTCATATAGTTTTTAGGGGGAAAATAAATGGAACTGACTCTAATTGAAGTAAAATAGTGAAAGAAGAGGAGTATGTAGCATTAAAAAATGGTTGAGTGGCATTTTATTTTGCATCTTCCTATCCGGATGCTCAGCGAGTCAAACAAACAAGGAGACACCCCCTTCAACCCAGGAAAGTGCCTCCAATTAGAATTTATCCTTTACTACCTCTCTCAACTTTATTCCACATATAATAGGTATAATAAAGTTGAGCCAGATGAATAAGCAAGAAGAAGGACAGAAAGATCCATGTATAGAAAACGTCCAGCCCTATTAATCTTAATAGAATATATAAAATAGGGAGAAGCGGGGTCATCCAAAGAGTTCGAATCATCTTCCTTCTATAAGTGAGTTTGAAGTAAACCAGTTCGAATCCTTTGTCTACCTTTTTGGTATGCCCTTCCCACATATAAAACCTCCTTTCGAGTTATAAATAAGACATCTGCCAAACAAAGCAGATATCTTCCTTCAATCAGTCAATCTAAATAAGTACCTTAATTTAAGGCATCAAACATACCAACTGCAATTACACCAATAATTCCTAATATGATCCACACGATATAGGCGATGAGTACAATCCAGCCCAAAACCTTCCTGCCAGTTATGATCCAGTAGATTCCTAATGTGATGAAACTGAACAGCAGTCCAAGAATCCCCCACAACCATGGATTTTTGTCATGTTTTTTCGCATCCATAAATAAGTAGACAGCAATAATAATATTGAACAAATACATCAAAGCTTCCAAAGTACCCCTCCTAAATAGTTTACACTTATATGTAAATTTACCTGTTTTTTCTAAACGTAAACCATTTTTGACATTTAGTTTGCAAATTCAACGAAAAACGCCAGCTGAATACCAGCTGGCGTGCTTTCTTTCATTCCATTCTTCTTTATCCAGATGCCATCAACTGGCCATCTTCACCTTTTTAACTGGATCCTTCTTCTTCAAGAGTGTCTTATAATTGATCATCGAATAAACCACATAAGATATCCCCAGGCAAATCCCGAATATCAGAACCGCATACAGCAGATATTGAACAATCAATAAAGATTCATTCCCCGTGCTCATCCACTCCATCACGTTATTCCACAACCGCTGCCTGATCAACGGATGCTCATGGATCAAATAAACCCCCAATACATATCCGGATATGAAGTTAATGGGCCTTGATACAAACGTAAGCTTCGAGAAGAAGAGGAACAGCGCAAGTGACATCGCCACAATAACTGGGGAGTTATACGACAACAGCTTAAATGGTAATTCCCATGATTGTAGTAAAACCATGGCAGAAACGGCTCCCAGTAAAATGTAAACGCTTAAATAATAGTGCTTGCTTAAGGAAGACAGGAACTGCCCATGGTGTCTTAAATAGCCCGCCACAAAATAGAGGAAGATGAAATGCACGATGCTATAGCCACCGTTCACCCCGAAGCTCCCCAACGGATGGAAGAGCTGCCATACACAATTGATCATAAATAATAGGAAGAGGAATTTTCCGTAATCCTTCTTTGATAGCTGATTGATTAAGATATTTAAATAAGGTGAAAGCAGAAACAATACGATATACACGGTGATGAACCAGTAGGTGGACAGATACACCGGGAATACCGACCTGATAAAGCTGGTATAGGAACCATCCGTTAATTGTAAAACCGTCAATCCGGCAAAAATAAGAACCGAGAAAATGAACGTTTCCCGTACGACCCTTAACGCTTTGCTCATTTTAAATTGTGACTTGCATAAAAAATACCCGCTAATCAGCACATACACATTGACCCCAACGATACAAAGCACCTTTATGAAATGGAATAAATATTGATTCACCGTGCTTAACTCTGATATCGCAATATATTTTGAAAATCCGTAGGTACCGAAATGCAACAAGACGATCATGACCATCGACAGTACCCTGAGAGATTCAAAGTTTGACAGCCTAATTTTCTCCGCCAATCCAACCCGCCCCTTGTATACATAAATATAAATTCTATTCATTTTAATCTATAAAAATAGTCTTGTCATTCAGAATTTTCTTGATGAAATCAGGGAGTGGGTAATAGGGAGGGACTGCATGAGATTGAATGGTTCATAGGAAAGGTGAGAAATCCAATCATCTTGCGACAAATAGAGAGTAAAGACCTATAAAGCCGTCAACTCAGCGATGGAAGCGCAACCATTTATTTCTAAAGTGCGCGAGGCAGAGGGTTACGCGTTCTTTTGAGCAAATAAGGATATTCACCTATTAAAACGATATGTAATAGCCAAGGGCAGACATAAAACTTTTTAGTTGAGTTACCTATTATGGTAATAAAACCATAAATTACTAAACCCTATTATACTGGGGTTTCTTCCTTATTTTTCTTCAGATAAGAATATTAGCCTATTAAACTATCAGTCTCCTTCCTCCATAATGGACAAGCAACAAAATTCGACATGATCAATAAAGGAGACATTTTTTTGAAGAAAACCATTATTGCCTTTACTACTGCTGCGTTACTTTCGTCCGTTGCTGTCAATTCATCGGAAGCGGCTTCTTACCGCGTACAATCAGGGGATTCCCTTTCGGTGATTGCTTATAAATATGATACATCCGTTTCAAACCTGAAGAGTTGGAATAACCTGACCTCCGACATGATCTATGTAAACCAAGTCCTTGAAGTATCAGCGCCAAGCAGTACTTCTGCTAAAACGTATACGGTTCAATCAGGTGATTATCTGTCAAAAATCGGTGCAAAGTTTGATGTGTATGTCGCTGAACTCCGAGCGTGGAACAATTTAAAGAGTGACGTCATCTATCCTGGTCAAAAGCTGGTTGTTTCATCTGGAAGCACGAGCACTCAGCCACCATCAGGCTCTAGTACCTATACCGTCCAATCCGGAGATACCTTATCCCACATCGCTATCCGTTATGATGTGAGCGTTTCTTCCATCAAGTCATGGAACGGATTAAGCTCCGATAACATCTACGTCGGTCAAAAGCTTTCCATTAAGGGAACGTCTGACGGCGGAACGCAAACTCCATCTTCAAGTGTCGTCGACATTGCGAAGAAATACGTAGGAACTCCATACGCATGGGGCGGAACATCACCATCCGGGTTCGACTGCAGCGGTTTCATCTACTATGTATTCAACCAGGCAGGACAATCGATTGCGCGTACCAACACAGAAGGCTACTACAGCAAATCATCCTTTGTTTCGAGCCCGAAAGCAGGGGACCTGGTATTCTTCGAGAATACGTATAAAGCCGGGATCAGCCATATGGGGATCTACCTAGGAAATGGAGAATTCGTTCACGCTTCAGACAGCGGGGTCACGATTTCGAAGTTGAGCAACACGTATTGGAATCCTAAGTTTGTCGGATATAAGCGATTTAACTAATATTATGGAACGTCCTGCCTTGGCGGGGCGTTTTTGATTTGTGTTATTTCCGAGGAAATTCGACATGGAGGATCAAATAATGGGAAAGAGGATCAATAAATCAGGAACAGGATCAATAAACTTCAAACAGGATCAATAATCCGAAATCGGGATTGAATCCTTCTGAAAGGGGATCAATTCCTCCACCAAGACATGCCCAGCCCGAAACTTCATCCCCAATCCGTTCCACAATTCCCGTAAAGGACCACCACTCCAGCTGAAAAAAGACAATCCTAAACAAAATCCCATCAAAAAGCAGGAATTTCCTCAAAAAAGTAGAATAATTCTATATTCCAATCCAAAAGGAGTGTTTCCTTAACAAATGAATGTAAAAAAACGAATACCTCCCCACAAACTCCTCCAAACCGAAGCCTTACTCAAAAGGCTGCAGCCCCCTGATCACCCGAAACGCCCCCTCATCGAACAGGATTTCAAAAAAAGGAAAGCGGGATACGCAGGGGAACGGTCAGTCGATTATCACTTAAGCTTCCTGACGGATAAAAAATATATGATCTTCAACGACCTCAGTCTGCCAATGGAACCGCATGACTTCCAAATCGATAGCCTGCTGGTCACCCCCTACTATTTACTCCCAATCGAAATAAAAAACATTTCCGGCATCCTTACGATAGACCCCGAATTCAATCAGCTCTCCAAGGAGTTCAATGGAATCGAAACCGGCTATCAAGATCCCATCACACAGGTCAACCGCCAGAAACTGCTCCTTCAGAAGTGGTTCCTGAATAATAAGCTTCCGTGTCCCCCAATCGAATTCCTGGTGGTTTTCAGTCATCCGTCAACGATTCTGAAGATGGCTCCCGGTCATAAACGAATCCCTCCTTACGACAAAATCATCCACGCCCAAAACATCGTGAGAGAAATCAGCAAGTTAAACACACAATACACCCGGGAAGTAATCAACATCAAAAAAGTATAGCGACTCCTACTGAATCAACACAAACCTAAGTATTCATCAATACTCACAACCTATCAGTTAACCGAAACAACATCATAAAAGGGGTACAGTGTGAAAAATGCCTTCATATCATGAACAGGAAGACAGGCATATGGCAATGCCCCAACTGCCACCACTTGTCCAAAACAGCCCACCATAACGCCATTCAGGATTACTTCCTTCTCATCAAACCCACCATTACCAATCGTGAACTGCGAAACTTTCTGAACCTGTCATCACCAAAAACCGGCACAATAATCCTGCAATCCCTCAACCTCAAAAAGGAGGGATCCACCAAAGGCACCGTCTACACCAACATCTATACCTAAAAAAACCGCCCAGGATTCAATATCCTGAACGGTATCCCGCCAAACTCTATTTATTACTATACACACCATCCGCTACCCGATCATACTTCCAATACATCCATCCACCAAGCACCACGCAAGGAATCATGACAACCGCCATTCCTAGAAACGCAGAACCGGGCGAAATATCATACAAGAAACCACCGATAAACGTCAGAATCGCCGTACTCAACCCCATACCCAACGGAGTATACACTCCTTGGGCAGCGGGGATATCCTTGCTCTCCAATTCTTCATAACTCAACCGTATAAAAGCATAATGTGTCAATACGAAGGTTAGAGAGTGAAAGATTTGGGTAAAGATGAATACAGGGGTGCTGGGGAATAGGAACAACAAAGTCCAACGCGTCACAGCAGCCCCTGCTGATATCATAAACATGACTGAAATGCTTCGCCCTTTTAACAAACGATCTGAAAACGCAAAGAACAGAATTTCAGGCAACACGGCAATATTTAAAATCATGCCGATATAAACGGCGCTAACATCTAATTCCTTCAAATAGAGCACACCATAATTATAGTATGAAGCATGTGCCCCACTGAATCAAGACAACAATTACCATGGCCCAGACAAACTTACGGTATTTCAGCAAGCCCCGGTATGAAAGCTTTTCCTGACCACTGGTACCACTCATGGACTCCCACCGAACAACAGATAAATCACTGCCCCCTCGGTAAAAATCGAAGTCAAAAACCCAACTGCAAGCAACGCAACCGTATATCCAATCGATCCCCACGACCGGCTCCGGCCATAATCAATGCCATCTTCCTTCATCATCACAGCCGCCATGCTCTCCACCATCGGAAGCATCATCGGGTAAACAAGGCTGAACAACACCATGCACACCAAAATCATACCAAAGGAATTCATAGGCAGGAACAGTAGCAATGCAACCCTGGAAATCAACACAAGCCACCGAGAAAGTCGACCCAATGAAATCGTCTGACTCAACTTCGGAAACAGGAAAAAGCTTGAAAACGACCGGGCAATCATTCCAACTGCAATCACCGTACTTGCAGCCGAAATAGAAAAGTCCTTACTCTCCACCAGCCACGCTGTCCAATAAGGTATGAAAATTCCCCATGTGAAAATAATCGAAAAGAACTGAACGGACAACCATGTCTGATTTTTCAAATCTATCAAAACTCCCTTTATTTAAACTGGAAATCAATTTACAAACATTGAGTAATTATATAGAAGTTAGATGGGGAATACCAACTTAGCGACCATCTCTTTAGGACCATTGAAAAATATGGAAGGATAACAATTCATTTACAAATACTTGCAGGACATTATGCCTAACGAAGAGAAGTAGTACTACAGAAAAATAGAGATTCCATACAGGGGGAGAACCATGCTGCGAAAAAAATCATTCACCATCATAGTGGGAAGCGTCCTGCTCTTTACGGCCATCGGAGTCTATATTGCAGTAAGCAGTTTGAATAATGCAGGCACAACGGATGATATTAATCAAACAGATGTAGTCTCGACAGCGGGTGTAACCACCACTGCACCTCAAACCAAAACGGGCAAAGAAAATCCATTCGGGGAAAAAGTAAAGACACCGTTAAGTGAAGATCTGATTCAGCAATACATACATGCGATGAGTCACCAAAAGGTAGAAGCAGAGGAAAAATGGTCATTCTTTGAGATAACCGATGAACGTATCGATTACTTGTTAGGGCAATTAGAAATCAATAACTATAAAAGTGAACACACCTATAAAGAAATCTTAACGAGCTGGAAAGAGGGGGATTTCTCTGGTGCCGTCAGTGATCATAATAAGATTTGGAGAATGAGGAACGGGAATATCGGAAGAGCAACAGGGTTGCTGTCGACTAAAGAAGAGAAGAAGTATATCGAAAGCCAGAAGAAAGAGAAGCGATAATAGGGGAGTGAAGATGTATCAGGGGGCACGTCTTTTCTGTGGCTCTACCCTATAAACAGATGGAAAAATGAGCTTGAGGCACCAAACCTCAAGCTCATTCTTGTTCACTCACTAATAAAATATTTCACTTAATAATCAGACCACAATACATGCCCTTATTCACTTGGCTCCTCATGACTATCCACCAGAAACAGAAAGAACATATTATTAAAAATGTTTACAAAACACCAGCCACTCCATAATTTAGCATCCTTATGTTTGTGGAAATTCATAAAAGAATCCTATATAAAGGGCACGTTTCCAGTGGCCTTTATATAGGATTTTTTAAAATGTAGTAAAACTTAAATCATTAAACTACCTCCCAAGCCACCCCCCATCAACAGCCACCAAATGCCCATGCACATAATTCGAAGCCTCCGAAGCTAAATAAACGACGGTACCCTTGAAATCATCCGGTTCTCCCCATCGATCAGCTGGAATCCGATCAAGAATCTGTTTACTTCTGACAGGGTCTTCTATCAGAGCAGTATTCATGTCCGTAGCAATATACCCTGGAACAATCGCGTTTACATTGACACCCTCCTTCGCCCATTCATTGGAGAGGGCTTTCGTGAGTTGTGCCACACCGCCTTTTGCTGCTGCATAGGCTGGAACGGTCAATCCTCCTTGGTAGGAAAGGAGGGAAGCGGTGTTGATGATTTTACCTTCTCCCCGCGCAACCATGTGACGACCTGCCTCCTGACACAATAACCAGACGACTTTTAGATTGATATTCAGCACATTATCCCAATCGGATTCAGGGAAATCAACAGAAGGCGATCGGCGCTGAATGCCGGCATTGTTTACTAAAATATCAATCTTTCCAAATGTCGAGATCACACTGGGAATAGCCGATTTCACTTCTTCTTCCTTTTCAAGATCACATGGTATAATGGAGCACTTTCTACCAAACTGTTCAATTTCTTCCTTCACATCAGTCTGTTCCGGATTTCTTTGAAGTAAGGCAATATCTGCTCCGGCTTCTGCCAGGGCCATTGCCATTGACCGTCCAATACCACGCGTAGCCCCCGTGATGGCGGCTACCTTTCCGGTTAAATCAAATAGATTCTTAGTCATATGTATCTCTCCTTCTGCAATTTCTTCTTTTGTTAGATTGATCACTCAATCAAATTAGGAATAAACGTAACAATCGACGGAAACAGCACGATTAAAACGAGTGAAAAACAAAGCACCAGAACATATGGAATGGCACTTTTCATCGCATGATCGAGATTAACGCCGGCGGAGGAGCATGCCACGAACAGGCAGACACCTACCGGAGGAGTCAGTGTTTCAGTGTTCCAATCGCAATGTTAATGACGATCATAACCCAAATACGGTGGATGAATCCTATGCTTCCTGCGCCCTCATCTTCTCCATCTTCTTCCCGAGAAAGTCTATATGGACTTTATCATTACGGAGCTCAAACATATGGTATGCCCGTTGCATATAGAAAAGGGCTTTTTCCATGTCATCCATCAGCTCATAGTTGTAGCCGATTTGATAATGCAGCTCGCCTATTCCCCAAAGAAGTTCTTCCTCAAAACACCACTTGATCGCCTTTAGGCAATAATTTGTTGACTCTTCCAGTCTGTGACAGCGGGTCAGGACTCTGGCCATATTACAGAATAATTTGGTTTTGATGACCTTTTCTTGTAAATGTGCGGTTGTTTTCATGGCTGTTTCAACTTGGTGATAGTAATCGAGTGCTTCGTCATGGTGATGTAGCGTAGCATGAACCGTACCAATGGTTGACAGGATCTCCATTTCTCTTTCGGACATGGCTTTTTTAGTATGGGCGGTAAGATGGTAAGCTTTATGTAAAAGGGTAAAGGCCGATTCGGTTTCTTTCTTCTCTTCATACAAGTAGATCGCTTTATGCCAGTAGAGTAACTGAAGCTTCTCATTATCTTTATAAAATAGGGGATTCTTTTCCTCGATTTTCACGACATCGATCATCCCTTTGTATTGCCGTGTATCTCTTAAAAATCTTAATTGCTTTTCCACTTCCCTGATATAATCCAGCCTGGGCGTGGTTCCGATTTCAAAGAAATAATTGATGTCGACACCAAGTTTAACAGCAATTTGATACAGAGCCGTGGCACTTGGATAAATGTCTCCTTTTTCAATCCTGCTGATGAGTGCCTGCGTACAGATTCCTTCCGCCAGGTCTCCTTGTGTGAGCCCGACCATCTTCCTCATTTCCTTGATTTTTGTTCCAATTACTGAGTAGTCCATAGTAGCACCTCTTTGGGGTATTCATTATTCTTCTTAGTGTAACATGGGGAGGGGTCTTACTGAGGGGGGGGACCGCCCAATTCTTTCAGGACCGATTCAAAAGTGAATGATTTGAAACCGTGAACTGCCTCCTCATTGTTACAAGGTAAATCCATCAAAACCCCGTCTTTTTCCTGGGGAAGCTGCCTTTTGTATTACGGTGAATTTGTTTATCCTCGAAACCACCTCACTTTACATTTCACATAAAAATGGGGGAGGAAGGATAATTTGAGCCATTGTCCCGGGCATAGAACCTCAGATAATAAAAGGACACTGATTCTATTATTGGAGGAATTTTTTTTGATTAAGCATCGTGAGTTCAAAAGTCTGAACCATCAATTAATAAATGAAATACACCGTTCCGTCAATCAAATTTATCTTCAAAGAAAAGACTGCCTTCTCAGCGAAAAAGGCAGTCTCTGTTGCTCTAGTCTTCGTCAGTACAGAAAAATATTATCCATTCCCTTCCAAAAAGCTCTCAACCACACCATTAAACTTCTCACTATACTCCCAAAACATAAGGTGTCCTCCCAATACCTCCACCGATGCTTTAGGGGCTAGTTTGCTTAGGGTGGAGGTCGCGGCTTCTGCCCAGTGCTCGGCTACAACAAATAGAGTCGCTACAGATTCACTGCTCTCTGCCGCCTCCTCACGATAATCAGAAAATAGCCCCGAAGAAAACAAATTGGCCGCAATATAGTAAGGTGTCTTCAGTGATTGATCGACGATCCAGGTCAATTCTTCTTCCTTCAACTCCCGTTGGACCATGACTCCCTCGGCATAAGCAGAGATGAAATCCCGTTGTCCTTTTGGATTGCGAAGGTAGTTCGTGTAGGCCGCAGCCATCTCATCAAGTTTGCCTTCCACCCAATCCTGATCTTGTTGAACGGATAACGATTTTGGCGGCATATCAATGAAAACAAGTGATTTGATTCCACCCGTGCCGAATTGGCGAATATATTCCCAAACCGTTAAGCACCCGAATGACCAGCCGACAAGCGTTACATTCTCTACCTTTAATTGCTTCAATACCTTTTGTAGATCTGTCCCATGCGTGACATAGTCATTCCCGTGGACCGTCATGGTTGACCGTCCATGGCTTCTGGGATCGACCACAATCGTACGGTGGGTTTTTGAAAAATGTTTGACCTGTTCGGAAAAGACTTCAGTCGTAAAGGTAAACCCCGGAATAAAGACAATGGGCTCCCCACTGCCGGCTTCTTGCACGAATAATTCGATTCCTGGTTCCACTTCAATATAGGTGTTCATGGCTGTCCCCCCTGAATTTTGTTAATTTGTTTCTACATTATATTCGTCAAGACGTTGTTTCATATCGGAAATGATTGAAGAATAAAGAATACACTGTTCTAATAATCGAGAATTTCTAAAAAATATTTTTTATAGGGTGTCCTTTTTCACTCTTCCAACCTATTTAAAACATGAATAGATCAGAAGGGTGGAAGAGAAGATGAAATCAGGATGTCAGGTAGTGGATCAAATCGGTGAATTGGAGATCGTGGGGAATATCGTTCCTCATTTATGGTATAAGAACATCACATTTACAAGTGGGAAGGCTCATTTTGTAGCGATTGCGCTTCTCGCGGATATCGTGTATTGGTACAGACCGACGATGATCAGGGATGACAGCGGACTGATCAGTGGGGCCAGGACGAAATTCAAGGGGGATATGCTTCAGAAGAGCTATCAGGCCTTTGCCGATATATACGGATTTACGAAGCGGCAGGTGAAGGATGCCATCGACTTTCTGGTGGAACATCATCTTCTGGTCCGGGAGTTCAGGACGATTTCGTCTTCGAGTATCATCTTGAGCAATGTGATGTGCAGCCGGTTGCTGAGAATGTCAAACGGGTGATGAATGAACGGTGTAACGTGTCTGAGCTTGTTTCCATTTGCCCGCCTGTTACGCCTGAACGTACCACGTCATCCCCTTCGAATGATGGCCAGTCCCATCAGGAAGAGGGGACGTATACAGAGAGTACTTCAAAGAATCCTTCAGAAAATCGTGAACAACAACAAAGCGTGGGTGAGTGTCCGCTCTCCTTTTTCAAAGACAATGGATTCGGCAGACTGGGTTCTTATATTCAAGAGAAAATCAAAACCTGGTGTGAAAATCTTTCCGAGAGCCTCGTCGTCGAAGCGATGAAGCGAGCGGTTGAGCAAGGGAAGCAGTACTGGAGCTATGTGGACGCGATCCTGGTGAAGTGGGAGCAACTGAACGTTCGGGATGTGAAGGATGCGAGGGCGAAAGAGTTTCAGTTCATGTTCGAGAAAGTTCATAAGAGGAAATTGCATAGTGCCGGGAGAAGGCCGATCCGAACGGAAAAGCTGCCGGAGTGGTTCACGGACGAGAGAGAGGAAGTACAGGGAAATGATGAGGAGTTTGAAGCGGAGAAGGCAAAGTTGATGGCGGAGCTTGAAGAGTATCGGGAGCGTAGGGGTTTGGTCATGTAAAGCAATCATGAATGAAAAAAGAATGTTCTATGGTGTCCTTCTGTACCGGATTCTTGTATTTAATGGGGGAAGGAGGAGATGTAAATGGGACATACAGTATGTGTGGAGAATGATGTGGTGGATCATCAGGTGTTTCAATAGCCGGATTTTGCCTCATAGAAAGAAACGAGAAAAAATTCAATTGTGTTATATTAGTACCAGTACTAGCTATTCAAAGGTTGAAAGAGGTACATAAAAAATGAAGAAACTCGCATTAATATTTATGGCCATTTTTCTTTCAGCTCCCATATCTGCTTTACTATCAGTAGGAGCTGATTATTTGTTCACTGAACCAGTTAAACTTCAAGGTTATAATTATAATCCTCCAATTTTGGCAACGGTAGTGGTTGTAGCTTTATATGAAATTCCGGTTTATATTATCGTCGGCATCCCCGTTACTTACCTTATTGACTTTCTTGTTCTAAAGATTTCGCCTCATTCACATCGTTTTAAAGAGTATGTAACCCTTCTAATTAGTTACTCAATAGCCTCTTTAATTTTCTCCTTTTATTTATTAAATAATGATTTTGAAGGGTATTTTACGGTTATCATTCCTGTTTTTACCTATTTTCATATTTTATGGTGTCTGCGAGCTAGATATGGGGATTGAGTGGAAGGTGAAACTGGGGCGGTTCTCACGGAAGAAATTTGTATGAACGTATTCATTTTTCAGTGTAAGAGTACACCGGTTCTTCATTGGAATTTTCGATTCCTGGTTCACTTGTTTCGAAAGTATATTCCTCATTCATATCGGAAATTAGGGAGCGTCGAGAAGGTTCTACCGTTTCTATTCTCAACTTGTTAAACAGGGAATGGAAAAAACACAAGAAAGAGGCCGGCTGCCCGGGCCTCTTATGACTTACTTCAATTTAATTTGGACCGAATTACTGTCCTGCGTATGAATGGTTTTCGGATTCCTCTTTTGCAAAGCGGTCCTTTTAACCGAGCTGGTCACATTTTGTAACATATCACCCACGTCATGAACGGACTCAAGTAAAGGATCAACGGCTTTCATTTTTCCTTTTACATCATCCGAAATCTGGTTGGCTGTATGAATCAATTCTTCTGCTTCCTCTGTCACTCCGTTCACGGCTTTCCTGGCGTCAGACAGCGTCTTTTCCGTTTCAGCAAGGGTTGTCATTACTTTTCTTAATGTCATAATTAAATAGATGACGAGAACGGAGAACGCGACGGCTGCAATAACAGCACTCCACTCAAGCATTGAGACCAACTCCTTTCGATTACTCTAAATCTATGGGAATGGGGGCACGGATATTCCTTTTCCTGGGACATGGGGACAGACACTATTACACAAAAAGTGAGGATGACGAGAGAATTCATTGTACTCGTATTCTTTTGTTCTGGGACAGGGACCTGTCCCTTTGTCCCTTCTCAGCAAATATTAAATAGGGGGGATTCAGATTGGAATCCTACATTGTCAAAATCGAATTAGAAGAGTCCA
This sequence comes from Rossellomorea sp. ABR4_004, assembly GCF_056159585.1. NCBI lineage: Bacteria > Bacillati > Bacillota > Bacilli > Caryophanales > Bacillaceae > Rossellomorea > Rossellomorea sp. ABR4_004. The sequence goes on along the minus strand of NZ_JBSWVM010000001.1, from coordinate 2,020,170 downwards.
ATCCGTTAATATGGAGAAGGGTGATCTTGCCAGCAGGAGCGACATATAAGAGGCTTCATGATATTATCCAGAACGTGACTAATTTTCTGAGTGGTTATCCTCATGAAGGATATCACCTTTTTGAATTCGACCTGACGGAGGATCAAAAGACTGTCACGGATAATGAAGAAGCTTACCTAGAGCATCAGCATTATAAGAAGAACAAGGCCATGTATGAAGAACGGCTGAAGTCGATACCACATGAAATGCTGGAATTTGAGAAAAATGATCAGGAAAGATTAAAGGTAGAAGTCCGCAAACCCACTGGTTTAAAGATCGATGAGTATCTGGAAAAGCATAAGGAAATCAGGTATTCCTATGATTTTGGTGATGGTTGGCATTTTACTGTAAAGCTTGAGCGGATTGTCGACGATTACTATTTTGGCTTTCCAACTCTTCTTGATGGAGCGGAAACAGCACCACCTGAAGATGTTGGTGGTATACATGGGTTCTATGAATTTCTTGATGCTTATCGTGATGAGAAGCATCCTGAGCATGAGAACATGAAGTCATGGGCTAAATCAGTATATTTCAGGGAATATGATCTTGTGTGGATCAATCAAAAACTCAAAGGGCTTAATTATAAGAAGACTGAGTGGGATAAGATTAACCATGAAAACTACAAAATCATTGAGGATAAATATCGGAAGAGCTAGATTTTTGGGATGGGACGGGGACAGGCACCCACAGTAAACAAATCGGGCTGGATTGAGATTGAATCGATGCTCAAAGGATCCCATTCTGACTTTTTTGTTTGAAAACCAAGGAAAAGTTTGCGGATTTTTAGCTGAGGTGGGATTTTGAGAGTTACATGGGTACATATAGCGGCCAGAAATGATGGTGAGGGTGTCTCTGCTTAAGAATTAACCCTGATCGGACTATTTTTGAACCTCTTTTCGGATTATTGATCCTCTTTTCGATTTATTAATCCTCTTTTTAAATAATTGATCTTACTTGTCGAATTTCCTTTAGGTAGTCAAATAAACTGGATTACTTTTTAACTTAGATGTTATCTTTCTCAGTAATCGAAGAGTCTTTAAGGAGCCTGTGCTCTAAAACTATCATTTTAAGTAGAAACGAGTGGGACTCATCCCCTCGTTTTTAATTTGGTTCTGAAGCCATGAGCCCCTTGTGAATAATAGATTCTTCGTGGGATCCGGCCCCTTGTCCTCCGAAAGAATGGGTCAAAAGTTATGTTTGTAATTAAAATGTAATATTAACCCAAATACATAGTATAATAGACTTGTTGTAAAAATAACCCAAATACTAAGGAGGCAAAATGTGGGGAAAATTCTAAGCAGTCTAAGTATGATTACGATGTTGTTATTATCTGTATGTACAGGGGGAACGGTGAAAGCTGCTTCTGTACAGGGAGATACTTTGGAGAATGCGGAACCAATCAATCTTGACCATGAGTATGAAGGAACACTGGAATCGACTGAGGATGTAGACTTTTACCGTTTTACCCTCGATAAGACTGGAAATACGGTTATTCAATTTAATCGAGTGGAAGGCGCTACGTGGGGTGTGGAAATCACCGATGAAAATGGTGACCCTTATACACATTTCAGTACTAGATTTCATTCAGGGGTCACGGGTGCTGAAGAGGTGAATATCAGCTTGCCTGCGGGGGAATATTTTATCAAGGTGAGCACAGACTATCATAAATCCCCGGGGGTCCCATATACGTTCATGGTCCAGCAAACCCAAAACGATTATTATGAAAAAGAATTCAATGACAAAATGGAAGCAGCATCTTCCATGCAATTGAACAAAACCTACAAAGGTCACATACAAACATATGATGACAAAGATTATTTTACATTTACCTTAGATCGTACCGAGAGAATTGCTTTCAGTATAGCGAGGGATAATGAAGGATCATGGAATGCCCTTCTTGTGGATGAGAACGGGAAGGAATATGTCAACCTGGATACAGACGTCCATTTTGCCGAGTATGGTCCGGATGTAGAACGGCTGGAGCTTCCTGCTGGAACGTACTATGTGAGATTGGAAAACAATTGGGGTACCCCGAATATGCCCTATGCGTTTAAAGTTCAGGAGTTAACAGACAGGATACAGGGAGCGAAGCGCTACGACACAGCAGTGGAGATTTCAAAGCAGGGCTTCAAAACCTCTGACACGGTTGTGTTGGTCTCAGGGAATGACTTTCCAGATGCCCTTGCAGGTGGTCCACTGGCTTATTATCACAATGCCCCGATTCTATTGACGGATAAGGAAAAACTTCCGATTGCCACCTGGAGGGAGGTTCAACGACTCAAAGCGAAGAACGTAATCATCCTAGGTGGTGAGGGAGCCGTTTCCAATCATGTTGTGGAAGAATTGGAGTACCTGGATATTTCTGTGAAACGAATCGGTGGGGATAACCGTTACGAGACAGCTGCGTATGTGGCGAAAGAAATACCCTCGACAAAAGCTGTGGTCGCAAACGGTAAAAACTTCCCTGATGCCCTGGCTGTAGCACCATACGCTTCAAAGAATAGCATCCCGATTTTATTGACTGAAAAAGCTTCGTTACCGGATGCGACGAAAAAAGCACTTGCAGGGAAGGCAAATACCATCATTGTGGGTGCGGCAGGAGCGGTCAGTGAGTCAATAGAGACTCAACTCCCAAGTCCGGTTCGCTACGGTGGAATAAATCGCTATGAAACAGCGAAGTTGATTGTTGAAAACCTGGCACTGGGGAAAAACACGGGATATGTTGCGACAGGAAAGAACTTCCCTGATGCCCTTGCAGGATCTGTGCTGGCAGCAAAAAATAACTCGCCTATTTTGTTGGTCAGCTATACCTCTATACCAAGTCCGACCAAATCCCTCTTGATGGATTATTCTCATTACATGGTATGGGGTGGACCGGGAGCAATCACCGAAAACGTTGTGAAGGAATTGGATACGAATTTGATACAAATTAAATAACATAAAAAGGAAGGACAGGGATATCCTGTGCTTCCTTTTTATCTCTGCCTTTGTTTATTTCATCCCATCTGCAATCGCTCCGAAATCTCATTAATCTTAGTTATAAGAAACGCTATATACACCTTATCTTCCCTTATTTCAAACATATGCAAGGCATGTTTGAAATAAGGAAGGGCTTTTTCATAGTCACCGATCAACTCATAGTTGTAGCCTATCTGATAATGGAATTCGCCCAATCCTCATAGAAGTTCTTCTTCGAAACACAATTTGATGGCCTCGACGCAATAGGCGATTGAATCCACGAGTTCTCCTATTCGTGTCAGCACTCTGGAAATATTGTAAAATAACCGGGCTTTAATGGACTTATCATGTACTAACTTAGTCGTGTGCAAGGCTGTTTCCACTTGCTTAGTGAGGGGGCCAATCCTTCCTTCACCGCACTGCGCAACCTGAAGGAGCTGTCCCTGAGAATTCAGGAGGAAAAAGGGAATACCATTAAAGCGATAAGTAACTTTAGTGAATTAACAGAATGTGGAATTCCTTTTAAATTCAGAAAGAACATCATGAGGTACAGGAGTGCTCTTATAAGATGGAAGAGTTCTTCTGGAATTCTACGGATGATGAAGGGAAAACCATACCGGATGGTCAGTACTATTACGGATATACGAGTATGTTGAATTATGAGGGGGCTGAACCGCAAGTGACCAAGATCCCGATAAAAGTAGATTCCGAGGCTCCTAAAGTAGAAGACATCAAGGTGGAAGAGTTGCCGGGTGGAAACTACCATATCAGCTGGGATCTAACAGAAGACACAGGCACCGGTCCTCTTGGCAGCCCCTGCTTTGGGTGAACGGAAAGTCCCAACGGGTTCAAGATGGGGCATCAGAGTACATTTCCAACGTTAAGCCTGAGCTGGTCACCATCTCTGCCATAGATAATACCCGGAATGTGGGAGTTGCGTACCAGGGGGATGAAACGTATTTAAACGCTGAACCCCTTATTAACTATTTAGGCATCAACAACGCTTCAAGCGTAAGTGGAACCAAGCCGCTGCGTCTGATGCTCTTCGGATGCAAACGCCTCGATTGGCATTTGGAAATTACCGATGCACAGGGGGAACGCTTGAAGAAGCAGACATCTATAATGAACATTCCATTTATAACCTTCCGTGGGTTCCGGATAGTGATTATCCAGATGGGGACTACTACGTGAAGGTTACAATGCAGGATGAGAGTAGATTGACGCTGTCGTCTGAGCCGAGGAAATTCACGGTTAAGCGTTAGATTGTGGGACTGGTGGACAGGCACCGTGTCCCAATAAGTGTTCGAGACGAGGGGGGTGATCCCCTCGTCTTTATTTGGGGTCTGGGATCAGCGACCTGGGCACCCACACTAAACAGGGGAGCGCAGGGACGGTTCTATTGCTTCTATTAAAGGAAGCAGAAGAACCGTCCCCCTGCTTCCCCTAAACCCTACCAAAATCCGATTGACGACTACCCGCTATCCCATTATAGTACTTATATAACGTCTATTTAGCGACAATTTAAAATTGTCAAAAAACAAAGGGGTTTACAAGGGGGATTTAGGATGAAGAAGAAGGAAATGTCTTTTGGGTTGACGATCATTCCGCTCCTCGTCATGATCACGGTCATGGCCATTACGATCGTGGTGTTGGAGCAGGGGCCGCACATCCCGCTTATCATTGGGACAACTACGGCAGCGCTTGTTGCCTGGTTTGCCGGTTTCAAGTGGAAAGAGATTGAGGAGGCGATGTATAAGGGGATCCGCCTTGCGCTTCCGGCCGTTGTCATCATCATGCTGGTCGGACTGACGATCGGTGCCTGGATTGGAGGGGGCGTTGTGGCAACAATGATTTATTACGGGTTGAAAATGATCACACCGTCCCTTTTTCTGCTATCCATTGCGGTAATCTGTGCGATTGTCTCCCTTGCCATTGGGAGCTCATGGTCAACAATGGGGACCATTGGGGTGGCAGGCATGGGAATCGGGATGAGTATGGGGATCCCAGCGCCGATGATAGCCGGTGCCATCATCTCAGGGGCTTATTTCGGTGATAAAATGTCGCCGTTGTCGGATACGACGAATCTTGCTTCGGGTTTAACCAACACCAATCTGTTTGTACATATCCGCCATATGCTGTATACGACCATTCCCGGATTTGTCATCGCCCTTCTAGTATATGCCTATCTCGGTAGGGATTTTGGAAAGAACGGGGTCGATACGGCAGAAATCGAGAAAACGATCGGCGTTCTGCAGGACAGCTTTGTCGTTTCACCTTTCCTTTTAATTGTGCCGCTTCTTGTCATTGTGCTCGTAGCGCGAAAGGTTCCAGCCATCCCGGCCTTGATAGTGGGAATCATCCTTGGGGTCGGAGCACAGGTATTTATTCAGGGTGATTCGTTTGCAGATGCGGTTTCAGCCCTGCAAAGCGGCTATGTGATTGAAACGGGGAATACGATGGTGGATGATTTATTTTCCCGGGGCGGTCTTGATTCGATGATGTACACAGTATCCATGACGATCGTTGCCATGACCTTCGGGGGGATCCTCGAGCATACGGGCATGCTGTCGGCGATTGTCAATCAGATCCTGAAGGTGACCAAAACAGCGAAGGGTCTTGTAGCATCCACTGTCGTTTCGTGCTTTGCCACCAATGCTTCCTGTTCAGAACAGTATATTTCGGTAGTCGTTCCTTCCCGGATGTATGCCAATGCTTATAAAGAAAAAGGACTGCATTCGAAGAATTTGTCCCGGGCTCTGGAGGATGGCGGGACGCTGACGTCGGTTTTCATCCCATGGAATACGTGCGGGGTGTTCATATTAGGAACTCTCGGTGTTCATGCATTTGAATACGCCCCTTATGCGGTACTGAATTTCGTTGTGCCGGTCATTTCCATTATCTACGCATTCACCGGCTTCACCATTGAAAAGCTGAGTGAGACGGAAATGAAGGCAGCGGATCAGGAGGATGCGACGATTTCCTCCTGATGTGCTCAATAGATGGGGAAGGTCAATTCATAGATGGCCCGGGGCCTTCCCTGGGAATAGGTCATTTCTTCTCCGGTGATTTTGGCTGCCCCGTTGTCGACCAGCTTCTTTAAGATCCGTTCCGATGAGCGCCGTGTGATTTGAAGGTAATCCGACAGCTCTGCAGCCGTGAACTCCCGGGAGGAACGGGATTGTTGGAATTGAATGAGCTTGGACAAATTGGCAGGGCTCATTTTCAATTGTTTCGCTAGTGACAGTGAGTTGGGATGATTATTCTTTAATTGTTGCTTTCTCGATTGTGCAGGGTAAGGACCGGACAGTTCTTTTTCTTCATTTAAGATAAAAGCGCAGCTTTCGGCCTTGTTCTGTTCTGCAAATGACAGGGCTGCCTCTGCGTTTGCCCTTGCCTGTTGTGCGGTGTCTCCATAACCGAATCCAATATGAATACTGTACCCACGCTTGAACAAAGTGGTGAACTCTTCCATTTCCAGGAAAGCCTCGATGCTTCCCCTATTGCTGTAGATTATATAGGAATCTTCCTCACTCTGGAGATTCCCTTTCATCAGGCGGGCCAGGGATTCAAGAGGAAGATGGTTTCTTTCATCATGTAAGGAAATAGTGGCAGCTGCGATTGTGGCTGCTTTTCGTTTAGACAGCTCGGCTTGTGAAACTGCTTCATGGATTGTACGTATAAGCGACTTTGTTGGATCAATCATTCTCATACAGGGAATATTCAATTGAATCAGCTGATCATACACCGCATGGATGCTCGTCAAGGCAAGCTCTGTCTCACCTGCTTCATACAGGTGTCTGTGAAATTCCGTAAATTCTCTGATGTCGAAGTGGTGGGGAAGACGTTCCTTGCAGTCCATCACATGGCGGGGCGGATTCTTGAGATGCAGGTCCGATGCAACGTGATCGATGATGGAGGTATCCATCAGATCAATCGATACCCTCTGGGGCTGTATCCCGTGATGGTACAGGATATATAATAAAGAGGTGACCAATGCAGTTTCATCCTGCTCAAGGTAAAGAACAGGTATGGTAATGGAGTTCCATGCCTCTTTTGAAAAAAAGTATGGCAGCGCCCCGGAAAATAATAGCGCATCGCATGGAGTGATCGATGTCAGCAGCTTGCTTGCTTCCGTGGGTTCTGTGTAGACGTAGGGAATCATGTCAATGTCGGGAAGGTCAGGCGCAATGGCAGTTGTCACATGATGGGTGAAATCCTTTGAACCGACCAGGGCGATTTTCGTTTTCATAGGTTCTCCTTTCCTTAATAACGACTATATAACGACATTATACCAATCCCAGCGAAAAGATGTTAGAAGAATAGGAGTGAGTTTGATATGATCATAAAGAAAATCAATTTGTATGCCATAAGACTTCCGCTTAAACAGCCTTTCATTGTCAGTTATCATACGTACGATGACATGCCTTCCATTATCGCCGAGTTGGAGACGGATGAGGGGATCATCGGGTATGGCGAATCCGTTGCTGATGAGCATGTGACCGGGGAGACATGGGAAAGTACCTTCCAGGTGCTCAAATATACGCTTGCCCCGGCATTGATCGGCCGCGACCCTTTTCAGATCGAGAAGATCCATGAACTGATGGATCAAGCGATCTACAACGCTCCTGCTGCTAAGTCGGCCATCGATATCGCCTGTTACGACATAATGGGAAAAGCATTGGACCAGCCGGTTTATCAGCTGTTGGGCGGACGCTACCATGAAGCGTTTCCCTTGACCCACGTGTTAAGTATAACAGAGCCGGCGCAAATGGCAGAGGAAGCGGCCAGGATGATTGAAGCGGGTTTCGCATCACTTAAGATGAAGGTCGGGACAGCTATCGACCAGGATATTGAGCGGATCAGGGCGGTCCGGGAACGAGTGGGCCATGATGTGCCGATCCGGGTAGACGTGAACCAGGGATGGATGAACAGCAGTCGTACTTTGAAGGCCATTCGCTTTCTTGAAGAACTGGGTATCGATTGGCTCGAGCAGCCTGTAGCAGCTGATGATATCGAAGGCATGGTCAGGATCAAGTCGATGACCACTCTCCCTCTGATGATTGACGAAGGTTTAAAGGGAACACGTGAGATGCGTGATATCATCCAAAAGCAGGCAGCGGATAAAGTGAATATTAAATTGATGAAATGCGGTGGAATCTATCCTGCAGTCAAACTCACTCATATGGCCGAGATGGCGGGGATGGAATGCCAGGTAGGGTCGATGGTGGAATCATCTATCGCGTCTGCGGCTGGATTCCACGTCGCGTTTTCCAAAAAAGCGATCACGAGTGTAGAATTGACTGGTCCGATTAAGTTTTCCAAGGATATCGGGGATCTTCAATATGATATTCCATTCATCCGCCTGAAGGGAAAATCGGGACTTGGGGTGAAAGTGGATAAAGGGATATTGAAAGAATTGACCCGTTATACAAGTGACATAGAGTAAGGAGAGGGAAAGGATGGAGCAACTATTCGAAGGCGTTTTGGAAAAGACAGACGAACCTTATACAGTGCGTGTGTTGGGGAGGGAGAATTTACGGCAAATACTCGATCTGCAGGAGACCGTGGTGGAGGAGCTCAATGAAAAAATCGTCTCTTCAGCCCCTGAGTCAAGAGGAATTCATTTATATCTTGGAGGGGAATGGACTGATGATTGGAGCCTTCACAGGGAGTGGACTCATCGCTTTCCGCGCTTTGTTGATCCCTCCCATAGATGATGAGCATCTTGGCCATGATATCGGGTTGGCCGCTGAGGAGCTTCCACAGGTCATCTATCAGGAAATATCGGTCGTACATCCGGTGTACAGAGGGAACCGCCTCCAGCAGACATTGGCGTACCTGATCATGGATGAATTGAAGAACCTTGACCAGACCTTCGCCTATGTCGCCTGCACTGTCGCTCCCTTCAATATTCCAAGCATGAAAGACAAATTCAAACAAGGCATGCAAATCAAAGCCCTGAAACACAAATACAACCAGCAACTGCGCTACATCTTCGTCAAACGACTTGATGGCAAAGGTGATAGAGAGATTTACAAAGTGGAGATAGTACCGATAGCTGATGTCTGGAAACAGCAGGAAATGCTAAAAGCCGGATGGCGTGGAATATCACTCGAATCAGATGACAGTGTTGTATACGGGAAGGGATAAGCAGATGCGAAGGAAGCACCGGGACGGTTCTCGTGCTTCCTTTTTTGAACAATTAATTTGTTGAATCCAAGAGATGAATCTTATTACTTTCATCTATTAATCTTGAAGTGATTGTTTCATCATCAATTCCCGATTCATAAGGAGTTCTCTCCTTCACACTTATGAGGGAGAGAACTCCTTATAGCACCTATCATATGAATCTTCTCCTCCAGCTTCTCATAAATTCGTTCTCAGATTGACAAATAAATAGACTGCAATATTTAAAGATTTACTGTTCATACTTTACAACATTCTCCAAATCAATTGCTTCCTCATACCTTCTCGACTAAATTAAATCTAATCCAACTGCTTTTCTCAACTAATGTAAGCGCTAACAAGTTTAGGAATAGTAGTTTTTAATTTATGAAGGTGGTGAATGTGAACGAGGCAACAAAAGGATTGATCCATTGATAACAGGAGGTCGAGTGGAAGAATGAAGAATGGTTATAAGAGAATTGTTGGTAGTCTCATGTTTCTTATGTTGTTTTTATTTCCTATGGCAGTAATGGCGGAAGGCCCCACTTCTTCTCATTGGTATCCGGAAGGGCTTCTAGAATGGTCTCCTGATCAGGATCCGGACGCAGCCTACAACAGGTCCATGGTTCCTCTGGCGAATCGGGTAGAGTCAAGTGAAGGTACCGACTCTGCACGTGTTGTAGCTTTATCTGCTTTGAACCCTCATACGAGTGGAGTACCTTCTCAAGGAGGAGAGGCGTTTTATGCGAACACATTTGCCTTTTGGCAATATGTAGACGTGATGGTGTACTGGGCAGGTTCTTCTGGAGAAGGAATCATCGTGCCCCCGAGTGCGGATGTAATCGATGCTTCTCACCGTAACGGGGTACCGATTTTAGGAAACGTCTTTTTCCCGCCAAAAGTGTATGGCGGAAAAGAAGAGTGGGTCGATCAAATGTTGACACAGCGGGAAGATGGGTCGTTCCCGGCTGCTGACAAGTTGCTTGAAGTAGCAGAATATTATGGGTTTGACGGCTGGTTTATTAATCAGGAGACCGAGGGTGGTGACGAGGAACAAGCTGAGAAGATGCAAGAGTTTCTTATCTACCTTCAGGATCATAAGTCAAAGGACTTTGAGATTATGTGGTATGATTCCATGGTGAAATCAGGCGAAATAGATTGGCAGAACTATTTAACGGATAAGAATACGTATTTTCTGCAAGATGAGGGCCAGCGTGTATCCGACAGTATGTTCCTGAATTTCTGGTGGAGGGGTGAAAGTCAAGAACGCTCGTATGAGAAGGCATTGGAAATTGGACGATCACCATACGATTTGTATTCAGGAATAGATGTGGAAGCAAATGGGACAGAGACCTCTGTCAATTGGGACAACCTATTCAGGGAGGACGGTTCTCCTTGGACATCTCTTGGTATTTATCGACCTGATTGGGCATTTAAATCGTCAAGTGAGATGAACGAGTTTTATCAAAAAGAAGAAGCGTTTTGGACAGGGGATCCTGAAGTGAATTGGCCTGGAATTTCAAGTCATTTTTCTGAAAAGACAACGATTCAGTCCCTTCCATTCACGACGAACTTTAATACGGGAAGTGGAGAATTCTTTGCCGTTGACGGAGAAAAGTTATCTGAACGGGAGTGGAATAACCGAAGTCTCCAAGACATTTTACCGACTTGGCGTTGGAAAGTGGAAGGTGAAGGCGAATTATTGAATCCAACCTTTGATTGGAGTACGTCATACTATGGTGGAAGCTCATTGAAAGTTCAAGGCACGCGTGATGAGAATAGCAAGACGACTCTGTCTCTCTATCAAACAGATGTGGAGATTACCAAAGACACAGAGTTTTCAATTACGTATAAAACGGATGAAAAGAAACCAGAGATGGACATACAACTAGACTTTGATCATGATAAGACTTCCTTGATGAGAGTGAAAAAGAAGAGTCACGGGGATTGGGTCACACAAACGTTTAAGCTAAAGAAATATAAGGGACGTCAACTTTCCTCCGTTTCTCTTCATTTCGATAATGTAAAAGAACCTGCGGATTATGAAATCCATATTGGAGAAATGAAGATTTACAATGACAAGGATGAAAAAGATAAGCCTCACAAGCCAACAGGGCTTAAGGTTTCTCAACTCGATTTTATAGATGGTTTATATGCAGATGTCAGGCTGTCATGGAATAAAGTAGATAAAGTTAAACATTATGAGGTGTACAGAATTCATTCAGATAGTTCAAAAGAATGGGTAGGGTCAACTCCAAACCATGTCCTTGCTTTAAATGATATAAAAAGAGATGGAAAAGAAGTGGCTACTTCTTTTGAGGTGGTATCAGTTAGTGAGGAGCTTGTAAAAGGAAAAGGCAGTGTCGTCACGTTGGATTGGCCAGCCTATCCAAAGCCGGAAGCAGACTTTCGGGTCGATCAAACGGTTATACGCCCAGGTGATAAAGTACAATTCTTTAGTGAAGCTTCAGAAGTCACGGAAGAGTGGGAATGGCAATTCGAAGGTGGCCAGCCGGCGGTTAGTTCAGAGGAGAACCCTGTTGTTCAATATCTCGAGGAGGGGTTATTTTCAGTTACGTTGACGGCTCGGAATACCTCAGGCGAAGATGTCATGACGAAACAAGCTTATATTTTCGTCTCTGAAGACGCAGTTGCGATTGAAAATGTTGCCTTGAATAAAGCAACTGAATCAAGTGGTGCCTGTGCTCCGAGTGAAGGAGCGGATAAGGCTGTTGATGGGGTAGTGGAGAATAACAGTAAATGGTGTGCGCTTGGTACGGATCAGTGGATGGTGGTGGATTTAGAGGATACGTATCATTTATCCAAATTCATCGTGAAACATGCTGAAGCAGGAGGAGAAGCTCCGGCGTTTAACACGAAATCCTTTGTTATAGAGACAAGTATGGATGGAGAAACGTGGGAAGAGAACGCAAGCGTGGATGATAATCAGGCCTCTGTGACCGAGCATACGATACCCGTGACAGAAGCTCGCTTCGTTCGTTTATCGATAAACGAACCTACTCAAACAGGGGATCAGGCTGCAAGGATTTTTGAACTGGAGGTTCATGGATATTAAATATTTTGCTAATATTGAATAGAATTTTGCCAAAATCGGCTGTCGGTTTTGGCTTTTTTTATAGAAGGCTACTGGGAACTGGTAGTCAATAAGATGTAAAGTGATTGGGGAAGATAATGACAAGAAGGTGGAGTGAAGCGATCATTCGGAATATGCTACTGCGGATGATCGATTGTCAGTCAATGAAAGAAGATTGAACACTATTTCGTACTTGATAGAACCTACATTATGTAAGACAATCAATTGGGAAGAGTTAATGAGCCTTAAGATTGATGAAATGGTTATCAATGAGATAAGAGATCGGAGCTCAAAAGAATCACTGGATCGTTGATAAGATTAGTGAAATCGTACAAGTACATACTATAAGTGAACATTAGGAGGCAACCATGAACCAACCACTATTTCTACAACCCGTATTCCAAGAAAGAATTTGGGGAGGTACGACGCTGAAAGACCAATTCAATTACGACATTCCCTTTGATATCACTGGAGAATGCTGGGCCATATCCGGCCACCCGAATGGACAGAGCACAGTAGTCAACGGTGAGTTTGCCGGAAAGACGATTGGCGAGCTTTGGAACGAGCATCGTGAGTTATTTGGGAACCATTCTTCACCGGTGTTTCCATTACTGACGAAAATTTTGGACGCAAACGCAGATCTTTCTGTGCAGGTGCACCCGGATGATCCCTATGCGAAAGAACATGAAAACGGTGAACTGGGTAAAACCGAGTGCTGGTACATCATCGATTGTGATGAAGATGCCGAAATGATTTTTGGACATACAGCTCAAACGAAGGAAGAGTTTGTATCGATGATTGAAAAAGGCGAGTGGAATGACCTGCTGCGACGCATCCCTGTTAAGCCTGGTGACTTCTTCTATGTCCCAAGCGGCACCATCCATGCCCTTTGTAAAGGAACATTGGTGTTAGAAACACAGCAAAGTTCGGATACGACGTATCGTGTGTATGATTATGACCGTAAGGATGGAGAAGGGAATACCCGTGAACTTCATATCGACAAGTCGATTGAAGTGACGACCATTCCACACAAAGCTGAGGCAGTTGAACCTGTTGTGGAAAAACGTGAAGGGGTAGAGTCAACGAAGTTTGTGGAAGCAGAGTATTTCACGGTATACAAATGGAAAGTCGATGGACATGCAGCATTTGTGCAAGACCAGCCATTCCAGCTGGCAAGTGTATTAGATGGAAATGGGGTACTGAAGGTCCAGGGAGAAGAGTATTCTCTTACAAAAGGAGATCATTTCATACTACCGGCGGATGTTGAGACATTTGAGATTGAGGGACAGGTTGAGTTGATTGTTTCTCATGTTTGATTGATTAGTAGAAAGGCGCAGAGCTTAGGAGCTTTGCGCTTTTTTACTTTCCTTTTATAGTGTTTAGTTGGGAACCACCCGTCCACAAAAAAGTGTCATTTTTAAAGTTTTCATGCGTTTATTAAAGGAGTTGGAGTGAACATATTCCAACTCCTTTTTATTCTATATATGATGGCTTTAAGAAGTAATGTAAGCGATTTCTAGAGAGGGTGTTAATGATGGAATTTCCTGATGGTTTTTTATGGGGAGCGGCTTCTTCAGGACCCCAGATGGAGGGAGCTGGAAGTAGTGCAGGAAAGGCTCAAAATGTTTGGGATTATTGGTTTCAGAAGGAACCTGAACGATTCTTTCAGAAGATAGGACCGGAAGAGACTTCAGGCTTTTATGCTCACTATAAAGAAGACATCGTCACGATGAAGCAAATGGGCTTTAATTCCTTTCGAACTTCAATAGCCTGGTCCCGGTTATTGCCAGATGGCGTTCAAGTGAATGAAAAGGCCGTTGCCTTTTACAGGGATGTATTTAAGCGGCTTAACGAAAGTGGCATTAAGCCCATTGTCAATTTGTTTCATTTCGACATGCCCCTCCGGTTGTACGAGAAAGGCGGTTGGGACAATCGGGAAGTGGTGGATGAATTTGAGTTTTACACTAAGGTGGCATTTGAACGATTCGGGGACCTTGTAGCGGATTGGGTCACGTTCAATGAACCCATTGTACCCATAGAGATGGGTTATTTAAATGACAAGCATCTGCCGGGCGTGTTCGATCTCAATCGAGCCTTTCAGGCAGGCTTTCATACGTTGATGGCTCATGTGAAGGCAGTGAGGGCATTTAAGGATAGGAACCATCGGGGGAAAATAGGGATTATTTTGAACTTAACGCCAAGCTATCCCCGCTCAGATAACCCTAAGGATGTGGAAGCAGCGAAGTGGGCCGATGTGTTGTATAATCGGAGCTTTTTAGATCCGGTTGTGAAGGGGGAGTTCCCGGAAGAGTTGTTGTCCTTTATAGAACAAGAACAGATTCACGTCCGTTCTTTTCCTGGAGACTCCCGACTATTAAAAGAATCCCCCGTGGACTTTCTTGGTGTTAATTATTATCAACCACGAAGGGTAAAGGAAGGGTCACCAGCTTCTACAAATACACTTGATCACTATTTCGAACCTTATCAATGGGACGGAGCTAAAATGAATCCACATCGCGGCTGGGAAATATACGAAAAAGGCATGTATGATATTGCCCTGACGATAAGAGACCGGTATGGCAACATCCCCTGGTACATAGCTGAGAATGGAATGGGAGTGGAAGGTGAAGCAAGGTTTAGAGATTCATCAGGGATGATTCAGGATTCTTACCGGATTGAGTTCATGAGCAATCATCTAAAGTGGCTTCACAAAGGAATCGAAGAAGGGTCAAATTGTTATGGGTATCATGTATGGACCTTCATTGATAACTGGTCATGGCTCAATGAGTACAAAAATAGGTATGGCCTCGTTGAACTGGATTTGGAGACCGGGAGAAGGCATAAGAAAAAAAGTGCAGACTGGTTTAAGGCACTTGCCGAATCAAATCAGCTTCCGGATTTAGGGTGAGATGATATGGAGTATTTATTAACCATTGATATAGGCGGCACCTATATAAAGCTTGCGCTGATTTCTATTACAGGTCAGCTGGTTGAGAAAGAAGAAGTATCAACCCCTCAATCAATAGAAAAATTTAGTGATGTGATCGATCAGTATTATAAGCGTATGAAGAGGAATTATTCTTTGATTGGCATAAGCATTAGCAGCCCGGGAAGTGTGACGGACACTGGACATGTCTTAGGATACAGTGCTGTGCCATTTATACATGAGCATAATGTCAAACAGTTGCTCAGTAAGAGATATGGTTTGCCGGTTTCCATGGAGAATGACGCCAATTGTGCGGCCCTTTCAGAGCTTTGGAAAGGGGCGGCAAGAGAATGTGAAACGTTCGCCTGTATCGTATGTGGTACGGGAATAGGTGGGGCTCTTATCATGAACAAGAAACTCTTCAAGGGAGCCAATCTTCATGGAGGCGAATTTGGATACTCGATTTTAGCAAGTGACATTCATGAAAATGTTTATGAGACATGGAGTGAGCTGGGTTCGTCCGCTGCCATTTCAAGAAGACTGAAGCATCAAGCCCCTTATGACGATGGATGGACAGGGCCGCTGGTATTTGAACAAGCCGGGAAGAACCATGAAGGAGCTCAGAAATCATTAGATTCCTTTTTTTATACTCTGGCGATCGGAATCTTCAACATCCAGTACATAGTGGATCCCGAGAAGATTTTGGTAGGGGGAGGCATCACCAGACAGCCTGATTTTTTAGAGGAGCTGGAATCCAGAATGGACAAGATATTGGATGCAAAGCCTATTGCTAAAGTACGGCCATCCATCTCGTTGTGTCACTATCTGGATGAAGCTCAATTAGTGGGGGCTGCTTATGTGTGGTTGGAAGAATACAGAAAGGATGATCTTCGTGTTTAGTCGACTGGGTGATTTGTTTACAGATGCGAGCCTATGGATTTGGAAGACGATTCAACTCAATCTTTCTTGGTTCTTACACATTGTAATGGGTGGTGTTGTATTGGGAATCTTCCCCGCAACCGTTTCTTTATTTGCCATTACGAGAAAGTGGTTACAAGGTGGCCGGGATGAACCTTTCTTCAGGGAATACCATCACTATTACAAAAAGAATTTTTGGAAGGTTAACAGTCTGGGCTGGATCTATTCAAGTGTTGGTCTATTCTTATGGATCGATCTTTATCTTGTGACCCAACTAAAGGGTATCATTGCTTTATTCAGCACGGTGCTCATTTTATTCATACTAATCCTGTATGTATTTTCATTTCTATATTTATTCCCCTATTACGTACATTTTGATCAGTCGTTTAAGCATTACCTGTACCAGCCGTTTATTATGACGATCATCAGCTTTAAACAGAATCTTATCCTCTCCATCGGTTTAACGATGGTAGGTTACCTGATCTATCAAGTGCCTGGGCTAATTCCCTTTGCCCTGGGTGTCATGCCAGCTTATTGGGTGATGAAAGTATCGATGAATCGCTATAAACAATTGCAAGTCGAAATGATTGGAGGAAAGTCATGATGGAAAACAAAACCGCTCATATTATTTCTCATTCCCATTGGGATCGGGAATGGTACATGTCACTTGAAGAACACCGTTATTACTTAGTCAAGCTATTTGATGATCTATTAGAGCAATTGGCACAAGATCCGGGTTTCCACAGTTTTCACCTGGATGGACAAACGATTATGGTTGATGACTACCTGCAAGTCCGTCCTGATAAAGGAGAAGAAGTGAAACGATATATTCGTGAAGGACGTTTGATCATTGGTCCGTGGTATATCTTACAGGATGCATTTCTTACAAGTTCTGAAGCGAATGTAAGGAATTTGCTTTACGGGATGAAAGATACGAAGAAACTTGGGCAAGAAGGTACGCTGGGGTATTTTCCTGATACGTTCGGCATTTACGGACAGGCACCACAATTATTACAACAAGCCCATATAGATGTTGCAGCCTTCGGAAGAGGGGTGACACCGACAGGGTTTAATAATCAGGTACATCATGGTGATGAGTTCTCTTCGCCTTATTCAGAAATGAAGTGGGAGGCTCCTGACGGCTCGAATGTATTAGGGATCTTATTTGCCAATTGGTATTCCAATGGAAATGAAATTCCAGCCGGTAAAGCGGAGGCTGAAGCCTTTTGGGAAAAGAAACTTGCAGATGCTGAGAAGTTTGCTTCAACTTCCCAATTACTATTTATGAATGGTTGTGACCATCAACCTTTGCAAAGGGATATTGTGAAAGCCATTGGGACGGCCAATGAGCTCATTCCGAACGTCACATTCAAGCACTCGAGTTTCAAGGAATATATAGATGAGGTGAAAAAAGAACTGCCGGATGAGCTTCAAACCATTCGTGGAGAACTCAGGAACCAAAAAACCGATGGATGGTCGACCCTTGTGAACACGGCTTCTGCGAGAATCTATTTAAAGCAGGCGAACGACCGCTGTCAGACTCTGTTGGAGAGAGTATTCGAGCCAATGGGTCTCCTGGTAGAAGACAAAAAACTTCACCGTGATTTTGGGGAGTTTTATTGGAAGATGCTGATGGAGAATCATCCTCATGACAGTATTTGTGGATGCAGTGTAGATGGCGTCCATCGGGAAATGGAGACCCGTTTCGAGAAGGTTGAGAAGGGGGCTATGAGATATGTTACGGAGCAAGCGCGCGAAATTGCATCCGGTATCTCCACGACACATCATAATCCCGACGCGATTCCGCTTATCCTGTTTTTCACGGATGGAAAGCCTTCTACACGGGTCATTCGGGAAAAAGTGATGGTTCAGAAAATCTATTTCGATGAATTGGATTTTCGTCAGATTCCGAACAAGTTAGAAAGCATTCCACTCCCTTCGTTTGTCATTGAGAGAGGGGATGGTTCAATGATCCCTGTTCATGTGAAAGAAAAGGGCATTTCATTCGGTTACGATCTCCCGGGAGATGGATTCAGAAAACCTTATTATGCGAAGGAAATAGACATAACATTTGCAATAGAATCCCCTATTCATATTGGTTATGAAACGTGTTATTTGGTACCTGGAGAAGATACGCCTCCTGAGGAGAACCTTATGTGGCACCAATCAGAACAAAAGCTTGAAAATGAGCATATCTGCGTAACCGTTCATGAGAACGTCACCTATTCACTCTTAGACAAACAAACGGGCTTCCATTATGAAAACCTTGGTATGTATGAGGACGTGGGGGATATCGGAAACGAGTATATGTTCAAAGCAAGCAGTGATGGTATCGCCTTCACGACAAAACAGCAAACCTCTACCGTGAACCTTGTAGAAAATAGCCCGTATCGTGCATCCATTGAGATTGAGTCCAGGATTTCTGTCCCGAAGCAAGCCGATGAACAATTAGACATTGAGCGGAGAGACCTGGTCTGGCACCCTGATCGTCAAGCGGGACGGCATGAGGAAGAAGTGTTGCTGACCTTTAAAACCCTGCTCATCCTCGAAAAGGGTTCTAAAGGGCTGAAGGTCGAAGTGACAATAGACAATCAAGCAAAAGACCATCGCTTGCGTGCGTTGTTTCCTGTTGGAAAAGGGAATCAGTATCACTTTGCCGATAGTGTGTTTGAAGTGGTAAAGCGTCCAAATCAACCGGAAAGCCAGTGGATCAATCCGACGTTTGATCACCATATGCAAAGGTTTGTCAGCTTGAATGACCATGAGAAGGGACTGACGATTGCTGGGAAGGGTCTTCATGAATATGAAATCGTCGACGGAAAATCCATTGCGGTCACATTGCTCCGATCCGTTGGGGAGCTCGGGGATTGGGGGGTGTTTGAAACACCGGAAGCTCAGTGCCTTGGCCTACATAAAGCAGAATTTATGGTGATCCCCCATCGTGGAAATGTCATAGAGTCACGTGCTTTCAATGAAGCGTATCACTATCCGTTGACTCCGACTGTTGTTCAAGTAGAACAAGGAGAAGGAAGAAATGAAAAGACTAGCAATCTATTTAAATGGTCGGGTGTTGCTTTAGTCTTGACTGCGTGCAAGCCGGCGGAGGAAGGAATGGGAATCATCGTAAGATGGTTTAACCCGACGGATGAACCCCAGGAACTGAGTGTAGAGGGAGATGAAGTCTATCTTTCTACGATTCTAGAAGAAAAGAAAGAATGTCTAGGACACGGAAACGTGGAGAGGACCATCCGCCCTAAAGAAATTATCACTGTTTTAATTCAAATTGACGAGGAGTGATTGACCATGAGTGAAAAAGTAGTACCAGCGTCTTTTCAAACGATTATGAATAAAGTGAAGTCGGCCTATAGCCATGATCCGGAAGTCTATGAGTTATTCGAAAATTGCTTCTTGAATACGTACCAAACAACATTGAAAAAGGATGAGGATGGAACCTTTGTGATAACGGGTGACATCCCAGCCATGTGGCTCCGGGATTCATCGGCCCAGGTACGCCCCTATTTGGTTCTTGCGAAAGAAGATGCGGAGATTGCCGCTATGCTGAAAGGGGTCATCGAACGCCAATGGAAGTACATTCTTCTAGACCCTTATGCGAATGCCTTCAATCAAACGGCTGACAATCAAGGGCATCAGGTTGACCGTACGGAGATGACCCCTTGGATCTGGGAGCGTAAATACGAAGTGGACTCCCTGTGCTATCCGATTCAATTGACGTACCTTTATTGGAAGGCGACAGGTGATGGGAGCGTATTGAATGACCGACTAAGAGAAGTGCTGACGGTCATCCATGATGTATGGAAAGTGGAGCAGGATCACGAGGAGGAATCTCCGTATCTCTTTGAACGGGAGAACTGCCGCGTATCGGATACTCTTCTGAGGGAGGGGAAAGGTGGATATTCCGTGAAGACAGGTATGACTTGGTCGGGATTCCGTCCTAGTGATGATGCTTGCTTGTATGGTTATCTAGTGCCTGCCAATATGTTCGCTGTTGTGGTACTGGGGTATGCGAAGGAAATGCTGGAGGAAATGAAGGAGGACAAGCTCGCCGGTCAAATGGAGCAGCTTTCTGTTGAAATCAAGAAGGGTATCGAGACTTTCGCTAAAGTGAACCATCCGGTCTTCGGGGAAATCTATGCTTACGAAACCGATGGGGACGGACAGTACAATCTGATGGATGACGCCAACGTACCAAGCCTTTTGGCCATCCCGTACCTAGGATATACAGATCCTTATGATGAAACGTATGTAAATACCCGGAAGTTCATTCTAAGCCGACACAACCCTTACTTCTATGAAGGGAAAAAGGCGGAAGGAATCGGAAGCCCCCACACACCTGATCATTATATCTGGCATATCAGCCTGGCCATTCAGGGAATGACGGCGACTTCTAAAGAGGAAAAAGGAAGGATCCTCGAGATGTTCAAGAATACTCACGCATCTACCCTTTACATGCACGAAGGATTCGATGCCGATTGTCCGGAAGAGTTCACTCGCTCTTGGTTTGCGTGGGCCAATTCCATGTTTAGTGAATTCATTCTAAGTGAAGTCGGAATCTTCGTACCGGAAAGTCCATTTGGGCTTCTGAATCAATAAAATATTTTTGAATGGAGGCTCCATATGTTTTATCCTATCCAAAAGCTAGAAAACCGAGTGAACGAGTTGGATCGCCTGCGTTACCGGGATATAAGGGGCATTGACTCTTTCAAACTTCATGAGCCCCAAAAAGGGAAAGAGAACATTTTCCCTGAAGGATATTCAGATCAAAAGATGAACGTAAACGATACCTGGTCAGGAAGGGACAAATATCTTTGGTTGAATACGATTCTTTCTATCCCGGAAGAATGGGAAGGGAAGAAGCCTGTTCTCTACCTCGATCTCGGAAGGACAGGAGGGGGGAACAACTCAGGATTCGAGTCCCTCCTCTATGTGAATGAAAAGCCGTTCCAAGGGGTCGATTCCAATCATAAAGAAGTTATCCTGCCTTCAGAGGACTCCCTTGATATTTCCATTCAGCTTTGGTCCGGCCTAGAGGGGGGCGGTCAGCCTGCTAACCAGTATTACCGGTTAAAGGAAGCCTGGTGGGGATACTTGGATGAGAAGGTGGATGACCTGTATTTCAAATCCAAAGCGATACTGGATTCTATTAAACAACAAGATGAGCACGACCCTAATCGTTCCATCGTTTTGGCCATCCTCAACCGGGCATTCCATGAGATCGACTGGTCGGAAAGTGGAAGCGAGTCCATTTATCATAGCCTTTATGCTGCCCGTTCTGTTCTATTACATGAAATGAAGAACCTTCCTAAGTATTCGGATGTAACCATACATGCCACCGGTCATTCCCATATCGATCTTGCCTGGCTGTGGCGTACAAAACATACGAAGGAAAAGGCAAGGAGAACGTTCTACACAGTCCTTCGATTGATGGAACTTTACCCTGACTACACTTTCCTGCAAAGCCAGCCTCAACTTTACGAATGGGTGAAGGAGGAAGATCCGGAATTGTTCGCAGCGATCAAAGCGAAGGTTGCGGATGGTCAGTGGGAAGTGGAGGGCTCCATGTGGGTGGAAGCCGACTGTAATATTCCATCCGGAGAATCCTTCGTACGTCAGCTTCTATACGGTAAAAGGTTTTTTGAGAAAGAGTTCAATAAGAAGACCCGGACCTTATGGCTTCCTGATGTATTCGGCTACAGTTGGTCCCTCCCGCAAATATTAAGGAAATCTGGCATTGATACATTCATGACGACGAAGATCAGTTGGAATCAATACAACCGGATGCCCCATGATACGTTCCAGTGGAGAGGAATTGACGGTTCCGAAATCCTGACCCATTTCATTACGACGCCTGAACCGGGAAGACCTGCCGACTCATGGTTCTATACGTATAACGGGCTGATCACGGCTGAAACCGTTAAAGGCATTTGGGAAAAGTACCGTGATAAAGACCTGAATAAAGAACTGCTTCTAGCATATGGATACGGAGACGGAGGCGGCGGTGTCAATCGTGAAATGATCGAAATGAAGCGCCATCTCGACACCGTTCCAAGCATGCCGTCCGTTAAGTCCGTCAATGCCCGGAACTATTTCGAGAAGCTTCATGATACAGTTGGGAAATCCGATCAGTACACCCATACGTGGGACGGGGAATTATATTTGGAATATCACAGAGGTACCTACACAAGCCATGCGAAGATGAAAGAGATGAATCGGAAACTTGAATACGGGTACCGTGAAGCGGAACTCCTCTCTTCCTGGAACGGTGCTGTGAATGGATGGGATCACTATCCCCAGGAGCTCCTTGAAAAGGGGTGGAAGATGATCCTACTAAACCAATTCCACGACATTATCCCGGGTTCTTCAATTACGGAAGTATACGAAGATGCACACCAAGATTATGAAAAAGCGTCTGGAATCAAGGAAACAATTATAACCTCTCAAGAGAATCATATCTTCGATGGGGATAAACATTGGTCATTTCTACATCCCCATCAATATACATCATCGGTCCTGGTCACCGTGCCTGAATCCAATGGTGTTTATGAGCTGGATGGAGTAGAGGTCGATGCCCAGACTCTGTCTAATGGTGATACCCTCGTCCTGATACCTGAAACGAAACCGTTCTCCTATCACACGATCAGTGTGGCAGAGAAGGGGGAGAAGGAAAAAAGGATGTTGAGTAACATTGACTTGAATGAAAGAAGATGGGAAACACCGTTTTATCGCATCCGATGGAATACAGATGGTCACATCACAAGTCTCTTCGATAAAGAAGAGGGACGGGAGATGATTCAGGCGGGAGCAACAGGCAATGTGCTGAAGCTCTACGAAGACAAGCCACTCGCCCACGATGCCTGGGACATTGACCTTTATTATGTGGAGAAATCGACTCCTATTGATTTACTCGAGGAGTGTACTATACTTGAAAATGGACCATTAAAAACAACCGTAGCATTTACATGGAAAACTCCTAAAATGGAAATTTTCCAGAGAATGCACTGTTATTCTCATACAAAACGCATCGACTTCGAGACGGATATCAATTGGACGGCCAGACAGCAGCTTCTCAAAGTGGAGTTTCCAGTTAGCATCCGATCCACCGAAGCCATTTACGATATCCAGTTCGGAAACGTCAAACGCCCAACCCACTGGAACACTTCTTGGGATATGGCGAGATTCGAGTCGGTGGGTCATAAATGGGCGGCACTCACCGAACCTTATTATGGGATCAGTTTAATGAACGATAGTAAGTATGGCTACTCGATTAAAGATAATGTCCTGGGCCTTTCTTTACTAAAAGGCCCCGTATATCCAGATCCCAAGGCTGATATAGGGCATCATCATTTCACCTATTCACTGTATCCTTTCGCTGGGCAAACGTCCAAGCATGAGATAGAACGGGAAGCCACTTACCTGAACACACCTCTTCGGATCGTCCGGGGAGAAGCCCGAACCGGGTTCCAGGAACCCCTACTGTCTATTTCCGGGCATGGCGTCATCATCGACACGGTGAAAAAGGCGGAAGACCGTGAATCCTTGATTGTCCGTCTTCATGAAATGGAAGGTGCACGCTCATCCGTCACCATCACCAGCTCATTGCCGTTAGGTGCATGGAGGGAAATCAATCTTATGGAAGATGAAAGCATCACGGATTTCAATGATATCCCATTATGTTTGACATTCAATCCTTATGAAATCAAGACGATTGAAATCGTTATAAAGGGGCAGAACTCTGAGCGCCCCTATTGGACTGAACCGGGGTTATGAGCAGATCTTTCTGCCTGACAGGCTTGCCTCCAAAAAGGAGTTCACCATTTTGATAGAATCGCAGGTGAAGTACAGGGAACAGGTGCGTCCAGGCTTCTGTTCCCCCTTTTACCTTACGTTAGGGGATTCATAAATGAAAGCGTTCCTATTTTTCAAACGAATCAGCAAGAGAATGTTTTATAGGGTGTTTTTAACTTATTCCCTCATTATTTTCCTTACCATGTCCACCTTGTTTGTCTTTCTATCAGAATATTATTCTGACTTTATCGTTCAACGTGAAATTGATAGACAAGAAGCGGTGATCGATGAGATCAAATCTGAAATACATGCTAAGCATCAATTCGTTAGTCAAGGTATTCGTCAGCTTTACCAGGAAGAGCGGTTAATTGAAGATTTGGCTTTTGCTTTACAGCATGACTACCAAGAATATATTGGGTATCGTTTAGATAAATTCTCGAGCAGTGATTCCTTTGTTCCTTATAATTTTGATATTTATGTAAAGAACTATTTCTCCAGAGATTCAGAGTCCATCGCATTGCGTGTTCGAAATGAAAATTTAGGAACAGAGTATATGTATTTGTTCGATCATGGTAGGTGGAATCAACATAATCAATCTAAAGAAGACAGTAGCTTTATGTTAGAAAACCAACCCCTTCCAAAGGATAAGTATGACGTGCCAAAGGATATGTATGTCGTGGAAGAACAAATAAACGATCCCGTTTCTATGGATCGATTGGGAAAAGTCATGGTCTATTTCAGTTATGAAAATTTAGATCGATTATTATCATTGAAAGATACCCCTTCTAAGGGCATCTTTCTTATCACAGATATGAACAAACGACTCTATTATTCTAATGGGAATGCTCCTGAACGACTTCTTAGGGACTTATCTTATAGTGCTGTTCAAAAGAAAGTGAATTTGGATGAGCGCTATTATATTCAATCCTCCATCGAGCCCACAAGTCAGCTTATGGTCACTGCCGTAATTTCAGAGAAGGAAATGGCTCAGCTCCTTACGTATAAATTAACGATTTTTTCTATTATTGTATTGTTGACGGTTTTGTC
The DNA here is from genome assembly GCF_056159585.1 of Rossellomorea sp. ABR4_004. Classification (NCBI taxonomy): domain Bacteria; kingdom Bacillati; phylum Bacillota; class Bacilli; order Caryophanales; family Bacillaceae; genus Rossellomorea; species Rossellomorea sp. ABR4_004. The sequence continues at coordinate 1,995,220 of NZ_JBSWVM010000001.1, read as the reverse complement.
TATTGCCCTTCCTTACATCGCATTACGAGGATACTCTAAACGGGTGGATGAGATTCTTAATAAGATGAGGGAAGTACAAGAAGGAAACTTATCGGCACGTATTATAACAGCCAATGTAGATGATGATCTTACAGATATATCCCATACTATTAATGAAACATTGGATGATTTAAATGATTACATAGATAGAGTCTACCTATCCAGGCTGAAACAAAGAGAAGCTGAATTGGCGAATCTTCAAGCACAGATTAATCCTCATTTCTTATACAACACACTGGAAGCCATACGAATGAAATCATTAGCCGAGGGTGGACGGACATCTGCCAAAATGATTGTCCAATTAGCTCAGTTATTTCGATATTCCTTGAAAACAGAAGACTTGGTTACGGTTGAGAACGAAATCAACCATGCACAACAATATATTGAATTATTTAAAATCCGATTTCAAAATCAGTTAATCGACAACTTTAATGTAGAAGAAAAAATCAGGGACTACTATACGCCTTCATTTATATTGCAGCCCTTGATTGAAAACTTCTTATTGCATGGCTTCAGGAGAGATAGCGAAACTAACCAATTAACGGTCACCATTTATGAGGAGAACGATATCCTTATCATAGAGATTGAAGACAATGGAATGGGCATTGAACATAAAAAGTTGGAAGATATCAAATCAAGATTGAAACAGGAAGAAGGAACTTCCGATTCAATCGGACTGGGAAATGTTAACAGGCGTATTCAATTAAAGTATGGTCCCGATTATGGTGTGGAGATAAGAAGTGTACCCAATGTCAAAACTTCCGTCACGGTTAAATTACCGCTAATAAGTGAGGTGTAGAAAGTGATTAGAGTCATGCTGGTTGATGATGAACCACTTATTCTAGAAGGATTGAAGTATATACTCGATTGGGAAGACATCGGATTTACCATTGTGGCTACAGCGAAGAATGGAATGGAAGCATTAGAACTGTCCAGGGAAATTGAGTTTGATGTATTAATCACTGATATTAAAATGCCCGAACTAACCGGCCTGGAGTTGATAGAGAGGTTAAGTAAGGAAAAAGAGTCGATCAAGTCCATTATTCTTTCAGGTTTTCAAGAATTCGACTTGGTGAAAAAAGGTCTGAAGCTTGGTATTGAAAATTATCTATTAAAGCCCATTAATGACGATGAGCTCTTATCTACCATCCTTCATTTGAAAGAGAAAATAGATCGTATATCACTAGAAGAAGAGTCTATCCTTATTCTCCGCGATCATTCCATTTGGAGATGGCTGATGAGGAAAATGACGGAGAATGAGTTTAAAGAAAGGATCTCGTTGTACCCCGGGGTCAATATTCAAACACCTCTTCGTCTAGGTTTGTTAAAAACAGAATTGGAAGATGCGATACACCTGCAGAATACGATCGAGGAAGAAACGAGTACATTGGCGATCACTACACCTTCAGGGGACGTTCTTCTCATTTGGGCTGAGGAGTCTTTTGAAGAAGAGAAAGCGGTGGTCTCCTCGATAGTGGAGCATGTATGTAACGGGAGAGAACACGTTGTTGTCTTGAGTAGAAGAGTAGATCGAATCGATGATGCCCAGAAAGTGTACCGGGAGTTAGAAATGGCGTGTGAATTGAAGATGCTGCTGCCGGATCAAGATCATCGTATAGCAGAGGAAATGCATTTGAAATCACCATCGGATAAGCAGACCATTAACTACCTGAAACCAGATATTCTGGAGCACTTAGCTAATCAGGAATATGATGCTGTACGGGAATATTTAAGTGGGGTCTTTACTCAGCTTGAGAAGGATAGAGACGTATTCGTGATAAAAAGCATCATGCTGGAATACTTCTTTCAGATGAAAAACAAGTTTCTGATTTCCTTGGAGTATACCCAATATGTTCAATTAATCCATCAAATCCTGTACCTGCATGGTAAGGAAGACGCCCTTTCCATCATGGATCAATGCATAAGGTACATAGAACATGATGAAAGTGGAGAAGAGGGGAAGAGTCCAATTATTCAAACGGTTCTTACCTATATCCATCAGAACTACTCAGAAGACATGTCCTTGAAAACACTCGGCCATCGTTTTCACATCAATCCCATCTATTTAGGACAATTATTTCAAAAGGAAGTCAAAGACTCTTTCACCAAATACCTTAACCACCTTAGAATTGACCGGGCTAAGAAACTCTTAATGAATTCACATGAGAAAGCGGGACATATCGGCAAAAAAGTAGGGTATACGGATGCTACTTATTTCTATAAGCAGTTTAAAAAATACGAACATGCAACCCCTTCCGAGTGGAGAAAACAACACTCACAAGCATGAAAAAAGTCTCTTTGATTAAGAGGCTTTTTTTGATAGTTTCCTGAAAATAATGGTAATTTCAATGATTGTATTTATTTTGACCAGTAAATCTAAGATATCTCAACTATTTATCATGTAAGGGTTTTCATATAATTGAATTATAGAGATCAGAAGGGAGGAGAAGCATGAGCAGAGTCAATCGATTTGTTAAAAATGTGTACGATAACCGAATATGGCTGTTAATGATTTTACCAGGGTTTATATGGCTCATCGTCATGAAATATATTCCCATGTTTGGGCAGATCATTGCATTTAAGAACTTTCGGTTTCATCCTGATGGCTTTTTTGCCAGCGTATTTCACAGTGAATGGGTGGGATTTGAAAATTTCAAGTTCTTGTTCAGTACAAATGATGCATTTGTCATAACGAGAAATACCCTACTCTATAACATCCTATTTATCATAGTCGGATTGATATTATCCGTAGCCGTAGCCATTATTTTAAGTGAAATAACGAAGCAGAAATTAGCCAAAATCTATCAGACTGGAATGTTGTTTCCTCATTTCTTATCGTGGGTGGTAGTCAGTTACTTTGTATTCGCCTTTCTTAGTGTAGACAAGGGATTATTTAATAGTGTGCTGGGCTTCTTTAATATAGAGCCCGTTTCTTGGTATAACGAACCGCAATATTGGCCTTATTTCATCACAGTAATTAGCCAGTGGAAAGGTGTAGGATTTAGCAGTATTGTGTATCTTGCTGCCATTGTCGGTATTGATAGGACGCATTATGAAGCGGCGATGATTGATGGAGCAAATAAGTGGCAGCAGATTCGTCACGTTACCATTCCTATGATCATGCCACTCATTGTGATATTAACGATACTGAATATTGGCAGCATCTTCAGCGCCGATTTCGGATTGTTCTATCAAATCCCTCGTGACTCGGGACCTCTTTACTCTGTAACGAATGTTATCGATACATATGTTTACCGGGGATTGATGACAATGGGGGATATAGGAATGAGTACAGCGGCTGGTTTATACCAAGCGACCGTTGGGTTTATATTAATTCTAATAACTAACTATATTGTGAGAAAGATTGATGAAGATAATGCCTTGTTCTAAGAAAATACCTTAGAGAGAAAGGAGAGTACTAGATGGAGACATCTACTAATGTCACGACGAGTTACCAGAAGGAAGCGGATAAGAAACAAACGAAGAAAAAAACGTATAACCCTTATGGATTTTCAGGAAAGACGAGCATCTTTATGCATCTATTGCTTGGTACCTTCGCCTTTCTATGTATCTTTCCATTTTTATATGTGATCATCATTTCGCTTAGTAATGAACAATCATTAGCGGAAAATGGTTATCAGCTTATTCCGGAACAGTGGAGTTTTGAAGCATATAAGTATTTATGGGAAATGAAAGCACAGGTCGTGAGAGCATATGGTGTAACCATTTTGGTTACAGTATTAGGTACTTTCATCAGCGTGACGGTTATTGCATTGTACGCCTATGCTATATCGAGAAAACAGTTTATATTCAGAAAGCAATTCACCTTTATCGCTTTTTTCACGATGCTATTTAGCGGAGGAATGGTTCCATTCTACATCGTGATGACACAATTTCTGGACTTGAAGAATTCGATGTGGGCCCTAATTCTTCCAATGGCTGTTAATGCTTTCTATATCATTATTATGAGAACGTTTTTCCTTAGATCCGTACCTGAAGCAATCCTTGAATCCGCCCGCATCGACGGAGCAGGAGAGTGGAGGATATTTCTAACCATTGTTCTGCCGTTATCGGTTCCGGGTATAGCAACCATTGCACTATTCAATACCCTTGCCTATTGGAACGATTGGTTTAACGCTCTCCTCTTCATTGACGATCCGAACTTGATACCATTGCAATCGCTATTAATGCGAATTGAGAACAATATGGATTTTATAAAACAGAATGCCATGCTATCAAACCAAAATAGTTCCATCTTAGAATCGATTCCACAAGATTCAGCCAGAATGGCGATGGTGGTTATTGCTACTCTTCCGATTGCTTTATCGTATCCTTTCTTTCAAAAGTACTTTATTAAAGGCTTGACTATTGGAGGAGTAAAGGATTGATCGTATTCATTGAAGGAGCGAATTCCTTTTTTGATAGAACCAAATCAATTAAACGAACTGAGGGATGGAAATGAAAAAAGTAGGGGTACTTTCACTTGTATTGGTGATGCTTATGGGGATACTGGCAGCATGTAGCGGGAAAAGTTCAAGCGGGGAAACATCAGGTGACTCCACGGAGGATCATGTTACACTGACCTGGTATTTAATCGGAACTCCTCAAAAAGATGTTGACGATGTCATGAAAGAGGTTAACAAGTACACGAAGGAAAAGATCAACACGTCTATCGACCTTAAACTCCTTGATTGGGGAGAGTATAATGATCGGATGCAGGTTATTACAACTTCTGGAGAAGAGTATGATATTGCCTTCACAAGCTCCTGGGCCAACAATTACGCATTAAATGCAAGAAGGGGAGCATTTGTTGGATTGAATGAATTAATGGATGAATACGGGAAAGACATGAAGAAGCTAATTGATCCGGCATTCCTTGAGGGTGCTAAGATTGATGGAGAACTTTATGCAGTACCAACGAATAAAGAAGTAGGTCAGCAAGCCGTACTTTCCTTTAATAATGAACTGGTAAAAAAACATGGACTAGATATTTCAAAAGTGAACTCAATTGAAGACCTGGAGCCGCTGCTTGCTGTTATTAAAGAAAAAGAAAAGAATGTAACACCCATTGCAACATTTGATGCATATCTTCCTTTCGACTCCATCCTTCAAGAGGAGTTACCATTTGCATTCCGTTTAGATGGAAACACTGATGAGGTTGTGAACAAATACGAAGAAGATATTACGATGGAAACGTTAAAAACGATGCATGAATACTATAAAAAAGGCTATATCCAAAAAGATGCAGCAACAAGCACAGACTCATGGCCACTGGAAACGGCTAACTGGTTCGTACGTAAAGAGATTTATCAACCATACGCAGAAGACATCTGGTCCAGATCAGCAGGATATGAAATCGTGACTAGAGAACTTCATGAACCGTATATCTTTAATAACTCAGTTACGGGCTCCATGCAAGCCATTTCAGCTACTTCTAAACATCCTGAAAGAGCCATGATGTTCCTGAATCTATTAAACTCCGACGAATATTTAAGAAATTTGCTTGATAAAGGAATCGAAGGGGTTCACTATGAAGAGAACGAAGATGGAACAATTAAAGACTTGCCTGCTCGTGTTGAAAACTATAACATGCCGAGCTTTGCTATCGGGAATCAGCTGATCCTTAAACTTTACGAAGATGACCCGGCAGACAAATGGGAGGCATTTGAAAAATTCAATGAAAGCGCAAAATCGTCTCCGGCACTTGGTTTCTATTTTGACTCTAATCCAGTTAGAACAGAAATTGCAGCAATCTCAAATGTCACTAGTGAATTCTCTCCTGCATTGTTAAAAGGTGCTGTAGATCCTGAAGAATATTTACCTGCTTTCAATAAAAAGCTAGACGAAGCCGGAATGCAAAAAGTATTGGATGAAATTCAAAAGCAATATGATGAGTGGAAGAAGGAACAATAGGAGCGCGAGAGGACAGCTCTCCTTTGTATCATTACAGGATTAGCTACCAAGGGAAATAATTTGAAGAAGGGTTCAGACAAGTGTGAACCCTTCTTTCAATTGGAGGGAGATACATGTTATATGGTGCAATAGAAGCCGGTGGAACCAAATTTGTTTGTGCCGTCGGAAATGAGAAGGGAGAAATCATAAGCAAGAAGGTCTTTCCTACTCAAGATCCTGAGACTACATTAGGTAACGTCTACTCTTATTTTTCTAATTACACTTTAACGTCGATTGGAGTAGGCTGTTTTGGACCAATAGAATTAAATAAGAACAAGGACAGTTACGGGGAAATTTTAAATACTCCAAAACATCTGTGGAAGAATTTCAATATCCATCAAGCCCTCTCACGTCACTTTTCTGTTCCTGTTTTTGTTGATACAGATGTGAATGCAGCTGCATTGGGGGAATTTCATTCAGGAGCTGCTCAAGAGTCTGACAGTTGTTTATATATAACCGTGGGTACGGGTATTGGGGCTGGATTTGTACAAAATGGTAAAGTGTCAAAGGGACTTTTCAATACCGAAATGGGCCACATTTATGTACCAAGGCACTCACAAGATTCCTTTGATGGCAGCTGTCACTATCACGGAGATTGTTTAGAAGGCCTGGCTTCTGGTACGGCTATACATACCCGATACGGAAAGAAAGGGGACGAGCTGGAAGAGATGCAAGCAGTTTGGGAACTTGAGGCATATTATCTTGCCCAAGCCATCGTAAACTACATCTTGATCCTCGCCCCAGAAAAAATCATTTTGGGTGGCGGAGTCATGAAGCAAACCATTTTATACCCACTCATTCGAGGGGAAGTAGCAAAACTTCTTAATCAATATGTCAATATTGACGACTTTGAACAGTATATTGTGCCTCCTGAATTGAATGACAATCAGGGAGTGATGGGATCGCTGTTTTTAGCCAGGGAAGGTGTACTAAAAACATGTAAATAAATATGGGAAAGTTGCTGAAAAGACCTTAACGAATGATCGATGTTGTTGAGGTCTTTTACATTTTATATGTTTCTCCACGACAATATGAATAATTGAGGTTATTGAGATTGCATTTTTATTATTTAGTCGAGTGTTATTTTTAAATACGCAACCTTCCTTTGTTTGGATTTAAACAAACGTTTGATTAATAATTGGAAACCCTTAGACCAAAGGAAGAATCCAACTAAACAATTGTTTAATGATCACTTCATCACTTTCTTCAAATAAAACTCAAAAATCAAATCAATCAAGATCACCATCGTAGACCGTGGCGTCAAATCATACCCGGCAAACTGTACTTTTTGTACATCGGCGCTAATGGCGTTCCTGGTGAGTTTGGCCAGTGTGCTGTCTGCTGAATTGGTGATTGCCAGGGAGTCGGCATTCTTATAACGGATCTTCTCGGCTGCCCCGACAATGGTTTTCGTCTCTCCACTGGATGAGATGAAGACGATGAGATCGTCTTGCTGAACCATATTGGGGAGCAGGTCGATGATATGTGATTCATATACGTAAGACGTTGGCTTGTTAACCTGCATAAACAGCTTGCTAAAGTATTCCCCTGCCATCTTCGTTAACCCCACAGCTACAATCATCACTCGATTCGATTGTAAAAGCTGTTGGCTGATTTTTTCTAACTCTTCCACTCGTAAAGACTCCAGTGTTCGATTCGTATCCTGGCGATAACGATCGAGCATGTTTTCAGCCGGCCCCACGTTTTCATCGATGCTCTTTAGGTTAAACTTGAATTCAGAGAAGCCCCCAAGCCCAAGCTTATGACACATACGAATGATGGTAGTGGTGCTGACGCTATTGCTTTCGGCCATGGCGGTCAGAGATTGATTCTTTGCTGTCTCCAAATTCTCCTCCACATAATAAAGAACATGTTTTTCCGCGTATGTAAGCTCCCCGATATGGGAAGAAAATCGATCCAATACTTTCCCCATAGAATACTCCTTTGTAAACCGTTTCATTGTTTATCATTCATTATATCACTGATTGCTATACTCTTTTACCTGCCCCACTCATGATAAGGCTTTCATTCTGTACAATTGTACGCTGGATGTACAAAAGACCTTATGGTTTCTGTGTTATAACTACATTGTAAGGGATTTCACAGAAAATGATATTTACTAATAGAGAGGTGAACCTCATGGAATTAAGAAAAATGACAGATGAACAGTTGGTCATATTTGATATTGAATCAAACTCAAAACGAGAGATTCTTGAGACGCTTGTAGATGCGTTATATAAACAGGATGTTTTAACGTCTAAAGAAGATTTTTTACAAGCTGTACTGGAGAGGGAGAAGATCTCTCCAACAGGGTTAGAAGCGGGGCTTGCGATCCCCCACGGGAAAAGCTCAGCTGTAAAGAAAGCGAAATTTGCCGTCGCCAGACTTCGAAACGGCATCGATACATGGGAAAGCATTGATCCGACGAACAAAGTCAAGCTTGTATTCCTGCTTGCCATACCGGATGCGGAAGCCGGATCCACCCATTTAAGTGTCCTTTCTGAACTGAGTACACGACTGATGGACAAGGGCTATATCGATAACTTGATGAACGCTTCTTCACCTTCAGAGTTTCTATCATTATTAGATCAGAAGGAAGAGGTAGTCGAGGCTCCTCAAGAATATACCAAAACGGTACTGGCCATCACTGCCTGTGCAGCGGGTATCGCCCACACGTATATGTCTGCAGAGGCATTGGAGAAAGCAGGACGTGAGATGGGTGTCCGTGTTCTTACAGAGAAACAGGGTGCGAACGGGATTGAAGATGAGCACCGGGGGGCGATTTTGAAAGAAGCGGATGCCGTTGTTTTTGCTACCGATATTGCTCCTAAGAATAAGGAACGTTTCGCTGGGAAGCCATACGTTCAAACACGTGTAGCAGAACCGTTGAAGCATGCCAAGGAGATCATTAACCGGGCGTTGACGAACCCGGATGGAACCGTTTCAGGGGACAGTGGTGAAGAAGAGGTTTCTACTGGAGGTAATAAGCAGGGACTTCTGTCTGAGATCACTCAGGCGGTCATGACCGGGATTTCTTATATGATTCCTGTCCTTGTCGCAGCCGGTCTGATGATGGGGATTGCGAAGCTCTCTGCCATGCCGATGGGTCTCGTAGATCAAATTCATGATATTAAGTATGCGACTCACTCAAATGAACTATTGGTGATCCTTCATCACCTTGATAAATTCGGCGGCATGATCTTTAAGTTCATGTATCCAATCTTCGGGGCTTTCGTGGCTTATTCAATTGCCGACAGAGTTGGACTCGTTTCCGGATTTATTGGAGGGGTATTTGCAGCAGGACTTCACTATACGTTCTGGGGAATCGAAGGTGGAATTCCATCAGGTTTCCTAGGGGCACTGATCCTTGGATTAACGGCTGGATATGTCTCTAAATTCTTAAATGAAAGAATTAAACTAAATAAAAATTTAATCGCAATGAAACCGATGTTAATCATTCCTGCGATTTCTGTATTAACGATTTTCTTCCTAAATTTCTACATTGTTGATCCCGTTTTCGGCGGACTTAATGCACTTCTAAGTGAGTGGATCACAGCGGCTCAAGGGGCAGGGAATGTAGTGCTCGCAAGTATCATCGCTGCTGCCACTGCCTTTGACTTAGGTGGACCGATCAACAAAGCAGCCGGAGCTATTGCCATCGGACTTGCAGCTGATCAGATCTATCCGTTGACAGCACGTGTATTGGCGATCGTTATCCCGCCGATCGGTTTGGGACTTGCGACGGTTATCGATAAATATGTAGTAGGTCGCCGTGTGTTCGATGCGAACCTGCGAGTGGCAGGGAATACGTCTTTATTACTTGGATTTATCGCCATCAGTGAGGGAGCGATTCCATTCATGCTCCGTAACCCGCTGATCACGATACCGATCAATATCATCGGGGCTATTTTAGGATCCGTAACGGCAGTCGTACTTGGGGCCGTTCAGTGGTATCCACTTCCGGCTGTCTGGGGATGGCCACTCGTTGAAAATATTTGGGCTTACCTCATTGGACTTCTGGTAGGGGTATTGTTCATCGCTTTCGCAAACATTTTCATCCGCTTTGCAATCTTGAAAAAGAACGAAAAATAATCACAAAAAGGGGGCTGGGTCTTTATGGACCCGGAACCCTTTACCTATTATTTGGAGGGAACATCCATGAAAAAGCGCGTTTATGTCGTACCTCATTCCCACTGGGATCGTGAATGGTATTTTACAATAGAAGATTCGAATGTATTACTTGCAGAAAACCTGGACCATCTCTTAGATGTTCTTGAAACAGATCAAGACTATACGGGCTATGTATTCGATGCCCAGGCAAGCATTGTGGAGGAGTATTTGAAGGTCCGTCCTGAAAACAGGGACCGCTTGAAGCAGCTTGTGGAAATGAAGCAGCTGTTTATCGGACCTTGGTATACGCAGACCGATTCCCTGCTTGTGAATAAAGAATCCATCATCCGTAACCTGTTATACGGAACCAAGATTTCGAAGAGTTTCGGTCACAGTATGAATTGTGGTTACCTGCCTGATATTTTTGGACAGAATCAGTATCTTCCTTCAATCTTCAAAGGATTCGATATCGATAACAGCGTCCTTCAGCGAGGAATTTACACCGATCAATTGAAAGGTGATTTGAATTTCAAGTGGAAATCTCCTGACGGTGAAACCGTGCATGCCAACAACATTTATTTCGGATATGGACCGGGGAAATTCCTTGAAGCTACAGAGGAGTATAAGGAAGAACGACTGTTTCCGATTCTGGAGAAGCTGGCTGATATGAATCAGAATAGTGACCATCTCCTTCTCCCGGCAGGCGGGGATCAGGTGCTTGTGCGTGAGCATTTCCCTGAGACCATTAAGCAGCTGAATGAAAGCTCAGAGGACTATGAGTTTGTCCTTTCCGACTATGAGACCTTTATGAAGGATGCATGGGAGAACGAGGCGGATTTTACAAATGTGATTGAAGGCGAATTGACGGCGACCCAGAAGTCCCGTATTCATAACACAATCCGTTCCCAGCGCTATGATATTAAGAAAGCAAATTATGAAGTCGAACATAAGATTTTGAATGTATTGGAGCCATTGGCGGTCATCGGTCAATCCTTGGGCCTTCGTTATCCCCAGGCATGGCTGGACGGAATGTGGAAGGAACTCTTCGATGTCCATGCCCACGACAGTATCGGCGGGTGTAACTCCGATGATACCAATCGTGATATCGTTCAACGGCTTGAAAAGGTGAACCGTATTGCAGATGGGCTCCTGAATATCTTGAAGAAACAAATGACTGAAGCGATCAGCAAGAAGCTCGGTAATGACTCCGTTTTTGTATTCTTCAACACGAATGCGTCTGAATTTTCCGGAACGGTGGAGGCTGTCCTGTTTACAAAGTCTGATCAATTCAACGTGAAGGACCTTAATGGAGAGCTTGTTGATATGGAAGCCGTTGACCAGGAATATATAAGCGGCGGTAAGAAAATTGTCGTGACAGCTGAAGGCGAAAAGCAGGTAGAGGTACCGGGTTATTACCGCACCGTCGTAATGGCAGATTTGAAAGATGTTGCCGGGTTAGGGTACGAGACATATATGGTTGAAGAGCTCAGCGAAGGTATGAAAAGGCTTGAAGACAGCGAAAGTCGGACGATTGAAAATGAACATGTGAAAGTTGAATTTGTGGAAGGTAATCTGACCCTGACTGAGAAAGGTAAGGGCAAAGTGATTACCAATCTGCTTCGATTTGAAAATGTCGGTGATGCAGGAGATTCCTATGATTTCTCACCTTTGGAAGATGATCAGCCTCTTTGGTTAGAAAATGGAGAGCTGCTTTCTGTAGAAGCAGGTGAGCTTTCACAGAAAATCATGGTGAAGCATGAGGCCCTTGTACCAGGGAATCTGGAGGACCGCCAGGCGGAAATCAACAGCGAACCATTGGTGGTCATCTCGACTCTTGAGCTTCGAAAAAATGAAAAGTTCGTCCGGGTTCAGCATACAATCGAGAATGCTGTTGAGGATCACCGTGTACGCGTTCTATTGAATACAGGGACAAACAAACCTCAGACTTCCTTTGCCGATCAGGGCTTTGGGCTGATTGAGCGAAGTGTGGACAATCCGTATATGAAGGATTGGAAAGAGAATGGTTTTGCGGAAGCACCGGTACCGATTTATTCCCTTGAAAACTTTGCAGGGGTATCGACTGATTCCCATACTTTTGCGGCCGTAACAAGAGGGATCAAGGAATATGAAGTGCTTGAAAACTCAGGTGAACTCGCCCTTACTCTATTTAGAAGCGTCGGGTTGTTAGGGAAAGATGATCTCATGTGGCGTCCGGGAAGAGCATCGGGCATTAACAATAAAGTCGTTTATACCCCTGATGCGCAGATGAAGCAGAAGATGGTGTTTGAGTACGGGATTTATGTAGGGGATGCAGAGCCTGTGGAGATGTTCGGGCTGACGGATCATTATGTTGCTCGACATGCTTCTTATCAGAAACAAAGCTTGAATACGTTTGAAGAGCGGTTGGAGCGTTTTGAGATTCCTTATCCGGTTAAGGAGATGGATGACAAGGTTTCATTGTTGGAAATGGACAATATTTCTGTTGTGATGAGCAGCTCCAAGCGTGCCTATGATGACAAGTCGATTGTTGTTCGCTTGTTCAACCCGACTGAATCCGTTCAGACCGTGAAAGTAGACCATGAATTCAGCAACGTTTCCATCACGAATCTGGCGGAGGAATTCCATAAAGAGGCGGGTACGGCGATCACTGTCAATCCGAAGAGCCACCTCACATTAAAACTATCTTAAGAAGGTGAAATCATGACAAAGCAAGAATTAGTAAGAAATGTGGAAGAGAGATTAAAGACGATTTACGGGGAAGATTTCAAAGAGGAGTTCCTGACTTCTTTTACAGGGCTAGTGGATAAATGGAGTCGTCATTCCTGGGAAAGCGCAGCACCTGTGTCTGAAGAAAACGTTTATCTGATCACGTATGGTGACAGCATTTACGAAGAGGGCAAGCCCACACTTGCTTCTCTTCGCACCTTCTTAAATGAAAAGGTGAAGGGTTCGATTACGGACGTTCACTTGCTGCCGATGTTTCCTTATACATCCGATGATGGTTTCTCAGTCGTGGACTACCGTCAAGTGGACCCGAAACTCGGGGATTGGACGAACATTGAAGAACTGGCTCAGGATTATCGCTTGATGTTTGATTTTGTTGCCAATCATATTTCGAAATCCAGTGCGTGGTTTCAAGGTTATATCAATGGTGAAGAGAGATACAAGGAATATTTTGTTCCAAAGGATCCTTCTTTTGATCCAAGTGTAGTCGTTCGTCCCCGCACATCGCCTTTGTATCATGAATACGAAGGACGTGACGGCGTGAAAACGGCTTGGACGACCTTTAGTGAAGACCAGGTTGATTTGAACTTCCGCCATTTTCCGGTATTAAAGGAAACGACGGATATTTTACTTGAGTATGCAAGCAAGGGCGGAACAAGCATCCGATTGGATGCCATCGGGTTCATTTGGAAGGAATCAGGCACAACCTCCATCCATCTGCCCCAGGCACATGAAATCATCAAGCTGTGGAGAGAGGTCATGGACTTCTTTAAGCCGAATACCCAGATCATTACGGAAACGAATGTACCGCATAAAGAAAACATCAGCTATTTCGGTGATGGGACCGATGAAGCCAATATGGTCTATCAATTCTCCCTGCCTCCATTGGTGCTGTTTTCACTGACGACTCACAATGGTGAAAAGCTGACGGAATGGGCGAAAACGATTGATACCGTTTCGGATACTGCGACCTATTTCAACTTTCTGGCGAGTCATGATGGAATCGGGATGCGTCCGACTGAAGGGATCCTGACAGAGAACGAGAAACACCTGCTTGTGAATAAAGTGAAAGAAAACGGCGGTCGTGTTTCGTATAAAGCCAATAGTGATGGCAGCCAGTCTGTTTATGAGTTGAACATCAACTATTCAGCAGCGTTGGTCAACCAAGGTGAGGATACGACAGAAGAACTGGAAGTGAAGAAGATGTTGGCCGCACATTCCATCTTGTTATCGTTTGTGGGAGTTCCGGCCATTTACTATCATTCCTTACTGGGCTCTCATAACGATGAAGCGGGTGTAGAGTCGTCAGGCATCAACCGCAGGATCAATCGTGAGAAGCTGGAGCTGGGAAGCATCCTTGAGGAATTAGAAACGGATTCTCGTCGCAAAGGAATCTTTGAAGGCTTACAGGAAATGATTTCGATCCGACAGAAGGAATCTGCTTTTTCTCCTTATGCAGGGCAGGAAGTACTTGAACTGGGTGCCAATCTATTCGGACTGAAGCGTTTCAATCAAGAAACAGGAGAGAGCATCACGTTTATTGTCAATCTGGATGTTGCTTCAGTAGCTGTAACACCTCCCCACCCGGGCTTCGATTTACAGAGCGGGAAAGAAGTAAGTGGAGAAGTTGAATTAACCCCTTATGAATTCATGTGGGTAAAACAATAGATCAATACAGGTGCCAGTCGCTTTCTTAGGCTTCTGGCACCTTTTCATAGGAGCGTGTGTGAAATGAATTTTTTAATAGCTTCTGATTCCTATAAGGATTCATTATCAGCTTTTGAAGTGGGGGAAGCGGCTCGGAAGGGGATCCTTTCTGTTATGCCATCAGCTCGTGTTGAGAACTCCCCCATGGCAGATGGTGGAGAGGGGACCTTGGATGCCCTGCTCACATGTCTGGATGGAGAAGAGAAGGAAGTCCCGGTACATGATCCGTTAATGAACACTGTTCTTGCGCGTTATGTTGTTCTTAATGGAGATACAGCGTTTATTGAAAGTGCAAGCAGCAGTGGACTTCCCCTAGTACCGTTTGAGAAGCGGGACCCAATGAAGTCGAATACGTATGGTTTGGGTGAACAGATCAAGGATGCCATCATGAACGGATATCGCAACATTGTCATTTCCCTTGGCGGGAGTGCTACGAACGACGGGGGAGTCGGGATGCTCCAGGCATTGGGGTGGACATTTTATGATGAGGATGGAGTAGAGCTTGGAGTGGAAGGAAATCCATTGCTTAGGGCGGCTTCGTTTTCTGATCATGAGCGGTTACCCGGACTGGTGCAATGCTCGTTCACGATTGCGAGCGATGTCACCAACCCTTTCTATGGAGAGAAAGGTGCTGCCCATATTTTTGGAAGGCAGAAGGGTGCCACTTCTGAAGGGATAATAGAACTGGATGCCGGTTTGATGAGGCTCGCTTCCTTATTTAGTGAAGTGTATGGGATCGACGTACAAGGTGTACCTGGCTCTGGAGCTGCCGGAGGACTTGGTGGAGGTATTGTAGCGGCTTTAAACGGCGTTCTTCAATCCGGAGTGGATACGATTATTGAGCTTACCAAGTTAGAGGAGAAAGTGATGAATGCTGATATCGTCTTCACTGGTGAAGGAAGCTTGGATCAGCAATCACTGATGGGGAAAGTGCCCGTTGGGGTTGCAAAGCTTTCGAAGAAGCACGGTAAGAAAGTCATCGGGATCGCGGGTCGGATCGATACGGATTTGGCAGAGGTAAATCAGCATCTGGATGCTGTTTTCTCGATTCAGACAGAGTGCCGGTCTTTGGAGGAAGCGTTAAGGAGTGAAGTGACGAGTGAGCAGATCCGGGTGACGGTGGAGCAGATTGTACGGATATTAAGATAATGGAAGGGCGAGGGAACTAGAACCTCGCCCTATTTTTATATAGGAAAAGAGAATTCCAGCATCGAGTTTACATTTCTATAAGCAAAAAGTATCATAAGGTAGATAATCGTCTCAAACATTAAGAAGGTGAAAATATGAATGAGAGACAAAACGAAATCTTGCGTATGCTTATAGATCAATCCAATCATTACATACTAGTAAGGAACATTACCGATCAAGTACAGTGCTCTGAAAAGACGGTGCGAAACGATTTGAAAGCGATCCAACATTATTTAGAAGGTATTTCTTCTGCTGAACTAATTCGAAAACCTGGACTGGGTGTCTGTTTGGAACTGAATGAAGAGGATGAAAAAAAGCTGTATGGTCTCCTTCACTCCACTGATGCGACATTGAGTTACCAGGAGGATGAAAGAAGGGTCATTCAAATAGCCTATCATCTACTGATGGATACTACCCCGGTCACATCCCAGGAATTTATGAGCCGCTTTTACGTGAGTAAGGCCATTATAAAAAGAGATATAGAAAAAATTGAAACATGGTTAAAGCGCTTTGATATTACGTTAGGTACCAGGCAAAAGGTGGGCTTGACCTTAGAAGGCACAGAAAAGAATAAGCGCTCAGCACTGTCCCGTTTATCGGAAATGGTCAATCATCCAGCACTTATTCATGATTTCATGAAGGATCAATTTACATCTGCAGAATTCAAGGTTGTAAATACGGAGCTGAAAGAAGTGCAGCGGAAATATGCGCTGCGTTTTACCGACGAAAGCTTTGAACGGATTGTCCTTCATACTCTTCTTATGATCAAGAGGGCCAAACTGGGACAAGTCATTTCTATATCAGAGGAAGAGCGTCTTTTTCTACTAAAGAAAACCGAGTATCGTTGGGCTGTTGATTTCTCAGAGAAGCTTGAACCTTTCTTCTCCATTCGTTTTCCAGATAAAGAAAAGGCATACCTGACCCTTCATTTCCTTGGAGGGAAATATCGATCTCAGAAGGACACCTTAAACCAAAGCTCTCAAGATGACAATCCTGTTCTCTTAAAGGTGATGAGTATGCTAGTGGATCGGGTATCCCAATCTACGAACATCGATTTTAAGAAAGACCGGGAATTGTGGGAAGGATTAAACGTTCATTTGCTTTCTACACTTAATCGTTTGGAACATGGACTGCCTGTCTCGAATGTCATGTTACATGAAATCAAGAAAATGTATCCTTATATGTTTGATCAAATGATGCTTTCGTTAGGGGATATTAATCAATCATTAGCCCTTAATATTCCCGAAGAAGAAGCGGCTTATTTAACCTTACACTTTCAATCTTCACTCGAGAGAATCAAAAATCAACATCTATCCACAACAAAAGTTGTACTCGTTTGTCATATGGGTATCGGTATGTCTCAATTATTGCGTACGAAAATTGAACGGAAATTCTACTCTGTGCACGTTTTAGGAAGTATTGCTAAGTCTGAATTACAGGATTTCCTTTGTAAGCAAGAAGTGGACCTGGTGATCAGCACCATTTCCTTGCCGGAAATCAAAGTTCCTCACATCGTCGTTTCACCTTTATTGGAAAATAGTGATGAAGAACGTCTCGAGCAGTGGCTAAAGCAGACTAAACGCTCTCTAAAACAATCCCTTGAGGAATCTATCTTATTAAAATATACCAATCCATTTGTGGTGTTTCTTCAACAAGATGAAACGAGCAAATATGAGATCATAAAGAAGCTCGCTGCCTCTCTCTACTCAAAAGGCTACGTGGAGAAGGAATATATCGAAAGCACTATGATAAGGGAGAGAATGTCAGCTACCGCCATCGGTGCAGGGATAGCCATCCCTCATGGACACCCTGACTTGATCAAGCAATCAGCGATTGGTATTGCGACCTTAAAGGAACCTATTGAATGGGGAGTAGAAAAAGTATCATTAGTCTTTCTATTGGCAGTGAATAATGAAGAGCAGAAAGAAGTGAAACACCTATTTAGCGAAATTTCATCTTTAAGTGAAGATCCCAGGAAGGTTCAATCTTTGATTGTGCAGCAGGATATCATGAACTTTCTTTCTGTGTTCAAGAATGAAAGAAGTAAAGCGAATTGGCTTTACTTCTTATTTTTTGCTTTTTACCGGAGCTCCGGTAAAAGAATGGTCTTTTTGTTTCAGCTTTTCATTGTATAGTGATTGTAAGCGATTACGAAAAAGGAGAATGAGAGATGAAACTACTAGCCATTACATCTTGTCCCAATGGTATTGCCCATACTTATATGGCTGCTGAAAATCTGGAAAAAGCAGCAAAACAGTTGGGGATCCAGTTAAAAGTAGAGACCCAGGGTTCCATCGGGGTAGAAAATGAGTTCACTGAAAAAGATATACAAGAAGCTGACGGTATTATCATTGCTGCTGATAAAACCGTAAACAAAGAGCGGTTCAATGGAAAGAAGGTATTAGTAGCAGGAGTGCAGGATGGCATTCGTAAACCGGAGCAGTTGCTTAAGAAAGTAATGAGTGGCGATGTTCCTGTCTATCACTCTACTTCCGGAGAAAAGAAACAGGCGGAGAAGAAAGAAAACCCAATCTACCGCCACTTAATGAATGGCGTATCGTATATGATCCCGTTCATTGTGATTGGTGGATTATTGATTGCCGTTGCCTTGACGATGGGTGGTGTGAAAACGCCGGGTGGCCTTGTCATACCAGAAGATTCATTCTGGAAAAGTATTGAAGCGATCGGCGGAGCATCATTCACGTTCATGGTCCCTATCCTGGCAGGGTTCATCGCGTATAGTATTGCAGACAGGCCAGGACTTGCACCGGGTATCGTCGGTGGATACATTGCAGCGAATGGAAGTTTCTATGGAAGTGAAGCCGGTGCAGGGTTCATCGGTGGTATCATAGCTGGTTTCCTGGCGGGGTACGTTGCCCTTTATATTAAAAAGATTAAAGTTCCTAAAGCCATTCAACCAATCATGCCGATTATCATTATACCGGTGTTGGCATCCTTAATTGTCGGATTGGCATTTGTATTTATAATTGGTGCACCAGTCGCTCAAACATTTGAAGTACTAACAGGCTGGCTGGCAGGTATGCAAGGGACAAGTTCTATCTTACTTGCCCTCATACTGGGCGCCATGATCTCCTTCGATATGGGAGGTCCGGTGAACAAAGTTGCCTTCCTCTTCGGTTCTGCCATGATTGCAGAAGGAAACTATGAAATTATGGGACCGATAGCCGTTGCCATCTGTATTCCGCCAATCGGAATGGGACTGGCCACTTTCATTGGCAAAAAGAAATTCCAGGCATCTGAAAGAGAAACAGGAAAAGCAGCATTTACAATGGGCTTGTTCGGTATTACAGAAGGAGCAATCCCATTTGCGGCACAGGATCCACTCCGTGTCATTCCTAGTATCATGGTCGGTTCCATGACAGGATCCGTCATCGCGATGCTTGGTCATGTAGGAGACCGGGTGGCTCATGGAGGTCCGATTGTTGCCGTTCTTGGTGCTGTGGATAACATATTGATGTTCTTTGTTGCTGTTATTGCTGGTGCGGTTGTCACCGCATTAGTGGTAAATCTATTAAAGAAGGATGTTGATACTGCTGGTCAAGGGGAAGTGAGTGAGGATGAGGCGGCTATCTCTCAAGAAATACCTGAAGAGTTGACTCAAAAAGAAATAGTGGAAATAAACAAATTAACGGATATAACTAATTTAGATCTGATAGATGTAGAATTGAAAGGTTCTACAAGGGATGATGTTATTGATGAAATGATTGATAAGTTAGATAAAGAGGGCATTATCGCTTCACCCACCGATTTTAAGCAAGCTATCCTAGACCGAGAAGAAGAGAGTACGACAGGGATTGGAATGAATATTGCTATCCCTCATGGAAAGTCTGATTCGGTTAGAAAACCAAGTGTTGTTTTTGGAATCAAGAAAGAGGGCGTAGATTGGAAGAGCCTGGATGGTTCAGATGCCAAGTTGATCTTCATGATTGCCGTTCCGAAAAATAGTGAAGGTAACGAACATCTGAAAATCTTACAATTACTTTCTCGCCAGCTCATGGACCAGGATTATCGAAATCGATTGTTGAATGCTGGCACAGAAGAAGAAGCTTATAAATTACTAGACATGATTGAATAGAAGGATTTTCTCCATATTAAAAGAATCAGCGTATTGAATTTATGAAACTCAACTTTATTGTTAAAGTTGAGTTTCTTTTTTGAAATGTTTTAATTGGATGGAAGAGAGAAAGGAAAGCATTACGATACTACAATTCACATAAAAATAGATTTTATCATGTGGAGGACTACTCACATAAAGAGGGATTGCCTGGAATGTTTCCTCGATTTTATCAGAAAGACAACCTTTCTATACGTTGGAAATTCGATTATAGTAATTGTAAGAGTTTTCGGAATGAAGTCATGAGTAGGGAGGAGTAATATATAATGATAGGAGCAATTGAAGCAGGAGGAACCAAGTTTGTCTGTGGGGTAGGTGACAAGGATGGAAATATATATGAACGTGTAACAATTCCAACCACCACTCCTGATGAAACGTTGAAGCATGTCCATTCCTTTTTTCAGAATAAGAAGATTAGCGCATTAGGTGTAGGTTCTTTCGGGCCGGTTGATCTTGATCGTTCAAGCTCTACATACGGTTATATAACAAGCACTCCAAAAAAGAAATGGAATCATGTGAACCTGATTGGAGAGCTTAAGAAACACTTTTCTGTTCCAATTGGATTTGATACAGATGTGAATGCTGCAGCACTTGGGGAAAGCCAATGGGGAGCTGCTAAAGGCCTAGATAGCTGTATTTATATTACAGTTGGAACGGGAATTGGTGTTGGTGCACTGGCCGAAGGGAAACTCATACACGGGTTGACTCATCCTGAAATGGGTCATATCCTCATTCGAAGACATCCTGAGGATCATTATGAAGGAAACTGTCCGTACCATGGTGATTGCCTGGAAGGACTTGCCGCTGGTCCCGCCATTGAAAAAAGGTGGGGGAAGAAAGCTTATGATTTAAGCGATGAGAGATTGGCTTGGAATATGGAGGCATACTACCTCGCCCAAGCTATTGCCCAGTATATACTGATCTTATCTCCGAAACGAGTCATTCTAGGAGGAGGAGTCATGAAGCAGGAACAATTGTTTCCACTAATTCATCATCACGTCAGAACGATCCTAGGTGAATACATTCAGCATGAACAAATCCTTGATAGAATAGATGAATATATTGTTCCTCCAGGTTTAGGGGATAACGCTGGATTGGCAGGAGCAATCGGTTTGGTTTCCAAACTCTAAGACAATATAAAAGAATAAAATCAGGAAGGTCGATCTCTTTGATAGTATAGAGATCGATCTTATTTGTGGTGGGTATTTTCCCAATTTTTATCGAAGATTTTTATTGTATAATCAGGTTAACAGGAGCAGGAGAAAAATTTACCGAAATATTTTTCAGAATATTGACTTATTTAAAAATATTAAATATAATGAACTCATAATTATGAAACCGGTTCGACTAAATGGTTATAATAATTGATTTATTCACACGGTTTCAGTCATAAATCCTGTTGAAACAGAATATTTTTTTTTATTACTAATGAAACCGGTTCGATTGAAAAGGAGACTTGTATGACAACGATAGGTGATGTTGCAAGAGAAGCAGGTGTTTCAAAAAGCACCGTTTCCAATGTATTTAGTAAAAAACGCCCGATAAGTGTAGAGGTTACCAATCGGGTATTAGAGGTTGCAAATCGATTAAATTATGTTCCCAACCATATGGCACGTAGCTTAGCTACGAAAAAGACGATGATCATCGGTCTTAAAATGCCTACTTACACAGAGTATGAACTGAGTAGCTTTGAAACCAAAATCATTAATAGTGTCGTCAAAAAGTGTTCAGAAAACGGCTACCGTGTTCTATTAGACAGAATAGTGGAAGAAGACGAAATGAACTTTGTTTCCAATGATCCTGTTGATGGCGTCATCCTCTTGAATCCATTGGATGAAGACCAGAGAATTCTGAAGTATAAAGCTTCTAAAACACCTTTTGTCATTATTGGAAGACCTAATGATCGAAATGGTGATACGAAATATGTAGATAATAACAACACAGAAATGGTGAAGGAGGTAGGGGAGTATTTAATTGGACTAGGCCACAAGGAAATCTTATTCTTAAATGCCTCCTTACATATGACGGTTGCTGAGGATCGGCAATCAGGATTAAGACAGGCCTATGATAATTATTCTCTCCCATTTAATGAAGAGGATGTCATTTATTTTGATCCTTCACATTATAAAGATGGTTCGCAATATGGCTATTTAAGTTTACTAGAAAACTATCAGAAGAAAAATTATACCGCTATTATTGCTGATACTGATCGTGTAGCTCTGGGTGTCATAAGAGCAGCAAGAGAGCTGGAAATAGATATTCCAAACGATGTCTCCTTAGTTGCTTTAAGTAATAATGAGACACTTGCCCATGAGATCACTCCTAGATTAACCAGTATGGAGTTACAGCCAGAAAAATTGGGGGAAGAAGCAGCCAATATTTTAATGAGTACACTCAATCATGAGTTATCACCAAAATATAAGATGGTTCCAGCTAAGCTTGTAAAAAGAGATTCTTGCAAGGGAAACAGGGAAGGACTTATTCAGACACTTGAAGGGGGGAGATAGGGAGAACGGGTTGGAGAAGGGGTTTGTTTCATAATCGTCAAAATGTAAGCGTTTTAAAACGGTTGATAGGACAAGGGGGAAAACAATGAAAAGAGTATTGTTATGTGTAGTTGCCATTTTACTAGTGCTAGCTGGATGTCAATCAACAACCGGGAGTTCTACAGAAGAGAAAATGACCGTCAATCCGCCTGATCGCGATTTAGTTGCTGAGGGGCTACCTGCGTTTAATCAGAAGGTAGCAGATCTACCAAAGACTGATTTGGAAATTTGGTTGGCCGCTGATTATGCAAACACAGCACCGATCACTGACGCCATTGAAGAATTTAAAGAAGTGTACCCTAATATCTCGGTTAAAACAGTTGGGATTGAATGGGGAGACATGAGTAATAAGGTGAAGTTGGCCGTTTCAAGTGGTGCTGTTCCAGATATGGCCCATGCTCATGCGTTTGCGATGGGTGCTCAGGGTCTGGCTGAACCACTTGATGATTTATGGGAAGAATGGGGAGCAGAGGATCAAATCGTTCCAGGGGGAATTCAGGATACCGAATGGAAAGGTGTTAAGTATGGGGTACCAATTGATGTAAACACAACTATCTATCTGTATAATAAGAAAATTTTTAAAGAGAACGGGATTACAGAACCACCCAAAACGTTAGACGAATTAGTGGAAGTTTCAAAGAAATTAACCAAAAAAGATGGTTCTCAATATGGAATCGTTACGAGTGCCAGTGGTTGGAGTTTCTTTGGAAATGTTATAGCAGCAGGTACAAACAACCTGAAATTTAATGGGGACGAAGTTACAGCGAACCTGAACGATCCTAAGATCGTGGAAACGATGGAGAAGTACACTGGGTTGGCTACAGAGGATAAATCATCTCCGGTTCCTCCGCCTCAACAGCGTCAAACGGACCACCCGGTTGCTATGTTTGGAACAGGAAGAGCGATTTCCTTTATTTCAGGACCATGGGATATCGCGAGAATCAAGAATGAATTCCCTGATGCGTATAACGATTTAGCAACAGCTCCTTTACCAGGAGACGAAAAAGGATCCGTTCTAGGTGGGGGAAGCCTGTTTGTTCCTAAGGGATCAAAAAATAAAGTCGCATCATTTGAACTGATGAAATGGTTTATTTCTGATAAATACGGTATTCGTTTAGCGAAAGAAGAAGGTCGTCATCCGGTGAAAACTCACTTGTATGAAGATGAGTTTTATAATGATCCTTTATTAAAGCCATATGTTGAAACACTACAATATGCACAACCCTACAAGCTTGAAGCATTCCCGGAAGCCAACGATGCTTGGGGCAAGGCCTTGCGTGCTGTGTTTGACGGTGCTGATTCACAAGAGGTATTGGATGATGCGCAGAAGATCGCAGAAAGAGAGATTGAAAATTCGAATTAAATTAGACATTACAGGGTGAGTAGGAAAAGGTATGTGTGGACATACCTTTTCCTTATAAGGGAGTGAAAAGGATGAAAACAGAGACTGTTCATGAATACAATTCGGTCATTAAACCGAAAAAGGAAATGCATAAGCTTAAAGACCATATTGGCTCTTATTTATTTGTTTTACCTGCCTTGACATTTTTAACTTTGTTTTCGATAGTGCCCATCATCTACTTGGTCTGGTTAAGCTTTCATGAGTATAGATTGCCTAATCCCGCCATATTTAATGGGTTAGAAAATTATATCCGTATGTTTCAGGATGCGTTATTTATCAAAAGTATAGGGAACACCTTGATCTATACTGCAGGCTCAATGGCAATCGGATTAAGCGGTGCTATTGCAGTAGCCGTTCTGTTGAACCGAAAGCTAAAGGGGATCCGCTTTTTTAAAGTGTTTTATTTTTTACCTACAATTACCTCAGAAGTTATTACTGCCATGATCTTCTTATGGGTATTCGATAATAATCTTGGAATATTAAATTACATATTAAAAGTTTCAGGTGTAGAGTCTCCTCCTGCCTGGCTGTTACAACCTACAACGGCCATGATTATTCTGATCCTCATTGGTGCATGGAGAGGGACGGCCTACAATATCCCTATATTCCTTGCAGCCCTTCAAGCGGTTCCTCAATCCTTATATGAAGCAGCCCGCATTGATGGAGCAAACTCCTGGAAGCAATTTGTTCATATTACTCTGCCATCCATCATGCATATCTTAGTCTACTGTATGGTCATGTCAGTCATCGGATCCTTCCAGGTTGTGGCAGTGGTAGACATCCTGACAAATGGTGGACCGATGGATAGTACGATGGTTGTCATTAAACATATTTGGCAGCAATCCTTTGAGTTTAACTATGTCGGATATGGTGCAGCCCTATCATTTGTATTATTCCCATTCTTATTAGGTGTTACATGGCTTCAATTAAGACTATCATCCGGAAAGGATAAAAAATGATGAAAAAGTCGAAAATGATTCGAAATATCCTATTGTACGTTATGCTCTCGATTGTCTTAATGATCTTTCTAGGTCCTTATATATGGATGTTTATGACCTCGGTAAAAACGCAGGGTGAGGTGATGGCCTGGCCGCCTAAGATCATCCCTACCGAGTTCTATTGGGAGAATTTCCTGAGAATTTGGCAGGAAACCAATTTGCCTAGAGCCTTTTTTAACAGTTTTGTTGTTGCTGTACTAGCCACAGCAATCAATGTATTTCTATCATCCTTAGCTGCATTTGCTTTTGCACGGCTTCGCTTCCCGGGTAGGGATAGACTGTTTATGCTAGTGCTGGCGACGATGATGATTCCGACAGGATTAATGGTGGTTCCATTGTTCTTCATGATGAAAAATGTCCCGTTTGCGGGTCCTGATGGGTTGCTGGATTCATATGCCGGACTCATCCTCCCTTTTGCGGTGACAGGGTTTGCCATATTTCTTATGAGACAGAATTTCCTTGCCATTCCACGGGAATTGGATGAGCAAGCTACGATTGATGGATGTTCAAAATTTCAAATTTATTGGAAAATCATCCTTCCGTTAAATAAACCTGCGATTGCTTTGGTCACCATTTTCAGCTTTCTCAGTCATTGGAATGAGTATTTATGGCCGTTAACAATTGCCAGATCCCAGGAAATGTATACGATCCAAATTGCCTTGAAAGCATTCCAGGGTCAATACAACATCGATTGGCCGTTAATTATGGCAGGAGCGACAACGGCTGCACTTCCGATGATCGTTTTATACTTTATTCTTCAGCCGTTATTTGAACAAGGTTTAGGCGGACTTGGCTCGGGGGGGAAAGAAACGTGAGAAGTGACAAACAGTTGACATTGACTGAAACCATTGATCATTCCCGTCAAGGAGAGTATCTGACCTTGCCTTTTTCAATCGATGACGATATGGAGGAAATTAAGATTGAGTTGGATTATACAGACAAAGAATCAAATGTCATCGATCTGGGAGTGGAAGATCCCAATGGCTTCAGAGGTTGGAGCGGTGGAGCAAGAAAGGAAATTTTCCTACGAGAGGATCGTGCCACTCCAGGCTATAACTTAGGGGCGTTACCTGAAGGCGATTGGGGAGTTATCTTAAACGCCTACAAGGTTGCAAAGGTTTGTACTGTAACAGTCAAGATTACATGTATCCGAAGTGAAAACAGATGGTATAAGGGAGATTTGCATCTCCATACCAATCATAGTGATGGTGCTTATACCGTTTCAGAGGTGGTTGAAAACATCCGATTGGCTGGTTTAGAATTTCTTGCCTTAACTGATCATAATACATTCAGTCAGAATATTCAGTATCCAATAGTTGAAGACATCGCGATTATTCCCGGGGTGGAACTGACGACGAACAAAGGTCATGCCAATTTCTATGGTGTGCAACAGCCTTTTCATGATTTCCGTTGCCAATCAAAAGAGGATGTACAGGATAAAATGGATGAGGGAATGAGCAACGGTTCCTTTTACTCCATTAATCATCCCCACTGCCAGTATTGCCCTTGGGAATGGGGGTTGGAACATTTTGATGTAAGGATGGTAGAAATCTGGAATGGTCCCTGGAGTGAGGCCAATCAACAAACGTTGGACTGGTGGGATAGTGAGCTGAAGCAAGGAAAAAAGGTGGTCGCAATTGGGGGAAGTGATACGCACCGGGAGCATGAGAGAATAAAGTATGGAGTTCCTACCACTTGGTTACATGCCTTGCGTCACTCTCCTGATAAGTTAACAGCGGCCATGAAGTCAGGAAGGGCATGTATTGCCAGGACGCCGGACTCCCCGTGGGTTGAAATCAAAACGATGAACACTTGCCCGGAAGGAAGTGGCCGAGGAGAGAACAATCTACAAGCCATTCCGTTAGAGGTCGAGTTTAAAGACAAAGTAAAAGGCATCATGAAAGTGATTACCGATCAAGGCACCATCATCAATGAGCCGATCGAATCAAAGAAAGTCTTCTATTTTGACCGTATTCCCAGTGACAGCAGGTATGTTCGTGTTGAGGTTTGGGATCTGCACATAGAAGAGCCGATTGTGATTAGTAACCCGATTTATTTTCACTAGTTTCCAAAGTGACCAGATTAGAAGGGGGAACCGCCTCGTGAATAATCACACATTAAAGGGCGTTATTGATAAAAAGTATGTAGAGAAAAGCTGTTCTCGACTGATTATGGGGACAGCTCATTTATATGAATATGAGAGCAAGGAGCAAGCTTTTTCTGTATTGGATGAGTATGTGAATTTAGGTGGCAACATGTTCGACACCGCTCATCAATATATCGACAGTGAGTCTATTTTAGGAGAATGGCTGGAGAAGGCAGGTCGACGAAATAAGCTGTTTATCATGACAAAAGGGGCCCATCCCGATGATGGGGAACCTGGTCCGCGTGTAACGCCTAGAGCAATAAACAAGGATCTCATGGAAAGTCTCGAACGACTTCGAACCGATTACATCGATTTTTATGCGCTGCATCGAGATGATGAAACGGTTGAAGTGGGAGAGATCATCGAAGCCTTAAATGAACACCTCAATGCAGGGCGTATTCATGCGATCGGCGCATCAAATTGGACTCACCTGCGCATTCAGGAAGCGAATGATTATGCCGCAGAACACGGATTGATCGGATTTACCTTCAATAGCCCGAATCTGAGTCTGGCAAAGTGCAATGAACCCAGATGGCCTGGTTGTGTATCGGTCAATGATAAGATGCTGGATTGGCATACGGGCACGCAAATGCCCCTCTTTTCATGGTCTTCTCAAGCAGGAGGGTTTTTCAGCGGTCGATTCTCCCCTGACGTTCAAGATAACGAAGAAATGGTGAGAGTCTATTATCATGAAGAGAACTGGGAGCGTTACAAGCGTGCACAGAAGTTGGCAGAGTTAAAAGGGGCGACTCCTATTCAAATCGCTCTGGCCTATGTACTCAATCAACCGTTCTCAACAGGTGCGATCATCGGTCCTCAAACTAAGGAAGAACTGGTATCTTCCATTGCAGGTTCTAACATAACCCTTACGTCAAATGAAATGAACTGGTTAAATCTCAAGCAAGGACGAAAGGAAGAGGAAATCCATGAAGCATAAGTTTGCAGCTCAATTGTATACCCTACGAAATGAACTAAGCCTGGACTTTCCAGGAGTGTTATGGAAATTAAAAGACATGGGGTGGGAAGCTGTACAGATCGATGGTTTATTTGGTTATTCAGCACAAGAAATTTCCCATGTCATGAAGCAGGCAGGGCTAAAAACAGCCGGTATGCATGTGCCGTTGTTTCGATTGATAAATGAATTTGAACAGGTGCTTGAGGAAGCAAGGCTCTTTGAAACAAAAGAAATCATTTGCCCCTATTTAGAGGAAGATATGAGAAATGCAGAAGGGTATATTCAGGCTAAGAATGAGTTGATTCAAATTTCACGAAAGGCTGCTCCTCTGGGGTTTCGTATTGGCTATCATAATCATGATTTTGAATTTATGACGACTATTGATGGCGAAAACGCACTCGACTATATTCTTGCTCCTGAAGTTGGGGTCTCTATATTCCCGGAAATTGATACCTATTGGGTGAAAAAAGCCGGCTTAGATCCCCTTGGTTATATCAAGCCATATTCCTCTCGTATGCCGATTTTGCATCTTAAAGACATGAGTAATAATGATCGAAAGGATTTTGTTGAGATTGGAGAAGGGTGTATTGATTTTCTTCCTATACTTAACTGGGGTGAACAAAACGGTGTTCAGTGGTATGCAGTGGAACAGGATGAGTGTTCAGGGAATCCACTCGACAGTCTTGAATTAAGCTTGAAGAATTTAATGGATATGACATCCAATCACTTGCCCAATTAGAAATGACCAGAGGTGAACAGACATGAAGGATATCGAAGTGGTACATGTAATTTTCAAGACGCATTTAGATCTTGGATTTACGGACCTTGAAGAAAATGTAACAAATCAATACATGAATTCCTATATTCCAAAGGCCATACAGTTAAGTGAAGAGCTTGCCCATGAAGGGGGAGACGCTCAGTTTGTCTGGACGACAGGTTCCTGGCTCATTCATGAATATTTAAAACGAGCTGACGAACAGCAGGTAAAGAAAATGGAAGAGGCGATTGATAACGGATACGTCTCTTGGCATGGTTTACCGTTTACAACCCATACCGAATTGATGGATCGTCATCTCCTGGAACATGCGTTGTCTATCTCAAAGAACCTGGACCAGAGATTTGGGAAGCAGACCATCTCTTCCAAAATGACCGACGTGCCTGGTCATACAAATGCGATGGTATCGTCTTTAGCGAAAAATGGAATTGAATATTTACATTTAGGTGTGAACCCGGCATCAAAAGTACCGAACGTCCCGACTTTATTTTGCTGGAAAGGAAACAATGGATCAGAAGTGATTGTCAATTATGCTGATAATTATGGTGATGTCCTCAAGATAGACGGTATCAATGAAGTCATGGTATTCGCACATACAGGGGATAATTGTGGACCACCTTCCATAGAAGAAATCAAACATGAATTTCGCCAACTGGCCAAGAAGTTTCCCAATGCCGTAATCAAAGCTTCAACAATGGATGAATTTGCTGTGAAACTTAGAACCGTCAAACATCGATTACCTGTTGTTCACGAAGAGATCGGAGACACTTGGATCCATGGTGCCGGTACGGACCCTAAGAAAATATCTCATTATCGCGAACTTCTCAGACTACGGAATAAGTGGCTAAATCAAGGCAGAATAGAAGAAAGCAGCAAGGAATATAAGGATTTTTCAGATGCATTATTGTTAATACCTGAACATACATGGGGACTTGATGAAAAGAAGTACCTTAATGATTACAAGAACTATTCGAAACGGGACTTCCAACGGGCTCGAAAACAAAATCGCATCTCAAAGGATGTTGTGCCTGATAAATATAGTTACATAGGGTCGTTTGCTATGCATGAATTTGATGGCATGTCAGAGCAGTTATTTTCAACTACCTGGGAGGAAAGAAGTTATCGGCTATTTGAGCGTTCCTGGAAAGAGCAACGAGCTTATTTACAAAAAGCGGTTGCCTGTCTATCAGAAGATAAGCAGAAAGAAGTAGAAGAGGCATTTCATTTACTTACGCCTAAACGTGTTGAAGGAGTGGAAGGGGATACACTCGATTTAGACTCGGTCTATAAGTTAGGTTCGTTTGAGGCGGCATTTTCTACGGATGGTTCAATTACTACATTAATTGATGCTTCTGGTAAGGAATGGGCCGACGAGCATCATCCATTAGGGGTCATCACTTATGAAACGTTTGGTGTTGAAAACTATCACACATGGTTCCAGCAATATGTCGTCAATATTGGGGAAACCTATAGATGGTCTGAGGCGGACCAGGGAAAACCTGGGATGGAACTAGTCACCCCCACTCCAAAACAGGAAAAGTATAAACCCAAAGTGGAATCGATTCGAAAAGTGGCAGATGGAGAGATAGATTGTGTGAATGTAAGGTTGAGACTGCCAGATCGGGCGGTAGTAGATTTTGGTGCACCAAAAGTGATGGAACTTTCATATCTTTTCAGTCAAACAGAATCGGTTATTGAGATTGAATTAAATTGGTTTGATAAAGATGCAAACCGATTGCCGGAAGGAATCTGGTTTTCGTTTACCCCAATGGTTGATAATCCTAATCTATGGAAAATAGACAAAATTGGAGAGTGGGTATCACCTTTAGAAGTAGTGAAAAATGGAAATCGTAATCTTCACGCCATACAAACAGGTGTAGCCTATCATGGTGCAGACGGCCAGGTTTTGATTGAATCAAAGGATGCCCCATTGGTCTCACCGGGTAAATCAAGGTTACTCGAACTCGACAACACCTTCCCACCTCTAGATAAAGGTTTTCACTTTAATTTATACAACAATGTGTGGGGAACTAATTTTCCCATGTGGTACGAAGAGGATGCCAAGTTCAGATTCTTAATTAAACTGTAGTTTTACCAGTCTATTAATCTAACCACTTATAAAAGGGGAATAGGACAATGACAACAACAAAACTGACGATTGGCGTTATCGGCGCAGGAAGAATCGGAAAATTACATGCTGAAAACCTGGTTCGTCACCCTAATGTGCACCTTAAAATGGTTTCAGATATTCATACGGAACCCCTTGTTGATTGGGCAGCCTCAATCGGAGTGGCAAGGATCACGAATGATTATAAAGAAGTATTGGAAGACGATGAAATCGATGCTGTCTTTATTTGCTCACCTACGAATACACATACAAGCCTTATTAAGGCTGCAGCCAGAGCGAAAAAACATATTTTCTGTGAGAAACCGATTTGCTTTGACATAGAAGAGTCGGAGAAAGCGTTAAAGGTTGTCCATGATGAAGGTGTTTTCCTTCAAGTAGGGTTCAATCGCCGATTTGATCATAACTTTAAAAGGGCATTCGAACTCGTTCAAGGCGGTTCCGTTGGTACCCCTCAGATTGTGAAAATTACCTCCCGTGATCCCGATCCGCCTTCCGAGCAATACATCCAATCCTCAGGTGGTATGTTTATGGATATGAGCATCCATGATTTTGATATGGCCCGATATATGAGTGGCAGTGAGATAACGGAAGTATTCGTCCATGGAGTAAGCCTGATTGATCCGGTCTTCTCTGAAAATGGTGACATTGATACAGCGATCATCTCCTTGAAGTTTGCGAATGGAGCGGTGGGAGTCATCGATAATAGTAGAAAAGCCGTTTATGGATATGACCAAAGAATAGAAGTTTTTGGTTCAAAAGGGTCTGTCACTGTGCATAATGATTATCCAACGACAGTGGAAGTGAGTACTGAAACAGGTGTCCATCGGGATAAACCAAAATATTTCTTCCTCGAACGTTATAAGAGTTCCTACATAGATGAAATCGAATCCTTCATTCAATCGATTTGTCAAGGAAGACCCGTTATGTGCGATGGAAATGATGGGTTGCAAGCGGAGCGCATTGCAAGAGCAGCCAAGGAGTCATTTGTTACGGGTAGAAGTGTGAAGATCGAGCCAATGGTTCCCATTCAGTAGTCGTTTAGAAGATGTAAATTATTCAGGAGGTGTAATGTCATGAAAACGATTCGATTAACGATGGCGCAGGCCTTGATTAAATTCCTGGATCAACAGTATGTCGAGATAGATCAAATGGAAAACAAGTTCTTCAAAGGGGTGTTCGGTATCTTTGGTCATGGCAATGTGACCGGTATTGGTGAAGCGTTGGAACAAGAGAGTCATGAATTGACCTTTATCCAGGGGAAGAACGAACAAGGGATGGTTCATGCTGCTACTGCTTATTCCAAGCAGAAAAACAGGCTGGAAACCTTTGCTTGTACGACCTCTATCGGTCCTGGTGCATTGAATATGATCACGGCAGCCGGAACTGCGACTGCCAATCGCATCCCTGTTCTATTACTTCCTGGCGATACCTTTTCCTGCCGGCAGCCGGATCCCGTTCTTCAGCAAATTGAACATCCGATGGACTACACGGTGTCAGCGAATGATGCCTTCAAGGCTGTCAGTAAATATTGGGATCGTATTTCGCGGCCGGAACAGCTGATGACCGCAGCTCTGCATGCTATGCGTGTCCTAACAGATCCGGCAGAAACGGGAGCAGTCACTCTTTGCCTTCCACAAGATGTTCAAAGTGAAGCCTATGATTATCCCGTTGATTTCTTTCAAAAGAGAGTCCATTTTATAGAACGTAAGCCATCATCATCTTCAGCCATCCAGCGGGCGGCCGATTTGATACGGTCGAAAAAGAATCCAATGATCATCGCTGGAGGCGGTGTTCATTACTCATTAGCGACTAAGGAGCTGATCGGATTCGCAGAGCATTTCCACTTCCCCGTTGCTGAAACGCAAGCAGGAAAAAGTGCCCTTCCTTGGGATCACCCATTAAATGTCGGGGCGATTGGTGTCACAGGTTCATCTTCCGCTAACCGTTTAGCCAAAGAGGCTGATTTGGTCATTGCTGTCGGTACTAGATTAGGAGACTTTGCAACGGCATCGAAACAAGCATTTCAGCATCCCGGGGTTGAACTACTCAGCATCAATGTCAATCCTATGGATGCCATGAAGATGAATGGTATGTCCATTGTGGCAGATGCAAAGGAAGCCTTGACTTCATTAACAAACGAATTATCAACGTTGTCCTATCAATCCCAGCATGACATGGAACGAATTTCTTCCTTGAACTTGGAGTGGAAACATGAAGTAGACCGTTTATTTACGGATGATCATCCTGACGGCTTGTCCCAGTCGAGAGTGATCGGTGAGTTACATGAACTTCTTGGGAAAGAATCTGTGATTGTGGGTGCTGCAGGCAGTCTCCCTGGAGATCTGCATCGAGTATGGAGAAGCCATTCTTCAAAGGACTATCACCTGGAATATGGCTTTTCCTGTATGGGTTACGAAGTTTCCGGTGCATTCGGGGTAAAGCTTGCCGAACCAACCAAAGAAGTATATGCCATGTGCGGAGATGGAAGCTTTTTGATGCTGCATTCAGAACTCGTAACAAGCCTGCAGGAAGGAAAGAAAATAAACATACTATTATTTGATAATCATGGGTATCAATGTATTCATAATTTACAGCGCGGACAAGGCAGCGATGGCTTTGGAAATGAATTCAGATATCGTTCTAGTGATAATGGTCAATTAACAGGACGATATATGCCGATTGACTTCGCTGCGTATGCAGGGGCACTTGGTGTGAATACCTATTCTGTTTCAACAATGGAAGAACTTCAACAAGCCATTGGCAAAGCAAAAAAAGCAACCTCATCAACTCTTATCCATATGAACATTGTTCCTGGTACGAATACAGATGGATATGATTCATGGTGGAGAGTGGATGTTGCCGAGGTTTCAAAAAGTGAAAAAGTAAAGAAGGCTCATAAAGAAATGAAAGCAAATATTGAGCTGGCCAAAAAATACTGATGGGATACCGATTAATGAAATAAGGGAGATGGTAGCCATGACGGAACCTATTAAATTGGGGATTTCTGCTATAAATTGGGCAAATGAAGATGTGATTTCATTGGGAGACCAATATTCAGGTGAAACCATCCTCTCTGAGATGGCGTCATTGGGGTTTACGGGGACAGAAATGAGCAGGAAATTTCCACAGGAAGCAGACCAATTAAAATCTTTCCTATCAAGTAAAAGGATGGAACTCGCATCTCAATGGAAGGGTGTATTGTTTTCGGATCATAGAAGGCATACTGAGGAACTTGAGTCATTTACACAACATGTCGGCTTTTTGAAGGAAATGGGGTGTAAGACGGTTGTCACTTGTGATATCGGAGGATCGACCATTGGGGATCCGCGACGAGGTCCAGATAAGAAAGATGTTAGAAAATGGTCTGATAAAGAATGGGAGTCCCTCGTTACAGGACTTGAAAAAGCAGGGGGAATATGTGAGAAGCAAGGACTCCATCTCGTTTATCACCATCATATGGGAACAAATGTAGAGACGCGGGATCAGATCGATCGTCTTATGAAAGGAACAAATCCTGATCTCGTTCATTTGTTATTTGATAGTGGGCATGCCTATTATGCAGGAGCAGATCCATTGTCTTTACTGAAAGCTTATAAAGACCGCGTCAAACATGTTCATTTAAAGGATATCCGCCAAGAGGTGTTGAACAGGGTTAGAAAAGAGGGGATGGAATTTAAATCATCTGTTCTCGAAAATGTGTTTACTGTACCTGGGGATGGAGTCATTCCGTTTAAGCCAATGATCGAAGAGCTGAAGGCTACGGATTATCGTGGTTGGGTGATTGTGGAAGCTGAGCAAAATCCAGATGAGAAAAACCCTTACGAGCATGCCAAACGTTCCAAACAGTATCTTGATCGTATCTGGAATGAAATAGATGAAACACAGAAATGAAAGGAGTAGAAAATGTCTAAATTAGTCGTACCAAGTAACAAACCCAATCACAGAGGCCAGGTCATGGAGATCACTCCTGAAAGTGCCGGTTGGGAATATGTCGGATTTGAAGTGTATTCTTTAGAACAAGGGGAAGAATGGAACATCTCCACTGAAAAAAACGAAGTATGTGTCGTTTTTTTATCAGGAATGGCGGATGTGAAAACAGCGGAATGTTCATGGGACAACATTGGTGAAAGGATGAGTATCTTTGAGAAAATCCCACCATATGCAGTGTATGCCCCTCCAAGAGATCAATTAACGATAAAAGCAATCACCACACTCGAATTTGCCCTTTGCAAGGCACCAGGAAAAGGAAACTACGATGCGAGACTTATTCACCCTACCGATGTCGGGGTAGAAATACGAGGCTCAGGTCACATGAAACGATTCATCCATAATATATTGCCTGAACAGAAAGAAGCGGATCGTCTACTTGTTGTGGAAGTATTTACACCAGGGGGGAATTGGTCAAGTTATCCCCCTCACAAACATGATGAAAATAATCTACCATCGGAGTCTTACTTAGAGGAAACATACTATCACAGAGTAAACCCGGAGAATGGTTTTATGATTCAAAGGGTCTATACAGATGATCGAGATTTGGACGAAACCATGACCGTGAAAAATGGTGATGCCGTACTTGTTCCAAAAGGGTATCATCCTGTGAGTGCCCCTCCAGGATATGAGGGATATTACTTAAATGTCATGGCAGGTCCGGTCCGTACATGGAAGTTTCGGAATGACCCAAGCCATGAATGGCTTTTAAAGACTCATCAATAATGGAATCCATACTGAATAGAAAGGAAGGTAGAAATCCATGACACAATTATCCTTTGATACTACTAAACCATTTGATTTTATCGGCATTGGTAGATTATGTATCGATTTAAATGCGAATGAAATCCACCGCCCAATGGAAGAGACCCTAACCTTTACAAAATACGTCGGGGGATCACCCGCCAATATATCAATCGGGATGGCGAGATTAGGGATGAAGACAGGTTTTATCGGGAGAGTTGCCGATGACCAAATGGGAAGATTCATCGAACAATATCTTAATAAAAATAAGATAGATACCACAAGTGTCATAACAGATACGAAGCATAGTGTGACAGGTCTTGCCTTCACTGAAATTAAAAGTCCTTCCGATTGCAGTATATTGATGTATCGGGATAATGTGGCAGATTTAAATTTAGCACCTCAGGATATTAAGGAAGAGTATATAAAGAATTCCAAAGCCTTATTGATTTCAGGTACGGCTTTATCCAAGAGTCCTTCCAGAGAAGCGGTTTTCACAGCTCTTCATTATGCAAGAAAGCACGGAACCGTGGTCATTTTCGATATTGATTACCGGCCATATTCATGGACATCAGAAGATGAGACGGCCATTTATTATAAGCTTGTTGCAGAGAAGAGCGATGTGATTATTGGGACGCGGGATGAATTCAATCTGATGGAACGTTTTGATAACACGGAAGAATCAAGTGACTGGTCGACAGCGAAAGCCTGGTTCAAGCATGAAGCAGAAATAGTTGTCATCAAGCATGGAGATAAGGGATCGATTGCTTATACAAAGGATGGGCAGTCATTTGAGAGTCCCATTTTCCCTGCGAATGTCATCAAAACGTTTGGAGCTGGGGATTCGTATGCAGCCGGCTTTATATATGGGTTAATGAATGGGTGGACACTTCCTGAATCCATGGAGTTTGGAAGCGCCGCCGCCGCGATTGTCATCTCCAGTCACAGCTGTTCCGATGCCATGCCGACAGCGGACCAAGTGAAAGGTTATATTCATGATTGTAAAAGTGGGAAACATTCCAATCGAAAAGAAGGTGTAAAGAGATGAGTTTAGAAACAAAAGTGGAAACGATTAAAAACTTCATAGGAGGCAAATGGATCGATTCGTCTTCTTCTTCATCCATCCCTGTTCCTAACCCTGCAACAGAGGAAGTGATGGCTTTTGTTCCCCTTTCTACAAAGGAAGAAGTCGACCAGGCGGTGCAAACGGCATCCATCGCCTTCGAAACATGGAGTGAAACGCCTGTCCCAAAAAGAGCGCGAATCTTATTTAAGTATCAACAGCTATTGATTGACCATTGGGATGAACTGGCTACTCTGATTACGAAGGAAAATGGAAAAAATTATAAAGAAGCATACGGAGAAGTACAAAGAGGGATTGAATGTGTAGAATTTGCTGCCGGTGCCCCTACACTGATGATGGGCAAGCAGCTTCCAGATATCGCGACCAATATGGAATCCGGGATGTATCGATATCCTGTCGGGGTTGTGGGTGGAATTACCCCATTCAATTTCCCAATGATGGTTCCATGCTGGATGTTCCCTTTAGCGATTGCATGTGGAAACACATTTGTCTTAAAGCCGTCTGAACGAACTCCTTTATTAGCTAATCGATTAGCGGAGTTGTTTCACCAAGCAGGATTACCGGAAGGGGTTCTGAATATCGTTCACGGTGCACATGATGTAGTCAATGGGTTGTTGGACCATCCCGGGGTACCCGCCATTTCATTTGTTGGATCACAACCTGTTGCCGAGTATGTATACAAGAGCGCATCGGCGAATGGAAAACGAGTCCAAGCGTTAGCCGGAGCTAAAAATCACAGTATTGTGATGCCGGATGCGAAAGTAGAAGAAGCATCGAGACAAATTATCAATGCAGCTTTCGGTTCAGCAGGGGAAAGGTGTATGGCATGCTCGGTCGTTGTAGCGGTTGATAGTATAGCGGATACATTGATTGAGAAATTGGTAGAGAAAGCAAATGAGATCCAAATGGGAGACGGTTTAGATGAATCAGTCTTTTTAGGACCTGTCATCCGTAAGGAACATTTAGAACGAACGGTACAATACATTGAATCAGGAGAAAGTGAAGGGGCCTTATTACTAAGAGATGGTCGCAATGAAGCATGCGAGAAAGGATATTTTGTCGGACCAACCATTTTCGATAAAGTGACTCCGGATATGAAAATATGGAAGGAAGAAATTTTCGCACCTGTCCTATCCATTGTGAGAGTAAAAGATTTAAAAGAGGCAATAGAGGTGGCGAATCAATCGGAATTCGGAAATGGAGCATGCTTGTTCACTCAGGATGGCAGCAATGTTCGATATTTTAGAGAAAAAATACAAGCTGGGATGCTCGGAATTAACATAGGAGTCCCTGCACCCATGGCATTTTTTCCTTTCTCTGGATGGAAAAATTCATTTTATGGAGATCTTCACGCAAATGGCTCGGATGGTGTGGAGTTTTATACTAAGCGGAAAATGGTTACTGCTAGTTGGACGTACTAACTTTCCCAATTAATTTAAACAAGAAAAGGATGCTGCTAAGGTAGCATCCTTTTCTTGTTTGAATTAATGCTTAAATGACTAGAGTAAAAAGAAAGTTCGTTTCGGAGCATTATTCCACCAAAAAAATAAAAAATGGAGAACATATTCACAAAAGCGCTTTCATATGCTAGGATAGAAACTAATAGGGGAACCTATTCTCGGAAAGGGGGAGAATACGCTCGTTGAATTCCAGATTGAAAGAATGCGTGATGACGAGTCATTATCTACGCACAGATCAACTTTACTTCACCTATGAATACAAGAGGGGTCAAAGCAATGTAGTAGATTTACTGTTTGTTCAGGATGGAATGGATTATGTTGAACTTGGCGATATCCAACAAGCCCTGGAAGAAATTCTTGAAAACTCGGAATCCATTCATCTATTTTTGGTTCTTGTGCCACCTCCAAACTCTGAAGAACGCTATCATCTTTATCATCCGCAGGGAGAGCGGCATGAGTCGTACATTCGATTTTTCCAGGATGAACTTCAGGCGAGTGTTCGCCGCCATTTTGAAAATGACGATAAGGAAATTTGTAAGGTTGGTTTGTTAGGGGATTCCCTTGGAGCTGCGGTTAGTGTGAGTATAGCTTCTGATTCTCCCAAATCATGGTCTCACTTACTTTTGCAATCCGGTGCTTTTACAGCTAATCACGTCATTAAAATTCAAAATATTCAAAAAGTTAATTGGCAAGTTTACCAGGTTGTCGGCCTGCAAGAAGAAGCGGTTACCTATCCACTAACAGGAGAAAACCTTCCAATCCTATCTTACAACCGAAGTCTTCACAAACAACTTCAATCCATCACAGATACCATTACATACTACGAAGAAGACGAGCAGCATCTCTGGGATTTTTGGCGCAGGGACTTACCACGTGCAATCAGCTTTTTTGTTGAAACAAATATAAAAGGGGAAAGGGATGAACGAAATGTTTAAAAATGGAAAGTTTTTATTAACGCTTATGTTGGTGTTTGCTATGCTATTTACAGCTGCTTGTAACAGCAGCAGCTCAAGCTCTTCTGAAGGACAGAAAGAGGGAACGGAAGAGGAACCAGTGGAGATTGAATTCTGGACCATGCAGTTATCTCCAACATTTGATGATTATTTAAATGGGGTCATCGCCGATTTTGAAAAGGAAAACCCAAATGTGAAAGTGAAATGGGTCGACATTCCTTGGGGTGATATGGAAACAAAGATCCTTTCAGCCGTCGCTTCCAAGACGGCTCCCGACGTAGCGAACCTGAATCCTCAATTCGCTGCAAAATTAGCAGAGCTTGATGCATTAGTGAATATGGATGAAATGGTTCCGGAAGATGTAAAAAGTAAATACTTCGAGAACATCTGGGCATCCAACACGTTTGACGGAAAAACATTCGGTATCCCTTGGTACCTTTCCTCTCAAGTAACGATGTACAACTCAGAGATCTTCAAGGAAGCAGGATTGGATCCCGAGAAAGCTCCAGCCACTTTTGATGAGCTGAAAGAAGTTTCTAAAACAATCAAAGACAAAACGGGTAAATACGCATTCTTCCCGGCCCTTGATGGAAGTCATCTTTTAGAAACAATGGTCATGATGGGTGTAGACTTAACAAATGAAGATATGACGAAAGCAACGTTCAACACAGCTGAAGGCAAAGAGTCCTTCAATTTCTTCGTGGACCTATATAAGGATGGTTTAATTCCTCGTGAAGTCTTAACAGAAGGTCACTCTAAAGCCGTTGACTTATACCAGGCGGGTGAAATCGCGATCTTGGCATCCGGTCCCCAATTCCTGACAATTGTAGAGGAAAATGCTCCTGATATTTTAAAAGCAACGAAAACGGCACCAATCATCACTGGTGAAACGAATAAGAAGAATGTAGCAGCGATGAACGTGGTTGTGCCGAAGCAATCCGAGCATCAGCAAGCAGCAGTAGACTTCTCGATTTTCTTAACAAATGCTGAAAACCAAGTGGAGTTTGATAAACAAACGGCGATTCTTCCATCCATTGAAACAGCTTTAGATGATCCTTACTTTAGTGAAGAGCCGGCAGATGCTACTCCAATTGATAAAGCACGTATCGTATCAGCTGGTCAATTGAAGGACAGTGAAGTGTTGATTCCGCCAATGAGCAATTTCGAAGAGCTGCGCACAGCTATGAACGAAGCCCTTCATGCTGCGATGCTTGGAGATGTGACAGTGGATGAAGCATTAGAGCAAGCAGAGATGAAATGGAACGAAACACTATCTAAATAAGGGAAATGAAGGAAAGGGAGTTTATCTCCCTTTCTCTCATTTCAATGAAAGCACGGTGATGAAAAAAATGATTAGTAAGGAAATTGTATTCAATCAACTGAAAGGGAAGCTCGTGGTTTCCTGCCAGGCACTACAGGATGAACCATTGCACGGCTCGGATGTAATGGGGAAAATGGCAAAAGCGGCTCACGTTGGAGGCGCGTCCGGGATAAGAGCAAACAGTGCAGTCGACATTGAAGCCATCAAGGGCTATGTGGACCTACCCATTATTGGCTTGGTGAAGAGAGACTACCCCCAAAGTGATGTCTACATAACAGCCACCAGAAAAGAGGTTGATGAACTGATAGGAGCAGAGGTAGATATCATTGCCATCGATGCAACTGACAGACCTCGTCCAAACGGTGAGTCCTTGGAAAGCTTGATCGCTTATTTAAAGGCAAAAGGACAAACCATTATGGCGGACGTTTCTACATTTGATGAGGCGTTGAAGGCTGTGAAGCTTGGTGTGGATTGTGTCAGCACGACGATGTCGGGATACACCCCATACTCTCCTCAGCAATGCAATCCGGATTTTATTTTATTAAAGAGATTGGTTGATACCCTGCAAATTCCTGTATTTGCTGAAGGAAGAATCTCTACGCCGGAGGATGTGAAGCGGGCGATGGATATAGGAGCTCACGCAGTTGTAGTGGGATCAGCAATTACAAGACCTCAGGAAATCACGAAGAAGTTTGTTCAATCAATTCAGAGTAGAGGAGAGAAACAAGATGAACACACAAACGGCGTCCAAGAGCAAGTTAGGCGGATTAATTAATAGTTACTTTCCTTCGTTAACGAAATCAGAGCAAAAAGTGGCTGCAGTCGTGCTGGAACAGATGGAAAAGGCCCTTTATTATTCCGTCACCGACCTTGCCGATGTGGCGGAAGTGGGAGAGACGACGGTTTTACGGTTTTGCCGGAAGATCGGAATGAAAGGGTATCAGGAATTCAAGTTGGCGATTGCCAAGGATTTATCCTCCCTTTCACAAGAAGAGGAAGCGGATCCCAGCAAGCCTTCAGGTTTCATTCAATCGATTGCTTCCTACACAAAGAATGCCATTGATGAAACCGTTAATAAACTGGATGATGAAACATTAGATCGAGCGATTCAGCTATTATCAGGCGCAAAGTCCATCCACTTCTTTGGAGTTGGAACATCTGGACTGACGGCACTAGATGCGAAGAATCGTTTTTTACGGATCGGCTACCGGTCCGATGCAGTGATCGATCCTCATATTCAGTCGATGACGGCTGCCACAGTTGGGGCGGGGGATGTTGTCATTGGATTGAGTATTTCAGGGAGTACAAAGGACACCATTGATTCTCTGACGTTAGCGAAAGAAAATGGAGCGAATGTGATTGCAATTACGTATTACGCCAGGTCCCCGATTACGAAGCTTGCCGATGCTGTCCTCTTAAGCGGAGGGAAAGAATCACCTCTTGAAGGCGGATCCATGATTGCGAAGATCTCACAGCTGTTTGTCATTGATATGCTATGTACAGGCCTTGCCCTTCATAATAAAGAGTACTCTCTTGGAATGAAAGAAAAAACAGCAAGAGCCGTAGTGGAGAAAATCTACTAATCTCTTAATAGAGAAAGCGGGTGATGGGATGAAGGTCATCGGAATAGATGTTGGGGGAACGGGAGTCAAAGGCTCCGTTGTGAATGAAGATGGGGACATTTTATTTGAAGAAAAGATTCCAACCGATATTTCAAAAGGAAGAGATGGAATACTGGAATCAATTCACACTGTGATTGATTCTTTAATGAAGGAAGACAGTGCCATCTTGGGAATCGGCATTGGCACGGCAGGTCGGGTGAATGTTCATAGTGGTGAAATCGTATTCGCTACAGCGAATTTACCATCCTGGCAGGGAACCAATGTGAAAGAAGAAATCGAATCGAGGTACAGCTTACCTTGCGTTGTTGAAAATGATGCCAACACTGCTCTCATCGGAGAGCTATGGAAGTCACAGAGAAAACCTCAATCGGCGGTCATGATCACACTCGGTACCGGGGTTGGAGGAGCAAATGCTATAAATGGCGAGGTCTTAAATGGCTATCATCATC
This sequence comes from Rossellomorea sp. ABR4_004, assembly GCF_056159585.1. Lineage (NCBI taxonomy): Bacteria > Bacillati > Bacillota > Bacilli > Caryophanales > Bacillaceae > Rossellomorea > Rossellomorea sp. ABR4_004. The sequence goes on along the minus strand of NZ_JBSWVM010000001.1, from coordinate 1,952,795 downwards.
AAAGTGGAGAATGGGGACATATGGTTCTCGTTCCAAATGGAAAGCTATGCAATTGCGGGAAGAAAGGGTGCATCGAGCAATACCTTTCGGGTACTGCGTTAGTGCAAGCCGTTTTCACCGAAACGGAGCTCTCTTTCAGGCATGGCTCAGAGATTTTCGAGGAATATTCAAAGGGAAATCAACAGGTCAAACAGGTGATTGACCGATACTTAGATTATTTAGCGATTACGATGTATAACATCTCGGTGTCCATCGACCCGGAAATGATTTTCATAGGAGGCGGGGTCATTGATTCCAAGCGTCATTGGTGGACCTTATTCCAAGAAAAATTAAAAGAATATTGCGTTAATACGAGTGTTCACCCTGCTTCTTTGGGTAATAAAGCAGGCATGTTCGGAGCAGCTAAGCTCATATTTCAAGTGATAGAGAAAAGAGGGGAGCACATTGAAAAGTAATCCTTTAACACCGTTTCTGTTTCTGATACCGGGAGTCATCATTCTTGGTGCATTCATCTTCTACCCCATGCTTAACGCGATTTGGCTGAGCTTTACAGATTACAATATCGTTGCTGACGCAGAGTTTATTGGTTTGGAGAATTATAAAGAACTATTTGCCGATGCATTGTTCTGGAAAGTGTTAGGTCAGACCTTATTATACTTAATCATTGTTGTACCGGCACTCGTCATCCTGCCGATCTTCCTTGCGATTCTTGTGAACCAACAGGTGAAGGGCATTGGATTCTTCCGTTCAGCTTATTATGTTCCTGTTGTGACCTCGATGGTTGTTGTGGGGATTGCCTGGAAATGGGTGTATGCAGACCGCGGTATTTTAAACTACATATTGGAATCGTTCGGGTTGATTGATGAACCGATCAATTGGTTGACTTCAACATCAACGTCGATCTTTGCCGTCATGGTGGTCACCATTTGGAAAGGGTTGGGGTATTACATGGTCATTTACCTCGCGGGCTTACAATCCATACCGGATGATTTATATGAAGCAGCTGATATTGATGGTGCGACCAAATGGAAGCAAATCTGGCATATTACCATTCCTTTATTAATGCCTTCAATCATGATTGTTACGATCATGTCTTCTATCTCAGCCATGAAGGTCTTCGAAGAAATCTACGTCATGACGGGTGGGGGACCACTAAACAGTTCGAAGACATTGGTATTCTATATTTATGAAGAAGCCTTTGACAAGCTGCAGATGGGCTATGCCAGTGCAGCCGGAGTTGTCTTGTTCGTGATTACACTTATCTTTTCCGTCATAAACATCAAATTTATGAGCAAAAAAGAATCTGATATAAAGGGGTGATTCTCCATGAGTTCTCCTTCTCTTGGAACCAGCAAAGAAAATCCAACCGTACTACCTTCAAAAAGACCAATTAATGTGAAAAAAATAGCCAAACGCGCTCTTCAATACGGAACGCTCTTATTTGTCACACTCATCATGGTCGGACCATTCTTATGGCTCCTGGCGACGTCATTAAAATCAGGCAGCGAGAATATCTTCGCGTACCCGCCTCAATTTATTCCAGAAAAAATAACGTTTGGAAACTATGTCGAAGTCATGGAATTCTTTCCGTTTTGGCGGTACTTATTCAACAGTGTCGTGGTATCTGTTGTGACCGTTCTATTAAATATCGTGTTCTGTTCATTGGCGGCTTATCCTCTAGCACGGATGAACTTCCGCGGTAAGAACATTGTATTCGTTTTGATCCTTAGTACGATGATGGTTCCGTTTCAGCTGTTGATGATTCCCATCTATTTATTAGCGCTGGATTTAGGGCTTCAAAACACGTATGCAGGATTGATACTCCCTCATGCGACGACAGCCTTTGGAATCTTCCTGATGCGTCAGGCGTTCCTGACGATTCCGTATGAACTGGATGAATCAGCCCGCATGGACGGAGCGAACGCCTTTCAGATCTGGTGGAGGGTGCTCATGCCTTTAGTGAAGCCTTCTCTCGTCACACTTGCGATTTTCACGTTCATGATGGCGTGGGGGGATTTCCTCTGGCCGCTGATTATCCTGAATGATACAAGTATGTACACGTTACCTCTCGGCGTCAATACTCTTGCCGGTTCGTTCTCGGCCAACTGGCGCTATATCGCAGCCGGATCAATCATTTCGATCCTTCCAATCATCATCATCTTCGCCATCCTGCAACGACACTTCATCGCAGGTGCCATGAAAGGGGCTGTGAAAGGATGACGGGCAAAAAAGTCACATGTCATATCGTTTTTCAAACCCACTGGGACCGGGAATGGTATTTGCCATTTGAAGTATTTCGTCATCGATTGGTACAAGTGATGGATCGGATCGTTTCAGGTCTTGAAACAGGTGAACTAAAGCAATTCGTCCTGGATGGTCAAATGGCCGCTTTAGAGGATTACTTTGACGTTTGTGAAGAAGAAATGAAGGGAAAAGTGCTCCATTTAATAGAGGAAAAGAAAATCATTATCGGCCCATGGTATGTTCTCGCTGATGAGTTCCTGGTGAGCGGGGAGTCCCTGATCCGGAATCTTGAAGTGGGGATGAAGCTGGCCGGTCAGTATGGGGAATCCCAGAAGGTCGGTTACTTACCGGATACATTCGGTCATGTGAGCCAGATGCCTCAGCTATTAAAAGGCTTCGGAATTGATAACTCGATTTTATGGCGTGGTATTAAACCCGAGACGTCTGAATTTACCTGGGAGGCACCAAATGGCTCCCGGGTCTTTACGGCCTTTTTGCCGGAAGGGTACTATCAGCCATTATTGAATGAAGACAATGTAGAAGAGCAATTGAAGACATATGTGGAGAAAATCACGCCTTATGCGACAACTTCTCATGTTCTGTTAACCAACGGTGGCGACCACTTGATGCCGAAGCATGGAAATCTGCTGGGACAAATCAATGATCTTCAAGGTGAAGTGGAGTATGTATCGAGTACGTATGAAGAATTCTTAACCAATGTCCAGGCCGAGTCTTCAATTGACCTCCCCGTGTATGTAGGAGAAATGAGAAGTAATGAACATATCTATGTTCTTCCGAATGTACTTTCTACGAGAAGCTATCTAAAGCAGCAGAATCAGGAGATGGAAGACGAGCTTGCAGGATACACCGAACCGCTTGCCTCTCTTTGCAGCAAAGGGAAGTATCCGGAACGATATTTAGAGGAATCTTGGAAACTGTTAATGCAGAATCATCCCCATGACAGTATATGTGGCTGCAGTATCGATGAGGTCCATCGGGAAATGGAGACCAGGACGATGATGCTGAAGCAAAGACTGGAGTCCATCCAAATGGGGTCCCTTTCTCATGCCGGTGTCCAAGATCCGATGTTTTCAGGAACCGGATTGAGAAAGCCATTTGAAGATAATAGCGCGTTTACCGTCTTCAATCCTCATCCAAGGTCGTTTACCGGCTGGGTTTCGGGAGAAATCTGGCTTAAAGAAGATAGGTCGTTCCGATTGAAAGATCGCAATGGAGAGCTGTATATCCCGGTCATCAAGAAGAAACGGAATGGCAGACATTTTGCTTCGCCTCTCGATGCGTTTCCTGATTTTAAAGAAGGGACGTTTTACGACATTGAGTTTTATGTTGAGAATCTTCCCGGGACCTCCCTTTCGAGCTTCAGCGTGTCAGAGGGGGATTACGGGGAATTTGTGGAAACAAATCTCCAGACCGTTGAAAATGAGTTTTACTCTATTGAATTGAGTGGGGAAGGAACCATTGTGTTAGTAGATAAAGAGACAGGCAGGAAGCATGCTGGATTACAACGCTTCTATAGTTCGCTGGACGCTGGGGATGAGTACAACTATTCCCCACCGGTTCACGATGTGAAGACGTATGCTGAGCTATTTTCTTTACCAACCGTGAGGAAGTCCTCCGGCATTCAAGAAATGACTTATATGCTGAAGCTTGAAACACCTGAGGGACTTGATCAGGAAAGAACCGGTCCATCTGCAGAAACCGTTATAACTACTATACATGTCACGATTACCTTACGTTCTGGTGATCGAAAGATGTATGTGAAATACACCATCGATAACCACTCGAAGGATCAACGTCTTCGCGTTCAATATCCTCTAGGAGATTCCGCCCGGTACACGTATAGCGATACAGCATTTGATGTGGTGAAGCGAAGAACGAAGACAGAGGAAGAATTGGATGCTCCAAAGCAGAAAGAAGTTCCAGTGGTAGTCGAGCCTTCTCTTTCTTTCATTCGGGCTGAAAGAGGGTTCACGTTCTATCATCGGGGTTTACAGGAATATCAGGTTACAAGTTCTGGAGAAAAAGATGCGTTGGACGTTACGTTGATCAGGAGTGTCGGCTGGCTGTCCCGGGATGATCTAAGGACCCGTGGCGGAGGGGCTGGTCCGAATATGGAAACGCCAGAAGCTCAATGTATCGGACAATATACGTTTCATGCTGCATTTGAATTCACACCTGATAAAAGTCTGGGCCAGGTAGCAACGGATGCTCACATTTACCGTATACCGCCCAGGATTTATTCCGGGGAAACAAGAGAAAATGAGTTAACGGGTTTGATCGAATTCGATAATGGAGAAGTGCAGTGGAGCTCACTTAGACGAGTGCCTGATGGAGTGGAGCTGCGTTTATGGAATCCGACAGATCGAGTTCAGGCTGTAACGTTCAAATCTGGAGCTGAGAGAATAGAACGGGTTGATTTTCTTCATGCCCGAGTGAAAATAGTGGAAAACCTTACGGACCACCTGAACCCGAAAGAAATTAGTACTTACCTATTAAAAGGGGGAAGGAATGCATGAACAGAAAGATTGCCCTCCTGCCTGTTGATGGTAGACCTGTGACAAGAGAGCTTCCAAAGCAGATTGCATCGATCGGAAATTGGGAGGTGCTTATCCCTCATAAAGACTTACTAGGTTTTTTGAAAGAGCCGGGGGATATGGCTGCACTGGAAAAGTGGATGTGGAAAGTGGCGCCTGAAGTAGATGGATTTGTCCTTTCGATTGATATGCTCGGCTACGGCGGCCTTGTTCCGTCCCGTGTGTGCATGGATGGGAAAGAAACGATCATACAACGAATCGGCATCCTCCGTGCATTAAAAGAGAAATATCCTGATAAAGCATTGATGGCATTTAGCTCGACTATGAGAATTTCCAATAACTATGTAAACGAAGAAGAGAAGGAATACTGGTGTGACTATGGAGTCGAGCTTTGGGAGTATTCCTATCACTTTCACCGCTTTGAAAAAACGGGGCATGATGACTCCAATCTAAGGGTTCGGGAGTTACAGAATAAAATCCCTTCAGACATTCTGGAAGACTATTTATCAACCAGACTGAAAAATTATCAGGTGAATGAATCCCTGTTGGAGATGGTAGAAGACAAGACTATTGATGTCCTTGTCTTTCCGCAAGATGATACCTCTGAATATGGCCTTAATATTGGTGAGCAGGAAGAGCTCTCAGATAAGGTGGCACATCGGGAATTATTCCAGAATGTATTCATCTATCCCGGAGCCGATGAGGTCGCCAATACGCTTGTGGCAAAGATGATTTATCAACTGGAACAAGTGGAGTTTCCAACCTTTTACCCTATTTATAGTGGAGAAACAGGGGCATTGTCGACTGCAATGTACGAAGACCGTCCGATTTGTGAATCCGTGAAGGGTCAGATTTATGCCTTTGGAGGATATACAGTCGATCAAGCGGGAGAGGCGGATATCGTGTTCGCTGTCAATGTTCCAGGAAAACGCCAAGGAGATCTTGCTCTGCAAAAATTCCTTGGGGAAGTGGATACGCCTCATCGGAATATCGGTGAGTGGATCAAGCGCATCGCTCATTATCTTCGCCGGGATAAACTGGTAGCGGTAGCCGACACGGCCTATGCCAACGGAGTGGACCCGAGAATGCTCCCTAGACTGCTGGGAGAGATAGAGGTTTCCCAATTAGCGGGATTCGGGGGCTGGAATACAGCGGGGAACACTTTGGGCACGGTCGTTGCACAGGCAGCTATGGTCCATTTGCAGGTAAAGAAGCCCTCTTTTCCTCAAGAAGAGGTAAAAGCAATAGTACTTGAAGAAATGACATTGCGATTGTTAGATGACTACGTCTATCAGTCGATTGTCCGACAGCAAGTGCGTGCCGGGACAGATGAGTCAGCAGTGAGTCATGAAGAGCTTCTGAATCGAGTGAAAGAATTGTTCTTAAAAGAGTCCGTGACGTTTCTTACGAAGTATGGTCTTGATTTCCCCCTTAAAGAAATCTATCTGCCCTGGAAGCGAACCTTTGAGATTGGCTTAGGCAGGAGGGATGAATCATGACGTTAAGGATCGGTGTCGATTTGCGGGACCAATATTAGAGCAGCTCTTCTCGACGAAAAGGGAACGATTCTCAGGGGAGGGGGCAAATGGATACACCGGATATCTGGGTATAGCCATTGCCAACCTGACCCATGCGATTAATCAGCTTGGATCGAATTCAGGTGTGATTGGAGCAGGATTTATCATTTAATCAAACGTTTGTTTAATGTTTTTACCAAAGGGAGTAGCTTACTTTTTCAAAAAGAGGTGAAAAGATGTCAGAGAATTTAAAAACAGATATTGTCATCATTGGCGGAGGAATCGGCGGTTGTACGGCCGCTTTAGCTGCCTCAAAACGCGGACATAGAATCATTATGACAGAGGAAACGGATTGGATTGGCGGACAGTTGACCAGCCAAGCGGTCCCGCCGGATGAACATCAGTGGATTGAACAATTCGGCTGTACCAAAACGTATCGTCAATTTCGGAATCGGGTCAGAGACTATTACCGGTCGCACTACCCTTTAAAAGAAGAAGCTCGTCAAAATGACAGGCTGAATCCCGGAAATGGTTGGGTCAGCAGGCTATGTCATGAGCCGAAAGTGGCTCTTACCGTTCTTCAGGAGATGCTCGTTCCTTATACAAGTAGTGGGAGGTTACAGATCTACACCAACTACAAAGCCATTCAGGCCTCCGTTGAAGGAGATGATGTTTTCTCTGTAACCGTTCAACATACCGAAAACGAGAAGAGAATGAAGCTGGAGGGACAATATTATCTGGATGCAACAGAAGTAGGGAATTTACTTCCTTTAGCTGGTGTTGAATATGTGACAGGTGCCGAATCCAAACGGGATACAGGAGAGCTTCACGCACCAGAAGAGGGAAGACCACAGGATATGCAGTCGTTTACCTATGTGTTTGCCGTGGATTATGTAGAGGGTGGGAATTTCGTCATCGAAAAACCAGAGAAGTATGATTTCTGGAAAGATTACCAGGCACCATTCCTGCAACACAAGCAGCTAAGCTGGTTCGCACCCGATGCCCATACGGGAGGTTCGAAGGAATTCGCCATGTTTCATCATGAAGACATCTGGGGACTGTGGGATTACCGTCGCATCATAGACCCGTCTTTATTTCAGGAGGGAACGTATGATGGGGATATTTCGTTAATCAACTGGCCACAGAACGATTATTGGTCAGGCTCGATCATTGACGTCAATGAAGAAGAGTATGAAACACATATTCATGAATCTAAACAATTAAGTCTATCACTTCTTTATTGGCTGCAAACCGAAGCGCCTAGACCGGATGGTGGAAAAGGGTATCCGGGCGTGCGTCTGCGAGGGGATATTTTAGGAGCAGAGGATGGTCTGGCCAAGTACCCTTATATTCGTGAATCAAGGAGGATCAAGGCCGTCACGACTGTTGTGGAAGAGCATATCAATGCCAATGTCAGAGGCGATCGAGGCATCGAGCACTTTGAAGACTCCGTGGGGATCGGCTGCTACCGGATTGACCTTCATCCGACGACAGAAACCAATACTTTTTTCTATGCAGAAAGCTATCCGTTTGAAATTCCATTAGGTGCCCTGCTGCCGGTAAGAGTGAACAATGTATTACCAGCGTGTAAGAATATTGGCTCAACTCATATTACGAACGGCTGCTTTCGAGTTCATCCTGTGGAATGGAATATCGGTGAATCAGCGGGGTATCTGGCCGCTTTTGCTATTGAGAAGGGTGTTCTCCCTCGCAAGGTGAGAGAGGATAAAGTGTTGTTGGAAGAATTTCAAGAGATGCTTGTAGTGGCAGGTATTGAATTGCGCTGGCCTGAGCTAGGGCCAATTTGATTCGAACTTATGAAGTTGATGACATCTGGTAGAACCCTTTATAAAATGGTTTCTACCAGAGGGGTGTCCTCTGGAACATATAATGTATCTATATTCACTTATATCTTTTTGACTATTTATGAAGAATTAATCCAACTAAACTATCTTTTGTGAAGAATTATTCCTTTTATTCTGAAAATTATGATAGTATTTAATTGCCGCATCATGTTAGTGCATACATACAAAAACGATTATTTGGAGGTATTGTATGGAAAAGTGGTTGGTAGGAAAGAAAATGGCTGTGCCTGCTATGGCCATGGCATTGGTCGTCCCTGCATTTCAAGCCCCGGCACTACAAGTGGAAGCAGATGAAAGTGAAGCAATGAAGGTAGTCGATGAGGATGGTATCAGCATCACTGTGGATGCAGAAAACAATCGCAATAACACGAACAAGCTGGTGTTATTTGATCCTACGTTCAGTTATTTCACGGAAACCAATGGATCATCTTATGAGGTGATCCTGGAGCATGAAGAAGGCTCAAGCTATCACGTGGTGGAGTCGGGTAAAGGAGACAGTGCGATTCCTGAAGATGGCGTTGTCCTATCCACGGGTCCAGAGACGACAGATGAAATTATGACGTTCTTAAAGAGCCTTGATGAAGGAGAAACGGTTTGGATTAATGAGCCAGTTGAAAGAACCTACTCGGCTGTCCTAGATGACGTTGATCCAACAGATGAATCCAATCCGGATGGTGCGCCGTTCCCGGGTAACCGTGGAGCAAATCAACTTCTTGTCTATACACCGGCATTCGGGACCAGTACCGGTACCAATCCTTACGGGTATGAAATCACGGTAACCGGTGGAGTGGTCACGAAAGTCGGTGGAGGAGACAGTGCGATTCCGGCTGATGGGTTTGTCGTGAGTGGTCACGGAACAGAAGCCGAATACTTGAAAAATGCTGAAATCGGTATGAAGGTTGAGTATGATGCTGAAGGGAATATCGAGTTGATCCGCGATGCGTCCACTTATATATTCAAGAGCGAACAGAATTTACAGGAAGCGAAGCAAAGTATCTCTCATGCAGAAGAGAACTACATCGATGCAGCCTTTGAAGAGGCGAATGCTTCTGTCGAGCTGGCAGAAGAGCTCCTTCAAAAAGCGGATGACATTCAAAATGAGGATCCGCAAAAGGCTTTGGAATATACAGAGCAAGCCACTCAGGCTGCTTACGACGCATATTATTATTCCCTGCCATCTGAAGTAGGTGAGCAGAGAGCCATCTGGTATCGCCCTGAAGAGAAGGATCTGGATGATGTCATCACGACATTGGACCGCATGGAGGAAGCGGGATTCAATTCCCTTTATCTTGAAACAACATTCTGGGGATATACAATCTTCCCGAGTGACAAAATGGAAGACTACGGTTTGCCAAAGCAACATCCGAATTTCGCTGACCAAGACTATGGAAAGTACGGATCAGATATCCTGAAAGCCTTTATTGAAGAAGGAAAAGAACGGGGCATTACGGTTCAATCATGGACAGATGGTTTCATGATCGGTCACAGCAGCCTTGGACTTCCATCTCAGTTCAAAAAGTATCCTGAGTGGAGCGCGGTTCAACGGAATGATGAGCCGGGAACACCCGGAAGCGATTCAGGCAGTAATTATTATTGGTTAGATATTGCCAATCCAGAGGTACAAGAATTCATGCTGGAAATCTATAAAGAACAGCAGGAGGACTACAAAATCACTGGTGTCAATATAGACTATATGCGCTATCCGCACCATTCTTTTGATAAGAGTTATGGATTTAGTGCATCGAACCGCGAACGTTTTGAAGAAGAATTCGGTGTAGACCCTATGAATCTAGAAGAATCTGATGAACTATGGGAAGAATGGGAGCTTTGGTTACGTGAACAAGAGAATGCTTTCGTGGAGAAGCTTCATGATCAGAGTAAAGGAATCGACCCTGCATTTATGATGACGGCTACCCCTGAGCCAGGACCTGAAGCCGTATTGATCAGCGACTGGGTTGAGGATATCGATGGTGTTATCCCGCAAGCCTATGGCCATGACTTTAATAGTATTCAGTCTACCGTTGTAGCAAGTAAAAAGCTGACACCACCTTCTATGATGTATTACACAGGAATCTATTCCTTCTATCACCATCTGGGGGAAAAAGCAGCCGTGAACGATGTACTGGCTGCCGCCTACGGTACATCAGGAGTAAACATGTTTGCCTTTGGTCAAGCAAGTGCTCCTTCTGTGGATGCCTTGGGGAAAGGACCATGGAGAAACACTGCCGTCAATCCTGGAGAAACGCCGAAAGAAGCTGTACTGGCAACAGTAAAACAATTGAAGGAACAGACAACCTCCATTTATATTCCTAAAGGCGCAGTGGACAAAAGAGAAGGTAAAAAGCTTGAAAACAACCTGCGTAAGTGGGAGAAGATGATGGAGCGTCCTGATCATTCGTTAAAGAAAGACAAAGTAGAAAAAGAGTTTGAGAAGACGGTTGAACTGATCCAATCAATGGATAGCTTGAATGAAGTAGTAAAAGAACGTATGTTAGAAAAGATGAACAAAGTGCATAAGTGGTTGAGTTATTATTATGAGAAACAGCAGTAAATGATAAAGTGGGACCAGGAGAAAAATACCTGGTCTCATTTTTCTGATTCCCTATTAATATTATCCAACCCATGTGAACAATTGAAATTTAAAACAACATACAAAAGCTCCGCACTCACTAAAAGAGGTTAGGGATGCTGATCCATGAAAGAAGAAGTTCTGTCACTTAAGTAATACGAATTGATTCGCGCAGTGAACGACCAACCAGTATTGAATGCTTCCCTCTCAATCCCCTCCTTTTATCTTGCTCACAATCTCTCTTTTCCTTCGCTCAAGAAACTCGAGATGAGTATCATCATTCCTCAAAATAAACAATTGGATGGCTTGGTCCACATAAGGAAGTGCCTTTTCAAAATCCCCGATTTTTTCGTAATTATAGCCTATATGATAGTGAAGCTCTCCCAGCCCCCATAAATGCTCTTCTTCCAAACACCAATTTATGCCTTTATGACAATAAGCAATAGACTCTTCATAGTTTCCTATTTGGGTCAGGACGCGGGCAATATTATATAATAATCGTGTATTGATGGATTGATCATTCAAGTGTTCCATTTGTTTGAGGATATCTTCGACTTTATGATAATAATGGAGCGCCTTATCATTGTTGTGTAGTAACTTCTCCCATGTTCCAAACGTCATCAGGATTTCCAATTCTCTTTCAGAGGGTGCTTTTTTTTGATGGGCTGTCAGCTCATACGCCTGGCGCAATACGGAAAAGGCGGACGCGTGGTCTTCTTCGACCTCGAATAGATAGATGGCTTTATGCCAGCTGAGGAGCTGCAGCTTTTCGTTATCCTTGTAGAAAAATGGATTTTTTTCTTCCGTCCTTACCATTTCGATCATTTCTGTAAATTTTCGTTTAAACCTCAGAGTTTTTAATTGTCTTTCAACCTCTCGGACATAATCAATACGGGGCGTCGTTCCGATTTCAAAGAAGTAGTTCACATCCACTCCAAGCTTCATGGCGATTTGATATAACGCAGTAGCACTTGGGTAAATATCCCCTTTCTCGATCCGGCTGATCAGCGCTTGGGTGCAAATTCCTTCAGCCAAATCACCCTGGGTCAGTCCTACCGCTTTCCTTAATTCTTTAATCTTCTTTCCTATCACTGAATAATCCAATTCCTCACCCCTCTGAACAAGTCATCTTTTCCTATTTTAACAGATGGATGGGAAGGGTGAGCAGGCATCCTTTGCATTTAGAAATGCCTCGTACTTTATTGAAGGGACACACGGTTCCACGTGTATCCCTTCTATTTACCCAATATTCGTCCATTTCTGTGATTGAAGTTCCGTAAGGGTCTCATTCCTTTCAGGGATTGCTTCTTCGAGGTCTTCCAGTGTTACTTCATCAGGCATTCTACGCCTGTTTAGCTTGCCAAAACGTTTTTTATTATAGAAGCTCCACCCAAATGATAGGATCGCGATGAAAATGATAAACATGACAGTCAAAGGGAGGGCAAATTGTAAAAAGGCAATGTGACTGAATGATGTGATAAAGTCAAAGGCTGGAGTGAAAAGGAATCCGTTTAATACTATGATGATTAACCATATCAATCCACTGATGAGATGGGCAATCACTCGCTTATTCTTCTGTTTTCTTTCGATCATCATGTCTGTTTTCCTCTATCCGGACTTTCCCAAATGGCATATTCCGATTTCTTTGATGTGAGTATTCTAAAGGCTTTCGGGATGGCTGGAACCAGTGCGAATATACTGACCATCCAGTAAACCATTGGATACCATCCTGCCCACCATACGTATTGGAGGAGTTTCTCTTCGTAATGTCTATCAATGAATAAAGCGACCATTAATTGAATTAATGAGATGAAGGCAATATAGGCACCGTAGAACAGCATAGAAGGAGAAAATCCAAAGAATACTAGGTAAATGAGATAGAACATCCAAGATATTGACCATAGGATGCTCAGAGTCTGTTCGATATAAACGGGATATAATCTTCTTTGTCTGAAATCCTTAAAGATGGATCGATGCCTTATGAGCACTTCCATTCCCCCTTGCGCCCATCTGATCCTCTGATTTAATAAACCTTTTAGCGTTTCCGGGACCAACATCCAGCACAATGCTCTTGGTTCGTACCGTACATCCCAGAACCGTTCCTGAAGTTTCCAGGTGATTCCGATATCATCCGTGATTAAATCCTTGTCCCAAAAGTTGACGTCAAGAAGAGCTTTTTTCCGAAAGGCAACGAAAACTCCTGAAACGGTCATCATCTTGCCTAAAATCCTTTGAGATCGTTTAATTAAGCCTATAATGGAAGAGTATTCCACCACCTGGATTTTTCCCAATAAGGATTGCCTGTTACGAACACGAGGATTCCCGGTAACTGCCCCTACACGTTCACTATTTCTGGGAGTTGTGAAATGAGGGATCATATAGAGTAACGCATTTCTATCCAACATGGCATCACTATCCATCGTCACTACAATTTCACCTTTCGAGGCGATGGTTCCATAATATAAGGCATTTGCCTTTCCTTTGTTTTCTATAATGTTGATTACTTTTAGCCGATCAATCGAGCGGGTCAACACGGATAAAATGTCTTGTGTTCCATCAGTGCTGCCATCGTTGATCACGATTATTTCATAATGTTTATAGTTGATGTTATTTAATTCCTTAACCGTCTTCTCAATGTGAGCTTCTTCATTGTAACAAGGCAAAAGAATCGAGACGAAAGGAAGCTCCTCCAAGTTGTCTTGTATGTCCATCGGTTTTCTTTCACGTCTAATATAGAAGAGTAGACCCGAAATGATCCAAACAAGGCTCATGAACAAAGGATAAATGAAAAGAAAGTTTCCAACGGAATGTATGATTGTACTGAGCAATTTCTGACCTCCTTCACGATGCAATGATTCAATAGATAAGTAAGCGGGGCTATGAATAGTAGAATGATAGGGTCTTTTATTATTTAACGTACATTCTGGTTATGTTTTCGATAGGTTAAGTGAAAACAGCTTCTAGATGATTGAATCATATAAAGGGGGCCAATGAAACTCTTTGAACGGTCTTTCGTCGTTACTTGATGAAAATATTGTTGGTGTAATTGGGATATTAATGAAAAAGGAGTTTTGTAGAATCCTGTCGATATAATTTTTAGAAAATTTAAATAAAAACGTTCATCTTCTGGATTGAAGGTGATATACTTTATTTAACTGGTAATGACATCATTACTAAGACGGAGCATCCTCGGGTTCTTACCAGGTCATACAACGCCTTATACTTTAACTGGTAATAACATCATGACAATCAGTAAGGCAAATAGCTGTATACGAATATCACTTGAAGAAAGAGGGGGAAACATGGTGAGAAAGGGTCTTATGGTATTATTATCGTTCGTGCTTGGGGTGTTTGGGGTGCTGGCAGGGTGCAGTGACAGCTCTTCAGGGGAATCGAAGGATGGAAAGATCGAGATCAGTTATGGGTTCTGGGATAAGAAGCAAGTACCTGCGATTGAGGAGATCATTAAACAGTTTAATGAAGAACATCCGGACATTAAGGTGAAGACGGAACTGATCCCATACGGGCAGTATTTTCAGAAGCTTGAAACTGCCGCAACCGGAGGGGCATTGCCTGATGTGTTATGGATGAATGGTCCTCATATTGTTCAATATGCGGAAGGGAAGGTGCTTCTGCCACTGAGCGACCTTGCTGAGAAAGATGATTACAGCTTGGATAATTATCCCGAGTCGCTCATTGATCTGTATACGGTGAATGATGAGGTATATGGAATACCTAAGGATTATGATACGACGGGATTATGGTATAACAAGAAAATCTTTGACGAGGCTGGTGTCCCTTATCCTGATGATACATGGGATTGGGATATGTTAAAGAAAGCGGCAAAGAAACTGACGAACAAGGATAAAGGGGTATGGGGCTTTGCTGCCGTGATGGGGAATCAAGGTGGTTACTACGATTTGATTTGGCAAAACGGTGGACACGTAATTTCAGAGGATGGAAAATCGGTAGGGTTTGATCAGCCTGAAGCGATCGAGGCATTGAAATACAATATTAGTTTCATAGAAGAGGGAATGTCTCCGACTCAAGCCCAGATGAATGAAACGGCAGCATCGGATCTGTTCTCATCCCGAAAGATCGCCATGATGTTCGATGGTCCCTGGATGGTACCGGAATATAAGAAGAATCCTGATTTGGACGTAGCGGTTCTGCCAAAAGGGAAGCAGAGGGCTGTTTCGATTCATGGATTGTCCAATGTCATCGCGGCCAATACCAAGCATAAAGAAGCTGCGTGGGAGTTTGTGAAATTCCTTGGTTCGAAAGAGGCAGCGGAAGTGTTTGCCGAAACAGGTACAGTCATTCCTGCCTTTAACGGAACGCAGGAGGCCTGGTTGAATTCTGTTCCGGAGTTGAACCTTCAAGCGTATATCGACGGAGCTGAATATTCCAATCCACTTCCAAGTGTGAAGAACACAGGGGCCATCTGGCAGCATGAAACGGATATCCTCAAGAAGGCCTGGGCCGGTGAAGAAAGTGTGGAGAAGGTAGTAAAGGAGCTTGCGGATAAAGCAAATAAAGAACTGGAAGAGTAGGAAAGGGAAGAAGGGAAGAGTGTTTCTTCTCTTCATTTCCTGACAAAGGAGGAGAATAGAAATGGAACCGCTTCCTCTCCAGGTTGAAACAAAACGAAAACTTCACGTGCTTTCTTATGCAAGAACGAAGAAACGTTCTGACTATTTATGGGCGTATATCATGATCGCTCCGACGATGATAGGTCTCTTTGTTTTTTATTTATGGCCGATGCTTCAGACCTTTTACTTCAGCTTTACCGAGTGGGGGGCATTTGGGACATACGAGTGGATCGGGCTGAAGAATTATACAAGGATGCTTTCGGATGTGAATCTTCTGCAATCATTCAAGAATACAGGGATCTATATCCTATTTACCGTTCCGTTTGGTATTTTCCTTTCGATTCTTGTCGCCGTTTTGCTCAATCAAAAGATTAAAGGGACGACGATTTATCGAACGTTGTATTTCCTGCCCGTCATTACCATGCCGGCAGCGATCGCCATGGTGTGGAAATGGTTATACAATTCGGATTTCGGCTTATTGAATTACCTGTTGTCCTTTATCGGGATAGAAGGTCCACAATGGTTGACGAATCCCAATATCGCGCTGTATTCCATTATTGCCGTGGCGATTTGGAGCGGGATCGGGTACAACATGGTCATTTTTTTATCGGGCCTGCAGGGGATCCCGAAAACGTATTACGAAGCAGCCGAAATGGATGGGGCAGGTCCTGTTACGATGTTCTTTAAAATTACCTTGCCGCTACTATCACCGGTCATTTTCTTCGTGTCGATCATGTCGTTGATCGGAGCCTTTCAATTCTTCGACCTGATCTTTATGATGATCAGTAAAAGCAGTACGGCGCTTGAGAATACTCAATCCATTGTGTATTTGTTCTATCAGCATGCCTTTGTATTAAATGATAAGGGATATGCAGCAGCCATTGCGGTGTTATTACTAGTGGTGATTCTCATCATCACGGTGATCCAGATGGCCCTGCAAAAGAAGTGGGTCCATTATGATTGAGGAGGGAATGACCTATGCAGAAATCGATTCAGTTTGTAAGGAGTAAGACGTTTCTCATCCATTTCATCCTGATCATGGGCTCGATTATCATGTTGTTTCCCTTTGTCTGGATGATTCTGACCTCACTGAAAACCTATGCAGAGTCCATTCAGGTTCCGCCGGTGATGATACCGGAAGACTTTCAGTGGAAAAATTATCAGGAGGTATTCACTCTGCTGCCATTCTTCAAATTTATGATGAACACATTTATCATCACGGTACTCCGAACGGCGGGACAGTTATTTCTCTGCTCTCTGGCTGCCTATGCCTTTGCGCGGATCGTGTTTCCAGGAAGAAATCTTCTGTTCGTGCTGGCTTTGTCCGTATTGATGGTCCCTGGCCAGGTATTCCTGCTTCCCCAATACATGATCATGGTGAAGCTGGGATGGCTCAATACGCTGCAAGCCGTTGTGGTCCCAGGGCTGTTTAGTGCATTTGGAACATTTCTCTTACGGCAATTCTTCATGGGATTACCGAAGGAGCTTGAGGAGGCGGCCCGACTTGACGGATGCAACCATTTTCAAATCTATTGGCGCATTATGCTGCCACTCGCCAAGCCTGGCTTGATCGCCCTGGGGATCTTCACGATTCTATGGTCGTGGAATGAACTGATGTGGCCGATGATCGTGAATAGTTCACCGGATGCCATGACATTGGCCGTAGGATTATCTTCTTTACAGGGGCAGTATGGCACCAACTATCCGATCTTAATGGCAGGCTCATTCTTGGCTGTGTTACCGATGTTGATTCTATTTATCATATTACAGAAGCAATTTATAGAAGGAATTGCGATTACCGGTGGAAAATAAGTTGATAGGCTACCGAGGGAGGAATGACAATGAAAGCAGCACTAATAGGGGCTGGAAGCAGGGGATTTTATGCATATGGATCTTATGCCCTCCAGTATCCTCATGAAATCGAGTTTATCGCGGTAGCAGAACCGGATAAAGAAAAGCGGGAGAAATTTGCGGAAGCACATGGAATCCCTGAGAATATGAGATTTGAAGACTGGCCGGACCTGTTGGAACAAGAAAGGGTATGTGAAGCCCTGCTTATATGCAGCCCTGACCGGGATCATTATAAACCTGTCATGCGTGCCATTGAAAAGGGATATAGCATTCTACTGGAGAAACCGATGTCACCGAGCCCCATTGAAACGTTGGCCATCGCAGAAGCGGCCGAGAAGCATGACACGCTCCTCAGTGTATGCCACGTGATGAGATATGCTCCGTTCTATCAGTCTCTTAAAGAAGTGATTGATCGAAAGGTGATCGGGGATATTGTCTCGGTTCAATGGAATGAGAATGTCGGCTATTTCCATCAGGCACACAGCTTTGTCCGTGGGAATTGGCGCAATTCGAAGGAATCAAGTCCGATGATTCTTCAGAAGAGCTGTCATGATATGGATATGCTCGCCTGGTTGATCGGAACGGAATGCAAGAGCGTTTCGTCTTATGGAAGTCTCACCTATTTTAAAGAGGAGAACGCTCCTGAGGGATCGGCCCACCGCTGTCTGGACGGCTGTAAGGTGGAGAAAGAATGTCCGTATTCCGCTGCAAAGTGGTACCTTCATGACCGGGATGTGTGGCCAGCGAATGTTGTGTCAGCGAATCCAAGTATTGAAAGCCGCTTGAAGGCGATCCAGGAAGGTCCTTACGGCCGCTGCGTGTACCGGTGTGACAATGATGTGGTGGACCATCAAGTCGTCAATTTATTGTTTGAAGGGCATGTGACGGTTTCGTTCACGATGACGGCCTTTACGAAGGAAACGTATCGTAACTTCAAAATCATGGGGACAAAAGGGGAAATCACCGGGCATGACGCAAATAATGAATTAATCATCAAGCATTTTGCCGGTCAGAAGGAAGTGATCTATCCTCCAACCGTGGATGGCGGTCACATGGGTGCTGATACGAGTATCATGCAGGATTTTATCAACCGGGTCCGCACGAAGGATAAAGGGACATTAACATCTGCCAGAGCTTCTTCTCAAAGTCATTTGATTGCCTTTGCAGCGGAGGAATCGAGACTGTCTGGTGCGACGATCGAATTGAAAAGTTATATGGATGAATTGGAGAAGATAAAAGAAAATGCTTAATCAAAACTTCTATCATGGCATCAAGTGATAATTGTCGCAATTTTATGTATAATGAGTATACAAATGGTTATGACAAAGATACCACTAAAGGAGTTTAACATGATAGAAAAAGATAATCGCTTACCGTTATATTATCAGCTGATGGATATCCTTCTCGAAAAGATCGAAAAGGGTGAACTTGCGGAGCAGGAGCAGTTACCCTCTGAGCGGGAGCTGTGTGAAACATACAAAGTGAGCCGGACGACGGTGAGGCAAACGATGCAGGAGCTTGAAAAGGGCGGCTACATCTATAAGGTTCACGGTAAGGGATCCTATGTTTCGCCGAAGACCTATAAGCAGAGCCTTGTTGAATTCTACAGCTTCACAGAGGAAATGAAGAAAATTGGGAAACATCCTTCCACACAGGTCGTTTCATTTGAAAAAGTACCTTGTGACACCACCATTTCGAAGTCTATGAAACTGCCGGTGGAAGAAGAAGTATTCAAGATTACGAGACTGAGACTTGCTGACGAAGAACCGATGATTTATGAAACCTCTTATGTTCCCGTAAGGCGTTTTACCAATCTCACGAAGGAACAATTGGAATATACGCCAATGTATGAAATCTTTCGGTCCCAATACGATGTGACGATTACAAGAGCAATGGAAAGCTTCAATGCGGTCAGCGCCGAAAAACGGGCAGCCGACATGCTGAGTATTGAAGAACACTCACCGTGTCTCAGACTGGAGCGTATTACGTATGAGGATCAAGACGTTATTGAATATACCATCTCCATCGCAAGGGGAGATAAATTTACGTACACAGTTGAATTGAAGTAGGTGCTTTCGAGTATCTATTTCGCTTAACTGGTAATGATGACATTAACAGTTTTGGAGGAATGGGTATGGAACTTATACAATCAAACAAATGGGAACCAAATAATCCCGGTGCCATCCATACAACAAGAGAAATAGCTCAACAACCAAGACTTTGGAAAGAAACCGTTGAAATCCTGCTTGAACATAGAGATACACTGATGAAATTTTTCAAGAAATTGGAGGAAAGACATCCTCATCTTCGAGTGATTTTGACTGGAGCGGGAACGTCTGCTTTTGTCGGGGAAACCGTTCTTACGTCCATAAAGGCAATGGTCAAGAATAAGAAATGGACGGTAGAAAGCATCGCCACGACCGATATTGTCTCCAAACCATATGAGTATTTGAACAAGGATTTTCCGACCCTGATGATTTCTTTTGCCCGTTCCGGTAACAGCCCTGAAAGCGTTGGGGCAGTTGAGTTGGGGGAGCAAATCATTGATGATTTTTACGGAATCGCCCTTACGTGTAATCGTGATGGTTTACTGGCTGAGAAGAAGAAGGGGGATCCGGATCACTTGGTCATCTACATGCCGAAGGAAGCGAATGATCAAGGGTTTGCGATGACAAGCAGCTTTACGACCATGCTCCTTTCGGTTCTGCTCCTTTTCCAGCCGGAGCACATTCATACTCTAGAGAAGACTGTGAAGGAAATAGGTTCGGCAGGTAAAAAAATTATCGAGAAAGGAAAGACAAAGATAGAATCGCTTGCGTCCTCCACTTTTTCGAAGGTTGTATATTTAGGCTCAGGCGTTTTTCAGGGACTTGCAAGGGAGTCCTCTTTAAAACTGTTGGAATTAACGGGAGGTACGATTCCGGCATTCTTTGATTCTCCATTGGGATTCCGTCACGGCCCGAAATCGATCTTAGATGAAGAGACAATCGTCTTCGTATTCTTATCCTGTCATCCGTACACAAGAAAATATGATTTGGATTTATTGAAGGAGCTATACCATGAACAAAAGCGAGGGAAGGTGGTGGCGATCTCTTCTTATCAGGATGATGTCGCCGAACGCTACAGTGACCTGTTCTTGAGTACCGGATTGGAGACGGTTCAAGAGGATATATTCCTTGCATTTCCATATGTCATGTATGCCCAGCAGTTTGCCCTGTGTAAATCCATGCATCTGGGACTTTCCCCGGATAATCCATCTCCCTCGGGGCTCGTCAACCGGGTCGTAAAAGGTGTCACGATCTATCCTTATCAGAATGGAGGAGAAAGGGTATGATTGTTTCTAGAAGTAGGATTCTCGTGGAGGCTCAGTCGAAAGGCTATGCGGTGCCTGCCTTTAATATTCATAATCTTGAGACGCTCAAAGCGGTTCTGGAAACGGCTCTGGACCTCCGTTCGCCCGTCATGATCGCGGCTACGCCCGGTACCGTCCGGTATATGGGGAAAGAGTTCTTGGTCAAGATGATGGAAGCGGCAAGGAAGAGCTATGATATCCCGGTTTGCTTTCATCTTGATCATCATGAAAACCTGGATGATATCAAGAATCTCATCCATATGGGTGTTCCATCTGTCATGATCGATGCCTCCCATTATTCGTTCGACGAGAACATCCGGATTGTCAGGGAAATTGTAGAGTATGCTGCCCCGTTCGGTGTGACGGTTGAAGCGGAGCTCGGTCGTCTAAGTGGAATGGAAGATGATTTGGTAGTGAACGAAAGGGATCAGATCTATACCAACCCCAAACAGGCAAAGGAGTTTGTAGCGAGAACCGGCATTGATTCTCTGGCTGTGGCAATCGGGACGGCTCATGGACTTTATAAAGGTGAACCTAAGCTCGATATCGACCGCTTGTCGGCAATCCAGCAGGAAGTCGATATCCCCCTTGTTCTCCACGGGGCATCGGGATTGCCCGATGAGCTTGTCCGCAAGACCATTGAGCGTGGCATTTGCAAGGTGAATGTGGCGACGGAGCTGAAGATGGCATTTGTAAAAGGGCTCCGCAGCTATCTGAACGCAAACCCGGAAGCCAATGATCCCCGCTATTATTTCACGGATGCCGTCGCTGGGATGAAAAAGGTTGTAGCAGACAAAATCAAGCTGTGCGGCAGCTTTAATCGTGGCTAGTCCCATGATTGCAACGGTCACTTTAAATCCGGCGATAGACGTTAGATATGCACTGCCCCAGTTTCAAGTGGATGAGGTCAATCGTGTTTCTTCCATTGAAAAATCGGCAGGTGGTAAAGGTCTTAACGTCACCCGGGTTCTATCCCGATTGGGGCAGAAGGTTACGTGTACCGGTTTCCTGGGTGGAAAGAGCGGGGAGTGGATTGAAAGCGAATTATCTCATTTGAAGATACACACTTCATTTGTCCCCATTAAAGGAGAGACTAGAACGTGTCTGGCCATTCTATCAAAGGAAGGTCAGACCGAGATTCTGGAAACGGGTCCCTTAATTTCAAGCAATGAGTTAGAAATGTTTGATCGAACATTCTCTTCGATTCTGGATACCGTAGATTTTGTCGTCGTTTCCGGTAGTTTGCCTGAAGGGGTCCCTACTGCCTTGTACAGTGAGCTTTCAAAGAAGGCAAATCAAAAAGGAGTTCGCTTGCTATTGGATACAAGTGGACCGGGACTTGCCGCAGGTATCGCAGGCAAACCCTTTTTAATTAAGCCGAACAAAGAAGAATTTGCTAGGTTGATAGGGAGAACATTTGACTCTGCCGATGACATGTTACGGCATGCCCAAACTATTTGTCATAAAGGAATACATTATGTGCTTCTTTCTCTGGGGGAAGAAGGGGCCTTTTTAGTGAGTGAAAAAAGAGTTCTGAGGGCAGTGGTTCCTAAAGTGAAAGCAGTGAATCCCGTTGGTTCCGGAGATAGCATGCTCGCCGGGTTTACCTATGCGTATTCCCATGGATTCCCGATTGAAGAAGTCTTGAAATGGGCTTGTGCTTGTGGAATGTCAAACGCCATAATGGAAAAAACGGGTGAGGTTAACCTGTTGGACATTCGACGATTCATGAAGGAAATAGATGTAGTTGAATGAATAGGGGGGATGGAAAATGAGTCATATCGTCTGTTTTGACATCGGAGGAACGTTTATTAAATATGGCGTGTTTGATCCAAAGGGTCACCTTCTTTTTAAAAGTAAAATGGCAACCCCCATAAGCCATGAGATCCCTGACGTATTAAATGAAAAAGTGAAATCGCTTAAGCATGATTTTCACCTCTCTGCCATTGGCATATCCTCTTGTGGTCTCGTGGATCGTGAGAAAGGAATGATATTATTCTCGAATAATATTCAAGGGTATAGTGGAATGAAGCTGGGAGAGATATTATTTTCACTCACCAAATTACCGGTATCAGTTGAAAACGATGTGAAAAGTGCTTGCCTTGGCGAGATGTGGAAAGGTGCTGTCAAGGGTATGAGAAACGCCGTCTTCTTAACACTGGGTACTGGAATTGGCAGCAGCATCGTGATGGATGGAAGGATCGTCAATGGATCTTCGGGACTTGCGGGTGAGCTGGGCCATACCGTCATTGTTACAGGTGGGAAACCGTGCAGCTGCGGCAGAAAAGGCTGCCTTGAACGATATGCGTCCACTTCTGCTTTTGTTCAAGACTATAAGGAGGAAGCCCTGCAAAAAGGAGTTGCGGTTGAGAACGTTTCCGGCGAAACAATTATGGAGCTTGTCAAGCAGGGAGATCCAGTTGCTTTGCTCGTATATGAACGGTTTATTCATTCTATTAGTATGGGATTAACGAATGTCATCCATCTTCTCAACCCCGAAAAGATCATCATTGGGGGCGGTATCACGGAAGGTGAGGGTCCTTTTATTCAAGATATCAATAGACAATTAAGGAATGAAGTAATGGATGTGTATGGGAATGAGGATACGGTCATTGCTTCTACTCTGGGAAATGACGCAGGATTATACGGAGCCTGTTACTTGGCTTTAAACCGGATGAACATGAAAGAATCAGTGTAGGAAGCAGCACCCATGAAGGTGTTGCTTGTTCTGTTTATTTTAATAAAAGGGGATGAGGATAATGAAAGCCGTGAAGGCCGGCCGCATTTATACACCTGAAGGAATCGTTGAAAATGGGTATCTGCTCTTGGAAGAGAGGCGCATTTCAGGCGTTACTAAGAAAACTCCTCCATGTGACATCGTCGAATTCCCCGGTTGTTCCGCCATACCTGGCATGATTGACCTGCATATCCATGGCATAGCGGGACATGACACCATGGATGGGAGTGTCCATTCTTTACAGGAGATGTCTAACTCTCTTGTGACATACGGAGTAACAGGATTCCTGCCCACCACACTCACCCATGATCTGGAAAGTATCCGGAAGGCAGTTGAGGCAGTAAGTACAGCAATCGGTCAAACAACTGGAGCCGAAATCCTGGGATCCTATGTGGAAGGTCCTTATATTACACCCGAACATAAAGGGGCCCATCCCGTGGAGTACATGCGAGAGCTATCAATCGAGGAGATAGAAGGGCTGATCAATGCTTCAAATAACACGATAAAAGTACTGACGATCGCCCCTGAAAAAGAACATGCCATGGAGATCATCGATTATCTCACAGGTATGGGAATCCACGTTTCGATGGGGCATACCAACGCAGATTATGAAACAACGAATCTTGCTATCTCCCAAGGGGCAAGAATCGCAGTCCATACGTTTAACGGAATGAGAGGATTCAAGCACCGCGATCCGGGATGCGTCGGGGCCGTCCTGACCAATGATGACTGCCTTTGTGAATGCATTGCCGACCTCCATCACGTCCACCCAGGCGCCATCAAACTATTACATAAAACAAAAGGAAGCGATAAAATCCTTTTAATCAGCGATTCCATGGCTGCAGCCGACTTGCCGGACGGTCATTACACCCTCGGTACAATGAAAGTGAAAGTCCAAGATCGAATCGCGAGGACCGTGGACACCGGCTCCTTGGCAGGAAGTACAACCAACTTACTGGAGTGCCTTAAAAATATGAAAGAAGTATTGAAGGTTCCCCTTGAGGAGGTTTTACCAATGGTTGGTCTAAACCAAGCAAAGCTGCTCAATATTGACCACGAGGTTGGCAGCTTAGAGATTGGGAAAAAGGCCAATATTGCGTTGATTGATGAAAAGTGGAACGTTCGAGCAACCTTTGTCGGTGGGGAAATGGTGTGGGGTGGCCAAGGGGACAGGTTAATGGGCTCTTATTGAGAGAAGCAAGGGGACGGTTCTCTTGCTTCTTTTTTGTTCACGTTTTTCACAAAAATGGTGAGTGATTGGAAGCATAAGAACCGTCCCTATGCTTCTACTCCTCTAGTCAAGCAACCGTTCCAATATCCCGTCCCCCTTATCACTCACTTTCACCTCGGCAGACTTCACTTTTCCTTCCAAATCCAGGCCCGTTCCTTCCGGGATGAAGAAATGTTCGATTCCGTAGACGACCTGGACCGTGTTATCCCAATAGCTTGTTACCTTTCCATTTAAGAGGACATCACCAGTCTTCTTTTCGTAAGGGGTATTCCAGTTTTCATTGAATCGATATACACCGGAATATTCGTGGATTCCCTGTGTATTTTTCCTCAGCACAATGGTGATGGGGCCTTTGTCCTCGATGGAAGGTTCTTGAAGCTGGGAGATCGTGTAGTTCAATTCCACATAGTCACCTTGCAAGAGGGATCTTGGATCAACAGGCTGCAGCTCCAATAGGACCGTTTCACCATTTTGTAAAAGGGTTTCGTTTGTATAGACCTGGTACCCGATCCATCCTGCTTGAAGACAGATGATGAGGACAATACCCATCCTTTTCCCTGCAAGCAACGAGTGTGATCTTGTTTCATGCCCAACCTTCCTGTCCAGGTAAACTGCCACCATGAAGAAGAGGAGGCCGAGCACGGCAAAGAGCAGGGATTTATGAACGAGCTTCCAGGCTAAATCGTAATAGAGTTGAACGATGAGCAGGAACCAGAACACCAGCGATGAAACCCAATAGAAGGTGCGATCCTGCTTTTTGAAAAAATAGACGCATCCCGTAGCGGTGAGGAAGAACAGAGCAGTATAGATAATATGAAGCGTCGATGAAAGATTGACGGCAGTTAACGAGAAAAAGGCAAAGAATCCAATGAGAAACGCTCCATATTGGATGACGTGCTTTTGATTCAGAGCAAGGTACACTGCAACATTCAGGAGCACCATCACGACAAGGAGAGCATGAGTGCCTAAGTCCAAGGTTTGCCCTAAGAAGATCGCTGTGTTCAATTGAAACAGAACGTAGAATACAAACCTCGCGGCGAACTGTTTCTCCACATAAAACACATAGGCCAGAACGAAGAACATAACAAAGGGAAATTCATCAAACGTACTTGCGATCATCCCTATAACAATACCGGTCATCATGAGTGAATACTTTACAGGGGACGGCCAGCTGGATAGAGTACTTGGAACGACAAGGAATACCGTCGCGAATACAAATAAAGTGACCATTGAGACATCCACCATGAGAAGTGAGAGCAGTCCGAAAACAGATGCTATGATGAAAACAGAGGCAATGGTCGTGACACTTGCAACGAAAACCGCCTTTGTCCAATGACGGGAAGAGGAATGCTTCCGTAAATAGTTCACAAGGAATACACTTCCCGCTAATAAGAGAATAGCGGCTAATAACAGACCGACAAAGAAAAGGCTGGTTACATACTGTGCCATCAACTCGAACATTTTGATGATGATGAAGCCCGTTCCGAATATCGAAAGAATGATAAAGATGGATGTTTCTTTTTGAAAGTAACGATACACCCCAAGCCCTAGTGTTAAAGAATAAAACAGGGTGAAGAAAACGGAATACTCATTATCGAATGCAGTGACCATGAGGAGAAGATTGGCTGAGATCAGGCTCAGATAAAGCAGCGGTTTTGAATGGATGTAGCCTTTTTTTATGATCAGAAATAAGAGAGTGTTTACAATTCCGACTCCGAACGCGATCCATGTATGGGTGAGTGTCCATTGGGCAAATGGAGAAGAAGGGAAGAGGTAAAAATATATCGCCAAATGGATGAGTATATGGGTTAATACGTAAAACCCGCTGTACCTTGTGTTCAAGCTGAATAGGAAGGCCGGTATGGCCCAAATTAGAAACAATAAATAGCTGTCCGCGTGGGAATTGTAAAGCTGCCCGAGTAATGCAACGGACAAGCCAAAGGAGATCACCCCGCTGACCAGCAACCAGTTTGAAAGGAAATGGGCTCCCTTTAAAACACGGTCCAACAGAAAAGCTGATCCATAGAACATTACAATCAAAGATCCTCCTAAAGCGACTTTCTCCAATCGGGAAAACATCTGCCAGTTGGAAGCGAAAAAATAAAGAGCACTTTCTAATAGGAACACAACTCCGAAAAAATACGTTAGTGAAATTAATTTCTTCATACACTTCACACTCCTTATCCTATTATATGAGGGAAAGGGAAATATAAGCATGTGGGGTAGGGAGGGAATTAAACCCCTTCTCGGTTCTCTAACTTCTTCCAGCATTATTGTGCATTATAAAGAACATATTGTTCTTAATAATAAATAAAAAAGTACGATATACAGAGTTAAATAGAGAGAAATAACGTATTTTGTTCTTTTTAACGAATAAATAGCCAAATTTGGGGTTTTTCAACCTGTGACATTTGTCTTATACTTCAAATGTAAGGTTCGTTAAAAAGAACAAAAGAGACTTTAGAACGAACCAAAAAATAGAGTGAAAACGAGGAGGAATTTAGAAATGGGTATTAAGCAAAAATTAGGTTTAGGCGTAGCATCAGCGGCACTAGGATTGGCATTAGTTGGAGGAGGTACATATGCTTATTTTAGTGACAGCGTAGATACAAGTGCTTCATTTGCAGCAGGAACCTTAGACTTAAATGCTGCACCAACAGAGATTATAAATGTGGAGAATATCAAACCCGGGGATACTATGCTTCGTTCATTTAAACTATTAAATAATGGAACACTTGATATTGCAACTATTGATCTAGCTACAGACTATACTGTGGCGGATGCTAATAGTAATAATAATAATGATGATTTAGGTAAACATATTCGAGTAAACTTCCTTTGGAACATTGACAAAGTAGATGAACCGATCTTTAGTACAACACTAGCTGATTTGAAAAATATGTCTCCAGATGTAATTGAAGGTAATATTTTCTCAGCATGGTTAGGAGAACGAGGAGGGAAATTAGCTGCTGGCACAAATGACACTTTGTTAGTTCAGTACGAATTTGTAGACAATGGTAGCGAACAAAACCATTTCCAAGGAGACTCTTTAGAACTTAAATGGACCTTTGAAGGTAAGCAAGGAGCAGGCGAAGCACGCTAACATAATTGAAAGGTGGGTCCCCACCCACCTTTCTTCTATTAAATATCAATTTGATTTCCTGAAGAAGCCAGAAAAATCTAACTTCTGGTTTCTTCAAGAAATTAATCTATCACATATCCAAAGGATGTGATCTCCATAAGATACTCAAGAACAAGAAAACACAAAACCCCGACAAAAAAGTGGAAGCTGCTCTGTCAGCTAATGGCCATCTGGTATGCCACTACCATTACGACTTCATTCATAGACGGCAGCACCGGAGCCTATTTTAACGACCAAGACCATGTAACAGGTGTCATAACTGCAGGCACTTGGAGTATCTGGGATAAAAGTTCATTAAACTTCCCTGATGAAAAAGTGGATCGAACAGTAAATGCATGTTCTCCAGTAGACGTTTCAGCCAGAATTATGAATACAGGAAGTGCAATGCAAGGTACGACAGAATTCGTAGCGTATTATGCAGCCAAAGGAAATCCTAAGGACGGAAAAATCGTATTTAGTGGAGAGATTCAACCTATCAATAAAGGTGAAATAGCTACTTTAAAAGCTAATGTCAATCAATCTGGAAACTACAAATTCAAAGCACTCCAGCGCCCAGGCCACGGAAACAAAGAAGACACCAGACATGAATTATGGAGTGAAACAATTACAATAAAATGTGAACAAGAAAAACCAAAATCTCCGGATAAGGGAGGGGATGAAAGTAAAACCGAGCCTCCTGATAAAAAAGAAGAGCAGGAAGTAACCGTACCTGATACAAATAATGATCCAACTAATGAGAAAATCGAGGAAGAACCTCCACCACAGGAAGAGACAAAGCAAGAATCCGAGGAGCCTGTAGTCCCTGCTGAGCCAGAACCGGAAGTGGAAGAACAACCCGAAGTTACTGAAGCCAGTGTCCAGGATTCAGAACCACCGCCAGCCAAGGAAGAAGAGCAGTTAGAACCATCTCCTGCTTCACCTGAAAAAACTAGTAATCAAGAGTAAAAGAAAGGTAAGGTTGATGAAAAAATGAAGCTAGCCAAAAAAATACTAAGTACGAGTATAACGGTCGTTCTGTATGCGGTATTGTTTATGATGATATTTGTTGTCGTTTCATCCAAGGCAGCCGGTGGGGAACCCCAATTCATGGGCTATCAAATCAAGACAGTGTTATCAGGGTCGATGGAGCCGGATATCCAAACGGGATCAATCATTGCGGTGAAACCCGGAGGAGATATGACCCGTTTTAAAGAAGGCGATGTCATAACATTTAAAGAGAAAGAGAACATTCTTATTACTCACCGGGTTTTAGAAGTGACCAAAAGCGGAGAACATGTGATGTATAAAACTAAAGGGGATAATAATGACGCTCCGGATCTTGAACCTGTGTTATCTGAAAATGTGGTTGCAGAATACAAAGGGTTCACGATTCCCTATATAGGCTACTTCATGAATTTCATGAATTCGAAAAACGGAGCATTGATGTTCATCATCCCGGGGATTTTACTCCTTTTTTATTCAGGTATCACGATTTGGAAAGCAATCTCCACCATAGACCTTTCATCAAAAAAAGAAGATACGATCGAGAAGAATGTATCATAATCTATTTCAAGAGAAGTGAGGGGACGGACCTCTTGCTTCTCTTTTTTTATTTTCTACGAGAAAAGGAAATTACAGTGTAATCATTAATCATAATATAATTAATGAAAAAGTAGACGATGGAATTGAAGATAATTCTTTGCAGTTAACGTTTCCGGATTCCATTGTAAAGAAGTGATGTTAAAGTGGTGAGCTGTATGACCTTATCTAACTACTCCCGATCTGATGATAACGTCGGTTAGTTATAAATTTCAGGAGATTATTTTCAAGACTTATAGGTTATCATTTGAATAATTGGGGTAATTATACAAATATATGAGTCTGAAGGCATGAGGTGAATGAGCGAAATCAATAGGATAAAAGAAATGTGAAAAAGAAGTCTGCTCCCCTACTTTTTTCCTGTTTTACCTGATTGCTTTAAGTATTACCCGATTGAACTGTTAATACTTTACAGACTTTTATACAATATAAAGGTAATTCTTTAAATGAACCCATCCAATTAGGAGGATCAGACATTCATGAATACGAAAAATAAATGGATTATATGCGGAATCGGACTTTCATTATTACTTGGAGGATGTATGAATATGGATAATGCGAATGGTAATGGTGTGGATGAAAAAGAGAGCCCTGAAAAACAAGTTATGAATCAATATGTAAGTGTGCAGGAGTACAATGGGGAGGGATACACCCTGAAAAATGGGGAAGAAACAGACAAGATTGCCGAAGAAAATCGTGAAGAAGTAGAGAAAGCGGTTAAAGATTTTTTCTTGAAAGAATATAAGACAGATGTAAAGGTTCATAATATTGTGGGTAATGTAGACGGAGCTACAGTATTTGTGGAATCAACTGATCCGCTTCATTTTTACACGTATGCAGTTGTTCCAATTGATCAATCAAATGAAAAAATCCTGTCAGACAAAGTGTTTTCCCAAGAAGGACAGGTGGAGAGTGCCATAACAGAAGGTTTATACAGGGAAATATTTAAAGACGAGTTTGATCGTTTGGATGAGTATTTAGAGAAAATTGCAAATGAAGAAGCTATTACTGGAAGAACGATTGAATCCCTTCAAAATGTTGGTGGTTCAGGATATATGACACCTTATTACTTTTTATCTTCCTCCGTTTCAAATGATGAAGCAATTAAACCAGTTTTTGAGCTATATATGGAAGATCCCCAGGTCAGTAGAGAAAAATTAAGGGCTGCTTACAATAAACAAGCGTTTAATCCAACTTATTTTGAGGTAGTCATTAATTTATTTATGAAAGAGAAAGAAACTGACCCGGATGAGAAGGTATTTAATAGAGTTGTAAACGATATTGAAAGCATGGATGATATACCAAAAGGAACATACAGTATTTTCGTCAATGACAATACAGTCCTCAAACAGTCGTTTGAAGGGGTAAAAGAAAATTCGCTCGAAAAAACGACCCCAGATGAGATTATTAAAGAGTAAGGGGGTATAACTTAATGAGTAGTCCAAACAATCAAACCGGAGTCACAACAGTAAGTAATGATAAAAATTTAGTTGAATTAGCAGGATTACACGCTTATAAGGATATCCCTACGCGAGAAATTATAACTGTAAATGAAGTGGATTATTTGGTATTGGATACCGTATATGGAGACATCACGGGCTTGGATGCAATGACGGTTATCAACCAAAAGTCAAGGGAAGTATCTATTATCTATGTAGGCACTGATGCAGCAGCCGATAACGGAAAACAAGACTTACTAACCGATGCTCAACTCCTTAGTGACCTTACCCTTCCTCAGCTGGAAGCAGCACAGGATTACTATAATAAAATGAACAAAAAATATGAATCTATTGGAGGAGTTAAATCCGTTGCGGGTAATTCATTGGGTGGACCATTGGCCAACTCTGTCGCCATTAATCATCCCGAAGTTACATCCGTGACGCTTAACCCTGCACTTCTTCCAAAAGGGATGGCCGATCCCACCAAAAGCTACGATAACATCACTAACTACTTCACCAACTACGACGTCTTAACCGGAACCCTGATAGCCCTGAATCTCGATTCCCGTATCCCTGGACGGAGATACGACATCTCTACGGGAATCCCGCAAATCGGTGAGAATTTCAGTACGCTGACGAACAATCATACAGGTTATAACGACAAAGGAGCCTATGAGATCGGTCAACCAGGAGACCCTGGTTACGGCAAAATCCATGACGAAGCCGATGCCCACATCATGACAAGCATCTGGACGGGAGAACCCCTCTATGGCGGCCATTCGGATAGAATTGAAATCAATCGAGACAATTTGAACCTATTGGCTGAAGCCCTTGCGGGGGATGTCACCACAAGGTTGGGGTATGCCCAGGACTACTTGACCAATTCGCAGGAAATCGCCCAGCATGAAGGAGACCGTTACTCGGAACGGTTGAGCCGCCTGCAGATGATTTTTGAGGATTCATTTGAAAACTTGATCGGCAATCCTTTATTCATAGGAATCACGACGACGGGACATCGTCTCACCTCTGAAATCGATCATCTTATTTCTCTCTTGAATATGGCTGAAAACGCCAGTAAATCTCTCAACGGTGTGTTGAATTCCCCACCTGTCGAACTCGTGGAACATCTATTCAACCGAAGCATCAGTGTCGAGAGCATTTTCGGTCAGGCCCGGAATCAGCTGCTTGAATTCAAACAGGAGATTATCAGTCTGACAGGATTCCTGCAGAACATCCTTCATAAGGAAATCCCGGAGCTGTTTAGCGGAGGGAAGGAAACACTGGAGGACCTACTTGTGAACGAGATGCTCTCACACTATGAGATTATCAAAGCCAATAGTGTGAAAATGAATAGTCACATAGCAGAATTTCAGAGTCAGGTTGGGGACCTTGCAAAAAACTTTGGAGACCGTGATTCTTCTTTAAGTGCAAGCATCTCAGGAGGGGCTTCGGTTCAACATGAAGTAGCGATGCCGAAGAAAAACGAGTACGTGCTGGAAACGTCTAATCACATGCTCATCGGTATGAAGGTGAAAGAGATTTACCTGGATGGATCCTTTGAAGCCTTCAAGGGAGTTTCCCACCGTTTTCTATTACCGCTTTTAGGCGGTTTGACGGCTCTTGCTTTTGCCATCGAGAACACATTGGAGGTCATTTCAGCCCAAATCAAGGGTGCCATGAATGTTGCCTTGAGTGGAACGGTTCCAGGAAAGCTTATCAGTATGTTCTCGGACTTCGACGACAAAATCCGCTCGTACGTTTCTTCCGCACTGGAGCCTATAGACGAACTTGCTGCAACCATAGAAGGACTCCGGGACGGATTAACCAGGTTAACGATCGGATTTCCAGCGTTACTTGACAGCTTCAGACCTTATATCGACTCTGCGATTTTTGATAAAACGAATTACTCCAATATCCATATATACAATGTATCGGCCATGGCCATTCATGAAGAAATGGAAATGCTCTTTGACGACATCGTCCACCAGCTCAGTCAACATAAAGGAAATTCGATTCAAGCATTGTGTGAAATTTCACAACGAGTGAAAGACAATATGATACAACTTCGTCAACAAGTGGATCGTGTGACATTGTAGGGACAGGGTATCCGCTTGTTCCTATTTTTTTTTTTGGATCTATTCGCAAAGCGTTAATATGAACCTTAGACTTGAATGATCACTGCTTCTGAGCAGCCTCTACTTGAAGAAAATTCGACACGGAGGATCAATTATTCGTAAAGAGGATCAATTATTCAAAATCTGGATTAATAATTTCCAAACAGGATTGAATATTTCATTTCCGGATTGAAAATAGTCCAATCCGGATCAATTTCTCGGGGAGAGGGTTACGTATCAGGATTTATAGCCAAACCGGACCCCCTCTAATCCGATCAGCTTTCCACCTCAGCTAAAAAAGGACAATCTAAAGTCGTTCTGTGTTCAATAGCAGCCAATGAATAGCCGCGGGACCTCCAAGTCGAGCACAGTGTCGCCCCAAAAAGAGCCATTACACTATTCGAGTCATTATGATTACGATAAGAGCCATAATAAAAACTAGGAATAAAATCCCCCTTTTGTCATATAGCTACTTCTATGAATATATTGTAAAATAAAAAAAGACAGATAATTGCAAGCGCTTGCACTAGTCCGAAATAACTACCCCAAGAATCACCTCACATTTTTTTAACTACTTGCGCAAACGTTTTCACAACCATCAAGAGCACTTCTATTATTCTTTTAATCCAATTTAAGAGGGGGAAAACATGAATGGGAAATAGGACAAAGCGTCGATTCTCAATTTTTATGACTTTGATGATGCTAATAAGTCTGTGGTCACCATTTGCACCGGCAGCTTCTGCAGTGGCGGATGGAAATGCCACGGTGGAATCAGCAGAGTCCAGTGATCGCACAGTACGCTTCACGTATGATCGTGAAGACCAAACGTACGGAGACTGGAACATTTGGGCCTGGAATACAGGAGTAAAGGATGATCAAATCAATTTTGACTCTTACGAAAACGGAGTGGCGGTAGCAAACATTGCCGTTGCACCTGAAACAGAGCAATTCGGCTTTGTTCTTCGCAGTACAGAGGATTGGGGTACGGCGGAGAAGGAGTTTGGCGATCGTTTTATTAAAGTGAACCAAAACGACACCATCACCAAGGCATACATAACAAGCGGTGTCGAGGAAATCCGCATTGTTCCGGATGGATCGGCTCCAGTGATCGATCAGGGAAATGCCACGTTCTATTATCGCGATAAAGAATTATTCGCAAGCGATACGATGGATACGATTGAAAAAGTAGAGTTGAAGTACAACGGGGAAACAAAGGAAATGACGTATGAGCCTGAGAATGAACGGTTTGTACTTTCATATGACAACATTCCAAATGGCAAAAACCCGTACTCATTCTTAGTCACAAAAGACGGTGAAACGACAGAAGTAACTGACCCTTACAATACAGTGGACGGGGAATCGTTTCTTGATTTTCAAAAAGCGGATCTAACGGTTACGGGTTCAGTGGCACCTGCCGCTGTCGACTATAATGAAAACGCCGTCTTATCGGTTGACGTCGATGGACTGACAGAGGATGTGAAGATCCAAAAAATCACGGCGGATGTTTCTTCATTAGGCGGATCAGAGAAACTGGAAATCGATCCTTCATTAAAGGAAGTGACAGTAGCAGTCGATGATGATGTAACGGCAGGCACGAAATCGATTCCTCTGACCGTAGTGGATTCTTACGGGAACTATTATGAGGGAACGACTGGAATCGAAGTCAAAGCAAGACAGTCGGTCGGAGATTCGGATCTCGATTGGGATGAATCCATCATTTATTTTATGCTGACAGACCGATTCTTCAATGGGGATACGTCGAATGATGATCCTTACAATCTGAATTATGATACAAGCAAAAGAGGTACGTATCAAGGTGGAGATTTCAAAGGGATCACAGAGAAACTGGATTACCTTGATAATCTTGGTGTGAATACGATCTGGATCAGTCCGGTCGTTGAAAATATTCAATATGATGTCCGTTCCGTTGAAACGAACGGGGAATCGGATCAGCCTTATTTCGGTTATCATGGCTACTGGGCCAGTAACTTCGGTGAGCTGAATCCTCACTTTGGATCCATGGAGGAATTCCATAAGTTAATTGATGAGGCACATGATCGAGGCATTAAAATCATGGTCGATGTGGTCTTGAATCATACGGGATATGGCTTGAAAGAGATCGATGGAGAGCTTGCTGAGGATAAGCGTCCTGCAGGTTATCCGACGGATGCAGAACGTGAAAAATATAATGACATCGTTCGTCAAGGTGCCGATGTCGGTACGGATGAAGTGGTTGGTGAATTAGCAGGACTTCCAGACGTCATCACTGAAAACCCTGAAGTCCGCCAGCAAATCATCGATTGGCAAACGGATTGGATTGAAAAAGCGACAACGGCTAAAGGAAATACGATCGACTATTTCCGCGTAGACACTGTGAAGCACGTGGAAGATGCAACATGGATGGCTTTTAAAAACGCCATCACGGAAAAAATGCCTCAGCACAAAATGATTGGTGAAGCGTGGGGAGCAAGTGCCGACAACCAGCTGGGATATCTTGATACTGGAATGATGGACTCCCTTCTGGACTTCGGCTTCAAAGGTATCGCTCATGAATTTGTTAGCGGCAACCTTAAAGCAGCCAATGATAAACTGACGGCTCGAAACGGAAAGATTGATAACACGGCAACACTCGGACAATTTTTAGGAAGTCATGATGAAGACGGATTCTTGTATTCGTTAGGCGGAGATGAAGGCAAGCTGAAAGTGGCCGCTTCACTTCAGGCAACGTCGAAGGGACAGCCGGTCATTTATTACGGTGAAGAGCTCGGACAAAGCGGAGCGAACAATTATCCGCAGTACGATAACCGTTATGATTTTGCCTGGGATGATGTAGAAAATAATGACGTGTTGGAGCACTATACGAAGGTTTTAAACTTTAGAGGGGCGCATTCCGATGTGTTTGCTAAAGGGGAGAGAAAGACTGTCGGAGGTTCGAATAGCGATCAGTTCCTCGTTTTCTCCCGTGAATATAAAGAGGATTCCGTATACGTTGGTTTGAACGTGGCGGACGAAGCAAAAGAAATTACATTGACAGTGGATTCTGCGGATGCAGTCGTGACGAATGCGTATTCCGGGGAAGCATTCAATGCTGACGGAGGAAATGAAGTTACGCTGACACTCCCTTCCAAAGCAGACGGTGGTACCGCATTGTTGACCGTTGAAGGCGGTAAGGTTACAGGTGCTGAAGCAGGATCAGGTTCTGGGGGAGAAGCTCCTGAAGTAGAGCCGGTTCCGGAAAACAATATCCGAATCCACTACAACCGTACCGATGGAAACTACGAAAACTTCGGTGCATGGTTATGGAACGATGTAGCTTCACCATCGGCTAATTGGCCGACCGGTGCTACCATGTTTGAAAAAACCGACAGCTATGGCGCCTACATTGATGTTCCACTGGCTGAAGGAGCGAAAAATATCGGCTTCCTTGTTATGGATATTACAAAAGGCGATGCCGGTAAAGATGGTGGAGACAAAGGATTTACGATCCCTTCACCTGAGGTAAACGAGATTTGGATCCAACAAGGATCGGATAAGGTGTATACGTATGAACCGGTTGATTTGCCGGAAAACACGGTACGTATTCATTATGAGCGTGAAGATGGGAATTATGAGAACTTCGGTGTGTGGAATTGGGGAGATGTTGCAGCACCATCAGATAACTGGCCGACCGGTGCGGCTGATTTAGAGGGTGAAGACCGTTATGGTGCTTATGTAGACATCCCGTTAAATGAAAATGCGAAAGAAATCGGCTTCATTATGCTGGATGAGTCGAAAGGCGATGCCGGTAAGGATGGCGGCAACAAAACGTTCAATTTGTTAGACAAATATGATCACTTATGGGTGAAGCAGGGTGACGATACGGTCTACATTTCTCCACATGGAGATGTGGCAACGGGACTGATTTCTTCTGAGGTCATTTCAGACGATACAATCCGTCTGAATTTCACGATGACAGATGGTTTGACAGAAGAAGCGTTATTGTCCGGTTTAGCCATCAAAGACAGCGCTGGATCAGATGTGACAGTGCAAAGTGCTGAAATCACCGGGGACAAAACAGTGGAAGTAAAAGCGGATTTTGACCTGGAAAGACTGCCACTATCCATCACCTACTCAGGCAGAACCGTTAAAGCCGCGGCAGGCTGGAGATTACTTGATAATAAGTATGCTTACGATGGTGATGACCTTGGTGCCACTTATAAAAAAGGAAACGCAACCTTAAAATTATGGGCGCCGAAAGCTAGCAAAGTCGTCGCGAACTTTTTTGATAAAAAAGATGCCGCGAAACCAATTGGTAGTGTGGAACTGACCCTAGGTGAACAAGGCGTCTGGTCAAAAGAAGTAAAAGCCAAAGACTTAAAGGTGAAAGATCTGAAAGGGTACTACTATCAATACGAAGTAACCAATGACGGCGTAACGAAAAAAGTCTTGGATCCTTACGCCAAATCCATGGCTGCTTTTACCGTGAATACAGAAGGAGAAGCGGGACCTGACGGCGATAATGTCGGAAAGGCGGCGATCGTCGATTTAAAAGGAACCGATCCTAAGAAATTCAGCCATGCTTCCATCGATGGTTATGAAAAACGTGAAGATGCCGTCATTTACGAGGTTCATGTCCGTGACTTCACGTCCGATCCTTCGATTGAGAAAGATTTGAAGAAGGAAAGATGGGGTACGTATGATGCCTTTATCAAAAAACTTGATTACATTAAGTCAATGGGTGTGACCCACGTTCAACTGCTTCCAATCATGGCCTGGTACTACGGTGATGAAACGAATATGGGCGAACGTGAGCTTGAGTATTCAGCTGGAGGAAATGAATACAACTGGGGCTATGACCCTCACAGCTATTTCTCCCCGGATGGTGCGTATTCACAGGATGCCACCGATCCGCAATTACGAATTGAAGAAACGAAACGTTTGATCGACGCGATTCATGATAAAGGTATGGGTGTCGTGCTTGACGTAGTCTACACGCATATGGCCAAAACAAGCACACTGAACGACATCGTGCCAAATTACTACGCGTTCCAGGATGACAAAGGAAACTTCCTTGGAGGCTTCGGTAACAACCTGGCCACCAACCATACAATGGCTGAAAAGCTGATGGTCGACTCTGTAAAATACTGGTTCGATGAATACAAGATCGATGGCATGCGATTCGATATGATGGGCGACGCAACCTATCCATCCGTCCAAAAAGCCTTTGACGCCGCGGCTGAAATCAACCCGGATGCACTGTTCATCGGTGAAGGCTGGAGAACATTCGCCGGTCACTTATCAGATCCTTCATTAGAAGGAATGGGTGCGGACCAGGACTGGATGGACAAAACGGACGACGTAGGAGTCTTCTCAGACGAAATCCGTAACGAATTGAAATCAGGTTTCGGTTCAGAAGGTGAGCCGAGATTCTTAACAGGCGGAGCACGCGACATCAACACGATTTTTAACAACATTAAAGGGCAGCC
The DNA here is from genome assembly GCF_056159585.1 of Rossellomorea sp. ABR4_004. Classification (NCBI taxonomy): domain Bacteria; kingdom Bacillati; phylum Bacillota; class Bacilli; order Caryophanales; family Bacillaceae; genus Rossellomorea; species Rossellomorea sp. ABR4_004. The sequence continues at coordinate 1,914,544 of NZ_JBSWVM010000001.1, read as the reverse complement.
TGGAAACACGGCAGATGACGATCCCGGCGATATGGTTCAATACATCGCAGCACATGACAATCTGCCGTTATACGATGTCATTGCCCAATCAATCAAAAAGGACCCGGCCATTCCGGAAAACAATCTGGAGATTCATAAACGTATACGTCTTGGAAACTCCATGATCCTGACATCTCAAGGAACGGCTTTCATCCACGCGGGGCAGGAATACGGAAGAACGAAGCAATGGCTAGGGGAAGGCGTTCCGGAACAGAAATATCATGAGCTGGAAGACGAAGAAGGCAACCCATTCGGTTACTTCATCCACGACTCATACGATTCATCCGACGCCATCAATAAGTTTGACTGGGAAAAAGCAACGAATAAGAAGAAATATGAAGTTAATACAACAACAAGGGAGTACACAGAAGGTCTGATTGAGCTGAGAAGGTCCACCAATGCTTTCCGTTTAGGCGAGCAGGAGCTGGTCAATCAGAATGTATCCCTGCTTGATTTACCTGAGATCGCCGATACAGATTTGATGCTGGCTTATAAGAATGTATCCACTGATGGTACAGGTGAGTACTATGTATTTGTCAATGCGGATAGCGAAGCACGCACTTTATCGGTGGGTGACTATGATTTCTCTAAAGGGAAGGTTGTAGTAGACAACGATGAAGCGGGAACCAAGCCGGTTTCTAAGAAGTCTGGATTTACATTGACGAAAGATACATTGACTTTGGATCCTTTAACTACCTTAGTGATTAAGGTGGATGAGAAGGGGAAGAAGCAAAAGAAACGTTAACAGGTATAATGTTCAAAAAACCTCAACCATTTTAAAGGTTGAGGTTTTTTGCTGTTAGAAAGAATTTCTTACTACTTATAGCCACATGATATGCTTCAGTCAATTCTTCAGATCTTTCTTATACCTTCATATCTCTGCTCTTCCTTCAGCTAACATTTCATTAGCATCTGCAACCATGTCGAAAATTGTTTCTCACTCCTACTCCAGTGGGGGATTTGCCCGGCAGATTTATAAGTCCTTGAGGTGGAAAAAGATAATTTTCATTTTATAAGTTTAAAATTTTAGTGAATATGGATATAGAAAGAATAAACTAGACGTATATTTCTATCATTCTTTTAGGAATAAACGGCTTATCTTTTTCAAAATGTATGATATTATTCAAAAGTAGTAAATATGATGCAGGTCAATATCTGTTCACTATGTATCACAATCAATCACTCATAATTCGTACGATAAGGGCAAACCCATTGAAAAATGGTGACGCAAAACTATAGGGGCTAATGTCATAAGGACGATGCTTGCCAGTTTTCGAAACGGACTCCTGCGACTTATGAACGTAGAGGAGAAATGATGAATATGACTCGGTTTTTATCGCATCTGAGATTCAGATGGCATACGTTGAGAATTCACTACAATCGCGTATTACTCGAAGGCTGCTTAGATTGTCAGATCAAAGAGAAATTGAAGGAAAAAATAACGTATCATGAAATGAAGCTGAATAATCTATATTAGTGTGAAAAAACGCCAATCAGAAAAAGAAGCCGCCAACTTACTACCTATAAGTTGGCGGCTTCTTTTTTTATTTAATCCCTGTTGTCCCTAAACAATGAGCCGTGACAACGGACCTGCCCCCTTGTCCCTTAACCATCCGATATTATTCTTAGTTTCAATAAGAGAAGACTCGCTGACATTTAGATAACGTATGTTTTCCTTCCATAAATAGTCAGTTGGAACCCTACCTTCCTGTTCCTCCCGAAATAGATCAAACTGATGATTACTGTAGCGGTAGATCGTGCGATTGGTCCTTTTTCTGGCATTCAAGCCGATGATGAATTTCATGACGGCGCCCCAAAACCCTGTATAGCTCATATTCTTGATAGGGCTGCTTGTAAACTGATGAATCTTCAATCTGCGGCCATTGCGAAAGGTAACGTCGGATTGTACGGATGAAGCCGAATGAACATCACCGGATAAGATGATGCAGTCGCTTTGGTTCCAGGCGGCTATCTGATGAAGTAAGTTACTGAAGCCTTTCCCATTGTACTTCCAGGCTTCTAGATCAAAATTATTTTGTACAGGTAAACCAAACGTCGTGAGGGGGAGCATGTAGTCATGGAGAAAGTTATCGATCAATCCAATTCCATAAAGAGGAGAGGGGGATACCATGATCAGGGATTCTCCTTTGTTCCATCCTGACGCTGCCAGTTTAGTCGAAATCCGGTTCCACCCCTCTCGATGAAGAAGGTTTGGACTATATCGTTCCTCGTCTATCCTTGTACCAACCTTCACAGGCTTTGGTTTATTTACATAACCGCGCTGGGTTCTGGTATCGAGAAAAACGGCTTTCGGGGTAGTGGGTGCGGTATAATGCCAAGAATCATAGTTCCAAAGGGAATGTATCCAGTTGGAGTGGGGGAGGGATCCAGGTTGTAGCGAATCAAAATAGGTTTGCATGGTTTGACCGAAATGGGTAAACGTATCAGGCTCATTCCCCCAACTTTGAAAAAGCCAGTAGGATGACAAACCGTTACTAATGACATGTCTCCCCAATGGAGCGTTCCATACACCCCTTTTCCAATCCTGTGTCAGATTCCAATCATCGGTTATATCATGGTCGTCAAACATCATATAGGTCGGTGTATTGGCTAATACTCTTCTGACAGAGTATAGACCTTCTTCCAGTTTAGTCAGTTCTTTCAACTGCTTTTGATAGCGTGCTTGAAGCTGTCGATATTCCGACTTATGCTCCTTGGTTTCTGGATCTTTAAAGACAAAATAGAATTCATTCTTATCCATTGCTTCTTGAAAGGTTTCGAACATTCCTTCCTTGTGTGCAAGTTCCCATAATGAGGGATTCCACGACAAAATATACATGGCTGCATAATCACTGAAGCTGAACAGATGATTGGCAGCTTTTCTGGACGTGAATTTGCAAAAGTGTTCCGTCATATATTGCCTGCCATTGATCTGCTTAAGTCCCTGCTTAAAAGGATCTTCTTTTAAGCGTGGTTCAATGGAACCAAGGTCTTCTTCTTGTCCCACCAGTTCTTTACCGAACCTTGTGATGATCTTAAATAGGGGATCTGCTACATCATCGGCATATATTTGATCTCCCATTAAAAATAGAGAGGATGGTCTATCGGCATTATTGAAGGTTGACGCAATGGTTTTATCCGCTTGAACCAATACATCTGTTCCAACACCGTGAAGCTTTCGACAGGATCCGTATAGAATATTCGATGTATTTCCTTCGTTCATATAAAAGGTTGGGTATGCGAGATTTTCGTAGACAATCGAGTGTGGATGAGTGGGGGAAAGTAAGTCAAAGCTGCCGAGGTCCAGTGTTTCCGCACTATTTTCAAACAATAAATTGTATCCCAGTAATTTATTAGTAGGAAAGGATCCGGCATGTGGAGATACGTTTATTATACTTATATATAAGTTCTTTCCTGCTTGTACCGTTTTCGTCTTAGTCTCACAGGCTATTCTTTTATAGTCATAAAGATGAGAATGGTCCCCTTGTTTAATCTTGAATAACTCTGCTTTAATATCATACGGCTTGCTCAATGCAATCCAAATAGAAGCTTGTGCAGTCTCCACCCGACGAACAATCGGCCCGCACAGTATCGTTGGAAGCTCCATGAATCCATCACCCCATTTATAATCTATTACCATCGTATTCAACTCCCAAAGAGATGGTGTAAACAAGCTTACACCTGAAAGTCCGTTCCTTATCACTTTAAAGCGAAAGGGACGGACCTCTTTTGGATATCTACATTTGAATTTATTGAGAAATACTAATTTCCAACTACACTATTCTTCATCATCCCTCTAAATTCCAATGCCCAAAGTTGGTTAGATATTAAAACGCTCTATATCTATGTTGATGAAAGAAAACAAGGCCTATCATTAACTGAAATGATGGAAGGAGATTAGTGGGAGTTGATCAATTTCACTAAATAGGGGAGGGATTATGAAAAGTTTTCACGATGAATTAGAAATCAATAATAAAATTGGAGAGATTATTAAATTCACTATTGATATAAACTTTAAATATGTGGTATATTCTTTTTCGGCTTACAAAAATATTAAGCTGAGTATCGTGAAAAAAGTTTTCGTTTTTTTGTTAACTAGAAGTTGACTTCTACGAAATTAGCTGATATAGTTATACATGTCCTTAAGCGGGACGCTTTAACAATACGGCCCATTGGTCAAGCGGTTAAGACACCGCCCTTTCACGGCGGTAACACGGGTTCGAATCCCGTATGGGTCACCAATATGGAGGATTAGCTCAGCTGGGAGAGCATCTGCCTTACAAGCAGAGGGTCGGCGGTTCGATCCCGTCATCCTCCACCAAGTTTCTTTACGAAAGTAAAGTAAACTTCATTTGATTTGCCCGTCAGCAAAATATCTTTCCTTGAACTGCTCTGGTGACCTGGATTCCCAATAAGTAGTTTTCATCTGAAATTAAACATGCCGGTGTAGCTCAACTGGTAGAGCAACTGACTTGTAATCAGTAGGTTGGGGGTTCAAGTCCTCTTGCCGGCACCATTTGGTTTTTTACAATAAAGATGAGCCATTAGCTCAGTTGGTAGAGCATCTGACTTTTAATCAGAGGGTCGAAGGTTCGAGTCCTTCATGGCTCACCAAAGATTTTCGTGAATGCGAAATATCTGAATTTTTTTATGCGGGTGTGGCGGAATTGGCAGACGCACCAGACTTAGGATCTGGCGCCGCAAGGCGTGGGGGTTCAAGTCCCTTCACCCGCACCATTTATTTGCGGAAGTAGTTCAGTGGTAGAACACCACCTTGCCAAGGTGGGGGTCGCGGGTTCGAATCCCGTCTTCCGCTCCAGACTTGCCGGGGTGGCGGAACTGGCAGACGCACAGGACTTAAAATCCTGCGGTAGGTGACTACCGTACCGGTTCGATTCCGGTCCTCGGCACCAAAGTTTTTTGCTTCAGCAAAATAACTTTCCTTGCTTAGTGTTTAATGAATTGTTTAGCGCCCGTAGCTCAATTGGATAGAGCGTTTGACTACGGATCAAAAGGTTAGGGGTTCGACTCCTCTCGGGCGCGCCATATATTTCGGGAAGTAGCTCAGCTTGGTAGAGCACTTGGTTTGGGACCAAGGGGTCGCAGGTTCGAATCCTGTCTTCCCGACCACCTTATTTGGGGCCTTAGCTCAGCTGGGAGAGCGCCTGCTTTGCACGCAGGAGGTCAGCGGTTCGATCCCGCTAGGCTCCACCAGGTTTTTTACGAGAGTAAACAAACCTCATTGAATCTTGCTTGATCAAGGTTCATATTGAATAGTAAACGTTTCGTGGCGGTGTAGCTCAGCTGGCTAGAGCGTACGGTTCATACCCGTGAGGTCGGGGGTTCGATCCCCTCCGCCGCTATTACTAAATACATGACGCACGATTATAAGGACCCTTAGCTCAGTTGGTTAGAGCAGACGGCTCATAACCGTCCGGTCGTAGGTTCGAGTCCTACAGGGTCCATTATACACGGAGGAATACCCAAGTCCGGCTGAAGGGATCGGTCTTGAAAACCGACAGGGGTGTAACAGCCCGCGGGGGTTCGAATCCCCCTTCCTCCTCCATATTTACCTTTACAATATTTATATCGTCGCGGGGTGGAGCAGTTCGGTAGCTCGTCGGGCTCATAACCCGAAGGTCGCAGGTTCAAATCCTGTCCCCGCAATACCATTTTTGACTCATTTTATGATTAGGCCATTACTAATTCTTGATGAGTCGCGCATGGATAGTTATTTTCGCTATCGCGAGGTAATGAAACCTATTTTACTGACGCAAAAAGCTTTGGTCCGGTAGTTCAGTTGGTTAGAATGCCTGCCTGTCACGCAGGAGGTCGCGGGTTCGAGTCCCGTCCGGACCGCCATTTTCAATTACTTAGTAATAAGAAGTTGGTAATTTGATAATTTAATCTTCTATATAATATGGCTCAGTAGCTCAGTTGGTAGAGCAATGGACTGAAAATCCATGTGTCGGCGGTTCGATTCCGTCCTGAGCCACCATTTATACTTAAGAGCCTTTAAGTATTTCTTTTATTTGGAGGGGTAGCGAAGTGGCTAAACGCGGCGGACTGTAAATCCGCTCCTTCGGGTTCGGCAGTTCGAATCTGCCCCCCTCCACCATTTTTAAATAAAACTCTCTATTATATAGGGGCATAGTTTAACGGTAGAACGAAGGTCTCCAAAACCTTTGGTGTGGGTTCGATTCCTACTGCCCCTGCCAAAGATATGTTAAACATGGCGATTGTGGCGAAGTGGTTAACGCACCTGATTGTGGTTCAGGCATTCGTGGGTTCGATTCCCATCAGTCGCCCTTTATATTGGGCTATAGCCAAGCGGTAAGGCATCGCACTTTGACTGCGACATGCGTTGGTTCGAATCCAGCTAGCCCAGCCAACGGCGGCATAGCCAAGTGGTAAGGCAGAGGTCTGCAAAACCTTTATCACCGGTTCAAATCCGGTTGCCGCCTCCAATGATTTATGCGGGTGTAGTTTAGTGGTAAAACCTCAGCCTTCCAAGCTGATGATGAGGGTTCGATTCCCTTCACCCGCTCCAACTATTTATGGGCCTATAGCTCAGCTGGTTAGAGCGCACGCCTGATAAGCGTGAGGTCGGTGGTTCGAGTCCACTTAGGCCCACCATAATATTATTCCGCAGTAGCTCAGTGGTAGAGCTATCGGCTGTTAACCGATCGGTCGCAAGTTCGAATCTTGCCTGCGGAGCCATTTTCTTCATTATAGAAAATGGAGTGGTTCTCAAATATTTTTTTGAGAAATTTTCAAAAAGAAGTTGACTTCTGCGAAGTCAACTGATAAAGTATTATTTGTTGCCATTAACGGACAATGAAAACACGACAAACTTGATCAAAACTTCTTGAAAAAAGTTATTGACACCAAGTTGATGAACGTGTAATGTAATAAGGGTCGCTTCAAACAGAAGCACTTACACATTGAACCTTGAAAACTGAACAAAACAAGACAATACGTCAACGTTAATTCTAGATTTATTTTTAAAGAGCTATTCAAACTTTTATCGGAGAGTTTGATCCTGGCTCAGGACGAACGCTGGCGGCGTGCCTAATACATGCAAGTCGAGCGGACTGATGGGAGCTTGCTCCCATCAGTCAGCGGCGGACGGGTGAGTAACACGTGGGTAACCTGCCTGTAAGACTGGGATAACTCCGGGAAACCGGGGCTAATACCGGATAACTCATTTCCTCGCATGAGGAAATGTTGAAAGGTGGCTTTTAGCTATCACTTACAGATGGACCCGCGGCGCATTAGCTAGTTGGTGAGGTAACGGCTCACCAAGGCGACGATGCGTAGCCGACCTGAGAGGGTGATCGGCCACACTGGGACTGAGACACGGCCCAGACTCCTACGGGAGGCAGCAGTAGGGAATCTTCCGCAATGGACGAAAGTCTGACGGAGCAACGCCGCGTGAGTGATGAAGGTTTTCGGATCGTAAAACTCTGTTGTTAGGGAAGAACAAGTACCGTTCGAATAGGGCGGTACCTTGACGGTACCTAACCAGAAAGCCACGGCTAACTACGTGCCAGCAGCCGCGGTAATACGTAGGTGGCAAGCGTTGTCCGGAATTATTGGGCGTAAAGCGCGCGCAGGTGGTTCCTTAAGTCTGATGTGAAAGCCCACGGCTCAACCGTGGAGGGTCATTGGAAACTGGGGGACTTGAGTGCAGAAGAGGAAAGTGGAATTCCAAGTGTAGCGGTGAAATGCGTAGATATTTGGAGGAACACCAGTGGCGAAGGCGACTTTCTGGTCTGTAACTGACACTGAGGCGCGAAAGCGTGGGGAGCAAACAGGATTAGATACCCTGGTAGTCCACGCCGTAAACGATGAGTGCTAAGTGTTAGGGGGTTTCCGCCCCTTAGTGCTGCAGCTAACGCATTAAGCACTCCGCCTGGGGAGTACGGTCGCAAGACTGAAACTCAAAGGAATTGACGGGGGCCCGCACAAGCGGTGGAGCATGTGGTTTAATTCGAAGCAACGCGAAGAACCTTACCAGGTCTTGACATCCTCTGACAACCCTAGAGATAGGGCTTTCCCCTTCGGGGGACAGAGTGACAGGTGGTGCATGGTTGTCGTCAGCTCGTGTCGTGAGATGTTGGGTTAAGTCCCGCAACGAGCGCAACCCTTGATCTTAGTTGCCAGCATTCAGTTGGGCACTCTAAGATGACTGCCGGTGACAAACCGGAGGAAGGTGGGGATGACGTCAAATCATCATGCCCCTTATGACCTGGGCTACACACGTGCTACAATGGACGGTACAAAGGGCAGCAAGACCGCGAGGTTTAGCCAATCCCATAAAACCGTTCTCAGTTCGGATTGTAGGCTGCAACTCGCCTACATGAAGCTGGAATCGCTAGTAATCGCGGATCAGCATGCCGCGGTGAATACGTTCCCGGGCCTTGTACACACCGCCCGTCACACCACGAGAGTTTGTAACACCCGAAGTCGGTGAGGTAACCTTTTGGAGCCAGCCGCCTAAGGTGGGACAGATGATTGGGGTGAAGTCGTAACAAGGTAGCCGTATCGGAAGGTGCGGCTGGATCACCTCCTTTCTAAGGAAGATTTAACTAAACGTTTGACACGTCGAAGTTTTGTTCAGTTTTGATGGTTTAATAAGGTTTTTTGCGAAAGCAAAATAACCGTCCATCAAAACTTTTTGTCTCTTACGAGATCAAAATGTGTTTGTTCTTTGAAAACTAGATAAAGATAAATTGATAGTCAAGAAATTACCGAGTATCGCCATTTTAGGTTTTAAACCTGATGTAACAACCAATTCGGTTAAGTTATGAAGGGCGCACGGTGGATGCCTTGGCACTAGGAGCCGACGAAGGACGGGACTAACACCGATATGCTTTGGGGAGCTGTAAGTGAGCTTTGATCCAGAGATTTCCGAATGGGGGAACCCATTGTTCGTAATGGAACAATATCCTTACTTGAATACATAGAGTATGGAAGGCAGACCCAGGGAACTGAAACATCTAAGTACCTGGAGGAAGAGAAAGCAATTGCGATTCCCTGAGTAGCGGCGAGCGAAACGGGATGTAGCCCAAACCAAGAGGCTTGCCTCTTGGGGTTGTAGGACACTCTATACGGAGTTACAAAGGAATGAAGTAGACGAAGAAGTCTGGAAAGGCTCGTCAAAGAAGGTAACAACCCTGTAGTTGAAACTTCATTCCCTCTTGAGTGGATCCTGAGTACGGCGGGACACGTGAAATCCCGTCGGAAGCTGGGAGGACCATCTCCCAAGGCTAAATACTCCCTAGTGACCGATAGTGAACCAGTACCGTGAGGGAAAGGTGAAAAGCACCCCGGAAGGGGAGTGAAATAGAACCTGAAACCGTGTGCCTACAAGTAGTCAGAGCCCGTTAACGGGTGATGGCGTGCCTTTTGTAGAATGAACCGGCGAGTTACGATCCCATGCAAGGTTAAGTCGATGAGACGGAGCCGCAGCGAAAGCGAGTCTGAATAGGGCGAATTGAGTATGTGGTCGTAGACCCGAAACCAGGTGATCTACCCATGTCCAGGATGAAGTTCAGGTAACACTGAATGGAGGTCCGAACCCACGCACGTTGAAAAGTGCGGGGATGAGGTGTGGGTAGCGGAGAAATTCCAATCGAACTTGGAGATAGCTGGTTCTCTCCGAAATAGCTTTAGGGCTAGCCTCATGTGTAAGAGTCTTGGAGGTAGAGCACTGTTTGGACTAGGGGCCCTCATCGGGTTACCGAATTCAGACAAACTCCGAATGCCAAAGACTTATCCATGGGAGTCAGACTGCGAGTGATAAGATCCGTAGTCGAAAGGGAAACAGCCCAGACCACCAGCTAAGGTCCCAAAGTATACGTTAAGTGGAAAAGGATGTGGAGTTGCTTAGACAACCAGGATGTTGGCTTAGAAGCAGCCACCATTTAAAGAGTGCGTAATAGCTCACTGGTCGAGTGACTCTGCGCCGAAAATGTACCGGGGCTAAACGTATCACCGAAGCTGTGGATTGACACCTCTAGGTGTCAGTGGTAGGAGAGCGTTCTAAGGACTGCGAAGCTAGACCGTAAGGACTGGTGGAGTGCTTAGAAGTGAGAATGCCGGTATGAGTAGCGAAAGATGGGTGAGAATCCCATCCACCGAATGCCTAAGGTTTCCTGAGGAAGGCTCGTCCGCTCAGGGTTAGTCGGGACCTAAGTCGAGGCCGATAGGCGTAGACGATGGACAACAGGTTGATATTCCTGTACCACCTCTTTTCCGTTTGAGCAATGGGGGGACGCAGGAGGATAGGGTAAGCGCACTGCTGGATATGTGCGTCTAAGCAGTTAGGCTGATGATGAGGCAAATCCCATCATCGTGAAGGCTGAGCTGTGATAGCGAGCGAATTATAGTAGCGAAGTTCCTGATTCCACACTGCCAAGAAAAGCCTCTAGCGAGGAAAAAGGTGCCCGTACCGCAAACCGACACAGGTAGGCGAGGAGAGAATCCTAAGGTGAGCGAGAGAACTCTCGTTAAGGAACTCGGCAAAATGACCCCGTAACTTCGGGAGAAGGGGTGCTCTGGTAGGGTGCAAGCCCGAGAGAGCCGCAGTGAATAGGCCCAGGCGACTGTTTAGCAAAAACACAGGTCTCTGCGAAGCCGTAAGGCGAAGTATAGGGGCTGACGCCTGCCCGGTGCTGGAAGGTTAAGAGGAGTGCTTAGCGCAAGCGAAGGTGCGAATCGAAGCCCCAGTAAACGGCGGCCGTAACTATAACGGTCCTAAGGTAGCGAAATTCCTTGTCGGGTAAGTTCCGACCCGCACGAAAGGCGTAACGATCTGGGCACTGTCTCAACGAGAGACTCGGTGAAATTATAGTACCTGTGAAGATGCAGGTTACCCGCGACAGGACGGAAAGACCCCGTGGAGCTTTACTGTAGCCTGATATTGAATTTTGGTACAGCTTGTACAGGATAGGTAGGAGCCTTGGAAGCCGGAGCGCCAGCTTCGGTGGAGGCATCGGTGGGATACTACCCTGGCTGTATTGAAATTCTAACCCGCGCCCCTTATCGGGGTGGGAGACAGTGTCAGGTGGGCAGTTTGACTGGGGCGGTCGCCTCCTAAAGAGTAACGGAGGCGCCCAAAGGTTCCCTCAGAATGGTTGGAAATCATTCGCAGAGTGTAAAGGCACAAGGGAGCTTGACTGCGAGACCTACAAGTCGAGCAGGGACGAAAGTCGGGCTTAGTGATCCGGTGGTTCCGCATGGAAGGGCCATCGCTCAACGGATAAAAGCTACCCCGGGGATAACAGGCTTATCTCCCCCAAGAGTCCACATCGACGGGGAGGTTTGGCACCTCGATGTCGGCTCATCGCATCCTGGGGCTGTAGTCGGTCCCAAGGGTTGGGCTGTTCGCCCATTAAAGCGGTACGCGAGCTGGGTTCAGAACGTCGTGAGACAGTTCGGTCCCTATCCGTCGTGGGCGCAGGAAATTTGAGAGGAGCTGTCCTTAGTACGAGAGGACCGGGATGGACGCACCGCTGGTGTACCAGTTGTCTTGCCAAAGGCATCGCTGGGTAGCTATGTGCGGAAGGGATAAGTGCTGAAAGCATCTAAGCATGAAGCCCCCCTCGAGATGAGATTTCCCATCACGTATGTGAGTAAGATCCCTAGAAGATGACTAGGTAGATAGGTCAGAGATGGAAGCATGGCGACATGTGGAGTTGACTGATACTAATCGATCGAGGACTTAACCACAAAGAGTCATTTTAAAATGAACAACAATTGGTCGGTATTCGGCTTTCTTGACATCAATTCTTTATCTAGTTTTGAAGGAACAACCCTTCAATTGAATATTCGTCTGGTGACAATGGCGAAGAGGTCACACCCGTTCCCATGCCGAACACGGAAGTTAAGCTCTTCAGCGCCGATGGTAGTTGGGGGATCTCCCCCTGTGAGAGTAGGACGTCGCCAGGCAATTGTGAAGAAAGAGTAGCTCTTAGGAGCTACTCTTTCTTTGTGTATTCATGATAATGTATGTTTGGTTCGAAGAACAAACAGGTTATAGGATAGCGAGTACGGCTTTTTTTGCGTTTTTATTTGTTGGAGAAGTGTTATCGAAGGCTGATCGTACAACTAAAGTCAGTCACGAAGAACTGATTATGATTAAAATACAGATAATGTCATTAGATTTATTTGGTAAACTACGCAATTCTTAAGCAAAATGACGCAATAACGGATGTAAACGACGCAATAAAAATAAAAAAGACGCAATTCCTATTTATTTTGACGCCATTAATTAATGAATCCAATAATGCTCTGATAATTGTAGCCACAACCTATATTGTTGGCCCGATTATTACGGATTGTACATATGAATAGGGTTAAATCGTTCTGTTTTAATGATATAACCTCATAAAAACTTGCAATAAATTCTACTATTAAACGATCAATCTATTAGAAATTTAAAATAAATATCAAAATTACACCTCCAAAAAACTAAAATTAGCTTTTGCCTAAGAGTGACAAACCTTACTCGCAATTGATTTTAATCAACTTCAGATCTGGAAATCTCCTTAACTCTCATATATTTGGTCATGCTGCAGAAATCAGCGTCATATTTTTCTTCGGAATACCTCATCTAAACCTGGAGATAATTAGGTGACCGGTAATCATTAGTCAAGTAGATATGTTTACTTTTTTCTCTTATGTGTATATATAGTATAGGTAACCTAAACTGAACTCACAAATATCTATCAAATTATAAAATAGATATTGCTATTAAGTGGATTTTTGTGATATTATTGTTCTTCCGCCTTTTATAAGGGGTTTTAGCTAACTCTATCCCTTTTAGGCTGGTATAAGTGTTTAATAACTTAGTAGATATAAAAGTTGAAAAACATTTAAAAAGAAGTTGACTTCTACGAAGTTAACTGGTAAAGTATTATTTGTTGCCACTAACGGCCAACTAAACACGATGAACTTGATTGAAATTATTTTAAAAAAGTTATTGACATCAAATGAATGATCGTGTAATATAGTAAGGGTCGCTTCGAACGAAGTGCTTACACATTGAACCTTGAAAACTGAACAAAACAAGACAATACGTCAACGTTAATTCTAGATTTATTTTTAAAGAGCTATTCAAACTTTTATCGGAGAGTTTGATCCTGGCTCAGGACGAACGCTGGCGGCGTGCCTAATACATGCAAGTCGAGCGGACTGATGGGAGCTTGCTCCCATCAGTCAGCGGCGGACGGGTGAGTAACACGTGGGTAACCTGCCTGTAAGACTGGGATAACTCCGGGAAACCGGGGCTAATACCGGATAACTCATTTCCTCGCATGAGGAAATGTTGAAAGGTGGCTTTTAGCTATCACTTACAGATGGACCCGCGGCGCATTAGCTAGTTGGTGAGGTAACGGCTCACCAAGGCGACGATGCGTAGCCGACCTGAGAGGGTGATCGGCCACACTGGGACTGAGACACGGCCCAGACTCCTACGGGAGGCAGCAGTAGGGAATCTTCCGCAATGGACGAAAGTCTGACGGAGCAACGCCGCGTGAGTGATGAAGGTTTTCGGATCGTAAAACTCTGTTGTTAGGGAAGAACAAGTACCGTTCGAATAGGGCGGTACCTTGACGGTACCTAACCAGAAAGCCACGGCTAACTACGTGCCAGCAGCCGCGGTAATACGTAGGTGGCAAGCGTTGTCCGGAATTATTGGGCGTAAAGCGCGCGCAGGTGGTTCCTTAAGTCTGATGTGAAAGCCCACGGCTCAACCGTGGAGGGTCATTGGAAACTGGGGGACTTGAGTGCAGAAGAGGAAAGTGGAATTCCAAGTGTAGCGGTGAAATGCGTAGATATTTGGAGGAACACCAGTGGCGAAGGCGACTTTCTGGTCTGTAACTGACACTGAGGCGCGAAAGCGTGGGGAGCAAACAGGATTAGATACCCTGGTAGTCCACGCCGTAAACGATGAGTGCTAAGTGTTAGGGGGTTTCCGCCCCTTAGTGCTGCAGCTAACGCATTAAGCACTCCGCCTGGGGAGTACGGTCGCAAGACTGAAACTCAAAGGAATTGACGGGGGCCCGCACAAGCGGTGGAGCATGTGGTTTAATTCGAAGCAACGCGAAGAACCTTACCAGGTCTTGACATCCTCTGACAACCCTAGAGATAGGGCTTTCCCCTTCGGGGGACAGAGTGACAGGTGGTGCATGGTTGTCGTCAGCTCGTGTCGTGAGATGTTGGGTTAAGTCCCGCAACGAGCGCAACCCTTGATCTTAGTTGCCAGCATTCAGTTGGGCACTCTAAGATGACTGCCGGTGACAAACCGGAGGAAGGTGGGGATGACGTCAAATCATCATGCCCCTTATGACCTGGGCTACACACGTGCTACAATGGACGGTACAAAGGGCAGCAAGACCGCGAGGTTTAGCCAATCCCATAAAACCGTTCTCAGTTCGGATTGTAGGCTGCAACTCGCCTACATGAAGCTGGAATCGCTAGTAATCGCGGATCAGCATGCCGCGGTGAATACGTTCCCGGGCCTTGTACACACCGCCCGTCACACCACGAGAGTTTGTAACACCCGAAGTCGGTGAGGTAACCTTTTGGAGCCAGCCGCCTAAGGTGGGACAGATGATTGGGGTGAAGTCGTAACAAGGTAGCCGTATCGGAAGGTGCGGCTGGATCACCTCCTTTCTAAGGAAGATTTAACTAAACGTTTGACACGTCGAAGTTTTGTTCAGTTTTGATGGTTTAATAAGGTTTTTTGCGAAAGCAAAATAACCGTCCATCAAAACTTTTTGTCTCTTACGAGATCAAAATGTGTTTGTTCTTTGAAAACTAGATAAAGATAAATTGATAGTCAAGAAATTACCGAGTATCGCCATTTTAGGTTTTAAACCTGATGTAACAACCAATTCGGTTAAGTTATGAAGGGCGCACGGTGGATGCCTTGGCACTAGGAGCCGACGAAGGACGGGACTAACACCGATATGCTTTGGGGAGCTGTAAGTGAGCTTTGATCCAGAGATTTCCGAATGGGGGAACCCATTGTTCGTAATGGAACAATATCCTTACTTGAATACATAGAGTATGGAAGGCAGACCCAGGGAACTGAAACATCTAAGTACCTGGAGGAAGAGAAAGCAATTGCGATTCCCTGAGTAGCGGCGAGCGAAACGGGATGTAGCCCAAACCAAGAGGCTTGCCTCTTGGGGTTGTAGGACACTCTATACGGAGTTACAAAGGAATGAAGTAGACGAAGAAGTCTGGAAAGGCTCGTCAAAGAAGGTAACAACCCTGTAGTTGAAACTTCATTCCCTCTTGAGTGGATCCTGAGTACGGCGGGACACGTGAAATCCCGTCGGAAGCTGGGAGGACCATCTCCCAAGGCTAAATACTCCCTAGTGACCGATAGTGAACCAGTACCGTGAGGGAAAGGTGAAAAGCACCCCGGAAGGGGAGTGAAATAGAACCTGAAACCGTGTGCCTACAAGTAGTCAGAGCCCGTTAACGGGTGATGGCGTGCCTTTTGTAGAATGAACCGGCGAGTTACGATCCCATGCAAGGTTAAGTCGATGAGACGGAGCCGCAGCGAAAGCGAGTCTGAATAGGGCGAATTGAGTATGTGGTCGTAGACCCGAAACCAGGTGATCTACCCATGTCCAGGATGAAGTTCAGGTAACACTGAATGGAGGTCCGAACCCACGCACGTTGAAAAGTGCGGGGATGAGGTGTGGGTAGCGGAGAAATTCCAATCGAACTTGGAGATAGCTGGTTCTCTCCGAAATAGCTTTAGGGCTAGCCTCATGTGTAAGAGTCTTGGAGGTAGAGCACTGTTTGGACTAGGGGCCCTCATCGGGTTACCGAATTCAGACAAACTCCGAATGCCAAAGACTTATCCATG
The DNA here is from genome assembly GCF_056159585.1 of Rossellomorea sp. ABR4_004. Lineage (NCBI taxonomy): Bacteria > Bacillati > Bacillota > Bacilli > Caryophanales > Bacillaceae > Rossellomorea > Rossellomorea sp. ABR4_004. Next base: position 1,898,613 of record NZ_JBSWVM010000001.1, on the reverse strand, counting down.
GGAGTCAGACTGCGAGTGATAAGATCCGTAGTCGAAAGGGAAACAGCCCAGACCACCAGCTAAGGTCCCAAAGTATACGTTAAGTGGAAAAGGATGTGGAGTTGCTTAGACAACCAGGATGTTGGCTTAGAAGCAGCCACCATTTAAAGAGTGCGTAATAGCTCACTGGTCGAGTGACTCTGCGCCGAAAATGTACCGGGGCTAAACGTATCACCGAAGCTGTGGATTGACACCTCTAGGTGTCAGTGGTAGGAGAGCGTTCTAAGGACTGCGAAGCTAGACCGTAAGGACTGGTGGAGTGCTTAGAAGTGAGAATGCCGGTATGAGTAGCGAAAGATGGGTGAGAATCCCATCCACCGAATGCCTAAGGTTTCCTGAGGAAGGCTCGTCCGCTCAGGGTTAGTCGGGACCTAAGTCGAGGCCGATAGGCGTAGACGATGGACAACAGGTTGATATTCCTGTACCACCTCTTTTCCGTTTGAGCAATGGGGGGACGCAGGAGGATAGGGTAAGCGCACTGCTGGATATGTGCGTCTAAGCAGTTAGGCTGATGATGAGGCAAATCCCATCATCGTGAAGGCTGAGCTGTGATAGCGAGCGAATTATAGTAGCGAAGTTCCTGATTCCACACTGCCAAGAAAAGCCTCTAGCGAGGAAAAAGGTGCCCGTACCGCAAACCGACACAGGTAGGCGAGGAGAGAATCCTAAGGTGAGCGAGAGAACTCTCGTTAAGGAACTCGGCAAAATGACCCCGTAACTTCGGGAGAAGGGGTGCTCTGGTAGGGTGCAAGCCCGAGAGAGCCGCAGTGAATAGGCCCAGGCGACTGTTTAGCAAAAACACAGGTCTCTGCGAAGCCGTAAGGCGAAGTATAGGGGCTGACGCCTGCCCGGTGCTGGAAGGTTAAGAGGAGTGCTTAGCGCAAGCGAAGGTGCGAATCGAAGCCCCAGTAAACGGCGGCCGTAACTATAACGGTCCTAAGGTAGCGAAATTCCTTGTCGGGTAAGTTCCGACCCGCACGAAAGGCGTAACGATCTGGGCACTGTCTCAACGAGAGACTCGGTGAAATTATAGTACCTGTGAAGATGCAGGTTACCCGCGACAGGACGGAAAGACCCCGTGGAGCTTTACTGTAGCCTGATATTGAATTTTGGTACAGCTTGTACAGGATAGGTAGGAGCCTTGGAAGCCGGAGCGCCAGCTTCGGTGGAGGCATCGGTGGGATACTACCCTGGCTGTATTGAAATTCTAACCCGCGCCCCTTATCGGGGTGGGAGACAGTGTCAGGTGGGCAGTTTGACTGGGGCGGTCGCCTCCTAAAGAGTAACGGAGGCGCCCAAAGGTTCCCTCAGAATGGTTGGAAATCATTCGCAGAGTGTAAAGGCACAAGGGAGCTTGACTGCGAGACCTACAAGTCGAGCAGGGACGAAAGTCGGGCTTAGTGATCCGGTGGTTCCGCATGGAAGGGCCATCGCTCAACGGATAAAAGCTACCCCGGGGATAACAGGCTTATCTCCCCCAAGAGTCCACATCGACGGGGAGGTTTGGCACCTCGATGTCGGCTCATCGCATCCTGGGGCTGTAGTCGGTCCCAAGGGTTGGGCTGTTCGCCCATTAAAGCGGTACGCGAGCTGGGTTCAGAACGTCGTGAGACAGTTCGGTCCCTATCCGTCGTGGGCGCAGGAAATTTGAGAGGAGCTGTCCTTAGTACGAGAGGACCGGGATGGACGCACCGCTGGTGTACCAGTTGTCTTGCCAAAGGCATCGCTGGGTAGCTATGTGCGGAAGGGATAAGTGCTGAAAGCATCTAAGCATGAAGCCCCCCTCGAGATGAGATTTCCCATCACGTATGTGAGTAAGATCCCTAGAAGATGACTAGGTAGATAGGTCAGAGATGGAAGCATGGCGACATGTGGAGTTGACTGATACTAATCGATCGAGGACTTAACCACAAAGAGTCATTTTTAAATGAACAACAATTGGTCGGTATTCGGCTTTCTTGACATCAATTCTTTATCTAGTTTTGAAGGAACAACCCTTCAATTGAATATTGTCTGGTGACAATGGCGAAGAGGTCACACCCGTTCCCATGCCGAACACGGAAGTTAAGCTCTTCAGCGCCGATGGTAGTTGGGGGATCTCCCCCTGTGAGAGTAGGACGTCGCCAGGCAAATAGAAAAAGAGTAGCTCATTGGAGTTACTCTTTTTTGTTGCTTGTTTTAAAGACTATTTCTCCCTGCTACATTCGGAGAAGTTGACTTCTTCATCTATAAGTTCTACGATAATAGTAAATAAAGGGTTGATTCGAAAGGGTGGTACTCTTGCAAGGAGCTTCTAGTACTACGATTGATCAGTTTTTAACATGGCTTGAACATGAAGGGAAATCATCAAATACCATCTCGACTTACCATCAGGAGCTTAAGAAATATGAGAAGTGGCTTCAACAGAATCACAAAGAGTTAATAAACATTACTCATCGTGATGTTCAGGATTACATTCTATTTTTAGAGGAAAAGGGTAAGAGTCCAATCACGACCGATAAAATCTTGGGAGTGATTCGTACTTTTGCAAAATATTTAAAAAGACCTGATATTACGTTCGATATAAAGATTAAACAAGGAAGTAAAAAGGATGAGATCGAAACGTTGTCTAAGGATGAATGTGAAGCACTTTTATCAGAAGTAAGGGAAAGTGAAAATGAAAGAAATATAGCGATCGTATATACGCTTCTTCATACTGGGATACGGGTATCAGAGCTTTGTGCCCTTAATATAGCGGATACGGATCTTCAAACGAAACAAGTAAGCGTTACGGATACTCATGGGGATCTACGGATTATTCCTCTATCGGAAGAAGTGGTGAATTCTCTTTCTAGGTATATGAAGGCTATTCAACCACAGGAAGCGTTGTTCGTTTCCAAAACGAATGAGCGATTAACCGAGAGGTCGGTCCAGTATATGCTTAAGAAGTTCCATATAAATGCTCAAAAGCTGCGCCATACATTTTGTCAGCATCTTATTGATCAAGGTGTCAGTCTCGAAGTGGTATCAAGGCTTGCCGGTCATAGGGATATTAATGTAACAAAGAAATATGCAAGGTCACAGGTACCTGAGGCAGAATTTGAAAATGCGATCCGAAGAACGTTTTCAAAGGATTGCTAACAATTATTTGATTGGTGGTGGCAAACTTTAGGAATCCATTAAAAGATGGAATGCTCTACTGGAGCATGGATTACAGCTTGGACTCTGATAATCATAATCTGTTTTGAAAGGTTCGTGTGAGAAGTGTGGCCGGATTGTGGCCAGAGTAATCGACCAATAGCGAAAAGCAACTCTTTTATCAAGCAAGTGGTAAAAGGTTCTTTTTCATTCAAATATGTGAATTGTTTCACAAGTAAATATGGTAAGATAAACAATATCAAAACAATGTCAGGTGATGTCCGATGAAAGATCTTTACAACAAAGCATTGGCGGCTTTCATATCGCCTCTGTTTTTTGCTCTGTTTATGGGGTGGGCAATGTATACCCCTATGAAAGAAAGAGAATATGAATGTTGTTATATGGATTTTATTGATGGTTTTGTCATGACGATCATGCCTTCCATTCCCATTTATCTTGTGTTTGGACTATTAGGGGGATATCTGATTGATAAGGTGACGGATGCTCTGAAAATTAAGCGTAGAGTATATTTGTTCCAACTCATGTTGTATATCTTAGTAGCTGTTCTTCCTGGATTGTTTCTTGGCATCACATCAGATGGTTTAGGATTAACAATGGTTTTTGCCATTTATAGTGTTCCAGCTACACTCATCTATTACCATGTCTTCCTCTGCCTCCATTGCTTTGAAAAGTTTAGTAACAAAAGAAGAAAAATGGAAGAAGCCTAAACAAGGAGTTTCCTTGTTTGTATGATGGGTTGTGCCAATGAAGAATGGTATAATAAGTGAATCTATTAAACGTTTTATGCGTATCAGGGGGCCTCATGTTTACTTCTTTGTTTTTGTTACTCATATTGTTTCTATCCCTAGCCGGATGGGGATTGTTTTTCTTATATAAAATGAAGGTTCATCCTGCCTTTATACCTTTACTTCTTTTTTCAAGTGTTACGACCGTACTTTTTGGAGCCGGGTTGATGAATCGTATGCCTTTGGCAGCAAACTTCGTCTATTATTCTGGTTTGCTTTTATGTTCGATATATCTGCTATTATTCCTTATAAATAAGATATCATTTAAACCTTTGGTGCATCCTTCGCTTGTGTTTTTCTCTTTGGCTGTTTTGTTTGTGATGGTTTACATGAGGGGGACCCTCTTTTTAAACTATGATGATTTCAGCCACTGGGGGCTGGTCGTAAAAGAGATTGTAAGGGTGGATGGTCTGCCGGACGCCAGTACGTTGGTGACTTTCCAGAACTATCCGCCTGGTAGTGCCGTGTTTATCTACTATTTTCTCAATCTTTTAGGGTTCCAGGAAAGCTTGGCATTGATGGCCCAAGGATTCATGACGATGGCTGGTTTCACAGTCCTATTCATGAGGAGTTCCTGGAAGAAGCCTTGGACGGTCATCCTTCCTTGGGTAATTTCCTTTACTCTCCTATTAGTAAATGCGAAAATATTCTACAGTTTACTGGTAGATATTATTCTTGGATCAGTGGCGTTAGCGATTCCATTAGTCGCTTATTACTACCGTAAGGATTGGAAAAGACTTCTGCTCGTGAACATTCCGATTGTGATCTTGTTAATTTTATTGAAAGACAGCGGAAAGGTTTTTCTATTATTTAACGGGATTGCTATACTAGGGATACTGATTGCCTCTCATAGGGAAGGGATTGAAAAGAGAATCGATAAAGTCATGCCTTATGCTTCATTGGTTCTGCTGATGATCCTTCCTTTAGTGGTGAATTTGCTTTGGCACACGTATACGTTACAAGCTTATAGTGAGAGCTATGGAGATAATAAGTTTGCCATTACAGAGGATAAACTGAAGGACATCCAGAAATCGGAGCAGTTTTTAGCAGGTTTTGATGGAATGATGCTGGACGCTGCGTTCAATCCTTTGTCGTCGCCCCATGTGATGGCATTATTGGTGGTCAATCTGATTGCCCTTCTATTCATGGTCAGAATGAAACGTAAAACGCCTAATGAACTTGTGGCTTCGTTTGTCTTGTTTAATCTTTTTTACGTGCTGTACATGTGTTCTCTCTATTATATGTATGTGTATCTGATGCCTGAGAACGAAGCGTCAAGGCTGGCAGGGTTTAACCGCTATCAGTCGGCCATTACGGTTTATGCTGGCGGCATGCTCATGACGGTGGTTGTCTATGTATGGTCTAACTATGTGAAATCCTTTAAAAGAGTAACGGGCATTCTATTAGCAATCTGTTTCTTAATCCCTTATATAAGGCACCTGGAAATATTAGTGACTCGTCCGGAAGCACATGTTGAGCTTAGGGGTGACGTAAAAGAGTACTCTTCTGTGATTAAAACATCAGGGGTATCGGAACCTATGATTACGTATTATAGTCCCGGGAGTGCAGATGATGGAGGTTATTTCAGCTACTTGATCAGGTATGAACACCTGTCAATGAACTATTCTTTCATCAAAGGTTCTGAAACAGAAGATCAGCTCTCCTATTTGAAGGAAGTATTGATGAAATCGGATTTTCTAATGGTGCTGGAGGTTGACGAACACTTACAAGATGGGTTATCTCACTATACAAGCCATAAAATTTCGGAAGGTGTGTACCAGGTAAAACGGGAGAAGGATTTGTTTGAACTGGTGCCTGTGCAATAAAATGTAAAGCCAATCCATTGATCATTAATAATGGATTGGCTTTTTTAAACAAACGTTTGATTAATCATGGCCGTATTCTTCTAAATTTATAAGGAAATCAGCCAATAACCTCGCTTCGTCAGGAGATACAAGTCCAGCAGGCATAATGCCATTCCCAACTTCTAAAATGGTGAGGATGTCTTCTTCTGACATCCTATGACTTAACCCGACCAAGCCAGGACCTGCTCCGCCTTCCAAGTAGCTCCCGTGGCAACTGATACATGTCTCTTTGATAATATCAATCGGCAATCTTTCACTCTGTACCTGGACTACCTCAGAGAACACTTCCTTCACACTGATGGTTTCATTCATGACTAAGCGATTGTTTTCTAAGGCTTTAATTCGATATGAACTAGTAAACCCCTTGATCATTTCTGTCCCGTCCTGATAAGTGATCTTAAATTCCTCATATGTATCGGCAGTGAATTCGGAAGGGGTATTTTCTGTGATATGTTGAACTTCAACGATGAGCACATCTTCTGTCAAACCCTTGCGATTAATCGTCCTAATCGATTCCTGACTTTCCTTATACATTTTCCCATTCGGGTCTAGTAAAGGTTCGATGTATGAGAAGTCTTCCATTCTGATCGCCTCCATACCTAACACAACATAACTTTCCACTAGTTCCCTTATATCCTCATCTTTAACAGAAGGGGCTGCCACATTTTCCTCTTTGGGTTCTGCTTTGACGGGCTTAACGGTTTTCTTTTCTACTTGAGCAGAGACTGTTTCTGATTGAATGGGTGTCTCTGACATCGGGGTTACATTGTCCGAAAAGTTATCGGATTGACTATCAAATCTTGCGAATACAGATTGAATGGGAGGTTCTCCAACATTTACACCTCTCGTTTGAAAATAGGCAGTAGGGGAATAAATACTATCCCAGTTTGCCGTTACATCTACTTTCACGACAAACCTTTTGTCATCAGGATGTTGATTAAAGAGAACCCTTATGTGCATATCCTTTTTCTTGTAATCGGCCAGGTATGCGTTCAAGGTGTCTTCGCTAAAAAATCGATCATTCGCTTCAACATAGGATGCCACATCATAGGCAACTTCCTCAGTAACGGGTTTCGCTACGAAGAAATAGAGGGACCATTCCAGCGCTTTAAGCATAACGAGTCCCAGGAAGAAGAAGGAAATCAGTCCTTTGATTATATTCTTCATTATTGTCATTTTACTAACTCCTGATATTCATAATGTATTCTTCTGTATTATCGGTTACTAGTCTAAAGTATTTATGAAAAACCCAAATAAAACCAGTTATTTTGTCGTAACTTTTCGAACCGCCATCTACACGTATATACAAATTCTGTACTCTATCTCCTCTATCATATGATTCATAGACTTTACGTTATGGGGGATGAGAATGAGGAAGTTTTTGCTAGTCTGTCTGGCCATTATCACCTTATTTACATTAGCTGGCGGTAAGTACCATTGGGATCAAAGGGTTGCGGCTGTTCAGGTGAAAGGACATACGGAAAAAGTATCGGGTTATCGAACAGGTATGAGTATGGAAGAAAAAAAAGAAGAGGATAAGGAAATAGCAGCGGCTGAAGAAGTGAAGAAAAGACTGGTGAAATTAGACAAGTTGAATTATCTTCCACCGGAGTTAAAGGAAACGTTCAAGAGGAAAATTGAAGGTGATGAACCCGTTCATCTGATGATTCTTGGATCTTCTTCTACTTCTGGGAAGGAAGGGGCGTGGCCGAAAGAACTAGAAAAGGCGCTGCTCGACACGTACGGGCATGATTTGATAAAGGTGACGTTGAAGGAAATCGCTGAAAAAACGTCACAACAGGTTGTGAAGGAGGAATTACATAAACCACTGGCTGATATGAAGCCGGATATTCTCTTGCTGGAACCATTTCTTTTGTATGACAACCCTGAAATAAGAATGTCGGACCGCATTAAAAATCTTGAGACGATCCTTTCAGATTTCAAGAAGCAGAATCCTGACATCACCTTCATCATCCAACCGGCCAATCCCATTTCAGGCGCTTATTACTACCCTCAGGAAGAAGGTGATTTAGAGAAGTACGCCAGAGAGAGAAAATACGTGTACCTTAACCATTGGGATGCATGGCCCGATTACAATAAGAGTCAATTAAAGGACTATTTAACAGAGGAGAATATACCTAACGAAAAAGGGAATAAAGTCTGGCTCGAATATTTAATGAAGTATTTTATAAGGGGATAGCTCCCTGAGGTCTTCAATCCATTGGGGTTGAGGGCTTTTTTTAATGAATAAAAAAGGGCATTCTAAAAGGATAAAAAAAGTAGATGAAAACAGCGGGATCTAATTACGTGCTTAATTTTGATTCATGATAGTGTAATTTCTGGATCAGGTGTTCTTTCATTTTTTCATCAAGACAGTCTTGGACCAGGGTGTAATAGTAAGTGGCGAGAAACTTATGGATCATCTTCATAACGATCTTCACTCCCCTTATACTTTTTTATTTTATTTTCCACTATTAAGGATCTCGAATATATAGGGATTGTTATTTATTTTTATTACAAAATTTGCAGGCGTCATGGAGGGAACTGATCCCATAGAATTAGATTGCGGGTTTTGTCGATTGAAAATAGGAGGAATATCCTAGTGTTCTGGCAAATACCTTTAATTGGATTGCCAAATAGAGAGGAGAACCACTTTGAGAAAAGACCTGAAACATTCTATGAAAGTATTAACCGGAGCAATGACAATGGCATTAGTGATGGCACCAACGATGGCTCTTGCCGAACCGAAAGAAGTGAATGCGTATGTAGATTATCTGGCTTTAGGAGACTCGTTAGCGGCAGGGGTGCTGTATGACAACTCCATGGGTAAGGGATACCCTGATTTCCTTGCAGATGAATTCAAGGAAGATGGCTTTCATGTAGATTTTAACAAGAGCTTTGCCGTACCGGGTTATACGTCTAAACAGGTCTTGGCGGACATACAAGATCCTGCAAAGGGTTTACAAAAAGAAATCATGGACGCTGATACCATTACATTGGACGCAGGTGCCAATGACTTACTGCAATTGATTGAACAGAAGGATGGCAGGATTTCAATCGATCCTGTAAAAGCGCAGGCAGCCCTTCAGGAAGTGGGTGTAAATATCGCCACCACTTTAGGCATCATCCGTCAATTAAACCCTGACGTACAGGTGTATGTGATGGGTTATTACAATGCATTCCCATACTTACCACAAGAAACCCAGGAACAGTTAAAGCCTGCTTTAGATGGATTAAATCAAGCGATTCAAGCAGCGAGCGTGCAGGGAGGAGGCGTAATTGTCCCGGTTGAAGAAGCGATGGCCGATGGCTTCCAGGTAAAACTGCCGAACCCGCAAAATGTCCACCCGAGTGAAGCGGGATATGAAGCCATGGCCGACGAGTTTTGGAAGGTCATGGAGCCCGTCAGCGATACAGTCGGAAAATCAACGGCCCGTTTATACGGACAGGATCGTTACGAAACTGCGGCTGAAATCTCGGAAGAAAGCTGGGAGTCTGCTGATACGGTGATCATTGCAAGAGGAAACGAGTATCCGGACGCATTAGTCGGAACACCTCTTGCCTTTCAGTTGGAAGCGCCGATTTTGTTGACGAATGGTACTTCTTTATCCAAAGAGATTAAAGAAGAAATTGATCGTCTGGGAGCGGAACATGCGGTAATTCTAGGTGGGGAAGGAGCCGTGTCGGAGAAGTTAGAAGCGGAATTGGATGAGTTGGGATTAAGTGTGGATCGCATCGGGGGAGACGACCGTTTCGAAACGGCTGCTTTCGTCTCGAATGAATTAGGTTATTCGGATACGGCAGTGGTTGCTTATGGATATGACTTCCCGGATGCACTGGCTGTTGCTCCATATGCTGCCCAACATGGATATCCGATCCTGTTAACGGAAACTACTTCGATTCCGGAAGCAACAGGCTTTGCCCTTCAAGATGTAGAGAACACCTATGTGATCGGAGGGACAGGGGTCATCAGTGAAAAGTTAACGTTTAAGAACGGAGAGCGTTTGGCTGGTGACACGCGTTACGATACAGCTGCCGCCATCTATAATGAGTTCCAAGGTCCAACAAGCTATGCCGTAGTCGCAACAGGCAGTGACTTTGCCGATGCGCTAACAGGATCTGTCTTTGCTGCCATAAATGAGGTTCCGTTATTACTCGTGAAAAAAGATGAATTACCACCGCAAACAAAAGCATTAGTAATGGAGAACGGTTTGAAGCACTTTATGGTATTGGGAGGAGAAGGTGCGGTTGAGAGCAGTGTAGTAGAAAAGTTAGTGGAGTAAAGATGATCGAAACGATCAAAAGAGTCCTGGACTATATTTAAATAGTCCAGGGCTTTTTTTGTGTGTTAAACAATCGTTTAACAGCCTTAAGTATTGCTGTGAGAGGGTTGGATTATATTAATCAAACGTTTAATTAAATAGAGTCAGTCTTTAAAAGTAATCAGAAGGAATACAGTTAAGTTTTTTCATAAAGGAACATGTACTTAAAAACAGCTCTTAAAGCACGACAAGTGAAAGACTATATTTTTCCTTATAATATAAAATATTTCCAATTTTGCCTTTCTGTGGTTTAATAGATTCTGTAGTTTAATTTTACATTGGTGGAGGTTCTACATGAAAAAGAGGATTCGTAGTTTAGTAGCTTTGGTTTTCGTTTTTTCGTTGATTTTCAGCCAGTTTTCCGTGACAGAAATCAAGGCGGAAGAGTCTGGCGTACCGAATGAGGAAGGAACGTTGACGATTGGGACACCGGTCGACGGGGAATTCGATGTCTCTGAAAACGTTCATTGGTATAAGGTTGATCTTTCTGAAAGTGAAATGACAGATTATACCCATTTACGAATGAAGCTTCAATCAGAACTGGAATTAAATGTGACGGTTTATTCCAGTCTGGAAAATGCGATCGATAATCGTGCCTTTGATCGATATATGGGTTATTCTTTTCAGAATGAACCAGCGATCATTGACTTCCCGATTTCCTGGGTCGGTCCTTACTATATTAAGATTGAGTCCTATGGAACAGAAGAAGAGTATGCAGAGTTCGAAGAAGAGTTTGAACATATGGTGATTCCATACACGGTCAGTTACGATGGCATTACGTTACCTCCTTCAGATGAAGCCATTGCTGAGGAATGTCCAGCGGAGTTAAGCACGAAGGAGAGAGAAAATGGAAAAAATATTTTAAGAGATTTACGTACCGTTCGTGAAACGGTATTGGCGAAAACGGAAAAAGGTCAAGAGTTGTCGACTCTTTATTACAAAGCGGCTCCTTTTATCAGCTCGAAAATGGTCTTCAGTAAAACACTGCGTGATAACGTCTACCATGATCTTGTTCAATTAAAAGACTTGTTTGCCGATGTTGCGGCTAATGGCAGTGCAAGCTCATACAAAATCACGAAAGAAGATCAAAAAGCGATCAATAATCTGTACGATAGTGCACTTGAATCGACTCCTGGGTTCATCCAGGAGAAAATAGAGAACACAGGTAAGAACGTCGGGATTTCAAACCTGACAAATTCAACGGTTTCTACTATTCTGGCTAAAGCAGATCTTTCTCCTATTAAGGCTGCGAGTGATGAAACTCGTTTAATCGTAAAATTAAAAGATAAAAAAGATGCAGCAAGTATCCAGGGGAAAACAAAATCAATGGGTGTTGAATCCGTTACCCCGTTAAAGACGAAGGATTCTTTCTTCTCCAAACTGTATGTGGTAGAAGTCGATAGGGACGGTTCCGATAAAGTATCTACCGCCTCATTAAAAGCTACTTCAAAAGAGATTGCAAAGCTGCCTGAAGTCGAGTTTGTTGAGCCTGTCCAACAATACAAAGCATTGTCATCCGATGCTCAATATCCTTATCAATGGTCTCTGCAAAATAACGGAGACAATGGTGGGAACCCCGATGCCGATATTCAGTACGAACAGCTTCAGGAGCTTCTGGAAGAAAAAAATCTTGAAGATACGGTCATTGCTGTAGTGGATACGGGTGTAGATCACACGCTGGCAGATCTGAGCGATCAAGTGCTAAAGAACGATGGCTATAATTTTGTCAGCCGCAGTTCAGATGCAATGGATGATCACGGTCATGGTACTCATGTATCCGGAATCATCGCAGCAGAAGCGAATAATCACTATTCGATGGCAGGAATCAATCCCCACACGAAGATTCTTCCTGTTAAAGTTCTTGATGCTTCCGGAAGCGGTGATACAGAACAAATCGCTTACGGTATCAAATATGCAGTCGATCAAGGAGCCCAGGTCATTAACTTAAGTCTTGGAGGATCTTATAGCCGTGTCATTGAGTATGCTCTAAAATACGCTCATGACCATGGAGTGACCGTGGTAGCCGCAACAGGCAATGACGGAATGGAAGAAATTTCATACCCTGGTTCATCAAAATATGTGGTTTCTGTTGGAGCGACAAATAATATGGACCTTGTATCTGACTACTCAAACTTTGGAAACGGAATCGACCTGGTAGCACCTGGAACGGATATTCCGAGTCTGGTTCCAGATGGAAATGTGACATACATGAGCGGGACATCTATGGCGACTCCTCACGTGGCGGCGATTGCAGGATTACTTCTTTCCCACGATGCTGAGTTATCACCGTCTCAAGTGGAAAGAGTGTTAACCAGAACAGCTTTAGACATCACGTTTGATGAAGAAGATAATCCAGGTTACGGCTACTATTACGAGGAAGAATACCCATACCCTGCGGAGTTGGTCCTTCCGGGATACGATACAGTTTCCGGCTGGGGAAGATTGGATGCCGTGAGTGCGGTTACGGGTATCGATCAAGCGAATATTGGCACAGAACGAATCTTTGGAACCGATCGTTATGAAACGGCCGTGGAAATTTCAATCAAAGGCTGGGAGCAATCTGATGTAGCGGTTATTGCAACAGGGCGTAATTACCCTGATGCATTAAGCGCCACACCTCTTGCTTATCACCACAACGCACCATTATTGTTAACCAATACGACAACCCTTCCTGAGTCAGTGAAGGACGAATTGAATCGCCTGAAAGTGAAAAAGGTGATTCTGGTTGGGGGTAAATCGGTTATTACAGCGAACGTCGAGAAAGAAGTGAAGGATTTAGGAATCAAGACGATTTCACGCATCAGCGGAGCCGATCGTTATGAAACATCCGTGAAGATCGCTGAACAGTTAGGTTTCACTGATCGAGCAGTCGTGGCAACCGGGCAAAGCTTTGCGGACGCCCTTTCCATTGCCCCGATAGCGGCTTCCTTGGAAATGCCGATTTTATTAACAAAGAAAAACGGTACACCGGATTCTGTTCGCAGCTATATGGAAGAGAGCATGTTTGAGCAGTTCTACGTAATCGGCGGAGAATCGGCTATCCCGGAAACGGTAGCTGAGGAGTTCATGAATTATGAGCGATTAAGCGGAAGTGATCGATACGAAACAAATAGCAGCATCATCAACTATTTCGCTAGTGAATTGAACATGTCTACACCATTCATGGCAACAGGTAAGAACTATCCTGATGCCTTGGCTGGTTCTGCACTGGCAGCTGTAGATGGAAATCCCGTGGTGTTGACTCATCCGAAAGAGGCACAGTTTACAACGATGGATACCCTTTCCATGTTTGCTCCGGTTACCGATATGTATTATATTCTTGGTGGAGAAGGAGCCATCTCTGATTCGGTGGTTGAATCACTTTTGGCACAATAATAAATGAGGAAGCCTCCTTTCGATGCATGTGTGTATCGAATGGAGGTTTTTTTGATGACTTATCTTATCTGAATCATCACTACTTAATTATACATTTCCAATCTCATTTTTCGACACTATCTCCCAGGAAATAATCCATTTCCTCAAATTATGAGATTTTTCTCAAAAAATATACAAATATAAATGGAAATTTTCTGTCATTAGTATATAATAGTAATAAAGTCTCATGTATAAGAAGATTCTGATAAAGGAGACTTTATTAAAAAGGAAAAGGAAGGTGTTTTGATTGAAAGATTTAGAAGTGCTGGTTACTCGAAGGACTGTGGCGATTTGTCCTGCTTATGATGGGATTCATCGGTCAATTATGTATGACTACTCGGGGAGAAAGACGTTCAGTAAAAAGTCAGTTATGGAGATTTTAGACGATTCCTGTATGGCTCACCGGTCTACATATGATGGCAGGATCAAAGCCGTCCGCCGTGCTACCAAGTATTTACGAAAGACACCTCTTATGATCTGCCCGCAGGAATTCATCTATGCGATACCCACAATGGCTCCAACCGACTATGATTGCATCTGGTTATTCTGCCAGCATATCGAGTCCACTTCCACTTCAGAAGGAAAAACATACATCCAGTTTACGAATGGGGAACAGTTGGAAATCAACTGTTCGGAAAAAGTGATCACCAAACAACGTGAACGGGCGGCTGCCACCATGAATCACTTTGCCAGCTTCCCATCCCGCAGAGCTATAAGAAGAACCGATAGCGAACTATATCTTCCGGGTTTTCACCCAGGTATCCTTGATTCCACAGACATATCAAATGATTCACAGATCGATTTTTGAGGGACGGACCTCGGAGTAATAAAAACAAAAACATTAAATAATGAAAAAAACAGGAGTAGGGTGAATATACCAACTCCTATTTGTCATTTTCTTTTACCTTTGCCCCATTTTTGAAAACTTCTCCTCTTTTACCAAAAACATTTTCGGTCTATTCTAAAATAAAATTTCATATAATTAAAAATACAATTGAAATTTAATTTCAATCATGATTATAATAGAAGTAATGAAAACGCATACAGATTTCTGGGAGGAATAACTTATGAAAGATCAATTTTTTGAATTATCAACAGAGAAGGTTAATCAGAATACGCTTGGAATCGATACAGCGAGTACAGGTGAGATTCTCCGCATGATGAACGAAGAAGATCAAAAGGTCGCTTCAGTTGTTCAAGAGGTGATTCCCCAAGTTGAAAAAGTAGTAGATGATGTGGTGAAATCCATCTCTCAAGGTGGGAGATTGATCTATATAGGTGCAGGCACGAGCGGCAGGCTGGGTGTACTGGACGCGGTGGAATGTCCTCCGACCTTCAGTGTGAGCAGTGACGTCGTCGTCGGATTGATTGCCGGCGGGGAGAAAGCATTCGTGAAGGCGGTCGAGGGAGCAGAGGATGATGAAGAGTCAGGCGTATCGGACCTGAAAGAAATCGGGCTGACGCAGGCGGACACGGTCGTCGGGATAGCAGCGAGCGGACGTACTCCGTATGTCATCGGTGGTTTAAGGTATGCAAGGGAACTGGGTGCGACAACGGTTGCCCTGTCTTGTAATACAGGCTCGAAAATTTCTGCTGAAGCAAAGCATGCAATTGAAGTAGATGCCGGACCGGAAGCCTTGACCGGTTCCACTCGATTAAAAGCCGGAACTGCACAGAAAATGGTCCTCAATATGATTTCGACAGCGGCGATGATCAAGCTGGGTAAGGCTTATGGGAACCTGATGGTCGATGTGAATATCAGTAATTACAAGCTTGAACAGCGAGCGATCGGAATCATCGAGAGTATCACAGGTGCTGACAGAGAAACGGCAGCAGCAACTTTAAAGAAAGCGAACAACGAAGTGAAACCTTCCATTGTGATGATCACTCTTGGCTGTGGCTATGAAGAAGCGAAGAGCCGATTGAAAGATGCCAATGGATATGTGCGATTGGCCATTGAAAAATAGGCTTTTTGTATAGGGGTACTTGTCCTAAAACCTTCATAGAAATAAAAAGGGAAACGGAATACAAAGCAAATTTGAAAGGGGAAGCTAAAAAATGACGAATAAAGAATTGGCTGGCGTTATTTTAGAGCGTTTTGGCGGTGCTGATAATATAGCAAGCTATGAAAATTGCATGACCAGACTGAGAGTGAAAGTGTATAACGAAGATCTGGTACAAAAAGCAGACATCAAGAAGATCGAAGGAGTATTAGGATTTGTAGAAGATGAAACGTATCAGGTCATTTTAGGACCGGGTAAGGTTAACAAAGTGACAGAGGAGTTCGGGAAGCTGGTTTCAGCAGGCTCAGGTGATGTTGACCTGAAAGCTCGTGCTGCGGAACAAAAAGCGGATTTGAAAAAGAAGAACAGTACTCCATTTAAATTACTCCTAAGACGAGTGGCAAACATCTTCATTCCACTGATTCCTGCTTTGATTGCGTCAGGATTGATCACAGGATTTACGAAATTCTTCGTTCAAGCCGGGTGGTTAAATGGTGAGTCACAGCTAGTAATGATGCTTTCGATTATAGGTAGTGGATTATTTGGTTACCTCGGTATCCTGGTCGGGATGAATGCGGCGAAAGAATTTGGTGGCTCAGCGGCATTAGGCGGGTTGGCCGGTATTTTGATCATCAACCCGGCCATTGGTGATGTGACGTTATTTGGAGAAAATCTGCTTCCCGGCCGTGGCGGACTGATCGGAGTATTGATTGCGGCCATTTTCATGGCGTTTGTGGAGAAAAATGTACGCAAAGTTATTCCACAGGCCGTGGACATTATTGTGACACCGACGATTGCATTACTTGTCACAGGATTATTAACATACACGCTATTCATGCCGGTAGGTGGATTTATTTCAGATTTAATTACGAACGGACTCCTTTCATTGATTGAAATGGGTGGTTTAGTTGCAGGATTCGTCCTCGGTGCCACCTTCCTGCCCCTCGTGGTAACAGGATTGCATCAAGGACTGACACCGGTTCATCTGGAACTGATCAACACGATCGGGGACGATCCGCTTCTTCCGATTCTTGCAATGGGTGGAGCAGGACAGGTCGGAGCAGCTTTCGCGATCTTCATGAAAACAAAGAAGAAGAAGTTGAAGAGAGCGATTGGCGGTGCTCTTCCGGCAGGAATGCTTGGAATTGGTGAACCGCTTATCTTCGGTGTGACGTTACCGCTCGGAAGACCATTCCTGACGGCTTGTTTAGGTGCTGGATTCGGTGGAGCATTCCAAGCGTACTTTGATGTCGCGACGTTTGCGATCGGGGTATCAGGATTGCCGCTTATTTTCCTTGTGAATGCAGGAGAGATTCTTTACTACATCATCGGACTTTTAATTGCTTATGCAGCAGGGTTTGCTATCACGTATCTGGTTGGATTTAAAGACGAAATGGCGAGTGAGTTCGAATGATCGGAATCTCCGTTTATTTATCCGACGAAGGAGCTGAAGAGAGAATTCTTCGCGCTTCTTCATCAGGTATCAAGCTGGCATTCACCTCCCTTCATATTCCGGAAGAGTCGGCGTATAGCAAGGAGCATGTCAGTCACCTTTTATCCATTTTCAAAAGAGAAGGGTTCGAAGTGTTTGCCGATGTATCGAAGAAGACGCCCTCCTTTTTAGGATTGAACCGTTTGGAAGAGTTAAAGGAATTGGGTGTGACGGCTCTTCGGCTGGATGATGGATTTTCAACAGAAGAACTGGTGGAGTTATCACGCCATTTTCAGATAGCCATCAATGCCAGTACGGTTGGGGAGGATGAGCTTCTAGAGTGGGCATCGAGTGGACTGGAAACAGGAAACATGATTGCTTGGCATAACTTCTACCCCAAGCCTGAAACGGGATTGGATCAGGATTACTTTATGAGGCAGCAAAGACTGTTTGGAGCTTTAGACATTCCGGTTTATGCCTTTATTCCGGGGGACGGGGAAAAAAGAGGACCATTATACAAGGGTCTCCCAACTTTGGAGGATCATCGTGATCAAAACCCTTATACGAGTGCCCTTCAATTGAGGCACTACGGTGTCCAAGGTGTATTTATAGGCGATCCAGGTTGTTCACAGGAATTACTTCGTAAGCTAGCGGAGTATGACCAAGAAAATGTAATGGAGCTTTCCTATGAGGGCCGCGGTGAAGTCGAGGGAGAATATCACCTCAGACCCGACCCGGGAAGAGATGTGTATCGATTACTCGAAACAAGGACGAATGGCGATGTTCCGCCTTCTAATACCGTAGAAAGACCACGTGGCACCATCACCCGGGACAATAATTTGTACGGACGCTATAAAGGGGAAATGCAGATAGTCCGAAATGATCTGGAGAAAAACCCTGCTGTGAACATAGTCGGCAGAATTCGTGAGAAAGACCTTGATCTCCTGGAATTACTGGAGCCTGGTCAAAAGATCCGGTTGATAAGAGGGACGGACCTCGGTAGGTGAAATACTTGTATAAAAATCTTCTAATGATTTGTTCATTAGAAGATTTTTTTTGTTTCAATAGGATACATCTTCTATTCGACACGGTCCATACTAAATAGAAAACACTTCTGCCATTCAAAGGAGGGACGACATTGAGATTAAACAAGAAGCACATGCTATTCATAACGGGACTGGCTGGTTTGATGGTTCTCCTTTGGGTGTTGTTCCCTCCTGTCATTTCCGGACGGGACATGGAAGAGAGTGGTCCTTCTGCAACCATCGCCGCCCATTGGATCTTCTCAAAGCATCATATTCAATCCGGAACGATCACCGGGAAGGATCTGGTGATGAAAGACGTAAGTGGGAACGCGAATCATCTCAAGTTAATCACCCTTAAAGACCCCAATCAAAAACTCCCTTTCATCCGCTGGTCGGAAGAAGATTACGAAGATAAGGATGAGGTGGAGACCTTACAATTTAATCACAAAAAAAGTGATGCTGGAGGTCAATATTTTCAAATGGGCAAGGATGCCCCGTTGAATCATAATCGCTTTAAAAACGGATATACCATTGAGGTTGTATTCAAGCTGCCGAAACAGTTCTCTCCGAAAGACCACGGTGGAATGGGCATTCTGTCAAGGGGTGGGGAGCGCTCCAACTTATCAGTATCCGACTTTAAACAAGTCCAGTGGGAAAGTCATCCCTTAAATCTTCAACGCAGCGAGACAGAATGGTCCCTTGCCCTTGATAGTGAAGAAGACTGGTACCATGTAGCGGTCGTCAATGACGGGAAAAATACCAGTATCTATATAAATGGAGAGGCCGATTTTCGTCACTCCACTGTTGAAATGATCGGGATTGATTTGGCAAAAGGAAAGGGCTGGAATATCGGGGCATCAGAAAAAGCAGACGCTTTGTTTGCAGGGAATTTACAGGAAATCCGCATCGCCAACCGATCTCTTCCACAGAAAGACTGGCTTATCCAACAAAAATCGGGTGACCACGTCAAGAATGGGTCCAATCACTATCAATCCTTACGAACGAAAAAGAAAAATTATTCCTTTCTTTTTGTCCCGGATCCACAAAAAACGGTGCGTTATAAACCAGAAATTTTCAAAGAACAAATGAGATGGATTTCAAAGAGATTTGAAAGGTTAAACATCGCAATGACCGCATTTCTGGGAGACATGGTCGATCAAAGCGACTCGTTGGAGGAATGGGTCCACTCGTCTACAAGCGTCGGGATCCTCGACCAGAGAAAGGCACCATATGTGACCATTGCCGGCAATCATGACTATGGCAAAGGAGATCCTTATCTTAAATATTACGGGTCAGGGCGTTTTGCGGACAAATCGTATTATAAGGATTCTTCCCCAACTGGATATAGTTCGTATTCCATCATCAAAGCGGGAAGCTATCGTTACTTATTCCTATCCCTCGACATGGAACATATGAAGGAGGATATTCCTTGGGCAAAAAAGGTTCTAAAAGCACATCCCAAAACACCGACCATCCTTCTTTCTCATCAAATCCTCAACATTGAGGGGGGCACTCCCATAGAGACAGAGAGGGGGACACTTGCCTGGGATGAACTGGTCCATCCTTTTAACCAGGTATTTATGACGGTCAACGGCCATCACCACGGTTCCACTCACAGAGTGAAACTAAACGCAGCAGGTAATCCCGTTTTACAAATGCTTGTCGACTACCAGTCAAGCTATCACGGGGGCAATGGATGGATGAGGTTTGCAGAATTCGATGAAGCAGACGAAAGGATTTCGTTTAAGACCTATTCCCCATGGGTGGATAAACTGCCGAGGCCGCAGAAAACGTATTTTGATGTGGCGTATTTGACGGGGGGGCGTGATCAATTTCAGATACCGTTTGATTTTGATGAGCGGTTTGATTTTGTCCGGTGATTTACAAAAAGGGGATGAATAACATTACTGTAAAATGTTAACTGAAAAAAAGGCTGAACATAGATTCTTAGTTAAAGAAAAATCCGAACTATGAAGTGAAATTCTAAATAGAGTTTCGCATTAGTTCGGATTTTTTTACTATATAGTTTTCATAAGAACTATTCTTCAAAATAGTAGGAGATTTTAGTAGTGTTCCCGCCGCGAAAATAACGCAATTCATTAATTTTCCGTTTGTTGTTATAGCTGGTTTTCCAGGCCTGCTAATTCTTCTTCAGAAATAAAGGCCATTTTAATAATGAATATGATTCCGTCCTCTATGAAAAAGTTGTCGATAAGTATTCTTTCTTAATTAATAGACTATTCTGAAATTAATTCTATAATAGAAGTATAGGAAATATCTGTTAACAAAAAATAAGGTAGGGGGAATGATTATGTCTGGATATTATATGAAAGAAATATGGACACCATTAAAATTAGTAGGGGTAAAAATTTTTAGAACTGAAGAAAATCGGATATTTTTGAAGTTTTTTAAGAAACCAAGAAAGCGTATTTTCTAGAGACCTAGTATGTTATTCAGGTTTCTTTAGTAAAACATATGCTAGGTGCTGTTACTCTTTAGGTTAGTTGATACTTGAGATATTTCCAACCGTACATTATACAGTCAACCTTACCTAACTGTTTTTCATTCACTAACCTCACTATTTATACCAAATCTCGTATTTTAAATATTCCATTCTCCAATAAACCATTTTAAGAAGTTAATAGAACCAAATTTTCACGTCTAGAATTCACCTTTCCCAAATAATATAAGTTTGTAAACCAACATCTTGTTTGGCACTACATATAATTTAATTCGAAGGGGATGGAATCATGAAGAAAATCAGTACCAGTTTATTTGTATTTCTATTGATCTTCTGTTTTAGTGTTTCACCTTCGCTTGCTGCGGGACCGTTTGATTACCCGACCATTAAGGAAGAAATTCACTCTCTCTCAAAGGAACAATCTTCAACGACACTTGATGACTCAACCTTCACTAGACTGAAAGAAAAGATGAAAGGATTAAAGGACTCAGATGAAATGAAATTAATGGGTGAGGTGTATGAACAAGAACCCAATGACTACCCTTACCAGGCTGATTATATCCGCCTAGACGACATCGTACTTGGCACCTTTTGGTGGGCTGAAGATTTAGATTTTTACAGATTAGATATCGATGAAACGAAAGATACGTATATTTACGGAACGACATGGACGACGCTCAATAATCTTGGGTATCTACTTTTTACCCCTGAAGGAGACCCGATTTATCCAGATGAAATACTGGAAGATGGAAGTGATAAACTCCTGATTTACTACTCTCTCCCCCCGGGATCCTATTATCTTGCAGCCACTGATCTGAATATGTTCGGCGGGGACGGAGTGTATGGGCTAACCGCATTCACTGGGGAAGAAACCGTGGATAATGTGTATCGGATTTCTGGAAAAGACCGGCACGAAACCGCCATTGAAATCTCAAAGGTTGGTTGGCCTGACGGGGCCGAGACGGTTGTGTTAGCTAGAGACACCACATTCCCTGACGCTTTGGCAGGCGCCCCATTCGCTTATCAAAAAGATGCTCCGATCCTATTGAATCCAAAGGACAGTTTAAATGGCAAGGTGAAAGAACGTATAAATGAATTAGGAGCTAAGGAGGTTGTTATCCTAGGTGGAGAGGGTGCAATATCAGCCAAAGTTGCAAAGGACTTGAAGAATACCGGTTTGGATGTTCGTCGAATCGGGGGGGAAACAAGATATGAGACTGCGGCAAACATTGCAAAAGAATTAGGGTATTACAATCAGGCAGTCATTGCATACGGTGGCAATTTCCCGGATGCCTTATCCATCGCGCCTTATGCTGCTTCCAATGGAATACCGATACTGTTAAGTCCTACTGATGAATTAGCGAATGAAACGAAGGAAGCTCTGAAGTCTGTGACTGACACGATTATTGTCGGAGGAAAATCAGCCATTTCCGATAAGGTCCAAAAACAACTCGCTGAAACGAATCCTGTACGGATTGCTGGCGTCAATCGTTTTGAAACATCGGTCAACATCGCGACAAAGCTTGAAATGCCAGGAGACATCATCACGGTTGCGACTGGTCAGAACTTTGCCGATGCACTGACAGGATCTGTACTTGCCGCTAAATACTACGAACCTATCATCCTTGTAGAAAAAAATAAGGTTCCCGACCATGTACGAAAATATATTTTAGATAATGGAACGTGGTACTACACTGTACTTGGAGGGGAAGGAGCCGTTTCTGAAAAAGTGGTAGAGGAGCTAGGTGGTTTGTAGGTTTTATCAGAAAGACCAATGATCACTCCTTAGGTGGTCATTGGTCTTATTTTATCTTTGAACCCTTTCGGAATTCTTCAACTGCATAAAATACCAAAAGACTATCATGCTGTCCCTCTTTTTCTGTTATAGTAATATCAACGAATATTTCGACAATAACCGGAATGAAGGGACTGCCATTTGATGACTAGGGCTTCTACCATGCTAATAGAATTTCTTGAAAATCATTCGGACGAATTTTTACAAAATTGGCGTAAGAGTATCGTCATTTCTGATAATGATCTATACAAAGAAGAAGTGTTGAACAATGGGGTAAAAATGTTTCAACTAGTGAAACGTGCGATCGAAACACCCCTCAGTGAAGAGGAAATCACCTATCTCGCCTATAAGACCGCCTTGGAGCGGGTGAATGCGAATGTGAATATAAGTGAGTTTGTTTATAACGTGAATGTCGGGAAAAGTATCATTATCAAGTGGGTGAGTAATTCCGGAATTGAACTTCGGGACTTGCAGCCCATCATTGAAGAAATCAACGCGCTTTTCGACCGCTTCTCCTACTTGGCCGTTAGAAAATATACGGAAATTAAAGAACAACAGCTCCAGGAAAAGGAGTTGTATATCGATCAAACCCATAAAGAACGGTTGACGATCCTGGGCCAGATGAGCTCAAGCTTCGTCCATGAATTCAGAAACCCGCTCACTTCTATTATTGGGTTTACTAAGCTTTTGCAGAACGGCTATCCCGACCTACCGTATCTCGATATTATGCAGCATGAGCTGGGGCAATTGAATTACCGGATCTCCCAATTCCTCCATGTATCGAGAAAGGATTTGATTGAGAGTACAAGGGAAGAGATCATCCTGACAGATCATCTGGAAGAGACCATTGAATTTCTGTATCCGAGCCTACTGGATGGTGATGTATCCATCGACTTTCAATGCGATGCAGCCATAAAGGTGTTGGGGAACAGGGATGAGCTTAGACAGGTTTTTCTTAACCTCATCATGAACTCCATCGACGCTCTTCAGGAAGTGGAGGGACAACGTCAAATCACGATTTCATGCGAAGTGGAAGCAGGTAAGACAAAACTTCAAATCTCCAATAATGGCCCGCGGATTAAAGAGGAGACCATTGAAGCCATTTTTGAACCTTTTTACACGACTAAAGACCTCGGAACGGGAATCGGTCTTTATATTTGTAAAAAGCTGATTGAAAAGCATGACGGGGAAATCCGCTGTCAGTCGAACGATGAGTGGACGACGTTTACGATCGGGATACCTGTGGAATTTAATGTAGTTATATAATCGTGCACCGTTTTTGTTTTATATAGACTTGTTTCTATTTAGAGTCAAAAAAAAGACCTGGCAGAACAAAGTCCGCCAGATCAGCTCCACATTCCTTTCTTTACTTACCCCACACCCACCGCATCATAAGCCGCTTCCACAGCCTTAACCTCTGCTGAAGACTCACCATTTCGGTCAGGATACAGATCTCTCGCAGCCTGCACAGCGGCTTGTCTCATTTCACTGAAGCCTGATGAAGCTGTCAAATAAAGAGTCAATGCGCGGTAGTAGATTTTCTCTGCCTTCGCTTTGCCAACTCCTGTTACCGTCACACCGTGGTGTGTTCCACCATCGGTTAACAGGTAAGCCGCTTTATTGTTGATGGAGCTGTTGATATGAACGCCACCCATATCCAGTTCCCCTAAATAGCGATCGTCATAGTGATCAGGATAGTAGCCTGACTCTGTGTATCCACCGATGTATACAGACGCGGGATCCTTCATGTCACGAAGACCGTCACCTGGTGTGTTCGGCGTCCAAATATCTTCTCCAAGCAGCCACAGGTCGTCGCCAGTTTTGTTTTCAACGAATGCACCCAGAATATCTGCAATTGATTCGTTGATCGCACCGGATTCATTTTCATAGATGAGGTCGGCTGTTTTATCGATGACACCGTGAGTCATTTCATGTCCGATGACATCCAGTCCGCCTGAAAGGGAGATCATGCGCTCACCGTCACCATCACCGTACAGCATTTGCTTCCCATTCCAGGCAGCATTGCTCCATTTTTCTCCGATATGAACCGTGGATACAAGCTTCATCCCATTGTTATCCAGTGAATTGCGCTGAAATTTAGTCTTGTAGTAATCATATACTTTCCCAGCATTCACATGGGCAGAAACGGCAGCCGGATCATAGAAGAAGTTTCTTGGACTTGTTACTTCAAACCCTGTTAGACCAAATAACCCGGAAAGGAGAATGAAGGTAGTTGGTTTGGTGGCATCTGATTCGCTTTAAAGGTATGAACACCATTGGCGCGAGTGCCGTCGAATAGATAATGGGATCCATTCGACAGATCCTTTACAGCATTGAACGTATGAAGGTTTCCAAAGATGTCCATCCCTCTCGCTTGAGCCGGTTCTGCGACAGGAGGAAGTGCTTTCGTTGTAGCTTTAACAGAACTTGTTGTTGTAGCTGTTGGGCTCGCTTTAAAGTCTTTTGTTGCTTCTTGAATTTTATTGAAATGATTGATGACTTCGCCGGTGGTCGCATCCACAAAGTAGTGGAAATAGCCAGGAGCCGGTACAGATGTAGATGCTTTTACTAAATAAGATAGAACATATTTTCCTTCATGGGGATAGATGATCAATTCCGACTCGATTCCATCATAGGCATCGACTTTGCCGATCTCCCCATCTATGCTTGCCTTCACTGTGGCCATTGCTTCTTCTTTAGAGATGGCTGCTTCTGTCGGAACTGCCGACTTTGATAGATTTTTAGAAATTTTACCGAAGAACGCTTTCACATCATTGTTTGTATCCAGTGCGATTGTTTGTTCTGAACCATATACAGGAACCCCTCCCAACTGCTCGACTGTTCTAAAATGATAGGAACCTGTTTGTTTGTCGGCTTCTTGTTGGATGATCTTGAATTGATCCTTCACCGCATCAAGGGATACGATGGTTTTTGCTTGTGGATTGACGACCTTCGCTTGTAGGAATTGATACAACACATCTTCTTTCGATAATCCTTCAGGGGCATCCCACGCCTCTACTATGTAGGAAGGACTGCTCTTCACTTGATCATTCGCCAGCACGTTGTAGCCTGGTGCTGCAAGACTTCCAAATGCAATGGAAGCTGCAATCAATACTGGCAGTGCTCTCTTCTTCATCTTCTTTTGTTTCAAACCAATCACCTCTCCAAAAAAGTAATGTAGAACATCTCCAATTATTCAGAATAATCAAACCTTGGTCAATTGGGTTAATGGGATTGGCTCTATAGAGGGGTTCTTAGATGGAATCTGACATTCTTACTGAAAAAACGACCCCGATTCGACAAGAAAATGACCCGATTTACAATCCTCGCAGGCTCTTATACGATTAGTACCAATGAAGCAGTCAAGGAGGCGTCGTGGAAATGAAAGGACGTTTCAGTAAACTAGTTATTCCAAGTCTATTGATCTTAAATCTCTCACTAACTGTTCACTTATTGGGAGAAACGGAAGCTTCCTTTTCGAGTCAGAAGTCACCTGAAACCATGACGTTTTCTGCGGCATTTGTGTTTCCATCAACCATTAAGCAGCTCGAGAGAAATGCAAGATACCATGTCAGTGAGATCGAGAAACTTTATAGGGGATATCAGAAGTTGAACCTGGAAGAGATCCTTCTTTTAACAGAAACATTGGTCTCTCTTGATCAAGAGTTACAATGGCTCTATAGGGAGTTAGAGGGTTATTATCAACAAGCTTTAAAGGACCCGGAAGAGTTCAATTATGTCATAAAAGGGTTTGGTCGGGTGGACAAGCTGATAGTAGAATTGGACTCTTCAGAAAGATTGTCCCATCTACAATCGTATATAGAGGGTTTGAAAGATGAATCTCAACAAGAGCATCCTAAGCAAGTTGAGGAAGAGGAAGTTGAGCCTCCTAAACCCGAAGCCGAAGTTGATCAGGATTTTACTGGTGAAGAAGAGTCTGAGCCGGTAGTCATTGAAACTGAATCCGAACCTAAGACTGAAACAACCGAAGAAGGAATAGAATCAACTATTAAAAACTCTGAAACTACTATCGAAAACAACCATGAACCAGGAGGCGGGTCACTATGAAGGGAGTATTCTTAATACTCAGAAAAATAATGGTCGGCATATCATTCTTCGTATTCTGTTTACTTGCTTTCATCGTTCTATCATCAAAAGCATCAGGCGGTGAGCCTACCATCTTAAACCATCAATTTAAAGTCGTTCTATCAGGTTCCATGGAGCCAACCTTTCAGACAGGATCCATCATTGTAATTGAGAAAGCCAAGAACAATGCTGCCTATAAAAAAAATCAGATCATCACCTTTCAATCCGAGGATAAGTTAATCACCCATAGAATCATCGATACGAAAAAGAGTAACGGGCAAACCCTGTATATCACAAAAGGGGACAACAATGACGCCCCGGATCGGGATTATGTGCTATCTCAAAACATCGTAGGAAGCTACAAGGATTTTACCATTCCATATATAGGCTACCTGGTAAACTATGCTTCATCCAAAATCGGATCTGCCCTTTTGCTTTTTATCCCGGGGTTACTGCTGGTTTTATCAGCGGCAAGATCCATTTTTATGACATTCAAGGAAGTAGAAATGAAGACCACCGGTTGATCCTATTATTTGTTGACAGAGGCAAATAGTAGATTAATAAATAGACAACGCAAAGGGAGGAAGAAAAACATGAGTTTTGCAAAGAAGGTAAGCAAGGGAGTATTGACGGCAGCTTTAGGATTTTCATTAATGGGTGGAGGTACATACGCATATTTTAGCGATACAGTTGAGAATCAGAATACGTTCGCAGCGGGTACATTGGATCTGGCCGTGAACCCGGAAGTCGTCGTCAATGTGGAAAACATCAAGCCTGGTGATGAAATCCAGCGTGAATTCACATTAGAAAATAATGGAACATTGGATATCTACAAAGTGCTACTAGGGACGAGCTATACAGTTGACGATGTAATGTTGAATGAAGCTGCAAACGCAGATGACATGGCCAAGCATATCAAAGTCACCATCATGTACAATCAGGGAAGCGCGTATTCACCGGTAGTGGAAACCTCCCTATATGAATTGAAAGATCAAACACCGGATCTTACGGCCATGAATACATTCGTAGGCAGTGAAGTCGTTCCTGATGGTATTCCCGCGGGTGGCAAAGAGAAAATCATGGTCCTGTTCGAATTCGTGGATAACGGAGAAGACCAAAATGAATTCCAGGGAGACGCCCTGCAAGTGAATTGGACGTTCAATGCGGAGCAAGGTGAAGGGACTCTTCATGAATAAGTAATCTAAACCCCTGGAAGGGATTCCAGGGGTTTTTTTAGTGTCTGTACCAGGTGAAAATCCAGCATATTGTACCTGGTACACTTGTTATGACAACTGTGCCAATCACCGCAATGGTCACCAATTATCTCATTAATCGACTCGATAATTGAACCGCTTTTTTAAACTCCTCGGATTCTACATAATATTCATAGAGCACCTTTCCGAACCTTTCAATCAACAACACATTCTTCGTTTCAAAAAAATAGGGGAGTGCTTTGTTTTCGAGATAATAAAAGTAGTCATCGTTCTTATTGTCCATACGGAGAGAAAAAAGGTCAAATAAGATAATGAATAGAGTACTGTTTGCGCTTTTGCTTTCTGATAAACCGTGTTGGATGTGTTTCTTTATCAATTTTGAATGTACAAGATTTCCTTCAATGCAGGCATCCGTATAATTACATAATCGCCGCAAATAAGGCATAGACCCTTTTTCAGCCAGATCCAACGCTTCTTTAAAGCATTTTTTGGCAAGGGCATATTCTTCCCGATTGTAATACTCATACCCTAAGTTATTTAAGAGAGTCCCTTTTTGATCTAGATACCCAAGTGAATCACTGTCCTGAATCAGGTTCTGATACCTTTCCACCAGATCTTCAAATTCGAGATACACTTCACTGCTGAGCTGAAGGAGCATTAAGGTCTCAGCCTTTATCGCACCGGTGTAATTATTCGTCTTTTTAAAAAAACTGAGGGCTTTACCGGCATAAAAGTAGGACATCACTTTATTTCCAATACAGTGATAAGCAATCGATATATGATAATAGCACTCTTCATTCTTATATGTATCCATATCTATCTTCTTTAAGACTTGCACCGCTTTTTGCTGGTTTTCATCCGTGTTGTCTCTTATATAGATCAGTCCTCGAACGTGAAGGAACAGGTTGGTCTCATAGGCTGAGTGAGGGCTTGAACCCCTTTGGATGGAATCCAGAATGTTCGAAGAAAGGTCATCTTTATTATGTAGAATATAGTACCTCGCCCTAAGTAAGTGATAATAGACTCCATATTTCGAGGACTCGAGAAACGGAGACTTTTCAAGTTCGGATTTCATTTGTTCCACGAGATTCATCCTCCTCATGATGATACTATTATGCCAGAGCTGAAGCTGCTTTTCGACTTGGTGAAAAGAGGTAATCTCATGATGAATGTCGATCCCCAGGCGTTCTGAAAACAGTGAAATAATATCGTCGGAATAAGCCGTTTTACCCCTCTCGATCTTACTGACATGCGTCGTAGTGCATATCCCTTCCCCCAATTGAGACTGGGTGAGACCTGCTTTCTCCCTATAAAATCGAATGATTTCCCCTGTGTGCATGGTGAACCCCTCCTTTTAAAAAATCCCTTTATGACTAGTATTTGGTAGGGGGAGGGGGTTTTCCTGCTTTGGGTGTAGTGGTGAAAATTAAATGAGTGGTATGGCACGGTTTTTGGTAGAATTTGGGTTGGGGGGGGGGAGCGTGAATAATAAAGATTAATCGACAAGAAGGATTAATCATTTGAAAATCGGATCGATTATTCCCAATTCCCAATTAATTACTTGAAATCAGGATTGAAAAAACCAAATGAGGATTAATCTACGGTGAAAGTGGATTTATTATTAGAGATATGTGAAATTAACCTTCTAATTCAAACAGTTTTCTCCGAGAATTAGTGGTTCCCACTTAAAAAACCTCCTCGACATCACTCGAAAAGGTCACTTCAACTTCTCAATATCATCAATCATCTCTTCATAAGGAGGATTGGACACCCCTTCATACTGCTTCAGCAAAACCCCATTTTCACTCACTAAATAAAAAGAAGTTCCATGAACAAACTGATCAGAACCTTCCACTTTAGCAGCAGGAGTTTTAAAGGAGACATTGGCGAAGGATTCAATCTCGTCACGAGAGTATCCCGTCAAGAAGCTCCAATTCCCTTCATCCATTTCATATCGTTCACTATATTCTTTCAACACTTCAGGAGTATCATGTTCGGGGTCCACACTAATCGATACCAGCTGGACTCCCCCATCCAATCCCGCTTCCGCTATCTTCTTTTGAAGCTTCGACATATTCGCCGTCATCGGAAGACAAACGGTATCACAATTTGTAAAGATGAAATCAGCAATCACAATCTTTCCCTCATTCAGGTCCCCTAAAGATGTAGTCTCCCCATTCTGATCCACAGCAGCCAAATCACCGACCTCTACTTTCATAGGAAAAGACTCCTCAACATTTTCACCCTGGCACCCTGCCAAGAAGAATAGAGATAAGACAACCATAGCAATTATACATTTAAATCCCACTCAACTTCCTCCTTTTGAAACAGAGGTCCGTCCCTCACATGAGAAGAGGGACGGACCTTGTCAGGTTAGTCTATGAATTGTTTGTCAATTAAATCTGTGAATTCCGGTTTTTCTTTCAGGAACTTCAGTTCATAGGATGAGTCGGCAAATGCTTGAACGGCATCGGAGTCCACTTTGTAAGTGAAACCGATTCGTTCCCATGCCTGATCGACGACTTCTTTACTGAGTTCCTGGCCGGTTACGTCTTTTACGTCTTTAATCGTGATTTCTTTTGCTTCTTCCGGATTTTCAGCGATGAAAGAAGTTGCTTCTTTATGAGCGTCCACGATTTTTTGAATGGTGTCCGGGTTTTCTTTCACGGATATTCCAGAAGCTACAAGTACGGAAGCAGGAAGTGTTTCACCGAATGAAATTTCGTCATAATCGATGATGATGTTGGCGCCCGTTTCCTGTTGAATCACAGCTGCCCAAGGTTCCGGCGCTACGGCTATATCGACTTTCCCTGATTTCAGCATGTTGGCATATTGTGCCGGGTTTCCTGTTACGTGTTTCATGGTCCCGCCGATACGTTGAGATTCAATTCCATGTTCTTTCAAGAATGTTTCGACCTGTACATCATGCGTACAACCGACGGCGGGGGTGATGAAGGATTTACCTGCAAAATCGTCCACGGTTTTCACGCCGCTTTCCTTACTTGCTAGAACCACGGTTCCACCAGTGGATCCCCCACCGATGATTTTCACGTCAGCCCCTGTCATGTAGTTGTTCATGGCTGGACCAGGTCCGACAAGTCCGGCATCAATTTCACCTGTTTTCAATGCGGTCATAAACGATGAGCCATCCGGGAAGGTTTTGTATTCAATCTTTGTACCGTCACCCAACTGCTCCTTATAAAATCCTTTGTCCTTCGCAACCATAGCGGGAACGTGGTTAATATTAGGGAAGTAACCGATGACGACCTTCTCGCTTACGTCTCCGCCTGAGCTTTTTTCAGTACCGCAGCCTGCCAAAACACCAAGGAATGTAAAGAAAATCGTTATGAGTAAAAATGCTTTTTTCATTTTGTAACCTCCTGTTTTTATTAATGAGGCAGTGATCATCACCTGCCACAATTTTTTCGTCTATGGTTAAGACTCCAATCCCCAACGCTTAATCACTGATTTTTCAATGCGCTGGAAGATCAGCTGATCCACGATCGCCCCGATGACTCCAATGATGATCATGACGGCAATGACCAGGCTCATGTCACCGAAGTCTGATGCGTATCTGAGAGTGTAGCCGAGTCCGGGACCGGTGCTTAAAAGTTCCCCGGCCATCAGTGCTCTCCAGGCGAAGGCCCATGCAAGACGTGAACCGGTGACCACATAAGGGATCGATGCAGGGAAGATGACTCGAATGAATAAGTCCAAACCTCTCGATCCCATCGTTTGTGCTGCTTTTAAAAAGAGTGGGGAGACGTTTTTTATACCCATTCGAATGTTGAGGGCCATGACGAATGTTCCACCGAGAATGACGACGAAAATGACGGCTTTTTCATTGAGGCCGAACCACATGATGGCCAGTGGAAGCCATACGATACTCGGTACACTCTGAAAGGCCAGCAGTAATGATCCCAGCGTATCGTCGGCCGTTTTTGATTTGGCGAGAAGAACGCCGATGCTGGTTCCGATAACGAGGGAAATCCCCAATCCGATGAATAAACGTTTGAAGCTTGCAATAAGGTCAATGATCAAGGTTTGATCGGCAATCCCTGTAAATAGGGCCTGGAAAACGGAAGTAGGAGAGGGGAGGACAACTTCTGTCCATAACCCGAATCGTGATCCCGATTCCCAGAGGCCTATAATGAGGGCAAAGAAGATGATTCGTTTAAGAGCTGTGTTCATAGGCCAATTCCTCACTTATCACTTTGTCGATTTCCTTCTTTAAATAGGTCATGATATGTTCTTCGATTTTCACCATTTCTTCTTTATGAGCATCCCGGGGACGGGGGAGATCCACTTTGATATCTGCCAAAATCGTGCCGGGGCGGGTACCCATGACGATGATCCGGTTTGAAAGCTTAATAGATTCCGAGATACTGTGAGTGACGAACAGGACAGTTTTCTTTGTTTCCATCCAGATCGTTTCAAGCTGGTGGTGAAGGCGGGAGCGGGTCTGTTCATCCAGCGCACCGAATGGTTCATCCATGAGAAGGATTTCCGGGTTCATGGAGAGAGCACGTGCAATGGCCACCCGCTGCTGCATTCCACCTGAAAGCTCATGAGGGTAATGATCCTGATAGTTTCCCAGCTGGACCATATGTAAGTATTTTGCGGCTTGTTGTCTTGCCTCTTTCTTAGACATCTCTTTTTTCAGAGGGAACGTTACATTGTCACGCACATTCAGCCATGGAAAAAGTGCCGCTTGCTGGAATACCATCCCCCGGTCTTTTCCGGGTTTCTTGATCGGATTTCCATCTACAAGAATCTCTCCAGAACTCAAGGCGGTCAGTCCTGCCACGATGGAGAGGAGAGTGGATTTACCGCATCCTGAAGGTCCCAGGATTGAAACAAACTCACCCTTATCTATCCCGAGATTAATATCCTTCAGTACATCGGTTGGTTTTCCTGACTTATCGAGGTATTGCTTATGGAGATGGTTGATCTGTATAAACATGTCATCACCCTTATCTTATAATTCATATTAGTTTAGTCGGAATATAAATAATGTAATTATAGTATATTGGGGATGGTTGTCAAGGTTTCCTTTATTTTGGAGAGCTGGATAAATGACGAGCTTGTCAACTTAAAAGTACATTTTGTAAATTAAATGAAAAAATATTCAATAAAGTGAAATATTTGGTTATTCTCTATCGTCTAATATATAAAAAGAAAAAGCGGGGGAATGGGATGTCCAACAATAGGATGGTTGCAGAATGGTTTCACCTCTATAGTGATGCAATATATACGTTCCTGGTATATCGGATGGCCTCGACTGATGTGGAAGATCTTGTTCAGGAGGTATTCATTCGGGCACTGAATTCCGTGGACTCATATGAAGGAAAAGCGAATCCGAAAACATGGTTATATTCCATTGCCAGGAATCTTGCCATCGATGAACTTAGAAAGAAAAAGAGGAATAAATGGTCCATTACTTCTTTTTCCCAAAAAGATCATGAAGCCGCTACTTTAGAAACACCAGAATCTCTTTATTTTCTAAATGAAGGAAGTCGCGAACTTCTAACCACTATTCAGAAACTTAAATCTAATTATCGGGATGTATTGGTTTTAAGAGGAATAAATGGCATTGATGTAAAAGAAACGGCCACTATTCTAAATTGGACTGAGAACAAAGTACGGATTACCTATCACCGTGCGTGTAAAAAGCTGCAATCCATAACAGGAGGATATACAAATGAAGAATCATAATGAAGACAATCTAGCAAAAAAACTTCCCCCGCTTCAATTAAATGACGAGTCGAAAGAACGGATTCATACAGCCATACTTCATCATGAACCTTCTCCGTCTTCACGGAAGAAAGGTTGGAAAGAGGGCAGATTTAAAAGCATTACCGCTGCAGCTGTAGGGTTACTGGTTTTTTCAATCTTAACGGTATATATCATTTCCGAAACTGACAAAGAAAAAGCAAATCAGTTATTCGCTGACGCAGAGAAAAACATTCAAGCGGTTTATGAAGAAATGGAATTGAACCTGCAAGAAACGGAAGAAGGCGAATTACTAAAAACGATTGAACCTTCTGAACTAAAGTCGGCTCAAGTATCTCTCGGAAATGCTGAGAAGGAAATGTTGAATAGTGGCGAAGAAAAGGAAAGGGATCTTCGTCAACATTTAATCCCGATGATGAAGGAAATAGAGGAATATAACCAAACCGTTCCTGTGGCCAATGAGCTTCAACAGGACATTAATGACGTGAGAAGTCTCCTGGAGAAAAGTCCTTTAGAAGAAAAAGTGACAGAAAAGGTAGCTTCCATAAAAAGCGAACAGGCAGAAAAATTAAAGGTATTCGAAAAACTTGAGAGTTCATCCCTTAGAACTTTTTTTACTAAACAATATTCCACACAAGTGAATCGTATTGATCAAACTTTCAATCAATATAAAGAAGTACAAGAAGAAATCCAAAACCTAAAAGATATTGCAGAAGAACAATCCTTAAACGAACAGGATTTCTCAAAAGAAGCAGAGAGATTGATGAAACAGGTTAACCTTTTGCCGGATAATCAGACGACTGCTGATATGAAAGAAGAAATACAGTCAGCAGAAGATACGTTCTTTCAGGTGAAAGACAAAAAGCGCCTTGAAGAAGAAGCGAGTCTTGAAAAGGAACAGGAAAACCGCGCCGAAACGAGAAATGGTTCTTCAGCTGAGGTAGAAGATAATGATACAAAGCATGAAAGCCTTGAAGATGAATTATACCCGATGGAATTTACTATGACCGATTCAAACGGACATACGTTTAAGCTAAGTCGTGATTTCGAAATCCATAAAATCGGAAAGGAATATGATGAAATTGCGAAAAGGTACGGAGGGCGGTTCTACTATACTCCTAACTCGGATATGTCACATGTCATTATAGGCAGAAAGATCATAGCGACCGTTTCTCTCGTGTCTGCAGCGGATGTGGAATATAAGGACCTCTTTATCGATTTGATGTCACTTCGATCAAAGAAATATACAAGGGACCAATTCGCGTCCATCGTAGAGACGGTCATTCAGAGTGGTGAGCCCTATAAAGTTGAAGAAGGGGACTCAGGGGAATTGCTCTCGGTGAAAAATGGAATGTTGGTTTATCATGGATGGTAGAGTGACTAATGTCAGAGCTATTTATGTACTCGATTGATTATAGTATAGGATGATTTTATCTATTCTCACTGATTTACCCATTGCCAAGAAAAAATGTTGAATTCATTTTTTGAAAAAGGTCAGAAAAAGCAGTTATTGAATCGTGATTTTGAGAACCACACCTTTTGGGATAAGGTGTGGTTTTTTTCTGCTCGGCGGGTGGTGTCGGTATGAGAGTTTATGAATAGTCGTTTTTAACCAGTGGTGACAGGGTAACACTATAATAAATACCATTATTTTCTTTAATTATTAGGAGGGACCCGATTTGATCAGCCAAACGAGAGATATTGTTCAGAAGTCTTTGGATGCTTTATTAGAGGACGAATCTTTTTTACCCGAAGTGAAAGGTGAGACAAGAAAGAAAGCGTTTACGTCGCTGACGTCCATTCTGTCGACACCGAACCACGTACATAAATCGTATTTGAGGATTCCGTTGGAGGATGAGAAGGTGGTCAGGATCCCGGCTTTTCGTGTTCAGCATAATAATGCCCTGGGTCCATATAAGGGAGGGATCCGTTTTCACGAGACGGTGAATGAGGAAGAGGTTGTTAATCTGGCTTCCTTGATGACGTTGAAGAATGCCCTTCATGATGTTCCGTTCGGTGGAGGAAAAGGCGGGATCATTTTGAATCCCCGTGAGTATACGGAGAAGGAGCTTCATCTGATCGCGAGGAAGTATGTCCAGTATTTCAGCGATGTCCTTGGACCCGATAAAGATATTCCTGCTCCCGACATGGGATCGGGGGAACGTGAAATGGACTGGATGATGGCGGAGTACAAGAGCATCCGGCCGGGGATGCCTTATAGAGGGAGCTTTACGGGGAAAAGTGTGGTGAACGGCGGA
The DNA here is from genome assembly GCF_056159585.1 of Rossellomorea sp. ABR4_004. NCBI lineage: Bacteria > Bacillati > Bacillota > Bacilli > Caryophanales > Bacillaceae > Rossellomorea > Rossellomorea sp. ABR4_004. Next base: position 1,863,043 of record NZ_JBSWVM010000001.1, on the reverse strand, counting down.
TCGTTGGGCCGGAGAGAGGCGACGGGAAAGGGTGTGTTTTTTACATTCCGCTATCTCGTTCATGATTTTGTGAGGGAACAGAAGAGTCTATTAACGAAGACGGATAATGTCTTTGCGAAAACGGCTCTCGATTTCGAGGACCGACCCTTGACGATTTCAGTGCAGGGGTTCGGGAATGTAGGGTCGGTTGCGGCACTTGAAGCCTATCAATCCACTCATTTACAGAATAAAGTGGTGGCGGTGAGTGACCGGAATGTGACGTTGTTTAACTCAGATGGTCTTGATATTCCGGCTTTGGTCGAGTTTACGATGAAGAACAAAGGAGATCTCCCCACGAAGGATGAACAGTTGAAGGAAATCGGCGTGAAGGCTGAGGTCCGTGGTCGTGAAGAGGTTCTGTACCTGGATGTGGACGTTCTGATGCTGGCGGCGTTAGAGGATCAGGTGCACAAGGATAATGTAGAAAAGGTGAAAGCAAGAATCATCGTGGAAGGGGCCAATGCTCCAATCACAACGGAAGCGGATAACTATTTAAGTGATAAAGGAGTCATTATCATCCCTGATATCCTGGCCAATGCCGGAGGGGTGATCGTCTCCTACTTCGAATGGCTGCAAGGACGGGAAACACAGTTCTACACAGAGGAAGAAGTATTCAACCTCCTCTATGACAAAATGAAATTAACCATGGACACCGTCCTGCCCCTATTCTTCGGCGACCCATTCCCACTGCGCCAGAACTGCTACATCCACTCCGTCATGAAACTATCCACGGTCCTATACAGGCAAGGGAAACTTTATTAAGAACAAGGGACGGACCTCCATTCCTAGGAGCTGGTACTAGGAGTCGAGGTCCGTCCCTCTTTTTTTCAAACGGGGGTGTCCTTCACTCTCCTTATCCCCTATATAAAGGGTGAAGGGAGGTGAGGCACATGGCAACAGCGGATTTGAAATCTACGAGAATACGACTGGCTTATAATGATGGCTTGGATGAGAAGGGGAATCCTAAGATTGTGTACAAATCGTACAGCTACATCAATGCACTGGCAACGGCAGATGAGATGAACAGCGCGGCTTTATCCGTGGCAAGTCTTTCATCAAAGGGATTAAACAACATCGAGAAGGTCGAAACCTTCGACATTAACGAGTAAACGGTGATCGATATTTTAATAGAAAGGAGGTAGATGCATCATGGCAAAAGTATTGGAACTGGAATTTACAACCGAAACGGGAAAGTCAGCTAAGCTATCGATCAATGACCCGATCGAGCCGATTGATACGGTGGCGGTGAAAGCAGCGATGGATAACCTGATCGCGACCAATGTGTTTGGAAGTTCGAACGGGATGTTTGTGAGTGTGGAAGGAGCACGGGTAGTCGAGCGTAATGTGACGGATTATGATGTGATGTAATCGAATGAAAGTGTTCTCCTTAATTGGGGGACACTTTCTTTATGTTCTGCAACTTAAAAAAGAGTGACCCATTACAGGTCACTCTCAATCTCGGAAATGTTATTTCCCCAACAAATTCACAGCCTGTTCCAACACTTTCTCACCATTCATCATCCCATAAGACATCCCATCGATCACATCTACCTTAATATGATGGGGCTCTGCTTTTTCAATGATTTTAGATGATAGGTAGCGGACTTGAGGGCCGATGAGAATCACATCAAGTGTATCTAAGTGATTACTTAAGTCAGCTTCAGATGTAGCATTAATGGTGGCTTCAAGGCCTTTTTCTTCAGCGGCTTTCCGCATTTTTTGGACTAACATACTCGTTGACATTCCTGCCGAGCAGACCAGCATGATATTCATAGGAAGCACTCCTTACTTGGTTTGATGGATTTCGATGATTTCCTGGGCCAGTTCTTTGACGGTGATGGCGTTCATAAGATGATCCTGGGCGTGGATCAATAGAATCGTAGGATTCTGTGTGTCACCACTTGCTTCTTTTTGAAGTAACTGAGTTTGATAGTGGTGAGCTTGATGTACTTCTTTCGCTGCCTCGGCCATTTTTTCCTCTGCTGTCTCGAATTGTTTTTTCTTGGCGGCTTGCAAGGCTTCCATGGCGGAAGACCGGGCGTTTCCAGCATGTAATATAATATGAAAAGATATTTCTTCTAAGGTCATTTGTTGTTCAGCATTCATGCGATTTTATCACTCGTTTCAGATGTTTTCTTTAATTGGGCACGTTCAGATGCAAGCAGGAATGGGATGTACATAAGTGTAGCGATTGTCAGGTTCACAAGTTGTAGCACGATTCCACTCCAAGATCCGCCCGTTACCAGGTAGCCACTGATGATCGGTGGTGTCGTCCAAGGAACAATCGCGACGGTTTTAGGTACAATTCCTAAGCTCAGTGCCAGGTAAGATGTAACGGTCAATACGACAGGTACAAGTAAAAACGGGATAAACATAAGCGGATTTAACACAATCGGAAGACCAAAGATGACCGGTTCATTAATATTGAATACTCCAGGTGCAGCAGACAGTTTTCCGACTGTGCGGTAATGCTTCGTTTTCACCACAAGGAAGATGGCGATGATCAAGGCGATCGTCGTACCGGATCCACCCATGTACACGTACGCATCGAAGAATGGCTTCGTCACAATGTAAGGAACGTCGAAGGCACTCATCCCGTCTGCAAAGAGCTGCTGATTTTTCTCAATTAACGGTAGATAGATCGGTTCGATGATCGGACCTAATATGTTCGTGCCATGTAAGCCGAAGAACCAAAGGAAATGATTTAAGAAGGCTACAACTATGGCTGATGGCAGTGAGTTGGATACAGCTTGCAGTGGTTCCTGAACCACGGTGAACACGATTTCAAAGATGCTTTTTTCTGCAAAAGAAGTTAAGAGAGCTTGAATAAGTCCAACAAGAATCAAGATAATCGTTGCAGGAATCAGGGCTTTGAATGATTTTACAACACCTTCTGGCACACCATCGGGCATACTGATCGTAAACTTGGAACGAATCAACACTTTGAATAATTCTGTGACAAGAAGGGACGTGATGACGGCGACGAATATCCCTTGTGCTCCGGTCCAGGCGTAGGAAATCCCCCAGTCTTCGGTTACCGGCGTGAGGATGATGAGTGAAGCGATCGATACCAATGCTGCAGATAACCCATCGATATGATAGGACTTCGCTAAATGATAACTGATGGATGCAGCGACGAGCAGTCCGAGGATGGCGAATGACCCATTCCACATATTCCCCCCAACGGATTTCCAGCTTTCACCGAATACAGAAACCATAAAATTTTGAAAGGCATCAATCGGCAGGTTATTTAATAAAACAGCCAAAGATCCCACGATGATCAGCGGCATGATCGAAACGAATCCATCACGGATGGCAACGAGATGTCGTTGGGACCCGATTCTTCCTGCAATAGGCATAAACTTGCTTTCCATAAACCCCATTACTTTACTCATTTCTCTTTCCCCCATTTACTAGATTAATTGAATTGCGGTAAAAACTCTTTGTGAGCTTCCAATAATTCATCGACTAGTTGTCTTGCTACCCCTTCGTTCTGTACTAGCGGATTCATTACCATGGCCTGGTAGACATGATTGTACTCACCGGACATTGCTGCCTGAATGACGAGCTCTTCGAACGCTTTCATCTGTTGGATGATCCCTTTAATTGATGAAGGAAGCGGTCCAATGACGATTGGCCGAGGTCCGTCCCCCGTAATGACGGCGTTTACTTCGATGACAGCGTCGTGAGGCAGGTCCGGGATGGTTCCATTGTTCAGTGTGTTGACGGTTTGGATGTCCCCTGAGTTGTTGTAAATGCTCGTCATGAGGCTGCAGGCAGCATCACTGTAGTAGGCACCTCCTCGATTTTCCAGTTCTTTTGGTTTTTCATTTAACTCTTCTTTCATATATTGTATGAAAAGTTCTTTTTCAACTTTTCGAACAACCTCTGCCCGTGTACCGTTTTCTCTATAAGCTTGAAGGTCCTTTTCCAACACAGAGTCCCGTTGGAAGTAGTATTGATGATAAGGATTGGGAAGCATCCCCAAGGCTTGTAAAAATTCCTTAGACCATCCGAGGGAGACGATGTTGGCCGGTGAGTAATCCACTTCTTGATGGATCAGTTTTTGCAGAATTTGATCGGTGACATCCTGACCATTGACCCAAACCCTTTTTCCAAACACAAAATGATTCATCCCTACAAATTCAATTTGTACTTCATCTGTAGAACAATTCATCATCTCGGCCACGCTGTTCTTCATGTTGAAAGGAATATTGCACACCCCGATGACCTTATGATGTGTACTGTATTTCAGCAGGGCTTCCGTAACAATGCCTGCCGGGTTGGTAAAGTTAATAAGCCATGCATGGGGACAAATCTGTTGGATGTCATGACAAATTTCCATTAGGACCGGAATGGTACGCAAGGCCTTGAATATACCGCCTGCTCCATTGGTTTCCTGACCGATGACGCCATGACTTAACGGAATACGTTCATCTTTTTCCCTGGCTGAGAGGCCGCCTACCCTGATTTGTGTTGTCACAAAATCAGCGCCTATCAAGGCATCACGCCGGTTAAGAGTCCATTCCAATTCAATCGGCACACCTGCTTTTTGAATCATTCGACGAGCAAACTGTCCGATAATCTCAAGCTTCTCTTTTCCTGCTTCGATGTCTACAAGCGTTATGTCCGTGACAGGAAAAGATGTGTATCGGTGGATGAACCCCTCGATAATTTCTGGTGTATAGCTTGATCCTCCTCCGATTATGACTACCTTTAATGACATTCTGTCGATCTCCCTTCACTTTGAAAGCGATTTCTTTTTTATAATGTATCATACAAATTTTCGCTCGTCTATATATTGTAGTGACAAATTTAACTTTTATGACTAATTTTTATTTATTTGTAATAACAAATTATTTTTATGATAAAATGATTAGGAATAGAGAATTGAACGTGGATGTGTTATAACAAATATAGGAAGAAAGTGGAAGGGAGAAACAGAATGAAAGAGACACAAGAAGCAAAGGCCTTGCATTCGCATGTTAAAGAAGAAATCATCCACATGATTAAAAATAAAGAATACGCGCCGAATACAAAACTGCCGACAGAGGCGGAGTTTTGCGAAAAGTTCAATGTCAGTCGTACAACGATCCGGACGGCGCTCCAGCAGCTGACACTTGAAGGATACGTTTATCGTGAGCAAGGAAGAGGAACCTTTGTCGCAGAAGAGAAAGTCAGTCAAATCCTGTCCTCGACGATCGACAACTACACAGAGCAACTGCGATTACAAGGTAAGAAACCTAAGATCAAGGTGCTAAGCATGAATGTCATCCCGGCAGAATCAACAGTGGAAAAAGCGTTGGAATTGAAGAATGGAGATCCAGTCAATCGTTTAGAGAGAATCCGTTATTCAGACGGGCTGCCACTGCAATATGAGGTGGCCTATCTGCCCTGGTACAAGACGCCCGGGCTTGATAAAGACGAATGTGAAAGATCTCTTTACAAGCTCCTGGAAACACAGTTTGATATAAAAATTAAGAAAACCGTCGAAACGATCGAGTTATTTTTAGCAGATGAACGAGTGGCAGAAAAGCTTGAGGTGCCTGAGGGGACACCTTGCTTTATGATCGAGACGACGGCTTATGTTGAGGATGGATCGGTGATTGAATTTTCCAAAGCGATCTTCAGAGGAGATAAAGCAAGCTTTCTTGTAGAAAGAACCTATTAGCGAAAAGGGGATGGGGGATTATGAGGAACGTGATCGTCAATGCAGATGATTTTGGTTTATGCCGGGGGGTGAATTACGGCATCGTTGATAGTCACCGATTTGGAATTGTCAACTCAACAACGATGCTGGTCAATATGCCGGGGACTCTGCATGCGGTGGAATTGGCGAAGGTTTATCCGGAATTACAGGTTGGGATCCATTTAACGCTGACATGCGGGAGACCGGTTTCTGGCGGAGTCCCATCTCTTCTGGATGAGAGAGATTTTTTCCGTTACACCAGCAGGATTTTTGAAGAAAAAGAAATCAATGTGGATGAGGTTGAAATGGAGTGGGAGGCTCAGGTGGATAAATTTCTATCATTCGGTTTGCCCCTTTCTCATATTGACAGTCATCACCATGTTCATAGCTTTCGGCCTTTGATCCCGGTGGTGAAGAGATTGTCGGAGCGATTTGGGGTTCCGGTCCGGAAGGTACCCTGTGATGAGTTTGAAGCAATGAATGTGTTAACCGATCGTTTCTCGATGGACTTTTATGGTGACGGAGTGTCGGTTGAAGGATTGAAGAGGATATTGGACAGCAGGGATGAAGGTGAGACGCTTGAGATTATGTGTCATCCGGCTTATGTTGATACATACTTGAAAGGGAATTCGTCTTATTGTGAGCAGAGGTTGAGGGAGTTGGATGTGTTAACGGGGATTAAGGAGTGGACGTTCTAGTTTTCGTTTGATTGTTTGAGAGATTAGAATATTTGTTGTGAGTTGTTATGACAAATGATCGGGGTGCTGCTATGGAAGGCAGTGCCTTTTTCTTTTGGTAATGGAAATTACTCTCGTTTGGAGGTGGGAAGGAATGTTTTGGGATAGTATGTATGGTTTTTGAGCCTTTGAGATGGTGTTAAGGAGAATTTTATCTGAAATTCATGTGAAATACATGGATTGATAGGGTGAGAGAGGTTTATTATCGACTTTAGAATATATTATCAACTGTAAAAAAATAGATAATTATCACCACCAGTCCAAACCCAATTTCTTCCCACCCAAAAAAATCCCTACCCTAGTGCACCAATTAAGATAACGCTTACATAAGAACGACTGAAAAATTCCCTATTGACTTCCATTCATATCCCCAGTATTATCCTCTATAAGATAAAAATTTAGAAAATTACATACTTTCAATTATCCAGAGTGACCGAGGGATCAGGCCCTATGACGTCCGGCAACCTCCAGTATTGGAACGGTGCTAATTCCTGCAGAATGATTTCATTCTGAGAGATAAGTCGAGATAAACAGGCGATGCTTCTTTCAGTTGAAAGAGGCATTTTTTTATTGGATTAAAAAAGGGGTGTGCACGTTGATCGAGATTCGAAATCTAGTTAAAACCTACAGTACAAAGAAGCAAACGGTGGTCGGTGTCGATAATGTTTCCGTAAAGATCGATAAGGGTGAAATCTTTGGAATCGTCGGATACAGTGGAGCGGGGAAGAGTTCACTCATTCGTTGCCTGAATCTATTAGAAACCCCTACATCGGGAGAAATCATCATTGATGGACAGGATTTTACAAAGCTCACGTCCAAACAATTAAGACTCGCCCGCCAAAAGACGAGCATGATCTTTCAACATTTTCACTTGATCAAATCCAAAACGGTGTTTGACAATCTGGCCTTTGCCTTGAAAGCGGCTAGTGTACCGAAAGCGAAAATCAAGCCCAGGGTCGTCGAGCTCCTTGAGATGGTCGGTCTTTCAGATAAAGCGGACGCCTACCCGGCCCAGCTCAGCGGAGGACAAAAGCAGAGAGTCGGGATTGCTAGAGCCCTTGCGAATAACCCATCCGTATTACTTTGCGATGAAGCGACTTCCGCACTCGATCCGAATACGACGAAATCGATCTTGAAACTCTTGAAAAAAATCAACAAAGAACTGGGTTTGACGATCGTGCTCATTACCCACGAGATGGAAGTCGTGAAAGAGATATGCGACCGGATGGCCGTGATGCAGGACGGGAAAATCGTGGAGGAAGGTCCGGTATACGACCTGTTTGCCGAACCGAAGCAGCCTTTAACAAAGCAATTCATTGAAACGATCCTTCAATTTGAACTCCCGCCGCACCTCGTGGAATCAAGGAAAGGAAAACTGATCAAAATCCAATTCAAAGGATCGATCGCAGAGGAAAGCGTCGTATCGGAAGTGTTCCAGAAATACAAAGTGCGGGGCAATATCCTGCACGGCAAGATCGAATATATTCAGGAAGTGCCACTGGGGATTTTTATCATGGAACTGATCGGCTCCCATGAAGAAATCGAAGCCGCGATCCGGTTCATCACGCTGAAGACGCAGAGCTTGGAGGTGCTTGAGAATGCTGCCTGATTCATTGACTGTCATTTTACCAGAATTGAATAAAGCCTTTTTTGAAACGGTGTATATGGTGGGGATTTCACTGGGAGTTGCGATTTTAGTGGGATTACCACTAGGGATTCTTCTTTTCGTAACAGATAAAGGCTTGTTTTTACAAAATAGTTTGATCAAAAAGGTCGTTGGATTTGTCGTCAATATGGTGCGGTCGGTTCCGTTCATCATTTTATTAGTCGCACTCTTACCGTTAACCAAACTATTGACCGGAACCACGATTGGACCGACGGCAGCATCCGTATCACTCTCTGTTGCGGGAATTCCGTTTTTTGCGAGAATGGTAGAAACGTCTTTACGTGAGATTGATAAGGGTGTCATTGAAGCTTCGGTTTCAGTGGGGGCAAGCCCTTGGATGATCATCAAGGACGTGCTGTTACCGGAAGCTCGTCCAGCGGTGATTCAAGCAATTACGATTACAACGATCAGTTTAGTTGCCTATTCAGCTATGGCCGGCATCGTTGGTGGAGGTGGAGTGGGGGACCTGGCGATTCGCTTCGGATACTACCGTTATGACAATACCGTGATGATCACAACCGTCGTCATTTTAATTTGTTTGGTTCAGCTCATCCAGTATACGGGTGATGTGTTTGCACGATTAGTCGATAAACGATAACTACTTTAGGGGGAACAACAAGTGAAAAAATGGATTTTATTCGTAGCATTAGCAGTAACAATGAGCATTCTTGCAGCTTGCGGCGGGGACGAAGCAAGTTCAAGCGCGGAAGATAAAAAAGAGGTAACCATCGGAGCCACATCCGGGCCTTACAGTGATATGGTGACAAAAGCGATCAAGCCAGGACTTGAAGAAAAAGGATATACGGTGGAAGTGAAGGAGTTCAGTGATTACATCCAGCCGAACAACGCACTGGCCCAGGGAGATCTGGATGCGAACCTTTTCCAGCATAAGATCTACATGGAAACCTTCGCGAAACAGCATACCATGGATTTATCCGAAGTGATTGTCGTACCAACGGCGCCAATGGGGATCTACTCACAGAAGTTTGATTCGATTGAAGACATCAAAGAAGGCAGCGCCATTGCGATTCCAAACGATCCGACGAACGCAGCACGGGCGTTTCAGATTCTGGAGGATGCTAAGCTGATCACGTTAAAACCGGATACAGATCCATTGACTGTGTCAGAAAAAGACATTGCGGAAAACGTGAAAAACCTGCAGTTCAAACCGATCGAAGCAGCACAGCTTCCAAGAGCCGTTGACAGTGTTGATCTGTCTGCGGTTCCAGGGAACTACGCACTTGCAGCCGACATGGACTTACTTGATGCACTTCAGCTGGAAAACATGCCTGATCAGTATCGAAACCGAGTGGTTGTCAATACGAAGGACGTTGATTCACAGCTGGCGAAAGACATCAAAGCAGTCGTCGAAGCAGAAGAATTCGAGAAAATCATCGACGAAGAATTCAAAGGCTTTGGTAAGCCTGAGTGGATGGAGTAGAGTGAAGTAGAGGGACGGACCTCTAATCGAAATTTTTAATATAGAAAAGCGATAGGGACGGGCTTCCGCAGAATGCGGAGGTCCGTCCCTTAATTTATAGGCAGCACTTCTTATATTTTTTACCGCTGCCGCATGGGCAAGGGTCGTTGCGTCCGATTTTGTCTCCGTTTTGGACGGGCTGTGGAACGAGGAGTGGTTGCTCTTTCATTGATTGGTGTTCCACGTCTTCAATGAAACTTCTCCACTGTGGAAGTTTCGGATGATCGATCCCATTCATGATGCAGTTGACATAAAGGGACTCTTCCAGGCAAAGCATTCCTGCATCATAGCCTTCTTCGATGAACGCTTCGATTTTTGGAATCGCGTCTGTTGATAACTGTTGGCATAAATAATCTGAAATCAGTGTTTTTGCGGTAATGTCATCTGTTTGATCAAATAATCCCAAGAGCGCATTTTCCGCTTCTTTGGTTTTGATTCTTCCAAGTACGTCCAGTGTATAGAAATAAGTATTACCATACAGTGCCACTTTTTCAACCTCACGCACTACCTGCTCCGATCCTATTTTCACCAGGGCATTGGCCACTTCCTCGAATAATAAATCACTTTCATCTTCATCTTTAAAGAGGTTCACTAACTGATGGACGACGCTTTCTTCACGAAGTTTACCAGCCATATAAATGATGTATATCCCGTGAAAACCATAGAACTCATTTTCTTCATCATTTTCTTTCAATCCATTCCGTACTTCCCAGCTTTCAATACCGTCACTTTTTATTAACTCCGTGATGATTCTTTTACCATAGTCAAAATGAGCTTGGCTATATTCATGAACATCCAAATAATTCGTGACACTTGCGAGCTCCATATAGAGTTCCTCAATCGTTAAAGAAGGCAGCTTCACGATTTCTGCTAATTGGGTTTCACCTACCAAACGTTTTACATCATTCTTCTGTGTAATCAACAAGTTGGTATCGGCATTTAACAGTAACTGGGTATAGAACAGCCAGTCTCCCTCTTTTTTTTCCAGGCGGTTTAAACGATGGATGACCTCTATCAACCCCTCCTCATTCAAAGGCATGTACATTAAGTAAGGAAGAACCAGTGAGGAGAATTCCGAAACCGACCCGCGGTCAAAGGCTTCCAATCCCGTCATAAACGTATCCCCATCAACTAAATAGGTATCCTCCAGCATTTCTATCGCATATCTCTGTACAAATGGATCCTCACTCAAAAAATAAGGCTCGACCCTTTCAACAAAACCACTCATCCAACCATCCTTTATTAAAATGTTTTCTTTAAGTGTAAAGGGTGGGAGTGGAAAAAGGAAGAGGGACGGACCTCTAGGATGTCAACTTGAAGAAAGGAAGTGACGACATAGGACTTTTAAACAATGTAGAGGTCCGTCCCTCAAAATTACTAGTAACATTGTGTTTATAGTAATAAAGTAATGATAGTTTACAATATTAGTTAAAAATTACTGTTTTCAGTAAAATAATCCATTTTGGAATAATGATATGTTAATATCTTCCTTGTGTTGAAGATAATTACAAAGGAGAGGACAAAAATGAAAACAAGAAAGTTTTTAATGGGTGCTTTATCGACGGTTGTATTAGCAGGGGGGATTTCAGCCACTTTTACAAGTGCATCCGCAGCTGGAATGGTATCTTCAAAAATAGTTGCTACGAATTCTATTATAGAACAGGAAGCGGATATTGATAGATTGGCAGATGATATGCAATATCTCTTTGAAGAAGCTACTAATTTACAAGATGGAACCTACATAATGGACGAGCATTTAATTGCTGAGAAGTTTGGAGAAGAAAATGTGGCTTCGATTGCTGCCTTCGTTAAACTTGTTAATGGAGAAGAGTTAACAGAAGCAGATTTAATTGGAGTTCCTGCACCTGCAGAATTTAAGATTGATAAAAAGATGATTATACAGAGAAGTTCATGGTCAGAATGCGTTGGAGACAAGATTATTGATGCGACAGGTATAGGCTTCATCAGCGGTGGATTATGGAAGCTGATTGAACGAAAAGCTTGGCAGCAAGTGGCAATCGAACTTGCAAAAGTAGTCGGGAAAAATGCCATCAAAGGTGGAGTCATCGGTTTTGCTGCAAGTCTGGCATGGTATGGGATAAAGTGTAAATAAGCTTGGGTCATTACTCTCGAAGAGGTGTGTTGAATCTTTATACCTCTTAGAGAGTGATATTCAATTACCATTTATTATCTTCCTCTAATTCACCATTCTTTTTAAATGAATGTTTAAGAGAAAAATAATTCAAAAAGAACATAAACGTCCAGACAAGGAAAGCTAACCCCAATAGGTCTACCCAACCTTCTTTGGCTTTAGGGATTCCCGTAAAGAGTAAATAAATGACGCTAAATATTACTGCAAACTTTAGTGATTGAAAAACAATACTTCTTACTTCTTTTTTATATTCTGTTTTGTTAAATACATTTGAATATTCAATGCCAGAAACCATATAACGGATAATGGTATACATAACCACCAAGCCGGACAGGACTGCCACAACGATCTCATCACCGATTTGATTAATAGGAAAGAAGCGTTTTACGGCTAAAAAAATGAAGGATATTGCTAGTAAAACGACGGCGGACTCGGCAAGGAAATACAATACTCTTTTCTCCTTATACTCATCGTTTGGCAAGAAAATCGATAGCCATGATTTCATTAATGTTGTTCCTCCTCCCAAAATAATTCATCCAATGTTTTATCTAATGCTTTAGCGATTGATATACACAGTTGAAGGCTGGGGTTATATTTTCCTTTTTCAATTAGTCCAATCGTCTGTCTTGTAACCTTAATTTGTTTAGATAACTCCTCTTGAGTCATATTCTTCTCAATCCTTGCTACTTTCACCTTATTGTTCATAGAACCTCCCTTATTAAGTTGAATGCAATATATATGTTACAATATGCAATTTATATATTACATACATAAATGAATCATCGCAAGAGATTTCATGGTTATATTTGGAATTGAATCCTTAGACCTACATTTGAAATTAGATGAAGTACTAAATTGAGGGACGGACCTCCAACTCAAAGCAAAAATAGAAAAATACGATAGGGGCGGACTTTCTGCAAAATGCAGAGGTCCGTCCCTATTCTTTATAAAAAAACTTCCCCTTCCACATAGGATTTTCCAACTTTATATCGAATATATCTATTAACGGTATTATTAAGGAACTTTTCCTTAAATAATCATTCGACCGAAAAAGGAGATTTTTCATGAAGTTAAAGCAGCTTGTCCAATCCGTAGAGAATGAAGTCATTGATTTACGAAGACACCTTCACCAATATCCTGAGGTGAGTGGAGAGGAATTCGAGACATCGAACACGATTCAGAAAAAATTAGCAGAAGAAGGAATCCCTTTTAAAACGGGCTATGCCAAAACAGGAGTGCTTGGCATCATACAAGGAGAAAAGCCAGGAGGCACGGTCGCATTAAGGGCGGATATCGACGCACTGCCAATCCATGAGGAAAATGATCTTTCCTACAAGTCCACCATCCACAACAACATGCATGCCTGCGGTCATGATGCCCATACGGCCATGCTCGTTGGTACAGGAAAAGTATTGAATCAACTGAAATCGGAAATAGCAGGTACGATTCTACTCGTCTTCCAACCGGCGGAGGAGAATGCCCCTGTAGGAGGTTCTCAGCAAATGATGGACGACGGGGTATTCGACGAATATACGCCTGACGTCATTTTCGGGCAGCATGTTTGGCCGGATCTGCCAGTCGGGGAAATCGGAGTTCTCCATCATGAAATCATGGGGGCTTCGGACCGCTTTAAGATTACGGTTAAAGGATCTGGTGGACACGCGAGCATGCCCCATCAGTCCAATGATGCCATCATTATTGCCAATAACCTCATCACCCAGCTACAAACGATTGTGAGCCGAAATACGGATCCCATTGATTCGGCCGTCCTCACCATCGGAAAAATCGAAGGAGGCTACCGCTACAATGTTATTGCCGATGAAGTCACCCTTGAAGGGACCATTCGAACCTTCAAACCGGAAGTGAAAGAAATGGTGAAGGACCGTTTTCACTCCATCATTGAAGGAGTCGGAAAAAGCTTTGGGGCCCGCATGACCATCGACTATTTAGATGGATATCCCGCGACGGTCAACACACCTAGATGGGCGGATGAAGTGCGTAACGCTGCCCAAAAAGTGCTTGGGGAAGAAGCTTCACCAGTGGTCTCACCGTCTCTTGGAGGAGAGGATTTCTCCCGCTTTCTGAAGAAATATCCAGGTGCCTTCTACTGGCTGGGAACATCTGTGAAGGATACAGAACCGCAATACCCACTCCATGACCCAAGATTTAAATTAAATGAAAGTGCTTTGCCTAAAGGGGTTGAAGTGATGGCCCAGCTTGCACTGGATACCCTGAAAAAGCTTGAAAAAAGGAGTCTTGAAAGATGAGAACTGTTGAACAATTTATTAATGAAATCTCGCCGGCACTCACTGCCTTCAGACGCACCTTTCATCAGAAACCCGAACTGGGGTTCACTGAATACGTCACCACCTATCTGGTAGGAAAGGAATTAATCAACCTCGGCTTCACCGTTCACCTTGGAAAAGATGCACTGGAGTCCACGGAACGAATGGGGGTTCCCTCACCAAACGATTTAACCAAACAAGAAGAACGTGCCATAAAAGAAGGCGTGGAAAAGAGCTGGCTCGACAAAATGAAAGGCGGTCATACAGGATTGGCTGCCACATTTGATACAGGAAAGCCCGGTCCTCATATGGCGTTCCGTTTTGATATCGATGCCCTGCCCATAAAAGAAGCGAATGATCCTGATCACCACTTTCCAATGAAAGAAGGCTTTCGTTCCCAAAATGAAGGAATCATGCATGCCTGCGGTCATGACGGTCACGCTGCCATCGGCCTGGGTGTGGCAAGCTTCCTGTCAGCATACAAAGACCAGCTTTCTGGAAGGTTTACTCTTCTCTTCCAGCCAGCTGAAGAAGGTGGGCGGGGAGCAAAAGCCATGGTGAAAAAAGGCTGGCTTGAGAATGTCGATTATTTTGCAAGCGGTCATATCGGCATTCGGGATACGAAGCTTGGGCGAGTGTATGCTACGACTCATTCTTTTCTCGCTTCCTCCAAAATCAACGTCACTTATAAAGGAAAAGCGGCCCACGCAGGTCTCGAGCCTGAAAAAGGGAAGAATGCTTTATTGGCAGCTGCTGCAGCAAGTCTCCACCTTTACAATATCCCGCGCCATTCTGACGGGGCGACAAGGGTCAATGTTGGGAAGCTTCAAGGGGGAGCTGGCCGAAACATCATTGCCGATGAAGCTCATCTTGAAATGGAAACAAGAGGGGAAACGACTGCCATCAATCAGTACATGCAGAAGGAAGCCATGCGGATCCTTCAAGCATCGGGAGACCTTTATGGTGTGGAAACCGGTATCGATGTGGTGGGTGAGACGGTTGAAGCAGCATGTAACCCTGAATGGATTCAGTGGTTAAAGGAAGTCGGCAAGGAAAGTCCATTTATTTCCGAGATTCACGATGGTTTACCTTTAAAGGCATCAGAGGATGTTACTTATATGATGAATGAGGTGCAGAATCAGGGTGGCAAAGCAACCTTCATGGTATTCGGAACCGGATTGAAAAACGGACATCATCATCATCAATTTGATTTTGAAGAAGGGGTCTTAACCGTGGCAGTGGATTCCTTCGCACGTCTTATTCTAAAATTATCACACTTAAAAGAGGAGGTTACGAGTTGAAAGAATGGTTAAGTACAACTCTAGAAGCTTTAAATCTGGTTGATACGATGGAACAGCCTGATGGTTTTACGAGATTAGGATATTCCAAGGAAGAGACTGCTTCCATGAATGTGTTTCGCAGCGCTGCAGAAACATTGGGGCTATCCGTACAGAGGGACCTGGCAGGGAACCTATTTGCCAGGTGGGAAGGGGAGACCAATCAAGTTGTCATGACTGGATCTCATCTTGATACGGTTGAAAACGGAGGAGGTTATGACGGGGCAGCGGGTGTCCTATGTGGGCTGGGAGCCGTGAAAGCATTAAAAGAGCGTGGATTCAAACCCCATCACTCCATTGAAGTGGCCTGTTTTGCCTCTGAAGAATCAGCACGTTTCGGCGTTTCTACCTTGGGAAGTAAAAGTGTTGCAGGGATTCTTGATAAATCAGTAGAAAACGTAAGGGACCGCCACGGGGTCAGCATTAAAGAAGCCGTGGAATCAACGGGCCTGGACTGGTCATCCATTGAAAAAGCTGAACGCTCTCAAGAGGAGATCCTCTCCTTCATCGAGCTCCATATTGAACAAGGGACCAAAATCGAAGATCATGGTGCTCAATTCGGAATTGTCCGGGGGGTAGCCTGTCCGATCCGCTTGAAGGTAAAGGTGGAAGGAATGGCGGGTCATACGGGGACGACACCAATGGGGAAACGGGCGGACGCCCTTGTGGCTCTTGCTCCCCTTATCACATTTGTTTCCGAAGAGGCGGAAAAGCTATCAAAGCAGTCCCGGAAACCACTTGTAGCAACCGTCAGCACGATGAACGTAAAACCGAACGTCATGAATGTCATCCCGGGTCATGCAGAAGCGGGAATCGATATTAGATCGGTCGACGATGACCTAAAGAGATCCATGGCCGATAAAATAATTGAACAGTGTCGAAGCTTAGAGAATGAATTTAATGTTACAATCAACGTAGAAACTCTTGTAGATAATCCTTCTATTCTATTAGATGAAAAGCTGACAGCCAGAGTCAAACAAGCAGGGGAAACCCTGGGGTACAACACGTTTGAAATGGATAGCGGGGCAGGGCATGACGTCATGAATATGGCAGCGAAATGGCCTTCTGCTTTAGTATTCATTCCCTGTGAAAAAGGGATCAGTCATCATCCAAAGGAACATAGCTCGTTAGAA
Source organism: Rossellomorea sp. ABR4_004 (assembly GCF_056159585.1). Lineage (NCBI taxonomy): Bacteria > Bacillati > Bacillota > Bacilli > Caryophanales > Bacillaceae > Rossellomorea > Rossellomorea sp. ABR4_004. Next base: position 1,846,525 of record NZ_JBSWVM010000001.1, on the reverse strand, counting down.
GACTTGTATGCAGGAGTCGAGATTCTAGCTGAAGTATTGCGGCAAGAAGCAGGTGAATGATAGTTGATGATAAAAATTGGTGTCATCGGCCCGGATGATTCGATTCAACGGATCAATCATGTGGCCACTCATTTTGACAATATAGAACTTATGAATTTTCCCTATCACGGGGTGAATGAAATACAAGGAATCCTTGAGAAGAACCGCGGTCTGGTAGATCAATGGTTCTTTTCGGGACAATCTCCCTTCTACTATGCGCTTGAAAAAGGTTGGATCACGGAAAAGGAGGGGAGCTTTCCGCCTTTACATGGATCCAGTTTCTTTGGAGCATTATTAGAAGCGCAAATGAAAGAACAGACTCTATTAAATAAGATTAGTATAGATACCATTTCAAAGGAGGAAATTGAAACCGCGGTTCAATTTCACTCATTTGATCAACTAGAGATCTCAACCTATCCATATGAAGGATACCGGAGTGCTGATGAACTGGTAGACTATCACCGTTCACTCTACGAAAAAGGAGAAATTGAAACGGCGATCACGTGTATCCAAAGTGTTCAGAAGCAACTCACTGAAGCAGGCATTCCTTGTTACCGTGTCGTACCGACGAATTTATCCATCCGGATGATACTGCAGTACTTATTAGAGAGGGCACAATCGAGGAAATATCAAAAATCCCAAATTGCCATCGTTGGAATCGAAGTCATCTATTCCACCCAGACATTGGACGAGTCCCATTTTTCTTATAAAATGAAGCATCAAGAGCTGGATCTGAAACGCAATCTTCTTGATATCGCCCAAAAGATCAATGGTTCCATGGTTCAATTAGGGGACGGATTGTTCTTCGTCTATACAACGAGAGGGGAACTCGATCTTCATGAGAAGGAGTCGATTTTCACTTCTTTGACTCAGGAAGTGAAGGCCCATACAGATCTGGATATCCGTGTGGGATTAGGGTTTGGAGTGACAGTGTTGGAAGCGGAACATCATGTCCGTCTTGCTTTTCAACATGCGAGAAAGCACGAATCTTCCATCGTCATAAGTGTCAATGAAGACAAGACGGTAACGGAAATTCTTCCGTCGTCGGAGTCCATTACCTACACTCTCAATAACTGGGGCAATGAATGGAAGGAAGTCTTTAAAGAGGCTACGGTCAGTTCAGCCATCGTCTCAAAAATCCTTTCTCTTTCCCGTCATTACGACAAAGAGGAAATCACGTCCCAGGACCTTTCCCGCTGGCTGAAAAGCACCGAACGGAACGGACGCAGAATCCTTACGGAAATGGAACGGATCGGGATTGTGGAAATCAGCGGCGAAGAACAAAGCGGCGGCAGAGGAAGACCAAGGAAGTTATATCGTTTTCAACTTAAATAACTGTATCTTAAAATCCCCTTATTCTATCTATGAGTAGGGGATTTTTTATGATCACCTATTCAGTAATCCGTAAATTTAAAATTTTCTCATAAATATTAAAAAATAAGAAGGATTTATACAATCAATATCGAAATACTTATTAACGGAAGTAAAAAGGAATTATTCCTTAAAACATTATTTGAAGGAGTGACCTCATGACAAATCCCAATTTAGAGCCGAATCCACCTCAAAAGGAGAAGGGATATCTTCGAATTTTAGGTGGAATCGAAAAGGTAGGGAATAAACTCCCTGACCCATTCATGTTGTTTGTGTACTTATCTGTCTTTATTGTTTTATTTTCCTGGTTTATTTCAAGTCTGGGTGTGACCGTTATCCACCCGAAAAACGGAGAAGAGTTAGCGATCAAGAGCCTGGTCTCCGGGGAGGGACTCCAATACATCCTGACCTCCATGCTCGATAACTTTACCGGCTTCGCTCCACTCGGCCTCGTACTGGCAATGATGCTGGGGATCGGATTGGCGGAAAAGGTAGGACTGCTGGAAACGGCAATTAAGAAAACTGTTTTGAACGCTCCAAAAGGACTGATTACATACGCCGTTATTATGGTAGGGATCATGGGGAACCTGGCGTCAGACGCAGCCTTCGTTATCATTCCTCCACTTGCCGCCATGATTTTCTATACGGTGGGAAGGCATCCACTGGCGGGACTCGCTGCCGGTTTCTCCGGAGTAGGAGCCGGTTTTACGGCAAATTTTATCATTACGGGAACCGATGCGTTACTCGCAGGGATTTCAACCGAAGCTGCCAAAGCATTTGAAGTAACGGTCACACCGGTGGATAACTGGTACTTCATGATTGCATCTGTTGTTCTTCTTACAGCTGTAGGAGCTTTTGTCACAGAAAAAATTGTTGAACCCCGTTTAGGGACATATAAAGGAAAAGTAGATAAAACATTAGAAGAAGAAAGTCCTTTAGAAGGAAAAGGACTCCGAAATGCAACCCTGGCAGGATTAGCATTCATCGTCCTGTTAGTCGTCTCGATTGCCTGGCCGAACTCTCCGATGCGAAATGAAGAGGGGGGACTCATTCCTTCTACCTTCTTATCTGGAATCATTCCCATCACGCTCTTCTTCTTTATTGTGATCGGGGTTGCTTACGGCGTTACAGTGAAGAAAATTCAATCAAGCAGGGACGTTCCCAAGTATATGACAGAAGCCATGAAAGACATGGGCGGTTATATCGTATTAATCTTTGCAGCCGCACAGTTTATCGCTTACTTCGATTGGACGAATTTAGGGACATGGGTAGCCGTCAGCGGCGCGAATTTCCTCGAATCGATCAATATGACGGGACTCGCCGCCATCATCGGATTTGTCCTGTTGACAGCATTATTGAATCTATTGATCTTTAGTGGTTCCGCTCAATGGGCATTGGAGGCACCGATCTTCATCCCGATGTTTGCGACACTTGGGTATAATCCGGCGTTTGTACAAGCCGCCTACCGTATTGCGGATTCATCCACGAACATCATCACCCCGATGAACCCGTATATCATCGTAATTCTCGCCTTTATGAAGGAATACGATAAGAAAGCGGGGCTCGGAACCTTGATTTCACTGATGCTTCCTTATACGATTGCGTTCTTATCGGTATGGATCGTGTTACTCCTGACATTTGCGTTATTAGGTATTCCGTTTGGTCCTGGAGTAGGGGTTTACCTGTAATAAGTTAAATTAACACCATTTAACTAAAAAACAATCATAAGCCCGGTTCAAGAGCTGTTTATCCGCTCCAGAACCGGGCTTTGTCAACTTTTATAGTTCGAATTTACTTTATATTAATGTAAGCGTTAACAAATTTCAGTTAATTTACCCTATTTTTACACTATTATGACAAATCCTGTTGTATACTGGTAGATGGTGGCGAATCTACCACTTTACTAAACTACGAACAGGGGGAAGAAAATGAACGGGAAAACAATGAAGCGTCAATTGTTAAGTGTAACAGTTGCCTCAAGTATGGCCTTAAGCATGTTTGCACCTCCTCTATCTCAGCACGTATCAGCTGCAGACGAGGCGTTTCAGGACTTAATCATTTCTGAATATATCGAAGGATCCAGTTACAATAAAGCAATTGAACTATATAACGGTACTGGTGAAGCCATTGATTTATCGAGTTACTCCTTGGAATTACATACAAATGGTGCAGCAACAACGGATAAGACCTTTCCTTTAACAGGAACTCTTAATGCAGGGGAAACTTTGGTACTTGCCCACAAACAAGCTGATGCAGCCATCCTTGCTAAAGCGGATATTCAAGACAGCAATATTATCAATTTCAACGGGAATGATCCCATCACTTTAAAGAAAAACGGCACGGTGATTGATTCAATCGGACAGGTTAGTTCAGAAGCCGACTTCGCAAAAGACGTCTCGATTGTCCGAAATGATTCTGTGGTGTCAGGGGATGCAGACGTTACAGATGCATTTGATCTATCCGTAGAATGGACTGATCAAGGCAAGGATGTATTCAGTGATCTCGGTACGCATCTATCAGATGAACCAGCTCCTGAACCGACACCAGTCGAACTATCCACCATCGCTGAAGCACGCACAGCGCCTAAAGGCACGGTTGTTAAAGTACAAGGTATCGCAACAGCATCCTTTGAAGCAGGCGGACAGACGAACCTGTTCATCCAGGATGGAACAGCTGGTGTCATCGTCCGTGGCAGCGGTCTTACTGCCGAGCCAGGGGATGAAGTAGTAGCTGAAGGAAAACTCGGCGACTATTATGGGATGCAGCAAATTGAAGCGACTGCTTCAAACGTTGAAATTACAGAAGAAGACATGGGCATTCCTTCACCAGCTTCTCTTATCTCTACAGACCTCTCAGCTGAAAATGGTGAAGATTACGAAGGAATGTTTGTTGAATTTACGGATGTGACAGTGGAATCCGTAGACAGCAACGGTAATTTCACTGCAGCAGACAGTTCCGGTGAGTTCGTCATCAAACCAAATGATAGTACGATGCTTGAAGTTGGCAAAACGTACGAAATCCTTCGCGGAGTGGTTGATTATAACTTCGACGAATATAAACTGGTCCCGCGTAATACGTCAGATGTCATTGAAACAGCCTTCTCTGTAACGGCTGATCCTGCTTCGGGATCTGTTGTAGAAGGAACGGAGGTTACACTTCAAACGGCAACTGAAGATGGAGCCATTCACTACACAATGGATGGAACGGACCCGACAGCTTCCAGTGAACAATATACAATACCGATCGAACTTTCTGCGGATGTAACGATTAAAGCAGTTGTTGTAAAAGAGGGAGACACAAGCGATGTTTCTACTTTCACATACAAAATCCTTAAATCTGCAGATGGTTTAAGCATTCATGATATTCAAGGAGACTCACATGCCTCTCCTTACGAAAATATGACCGTCTCAAACGTTCAAGGAATTGTGACTGCAAAGGCAAGTTCCAATGCATTTTATATGCAGGAAGAAACACCAGACGATAATCTGGCGACTTCTGAAGGAATCTATGTTTATGCAAAAGGCAATTCTGTCAAAGTCGGAGACAAAGTAAATGTGGCGGGTCAGGTAAAAGAGTGGAGAGAAGATGGCTACGATGATGCTAAAGATCTCCTGACAACTCAAATCACGGCATCAGTCGTTACTGTGGAATCTTCAGACAATACAGTACCTGCAGCCATCATGATGGGGGTAGACCGTGTACCGCCGACTGAGATCATTGAAGATGATGAAATGACCTCTTTCGATCCCGAAACGGATGGACTGGACTTCTATGAAAGTCTTGAAGGAATGCTCATTGAAATCCCGGATGCCACGATTACAGGTCCGGTAAAATATGATGAACTCCCTGTAGTGGTTAACACTAGCGAAGATCAACTTCGCACAAGAGCGGGGGGAGTATTGATTTCTCCTGAAGATTATAATCCTGAACGCATGCTGATCGATGTGGACGGCATGAATATCAATGTGAAAACAGGTGATATGCTGGATGGTTCCGTTACCGGAAACGTAAGCTATGATTATAGCAACTTTAAGGTCCGTCCAACAGGAGCATTCCCTACAGTAGTTGATGGGGGAACAACGCGGGAAGTAACGTCCATCACTCCGGAAGAGGAAGATCTAACGATTGCTTCTTATAATATTGAAAACTTCTATGCCGGAATTGAAGAAAGTAAAGTTGAGAAGATTGCTGACTCAATTGTTTCGAATATGAAAACGCCGGATATCATTGGTCTGGTCGAGGTTCAGGATAACAATGGACCTACAGATGATGGTACGACAGATGCAAGTGCATCATATGAGACAATCATCAAGGCCATTGAAGAAGCAGGCGGACCAACGTATGAGTTCACCGATATCGCTCCTGTCGATAAAACAGATGGCGGGCAGCCGGGTGGAAACATCCGTGTAGGTTTCATCTACAACCCTGAACGTGTCCAATTGACTGATAAAGAAGCCGGGGATGCGGTGACTTCCGTAGGGGTAAATGAAAATGGACTTACTCATAACCCGGGACGCATCGATCCAACAAACGAAGCATTTGACGATTCCCGTAAAGCCCTTGCAGCTGAATTCATGTTTAACGGTGAAAAAATCATCGTCGTCGCTAACCACTTTAACTCAAAAGGTGGAGACGGAGCTTTATTCGGTGCAGATCATCCGGTTGTGCTTGGTAGTGAGGTACAGCGACTGAAACAAGCTGAGGTACTAAATGATTTTGTAAATGATGTGAACGAAAAGGTCGAAGGTGCAAACGTTGTGGTTCTTGGTGACCTGAACGACTTCGAATTTTCTGCTCCAATCAATACTCTAGAAGGGGACGTCTTGACCAATATGATGGAAAAGCTCCCTGCAGAGGAACGCTACACGTATATTTATCAAGGAAACTCTCAAGTGCTTGATCATATTCTAGTGACGAATAATCTGGCAAAGACAACGATGATCGATAGTATCAACATCAACTCTGATTTTAGTGAAGAAGATGGACGTGCGAGTGACCACGATCCTGTCCTGGCCAAGATTCAGTTTGAAAATAAGGTAGAACGTATTTCTGGTGACGACCGTTACCACACAGCTATTGAAATATCGAAAAAAGGCTGGGAGTCCGCAGACACAGTGGTCATTGCCAGAGGCGATCAATTCCCTGATGCCCTTGCAGGAGCTCCACTTGCATACAAACATGATGCGCCGATCTTATTGACACAGCAGGACAGTTTGAATGCTGAAGTACAAGAAGAAATCAAACGTTTAGGTGCGAAAAAAGCGATCATCCTTGGTGGTGAAGGTGCTGTATCCAAGTATGTTCAATATCAGCTTAAAGGATTAGGTTTGAAAACAGACCGTATTTCTGGTGACGATCGATTTGAAACAGCGGCCAATATCGCTGCTAAATTGGATGGTGATCCTGAAAAGGCGATCGTGGCAAATGCATACCAATTCGCTGATGCTCTTTCCGTTGCTTCTTATGCAGCACAGAATGGATATCCGATTGTACTATCTGCTCAAGACAAATTGTCAAAAGCATCAAATAAAGTATTAAAAGACATTGACGAAAAAATCGTCGTTGGTGGCAAAAATGCGATCAGCACTGAGATTTTCGACAGTTTTGAAGAAGCGACTCGCTATAGTGGCTTGAACCGTTACGAAACATCAGCTGAAATTGCGAAACACTTAACTCCTCAAACTAATAAGGCAATTGTGGCAACTGGTACTAATTTTGCCGATGCTCTTGCAGGTTCTGTCCTTGCAGCAAAAGAAGGTGCTGAAATTCTTCTTGTGAAAAAAGAGGAAGTACCAGAAGATATTATGGAAGCAATTGAAATGGATGATATTTACAACTTCCGTGTTATTGGTGGGGAAAATGCAGTTAGTCAAGAAGTTGTAAAGCAATTAAAGAAATAGAGTGTAGAAAAAGGCAGGGGATTTCCTCCCCTGCCCTGGTATGTAAAAAGAACCAGATTTGTTTTAATATTTAGTAAAATTATCACATTTTGTCATAAAATTACTATATAATGGGTTTTGTGGATGAAGTTCCGACAAAAACCTATATAAGAAAGGGAAGGGATTAACCAAATGAATATTAAAAAACCTTTATACGGTGTATTATCAACTGCAGCTCTGGCCGCTGCGATTTTTGCAGTATCCCCTGCAACTTCGGCTTCAGCAGAAGGGGAAGAGTTTGATTTAACGATTATGCATACCAACGATACGCATGCCCATGTGGAAGGCTATCCACGTTTAGTGACGGCAGTAAACGAGCTGCGCACTGAAAAAGCGAATTCTTTACTGGTAGACGCCGGTGACGTATTCTCGGGAACTCTGTATTTCCGACAATACCTTGGACAAGCAGACCTGCACTTTATGAACGAGCTTGAATTCGATGCAATGACTCTTGGTAACCATGAATTCGATAAAGACTCTAAAACTCTTGCAGACTTTATTAAAAATATGGAGTTCCCAATGGTTTCATCCAATGTGACTGTGACAGGTGACAAGGATTTAGAGCCACTTTTCAAAAATGAAATCGGCCAACCTGGTGACGGCGGGAATGTCTACCCTGCAATGATCAAAGAAGTAGATGGAGAGAAAGTGGGAATCTACGGATTGACGACTCCAGATACAGAATTCATCTCTAATCCTGGTGAAAATGTCGTCTTTGAAGATGCAGTTGATAAATCAAAGGCTACGATAAAAATGCTTAAGGATAAAGGTGTCAACAAAATCATCGTCCTTTCTCACCTTGGATATGCAAATGACTTAGAATTGGCTGAGAAAGTGGATGGACTTGATATCATCGTTGGTGGTCATTCCCATACAGTTCTTGAAGAGCCTGTAGTCATTGACAAAGAAGAACCGACCCTGATTGTTCAAGCTGGTGAGTATCTGAACCTGCTTGGATTATTGGATGTAACATTCGATGATGAAGGTGTCGTAACAAGTCATAACGGAGAAGTGCTGGACCTTGAAAACTATGAAGAAGATGCTGATGCCCTCGCGAAGGTTCAAGAGTACAAAGCCCCTCTTGAGGATATGAAAAAAGAAGTTGTTGGGAACACCAAGGTAGCTCTTGATGGAGAACGTGCCGATGTACGTCGAAAAGAAACAAACCTAGGAAACTTAATCGCGGACGGTATGGTTGCTAAAGCGAATGAATTCGTGGAAACGCATATTGGTCTTCAAAATGGTGGCGGGATCCGTGCTTCAATCGATGCCGGTGAAATCACACTTGGGGAAGTATTAACCACCATGCCATTTGGAAACAACCTGGTCACTCTTGATTTAACGGGACAAGAAATTATGGATGCCCTTGAGCACAGTGTAGCCAGAGTTGAAGGGGAAGACGCACCGGGTGAATTCCTTCAAGTTTCAGGGATTAACTTCAAGTATGATGTAAGCATGCCTGCCGGGGAGCGAGTATGGTCCGTAGAAGTGAAGACAGACAACGGATTTGAAGAGATTGACCCTGAAATGATGTACTCTGTGGCAACAAACGCCTTTACTGCAGATGGAGGAGACGGTTATTCAATGTTCAAGGAAGCGAAAGAAGATGGGCGCCTGACAGAATTATTCGTGGTCGATTTTGAGGTGTTCACGTCTTATCTTGAGAAGAACAGCCCTATTTCACCAGCTGTTGAGGATCGAATCGTTCAAGAAGAAGCACCTGAAGTAACACGCCTGACTGGTGATACTCGTTACGAGACAGCCGTTGAAATTTCGAAAAAAGGTTGGGAAACGTCAGATACAGTTATCCTTGCCCGCGGTGATTCATTCCCTGACGCACTTGCAGGAGCACCTCTTGCATACAAACATGATGCGCCGATTTTGTTAACTGAAAATGGTACGTTAAATGCTTCTGCAAAAGCAGAAATCGAGCGTCTTGGTGCAAAGAATGTCATTATTCTAGGTGGAAAAGGTGCTGTGAGTAACTATGTGAAATATCAGCTTGAAGGAATGGGTCTTGATGTTGATCGTATCGGCGGAGATGATCGCTGGGAAACGGCTGTGAACATCGCTGCTAGTCTTGGAGGGGCACCGGAGAAAGCAGTAGTAGCGAACGGCAAGAACTTCCCTGATGCTCTTGCTATCGCTTCATATGCAGCGAGCAAAGGATATCCAATTCTATTGACGGATTCTGATAAGCTTCCAGCTGAAACAAAGAAAGCTTTAAAAGGAATCGACAGCACGATTGTAGTCGGTGGAGAAGCTGTAGTAAGCAAGGACGTAATGGAATCACTTCCTGAAGCGACTCGTTACTTCGGTCAAGACCGTTACGGCACGGCAGCAAAAATCGCGACAGACCTTTATCCATCAACACAAGTATACGTGGCAACTGGAAAGAATTTCGCAGATGCATTAGCCGGTTCTGTACTTGCAGCAAAAGATAATGCTTCTATGCTATTAGTACATCCTAATGACCTGCCTTCTGTCACTTCTGATGCAATTGATGAATTAAAAGCGAAGGATTTCCATATTCTTGGCGGTGAAAATGCTGTAAGTGAGACAGTAGCAGAAAAATTAATGAAATAATTTAATTCAAGAGAAGAGCCATCGATTTTTTCGATGGCTTTTTCTTTTTCATAAATGATGTTAAAACAGCTTTAGATGGTCAACGCTAAACACATGGGGAGTGATTAGCGTTGCGTTTACTATTGGCTTTAATCTATTCTTTTTTTGTATTTATCCTGACTTGTACTCAGAATATCACCAAACTTGCCGTTGAGGGACCATCCTTTCAATGGAATCCTGATCCGGATATTATGAGATTCTTTGATTTTCATTCATATCCATTTCATACCCAAGCTTATTTAGTCCAGAAGTCAGGGCATTTCATCGCCTTTTACTTTCTTGCATTCATGATTCATTTTACTATCAGGAAGGGTTCTAGAGGATTTAGTCTTTCAGTCGCTTTTGCGTTGTTTACTGAAATCGCACAACTTTATTTCTCAAGGACAGATTGTTTGCTTGATGTAGGATATGATGTACTTGGAATTTCACTATATTTCATTTTATATACGGTTAATCAAAAAATCATGTTCCTTTCCTCAAAAGCACAAAGTGGATGAAAGGCAATCTAAAAAAGACCTGGCTGATTTCAGCCAGGTCTTATCAGGTATTCATTAGATTTTCGCTGTTTCCTTCTCGTTTTCAATCACTGCCAAACGCTTGGATACTTCTTCCTCCGTCAAACCATGCTCTTTAATGTAGCGGTTTTCGGGGCTATTGCGGCATTCATCCGAGCAGCTTCTCATATACTTATGCTCGTTTTCTTCAGAGCAAAGAATTTTTCGGTTACAAGGCGGGTGGGCACAGTTTACGTAGCGCTCACAAGGTTCACCTGTGTAGTAGTCTTTTCCGACAACGACATGCTCTGTCTGGTTGACCGGAACACCGATACGCTCGTCGAATACATAAAGCTGACCGTCCCATAGCTGACCTTTCACTTCAGGGTCTTGCCCGTAAGTGACGATTCCACCATGAAGCTGTGCTACATCCTCGAAGCCTTCTTTCACTAACCAGCCTGAGAATTTTTCACAGCGGATACCACCTGTACAATACGTGATGATTTTCTTGCCTTCCAGTTTATCTTTATTATCACGGACCCAATTCGGAAGATCACGGAAGTTTTTGATATCCGGCTTCACGGCTCCTCTGAAGTGTCCCAATTCATATTCATAGTCATTACGTGCATCAAGAAGAATCGTATCTTCCTGCTGGATTTGTTCAAAGAAATCCTTTGGCTCAAGGTATTTACCTGTGAGTTCATTCGGATTCACATCATCTTCAAGACGAAGTGTTACGAGCTCTGGACGGTGCTTTACTTTCAATTTCTTGAAGGCATGACCATCAGTTTCGTCAATTTTGAACACAGTGTCCGAGAAGTGAGGATCCTTTCTCATCGCTTCCATATAAGCATCTGTCTGTTCAATCGTACCGGAACATGTTCCGTTGATTCCTTCAGATGAAATCAGGATACGTCCCATAAGGCCAAGCTCCTCGCACAATTGTTTATGCTGGGCCGTAACCTCCTCGGGATTCTCAATGGCTACATAGTTGTAATACAGTAGTACTCGGTAATTTTTCATGTTTATTTCCACCTATCGATATATATTTGCAAGATATAATCTTAGGATTCTGTTCCTTATTACTCTTACGATGTACTATTATAACAAATTTTTAAAGAAATGCATTATGTATGGGTGAGAAAAGCTGGGGATTGTGAGGAAAAGGTGGTGGATATTGGGTATTAGGCTGGGAGATTGGTGCTCATACCGGCTTTGGCGGAGTCTTATGTGCCATATTTGAGATTTATCTGCCGTGTTTCGGATTTGCTTGCCATTTTATGAACTTATCTGCCAAATATCAAATATATCTGCCACCATTCAAAATACGACAAATTTCGCCAGCTTTTCAGGTCATCATCATAACCTAGAAATACAAGCATATAGATACATTAAATTTGAAAATATTTGTTATTTTTGAAAGAATTAGAAGTGAGATGAAAAGTCTAATATAGGGGTTGTCGGTACATATGTTTAGAAAAGTCATGTTGGTTTGTCTCTTTGTCACTTTCAGTCTGTTGGTTGCCGGATGTCAAGAAAAGCCAAAGCCTGATGATCGCTTGCAGGAGTATGTCGATCTTTGGAATAAAGAAAAGTTTGATAGCATGTTCAACGAGTATCTAAACTCGTCAACTAAAGAGTCGTTTAAGAAAGAAGGTTTCGTCACAAGATACAAGGACATTTATGAAGATTTAGAAGTGAAGGATGTAAAGGTAACTTTTAAAAAGCCGGAAAAAGATGTGGACTGGGACAAGGAAACAAAAGCGGGATTTCCTTTGACTATTTCATTCAACACGTTGGCTGGTGAGGTGTCCTACGATAAAGAAATCACTTTAACCAAAGAAAAACAAGGTGAAGATGAAAATTGGTTTGTAGACTGGCAGCCTTCTTTTATCCTGCCGGAAATGGAAAAGGGAGATAAAGTAGGTGTGGAAAGTATATCCGCTAAGCGTGGGGATATACTTGACCGGAATCAACAGCCCCTTGCGATGAATGGAGAGGCATTTGAATTGGGGATTGTACCGAAAGAGTTTAAGGAGAGTGACTTAAAGAAGCTTTCATCCCTGCTTGATATGTCAGCGGAATCGATTCAGGGTAAGCTTGATCAGAGCTGGGTGAAACCGGAATTTTTTGTGCCGATTAAAAAAATTGCCCTCAGCGAACGACCTTTAGCTCTGGAAGTTATTGAATTAGGAGGTCTGTACTCTAAACGGGTGCCTGCAAGGGAATACCCATATGGGGAAGCGACCGCCCACCTGACCGGTTATATTGGAAAACTCACAGCAGAAAAGCTGGAGAAGCTAAAAGGTGAAGGCTATACAGCTCAATCATTGATGGGGCTCAGCGGTGCTGAAGAAGTATATGAAGACCAATTAAGAGGAAACGATGGACAGCGGATTTATTTGAAGAAAGAAGAGTCTGAAGAAGTCGTGACCGTTGCAGAGCAACCGGTGGAAGATGGCGAAAACATCACCTTGACCATCGACGCCGAAATGCAAAAGAAATTATATGAACAAATGAAGAGTGAAGCAGGGACAGCGGCAGCCCTAAATCCTCAAACGGGTGAAGCATTGGCCCTGGTCAGTACGCCCGCCTATGATCCGAATGATTTTGTATTGGGCATGTCCTCTGAAGCATATAAAAAGTTGGCGGACGACCCCAAAAAGCCATTACGTAATCGTTTTCCCATTGCGTATTCACCTGGATCAACCATGAAGGGAATCACTGCTTCCGTTGGATTGAAATCCGGAAAGCTAGATCCAAATAAGATTTATGATATTACGGGGAAGAAGTGGCAAAAGGATGATTCGTGGGGGAAATACAAGGTCGTCCGTGTCTTTGATAATGAAAGTAAGGTGGACTTGGAAAGTGCGTTGAAATTCTCGGATAACATCTATTTTGCCAGAGTGGGATTAGAGATGGGGGCAGATACCTTTATCGCAGGATTAAAGGACTTTGGATTTGGAGAGGAAATTCCATCTTCCTATCCAATTTACAAGTCGCAAATCTCCAATGACGGAACCATCTCCAAAGAAGTCCAACTGGCTGATTCAGCCTTTGGTCAAGGGGAAGTTCTCATGAGCATCGTTCACCTGGCCAGCGCCTATGGAGGAATCATCAACGATGGAAAAATGATGAAGCCAAGACTCTTAATGGACGAAGAACATGAAGTGTGGAAAGAAAAGTTACTGACGAAAGAGCAAGCAGATATGCTAAAAACCGATCTGCGAAAAGTAGTCACTGAAGGAATTGCCGGAAAAGCCAGTGTTAAAGGGAAAGCCATCGCCGGAAAAACCGGTACGGCAGAGATCAAGGCCGAACAGGGAACAACCGGGACTGAAAATGGATTATTTGTATCCTATGACCAGAATGACCCGACGATGTTGCTCGCCGTGCTTCTTGAAGACGTAGAAGAAGCGGGAGGCAGTACGCATACGGTAGAAGTGACGAAAAGATTTTATGATAGCTGGTAAAAAGAAGAAAATAAGAATCAAAACGGTGAGCAGGAAGAGCTCATCGTTTTTTTCTATATAAGGTCCGAAATAAGAGAGGGACGGACCTCTAGAATCAGGAATAGGAGGTCCGTCCCTCTCTTTCATTTTGACATCATGTTCCAACTCTCTCATTAACCACGATTCCGCTTTCAATATGTGCTATGATAGACAAAATGGCCCTAGAGGTTGAAATTCAACAGGAGTGATCAATTTGAATTTGTTTTTAACGGGATCGACAGGTTTTCTTGGTGGGAGGCTCATCAAGAACCTTTTACAACATAAACGTAACGAAGTCTATATTCTAGTAAGAAATGTAGAGAAGGCTGAAAGATTAAGAGACTCCTTTCAAGTGGATGAACAAAAGAGAATTCATATTTTCCAAGGGGATATTACCATTCCCAATGCCGGCTTGAGCAGGGATGATCTTGAATGGTTAACAGGGAAGATCGATGCGATTTATCACCTCGCTGCTCTTGTGAAGTTTGATTTGGAATTACGTGATGAGTTGTTTGCTGCTAATTACGATGGGACTAAGCATATTCTTGAATTGGCTTCACTCCTGCAAGTGAAGAAATTTTATTATGTGAGTACGGCTTACACGGTCGGGAAGCTTAACAAAGGGGTGGAGGAGCTCTATCCGGCTGAGGGAGAATTCCATAACCCATACGAGGAAAGCAAAGTGAAATCGGAGCATCTTGTTTTTTCTTATCGAGACAAAATGGATGTGTCCATTTTCCGCCCAGCTATTATTGTAGGAGATTCTAAAACGGGGGAAGCGGACTCTCAATTCACACTGTACGGATTCATGCGCGCTCTCGGGGTGTTTAAACGTAAGACTGCAAGACGCCGGGGGGAAGAACGGACCTACAGACTCGTTGCGGCGAAAAACGGTACTTCCAATCTTGTACCCGTGGATTATGTGGCGGACATTCTAAGCCTGGCTCCAGAAAAAGCCCAAGCGAACAAAATCTATCATATTACGAATCCGAATCCTCCTGAGAACATCGAGCTTTTGAAAATGTTAAAAGAAGCACTTCAATTTGAAAACTTATCGGTCGTCGAAAACACGGGGGAGTATGAGTTAGATGAAGAGGAAGTAAAGCTTAATAGCTTAATAGATGTGTTCAAAGTGTATTTGGCAGGGGCGTTGACGTTTGATGATCGCAATACTAAAGAGTTGATAGAAAGTACCGGGGTATCTCATTTGGATATGTCGAATGAGACGATTGAGATGATCATACGGACGGGTTGCGAGCCTAACGGTGGAAAAGTTACGGTATAAACAGAATAAGCAAAGCCCCAATGGTACGAGCCATTGGGGCTTTGTATTTTTATAGTGCGGTAACCAATCCGCCATCAACGACAAGGGATTGACCGGTTAAATAAGTGTTGGCGTCTGAAACTAAGAAGGTAATGGCCCGGGCAAATTCTTCAGGCTCGCCGTACCTTCCCATCGGAATAGCTTTTTCACTTTGCTTCTTAAATTCCTCAAGAGAAACATTATGTTTCTCTGCGTTTAATTGATCCAACTGAGCCACTCGTTCTGTTGCGATCCTACCAGGGCCTACCGTGTTGATGAGAATGTGATCCTGGGCCAGTTCCCTTGATAAGCTCTTCGATAACCCGACAATTCCTGTTCTGAAGGTGTTTGATAGTATCAGACCATCAATTGCCTGCTTCGTGGAGGAAGAAGCGATATTGACGATCCGTCCGCCCTTATTCTTTTTCATATGGGGAATAACCTCTCTGATGGTACGGATATAGCTAAGCAGGTTAAGCTCAAAGGCATATTGCCAGTCCTCATCATCGAATTGCTGGAAGCCTCCTGCAGGTGGACCTCCTGTGTTATTGACGAGAATGTCGACTCCTCCAAGTTTATTTACCGCTGTTTCAACGAGTGCTCGAATGTCTGCTGGTTTCGTCATGTCACATGTTGCAAAATAGACTTGGTGATTCCCTGACAGTTCAATGATCTCTTTTGCAGTAGATTGAAGCTCTTCTTCATTTCGACTGGAGATAAGCACGTGAGCCCCTTCTTTTGCAAGCTCAAGTGCCGTTGCTTTACCTAATCCTTTACTGGAAGCAGTGACAATCACTGCTTTATTTTTTAAACCAAAATCCATTAAAGTCCACCTCGTTTAATTGGGAATATTGATCTCCTTCTTCATCGGTTTACCCTTTCCTTGGTAATTCCAAAACAGAACAAAGACGAAGACGGTGAAGCCGATGATATCCGTCATCCAGCCAGGATAGATCAGGAGAAAAGCGGCTGCTGCACTTATCAATCTCATACTGACAGGGATTTTCTTCTTGAA
This sequence comes from Rossellomorea sp. ABR4_004, assembly GCF_056159585.1. Lineage (NCBI taxonomy): Bacteria > Bacillati > Bacillota > Bacilli > Caryophanales > Bacillaceae > Rossellomorea > Rossellomorea sp. ABR4_004. The sequence continues at coordinate 1,830,248 of NZ_JBSWVM010000001.1, read as the reverse complement.
ATATCCCTCGATGGAAACCGACAACAGGAACACTCCGATAACAGATGTGACGGTCAGGACTAGAATACTCGTAACAGATGCGTCCACCATCAGCATTTCATGGGAAAACACAAACATAAACGGTACGATAAATCCTGCAATGGCAAGCCTCATCGCCTGGAATCCGGTCTTAGTCGGATCACCGCCACTGATGCCTGCTCCGGCAAAGGCTGCCAGTGCGACAGGCGGAGTGATATTTGCAAAGATCCCAAAGTAGAAGACAAACATGTGAGCAACAAAAACCGCCGTTTCCGTCGACCCGGCCAATTCACGGAACAGTGGCAGCTGTAAAAGGATCGGTGCAGCCATGGTACTCGTGATGATATAGGTTGGGATACTTGGTAAACCCATTCCCAACACGATGGAAGTAACCATTGTCAGCAGTAACGTAATGACGAGCTGAAGGAGCGGGCTGTCGATCATTTCACCAATTCCGACAATGCTGTTGGCGAGCTCCAGTGCAACTCCGGTCAGTGAGGCAACTCCGACGACGATTCCAACAGCACCGCAGGCGACTGCCACCGGAATCGTCGTTTTCGCTCCTTCTTCCAGTGCTTGTACGCAATCCTTTAAGCCAATTTCTTCAGCTTCCAGATCCATTGTTTTTCTAACGAGATTGATGACCAATGGTATCACCACGATCAACAGTAGTTCCCACCATCCGCTTTTAAGAGGAGGGATGCTTCCTCCTGAAAGGACGCCATTCACCTGTGGTTGGAAAATGAAAAATACTCCGAGAAGGGTTGATAACGTCAGAACCTGCTTCGAACCGGAAATGATAATCGTTGCCAAAATCGACCAGAAAGCGGCATAGAACGGTGTTTTTCCTGAGAATAATAAATACAGGAGAATTACCATCGGGATGATTAAATGTCCTCTTTCGGCCAGCACTGCTTTCACCGACGGCAACTCTGATTTTGGTACTCCGTGCAATCCGCGTTTGGATGCTCTAAAGTGCACCTGAAGCAGGATACCGATGTAGAATAGCAGTGCAGGGATGATACCTGCCATGATCACTTTGGTATAAGGAATATTCAGATTCTCTGCCATAATGAAGGCGGCTGCACCCATGATGGGAGGGAGGATCTGCCCACCGACACTTGCCGCTGATTCGACGGCCCCTGCAAATTCTTTCTTATAGCCGATTTTTTTCATCAATGGAATGGTGAAAGCCCCTGTTGTCACGACATTGGCAACAGCCGAACCATTTATGGAACCTAGAAATCCACTGGCAATCACCGCAACTTTAGCAGGCCCGCCTTTTGTGTGTCCTGCAACTGCCAGTGCCAGGTCATTAAATAATTTCCCCATTCCTGAGCGGCTAAGGAATGCCCCGAATAAGATAAAGAGAATGATGTAGCTTGCTGACACGCCGATCGCTGTACCAAGGATCCCCTCAGTAATATATACAAGCTGTGAAATCATTTTCTTTGTCACTGTCAATGTGATTTGAGAATTCAATTCCGGATAGATGGCCAGCTTTACATAGAGACCATAGATTAAAAATCCAAGGGCAAGGAGGGTCAGTCCCCAGCCGGTGACACGCCTTGTCAGTTCGAGAAGAAGGACAATGACGAGTATTCCGACGATGAAATCGGTATCGTTGATCTGTCCCCCCATTTTAATGATTCGCTCCGCACTGAATAACATATAAATACCTACGAATAAGGACAAACCGCTTAAGATATAGTCATAAAAAGGAACAGGGAGGCCTTTCTTTTTACTAATAATAGGGTACAGAATAAATCCAATGGCCATCAATCCATATAAGTGGATGCTTCGCTGCTTTACATCGACTAACGCACCTGCATAAGACGTGTATAAATGGAAGAGAGAAATCCCTGCTGCCAATACTAAAATAAATAGACCGATCACTTTGGGAAACCCGCTTCTCGTATTTCCCTCCCGATCCAACTCTTCCACAGATGTGTTCTTTTGTTTTCTCATCATGAGTCACCTCGCTTAATCATTAACAATCATATAAATCAGTTCATACATAGGGACGGACCCCACGGTTAGTTGGTAGGACCGCTGAGAATCGAGTACTAGAGTTCGTTCGTTTAATGAAATACGATGATTCGTATTCTTACCTGTCTGGAAGCGCAATGTGTCTCCAACCGGTTGATGGATATTCGTCATATACACCCAGCCATCTTTGATATAGGTGTCCTCGCCTGCGTTATCCGGGACACCGGCACCAAACGTTTTGAAACGGGTGGAGGTCAAGTTGATGGTATGATCTTTTATGTGGAAAAATTCTTCCCAATCTTCTTTTTCAACAGAATGTGTCCAGCGGATGGAAAATTCCTTTTGGTTGAAAACAGGCTGCACTACTATATTTTTATTCTCATAGGATAAGACCATCGTGTTCATCGGGAAAATGGCGAGAAGGGTAAGAAGGAGCAAGGCAGAGGCACCCAGGATCCTTTTTCTCATAGATAGAATGAAAAGGGCACCAGGATTGATGCCCTTTCTCTATTATTCCAGTAACCCTTTTTCTTCATAAAACTTCTTCGCTCCCGGGTGCAGGGGAGCAATGAGGCCCTTCGCCATTTCATCCCGGTTCACTTCTTTAAGCGGTGCAACCGCCACTGCGTCTGTTCCTAAGTAGTCGTAGTAGCGTTTTGTTAAGTCGTATACTGTGTCTTCACTTACGTCCTTCGATACAATCAGCATATTCTGGATCCCGACGGTTTCAACTTTCGAAGCCAGGTTATATTTTGCCTCGTCACCTGACTCAATCGTAAATGTTTTATAGAACGGATATTTTTCCATTAGCTTATCAGCAAGATCTCCTTTGATTTCAACAAACGATACATCATTTTGCTGCATTAGGTCAGTAATATTACTGTTCGGTACACCTGAAGTGAAGAATGCAGCATCAAGTGTGCCATTTTTCATTTCCTGTACAGAATCCGCGTACCCTGTGTGAGTGACTTTTTCAAGGTCATCATACGTTAAACCGGCCGCTTCCAAAACTTTCTTCGCGCTTTGTTCCACGCCGGAACCTACCTGACCGACTCCCACTTTCTTACCCTTTAAATCTTCAATACTTTTAATTCCACTATCAGACATAGCGACTACCTGTACAACGTTTTGGTACATGCCTGCAAGAGCCTGAACCTCTACTTTATTGCCTTCGAACTGACCTTTTCCTTCTGCCGCATCATAGGCAACATCGCTCATGACGATCGCCATTTGATTAAGACCATCTGTAATGTTCTGGATATTGGCAACAGAAGCTCCTGTCGATTCTACTGTTACATTCCCGATCGAATCACTTTCCTCGAAAATCGGTTTTAATGATCCGCCAATCGCATAATAAGCACCGGACGTTCCACCTGTCCCGAATACGATTGATTGGCTTGAAGAATCATCGCCACTGCTTGAATCACCACCGCTTGCGCCATCACTGCCACATGCCGCTAGTAGTAATGAAATGATGGCCACCATCGAGATCCATTTTAATTTTTTCATCGTTTCGTCCTCCTTTACGTTACCTATTAAATATGGTAACGCTTACATATTGAAATGAGAATATTTAGAACTTAAAGGACGTTTTGGTCTTTTTGGTCCGGGATTGCGGTTGAGGATAATAAAAAAAGAATGAGGTGTGTCCTCATTCATCCTTACTGCCATTGATATCGATTGATCGGGCGTCCAATACCACCATATTCGATCATGATTTGAACCTGTCCTGATTTCTGTAAGTAGTCTAAATATCTTCGGGCTGTTACACGGGCAATGCCGATTCCTTCAGCGGTTTCTTCTGCTGATAAGGGGCTTTTCTGGTCTTTTATAAATTGTATGATCTGCTGTAACGTTTGCTGGTTCAACCCCTTTGGTAATTCTTCCTTCACCGAGGGGGATTTAATGGTAGAGGGAACAGCCTGAAGCTGATCTAAATCCTGCTGTCCAACCGATCCCTCCCCAGTCATTTGATGTTTAAACAATCGGTATTTCTCAAGAGCTTGTTTCAATCGTTCAAACTTAAAAGGCTTAATGATGTAATCGAATACTCCCAGTCTCATCATCTTCTTGATGGTTTCTTTATCCTGTGCCGCTGATATGACAATTACATCTACGTCTGTATCGTGGTTTCGGAAGCCTTGTAAGGTTTCAAGGCCATTTTGTTTAGGCATAAAGTTATCCAAGAGGACAAGGTCGGGTTGATAGGAAGCAGCCTTTTCCGCTCCTTCCTTTCCATTTCCTGCAACGGCACACACTTTAAAGCCGGGTACCCGTTCTATGAACATTCGATTGACTTCCTGAACCATGGGATCGTCTTCAATAAGTAGTACGTTAATCGGTTCCTTCATGATTGTTCCCTCCATTCATTGGAAAAGTAAGTTGGAACAACGTCCCTTCACCCGGGGTTGACTCCACTTTAATATGACCGTCTGCTTTTTCTATAATGCTATGAATCAAGTAGAGACCGATTCCTGACCCATCATTCCCTTTGGTCGTGTATCCTTTTTGAAATAAGTGGGGAAGCTGTTCTTTCGTCATCCCTGTTCCATTATCTTCTATTTCAATATGAAAAGTGTCAGGGTCTTCTTTTAAATAGACAGTAATGACTTTGGTATATTCTCCGGAATCTTTTAGGGCATAAAAGCTATTTTCAATCAAGTTACCCAAGATGATGACAAAATCATGTTCATCGAGAAGAGGGGGGAGGGTTGATAGGTAGCTATCGGGGTCTATCATTACTTCAATCCCCATTTCATTTCCTCTCCTGATCTTGCCTAATAGTAATCCTGTCAAACTATCAAGCTTGATCTGCCGCGCCAGGGAGGCGGTGAGATGTTCCTCTTCTTGACTGGATTGAAAGATATAATCGAGAGCTTTCTCTCCTTCTTCTAATTGAATCAGACCGGCAACGGTATGTAATTTATTCTGGTGTTCGTGGTTTTGGACCCTCAATGCCTCAACGAATTCTTTCACTCCAGTCAGCTCTTCTGCCAGTTGAGTCATCTCTGTTCGATCCTGAAACACGGCAACGGCCCCGATAATGTTTCCGTTTACCAAGATGGGGACCCTGGAGCTTAGTACAATTTTGTTCTCTAATCTCATTTCTTCATGATAAATCGGTTCCTTCTTGTGTAACACATCCGGTAATTTTGAAGAAGGAAGTACCTCTTGAATGGATTTTCCGGTGGGGTCTCCGTTTAACACCAATATGTCTTTGGCTTTCTCATTAAAGACGGTGATCCTTTTTAAATTATCAATGGCAATGATGCCTTCATTCATGGCTTGAAAAGTAGCGGTCCTTTCCACCAGGAGTTTTCCAATTTGGTGTGGTTCCAGCTGAAAGGTATCTTTCTTTATTTGTCTTGCTAATAACCATGAACCCATGATGCCGAAGAGGAGAGTGATCGCACCTATAATGATAAGTTCATTTTGAAGATTCCTCATTATATCGAGTGTAGAGGGGAGCAGGATGCCTACAATGACCACACCGATTTGTTGGTGCTGTTCGTTCATGATCGGAACAAATCCCCTGACCGCCGTACCGATTTCTCCCTTGGCTGTCGTCACATAACTATGCTCGGCAAAAGCAGGGCCTTCATCCTTTCCGGCAGAGATGGTCCCAAGCTGCTCATCGGACGGGTGTGAGTAACGGATCCGGTTCATATTGAGGACGACGATGTAGTCAGAGCCATTTACAGTCCTGATATTTTCTACAATGGGCTGGATTTCACCCCATCCCCCGGAATCCTCGAGATGGCTCTGAACGGTAGGAAGATTCGCTACCGTCCTGGCTGTTATAAGTGCCTGGTTTCCCAACTCTTCTTTCTTCATTTCAATCGCTTTTCCTACAAATATAATAAATCCAATGATGAGCGCAAACAGGACTACACCAAAGGATAATATCGTCATTTTCCAACGAATGGGCATTTGTTTTCGATTCATTCTGAATATTCCTTCCTCTTCATTCAAAGTTATTGTACCATTTTTAGTAGAACGGAGAGAGGGGAGGTCCAATTATTGAGAACATTTTTCTTTATAGGGTTGTTCATTTTAACAGGGATTGCTACAGCCTATTTTGTTGGATTTCATTCTCAGGCCGGCTTTACCTCGGAATATGATGACGATCAAGAGAAGCTGAAAGATGCCATTGTCATTAAAGTCAGTCATGTTGTTTCCGAAAACACACCGAAAGGAAAAGCAATCAGGCGTTTTAAAGCACTGGTAGAAAAGAATACCAAGGGAAAAGTGAAGGTTGAGATCTACCCGAACGGCTCGCTCTATTCGGATATCAGTGAATGGGATGCTCTTAAAAATAATAATGTTCAAATGATTATCCCCTCCACGTCTAAAGTCTCTGCTTATGTTCCAGCGTATAGTGTATTCGATTTACCCTTTGCGTTTGATAGCTATGACGATGTTCAACGGGCATTTGAGGGGAATATAGGAGAGATATTACTTAAAAAGGTAGAAAAACAAGAAAACGTGAAAGGACTTACTTTTTGGTATAACGGATTTAAACAAATCACCAATAGTCAGCGACCCTTGATCAGGCCAGGTGATTTCAATCGGCTCCACTTCCGTACAATGCCGGGTGAAGTGATAAAGGATCAATATCAAAGGATGGGGGCTGCCGTAAGTCACCTGCCTTTTAATAAAACATACGAGAACTTAGAAGTAGGATTTATAGATGGACAGGAAAATACCATTTCGAATATTTACTCGAAGAAGCTTTATGACCATCAATCCTATCTTACAGTCAGCAATCATACATACTTAGGCTATGTTGTCTTAATGAACGAAGAGTTTTGGGATGAGTTGCCTGAAGAATACCGGGTAGAAATTGAAGAAGCGATGAAGCAAACGACGGAGTGGATTCGCAGGCATTCGATTGAAATCAACGATGATCATATGCGTGAATTAAAGAGAAATACTGATTTGGATATCCACATTCTGTTGAATTCGGAAAAAGAAGAATGGATGAAGAAGCTTGATCCTCTGTATGAAGAATATGAAGATGAAATTGGGAAGGAATTAATGAGGGAGATAAGTGAAAGAAACGGCAGACCTCAGTAAAGGTCTGCCGTATTGTATTCAAAATCGAACTCTTTTAACATTTCATTGGTTTCTTCCAAATCGAATTCTTCAGGATCATGATCACCAAACCGTTCTCTGAAGAACTGGGCGTCCTCGTCCATTTTTTCAGTATTTAATAGAACCTTTAAAGCATGTTGATAGCGATCAATGCCTCCGCTGTCTTCTAAGGGGCAATTTCGCTTTCCTTTTATACAAACGGGGAAGGTCAGTCTTTGGTCCCTTGTGATTTTCTCTAGGAGAATCTGATGTTGCCAATAGTCTCCGAAATCATAGGTATAAGAGATCGTATCTTTCTCACTCACTAAAAAGTTTCCAATGATGGCTATTTTGGAATCACGTGCTAAATCTGAACGAAATTCATATTCTTCGTCAGGGTATTCAAAAACTCCCTGTATTCCCTCGAATGAGTATAAATGTGAATTTGTCCAGCCCATCGATGTTTGGATTACTTCATGAAGCTGATGAAAGGATAATGTATTAGGTATGAGCACCCGTCTCCAGATGGGTGGTTTTGCACCCTTTATCGAAATTTTTAATTGAAAGGTTTTTTTCTCTAAAATCGTGAATTTTTCATCTTCATCAATTTCCTGATACGTTTCCTCATGAAGAATTTGGTTTACATCCGGGGCGAGGAATTGCTCATTTAAGGCAGATTCAAGTCTGTTCTGGTCTTGAGCGGAAAGGTGATTGAATTCATCAGTGGTCTTTACTTTATTGATGAGACGATGCAGGAGATCGTTGCGGTTTAGCATGGGTATCCTCCTTTGGTTTGGGGAAAATAAATGGATACATAAGATTTTATAGTTGGGATGCATCTTGAGGTAGTGTTCACAGAAGAGAAAAGAGTGGGAGTGAAAGGTTCTGAGGCTATTGCTCCATCCCCACCCGTCGTTTTACTTTATGGAGATCTTTTTTGTGATCCCAATTTTCTTTTACCAGAATCGTGATGTTATCCTGGGTATCTTGTTGATTTTCTTCGAGGACGGTCATCCTGGATTCGAGCTTGTCCATACGAGTTTCTAATTTCGCCATATGTGCATTCATATTGTCTTCAAAACGTGTCATTTGCCCTTGCAACTCCCTAATGGCCTGTAAAACTTGATCCATACTATTTGTCACCTCCTTTTCCCATAGTATATCACAGAATCTGGGAATATTGCCTTCATAATCATTGGAAAAAATCTTAACGAACGGATACGGTTTTGCTTTTAAATATGGTAATATAAGAAAATGTAAAGAGAGAAATCAATGATGACCATTACATAGAGTTAGGAGAATGAATATGAGTAAAACACTTATTTTCGGACACAAAAATCCAGATACAGATACGATTACATCTGCACTTGTATATGCTGATTTGAAGACAAAAATTGGGATGGACGTTGAGCCTGTTCGCTTAGGTGACGTGAACGGTGAAACGCAATATGCCCTTGATTACTTTAACGTTGACGCACCACGCTTGGTTGAGAAGGTTGCCGGTGAAACGGATACGGTTATCCTTGTTGACCATAATGAGCGCCAGCAAAGCGCGGTAGACATCGAGGAAGTACGCGTTCTTGAAGTGATCGACCACCACCGCATCGCCAACTTTGAGACGGCAGATCCATTATACTACCGTGCAGAGCCGGTTGGATGTACGGCAACGATCTTAAATAAGATTTACAAGGAAAAAGGAGTAGAGGTAACGAAGGAAATGGCTGGATTGATGCTGTCAGCAATTATTTCGGATTCCCTTTTATTCAAATCTCCAACTTGCACAGATGAAGACGTAGTAGCAGCGAATGAACTGGCTGAAATTGCTGGCGTTGATGCTCAAGTGTACGGTCTGGAAATGTTGAAAGCCGGTGCGAACATGAGCACGAAATCAGTTGCTGAGCTTGTAACCCTTGATGCGAAAGAATTCTCCATGGGTAACGCGAAAGTTGAAGTAGCGCAAATTAACGTTGTGGACACGAATGACGTATTCGGACGCCAGGCAGAAGTGGAAGCTGCGATGGAAACAATGATCAAAGAAAAAGGATTGGATCTTTTCCTACTGGTTGTGACTGACATTCTGGAAAATGACTCAACGGCATTGGCTCTTGGAAGTAAGGCTGCTGAAGTGGAAAAGGCATTTAATGTAACCCTTCAAAACAATACAGCCCTATTAAAAGGCGTTGTATCACGTAAGAAACAAATCGTACCTGTGTTGACGGATGCGATGAAATAATAGGTAACGAAGAGGAAGCAGTTTATGTGACTGCTTCTTTTTCATTTTTATAAAATACAGGAGGTACCTGTCACCATATGAACTTTAGAAAAATACATCACATTGCTATCATCTGCTCTGATTATAATAGATCAAAAAACTTCTATGTCAACAAACTGGGCTTTGAGGTCATACAAGAGGTTTACAGAGAAGAGAGGAATTCTTACAAGCTAGACCTCGCGTTAGATGGGGAATATGTTATCGAGCTATTCTCCTTTCCCGATGCTCCAGCACGTCCAAGTTATCCGGAAGCGCGAGGGTTACGTCATTTAGCATTGGAAGTAGAGGATATTGAAGAGACTGTAAGACTTCTTAAAAAAGAAGGTATTGAAACGGAGGAAATAAGAATAGACCCTTATACTTACAAACGATTTACTTTTTTTGAAGATCCGGATGGACTCCCCTTAGAACTCTATGAAAGCAAGTAGAGGTCCGTCCCTAAAAAAAGAGCACTTCCCATAAAGAGAAGTGCTGTCCAAAGGTATTGTAATTTGTCGTTAAGATCATTAAAACATAAATAGAATAACTATGAATTATGGATGTAGAACGATTCTCCTTGAAAAATGGAGGAGTTCCTTACGAATATCTTCTTTTTCTATATTAATATAAAAATATTAATATTTTTGCTTGTCGCTAAGTGTCTAAAAAAAAGAGCACTTCCCACAAGGAGAAGTGCCATCAAAAGGTATTGTAATTTGTCGTTAAATCTATTAAAACATAGATTTTAAATGCATGTATTGGCGATTTTTAACCTTAAGAGGGAATATAAGCGGATATCCCTAAAAAATTTGCATGTTTCCTGTTAAAATATAAAAATATTAATATTTTCGGGAGGTGGGTTTTTTGGACTATTCTGTCATCGGTAAAAAAATTAAAGAGTTGAGAAAAGTCGTGGGTTTGACTCAGGGTGAACTAGCAGACGGAATTTGTACTCAAGCCCTGATTAGTCGAATTGAAAAAGGGGATATTTATCCGAGCGCTACGTCTCTTTATCAAATTTCCAAGAAACTTGGTGTTGATGTGAATTACTTTTTCGAGATTGGTACGACTCCCCGCCTAGAATATGTAAAAGAAGTTGAACGTCAACTAAAGAAGTTAAGAGTGAAATTGAAATATGATGAAATCATCGAGATTGTTCGAACAGAAGAGAAGAATCCCTTATTTTTAAAAGATGAAACAAATCTTCAGCTTCTCTACTGGCATAGGGGAATATATGTGAATGAGGTCGAGCAAAACAAAGAGGAAGCATTGATCATTTTAGAGAAGGCACTCTCCCTGACCTATAATCAGAAAAAGGCCATGTCTGAGCGTGAAATGAATATTTTCATCAGTATGGGGATACTGGAATTCAGTCGTCATAATTATGATCGGGCAATAGAAATTTATCAAGGTGTAAATGATGCTTTAACATATAACGACCAACTTCACGACAAGTCCATTAAAACGAGGCTCTTATATAATATCGCCAGGGTATTGACGAGGCTCGGAAACTATCAAGAGTCTATCCAGTATTGTGAAGAAGGTATCCGGTGGATTATTCAAGAAGAAACTTTATATGGATTCGCGCAATTAAATTATCATATTGGGTATAACCTGGAGTTGCAAGAGAGGTATCAGGAAGCGCTGCCTTATCTGGATAAAGCAGCGATGCTTTTTGATATACAATACAACCCGAAGTTATCCAATTTCATTAAAGGGAATATAGAAAAAATAAAAGAAAAGATAGATGAAAATGATGAAATTCAGGCTTAATCACTTTTTTACTAAATAGTACTTCTAGGGAGGAAGACTTGTGGATTACTCCATCATTGGTAAAAAGATAAAGGAGCTGCGTCAGGTTGTTGGTATAACTCAAGGAGAATTAGGAGATGGGATATGCACACAGGCACTTATCAGTCGGATTGAAAAGGGAGACATCTATCCCAATGCCACTTCGCTTTATCAAATTTCCAAAAAGCTTGGGGTGGATGTGAATTATTTCTTTGAGATTGGAACAACCCCCCGTCTGGACTATATAAAGGAAGTTGAGCGCCAATTGCGTCACTTAAGAAAAAAACATAGATATAAAGAAATGATTGAATTGGTGAGAGCAGAAGAAAACAATCCACTTTTTAAGGAAAGGGAAAACCTTCAACTCCTTTATTGGCACAAGGGAATCTATATATTTGAGATAGAAAATAATCAGGATGAAGCTTTTCAACTGTTAAATGAAGCCTTTTCTCTTACGGGAGACAGTAAAAAAGCGTATTCGGAAAGGGAAATGGAGATTCTCCTAACCATCGGAGGTTTTTATGTAGGGACAGAGGACTATGTCAAAGCTCTTCAATATTATGATCAAGTTAGGGATGCTATCCATACTACTGGACAACTAAGCGATAAATCAATTAAAACCCGATTGCTTTATAATAAAGCAAGGGCGTTAACAAGATTAGGAAATTACAGTGAGTCGATTGATCATTGCAGGGAAGCAATCAAATGGTGCATAGAAGAGGAACACTTATATGGTTTAGCACAACTACATTATCATATTGGTTATAATTCTGAGCTGGAGGAGAACTACGAACAAGCATTATCGTATATAGAAAAATCCATATTGATGTTTGAGATGCTTGGAAATGATGAGCATAAGACCTTTCTAACTGATAAGAAAGAGCAATTATACGTCAAAACGCTGTCATAATATTTCGGTTTCATACATTCAACATGTCCTTCATAAGCATGATTATAGATGAGGAGTGTTGGATGTATGAGAAGGAAAAGCCCGGTTCCTCTATTTATCGGAGCGGTTGTTACCATTCTGCTTGTTGTGGCTCTATTTATGTTTATTGGAAAAACCCAGGAACCAGATTCACCAGAAGAAGTGATCGAGGAATTTTATAATTTTGAAAAAGACGGTGACTTCGGTAACGCATGGGAGCTGTTCCATTCAGAAATGCAAAATAAGTTCCCAAAATCCTCCTATATCCAAACGAAAAACCATGTATTCATGGGACATATGGGGGTTGATGAGTTTGAGGTGGAGGTCGGCAGTATTGAAAAGGAGAATGAGTTTACGTTTAACGAAGAAGGGCTTCAATTTAAAAATGTCCGAAAAGCGGAAGTGAACTTGTATTTTGATAGTCAGTTTGGTGAACTAATGATCACACAAACCTGTTTTGTAGCAATCGAAGAAGGAGAATGGAGGATACTATGGAACTATAACTTCTAAAGTAAATGAAATTTTTCACTGAATTTGGTTTTATCTAGAATTTTTCGGGTAAAAAGAAACTAATATTTTTACAAAGGAGGGCATTAGCTGTGTCGCTACTCTATTTTAAGGCTCGTGAAGCCTATGAACTGGATGCGAAGGTATCTCAATCCCAAATCACAAGATTGAGAGAGTTTCGCAGAACCAAGCCCGCCCCTGTTGCCAAAAAGAGATAGCGAATGATTCTTTGAAAATGGAAATTAAGCCCCTGCTCAGTCTAAATTCGTTTAGACTGTTTTTTTATGTTTTACATTTACGCATAAAAAAGTCAGGAATCCAATGATTCCTGACTTTTTATTCCAAATCTTCTCCGATGATGCGTACTTCCCGTTCAAGTTCCACATCAAATTTTTCTTTCACTGTTTTTTGAACGTGTTCAATGAGTGAAATATAATCAGAGGCTGTCGCATTGTCTTTATTCACGATGAAACCGGCATGCTTCGTGGAGACTTCAGCGCCGCCAAAGTTCGTTCCTTGAAGCTCACTGTCCTGAATAAGCTTACCTGCAAAATATCCTGGTGGTCGTTTGAAGACACTTCCGCAAGATGGGTATTCTAGTGGCTGCTTGGATTCCCGTTTATCTGTCAGATCATCCATAACGGCCTTGATCTCTTCGTAGTCGCCAGGCTTTAAGCTAAAGGTTGCTTCCAGTACAATATCGCCTTTTTCAGAAATATTGCTGTGACGGTAATCAAGCTCTAATTCTGCGGCTGTACGTTTTACCAGGTTCCCTTCGCGGTCGACGACATGGCAATAATCCAGAACATCTTTAACCTCACCGCCATAAGCTCCGGCATTCATGAATAGAGCACCACCAACGGTACCTGGAATCCCACAGGCGAATTCGAGTCCTGATAACTTTTCAGCTAACGCGCGTCTCGATACATCGATGATTGCTGCACCACTTTGAGCGACGATCAGTTGATCCGTCGTTTTGATGTCTTTAAAGTTTTTCAGATGAAGAACAATTCCACGAATTCCACCATCTTTTACAATCAAATTCGATCCGTTACCTAACAAGGTAAATGGGACATCCACTTCATTTGACAGCTTCACGATATTTTGAACTTCTTCATAAGTGGTTGGCGTTAAGAAGAAATCAGCTCTTCCGCCTAACTTCGTATACAGATGCTCTCGTAACAATTCATCACGTTTGATATTGTCAGAATGCATGACCTTTGATAATTCTTCAAATACTTTTTCCTTATTGTACATTCTATATCAGTCCTATAAAGTAATTTTCGTCTTCTCTAAGTTAAATCCTACCCCACCATTATATGATGAAAACTCATGAAAGTTAAATGGTTTCAGTTGGCAGTTGTGAATCCCCTTCGAATGAACCTCATTAATTGGAAAAGAATGCTTTATTATAGGTCAAAAATATGAAAAAAGAATGTTCCCATCTTAAGAAAAGTAAGATAGGATAGAACTAACAAAATATGTTATAACGTCTATTTAACTATTAAATTATACAATCTAGGGAGGAGGAAGCGAAATGGCGAGATTATATGTAGCCTTAATTGGTTTAAGTCTCATTTGGGGGATGTCGTTCGTTTTTATCAAGTGGCTGGTGGATCCTGTTGGTGTGTGGGGGACGGTATTTTTACGGTGTTTAGCCGGGGCGCTTGTGCTTCTTCCGATCTTTTTCATACAGAGGAGAAAAGGGGAGAGGAAATCGCTCCCTATTTGGAAACTGATCGTTGTTGGGATTGGTAATGCGGCGTTACCATGGACCCTGATCGCTTTAAGTGAAACACAGATTAATAGTAATACAGCCTCCATTTTAAACGCAACGACTCCCATTTGGACGGGGCTTGCAGGATTTTTGTTTTTCTCTGTCATACTCACCGGGTATCAATGGATTGGAATTGTCGTTGGGTTTATGGGGATTCTTGTCCTGATGAATTTCGAGGTGAGCGGGATCTTTACTTCTGATTTTGTAGGGGTGGGGACGATGGTGCTTGCCACCATGAGTTATGCGTTTGCTTCTCAGTTCACCAAAAAGTATCTGGCCGGAACGAGTGTGGTTGTCATTTCTACATTCCAGTTGTTGATAGGGGCAGCGGTAGGTTTTGCGGGGATGATGTTGACCAATCCGATCTCTTTTGGAGACTTATTAACAGGAGAGGTGATCTTGGGGATAGTAGGGTTAGGTTGTTTAGGTTCTGGTGTAGCAACGCTTCTTTATTTCTATATCATGACGAATGGAAGTCCGGAATTTGCTTCGACAGTGACATACTTGATTCCGGGTACCGCGATGATTTGGGGATTCGTTCTTTTGAGGGAGCCTGTCACGCATAACCTGATCTTAGGCTTACTCATTATTTTTGCAGGAGTATTCCTATCGTCAAGAAAATCGAAAAAACTGATCACCTCGCTGCCTGTTGGCACGAGGTAAGACCTTTAAACAAACGTTTGATTAGGACATGGAATCCCTTGTACCATATGGGCTCAGAGTCTTAAACAAACGTTTGTTTCATTTTGTGGAAACGAAACTCCCGAGAAACTAATGCAAACCAATTTGTTTTCATATAAAATGAAAAGGATACATAAGGTAGACTAGACAAGCTCGCAGCACGGGCTATAAAAATAAACAATAAGGATGGTAATTCTATGAAAACGGCAATTGTAACGGATAGTACCGCCTACATCCCGAAAGAATTGCGTGATCAACTGAACATACATATGATTCCTCTCAGCGTCATTTTCGGAGGAGAAACCTATCAAGAAGAAGTTGATATTACGGCAAGTGAATTTTATGAAGAGGTCAGCACCCAGGAAAAGCTTCCAACCACTTCACAACCTCCAGTCGGAAAATTCGTCGAGCTATTCGAAAAGCTTTCAAAGGACTACGATGCCGTCATTTCCATCCACTTATCAAGTGGAATCAGCGGGACGTATCAAGGTGCCGTTCAAGCAGGGGAAATGGTCAAAGGTATTAAAGTATATCCCTATGATTCGGAAATTAGCTGCATGATCCAGGGCTTCTATGCCATTGAAGGGGCCAAACTTGGCCGTGAAGGGAAAACGGCTGAACAAATCGTTGCGTTATTGGATGAAATGAAGCAATCGGTACAGGCATATTTCATGGTAGATGACCTGGCTCACTTGCAGCGCGGAGGCAGGCTATCACAAGCTCAGGCGATCATCGGAAGCCTTTTGCAGGTGAAACCATTGCTTCATTTTGTTGATAAAGTGATTGTTCCGTTTGAAAAAATCCGTACGAAGAAGAAAGCCTTGAAGCGGGTGGAGTCTTTACTTGAAGAAGCTGTGGCTTCCGGAGAAGAGTTTCAAGCTTCGATTATCCATGCGAATCGTGAAGAAGATGCGATTGAGTGGAAGAATGAGCTTCAAGAGAAGTATCCGAATGTGGAGTTTAATGTTAGTATTTTCGGTCCTGTGATCGGTACTCATTTAGGTGAGGGCTCGATGGGAATGGGTTGGGCTCGGAAGATGAGTCGGTAGTTTTTATTGTACCTGGTACAAATTGGGCTTTTTGTACCTGGTACATTTCCCACGATTTGTACCAGGTACAATTTAGTCATCACGTACCAGGTACAATCACGAACTCCCAGGTGCCAGGCACAAAACAACGTTTTTGTGCCTGGTACCTTTTTTATATCAGGCAGGATTTTCACCCCTTTATGTAGAATACATCACTATCCAAAAAAGGAGTGATGTGTTTGCGCTTTGCTTTTGCAGATAATGGATTAATACCAGAACCCCTTATAGAACACGAAACCCCGGTTCTACAAAGGATATCAGAATTCCCTCTCCTTCCACCTCAACCTCTCAACAAGTCATTTCGTTTTTCTCCAGAGCTTCAATCCTTTCTTAGCGGACGTTCATTGCTACTGGACGAGCTCCCATTTTCAATCGACAACCTTCAAGATCACTATGTGAATGGCTTTGTATCCTATCAAAAAGGTGTGGAAAAAAGCTGTTGCCACCGTTGTGGAAATACCAGACCTCATTTATTCGCTACATTTTCCTGTTCCAGATGCCACACCCCTTGCACCTACTGCCGTAACTGCATCATGATGGGCAGGGTATCGGAGTGCACACCGCTTATAGTCTGGAAAGGACCTGCACCAGCGTCAGAAGCGACCCCTACTTTCAAATGGTCCGGCACTCTATCAGAAGCACAAAGGTCAGCTTCTCAACAAATGGTTTTGGCCGTTAAAGAGCGAAAGGACTTGCTCGTTTGGGCGGTGTGCGGGGCTGGAAAGACCGAGGTTCTCTTTGAGGGGATCCATAAAGCTCTTCGGGAGAATAAACGGGTATGCATTGCCGCACCTCGAACGGATGTCATCCTCGAGCTATCTCCACGTATTAAAAAGGTGTTCCCTGATACATCGGTGACAACCCTTTATGGAGGATCGGAGGAACGGAACACCTATGGCCAGCTTGTACTTTCCACCACCCACCAGTTGTACCGATTTCAGGACGCCTTTGATGTCATGATCATTGATGAAGTCGACGCCTTTCCATACTCCTACGATTCTTCCCTGCAATGGGCAGTGGAAAAAGCTCGTGAACCCCGGTCCTCGATTATTTACCTTACCGCTACCCCGGATAAAAAAACACAGAAGCAGTGCGCCAAGGGGAAAAGAAGCTTTATCCAGATCCCGGCCCGTTTTCACCGCCATCCCATTCCTCTCCCAAAGTTTGTATGGTGCGGTCTTTGGAAGAAATCCTTGAAGAAAAATCGAATCCCTCATCCTTTGAAAAAGTGGACAATATCAAAACTCCAACAATCCAAACAAGCCCTCATTTTCTTCCCGACTGTCGAACTTATGGAAAAAGCCCTGCCGTTATTTCAAGAAATGTATCCCCTTATTGAATCCGTCCATGCCGAAGACCCAGACCGAAAAGAGAAGGTGTTGAAAATGAGAAACAAAGAGACTCCGATTCTATTAACCACCACCATTTTAGAGCGGGGTGTGACGATTCCAAATATCGATGTCGCCGTTCTTGGTGCAGAAGAAAAGATTTTTACTGAAAGCGCCCTCGTGCAAATCGCTGGAAGGGTAGGGCGCAGTGCTGACTATCCCAAAGGAGACATTATCTATTTTCATTACGGCCGAACGAGTGAAATGATCAAAGCCCTTCTCCATATCGATCAGATGAATAAAGAAGCCGGGAAAAGAGGATTGCTTCATGATCAATAACTGTTTGAATTGTGGTGAGGAACTGGTTGAGGTGGTGTCCTGGAGAGGCTTGTTTTACAGAGAACCTCAATTTTTGTGTTATACGTGTGATAAACAGTTGGTGAAAATAGAAGGGAAGCGTTGTTTGGGGTGCTCCCGATCATTAGGTGATCTGGATCCACAATTTATTAAGGATGATGGTTGCCTGGACTGTCATCGATGGGAAGTGGGTCCTGAGTGGAAAGGGATTCTACATCAGAATTTTTCATTCTATTTTTATAACGATTTTCTTAAAGAGTATTTGGCAAAGTATAAGTACCGCGGGGACTACGTGTTGGCAAAAGCCTTCTCTCATACTATTAAAACGTATCTTACTAAAGTGGATTACGACCTCATCATTCCCATCCCTCTAAGTGATGAACGGCTCTATGAGAGAGGGTTCAATCAATCTACCGCTCTATTGGAAGAAGCAGAGGTCCGTCCCTCCAATATCCTTACACGCTCGCATTCTGAAAAACAGTCGAAGAAGACACGGAAGGAGCGGCTGAGTAAGGAACAGGTTTTTCAGTTGGTTGAATCCGATCTGAACGGTAAAACGGTTTTGCTTTTTGATGATATTTACACGACGGGAACGACCTTGAGGCAGGCGGCGAAACTCTTGAAAGATGCAGGGGCTGAAAAGGTATCTTCCTTAACTCTTGCCAGGGGTTAAAGCAAACTCCTTTTCTGCCGATATAACGGATAAGAGAAGTTTTATCGGGAGGAAACAATTATGTCAGAAATCATCAATTGTCCACGCTGCAACGCGATTTTTATGAAAAATAAATTCCGTGATGTATGCGATAAATGCTATAAAGAAGAAGAAACGATGTACGAGACTGTCTATCAATTTTTAAAAAAGAGGGATAACCGTGCTGCCACTATGGATCGTGTGATTGAAGTGACGGGCGTAGATGAGGAACTTCTATATAAATGGGTGAAAAAAGGCCGTATCCAGACGCGACAATTCCCGAATATGGGTTATCCTTGTGATAAATGCGGGAAGATTATAGGGACGGGTAGGATTTGTAGTGATTGTTCATCTGAACTTGCTAGTGATTTGAAAAAGTTCGAAACCGAGCAGGAATGGAAGAATAAATCAAAGGAATCCGGTCAGAGAACGTATTACACTATGAGAGATAAGCACTAGAAGGTTAGCACATAAATCAGGAAAAACTAACCAGACTTTAAAACTAAACAAACCGCGGTTTTATCCGATATACTAGGTAGAAACAATGGACGTGATGAAAGTGAGGAGAAAATGATGAAGATTAATAATATCGGAAATCAGAACATCAATCCTTATAAACGCAATCTTAACAAGATGGACCAGGTCGGCAAATCGGAAAAGAACGCATCGGACAAAATTGAAATTTCTTCTGCTGCAAAAGAAATGCAGGAGGTTTCCAAACTCGGCAAAGAGCGCCAGGCAAGAGTGGAAGCTTTAAAAGATCAAGTTGAGAGCGGGAACTATACCATCGACCCGAGAGCCATCGCTAAAGGATTGAAGAATTTCTATAACGGACAATAAAAAAGGGAGCGAACAAACATGTCAGCAACCAATCTAACGACAACTCTTGAAAAACTATATAAGCTGCATAAAAGTTTGTTCGATCTTTCAATGGATAAAACGGACGTCATCAAAAAAGGTGATATGAGTAAACTCGATCGTGTATTGAAGGGTGAACAAAAGCACTTGGCTGCCATCAATACGGTGGAAGCTGAGCGGCAGCGGGAATCCAGTCACTATCTTCAATCACGGGGAGTGCCTTTCAACGAGGCACCAACAATATCTCAGTGCATCGAGCACAGTTCACCCCAAGAACAAGAAACCCTAGCCTATTGGCAGCGAAAACTGATCGACCTCATAGAAGAGTTGAAAGTCCGAAATGAGCTGAATCAAAAGCTTGTCTATCAATCTCTTCAATTCGTGAATATGAATCTATCCATGACGCAACCGCAGCCGGATCAATCAACCTATTCACGGCCAAACGGTGAAAAGAAATCACCGACTGGACGATCCATGTTTGATTCGAAAGCATAGCACTTACTAATTGAAACGGAGGCAACACCATGCGATCCACTTTTATGGGCCTGGAAACGGCAAAACGAGGCATGTACACCCAGCAGGGCGCCCTTTATACAACTGGTCACAATATCTCCAACGCCAATACCCCTGGATATACCCGTCAACGAGTCAATTTTGAACAGACGACACCTTATCCTGCCCCCTCCATGAACCGTCCGCAAATCCCAGGCCAAATCGGAACCGGAGTCGATGCCGGTTCGATTCAACGCGTGCGTGATTCTTTCTTGGACATGCAGTATAGAGGTGAAAACCAAAAGCTTGGCTACTGGGAAACAAAAATGGAAGCCATGAAAAAGATGGAAGAAGTCATGAACGAACCATCGGATTCAGGTTTGTCGAAAACGATGGATATGTTCTGGCAGTCCCTTCAGGATTTAGCGGTTAACCCGTCCAACTCAGGTGCACGGTCAGTCGTTGTCGAAAGAGGAAAAGCCGTTGCTGAAACATTCAACTACTTATCGTCATCCTTAACAAGTGTCAGAGGCGATTTGAAAAATGAACTGTCTGTCAGTGAAAAGCAAATCAATTCCCTGTCGAGACAAATCGATAACATCAATAAGCAAATAGCCGATGTTGAACCACATGGCTATCTCCCGAATGATCTATACGATGAACGAGACCGATTGATCGATGAACTTTCACAGCATGTTTCCATCCAAACGAGCTACCAGTCCAATGGAGGTGCGTCTTCACCTATCGCAGAAGGTGCGGTCACGGTCACATTGGTCGGAAAAGACGGAAACCTGGCCGTCAACCTGGTCGGACAAGGTGGAGTCAATGAATTAAAGCTTACCTATGATGGTCCTCAAAATACAGTGGACACCGTAACGATTGGAAACCAGACACTCGACGTCAAAGACTTCTTATCACAAGGCGAAGGGAAACTGAGAGCCCTTATCGATACATACGGCTTCAAAAATAAAGACGGTGAAGCAGAAGGCTCCTACATCAGCATGCTCGATGAACTGGACAGCATGGCGTATGAATTCGCCAAAGCATTCAATGAACAACATCAAAAAGGCTTCACACCTGAACAAATGAACGATCCAAACTTTGATCCTGACAACGATACTCCGGATACACCGAGGTTCTTCCAGGATGCAAAGAATGCTGCAGCAGAATTGAACGGTGTGCCTAAAGCAGGCTTCGCTCAAAGAATGCAGGTGTCAGGTGAAATGAACAACCTCGATAACATCGCGACAGCGGGTGCAGATAATCCCACACTTGGTGACGCATCAAACGTTTTGGCACTTGCCGACATCATCACAACGACTAAACTGCCTTATGGTGAAAAAGAAGCCTCATTCCAAGGGCACTTTGAATCCGTGATCGGAAAAATGGCCGTTGAATCACAAGAATCCGTCCGACTCGCAACCAACTCCAACGTATTAAGAGGAGCAGTGGACGAACGCCGCATGTCCGTCAGCGGTGTGTCCCTTGACGAAGAAATGACCGACATGATCAAATTCCAGCATGCCTATAACGCTTCTGCCAGAATGATCACACTACAGGACGAAATGCTCGACAAAATCATCAACGGCATGGGTACCGTTGGAAGATAGGTGGGTGAAATGAAATGCGTGTTACTCAAAGTATGCTGACTGCAAACTCGATGAGGAATCTCAGCTCCTCCTATGGACGAATGGGACAGCTGCAGGATCAGTTGGCGACCGGAAAGAAGATTACAAAGCCATCGGATGATCCGGTTGTTGCGATGAAGGGGATGTTTTATCGTTCGAATTTGACCGGGATTGAGCAGTATAAGCGGAATCTATCCGAGCTTTATTTATGGATGGAGAACTCTGAGTCTGGTATTGAACAGGCGAATCAGGGGTTGCAGCGTGTTCGTGAATTGACGCTTCAGGGGAAAAATGGAACGTTAAGTCCGGAAGACCGGAAAGCCGTAGCTGTTGAGATTGAACAGATTAAACAGGATTTGGTTAGTGTCGCTGAAACGAAAGTGGCAGGTAGATATATTTTTCATGGAACCGATGTTGGGAATTCTCCGATCAAGGATGGGAATCCCGCAGACGGAAGTGCTCCACAGGTCGCTGACAATTTAGGCAGCAGTGCGATCGATGCTTATCCTGTAGAGGTTTCACAAGGTGTTTCTTTAAAAGCCAATGTTAATCCTAATAAGGTCTTTAATCAGGAACTGTTCGACACAGTGCACAATATTCAAAAAGCATTGGAGTCGGGAGATGACGCGGCCCTTGATACAGAGCTTGAGAATCTGGATAATGTCATGAACACGTTATCAGCAGAACGTTCCGAACTCGGTGCCCGTTATAATCGTCTCGAAATGGTAGACGACCGACTGGGTCAACAGGAAGTAACAGCAAGCCGAATTCTTTCTGACAACGAAGATGCTGACATTGAACGGGTCATCACGGATTTGAAAACGCAGGAAAGTGTCCATAGAGCGGCCCTCAGCGTTGGAGCTAGAATCATTCAGCCGACACTAATGGATTTTCTACGATAAAAGCAAGGGGACTGACCCTTTAAGGTGTTTTGTCACCTTAGGGTCTAGTCCCCTTTTATATGGAGGTGACTATGTGTGAACGTTCCACAAATAAGATTGCAGTCCACATCAGCTGCCCTGAGCATCCGGACCACTCCAGGCCGTATGGACATTGAGCAGCCACCGGCAGAATTGGATATCCAACAGCCGCAGGCAAAGATGGAAATTGAACGGAAGCCATCCAAACTGACCATCGACCAAACTGAGGCACGAGCTGATATGGACTTGAAATCAGTGCGCCGCAGGATAGAAGAATATTCCCAACAAGGATATGAAGACTGGCTGGCGGGACTTGCCCGTGTCGCCCAGGACGGGGATGAACTGATGATGATCGAGAATGGTGGGGGTGCGATTGCCGCCCAGGCTAAAAGGAATAGTGAGGATCCGATGTATGAATTCAATATCGGATGGATTCCATCTGCAGGGAGCGTCAAAATCAGCTATGACCCTGGAAGTGTGAAGGTGAGCATTGGACCTCAAAAAGTCGTGAATAACTCTCGTCCACAAAAGCCTAATATACAGTATACACCTGCCCAAGTGGATGTCAGTTTGAAGCGGTATGCAGACTTACAAATTGATTTTGCTAATTTGAAGCACGTCGGGATTAACTACGAACAAGAAATATAGGATGAAGGGATGAAGCGGATGAAAATCGATACGAAATATCATGGAAAAATCGAAGTGGAGTCGGAAGATGTTCTGACATTTGAACAAGGGATCCCGGGATTTGCAGAAGAGAAACAGTTTGTACTGTTGCCACTTCCGGAAAATGAGTGGTTTCATATATTGCAATCGGTACAGACTCCTGAGCTTGGGTTTGTCGTGACAGATCCGTTTGTGTTTTTTAAAGAGTATGATATTGAACTGGATAAGGCGAGTGTGGAGTTACTAGATAATCCTTCTGAAAAAGAAGTACAGGTGCTTTCTATTCTTACCGTACGTGAAGTGCTAAATGAATCTACCGCGAATTTGCAGGCACCGATTATTCTTAATCGCGCAAATCGTAAAGGAAAACAAGTTATCTTAAACAACACAGACTATCAAACCAAGCACCTGATCTTTGCTCAGCCTGCAGGAAAGAAGGGATGAGGGGATGTTAGTACTGACAAGGAAGACGGGAGAAAGTATTCAGATTGGGGATGACATTGAGTTAACGGTCATTTCTGTTAAAGGTGATCAAGTGAAACTCGGGATCAACGCACCAAAGAATGTAGATATCCATAGGAAAGAAGTCTACTTCTCTATCCAGGAAGAAAACACCGAAGCTTCGAAAGGAATCGACAATCTGTTTAACCTTTTGCCAAAAAATGATTAATTATTTTTAGGAAACTATTAAACAGCAGTCGAAACGACCGATAATAGTATTGTAAGCAATGAGGAGAAGGGCGGCCGACCTTTGTGACTTGTTGTAAACTAAAAATTAGATAGTTCACATGGATGTGGGCTTACTTTCAAGGAGGAAATTATTGTTATGAGAATTAATCATAATATTGCGGCGCTTAACACATATCGTCAGTTAAATACTGCGTCTACAGCTCAATCAAAATCTATGGAGAAATTATCTTCCGGTATGCGTATCAATCGTGCTGGAGATGATGCGGCAGGTCTAGCTATTTCTGAAAAAATGCGTGGGCAAATCCGAGGGTTAGAGATGGGTGCTAAAAATGCTCAAGATGGAATTTCTTTAATCCAAACTGCTGAAGGTGCTTTAAATGAAACTCATGATATTCTACAAAGAATGAGAGAATTAACTGTTCAGGGCTCAAATGATACAAATGAAGGTGTAGACCGTGAAGCAATTAAAACAGAATTAGACCAACTTAGTGAAGAAATAAAAAGGATTGCTGACACTACACAGTTTAATAAAAAGAACTTATTAGATGGATCATTTGGAGTTAAATTAGATGCTGTCAACACAGATGTTAATACTGTTGGTGGGGTAGCGGGTGTTAATATTCAAGGAATGAAGGCTAATTCCGATATAACGCTTACAGTAACAGGAACTGAAATAACTGCAACTGATGGTAATGGAAATGCACAAGTAATCGATGCTGGAGCTGCTACTTATACAGGTACATTAAACTTTGACAAGATGGGCTTCTCATTAGAAACTAATGGTGCTACTGTAGCTGATTTAGCTAGTGCAACAATTGCTACTGGTGCACAAGCTGATGTAAATCTTCAAATTGGAGCTAATGAAAATCAAAAATTGGGCTTCAATATTTCTGATATGTCGGATGTGGGTTTATCAGTAACAAAAACAGATCTTAAAGTAGATACTTATGATAATGCACAAGCTACTTTAACTAAAATTGAGACAGCAATTAACGATGTATCAGTGCAACGTTCAAATCTTGGAGCCATCCAAAACCGTTTAGATCATACAATCAATAATTTGAACACGTCTTCTGAAAACCTAACTGCTGCGGAATCTCGTGTCCGTGACGTAGATTATGCTTTAGCTGCCTAGGCAGTGACAAGCACAGTCGTCCTGGCTGGTAACGGTTAGAGATAATTATTGGGTGAATTGCTGGAAACCCCTGAGAGCTTTTCTTGCCACAACGTAGTTGGAAACGACAAGCGTGATGGCTATAACAAAAGAAGAGATTGGGCAATCAGCAGCCAAGCTCCTGACTTGAAAGAGTGGAGAAGGTTCAACGACTAGGATAGACCATCTAAGGCGAGAGCTATGATGATGAAATCCGTAGGTGAAGCAATGGTCATCAGCATTGTGAATCCGAAGTGCCCAACCCCTACTATTAATAGAGGGTGAAGATATAGTCTGGTCATTTATGAAAGTAAATGTTCGCACGATGGCGAAAGAAATGATGAACCAAACGAAGAATTCTATTCTTTCTCAAGCTGCTCAAGCTATGCTAGCGCAAGCCAACCAGCAGCCTCAAGGAGTTTTACAACTTCTTCGTTAATATTGACTTCTTTATTAGAGACTCTAGTATCACTAGGGTCTCTTTTTACTTTGAGAATATAGGTTGTACCTCCATAAAGCATATTTGAGCCAAAATACTAGCATTTAATCCGGTCATTTTATTTAATATAGAAAGGTTCTGAAGGTTTTCTTCAGAAACGACAATTTGATAGGGTTTCTTGGTAACAGATGTTTTAGTAGACTTGATAAATGTTAGTAACTCATTAGTATAAAAGTCACTACCTTTAATGGGCGTAAAAATATCTGGAAGCATTGATAGCTTTTCATTAATCTCTCTTGTAGGAGAAATTAAATTTATGTGGTCCGGTAAATAAATGGTAGTTCGCTTCGAATTTGAAATCCGATTATATATTTCACAAGAGGTAATAGACTTTCTGTACATGCATGGGTGGAGGTAAGGACTGATTAAATAGAGAAAGTAATGAATCTGAAACTGATCATAGAGAATGATCCGATTTTGTTTGTCTATTGAAAAGAGTAATGAGTATTTACCTTTCAATAAATGGCATAATTGATTATTCTCAGTAGGTGTAAAACTGTCAGTCGAAAGTATGATTTTTCGAGGAATAGTAGAGTCTTTCTTGAGATGGCCGTCATCTTGATACCATCATGAAAGTGCGAGAGGAGTCAGATGTTTCATTAAGAACTCAAAAGGTATAACTTTCTTTCCATTCTTGTACCAGATTGATCTTAAGGTGGTTATGTGTTCATGAGTGCGCGATTGTACGTAATATGATTCTGTATAACCTTCCTTAACACGGTTATCTTCAATTCTTTTATAATGTGGACCTGTTAAGGGTAGGTAGTCTTTAAGCTTAGAGTAACAGTAAGAACACCATTCTTTGTCTTTGATTGAATGTATGAATTGGAAACGAGGTTTTCTTCCTTCTTGTTTTACAATGCATCCATCACCTAGCAATTTTCCACAAACCATAGATAAGAATTCTGCACACGCCAACATTTACTCCCACCTTTCAGCAGAGAACGCTTGTTCTTTTTAATTATACCCTCTATATAACTGATATAACTCTAAATCCCACTTATTTCTGCTAATCTAACCTAAACTTCCCCAAAAAAACTCCGATATAACCCATATAACCCTCAGGAGGATCAAAAGATGATTGATAAAGTGACAGGCAGAGTTTCAGGAGTACAATCATTTACTAGATTAGAGAACCAAACAAGCGAAGTAGTGAAACAAATTCAAGCGCAGGAACGACACCATGAAGAAACTACAACGAAAGAACCTGTCACTAGAGAGAAGATGGAAGATGTCGTTCATGGGATGAATGAGTTTATGTCCACTTCGAATACACACCTCAAATTTGAATTTCATGATAAATTGAAAGAATACTATGTGACCATTGTTGATGATCGTACGCAAGAGATAGTGAAGGAAATACCAGCAAAGAAAATGCTCGATATGCATGCCGCGATGACAGAATTTGTTGGATTATTGGTCGATAAGAAGGTTTAATGGAAGGAGATACATATGGCTGATATGCGAATTGGTGGCCTTGCCAGTGGTATGGACACGGATCAAATTATAAAGGACTTAATGAAGGCGGAGAGAATCCCTTTAGATAAATTGGAACAGAAGAAACAGTACCTCGAGTGGCAGCGTGATGATTACCGGGATATGAATAAGATGATGTTTGATTTTAGTAATCTTATTTTTGACGGGGTGATGAAGCAGGGGACGTATACGCAGAAGTCAGTTACGGTTTCAAATCCAAATGAAGTTTCGATTAAAAACATCAACTCAACTACCGATTTTACCGGAACATTAAAAGTTGAGAAGCTGGCTACTACTGCTACTATGTACAGTTCAAGCATTACTCAGTCTGATGGTGGAGCATTTGATTCTAAGAAAAAATTGAGTGAATCATTCGGAATGACTGGTGAGCAAAGTATTAAAGTAAAGGCAATCAAAGCAGACGGAACGATGGCTGCTGATTTTACTGAAATTAAATTTAATGCTGAAGATGAAACACTGGACAGTTTAATATCCAAGATCAATGCGCAAACAGGTGTAACGATGTTTTATGACCAGCATACCAAGCAAATGTCAGTGATGAGTAAAAATACAGGAAGTAATGCCGATGGTCCTGAGATTGAGTTGCAGGGTGATCTATTTACCACTCACCTGAAATTGGATGCGGATAATGATGCTGCCATCGCTAATAATCGGGGTTCCATTGGTGAAAATGCCAAATTTACATACAACGGAATGGCAACTGAACGGTCGTCTAACACGTTTACCATCAACGGTTTTGAACTGACCCTGAAGAACGCATCCAATACAAATGTAACTTTTGCTTCACAACCCGACACCGACAAAATACTGGAAAAAATCGTCAAATTCGTCGGTGAATATAACAAACTCATCGAAAAAGTAAACGGTGAAGTAAATGAAAAGAAATACCGTGACTTCCAACCACTGACTGCTGAGCAAAAAGAGTCAATGGAAGAAAAGGAAATAGAACTTTGGGAAGAAAAGTCACGCAGTGGTACACTGCGCAATGATTCTGTCTTAACTTCAGGTTTAAATAAAATGAGGACAGACATGTACACACCAATCTCAGGTGGAACATCAGGCGTTGACCAATTAGCTCAAATCGGAATCAAAACATCAAGTAACTACCTTGATCGTGGAAAGCTGATTATTGATGAAAGCAAGCTGAAAGAAGCGATCTCAAAAGACCCGAATGCAATCTATGAGATTTTTGCTAAAGATGGTGCGACGTCAAATGAACAGGGAATAGCCCGTCGTTTACGTGATACGTTAAAAGATACAATGGACAGCATTGAGCAAAAAGCAGGAAAAGCTTCGAGCACCAATAATACATTTACCCTTGGCCGTTTACTAAATAATATGGACAGCCAAATGGACCGATTCGAGGATCGGCTGATTCAAGTCGAAGACCGCTACTGGCGTCAATTCACCGCCATGGAAAAAGCCATTCAGCGTTCCAACCAACAATCCATGTTCCTCATGAACCAATTCGGCGGCTAATCATAAATAAAGGAGTGTCACTATGGCCATCAACAACCCGTATGCAGCATACCAGAACAACTCTGTCAACACCGCATCACCAGGTGAACTCACCCTTATGCTCTATAACGGAAGCCTGAAATTTATTCATATTGCGAAAAAGGCGATTGAAGAGAAGAATATCGAGCTGAAAAATACCAATATCCAAAAGACCCAAGCCATCGTAAATGAGCTGATGGTGACGTTGAACACGGATCTTGAAGTATCACAAAATCTCATGTCCCTCTACGACTACATCAACCGTCGCTTAACAGAAGCCAATATCAAGAATGATGTGGCAATTTTAGAAGAAGTAGAGGGTCTCATCACTGATTTCCGTGATACATGGAAACAAGTCATTCAACTGAACCGCCAGAAGCAGCATGCCGGACAAGGTGGACAGGCGTAATGAGCTCGGTCCTTTTGTGCTATACGATCACGAAGCAATTGAAAGAAGCATTGGAACAGGTGAATGATGAAAACAGGGAAGCTACGATTGAGGAAGTGGAAGCTCTTTTAGAAAAAAGACAGAGTGTACTTGGGACCGTCAAGCCGCCTTATACTCAGGATGAGCAGGACCTCGGCAAGCAGATGATTACCTGGAACCAGCAGATTGATCGGCAGTTGACGCAACTGCGTTTGGAAATCAAGAGAGATATGAATGGGTTAACGAAGAAAAAAACTTCCGTTCAAAAGTATTCAAATCCATATGAATCCCTGCAATATGATGGAATGTTCTACGATAAAAAGAAATAGGTGATTCTTTGACAACGAAACTAGACGAAAAACAGTACGAATTGGTCAGCCAATACGTCGGGATGGTCGACACAATCGAAGAAGCACTGAACTATGTGGTAGCAAGCTTCACAGATTTTAGCAAAACAGAAGGGGACCGGGTTCTTTCGGATGTCTTCATGGCGATCGGTCAGATTTCAGAAAGCAATCTCTTGTTGAAAGAAATGTTTGATGGGCGGGAAGGCATTCAGAAAGCTCTATCCGGATTTGATACTGTGACAGATCAGGCGTGGAAACTGGACGGACAGTTAGACAATAACGCAGTCAAACAAAGTATCGTGCAGGAAGAAGTGTCACCAGCTTTTTCTATATGGAAAACGTCGATTGAAAAAGAACTAAAACCTTATCTAACACATTAAGTCTCGAATTTTCGAGGCTTTTTTCTTTTTCCAAATACTCTCATGCTATAATAATAGAAAAAATGCTGGAGGAAGACTTGATGAAAAATAGTCTGGTAGAAGAAATCAGAAGTCTTTGCGTCATCTACCCTGAAGTTCATGAACATATAGACGGCTTTGGACACACTTCTTTCCGGGTGAAGGACAAGCCATTTGTGATCATAGGAGAGGAGAACAATCTCTCCCTATCAATTAAAACGCTCCCCACCACTCAAGAAATCTTACTCGAGCAGCCAGGCTACACAAAAGCACCCTACATCGGAAGACATGGATGGGTGTTAGTAGAGACAGAGGAAGTAGGCTGGCAAGCAATTGAAGCCTTGATTCACGAAGGCTATTTGAGAGTGGCTCCCAAGAAACTGGCAAATCAAGTACGAAACGGATGAAGACACATGATCAACTTAGTCACCAATGAACTCTTAAAACAACTATCCCGTCCCAGCATGTGGGTCTCCCTCGGGGTCATCGTATTCATCAATTCCATCGCATCCCTATTCGTCTACATGCTATTCGAAGGAATCCAATTTTCCTTCTGGGAGTATATGCGAATCAGCTCAAACCTTATCATTGTTTTACAAGTCTTCTGCCTCATCATAGCAGGTGACATCGTATCCAATGAGTTTTCGTCAGGTACCATCAAGCTACTGCTCATTCGTCCGGTTAACCGTGTGAAAATACTGCTCTCCAAATACTTAGCCGTTGTCGTCATAGCAACCATTCTTACGTCTGCCCATTTCTTATTTTCTGCCATACTGGGTATTCTTTGGTTCTACGATAGCTTCTTTGAATTCAACGTAAACTTTTTCCTGGTAGCCGGTGCTTATGTCCTGAGATTCCTTGAACTGATTGTCATCTGTTCTGTGGCTTTCACTTTGTCTGTGCTGACGAGAAGCAGTTCCTTTGCCATTGGAACGACTCTCTTTCTGACGTTTTCCGCAGGAACGTTAATGATTGTCATGAATGAGCGGGGAATGGAATGGGGGAGGTATTTATTGTTTGCGAATACCGATTTGCAGCAGTATTTCTTCGGAACTCCGCCGTTTGAAGGGATGACGTTTTTGTTTTCTGTTGGGGTGATTGTGGTGTATTTGATTGGGTTTGGTGGATTGGCCGGGTGGTTTTTTGGGCGGAGGGATGTGGATGTTTAGTGGATCTGTTTTTGTACCAGGTAAAATCGACATCATTTGTACCTGGTACAAAAACGTGCAACTGTACCAGGTGCAAAATAAATTACTCCTTCCAACCACACCCTATTAGGCAGGGGAATTTCGAATTATGTCGAATAGGAATTGTTGTACCTTTATTAGAGAAAGGAAGAGTCTATGACAAGAAACCATAGAGTTTGGTATCCTGGAGCTATTTATCACATAACTGCACGAGGTAACAGAAAGAACAATCTTTTTCGAGATAGAAAAGATTTTAATCATTATTTAGGATTAGTGCAAAGAGCAAAAGAAAAAAACCCGTTCATTCTCCACTCCTATTGCCTCATGCCCAATCATGTTCATCTTATTATTGGGACACTCGATAACTCTCCTTCCGACATTATTCATTACATCCATTCGATCTATGCAAGGTATTTTAACCGGAAATACAATTATGTTGGTCATGTGTTTCAGGACCGGTATTATGCCAAGTTAATTAATAACTCTAAGCAGCTTATTGATACAAGTAGTTACATTCATTTGAACCCGGTGAAATCCAAGTACTCTAAACAACCTGAAGACTATCATTGGAGCAGCTATAAGAGTTTTATTACTGCAGGTGATAAATCCATTGTTGATACACAAAAGATTCTTTCAAATCTTGGTGATCATCCATATGAGAAATATAAATTTTATGTAGAAACAAAATATAATATAAAGGATTGGAGCCAACTGATATAACGGTTGATTTCATTTTGTACCAGGTACATTAGGAAGTATATGTACCTGGTACAACGAACCTTGATTGTACCTGGTACAATCTGCAGCATTTGTACCAGGTACAAAAAAATCAAACACACCAAAGTGTCAACTCACACCTTCACAAAACCGCCCCAAACCATTCACAAAACCTCCAAACTCCCACCGTTTAAACCCCTCAAAAAATGAGAAAATAATAATATAAAGAGTCAAAGGTGAATCTAGAAACTCGCATCCATCACCTCACTCTTTCATTCTCCAATCCCACACCCATCAACACTCTCGACACCATATAACAAACTTTACGAAAAGTTGACAAAAAATTTAGAAAGTTTAAGGAGGATTCATAAAGGGAATGGAGAATATATAAACATAGCTTTATTTTTAAAAGGAGGAGTTTACATGTTGAACTACAACATTCGAGGCGAGAACATTGAGGTAACTCCAGCGATTCGCGAACACGTGGAGAAGAAGATTGGCAAGTTAGACCGTTACTTTAATGAAACTCCTGATGCAAATGTACATGTTAATTTAAAAGTGTATCCTGATAAAAATACGAAAACTGAAGTGACTATTCCAATGCCGCAATTAGTGTTACGTGCAGAGGAACGCAACACGGATATGTATGCGGCCATTGATCTGATTGTAGATAAATTGGAGCGTCAAATTCGCAAACATAAAACAAGAGTGAACCGTAAGATGCGTGAGAAGGGCAGCCCGAAGGAGTTTTTCGCGGCTCAGGAAGATCTGAATCACGTTTCTCCAAATGGTGCAGCTGCGGTTGAACTGGAGGAAGAGGACGATACGGAAGTAGTAAGAACGAAGCAGTTCAATCTTAAACCGATGGACAGCGAAGAAGCGATCCTTCAAATGAACATGCTGGGTCATACATTCTTCATATTCACGGACGCAGAGACTAACGCAACGAATATTGTGTACAAGCGTCGTGACGGAAAGTATGGCTTGATCGAAACAAACTAATACCCTTACATCCTGCGGTCACTGCGACCGCAGGATTTTTCATTTCTAAAGGAGGTTTTTTCCATTATTTTGTCGAAGTTTGAAGGTAGACAAAATTTAGGGGGATTCCAAGTGAGAGATCCGAGATTAGAGAGGTTGGCAGAGGTACTACTTACCCATTCCTTGAAATTAGTAGAAGGGGAGAAGCTTTTTATTATGGGAGAGTATTCGACAAAACCGCTTGTAAAGGAGGTTCTTCAGAAAGCGTATGAGATGGGAGTGATTCCTTATTATGAGCTCGGCGATCAGGAGTTAGTGCGTATCATGGCCACTCATGCGAAACAGGAACAGATGATACTGCAAAATAAATGGAATATGGAAAAGTATCAGGATATCGACGCGTTTCTCAATATTTCAAGCGAAGCAAATGATGCAGAGATGAGTGAAGTACCGGCTGAACAGTGGCAGCTCCTCATGCCTCATATGAAAGAATCCAATGATTACCTTATTCAAAATAAGAAATGGGCTCTATTAAACTATCCCAACCCGTCACTCGCCCAGAAAGCGAAGATGAGTTATGACACGTTCTTCGATTATCTTCTGGAAGTCTGTACGGTGGACTACAAGCAGATGGAAGAAGCCCAGAAGCCTCTTAAAGAGCTGATGGATAAAACCGATAAAGTCCGGATTACCGGCGAAGGGACGGACCTTACGTTTTCCATCAAGGATATTCCGTCTGTGATGTGCTTTGGAGAGCGGAATATTCCGGACGGGGAAGTGTATACAGCCCCCGTGAAGGATAGTGTAAATGGGACGATTACATATAATACGCCGACACTGTACCGCGGATTTTCTTTTGACAATGTTTCTTTGACGTTTGAAAACGGTAAGATCGTGAACGCAACGGCAGATAAAACGAAGGAACTGAACGATATTCTGGATACAGATGAAGGTGCCCGTTTCATTGGGGAGTTTGCCCTTGGTGTGAATCCGAAGATCAATGAGCCGATGCTCGACATCTTATTTGACGAAAAAATAAACGGAAGCTTCCATTTTACACCGGGACAGGCTTATGAAGGGGCGGATAATGGAAACCGTTCGAATGTACATTGGGATATGGTCTGTATTCAGCGTCCGGAATATGGCGGAGGAGAAATTTACTTCAATGATGTTTTAATTCGAAAAGATGGGTTATTTGTAGTAGAAGAGCTAAAAGGATTAAATCCTGACGCTTTAATTTAAAGGAGGGCTTCATCATGACGTATTCCATTGTAGGCTATGACCCGGAAGAGAAAGAGTGGGGGATTGCGGTACAATCCAAGTTCCTATGTGTTGGTTCTGTCGTACCTTTTGCGAAAGCGGGAGTGGGAGCCGTGGCGACTCAGTCTTACGCTAATACTTCCTACGGGCCCCATGCACTTCAATTAATGGAAGAAGGGAAGACGGCAGAGGAAGCGCTGGATATCATAACAAAGGATGATCCCGAGCGTCCATTACGACAGGTGGGATTGATTGATGCTGGTGGAAATGCTGCCACTTTTACAGGGGAAGGATGCTATGACTGGGCTGGTGGACAAACTGGAAAGCACTTCACAGTTCAAGGGAATATTTTAGTAGATGGGAATACCGTAAAGGCGATGGCAGATACATTCGAGTCGACAACCGGATCTCTTGCTGAACGATTACTCCATGCACTCGATGCCGGGCAGGACGCTGGTGGCGATTCACGGGGCATGCAGTCTGCTGCGCTTTTAGTAGTGAAAGAAAGCGGCGGATATGGTGGCTTCAATGATCGGTACATCGATCTCAGGGTGGATGATCACGCGTCTCCCATTAAGGAATTGAAACGAATCTATTTGATGCATCAGCTCTATTTTAAAGAGTCAGAGCCAGGTAGAGTCGTATTGCTGGAAGGTGAAATCCATGATGATGTGGAGCGGGAACTTACACGTCTTGGTTATGCAAAAGAAAGACAGTCCCTTTATCAGAGCTTGAAAGACTATCTCCATACAGAAAACTTTGAAATGCGGGAGCAGGATGAGAACTATATTGATCTGGACGTGCTGGATTATATGAAAAAACAAGGACGATAGATCCCGAGAGAACCAATCCCAAAGCGATTGGTTCTTTTTTCTTGTTCTAAAACAGTTTAAGGAACGCCAGAAATGTTATATAATGAACATTTGTGTACGGGACTCAAGAAGTTGGAGGTAAATACAAACATGAGTACAGTCGGAAGAAACGAACCATGCCCATGCGGCAGTGGGAAAAAATATAAGAAATGCTGTGAAAAAGAAAATGTTGTGAATATAGATACATTGGTGAGTCAGGAGCTTGATGTGCTTCAGGCGCAGCTCTATGACTTCATCGCTACGGCGCAGTCTGCCGAGATGGAGGAATCCTATCATCACTACTTAGCGAAAATGGATCTGATGCAAGCGGATCCGGATATTTATGAAATGGCATTTGTCAGCTGGTACGGAGCGACTCAAAAGGATGCTGACGGTGTTCGTTTGATCGAACGTTTTGTTGATAAGCAGTTGAG
The DNA here is from genome assembly GCF_056159585.1 of Rossellomorea sp. ABR4_004. Lineage (NCBI taxonomy): Bacteria > Bacillati > Bacillota > Bacilli > Caryophanales > Bacillaceae > Rossellomorea > Rossellomorea sp. ABR4_004. The sequence goes on along the minus strand of NZ_JBSWVM010000001.1, from coordinate 1,795,267 downwards.
CACGGTGACTCGTCCTCAGACTGCTGAAGTACTGGAGTCGTGGAAGAACGTGCGTGTGACGGCCGGTACCGTAGAGAAGCTGGATGACAATACGTTACGTGTGGAAGAAGCCATCACCGGTGATGTGCTGGTTGTAACGGAAAAGTTCGGTAAGCTAGAGGAGAATAGTTTCTTCTTGGGGCTATTGTTGCCGAATGGGGAGAAGTATCTTCCATTCGCCCAGTACTTCATTTATCCTGCGATAGAGAAAGCAGCGATGGAACTGGTGAAGATCCGATTTGAACAAGGTGAGTTTGGAAATCTTCATGACTACTTATCAGGGCAGTACTTGGAAATAGCCGATGTCGGATTCGTCCTTTATAGTGCTGAAAAGAAAAAGGCCGGAAAAGCAGCAGCCACTATAGCCACGGATGAAACAGATACTTCAAAGGATTCGGATGAGAATTCCGAAGAAGCAATCGAAGGAGTAGAAATCTGGAAAACGCCGGAATACGTTGAAGCGATCACATCCCTTCAAAGCTTCCTGACTGAAAAAGGGGAAGACAAAAAAGAAAGTGAGCTGCTGGTAGCCGTATTGGAAAAATACTTCTACACAGAGCGCCCAACAATCCGCAATCCGAAAATCTACTCGGGAGCACTGGTGGACATGGCGAAAAACATCGACGAAATCAGTATCCGCCACGTCCAAAAAGAACTGGCTGAATACTTCGATGTCTCCGCCAATAGCATCTCAAGACGAAGCAAACAAATCTGGGAAAGCTACCAGGACACCGTCAACGAACTACTGAAAGCAACTAAAGCCTGACCATTCACATACACAACATCTAAAAGTCGTCTGCATAGGCGGCTTTTTTGTATTTGAGGGACGGACCTCGGATTTCAGCAAATATATGGGGGATTGCTGTAAAGTCGCCATTACTAGACTAATTAATGTAGCAGGTGAGGTCCGTCCCTCAACCTGAATCGACGTTATTTCAAGCAGAACGGACCTCGCATTTTAAGAGCAATCCAGGAATACCGCGTGATAGTAAAGCACCCAACCATTAAAAGCACTGTGAATAAGAGGTCCGTCCCTCCTTGAGTTGTAACCCATATAGGATAGTGGTAAGATTGGTAGGGAATATATCGTGTTTTTGTGGGAGGATATTTGGATTTTGTAGCGAATTTTAAGTAGAGTGATTGGAAACGGATATAGGTGACTTTTTACATGGATTTTTCATGATTCTCATCTGAATTTCATTTTCTTTCGTTATTCTAGTGACGTTCGGCTCTCATTTAAACACAGATAAAGGAGCGTTTATACATGCTTGGTCTATTAAACAAAGTGTTCGATGCGAATAAAAGAGAATTAAAGAGGCTTGAAAAACTGGCTGATCAAATAGAAGAATTAGGCCCCGATATGGAGCGATTGACGGATGATGAAATCCGTGAAAGAACAGAACGATTCAAGGAGCGCTATCAAAAAGGTGAAGACCTTGAAGATATGATGATTGAGGCTTTTGCTGTCGTGCGGGAAGCGGCTCGCCGCGTACTCGGATTATATCCGTACCGCGTTCAGCTTATGGGTGGTGCCTCCCTTCATGGCGGTAATATCTCCGAGATGAAAACCGGTGAAGGTAAAACGCTGACAGCGACTATGCCTGTGTACTTGAATGCCATAACTGGAAAAGGCGTTCACGTTATCACAGTCAACGAATACCTGGCAAGCCGTGATGCTGAGGAAATGGGCAAGCTATACAATTTCCTGGGACTCACTGTAGGCCTGAACTTAAACTCGATGTCCAAAGACGAAAAACGTGAAGCGTACAAAGCGGATATAACGTATGGTACGAATAACGAATTCGGATTCGACTACCTTCGTGACAATATGGTCCTGTACAAAGATCAAATGGTGCAGCGCCCTCTTCATTTTGCCGTAATCGATGAGGTTGACTCAATTTTGATCGATGAAGCGCGTACACCTCTGATCATTTCCGGTAACGCTCAGCGTACGCCTCAGCTTTACATTCAGGCAAACGCTGTTGTTCGTACCCTGAAAAAAGATGAAGATTACACCTATGATGAAAAAACAAAAGGTGTTCAATTAACGGAAGACGGTATCAGCAAAGTGGAAAGAGCTTTCCACATTGATAACCTGTTCGATATTTCACACGTAACCCTTAACCACCATATCAATCAAGCGTTAAAGGCTCACGTCAGTATGCACCGTGATGTGGATTATGTGGTTCAGGAAGGCGAAATCGTCATCGTTGACTCTTTCACAGGACGTCTGATGAAAGGTCGTCGTTACAGTGACGGACTTCACCAATCAATCGAGGCAAAAGAAGGTCTTGAAATCCAGAACGAAAGCATGACGATGGCAACGATTACGTTCCAGAACTACTTCCGTATGTATGAAAAGCTTTCCGGTATGACCGGTACGGCGAAAACGGAAGAAGAAGAGTTCCGTAATATCTACAATATGAATGTCATCGTGATCCCAACGAACAAGCCAATCGTTCGTGATGACCGTGCAGATCTGATCTATGCTTCTATAGAAGGAAAATTCCTTGCTGTAGTCGAGGATATCAAAGAGCGCCATGAAAAAGGACAGCCTGTGCTGGTTGGTACGGTTGCCGTTGAAACGTCAGAGCTTATCTCTAAACTATTGACGAAAAAAGGCGTACGCCACAATGTATTGAATGCGAAAAACCATGGCCGTGAAGCGGAAATCATTTTAGAAGCCGGGCAGCCTGGTGCCGTAACCATCGCGACAAATATGGCCGGCCGTGGTACGGATATCAAGCTTGGTGAAGGCGTCATCGAAAGTGGCGGGCTTGCCGTTATTGGTACCGAGCGCCACGAATCACGCCGTATCGATAATCAGCTTCGTGGACGTTCCGGACGTCAGGGAGATCCTGGTGTGACTCAGTTCTATCTTTCAATGGAAGATGAATTGATGCGCCGATTCGGATCTGACAATATGAAGAGCATGATGGAGCGCCTTGGGATGGATGACACTCAGCCAATCCAAAGTAAAATGGTCAGCCGTGCTGTAGAATCTGCTCAGAAACGAGTGGAGGGTAACAACTTCGATGCTCGTAAGCAGCTTCTGCAATACGATGATGTTTTACGTCAACAGCGTGAAATCATCTATAAACAGCGTTATGAAGTAATCGACTCAGAAAACCTTCGTGAAATTGTTGAGGGAATGATCAAATCAGCGATCGAACGTCAGGTAGCAGCACATACAGCAGAAGAAGACATGGAAAACTGGAACCTTCAAGGCATCGTTGATTATGTGAACGCGAATCTTCTTCCTGAAAACGACGTAACAGTTGATGATCTTCGTGGAAAAGAGCCGGAAGAAATGATGGATCTGATCTATGAAGATGTGAAACACCGTTACGATGAAAAAGAAGAAGAGCTAACTCCGGAGCAAATGCGCGAGTTTGAAAAAGTCATCCTGCTTCGCGCTGTTGATACAAAATGGATCGACCATATCGATGCCATGGATCAATTGCGTCAAGGAATCCACCTTCGTGCCTACGGTCAAACCGACCCACTGCGCGAATACCAGCATGAAGGATTTGCCATGTTCGAAAGCATGGTACTCGCCATCGAAGAAGACGTGGCAAAATACGTCATGAAAGCTGAAATCCGCAACAATCTTGAACGTCAGGAAGTAGCCAAAGGCCAAGCGGTGAACCCGAAAGAAGAAGGCGGTAAGGCTAAGAAACAACCTGTCCGCAAGCAAGAAGACGTAGGGCGCAACGAACCATGCCCATGCGGAAGCGGCAAAAAATACAAACACTGCCACGGCATAACTGGATAAATTAAGAGATGCTACCTGGTGCTTATTTTGATAAAATAAGTGCCAGGTACTTTTCCGTTTTTTATGGGTGCCTGGATAGAGTTTACTAATAATTGGATTTTTCTTGTAATAGTGTTTTTATGTAGGTTAGGTAATAGCATAACTTTTAAGTTGATTGGAGCGGAAGGTGCTCGACTCCTGCGGGAATAGCGGGGAAGTTGAGACCCCACAGGGCAAAGCCCGAGGAGGCTCAACTCACGCCCCGCGGAAAGCGAGCACCTGGAGCGGAAATCAACCATTACAGTCTAATAATACAGGGCCACACTATTCCAGCTATCATCAATACAAAATACATTCAACAACCCAAATAATTATAGAGGTGACCACACATGGAACTATCAGAAATCAGAGCAGAGTTAGAAAAATCAGCTAAAACATTAGCGGACTTCAGGGGGTCTCTTTGACTTAGAAAACAAAGAGGCGAGAATTCAAGAGCTTGACGAAATCATGGTTCAACCCGACTTCTGGGATGACCAACAGAAAGCTCAAGGATTAATCAATGAAGGAAACGGTTTGAAGGATCTTGTAAATGAGTACAAATCATTGCTTGAATCCCATGAAAACCTTGAGCTTACCCTTGAACTTATCAAAGAAGAGCCCGATGAAGAACTTCAAAATGATCTTGAAGAAGAGCTGGGTGATTTGGTCAAACGATTAAATGACTACGAACTACAGCTTCTTCTAAGTGAAGAACATGATAAAAACAATGCGATACTTGAACTGCATCCCGGGGCTGGTGGAACGGAGTCACAGGATTGGGGTTCCATGCTGCTTCGCATGTACACGCGTTGGGGTGAGAAACGAGGTTTCAAAGTAGAAACCCTTGATTATCTTCCTGGCGATGAAGCGGGAATCAAGAGTGTGACCCTTGCCATTAAAGGGCACAATGCGTACGGTTACTTAAAAGCTGAAAAAGGCGTACACCGTCTTGTTCGTATTTCACCATTCGATTCTTCAGGACGTCGTCACACTTCCTTCGTGTCTTGTGAAGTCATGCCTGAGTTTAATGAGGAAATCGAAATTGAGATCCGTACGGAAGACCTGAAAATTGATACGTACCGTGCAAGTGGAGCCGGTGGACAGCATATCAATACGACGGACTCGGCTGTCCGTATCACTCACTTACCGACGAATGTCGTGGTAACGTGCCAATCTGAACGTTCTCAGATTAAAAACCGAGAGTCAGCCATGAAGATGCTGAAAGCGAAGCTCTACCAAAAGCGAATCGAAGAGCAGGAACAGGAACTTGCCGAGATTCGTGGAGAGCAAAAGGAAATCGGATGGGGAAGCCAGATCCGTTCCTATGTCTTCCATCCTTACTCCATGGTCAAAGACCACAGAACCAACACAGAATCAGGAAACGTACAAGGCGTCATGGACGGAGACATCGACCCATTCATCAACGCTTACCTTCGTTCCAAAATTCAATAGTCATACTCAAGCTGGATCCTCCATTCAATTGGAGGGTCCAGCTTTTTTGAGGGACGGACCTCAAAAAGTGATTTGTTTCTTCCATTATATGTATACCTGTGTAAGTGCAATATACTTTATCACCACACGCCGACTACTGGTATGATCACTTTTTACAGAAAGCGGAATCTAATAATACTGTTGCAGAAATCCCAAATTGAAATCTAAAGCCTTTCATTAATCAAGGTCCGTCCCTCACCACAACAACACCCCAACTTATTAATGCTTTACCACGTTATTGAAGTGTTATTTACACCTCCAAGTACCCATGCTATACTCTCAAAGGTTGATACAGAGCGTGTTTGAAGGGTGGAGAAGTAAGTTTGCACCTGGTTCATACCTATGCTTCTCAACTATATCAAGCGAAATTTATGAACAATTTTCATCCTGAGAGGTTCAAGACAAGACCAATTAGAGGTCCGTCCCTCTGCATACTCTGCATGAATGGAAGAGGTTGTACTCATACTATAAATACATAGGTTAAAGGAGTCGTACTGGATGGGTTTGAAAGAGAGACGTCGTGGGCAGGCATTTAATCCACGGAAAGAGAAGTTGTTAGAGTATTTGTTTGTTGTGTTTGGGTCAACGATCGTTGCCCTTGCGTTTAATGTGTTCTTACTTCCGAATGAGGTGGCTTCAGGAGGGGTGAGCGGGATATCGACCATCCTGAAAGGTCTGTTTGATTGGAAACCTGCCTTCGTTCAATGGGCATTTAATATTCCGTTGTTCATTGCAGGGTTAATCTTCCTAGGCCTTCAATTTGGTGTGAAAACAGCCATCGGTACGGTTTTCCTGCCGTTGGTAGTATTTTTAACAGAAGACTGGAAGCCGTGGACGGAAGATCCCCTGCTGGGTGCTTTATTTGGTGGAATTGGTGTAGGACTAGGATTGGGAATCGTCTTTCGAGGTAAAGCATCTACAGGAGGGACGGACCTGGCAGCACAGATTGTAAACAAATTCACCGGGCTGTCCTTAGGCACGTGTGTTGCGCTTATCGATGGAATGATTGTTCTTTCTGCTGCGATCGTGTTTGACATCGAACGTGGTTTATATGCGCTTATCGGCCTCTATGTGACAAGTAAAACGATTGATTTAGTCCAGGTCGGCATCAGCCGTTCAAAAATGGCACTGATCATTACAAACAGACAGGAAGAAGTTCGTGAAGGAATCCTGAATAAAATTGATCGTGGTGTGACAAAACTATCTGCATACGGTGGTTATACGGACGATGAGCGCCCGATCCTTATGTGTGTGGTCGATCAAACAGAATTCACAAAACTGAAACAACTGGTCAAAACCATTGACCCCTCTGCTTTCGTCGTCACAATGGACGCTTCAGAGGTGTTAGGTGAAGGTTTCAAACGGGTTTAACCTTGGTATAATTAAGTAATAGAGGGACGGACCTTGATACATCCCGTACCTCTTAAAAAGTTTTCCTAGGGGGATAATAATGAAGAAAAAGCTACTTGGTATTGTTTTTGGCGCTTCATTGGTACTTGCAGCCTGCGGTGGTGGTGGCGAAGAAAGTACAGAAACAAGCTCCGGTGGAGTAGACCCTGAAAAAATCGTAAACAATAAATGCACCAGCTGCCATGGTGGAAACCTTGAAGGTGGTATGGGGCCAGCCCTTAATAAAATAGGTGCTGAATTAAACAAAGATCAAATCCTGGAAGTCATTCAAAATGGTAAAGGTCAGATGCCTGCAGGACTCATCGAAGGTGAAGAAGCAGAAGCAGTGGCAGAGTGGTTGGCGAATAAGAAGTAAGTGTGGAAGAAGAGTCCTGAACAGGGGATTCTTCTTTTTTGTTTTATCCACAAGCTTTTCCTAACCCTTCTTTAAATAAATGTTACAAAAGCTCATCTAATTAATATATCAAAAAATCAACAATTGAACCTCAAATAATTATAACCTAGTAACTTACTGAGATTAGCATCATCTTAAGGTTTACCCTCTTCTTATCATCAAACTTTCTTACTTGCTTATAGTACCAGTTCATAGATAAAAATACCTACGTTTGTAACGGTAAATAGGTATTATCGACAGTAAAAAAGGTAAAATATACACATTATTTCAATCTTTGAAACGTAAATGTAATATTTTTTTTCCTTAACAACGTACAAAGTGATGTTATAATAATTTTCGGGAGAGCAATTCGAGGTTTTTCGTCATTTCTTGTCTAATTATGGTAAAGACGTCGAAGTGTTCCAACCATGTACATATGTCGATAACAGCCAAGAGGGTAACTACATAATACAAATTAGGTGATTTTAAAATGATAGAAATGAAAGACGTGTATAAGCAGTATAGCAACGGTGTCATGGCTGCGAATGGCTTAAACGTCCACATTAAGCAAGGTGAGTTTGTGTATGTTGTCGGTCCAAGTGGCGCCGGGAAATCTACTTTCATCAAGATGATGTACCGCGAAGAAAAGCCTTCTAAAGGTGATATCATCGTAAACGGTATTAATCTCGCAAAACTAAAAAATAGTAGAGTTCCATACTTACGAAGAAACGTTGGAGTCGTGTTCCAGGATTTTAAGCTGTTACCAACTCTTACAATCTATGAGAACATTGCCTTCGCACTTGAGGTAATAGAAGAACATCCAAAGCAAATAAAGAAAAGAGTCATGGAAGTACTGGATCTGGTAGGGTTAAAGCATAAAGCAAGAATGCTTCCGGATGAATTGTCAGGCGGAGAGCAGCAGCGTGTATCGATCGCACGATCCATCGTGAATACGCCGAAGCTTGTGATTGCCGACGAGCCTACGGGTAACCTGGATCCGGAAACATCCTGGGATATCATGAACATCTTAGAAGATATCAGCAATCGTGGAACAACAGTGATCATGGCTACTCATAACAGGGAAATCGTAAATACCATCAAGCATCGGGTAATTGCCATTGAAAATGGCCGAATTGTTCGTGACGAACAGCGAGGTGACTACGGTTATGAAAGCTAGGACGTATGGTCGACATCTAAGAGAAAGCTTCAAAAGCATCGGACGTAATGGCTGGATGACATTCGCATCCGTGAGTGCCGTTACTGTAACCTTGCTACTTGTTGGTGTATTTATGGTACTTATGCTAAACATGAACAAGGTTGCAACCGATATTGAGAAAGACGTTGAAGTACGCGTACTACTTGAGATCGGTACTGAAAAAGCTCAAGTAGAAGAGATAGATAAGAAGATCAACCAAATAAGTGGAGTGGAATCCGTAGAATATTCTTCTAAAGAAGAAGAACTTCAAAATCTGGTAAAGGATTTAGGAGACGATTTCAGGTTATTCGAACAGGACAATCCATTATACGATGTATTTATCGTAAAAGCGGAAGATCCCCGTGATACTGGGAAAATCGCCGCTGAAGTCAGCAAGTATGAAGGTGTGAACGAAGCACTTTATGGTGAAGCGAAGATAGAAAGATTATTTAATGTACTGGAAATGAGTCGAAACGTTGGATTAGTGTTAATCATCGGTCTATTGTTTACCGCCATGTTCCTCATCTCAAATACAATCAAAATCACCATTGTCGCCAGAAGAAGGGAAATCGAGATAATGAAACTCGTGGGTGCAACCAACTGGTTTGTACGCTGGCCATTCATTCTAGAAGGATTATGGCTTGGAATTTTAGGTTCTATTATCCCGATCGCTCTTGTCACAACAGGTTACTACTATGCTTATGAATTTATTAAACCAAAACTACAAAATCATTTTATTCAGATATTAGATTTTACCCCCTTTATCTATCAAGTAAACGGATTAATTCTATTAATGGGTTGCCTGATCGGGGCTTGGGGAAGCTTTATGTCTGTACGTAAATTCTTAAAAGTGTAAAATTTGATAGGTTGATAGAAGCTGAAAGGAGCATGCCGCTTGAACAAGAAGTATTTCGTATCATTATCAATTGCAGCAGCATTAACAATCGGAAGTCTACCAACGTTAGGGACAACTGCTAACGCTCATTCCCATTCTGTGGAGGAATTACAAAAGCAACAAGAAGGCATTTCTTCCAAAAAAGAGGAAATCAACGGCAAGATTGATGAGAAAAAATCTCAAATTAATCAAAATATCAATAAACAACAAGAAATCCAATCACAAATTGCTGAAATCAGTACAAAATTAAAAGATACTGAAACAAAGATTGCTGAGAAAACAAAAGAGATTGATGAAACAACAGCAGAAATCAATAAACTTAAAGAAGAGATTGAAGTTCTAAAGCAAAAGATTGAAGAACGTAACGAACTTTTAAAAGAACGTGCCCGTGCGATCCAGGAAAAAGGCGGCTCTGCAAATTATCTTGATGTACTACTTGGTGCGGACAGCTTCGGTGACTTCATCAACCGTGTAACAGCAGTTAATACCATCGTAAGTGCAGATAAGAAGATCATGGACGAACAAAAACGTGATCAGGCAGAATTAGAAAAGAAACAAGAAGAAGTAGAAGGCAAGCTTGCAGATTTACAATCTACTAAAGCAAGCCTGGAGTCTCTGAAAAAAGATCTTGATAGTCAAAAAGCTAAAAAAGCGGATTTATTCAAGCAATTAGAAGCGCAGCAGGCTTCTTTGGAAGTTGAGAAAAAAGACCTTCAACAAGAATCGGATGAGCTTGCTAAAATGGAACACCAACTTGAAGGTGAAATCCAGGCTGAACAAGCACGTTTAGCTGAACTTGCACGCCAGCGTGAAATCGAACGTAAGCGTCAAGCGGAAGCTGAAGCGGCAGAACGTGCAGCAGCACAACAACAAGCAACAACAAGCAGCAGTGGCGGTTCTTCTTCAACACCCGCTGAAACAGCTCCAAGTGCACCAGTAAGTGCCGGTGCCTGGACATCTCCAGCTTCTGGAACGATTACAACGAACTTCGGCTGGGATGTATTAAACGGTAAGAAACGGTTCCACTATGGTACGGATATTGCGGCAAGAGGCAGTGTTCCGATCTCAGCAGCAGCTGATGGATATGTCATCAAAAGTCAGTATAGCTCAAGCTATGGAAATGTCGTTTACATCACTCACTCAATCAATGGTCAAACGTTCACAACCGTTTATGCCCACATGTCTTCTTCATCTGTAAGCCAGGGACAAGCAGTGAACAAAGGTGACAGAATCGGTTACATGGGTAATACAGGATATTCTTTCGGACAGCATTTACACTTTGAACTTCATGCAGGTTCTTGGAATGCGTCTAAATCAAATGCTGTAAACCCACGTCAATATATTAACTTTTAATTAGAAAACCCCGCCATCTGCGGGGTTTCTTTTATTGGATATCATATATTTGATCTGCATTACATTAAAATGTAAGGAAATGGAATGGAATATTATTCTCCTGCCTGTTTTCTTATCTTTTTTCTTCTAGTATAATGACAACTATATTACCTAAATATTAAAACAAATGATTTGTATAGTCCTTCGAAAAGGCAAACTAATTGAAAGATTAGGACGCAAAACCACGGGTCTTCTATTTTTTATAAGAAAATAATGATCGCCGGGTTACCGAAAACAATGGATTACAATGAATACTAATTAGGACGTTTTATTAGTATCATTTTACCTGCCATTTTGGTGGGGTTTTTTAATCTATACGTCCAGTATAGTAGGATTTGAATCTGTAGTAAGGATGATGATGTTGGAATTGACTGAATTAAAAAGGGAATTAAGAAGTTTTTGCAGGAGAAACCGTACCGCATTAAAGTATACGTATGTTGGGGAACTTTCAGCGGAAGAAATAAGTGAAATGCTTATCCAGAGTCTGGGTGCTGAAGAAGTTAAGAGGATTCTGGATGATATTGATATTATCAATCGCCGCAGGGGAGATACAGTTAAATACTTTATGCTAATTTTAGAAGGACTGAAAGCAGCATAAGAATACATAAAAGCCGAATGCCGGTCTTAAATGGCATTCGGTTTTATCTATGTTTTCATTAGTGCGTAAGTCGGGGAGTTCTCTTCTATAGGTTTTAGGCAAATATCATTGCAAAATGAAATAGAGTGTGTTTTAATAACGATATGTTGTTTTAAAACGTAATCATTACGATTAATGAAAAAGGAGTGAATCACTTTGGCGAAGAAATCAAAGGTAGTAAAAGAGAAGAAGCGTCAGGAGCTTGTTCAGAAATATGCAGATTTGCGCAGGGAGTTAAAAGAAAAAGGTGATTATGAAGCGTTAAGAAAGCTGCCGAGGGATTCCTCACCGACACGATTAAACAGTCGGTGTGAAGTGACAGGGAGACCGAGGGGGTATCTCCGCAAATTTAAAATGTCCCGTATTGCTTTTAGGGAGTTTGCTCATAAAGGGCAAATACCAGGTGTCAAGAAATCAAGCTGGTAATCCACGAAACTATAAGGAGGAATAAGAATGAAAAAAGAACTTCATCCAGAGTATCAACAGGTGGTATTTATGGACACGAACAGCGGTTTTTCCTTTTTAACGGGATCTACTAAAAGTTCTAATGAAACGATTGAGTGGGAAGACGGGAACACTTATCCCTTATTAAAAGTGGAAGTAAGTTCAGACACGCATCCTTTTTATACAGGGCGACAGAAGTTCTCAGATCGTGGAGGCCGTGCAGAACGCTTCTTGAAAAAATACAACATGAATTAGTGCATGTGTGGCTGTCAGAAAGAATATGTTATGGTATAGACCCATGCCGAGGTGACTATGATGAACGAACACTTAATGGAAATTGTCGCAAGGGATATTGTTGAAGGCTTGCCAAAGGAAAAACGGAACATCTATCAATATGTGGTCGGTCTTGAAGATGAATTGGCGAGCCGGTCGGAGACTTCAGAGGAATACATGGCATTACTTGTGAAGCATGCTCCTCATCAGCAGGCAGCCTCTCATTTTAACATGACCTTTGGAGAGTTGATGAAACGGATGAGGGACATTGAGAAAGAGATTAATACGAAATTGGATCAGAAGCTGAAGCATGCTACCTGGATTGATTATACAGACACCATACGGTCGATGAAAGGATCAGAAGCAATAAATACAAGCTACTTCTTCTTTTCCATGGATCATGCTTATACTAAATAAAAAGGTGAAGTATAGAGTTTAAATCGGAATCATTACGTTATAATGGATTCTCGATGAGAATACGGATATCAATGAACAAGGGGGTTCACCATAGAAAAAACTTATACAAAAGCCCCGAATGAAGGAACAAAGGACTCTCCCGTTATGGAGGGTCCTTTTAATATTCATAATTTCGACACACAGTTCCCCCGGACTATCTGTAATAATTCTTCTATAGGATACACTATGAGTAAATAACTTGCTTGTAAATATAAAATTTAAGATACTAATACATAATAGGGTATTATCACTGAACGGAGGAATCCCGATGACCGGAGATTTATATGAACATCACAAAGCTTCAAAGCTCCTCGATCCCAAACGTCAAGAGCTCGTACCGGTGGACAAAGTACTCGAACTTCTCAAACTCAATAAAGATGATATCGTCGCCGATTTAGGTTGTGGCAATGGCTACCTGACCCTTCCAATTGCAAAAATGGTTGAAACAAAGGTCCAGGCGGTAGATCTGCAACAGGAAATGCTGGAGTATCTGAAACACCGTGCCACTGAAGAGAATGTAGATAATATCATTTATGAGAAATCATCCCTTGAATACCTCAGCTTCAACAAAGGTACTTTGGATAAAATCGTATCCGGATTCGTTTTACACGAAGTTCCCGACTTGATCAAAGTATTTCAAGATTTACACGATATGCTGAAGGAAAATGGAATTTGGCTGATTCTGGATTGGGAGAAGGTAGAATCAGAAATGGGACCGCCTTTAGATCATCGGATTTCTTCCGAGGAACTCGATCGACAACTCAATTCATCCGGATTCCATACAACAGTAGGTCACTTGCATCCATCGGTTTACTATATTGTCGTCAGAAAGAGTAATAGATAAGCCAGAAAGTATCTGAAGGGAGGGGAATGCCTATGACTGAACAATGGTATACGATAGGCTCCTTCACATTTCCGGCTTCATGGGCAGCTATTATCGCTTCGTTCATACTCACTTTCTTGCTTCTGTACTTCTGGAATAGAAAGGCGAGCGACTGGTATTCGAATTGTATTTTTACTTTTTTACTCTTCTGGAAGCTTAGTGTGATTGTGGTTGATTTTCAAACGGTTATGGAACATCCTTTGACGATCCTCTATTTTCACGGAGGAATCATTGGGTACTGGTTAGGAATGATAGGGGCTCTAACGTACATATTTGTTAAAAAAGTAGATCATCCGTCTACTCTCATCATTTCATGGATGGTCACGGTTCTTGTATTTGAAGCTGTCTTTCATATGCTTCATCACAACTATCTTCTAGCTGGTATTCAAGTACTATTGAATCTATTGATCCTTGTCTTTTTCTTTAAAAAAACCAGTGATCCCGGCGCAGATATCTGGGCAGGACAGTTATTGGTCATGTTTACTTTAGTTCAGTTATTTTTAAGTGCTTTCATTGGTGGATTTGAATTGACCGTCACCACCTGGACGTATTTGATCATGATGACTTATCTCATCTTTCTTTTAAACGTAAGGAGGAAACACAATGAATAAACGAAATTTTGCGTTGGCGATCGTTGCGCTTCTGATCGGCATTTTCTTAGCGAACTTTTTTCAGGATCAGCAGGAAAAGAAGGCAAGGGAAGAGGCTGCTCAATTAGCCAATGAATCCATGGATCTGTCTAATGCAGCGCAGGGGCTTGCAAAAGGGGACCGCGCTTCAGATTTTGAATTAACCACCTTAAATGGTGAAGCAATAAAGCTTTCAGATTATCAAGGTAAGAAAGTGATTCTGAACTTCTGGGCTACCTGGTGTCCACCATGTAAAGCTGAAATGCCCCATATGCAGAGTTACTACGAAGAGAATGCAGAGAAAGAAAACGTTGAAATCCTTGCCGTCAACCTGACGTCCATGGACGATGGGGAAAAGGCTGTTCAGGAATTCATCGACGGTTACGAACTCACTTTCCCCATCCCAATGGATGAAAAGGGAGAAATCGGGGACGAATACCGGGCGTTCACCATTCCGACCACCTACATGATCGATACCAAAGGCATCATCCAACACAAAATCGTCGGCCCCATGAACGAAGAAATGATGGGTAAAATGGTCGGTGGAATGGAATAATGGAGAGGGACGGACCTCTGACTATCGATGTTTGACCTTATACGCTATGAGGTATTAACAGTATGTGAAAGAAAAAGGAGGAGATGTGAACATGTTTCATTACACTAAAGAAGTATCGATGAGTGTGAAAGAAGCAGTGGAAGCGGTAGAATCCAACCTTAAAGATGAAAGCTTCGGTGTACTATGGAATCTCGATCTTGCCCAGAAACTGCAGGATAAAGGCCTTGATTTCAATGAAGAAGTAGTCGTATTAGAGGTATGTAATCCTCATGAAGCCAAGAAGGTGCTGGAAGAAAGCATGCTCGTAAGCTACTTCCTGCCTTGCAAAGTAACGGTATACACAGAAGGCGGTACAACCAAGATCGGTATGGCAAAACCAAGCAAGCTAATTGAAATGGTGGATAACGATGAACTGAAAAGCCTGGCATTGGACATTGAAAATCGTCTGATCGGATGTTTAGATAATGTTCAATAAAAGGCGAGCACCTGTTGCAATTGGGCAGGTGTTTTTTATTTCTTGCCATACATCCTACTCCTCACAATCTTCTGAATATGATACACTTTTAAAAATACATAGATTCAGGAAGGATGACAGAGATGAAGTTCACAACGAAGGTCGTACATAGTCAGTTAAAAGGGACTGAGGAAATCCGCAGTAAGACGACTCCCATTTATCAAACATCTGCCTTTTCTTTTACATCTTTAGAAGAGTTGGAGGGTTTCTATGAAGGGAAATCCCCTTATCTCTATACGAGAACGGGAAATCCAAATACAGACGAGCTTGGTAAGATGGTGGCAGACTTGGAAGGAGCTCCAGCAGGTGTCGCGACTTCCTCTGGATTATCGGCCATCCTTGTTGGAATCCTCGCTATAGTGCAATCAGGCGATCATATCATTGCCGCCGAAGATTTATACGGCGGTACGTTCCATATGTTGAAGGAAGAGCTTAAGACATTCGGCATTTCGACTTCTTTTGTTGATTTTACGAGTGTTGAAGAGGTCGAGGATGCTCTAACACCGCATACGAAACTCCTATACAGTGAGACGGTGACGAACCCGTTTATGCGAGTAGAAGATATTTCAAGAATGGTTGAACTTGCTGAGAAACATAACCTGAAAACAATGATCGATAACACGTTTGCCACACCGTTTCTGCGCCAGCCTTTCTTAGAAGGGGTGGACCTGGTCGCTCACAGTGCCACGAAGTATATCGGAGGACACAGTGATATTACAGCAGGAGTCGTAGTTGGAAAAGAAGAATTTGTTCAAAAAGCGAGAGAAAAAGTCGTCAACATCGGGTCGAACTTGAGCCCATTTGAAGCGTGGCTGACTTGCCGTGGAGCGAAAACATTGGCTCTTCGTATGGGAACCCAAGCAAGAAATGCAGAAGTTCTTGCGGCGGACCTTCGAGCAAATGAATATGTAAAGAAAGTCTATTACCCAACCGATTTATCCGGTAAAGGAAATGGAGCAATCGTAACAATCGAGCTATCCAACACATGTGATATAAGCACATTCTTCAAAACACTCGGATGGATTAAAATCATCCCTTCCCTTGCCGGTGTAGAGACAACGGTTTCTTACCCATTGGGAACGTCTCATCGTGCTCTACCGAAGGATGCGCAGGAAAAACTCGGAATCAACACACATGTCGTCCGCATATCGATAGGGATTGAAGACGGAGAGGACATCGTCGCTCAATTTAACGAAGCGATTGCAGCTTCTGTTAAAAATTAAATAATGTAAAAATTCTAAAAATACTCTTGACGTTAAGGTCGGTTACCCCTTATAATTCATCTCAACGCAAGAATTTTCACATTGACAACTACATGCTCTTATCCAGAGAGGTGGAGGGACTAGGCCCGATGAAACCCGGCAACCTTCATGTGCGCAGAAATGCGTCACATGAAAAGGTGCTAATTCCTGCAGGCAATCTGCCTGAAAGATAAGAGGAGGACCCTATTAAATTAGACCCTCTTCTTAGGAAGAGGGTTTTTTATTTTTTCCTCTTCTTCTTCTTAGAAAAACACATTTCAGACGTTGGGTGAGGGATTTAAGCAGCTGAAAAAACCATCTATTTTGACAGCTGAATGTGTTAACCGCAGTAATGAAACAAACCCAATCCAAATCAAAAAAACCATTCAGGAGGAATTCTCAATGACAAAATCATTCGATTTCGACACACTACTACTTCACGGTGGCCAGGAGCCGGATCCATCCACTGGCTCGAGGGCAGTGCCGATTTATCAAACGACATCCTACGTTTTCGACAACAGTGATCATGCTGCAAAATTATTTGCCCTTGAAGAACCGGGTAATATTTATACGCGTATCATGAACCCGACTGTAGACGTGTTGGAAAAACGGCTTGCTCTTTTAGAAGGGGGAATCGGAGCACTCGGTGTTTCATCGGGAATGGCTGCTATCTCTCTATCAATCTTAAATATCGCCGGAGCAGGTGATGAAATTGTAGCGGCCACCAATCTTTACGGCGGAACCTATAATTTATTTTCGACCACACTTCCGAAATACGGAATCAAGGTTCACTTTGTAGATCCGACAGACCCGGAAAATTTCCGCAAAGCGATCACGCCTAAAACGAAAGCCGTATTCGCTGAGACAATCGGAAATCCAAGTCTACACGTGCTTGATATTGAAGCGGTAGCAAAAGTGGCTCATGACCATCACATCCCATTGATCATCGATAATACCTTTGCCACTCCATATGTATGTAAGCCAATCGAGTATGGAGCTGATATCGTCATCCACTCTGCAACAAAATGGATCGGTGGTCATGGAACGGCCATCGGGGGAGTCGTCATAGACGGTGGGAAATTCGATTGGAATCATGAAAAGTTCCCGGGATTCACGGAAGAGGACCGGAGCTATAATGGACTGCGTTATGCACAGGATGTAGGTCCGGCAGCCTTCATTACGAAATTAAGAGTGCAGCTGCTTCGTGACTTAGGGGCGTGCTTAAGTCCACAGAACGCATTCCTTCTGTTGCAGGGATTAGAAACGCTGCATCTTCGCATCGAACGTCACACAGAGAATGCCTTGAAAATTGCGGAGCATTTAGATCAGCATAATGGCGTTGCGTGGGTATCTTATCCAGGATTGCCTCATCATCCCTCTCATAAACTTGCACAAAAATACTTGAAAAATGGAGCGGGATCCATCGTCGTCTTTGGTATTAAAGGTGGTAGAGATTCCGGACGGAAAGTAGTCGATAACATCTCCCTGTGGTCTCACGTTGCGAACGTAGGGGATGCGAAATCACTGATCATCCATCCGGCTTCCACGACCCATCAGCAATTGAACGACCAGGAAATCCGCGCGACAGGGGTAACCGAGGATCTTGTGAGACTTTCCGTTGGATTAGAGTCTGCGAAGGACCTGATCCAGGACTTGGATCATGCCATAGAAGTGGCGTTGGAAACATCAAGGGTATAATAGGAGATATTTTTAACCAGCGGGGGTATACCGAGAGGAATCCTGATCACCCCCGCCACAACACCAAAAAAGGAGGTGGAGGAGTGGAGAAACCATACACATATGAAGTTGGCTCCATTGCCATCCCATCCCTAACATTAGAGTCAGGCACCACGTTGAAACATGTAGATCTTACGTATGAACGAACAGGAAACAAAGAAGGACCGACCATCCTGGTTTGCCATGCCCTCACCGGGACCCATATCGTAAAGGGGACGAGTGAAGACCGCGGCTGGTGGGATGGACTGATTGGTCCGGGGTTGTATATTGATACCGACCATTTTAATGTGATTGCCTTTAATGTATTAGGAGGATGTGAAGGTAGTACGGGACCGGCGTCCACCAATCAAGACACGGGAGAGCGTTACGGTCCGGACTTCCCTGGTATTACGATAAGGGACATGGTCCATGCCCAATATAAAGCACTCCAACACCTTTCAATCGACCACATCGAAGCAGTCATTGGAGGCTCTTTGGGAGGGATGCAGGCATTGGAGTGGGGTGTCCTCTATCCTGCCTATATTAATAAAGTATTCGCTCTTGCCGTCACCCCTGCCTTAAATGATTACGGTCTCGCCTTTAATCACATCGGAATCACGGCGGTTGAAGGGGACCCTGAGTTTCAAAAGGGGCATTATCCACCAGGCTCCATTTTAAAAGGGTTAGAGATTGCCAGAATGGTTGGTATGGTCACGTATCGGACACAGGAACTGTTCGACCATCGTTTCCAGCGAGAAAAGCAAAACGAACAATTCAATGTCGAAAGCTATCTCGATTACCAAGGAAAGAAATTAGGGAAGCGCTTTGACCCTAACAGCTATCTTACCTTGCTGAAAGCGATGAACTCACATGATATCGGAAGAGGAAGAGGAGGAACAGAAGTGGTAGCGAAGAACTATCAGTGCGAACTGATTTCGATCAGCTATGAAGGAGATTTAATTTATTCATCTCAATATTTAAAAGAGTTTACTCAGCTTGTACCAAAGAGTGAACACTACTTTATCTCCACTTCCTTTGGTCATGACGGATTCCTGGTAGAATTTGAAAAGTGGGGAGGAATCATTGCTTCTCATCTCAAAAACCATCACGTTGAAAGAGTTTTTACCGGTTCAAAATAAGAGCTCTCTTATCATAACTCGTCCCCCTCCGGCATATAGTTAGATAAGCAAAGACATCGCACCGCCTTAGCGCGTTTTTGTGTGGTGTCTTTTTCGTTGGATAAGAAAGGCTGGCGTCCTTAATCGCACCACTCTTATCTATACAAAGACCAACAACAAGCTGGAGGGGAATATATGGAGTGGACGGGCAGAAAGCTCATCATCACAATCATCATTAGCATGCTGATCGGTGCTGGAGGAATGTATGGCGGCTTGGAATGGACGGGCAAGGATGGGGAAGAACTTGCTCAGTTTGACGGAAAAGGCGCGCTTAATGACAAACTTCATAAAGTGGAAGTGGCTTATGATCTGATCAGTGACAAGTTTTTTCAGGATGTGGACAAGGGGCAGCTTGTGGAAGGGGCCATTCAAGGGATGTTGAAGACCCTCGATGATCCATACTCGGTTTACATGAATGCCGAGACTGCCTCCCAATTCAATGACGCATTGGATTCTTCCTTCGAAGGAATTGGAGCAGAGGTCACGATCATGGACGGAAAGCTGATCATTGTTGCTCCTTTTAAAAATTCTCCTGCGGAAGAAGCGGGACTGAAACCGAATGACCGTATCATTAAAGTAGATGGAAATAGCATCGAAGGACTTGACCTGTACGAAGCTACTTTGAAAATCAGAGGGAAAAAGGGTACGGAAGTTGAATTGGAAATTACGCGGGAAGGACTGACGGATCCGATCAAAGTATCTGTGAAACGTGATGAGATTCCTGTCGAGACGGTCCTCTCTGATGTGAAGGAAGTCAATGGGAAGAAAACAGGATACATCCAGATTACTACTTTCTCAGAAAATACGGCCGTTGATTTTAAAAAGCAATTAGAAGAACTTGAAAAGAAAAAAGTAGAAGGATTGGTCCTTGATGTGAGAGGGAATCCAGGAGGACTACTTTCAAGTGTAGAAGAAATCCTCAAAGAATTTGTAACGGAGAAAAAGCCGTATGTGCAAATTCAAGAGCGAAGTGGAGAAGTGATGAAATCCTTCTCAAACAGTAAAGCAAGAAAAGCATACCCAGTTGTGGTGTTGATAGATGAAGGAAGTGCTTCGGCTTCTGAAATCCTGGCTGGAGCGCTAAAAGAAGCGGAAGGGTATCCACTTATCGGAACGAAGAGCTTTGGGAAAGGCACCGTGCAACAAGCCGTTCCGATGGGAGATGGAAGTAATATCAAGCTGACGATGTTCAAGTGGCTGACACCAAATGGAAACTGGATTCATAAAAAGGGAATCAAACCGGATATCCCTGTCAGACAGCCGTCCTATTTCTATGCCCACCCGCTTCAAGTTGAAAAGCCCCTTAAAGAAGGGATGAACAATGAACAGATTCAAAACGCCCAGGAAATGCTACAAGGACTTGGATTCTCCATAGACCGTGTGGACGGATATTTCAGTAAAGAAACAGAAAGGGCTGTAAAGGATTTCCAAAGTCAGGAAAGCATTGACGTGACAGGGATCATTGATACTGTAACCGCGGAAAAATTACAGGAAGAAATCTTTGAAGCGGTTAAGAATGAGAAGAATGACCTGCAGCTGCAGGCGGCTTTAGAATATATTGAAAGAACAGCACAGCGTTAATAATTTGGGGCCGACCATCAGATGATGGTCGGCTCTATTTTCATTTTGAAAATCACACATAATCACTTGTTTTTCCTGTCTATCCGACATCATTTCCCGGGAAAATATGCAGAATGCTGTCGGAAATGAAATCGAATCGTAAAACTATCAAATAAAATTGCAATAGGTTTTAGGGGAGTCTTTTGATAAAATAGTAGATAATGCAAATTTTCTTAAAAAGGTGGTGACGGATCATTGGTTGAGCTTTGGTTGCTTGAGGTTGTGAAGGGATTTGGAAAGTTATTTCTTCATCCTGTATTATATTTGTCTATGTTTTTCGCTATCATGACGGGCTATTATCGTGTCAAAAGAGAGCGAAGAGACTTTAATACGAGACTGCTGGACGGTTATCATGATACGCGGGTTTTATTATCATATGGAATTGTACTTGGGTTGCTATTTTCTGTCGTAACTGTTGGAGCGGGGGTTGTGATTCCTTTCGCCGGAATCATGCTCATAGGATTGGTGTCCATCCTGTTTGCGTTGACGAGTCGTTTTCAGCTCATGTCTGCGACCATGACGGTAGGGTTTTCGTATTTTATCCTGGTTGCGGTGGATTATTTTCAGTGGGATATCCCTTATGTGAATACATATGTTGAAAACTTGGATGTAGGGCTGCTGAGCTCCATCGTTGTGCTTCTTGGTGTGTTGACGATGAT
Source organism: Rossellomorea sp. ABR4_004 (assembly GCF_056159585.1). Taxonomy (NCBI): domain Bacteria; kingdom Bacillati; phylum Bacillota; class Bacilli; order Caryophanales; family Bacillaceae; genus Rossellomorea; species Rossellomorea sp. ABR4_004. Next base: position 1,773,873 of record NZ_JBSWVM010000001.1, on the reverse strand, counting down.
TGAAGGAAGCCTGATTCGATTGAACGGGTGGAAGCATACTTCACCCCGTCTACTTAAAAGTGCACGTGGACTGAAAGTAGGTGCCCATCAAGGGAAGAAACTGTGGCTTGTGCCGATGTTTGTGCCGATTCCTACCGGGTCATTGACGCTTCCATTTGAATGGTGGCCGGTATTTACACTGGGGACAGAGACGTATTCTCTCCTTTGTGTGCCGTTTCTCCTTGGTTTTCAGCAGCTTGTTAAAAGTACTTTGCCTGAAGTTGCGATTAAGCATACTGGTTATAGGGTTTTCTGGCTTGGAGCATTTGTATTAACGCTGGCTGTAGCAGGAATCTTGGCACCTATGTTTTCAATCGGAGCAGTGGTTGTGGCAGTTGGTGGACGGGCATGGATTGCCTATCGCTACAGAATCTCTGAGGATTCTAAACCATATTTCTTCAAAAGACAGCCTCAGGGAGTCATGATCCTGGGAATACTGCCTGCTTCTCCAGCGAGGAAATTGACACTGGAAGTAGGAGAAATCGTCCTGAAAGTGAACGGAGTCGAAGTAAACACGGAAAGAGCGTTTTATGAAGCCCTTCAAAAGAACGGGGCGTACTGCAAGCTTGAGGTACTAGGGACAAACGGGGAGAACCGATTTACGCAAGGAGCACTCTATGAAGGTGATCATCACGAGTTGGGTATCATTTTTGCGGATGAGTCTTCGGGTTGGGAGCATCACCAGGTTTCATAGACCTGCAAGCAAACTACTTTTTGATAGTAGTTTGCTTTTTTAATAGAAATAATCTTCATTGAGTGAAATTTATATGATCAAAAAGGAAGGTCAAGCGAGGAGAAGATACCAATGAAAAGTGGAAAAGAAACGTTGCAAAACCCTGTCATCATCAACCACCACTTACTAACCTGCTCCAAGAATCAAATCATCCTCCAATCACCACTCCCACTAAAAACAGTCTCCTCAGGCGTCACCAATGCCGGAACAGGCTGGTATAAAACATTTGTGAATCGCCATGTATCGAAAAACTACAAGAGTGATAACCATTATGAAGAGATGCAAGGTTATCTCCTGCAAATAGGTGCAAAAAGAGAAGAAACGGTCGGGATGATGACGGCTGTTCAATTGGAAGATGTGTGCTGGGGGTTATATGAGGAGGAGACATTTTCTGTATTCATTGTCGTTACAGCAGGAGTCGGCAATGCGGTTGATGCGAGTATGAGTGACCGGCATTCGTTTGATCATTCACCCGGCACGATTAACATCTGGGTGTTTATAAATGGAAGAGTATCGGAGGCGGCAAGCATCCAAGGGGTTATGACTGCAACAGAAGCCAAGGTGAAAGCTCTTGCAGCTCATAATGTAAAAGACCCCGTTACAGGGAGCGGGGCAACGGGTACCTCTACTGACAGTATATTAATCGCGAGCACTGAAGAGGGAGTTCTTTTGGAATATGCAGGAACGATTACCCCCTTGGGAAAAAGGATTAGTAAAGGAGTTTATGAGTGCACCGTCCACGCGATTTCCAAGTATAAGAAAAGGGTGGGTACCTGATGATTCATCACTTGTTTGCTATAACAATCGCCTATTTGCTGGACCTATGGATTGGAGATCCGCCCCACTGGCCACATCCTGTTAAATGGATGGGAAAGGCGATTTCCCGTTTAGATCATAGGTTGAATAAAGGAGGATTTCTAAAAAGGAAAGGGATAGTGATGGTATCGATATTGGTAGTGGCGGCATTTATTCTTACCTCTTGCCTTATTTGGGCAAGTTACTCTATGCATACAATCTTAGGGGTCTTGGTAGAAGCCATCGTCATCACGACGACCATCTCCCAAAAGAGCCTTAGATTGGCTGCTTTAGAAGTATTACAACCACTTGAAGAAAACAATCTGAAAACAGCAAGAGAAAAGCTTTCATATATCGTGGGCAGAGATACAGAAAACTTAAATGAAAGTGAAATTGTAAGAGGGACTGTTGAAACCGTTGCGGAAAATACAAGTGATGGGATAACGGCTCCTTTGTTTTGGGCATTGATTGGCGGTGCCCCTCTTGCCATCGTGTACAGATGCGTGAATACGTGTGATTCCATGGTGGGATACAAGAATAAGAGGTACATAGACTTTGGTTGGGCATCAGCCAAGCTGGATGACCTCCTGAATTGGATTCCGAGTAGAATCACAGGATTCATCTTATTTTTCTGTATACGTCCTGTATATTTCACTTACAAAGAAGGATTTCGAATTCTACTGGAAGATGCCAAGAAACACCCTAGTCCAAACAGCGGCTGGGGAGAAGCGGCAGTGGCGGTGAGTCTAGGGGTTCAACTGGGCGGCCTCAACACGTATAAAGGGATGGTTTCCCAACGAGAGAAAATGGGAAGGAAGGTTTTTGAATTAGAACGGAATCATATCCCTGCAACCATTAACCGAATGCAGAAAGCATGTCTCATTTTTATCATGATTCTTTGGATAGGGGGAGTACTTGTTGAAATTACCAGAACATGGATCGAATCCGCAATATACATATAGAGCAATGGATATTTCGATGCCTGATCAAATCGTCGACTTAAGTGCAAATATTAACTCCAGCGGTCCGCCAGATCGTTTAAAAAAGATATGGCAGGGTCTATTAGAGGAAATCGTGACGTATCCGGATCCTCACTCTGTATCTTTACGAAGAAAAATTGCCCGTGAAGAAGGGGTGTTGGAAGAAGAAATTCTTATAGGGAATGGTGGTGCTGAACTGATCCATCTTATTGGGAGATGGTTGGCCCACTCGAATGTTCTCATCATTCATCCCACCTTTTCAGAATATGAGAAAGCTTGTCAAATCAATGACTGCACCATTCATCACCTACTTCTGGAAGAGGACGACTGGGATCTTGATTCAAAAAAGTTGGCAGCGTATCTTTCAAAGGTGGATGCTGTCTTCATATGTAATCCGACCAATCCGACAGGTGTGTTATATTCAGCTTCACAGATAAAAGAGATTGTCAGGGAAGCTCATAAAGAACATTGCTATGTGATTGTGGATGAAGCATTTTATGATTTTCCATTGGATGAGGTAACGGTAGCCCAACTGGTAAAGGAATACCCAAATCTACTTGTGTTAAGAAGCATGACAAAAATGTTTAGCATTCCCGGGATACGCTTGGGTTTTCTGATGGCTGGTGAGAAACTCGTAAAGGAACTGGGAGACTATCAAGTTCATTGGAGTGTGAACGGAATCGCTCAAAAAGTAGGGGAAACACTCTTGGAGGAAACAGATTTCGTTCATCATACTAAATACATGGTGAAAAAGGAGAGGGAGAAGCTGTTTGCATTTTTCGACCGATCCCAATTTGACTATTCACCAAGTCAGACAAACTTTTATCTCTTAAGGGATCCGAAGCTTAACGATCAAACCGATTTATTTCGTTTTCTGTTGGAAAAGGGTATTGTGAGCCGCCATACCCATAATTTCAAAGGGCTGGATGGAAGGTGGTTAAGGTTTGCCGTTAAGGGAGAAAAAGAGCACGGAAAGTTAATGGCCGTCTTAACGGAATGGAAATCCCGTCCTTAATAAAAAACAAGCTTGAGGCCGACTCAAGCTTGTTTTTTATTTGATATTTATATGGAAGCTCCTTCTTGATTGTCTCTGTTCTCCGTCTTATCAATAATCGACGTACCAACCAAATCCCCCGTCACATTAAGAGCCGTACAACCCATTCCAACAAGAGCATCGATCGCCGTCAGCAGGGCAACGGTCTCCATCGGTAACCCCAGCTGGGCGAATACAGTGGCAATCATAATAATGCCTGCTCCCGGAACACCGGCAGTTCCGATTGAAGCCAGTGTTCCTACGAGGACAACGACCAGCATATCAGTCAAGTTTAATGGATTGCCGATTACGTTTGCAGCGAAAACAGCTGAAACGGCGATCCGGATTGCAGCGCCATCCATATTGATCGTGGCCCCCAGTGGTAAGCTGAATCCATATAAGCTTTTAGGCAGACCAAGATTTTTTGCTGCGTTTAATGTTAGAGGCAGGGTACCTGAGCTGCTCTGAGTCACAAATGCTGTGATCATCGGTGTCCGTGCCTGGGCAAAGAACCTGCCTGGACTGATCTTGAACACGAGCAAAGCACCAATGTAGATGGCAATTTGGACAAACAATGCAATGTAAAGGACCAAAATCATATTTCCTAATGATAACAATGTGTCTATTCCCTGTTTCCCGACCGTTTCCGCCATGATGGCAAAGATTCCGACCGGCACATATTGAAGGATCACCTTCATGATGACTAGGGTTGCTTCGTTTAACCCGTTCACGACTTTATACACCTGTTCGCCCAGTTCATGATGTTCCGTTGATGACCTTAAATAAGAAATGGCAATACCAAACACAATGGCGGTAAAGATGATTCCCAGGAGGTTCATTTCCGTGAACGCCGTGACGATATTCTCTGGAATGATATTCAGTAGTACGCTGGTCACCCCTGGATTTTCCGGTACTTCGAATTTCTCCGTCGTATCGAGGGTCATGCCCGTTCCCGGGTTGAAAATACTTGCAACAGCAATCCCTACCACGATCGCTAATGCTGATGAGAATAAATAATATAAGAACGTTTTTCCTCCCATTCGTCCGAGTTTGCTCACATTTGTCTGGTTCACGCCAACCATCAATGTAAACAGGATAAGAGGGATGATAAGAAATTTCAGCAAGCGAATCAATAGATCGCCCAGGGGAGAAAGGACGGATGCATCTTTGCCGAATATCAATCCGACCGCAATCCCCAATACGAGAGCGACGGTTAATTTCACAATAAGGGATGTATCGAGATAGCCTCTCCAAAGAGATTTCATTGTAGCCACTCCTTCTATTTAGTAGTAGATTTCCCCAAACTCTCCAATATACATATTTATAATTCTTATTGGTTTAGTAGGAATTCATTGTCATAAGATACAATAGAATGAAAGGAGTGTCAAAATTCATGCCTGATCCATTATAAAAAAAGAGCCTGGATTCAAAATCCAAGCTCTTTAAGAACGTAAGGGAATGGTGAAACCGGCAGTTGTACCTGAGCCCTTTTCACTTTTCACAAACAATTTTCCATGGTGCAATTCAATGATATTTTTACAGATTGCTAATCCTAACCCTACCCCATCTGAATTCTCCCTCTCCTTATAGAATAAGGTGGCAATATGTTGCAGGTGTTCCGGGTCGATTCCCTGCCCCTCATCTTCTATTTCAAAGGTAAAATGGGAATTCGCCTGGATATAACGAATGAAAACCGTTGAATTCGGGTCTGAGTACTTAATTGCGTTATCTAAGAGATTGATCAACACTTGTCGGATACGATTTTCATCGGCGAATAGATCCACTGTCTCATCGCTTTCCAGCATAATGGATATCCCTTTTTCTTTCCGTTTTTGATCCAGCTGAAGAATGACGTCATTGAGAGTACGATTGAAAGAAAAGGTAGTGAGGTGAATCGTAAAAGATTCATTTGAAAAACGAGAGAAGTCCAATAGCTCCTCTACCAATCCAATTAATCGATTCGTTTCGTTTGAAATGATGGTCAACCCCGTTTTGTTTTCCTGGACATTTTGTAAATCCCCCGTCAGCAATGTTTCGCTCCATCCTTTGATACTCGTAAGGGGAGTGCGAAGTTCATGGGAAACGGAGGAGATGAACTCATTCTTCATTTTCTCTGTTTTAAGGAGTTCCCTTGCCATATCATTAAAGGACGTACTCAAGGTTCGGAATTCGTCCTTATACTTTCCGACAATTCTCGTTTCCAATTCTCCTTTGGCAAGCTTCTGTGATGCTTCGGTCAGTTCAATCACAGGTTTCGTTAAATTTCGGGCAAAAAGTGTACTCACCATAAAAACGATAAGCAAAATAACGAGTCCTATTAAAAATAATGAAAGCAAGATTGTTCGAAAATTGTTATCCAGTGATTCCAGGGATGTTATAAACCGGATCAATCCAATGGTGTTATTTTCTCCATTTAATGGTACCGACACAGCCAAAATATGCTCACCTGTAATGGGGTGGTTACCGATCCAAGTTCCGCTGTCATTTCGAAATGCCTCCTCAATATCCTTGAAGTCAGGCTTTTCATCCGGAATAAAACCAGTCGAAGAGGATAATAAGTCTCCATTCGCGTTCAATATTTGTGTTTCGGCTTGAGGGATGGAGAAGTTATTTTGGAGATTAGTCAATTCATTCCTCAAAGTAAAGGAATGAAGGTTCATATATTTATTGGCAAACTGTGAAGAGTTGACAGCATGATTCTTCAACATATCTATTGTACCGTTGTAGTAATAAGAATAGATTCCTGAAACGAGAATGCCCAAAAATAACAGAATGGTCAAGGTGATAAGGGAGACGTTCTGAATGAGTAATCTTCTTTTAATTCCCATGTTCGTCATTCCAGCGATACCCATATCCCCAAACCGTCAGGATATAGTGAGGATGGGAAGGGTCTTTTTCAATTTTTTGACGGATTCGCCGAATATTCACGTCTACAATCTTCGGATCACCTGCGTATTGAAGTCCCCATACTTCATCCAACAAATCATTGCGGGAAATCGCTTCTCCGTTTGCCTTGAAAATGATGCTGAGTAATTCATACTCTATCGGGGAAAGGTCAATCTTCTTTCCTTGAACAAATAGAAGTCTCTTCTGTTCGTGTAGCGTGATGGGGGATTGGCTTTCCTCCTTGAACTGATGAACATTCATTCTTCTCAGTAATGCTTCGATTCGAGCAATGAGCTCATTCGGACTGAATGGTTTCGGAATATAATCATCTGCCCCGTTCATCAATCCGTGAACCTTATCCATTTCCTGTACTTTGGCCGTTAACATGATGATTCCTATGGATGGATTCCAATTTCTGATCTCTTTACATGCTTCAAATCCGTTCATACCAGGGAGCATGACATCAAGTAAGACAATATCGATTGGGGGGTGTGCATTCTTGACCAGGTCGATTCCTTCCTCTGCGCTTCCAGCTTGCAAGACAGCGTAACCGTATCGCTTTAAGTTAATCTCGATAAAGCCACGGATGGATTCTTCATCTTCAATAATCAAAATGTGCTTCATCCAACTACACCTCCATTTTCTCATCAGATAGGCTGGACGAGACGCTTGCCTATTGCCGCTGAGTATTTTGTTATATATGTGAATTGATTCGTTTCATATAATAGATTCCACCCTTTTGGCAGTGGTTGACCTTTGTCAATCGCGTATACATCATATAGCACGCTGCCATCTTCCATGGAAAGAAATTTCACATAACGTCCGTCTTCTGATTCCTCCACTTCTACAGAGGGCCAGTCCTGTGGGATCTCGAACCTGTATAAGTAAGCTGCATTGTCGTAGTATCGATGAATGAGCTCGGCTTGTTTTTGGTCGCTGAGCTGATAATACTCATTGATGAAAGGCATGTCAGAATAGGCGAGATGATCATCGCTTGCCTCTTTTTGAAGAGTGAATTCAAGGATTCCATCTCCGTTCGAATCTTCACTATTCACGGCATAGGCTCTGAAAAGCTCTTCCTCTTCTATGTTTTCCGGTAAAATATTCATCAACTTCTCGTCCTCAACACCAATAATGAATGACGTAGATGAATGTGCACCTACACCTGCATCCAGTATCGCTCCTTTTAAAGAAGGGGAGATGGACCCGGCTAAGGAATGGTAGTAAGGGTATACATATGGATCTAATTTCAGCTCATCTAATACGTTCATTTTATGATGGCTGAAATGATAAAGACGAACGGAATGAGACTGGTTTGGTACCAGTGACGCGAGGAGGATTTCCCCACGATCATCTTTCGTGAAGTTTCCTGAAAAAAACGCACTATATTGGGATTCAAACAGCTTCTTAGGCTTATCTTTATTCAGGTCGTACACGATCAGTGCTTTGTCTGAGGCGTCTTCTGAGAAAGAGAACCCAATCAGTATTTCTTGGTATCCATCTTGATTTAAGTCGAGGAATTCAACTTTATGTAGTTCCCTTCCAAGTTCCTTCAATTTCATTTTTTCCTTCCATTCTCCTTTTTCTTCCTTTAGAACAATGGCTTCCAATTGAGAGGTTTGATCAGGTAGTCTATAAAATACGATCAATTCGTTCGTTTGATCGTGATTCAAATCTGCTTCAATCATTTTGTTTGCTTGTTTGTCTTCAATCGGTGACACCCATTCCGCCTGTGGCGGAACATATTTTCCAATCGCTTGTTTCACTTCCTGCTGTTTAACCGGAAGTTCAGGCGGCTTCAATAATGATGTATTGGATTGGAATAATGAGCAACCCGTGCACATCAAGAGACACCCCATTAGGAACAAAACTTTCTTCAATTGATCATCACATCCTGCCTATAGCTTTCACTAGTATAGTGTAAACTCAATCGACAAAAGTAACAAAAAAGTTACAAAAGTCGCCCTTGCTTTGTAACCAGGAAGTAACCTTTTTCATCGCCTATGATCCTATCATTAAACGTAACAAGAAAGCAGAAAGGTGATCGAGATGGGGAGACAAGGGAAAAAAAGAAAATGGATCAAGCCCATAGAGTTGGGAGGATTGGCAGGAGTGATCGTGCTATTACTCATTCTTTCAACTTCGTGGGTTTTGGACATTGGGGAAGCGAAGATTTCGAAGGAAACAACCACTCAACAGAAAGTAGTGGTCCAGGAAGAATCATCTGAAGAAGTGAAGGGCGAAGCAGCACACTCTGAAGTCGGGAAAGCGGATACTGGCAGCAATACTCAAGAAGAGGAACAAGAAACAAACTCCAGTGAAGTGGTGATCGAGGATGACGACAAGTCAAAGGAGGAAGAGGAAATAGAAGACCATTCGACCGATGTGAATGAACATGGGAACTTCGAGGATGAAAAGACGGTTTACATCACATTCGATGATGGTCCGAATGAAAATACGGAAGAGATTCTGCAAGTACTTAATCAATATGGGGCAAAAGCGAGCTTTTTTATGCTGGAACCGAATATGAATAAACATAGTGAGGCCGTTCGACAGATGGTGGAAGAAGGGCATAGTGTCGGGTTGCATGGTGTCACCCATGATGTATCCGAAGTCTACCAATCTAGTGAATCGGTAGTAGGGGAGATGCTGACGGCCCAATCTACGTTAGAGTCCATTACAGGTATTCGAAGCGAGTTGATTCGCGTTCCTTATGGGTCCGTACCCAACATGAAACCGGAATATTTGAAAGCAGTTAAAAGAGAGGGATTTAGTTTATGGGATTGGAATGTAGATAGTGAAGATTGGAAATATCATAGTGGGGAGTATGTTCAGAATGTCATGGATCAGTTAGCTTCTTATGCATATGAAAACCAGCCAAAGGTCATTCTTATGCATGAAAAACCTGCGACACTCGCTTATTTAGATTCTTTACTTCAGAAGTTGACTGATCAAGGATATAATATGGAAGCTTTAACAGAAGAAATGGAGCCAGTTACATTTTAACAGTGTTGCCAGAAGAAAAAAGGAGCTGCCCTTCGGCTGCTCCTTTTCATTCTTAATAGATGCTCATATGACGGTTTTTCCCTGTTAAAATTTGAAACACGCCGTAAAGGATCAATCCTGCCGCTACAATTCCCAGCAGCCATTGTCCATAAGGTTGTTGAGCTATCTTGGAAAGTGCTCCATCCAGACCTTGTGTTTTATCAGGATCGGCTGTGATCGCCGTTTGAATAAAGAAATAACCGATCAGTAAAAAGACCATGCCTCGGGAATATAACCCTAGCTTTCCTGTCTTTCTTCCCAATTCCCATTCTTTCTCGGACATTTCATGCCGTTTAAATTTATTCGTGTACTTTTCAGTATAAGCATTATGAATTTCATAGAGTGCATAACCAATAATGATAAGTCCGACAATTCCTACAACCCATTGACCAAAGGGCTGAGACAATAACTTAGCAGATAAGGTCTGTTTAGATCCAGAACCGGAGCTTTTGGCATGCATCGCAATGGCGAAAGCATTATAAGTCAAAGAACCGTAAGCAATCCCGGTGATGAGATTAGCGAGTCTTCTAAACATTGATTTACCGTCATTTTTCACGTGTTCAGGATCTTTTACGACTTGAATGAGGTGCCAAAGAACAATTCCGATCAGGCCGAGACCTAATATCCAAAGGAGGACTTCCCCAAAGGGTTTGCTGGCCACTGCTGCAAAGGCACCACTCGAGTCTGAAGTGCTTCCTCCTATTCCGAGAGCGGCCATAACGGCCAATGTGCCAATCAGTATATAAACAATCCCTCTTGAAATAAATCCAATTCGTGCAAACCCTCTAATCCAAGGTTTTATATCATTTGATGAAACAGATGAACTGCTTGATGTTGTAATGGATGAAACTCCGGCCATATACACTACTTCCCTTCTGGTTCTATTTTCTTAATACCTATGTATGCTATTCCCCTGATATAGAAAACAGAAACCTTTTTAACGAACAGTAAATGCTGGATGGATTCATTTAATTTTGCCTTTTTTTCTTTTAAAAATTTTTACATAAAACCTATTTACAACGAATTAGGAGAGGAGTAATATATCTATCATCAAATGAATATTCTTTATCGCTTAATTCATTTTTGAAGCGGGGGACCCAAGTATTTTAAAGGGGTGAATCCTTTCTATTGAAAGGTAGGGCTACTTCCATAACCCGAATCCGTCAGCTAACCTCGTAAGCGTATTGGGAGAGGATGATACTTGTGATCGATTATGGATGACCACAGGCTTAGTTCCTGCTGGTCTTTTTGCGTTGTTTAGAAGTCCGGATCCGGAGGCCGGAGGTCATGAGTCAAACCTGCCATAAAGGCACAGGAAGCCCCGACAGGTTCGCCTTATGTTACCTCCTAAGTTCGAGCCGTATGGGCTTTTGTTGTAATGAAGAAGTACTAGATGGTTAAGCTATTAAAAAGGTTTTGGAGGATTTCATCATGAAAAAGCAGTTTGCAGTTATTGGATTAGGAAGATTTGGAGGGAATCTGGTTCAGGAATTGGCTGATCTGGATGTTGAAGTGTTAGCCATTGATATTCATCATGATGTCGTCCAGCATTATATAGACATTGCCACGCATGCCGTGCAGGCGAATGCCATGGATGAATCTGTATTGAAATCCCTTGGGCTCAGAAACTTTGATCACGTGATCGTGTCCTTTGGGGATAATATAGAAGCAAGTATTCTTACCACCTTACTTTTAAAAGAATTAGGGGTTAAAGAAGTATGGGTCAAAGCTTCGAACTCCTATCATCAGAAGGTGTTGGACCGGATCGGGGCCGATAAAGTCATTCACCCTGAACGTGACATGGCGCGAAGAATTGCCCATCACATCACGTCAGAAAAGATCATTGATTATATCGAACTCTCCAAAGAGCACAGTATTGTTGAAGTGCGTGCGTCTAAAAAAGTCGCGGGCAAAACGTTAATTGATCTGGACGTCCGGGCGAAATTCGGTTGTAATATCATTGCCATTCACCGCGGGGAGGAAGTTATTGTCTCTCCTTCTGCCGATGAAGTCATCAAAATGGAAGATCTATTGATCGTCATTGGACATAACAGGGATATCAATCGATTTGAAAAAGAAGGTGTATAACCTATGAAACATAAGGTGATCCGGTTAAGCCCTCCTCAACTTCTCGTTGTGACATTTCTATTCTTTATCATAGTAGGAATGGGTTTGCTCAAGCTGCCGTTTGCCACCACAGAATCGATTACATGGCTTGATGCCTTGTTCACGACGACTTCCGCCATGACGGTTACAGGGCTTGCAGTTGTTGATACAGGAGATGCCTTCACCCTCTTTGGAGAAGTGGTCATTATGAGTCTGATCCAAATCGGGGGACTGGGCATCATGTCCTTTGCCGTCTTGATCTTTATGATGCTTGGTAAGAAAATCGGGTTTAAAGAACGACTTCTTCTTCAACAGGCATTAAATCAGACGTCTGTAGGAGGAGTCATCAAGCTTGTAAAATATTTATTTATCTTTTCCTTCCTTGTTGAAGGATTTGCCGTTCTATTACTGGCGTCTGAATGGGTTCCTGAATTCGGTTGGAGAAGAGGGCTTTACGTCAGTATATTTCATTCGATTTCCGCGTTTAATAATGCAGGGTTCTCTCTCTGGTCCGATAGTTTAATGGGTTACGTGGGAAATCCCATCGTCAACATCACCATTTCGTTTCTTTTTATTGTAGGAGGGATCGGATTCACTGTTTTAGTGGACCTATGGAAATCGAAAACGATTCGCAAACTTTCACTCCATACGAAAATCATGGTAGTAGGGACATTTGTCATCAATGTATTCGCTTTTATGATGATTTTCATCCTGGAGTATAATAACCCGAATACACTGGCTCAGTTACCTTTCCTTGATAAGCTGTTCGCTTCCTATTTTCAAGCGGTCACCCCCCGTACGGCCGGTTTTAACTCGCTTGATTATGGCAGCATGGAACGCTCCACATTGCTGCTCACGATTCTTTTGATGTTCATCGGGGCCGGAAGTGCTTCAACGGGTGGAGGAATCAAGCTGACCACTTTTGTTGTGATTTCATTGAGTGTGTTTGCTTTCTTGAAAGAGAAAAGAGAGATTCGTATTTTCCGTCGTACGATCGATCAAAACTATATTTTTAAAGCTTTGGCAGTGTCGATGATCAGTGTCCTCCTTGTTTTTACGGCCCTGTTTTTCCTTGATATGACAGAAAAGAATGCTTCTTTCCTGGCTATTCTCTTTGAAGTGGTATCAGCCTTTGGAACGGTGGGCTTGTCCATGGGGATTACAGGATCTTTGACAGCCATAGGTAAATGGATCATCATCACCGTAATGTTTGTAGGGAAATTAGGACCGCTCACACTGGCCTTCTCCCTATCCAGACCAGACAAAGAAAAGATCCGCTATCCAAAAGAAGATATTCTAACAGGCTAATACTCAACCAACCGGTTCCCTCCATTTTGCCCTTCGCGGGTAAATGGGGGAGCCGGTTTTTTTATGTCATTTTTCAAAAACGACAAAGAATCAATCCATAACCACGCATAAGTCTAAAAACAGTTTTGTTAAGCGTTTTCATCATTGGTTTTTGATATTGACTAAACCACTGTGCGCGATTATACTGTTGAAAAATTCTGAACTTTAGGCGGTGCTGTTGTTGAAGCGTGTGTATAATTTTTCTGCTGGTCCTGCGGTGTTACCTGAGCCTGTTCTGAAAAAGGTTCAAGGCGAATTATTGAACTATCAGGAAACGGGTATGTCTGTGATGGAATTGAGTCATCGATCTGCTCCTTTCCAAAATATAATAGAAGAAGCTCAGAGTTTATTGCGTGAACTGCTCTCGATCCCGGATGATTACCATGTCGTATTTATGCAAGGAGGAGCATCCCTGCAATTTTCCATGATTCCTCTAAATTTACTGGGTTCAGATCAAGAAGCTGACTATGTCCTGACAGGCAGCTGGTCGAAGAAAGCTGTCAAAGAAGCGGAGAAGGTTGGGAATGTCCGAACTTTATCACTTCAAGAGAAGTTCGAAATCCCTGCTTATACACCAGAAGATTTTTCACCACAGTCAAACTATGTACATATTACCTCCAACAATACAATTGAAGGAACGCGTTACCATAAATGGCCAGAAACAGGAGGCATTCCACTAATAGCCGATATGTCCTCTCATATCCTTTCTGAGAAAATAGACGTATCCTCCTTTGGAATGATCTATGCAGGTGCTCAAAAGAATCTGGGTCCGTCGGGTGTAACGGTGGCGATCATTCATGACAGTCTGGTCGGTCAAGCATCAAATACCTGTCCAACGATGCTGAATTACGAAACATATGTAAAGCATGATTCACTCTTTAACACGCCACCGACCTTCTCTATTTATGTTTTAAAGCTTGTACTGGAGTGGGTGAAAGAAAATGGCGGAGTGGAAGGGATGCAGGCTGAAAATGAGAGGAAGGCCGGTCTCTTATACACCTGTATAGATGAATCATCGTTATTCCATAACCCTGTCCCGGAAAATAATCGTTCCTTAATGAACATTCCTTTTTCAACACGTGATGAGGAGCTGGACTCCCGGTTTCTAAAAGAAGCCAAGGCAGAAGGGTTTGAATTTTTAAAAGGGCATCGTTCCGTGGGCGGAATGCGAGCGAGTTTATATAATGCCATGCCGCTTGAAGGTGTGGAAGCACTGATCGGTTTCATGAAAAAATTTGAGTCTGAGCAAGGGGGAGTATGAAAATGATTTCAATCAATACGTACAATGCCATAAGTCAAAGCGGACTTTCACTGATCGAGGATGACCTGAACTACCATCTGAATGGGAATGGGGATCCCGATGGAATCCTTGTCAGATCGAAGAACTTGCATGATTACTCTTTTCCGGCTTCAGTCAAAGCCATTGCCCGGGCAGGTGCTGGGGTCAATAATATCCCGATTGATCACTGTACGGAAAAAGGAATTGTTGTCTTTAATACTCCGGGGGCCAATGCAAACGCCGTGAAAGAGCTCGTACTGGCTAATTTGATCGCTTCTTCACGTAATCTATATTCTGCTGTCGGCTGGACAAACACGTTAAGAGAAACAGAGGAAGATGTACCAAGTGTCGTAGAAGCAAAGAAAAAAGAATTCGTAGGAAGTGAGATTAAAGGGAAGAAGCTCGGTGTCGTAGGCTTGGGAGCGATTGGCGTCCTTGTCGCAAATGATGCCTTGGCCCTTGGGATGGATGTGGTCGCCTATGATCCATTTATATCAGTGGACGCAGCTTGGCGTTTATCACAGGATGTAAAGCGCGCTCATCATATTGAAGAAGTATGGGGAGAGTGTGATTTTGTAACACTGCACATTCCATTATCAGACAAAACGGCAAGCTTTGTGAGTGAAGAAGGCTTCACGAAGATGAAAAAAGGTATGACGATCTTAAACTTTTCAAGAGGTGAGCTAGTGGAAGAAGATGCTCTGGAGAAGGCCCTTGAAGCAGGAATTGTCCGTAAATATGTGACGGATTTCCCTAATAAAAAGGTATTGAAAATGAAAAACGTCATCCCTGTTCCTCACTTGGGCGCATCTACCGTAGAATCGGAAGAAAACTGTGCCATCATGGCGACAAAGCAGCTGAAAACATATCTTGAAACGGGTAATATTAAGCATGCTGTGAACCTGCCTGACGTGGAGTTGCCTTATAGCGGAAAAATGCGTGTAACGGTCATGCACCAAAACATCCCGAACATGGTCAGTCAAATTGCCAATGTTCTCTCCGGGTATGCGGTCAACATTGCAGATATGATCAACCGGAGTAAACATACGTGGGCTTATACCATGATTGATCTGGATCAGAAACTCCTCGAACAAGAACAACATCAAGTGAAAAGCAGGATGAAAGAAATACACGGTGTGGTTTCCGTCCGCCTCATTTAAATAAAGTGACTAGAACTCCCTTAACCCGAGAACAATGTGTAGTAAAGCGGTTGAGGGAGGATTTATTTTTATGGCAATGATTCATTTTAACGATAGAGACCTATATTTTGACGATTTAGGAAAGGGGACTCCCCTAGTCTTGATCCATCCCCCGGGCATGGGAAGGATGACCTTCATAAAGCAGCATGTGCTTTCCAGGCATTTCCGCCTTATTATTCCAGATTTAACAGGTCACGGGGACTCCTTTACTATGGATCAGAATATCAGTATCGCTGAGTTTGTAGAGGACATAAAGGCGGTCCTCGACCACCTGAACATTTCTGCATGTGTGATGCTTGGATATTCTGCAGGAGGTATAGTAGGACAAACATTCGCCTGTACCTATGAAGATCGGGTTTCCTCCCTCATACTAGTTGGGGGATACCCGAAAGTCACGAATCCCAAGCTGAAATGGATGCACCATATGGGCATGAAAATGGCTCGTGACAAACCGGCCCGCCTATCCGGGATTATTTCCCGAGCGCATTTCAAGGACAAGCTTGAGCGTGAGAAGCTCAGGGATCATATGAATAAGGCGAACCCCCATATTTGGTATCATTTCTACGAGCAATCCCTTCATTATGATGGGATAAAGCAAGTCGAGAAGCTTCCCATCCCGCTACTCTTGATTTATGGGGAAAGGTCGGATTGGATCAATTCTCATCTTAAACTGTATAACGATTGCTATCCTAAGAAAATATATGTGATCCCAGGAGCCTCACATCAGATTCCCACACGTTATCATGATGCTCTAAATAATATACTGTTAGGAGAAATAGAAGGGTTGGAAGCCAAGGAGTAGTGGATAATCTTTGCCCTTGTTCCTTCAACTTGATACTATTTTCATAAAATAAAGTCGATCAACGAGAGGAGAATAACATGGGAATTCATCATTATTTTAAGAGCTTATCGGATCTAGAAACCCTCATTCGCTGTCCGGGGCGATTTAAGTATCATGAGCATAACGTAGCCAGCCACTCGTTTAAGGTGACCAAAATTGCACAGTTTTTAGGAACGGTGGAAGAACAGAGCGGGAAAGAAATTGACTGGAAAGCACTATATGAAAAAGCTTTGAATCATGATTACGCGGAACTTTTCACAGGTGATATCAAGACCCCTGTAAAGTATGCATCGGGAGAGTTGCGTGAGCTCTTCAGCCAGGTAGAAGATCAGATGGTCAATAAATTCATTACGACAGAATTTCCCCCGCCATTTCAAGAAGTGTACAGAGAACGCTTTAAAGAGGGGAAAGACGATACCCTTGAAGGAAGGGTCCTATCTGTCGCAGACAAAATTGATCTTCTGTATGAATCCTTTGGAGAAATTCAAAAAGGGAATCCGGAACCTCTATTTATTGAGATCTATCAAGAAGCCCTGTCGACTATTGTGAAATACAAGGACCTGGAGTGCGTACAATACTTCTTGGAATACATCCTGCCTGATATGCTTTCTGAAAAATTCATCCCTCATAGTGAGTTGAAGGAAAGGACCCAAAGATTAATTCAGCAGGGTGAGGAGTAGGAAAACCCTTTCCAGATAGGGGAAACTTCGGTAGAATATGTGTTATTCCCTTATCCTTAAGGAGAGTTGAACGTGTCTAAAATCATTTTAGGTTTATTTTTACCAGGCTTGCTTGTCGTTCTGTTCACACGGGTAACGTATAATCATTATGTTGGATTGATCTTGACCGTAGCCCTCATTGCGGCGTCGGTTTCAAAGGGTTATACGGATTCATGGTTCCTTATTGTCGTGGATGCCGCTTCGTTGACCGTCGGATTCTGGTATAGCGACCGGATGATGAAAAGAGCGAAGAGAAGTGCATAATTTTTGGTGACAGATGAATAGAAGTATTTAAAAACAGGCTCTATCTTTTAAAAAAAGATAGAGCCTGTTTTTATCCCGTAGAGCTTTCATATATTCCTTTGAAAACGTCGGGAGGGAAATGATGTGGAAAGAAATATCTTAATTGTGGATAAATAAAGAATAGTGTGAATAAGCAAGGGGGTGGACCTGTTATTCACAGATTGAATCCGCATTCATCAACATTGTGCACAAGAAATTTGACGAATTGTGAATAAGTTTAGGTATTTTCCACAAAGAATATCGACTTATACACATAGTTGTACACAGGGTGTGTATAGAAATGCTCGGATTATGTCGAAAACTTCTTATATGCTCCTTGCTGCCTCCCGTAAAATGTCGAAATTATGATTTAGGCCTTTAAACTGTTCCTTCTTAAAAAGTTATCCACAACCAAGATGGTGTTATCTCTACAAAAATAAAAAACGAACTTTTGTTCGCTTATTGTTGGTTAATACTGTAGGAAATGTGGTAGAATGTGTATAGAAGAATGGACAGTGTTTAAGATGGATATAAGTAGGTAAATACAAGGTAGCAGTCCTTTATAATAGGAGGTTTCACGGTGAAAGATCAATTCGAGCTCAAGTCTAGATATAAACCAGAGGGAGATCAGCCCCTGGCAATTGAAAAATTAGTTCAAGGCATAAATGAAGGGAAACGTCATCAAACCTTACTTGGAGCTACAGGGACAGGAAAAACATTTACTGTCTCCAATGTGATCAAGCAGGTTGAAAAGCCGACCCTCATCATTGCTCATAATAAAACATTGGCGGGGCAGCTCTACAGTGAATTTAAAGAGTTTTTCCCTGATAACGCCGTTGAATATTTTGTCAGTTACTATGACTATTATCAGCCGGAGGCATACGTTCCTCAAACGGATACGTTTATCGAGAAGGATGCAAGCATCAATGATGAAATCGATAAACTCAGACACTCCGCCACATCTTCTTTGTTTGAGCGAAAAGATGTCATCATCATTGCCAGCGTCTCCTGTATTTACGGTTTAGGTAACCCGGAGGAATACCGGGAGCTCGTTCTTTCCCTGCGTACAGGAATGGAAATCGAACGAAATCAATTGCTGCGTAAGCTTGTGGATATCCAATATGAACGAAACGACATCGATTTTCAGCGTGGAACCTTCCGTGTGCGAGGCGACGTTGTGGAAATTTTCCCGGCTTCCCGGGATGAACACTGTATGCGTGTAGAGTTTTTCGGAGATGAAATTGACCGGATTCGTGAAGTGGATGCCCTGACAGGTGAAATCATGGGCGAACGAGATCATATCGCGATTTTCCCGGCTTCCCACTTCGTAACCCGTGAAGAAAAATTGCAGGTGGCCATCAAGAACATTGAAAAAGAACTTGAAGAGCAATTAGTCATCATGAAAGAAGAAAATAAACTGCTCGAGGCACAGCGTCTGGAGCAACGGACACGTTATGATCTTGAAATGATGAGGGAGATGGGCTTTTGCTCGGGGATTGAAAACTACTCCCGTCACCTCACACTAAGGCCGTCAGGATCGACTCCGTACACTCTTCTGGACTATTTTCCAGACGATTTCTTAATTGTGGTCGACGAGTCCCATGTGACATTACCTCAAATCAGGGGGATGTTTAACGGGGACCAGGCCCGTAAAAAGGTGCTTGTGGATCACGGCTTCCGTCTGCCTTCAGCCATGGACAATCGTCCCCTGCGCTTTGAAGAGTTTGAGAAGAAAACCCAGCAGCTCCTCTATGTTTCGGCAACTCCAGGACCATATGAGTTGGAGCATAGTCCTGAGATGGTCGAGCAGATCATTCGTCCAACAGGACTGCTGGATCCGATTATCGAGGTACGTCCCATCGAAGGGCAAATTGATGATCTGTTAGGTGAGATCAATGAACGGATCGAGAAAAACGAGCGTGTCCTAGTGACCACCTTAACGAAAAAAATGTCCGAGGATCTCTCGGCATACTTAAAGGAAATAGGTATTAAAGTTCAATATTTGCATTCAGAAATCAAAACCTTGGAACGGATTGAAATTATTCGAGACCTCCGCCTAGGTAAATATGATGTATTAGTGGGAATCAACCTGCTTCGTGAAGGATTGGACATTCCCGAAGTATCGCTCGTCACCATATTGGATGCCGATAAAGAAGGCTTCTTGCGTTCTGAACGTTCCCTCATCCAGACGATTGGACGTGCAGCTCGTAATAGTAATGGTAAAGTCATCATGTACGCGGACAAAATGACCGACTCTATGCAAAAAGCACTGGATGAAACAGAACGTCGCCGGACGATACAGGAAGAATATAATGAGAAACACGGCGTTACCCCGACGACCATACAAAAAGAAATCCGGGATGTCATCAGGGCAACTCATGCCGCAGAAGAAGCAGGGGTTTATGAAGGAGAACAGACAAAAGTTTCGAAAATGTCTAAACCGGAGCGACAAAAACTTATTGCTAGCTTAGAAGTGGAAATGAAGGAAGCAGCCAAGGCATTGGACTTTGAGCGAGCTGCACAGCTTCGTGATACCATTCTTGAGCTCAAGGCGGAAGGATGAACGAACTATGGCGCGAGATCAAATAATCGTACAAGGAGCTAGAGCTCATAATTTAAAGAATATAGATATTAAAATCCCCCGGGATAAACTGGTCGTTTTAACGGGGCTTTCAGGTTCAGGTAAGTCATCCCTTGCCTTTGATACTATTTATGCAGAAGGACAAAGACGTTATGTCGAATCCCTTTCTGCCTATGCCCGTCAATTTTTAGGTCAAATGGATAAGCCTGATGTCGATGCCATCGAAGGATTGTCCCCGGCGATTTCCATCGATCAGAAAACAACGAGTCGTAATCCACGTTCGACTGTAGGAACGGTAACCGAAATTTACGATTATCTAAGACTGTTGTTTGCAAGAGTGGGGAAACCGATTTGTCCAAATCACGGGATCGAAATCTCATCCCAAACAATTGAACAAATGGTCGACCGTATTCTTGAATACCCGGAAAGAACGAAGCTTCAAGTTCTGGCACCTGTTGTATCAGGCCGTAAAGGAACTCATGTGAAGACCCTTGAAGAAATCAAGAAGCAAGGGTTTGTTCGAGTGCGTATCAACGGAGAAGTCCAGGACCTTGGAGAAGAAATCTCCCTGGAAAAAAATAAAAAGCACTCCATCGAAGTGATCATTGACCGAATCGTCGTGAAAGATGGTGTGGCAGCTCGTCTGTCTGACTCGCTTGAAACTGCACTTAGACTGGCAGACGGTCAAGTAATCATTGATGTAATAGGTGAAGATGAACTTTTATTCAGTGAGCATCACGCCTGTCCATACTGTGGTTTCTCTATCACAGAGCTTGAGCCAAGAATGTTTTCCTTCAATAGTCCATACGGTGCCTGTACAAGCTGTGACGGATTGGGAACAAAACTTGAGGTGGATAAGGAGTTGATCATCCCAAATTGGGATCGCACTTTGAACGAGCATGCGATTGCACCGTGGGAACCGACAAGCTCCCAGTACTATCCGTCTCTTCTTAAGGCTGTATGTGATCACTATGAAATTCCGATGGATATGCCAGTAAAGGACATTCCGAAACAACAAATGGATAAGGTCCTATATGGATCGGGCAAAGATGACATTTACTTCCGTTACGAGAACGATTTCGGCCAGGTTCGTGAAAACTATCTTCGTTTCGAGGGAGTCATCCCGAATGTTGAGCGCCGTTACCGTGAAACAAGCTCTGATTATATCCGTGAACAGATGGAGAAATATATGGCGCAGCAGGATTGCCCGACTTGTAAAGGCCACCGTTTAAAAGAAGAGAGTTTAGCCGTAAAAGTAGATTCTCTTCATATAGGGGAAGTAACGGCCTTTTCGATTGAAGAAGCAGAGGAGTTTTTCCAAAAGCTTGAGCTATCGGAAAAAGATATGAAGATTGCCAATCTTATTTTAAGGGAGATTCGTGAACGCCTCGGATTCCTGGTCAATGTTGGACTTGAGTACCTCACATTAAGCCGGGCAGCAGGAACGCTATCTGGGGGAGAGGCTCAACGGATTCGATTAGCGACTCAAATCGGTTCACGTCTGACGGGGGTTCTCTACATACTTGATGAGCCGTCCATCGGATTACACCAGCGGGACAATGACCGACTGATCGACACCTTAAAGAATATGAGGGAAATAGGAAACACCCTGATCGTAGTCGAGCATGATGAAGATACGATGATGGCAGCTGACTACCTCATCGATATCGGACCCGGAGCGGGTGTTCATGGGGGAGAAGTGGTGTCTGCTGGAACACCACAGGAAGTGATGGATGACTCGAACTCATTAACGGGTCAGTACCTTTCAGGGAAGAAGTTCATCCCTCTTCCGCAGGAAAGACGTAAACCGGATGGCCGGTATTTGGAGATTGTGGGAGCGAAAGAAAATAACCTGAACAACGTCAAAGTGAAGCTGCCATTAGGAATTTTCACAGCTGTGACTGGAGTATCGGGATCCGGCAAAAGTACGCTGATCAATGAAATCCTGCATAAGTCACTGGCTCAAAAGCTTCACAATGCGAAATCAAAACCTGGTGAGCATAAAGAAGTGAAAGGGATGGAACACCTTGATAAGGTCATCGATATCGATCAATCACCGATCGGTCGTACCCCAAGATCCAACCCGGCAACTTATACCGGGGTATTCGATGATATCCGGGATGTATTTGCCACAACCAATGAAGCGAAAGTACGTGGCTATAAAAAGGGCCGTTTCAGCTTTAATGTTAAAGGCGGACGTTGTGAAGCATGTCGCGGAGACGGGATCATCAAGATCGAAATGCACTTCCTTCCTGATGTGTACGTTCCATGTGAAGTTTGTCACGGGAAGCGATACAACCGGGAAACGCTTGAAGTGAAATACAAAGATAAAAATATTTCTGATGTCCTTGAGATGACAGTCGAAGACGCAGTGAAATTCTTTGAAAACATCCCGAAGATCAAACGTAAGCTGCAAACCATCTTTGATGTCGGACTTGGCTACATCACATTAGGTCAGCCTGCCACTACGTTATCAGGGGGAGAAGCCCAACGTGTGAAGCTTGCTTCAGAATTGCATCGTCGTTCTACCGGCCGCTCTCTCTACATTCTGGATGAGCCGACAACCGGACTTCATGTGGATGACATCGCCAGACTTTTAGTTGTTCTTCAACGCCTTGTTGAAAACGGAGATACGGTCCTCGTCATCGAACACAATCTCGATGTCATTAAAGCAGCCGATTACCTTGTAGATCTTGGCCCTGAAGGTGGGGACAAAGGTGGTACGATTGTTGCCAGCGGAACCCCTGAAAAAGTGGCCGAAGTACAAGGTTCTTACACAGGAAAATACCTGAAACCTGTGCTTGAGCGCGATCGTGAACGGATGAAGAAGAAGATTAGGGAAAAAGAAGAAGTAACCAATTAAAGATAGAGGGAGATGCTTTATGTATCTCTCTTTTTCGTTTGGGGTGAAAATGCAGGCAAGGTTTTTAAAGATGTTTTTGTTTCTATGTAGTCATTAAGTAATTCATGCTTAGAAAGTTGATTGTAGCGGAAGGTGCTCGACTCCTGCGGGAATAGCGGGAAAGTACTAAAAGCAGAGGCGGCTCGACCAGCCCCGACAAGCATAAGATGAATGGACCGGGAAGGCGTTTTTTGCCTTCTTGGGCCATTTAGCTTATGACCTCGAGGGGCTAGCCGCTGGAGCTAGACAGTTGAGACCCCACAGGGCAAAGCCCGAGGAGGCTCAACTCACGCCCCGCGGAAAGCGAGCACCTGGAGCGGAAATCAAGTACTATTTACTTCTTTTTAAAAGGGCCTGAAAATGATGCCTGTTAATGGTGGCACCACCAAAACCACAACTCCATACCTACCTAAAATCAGCCTCAAGTTGGAGTGAAGAACATTCCCTCTATGTGAAAATAAGATTACAAACAAATGCATTGAAACCTTTTGCTTCACGTATCGTAAATAATAGTAGAGGAGATGATGAAGATGGAGACCAATAAGGTATTATCAGCCCTGTGCTATTTCAGTATATTTTTTGCAGGCTTCCTTTTTCCGCTGATCGTTTATTTTGTATCAGATAATCCTTATGTGAAAAAGGACGCAAAAGCTGCCTTTTTATCTCACTTATTACCGGTCGTTGCGGTGCCCCTTGTGATTGCAGGCTTGTTTTTGGATATGGGGGTTTTCGCGAGTGGTGCGGGATTGCCGATATTCACCGTCATCATGATCGGTTTAGCCATATTACTCAGTGTTGTCGTGGTCATTTGGAATGTGTATAAAGGCATTAAAGTACTTTTATAATCAACAAAGGGGATGAAAGAGTATGAATGAAGAACGTAAACGCATTTTGGATATGTTGGAAAATGGGACGATTTCGGCACAGGAAGCAGTGGCATTATTGGAAGCACTCGACCAAAAGCCAAAAACATCAAAGGAAAAGCCAAAGGAAAAAGATTTCCTTGATGAATTTGTGTCCATCTTTCAAGAGGATAAAAAGGGTGATAAAGAACACTCTACTCATTCGGGAAACCCGAAAGATAAGCTTCTTGATTTCATGAATAGTGCGTTGAACAAGATTAAGAATTTTGATTTCGATTTCCAGTGGAATCAATCGGTGGAGCTGTCTCATGTGTATCAGCAGCCCATCACGGATTTCGAGAAAATCGATGTGGATGTGGCCAATGGAAAGGTGGAACTGATCCCTTGGGATGGTGAAGAAGTCCGTGTGGAGTGTGAGGCAAAGGTTTATCGTACGGAAGATCATGAAGAAGCGAGAAAACAGTTCATGGAGAATACGTCCTTTGCTGTAGACGGGGATACACTGTATTACTCCACGCAATTAAAATGGATGAAAGTGGACTCTAAACTCTACATTCCGAAGCATCAATATAAAAGGATTTCTGTCCGTTTATTCAATGGAGGGTTAAAGGCAGAGCATTTAGATGTCCAGGATCTTCGTGCCAAGGCTGCTAATGGAAAGATTCACATCGATCACCTGACAGCGAAAAAAGCAGAAGTGGAAACATCCAACGGTGCGATTTCAATCCTGAACGCCAAGGCCCACCATGTTGAAGCAGAATCCATTAACGGAAAGGTCCATGTCGAAGGGGATATCTCAATCTCAGATGTGCAATCCCTGAACGGAAACGTGGTTTGTGCCTTGACCGGGGAGAAAGCCGATACGCTTCACGCAAAGACGGTAACGGGCAACATCGATTTATTCGTTCCTGAAAACATCAACATTTCCGGAGAGGCAAAATCAAACTTTGGTGGTTTTAAGCTTGAACTGCAGGGTATTGATGTATTGGAAGAAAAAAATGAAGTGGTCCAAAAGTCGATTCGTTTCAGTCGTAAAACCGATTCAGACGATAAGCTTCATCTTTTTGCGGAAACAAAAGCAGGATCTGTCCTCATAAAAAAGCATGAACAGAAGAATGTTAATAAGGACAACGCATAAGATGAGAAAGAAGGAATAGCGATGAGAAAACAATTAGCACGATCAAGGTCTGACAGAAAGCTCGCCGGGGTGATTGGAGGTTTGTCCCGGTATGTGGGGATCGATGCAACGATTCTAAGGGTGATTTTCATCGTCCTGCTCATACCGACGGGATTCTTCCCTCTGGCCGTCGTATACGGTTTATTGGCCTTCGTGCTGCCAAATGAGGAGGAAGCCATCAAATAATGAGATGGATTATTGGAATTTTAATCAATGCAGTAATCTTTATTGCATTGGCAGGATTTTTTGAAGGATTTGAAGTATCCGGGTTTGGGGCAGCGGTAGGAGCCAGCTTTATTCTTTCGGTACTGAATGTTCTGGTGAAACCGATTTTGATTATCCTGACTCTGCCGGTGACGATTTTATCTCTGGGGCTGTTTCTCTTCGTCATTAACGCCATTACGTTACTGCTGACGGATGGTCTGATGGGAAGCAGCTTTGAGTTATCCGGCTTTGGTATGGCTTTACTGGCATCGATTATTTTGTCCCTTGCCAACCTGGTGATTCAAAAAACGGTGATGGATCCGATGAAAGAGAAGTAATTAGGAAAAGACTCCGGCTTGATTGTAGAGCCGGAGTTTTTTTGTGGGTAAAAAAGGGGGTTTCTTTATTAGTATAGAAATAATTGGAAAGAGGAGGGGTGAATCATGAAATTTACATCGGATGTAATGAAGGGGTATCGGGACATCGAAGTACCTTACACGTTAATATCCCAAGTAGAAGAGGCGGAAGGAATCGCCATCATCATGCCAGGGTTGGGATACACTGTGCAGGCACCTTTACTTCACTATTCAACGGGAATCTACTTACATAAAGGATATGATGTGCTACATATTAACTATCAATATACAACACCCGACTATGAAGGATTTTCTATGGAAGAAGTAGATGATGCGTTAAAGTACGATGTGAAGGAAGTCATCGATCAGGTTTTACAAGATAAAAACTATTTACATATTCACCTGGTGGCTAAATCATTTGGCACCATCGCATTAAGTAATGAATTAACAAGAGAATCTTTTCAGGATGCAAAACTCATCTGGTTAACCCCGTTACTAAAAGAAGATGAGGTATTTCAAGCGATGCTGGGTAGTGAGCAGGAAGGTATCTGTATTATTGGAGATGCGGATCGTCACTATGAAGAAGCTCGATTCCATGAATTAAAATCGAATCACCGCCTGCGCATGCATCTAGTAAAAGGGGTCAACCACAGCCTTGAACATGATTTTCAAGTCCTCGATTCCATATCCACACATAAAGAGATCATGTCGATCATCGACGCATTTATAAAAGCGTAGCCGTGGCTGCGCTTTTATTCATTTGTTTCTTGGCTCGCCTCCAAGTAAGCTGCCTTGCGCTTTTTTCTATAATTGCTAAAATAGGTTAGAGTAAGAATCGTTTATAAATATGAAGCGAGTGTAACGTGAAGGAGGAGCTGCATGTGGCAAAGGTCCGCACGAAAGATATTGTCGAGAAGTTTAAATTAGAGCTTGTCGGTGGAGAAGAAGGCTTACATAGACCCATTACAACGAGTGACATTTCCCGTCCAGGCTTGGAGATGGCCGGTTATTTCAACTACTATCCTGCAGAACGGATACAACTATTGGGAAAAACCGAGTTGTCTTTTCTGGAGTTATTAGATGAAGCAGAACGTAAGCGCAGAATGGAGGCGCTCTGTACAGATATTACGCCTGGAATCATCATTTCAAGAGACCTGGAGATCCCGCCTGAATTAGTCGAAGCAGCGAATCGTTATGATGTTCCTGTCATGCGTTCTTCCATGAAAACAACCCGATTCTCTTCGAGGCTGACAAACTATCTGGAAAGTAAGCTTGCCCCAACAACGGCGATCCATGGTGTACTGGTCGATATTTATGGAGTCGGAGTGTTGATCACCGGAAAAAGTGGAGTTGGTAAAAGTGAAACCGCTCTTGAACTAGTGAAAAGAGGCCATCGCCTTGTAGCGGATGATTGTGTCGAAATTCGCCAGGAAGACATGGATACGCTCATCGGCAGTTCTCCTGAATTGATTGAACATCTGTTGGAAATCCGCGGTTTGGGGATCATCAATGTCATGACATTATTTGGTGCAGGAGCGGTCCGCAGCCATAAGCGCATTACCCTTTGCATCAATCTCGAGCTATGGGATAAAACGAAACAGTACGACCGCCTTGGACTGGAAGAAGAGACGATGAAAATTATCGATACGGATATCACTAAATACACCGTACCTGTTCGTCCCGGACGAAATCTCGCGGTTATCATTGAGGTGGCTGCCATGAACTTCCGTCTGAAACGAATGGGCGTAAATGCAGCAGAGCAATTTACAAACCGGTTGTCTGATGTGATTGAAGATGGAGAGAATGAAGATATCTAATCCTTACATAGAACGTGAATGAAGTTAACATTCACATGCTATCTTAATGGAAAAAAAGGAGAGACAAAATGAACGAGAACATTACGCCAATCGATCCCATTGCCATTTCACTCGGCCCGATCCAAGTACATTGGTACGGTGTCATCATCGGACTTGGGATTGCATTAGGACTCTATTTAGTCATTCGTGAGAGCAAAAGACTCGGCCTTCACCCCGATACATTCATCGATTTGCTCGTTTGGGCGATCCCCATCGCAATCATTTGTGCCCGTGCTTATTATGTCATCTTTGAATGGGATAATTATTATGCCGATCACCCCGGGGATATCATTAAAGTCTGGAATGGTGGAATTGCCATCCATGGTGCATTGATCGGTTCTGTCCTCACTACGATTGTGTTTGCCAAAATAAAAGGGCTGTCGTTCTGGAAACTTGTTGATATTGCAGCACCGAGCATTATTTTGGGTCAGGCAATCGGTCGCTGGGGGAATTTTGTAAACCAGGAGGCCCATGGTGGAGAAGTCTCCCGTGCGTTTCTTGAAAATCTGATGCTCCCTGATTTCATCATTAATCAAATGTATATCAATGGAGTGTACTATCACCCAACATTCCTTTATGAATCTCTTTGGAGTTTTGCCGGGTTGATTCTTCTTCTTGTCCTGAGAAGAAAAGCGAGCAGTCTTCGTCGTGGAGAACTGTTCTTAACATATGTGATTTGGTATTCCATCGGTCGATTCTTTGTTGAAGGATTGAGAACGGACAGTTTGATGATGGCGTCTTTACGATTCGCACAAGTGATTTCGATTGTTCTTATCATTGGAGCGATCGGTGTATTCTTTTACAGAAGAAAAGCCGGCCTTGCGAAGAAGGCATACGATGAAAAGACGGATAGCGTAAACGCTTAACAAAAGGAGAGTAGGGCATATGTGGATGTCATCTTTGAAAAATGGCGGACTTACAGGCTTGAAAACAACGTGGTCACTGGGGAAGGTCATCTTTCCGGTCACGCTGATCGTGTTTTTGCTTCAATATACACCTGTCCTTCCTTGGGTCATGGAAAAGATTTCTCCGTTCATGAAACTTATCGGGCTTTCAGGTGATGCGGCGATTCCTCTAGTATTGGGCAACTTTCTTAACTTGTACGCAGGAATCGGTGGAATCCTATCCCTTGATTTAACGGTGAAAGAAGTATTCATCATTGCCGTGATGCTCTCCTTCTCTCATAATTTACTCATTGAATCAACGGTAGCCGCGAAGGTGGGCGTGAAGATTTGGCTGATTGTCGCTGTAAGGGTCGGGTTGGCCCTGGTATCGGCGGTTGTTATCAATCTGGTTTGGAACGGTGGATCTGAAATCGCCAAGTACGGAATGATGCCTCCACAACAAGTCGAGCCGGACGGGTGGGGGGAAATCATACTCCTGGGACTTGAAAAAGCAGGATTTGGTGTCCTCCAATTAGCTCTTATCGTCATTCCTCTTATGATGATTATTCAGGTGATGAAAGATTTGAAATGGATGGATGTTTTTTCACGCTGGATGTCCCCTGCCACCCGGGCACTTGGGATGAATGCAAATACATCATCCACGATGGTAGCGGGACTCGTCATCGGGCTGGCATACGGAGCGGGAGTCATGATCCAGGCAGTAAAAGAAGATGGAGTGAGTAAGAAGGATGTCACGATCGCCTTCATCTTTTTAGTCGCATGCCACGCAGTGGTGGAGGATACGTTAATCTTTCTTCCACTCGGCATCCCTATACTGCCCCTTCTGATCATCAGGCTGGTCACTGCCATTTTGTTAACGATGGCGGTTGCCTACATTTGGAACAGGGTCGATGCAAAGAAAGAAAAGGAGAGACATTATGAGCAGGATTACAACAATATTATTTGACTTAGACGGAACATTGATCAATACCAATGATTTAATCATTTCATCCTTTTTGCATACATTGAATCATTATTATCCAGGGCAATACGAGGAGAAGGACGTTCATCCTTTTATGGGTCCACCATTGGAAGAGTCATTTGGAGGGTTGGATCCAGATCGTATGGGAGAGATGTGTGCCCACTACCGTGCTTATAATCATGAGCATCATGACGCACTAGTGACTGAGTTTGAAGGGGTGTATGAAACCGTTCAAGCCCTCTACGAAAATGGATATAAATTAGCAATTGTCTCAACGAAAGTCCGTGATGTTGTGTTAAAAGGACTGGACCTTATGAATCTTCGTCCCTTCTTTGAAGTCATCATCACCCTGGATGAAGTAGAGAACGCTAAACCTCATCCTGAACCGATTGAGAAAGCTCTCGTGGCATTGGGGTCCCCGCCTGAAGAAGCCATCATGATCGGGGACAATCACCACGACATTCTAGCCGGGAAAAATGCAGGAGTGCTGTCGGCAGGTGTCGCGTGGAGTGCAAAGGGAAGAGAGCATCTGGCTCACTACGAACCGGACTTCATGCTGGATAATATGAAAGACTTATTACCGATTGTTGGAGTTCCGACTGCATGAGACGAACGACCCGCTACCCTGTAGAAGGAGCAAATTCTCTCTGGCATGTTTACAAAACCGTTCCTTTCGGGAAGGTCGTCAAAAATTTCATCGTGATTCAACTGGCAAGGTACACACCCTTTTTGGGGATGAAAAACTGGTTGTACAAGACTTTTTTGAGGATGAAAATCGGTGAACATACGTCATTTGCCCTTATGGTGATGCTTGACGTGATGTTCCCGGAGAAAATATCGGTTGGGCGTAATACGGTCATCGGGTACAATACGACGATCCTCGCCCATGAATACCTGATCAAGGAATACCGATTAGGTGATGTGAAAATCGGTTCGGAAGTCATGATCGGGGCCAACACCACGATATTACCGGGGATTCAGATTGGAGACGGAGCCATCGTATCGGCAGGGACCCTCGTACATAAAGACGTCCCTGCAGGAGCGTTCGTCGGTGGGAATCCCATGCGGATCATCTACACCAAAGAGGAACTTGCCGAACGCTGGCGAGAAGATGCCATCTACGGATTGAAAAGAGAAGAATAAGGGAAAAGGCAAAGATAGATTGAGTTCTATTGTTGCCTTTTTTTTGTTTTGTAAAAGATGTTTTCTAATAGATTGAAGTTTTTATGATTTTTTATTTAAGAAACCGATACTCAGAAAGTTGATTGGAGCGGAAGGCGCTCGACTCCTGCGGGAGAAGCGGGACAGGTGAGACCCCGCAGGAGCGCAGCGACGAGGAGGCTCACCGCCCGCCCCGCGGAAAGCGAGCGCATGTAGCGGAAATCAACTACTACATGCCCAGTGAAATGACACCGATTGCAAAATGACTGTGGCAGATGACCAATGACTATGTAAGCAACGTACGCTCAACCATTCCCTCAAAAAAATCCACATATCAAACGGTTGACGAATAAAAAAAGAAACGCTACACTACAAATAACTTTATTTTATTAGCACATTAGCGAACTAAAGGATTTCTGAATAATCGAGAATTAGTAGCAATCTCCAAATCGGGGGAAAATAGATGAATTAATACGCCAAAGGTGGTTCTTATGACTAAGTTATTCATGTTCGAGAAGCCATTGGGAATGAGAGATACATTTCCTGATTTATATGAAATCAAAGATCAGACGAAAAAGAATATGGAACAGGCGATGAAGTTGTGGGGTTACAAGTTTATTGAGACTCCCAGCCTTGAATATTATGAAACCGTTGGTGAGGCATCGGCTATATTAGATCAGCAGCTATTCAAGCTTTTGGATCAACAGGGTCATACCCTTGTGTTAAGACCGGATATGACAGCGCCGATTGCAAGGATTGCTGCTTCAAAATTATTAAAGGATGAAGCACCGCTGCGACTGGCATACTCGAATTCTGTGTTCAGGGCCCAGCAGCGGGAAGGCGGGCGTCCGGCAGAATTTGAACAAGTGGGAATCGAGTGTATCGGTGATGACTCTGTCAGTGCCGACGCTGAGGTCATTGCCCTGATGGTATCGGTTTTAAAAGAAGCAGGTTTGGAACATTTCAAGATTTCCATCGGCCACATCGGATTTGTTCAGGAACTGTTCACTCAAATCGTCGGGACAGAAGAACGTGCGGATACGTTAAGAAGATATTTATATGAGAAGAATTATGTTGGATATCGTCAGCATGTCAATGAGCTGTCTCTTTCATCCATCGATAAGCAGAGGTTGTTCCGTTTCCTGCAATTGCGGGGTTCAGAAAATGTGCTGGGTGAAGCCCATTCTCTTCTAGAAGGGGAAAAAGGATTAAAGGCATTAAAACAGCTGAAAGATTTATGGAGTATTTTAAAAGATTACGAAGTGGAGCAATATGTGAAGTTCGACTTGAGTCTGGTCAGTCACATGAGTTATTATTCCGGTATTTTATTTGAAGTGTACGGGGAAAATGTAGGGTTTGCGATCGGAAATGGCGGCCGTTACGACAAGCTACTTGAAAAATTCGGGAAGAACTCCGGTGCAACAGGCTTTGGATTGCGTCTCGATTATGTGCTTGAAGCGATGCAGGTGGAGTTAACTTCGACTCTTCAGCAATGTGTGCTGTTCAGTGATGAGCGGAGGAAAGAGGCTATTGGCCTTGCTCATGAGCTGCGAAGTGAAGGAGTCAAAGTGGTGCTGCAGAACTGGAAGGGCGTAGGAGATGTGGACGAGTTTACGAAGGGCTTCAGCAATGTTCACTTCGTAGTGGGACAGGACCCGAAAGGCGGTGAAACATCATGAGTGCGCTAACCATTGCCATGCCTAAAGGCAGGATATTTGAAGAGGCCGTGGAACTATTAAGGAAGGCAGATTACAATCTGCCGCCTGAATTCGATGATTCGAGGAAGCTGATCATCGAAGTACCTCAGGAAGATTTACGATTTATCCTGGCAAAGCCCATGGATGTTCCAACCTATGTGGAGCATGGAGTCGCTGATTTGGGGATTGCCGGTAAGGACGTTATGTTGGAAGAAGAGCGGGACGTATATGAGCTCCTGGATTTACGGATCAGTGGCTGTTACTTGGCAGTCGCAGGGCTGCCGGATACAAAAATGAGTGATGTGGCACCGAAAATTGCCACGAAATATCCGAATGTTGCGTCTTCCTATTTCCGCGAGCAGGGTGAGCAGGTGGAAATCATCAAACTAAACGGTTCCATAGAGCTTGCTCCATTAATCGGACTTGCTGACCGCATCGTTGATATCGTCTCAACGGGAAGAACCCTGAAAGAAAATGGTCTGGTGGAATATGAAACCATCGTTAACATCACCTCCAGACTCATCGTCAACCCCGTCAGCTACCGAATGAAAGACGAAAAAATCGAAGACCTCGTCACCCGGCTGACACGCATCATCGGATAAGAGGGACGGACCTTGCCTGAAGCAGGTCGATACTGGGATATCAACACTAATAAAGAGACTCTGAGGTTCGGATGCTTGTTAAATCAGGCAAGGTCCGTCCCTCTCGAAGGCTGGTGAAAGGTATGAAGATTGTTAAGGATATAAGTGGAGCGTCGATTAAGCGCTCGGTCGACAGTGGTACGGAGGAGCAGCGAAGAGCGGTTCAGGGGATTATTTCTTCGGTGCAGAAAAATGGTGACCTGGCAGTCCGTGAGTATACGGAGAAATTTGATAGGGTTCAATTAGAGAACTACAAAGTTTCCCAGAGTGAAATTGAGGAAGCCTTCGCTTCTCTGGATTCTGAGATGATCTCCATCATTGAAGAAGCAGCGGATAATATCCGTGACTTTCATGAGAAACAGAAAAGGTCTTCTTGGTTTACAACGAAAGAGGATGGGACCATGCTTGGTCAAAAGCTGACGCCCCTTGATTCAGTCGGCGTGTACGTGCCGGGTGGGACGGCTGCGTATCCTTCCTCTGTATTGATGAATGTGCTGCCTGCTAAAGTCGCCGGAGTCCAACGAATCACGATGGTTTCTCCGCCTGGAAAGGATGGGAAGCTATCACCCGGCGTGCTGGTTGCAGCGAAAATTGCCGGAGTGGAAGACATCTTTAAAGTCGGCGGTGCCCAAGCCGTAGCCGCACTGGCATATGGAACTGAATCCATCACTCCCGTGGATAAAATAACTGGACCGGGGAACATTTATGTCGCCTTGGCAAAACGCGAAGTATTCGGAGATGTAGATATTGATATGATCGCCGGCCCGAGTGAAATCGTGATTCTGGCCGATAAGCATCAGCGTGCAGATGAAATTGCCGCTGACCTTCTTTCACAGGCAGAGCATGACGTGTTTGCCTCTGCCGTTCTCGTGACGAATTCGTCTGCATTGGCAGAAGAGGTATCCTTACAGGTAGAACGACAGCTCTCTTCCCTTCCAAGAGAAGACATTGCCCGGCAGTCCATCAGTGATTTCGGGGCCATCTACGTGACGAGAGATATAGAAGAAGGCATTGATGTTGTGAATCAACTCGCAGCGGAGCATTTAGAGATATTAACGGAGAATCCGTTTGAAACGATGGCGAAAATCCGTCATGCCGGAGCGATTTTCCTTGGCCGATACAGTTCCGAGCCTGTAGGTGATTACTTTGCAGGGCCGAATCACGTACTCCCTACGAACGGGACAGCGCGTTTTTCAAGTCCATTAAACGTAGATGAATTTATGAAGAAGACAAGTGTCATTTCATATAGTGAAACAGCACTGCAGCAAAATTATCAAAAAATCGCAAAACTTGCCCGCTTGGAAGGTCTCGAAGCCCATGCAAGGGCAGTGGAGATTCGGTTCGATAAAGAAAAATAGGGAAGAGGGACGGACCTCTGCAGAGGTCCGTCCCTCCAATTAGGAGGACATCATGGTGAGAAGTGCAGAGATTGTGCGAAAGACGAATGAGACGGACATTCGCTTGAATTTTGGAATCGATGGTGAGGGGAACGCTAAAGTAGAGACAGGCGTCCCATTCATGAGTCATATGCTGGATTTATTCATTAAACATGGACAATTTGATTGTACGATCGAGGCCAATGGCGATATTGAAGTGGATGACCATCACACTACTGAAGATATCGGCATTTGCTTGGGGCAGGCGTTACTTGAGTCACTGGGAGACAAAAAAGGGATCAAGCGTTACGGCTCAGCCATGGTTCCCATGGATGAAGCCCTTGCCCAAGTCGTGGTGGACCTGAGTAATCGTCCTCACCTCGAGTTTCGTGCAGAACTTCCAAGTCAGAAAGTCGGGACCTTCGATACGGAACTGGTTCATGAATTCCTTTGGAAGCTTGCTCTTGAAGCACGAATGAATCTTCATGTCATCGTTCATTATGGTCACAATACCCACCATATCATTGAAGCGATCTTTAAAGCACTGGGACGTGCCCTGGATGAAGCAACCACGATCGATCCAAGGGTAAAAGGGGTTCCGTCAACGAAGGGAATGTTATAGTTCATGATCGGTATTGTAGACTATGGGATGGGGAATCTGTTCAGCGTCAGTAAAGCACTCGAACGATTGAACGTTCCTTATTTTATCAGTGATCAACAAGAGAAATTACTGAACGCAGATGGGTTGATATTACCTGGAGTGGGAGCATTTAAAGATGCTATGAACCTTCTGGAAACGACTCATTTAAAAGAAACCATCCTTACTTTTGCCCAAAGCGGAAAGCCGCTCATGGGAATTTGTTTAGGCATGCAGCTTCTTTTTGAAGAAAGTAAAGAGAATGGGTCAACAAAAGGATTGGCTCTTCTACCAGGTGAGGTGCTTCACATCCCGAAAGAGGACAGCCAGGGAAACTCATTCAAAGTCCCTCACATGGGCTGGAATCTTCTGCGTTACCAAAATAAATCCCCTCTTTTAGAAGGGTTATCAGAAGGCTATGTGTACTTCGTTCACTCCTATTATGTGCACGAAGGATCCAAGGACGTGATAGCGGCAAGTGCTGACTATGCAGGAGTTGAAATCCCTGCCGTGGTGAGTCGGGAAAATATATACGGAATGCAGTTTCATCCTGAAAAAAGCGGAGAGCTTGGAATGAAACTGTTAGAAAACTTTACAAAACGAGTGAAGGAGGCGGTCTCATGAGTTTTACGATTTATCCAGCCATCGATATGCGGGGCGGAAAGTGCGTTCGTCTTGTTCAAGGTGACTATAATCAAGAAACGGTTTATGGAGACTCTCCGTTTGATATGGCGAAGAAATTCGCCGATGAAGGGGCCGAGTGGATTCACATGGTAGATCTTGATGGGGCAAAGGAAGGCTCACGGATCAATGATGAATTCGTGATCGCCGTTGCAGAAAAGCTGGATGCCAAAGTGCAGATTGGTGGAGGTATCCGCTCCAAAGAGGATATCGAGCACTATTTAAGCCGGGGCGTCGACCGTGTCATCATTGGAAGTATAGCGGTTTCCAATACTGAATTAGTAAAGGAATGGCTTGTGGAATATGGTGATAAGATTGCCATCGGACTTGATGCAAAGGATGGCTATGTGGCAACTCATGGCTGGTTGGAAACCTCTGCGCTTAAAGCTGTCGATCTTGGAAAAGAATTGGCTGAAGCCGGCGCGGAGACGTTCATTTTCACCGATATTGCCACAGACGGAATGCTATCTGGTCCCAATGTTGAAGCGGTTGTCGATCTTGCCGAACAAACCGGGAAATCAGTGATTGCGTCTGGAGGCATTAGCTCACTTGAAGATTTGAAGACATTAAAGCAATACGAAAATCAAGGCGTCTCCGGTGCGATTTGCGGAAAATCACTTTATACAGGAAAGTTCACGGTGAGC
Organism: Rossellomorea sp. ABR4_004; assembly: GCF_056159585.1. Classification (NCBI taxonomy): domain Bacteria; kingdom Bacillati; phylum Bacillota; class Bacilli; order Caryophanales; family Bacillaceae; genus Rossellomorea; species Rossellomorea sp. ABR4_004. The sequence continues at coordinate 1,737,947 of NZ_JBSWVM010000001.1, read as the reverse complement.
GAGGCAATAAACGAGGTGAAAACATGTTAACGAAACGGATTGTCCCGTGTCTGGACGTAAAGGATGGACGAGTGGTAAAAGGCATTCAGTTCGTGGAGCTGCGAGATGCGGGAGATCCCGTTGAGCTTGCTAAAGTGTACGATGAGCAAGGTGCCGATGAACTCGTCTTTCTGGATATTTCAGCCTCACATGAAGGTCGGAAAACGATGGTGGAAGTCGTGCAGCATGTAGCGGCGGAATTGGCGATCCCTTTTACAGTAGGTGGAGGGATTAACTCAGTAGAAGATATGAAAGCCATCCTTCGCGCAGGGGCTGACAAGGTTTCTCTTAACACAGCAGCCGTCCTGCGTCCTGAGCTTGTCCGTGAAGGAGCCGATTACTTTGGATCTCAATGTATCGTAGTGGCCATCGATGCCAAATTTGATGAAGAGAGCAAAGGTTGGAAAGTTTATACCCATGGAGGCAGAAAGCTGAAAGACCTGGATGCCGTTGAATGGGCGAAGGAAGTCGAATCACTCGGTGCGGGAGAAATCTTGTTAACGAGCATGGATAGCGATGGAGAGAAGCAGGGGTTCAATCTGGCCCTGACGAAGGCAGTCAGCGAAGCGGTTTCGATTCCGGTGATTGCTTCAGGCGGTGCAGGAAATGCCGTGCACTTCAAGGAAGTTTTCACCGAAGGCAAAGCCGATGCGGCCCTTGCAGCCTCCATCTTTCACTATAAAGAAACGAGCGTTGAAGAAGTAAAGAGCTACTTAAGAGAGCAGGAGGTGCATGTACGATGACAAATGAAAATTGGACCGCATCCGTGAAGTACGATGATAAAGGATTGGTACCTGCCATCATCCAGGACGCTTCGACAAAAGAAGTTTTAACACTGGCCTATATGAATGAAACGTCTCTCAAGAAAACGGTTGAGACGGGAGAAACGTGGTTTTACTCCCGTTCACGCCAGGAGCTGTGGCATAAAGGTGAGACAAGCGGGAACACCCAAACCGTCAAAAACATCACATGGGATTGTGATAAAGACGCCCTCCTTGTCCTCGTCGATAAAAAAGGCCCTGCGTGTCATAAAGGGGAAGAAAGCTGCTTCCATGAAGAAGTATATGGTGAGGAAAAATCATCAACAGAAAATATCCTTCTCACTCTGGAGAAACTCATTGAAAACCGTGAAATCGAGAGGCCAGAGGGAGCGTACACTACCTACCTTTTTGAAGAAGGTGTAGACAAAATCCTTAAAAAAGTAGGCGAAGAGGCGTCAGAAGTGATCATTGCGGCGAAAAACAGAGACAGTGAAGAACTGAAATGGGAAGTCGCCGACCTGTTCTACCACGTCCTCGTCCTATTAAGAGAGCAAAAACTTCCACTCGAAAATGTATTGGAAGTCCTTGTGGAACGTCATAATAAATAACTCCCTGAGGGACGGACCTTCGCGCACGCGCAAAGGTCCGTCCCTCAAAATATGGTAGTTTAGTACAGGGGTATTGTATGATATACTACTGTAGTTATACTATGAACGTTTCGGAGGACTTTGATGAGAAAAGGGTCAAAATTAGGTAGTGAGCAAGCGAAAGTGTTGTCTTTTGTCCCGACTGGCGAGTATTACTACAACAAAGGGATGAAGGCTTATCAACGTCGAGAGCTTAAGAAATCGTTAAAATATTTAAATAGAGCATTTCAATTAGAACCAGTAGAACCGATGATTGCCTGTCAATTATCGATTGTGTATACAGAACTTGGTGAATACAAGCGTTCCAATGATTTATTGCATCAAATTTTGGATGATCTGGATCCCCGCATGGCAGAGTGTCATTATTTTCTGGCCAATAATTATGCCCATTTAGGTTTATTTAAAGAGGCGTACGAACAGGTTTCAGCTTATCTTGACAAAGAAGAATATGGTGAATTCGTTGAGGATGCAGAAGACTTATTAGAGCTTCTGGAGCTTGATTCCGATCTGATTGTGGACGATTTATACGAGCATGATGAGCTCATCGTCCAACAGGAGAAAGCAAGAGATCTTCTAGAGTCCGGGCATTTTCAAAAAGCCGTGGAAACTTTACAGAAGGTCATTGAAGATTATCCGGAATTCTGGTCAGCTTATAATAATTTAGCACTTGCCTACTTCTATTTAGGAGAAGTCGATCAGGCAGCTGCTACGTTGGAAGAGGTGCTGGAGAAGAATCCTGGAAATCTTCATGCCCTGTGCAATACGGCTGTTTTTTATTTCTATCAAAAGCGTCATGACGAGCTGGATGAATTGATCCAGGGTCTTGAGAAGGTCCGTCCCTTACTTCATGAGCATCGTTACAAGCTGGGGGCTACGTTTGCGCTTGTTGGTCATTCGAAGCGGGCTTATGATTGGTTGAAGTCCCTTCAGAAGATTGGCTTTGAGGGCGATGCGAGCTTCTATTATTGGCTGTCGTATTCTGCTTATGAAACGGGTCATGAGGATACAGCCCGTAATGCGTGGAAAAGGGTATTGGAAATCAACCCAGAAAAAGAAGGACTCGAGCCTTGGAACGATAAAAAGCAGGATGAGGGGTTTGAAAATCACGTCACATCGATATTGAAGAAGCTTCAAAGTGAATATACCGAAGAGAAATTATTCGGTCTGTTTCTAACGTCTATTTCGGATAATCAGAGAGCCATCCTCACGCATGCTGACTTTTGTGATGTGGAGGACCTGTCCATTGTCGAAAAGGTTTATTTAGCACAAGTGTTAAACAGCAACGGAAACAGCTCGATTAAAGTGAACCAGGAGATTCAGAATATGCATCAAGTGGCTCTGCACCTTTATGGGGATCATCGTCCGATCACAAGCGTGGAGTCCGGATTGTTCCTTACTTGGTTTACGATCGCATACAGAGGCATAAAAGAACGGGAAACCTTCAAGAATGCTAAAGCTTTTGCAGCGGCAACAGAATTCGTATGGAATCGGCTGCGAAATGAAAAGGTCACGAAGAAGCAGCTTTGTGATCGATTCAATTTATCTGCAAGTACACTGACAAAATATATCTCAGTCGTTGAAAGTTACCTTCCGTGAGCATATTTTTGGACGATGAGACCCTATTTTTTATAGGATAGGTGTAGGAAGTTAATACTATGGATGGAAGGCTCAAGCACCATTACTACCTCTAACCATAGTATTTTAATAAAGAATATGCTTACGACTGTTTCGGAAGGAGAATGTCATCATGTCTGAAGAAAAAATCTATGATGTAATCATTGCAGGTGCAGGCCCTGCAGGTATGACTGCAGCTGTTTATACGTCACGTGCAAGTCTTTCAACGCTTATGCTTGAAAGAGGAGTACCAGGCGGACAAATGGCGAATACGGAAGAAGTGGAGAACTACCCGGGCTTCGACCATATTCTGGGACCTGATCTTTCTAATAAAATGTTTGATCATGCGAAGAAATTCGGTGCGGAATACGCATACGGAGACATTAAAGAAATCGTTGACGGAGAAGAGTTTAAAGTTGTCAAAACCGGTTCGAAAGAATTCAAAGCCCGTGCCGTGATCATCACAACGGGTGCAGAGTACAAAAAAATCGGTGTACCTGGTGAGAAAGAGCTTGGCGGACGCGGAGTTTCTTACTGTGCAGTATGTGACGGAGCATTCTTTAAAGGAAAAGACCTTGTTGTTGTAGGTGGAGGAGACTCTGCTGTAGAAGAAGGGGTTTACCTGACAAGATTCGCTAACAAAGTAACGATCGTTCACCGTCGCGATGAGCTACGTGCTCAAAAGATCCTGCAACAGCGTGCCTTTGATAACGAAAAAGTTGATTTCATCTGGAACCATACGGTGAAAGAAATCAACGACAAAGATGGCAAAGTGGGAAGTGTGACCCTTGTATCCACTGAAAATGGAGAAGAAACTGATTTCCAGGCTGATGGTGTCTTCATCTACATCGGAATGCTTCCGCTAACGAAGCCGTTTGCTAACCTTGCAATCATCAACTCTGAAGGTTACATTGAAACAAACGAACAAATGGAAACAAAGGTTCCAGGAATCTTTGCAGCCGGTGATGTCCGCGAAAAACAACTTCGCCAAATCGTGACAGCAACGGGTGACGGCAGTATCGCCGCTCAAACGGCTCAGCATTATATCGAAGAGCTGAAAGAGAAGGTCAAAAACGGTTAATCAAGAAAGCCTTACGAAAGGGAGCTTCCCTTCGTAAGGCTTTTTTTGTTGAATTCAACTTTTCTTATGCTTATTAAACACATACACCAACTCCGACAGCGTCAGCTTCTTCAACCCCTCATCACATGGCTTGTAAACACCAGCTTCTACTAACCGACGAATAAATTGCTGCCTCTGTCGTTCAACGGCATCACGTAAAAATGGCATCCAGGTTCACTCCTTTTGGATTGTTATCCATAGTGTAGGGGGATTTTGAATATAAATCTGCTACTTCGTTAAGTTTTCTTCCAATTTAGAATTCTTTGTCAGGTTTTCTAACATAATAGTCCAAATCCGTTAGAGGGACATGTATAATCAATATATTCCCTGCTCAGGAGGATGAGGAGAACGTGGATAATGAACCTTCCTATAAGGATAAAAAAGTGATATCAATTGGTGTCGTCAGTGAATTGACCGGATTAACCGAGAGAAAGATTCGTTATTACGAAGAGAAGAATCTGATCTTTCCACAGCGTTCCAATCGGGGATATCGCAAATACTCCTTTTCCGACGTGGAACGATTAATGGACATTGCCGACCAGCGAGAAGAAGGGGTCACCACGAAAGAGATCAAACATGAACTATCGAGAAAAGAGAGAAAAGAAGCGAAACAAAAAATGATAAGAGGTCAGCTCAATGCGCGGTTCGGGGTTCAGAAGAAATAAGGGGACGGACCTCTGGAGTGGATGAAATGAAGAACGGTGTGATTGTCCGATAACTTCCATAAATAAACAGGAGTACAACCCTCTAAAAAGGGAATAAGCAACATGATGAAAGTCATCCTAGTTTATTTCGGAAGGTCGGATCATGAATGAAAATATGGAAAATCGTTTCTTTAGTAGCACTGTTTGCCCTTATCCCCATCGTGTATTTTAGTTTTTTTGCCGATGAGACCAAGTCATCATCTAAGAAGCGGGTGATTGCATTGGGAGATTCCCTCACCTATGGGTATGGGGATAAAAAAGAAGCGGGTTATATTGGACGTTTAGAAGAGAAGGTAAATAAAGAGCATACAAAGATATCATATAGCTTTCAAAACCTCGGAGTGCCGGGACAGCAATCGGATCAGCTCTTGGGACAGATTGTAAAACCAGAGGTAGCAGAAGATTTAAGTGAAGCGGATGTGTTTATCATAAACATCGGGACCAATGATTTGATTAAAAACAATGGTGGAGATTTATTTCCTCTTCATCATGATGAGATTGTTGAGGCCAAAAAGGATTACCTCGACCACTTGGATAAAATCTTAAACATCGTTGGAACCGCCAATAAAGATGCCGACATCATCGTATTAGGTTTGTACAATCCTTATCCAGATAAAGATAGTGATAAAATTGAGGCATACGTGGACGATTGGAATGAATCCATGATAAAAGAAGCCGAAAAACATGAGAACGTGAAGTACGTCTCAACGAATCCTTTATTTAAAGGGAAATCCAAGGAAAACTATTTCCATGATTCCCTTCATCCAAATGGTAAAGGGTACGAATTACTTGCAGATCAAATCATGAAAAACTATAAATTTTAACCCTGAAATGACAATGTTCAACAGAATCTGTGAAGTTTCGCAAATCTGTCGTGATACATTAACAATTCCGTAATACCGTTTTAAATCTGTTGTAACACTAGTGAAACAATTTTCGGGTAATATAAATAATAAGAAATTGACCCCCTTTTAAGTAATAAATCCCGTAGACGACACAGGACTCGCCTGTGTCTATTTTTTTTGCTTTTTCCCCTGTTATAGTGCCACCCCTATATCTGTACCTATCCTCTTCTTGTAGAAACATGTCCCAATATCTTTCGATTTCAATCGACATCCTTCAAACAGCAAGCCAAGACATTGTAGCTTGTCTTCAATCATAGTATAATATAAGGAATGAGAATGACTGAAAGTGGGACTAATGTATTCATTGGCTCCCTAATCATCAAGATTGAGGTGAAGGCAGTGCAACGTGTCACAAATTGTTTATATCTGGATGGAGACAAAGTGCTCCTTCTCCAAAAGCCAAGAAGGAATTGGTGGGTCGCTCCAGGTGGGAAAATGGAGTCCGGCGAATCAATCCGGGATGCTGTCATTCGTGAGTATCGTGAGGAAACGGGCATCTATTTAAAGAATCCTGATTTGAAAGGTGTCTTTACGTTCATTATTAAAGAAGGCGATCAGATTAAATCGGAGTGGATGATGTTTTCTTTCTTTGCAACCGAAGCGGATGGGGTCAACCTTCAGGAATCGGAAGAAGGTAAGATTAAATGGCATCCGATCGAGGATATTAAGGACCTTCCGATGGCTGAAGGAGATTATCATATTCTGGACTACCTCTTACACGGAAAGAATACGATTTATGGAACGTTTACCTATACTCCTGATTTCAAGTTATTGTCTTATCGATTAGATCCAAGTTGATCAACAAACTTTTCATATACAACATTACGATAAAAGTGGGGGAAGAGTATGAGTACAGGTTCTACAAACGATGTTCAATTAGTAATCATAACAGGGATGTCCGGAGCCGGTAAGACGGTTGCCATTCAGAGCTTCGAGGATTTAGGATTCTTCTGTGTGGACAATCTGCCGCCGACTCTTCTGCCAAAATTTTTGGAACTGATGAAAGAGTCCGGTAATAAAATGAATAAGGTCGCCCTTGTGATGGACCTTAGGGGAAGGGAATTCTTTGATCATCTATTTAAAGCATTGGATGAATTAGCGGAAACCTCCTGGGTGACACCGCAGGTTTTATATCTTGATGCAGATGATTCCTCTCTTGTCAGACGATACAAGGAAACGCGCCGTTCTCACCCACTCGCTCCTTCAGGTCTGCCTCTTGAAGGGATTCGTCAGGAGAGAGAGTTACTTGAAGAACTAAAAGGACGTGCGCAGTTAATATATACAACTTCAACCATGAAGCCAAGGGAGCTTCGGGAAAAGATTCTAACGGAATTCTCGGTGAACAAGAAGACGATTTTCACGGTGAATGTCGTGTCTTTCGGTTTCAAGCATGGTATCCCGATCGATGCTGATTTGGTGTTTGATGTACGCTTCCTTCCAAATCCTCACTATATTGATCATATGAGACCGAAAACGGGGTTGGATGAAGAAGTGTCCACTTACGTATTGAAATGGAATGAAACGAATAAATTCATCGAGAAAGTAACCGATTTATTGTCGTTCATGCTTCCTCAATACAAGCGGGAAGGAAAGAGCCAGCTTGTGGTAGCGATAGGATGCACAGGCGGGCAGCACCGATCGGTTGCATTAGCAGAGTATCTTGGCCATCATTTTGAAAATGACTATCAAACGAAAATTTCTCATCGGGATATTCAGAAGAGAAAGGGTCTAACAACATGACACATACACCCAAGGTCGTCGTGATCGGAGGAGGAACGGGATTACCTGTCCTTCTTCGGGGTCTGAAACGGCACCCTATTGATATTTCGGCCATTGTCACTGTCGCTGATGACGGTGGCAGCTCAGGTCGTTTGCGTGACAGCCTGGATATTCCTCCCCCGGGAGATATACGGAATGTCCTGGCTGCTCTTTCAGAAGTGGAGCCACTGGTGGAACAAATGTTTCAGCATCGATTTGAAACAACGAATGAACTTTCCGGTCATGCTTTAGGGAACTTGATTATTGCAGCCCTTGCTTCCATTACAGGTGATTTTGTCCATGCGATTCAGGAAATGAGCAGGGTATTGAACGTGAAGGGGAAGGTGCTGCCTTCAGCAAATCAAAGCGTCATCTTAAAGGCAGAGATGGAGGATGGAACGATTGTCACAGGAGAATCGACCATTCCAAAAGCCGGGAAGAAGATTAAAAGAGTCTTCTTAAAGCCGGATAGCATCAAGCCACTTGGTGAAACCTTACGGGCCATCAAGGAAGCCGACTTAATTGTGATGGGTCCGGGAAGCCTATATACTAGTATTTTACCGAATCTTCTTGTTCCGGGTATTGGCGATGCTGTATGCAGGGCGAAAGCGAAGAAAATGTATATTTGCAATATCATGACCCAGGCAGGGGAAACGTTGGATTACTCAGCAAGTGACCATGTAAAGGCATTATATGATCATTTGGAAGCACCAAGTATTGATTATATCCTGGTCAACAAAAAGCAGGTACCCGATGAGGTGCAGGCCCGATATAATGAAGAACAAGCAAGCCCGGTCCACTTTGATGTGGATAAATTGAAATCCATGGGCTTAGAAGTGATTGCAGAAGAGATTCTCTCCTATGACAACCATCTTGTTCGTCATAACACGGAGAAGGTCGCTGATATCATATATTCTTATCTTAAAAAATCAACCAGCTAAACGACAAAAATTTCTTTTGTATAAGGTTGTGCAAGCGTTTGCTAGGAGGTGATGGGGATGTCGTTTGCGTCCGAAACAAAAAAAGAATTGACCAATATTGAAGTGAAAGATTGCTGCGCGAATGCAGAATTATCCGCATTGATCAGAATGAATGGCTCGTTGTCATTCTCAAATCAAATGCTCGTCGTCAATATTCAAACCGAAAACGCCGCCATTGCCAGAAGAATCTATACATTGATCAAAAAAGGGTACGACACCCCGGTAGAGCTTCTGGTACGAAAAAAGATGAGGCTGAAGAAAAACAATGTCTACATTGTACGAATCAAAGAAGATACAAAGAAGATTCTTGAGGAACTGAAAATCCTGGGTGAAAATTTCACCTTTATCCATAATATATCGGAAGACTTGATCCAAAAAAAATGCTGCAGACGTTCATATTTGAGGGGAGCGTTCCTTGCAGGCGGGTCGGTTAACAACCCGGAAACCTCATCGTATCATTTAGAAATCTTTTCTCTTTATTCTGAACACAACGATGCGTTGTCCGAGCTGATGAATTCCTTCGGGTTGAATAGTAAAACCCTTGAACGAAAAAAAGGTTTCATTACGTATTTGAAGGAAGCAGAGAAAATCACAGAGTTCTTGAATATCATCGGTGCTCACAATGCCTTGCTGCGATTTGAGGATGTACGGATTGTCAGGGATATGAGAAATTCCGTTAACCGTCTTGTGAACTGTGAGACGGCTAACCTGAATAAAACAATCGGTGCGGCTCTAAGACAGGTCGAAAACATTAAGTTTATTGAAAGGCATGTAGGCTTACAGATATTACCCGATAAACTAAGGGAGATAGCAGAATTACGGGTGAATTATCAAGATGTCACGTTGAAAGAACTAGGGGAAATGGTGTCAGGCGGCACCATCAGTAAATCAGGGATTAATCACCGATTGCGTAAAATTGACCAGCTTGCTGAGAAACTCAGAGCGGGAGAAAAGATTCAAACCTAAATAAGGACAAAGGGGAGAGAAATGATTATGGTGGAAAAACAAGTAGAAGTGAAATTGAAGACAGGTCTTCAAGCACGACCGGCTGCATTATTCGTACAGGAGGCGAACCGCTTCTCATCTGAAATCTTCTTGGAAAAGGATGGGAAAAAGGTAAATGCGAAAAGCATCATGGGCTTAATGAGTTTGGCTATTTCCACGGGTACTTCCATTACGTTGGTAGCGGATGGAAGCGACGAAGAAGAAGCACTCGTTGCCCTCGAAGGATTCGTCCAAAAAGAAGCATAAAATCAATTTCATACCCTTGAAAAGCTGATGACCAGGGAGTGGTCATCAGCTTTTTTTAGTTCGTTTTTTGTCGAGGAAAGATCAACTACTCCTTTAGAACCCTTTTCCATATATTTCACATCGAGGATGGATGTCTGCCCGCTTTTTTGTTACATTGTACTTTTCAGGATACTGAAAAAAATAGCAAAAAAGCCATATAATATTTCCAATCCCCACCTATTAAACAAGAGGATGCGGGAGTATAATGAAGTGAGTTTGGAATAAATACACTACATCAAATTATTTTATATTAAAAGCTCATTTCGTGTAAATATTGTATTTGTGTATAAAATTGCCAAAAGTGAATTTCTTTTTTAGATGAGTAGTAGTGTGAAAACGTGGGCCGTTCCTTTCCGCTCCAGGCACAAGATTCCCCGGGGAGGAAGTCGAGCCTCCTCGACGTTCCGTCTGTGGGGTCTCGACTTTTCCTCTATCTCCCGCAGGAGTCAAGTGTCTTCCGCTACAATCCACTCTGTGCTATTACATTCTGACTGTTATAAGTATGGATACACAAACGAAAAAATACTCCTATTGTAAATAGGTTGTGCATTTATTTCCAAAATAGACAATCCACCAAGGAGTAAAAGTAAATTTAATATTAACTCATAGATCGGTGGATCATCTAACAATCGATGTACCGCGGAAAAGGACCTCTATTAAAGAGCTCAGTAGTCTGTTTTCTATAGATAGTTTTTGTCACTTTTAAGCTCTGTCACGAAATTTTCTTATTGATGGTGAGGGGAACTGCGTAGACTCCTGCGGAAGTACGGTCGTGCCGAGACCCCGGAAGCGAAGCTGAGGAGGCTCGGCCGGACGTCCGCGGAAAGCGGAGCAGTTCCCCTCACCATCAAGCACACGCTTGTTGACAGTGCTCCTAGCTGATCTTATGTTACAAAACAATATTTTTTGCAAATAGACCCTTATTAATTATAGAAGTTTACGATAAAGGAAGACGATGCCGAATGGAAAAATACACAAAGCATTTCTTTAATAATATTCGAAAAAAATTAGAAGAATGGGAAGCAACAGAAGCCATCCCACATGAAGATGTTTACCGGTTCATCCATTCCATGGCGGGCTCGGCCTCGATTCTTGGATTACATAAAATGGGGGATTGTGCCCGGGAATTGATGGATCAGTACAAAGAAAAAGAAGATCGGACGTGGACGATTGCAGAAGTGAAGGAGGAGCTCTTCGATATTATCCAATTCTGTTATCACTATGAGGAGGATTCCACTGAAGTATTCCCCGGCAAACAAAGCAGAACAGGGGAAGAGCCTGTCGTACTTATAATCGATGATGATACATCCTTCCTCATGTACATGAAAGATGAGTTGGAGAAAGTCGGGTGGTATGTGGTCCCGATTGCCAACCCGGAAAAGGCCATCATGTCTTATTACGACGTAAGGCCGGACTGTGCCATTATCGATATCTATATGAACGGGACAAATGGGTTTGAGGTGCTGGATTTTTTCAAGAAGAAGTTAAAGCAGCAGTTTATTCCAACCGTCATGGTGAGCGTGGACGATAGCAAGGAAGTCCGGATGAAGTGCTATCAGATGGGAGCGGATGATTTTATCCCTAAGCCATTCGAGCTGGATGAGTTTATTGTGCGCGTGGAAAGACAGATGGAGCGAAAGAAGCAAATGGAAGAGCTCGTGCTGATCGATGAATTGACCCTTGTGTATAATCGCAAATACTTGAGTCAGGCGTATGCCCAGGTTCAGAGTGACTGGTCTCGTACTGGGGATTCATATTGTGTGGCCGTTCTCGATATTGATCATTTTAAAGGTGTGAACGACCGGTACGGACATCTTGTAGGGGATGGGGTGCTGAAGGAGTTCGCTTCACAATTAAAGTCCAAAACCAGAATTCAGGACATTGTTTTTCGCTTTGGAGGGGAAGAATTTGTCATTCTATTCCCTAACACATCCCTTAAAGAAGCCTGCTCGTTTGTAGATGAAATACGTGAAGGGTTCAGCCAGCACGCGTTTGGGGAGAATCCTTCCTTCTCCTGCACATTTTCCGCTGGGGTGGCAGAAATTTCAGATCCGATGAAACCGTTTGATACGTGGCTGAAGCTTGCAGACAATGCACTTTATGAAGCGAAAAGCAGTGGCAGGAACCTTGTGAAAATGGACAGTAAAGCAAGTGAACATGCTCCTCATAAACGTATTAAAATTGCCATTGTAGATGATGATTCCATCATACGGACAGTGATGAAGGATATTGTGTCGAAGCTGCCTTCTGAACAGCATATTCAGTACGATATCCAGACATTTAAAGATGGAGCGGCGTTTATAGGGTCGGACTGGCATAGGGAAGATCCTTGTCTTGTAATTTTGGACGGGGTCATGCCGAAGATGGATGGCCTGGAAGTACTGGGGAAGCTTCGTAAGATGAGTGATTCAGATCGTTACAAAGTGTTGATGCTTACTTCAAGGAAGAGTGAAAGGGACATCTCGAGATCACTCCAGCTTGGTGCTGATGATTATATGACGAAACCTTTTAAACTACTTGAGCTTGAAGCGCGTTTAGGACAAATGCTGAAAAGGATGAGGTAAATCAGTGTTCTCGCAAGAGCTTTTTTATTTTTTTGTTGTGTTAGTCGGTTTGCTGGTGATGTTAACAGGGTTGTGCCTGTACTTGTTGATAAAAAAGATAATAGATAATAAGAATCGGGCGCATATTGAGCAGTATAAAGAAGAATATCAGTTAGCCCTCTTTCAATTTCTCCATGAAGGGGTCAAGAGTGAAAGGTTGAATGATCGTTCTCCCTTGAAGATCAGGGCATTAGTGGAATTACTGGCCGGCTTTTCAAAAATGTTTGCCTCTGATGACATTCAAGAACGTTTACAAGCGTTTGCAGAAGAACACTTTCAACCGTTTATCCTTTCTCAGCTTAGGCACAGCAGATGGAGTATCAGGATGAATGCCCTCTATTGGATACAGGATTTTAAGATGAAGAGTATGGTAGAACCGTTGACGGAGCTTCACGCTTCAAAAAAAGTAAGCAAGGCCGAAGAAATCCAACTTTTGAAGATAGCTGCGCTGTTTGAGGAGGAAAATCTGGTTTCAAAATTAATAGATCCGAAGCATGAGCTGACAGAGTTCGAATACAGTCTGTTGCTTCATCCGTTAAGGAAAGAGCAGTTCGTGCCATTGGTTCATGTTTTTGAAGAACTGCCTGAGGTGATGAGGTTTGCCCTTATCGATTCGATCGGGGCAAGAAACAGAATGGAGCACGTACCTTTCCTTCAAAGACTATTGGAAGATGGCTCCACGGAACTAAAGATCCGCGCTTTGAAGGCAGTGGTAGGCATGGAATTTTATCTTGATGTTGAGAGACTTTCCGTTCACCTGCGTGCAGATTCATGGCAGGAGCGGCTGATGGCCATTAAGGCGTGTGAGTACATCCGTTCGAAGCAATTGACTCCTTACTTAAGGGAGCTGATGAGTGACCCGTCCTTTTACGTTCGTTCTCAAGCGGCTCAATCACTCTTGCGCCTGGAAAATGGAGAAGATGTGTTAAGGGATATTGCTGTTCATGCAGAAGATGAATATGCGAGAGATATGGCAGAACAGTGGTTGGAAAGGGGGGCGGTTTCATGAATGTAACAGCAGAGTGGGGGAGTATCCTGATGTCTGTTGGATGGTTTGTTCTCATTTATATGATTCTTGTCATCTCTTTTTATACGATTCTCCTCGTGATTTCCCTTTTTCAATTAAGGAAAACCTATGGACTGGATGATTGGGAGCCGTACGAAGAGCTCTTACATCTCCATCAAACGAAGCCGGTTTCCATATTGGTTCCTGCTTATAATGAATCAGTCGGAATTATGGCCACTGTGAGGTCATTGCTCAGTATTGAATACCCTGAATACGAAATCATCATCATAAACGATGGTTCAACGGATGATTCCATGGAAAAACTCGTGGAATCCTTTCAATTGGTGAAAATCAAATGGGTGATTCGAGAGCAGCTGGATACACAGCCGGTTAATGGTGTTTACCAATCCCGACTGTACAAGAATCTACTGGTGATCGATAAGGAGAACGGGGGCAAGGCGGATGCTTTGAATGCTGGAATCAATGTATCAAATTATCCTTATTTCTGTTCCATAGATGGAGACTCGGTTCTGGAGCGGACGGCCTTCCTGAAAGTGATGAAACCGATCGTCGAGTCCGATGGTGAGGTCATTGCATCCGGGGGAAGTATTCGAATCGCCAACGGATGCGAAATCGAAAGCGGGGAAATTGTGAAGGTGGGTCTGTCCAGGTCGCCTCTTGTCGTGATGCAGGTAATTGAGTACTTACGGGCATTTCTTATGGGGAGAATCGGCTTGAGCCGTCACAATCTTCTTCTGATCGTATCAGGTGCGTTCGGAGTATTCTCGAAACGCTGGGTCGTGGACGCGGGAGGATACTCCCACACAGTAGGGGAAGATATGGAACTCGTCGTCAGGCTCCACCGGTATGTGAAGGAACAGAAAGCAGATAAAAGAATCGTGTATGTACCGGATCCTGTTAGCTGGACGGAGGCACCGGAATCTCTGAAATACTTGCGCCGTCAACGTAGCAGATGGCATCGAGGATTGTTAGAAAGCCTTTGGATTCATCGGCGCCTTCTGTTCAATCCGAAGTACGGTTCGATCGGGATGGTTTCCATGCCATATTTTTTGATTATAGAATTTTTTGGCCCGGTTGTAGAACTGATGGGGTATGTGATTATGATTCTCTCTCTATTTCTTGGCGGGATTTATCTGGAATTTGCAATTCTATTATTCTTCCTCTCTATCCTGTACGGATCGATCCTCTCCATGGCAGCCGTGCTCCTGGAAGAATGGTCCGTCAGAAAGTATCCGAAAGCATCCGACATCGGGAGGCTTTTCGTCTATTCGTTAACCGAGACATTATGGTACCGACCGTTAACCGTTTTATGGCGGTGTGAAGGAATCCTCGACGTGATCCGCAAAAAAAGGGGCTGGGGAGAAATGGCCAGAAAAGGAGTGTCAAAATGACGAAGCTGAAATCCTATTTGTTTCTCTTGTTCATCATTAGCATTGTCCTCATTGTTTCTGCTCCTTTTTGGCTATGGCAAATAAAGAAAGAACAGAACCTGGATTTGCTCATCATCGATAAAACGGTACCCGATACTACTTACCGGGAACATAAAGGGCTGATGTGGCTTTTGAATCAACAGAAATATGTTCAGTCAGACGGGAAGTCGTATGATCTTCAAGAGGACTATATTGGATTCGTACCGAAAGACAATCAAACCTATGACATTAAAAATATCCCCTCCTCCTATGAAAAATATGATGCTGTCTACATAGCAGACACTTATGGAGTGTATGAAGAGGAATTCCAACATAAGAATGTATCCGGACAGCGCTCCTCAAAGCTATATGGAGGCTTGACCGACAATGATATGGATGCATTAAAAGACATGGCGATGAACGAAGGGAAAACGTTGATTGCCGAGTTCAATTCCATGGCACAGCCTACCACTGAAGAAACGAGGAAGAAATTTTATTCCCTGTTCAACCTGGAGTGGTCGGGCTGGATCGGAAGATATTTTTCCGAGTTGCAAAATAGTGAAGTACCCCAATGGGTCCGGGACAATTATGAAAACCAGTATGATGAGTCGTATCATTTCACAGGACCGGGATACGTGCTCGTGGACGAAAATGATCAATTGGTCATTTTAGATAAGGAAGACATCGGGAAAAAAGGTGTGGTCTTTTCAACAACCGAGCAAGGTGAAGGCTTCATTGGGGAAGAAATCAATGTCCCGTACTCGTACTGGTTTGACATTGTAGAAGCGATCAATCCTGATGAGGTGATGGCGAACTACACATTGTCTTTATCCAAGAGCGGGAAAGACACCCTTAAAGCATTGAATCTTCCGGTAACGTTCCCTGCCGTCATTCATGGTGAGAATCGACAATTCGACACCTACTATTTCAGTGGGGATTATGCGGATCAGGCTGATGTACCCAATCTCTATCAAACCGTCGGATTTTCAACATGGAGAAAATGGACGGAATCATCCAGTCCGGATAACATGTCCCAATTTTACTGGAAGGCATACAGCCCGATGATGAAGGCGATTCTTGACAGAATTCAAAATGGAAAGGACAAGAATGAGACCCAACCCATTCCAGTCACCTCTGAAAATGGTCTGAAGCTTGCAGGAAAAGTTGGCTCCGACTACATTCAAGTCAATCAGGATGGAAAATGGGAAGACCTCCTCCTCAAAGGGGTCAACATGGGAATCGCAAAGCCTGGTTCATTCCCGGGCGAAACAGCGATTTCGAAAGAGGAATACTTGAGATGGTTCAAACAAATCGGCGCCATGAATGCAAACTCGCTCCGGATTTACACCATTCATCCGCCTGCCTTTTATGAAGCCTTTTATGAGTACAATCAAATGGCAGAAAATCCACTGTATTTGTTTCATGGAGTATGGGTGAATGAAGAAATTTTCCTGAAGTCAGAGGATGCTTTCGCAAAGGAAAACACCGTTGAATTTTCGGAAGAAATCAAGAAAACCATCGATCTTGTTCATGGAAACGCAGAGATTCCAGAGCGGAAAGGACATGCTTCCGGTTCTTACACATACGATATATCTCCATACGTCCTTGGGTGGATATTCGGAGTGGAGTGGGACCCGGAAGTTGTATCAGCTACAAATGAAAAACATAAAGGTCTCCAGGACTTCGAGGGAAAATACATTGAAACAGAAGGTGCCCAGCCCTTTGAAATATGGCTGACAGAAAGAATGAATGAAGGAATCGGGTATGAAACCGATACGTATCAATGGCAAAGGCCCGTAAGCTTTACCAATTGGGTCACTACCGATTTGTTGGATCATCCAAGCGAACCCCTGGAGAAAGAAGATATGGTTTCCGTGAATCCGAACGTCATGAAAGGAACCGGTCGATTGCACACCGGCCTGTTCGCTTCCTATCACATATATCCGTACTATCCGGATTTCTTGAATTATGAACCCAAGTATGTCAATTATATTGATCATCGCGGGGAAAAGAACAACTACGCCGGCTACTTGAATGATATGAAGAAAGCCCACTCCATGCCATTAGTAGTAGCGGAATTCGGTGTCCCGGGATCCCGCGGACTCACTCACCGGAATGTCTATGGGATGGACCAGGGACATCATTCAGAGAAAGAACAGGGTGAAATCAACCGCTGGTTATTTGAAGATATCGTAGAAGAGAAAATGGCAGGCGGAATGGTATTCGCCTGGCAGGATGAGTGGTTCAAACGTACTTGGAATACGATGGACTATGATAATCCTGACAGAAGACCTTTCTGGCAGAATGCCCAAACCAATGAGCAGCAGTTCGGAATGCTGAGCTTTGATCCCGGTACTGACAAGACCTCGATGATTTATGTGGACGGAAGACCGGATGATTGGGCCTTTAACAGGGTAGAGCCTGCTTTTGATAAGAATGGGCACAGCATGTATGTAACAAGCGACGAGCGTTATGTATATGTTCGGGTTGATTCAGATGCAATTTCTGAGGAAAAAGAAACCTATCTTCTATTCAATACAATCAAGGGGCAGGGACAATCGTCTATATTGGAGGAAAGCGGGGTCACCACATCAGATGTTGACTTTGTCCTTCAGATTCAAGGTAAGAAGGAAGCCCGCCTGTGGATTGACAGCTATTATGATACATTCCACTATCACTACGGGCATGATCTCAATATGATTAAAGAGGAAGCCTATGCGAAGCAGAATAACAATGGATTCTATCATCCGATTCGATTGACATTGAACAAATCATTGGACGTCCAAGGGAAAAACATCCCTTTCCAATCCTATGAAACAGGAATCCTTCAGTTCGGAACATCCAATACCGGTGACCCGGAATATAACTCGTTAACCGATATCAGTGTCAATTCATCGGCTAACCGCTACGAAATCCGCATACCATGGCAGCTGTTAAATATGAAGGATCCCAGCCTTAAAGAAGCGATGGGAGACATTTGGTCGGATGAAGGATTGGATAGTACAACGACCATAGGATCCATTCATATCGGGTTATATGAAAAGGATGGAGAAAAAACCTTCTCCTTTCCGAAGCAAACGAAAGACGGGATGATCGATTCCAAACAGTTTTATCCTTACTCCTGGAACCCTTGGGATCAACCCTCCTCACATGAACGGTTGAAACAGTCCTATTATGAAATGAAAGAAGCTTTTGAAAAAGAAGGAGAATAAAAATGGCGAGAATATTAATTGCTGAAGATGAAGAAGTGCTTCGGATGTTGATGGTGGATACACTGGAAGATGAAGGTCATGAGCTTCATGAAGCCGCCGATGGTCAAGAAGCCATTAATCAAATCATGGAGAATGACTACGACCTCATTCTTCTCGACTACATGATGCCTCTTTTCACAGGCCTGGAAGTAATTGAAAATGTAAGAAACACACCTGAAAAGAGTGATGTAAAAATCATGATGGTGTCGGCTAAGAGTCAGCAAGCAGATAAGGATCTTGTATTGAAGTCAGGAGCCGATTACTTCATTGCAAAGCCGTACAGTCCACTCGAACTGGTTCAGCGGATTGAGGAAATATTGAATGAAGAGAATTAATGAATTATTCCAAACGAGCTTACGTAATCAATTCATTGGATTGATGAGCGGCTTTATCATCATCTTTTTCATTGGGGCCGCCTGTTTGTTCCTCTATGATCAATCCATTACAGCTGATTACCAGGTTCAGAGGGATCAGTTAAATAAAAAAGAAGACGTGGCTGAACAATTGGATAGAGACTTTCAAAAGGCTTTCTTTGATGCGAGGGGATACCTCGCATTTGGAAGACAAGGGTTTAAAGAAAGTATCTTTGATCAAGAGAAAAAAGTGGATGGCACGTTGAAAAAGTTAAAAGGATTAGAAGCAGGAACTGAAGATCAGCGCTTTTTTAAAGATGTTGAGGAATTCTCTACTCTGTATTTTAAGGAAATGGTGCCCAGTGTCATTAGCGATTTCGAAAAGGGGAATAGCGAGGCTGTGAAAGATGCATCGGCTGACGGTGCAACAGCTACAATTGAAACCTTTCAAACACAGCTCAATAGGTATGCGGATTCCATTGAACAAAGTAAGCGGAATGCCTATGACGAACTGAAACGTAAAGAGTCTTTAAGTCAAACAGCCTTTGTAATCTCTATTTTTCTCATGCTCCTTGTTCTTATGAGGATGATGAGAATGATTGCTAAACAAATCGGTCAGCCTTTGAACCAGGTGGCTTCAGCCGCTGAACAAATTGCTGAAAATGAAGTCTATCAGCAATGGTCTTTTGAAAACAAACGGAAAGATGAAATCGGTAAGATGTCCAGGGCATTTGAAAAGATGATCTATAAGATTCAGGAAAAGGAAGAGCATCTCCTTTCCCAAAATGAAGAGTTGATCGCTCAGCAGGATGAGTTGGAATCCCAGCAATCAGAACTTGAACATTTGCTTAATATGACGAAAAGCCGTGAGTCTCAGCTGGAGCGCAGAAATGAATTCATTCATGGGATATCAAGTTCCCTGAACAAACAAGAGGTTTTAGAGAGTATTGTCAAAAGCATGAGTCATGTAATGGGGGCTTCCCGGGGTATGATCGTTCTGATGGATGAGCAGAAGTCCAATGCGACGTTTGGCATATCCGAAAGTGGTGCGAGTCAATTCTTGATGTATATCTACAATGGAATTCATCAAAGGTTGTTTGATTCGAAGGAGCCCTTCTCACTCAAACGGGAGATGAGGCCTTCGGAAAAAGGATACCACGAAGAAATCCTTTATTCGTATGATTTATTCTTACCTATCCTTTCTGTGGACCAACAGGTGGAAGCCATCATGGTATTCAGTCGATTTGGAGATGATTTCAATAAGCAGGAATTAGAGGAGTATTCAAGCTTAGGGAAGCAAATCTCCATCTCTTTGCAAAAGATATATCTTTTCGAAGAATCCGAAACGAATCGTCAATTAACACAGGATATCCTCAACAATATACAGGAGGGGATACAGCTCATTGATAAGGATGGAAACAACTTATTAATGAATACGAAATTATCGGCATTGATTCGAGGGAAGATTGACGAACTTCAACAAGCAAACTATCAAACCTGGAAGCAAGCACTAGTTGATCGGGTCGAAGATAAAGAGAAACTGGATGAGTACTATGAAACGATTGTGACGGAGGGGAAGACAGGTAAGCATCTCCTTACCTATCACGTGGTGGATAGTAAAGAAGTATTCCAGGTTTATTCTGAAACCCTCTATCGTGGAGACGAACAGATAGGGACAATCTTTGTACACAGGAATATCACAAAAGAATTCGAAGTCGATCAAATGAAATCAGAGTTTGTGAGTACGGTCAGCCATGAGCTTCGCACCCCTCTATCAAGTGTGCTTGGTTTTACGGAACTGATGCTGACAAAAGAACTGAAACCGGAAAGAACGAAGAAATATTTAACGACGATCTATCAAGAAGCAAAGCGATTGACGTCCCTCATCAATGATTTCCTGGACGTCCAGCGAATGGAGTCCGGACGTCAAACCTTTGAGAAGAAATATGAAGATGTCGTTCCCGTCATGCAACATGTGATTGATACCCAGAAGGTAAACGCACCTCACCATTCCTTTAATATCGCTAGGGATACAGACTGCACGATCGTTCTTGGGGATAAGGACAAATTGTCTCAGGCATTCACCAACCTGATCAGCAATGCCATCAAGTATTCCCCGGATGGAGGTACCATCACCATCCATTTCCGTGAAGGAGAGGAGTGCATTCTTATCGATATCCGGGATGAAGGGCTCGGCATACCTCAGGATGCCATTCCAAACCTCTTCACGAAATTTTACCGGGTCGATAATTCTGACCAGAGAAGAATTGGCGGTACCGGCTTGGGCTTGACCATCGTGAAGGAGATCATCGAAACCCATGATGGGTACATCACCGTTTCATCAGAAGAAGGGAGAGGGAGCGTGTTCACCATACGTCTCCCAATCGTGACCATCGAAACCTTCAAAGAAGAAGAGAATTGCGGTGATGGGATGAATATCATCGTCATTGAAGACGATATCAATCTGGCATCCCTGTTGAAAGCTGAGCTGTCCGACAGTGGTTTCAAGGTACAGCACACGCCGTCAGGAACCGAAGCCCTGACAAAAATGCAGGAAGAGAAACCAGATGCCATCGTCCTCGATATTATGCTTGAAGGTAGCATGTCGGGGTGGGATGTATTAGAAAAGATGAAAGCGGATGAAGAGCTTTCCCAAGTCCCGATCATCGTATCCTCCGCGTTGGATGAGAAAGAAAAAGGACTCACGCTGGGAGCCAATGATTACTTGGTGAAACCATATCATCCCAGCAGGCTATCCAAAACAATCCTGCATCTCTTACTGAAAAAAGGGATGAACGGTGAGATTCTGATTCCGGTTTGTGAGAAAAAAGCTGAAAAAGAATAAAGGAGAGAGGCTTTCGGTGACGGAAGCCTCTTTTTTTGAGGGGTTACATAGATAGAAGGTGCAGGTTCGAAGATAGCAAGGTTTTTTTACTATTCCCGATAGAAAAATATAAAGCCCCTCACGGAATTCCGGGAGGGGCTTTCAGTAATTTTACTTATTGTTCATTTCATTACGAGTGATGATACGATCGATCAATCCATATTCAAGCGCTCTTTCAGCTGTCATGAAGTTATCACGATCTGTATCTTTTGAAATCACATCAAGTGGTTGACCAGTACGATCAGCCAGGATTTGATTCAGTTTTTCACGAAGGAATAGAATGCGCTTCGCTGCAATTTCGATTTCTGTAGCTTGACCTTGAGCTCCACCAAGTGGTTGGTGAATCATCACTTCAGCGTTCGGAAGGGCCAATCGCTTGCCTTTTGCACCTGCTGCAAGAAGGAACGCACCCATTGAAGCAGCCATACCGATACAAATCGTTTGAACATCAGGCTTGATGTATTGGATCGTATCGTAGATTGCCATACCCGCCGTGATACTTCCGCCAGGAGAGTTTATGTAAATCGAAATATCCTTCTCCGGGTTTTCAGATTCAAGGAAAAGAAGTTGTGCTACAATGGAGTTTGCCACATTGTCATCAATGCCGCTTCCAAGCATGATGACACGGTCTTTCAATAAACGTGAATAAATGTCATACGCACGTTCACCGCGGTTTGTTTGTTCAATTACTGTAGGAATTAAATTCATCCTCGTTCCTCCTTAGAAATCCTTTTTTATTTTTCTGAATTACTTATTCACTTTGTACTGTAATCATACACCCATGGTCAATAAAGGTCAAACTAAACGTTTCCTTTATTCCCCTGTATATAAATCCTTTCTACATGATACCCATTCATTCCTTTTTTAAACGGGAGAGTGTTTGTAAAGTTTATGGTTGCAGTAGAAGTTTATTTCCTTTGAAAATAAGTGGAGCCACCTTTTGATAAGTTACGGCGTGAAAACAAAGACCGTTCCTTTCCGCTGCAGGCAATTGCTTTCCGCGGGGAGGAAGTCGAGCCTCCTCGGGCGCTGCCCTGTGGGGTCTCGACTTTTCCTCTATTACCCGCAGGAGTCAATTGCCTTCCGCTTCAATCCACTCTGTGATTCTATTTTATGAATGACTAATTATAAGGGTAGACAAACAGAAAAACAGATTCTAATGCAAATCAAACTATTTACAAAGGAACTCCAATCAACTTTCACATCTTTAAGAAACAACCATTTATGAGGTTAGGGCTTAAAGAATAAAAATATTGCAAACAAGTATTTTCTAGCTTATAATATATATTCGTGACGGTTATTCATTTCATGCCCTCGTGGTGCAACGGATAGCACGTAAGATTCCGGTTCTTAAAATGGGGGTTCGATTCCCTCCGAGGGCGTACCAAATTACTGAAACCATTGTGTTTTTACAAAACGTGATGGTTTTTTTATGCTCTTTTTTAATGGGTGCAGTTCGTTCATAAATACCACGAAAAGCACCACGCATACCTCAAATTGCTCCTATAAATAACTTTAGGAGTGATTCCCATCAAACGAAGAAAATCTGTCTCCAGTTCACTTTCCAAACAAACCTTTCAATCTATTTCAGAAGATACTCAAGATGATTCAAGAATAATATGGATATATGGTATAATATTGAAATCAACTAATGAAGGTGAATTCCAATGGATTTAAATACTGAAGATGTCTTTACTGCTGGGGGACTACCGAGTATAACTTATTTTTCAAGGGATAATTTCCGTTTGGAAAACAAGTTAAAAAGAAGTTTAAAGATGAAAGGTAAAATGATTTCTATAACTGGTCCCACTAAATCAGGAAAGAGTGTCCTTTGCAATAAAGTTATACCTCCTGAAAATAGCGTATGGGTTATGGGTGGACAAATAAACGAAGAAGACGATCTCTGGAATATAATCACTAGCAAACTACAGATAGCAATTGGTAGAAATGATGAAGAGGCATCTGAAGATGGAAAGAAGTCTTCAATTCAAGCAAAAGGGACTTTTAATGCTTTATTTGGAAAGGCTTCAGTTGGATCAACAATTGACCGATCATCAAAAACAGGTACGAAGACAACAGATGTATATACTTTCGATAAAAAGCAGATAACAATAGATTTTTTAATAGAAAATGGTATCCCGCTTTTAATAGATGATTTTCATTATATTGATAGATCTCTGCAACTAGGTATAGTTAGGGCTCTCAAAGGTGGGGTATTGGAAGGATTAAAAGTAATATTATTAGCTGTGCCTCATAGAAGTTATGATGCTATAGAAGTCGAAAATGAAATGACAGGTAGACTTTTCCAAATAAAAATTTCACCTTGGGAAGAACAAGAACTCCTAGAAATCGCAAAGAAAGGATTTGAAGCATTAAATGTGAATTTTCCTGAAGAAATTGCGAAATACTTTGCTAAAGAGGCATTTGGAAGTCCTCATTTAATGCAAGAGTTTTGTTTATTACTTTGTTTTGAAAATGATATTTATTTTAGGCAAGATATTAAAAACTCTATTACTACTATTCCTGTCTATGAAGATTTTTTTGAAGAAATCGTTCAAACATCAACTTCAAATGTAATCTTTGAAAAATTAGCAATGGGGCCAAATAGGGGAGATAGAAAAGAACGCAACTTCAAATCAGGAAGACAAGGAGATATCTATGAAGCGATCCTTGCAGCCTTGGGTGAGATGCAAGAAACATCAAGGGTTACACCAGAGGATATTAGGCAGAAACTAGTAGACTTATTAGAGCCCAAGTCTGTTCCATTAAAACACCAGATTACTAGTGTATTAAAACAAATGGACAAGATTGCTAAGAACGATATAGAAGGTGAGCCTGCAATAGATTTTAAGGATGATATTTTGCATATCGTAGACCCGTTTTTTATGTTCTATATTCGTTGGGTTCAATTAGTTTAATATTTTTTTGAAGAGTAGTCATGAACTTATTCAAATTATGGCTGCTTTTTTGGTGTGAGTTTTGTACTAAATGGATTTTGATATGACGAAATTTACAATAATAGTAAAATATAAGGGTTTCCCTACGAGAGCGTATATTAATTCGAAGAGTTACTGTGTTTGTAAAGAGATTTTACAAGCATGGGAGTTTTGGTTTGTAAGCTCTCAATTCTACTGAATATAAATAAAAGAATCTTTTTATGACCATCACCATGACAATTGATTGGAGCGGAAGGTGCTCGACTCCTGCGGGAATAGCGGGAAAGTTGAGACCCCACAGGGCAAAGCCCGAGGAGGCTCAACTCACGCCCCGCGGAAAGCGAGCACCTGGAGCGGAAATCAACTACTGCTATCCTCGTGAAAGTTTTTGAGGGAAAAGACATATATATAGTACATACCCACCAACTACCAACGAATTCCCATTAACGAACCACCAATTTTATTGTAGAATAGATAAATGGGAGGTTAAGAATCATGAATTTGAAAGCAGGACTTTTTCAAAATCAACAATTAAAACTTCAAATGACGCAGCAGCTTTCTCAAGCCATCACCATCCTCCAATATTCTACGATGGAACTGAATGCTTATCTAGAAGCTAAGCAATTAGAGAATCCCCTTATACAATTAGAACCGCCTAAGCAAGACCCCCTTCATCAACGAGAACCTCAAACATTTAAACGAAATGCCGTCAATCACGAAAACACGGTGGATTGGTATGAATATGTATCCGTGCCAAAGAGATCCCTTGCGGATGCATTATCTGTTCAATTAAATTTGAAATCGCTTACTTCTTCAGGGAGAAAGATACTGGATGAATTAATATTTAGCTTGGATGATAACGGTTATTTGAGAATAGACGAAGAATCCTTCGTTCAAAAACATGGTCTGGAAATGTCTCAACTAGAAAACTATATTAGTAGGCTTCAGGAATTAGAACCGGCTGGAATAGGAGCCAGATCACTGAAGGAGTGCATAGCCCTTCAGTTGCAGCGGAAAGCCAATGTACCCCCTCTGGTTACGATGATTGTAGATAACCATTTTCAAGCTTTTGCAGAAAAGAAGTGGAAGGCAGTCGCCAAGGATCTTGCGGTTGAGCTAAAAGACATCCAGCTGGCAGCGGATTTCATCCAGCAGTGCAATCCGAGACCCGGATCAAAGTATTCTCATCATATCGCTGAATACATTATTCCTGAGCTTGTCGTAAAAGTGATCGATGGTCATACCGTGTCCGTATCGTTGTATGACGGTACGACTATAAACGTCACATATAATGAAGAGTACACAGATTTCCTAAAATATCACCGGGATAAGGAAGTCCAGTCCTACCTTCAGGAAAAGGAGCAGGATTTCCAATGGCTACTACAAAGTTTACGCCAGCGAAAACAAACCATCCTGAAAGTGGGAAAGATGCTTGCAGAAAAGCAGAAAGCATTCTTCTTAAAAGGACCATCAGCAATCCAGCCCTTGACCTTGAGACAGGTGGCAGAAGAAATCGATGTTCATGAATCGACCATCAGCCGTGCTGTGAAGGGTAAATATATGCAAACTCCATATGGGGTTTTTGAACTGAAGTACTTCTTTACCTCGGCGATCAAATCGGTCAAGCTCGATGATTCAGAAGCAGCTTCAGCCACATCGGTGAAAAATGAGTTACAAAGGCTTGTTGATGATGAAGACAAGAAAAAGCCACTGTCTGATCAGAAAATAGTGAACCTATTATTGGATAAAGGGTATGATGTCTCTAGAAGAACGATAGCGAAATACCGTGATCAATTAGGGATTGCTTCTTCCACGATGAGGAAGAGATATGAATAGAGGGTGTACCAGGTACATTCCAACCATCTTGTACCTGGTACAAACCCTATTCTCAACCAATGAAAAAGCGAGGCTCCAACATGAAACAAGTCCTATTCTATACACGAAACCAATGCGGACTTTGCCAAGACGCAAAAATTACATTAAAGTTGCTCCAGGATGAACTTGGATTCGAAATTAAAGAAATCGACATTGATGAAAGTGACGATTTGACCGAACGTTTCGGACTGATGATTCCAGTCGTGGAGATGGACGGTGAAATCCTTCAATATGGGCAAATTGATTATTTTACGCTAAGCAAGCGTTTACATGAAAAAACCCGATAGTTTCTAGTTGAATTACGATTCATACCCTGATAAAATGAACTTTGAAAGCAGGGATGAATTTTTTTTGGAGGTAGTGGGACATAATATGTCTAGGTGGGACTTTTATAGTCCACCACATCCACGCACTTCATTTGAAGGAGCTTTTATCTATGGAATCTTTAATTGACATACAAAAGCGATTATTACCTGACCTGCTTGAAGTTATGCAAAAAAGGCATCAAATTCTTCGTTCCATCCGATTCATGCAGCCTGTCGGACGCAGAAGTCTTGCTCAGAACATGGGCCTGACCGAACGTGTACTGAGAAGCGAAGTGGAGTTCCTTAACAACCAAGATCTCATTGATATTAAAACCTCTGGCATGATCATGACGGAGGATGGCATTCAGCTTTTGGAAAGCCTTGAAAGTATGGTGAGAGAAGTTTCGGGAATCAACGTAATGGAACAGGAATTAAAATCTTTACTTAATCTTCATGAAATTGTAATCGTTCCTGGGAATAGTGATGAGTCTCCTTGGGTAAAAGAAGAATTAGGGCGTGCATCAGCTTCTAGTATGAAACGTCGCCTGAAAGGAAATACTATCATCGCTGTGACTGGAGGCTCGACGATGGCCGCTGTAGCAGAGATGCTTACACCGGATTTCTCTGACTCTGCCTTGTTTGTTCCTGCTCGGGGCGGGATTGGAGAAGACGTTAAAAACCAGGCTAACACCATATGTGCCAAGATGGCTGAGCATACGAGAACGCGACATCGTGTTTTATATGTGCCGGATCAGGTTAGTAAAGAAGTATACAAGTCCTTCTTGAAAGAACCGATGATCAAAGAAGTTTTGAATTTAATCAAATCGGCTAACATGGTCCTCCATGGGATTGGAGATGCTATCACAATGGCTGAAAGACGAAAGACCACGGAGGAAGACTTTGAGAAGATCACAGATGGTCATGCAGTCGGGGAGTCATTTGGTTATTATTTTAACGAAGCGGGTGAAGTGGTACATAAGGTGCCAACGATCGGCCTGCAATTAGAAGATTTAAGTCACATCGAAAGCGTCATCGCCGTCGCTGGCGGCAGCTCGAAAGCGAAAGCGATTCGAGCGTATATGAAGAGTGCTCCACCGAAAACCGTGCTCATAACGGATGAGGGAGCCGCAAGAGAGCTTTTAAAAGGGTAAGCCCTTTTGAAATATAAAAAAATCATCCTTAACGATCTAAAGGAGGAAATTATTCATGGCAACAAAAATTGGTATTAACGGATTTGGACGTATCGGACGTAATGTATTCCGTGCAGCACTTAAAAATAACGACGTAGAGGTAGTAGCGGTTAATGACTTAACTGATGCAAACATGCTTGCTCACCTTTTACAATATGATACAGTTCACGGAACTCTTCAAGAGAAAGTAACTGTTGACGGTGACTACCTTGTAGTTGGCGGTAAAAAAGTAAAAGTATTAGCTGAGCGCGATCCTGCTCAACTTGGTTGGGGAGATCTTGGTGTAGATATCGTTGTTGAATCTACTGGACGTTTCACAAAGCGTGCTGACGCTGCGAAACACATCGAAGCTGGTGCGAAGAAAGTGATCATCTCTGCTCCTGCATCTGATGAAGATATCACAGTGGTTATGGGTGTTAACGAAGACAAGTATGACGCGGCTAGCCATGATGTTATCTCTAACGCATCTTGTACAACAAACTGCTTAGCGCCATTCGCTAAAGTTCTTAACGATAAATTCGGCATCAAGCGTGGAATGATGACAACCATCCACTCTTACACAAACGACCAACAAATCTTAGACTTACCACATAAAGATTACCGTCGTGCACGTGCAGCTGCTGAGAACATGATTCCAACCACTACAGGTGCTGCAAAAGCTGTATCTCTTGTTCTTCCTGAGCTTAAAGGGAAACTGAACGGTGGAGCGGTTCGTGTTCCAACTCCAAATGTGTCTCTAGTAGACTTAGTTGCTGAACTTGATAAAAACGTAACAGCTGAAGATGTGAATGCTGCGCTTAAAGAAGCGGCTGAAGGCGATCTTAAAGGAATCCTTGCGTACAGCGAAGAGCCTTTAGTATCAACTGATTACAACGGCAGCCCGGCTTCTTCTACAATTGATGCATTATCTACAATGGTTCTGGAAGATAACATGGTAAAAGTAATCTCTTGGTATGACAACGAGAGCGGTTACTCTAACCGTGTAGTTGACCTTGCAGGTTATATCGCTTCTAAAGGACTTTAATCGATAAAGTTTTGTAAATTGACATCATTAGCATGGTGATTGATGGATAAATTTTGTCCCACCATCTATAATGAAGATGTGATGAAGGGGAGCGGGGAAGATTCCCCTCTCCCTTTTCTTATTGCTATTTCTATTTTCTTGAAAAAGATGTAGAAATTGAAAACTAAAGGAGGCCTTTTACGATGAACAAAAAGTCGATTAAAGATGTCGATGTAAGAGGGAAACGCGTATTTTGCCGTGTAGACTTCAACGTACCGATGTCTGAAGGCAAGATTACAGATGAAACTCGTATTCAAGCTGCACTTCCTACCATTAAGTACTTAGTGGATGGCGGGGCGAAAGTCATTCTGGCTAGTCACTTAGGTCGTCCTAAAGGTGAAGTGGTGGAAGAACTGCGCTTAACCCCGGTAGCAGAAAGACTTTCCGAACTTCTTGGGAAAAATGTAGCAAAGGCCGATGAAGCTTATGGTGAAGCTGTTCAATCCAAGATCAGCGACATGGCTGAAGGCGACGTTCTTGTACTGGAAAACGTCCGCTTCTACCCGGGAGAAACAAAGAATGATCCTGAACTTGCAAAAGAATTTGCAGCTCTTGCTGATCTTTATGTAAACGATGCATTTGGTGCTGCTCACCGAGCTCATGCTTCTACTGAAGGGATTGCCAAGCACCTTCCAGCTGTAGCAGGCATTCTAATGGAGAAAGAGCTGGACGTATTAGGAAAAGCTCTATCTAACCCTGAACGCCCTTTTACAGCGATCGTTGGTGGAGCAAAAGTAAAAGATAAAATCGGTGTCATTGACAACCTATTAGATAAAGTGGACAACCTGATCATCGGTGGAGGACTTGCTTACACATTTGTGAAAGCCCAAGGCCATGAGGTAGGGAAATCCCTTCTTGAAGAAGACAAGATTGATTTAGCGAAGCAATTCATGAAGAAAGCAGAAGAAAAAGGCGTCAAATTCCTTATGCCTGTTGATGTAGTCGTTGCCGATGACTTCTCAAATGATGCAAATACGAAGGAAGTGGATATCGATTCGATTCCTTCCGATTGGGAAGCACTTGATATCGGGCCTAAGACTAGAGCATTATTCCAGGATACGATCAAAAGCTCTAAGCTTGTAATCTGGAACGGACCGATGGGTGTATTCGAATTAGAAACATTTGCAAATGGAACGAAAGCCGTAGCGGAGGCGTTAGCCGATGCAACAGATACATATTCTGTTATCGGTGGCGGTGACTCTGCAGCAGCCGTTGAGAAATTCGGCTATGCTGATAAGATGAGTCATATTTCTACAGGTGGTGGAGCTTCACTAGAGTTCATGGAAGGAAAAGAACTTCCTGGAGTAGTGGCTCTTAACGATAAATAATCGCTTTTCAAAGACCAACAATTTTTGGAACCGATTATAAAACAGAAAGGATGGGTACAATGCGTAAACCGATCATTGCAGGTAACTGGAAGATGAACAAGACGTTATCGGAAGCAAAATCTTTTACCGAAGAAGTACAAGGATTAGTTCCTGATCAAGAGGTTGTCGATTCTGTCATTTGTTCTCCAGCTCTATTTTTAGAAAGCTTAGTGAACATTTCAAAAGAATACAAGGTAGAAATTGGTGCTCAAAATATGCACTTTGAAGAAAACGGAGCATTCACAGGAGAAGTCAGCCCTGTAGCGCTTTCTGATTTAGGCGTAAAGTATGTCATCCTTGGACACTCAGAGCGTCGTGAAATGTTCAATGAAACAGACGAGTCAGTGAACAAAAAGACTCTTGCTGCTTTTAAACACGGCTTAACTCCAATCGTTTGTGTAGGAGAGACCCTCGAACAACGCGAAAACAATGAAACAAAAGAACTTGTCGGTAACCAAGTGAGAAAAGCACTTGCCGGTCTATCAGCAGATCAAGTGAAACATACCGTCATTGCTTATGAACCTATCTGGGCAATCGGAACAGGTAAATCGTCTACAGCTGAAGATGCGAACGAAGTTTGTGCTCATATCCGTCAAGTGGTTGCAGGAGAATTCTCTCAAGAAGCAGCAGATGCAGTGCGAATTCAATACGGTGGTAGTGTGAAACCTAACAACATTAAAGAATACATGGCCCAATCGGATATCGATGGTGCCCTTGTCGGTGGAGCAAGCCTTGAACCACAAAGCTTCTTGCAGCTTTTAGAAGGGGCAAGTACACATGAGTAAGTCACCAGTAGCGTTAATCATCTTAGATGGTTTTGCTTGCCGTAACACAAAAGAAGGAAACGCTGTAGCCCAAGCGAACAAGCCGAACTTTGATCGTTTGTGGAATCAGTACCCTCATAATCAATTAACTGCAAGTGGCGAAGCGGTAGGACTTCCTGAAGGACAAATGGGGAACTCCGAAGTGGGTCACTTAAATATTGGTGCCGGACGTATCGTGTACCAAAGCTTAACACGTGTGAATTTAGCGATTCGTGAAGGTGAATTCGAAACGAATGCCACTTTCCTTGACGCCATCAATCATGCGAAGGAAAAAGGCACGAATCTTCATATCTTCGGACTACTTTCGGATGGTGGTGTGCACAGCCATATCGAACATCTTTATGCCCTTCTTGGTTTAGCTTCTAAAGAAGGAATGAAAGATGTCTATGTCCATGCCTTCCTTGACGGCCGAGACGTCGGTCCTCAAACGGCGAAGAAGTATATTGAAGATGCAGAAGCGAAAATGAAAGAAATCGGCGTTGGCCAATTTGCGACGATTTCTGGTCGTTACTATTCCATGGACCGTGACAAGCGCTGGGAACGTGTGGAGAAATCCTACCGTGCCATGGTATACGGTGAAGGTCCAAGCTATCATGATCCGATGGAACTTGTGAACGATTCATACGAAAATGGAATCTACGATGAATTCGTCATTCCATCTGTGATGACGAAAGAAAACGGAGAGCCGGTTGCAACGATTAAAGACGATGATGCTGTCATCTTTTACAACTTCCGTCCTGACCGGGCGATCCAGATTTCGAATACATTTGCAAATGCAGACTTCCGTTCATTTGTGCGCGGAGACAAGCATCCGAAGAACCTTCACTTTGTCTGCTTAACACGATTCAGTGAAACGGTTGATGGATTTGTTGCTTTCAAACCGACAAATCTTGATAATACACTTGGTGAAGTCCTTTCACAAAACGGACTGAAGCAATTGCGTATCGCCGAGACGGAGAAGTATCCTCATGTCACGTTCTTTATGAGCGGTGGTCGTGAAGATGAGTTCCCGGGGGAAAAACGAATTTTGATCGATTCTCCTAAAGTGGCAACGTATGACCTGAAGCCTGAAATGAGCGCGTATGAAGTGACGGACGCCTTACTTGAAGAAATTCGTGAAGACCGTCAGGATGCCATTATCCTGAACTTTGCAAACCCGGACATGGTCGGACATTCAGGTATGCTTGAGCCGACGATCAAAGCCGTGGAAACAGTGGATGAGTGTCTTGGGAAAATCATTGACCTCATCACTGAAAAAGGTGGAACAGCCATCATCACAGCAGACCACGGGAATGCAGATGAAGTTCTGACTGAAGAAGGCAAGCCTATGACGGCACACACTACGAACCCGGTCCCTGTCATCGTAACGAAAAGAGGAATCGAGCTTCGTGAAGGTGGAAAGTTAGGAGACCTTGCTCCAACTATGTTAGATTTATTAAATGTCAATCAACCAGCTGAAATGACTGGAAAATCATTAATTAAAAAATAAGGAGAGATTCTAAATGCCATTTATTACAGACGTATATGCTCGTGAAGTATTGGATTCACGCGGGAACCCAACAATCGAAGTAGAAGTTTACACCCAATCAGGTGCTTTCGGACGCGCACTAGTTCCATCTGGAGCTTCAACTGGTGAATACGAAGCAGTTGAACTTCGTGACGGTGAAAAAGGCCGCTACCTTGGTAAAGGGGTACAAAAAGCAGTTGATAACGTAAACAACGAAATCGCTGAAGAACTGATCGGTTATGACATCACTGAGCAAGTGGCAATCGACCAGGCGATGATCGCTCTTGACGGTACAGAAAACAAAGGTAAACTTGGTGCGAATGCAATCCTTGGTGTATCTATGGCTGTAGCTCGTGCAGCTGCTGACTTCTTCGGAGTTGAATTATACCAATACCTTGGTGGATTCAACGCGAAGCAGCTTCCAGTACCAATGATGAACATCGTTAACGGTGGAGAGCACGCTGACAACAACGTAGACATCCAGGAA
Organism: Rossellomorea sp. ABR4_004; assembly: GCF_056159585.1. NCBI lineage: Bacteria > Bacillati > Bacillota > Bacilli > Caryophanales > Bacillaceae > Rossellomorea > Rossellomorea sp. ABR4_004. The sequence continues at coordinate 1,705,048 of NZ_JBSWVM010000001.1, read as the reverse complement.
TTCATGATCATGCCTGTAGGAGCTTCTACATTTAAAGAAGGTCTGCGCATGGGTACAGAAATCTTCCACAGCCTGAAATCAGTACTTAAAGGTAAAGGCTACAACACGGCAGTAGGTGACGAAGGTGGATTCGCTCCAAACCTTAAGTCAAACGAAGAAGCACTTTCTACAATTATCGAAGCAATCGAAAAAGCTGGTTACAAGCCAGGGGAAGAAGTTCTTCTTGCTATGGACGTTGCAGCTTCTGAAATTTACAACAAAGAAGACGGTAAATACCATCTTTCAGGTGAAGGCGTTGTTCGTTCATCTGCAGAAATGGTTGATTGGTATGAAGAAATGTGCAACAAATATCCAATCGTTTCAATCGAAGACGGTCTTGACGAAAACGACTGGGATGGTTTCAAACTTCTAACTGAGCGTATCGGTAAGAAAGTTCAGCTAGTTGGGGATGACTTATTTGTTACAAATACAACTAAGCTTTCTCAAGGTATCGAGCAGGGTATCGGTAACTCGATCCTGATCAAAGTGAACCAAATCGGTACACTTACTGAAACATTCGATGCAATCGAAATGGCGAAACGCGCTGGTTACACAGCAGTCATCTCTCACCGTTCTGGTGAAACAGAAGACAGCACAATCGCTGATATTGCAGTAGCAACAAACGCGGGTCAAATCAAAACAGGTGCTCCATCACGTACAGACCGCGTAGCGAAGTACAACCAACTTCTTCGCATCGAAGATCAATTAGCTCACACAGCTCAATATCTTGGAGCGAAAACATTCTATAACGTAAATCGCTAATACAAGCAATTTGAAAAGCAGCCCCGTCTTTGGAGGGGGCTGCTTTTTTTGACTTGAATGGCATTATTATATCTATAATCAACGGATCGATGGAAATCCAGCCGGTTTTGGTGAAAATCCGGCCGTTTTCGAGAAAAATCCAGCCGGAATTATCCATAATCCAGCCGATTATCATATAATCCCAAAAACGAAATGGACATCGATTCTTAATCCACACCGACGCACACTCTAATTCCTAACCAACTCTTTCCACAATTCAAACAATATTACCTTGTCCACTCCACAATCCCTATGGTAAACTAGTAGTAATGCTATGTTCGTATCAGGAGGTGGGACTCATGCACACAATACTCGTCACTTTACTTATTATTGTATCAATCGCACTAATCGCCATTGTATTACTTCAGTCAGGTAAAAGTGCTGGACTTTCAGGGGCCATCTCTGGTGGTGCAGAACAACTTTTCGGAAAACAAAAAGCTCGTGGTATTGACTTAGTACTGCACAGAATCACAATTGTATTATCAGTACTATTCTTCGTACTAACCATTGCCATCGTAGCTATCTAATACGTACAAAAACCTGATCATTAAGGTCAGGTTTTTTTATTTAAACAGGATTAAATCTTAAAGATTATTTTTTTAACGTATGATCTGCTTTGGCTCTGTAAATGAGGACTTGCTTGATGGTGAGTGGTGTGCATGACAGAGCTAAAAGTGTCGAAAAACAATCCAATTAGAAATATACTTCATAATACTTAAGGCAATTTTAGCAAAGAAGAGATAACAAACACTCGAAGGGAATTAGTGTATCTAATATAATGCGGAAATATACTTATACATACGATGGAAAAAAGCTTTTTGAAAAAATGAATGACATATTCATTAGTTTATAATCTCATGCTTAGAAAGTTGATTCTCGCTGCAGGTGCTCGACTCCTGCGGGAAAAGCGGGAAAGTTGAGACCCCACAGGGCGAAGCCCGAGGAGGCTCAACTCACGCCCCGCGGAAAGCGAGCACCTGGAGCGGAAATCAACCAGCACTCACTCTTTCGACGGGAATCTTAAAAAAGAGTTCTGAAACAAACAAAAACTAAACTGTTTTTTCAAGCGAAATATTGGATTGTCTGACCAATGTTTGCTAAAAATAGAGAAGAAGAGTGGTTTAAACGATCGTTTAATCGAACGAAGCCTTTGGTATCAAGCTTTTCCATAACTAATCAAACGTTTGTTTAACAAAAATCAATCAAAAATCACAGTACATAAGGAAATCATTTAAACAATCGTTTAACAGGTTGAGGCCCTGCAACTCAAGGTTCCAATCAACTAATCAAACGTTTGTTTAAAATCAGATAAAAGGAGTCACTAGCTATGAAAACCGTATTACCAAAACCATTCACCTTTGAAGCAGGTCCCCGTGCCGTTTTATTACTTCACGGATTCACTGGGAATTCCGCGGACGTCCGGATGCTAGGCCGTTACTTAGAAAAGAAAGGCTATTCATCCCATGCCCCTCACTATAAGGGACATGGTGTACCACCAGAAGAATTGGTTCATACGGGACCTGAAGATTGGTGGCAGGATGTCATGGACGGATATGAGCATTTGAAGAGTAAGGGATATGAAGAGATTGCTGTTGCCGGTCTTTCCCTTGGAGGGGTATTTTCTCTTAAATTAGGTTACACTGTACCTGTAAAGGGTATTGTCCCTATGTGTGCGCCGATGTATATAAAAAGTGAAGAAGTCATGTATAAAGGGGTCGTGGATTACGCCCGTGAATTTAAGAAATTTGAAGGAAAACCAGAAGAACAAATTGAAAAAGAAATAGAAGAGTTTAAGAAAACGCCGATGAATACATTGAAGGCACTGCAGGAATTGATTGCAGACGTGCGTGAAAATGTGGATATGATCTATTCACCGACGTTTGTTGTACAGGCAAGGCATGACCATATGATCAATACGGATTCTGCGAATATCATCTATGATAACGTTGAATCCGATGACAAAGACATTAAGTGGTACGAAGAGTCCGGTCATGTGATTACATTAGATAAAGAAAAAGAACAGCTTCATGAAGACGTCTACGGTTTCTTGGAGAAATTGGACTGGATGGTTTAATGAATTCGATGATCAGGAGGGATTGTCATGGACGAAAATATTAAAGGGCATGTGGATAGACTCCTTTCCTACATGAAGGAAGAAGCATACAAGCCATTGACGGTACAGGAGCTTGAAGAAGCATTCGGAATTGAAGGGTCCACGAACTTCAAGGAATTCGTAAAGGCTCTTGTCGTAATGGAAGAGAAAGGGCTGGTCGTACGCACAAGAAGTAACCGCTACGGCTTACCTGAAAAAATGAATCTGGTAAGAGGGAAAGTATCCGCTCATGCAAAAGGATTTGCGTTTGTGATACCGGAAGAATCAGGAATGGACGATATCTTCATCCCTCCTAATGAAACGAATAACGCCATGCACGGCGATATCGTATTAGTAAGAGTATCTACTTCTTCATCAGGTTCCAGAAGAGAAGGAACCGTTGTAAGAATCGTAGAGCGCGGTGTCGACCAAATGGTTGGGACGTTCACGGAAAGTAAACATTTTGGATTCGTCATACCGGATGATAAGAAGTTTGCCAGTGATATCTTTATCCCAAAGTCTGCTCAAATGGGTGCAACGGAAGGCCATAAGGTCGTCGTGAAATTAACTTCCTATCCTGAAGGGCGCAAGAGTGCAGAGGGTGAGGTCATTGAGATCCTTGGTCATAAAAATGATCCAGGAGTCGATATTCTCTCTATCATCCATAAACACGGAATTGACATCGAATTCCCTGAAGAAGTCATGGATCAGGCGAATAATGTGCCAAGTGAAATCGACGAATCAGAAATCCCGAATCGGAGAGACCTGCGTGACCAGACGATCGTGACGATTGATGGTGCTGACGCCAAGGACTTGGACGATGCTGTGACTGTAACGAAGCTTACCAATGGAAACTACAAGCTTGGGGTACATATTGCTGACGTAACGTACTATGTAAAAGAAAGCTCTCCGATTGACCAGGAAGCTTTTGATAGAGGTACATCCGTATATTTGGTAGACCGGGTCATCCCAATGATTCCGCACCGATTATCAAACGGAATTTGCTCTCTTAATCCCAAGGTGGACCGTTTGACTCTATCATGTGATATGGAGATTTCACCTGAGGGGGATGTCGTGAAACACGAAATCTTCCAAAGTGTCATTAAGACAACCGAACGAATGACATATTCAGATGTGAATAAGATTCTTGTGGATAAAGATGAAGAACTTCGTAAAAAATACGAGCCTTTGGTACCGATGTTCGAGGAAATGGAAGACTTGGCACAGGTTCTCCGTACGAAACGTATGAAACGTGGAGCCATCGACTTTGATTTCAAAGAAGCGAAAGTGCTTGTAGATGAAGAAGGAGAACCGACGGATGTGGTCCTGCGTGAACGTTCAGTAGCCGAAAAGCTGATCGAAGAGTTCATGTTAGTGGCGAATGAGACGGTTGCTGAGCATTTCCACTGGATGGAAGTACCGTTCATCTATCGTATCCATGAAGATCCAAAAGAAGATAAGCTGCAGCGCTTTTTCGAATTCATTACAAATTTCGGCTTGATTGTAAAAGGGACAGCCAATTCGATCCATCCACGGGCTCTCCAGGAGATTGTCGAGGACGTACAAGGGCAGCCTGAAGAAATGGTTGTATCGACAATGATGCTGCGGTCCATGCAGCAAGCGAAATACGATCCTGAAAGCTTAGGACACTTTGGACTCGCTACAGAGTTCTATACTCATTTCACATCACCGATCCGTCGTTACCCTGACTTGATTGTTCATCGCTTAATCAGGACTTACCTGATTGAAGGCAAGATTGACCAGGCAACACGGGAAAAATGGGGCGCGCAAATGGGCCATATCGCTGAGCACACGTCAAGCCGCGAGCGACGAGCGGTAGATGCAGAACGTGAGACAGATGAGCTGAAAAAAGCAGAATACATGGAAGACAAAGTGGGAGAAGAATACGACGGTATCATCAGTTCCGTTACGAACTTCGGAATGTTTGTCGAACTCCCTAACACAATTGAAGGTCTTGTCCATGTGAGTTATATGACGGACGACTACTACCGGTTTGATGAGCGTCATCTTGCCATGATCGGTGAAAGAACGGCAAACGTATTCCGGATCGGAGACGAGATCACAGTTCGTGTCGTGAGCGTCAATAAAGATGAGCGAGCCATCGACTTTGAAATCGTAGGAATGAAGAATAATCGCAAGGAACGGGAAGAACGTGTCCGCTCGATCCGCTCTGATAAAGGAAAATCGGACCGTGGAAAATCGAATCGATCTTCAGACCGAAAAAAGGACGGAGAATGGTCAACACGTCCACCGAAAAACAACAAGAAGAAAAAAACGAATAAGAAACACTTTGAAAATGCGCCTAGAAGCAAACGCAAAAAGAAGAAATAAAGGTTCAGGAGCAATGGGATAACCTTTGCTCCTTTTCTTTTCCAAGTGTAACAATACAATTTTTCTAAGATATATGAGATAATAATGAGTAAACCAGCGGAAAGACTAGGGGGATTCCAATGCCAAAGGGAGAAGGCAAGCTTATTGCCCAAAATAAAAAAGCGCGTCATGACTATGCCGTAGAAGAAACATATGAGGCGGGTCTTGTGCTGCAAGGAACAGAAATCAAAGCGATCCGTGGTGGTCGTGTAAACTTGAAAGATTCTTTTGCCCGTGTCCAAAATGGAGAAATTTTCGTTCATAATATGCACATCAGTCCCTATGAACAAGGAAATCGATTTAATCACGAACCTCTCCGAACACGTAAGCTCCTGCTTCACAAAAAGCAAATCAATAAGCTGATCGGTGATTCCAAAGAAGCAGGGTACTCCATCGTTCCTTTGAAGCTATACATCAAAAACGGTGTGGCAAAGCTTCTGATCGGTCTTGCCCGTGGTAAGAAGAAGTATGACAAACGTGAAGATCTGAAACGTAAAGAAGCGAACCGCTCTATCCAGAGAGAACTTGCTCAGCGTCAAAAAGGTATGTGATTGTACAGATTTCCGGAATCTGGTATTTGCAATTATCTCAGGATTTGTTATACTAATAGATGTCGCGAGGTAATCTTGTGGCTGTAAGAACAATTGAATAAGTGACTTACACGCTGAACTTATTCTTTCCCGTTCTTCCCTTTCTATCATGGGGACGTTACGGATTCGACAGGGATAGTTCGAGCTTGGGTTGCGAGCCGTGGGGATCGTCCACGATAAAACGTCAAAGCCAATAATAACTGGCAAAACTAACAATAACTTAGCTTTAGCTGCGTAATAGCGCTTTAGCTGTTCCTCCCTCCATCGCCTATGTGGTAGGGTAAGGGACTCACTCTTAGTAGGCTACGCCGGAGTCCACCGTCTGAGGACAAAGGAAGAGATCAATCAGACTAGCTGCACGGACGCCCGTCGATAGGCAGAAGCTGCAGTGAACTTGCGAATATATCGACTACGCTCGTAGACGCTTAAGTGGCGATGTTTCTGGACGTGGGTTCGATTAGTTATAGTCGCCTTATGTGGCAACACATAAGTGAAAATTTGGCTTTATCGGTGAAACCTAAGTCACACACAGTGTGATAAGGCAATGCCGAGCGGTATGTGGAGCAATCCAACAGCCGTGTATCGACTTATAGGCTGCCGAAGCTCGGTAGTACTAGGATGCGGAATTTATATCTCTCAACAGATAAATCTATATTTCGCATAATACGCCAAAGGACCTCTACTACAGGTTCAAGATATAGTCAGTGCCATGTCGAAAGCATGGAAGTGCACGTCCCACCGTCTCCACCAAATACATATTTGGTGGTTTTTTGTTTTTTATAATTTGAAAAACTCATCTTCAAACGTTAATTTTTGCTTTAGACATTCTTGATTGTATTTCCCATTTCTAATTGTTACTCTATCATAATGTTTAAGGATCCAGTCCGCACGTTTTCTCTTCTTTTCCACTTTAAGAAAAGCTTAGCTTCCCAATCTTTCAACTCCTATCATTCAATTTGATCTTCGATTTTGTAGCTCATATCCCCCTTAGTTAATCATTACCCCCATAAAGTGATTAAATCAACTGCATTGATGGAATTTTTTATAAATTCTCTAAATCTTATGACTTGTTAAGTTTCCCTGCTGCAATTTAAATCTGTTTCACTATTTTGGATAATTAAGTCAGTTCAAGCCTATATCAAAACATTGCCAGCATTTTTATATTCCTGAATGCCAATATTAAATGATGAAATGGAGTTTTGCTATCCAAATCAAAAAGGAGGAAGTGGTTGAAATGCTTAACTGGATAACAGCGTTTTTAAATACAGGGGGAAGACAAAGACAAAACATTTTAAAAATGTTTGGGATGAAAAGAAACAACAGAGGTATGTTGTGGGTATCTTTATTAGGTCTAGGTGTCAGTGCAGCGATGTTTGGGTTTGGGAGGAATCAAAACAGACATTTGCTTCAACCATTTCAAAATATCCTAAATAATATAAGTACTCGATCAAATAGCCAAATGCCCAATGCTGCTGCCCTTACAGAATTTTCAAAGGAATTATTACCCGATAAAAGTCCTTTAACAAATAGATAAAATTCAGTTAATAAAAATGCCTATTTTAATGTAGGCATTTTTATTTTTAGAAAGTGAATATTCAGCTTTTTTATATTTGACATTCTTAAGTTACTACCAAAAACTATATTTCAATATCATCAGCATTTGTTGCGTTTTTTGACATATCCTCATCAATCATGATGGTTTCCTTTGGTAGAGAAGGGTCAAAGTATGGAGGATGTTGTTCGGAATGCTTAGTCTCATCTTGTTTGTAATAATGATTCTTTTCCTTGTGGTCCCGTTGAATTGACATGATCATCACCTCATATTTATTATCTATTCATTTTACATTTCCCCATCCCTATTCTTTCTATGTGAAAAATAAGTCAGACTCAGGAAGGATAAATAACTAAAATTCAATCATTTCAATGCCTCTAGAGAATTCTTTTATCAGTTATACATACTTCTTGCTTATTAGGGAATTTTATTTGTATCCCTAAAAAAGGAGATATTCTTATGGACTACGAAGTATTCAAGGCAATCAATCGGCTTTCTGGACGCTGTTCTCCAATGGATCACCTCATGATATTCATTTCGAAAAAAATGCGTTTTGTGTTTATTTTTGTTTTGATTTTCATGTGGTTTAGAAGTGACGCGTACAGAAAAATGTCTCGTAATGCCATTAAGTCTTCGGCAATTACTTTGCTTCTGCACGCTGTGATTAAGTTTTTTTACTTTAAACCACGTCCATTTGTGAAACAACGGGTTGGCATACTCATTCCCTCAAAGTTAGATTCTTCATTTCCAAGTAAGCATACCCTTCTTGTATTTGCGGTATCTGCTTCTATCTTTCTTTATGACCGTGTCCTTGGTTCAATCCTTGGGGTATTATCTGTGCTGACAGGTTTTTCTCGTATTTGGTTGGGACATCATTATCCATCTGATATTATCGGTAGTGCCTTTATTGCCAACATGACAAGCATTATTGTGGCTAAATTCACGAATGAAGGAAGGCCCCACTGAGTTTAGGTTCACTTTACCGATCAGTAAGCCTTCCATTTTACTTTTCTGGCTTCGTTGTAACGATTTTCAACTTCCTTCCAATTGACGATATTCCACCAATTTTCTACATATTTCCCTCTGTTATTTTCATATTGTAAGTAATAGGCATGCTCCCAGACATCCAGTACGAGGAGGGGAATGACGTCCCATTGGCTCAGGTTTTGATGTTTCTCCGCTTGTAATATTTCAAGACGGTTCGATCGGGGAGACCATATGAGAATTGACCATCCTACGGCTTCTACATTTTTGGCTGCTTCTGAGAAATGACGCTTGAATTGATCAAAACTTCCAAACCACTGATTGATTTCAGTTAAAAATGCGCCTTGAGGTTTGCCGCCGCCTTGAGGCGCCATTACATTCCAAAAGATTGTATGCAAATAATGTCCCGCTCCATTAAATGCCGCTTCTCGTTCCCAATGTTTAATCAATGAATAATCATTCTTTTTTCTGGCTTTCTCCATTTCCTTTTCAGCTTTATTAAGCCCATCTACATAACTTTGGTGATGTTTATCATGATGGAGCCTCATGATTCTCCGGTCGATGTAAGGTTCAAGGGCTTCATAGGAATAAGGGAGCCGGGGCAGTTTATGTCCCCCAATGGGTGTTGGAGTGTGATTTCTCTTCTCAAGGTCTTCCCTTATAATCCCTATTGTTTTCCATTGTTCAGTTAAACTGAAATAGGTTAGTTCCAGTTGATGTGCCGTATGATGATCAATCAGGTTACGGTTCATTTTGATTTGCTCAACTTGATTGACGAAATTGTCCAAATGATCGCTATATAAAATGGTCTCTTCACAAATCGGAAGCTGATTGAGATTGCATGCTCTGTTCCATTCCTCGATCAAATGTAAAGCTCGCAGGTCCATATCATCCAATAAACGCTGTACCTCGCTCATATTATCCCGCCTTTCTTCATCTTTACACTATATGTAATTCATGCAATTTTTAATTCCTACTCTGTAAGGGAGTAATAAAAGGTGAATTGCAGGAGAAGGTTATTGTGTAAATCTGTATTATTCTGAATAATCGATCCATAAACCGCTCTCAAAATTATTCTCGAATAATTTTGAGAGTTATTTTTTTGAGTTGTGAGCATTTCTTTCCAACATTGTTACCGTTCTGTGAATAAACTTCGACGAAATTTCGAAAATCTGTTTAAAGTTGAGTGAAACAAGGGTACCTTTTAATAGAATTTGATAGTATAGGTCTACAGTGATAAATCCGACATAAAGGAAGGTGAACTCCCTATGTTTAATAAATTCAAGCCATACTTGATTGTGTTGATCAGTCTGGTTTCATTATTTTTCATCATTATATTCAGTTCGGGAAGTGAAATGATCATTCTCGATCCGAAAGGACCTGTTGGGGCCCTGCAGAAAGATCTGATCATGCTGTCAATCTACTATATGCTTGGCATTATGGTGGTCGTTCTTTCCTTCTTTACTGTTATTCTCCTAAAATATCGTAGCAGTAAAAAGGATAGTGATTACAAGCCCGAAATGCACGGGAGTACGAAATTAGAAATTATATGGACGCTTATTCCTGTATTGATTGTCATTGCCTTGTCTATCCCAAATACAAAGGCATTATATGAATTAAAGGAAGCTCCAAAAGCAACAGCTCATAAAGATCCGATTGTGATCCATGCTACTGCTGCGGATTGGAAATGGATCTTCAGTTATCCGGAGGAAGGGATTGAGACCGTTAATTATATCAACGTTCCCGAGGATCATCCGATTTTATTCAAAGTGACGGCTGCTGATTCCATGGCTTCTTTCTGGGTGCCGCAACTTGGCGGACAGATTTATGGGATGCCGGGAATGGTGAATGATTTATACTTACAGGCTGATGAGCCGGGTACTTATGATGGAAGAAACTCAAACTTCACTGGTGAAGGAATGACACACCAAAAGTTTGATTTTGTTGCGTTAGAAGAAGAGAAGTATGAAGAGTGGGTTCAAGATGCTCAGGAAAATGAGCCAAAATTAACGGAAGAAACATATGAAAAACTCATGCTGCCTGACACGGTTGATAAAATGACCTTTTCATCCACTCATTTAGCCTTTGTTGACCATGGAAAGAATTCTGAATATGCCATGGCGATCCGTGAGAAGTATGGTGTGGAGGCCTCTTCACATGGTGCGGATAAAGATGCTGAGTCAGGTCATGGAAATCACGGTGGTCACGGTGATCACGGAGACAAGGAAGACCATGATAACCATGACGAAGAAGAGCATAAAGATCATGAAAATAACGAAGGACATGAGCACTAAGAAAGGAGGACTCTAGATGTTTGATTTTATTAAAGATAATTTAATCCTCAATGATCCATTGATTCTTGGAGCCAACATTTCCATCGTTTTCACTGTAATAGGGATCGTCGCGACCCTTACGTACTTTAAAAAGTGGAAATGGCTGTGGAATGACTGGATCACGAGTGTTGATCATAAAAAAATCGGGATCATGTATATTATTGCTGCATTGATCATGCTCTTCCGCGGAGGAGTCGATGCCCTTTTAATGAGGGCGCAATTAACGGTGCCTAACAATGAATTTTTATCATCACAGCACTACAATGAAATCTTTACAACTCATGGTACGATCATGATTCTATTCATGGCGATGCCATTTCTATTGGGATTAATGAACGTCGTCGTTCCCCTGCAAATCGGGGCAAGAGACGTCGCCTTTCCATTCCTGAATAACTTAAGTTTCTGGTCATTCATGTTTGGGGCGATCCTTTTCAATATGTCATTCGTATTCGGTGGATCACCGGATGCCGGATGGACGAACTACGCACCATTGGCAATTGAAGGGAGTCCCGGACCGGGAATTAACTATTACCTTCTTGGCTTGCAGATTTCCGGAATTGGTACGTTATTAACGGGGATCAACTTTGTTGTCACGATAATCAAAATGCGTGCACCAGGCATGACGCTTCTTCGTATGCCGATGTTCACATGGACGACATTGATCACAGCATTCATCATTGTATTTGCTTTCCCGATCTTAACGGTGACATTGGCGTTGATGACATTTGACCGATTATTCGGTACGCATTTCTTCACGCTGACAGCAGGCGGGAATCCGATGCTCTGGTCGAATTTATTCTGGTTATGGGGACACCCGGAAGTATATATCGTTATTTTGCCTGCTTTCGGTATCTTTTCAGAAATCATTGCAACATTTGCAAGAAAAACATTGTTTGGTTATAAATCGATGATCATTTCACTTGTAGCCATTTCAGGGTTAAGCTTCGTTGTGTGGGTTCACCATTTCTTCACGATGGGCGGAAGCGCTGCGGTTAACAGTGTATTCTCGATTTCAACGATGGCGATTGCCATACCGACCGGGATCAAGATATTCAACTGGCTGGGTACCCTTTACAAGGGACGGATTGAATTTACCGTCGCCATGATGTGGTCCGTTGCGTTCATTCCCACCTTCCTGATCGGTGGAGTGACAGGGGTCATGCTCGGTATGGCTGCAGCCGACTTCCAATATCACAACAACTACTTCCTGGTTGCTCACTTCCACTACACGCTGATTGCCGGTGTGGTATTTGCCTGCTTCGCAGGACTCGTGTACTGGTATCCAAAAATGTTTGGACATAAGATGAATGAACGCATAGGGAAATGGGCTTTCTGGTTCTTCTCTATCGGTTTCAATGTATGTTTCTTACCGCAATTCGTCTTAGGATTTTCCGGTATGCCAAGACGTGTGTACACGTACGGACCAGAAGACGGCTGGATGGCATTGAACGTCATCTCTTCTGTCGGGGCTTTCGGAATGGGAGTAGGATTCATGATCATTGTCTATAACGTTTATTACAGCTACCGTTTTGCCAAACGGGAACTATCAGGGGATGCTTGGGATGGACGTACGCTTGAATGGGCAACTAGTTCGGCGATTCCACCTCATTATAACTTCGCTCATGTTCCTGAAGTGAAGAGTGCGGATGCATTCTACTATATGAAGCAAGAAAGTAAAGACTCCGGTAAGCCTGAAAAGGTAGAATATAAACCGATCCATATGCCGAGCAATGCAGGGACACCATTCATCATGTCCGGGTTATTCTTCGTTGGTGGATTTGGCTTGGTGTTTGAACTGTGGTGGATGGCGATTCTTGCCCTTATCGGTATCTTCGGATGCATGGCCTACCGTTCACTATTCTCACACAAACAGGACGCTGGTTACTATGTAAGTGTGGAAGAAATAGAAAAAGCAGAAAATCCGTATAAGAGGGAGGCGTGAATATGGCACATAGTACGAATGTAGATCCAAATACGCCACTTGAATATCAATCGGAGATCGGCAAACTGAATATTTTTGGATTCTGGGTTTTCCTGGGTGCGGAAGTAGCTCTATTTGCCACTATTTTCGCGACATTCTTTGCCCTTGAAAGCGGCACGGTTGGAGGTCCGCTTCCATCTGAAGTGTTTGATCTGAAGAATACAATCATCATGACGTTACTATTATTAATCAGTAGTTTCACGTCAGGGTTATCAATAAATGAATTAAGAAGAAGAAATGTCAAAGGGATGATGGTCTGGCTGATCATCACATTGCTCTTTGGCGCAGGGTTCCTTTACATGGAAATCACGGAATTCCTTCATCTGATCCATGAGGGAGCCGCCATGGGAACCAATGCTTACTGGTCTTCATTCTATCTATTGACCGGTACGCATGGTCTACACGTATCATTAGGTATCCTATGGATCATACTTGTGATGTTCCAGGTGAAAAGACAAGGCTTAAATCCAGATACCGCTAAAAAACTATTTGTATCCAGCTTGTATTGGCACTTCTTGGACTTTGTATGGATCTTCGTGTTTACAAGCGTGTACTTACTAGGGATGGTGGGATAATGGATCACAATACAGCGAATCATAGTCGTATTCCTTGGACACAGATCATTGGTTTTGTCTTATCGATTGCATTGACATTCTTAGCCGTTTGGTTCGGACTATATGCAGGACTGGCATACAATGTGATGGTTGCTCTTGTATTTGTTCTTGCCTTTATCCAGGCGGCAATCCAACTGTTTATGTTCATGCACGTAACAGAAGGAGAAGGCAAATGGCAGGTAGGAAAAATGATGTCAGCTGCATTTATCGCCCTTGTAATTGTACTTGGATCGATTTGGGTATTGAGCAATATGCATTAAAGATTGACCGAAAGAGGTTGTTGAATTCTATTTCAGCAGCCTCTTTTTTTATTGGCTCTTTTCGAAAAGATTGTTGTTTTTTCTAGCATAGAATCTGCCAGGGCTCTGTCAACCAGTTTATGCTGGATGGTGAGGGGAACTGCTCCGCTTGCAGCTAGCGTTCGGCCGAGCCTCTTCAGCTTAGCCGACACGCCCAAAATCCGCCGGAGTCTGCGCAGTTCCCCTCACCATCTTAAACAGTATTTTCATGATAGAAGTTCAAGGTGTGCAAGAAAACAATGTCACTAAAAAAATACCTTCTTTCTTAAAATGAAATTCAATCTCTATGTACCTTAAATGAGATTGTTTGCTAAAATTCTTGTTATTATTGATTTCCATTAAGGATACATGCTTAGAAAGTTGATTGGAGCATCCTGGAGCGGAAATCAACTATTACTTTCTCCTCTACAATAGCAACAAACTACACGAAAAGAGCCTTTTTATTGTTGGCTTTTTTCGCAAAGTCTGGTCAGAAAGTATACATAGGTCAAAAGGTTGGTTGACAAGTGTAATCATAAATTCATATAATATCAATATATGTGATAATGATAATCATTATCACTATAGTTGAATACGTGAATGAACAGGGGGATAGGCCATGATTAAAACAGTTAATGAATCAGAATTCTTTATAATAAAAGGGGACAAGGCAGACAACTTCTTGTTCCGTCCGGTGGATTTCGAACGGGATTTGTCCACTCTCCATGAATGGATGCATCAACCTCATATTGCCCCATTTTGGAAGTTGAACCTGCCGATGTCAGAGTTTAAACATTGGTTAAAGCAGTCTATCGAAGCAGATCATAAAGATATTTACATAGGAACATATAACGGAGAACCAGTGTGTTACCTGATTGCCTACTCCATTGAAAAAGATCCAATCAAGGAATTCTATGAGTATCAGAATGGAGATTTAGGTATGCACTTATTGATTGGTCCCAGAGCATATTTAAATAGAGAAGACGGACTTTCAATGATTAGAGCGATGATCATTTTTTTATTTGATCACTATAAGGATGCAAGCAGAATTATCGGAGAACCTGACATTCGCAATCGGATTGTGATACCAATATTAAAAAAATTGGGAGGGGAAGTAATAAGCAAAATTAATCTACAGAATAAAAAAGCTTCGTTGATTGTGGGAGAGAGAGATTCGGTAATTGAGAAAATGAAGGATGAGAATATTCAGGTAGAGTGGCTGAAATCTATGAATTCGCAAAGGAATGAATTAGTTTGATGAAAGTGAAGGCACCTCTTAATCCTCAAGTAAGCGAACTATTACATACGATTCGTGAGAAAATGAAAGAACTTAATCATCCCCCATTGGATATTCTGACTCCAGAGCAATCCAGAGAATACTATAAAAGTGCCAGAGAATTCTTCACGACAATTTCCGTCGATGGTTTAGTGGTTGAAGATACCTTCATTCCTTCATCAGAGGGCCATGACATTCCGGTTCGAATCTATACACCAAGTGGAGAGGGTCCTTACCCTGTCCTCATTTACTCTCATGGGGGAGGCTGGGTATTTGGAGATTTGGATAGCGCAGATAACCTATGCAGGTATTTTTCTAAGCATGCCGGCATCGTCGTCGTTTCTGTCGGTTATCGACTCGCCCCTGAACATAAATATCCTTCAGCGTTTCAGGATGTAATTGAATCCATTAAATGGACATTTAGGAATGGGGAAAGATTAAAAGGGGACATAACTAAAATCGCCGTTGGTGGTGAAAGCTCGGGAGGCAATTTGGCGGCCGCTGCTGCCATATACTTCAGGGATTATGAAGAATACAAGTTGTTCCTTCAAGTACTCATCACCCCGGTTATGGACTATAACTTTGACACACTTTCTTACAGGGAAAATCATACATACAATCTAACAAACGAAAAAATGAAATGGTTTTGGCAACACTATTTGAATGATCCTTCTGAAGGCTCGGATGTATATGTTTCACCCCTAAGAGTACACTCAATGGACGGTTTGCCAGAAACACTGCTTGTTACAGCTGAATTTGACCCTCTGAGAGAGGAAGGGTTGGCTTTCGGTGAACGTCTGGAGAAGGCGTGCGTAAATGTAGAGCTGCTGCATTATGAAGATATGGTCCATAGTTTCATTAACATGATAGGAACGGTGGATGGAGCCAAACATGCCCTGGATGAAATCACTATAAAGCTTAAAGCTATGATGTACATTGGTTGAGCCAGCGAATGTTAAAAAAGGTTATAGAAACGTTAAAGTTTCTATAACCTTAATCAATTGATGACTAAATAAAAAACGATTTACACGTCTTCACTCTCATAGTTAAACTGCCACTGAATACCAAATTTATCGGTAACCTGACCGTACAACTTACTCCAGAACGTCTCCTGAAGCTCCATATCGACTTTACCGCCTTCTTTCAATTTGTGGAAACGGGTCGTTAACTCTTCAGTATTCTTACTTACCAGAGCAAGGGTGATATTGTTACCTTCTACAAAAGGCATATCAGGAAACACATCTGAAAACATGACGTTGCTGCCATCGATTGTCAGTCTTGTATGTAATACCAGGTTCTTAGCTTCTTCAGGAAGGGGATAATCAGGGTGGGGAGGTGCCTCCGCAAATGTCATGATCTGTGGTGGCTCGGTACCGAATACCTCTGCATAATACTCAACGGCTTCTCGACAATTTCCATTAAAATTAAGGTAAACATTGACTGACATGTCTATCACTCCTATTGATTATAATGACTACATTTTTTATTGTATCATCATCACATCAATACTAGTTATAAAAAAATGAATAATCAAAAAATTTTACAAAAAGGAAGCGAGATTTTGCTTCAGAGCCTGAGACACTTTGTGGATAAAAAGGGTGTCATAAAATATTGTGTTAAACCCCAATATCTTTCATTCAAGCGTATTTCTTAAGAAATGCGTTTTTTTTATGGAGAGTAATGAAATTATTGGGGTTTTGGCATTAATCGTTGCCTCCTGTGTCAGGAATTGATAGAATCATCAATTAGAGTAACTGTAATTCGAAAATAAGGAGAAAAAAATGATAAATGTCACTAGTGGATTTAGAATCGAAAAAGATTTTCTTGGAGAAAAAGAAGTACCTGAAGATGTGTACTATGGAATTCAGACCTTACGGGCAGTGGAAAACTTTCCGGTTACGGGGTACAAAATCCATAAAGAGATGATCGATGCCTTGGCAGTCGTGAAGAAAGCGGCAGCACTGGCAAACATGGAAACCACACGTCTTTATGACGGGATCGGTCAAGCCATCGTGCAAGCATCTGATGAAATATTGGAAGGGAAGCTTCATGAATTCTTCATCGTCGATCCCATCCAGGGAGGGGCAGGGACTTCCATCAACATGAACGCTAATGAAGTCATTGCCAATCGTGCCCTTGAGCTCATGTCCCATCGTAAAGGGGAATATGGCAAGGTAAGCCCGAACAGTCATGTGAATATGTCACAGTCAACGAATGACGTATTCCCGACAGTCATCCATATCTCCACTCTGAAATTAGTAGAGAAACTTCTTATCACCATGGAACATATGCTGAACGCCTTTAAAAAGAAAGCACAGGAGTTTGATCACGTTATTAAAATGGGACGTACCCACCTGCAGGATGCTGTCCCGATTCGCCTTGGCCAGGAATTTGAAGCATATAGCAGGGTAGTGGAGCGTGATATTAAACGGATCGGACGAACTCGGGATCACCTCTATGAAGTAAATATGGGGGCGACTGCAGTAGGAACTGGATTAAACGCGGATCCTGTTTATATCAAGAGTGTTGTGAAGCATCTGGCTGATATCAGTGGTTTGCCACTTACCGGGGCTGAGCACCTTGTCGATGCTACGCAAAATACCGACGCATACACGGAAGTTTCGGCTGCATTGAAGGTATGTATGGTCAATATGTCCAAGATCGCCAATGACCTGCGCATGATGGCTTCAGGGCCACGGGCCGGACTTGGTGAAATTTCATTACCGGCAAGACAGCCTGGTTCTTCCATTATGCCTGGTAAAGTGAATCCGGTCATGCCGGAATTGATCAATCAAGTAGCCTTCCAGGTCATGGGGAATGATCAGACCATCTCCTTGGCGTCAGAAGCCGGCCAGCTTGAACTGAACGTGATGGAGCCAGTACTCGTATTCAACCTCCTTCAATCCATCAGTATCATGAACAATGCGTTCAGAAGCTTTACGGACAATTGTCTTGTCGGGATCGAAGCGAACGAAACACGTATGAAGGAATATGTTGAAAATAGTGTGGGAATCATTACAGCTGTGAATCCTCACTTAGGGTATGAAGTCGTATCCAGAATCGCCAGGGAAGCCATTCTTAAAGGAAAATCAGTGAGAGAGCTTTGTCTGGAATATGATGTGCTGACCGAGGAAGAGCTTGATTTGATTTTGAATCCTTATGAAATGACGAATCCGGGGATTGCGGGACGAGTGTTATTTGATCGGGAATAGGTTTTAACCAGAATAACAAATGAAGAGAAATTTCCCTTTATGAATAGGGGAGGTTTCTCTTTTCTTATTTTTAGAAAGAACACTTGGGAAAGTTTATTAGCGGTCTGATTCTCCTTATACTACAACCATAAGACTTTTGTAGGGTTTAATTGGTTTATACATTAATCACTATAAACTCATAAATCCTGTATCAAAATGTTTTAACAGCTATTATTTCTAAAGGTGTCCCTATCTCAGTAGGGACTATATTCCTGCCTTATTCCCCCCATACACCACTCCATGGCCCTATGCTATATTCTAAATGTTAGAAAATTTAGATAAAAGGGGATGCCACCATTTCATGAATCCAAAAAAGAAAATTCTTGTTTGTGCATTGGGAGCCGGAATGATTATAAGCTCAGCCAATATACCAGGTATCAATGTATTAGCCGAAAAACCGGACACAATTGAATCAGTATTATCCAGCATGACTACGCAACAACTGGAAAACTATAACCAGCTGCAGTCTGTTGAAAGAGAAGGATTGTACTTATCACAAACCGTAGATCTGGAAAGTGAGGAGCCTATCAAAGTCATTGTACAATTGGACCATCACCCTGAGAAAATAGCTAAATTAAAAGCAGAATTAGAAGGGAAAAACCTTTCTTCAACTGACGCGAAAGCAAATATAGAAATGGATCAAAAAACATTTAAAAACAATGTAGCTAACATGTTTAAAGGAAAGAATGCTAAAGGCTACAAGCTTGGAAAAACCTACAAAAATGCCATGAATGGTGTTTCCATGGAGCTGCCTGCCAACAAAGTAAAAGAATTGTTGAGTTTAGACGTAGTAAGGTCCGTTTGGAGCGATGTCGAAGTACAAGTAGAGCCTCCTGTTATAGATGAAAATCAAGAGAATAAACAAGTGAAACCTTATATGATGGAAAGCATTCCTCATTTAGGAATCGATAAATTACATAAGGAAGGATTTACGGGTAAAGGCATCAAGGTTGGGGTGCTCGATACTGGGATTGATTACAATCACCCCGATCTTGATGGAGTATATAAAGGTGGATATGACTTCGTAGACGATGATAATGATCCAATGGAAGCCACATATGAGGATTGGAAAAAGTCAGGAAATCCAGAATTTGCAGGTAGCAATAGTTATTATACTGAACACGGGACCCATGTCGCAGGAACCATTGCCGGGGAAGGAGATAATGAGAGCGAGTATCATATAAAGGGTGTTGCACCTGAAGCTGATCTATACGCCTATCGTGTTCTTGGACCTTATGGAAGTGGATCAAGTGAGGGGGTCATTGCGGGAATCGACCGAGCCATTGAAGATGGTATGGATGTCATCAATTTGTCTCTTGGAGCCATGATCAATGACCCGCTTTATCCGACTAGTATAGCGGTTAACAATGCGGTCCTAAGCGGTGTCACCGCTGTGGTATCCGCAGGGAATTCCGGTAGTGGTGCCTTCACTTTAGGTTCTCCCGGAACAGCCGCACTGGCTCTGACCGTCGGAGCAAGTGATGTCCCAGTAGATATTCCGACGTTTAATGGACAATATGGTTCTGAGAAAGTCAATCTTCAGTTGATGGCTAGAAATTATAGTGATAAATTAGAGGAATTTGAAGGACTGAGTTCAACTGTGGTTGATGTAGGTCTTGGGAAAAACACAGATTACTATGGGAAACCAAGTGTAGCTGGAAAGGTCGTTTTGATCAGCCGTGGTGAAATTGCTTTTGTTGACAAGATCAAAGTGGCTAAAGAGAAAGGAGCCAAAGCAATCCTACTTTATAACAACAATGCGGAAGAAGGGCAAATCCCTCATTACCTGGGAGAAGGAGTCGACTTCATACCGACTTTCACACTGACGAAAGAACATGGAGAAGCATTGAAAAATAGCCTGGAATCAGATCAGGATTTCACGTTTAGCGATATGGGAGCCATCACGACGGAGGGTGACCGATTGGCAGATTTCAGTTCAAGGGGGCCATCTAGATCTAACTATGATATTAAGCCTGAAATCACTGCGCCAGGTGTGGGGGTCCTCTCAACAGTTCCTTCATATATAAATGATAAAGAAAACGGTAGCTATGACTATGCATACGCCAGACTTTCCGGGACATCCATGGCATCACCACATATTGCAGGAATCTCAGCGCTCCTCTTACAATCGAACAAGGAGTATAAGCCGGAAGATATCAAGTCTATCCTGATGAACACTTCAGATCCCTTGAATGGTGATTACAGTGTGTATGAAGTGGGCGCCGGTAGAGTAGACCCCTATGAAGCGATTCATTCGGATATGAACTTCCAGGTCATAGATGAGACGACCAATCTTCAGAACGGGGAACGTATGACCATCGATGAGGTAACAGGCGGTATGAGTTTCGGGTTACAATACGTGGGTGAAAAATCACTCCGAAACCAGCGTACGATTTTAGTAGAGAATAACGGTGAAGAAAACAAAACATTTGTTGGAAAAGTAGAATTTACTAACCAGTCTCTCAATGCCAGTGAAAATGGTGTACAAGTATCCTTTAATAAGAAACTCACAGTGAAAGCCGGAAAGAAGAAGAAAACGAATGTATTCTTAAATGTCCCTAAATCAGCTGAAAAGGGGTACTATGAAGGGTATATCCATTACGTAAACGAAGCGGATGAGTCAGAGAACTATCAAATTCCATTCGGCATACGTGTTTCTGAAAAAGGCATCGAATACGTCAATGCATTAAATTTTTCTACAAAAGATAATAATCAATTCAGGCCGGTAATCCAATTCACTCCAATGGATTTCGTCCTTAAATCACCAATGGATCAACTGAGTGTTGTCCTGGTCGATGGAAAAACGAATGAAGATTTAGGGTTAGTGGGAGTCATCAATTCTAAAGGTATTCCAGAAGGACAGAGGATTATTTTGAATGATGCGTTTTCAGGAAACTATTATCCGTACGAGGATCATTCCATCTCCATTAATCCGACGATGGCACCTGAGGGTCATTACAAACTTAAGTTGGTGGGGGTAAACAGTGAAGGTGAGACCTTTACATCTGAAGCCGATACGTATATCGATAATACAGCTGCTGAATTCTCAAGCTCCTTACCGACAGGTGTCTATGAATATGAGAATGTAGAAGACACGATGGCGTTTTCTATGAAACTTTATGATAAAACCATTGAGGATATGAAAGCGGCGGGATTACAAGTCGATCAATCCAAGAACGGGATTGAATATTACTACGGATCTTCGTTTCCAACTGGTATGTTATATCCTGACGCAAATGGAAATCTTTCAGATGAAATTCAAATGAATAGTCGTTTGAGTGTCTATCCATTAGGATTCTTTGGATATGACTCAGTGGGTAACTTTAGTAAACCGGTTATAAACTTTTTTGTCCCAAAAGGTACTCCTTACGTAACGGCATCGATGAATCAGGATGAAGCAAAAGCTGGTGACCTGGTAAAGTATACTTTATCAGCAGAGAATGTGGAGAAATTAAGCGATATCCATTTCTCTACAACGTATGATACGAACCAGCTGAAATTGGTCGATGTAAAGATTCATCCGGATTTCGAAAAGTACGGACATTCCAGTTTAGAAAAAGTAGTGACGAAGAAAAGCGCATCTTCAAATCAAATAGACATTGACGTATCCATTGACGAGAATTCCGAAGTGGAGGCAACTGGTGATATTCCGGTTGTAGAAATCACTCTTGAAGCCCAAGATACAAACTATAACAAAACAAGCTTTATTACAGGTCCAACCCTTTCTGGAACGTATACGAATGTAACGGGTACAGATACAAACCTGCGAGGTTACTATGAAGGGGAGTTTACGGAACTATTACGAAGCCATTCAGAGGTAAGAGGAAGAATCGTACCACAAGGATTCTATGGTACGGATGGTAAATTTGACTATGAGATGGATTTCTCAAATGCTCCAATCACCATAGATGTAACAGATTCTGAAGGAAACGTGTTTGATGGTGAAATTAAAAATGATAATCAATTCAGAGTAGAGCTTCCTGTAACGGATAAGCCATTTAACATGGCGGTAAAGGTTCCCGGTCACTTCCCGGTTAACACGACATTTCATGTGTATGAACAACGAGAAGACAAAATTGTCGCAACTTGGAGTGACCTTGCCCTCAGAACGCAAGATGCAGGAGATATTAATCAAGATAGCGTGATTGATATTTTAGACGCCCTTGCGCTTAAAGAAAACTGGGGAACGGATAAACAAGAAGCTGATCTAAACTTTGACGGAAATGTAGATGAAAAGGACTTTGAATTAGTAGAGTTTAACTACATGGAAACAGATCCAGGGGTGAAAAACGCTCCAAAGCCAAAGGATAAATATAAAGGCCAGACATTAAAAGACATAAAAACTGAGTTGGGAATTGAATAATTAAAGATATAAAGCTGGCTCATAGATCATAGCCAGCTTCTTTTTACGTTTTAAAGCATACGAGAAAGGAGGGGATTGGGTAACAAAACTACGAGTAAAGGGAAATCAGGTAGACCCAAATGTGTATCTAGCTACGATGTTTGTCAGTGGACCGGTGTGGATATTTAGAAGGACATACTTTAAAAATAGCAATTTCTTCGTCTAACAATTCATTCGTCGTTTGATCAAGTAAAGCTACAGTAAACACGTATTCTCCAGGCTTAAGAAACCTCCCGAAACGGTTTGCACACGAGTTCAGTATCACATCATCATAAATAAAGACACCGTTAACATTAAATGGAACAATGGTTCCGTCAGATGTAGTAAATACAACATCGTCTACATGATCAGGATTTGAAAGAGAAATTAATATCTTCGTATCTCTAGAGGTTCCTTCTGTAGAGTAGGCGCAGATTTGAATATATTCTTGAAAATTCACTTGCGTATATAAAGGTTTATTTAACTTAACACTAAAAGCCATAAAATCACCTCGGAATATTAATAAAATATAAACTACTAACTCTATTATTGGGTCTTGCCATATATAGTTAGTACTTCAATATAGTATGTGTATAAGGACAAGTTCGTTACTAAGTTCTTGAGAGTACTTGGGTAGATATTGAAATTTTAACGTCGAATTCAACTTACTATTCAAGGTAAATATGTATAATTATTCATAATCCGTATATATTATCTGCCTGGATGAGGATAAATACTTACCATTAATAGCTTATAAGATACCAATATCCTATGTATAATGATAGATATATACAAGGGGGAAGTGAAACGATGTCTATCGGCAGGATCATTTACTATCATCGGAAAAAACAAAATAAAACACAAGAGCAACTTTGCAAAGGGATATGTTCAACGACTCATCTAAGTAAGATTGAGAATAGTTCTAAAGAGGGGAACCTGGAAACATTAGAATTACTTTGTAAACGACTCGGTGTATCGATTGAAGAGGAAACGGCAAAAACGCTGTATTTAAAAAGGCAGCTGGCCCAATTCTATGAAGCGATCGAAAGACTTCATCGAGATCATGCCGAAAGACTATATCAAGAGTTAGAAAAGCATAGAGACTATATTCAATGTACGGAAATGGTTTACTTATATGAACTATACATGCTTCGATATCTATTATTCACAAATAACCCGACCGAGTATGAACACGCATCGTTTGGGTTGAAAAAGAATATGAGCAAGTTTTCTTCGTTTGAAAAGTATCTCTGGGAGTTCTTTCAGGGGATCTATTATGGACAGAAACAGCAATATTCCAAGGCGATTACCATCTTTGATAAAATAGAGGATAAAGCCGATCTGTATAGTGAAAAAGTGACAGATTATTATTATTATAAAGCAGCCAATCATGGGCTATTAAAGCATTTTACGTTGTCTCTTCACTACTCCTACAAGGCTTTGCGAATCTTTCAGAACACAGGGAATATCTTACGGATCCTTCATGTGAAAATAGGACTTTCAGCTAATTTAATTTATATTAACGATCTTGAACGTGCAGAAGTCATGCTGCATACGGCTTTAAACGATGCAGAGATGTTAAAAGATAACGAAACAAAGATTACAGCTCTTCATAATTTCGGTTTGTTAAATAGAAAAAAAGGTAGGCTAAAAGAGTCTTTAGAATATTTCTCACAGTCACTTAAACTGAAAAAGAAGCAAACAATCAGTTATTATGGCACATTGGTGGAATTGGTTCAAGTATTGCTGGACTTGAAAGAGAGTGAGAAGGCGATCAATCTTTTGCAGGAGAATTTAAGAGATTTTAAAGATCAGCAGTCCAGTAAATATGTAGAATTAATGGTGTTGTATTTAGATGCAATAAAGGATGACAAACGGCTTAGTGATTTTTTAATCGATCGTGGCTTGCCTATGATGAAACAATATGATCTCTATAAGGCAGCAACATTTTCAGAGCGATTAGGGGTATATTTTAAAGAAAAAGGAGACCTGATCTCTTCCAATCAGTACCTTCATTTATCCAATGAGCTATTAAAAAAATTGATCTTTAATCATAATGAACCAATCTAAATGAAAGGTTAAACAAGCAACTGTTAAAGGTTGCTTGTTTTTGATTTTTTGAACTTTTAATAGGTGATAAATATCTTTCTTGAATAGTAAAATATGCCTGTTTTGTTGAATGGGAATATGACTATATAGGTATAATTACTTCTTCATCAGAAACTTTCCCAACTTTGCCCTACCCTGAACTCTTACGTTACGATAATGCCTTCATGAAATGAAAAGGAACTTGAGAGAAGTGTCGAAATGTATTAAGAATTTTCCCAATTAACAGATTCTTAGAAAAAGATTACTATTTAGGTTGTAAACAAATCTGCGTCACGGATGAATATCAGAGGGGGAAGAGTATGAACAAGAAGCGTTCAGCTAAAATTTTGACGGTTGCACTGGCTGCAAGTCTAATGGGTACATCAGGAATTCCATTTAACGTTATGGCAGAAAGTGCCCCTGGTACGTCTAAATTTACACAAATCAAAGATGTAGAAGAGACGTTGATGAGTCTATCGGATGAGCAAAGAAAGGCTCTGAAACAGATTGAAGCAAAACCGGATTTTGAAATCGCTCCGAATATCAATACGGAAAGCGAAGGGCTTGTTGATGTAATCGTTGAATTTAAACAGGCACCTGCGAAAGTTGAAGTGATGAAGCAGGCGGCTAAAGGGGTTCGTACGACTACGAAAGCAGCGGCTGAAAAGGTAGAGAAATCTCACAGTGAATTTAAACAAAACTTCCAGTCTATGAAAAATAAAAAGAGTGCAAGCCCACAATTACAAGAGGCAAAAATCACGAAGGAATATCGTTCTGCCATCAATGGTGTAGCGATGTCCATCCCGGGGAATGAGATTAAGAGTTTGCTGAGCTCTGGAGTAGTGAAACGGGTATGGAAAGATGAAGTCGTTCAGCTTGATCTTCCGGAAATGAAAGGGGAAGCTTCCGAATCCAAAATGATGGACAGTATTCCACAAATCAATGTGGACAAGCTTCATAATGAAAATATAACGGGTGAGGGAATTAAAGTCGGAGTCCTCGATACAGGAATTGATTATCATCACCCTGATTTGCAGGATGCCTATAAGGGTGGATATGATTTCATTGATAACGATAATGACCCTATGGAAACCACCTATGAAGATTGGCAGAATTCAGGTAAACCTGAGGTCAATCCTGCTTCTGGAACAGCCTACTATACTGAACATGGTACACATGTCTCAGGAACGATTGGTGGCGAACAGAAAAATACAGTCGACTATGCGGTGAAAGGAGTAGCCCCTAATGTCGATTTATATGGATATCGAGTTCTTGGTCCTTATGGTTCGGGAACAGCCACAAGTGTCCTTTCAGGGATTGAGCAAGCTGTCATCGATGACATGGACGTCATGAACCTATCTTTGGGTGCTGCAACGAATGATCCGCTATATCCGACTTCCGTTGCAGTTAACAATGCGATGCTCTCTGGTGTGGTAGTAGTAGTGGCTGCAGGTAACAGTGGACCGGAAGAAGGAACACTTGGGGCTCCAGGTGCAGCAGCCCTCGGCATTACGGTTGGGGCAAGTGATTTTGACATGGATATCCCTACTTTCCAATCCATGAGTGTAAATGGTGAAACATTTGAGAACGTTTTATTACTAGGGAAGAATTTTTCAGATGATTTGACATCTCTTCAAAGCCAGTCCAAACAAGTGGTTTTTGCTGGACTAGGTTATGAAGCTGACTTCGAAGGGAAAGATTTAACGGGTAAAATCGCCTTGATTCAGCGAGGTGAAATTGCCTTTGTGGACAAAATGATACATGCGAAAGAAGCAGGGGCAGAAGCTGTCATCATCTACAATAATATAGATGGAGAGATTCAGGCTTATCTGGGAGAAGGATCAGAATATATCCCGACCTTCCGTATGACAAAAGCGGATGGTGAGCGTTTGAAAGGGTTAGGTGATAACGCATCCATTGCGTTTGGGGAATTAGCGACTGTTCAAACAGAGGGGGATAACCTGGCTAGCTTCAGCTCAAGAGGACCTGTGGCTGGAAGCTATGATATTAAACCGGATGTTGTAGCACCTGGGGTAGCGATCTTCTCAACCATTCCTGAATATATCAATAGTCCGGAAGAAGGGGAAGACTATTCTGCCGCATATGCCCGCCTTCAGGGAACATCCATGGCAACGCCTCATGTAGCAGGTGTAGCGGCATTAATGCTTCAAGAAAATCCTGATTATACTCCGTTTGATGTAAAAGCAGCCTTGATGAATACAGCAGAAGACTTAAATGGTGACGTATCCGTTTTCGAACAGGGAGCCGGACGCATAGATGCTTATAATGCTGTTCATGCCGATGTATCCATCAAAGTGATGGATAAAACAAAAAATCTAAATCAAAACGGTGAAGAGGTAGAGATTGATGAAGAGACCGCATCCATCTCTTTCGGAAGCCACTACAAAGAGGATAATGAAATTAAAGCAGACAGCAACATGATCATCGAGAATAATGGTGAAGAAGAAAAGTCATTCAAGGTAGAAGTCGAATACCATGGTGAACGTACCGGCATCAAGGATTCAGCAGAAAACGGAATTGTTTTAAACACTCCTACAAGTGTAGTGGTGGCCGCCGGCGATTCGAAAGAAATTTCACCAACGATCACGGTTCCGGAAGATGCAGAGGAAGGCCGTTATGAAGGGTATATTCATTTGACGAATGCAAGTGATGCGAGCGAGACGTACCAGGTTCCGTTTGCGATTCGAGTTACAGAAAAAGGGTTCGACTATCTTGAAACAGATAGACCAACTGTAGCAAATAATACACCTAAGTGGCAGTACTACAATCCATACATCTCAGCAGCATTTGAAATGAATAATCCACTGACGAGGATAGATATTGTGGTGAAAGATGGACAATCAGGTGATGCAATTGGATTCATTGCTTCCCTCAAACAAGCGAATGCAAAGCCTGACTACAGGTATTACATTCGTGCTGTTTTCACTGGAAACGTTTATCCATTTACCGGTGACAACAAACATCCGATCTCAGATCAAATGGTAGATTTGCCGGAAGGTGACTATGAAATGGAGTTCATTGGGTATGATGAAGAAGGAAAGACGTATACGATTGATACTCCTGTCATCGTTGATAATACAAAACCAGAAGTGAACTTCGATAAAGCTCCTGGTGTGTATGAAATCAGTGAAGATATGTATACAGAAGAGTTTGAGGAGAATGCCTTCTGGATCCATGGAAATGTGCAGGATGAAACAGTGGACGTATTGCAATCAAAAGGGATGGACTATGATCAATCATCGAACAAATTCTTGATAGCAACTGGCTCCCGTGAATACTACAACTGTTGTTTCCCTACAGCGGATTCTAAAGGGGATACTCAGTTTGGTATAGAGCCTTCGGATATTGCAGAAGAACCATTAAGGGTAAGTTTGGCAGCTACCGATATTGCGGCAAACGTCAATTACTCAAGATATATCTTTATGAAGGAAGGCACTGAGTATGTAACATCTGATTATAATAAAGAAGAAGTCAGATTAGGTGATACAGTCACCATGACTTTGAGCTTGAATAACGTAAAAAGCTTTGCTTCCGGAGAGTACACGATTCAGTATAAAGGGGAAATGTACTCATTCGAATCGGCGCAGCTGAACGATGAATTTAAAGCTTATGCAGAAGAAAACGGACTTCAAGCCTCACTTCATGATCCGGTTGAGAGCGGTTCAGGTTATTACAAGACTGTCACGGTAGGAGCTGCTTTGAACGGAGAAGGGTTCTCCGGGTTGGATGGGGACATGCCTTTAGTGGACGTAACGTTCAAAAACTATAGGGATGACTGGTATTATGGATATGACAAACTTGATGTCACAAAGTCAAGCTACACAAAGACCGGTGAAGAGAGTGCTGTGTCTCTTCCATATTACAGCACTTCATCCTTTGATTTCGTGTCCAATCATTCAAGGGTGGAAGGAACTATTAAACCTGAAGCATTTTTGAAGGAAAGTGGTAGTGGCAATCTCTTTTTACCAGCTGGTGTAGCTCAGAATATCGGAGCGAAGGTATATGCTTTATCCCCGGATGGTGATAGATATGAGGGCAGCATCGATTCAAAAGGGAAATACATCATCTATGGAGTCCCGGCTTCACGTGAGATATACAATGTCGTCGTGGAAATCCCAGGACATTTAAAGGCTTATACACCATTCATACCTGGTTATGAATTGGAAGGTGAGAATTTGGGTAGATATGTTAATGCAGGATACAAGATGAATCTTGCGGGTGATGTCGATGGAGATCATATGATTGATATTAATGATGCCATCATCACAGTCTTCTCTTACGGAAAAGAAGGCGTTGGAGTAAACAAAGGTGACCTGAATCAAGATGGCAAAGTAGATGAAACGGATCTGCGTTTGATAGAGAAGAATTTCTTAGAAAAAGGTCCAGATGCCAAAAAGAATAAAAAACCAAAAGAAAAGCACGGCAAGGTGACTCTGGAAAAATTATTCCGTTCAATTGGCCTTGAGTTAGAGAAATAAACAAGAAAAGTGAAAGAGGTGTCCTAAGACTAAGGGCATCTCTTTTCTTATAGGAAAATTGTGCTAAGTAAATGCTTATTCTAATGTATTAAACAGTCCAATCCAATTTTCCAACTTTTGAAATGGAAAAATTGGGGTTCAATCCTTGATAGAGAAATGGAGGACATGAAAGAAGCAGGGTTTCGTCATCTTAAAGAAGGTAGAGAAAATCGAGTGAATGACAAAGTCGACTCACTCGTTTCTCTTTTCCTACTTCTTTTTTCTGCGATATAAATCCAGCGTCTTATATCCTTCAGACAAGATTTCAATCATCTGATGGGTTCTTTTGTCACGTGTGGATTGCTGTTTAGCCGAAAAGATTTGCCTCGCCCAGTCTTTTTGATAACCAGGAGTCAGGTTTTGATAGAATTTTAACTCTGCAGGATGGTCTTTAAGTAATACTTCAACATCCTTTACATTTTCCTCATAATCTGCAACACATTGACTGGATGCAGGGGTCTTCGCTACTTTTTTCTTTTCACGTTTCATGCCGACAACCGTAAAGACATCGTCCATACTCACCATACGCGAAAACTTTATATCACTGTTCAGGATATAACCATCTTCTCCAACGTTTAATGCCGGAAACATCTCATCACGGTGAATATAGGTGTCAAATCGAGTATTCCCTTTTTTGGGATAGGCAAAGAACAGATACCCTTTTGGAAGCAGGACTTTTTCGTTCTGAAGGATAATGTTTAAATGTTCTACCATTTCATCAATCGTTTTAACAAATATAAAGATAGCATCGTGATTCTCAGAAAGAGACGTCGGCATGCCTGTAAAGATAGAGTAATCATCGGGCTGAAGAAGTACTGCCATATTTTGATATTTGGTTAACTTTAATTTGTCAATAATCGTCGTCATAGTATTTCCTCCAAGAATTAGAGTAGAGTGAAAATGAATTCAGTTTTAATGAAGAATGGAATTCTACTTTTGTGGATTGATTCAGCGATTGACAAGTGGAAACATTCATAGTTGACTGAAGCGGAAATCGACCACTGCCCTCTTGGCTGAAAAATAAAAAGGTTTACGAAAACAGCATGATACTACAAGTACCATCCTTACCCTTTTTACCTATTACTTATTATAGAATACAAATGTTTATTGTAAAGAAATGGGGGATTTTATTATAGAAGCTTTTATCAACAGATAAGAGACTTATTGATCATAAATTGATCCTTCATCCTATCATTTTTCATTTTCCTCAACAATTCGAGGATTTTTCCCCAATGAACAAATTGTTTTTCCATTCTTTTGTCACTTTCAACAGGTAAGATACAAACATTTCATGAAGCATTCAAGGATAAAGTTCCTATTATTTTATAAAACTTTCTCTTTATTTCCCCCAATAGGAAATTTTTAGTTTCAGTAGAACGAGTATAAGAGGTGCTCACTATTTCTTGATTAATAGAAAAGGGAGGAGGAAGTTAGACACAAAGGTATAGGCGACATGTATCTGTTATCCATGTCTTCTACTGATAGTTGGCGCATCCATCAAATAGCAATATTACGTGATTGGCTAGGAATTATGCTGTACTATAGCATAATCCTAATCTACTTCTAAGTTTCTTCATCATGTGTAGTAAAGAATGAAAATTATACAAAAGGGTGAGAAGATGAAGGGTTCTTTGAAAAGTAGGTTATCTATTGTATTAATGTTCGTTTTACTTTTAAGCAGCTTTGTAACACCCGTTGGTGCAGAATTCCATTTTTCAAAAGATGGACAATCGGCTATTCCAAAAACACAAAAAGCTGAACTTCCTATGGCTGATTTAGTTGAAGATAGTGGAAAACATCCATTATATGGACAGGATGGGACTTCTATTGATCCAAACGAAAAAGTTCGTTTAATTGTCGAAGTCGATGTAAATGAAAAGGCAAAATCCTTGCCTGAAAAGCAGGTAGAACAAGTAAAGAATACGTTTATGAAAAAAAGAGATGGTTCTTCGAAAGTGATCCATACATATCACACAGGCTTTTACGGATTTAGTATGGAAACGACGATGAAGGAAGCGGAAAAGATCAAAGTGGTAGACGGAGTAAAGGATATCCGCATCGCGAAAACGTATGAACATATGGATGTAAAGAGCAATGAACTTGTGGAAGCGATGAATGTATGGACTAAATACAATTACAGTGGAGACGGCATGGTCGTTGCGATTGTAGACTCAGGAATCGATTATCGCCATGAGGCCATGAAACTCTCCGAAAAGGGGAAGTTGAATGCAAAGTATAATGAAGAGAATATTCAAGCAAAACTCTATGAAACAGATGTAAATGATGTCTGGTATACAGACAAAGTACCTACTGGCTATGACTGGGCAGATAAAGATAATGATGTTATTCCTTCAAGTGATTCCCACGGAACTCATGTAGCCGGAATTGTCGGGGCATATGAAGAGTCTCAGAAAAAAGCAATCGGTGTAGCCCCGGATGTACAGCTTTTAGCTGAGAAGGTATTCTCGGATAATAGTGGCGGTGCGTATGATGATGACATTGCAGCTGGAATTTATCATGCAGTGGAAGTCGGAGCAGATGTCATTAATTTAAGCTTAGGATCAGATGCAGGAATGGTAGACCCTGATGATCTTGTTCAACGTTCGATCAAGTATGCTACTGAACAGGGAGTACTTGTAGTAGCTGCGGCAGGAAATGCTGCTTACAGTACAAAGCAGAACCTGCTTGAAACGTCTCAATTACCATTAGCTAAAAACCCTGATATCGGACTTGTCGGAGATCCTGGAGTGACACCTTATGCCCTGCAAGTGGCTTCTTCAGAGAATGATCAGATGAAAGTCGATGCTCTTCGTCTAAGTGATGGAAGCTTGTTAGGATATCAGATATCCCCTTACGCGAAAAAATTGATTGATACATTAGAAGCCGATAAGGAGTATGATCTCATTTTCGCAGGTGAAGGATTTGGGAAACATCTGGAAGGTTTGGACTTGGAAGGGAAAATTGTTATTGCCAAACCAGGAAGATACTCCACTTACACTACCCTTCAACATGATTTAAAGAAAAAGGGTGCTGCAGCTCTAATGGTTATACCACCAAGTGACTTTACACCATATTCTACATTGAGATTTACTACTAACTCCATTCCAGCCGTGACAACGGACCAAGATGTTTCGATACAATTGGTGGAAAGGCTAAAAAATGGAGAAAAGTTGACTGCTGAATTGTCAGATGAAGGACTTTGGGTGCAAAATACTGAAACGGAAACTATGTCACACTTTTCTTCATATGGTGCTCCAACTGACTTAAGCTTTAAGCCTGAAATTACAGCACCTGGAGGGAAAATTAATTCAACCGTCCTCAATAACCAATATGAAACGTATAGTGGAACATCGATGGCTAGTCCACACGTTGCTGCTGGAGCGGCTTTGTTATTGCAATCAATGTACGATAGGGGACTTAATCAATCCGAGGAAACAGCGTTAAAAGCAAAGCTTGCTTTAATGAATACGTCGTCCGTTCAATATGAGCCAAATTCAACGGTTCCTTATTCCCCAAGAAGACAAGGGGCCGGGTTAATGCAAATCGAGAATGCAATCTCGACACCAGCAGTCATATCAAACAATGACGCCTCTTTAGAGCAAGCGGGCTCTGTTGCGTTAAAAGAAGTAGAAAATAAATTCAACTTTTCTTTAAATGTGAAACCATTACAAGTCAAAAAATTTAGTGTATTCAAAGACGAGGAAGAAACAGGTAACCAGGTTGATTCTGATATTACGATCGAAGTTAGCGGTCGATCAATGGACAATCTAAACTTTGAGACGAAGTATTTAGAAGGTTCTCATATCCGTGAGAATGCCAAACTTAACATTTCTAACTCAAGTTCAGAAAATAAAACGTTTACGTCAATAATTGAATATACGGATCTGTCCAATGACGCAGAAAAAAATGGTGTACAACTTTCTGTTTCAAACAAGGTAAAAGTGAAAGCTGGGAAGTCAAAAAATACAAATGTTTTCTTAAGTGTTCCTAAATCAGCTGAAGAAGGGATATATGAAGGCTATATCACATTTGTTAACGAAGAAGATCATAATGAGAGATATGAAGTTCCTTTCGCAGTTAACTTAGCAAAGCCTGCAGAA
Organism: Rossellomorea sp. ABR4_004; assembly: GCF_056159585.1. NCBI lineage: Bacteria > Bacillati > Bacillota > Bacilli > Caryophanales > Bacillaceae > Rossellomorea > Rossellomorea sp. ABR4_004. The sequence goes on along the minus strand of NZ_JBSWVM010000001.1, from coordinate 1,671,759 downwards.
TATGACGTTTATGTCGACGTATTAAAAGATGGTACGGTAACGAAGGAATTTTACATAGACAAAGATGGAGTTGTAGACGGAAGTAACGAGTACCTGACTCTATCCAGCGAGCGAGTAGAGAGCGCATCAGTTAAAGTGAATGGTAAAGTGGTGACCAATCAAAACGGTACGTCGGTTTCAGTTAAAGACAAGGATGTAGAAGTAAACGTTTCAATTGAACTTCCAAAAGAATTCCGTGAAAATCAGTTCGTAGAAGGCTTTGTCAGACTAGTACCAAAGAATGAAGAAGCGCCTTCCTTAACTATGCCTTATATGGGCTTTTACGGTGATTGGGATTCACTCGATAACATAGACGAGAGTCCTGTAAACGGAGATCCTTATTTAGGATATACAGTATTGTGGAATGACATGTTCGACCTTCCACTCGGCTATGATCAACAGACAGATACATTTGATAAAAAAGCAGTTGGTTATTCTTCAAATTCGGTTGCATCGGGTATTTTTCCTTCATTTACTGCATTTCGTAATTTGAAAGAAATGTCCTTTAGTATCCAAGATGAAGAAGGAAATACAGTTTCCAACATAACTGATTTTAGTGAGTATACGGAAGATGGAAGTCCTTATACCTTTAGAAAGAATATCATGAGCTACCGGGATTACTATTACAAATTTGATGGAATCTTATGGAGCGGTACAGATGATGAAGGTAACCTTCTTCCTGATGGAAACTATTATTATGTATATGAGAGTACGTTGAATTATGAAGGAGCCGAGCCTCAACAAACGAAAATACCTTTTAGTCTGGATTCTGTCTCACCTGTTGTTGAAAATATAAAAATAACCGATCAACAGGATGGAAAGTATAAAATTACATGGGATGTCATAGAAAAAGGAAGCGGCTATATTGGAAGCTTCATTTGGGTCAATGGCAAACGCAAGAGCGTGGCAGCTGGTTCCAAAGAGGTCATTTCTGATGAAAAACCTGAAATTGTCATGGTGTCAGCAATGGATAATTTCCGTAATGTAGGCGTTGGATATACAGGTAATGAAGACCTGCTGCATGCAGATCCATTTATCAATTACTTCCATGTATCTGGAACTAACATCAACGAAGATAAGCCTGCGTCCATCCTGGTCTTTGGTTACAAACGAATGGATTGGCACTTTGAAATTTCTGATGCAGAAGGCAATGTGTTAGAATATGCAGATATTGAAAACGAACATTCCATCTATGGATTGAAATGGTACCCTGGTGAAGAATACCCAGACGGCGACTACTATGTGACCGTGACGGGTACAGATGAAACAGGATTATCGTTGACGTCTGAGAAGAAGAAAATTACCGTGAAACATTAACTAATGGGAAGGGCCAAGAACATGACGTTCTTGGCTTTTTTTCGTGTGAAACGACATTTGATTGGTGAGATGACTATATCCTCTTCCTTCAAGAAAGGAGAGCCTCAAATATGTTCAATTACCCATTATTGGTTTTTCTCCTGGCATTGGATGTATCAACCAGGTTAAATTCCATTCTTCCATATGTCTTGAGCATTTTAGGAAAACAAATAAATGATAATCTTTATTTTTCTTGCTAAAACTCCCTCGATTTAAAAACTGAATTTGATGAAATTTCGCAAAAGTTACATTCTATCAAATTCAAATAGTATGAATATATCAACAGATAAGAAAGAAGGGAATTGACGGATGAAAAAGCGGATTATTAAAAATGTAACAATGTTGGCACTGAGTGCTGGTCTAGTAGGCAGCAGTTTTACACCAGCCTCTCTTACAGACAATGTTCAAGCAAAGTCATCTTCAGGCATTGAACAAGTGCTGGCGAATCTTACTCCAGAGCAGCGTCAAGCGATTAAACAATTACAAACGAATGACCAAGGAGGGCTGCAGCTATCTTCTGAGGTAGATCAAAAGAGTGACGATTCCATTTCGGTCATTGTTGAATTCAAGGAAAAGCCGGAAAAGACAGCGGTACTGGCAGCAGAGTTAGAAGGAAAAAAACTGTCTAAGACGGAAGCAAAAGAAAAAGTAAATGCAGCTCATGAAACCTTTCACAAGGATCTTCAAACGATTTTTAAAAATGAATTAAAACAAAAGAAATCATCATTTAAGATCAAGCAGTCCTACAAACATGCATTTAATGGTGTGTCGATGACCATCCCTGCCAACAAAGCAAAAACACTGCTTGATTCTAAAGCTGTAAAGGCTGTTTGGAGCGATAAGGAAGTACATATTGAACCTCCTGTCACTGAACATGAATCCGGGGAGAAAGCCGAAACGCACTCGAATGTCACTTTTCCCGGCATCGAAAAGCTTCATCACGAAGGATTCACGGGAGAAGGCGTGAAAGTCGGGATTCTGGATACAGGAATTGACTACAACCATCCTGATTTAAAAGATGCCTACGAAGGCGGATATGATTTCGTGGATAACGATAATGATCCGATGGAAACAACGTATGACGATTGGGTAGAAGCAGGAAAACCATGGGCTGCACAGACATATTATACGGAGCATGGAACACATGTGGCTGGAATCATAGCCGGACAAGGTACAAACGAATCAGATTATGCAGTAACGGGCGTAGCACCCGATGCTGAAATTTATGCATATCGTGTGTTAGGTCCTAACGGTACAGGCAGCACCGGGGCGATATTAGCCGGGATTGACCAGGCAGTGGAAGACGGTATGGATGTCATTAACATGTCCCTTGGCGCCAATTACAACGACCCATTGTATGTAACAAGCATTGCCGTTAACAATGCCGTGCTTGCTGGCGTAACCGCGGTGGTGTCAGCGGGTAACTCCGGAAACGGAATGTATACACTTGGCTCACCTGGTACTTCACCATTGGCCCTTACTGTCGGGGCAAGCGACACATCTGTCACGATTCCAACATTTAATGGAACGCTTCATGCCGATACAACTGTATCAGCGGACTTAAAGCTGATTGCGAGAGGATTCGACGATAAAATAGAAGAATTAAAAGGTCAAAATTTGCCTATTATAGATGGAAGAAACGGTTCATTTATTGACAAAGATGTAAACGGAAAAATTATCCTTGATACACGCGGATATATTGATCTCAGATCTATGATAAATAACGCGAAAAAAGGAGGAGCGAAGGCTCTTCTTTTATACAACGCTTATCCACTGGAAGATGTTTATTTAGGAGAAGGTTTTGACTCCATCCCTGTATTTTTTCTAAACAGTGAGCAAGGGACTGCAATGAAGCAAGCGTTAACTTCCGGTAGTGCGACGTTTTCCTTTGATGAATTGGGTGAACCGGTTGTGACCGGAGGGGACGTATTAGCTGACTTCAGCTCACGGGGTCCATCCCGCGTCTTATATGATATAAAGCCTGAAGTAACTGCACCTGGAGTGTCGGTCTTATCTACGGTACCATCCTATATGCATGGAGAAGATCAAATCGGGAATTACAAAAGTGCTTATGAACGTTTATCCGGTACATCCATGGCTTCGCCAAATGTAGCAGGGGTTGCGGCACTTTTGAAACAAGCGAATCCCGACATGACACCTGCCGAGATCAAAACAACGCTCATGAACACAGCGGATCCATTAAATGGAGAATATAGTGTCTTTGAAGTAGGTGCAGGACGTGTAAATCCGTATAAAGCGATTCATGCTCAAACAAACATTCAAGTAAATGACGAGACGGAAACGAGTGATGGAGGAGCCAAGACTCTTGCAGATGAGGGAATCCATACGATTAAAGACACGACTGGTGCCTTAAGCTTTGGCGCGCATGCTCCAGATGGAAAGCATTTAAGAGAGACCCGTTCTGTCACGCTCTACAACAACAGCAAAGAAACAAAAACCTACGATGTGAAAGTCGAGTTCCAAACACTTGAGGAAAGATTCGAGGGGGATTATTCTCATGTAGCCAAGGATGCGGCTGCTAACGGTGTAACGGTGGAGACAAAAGAAACATTGAAAGTAAAGGCAGGTAAGAAAAAGAAAACCGCAGTAACAATGTTAGTTCCGAAAACGGCTGAATTAGGAAACTATGAAGGCTATGTGGTGTACACGAATAAAGACAATCCGAATGAAACGTATCGAGTTCCATTTGGTATTCATACGGCAGAAGAGGGCATTGACCATATTGAGGTAAATCCGCCTGCTTTTACGACCGCTGTCGAGGCTGGTTATAATGGTATCCGATGGTCAGTTGGCCTTAACTTCCAATTAAAATCTCATATGCGTTCGATGGATCTCTTCCTTGTCAATCCAAAAACGAATAAAGAAATCGGTTTTCTTGGTTCATTTGACGGTATGGGTGCTGATGAAAATATTGAATATTATCTAAGAGGTGTGCTGAATGAAGGATATTACCACCCGTTAACGGGAAATCCAGATCAGCCAATCGCGTATGATAAGGAACAAACCGAGCCAGGATTGTACAAAATCAGGATGGTAGGGACAAATGATAAAGGGGAAATCTTTACGTCAGATGCACCGGTTTACTATAGCGTTACGCAGCCTACCCTCGATCTCAACGTGGACTCTGGTGTAGTAGAATATAGTCCGGATCAAACAACGGTACCATTAACAGGTTCGGTTTACGATCCAGGGATTGAAGAAATGAAAGCTGGCGGTATGGATGTGTCTCAGGCCGATAATACATTTTACTATCACTTTGGTAGATTCCCAACCGAAGTTCCATTAGACGCTGACGGAAACTTTACGACAGAACTTACACTGCCGGATGTACCAGTGCTTCCAGTGAAAATGTATGCACAAAACAAGGCTACAGTGCAAAACTATTCTAGCTATAAACATGTGTACTATGTGAAACAAGGCACGCAGTATGGAAGTGCGATTCCAGATAAAAAGAACGTAAAAACGGGCGATAATGTCACGGTTACCCTGGCGATGAACAATATGACAAACATGAAGCAAGCCGTATATTCCTTCGTAAACCCATTGAACGTCGACACCAAAAGCATTACACCACACACGACATTGGATGGAAAAGTGGATATTAAAACAGAGAATACAGAGGTAACCATAGAAGGACAGAAGAGAATACAAACGACCATTACCGCTACTTTAACCGGTGATGCCGCACAAACGGGGCAATCAGGCAAGGTTCCAATGGTAGATGTCACATACAAAGTAAAAGAGGATTCTGCCTTAGGGGATATGGGCTTAACACAATTCAATGGTACGTACACCAATACAGATGATAAGATGAATTCCGCCACGGGTATTAGTATTCCCTATCATGTGGAACGGACATATTCCATTTTGAAATCTCATGTATTTCCAGAAGCATTTAAGAATCCTTGGGTGCCAACTGAGCCATTAACACAATTTGATTATGTAAAAGCGGGCGCGAAAGTGAAAGTAACAGATGAAGCAGGAAAAGAATATCCAACCGATTTTGGAATTGTTCACCATACGACTAATGCTTTCTTCTTAACTCGATTACCAATAACGGATAAACCATTCACAGTAGAGATGGAGATGCCGGGACATTTCAAGGTGAAGAAAACCTTCACAGTCGGATTGAAAGAAAATGGAGAATTGAAACCATACGCAAAAGCAATCTTTCCAGAACCTGCACATGCGGGAGATGTGAACCAAGATCATGTAATTGATGTGAAAGACGCACTTTCCATTCAATCAAATTGGAACACAGACAAACGCGAAGCAGATATTAACTTCGATGGAGTAGTAGGCGTAAAGGATATGCAATTTGTCATCAACAATTATTTAATGCAAAATCCTTGGATGGATAACTCTCCTGAACCTCTGAAAACACAAAATGGACAAACATTAGAAAGTGTGCTGGAGGAATTAAATATTCAGTAAGGAAAAGAGGAGAGCAACGGCCAATGGCCGTTGCTTTTTTGATGGGAGAAAAACATCTTGCGGGAAGAATGAACGACAGTTCAAATAGAATACTAGAAAGAAAGCATTAGTGTTTACAGGTGTAATTTTTTAAAGTGATCGAAAATGCGACGCAGAATTATTCTTTTATTTTCAAACAAAACATAAGGTTGTATCAAAAGGGAAGGGAATTTTATAGGGGATTGTTGGTCCTTTTTCCTACTACTATCCTATTAGAAAATAGGATATGTGTTACTGCCTTAGAGAGTATCTTATAAATATCCTTGTTTAGTATACGCTATCTTTTACGTTACTACCGTGCTGTTCAAGGAACAAGCCTTTTCACACGTCTACTTAAATAGGAATCATATCTTTGAAGTCTACTGAACCTTTTTAACTGCAAAATGATCTGTTGATGTAAGATCAAATGTCATCTATTGAACTTTTTATCCGAAAAGGCTTGATGTTATAGCACAATTCCCCCCATTGCTGCTACATAGTAGTTTATTTAAACTTTGAGATAGGGTACCCATTCGTTTTGGAACAATCACTTGTTAACAGGTGTAATAGTAGTGTTTAACAAATAATCACGATCAGGGGGAACGATATGAATAGAAGAAAGCTCAAACCTATATTTAAGGGGACGTTAATTGCTAGTTTGCTAGTTTCCGCAGGAGCGCCATCTGGGGCTATTGCCGAGAATGATATTCAGAATAAACAGAAAACAATAGAGCAAACGCTGATAAATTTAACTGATCAGCAAAGGAAGGCATTGAAACAACTGGAAACATCACCAGGGTTCACCATTTCACCGGATATCAATCAAAACAGTTCTGAAATGGTAAAGGTAATCGTTGAATTTAATCAAGCTCCCCCAGAGGTTCAGGTAGCAAAAGAAGCTGTTAAAGGGAAAAGAATGTCTCTTTCTGCTGCTAAAGATAAAGCAAAACTTGAGCATGACACGTTTAAAAGAGAATGGAAAAAAGCCAAAAAACTGAATAGACCGAATGAAGAAAATATGAACGATGCCAAAGTTACCAGAGAATACCATGAGTCATTCAATGGGGTAGCGATGGAATTACCAGGAAGGGCAGTGCAAGAGTTGCTCAGTACTGGAGTCGTTAAGCGTATTTGGAAGGATAATGGAATAAACCTTGACCTCCCGCAAGAGGTAAAAGAGATGAACTCGGGTATACCATCAAAGGTCGATGACAGCCTTCCTCAAATCGGTGCAGACAAGCTTCATCAAGAGAACATTACGGGGACAGGGGTTAAAGTAGGGGTCATTGATACTGGCGTTGACTATAATCATCCAGATTTAAGAGGTGCATATAAAGGCGGATATGATTTTGTCGATAATGACTCGGATCCCATGGAGACGACTCTTAAAGACTGGAAGGATTCCGGGAAGCCTGAATACAATGGTTCTAGTTATTATACATACCATGGAACTCATGTAGCCGGATCCATTGCAGGACAAAAGGAAAACAGCTCGGCCTCTTCTGTTGAGGGGGTAGCCCCTGGAGTTGATCTCTACGCTTACCGGGTATTGGGTCCATATGGAAGTGGATCGAATGCCGCGGTCATGGCAGGAATTGAGAAGGCTGTAACAGATGGTATGGATGTGATCAACCTGTCCCTGGGTTCGGATGTCAATGACCCTCTTAATCCAACGTCTATAGCGATTAACAATGCGATGCTTTCAGGTGTTGTTGCGGTCGTTGCTTCAGGAAACGCAGGACCTGGTGAAAAAACACTGGGATCTCCAGGAGCAGCTGCCTTTGGGATAACAGTAGGAGCTAGCGATGTGTCATTAACAATCCCGACAATTAGTGCCAATGTTGGAAACCAAGAAATAGTGGATATGAAGCTGTTAGCCCGAAATTATACAGATCAATTGGAAGACCTCCAGAATATGACCCTTCCAATTGTAGATGCAGGGATAGGTACAAAAGGCGATTTTACTAATAAAGATGTGACTGGTAAGGTAGCGCTAATTGAACGTGGATCGATTACGTTCGATGAAAAAGTACAAAATGCACGAGCTGCAGGTGCAAAAGCAGCGATTGTTTATAATAACGTAGATGGTGAAATAGAAGCTTATATAGGGGAAGGTACTAATTATATTCCTGCTTTCCGCATATCCAAGTCTGCTGGTGAACAACTTAAATCACAATCAGAAATCACCTTTGAGACATTAGGCAGCATCAAGACGGAAGGTGATCACTTAGCGGAATTCAGTTCCAGAGGACCTGCTAACGGGAATGATGACATTAAACCAGATGTCACAGCACCAGGCGTAGCGATCTTCTCGACCCTACCTGAGTTTATCAATGACCCCCAAGATGGAGAAAATTATGATACGGCATTTGGCCGTCTCAGTGGTACATCAATGGCATCGCCTCACGTAGCAGGCGCAGCAGCACTCATCTTACAAGCACATCCCGAATATACACCTTTTGAGGTTAAGGAAGCATTAATGAATACGGCTGATGAAATGAATGGTGAGTATTCAGTCAATGAAGTTGGCGCAGGGAGAATTGATGTCCATGAGGCAGTCCATTCTGATATATTGATTAAGGTTCTGGACAAAACGCTGCATGAACAAGATGGAAACTTTGTCGAAATCGATGAAGAAACGGGTTCAATTGCTTTCGGAAGTCACTATATTCAGGATGGTGAACAAGTCGAAGACAGCAGAAAAGTGGTTATTCGAAACCTCAATGAAGAAGATGCAAAGGAATTTACCACTACGGTTGAATTTTTACCAGCTAAGGGAGAAATTCAAGATGCCGGCAAAAACGGCGTAGAAGTGGAGCTTCAACATTCAGTTAGGATCGAAGCGGGTAAATCTGCAGAGGTTGAGCCGACAATTCTTGTTTCAGACAGTGCGGAATTCGGAAGGTATGAAGGATATATTCACCTTGTAAATCCGAAAAATGAAGAAGAGCACTACCAAATACCTTTTTCAGTCCGTGTGGCAGATAAAGGACTAGAGAAGATGGAATTGACAAGACCGATGATAACGAATGATACATCGAAGTTGCATCCGTATACGACTCCATATACCAATGTGATTGTCAAATTATCAAGTCCATTAAAGACCATTGATATGTTAGTGAAAGATGGAAAATCTGGAGAACCAGTCGGATTAATTGGAACCATTAATGCAAGTCATTTATTGACGGGCATTGACTATTTTGGGAGTCAATTTGTTAAGGGAGAGGTGTACCCATTCACCAACGATCCTTCAAACCCAATTTCTGATAAAAAGGTGAAATTGCCTGAAGGAGATTATTTGTTCGAAATGATTGGGTACGATGAGCAAGGTAAACCACACAGTAAAGAAGCAATTTTCATGATTGACAATACGCCTCCGAAAGTGGAACTTGACATGGAACCTGGTCTTTATGAAGTGACCGATTCGATGTTTACAGAAGAAGAAGGGCTAGAAGGACCTGCGGTATGGGTACATGGAAATGTATATGATTCAACTGTCGATGCCCTTAAAGAAAAAGGGGTGGACATTGATCAATCCAGGAATGGTGTACTTTGGTATGAGTACTCGTTCTATAACCATTATTTTCTTAATGTAGATGGGGAAGGGAACTTTAGATTTCCTGCATCGAAGGAAAGAATGGACCAGATGACATATTTAGATTCCAACCTGTTTGTATTTGATAATGCGACAGCATCAGAAGGATATCCAGAAGGTATAAAAAAATACATGTTCATAAGAGAAGGAACGGAATATGCTGTTCCTAGTTATGACAAAGAGAAGGTCCGTCTGGGTGACGAAATTACAATGACTTTGAATTTAAACAATGTTAAGCAGCTCGCCTCCGGTGAATTCAGCGTACCTTACTATAAAGATTTACTTGAATTTAAAAATGTAAAAGTCAATGATACATTTATAAAATATGCCGATCAAAAAGGTGTAGAAGTAAACCTGAATGAGCCAACATTAAATGCTGGGAACGTTAAAGTAGGGGCTTCGATTCATCAGAATGACTTAACGATCGATAAAGATATTCCATTCTTGGATGTCACATTTAAAGTCATCAATGATGAGTACTATGCTCAAGAAAACATAACATTTGATACGAGTTCCTTTAAGTATAAGAAAACTTCAGATTCTAACCCAACTATTATTCGTGTAATGAAAGACGAGTCATTTAGAATTCTGGCTGGCCATTCTATTGTGAATGGAAATATCAAACCTGAAGCTTTCTTAAAAGAGAATGGGCAGTTGGATCATTCTGCTGACTACTCTAAACTTGGAGCGAAAGTATATGCAAAAGCTTCAGATGGTAAAACCTTTGAAGCGTCTGAGATTTTCGATACTGGATACTTTACAATCGATGACCTTCCGTTATCAGAAAATGAATATGAAATTTACGTAGACATACCAGGTCACCTCACTAGCAAGTATACGACAAAACTAGTGAGAAACGTCGATGGAGAAATGGCAGGTGTGCGAATGTACGCAACTATGGACAAGTCCCCAGCTGGTGATGTAACAGGAGATGAGATGATTGATATCAGAGATGCGATTATCTCAGTGTTCTCATACGGGAAAGAAAATCTCGGGGTAAACAAGGGCGACCTTAATCAAGACGGTAAAGTTGATGAATCAGATCTTCGTTTGATCGAGAAAAACTTCCTGGAAAAAGGACCTGATGTCAAAGAGAATAAAAAGCCAAAAGAAAAACAAGGAAAGATTACGTTGGAAAAGTTATTCCATTCAATTGGTCTTGAAACAAGAGAATAGTGAACAAAATAAAAATGCCAGGGGCGAACTCCTGGCATTCTTTTATGACGTTTCCATTATTTAATTAATCCGCCAATACTTTTGACGCCAGCTCAAGAGCTTTACTCTTTTCATCTTTTTTTACGTAATAATGAAAGAGTTCTTTTTCGTATTGTTTTAATAAAGATACATAACCAGACTGTTTAAAGTATGGAAGGGCGTTAGTGATTAGGTAGTTAAAATATTCAGTGTGATGATGGTTGATTAAATGGAGAAGAAGTTTGAAGCTGATCGAATATATATATTCCTTCATTTCCCTTGCAAGGGATAACCCCTCATATACTAGCTTCTCCAATTCTTTTTTCGCCATTAGGTTACCATCAAGGCAGCTCCGGATGAATCCTTCCAGGGAGGTTAAATAAAAGGAGGATTTTTTTTCCTTCAGATCCATGGATTGTTCATATAGTCGTTTAGCAGTTTCATATTCGTTTCGATTATAGAATTCATAGGCTAAGTTATGGAGCAGCCGTGCTTTCTTATCATAAGCATGACACAGATCGCAAGTATGAAGTAGAGCCTCGTATTCCTCGACTTTCAGTTGGAAATCACGACATCCATCACTTTCCCGTGTACTTAACATAATCATTTCTGCATCAATGATTTTAAGGACATTATTGTTATTGATGAAAGAACGCAATGATTTTTCTGCATAGTAATAGGCCATTACCCTTGATCCTGCCGCAAGATAGGCAGTAGCTAACGTTAAATAATATTCTTCATTCTTGTAATCTTCAATGTTAATAGATACTAAGGTCTCAAAGGCTTTTACTATATCCTTTTTAGATAAGTAATAAATGCCTGATAAATGCTTCAATAAGTTATTTTCATAAGGTGGTAAATGCTTATACTTCTTTTTTATGGCTTTAAGAATTTTGTCTGCCGGTTTCAAGTCTTGATGCAGTAAGTGGTATCTTGCGTTCAGCAGTTCATAAAGGATTTGATAGTCACTGATTTTTATTAATGGTTCTTTCTCCAGTTTGTTTTTAAGTGTTTCGATTTCTTTATCTCTCTGCCTTATCATTGAATCATGCCAGGAATGAAGGAGTCTCTTGATGTTTTTATACCGGATGAATTCCTCTTCTACATCAATCCCGAGCCGTTTAGAAAATAACAAGGTAATTTCTGAAGAATAATCTGTCTTCCCCTGTTCAATTTTGCTAACATGAGTATTTGAGCAGATCCCATATCCAAGCTGTTCCTGTGTCAATTTAGCTTTTTGGCGATAAAACTTTATGATTTTTCCTTTATGCATACAACATTCACTCCATAATTGAAAGGATAATAACAATAAGAAACCTCACTTGAAAGAACATCCTGTAGCGGACATCAAAGCATATACAGTACTGAACTCTTTCTATCTTTTTCCTTTGATTATAATTGAATTTGATGGGATAATATTTTTGAAAAATTCTATCAAATCTCTCCTTTCACAAATCCATCGTTACCATTAACTCCATTTGGTTACATCAAAGGAACGGGTGAATTAAATGAATGCAGCTCTCTATCAAGAAATTCAAAAGTATATGGAAAAGAAAAATTGGAATAAAACAGAACTTTCGAAGATTACAGGTATTCATATAAGCGAGATCAGTCGCATTCTTAACCACAGACAGCCCCTTTCACTTCAAAACCTGGATGCAATGACAGCTGCATTTGGCGAATCAGAAGGCACCCTTTATCCATACTATTTGGAGGAATGCTTAAATGAAGGAAAACGGGTGGACAAACGAAGAAGTGTCCAGTTCTTGTATAAGTGTGCTGCTGAAGGGTATGAGAAGTATTCCAATAAAATGGTAGATATCATGTTGGAAGAACGGTCTAAAACGATTAGAAAGAAAAATTTATTATATATATTTTCCGTTGCAGAAAAACTTTTTGAAGAAGGAAAGGGAAAGCAGGCCCTCCCTCTCTATGAAGTGTTGATCGAGAGCGAATCAGATCGATTCTCAGAAAAAGTAGCCGTAAGCTATTTCAGAAGGTTTTATATCGTAAAAGGAACAGACAAAGGGCAGCATGCTCTGTCTCAATTGTTAGACCAACTAGCCTACATGCCTGTTGACATTAGGAAGGAATCCTATATGTGGATAATGGCAGATTACTATCGACGTGAAGATTGGAGACAGGTCCTGAATTATGCAGAAAAACTGGAAAAAATGGCGGCTGAAGGGGAATATTATGGACGGGCACTCATGTATAAGGGTTTCGCTCTTTCCAGATTAGGTGCCTCTCTTGAAAAAGTGTTAAGTTTGATCGATCAATATTCACAAGTGAACAACTACTACGCAGAAACAGCTGTCGGAAACCGCTATGCAGCCTTATTGGATTCTGGAAAGTTGGATTATGCCGATGAATATCTCTCATGGTTGGAAAAAAGGGATGATGTGTATGCAGGATTACCGCGAATTTTCGAGACATACGTCCGCTTAAATCGGATAGAAGATGCAAAAAACTTGATGGAAAGATTCAGTCATGTGATTCAAGATATGGCTGTAAGTAAGGAGCCATGGTTAAAAGAGAAACGGTATCTGGATTTTCGCTACGCATTTGCTTTGTTTCAATGTAAAAGCAACCAGTATGATAGAGGGTTGAACGTATTATTGGAAGTAGCCGAATCATCTTTGAGAATAGGGAATATTGAAAGGTTCAAAAAATGTTTATTGGCTTTCTGGGAATATAGAACCCATGCAACACCCCAACATGATGAGAACTATTGCCTGTTATTAAGGGAAGGAAATAGGAGATAACAATATAGGCGTTGATTACAATTGGAAGGGTTGAAACAGGTTGATCCTTAGGTAATGGGAGAAGGGATCGATAAAAAAACAACCGTACTCGTGAACATCCTGAACATGAGTACGGTTCCTTCAGAACTAGACATTTATTGAAAAATTCAACTGCTACTCACTATTTTGTAAACAACAAATTCTTCATAAACGCCTTTGATTTAGTTTGTCATTCCTAATTCCTTTTTCACTTTCTCAAGTGTCATCCCTTGATCGTTTTTAACAACATCTTTTAACTCATCCAATGTATGATTACGCATAAGATAATTCGTCTCAACATAACTCCAATCTTTTTGATCGACAATGCCATCATCATTAATGTCTGCCGAGCGATCATCGGATTGCCATTTTTCTTTTAAAAATAGGGCATCAAAGATATCAATGACATCGTCTTGATTCACGTCCCCTGCATAAGTGAAGGCAGTAGTGTTAGTTAACGTTCCTGTGAGTTGTCCATCTTCCTCTGTATTGACCATAATCTTTTCATAATAAGGGAAGTGACCAGGTATGTTGACCTTGAGAGTATATGGCTCAGGGTTAACTGGAATGTTATCGTATCGGAAGAATCCACGAGTACTAATATCAGTCGTGTATTCTGTTCCATCGGGACTAACCAGCTCAACTGAAGCGCCAACCTGTGTATAATCCCTTGAGAAATCAATGGACGTATCAGGTTTTAAGAATCCTTGTCCTACAAAGCCTCCAGTAATAATCCCAGTTTGATTCAGTAATTTCAAACCTTCAATGTATCCTTGGGCAGGTACCGTTTTACCATTGGCGTCAATGTATCTGTTGCTAGTAGAGTTAAAACCTGCGAAATTGGTCCATTTATTATCAGTCACTTTAAAGGTGACATCTAACATAGGAATATCCCCGTTTATTTCTTGATCCTCATTCAGGGTAAGATCTATTTTTGCGTTGGAAAAGGATCCAATCGACAAATCGGTTTGTAGGTCAACGTCATAATCGGATAAAGCAGCGTTTTTCTTTATATCCAGGATTTCCATTGAATCAATATAGTAGAAAGTGAATTTCGCTTCTTTTAATTGTTTTACGTTGTTTGCAGTCATTGTAAACGTAACAATGTCTCCCGGCTTCGCAGACTTTTGATCATAGGTTCCGGTCATATAGGCAGTACCTTCTGGAACAAAATGATAAGTCTTTCTTTCTGTCTTGTTGGTAGCAGCATCGAAGCCTTCTAATCGTGCCAAATTGTTGGTAGGTCTGACAAGGGGAATTTCCTTTTCAAATGTTCCATCTGCATTTGGACGAATCAGGTTATCCGGAAACATGCTGTACAAATATTCATATGCGAAATTATCTGTTTGACTAATATCAATTCCAGCAGCCTGAATATCATCCACTTCATTGTCAATCAAGGTTCCGGTTATCGGATACGTTTGTTGACCTTCAGCGAACTCATAAACAAGTTGATCATCAATGCTTGTCTTCATTTCTGGAGTAGTATTGTCGACGAAAATGTCATCACTTTCTGTAAAGGTCTTACCGTTTTCATTTGTTGCAATGAACTTGAGCTTATAATGGCCTTGATCGGCTAATTTTTCTTTTAAATGGATAGGGTAATCCTCATCTCCAGTGAATGGGTAATAATTCCCCCCATAACCGTATAGTCCATAAGGGACACCAATCTGTAGGTCGCTGCCATTGAAATACCCGACATAACCAATGTCTTCACCTGTTTCGCCATCGGCTAAAACAACATCTACTTGTTCTACCTTTGAATTCAGCTGAAAGCCGAATGTGGCAACCGGAAATGAACCAACATAGCTTCCTGGATTGGTCGTTAATACTTGCTTATCTAATTGTAAAAAGTCGAATCCCTCTTTCGCTACTCTGATTGAAAATGGAATTTGGTACGTTTCTTCAGGATCGTTTACATTCGTATAAGTGATATATCCTTCATAAAAACCTTGATCAGCTGTTTTAGGGATCATCACAAAGGCATTGGTTTTCTTCGTTTTACCCGCTTTAACAGAAATCTTCTTATCAAACACCACATGAACACCGTTTTTGTCGGCCTTTAATGAATGGTTTGTAAATTCAACCTCACCAGTAAAGGTCTTCTTTTCATTTCCATGATTACTTACTTCAATGGTACGCTGGTCACGAATCGCTTGCCCGTCGTTGTATTGCAGTCCAAATCCGATAGAACCTGTTTTCTCATCAATCAACACTTCTTCACCGTTTGCAATGTTGGTTGTTTCATCGATGACTTGGAATTTCATAGAAGAATGGATCGCCTCATATGGGTCGACTCTACCCGCACCGACTTCAAACACGCTATAATCACCATTTAACGGATCCGCGGTGTTCATAAGAATGGTTTTGATGTCTTCTGGTTTTAGGTCTGGATTGGCTTCTAATAGTAATGCAGCCATTCCTGCTACTTGAGGGGATGCCATGGAGGTTCCGGATAATCGTTGATAGGCATATTCATAATTCTCTGATTCCTCATGGTTTACCATATAAGATGGAACCGTGGACTGAATACCAACTCCCGGTGCCGTCACTTCAGGCTTGATATCATAATTAAATTTAGATGGACCTCTTGAACTGAAATCAGCTAAATGATCCCCTTCTGTTTTAACCGTTCCTATTTTATTAAATGTAAATTCGTTAGAATCCGATAATTCTTCAAGTAAAGATTCTCCATCACTTTTAGTCAAACCGAATGCAGGAATGAAGTCTTTGTTTTCACCTAGAAAGTATGGGATTTGTCCCTCACCTTCATTATTGTAAATAAAGATCGCTTTAGCACCATGCAGTTTTGCAAATTTGATCTTGTCATTAAATGTGATTTCTCCACGACTGACGAGAACAATTTTACCCTCCACATCTTTACCGGTATAATCCTCAGGTTTACCTAATCCCACCTCTACGATAGGGAGTGTTTGACCTTCAAAATCTTCTATTCTATCACTGTAGTGCCTCCCCAATAACTGAAGAGCGACAGATTGTGTAGAAAGTTTCCCTTCGTATGTATCGATATCGAGGGGAGTATCACTGGCACCGACTGTAAGAGCTAAAGCAGAGGAAGCGGGTGATCCGAGAGTGTAGGCTGCGTTTCCTGAATTTCCTGCGGCTACCACAGTCGTGACTCCGCTCAAAACGGCGTTGTTGACAGCGACACTCGTTGGGAAATAGGGATCATTAATGGAAGCACCTAATGACATGTTGATGATGTCCATCCCATCTTCAACTGCCTGATCGATCCCTTTAAGCACATTTTCAGTCATTCCACTGCCGTATGGACCTAATACTCTATACGCATGAATTTCTGCGTCTGGAGCGACTCCTGTCGTCGCATAGTCACTTTTATTTGTCCCTTGACCAGCAATAATTCCAGAAACATGGGTTCCGTGTTGAGTATAGTAGGCGTTTCCGTTTGAGATTTCTGGTTTTCTTGAATTCTCCCAATCCTCATATGTTGTTTCCATTGGGTCTTCATCGTTATCGACAAAGTCATACCCGCCTTTGTAGGCCTGTTTTAAATCAGGGTGGTTGTAATCAATTCCTGTATCGATTACCCCGATTTTTAGACCTTCACCGGTTAAGCCTTCTTGATGCAGGCGGTCAACTCCTAAGTAAGGATTACTGTCGGCCATTCTAGTAGAGATATTAAGGCTTGAAACTTCTTTTTTACTTGGTGGTTCTATACTTACCGCTTCATTCCCCCAAATCGTTTTTACTGCTTCTGTTTGTAAGAGCGATTCTATTTTGTTTGCCGGCAAAGTCATCGCTACCCCGTTAAAGGCCTCTGTGTAATGATATTTAATGTCATAAGACTTATCATTTTCACCTTCGAATATTTTACCGAGATCCTCTTTAAATTTCTTTTGTTCTTTTGCTATGTTATCTTTAGCTTTTGTCTTTGATAAAACTTCTCCTTTTAAGCTTGCTTGAAGCTGGGCAACTTTGACAGGCTTATGATGAAACTCCACTATGATTGAGATATCCTCCTCTGTATCTAAGTGGATGGATGGGGACAATTGTAATCCAGTCTTGTTATTCAACTCTAAATCTTTTAGCGCTTTTCTCTGGGAATCAGTCAGGTGTTTTAGAGCGTTCAAACTTGATAGGGGACTAGTGTCGATTGTCTCGCCGTTAACACTACTAGGAATGGATGCTACGGTACTAAATACCATTCCAAATGATAGACCAGCTACTGTTACTTTTTTAAACAACTTTTGCTTGTACAAATCATTCACTCCTCTTTTTTCTTAATTAAGAAAAGGTAATATTTTCTTAATATTTAAAATCATCACATAAATGTATTTTAGTGTGTATGGGGATAATTAAGAAAAAAACGTTGTTAAAAAATAACAAATAAACATGCAAAAAGAACTATACATATGTGTAAATGGCAGTGTCTGAGTATGAATGAATGATCTGGTTAGTCCTTTTGAAGGTTTCAATTTTCCCAAATAACTGATGTAAAGGGTGAATAATTGAAGTTGAACGATAATAGTAAAAATTAAGAAAAGGATTGTTGAATAGAAAAATGTTCTTTATCCCCCAACTTTTATAGGTTAAAAGTTTCAGTTCAATTGAACTATTTATTGTTTAGGTGATGTTCATTCCATCTCAAATGATTGATTTTTCAGAGTTATAATAGGGGAAAGATACAACAATTTACAATAATTCCTAAGTTTCGTCTCCCTTTATTGACAAAATTCCCCCCAATGACTTATTTGTTATTCGACAATATAATGAACTTAAGAAAGTAAAAGGGGTTGAATTCATGAGAAACAGCAAATATCCAAAAATTGCATTAAGTGTAGGACTTCTTTTAGGGGCAGCAGCACCTTTAAGTTCTGAACCTGCAGTACATGCAGAGGCAGAGTCCAACGCTATGAAGGTCCTGGCTGGTCTCTCAAAGGAGCAGCTTGAAGCTTTACATAAACTGGAGGCTAATCGTTCTATCAAGGGTCTTCAGTTATCAAGAGATATTGACTTGAAGAGTGAAGAGAACGTGACCGTTATTGTCGAATTTGATCAGCTGCCTGCAAAAGCAGAACAAATTCAACAATCCCTAAAGGGGAAAGAGGTTTCTCTTGAAACGGCAAAGAAAAAGGTAGAAGAGTCCCATAAAAAGTTTAAAAAAGACTTAGATACTAAAATTGGGAAAAAGACGAAATCTGGTAAAGATCCTTATGAAATTAACTACTCCTATACGAATGCTTTTAATGGAGTAGCGATTACTCTCCCGGGCAATCAAGTTGAAAGTCTAGTAGAATCGGAAGCTGTTAAAGCCGTCTATAGCGAATTAGAGGTTCAACTTACTCCTCCACCTAAACATGATGAAGAAGAAGGATCTACTACAAAAGTGGATAGTATTCCTTTTATGAATGTTGATGAATTACATAAAGAGGGGTTTACAGGTAAAGGGGTCAAGGTTGGAGTGATCGATACAGGAATCGATTATAACCACCCTGATTTAAAAGATGCCTATAAAGGTGGATATGATTTTGTAGACAATGATGACGATCCGATGGAAGCAACGTATGATGACTGGAAAGCTTCTGGATATCCTGAAAACAATCAAGGGAACAGTTATTACACAGATCATGGTACACATGTCTCAGGAACGATTGTGGGTCAAGCTGTAAATGATTCAGATTACAAAGTGATTGGTGTCGCTCCAGATGCGGAATTAAATGTATACCGTGTATTAGGGCCATACGGATCTGGATCAACCAGTAATATACTTGCCGGGATTGACCGTGCTGTGGCAGATGGAATGGATGTCATCAACCTCTCCCTTGGAGCAGCAACGAATAACCCTTTGTATGCAACGAGCATAGCCGTTGATCATGCCGTGTTAAGTGGTGTTACAGCCGTTGTTGCCGCTGGGAACTCTGGGGATCAAGGGAATTATACGTTGGGATCTCCAGGTGCCGCTGCCCTTGCTTTGACGGTAGGAGCAAGTTCTGCACCATCTTTTGTCACGACTTATGATGGCGTGTTCTCTGTGGAAGGTAAGGATCTGGATGGAGTTCTACAATTAATGACCAACAAATGGACGGATGAGTTTAGTAAGCTCCAAGGCCAAAGCTTTGAAATGGTTGAAGTAGGAGAAGGTGGACCTGCTGATTACAACGGGAAAGATGTCGCTGGAAAAGTGGCATTCGTGGCTCGCGGCTCATATGCACTCATCGAAAAAATGGAATACGCGAAACAAAAGGGTGCAAAAGCCGTCATCATTTATAATATGAATCCAGATGAAGGGCATATCCCTCATTATTTAGGCGAAAGCAATGACAATATCCCGACTTTTTCATTAACGAATCAAGATGGTTTAGCAGTGAAAGAACTATTCAAAGATGGAACACCAACCATCACGTTGGGAGAAATGGGGGAAGCGGAAATCAGCGGTGATGAGCTTGCATCCTTCAGTTCAAAAGGTCCTTCAGGAACATTGTATGATATCAAGCCAGAGGTAACGGCACCTGGGGTCAATATTCTCTCAACCGTTCCATCCTATATGCAGAATAAAGAAGATTCATCGGATTATTCACATGCCTATCAACGGTTATCAGGCACATCAATGGCGTCACCTCAAGTAGCAGGGATAGCAGCATTATTACTTCAAGCACATCCTGAATATACGCCAAGCGAAATTAAATCTGTGTTAATGAATACGGCAGATCCATTGAAAAATCAATATAGCGTATTTGAAGTTGGAGCGGGAAGAGTCGATCCAATGCAAGCCATCCATTCGGACACGATGATTTCCGTTCTGGATGAAACGCCATTTATTGAAAACCAGGAAGAAATCATCATTCCGGAACAAACCGGTGGTCTAAGCTACGGTTTTATCCCGTTGGGGAATGAACATATTACAAAAACGACCAATCTATCAATTACAAATAATAGTAATAAAAACAACAAATATGATATTTCAGTAGAATATAATGTGGGGGCAAAGGCTTCTGGGTCTCTGGATGCTGAGGAAAATGGTGTGAGGCTCAATGTACCAAGCTCCATGAAAGTGAAAAAGAATAAAGAAGAACAATTCAATGCGATTCTTACCATCCCGAAAATGGCTCAAAAAGGAACATATGAAGGATACATCGTGATTCAAAATCAAAAGGATCCAGAGGACAGCTATCGTATCCCATTCGGAGCGAAAGTCGTGGAAGAAGGAATCGGGTACTTTGATGTCTATACGAAAAGTATTTCGACTAATCGTGTGAACAATCCTTATAGCAGAAAAGAAACTGATCTTGATTTCAGATTGAATTCCCCGATGGAAAGATTGGATTGGGTATTGGTTGATCCAGATACGAAAGAAGACCTGGGATGGATTACAGGTGTGAATGCAGCAGGAGCTGCAATCGATGTCGATTATTATATTGAAGAAGGGTTCTATGGTTATTATTATCCATTAACGGGACATGATAAGAAGCCGATTAGCTATACAAAAGTGAGAGTGGAAGATGGCATTTATGATGTGAAGATGATCGGAACGACGAAAGATGGAAAGCAGTTCACCAAAACATCAACCATCAGCTTGGATAACGGAGCACCAACAGTTGTTTATGATCAGACGAACGCAATGCCAGCTGGTGACTTCCCGATTGTAGAGCTGGAAGAAGGCCAAGAAACAGTCACTTTATCAGGAACATTATTGGATTCAGAAATAGAGGAAACGGCAAAGACCGATATCCCGCTCACTCAAGCAAGTAATAATATATGGTATGGTCAGAATGGTCCGAACTATCGACTGCAGGTGGATGAAAATGGACAGTTTTCAAAGGAAATCAGTGTAAAAACGTCATCCATCAGAGAAATCCAATATTTAGGAGCTGATTATGCTGGAAACACAGCTATTCCTAAAGTGGTCTACTATGCACCTAAGGGACTTCAATATGTTTTCGCGAAACCAGATAAAGAAGCTTACCAAATGGGTGACAAGATCACCTATACTTTCTACGCTAACAATTTAGAAAACGCCCATGACTTTTCAATGTATACCTACAACTCAAGTAAGTTTTTGGATTCAGTTGAGTTCCATTTAGCGGATGGTTTACCAGAGGGGACAGAATTGAATGTGACAAAAACCGGTACAACAAGTGTCAGAAATGATATTGAGATTAACATTCCAGGTGAAGGGGTATCAGGTGACGTTGCATTATTCAAGATTGTAGCTGATACGAATGAGCAGGAGTTTTTCAATACGTATTCTCCATTGTTCAGTAGTGTGAGTACGATGAAGATTAATGATGGACCACGGATCCCGACAAAAATGGGAGCTCACCCAGTCTATCCGAAAGTATCAAAGGTTAATGCAGGATTTATAGGCGCAGAGGGACTCCTGACAGATGCAGGTCGCTTTGATTATAGCCGGGATTACACACAGATAGGTGCCACTATACACTTAGAGGATACAAATGGAAATACTTATCCTGTCACCATACCGAAAAACGGTGTTATTACTATCGAACAACTACCATCATCTGTACAGAAGTATACCGTCGTTACGGATGTACCAGGACACTACACAACATATACACCACTTGAAGCGGGACGTACAGAAAATGGTGTAGATATTGGTGAATACATCACTTATTATATGGCCGTTTCCAAGCCTGGAGATATCAATAAAGACAATACCATCGATATTCACGATGCACTACTGCTTCAAGATCATTGGGGAACGGACTATCGAAATACGGATATCAATTTCGATGGTACGACAGATGAAAAAGACTTTACACTCCTTGAGAAGTATTACTTATCTGAAAATGATTTTGTATTAGATACTCCAGATCCTCAATCTGAAGTAGATGGTATAACAATTGACTCGATTAAAGGGGAATTGGGGATTAATCCTTAACGGTTTCATTTCAAAACACTTTGATGAACGTCATCAACCAGAAGAAAGAGTAGTCCGTTAAGGGCTGCTCTTTTTTCGTGAATGAAAATTCATCGAGATTACACTTACTCCCACTTTGAAAAGTCCGAATAGACAAAAAATAACACTGTTTTATTGAAGATTGAAAAGGTATGATGATAAAAAAGAGGTAATCAAAAATACAATTAGTATAATCTTTCGGGAGTGGATTCGATGAGTTTAGGACTACTTATAAAATTTTACAGAGAGAAAAATGAACTAACACAGGAAGAACTCGGAAAAGGGATTTGTTCCGTTACTCATATCAGTAAAATTGAGCGTGGCAACACCCAATATTCTCCTGAAATCACACATATGCTAAGCGAGAAACTCGGAATCGATCTGGAAAAGGAAATGCAGTCCCTTCAGAAATATGAGCGATTGCTTGAGCAATGGCACGATAGCATGGTATTACAACAAGTAAGTGAGATTGAACGTTTAAAAGACGAGGTAGAAAAGAATTCATTATTTCTCATCCAATCTGTTAAGAATAAGTATTTTTTATTACAATCCAGATATAACCTTTTGCAAGGGAACATCGCCCAAGCAGAAACGCTGCTGGATAAAATGAATAAACACCGTAAAGAATTAAACACTTATGAACTTCACCTCCTTCATCACCTTCTCGGAATCACAGCAGGAATAAAAGGAGACTTCAAGAAGTCACTCGAATATCTGCTTCAAATCAATGAAAAAGAATATTTAAATCATGAATTTTTCTATCAAATCGCCATCGCCTATCATAACCTTCAATTTAAAGTAAAGGCCTATTACTATAGTGAAGTCGCACTTGATTACTTCAGGAAAACGAATAACTTTAAAAAGGTCATTGACGCTGAAACCATCAAGTTGATAAACGAAGGAAGAAACGAACTTTGGGATTTCGAGGAACTGGTAGAACGGTATAATCGCTTAATTGCACAGTGTGATATTCTCAATGAAACGTCAAAAAAAGCGGCTTTATTAAGCAACTTAGCATACGAACACTCGTTTGTTGAAGACAATGAAAGGGCAAAAATGTACTACAAGAAGACGTTATCTTTATTGGAGAGTAACCAAAAGTCACCTATTTATCTTAATAATCTGATTGGGTACGTATACTGCAGTTTACATATCGAAGGAAATCAAGAAGAAGAGAACCTCAAACAACTGATAGAGTCAGGCACACAATTCGCAAAGGAAATTAACGATCAAAGCAGTTTTCTATTCTTCAAAATGCTTCGCTTGTTACATGAGGATAAAAAAGAGTTGTATTATCAGTTTATTGAAGAAAAAATCATTCCCATGCTGGAGGGGAGTGGAAAACATCAACAGCTGCATACGTATGAAAAAACGATGTATCAGCATTATTTAGATAAGGGAAATCAAGAGAAAGCCCTTCTTTATGCAGGTAGGTTAATTGAAAATTGTTAAGTCGTGAGTGTAAAACACTGAAATGAAAAACGGGTTGATCTAAACCAAGAGTACGGGAAAAAGTACCTTGGTTTTTTGATTTAGAGAAGTAGAAAACACTAATAAACCATCAAACAATCATAAATAGGGATGTTTTTTATCTAGATATGACAAAGAATGATAAGTTGACGGAAATTTTTTTACTATTCAACATTACTTTTCAAAAAGATGCCTCTAATCGACAATAATTGGGGGATTAAGATAGTAAAAAAAGACCGGTTGTTTTATCATATTCTCTGATTTTTCTTTAGAATAAAGTAACTTCTTCACTTTTAACGATAGTATATAACAGGTATTAATACCTATGAATCCGAAATCATAATCATGTGTATACCCCAATACACCAAGACTTAAAGCTATGTCATAATAAAGGTAGAAATCAGAATCTTAATTAAATTCTGATTAGGAAAACTTCTTTTGCTAGACCAATTATTTTTTTACAGCACAACCAGAATAGAGGGTGAGAAATGGAGCAGGTAGTGAAAATTGTCAAAAAAGCCATACCAATTGTAATCTTTTTATTCATCATGATGATCATCGTTTCCATCTTCATAAGCCTGAACAGCAGTAAACCGCTATCCTTTTTTGGATACAAGCCGTTAACCGTATTGTCGAATAGTATGGCTCCTACCTTTGAGGCTGGAGACGTGATCATTACCCGAGAGATGGATGCAGAAGATCTTAAAGAGGGAGATATCATCTCCTATTACAACCAGGAGAATAACCTGATTACTCACAGAATCACCTCCATTGTTGGGGAAGACGGAGTAAAGCACTTCTATACTCAAGGTGATAACAACAATACGGTGGATGAAGATGTTACAACGGCAGATGAAATCGTAGGGAAGGAACTTTTTCATATTCCAAATCTCGGTTTTCTTTCTCAATATACGAAAGGCCCGATGGGTTTCTTACTATTCATCATTGTTCCATTAACGGGGTATGTGTGTTTGACGGTTTATGAAAAAATCAAACCGAAGAAGCAAGAGGAGTATACCAAATCATAATAAATAATGGGGGATTGACATGTTTAAGTTGAAGAATGCATTTTTGGGAAGCGCTTTAGTAGGAGCAATCGTAGTATCTGGAAGCTTTGGTACATATTCTTGGTTCACATCCGAGACAAATGCCACAGGAGAGATCACAAACGGTACATTGGAAATCAACAACTCACAAGACATGGAAACCAAGATCATCGAAGCTACTGGGTTTGCCCCTTCTCAATTAAAGTACGGTGAATGGTTAAAGATTGAAAACACAGGTGATATGGATGCTTATCTTAAAGCTACATATAACCAGTCTCTAAGTGCAGATGTACCTTTAGATGCCTATAAAGTAGGGTATATCGCTTATAAGTTCTCTGAAGGACAAGAAATGACAGACGATATCCTGGAAGAATCAAGAATCTACTTAGATGAGTTATTCAATGGAACAACCAATGAAGTAAAATCTATGTCCAAAGCGATTGCTCCTGGTGTTGAAATGGTTGTCGGATTTGTAGAGGAAGAAGACGTTCAACCTGCTGCAAAAGGTATGAGCGGGAAAGCCAAGATGGTACTAGGAGATGGTTCTAAAGAGGGCGAGAAGCATGAATTCTGGCAATTAAATGATGACCAATACATTGACCTTTCTTTCGCAATCAAACTGGACGAAAAAGCTGGTAATGAATATCAAGGAGTTTCATACACATCGAATTTGAATGTAACAGCCAAGCAAATGGATGATGGAGCAAAAAACTAAGGTATCCCTAAAATAGAATAACTTCGTGAAACACGTTTGAAAAGACAATCGATAGGAGACAATCCTCATAGATTGTCTTTTTTTTCAACTCTTAAATAAAGGAGATTTAAAGTTAATGAAGAAGTGCTACTGGAGTGTCCCATTCCTGCTCTTGATGATGTACATGGGAGGGTGTCAGGAGAACGTAGGGGAGAATGCCTATCAAAACGAGGAAGAGGCGGTGAAAGAGACAATGAATTCGTCGGTCAAAGTTGATCCATCGATTAACCTTTCAAGTGAGAAGGTTGTTTCCGTTATTATTGAGTTTAAGACAAAACCTGCACAAATCGCCGTTCTGGAAGCAGAAGCTCAGGGCGTGAATATGACCTTGGACAAAGCCAAGGAACACGTTGAACAAAGTCATCGGGCTTTCGAACAGGAACTTCATGCCTTTCTGGATGATAATGAAGTGGAATATCGCATCAAACACAGGTATAAGATAGCCTTCAATGGGGTGTCAATGGAATTACCGGCAAATGAAATTAAGAGATTAATGGGCTCTTCTGTTATTTCAAAGATTTATCCAAACCAGGAAATCCAATTGGATCCTCCTATCCAACCTTCAGATCAAATGTAAATAAAGAAACCCCTCACACCTTGAATCAGAAAGGTGTGAGGGGTTTCTTTTTATCTAATAAAAAGATCCCAATCATTTTCGGAAAATAGCATAAAAAATGTGCAAGAAATCGGGAAAATAGATAAGGTCTAAAGAACTAATCCCGTTTTATTCACAAATCCATATTATTAAAAAACTATAAAAATTTGTAACAAATAGTGCCAGTATTTCATTGGAAAGCACTTAAAACAGTCAAGTGAACAATATATTATGAATAAAGAACTAGGTAAAAAGGTCCTCTTTGGGCTTTGTGAACCCTGCTGAAAACCCCAATTTTTTCATGATCACTTATTAGTATAATAGGAGTATAACGTATATTGAAATAAAGAATTTGGATGGAATGAATTATCGTAAACTACATCACCCTGGAGGTTAAATCATGCATATTGGGACATTTGTAAAGTATTATAGGATCTTTAAGGGGATGACCCAAAAGCAGGTGGGAGATGGGATCTGTACCCCTGGACATATCAGTAAGATTGAAAGCGGACACTTACAGATTACGAAAGACAAAATTGAATTGTTCAATCAAAGGTTAAATGTGAACGTTGAGAAAGAGTTAAAGGCATATAAAAAATTACAATTAGATTTGGAATTGTGGCATGATGTCATGATCAAGCAGGTAAACGGAAAAATTGAATTATTGAAGGATACCATCGAACAAAATCCATTAACCAAAATTGAAACCCTTAACGGTACCTTTAAGCTACTGAAAGCAAGGTACTTTATCATGAAAGGGGAAGTAAAAGAAGCTGCCTTCTATTTAAGTCAGTTTTCCAATAAGCGCCTGTCCTTCCATATGTTCAATTACGATTTTCAGTTATACTATCATATTAAAGGCATGTATGAGCTTGCCAAAGGGAATCCACAAACAGCCCTGAAGTATTTGGAGAAAATAGATCGAGAGATATACTCAAACCCTGAAGCCTACTATTATATGTCAGTTGGATATCATGATCTTGGGCAGCATGATAAGTCCCTGCGATATAGTCAGCTGGCTCTTAACTATTTCAAGGAAACGTTTAATTTTACGAGATGTATAGACGCTGCTACGATTCAATTGGTAGCTGAAAGTAGAAGCGAAGAATCAAGTCTGGCCACGTTGGTAGAGAAATATGATGAGTTGATCCAACATTGTGATAATCTGCATGATCATAGGAGAAAAGCCGTTCTTCACCTGAATTTAGGGAATCTTTATCGAGATGTCTTTGATGATAGAAAGGCAAGGGACGCATTTCAAACGGCATATGGGTTATTGAAGCATGAGTCCTATAAAGAGGTGTATGTAAACAGCCTGTTTGGCTATATTGATAGTTCCATGAATATAGACGGTTCAGGAAATAATGAAAAATATGCAAGTTTAATAGAAGAGGGACAGGCATCTTTGAGAGATATGAAGAATTCCTGCATGGAAACTTTCTTTACGATGCTTGAGAAAAGAGTTCAAGAGGGAGAGCAAGCATATTATCAATATATCGAGAAGGTCATCATCCCCCTAATGAAGGAAGAAGGGCAATACGCTCAGTGCAACTATTACATTCAAAAACTCTACATGCATAATCAAATGGACGGGATAGAGGCAAAAGGGAAAGAATGCGTGTTAAGCTGAAGGTAATATGATCAGACATTACAGAAAAGGAGTGGTTTGATGGAAAACCCGGATCGTTTAATTTCTTCATTTGATGAGGTGACATTAAGTGATTATAAGATGCCCATCATCTGTATTTATTCCAATCCGCAAGATTATCAAGGCATGTTTGTAGCAAGGCTATTCGATGTCAATCAACCGACCCATTATATTTTGATGAGACCTACATTAGAAGCAGTCAGAAGTGAAATTCCCGAACGTTTCTCCCTAGTTCCGAAAGCACAAGGGGAAGATTCCAGTATCGTCGAAACATGGATTTAATTCCTTGTAAAAAAGCTTCATCTCTCTAAACGTAACCCGTTCGGTTGATAAGGAGAAAGATACAATTCACAACTAAAATAGAATGCTTATTAACACATCAACTAACACAAAAAATAGCAGACCAAATGGTGAAACTTTTGGTCTTCTATTTTTGTTATGTAGTGTTTTTCAACAGGATATTTCGAAGATGCTGCCGCGAGGTTACTTGAAGAAGCTCATGATAAGATATAATTATATATCACAAGCAAGTATGCGAAAAAATTCACCCTTGAAATTGTAATCGGGGAGAAGGTACAAATTACAAACGATTATAGCGTTCCAAAAATTGAGGCTGAAATTGCACAATTAATGAAAAACTGTAAAAGAGAAGATCGGATGTGGCTATAAATTCTATTAGCAGATACGAAAGATGGGAAGATGAAGAGTGAGTAATCAGGGATAGAAAAATAAGCGGAGATTTTACTGTTATATGGAGATTAGAAGTAGTTTTGGGGGAAATTAAGTGGAGTTTTCCCTCTATACAAGGCAAAGCTACTTATTTTCACGTTTTTCGAGTCAAATAAGAGGATTTTTTCCCTTTATTTAAGCTGTTTTCAGTACTAGCTGCTAATTAAGGGAATTTTTTTCCCCTATAAACCTCATTTAGCAGAGAACCTGGTTTCATTGTTTAAGAATGCAAAAGTTTAACGGGAAACCTGATGTTCAACTATTCAGCGATCGTGGGCTTTCATGAAATACCAAAGGATCATACAACTTGGATGTTCCTATTTTCATCTTCAGTATTATTTTCAACAATGGAATTCACAACCCTTTTAGCAGTCGTGATTAAATTTATTCATTACTGCTAAAAGGGTTGTTAAAACCGATGTTAATTTGTATGCTAAGACACTCTTTTAAAGTTATAAACGTTGTCATATCAATAAAAAAAGGAGGAGCGAATGAACGTGCTAATTCCACCTCCAAAAGCAATGTTATTATTTTACGTTTACTCCCGCTCAACCGAACGGGTTACTCTAAAAGAGATGAAGCTTTTTACGTATTTTCATTGGCAGAAGGATAGAATTTACTTTCGATTTTCTTATATTCCCTAAGGTTTTCAGTTAAGCGTGCCAGCTTATGAACTTCTTGAAGAAGAAACGTTTTATCTAATTCATAGATGACCTCCCTTTCAATATGATCAATGGTATTACAGGCAAATTCCCAGATGTGCTTGTGTTTGGATGGCTGGATGGATTCTGCAATGAGCGCCAGTGCCCGCACAATGTCTGTAATGATTAAATGATTGTCTTTAGCATAATGTCGGATATAGCCAAACCCGCGATACAAGTAATAATCAAATGCTTCGGACTGGAGAACGACTCGGACTCTTCCTTCCCTATCGATCAAATAAGGAGTGAAGGATAAGTGATCCTCCACTGTCAGCATAAGGTCAGCCATTTGATCAATCGTATTAGAGGCGGTTTTTGGATCATCATTCCCGAGAGCTTTGATCGCCACTTCAGCCAGCTTGTGAATTCCCATTTGCAGGTCCTGGATTTCGGTCTCTTTATGCCCCATTTCAATGAAAGTGAGATAGAAACCATCCGAAACATCGTTGGTCTCAGGTCCCCAAATACTCATGATTTCATTACCGGCCAATATATAATCTCCGACTTTGTAATGAAGCTGAATGATGAGGTTATCCTGCTTAGCCCGTTCGATCATTCCATGGAAGTCGATTAACTGAATATATCCCGATTCCCTTGCCTGTAAGTGAATGATGTTCTCCTTCTCATGTTCCATAAGATCGCCATTTTCTGTTGTTCGGTGGGTTTCTAAATCATTTTTTAACGTCTGGTGGATCATCACTTCAGAAACCTGCTTCATATTGTACGTAATATTGTGTACCTGCATCCAGGTGGAAGCATGGTTAATGAAGAAGATAAATGTCACAGCAGTAAGGAAAGCAAGTCCGATCGTCATGATCGGCGCAGCAACAAACAGTTCTTCCTTTGAATCACCGATAAAAAGAAAGAGGAGAAGTACGTAAACAAAGCTGCCATTAAAAATTCCCAGGGCATGCTGTGTTTGTTTGTCCGAAATGAAGTCCAGGAGCATCCTGGGTGAAAATTGACCACTGAACATCGTGAGTACAACAAGCAGTGAATTCAAGGTGAAAGCACTGAGCGTCAGGATGGCCCCGATGAGTGTACTGACAAGCATGCGTGTAACAGATGCATCCATACTTAAGAAATCGGGTGTAAATTGAGAGATGTCGGCATACAGATCTAAAAAGAGGGTGAGTGCGACAAGCAGTATGGAAAAACAAATATAAAAGAACGGCATATACCATATGGTCAGCCGAATCTCCCGCATTCTTTGACGCTTGGACATGACCATATATTTTCTAATGGATAAGGGAAGCAATTTTTTCAACATAATTGATTTGGTTCCTTTCAAATACAGGGATATGGATTAGTTTTCCCCGCCAGGACATGTTAAAACGTCTCTTTGCAAAATAGATTTATAGGTTCTTAGACAAAGCTGAATAATAAGTGATAGGAAATATAACTGTCTTTGTCATTAGAAAGAATTTTTTAAAAATACTAAAAATAGTATTGACGAGTGAATAAATCCCCTATATAATCCAATTCATACTCAAATAGCAAGTAATACCAAAACGAAACATGATATCTCTTATCAAGAGCGGCGGAGGGATAGGCCCGATGAAGCCCGGCAACCTGCAGGATCAGACTGTAAAGGTGCCAATTCCTACAGATTCCAAACGAATCTGGAAGATAAGGGGAGGAGCATGCTCATTTAGCCCTCTTCTTAAAAGAAGAGGGCTTTTCTGTATACCTTTTTCTTTTCCGCTCATATACCTTAAGTGGATCTTCAACTGGAATGAATCATTCTTATGTACTAAATAAAAAATCGATAAAAGGAGAATGAATGATGTCAACGATTAATGTGGCACTTCTGGGGTTCGGAACGGTAGGGCAAGGGGTCTGTGAAGCAATCGATACTCATCAGGACAGATTGAAGGAAGTACTGGGTAAAGAGGTGAAGGTAAAGGCGATTCTTATTAAAGACCCCACAAAAGAGCGAAGGATTGAATCATCCATCCTCGTCACAACGGATTTTCAAGAAATCTTGGATATCCCGGACCTGCACGTGATCTTTGAAGCGATCGTGGGGGAAGAACCGAGCTTTACGTATTTAACACAAGCTATTGAGAAAGGGCTTCATATCGTCACGGCTAATAAAGCGATGTTTGCCAAATATGGTCCTGAACTATTAGATAAGGCGAAAAGGAAGGGGGTATCGGTCGGATTTGAAGCGACGACAGCCGGAGGGATCCCCGTGATCGGCAGTATCAGGCAGCTTCTGAAAGTGAATGAGATCAAACAAATTCAAGGGATTCTGAATGGGACGTCCAACTTCATTTTATCTCAAATGAGAAAAAGAGGTCTTGCCTTTGAGACAGCCTTAAAGATTTCTCAGGAGAAAGGATACGCTGAAGCCGATCCGACAAATGACATCGAAGGCTATGATGCGTTCTATAAATTGCTTATTTTAAGTCAGACGGCCTTTGGCAGACAGCCCGATTGGAAAAATATCCGACGAAAGGGGATATCCCACCTGACTGCAGAATGGCTTCAGGCAGCGGAATCCTTTCGGCTACGGTTTAAGCACGTAGGTTCTCTCCAGCGGGATTCAATCAATCATATCAGAGGAGAAGTAGAGCCCACTCTTGTCCATGATACCCATCCCTTTTACGGTGTGGAGGATGTGGAAAATGCCATTTCCCTTAAGGGGAGTCTTGTAGGAAGAATCACCCTTCTTGGTCCGGGCGCTGGAAAGTTACCTACTGGAAGCGCCATGGTAGAGGATTTTCTGTCGTTGATAGAGAGAAAGTATACCGATTCTGCCGAAAGTACCGTGAATACGGAAGAGGTTCTTGATGAGAGCAATCACCAATGGGTCTTAAGAGTCCGTGAAAATGAGGAGTATCAAAACTGGATCCCATCGTTCATATTGAAGGATCGTATTCAACTGGGGGATTACTTGTACGTATTTGTTGAAGGAAGAAAAGAGACAATGGAATCGCTCCTTGTGACACACGACCATATTCAAGCCGTTCCTATTTTAAATGAAATTCCGTTGGAAAATGAAGTGAAAACTGGCGTTGCAGTTTCTTAGAAGTAGTCTTTAATAAATAAGATCTGATGGAAAGTAGGGGTATCATTGAGTATGATCGTTCAAAAGTTTGGTGGAACCTCTGTTGGTTCTACAGATCGGATCAAGCGCATGGTCTTTCATGTCATGAAAGAAAGAGAAAAAGGTCATGATGTAGTGGTAGTGGTATCAGCCATGAATAAAACGACTGATACACTGGTAAGGTTGGCAGGAGAACTCTCAGCAAAGCCAAATAAGAGAGAGATGGATATGCTCTTAAGTACCGGGGAGCAGGTGACGATCTCCCTTTTGACAATGGCCCTCCATCATAAGGGGCTGGAAGCCGTATCCCTCACTGGCAGACA
This sequence comes from Rossellomorea sp. ABR4_004, assembly GCF_056159585.1. Taxonomy (NCBI): domain Bacteria; kingdom Bacillati; phylum Bacillota; class Bacilli; order Caryophanales; family Bacillaceae; genus Rossellomorea; species Rossellomorea sp. ABR4_004. The sequence goes on along the minus strand of NZ_JBSWVM010000001.1, from coordinate 1,639,102 downwards.
GGCGGGAATTCAAACCGATGGAGTATTTGGGAATGCCAAGATTACCTCGATCAATACCGATCGGATAAAATCGGAATTATCAAAAGGACGAATCGTCGTGGTAGCAGGTTTTCAAGGAATCACGGATAAAGGAGAAGTGACTACATTAGGGAGGGGCGGTTCTGATACGACGGCAGCCGCTCTTGCTGCCGCTTTAAAAGCGGATAGGTGTGACATTTATACGGATGTAGATGGGGTGTATACGTCGGATCCGCGAATCGTTCCCCGGGCAGCGAAAATTGACACCCTTTCCTATGATGAGATGCTGCGTTTAGCCATCATGGGAGCTGGTGTCCTGCATCCGAGGGCGATTAAACATGCAAGGGAACATCATGTTCCGCTTGTGGTCTGTTCCAGTTTGATTGAGGGGCGTGGGACCGTCATTAGTGGAAGAACACAGAGAAATGCCCCTATTGTGGGAGTGGCCTATCAGAGTGATATTTCTGTTCTGACAATAATGGACTGTAATGGTGGAGAGTCACTGATTCTTTATGATCTCGATTCCCATCATATTGAGACAGAAATCATTAAATATCAGGAAAGCCTTGTGCTCATCGTTAAAGATCAGGATTTTCATGAAGTAAAAAAGATCGTTGGACAATATAACCAGGCATACTCTCATATAGAGGAAAGAAAGGACCTATCTAAGGTATCCGTGATCGGTCAGATCAACTCTTCACAGGAGGTAAGAGAAAAGGTTACCAACGTTTTTCATGACTACCATATTGCAAAGGCGTCCATTTGGGAATCCCCTGTAGGATTAAGTACACTCGTTGATAGATGCGACGTAGAAAAAGCAGCCAGAGTCCTTCATATGCACTTCGGTTTGGACTATGTGGAATCAAGGAGAGCTGTTTTGTAAAAGGAAAAAGTGTATAGGCACTCCTATACACTTTTTTACCTATGGACTGATCAAAACAGGTGTACCGATTGGAACGATTCCCGCTAACTCCTCGACGTCTTTGTTATACATTCGTATACATCCCTTGGACACGGCATTTCCAATCGAGCTTGGGTCATTGGTCCCGTGAATCCCGTAACTTTCTTTCGATAAACTCATCCACATCGTTCCAAAAGGTCCGCCGGGATTTGGTGCTTTGTTAATGATGATAAATTCCCCAATGGGAGTTTCAAAGAGTACTCTCCCCACTGCAATGGGATACTGCTTGATTTGAACCCCATCCTTGAACAAACGGAGCCACCGATTGTTAACAGAAACCTGAATGCGGTAAGGATTATTGGTTGTATCCGGAATCCCTGGTATCGTAATCGTTTGACCTGGATAAATCACATCCGGATCAATACCGGGATTGGCATTAAGTATAGTAGGTAACGGAGTCCTGTAATCCCTTGATATTTGACTGAGTGTTTCCCCCACTCTGACTGTGTGAATCAGCTCAAACACCTCCCAATTTCACTCTCCCTCTATCCTATGTGCGAGAGAGAAAGTCGTTCAAGAAGATGAATAAGTAAAAAAGCCTGTGCCTCTTAAAATAAAAGAGACGACAGGCATCCATCCAACGTTATTGAGGCATGTTTTGTTGTGGAACGGTTGTATAGCTTTGGAGCATAAGGGTCATATCCTGGTCGTTTAATTGAGGGACCTGATAATAGCCGTGTTTATTTTGATAAAGGTAGATCTCATAGCTCATTTCAATGAAATTCGGGACGCTGTCAGCTACGACACGCCGTAATACAGGGTTTGTCATCTCAAGGGCTGTCATGGCAAGAAGCATGGCCAATGACTTGGTTTGTCCCAACATATAAGCAGACAAGCCTTTATCGGAAAGATCATTGACCGATTGATTCGGTTTTTTAGGTGCTCCTGGCTTGATGCCGTATGTGGTGGTATTGGTTTGAGTCATTTTGTATTGTTGGGTTGGAACGATGGGATCATGCCCTGTCGAAAAGCTGCCCACAATCGTATTATACATAGTCGTGACGAATGTTGACTGGCGCTTTAGTATATCCTTTAGTTCAGGATCTTGAATGTGCTGATCATACATTTGATACTGATCTAGCATGCTGATGATCCCTGCTATGATCTCATGGGCATCAAAGAGCTCATGTCCCCCATGGTTTTTACTTTGAGTGTTCATCATATTCGGGGGCATCTGGGTTCCTGGTGGTGTCATATTCGATTGTTGTCCTTGGTTTTGCATCATTTTTTCCTCCTTGAAAATAGCATCGATGATTAGAATATCCTTATTACACACAATTATGTATTTCGGTTTAATACTTGGCAGCCTGTCCGAATACAATAGGAAGAAGTCAATTTGAAGGTGGTCGAAGATGAGTATATTCATAAGCTATATCATTTTGGGATTATCGCTTTCTGCCCCAATGGGACCGATAAATGCCGCTCAACTGGACAAGGGGATCCGCTTCGGCTTTTTCCATGCCTGGCTTGTGGGGATAGGGGGAATGGTAGCGGATGGGATTTTTATGCTTCTGATTTACTTCGGAGTCTCTCAATTTATTGATACACCGGTCATTAAATTGTCCTTGTGGGTATTCGGGTTCTTTGTATTGACGTATACAGGGATTGAAGGCATCTTGAAATCGGGATCCATTACAAAACCCTCTCATCAAAGTCTGCATGAAACGAAAGGAAAAGCTTTTCGTACAGGCTTCTTTATGGCCATTTCCAATCCATTAAGCATTCTGTTCTGGCTTGGTATCTATGGTTCTATATTAGCCCATACTTCCGGCTCCTATGAAGCAGGTCAGCTCTTCCTTTATAGCATGGGGATTTTTCTGGGTATCACCATTTGGGATCTTACAATGGCCGGGGTGGCGACAGGGGCGAGGAAGTTGGTCAGTCCAGGGATTTTGAGGGGCATATCGATTATTTCCGGTCTCATTTTGATGGGGTTTGGGATCTACTTCGGTGTCCAGGCCTGCCGTTTATTATTCGGCTAGACAGACACCCACGATGTTCCTTCCTAATAGGATAAATGTGTACTATTTAGGAGGGATCGGCTATATGTTATGGTCTAAAAGTTTGATCGAACAACTAGGGGAGGAACTCGCTCCATGGCAAAGAGCAGCCTACGGGCATTTCTCGGCCGCGATGTGCGATGAAGAAAATCCTTATCCATGCGTACCTGGAAAACAAGGCTTTCAGACAGATACATTACGCTTCGGGTTTGCAGAAGATCCAAGAAAACCAGCAGCTTCTGAGAAACTTGCCTGCTTACTTAAACAGTATGGTCAAATCTCAATGGATACAGGGAAGTATGCATCGCTTGTTGTCTTTTTTAATTCAGAGGAGATAGTGGCTGAAAAACAATCGGTTGATTCTTATCAGGATATATTCTGGGGGCTGTTGAATCGGGTTCATGAATTGGATGAATCACCATGGCCGGAAGGTATTGCGAAGGACCCCCATCATCATACATGGGAATTTTGTTTTGACGGGGAGCCTTACTTTGCCTTCTGTGCAACACCTGCCCATACCGTGCGGAAAAGCCGTCATTTTCCTTATTTTCTTGTAGCCTTCCAGCCCCGGTGGGTGTTCGATGAAATCAACTCTTCCACAGCATTTGGCCAGAAATTAAAGAAAGTGATACGGAAGCGGCTCATTGAGTATGATGAGGCAGAACCCCATCCCAGCCTTAAATGGTATGGTCAGGAAGACAACTATGAGTGGAAACAGTATTATCTGAGTGATGATGATTCATCTCTATCGAAATGCCCATTTTTAAATAAGCAAAAGAAAATCAAGAGTTAAAGCGTTCCGGCTTAACTCTTTTTTCTTTTACAATTGTCGCCATCGCAATCAGCGCAATGAAGCCGATGCTTACAAAAAATCCAATGCGACTTACATGATCAAGAAGCGTGCCGCTGATTGCCAGTAAAATGAGGATGAGTGCAACGATTGTTTGGAATCGGTCCCACCAACCGCTGCTCAGCAGCTTGTGAAAGGAAGCAAGAATAAACATCCACGTGTACAGAAGCATGAGTCCCGCTGCTGTAGTGACATACTCAAATAATTTGTCAGGAAGTAGCATGGCGATCATTATCGAAGCAGCGACAACAAGCGTGATGAGTCCGAAAGCAGGGATGGGGACCTTCCATTTCCCCTTTTTGGCGAAAACCTTAGGAGCATCCCCTTCTTCAGCCAATGACACCAGCATCGTCGTGACTGCATATAAGGAAGCGACCATGGTGGAGAACCCCGCAATAATCAGTATGGCGTTGAATACATGGGGGACCCAGGGAAGGTCATATTGTTTAAGCGCCGTTAGAAATGGACTTTCATTCGGATGAATCCTGCCTAACGGTACGATCTTTAAGACGAGATAAAAAGATAGTAGGTAAAGGATGGTCAGGATGAGAAGCATGATATTCCCTGACTTTGGGGCATCCTTCGGGTCTTTAAGCTCCTGAGCCATCAGTCCCATCACTTCAATTCCCCCGAATCCATAAAAGGCAAAAAGAAGTGCGAGCCATAAACCCTTTCCACCGTGTGGCAGTATTTCTGTTAATGGAGATTGAAGCGTTTGGGCAGTATCACCGGTTCCTAACCACCCGAACATGGCGGCAACTGCGATGATGACAAACATAACGATGGCTGCTACTTTCATGATTCCAAACAGATTCTCCATCTGCTCCACTTTCTGGACGCCCATCAATATGATCAATAATCCAAGGCTTGCAAACCCGGCAGTGAACATCCATAGAGGAATGGAAGGAAACCAGAATTGAGCAAATAGAGCAAGAGCGGTTAGTTGACTCCCCATAATGAGCATTTCTGCCGACCAATAGACCCATCCGTTACTGAACCCTGCCCATGATCCGTAAGCCTGCTTTGCATAAGTACGGAAGGATCCCTTTTCCGGATGATGGGCCGTTAATTTTGCAAGGGCTTGAAACACTAACCATGTTCCAATTCCCGCCACGAAATAAGCAATCAAAACAGAGGACCCCGCTCGTTGAATAGGTATGGCTGATCCGAGAAAGTAACCTGTTCCAATGATACAGCCCACCCCGATTAATGAAAGCTGCCACCATGTAAGATTTGTTTGATTCGTACATTTACTCATTTGTTTTCACCTGACCTTTACGCTTCATAGTTTGACGTAGAGGCTCATGAATTATGTGAAGGGAACAGAATGATTTCCCCTACGAAAGGAGAAAGTAAAGGATACTGATACTAAGGAGGCTTGCTCATGATTAAGGTTCATCCGAATTGCTGGAGTGAACATGGAGAGTTAAAGACGGTGATGGTATGCTCGCCCTCTTCATTGGACATTCCTGACCAAAGAACGGCGGATTACGTTGGATGGGAAAAGCCTGTGAACCAGGATATTGCGAAAGAAAATCATGAAGGTATGAAGAAGGCCATGGAAGACGCAGGAATAACAGTTATTGACTATTCCCTGTACTTAAAGGGAGATAAGGCTGAACTTAATCATCAACTTATCAATAGGGTATTTGTGAGGGACCTGGCATGCGTATATGGAAATACTGTCATTCCGGGTAATGCGGGGATTACCATGAGGGCACCTGAATACGTACATAGTCATGAGCTGTTTCGAACTTGGTTTGACGAAAAGACGTTTTCAATCAAGGAGAATAACCGATTGAAGGCATTGGAAAATGGGGATGTATTCGTTCTGAATAAAGAGGCTGTCTTTATTAATACTGGAATGCGGACAAGTATAGAAAGTATTGAAGAGATTCAACAGGAGATCTTTCAGGCCGGTTTCTCAGAGATCGGGGTCATCGACTTGCCGCGAACCGGCGAAACCATGCATTTGGACATGAACTGCAATGTAGCCGGATCCGACCTTCTCATAGCCAAGAGCTATATGAGGCTCTTTCCAGTACAAATCATCACAGAAAATGGTGGCAGGTACGTGATGATGGAGGAATTCATCCGACGTCATGGCTTCGACGTTCTATGGACGGATGATGTAAAACACACGGTCGCGGATATCAATTTTCTGAACTTGGATCCCGAGACCCTATTAGTCAGCACCAAAGCCAATAAGAAGATATTGAAAGATCATCCGACATTAAAAGGGAAGAAATTGATAGAAGTCGATGTGAATGAACTTGAGAAAGGTGGAGGAGGGATTAGGTGTATGACACTGCCACTAGAAAGAAATTGAAAATTGAAGAGCTGACTAGAACAAATAAACTGGAGATTACTTCTCCGGTTTTTTTATTGCAATCGATCATTCTCAGTTAAACGTATTGGATGAAATGAGTTAACACCACTATTCTCCTGGTTTTAGGACTGGGACAATAGGATCATTATTTCACTTTAATAAAAGATAAAATGTAATTTTATGGATATTTCTACGAAGACACGTTTATGGTGCTTATTCATTATTAGAAACTCATGCTTATTAAGTTGATTGGAACGGAAGGTGCTCGATTCCTGCGGGAATAGCGGGAAAGTCCGAAAAGCGGAGGCGGCTTGCTCAGCCCCGACAAGCATAAGATGAATGGTCCGGGAAGGCGTTCTTTGCCTTCTTGGACCATTTAGCTTATGACCTCGAGGGGCTAGCCGCCGGAGCTGGACAGTTGAGACCCCACAGGGCAAAGCCCGAGGAGGCTCAACTCACGCCCCGCGGAAAGCGAGCACCTGGAGTGGAAATCAACCACTACTCGCTTTATCAAGTCCAACGATGTTTACGAAAATAGCCAAATGAAAGTTTCCTTTTTACAAGGATACAGGGACGACTACCTGAAAGTGGGGACTCATACAAATAGTCTAGAAATAATGAAAAATAATTGAGAATAGTTATCAACTACTATTGACATTGATAATCATTATCAATTAAGATGACGTTGGAAGCAAAAGCCAATCAATCACGAAAGGAAGATTTGATTATGAATGTACAAAGTGCCATTTCAAATAGAGAATTACTGGATCAACAAGAGAGACGCGAGTCAAATGCGAGATCCTATCCGAGAAGAATCCCACTGGCAATCAGTGAAGCAGAGGGAATCTATGTCACGGACATGGAAGGGAATAAATACTTGGATTGCTTAGCGGGAGCGGGAACATTAGCGCTGGGTCACAATCACCCGGCGGTCATTGAGGCCATGGAGCAAGTGATCCGTGATAAACGGCCATTACATACGTTAGATATTACGACGCCAGTGAAAGAGGAATTTGTGAATGAATTATTCTCCTCGTTGCCGGAAGGATTTCGTGATCGTGCGAAGATCCAATTTTGTGGGCCGACAGGCGGCGATGCGATTGAAGCTGCGTTGAAATTAGTGAAGACGGCAACCGGGAGACAAAGTATTCTTACGTTTCAAGGCGGATACCACGGTGCCACTCACGGAACGATGTCGATCAGCGGAAATCTGGGTCCAAAAAAGAACGTACAAGGACTGATGCCTGATACTCACTTCTTACCTTATCCTTATACATACCGTTGCCCATTTGGAATAGGAGGAGAAGAGAGCCATCGCATCAGCAGTCAATACATCGAGAATCTTCTGGATGACCCCGAGAGTGGAATATTACCACCGGCTGCCATGATATTTGAAACGGTCCAAGGTGAAGGTGGCTCCATACCGGCACCAATCGAATGGATCCGGGAAATGAGAAGAATCACTGAAGAACGTGGAATTCCACTCATCATCGACGAAGTACAGACGGGAATCGGACGCACTGGAGAACTATTTTCCTTTGAGCATGCTGGAATCGTACCCGATGTGTTTGTTCTTTCAAAAGCAATCGGTGGAAGTCTTCCTCTATCTGTCGTGATCTATGACCGCGACCTGGATGCCTGGGAACCGGGGGCCCATATCGGCACATTCAGAGGAAATCAAATGGCCATGGCAGCAGGGACCGCAACATTGAAGTTCATGAAGGAAAATCGCTTGGTTGCCCACGCCGGGGAAATGGGACAGAGACTTCTTCATTCCTTAAAAGAGCTTCAACAAGAATTTCCTGAGATAGGGGATGTAAGGGGCAGAGGACTGATGGTAGGTGTGGAAATCATAGATCCGGCTAAACCTCATTCAGCGAGCGGAAGTCAGCCGGCTAATCCTGAAGTCGCAAGCGGAATCCAACGTGAATGCTTCAAGCGGGGATTAATCCTTGAGGTAGGGGGAAGACATGGGGCAGTTGTCCGTTTCCTTCCGCCATTGATCATTACAGAAAAGCAAGTCGATGAAGTGGTATCGATATTCAGAGAAGCCTTAATCGCCTCTCTTGCGGAGTGAAATCATGAAAATGAAAACAATCGAAAGAAAAACCAGCCAGGACTCCTTCTTTTTGCATCAAGGGGAAGAAGGAATCCGTGCATTTAATGAACTGATAGAAGGAGCTAGCAGAAAACTGCAAAAGCTATATGAAGATACCGGGAAACCTTTTATCGGAAAAATGCCCGGTGCAATAAAAGAAGAAATCAAACCGATCATGGCGATTACTCCTGAAGGGAAATCCTTTGCAGAAGTCCTGGATGAAATCGATGAACCGATTTTAAAAAACAGTCTTCATATATCCCACCAGAAGAGTATGGCCCATTTACATTGTCCTCCTCTGCTTCCTGGAGTGGCGGCGGAATTGATCATCGGAACGCTCAATCAATCTATGGATTCCTGGGATCAGAGTACGGCTGCCACTTATGTGGAAGCGGAAATGGTGAAGTGGTTAACAGAAAAAATAAAGCTGCCGGCATCATCCAGCGGAGTCTTTACAAGTGGTGGAACCCAATCCAATTATATGGGACTCCTGTTGGCACGCGATGCCTTCTGTCATTCGAAATGGAACCATAACGTACAACGGGATGGTTTACCCGAAGGCTTTAATCGATTAAGGATTCTTTGTTCAGAAGAGGCCCATTTCACTGTGAAGAAAGCAGCTTCCCAACTAGGGTTGGGAGAACAAGCGGTTGTGACGGTTAAGACCGATGAAAATCATCGGATGAGCGTCCGGGAAGTGTATGAAACACTCCAGAAGCTTGATCAGGAGAACTTATTGCCCTTTGCCCTTGTTGCTACGTGTGGGACCACCGATTTCGGAAGTATCGACCCAATGGGGGAATTGGCAGAAATCGCACGCGGGCAAGGGCTGTGGTTCCATATCGATGCCGCATACGGCGGTGGACTGATGCTGAGTCATTCTCATGCGGACAAACTGAAAGGGTTGGAGAACGCCGACTCCATTACGGTGGATTTCCACAAATTATTTTACCAGCCGATCAGTTGCGGAGCTTTCCTCGTTAAGGATGAGGTCAATTTCCGTTATCTATCCTATCATGCTGATTACTTGAATCCCATCAAAGACGATGAAGAGGGCATCTTGAACCTGGTGAATAAGTCGGTTCAAACAACGAGAAGATTTGATGCGTTAAAACTGTATCTGTCATTAAAGACAGTAGGGACGGACCTTTTTGGAGGAATGATCGATGAAACGGTGAAGCTCGCCAGATACACAGCTTCTCATATGGAAGAATTAGAGGACATTGTGATTCAAAACCCTGAGCCGGAAATCAATACAGTCATCTTTCGCTATCAGCCAAAAGGGATGGAGGGAAAGGGTCTGGATCTCAATCATTTGAACCGGACGATCCAGCAAACCCTTCTTTATAAAGGGAAAGGTGTTATTGCGAAAACAGTGATTAAGGGTCAGACTTTCTTGAAATTGACGTTATTAAATCCAAGAACAAAGCCGGAAGATATTCATTCCCTTCTACACGAGATTGAAGAAGTCGGCACTGAATTAGTAAATGGAGGGGTTAAACATTGAGAAACACTAAGGAAATTGCTGAACATGCAACGATGCAAAGCTTTCTGAATTGCTATTTAAGAGAAACAGGGAACTACACTGAAGAGAGCCGCTACGATAATGATCCGTCATTTGGGCAATTTGAGAAAGTCATCGTCTCTCATTTGGTCCTGCAGCAGATTGAACTGATTATACCAGTGAAATATTGGTCTCTTACGGATCGTCATCTATTCGGCTTCCCTCTCTATTACCGGGTAGGGAAAAGCGAATTGAAACCACTCGACTACATTACCCTTACAACACTAGTGGTAAAAGAGTTCTTACTTGATAAGAGTCAAAATGGTGCAGAGGACGAACTGCTTTTAAGAGTGATCTTAAGCTGTCGGAGTATAAAAAGCTATGTTGAAAGTCGGGTACAGGACAACGAGGTACTTACAAATGAAGAATTCGACTACATCGATGCTGAGCAGTCCCTTCTATTCGGACATATGCTTCATCCAACCCCGAAAAGTAAACAAGGCCTGACGGAACAAGAAGATCATCTGTATTCTCCTGAATATAAAGGAGAATTTCAGCTACATTACTTTAGTGCGGAAAAATCGTTGGTAGAACAGGATTCAAGTGCCGACAAATCTGCAGCTTCCATCATTTTTGAAGAGTTAATGGATGATTCCGGTGTAGACCAGAAATGGTTACAGAAGCTGATGGAAGAGGGTGGACGCGTCTTGCTTCCTGTACACCCCCTTCAAGTGAAGACAGTACTGGAAAAGGTGTACGTTCAAGACCTGATGGAAGAAGGAAGACTGGAATACATCGGTCCGTTAGGGAAGCGCTTCACGGCTACGTCATCATTCAGAACGGTCTATAGCAAAGATTCTCGATACATGTATAAATTCTCCGTCCCTGTCAAAATCACAAACTCTCTTCGCATCAACCAAAAGAAGGAACTGGCAAGGGGAGTAGAGGTTTCGAGATTACTAGAAACGGAAGTGGGAAAAAGCCTTAACAGAGAGTTCCCACGATTTAAGGTCATCCAGGACCCTGCTTATTTAAACTTGGACTTGAAAGAAGAAGTTTCAGGGTTTGAGCTTGTCATCAGGGAAAATCCTTTCTATGAAAACAGTCGCGATACCAGCTTGATCGCAGCCCTATGCCAGGACCATGCTTATGGAGGAAAAGCCAGAATACATTCCATCATTAAAGGGATAGCGCAAAGAGAGAATAGAAGTCTGGAAGAAGTGAGCCTGGATTGGTTCGATCGATACTTATCCCTGACGCTTGATCCGATGATCTGGTTGTTCCACACGTACGGGATCGCCCTGGAAGCCCATCAGCAAAACTCGGTGATACAACTGAGGAACGGTTACCCTGAAACCTTCTATTACAGAGATAATCAGGGATACTATTATAGCGAATCTAAAGTAGAAAAACTAAAAGAATTCCTTCCAGAATTAAATCAAGAAAGCGACACCGTTTGTGCCGATGAAGTGGCAGAGGAACGATTGCGTTATTACTTCTTCTTTAACCATTTATTCGGACTGGTCAATGGTTTTGGAACAAGTGGTCTCATCGATGAAGAGAAACTTATGAATCTTGTAAAGGAACGTCTGGAGTACCATGAACAGCAGTGGGGGGAAGATTCCAATCTATTGAGCAGTTTATTATATCAACCGGTCCTTCCATGCAAAGCGAATCTATTGACCCGATTTTATGACATGGATGAACTGGTCGGTCCGATGGAAGCTCAATCGGTCTATACAATGGTGAAGAATCCCCTTGCCAAAGAGGTGGAAATCCATCATGTCCTTTGACTACGAAGTGTATGATCAAGAAATCCAAAAGACGATTCAATTTAAGAAGATTGATTTTGACCGGGACGCGGAGCTTATTCACAAATGGATGATGGAGGAGCATGTCCATCCATTCTGGAATTTAAATATTCCCTTTGAAACGTTCCAAGACCATTTAAAAAAAGCAATGTCTGATTCACATCAAACCCTGTACGCAGGGTATCTTGACGGTGTGGCGATGAGTTACTGGGAGGCCTATTGGGTAAAGGGCGACGTGGTCGAGGAAACGTATACTCCTGCTCCTTTCGACCAGGGAGTGCATCTGTTAATTGGAGAGAGGGAGTATCTTGGTAAAGGACTTTCCCTTCCGTTATTACGGACGATGGTTTCGTATCAGTTTCAAGAAAAGAAGACGACTAAAGTCATAGCGGAGCCGGATATTCGAAATGACAAAATGATCCATGTTTTTGAGAAATGCGGTTTTAAACCGGTTAAACCGATTACTCTCCCGGACAAAACAGGTCTGCTCATGTTTTGTGAAAGAAGCGAATTTGAAAAGAGGTGGCTGAATGATGGACTTCACGAACAGATCAAATGAATTATATGACGTCATCGGGATCGGATTGGGTCCGTTTAATCTGGGGTTAGCTGCCTTATTGGATTCGGTACCCGAAGTGAAAAGCGTATTTTTGGAAAAGAAGAAAGCCTTCAATTGGCATCCGGGCATGCTGATAGACGGAACGACCTTACAAGTGCCGTTCTTTGCGGATTTAGTCAGTATGGCAGATGTGCGAAGTGATTACAGTTTTCTCCGCTACCTTGAGGCTCATAACCGCTTATACCACTTCTATTTTCTGGAGAAATTTCATATCCCGCGGAAAGAATATAACCATTACTGCCAGTGGGTGAGTGAGCAGTTGGATACATGCCGATTCGGAATGGATGTCCAAAGTGTCGTCCCGGTCCAATTGGGAAGTGGGGACAGCGTATATGAAGTCACCGTGTGGAACGATGCCCTTCAACAAACTGAGACAATGTTTACGAAACATCTCGTACTTGGAATAGGTTCTGTTCCTTCTGTACCTGAAGCTTTTCAGGGAATGCTGGGAAAATCCGTATTTCACAGTGCCGATTATTTATCCAATAAGGAGGTATGCGCAAATGCTGAATCTGTTGCTGTGATCGGATCCGGCCAAAGTGCAGCAGAAGTGTTTCTTGATGTAGCCAAAGAGCAGGAGATTCAAGGGTTTTCACTGCAATGGTATACACGTTCAAAGGGATTCTTCCCGATGGAATATTCAAAACTCGGCCTTGAGTATTTCTCACCCGATTATACCCGTTTCTTTTATCAGCTCCCACAGGAAAAGAAGGATCAGCTCTTAAAGGAACAAGACCTTCTGTATAAAGGCATCAGTTCAGAGACGATCGCCGATATATATGATTATTTATATGAACGATCCGTCGGAAACGAGGAGCCGGACATCTGCTTACAGGCCATGACAGAGATCGTCGGAATCGAAAAAAATGAAACAGGGTTTGAACTTCAGGGCTATCACCGGATCAAGGATGAACATTTCGTAGATAAGGCAGATATCATCATTCTTGGCACTGGCTATAAGCCTGCATTCCCGGGATTCCTTTCAAAAATGAAAGAGTGGATTGCATGGGATGAATATGGCAGATACAAAGTGCAAGAAGATTATCGATTGGAGACCTATGTAGAAGGTCCGGGTGAAATTTTTGTTCAGAACGGTGAAATGCATACTCATGGAGTCGGGGCACCTGATCTTGGACTCGGTGCACACCGTAATGCGATCATCATCAATACCATTACAGGGAGAGACGTATATCCGGTTCAGAACAAAACTGTGTTTCAAACCTTTGGAACGAAAGCGGCTCACATTCCGGTACCTCTCTGATGCAAAGGAAACAGAAACATAGACTAAGTGAAAGTAGGGATAATATGTTATTCAGTGAAGAAATTCAACGTGTTTTTAAGAGTGATAGCTGGACGAAAGTAAACAAGAAATTGATTGGTAAAATGCTGTCTGAGTATATGTATGAAGATATGATTCGTCCTGAATCCCTCTCGGAAAATGGGGAAGATATTGAATATTCCCTGCAGGTCACAGATTCCAAGTACTATCACTATATCGCACAAAAACGATTGTTTGATAGTTTCGATGTGAAATGGACGACGGTATATATCGTTGAAAATGGAGGAAGAAAGGAAGCGGATAGCGCAATAGAGCTGTTGGTCGATCTCCAGGGGGTCATCGGGATGTCATCTGAGACGGCGGGGCACTTAATCAAGGAAATGAACAGCACATTAATAGCCGATGCCCATCTTCTTGAAAAAGAAACGAAAACATCGGACGAACTGATTCATGAAGGCTATGCCACCCTCGAAGGGTATATGACAGGGCACCCATGGATTACATATAACAAAGGGAGAATCGGGTTCGGATATGATGATTACCTTGCCTTTGCTCCTGAACAGCAGAAGGAGGTCCAGCTTTCCTGGATTGCTGTTCACAAGGACCTTGCAACGTTTCAATCGGTTGAAGGATTGGATTATGAAGCGTTGATCGCAGGTGAACTTAGTGAGGAAGACTGTATCCGCTTTGACAAAATCGTCAAACAAAATGGAAACGAACCATCGGAATACTATTTCTTGCCGGTGCACGAGTGGCAATGGAAAAACACACTCATTCAGAATTTTCCTGAGGAGCTGGCCATGGGTCGCATCATTCCTTTAGGAAAGGGAGAAGACAGCTACCTTCCACAGCAGTCGATCCGCACATTTGTGAATACAACGAACAAAGATAAGCATCATGTGAAGCTTCCGATGAGTATTTTGAACACGCTGGTTTATCGGGGACTGCCATCTGAACGAACGCTGATTGCTCCTAAGGTGACAGAGTTCATTAAAGGAATGGCTGAAAAGGATTCATTCTTAAAAGATGAATGCCGGGTCATCCTGCCAGGGGAAAATGCCAGTATGAATGTAAATCACCGCTACTACACACAATTAAAGCAGGCACCTTATCAATACTTGGAGATGCTCGGAACCATATGGAGAGAAAGCATCTACACGTATTTAGAAGACGGGGAACAAGCGATTACATTGGCCGCCTTATTGTATGAGGATCATAACAATAAACCGTATGTTGTCAGTTTAATTGAACAATCAGGCCTGGACTCAGAAGAATGGATGAAACAATTTTTCAAAGTCGCAATGGACCCTCTTCTCCATTACCTTTACCAATATGGAACGGTTTTTTCTCCCCATGGACAAAATACAATTGTCGTGTTGAAGGAAGGGAAACCACACCGATTAGCCATTAAAGATTTTGTGGATGACGTCAATATTTCAGACCAGGATTTCCCTGAGCTGCAAGGGCTGTCATCTGAATTTAAAGCGGTCCTTCGAACAGAGCCGCCTGAAGGGCTGACGCAGTTCATCTTCACGGGTCTCTTTATTTGTCACTTGAGATACTTGAGCAACTTATTGAAAAATAATCAAATGATGGAAGAAGAAACCTTCTGGGGTCTTCTTGCTGACTCAATACTTAACTATCAGGAAAGATTCCCGCAATTACAAGAACGTTTCAAGCTATTTGATTTCTTTAAACCAGAGCTGACGAAATTATGCCTGAACCGGAATCGTATGGTGGACTACGGATACTCTGATGACGAAGACCGTCCACACGCTTCCGAATTCGGGAAAGTAACAAACGCTTTGGCTGCATATAAACTAAACACGACTGTTGGATAATCGGATCCTCCAATCAAACGCGTGAATTTTAAACAGGAAGGAGGAGCACCTTTGAGTACAGTTGTTGTGCAGAAATTCGGTGGAACCTCTGTTGGTTCAACCGAGCGCATAAAACGTATGGCAGACAGAGTCATACAGGAAAAGAAAAAAGGTCATGACGTCGTTGTAGTCGTTTCTGCAATGGGCAAAACCACCGATGCACTTGTGAAAATGGTCGGTGATATCACAAGTGAACCAAGTAAGCGGGAGATGGATATGTTACTGTCAACAGGAGAACAGGTTACGATTTCCCTCCTTACAATGGCTCTTCATCAGCATGGGGTGGAGGCAATTTCTTTCACAGGATGGCAGGCAGGTATCCAAACGGATTCCGTCCTTGGAAATGCTCATGTTCAATCTATCGATACGAAACGCATCAGGAACGAATTAGATAATGGACAAGTGGTTGTGGTGGCAGGTTTCCAAGGAGTGACGGAGGATGGGGACATCTCCACACTGGGAAGAGGAGGATCAGATATCACGGCAGCTGCTCTTGCATCGGCGTTACAAGCAGAACGGTGTGAGATTTATACCGATGTGGATGGAGTGTATACCTCTGATCCCAGATTTGTACCTAAAGCATCAAAAATCACTTCCCTTTCTTATGAAGATATGCAGAACTTGGCTGCCATGGGAGCGGGTGTCCTTCATCCAAGGGCAGTCAAACATGCGAAGAAATTCGGAGTTCCACTGATAGTGAAATCCAGTTTTGAAAATGGCAGGGGAACCATGATCCATGGAAAGGCAAAGCTGAAGGAATCAACCCCTGTCATCGGTATCACATTCGAAAAGGATATTAATCGAATTGAACTATTTGATTGTGAAGATATTGAAAGGTTACAGAAAGCATTAATGTGTGAATTGGCATCTCGTCACATTCAGGCCGATCTTTATAAACAAAGTTGTAGAAATGTCCTGTCCTTATTGATCAAAGGAAACGATCATCAAGAGGTATTATCGATATTAAATGAAGAAAAAGATAAAGAGAATTGGGTGTACTCACGAATCGAAGGGAAAAGCGGTCTGTCAAAGGTGTCGGCTATCGGACAAAATATTAAATCACAGCCAATCATTAAAATGAAGATGTGCAAGATTTTATTGGAAAATGCCGTTAGAGTGAAACTGGTAGGTGAGTCTGCCATAAGCATAACGGCAGTCGTTGAGAAAAGTCAGGTCCAGCTGGCCGCAGAACGTTTGCATACCGGGTTTGGGTTGGATTATGAAGTCGTGATGAAGGCCTCAGTGTGAATCAAAGGTGCTTGCAACCATTATAGGAGCCATGTACTACCATAAGTGAAAAGGAGAAAAAATCGATTTCATCAAAATCGATTTTTTCTCCTTTTTTTACGTAGTTACGATAAGATTCAACATCATTTCCTGGGAAAAGATGTTGAATCTTGTTGATATCATGATAGGCTTCAACCATTTAGAAATCACATATACTTTATTCCGTCCCGTTCGATTATCCGGATAGAGTTATTTCTCCACTTGTTCAAATATATCTTCATCATAAGGAGAAACCATTTTATCTTGAATTAATACACCCCAACAGCATCCCATGCTCCTTTAACGGAATTGTAAGTAGCACTTCCATTACCGTAAAGATCTGCAGCCGACTGTAGAAGAGCCGCACGAGCATAACTGAAGTTACTTGTTGGTGTTAAGTAAACAGTTAAAGCACGATAGTAGATTTTTTCTGCTTTGGTTTTACCAATACTTGAGATCGTGTTGTAAGCCGCTTTATTTGGAATACCAGAGTTTGTATGAACGCCTCCGTTATCGGAGGAAGTGTTCACATAGTCATTCATATGAGCAGGCTGTCCATATTGAGTAGGGTTCGATAGACTGCGAAGAGCGTCTCCTGAGATGCCTGGAGTGTAGATATCTTCACCTAATAAGTAATCACCCGGATCTAAGAAATAACCAAAAACATCCGAGAATGATTCGTTCAAAGCACCAGATTGATATTGATATTGTAATCCGGCAGTACGTTCCGTTACGGCATGAGTCAATTCATGGGCAACGACATCCAATGCACCCGATAGGGAAGTGAAGGTTGTTCCGTCCCCATCGCCATATACCATTTGGGAACCATTCCAGAACGCGTTATTGTAATTCGAGCCGTAATGGACAGTGGAACGGATGGTAGCCCCGTTATTGTCATAGCTATTTCGGTTATGGGTATTCTTATAGTAGTCATATACTTTGCCTGCATACGCATGGGCATCTACTTCAGCCGCTTGGGAGTAAGCAGTCCACGCATTATTGCTATCGACTGTGTAGCTTCCTGGAAGACTTGAACCGTTTTGAGCGGTACGGGTTTCGATGACACCATTCATCGGCTTCGTCACATCATATAAGTAATAAGTACCATTTGAATAATAAGTATTAAGATCTTTATAGTCATCCAATACGCCATATCCGTAACCGGTTGTAGCAGCATCCGTCACTGCGTTGTAAGCTTCCACGATGGAGCCGTCAGTCGCATCGACGTACACCTGCCAGTTTGCTCCATACGGTTGGATGAATTGAAGCTGTACTTTATAAGCAAGCGTGAACTTCCCATCCTTTTCATGAATCACAAGATCATTTTTAACGTTTGTGTTTTCAACTTCACTGTCTTTCTTAGCATCAAGGGCATGTGCGTCGTGGGTACCTGCCACTGTGTCTGCTTCAGAAACACCAATGTACTTCCATGCTAAATCTGCAGCTGACTTTTGATTGATTTTTGATTTGGTATTGGTTACTTGTTTAGAAGCTTCTTTATAAAGTTGACCCGTTGTAGCCGTGACTTCATTCTTTTTATTTGTATGGACAATGAAGATCGCTCCATCAACAGGGACACCGTTCACTGCTTGTGTGAATTTATAATGTGACATTCCCAGTTCATCTGTCGTCTTTTCCAGCAATGTCAATTCAGAATGAGGATCTATGGCAAATAGCCCTTTATTATCTTTCAGGAATTTTTTAATATCTTTATCGTTCTTTACAATCCCTTTTGATAGTTTACCAGATAAGAAGCTAGGTCCTTTTTTATCTATGTTCATGACCTTTTGATGAACGTCCATTTTTGAAGTAATAGAATCTGAAGACTGAGCAAATGTGGTGGCACCTGTAAAGGATGCGCTGAATACAAGAGAAGTACCTAGTGCTAAACTAACGAGTTTCTTTTTCGACATAATTACAATTTCCCCTTTTGATCATAGATTTGAGAAATAGCTATTTCTTTTGGCCCCGGCGGCTAATTAGTAGTCTAGTAAAAAATGGTAAGATTGACAATGAAAAAAATGGTAATATTCAGTATATTTTAACTATTAAAAATTCTTCAGGTGTCATATTTTCTAATTTTCCGGGGGGATTCTACAGTTATCTATTCATTTCGAGGAAAAATATTTTTCTGGGAATATTCCACTATTTTTTGTGCATAGATGAATATAATAGAGTTTTAGTTTAAGTGAATAGAAAAATTTGGTATAGTTTATGTGAAGGTATTCACATGGAAATTGCGTAATATAAACTTGGGAGTGGGCTGCTAATATGGAAAAGAAACTCGTTATAGCTGGTGGAACTGGTTTTATTGGTCAGTATCTTCAAACGAAATTTCAAGAGTCAGATTATAAGGTGACCATAATTTCTAGACATGCCCCTTACGTAACGTGGGATCGCACAGAAGATATTGTCGAGGCATTGGAAGGTGCCGAACTCCTCATTAATCTTGCAGGTAAATCTGTAGACTGTCGTTACAATGAGAAAAATAAAGCAGAAATTTTTCAATCCAGAACTGGGACAACCAGGATACTCGGGGATGCCCTGTTAAAGTGTGGAAACCCTCCCTCCCTATGGATAAATTCCAGTACTGCAACGATCTATCGCCATGCAGAAGATAGGCCGATGACGGAGGAAACAGGGGAAATCGGTGCAGGTTTTTCTGTAGAAGTAGCGAAGGAGTGGGAGAAGGCTTTCTTTTCATTTGATTTACCCTGTACTCGGCAAGCGGCCTTACGTATCGCCATCGTATTAGGTTCGGGTGGAGGAGTGATGAACCCCTACAAAAATTTGGTCAAGTTTGGGTTGGGAGGAGTGCAGGGACCGGGGAATCAGATGTTTAGTTGGATTCATATCGAAGACTTGTTCAGGATCATTTTATTTCTCAAAGACAAGAAGGGGTTAAGTGGTGTATTCAATTGCTCTTCTCCAGATCCTGTCACCAATCGAGAGTTTATGGAACACTTGCGTACTGTCATGAATAAGAAAGCAGGGCTGTCGACCTCAAAGAGGATGCTAGAAATTGGTGCTTTCTTTATTAAAACGGAACCCGAATTGGTACTAAAAAGCAGGTGGGTCGTTCCGAAAAGATTGGAAGAAGAGGGGTACCAGTTTAAATATGAAACGGTGGAAAAAGCCCTTCGGCATATACTTTCCCATTAGTCACAAAAAAGGACTTAACCAAATTTGGCAAGTCCTTTTCATCAATTCTCCATGAAATCATATGAAGTCCAACAGCGATTCATCGCAATGCCTTTTTGCTTTGCATACTCATCGCCCCATTTACACATTTCAAAAAGGGTCGTTTGCAGTTTTTTCCCCATTTCTGTCGTAGAATATTCAACACGTGGAGGAACTTCCTGATACACCTTACGGGCGACCAGTCCATGTTCCTCCAGCTCCCGAAGCTGCTGCGTGAGCATTTTTTGCGAGATATTTGGCATGGAGCGCTTTAGCTCATTAAACCTCTTGACTTCTTCATTTAAATTCCAAAGAATGAGTACCTTCCATTTCCCTCCGATGACGTCGATGACCAGATCGATGGCGCATTGGTATTCCTGATTAAGTTGTTTCATAGTACCTCCTTGAATAGGCGGAAGTTGGATCATTTAACTTACTGAGATACTTCCCAGGTTCCTAAACGGTAACTAGGATACTAAATAGTGCCTACTTGTGGTTTTTCCTTACAGTATATATTATATACCACGAGAAGAAAATCATTAAAATACTCTCCAAGGAGATGAATGTATATGAAAGCACTGCTTTTAAAAGATAAAGGATTATGGAAGGACATGAAGGTTGAGGACATGGAGACACCTTCACCACAAAAAGGGGAATTGCTTGTTGAAGTCCATGCTGTCGGTTTGAACCCGGTTGATTATAAAACAGCAACCAACGGAATGCCAGTCTGGTCTTATCCGCATATTCTCGGTCTTGATGTGGCAGGAGTGGTTGTAGAGGCAGGGGAGGGAGTGAACGGTTGGAAGAAAGGTGATCGTGTCGTTTACCATGGAGACTTCACCAAAAAAGGTGGCTATGCAGAATATGCGGTTATTAATGCTCATACCGTTTCCCGTATTCCTGAACAAGTTTCATTTGAAGACGCTGCTGCCCTTCCAACAGCGGGATATACAGCCTATCAGGGGCTTCACCGTAAACTGCCGTTGGACAAGATCGACACGATCCTGATTCATGGGGGAGCAGGCGGTGTCGGAGGATTTGGTGTCCAGCTTGCCAAGCTTGCTGGCAAATCAGTAATTTCCACTGCTTCCTCCCATAATCATGATTATGTAAAATCACTTGGCGCAGATTACGTAATCGACTATCGAGAAGAAGACGTGAATGCAAGAGTGATGGAAATAACAAATGGACGTGGAGTGGACGCCGTTGTAGATGCGGTGAGTAGACAAAGTGCTACAGACTCATTAGAGGCACTGGCGTATATGGGTCACATGGTTTACATTGCGGGAGCTCCTGATTTTACAAAAGTTAAACCATTCACAAAGGTTGTATCCTATCATGAAATCGCCCTGGGATCTGCCCATCAATCGAATGACATGGTTGCCCAAAAGGATTATGCTGTAATAGGAGACCAAATGCTTTCCTTAGTAGAGGAAGGGAAAATAGACACAATGTTAACAGAAGTAGTGAGATTGGAAGAAGTTCCTGACGCACTGATACGTTTATCAGAACGCCATGTAAAAGGAAAGATCGTGGCCAAATTAAAATAATGGTGATGAAAAAGGAGAGCCTGTTTTGTCAGGCTCTCCTTTTTCCATTATATTTTGTTCTGACGTAAATAATCTAAACTCATCCGGACGCTTTCAATAGGGGAGACCCTGGACTCATCCTGCTCGACGATCCACCAATCCACATCACTGTGAATACCATAGTCGAGAACAGAAGTGAGATCAACACCGCCCGTTCCCAGTTCGGCAAAAAATCTTTCCCCATCCGTCGTCATGTCTTTCAAATGTACAAGGGGGGTTCGTCCCTGATATCGTTTCAGCCATTCGACCGGTTCTTCTCCTGCAAAGGTCAGCCAGTAAATATCGAACTCTGCTTTCACCCAGTGAGGGTTCGTTTCATTCAGAATCATTTCCAGTGCCGGTTTCCCGTTTGATAAGGTCGTCAATTCGAATTCGTGATTGTGATAGCAAAGGGTGACTCCTTCGTTGAAACATTTTTCCCCAAATGAATTTAAATCATCAATCAATTGAATATAGTGCTTCTCTGTTCTTTCTTCAGGTGAAAGATACGGACAAACAATGTAGCGGCTTCCAAGCTCCAGTTGATCATGAATCACTTTGTCGACATCGGTTCTTAATTCAGATAGAGGAATATGACTTGAAGCGGCACGAAGATTCAGACTATCGAGTGTGCCCTTAAGCTCTTTCGGGGATAATCCTCCATAGCCGGCAATTTCCACACCGGCATATCCTAACCGGGCTACTTTTTGAAGGGTGCCTGTAAAATCTTTTTCCGTTTCGTTGCGCAATGTATACATTTGCAGGGCAATCGGTATTTGTTTCATGTCCAACCTCCTATTGCTACGCTATTTTCCAGTAATGTTCTCATTCATTTGAGCAAGAACACTCTTATATACTTCTAAGTCCTCCTCTGAAATCCCTTTAAGGATCGTCTCTTCATATAATCCTTCTATAAAAGGAGACAGTTCATCCTTGGTAGCCATTCCTTTTTTCGATATGAAAATGAGAAATGATCTTTTATCATCAAGGTTTCTTTGTTTGTAAATCAATTCCTTCCGTTCCAAAATGTCTAAGATCCTCGTTACGGTCGGCTGGTCTTTTTCTGATTTCATCGCAAGTTCTTTTTGACTAATTCCATCCTGCTCCGCTAATCGCTTCAACACCGTCCATTGCTCGGGTGTCACATCAAATTCCTTCAGATGAAAAGTAAGGAATCGAATAATATTCTTTACTGTATGGCTCGTATACAAACCAATGGATTCATCACGGGACATCGTCATTATTTTTCACCTACTACATTCATTTTCTTTTCTTTATCATACATGAAATTCAGGATGATATGAGAGGTTCGATAAAAGTAATTCTATATAGTTGTTGTAACAACTATATTTACAAATATACATGTTGTAGATATAATTAGTATGACAACTATTTGAATGAAGGAGAATTCTATGAGTCATTCCAATCAAACAACTATATGGACACGGCCATTTTTCATGGCATTAGTGAATAATTTTTTTATCTTTTTAGTTTTCTATTCGTTGTTAACCGTCCTGCCACTTTATGTGATCGATGAGCTTCACGGAACGGAAGGGGAGGCAGGTCTCGTTACAACGATTTTTTTACTTTCGGCCATCATTGTTCGACCTTTCTCCGGGAAGATCATTGAGCTGTTTGGAAAGAAAAAGACGCTGATCATTAGTGTCATGTTTTTTGGGATTTCATCATTCATTTACTTCTGGGTGAATGATTATTATCTTTTAATGGGGCTTCGTTTTTTTCACGGCATATGGTTTAGTATTGGCACAACGGTTTTAGTTGCGATTGCCGCAGACATGATCCCTCCCCACAGGAAAGGGGAAGGTCTTGGTTATTTTGCCATGTCAATGAACTTAGCCGTGGTAGTCGGACCGTTTATTTCGTTAGCACTTATTCAATGGATCCCTTATTCAGCATTGTTTTTGGGTCTTGCCTTTGTAATCGTCATTGGATTCCTTTGTTCATTCGGCATTCAAGTTTCGGAGGGAGACAGGGAGGAGACGAAAGGGTCTGGACGATTAACGTTTAAGGACTTGATAGAAGTTAAAGCGATTCCCATTTCCCTGGTAGGATTTTTAACCTCCTTCGCTTACTCCGGGATCATGTCGTTTATATCCGTCTATGCCAAATCTGTCGGTCTATTCGAATCCGTCAGCTTATTCTTTGTCGTCTTTGCAGCTGCTATGCTGTTTTCGCGACCTTATACAGGTCGCTTATATGACAGGTCAGGACCAAACGCGGTCATCTATCCGTCCCTTATTATTTTTGCCATCGGTTTGATTCTTTTGAGTGTCACTCATTCAGTCCTTTTATTATTGGTTGCAGGAACGCTTATCGGACTTGGTTACGGTGCATTGCTTCCGAGTTTTCAAACCATGTCCATTCAGGCTGCCCCTAAGAGGAGAACAGGGCATGCGACCGCTACGTTTTATATTTTTTATGACCTTGGCATTGCCGTTGGATCATTTGTATTGGGAGTCGTTTCATCCCAGTTTGGATTTTCCGCTTTGTACATCATTTGCAGTGGAATGATCTTCGTCACGATCGTGGTTTATAAAGTAGTAACCAATCGTGGGAAGCATGATGAAAATCAGAAAGCGGGCGTATTGGAATTGTAAACGAATATGTAAGTTAGCACATCTCAAGACAGGGGTGCTTTTTATTTACATTCTAATTGAGAATAATTTTCAATTAATAGTTGACAAATGGAAGGAAAGTTTGTATGGTTTACTTATAATGATAATGATAATTATTATCAATTAGGTATGCAGTGGAGGTTTATCATGACCAATAAAATTATAATGATCTATGCAAGCATGAGTGGAAATACAGAAGAAATGGCGACGGCCATCGAGACAGGTGTGAAGGAAGCCGGAGCTGAAATCGATGTAATTGATATAAATGACTGTCCAAATGTTCAGGTCCTTGAAGAATACGCAGGAATCCTGTTAGGGGCATATACCTGGGGGGATGGAGAGCTTCCATATGAGTTTGAGGGTTTTTACGATGACATGGACGAAGTGGATTTAACGTCTAAGATTGCCGCAAGCTTCGGTTCCTGTGACTCTTTTTATCCTAAGTACGGGGCAGCGGTGGATTTATTAAATGAGAAATTGCAAGAAAGAGGAGCCCGTTTGATTCATGATGGTTTGAAAGTGGAATTAACACCAGAGGATGAAGATGAGGAGGCGTGCAAAGAATTTGGGCGCACATTTGCTAGTGAGCTCTTGTTCAGTAAACAAGAGGGCTAGAGAAAGGAGAGGCATTCGTGAACTATTCACTTTCGATTAAAACATTATCGGATATACATTTAAAAGAATTCATCAATTGTCCCCACAAGTTTTACTATCACTACATCCAGCGTGAAGAAGCAAGTAAAGTTGAATGGAAGAAAGTTATGCAGTTCATTGTGAACCAAGTAGTGAAGGACTTCTTTATGCTTCCCGTCAAAATGAGGACTCCCATCAAAGCACTTGAACTCATCGAGAAGCACCTTACCTCGATTAAAACAAACATCTTTGATTCGAAGATTGATTATTACTTAGTGGTGGCAAAAGTGACGGATTACTTAATGCAGGATTTAACGCAGAACTATGGGACATTACCGCCTCTTTTTATAAATGAAAAGTTTCGACAATACTTCGAAGAGCTTGAAACTCACTTATCCCTCACGATAGAAGTGGCAGAATGGGAACAAGAATCGTTCACAGTCACCAAGTATCTTGTCGATACCAATCACGAAATGATCACCTTGTATTATTATTTGACAGTGGTTTTCTGTGAACGATCCTTTGGAAGACTTCCTTCGTCGATCAGAATCGTTTCCTTGTTAAATGGAGAAGAATTCGTCCATTCCCCGTCACCGACAGAAATGAAGAAAGGATTGCATTACATAGAGAAATTAAAAGATATGCTGTCTGCACCTCTATCATCCAGTACCAAACCGAATGGGGAAGTATGTTTGAGCTGTCCTTTTGTGGAGGTATGTGCCAATAATGAAATAGAATTTCTTTTTCAAAAAAAGCATTAAAAGAAGAAGAGGACTTACCGTATTTCGGTAAGTCCTCTTTCTCATTCAATTAAAGTGGATGCTGATTGTTTATCAAAATTTATTCGGGCAACTTTCTTCTCGTTTTTAAACAATATATAATGGGCGGTGGCAACTTTTTCTTCAACATAATCAATAGAGAAAGTCCCTGATGGATCTGTAAGACTCCCAATTGCGCGGGATAAATGATCGATCACATGCTTTAAATGATCTGTCTTCTTCAATTCATTATCAGAATTCATTTGATCCATGATTTCAAATGCAAGATTTTGAACATGATACAGACGTCTTTGCTCCATACTGAAGATTCTCCCTTCATATCAAACATATCTCTTTGATTATATGGTGAAAGCTTCAGATATATGATGATTACTCCCCAAGAATCAGGTATGAAACAGGGTGAAATAGTACACTCTAAAGATAATAAGGGAGGTGTTTGAAAATGGCACAAGACGTATTATGTGAAGTAAGCAACTGCAAATACAACCGTGAAGGCAAGAAGTGCTCCGCAGACCAGATTTTCGTTGTCAGTCATAAGGGAAACAAAGCCCACAACAGTGAAGAAACTGATTGTAAAACATTCGACCCTGGTATGTAATGGAAGAGAAGGCAACCATAGGCGTGGTTGTCTTCTTTTTATATAGTATTGATAATAATTCTCATTCTTATACAAAAAATGCTCACAATAGTGAGCTATTAGTATGGAACTAGCCTACTTATCACCTATTTTATAGGAGATATGAACATTCATTATTTCTCATATAAGGAATATGAACCAGCTGAGAAGCTTTTCAGCCTTAATGCAAAACAGAGGTCGCCTTGACATGTGTCCTGGAGTGTTTTTTACTGGTATCAATCGAAAAAAATCTGGGCCGAACTTTTACAAGCGGGTTGGAGAAGTATTATTGTGGTAATCTTTGTGTTCTTCGGAACCTTTTAAAAAGGAATTATTTAATGGTTTGGGGCCTGGCAGATGTTTATCTGCTAGGCATTTCTTGTTTATTTTGAGAAAAGTCCTGTTTCAGCTTGATTTCGTGCTGATAGCCGATTTTTTTCTAACGTATTTTTTCCTGTTTCAAATATATCTGTCACATATCTATGTGTACGGTCTTCGCATGATATCAACATTTTAGCAATTTCACAGTGTTAATGGGATCAAGCCTGTCAAAAAAATCAAAAAGAGAGGTAATGAAGCAATGGAAAGAAACCTGCATAATATCAGCTTGTAAAGATTATAACGAAAAGCTTACTCATTCTGGTGTTAACGGTGAAAGATTAGCATAGGCTGGATGAGCTTTCAAAAGTTTGCCTTTTGTAAAGTGTTGGAGTCACACGCCCAGGCTATTTATCAGATGAAAAAGAGCAAAAGAATTAGTGGCGTACTGGATGGAGAGTAACGACTTGGATGTATCAAACGAACCGGCCCTATTAATAAGCAGATTCGGGTCCATGTAGAATTCTAGCAATGGTCTAAAAACGACATAATAAGCATTTTTTTTCGAAGAATAATAGAAAGTATCGAAGCATGAAATACTCTTAGTTTATGTCATCTTATTGGTAGATAGTGTAATGGTCAGATTGTCACTTTGTGCTGAACTTTTCCTACTTATAGATTGTACAGTTTATCTACTTTTCATTTTTTCCTGTGTGCCTGATAATCGAAATGATTACTATTTTCCCAAGGGTAAAACCTAGCGAGTTGTTTTGCAAAAAAAGTGTAAGTATTTTTATGGGAATTTGTTGAAAAGAGTAGAAATAAGGCAAAAAAAAGAGAGTGAAAACCCCATCTCGATTATGGGTATTTAGTTCTAAAGTAGTGAGATAACTATAAACTTAAGCTACCTTACTAGGGGGAAGAAAAAAACATACCCCAAAAGTCATAGATAAAACCCCGATAGCTACTAATAGTAAAGCGTAATATGATATTGAATATAATTTTCAAAATCTTAAGAAAGGAAGAGTTTATTACTAGTATTCTGAAACATAGGGTAGGGGGGACATTTTGTTTTTAAAAAAAATAGAGAGAAAGGGAGAGTCGATTGAAAAAACGTCAAAAATTGAAAAAGTTCTTAGCCATAGGGATGGTATCATTATTAACCATTTCAGGTTCATCGACTTTTGTAGGAGCTACAAGTGTAGGAACTGCAAATATTGAATCGGTTAAACCTGATGAACTGATTAGGCGAGACCGATCAGTTCAAGAGAGTGAAGTTATACCAACAGAACTAAAAGAAAATGAGAAAGTTCGTGTTATCGTTGAATTAGAAGGAGAACCAGCAATCTCCTATTCTATTGAAAAAGGTATAAAATATAAAGATTTATCAGAAACAAAAAAAGTAGAGTTGCAATCAGAAGTTCAAGATGAACAAAAAGAGTTTATAACAGATGTTAAAGAAGAGAAAATCGATTTTAAAGTTGAAAACAAATTTACAACAGTTGTTAACGGTGTCAGTGGAGAAATCGAGTATGGTCAGATTGATGATCTTGAGAGTTTACCTAATGTAGAATCTGTCAATCTAGTAAATGAATATGAAAGACCGAAAGAAAAACCAAATATGGAGACTAGTAAAAAAATGGTCCAAGCCATTCAAACGTGGAATACTGGTTATGATGGAAAAGGAATGGTTGTTGGTGTCATTGACACAGGAGTTGATCCCTCTCATCCAGATATGACACTAAGCCCGGATCCTAAGCATAAACTTACTAAGGAAAAAACGGATTCAATAATCTCAGAAAATAGCCTACCTGGACAATATCATAGTTTAAAAGTTCCGTATGGCTATAACTATGCAGATAAAAATCAAGAAGTTCGTGATCTTGGTCCAGATGCCTCGATGCACGGGATGCACGTTGCTGGAACTGTTGGAGCAAATGGTGACGAAAGTGGAAACGGCATTAAAGGTGTTGCTCCAGAAGCACAGTTATTAGCACTAAAAGTATTCAGTAACGATCCTGTTATGCCTACTACTTGGGGCGACATTTATGTAAAAGCGATAGACGATGGGATTAAGTTAGGTGCGGATGTTTTGAATATGAGCTTAGGTGCAAGCGCTGGATTTGTTGCTCCTGATAATTTGGAGCAACAAGCAATTGAAAGAGCTGTTAACAGTGGAGTATTAATGGTGATTTCTGCTGGAAACTCTGATCGGATCGGTAGTGGAGGTCCTAATCCATTAGCATCTAACCCTGATATTGGTCTAGTTGGGTCTCCCAGTGTGGCAACTAACTCTATTTCAGTAGCAAATATTGAAAATAACTTTATTCATTTAGACCAAATGAATGTGAAAATTGGAGACGAAACGCTTCCAATTCCGTTTAAGAAACAATCTTCTCCAGATCCATTGGAGGTATTTAGTACTGATAAGGAACTTGATGTAGTCTATGTTGGTAGTGGGACGTATCATGAATATGAGGGTAAAGATGTAAAAGGTAAAATTGTTTATGCAGTGAGGTCTTCAAGTATTATAGCCTATGATACTATTCGATATTATGCTCAAGAATATGGTGCTGCCGGGGTTATCGTCAGAGGACATGTTTCCCATGGAGACTATGTAAGCATGAAATTAACAAACCCAAAAATCCCGCTTGTTTCTATAGGAATTAGTGAAGGGAATACTCTTGAGGAGAAAATAAAAGCTGCAGGTGGTACAGGGAAGGTTACATTTACTGGTGATGAAACGTCGGTTGTAAATAGCGCTGCAGGTAGAATGTCAACTTCAACTTCTTGGGGTGTGACTCCTAGCTTGGAATTAAAGCCTGAAATCACTGCACCAGGGGGACAAATTTACTCAACCTTAAATGACGGAAAGTATGGACTAATGAGTGGAACTTCAATGGCTGCACCTCATGTGTCAGGGGGAGCTGCATTAGTACTTCAAAAAGTTCAAGAATTATTCCCGAAATTACAGGGCGCGGATAAAGTAAAAAGAGTTAAAACGCTCCTGATGAATACAGCTAAACCAGTTCAAGATCCAGATAACAATAATAATTTTTACTCTCCACGTAGACAAGGTGCTGGCATTATGCAGCTACATGCAGCAATTAATGCACCTGTTTACGTTGTGCGAAAAGGCACAAATGATGCAAAAGTTGAATTGAAAGAAATCAATAAAGACAAATTTGAAATGACGTTAACGGCAACCAACTTTAGCGATAAAGATGTGACGTACAATGTGGACACATCCGTTTTAACAGATGCCATTTCAGATGGAAGAAACGCCCTGAAATCGCAGGTGATTTCTAAAGCCGCTGTTAGAACTGATTCACCGACTCTAACATTATTTCCAGGTCAATCAAAAGATTTTACAATAAGAATTGACCTAACAAATGCTAAAGCTGAGTTAGAAGCAGCAATGAAAAATGGTTATTTTGTAGAAGGATTTATCACTCTGAAAAATGAATCTCAGGATGCCGCACTTCCGGATATTTCTGTACCTTATGTAGGTTTTAAAGGTGATTGGAATGCACCTCCAGTGCTTGACGCTACAAGGTTTGATCCTTCCCTTTCATACTACGGTTATTCGGGCTTTGTTGATCACAAAAATGTATTTACGGGTAAAAATTACTTAACAAATGAATACAGTATAGAAAAATTAGCGATTTCTCCAAATGGAGATAATCGAAAGGAATCAATTGCACCTATACTTCAATTTTTAAGAAATAGTAAAACGGTTGAATATAGCATTACAGATGCAAATGGGAATACACTCCGTAAGTTAGGAACAGATAAGGAGCAACGTAAGAATGACTCCACTTATACATTTGAACCTACTTATACTAGATGGGATGGAAAGGTAAATAATAAGTTAGTTCCAGAGGGTTTATATTACTATACCATCAAAACACAAGTGGACAACCCTGGTGAGTCACAACAAGTAGTAAAATTCCCTGTATCTGTTGATACCACTGAACCCGTTATCTCAAATGTTGCTTACAGTAAGAAAAAGCTCTATCTTAATGCTCAGGATAGCAAAGGCAGTGGTATTGATGAGATCTTGATTTATAATCGTGACGATAAAACAGAGATGATAGATTGGATCATTCCACCTAAAGGAAAAACAGAGTTCGAGGTTGATTTAACAAAGTTTAACATCTTGGACAATATTCGGATTGTTGTATATGACAATGCAGGAAATAGATCTGAATTTAATGTATATGCTCCTGATAATACGATTCCATATATTTTTTCGGATTCACCAGCACCAAACGGTCAGTATAGGACCCGTTCAAAACCTTTAACAGGATACGTAACGGACGATTCATTAGTAAAACATTTAAAAGTCAGAAGTGACAAACTTGTTGGTGGTCCAGTAAAGAATCTGGAATTAATATATGACCCAGACTTAAAGCGTTATAATTTCTCCACGCAGATCACCTTTAGTGAAGACGGTGTTCATGAAGTGTTCTTTGAAGGCGAAGATGTAGTTGGAAATAAAATTGAATTCCTTCGAAGAATCTATATCGATACTCAAAAGGCTGACCTTACAATTACAGGTTTACCAGAGAATAATATTGTTGCAAAAGATGGTGAGGATCCAGAAGTAACGGTATCTATTTCTGACAACTTTGATGCCTTCCGTTTAACAGTGAATGGAAGCGAAGAAGCTAGTAGAGGTTTTGAACAACCGTATGAGCAAAGACATTTAAATTACGAGCATAAAATGACGCTAAAATTAGTTGAAGGTAGGAATGATTTTGAATTTAAAGTAACAGACTTATCAGGAAATATTACATGGAAAACTGTTTCAATTATTAAAGGAGATACTTCTGATCAAAAACCTCAAATCCAAAAGCTAGTTGGAAAAACGCGCTATACAACCGCTGTGGAAATATCCAAAGCTGGCTGGGACAAATCTGATACAGTGTTTTTAGTAAATGGATTGGGCATTGCAGATGGACTAACGGCTACACCACTAGCGTCAGCGAAGGATGCTCCTATCCTGTTAACAACCAAAAACTCTTTGCCGGAGGAGACTCTTGCTGAAATCGAGCGGCTTCAAGCGAAGAAGATTGTTTTCATTGGCGGATCGGGTGTTATTTCAGAACAACTAAAGAGTAGTCTCACTGCTAAAGGATATCAGGTAAATCGAATTGGCGGGAAGACTCGATATGAAACTTCACTTCTTATTGCCCAGGAGCTTGATAAGCTAATCGATACCCAAATAGTATATATGGCATATGGACACGGAGAACCGGATGCTTTATCCATTGCAGCTCAATCTGGAAAAGCAAAACAGCCGATTATTTTAACTGAGAAAAATGCTGTACCTTCAAAAACCTATACATGGTTAAAAGGTGAAGCATTAGAAAATGCTTATTTTATCGGCGGTAAAGGGGTCGTATCCCCAGCCATCCTGGATGATATGAACGATATTACAGGCAAAAATGTATTAGACAATCGTCTAAGCGGTGTAAATCGCCAGGAAACCAATGCAAAAGTAATACAGACGTTTTATAAGCAAGAAGAATTGCGAACAATCATGGTAGCTCACTCTAATACAGATAAATTGGTGGATGCTTTGGCAGCAGGGCCACTGGCTTCTAAATACAATGTACCGGTATTATTAGTGTCAAGTAAACTTGACACATCACAATTCAATGCTTTAAAAGGAAAACGAGCAAATGATGTTTATCAGATTGGCGGAGGTATTGATAGTTCTGTTATAAATGGGGTTGTAAATTTATTGAATTAAGGAAGAGATATAAAGAATATATAAATAAGCCATCTGAACTGTACCCTTAAAATAGACAGTAAAATAAATGACCTAAACTGCTAAGAGGTGACCCCGGAATTGTTCTGGGGTCATTCTATTTAATCCCCATTGATACCTTGAGGAATTGTAGTACTCCACGTAATCTTCTACTTTAATTTGTAATATATCTAGTGTTCTACAACTAGTGGCATCCAAATGTCTTTCATATGTCCAAAGAATAATCCATAGATGCATTATCCCAACAGTTTCCATTATGGGACATAGATTGATTAATCCCAAGTTTTTGCCCCTCTTATGAAATTCAGGGTGTGTATAGTGAACACCCTGATCCGAGTGAAGGATTGCTTCTGAGTGGGCGTTATTGTCCAAAGATTCTTTTAGTTTTTAAGCGTTTGATAAACAATGCTCAACTCTTCTGATGTTGATAAGTAGTTGTTCAGCCATAGCAGAGCACACAACAACGAAGAAGCGGATTGTAATACATTCAAAGCTGGTATGTAATGGAAGAGAAGGCAACCATAGGCGTGGTTGTCTTCTTTTTAAATAGTATTGATAATAATTCTCATTCATATACAAAAAAAGCTCACAAAAGTGAGCTGATCAACTTGCCTGTTCAGATAATGTGGTCGTTTTGAGCTGTCGGTATTTTGAATAGAACAGTCCTGTCATCATAAGGGACAGACATCCGAATAATACCGTCATGATTTGGAGCCCGACGAGATCCAGCAGCAATCCTGTGAGAAGGAGCACAATCTGGAAAATCAGTCTGTCGAGCATATTACGGAACGAGAAGAAACGGCCGTGAAATTCTTTCGGTATTCGAGTCTGAAAAATCGTGGCAGCAGTTGGGAAGAAACATCCCACTGCAAATCCAAACACTGTAAACGCAAGCACCGACAAGAACGGACTGGTTGCAAAATAAAGAATCATTTGCGCAATCCCAATGATGAAGCTAAAAAAGAATAATATTTTATAGGGTGACATTTTTTCACCCAGTTTCTTGACGGCAAAAGCACCTGTCATAAAGGCAATCCCTTCGGCGGTATAGATCCAACCTTTAATCGATGAGCTCTCCTGAAGCTCGCTGATGTTGATGACCATTAAGTTGAACCCGCCGATAAATAGTAGTGGGATCAGCGTCATCACAAGAGTCATAAATACGATCGGAAGCCCTTTTATGACAGGAAATACTTCATTGAAGCTTGCCCCTTTTGGTTTTTGACCTTGGTGAGAGGAGGTCGCCGTTTCTTCAATTGATAAGAACCAGGTCATCACAAATAGTGCCAGATACGCCACTAATGAGAGAACGTATACCATCGTTAAAGATATGATCACTAATAGGACGCCTGCTAACGCAGTTCCAAGGATCCTTGAGAGCGTGGCAACATTCATGTGGACCCCATTCATTTGCAGTAAATCCTTCTCTTTCACCACCATCGGAATGGCAGCTTGCAGAGCAGGAAAATAGAAGGCAGCAGAGATTTGAATGCTCACTAAGAAAACGACCATCCATAGCACCGAGCCGGTATCAATCGCAATCAACATGAAAATAACACTTAATGCCCTGGTGAAGCCTGAGATGAGCATCACTGTCTTTTTATTTGCCTGATCTGTTATTCTGCCGGCTAAAGGTCCAACAGCAAGTCCCGCAAGCAGTCCGGAAGCGAGAATCACCGATTTCAGAAAATCGGAAGGCACCTTTTCCTGCATGAACTCCAGATTACCGATGATCCCCAACCATAATCCGAGACCTGCTATAAATTCA
Organism: Rossellomorea sp. ABR4_004; assembly: GCF_056159585.1. Classification (NCBI taxonomy): domain Bacteria; kingdom Bacillati; phylum Bacillota; class Bacilli; order Caryophanales; family Bacillaceae; genus Rossellomorea; species Rossellomorea sp. ABR4_004. The sequence continues at coordinate 1,605,213 of NZ_JBSWVM010000001.1, read as the reverse complement.
CCTATCAACAATATCCATACATTTTTATTTTTCCACATATAGGTCCGTCCCTCGCAGTCGATTTATTTCGCTTCTCTAAATATACTATGGCAGGAGGGGAATGGGAATGATTTTTTTGGTTGGGATTGATGTAGTTATCTGGAAGAAAAGGCAGTTCGCTGATAATAATAATGCTCATATCCAAGCCATTAAGGACTATGAACTTTTGATAGGACTTACCATAAGTAATGCGGAACTAAGAAAATTTTTAAAAATCAATTCCTCTCATGTTGCAAAAAGACTCCTCCAATCCCTAAAGCTCCCCACAACAGGCACCAAAAAAGGAACACAATACATCCTATCATCCGATGAAAGTCCGACCCGAAAACACAAACAAAAAAACCCGTCAACAATCTGACGAGTTTTCATTCCTTCTCAATCCACTCCTGGGACCACTTTTCTATATCTTTCATTAAGGGCTCTAAAGAATACCCTTTTTTAGTTAGTGAATATTCAATACGCACGGGTGTTTCCGGATAGACGTCCCTCTGTACGATGCCTTCTTCTTCAAGGTCCTTCAGTCGCTCGGAAAGAAGCCTGCCGCTGATGCCTATTGCGTCTTTGATGGTACAGTTTCGTTGTGGTCCGGAAAGCAATTGATAAATGATGAGTGCTGTCCATCGTTGACTTAAGATGCTGATGGCTTTCTCGAACCTTGGACAAATTTCTGACTGATTCATTCTGTCAATGCCTCCTTCTTTGTTACTAGTATACCACATGATCACCATATTAGTAATTTAATTACTTGACGAAATTAAGTTATTAAAATAATATAAGTTACATAAAGTAACTTAATTTAATAATAAAATAAATTGAAAGCAAACAAAAGGGGAGATAAAGATGAACTTTCATAAAGAACCACATACATTCGTTGGGGAAGTAAATATTAAAGTTGAGAATTTAGAGCGATCTCTTTCCTTTTACCAAGAGGTAGTCGGATTTAAAGTGATGGAACAAACAGAAAATAGAGCGACTCTGACGGCAGATGGAATCCACCCATTACTATCTCTGGAACAACCGGTAAATGTTACACCTAAGGAGCCGAGAACGACAGGGTTGTACCATTTTGCCCTGTTGTTGCCGAATAGAACAGAGCTTGGGAAAATAATAGATCATCTAATAAAGCTTAATATTCAACTGGGCTCTTCTGATCATCTGGTCAGTGAAGCTCTGTATTTATCTGATCCGGATGGAAATGGGATCGAGATCTACAGGGACCGTCCTTCATCGGAATGGACATGGAATGGCGATCAGGTAAAGATGGCCGTTGATCCAATCGATGCAAGGGGGATATTGGCTGAGGCAATGGGACAACCGTGGGAAGGACTTCCTGCCGGTACGGTCATGGGTCATATCCATTTGCATGTTTCTGATTTGAAATCAACGGAGGAATTTTACGGGAAGGGACTTGGTTTCGATGTAGTCAGCCGATTTGGAAGTCAGGCACTTTTTATTTCAACGGGTGGATATCATCACCATATTGGACTGAACACCTGGAATGGGGCAGGAGCTCCGGGACCAGCTGAAAACAGTGTCGGTTTAAACTGGTTCACTATTCACTTCCCAACCGTAGAAAAACGAACCACCATCATCCGACAGCTTCAATCCATAGGAGCGACCATCCGCGAACAGAACGGAAAAATCCTGGCCGAAGACCCATCAGGCAACCGGATTTATCTAAGCGTGTAAGAGAAGAGGGACGGACCTCAATATGAGGTCTGTCCCTCTTGATGGATAAATATAAGGAATATCTTAAAAAGGAGCCTTAAGCGCATTGAATGTGGCGCTGGCTCCTTTTTTGTATGATTTTATTAATAATAATAAGGGTAAGGAGGATAACCATAGTAAGGTGGAGGATATCCGTATCCATATCCATATGAGTATGGACTCAATAGTGCAGCTCCAAGCAGTCCACCGGCGAGGCCACCTAAAAATGGGTTGAATCCAAATCCAAACGGTCTTCTTCCAAACCCACCAAACCCAGGCCTGCCAAATCCCACTCGTCCGATCGGGCGTCGTACATCATGATAATTGAAAAAATTTTCATTATTTACAGTGTGAAAGTCATTCATAACATAAACCTCCTCTCTATCTAGGTTATGAATATTCGCCCGGATTCGAAATGGACTGGGCATTAACCTATCTGGAGAGATTTTGTAAAAAAACCTATGGTTATCCACAGCTAAGCTGGTTGTATACATTCTCACATATGGAGTATGTATAACAAACTCAGGAGGAAGATTCCTTCGTTTGCACCAAAGCAGATATGACCGAACCGATTGCCTGGATCCAGCTCCCCACTACATTGATATTCCCGCTGTCTCTTTCATTTAACTCAAGGATGTCTGAGATGGCCTGTAGAGAGTTACCGATAATCTGGAGGAGATTGCCGTAAATCGAATAAAGCTCTTCTAACGTATGTTCTTCATTAAATGAATCGGCGAGAGCTGCCCCTCCACCCAATGCCTGGAGAAGATTTCCCTTAATATTCAACTCTCGCTTCGTCGTGTCATTAAACTTAAGCAGTATGCCGGCTATAACAGTGACGTTACCTATCGCTTGAATTTCATTTCCTGCTTTCGTCAGGGTGAAGTCATCTATTGCATCTGCCTGTAATGCATTTCCCGTTGCCTGTAGTTCATTTCCTACGAGATTGAACGACTGTAAAGTATCTTCTGGAATGCTTTTAATAGGGGTACTGCCAATAGCGGCAAGGACCGTCCCGATTGCCGCAACCCATGCTCCGAACGTGAGTTTTTGTTCATTGCTCATAGTATAATCGCCTACTTTAAGGTTCTTAGATATTGTATACAACTAGACGATGGTTGGTTCATTCCCACCATATTGAAGAGGGGTAGGAATCACCTTCTAGTGGAAAAGTTTCTCCGATTCGAGGGGTAACAACATGAACCCCTTGTTCTGTGCCGCTTTTCGTCACTCTCATGATTGGATCTGTCCATTCATGAAAAGATAACGTGAAAGCACCCCAATGAATGGGCAGTAGCCACTTCCCTTTCACATCAAGATGGGCTTGTACAGTCTCTTCCGGACACATATGTATCGGTGCCCATCTGGGATCATATTGACCACATTCCATCAGGGACAAATCGAATGGTCCATATACACTGCCGATTTCTTTAAAATGAGGGCCGTATCCACTATCACCGCTAAAAAAGAGTCTGGAAGAGTTTCCGATGATACACCATGAACACCATAAGGTAGCATTACGATCATGTAAGCTTCTGCCGGAAAAATGTCGTGCCGGGGTACACGCCAGAGTAAGACCATTCCATTCAACCTCGTCCCACCAATCAAGCTCTACAATGTGATCAGAATGGATTCCCCATCTCTCAAGGTGACTCCCTACTCCGATGGGAACAAAGAACTGATTTACTTTGCCTCGAAGCCTTCGAATCGTACCATAATCCAGATGATCGTAATGATCATGTGAAAAGATCACAGCATCAATAGAAGGGAGTTCATCCATTTGAAAAGGAAGGTCTTTGCTATACCGCTTCCCGCCTATCCAAGGAAACGGGGATGGCGCACGACCAAACATGGGGTCAAGAAGTAGTCTTTTTCCATCGATCTCAATCATCGATGCTGAGTGCCCAAACCAGGTTACATTCGTAACGTATTGAGGATGTTTATAGGACGGAAATCCGACTCCTGGAATATCGGTATCAGGTTTGCGGTTGGCATTTCTTTTCATAAGATCCCGAATCATTGTAAGAGACGTGGAAAAGCTGGTATCCATAGTAGTTGGGATGGGATTTTTAAATGAGCCTTTTGTATGCTGGGGAGAGGACTGAACACGTTGAAGGGAAGGCTTCTCACCAAATGCAGGATAAAACCGGATAACCAGGAAGGCAATCACGATCAAAGCGGCTAGCAAACATATAGATATTAGCATGGATTTTCTCCTTTTCATTCGATATCTATTACTATCTCAGATAAGCTTGCGACTGTCCAAAATGAAGAGAGTATCACATTTAAGAATTATTTAAGATTTTCGTTAAGGATCCATAAGGTTTGTTTATTATACTATCGTTAATCATAACGAGGGGATGAGCAAATGAAAAAATGGATGATTGGAATTGTTGTAGTAGGAGTTTTAGGAGTGGGGTGGTGGCTGGTTTCTCCGTTATTTTTAGATAAGGTGGTGAATGAAGACCCTGTTTCATCGTCTTCTGGCTCAAATATGAATGAAGAAGAGAATACTATGAAAGAAACCGATTCGTCTTCGCCAGACGAAATGACAAACGATACAATGAAAGTAGATGAATTAGTCGGGATTTTTCAAGGCTCAGATGAAAATCACGTCGCAAAAGGAAAAGTAAGTATATCAGAAAAAAATATCCGATTGGAAAATTTTGAAGTGACCAATGGACCGGATCTATACGTTTACTTAGTAGAAGAAGATCAGGAAACAAAAGAAGGGATTTCACTGGGGGAATTAAAGGGGAATATCGGCAATCAAAATTATGAGATTCCAGCAGGTCATTCTGCATCATCAGGAATGGAAATTGTGATTTGGTGTAAACAATTTAATGTGGATTTCGGCCGTGCTGAGTTAGGCAAGGCAATGTAAAGGAGAGTAACCCATGGCAAACAAAGTGCTGTTAGTAGATGATGAAGAGAATATTGTGGATGTATGCTCACGGTATCTCATGAGGGAGGGGTATGAAGTGAGTACTGCCTCAAATGGATATGAGGCAATCGAACGATACAATACGTTCCAACCGGACATCGTGATACTGGATATTATGATGCCTGAAATGGATGGGTGGCAGGCAGCTGAAAAGATAAGGGAAGACAGCGACACACCCATCATCATGCTGACAGCATTGGGGCAGGAGAAGGATCGGATTTATGGGTTGACGATAGGTGCGGATGACTATGTCACCAAACCATTCAGTCCCCGGGAATTATTGCTTCGTGTTAAAAACGTATTAAGAAGGACCTATTCCACTCCAAACCGGGAAGCTCAAAGGGAAATTCTTAAGTGGAATGACTTACTCATTGATCGGGATAAACGGAAAGTGGTCGTTACTGGGAGAGAAATTGACATGACCGTGAAAGAATTCGATTTATTAACCCTGTTAGCAGAGCATCCTTCACAGGTGTTCTCCAAATCCCAGTTGCTCGAAACCTTATGGGGGTATGAATATCTAGGTGATGCGAATACGATCAATGTTCATATTCGCAGGTTAAGAGAAAAGATAGAGGTCGATCCTTCTGAGCCTCAATGGATAAAAACCGTGTGGGGAATAGGGTATAAGTTTGAGGGGCAGCAGCATTATGAAAATTAGAACCCTCCTTATTTTGGCCAACACGATTTCGCTCTCCGTAATCTTAGTATTTCTCACAATCTCGTATGTTCAGATGTTTATCTCAACCAATATCATCATCCTGCTTTCCCTTATTACGCTTGGAGCGGGGATCCTATCCTTTGCCGTCAATTTGATGATCACATCGCCTTTGTTAAAATCTGTAAAGCAGATGAGCAATGAAGCAGAGCGGATGGCTAAGGGTGACTTTGATGTGAAGGTGACAGAGGCAGGGCCTCAGGAAATTCGGGAGCTCGCTGCTAACTTTAATCATATGTCCACTAGAATAGAAGCAATGTTCGACGAATTAAAGGAATCAGAGAAGTTCAAAAGTGAACTGATCGCCAATGTTTCACATGATTTAAGAACACCGTTATCATCGATCCATTCTTTTGTTGCCGCTTTGAACGATGACATTATAGAAGATCCAGAAGCACGGAAGAGATATTACGAGACCATTTTGTCTGAAACCGAAAAACTGGGTCTATTAATTGAAGAAGTACTGGAGTTCTCACAGTTGGAAAACAGGAAACTGCCATGGAATCCGCATCCGACACCAATCGATAAACTCCTGATCGAAACCATTCAGCAGTTCGAAAGGGTTTTACAAGAGAAGCAGGTTGAAGTGATTGTACAGTACGATGAAGATTTACCTCTGGTTCCTTTGATGCCTGTTCAAATCAAAAGAGTGATGACGAACTTCATACAAAATGCCCTATCCTTTTCTCCTGATCAGACGTCAATTGAAATGAAAGCAGTAAAGGATGGAGAGATGATGAACTTTTCGGTCACAGACGAAGGAAAGGGTGTTCCCCTTGAAGAACAGGCATCGATTTTTCAGCGTTTTTATCGGGTAGAGAAGTCCCGTAACAAAGCAGGAGGAGGATCTGGTTTGGGGCTATCCATAAGTAAAGAAATTGTTGAACTTCATGGTGGAGAGATCGGAGTCGAAAGTGATGGTGAGTCGGGCAGCACCTTTTGGTTCCGCTTGCCTTTAGAAATGAGTAAGGAGGAGAGATGATGAAAAAAGTGATGATTGGAATCGGTCTGATGCTGGTAGTGAGTCTGGCGATTTTTTTCGGACCTAAACTTTATGCAAGCATGACCCAGAAGTCTTTGGGAAGTGAACCTGTAAAGACTGCTATGGTGGATGACGAACATGCGGTTGCGACCTTTGCGGGAGGATGCTTCTGGTGCATGGAGCCACCTTTTGAAAAATTGGATGGTGTGTATTCCGTCATTTCAGGATACACAGGAGGCGAGGAAAAGAATCCGACCTATGATGAAGTTTCCACGAAGCAGACGGGTCATGTGGAAGCCGTTCAAATTGAATATAATCCTAAAGTGATCACGTATGAGCAACTATTAAAGATTTTCTGGAGACAAATCGATCCTACTGATAATGGTGGACAATTCGTCGACCGTGGGCCTCAATACGTGAGTGGTATCTTCACTCATAGTGAAGAACAGGAGAAAATAGCACAGCAATCAAAGCAGGAGTTAGCAGACACAGGGCGTTTTAAAGAAGAGATCGTGACAGAGATCCAACCTGCTGCCACCTTTTACAAAGCAGAAGAGTACCATCAGGATTATTATAAGAAAAATGAATTAAGCTATAAGTTTTACCGAAACAACTCAGGAAGAGATGACTTTCTTGATGAAGCTTGGGGAGAGGACCGAAACATCAAGCTTGAGACAAAGCCCCTTTATCCTTCTTACACAGAAGAAGAATTGAAAGAAAGACTTACAGATATCCAATACAAAGTGACCCGGGAAGACGGTACCGAGAAAGCATTTGATAATGAATATTGGGACAACAAAGAAGAAGGGATCTATGTGGATATCGTTTCAGGGGAACCTCTCTTCAGTTCAAAAGATAAATATAAAAGTGGAACCGGATGGCCGAGCTTCACGAAGCCCCTGGTAAAAGAAAACATTATGGAAGTGGAAGATCGCACACTATTTATGGTGCGGACCGAGGTAAGGAGTAAACACGCAGACTCCCATCTGGGCCATGTGTTCGATGATGGTCCTGAGCCAACAGGTTTAAGATATTGCATGAATTCAGCAGCCCTTCGATTTGTCCCGAAAGATGAGTTGGAAAATCAAGGATACGGTGAGTTCGTTTCTCATTTTGAAAAAGTGGAGGGGGAGTCGTCTTGAATGCAGCAACCTCTTTACGATCTGCATCAGCCAACAGTGATCTTCGGGGAAAGCTCGCAAACTACACAAAAAAAGAAGTGATCTTTCAACCTTTTTCACTTAGTCAAAATCTGTATAGGATTCAATCAGGGAAAATAAAGCTATACAAGAACAGTGAGGATGGACGGAAAACCATCCTCACCATGCTGGGGGAGGGAGATTTCTTCAGTAATATAGCGCGTTTCAGCTTAGACGACGAGGGAGTTTACGCAGAAGCTATCGATGAAACGATCTTAACAGTCATCCCTCTTAAACAACTGGATAGCTTAAGCGTGTCCCAACCTGCTTTTCTTGCAGAGCTCTTCTACACCTTCAATCAACATATGAAACAACGAAACATGTTCCTCGAACGCATCATGCACGCACCGGTTAAAGAACGAATCCTTTACCTCATGTCATACCTCATGAAGAACTTTGGAGAAAAACAAGGGGGATTCATGAAATTAACGGTCCCCCTAACCCACCAGGACATCGCAAGCTTCATTGGCTCTACAAGAGAAACGGTGACCAGCCTCACGAAAGAACTGATAACAGAAGGACACATCCAAAAACAAGATAAGCACTATCTTTTGATGGGAGGGAAGGACCTTTAAAGGTCCTTCCCTTATTTTCACCTGTCTAATTTAACGATGTCTGCGTCTGGGTTTGGACGGTTTATGATGAGATCACGGATGATGTTAGATCCGAGCATACTGTATACCGTGCCGTTTCCACCGTAGCCTAATAAGTAATATGTTCGTTCTTTTTCAGGATGCTTTCCTATATAAGGGAGGTTGTCCAACGATTCTCCGAAGCTTGCTCCCCATGCATAGTCCATTTTGATGTCCAGGTCGGGAAATAGCTTTTGAACCTCTTTCTCAATTTGTTTTCCCCTTTTTACAATTTGTTTCTCATTCTGAGGTGCCTCGGGAGGATCTTCATCCATGCCCCCTGCAATGATTCGATTATCCACTGTAGTGCGCATATATAAATAGGGGCGTTTCGTCTCCCAGATAAGGGCACGTTCATGCCATTGGGATAAACCTTCAACGGGCTCAGTGGCAATGGCATAAGATCGATTGATATCAGTGCCTATTTTCTTATCGATCGGAGTAGTTTCGTAGCCGGTTGCATGAACCAAGTGAGATGCCTGAATAATACCTTCAGAAGTATGGATGTTGACACCGTCAGCATTCTCTTCTACCCGCCCTGCTTCAAGGTTTTCAAAGATTGTTGTCTTTTGACCTGCCTTTAAATAGTCAATCATTCCGTTCACAAATCGATATGGATTTACTTCTGCATCTCCATGGGTGATCAATGCTCCTGGTTTTGAAAAAGGCAAGCGCTGTTTGATTTCTTTCTTGGACCAATATTCTACTGGAAAGCCATTTTCCTTTAATACTTTGTATTCTTTTTTCAGTTTTGATAGATGACGGTTAGAGCTCGCATAGTAGATACTCTTCCTCCGGATGAATTCTGGAGACACTGGTAAATTCATAGCGACTCTTTCAAGGTTATCAATCGCTTCAAGACACAACTTATAAAAGCGGACAGCTTTTTCTTCTCCAATTTGATCAATCAGATCATGGAGCATGATATCGTTGGAAAATTGCAGTAAACCAGTGTTAGCAGCCGAACTTCCTGAAGCCATTCTCCGTTTTTCAATGATTGCAACGTTCAAACCCGCTTCGGTTAGAGAAAAGGCACATAGTACCCCGGACATTCCTCCCCCTATAATGGCTACATCATAATGTTTATCAAAGTTTCTTTTTTTATCTTTTAATGTAGTAGGCCAATATAAGCGGCCATTATGCAGATTCATTTTGGTTCCCCCAATAAATATCGATATTTAAATGATGTTCATATTCCATTCCCTTTTACAGTCTTGGATAAAACATATATTTTTTACGCAGGGTCTTAGTGGGTTCAATCATCATATAAGTATTGTGGGATTTATTTAAATGAAGATACTGAGATATTTCAGTCGGAAGAAATTCAATCGAAATGTATTAGTTTAAACGTGGAAAAACGGCTACTGCATAGATTATGTATGTTGAAGATGCAGTAGCCGATGAGTTATTTTTTCGTGTAATTCAAGTCCCAAATGATTCCATAAGGATCTTTCACCTTTGCATATTTAGCGCCCCAGAACGTGTCTTGAAGTTCCATAACCACGGTTCCTTTTTCAGTTAAACGGTGATAATAAGTATCGATGTCCTCTTCACTTTCAAGCTCAAGGACAAGGGAGATATTGTTCCCTACCGTTGGCTGGTGACCCGGAAAGCTATCTGACATCATAAAGGAAAGCTCTCCTTTTTTAAAGTGAGCATGCATGATTTGATCAGCGATTTCCGGTGGACTTGGGTAATCGGCCTCGCCAAAAGTTTGAACCGCCAATACTTCTCCTTCAAACACCTCTTTGTAATAGTCTAATGCCTCTTTCGCTTCGCCACTAAAACTAAAATAAGGTGCAGCCTGATGTTTCATCATTTCACCACTCCAGTTCGTATGAATTATATTACATCTTTATTATAGTCCAAACCGTTATGTAAAAACAAGAACAAATGTTCGTGTTTATATAAAAAAAGGATAGGCAGTTAACTGCCTATCCACGTACTATTTATAACAATTCTGTATTTAATTCAACATCGATATTGCCACTCGTTGCTTTAGAATATGGGCAAACTCCGTGTGCTTTTTCAACTAATTGCTTCGCTTCATCTAATTCAACACCACTTACTGCTACTGCTAACACAACGCCGAGTTTGAATCCGCCATCTGTATCTTTTCCAAGGGAAACTTCAGCTGACACTTTCGATTCAATCTTTTTCTTTTCTTGACGTGCCACTAGGTTAAGAGCGCTATCGAAACAAGCCGCATATCCAGCTGCGAACAATTGTTCAGGATTGGTTGCTCCTTCAGCTCCAGAACCTCCAAGTGATTTAGGCATTGCCAATCCGACATCCAGAACTCCGTCACTGCTTGTTACTTTTCCTGCGCGTCCACCTGTTGCTGTTGCTTTTGCTGTGTATAATGCTTCCATTTCATTCACTCCTCATTTGGTTTTTTGATCGTGCACAATTTAATATTACAAAATTAATATTAACGGGTTTGTTTTTGGTTGTCAACTATTAAGTTGTGTAAAATTGAATTTGATAATTGATATCTTTTTTTGTATGATGATCTCAGGTTAGTTTGTTCAAGAAAGGAATTCGCATGTATGAAAAATCCATTATTATTAGAGAATCAAATATGTTTTAAGATTTATACAGCAGAGCGGGAGATTACCAAGTTATATCGAGGACTGCTTGAAGAAATCGGCGTGACTTATCCGCAATACCTTGCATTGTTAGTGCTGTGGGAAGATGGAACGGTATCTGTAAAAGAATTGGGTCGGAAATTGTTCTTGGACTCGGGCACGTTAACTCCGATGCTGAAAAGAATGGAATCGAACGGACTCGTCGAGCGTCACCGGTCTGTTGAAGATGAGCGGAGCGTTGTGATTTCTCTTACAAAAAAAGGAGAAGCGATGAAAGAAAAAGCTGCTTGTGTTCCGACTCGGTTGCTCGAGGGATTAGAGATGGATGGGGAAGAGTTGGAGAGATTGGATCAGACATTGACGACGATACTGGGAAGACTGCAGGGATAGTAGAGAGAAGGGATGACTTTGGTCATCTTTTTTTGTGGAAATTGGAGAATCATGGGAAGTTTCCTTATCAATGTAGAATTAACAAAAAAAGATGACCCCTTAAAAGGGATCATCTCATTTAAATAACGCATTCCAACGCTCAGCCTTTTCAAGTGCTGCTATGTCATTCACAATCTCTCCAGGCTTCACTCCTGCACCAATCATATAGTCTGCAAATTCCATATTGACGAATTCAAAAATGTAATTGAACTGCTGTACCAGGGGCAGGCCTTTAATCTTTGCAGAGCTTCCACCGGTTATCACTACATATGCTTTTTTCTTCGTAAGCTCTTCTTTTAAGTTAAAGCGCTCATCGCGCAGGTACTGACTCCAGCGGTCGAAGAAGTTTTTCATGGGACCACTCATTCCGTACCAATAAAGAGGTGTAGCAAATAGTAATACGTCATGCTCTTCTATTAATTGGACAAGCTTTTCGTAATCATCATCAACAGGAGAGAATCCGCCTTCTGAATGTCTTAAGTCTTCGATTGGTTCAATATGCAGGTCCGCAAGTGATACGACAGTGTGATCGGTTCCTTCTATGATTTTTTTAGCGAGGTATTCTGAGTTGCCGTTTTTTCGCGTGCTTCCTAAAAGGGCTAATACTTTCATTTATCAACACTCCTCAGTGAATTCAAATTTACAGTTTGGCCATTTTTTCTAGTATTCCATATGAAAATTGACCTCTTATCAGCGTCTGCGAAACCCTTCCTCACGTAAATACAGCGCAGCTTCATCGTACCCGCCAAAGCTGTCTTCCAGGTTATCACCGGCATAAATATTCCAGCGGTCATCTTCTTCTATCAACTTGAGAGAATGCCCTTCTGCATCTTTCCACATCTGTTCCACTGGAGGCACGATTTCTTCTTCCGTTGCCAAATGATCAATGGAAGCCCTGATGATTTTACGCAGTTCGTCACCCGAGAAATCACGAATATTCACGAGTCCTTTTTTATTGGCTTCAAAATCGGGAAGACTGCCCGTATAAACAAAACCGTTTCCATTCGGATGAAGGTGGTACACCACTGTCGTCTTTTCATAGAGACTTTCTTCAAAGTGGAAATTCACCCGATTCAGTGAAACGTCCTTCCGTGTAAGCTCAGGAAACTCTTCTATAATGGTTAATTTATCTTCAAATGGTAACATCATATTCCTCATTTCATTTTACGATTTTCCCATTATAACATAGTGCCCTATTTTCTAAAGAGAGTTAAAGGTATAATGGGAACAAAGAGGTGACCCCATTGAATGATTTTACTTCCTTAGGAATTGAACCTAAGTACGTCAATGCGTTAAAAGAACAATCGATTTCAGAACCAACACCGATCCAGAGCGAAACCATCCCTGTGTTATTAAATGGTGAAGATGTGATCGGACAGGCACAGACAGGAACGGGAAAAACGATGGCTTTTCTCCTGCCTATGCTTGCCAAAATTGATCCAGCAAGAGATGAGATCCAATCTCTTATTGTGACTCCGACGAGGGAGCTCGCGATTCAAGTAACGGCTGAGTTGAATCAGATTCTTTCTTCTACGGAAGATGACATAAATGTATTAGCTGTGTACGGCGGCCAAGATGTTGAGAAGCAGATAAAGCGACTGAAGAATAAAGCGATTCATATCGTAATTGGAACACCTGGTCGTTTACTTGATCACGTTCGCCGGGAGACTGTGGACTTTTCAAACGTATCGTTCCTTGTCCTGGATGAAGCGGACCAAATGCTTCATATCGGTTTTTTTGATGAAGTCGAGTCGATCATTCGTGAGACGCCGTTTACCCGTCAAACCGCGCTATTCTCTGCGACGATGTCAAAGGATATCCGAAAGATCGGCAAGCGCTATATGAACAATCCGCATAATGTACAGATTCGCGAAAAAGAAAAGATTGTACAGGAAATCCAGCAGGAAATCGTGGAAACGACGGATCGTCAGAAATTAGATGCCCTCAGTCAAACGATTCATGACGTTCAGCCGTTTTTAGGCATCATTTTCTGCCGAACGAAAAGAAGGGTCAGCAAGCTGCTGGGAGATCTGAAAGCGAAAGGATTCCTGGTGGACGAACTGCACGGTGACTTATCTCAAGCGAAACGAGAGGGAGTGATGAAGAAGTTCAGAGACGCGAAACTTCAGCTTCTTATTGCGACCGACGTGGCGGCTCGTGGCCTTGACGTTGAAGGAGTCACTCATGTGTTCAACTATGATATCCCTCAAGATGTGGAAAGCTATATTCACAGAATCGGACGTACGGGCCGTGCCGGAAAGGACGGGCTTGCCATCACCTTTGTTGCACTAAAGGATAAACAGGATCTTGAGATGATTGAAAAAGGCATAGGCCGTTCCTTGCCTCGTCGTGTCGTGGAGGTCGCTCCTTCTAAGGAAACCGCCAATGTGCATAAGGGATCCAATGAAAGTGCGAAGGATAGACGCGAAAAGAATATCCAAGCGAATAAAGAGCGAAAAGCAAGGTCCCCGCGTCGAGGGCTGTCTCGTAACAGTGAAGGTGGAGATTCTTCACGCAGTCGTCGATCGAGAAGGGAAGAATCATCATCCCGACGTGTAGGAGACTCAGCCAGTTCCTCAAGAGGCAGACAATCCAGACCAAACGATTCTGGCAAACCTGGAAGAAACAACTCCAGCGGAAAAAGAGACAGCCCAGGCAAATCCTCTTTAAATAGAAGAGGACGCTAACTTAAAAAAGCATGATGACACATTGGTCATCATGCTTTTTTTATTGAAAATCATTCAGCAAATACTGGTCCACTATAAAAACAGTACACCTATATAAATTCAGAATATTCCCATTTTACTGCTGAATCTGCTAAAATATTGATATAAACAGTCATTAACGAACAGAAGGGATGGGTTGTACATATGCATGTACCTTTAGTGTTGACGGATTTTTTAGATCGGGCAGTCGAGCAATATGGAGAAAAAGTTGCGATTATTGACGATGTGAAGCGTTTGACATATAAGCAGCTGAATGCCCGTGTGAATCAACTGTCTAGAGGACTGATGGAATTGGGGATTGAAAAAGGGGACAAGGTTGCGTACCTGGCTCCCAATACAACCGAGATGCTGGAGGGTTTCTATGGAGTCTATGGTGTAGGAGGGATCATGACGCCGCTTAATACGCGCTTAAAACCGGCGGATTATCAATTTATCCTCACTCATAGCGAGAGCAAAGCATTATTTGTGGATGAGGAACTTTATCCCCTGGTGCAGCCGATTTTGTCTAACGTGCCGAATTTGAATCATATTGTGATCCATGGTGAGTCCAGAGATGGATATCCCGGCTATGACGAGTGGCGCGGCTCATTCAGCGACGAAGCTTTCAATCGAGTAGACCTGGAAGAAACCGATATCGCTTCATTATTATATACAAGTGGAACGACAGGGGATCCGAAGGGAGTGCTCCTCACACACCGTTCAAATTATCTGCATGCCTTATCTTCCATGCATCATTTGCGGGTTTCCGATAAGGACACCTTGCTTCACGTGCTGCCTATGTTCCATGTGAACGGATGGGGATCTCCTTTTTACTATACGGCCAACGGTGCTACCCAGGTGATGATCAGAAAAGTAGACCCTGAGATGATTTTAGATAAGGTCGAGAAACATGGCGTAACGGTTATGCATATGGCGCCGACGGTTCTGAATATGCTTTTGGAAAATTATCCGGACAGGGAGCGGACTATATCACAAAATGTAAGGGTTGTCATTGCGGGCTCGGCTCCTCCTCCAGCCTTTGTCCGAAAGGTGGAAGAGGATCTGAAATGGGAGTTCATCCAGGTGTACGGAATGACAGAAATCTCTCCACTTATCACTACGTCCATCCTGAGATCTTCAGAACAGGACAGACCAAAGGAAGAAAAGTACCGGTTAAAGGCGAAAGCCGGATACAGTATGATTGGCAGCAAGGTGAAAGTAGTGGATGAGGTCGGAGACGAAGTGCCCCGTAACGGGAAAGCAATCGGAGAAATCGTTACCAGAACGAATACGGTGATGGAAGGATATTATAAAAATCCTGAAGCCACCAATCAAGCCATTCGAGGTGGATGGCTCCATACAGGTGACATGGCGACCGTTGACCATGATGGCTTCATAGAAATTGTCGATAGGATGAAAGACGTGATCATCAGCGGGGGAGAAAACATCTCTTCTATTGAAGTAGAGGGGGCTCTCTATGAACATGACAGTGTACTAGAAGCAGCGGTCGTAGCCATCCCCCATGAGCGTTGGGGTGAAGTGCCCCATGCGGTGGTTGTTATCAGGGAGGGTCACAGCTTAACGGAAAAAGAGCTTATCGAATTCAGCAGAGAAAAGCTTGCCCACTTCAAAGCACCGAAGAGTATTACCTTTGCAAAAGAATTACCCAAGACCGCTTCAGGAAAAATCCAAAAGGTTGTGATCCGAAAAGAATTCTGGAAGGATCAGGACCGGATGGTTCATTAATGGATGGAGGCGTGCGGATGCATGTCTTTTTCGTCAGGACAAATGCCCTTATTTCTTAATTACAGGATGCCCGTCGTGCCTGTTTAGGCTTCTTCAGCATATTTTATAAAAAGGAAGTTTTATCAGCATAATAACAGGGAAAAGCAGTTTTTAAGAGTAGACAAATGGAGGGCGTAAAGATGAGTTTAAATTCCCCGTTGGTTCCAAATCAAAAAACACATTGTGCCAATGAGTATGGAAAGTTAAAGAAAGTGGTCGTTGTTTCACCTGAAAATATGCAAATAAATGAAATCATAAATGAGACTCAAAAGCATTTCCTGAAGGAAAATATCAATATAGATAAAGCGGTTCTGCAGCATAAAAACTTTGTTGATACATTAGAGAAAAATGGTTCGGAGGTCATTCACCTGCAACCATCACCAGAGTTTAATGAACAAGTCTTCACAAGGGACGTCGGTTTCACGATTCATGATCAGTTCTTCGTTGCATCGATGAATACCGATGTCAGGCGGGGCGAAGTGAAAACGCTGAAGAAATGGCTGGAAACCAATGAAGTGCCTTATAATGAACTTCTCCATTCCATTGAAGGAGGGGATGTGCTCGTTGATGAGCAGAATATTTGGATCGGGGTGAGTGGACGGACGAACCAATTGGCCATCCAATCCTTACGAAACCAGCTCCCCCAATTTACCGTTCATGAATTACCTTTAAAAGAAGGTATCCTCCATTTAGATTGTGTATTTACGATCATTTCAAAGGATTGGGCCCTTGTATATCCACCGGCCTTTACGAAAGAGGATCTTGAAACAATCAAGAAACATTATCATATCATCACCGTGTCGGAAGACGAACAATTTCAAATGGGACCCAATGTATTAGCAATCGGTAATGAAAAAATCATCAGCCTTACTCAAAACCAAGACTTGAATGAACGAATCAGATCGAAGGGTTTTGACGTAATTGAACTGGATTTATCCGAAATTATCAAGTCAGGTGGATCATTCCGATGTTGTACGCTCCCTCTGATTAGAGAGTAGATGAGGTATTATTGACTATGAACGAAATAGATTTATTAATGGAAAACAGGTGCTTTATACCTGTTTTTCTTCATTTTACAGAAGCTTTACACTCCTGTATTCCTTTTGCAAATGACTCTTCACATTTCCCCTTTATCCTGCAAATGTAGTCGAATTTACAGGAGGTAGGGAACAAATGAAAAAATCTATGAAGAAAATTATTCCGTTAGCTGTTGTGTCAACGTTGGCTCTAGGAACTGTAATAGGGATGAACCAAGACAATTCAGAAGCACAAGCGAAGGATTCCAAGAAAGGTAAAGCTAAAAACGTCATCTTTATGATCGGTGATGGAATGGGCGTTCCTTACACAACGGCTCTTCGCTATATGAGCGATAATCCAGAAACAGTTGAAATGGAAAAAACGGCATTTGATCCTTACCTTGTCGGATTACAATCCACTTATCCAGAGGATGAGAAAGAAAACGTAACAGACTCAGCAGCTGCTGCAACGGCGATGAGCGGTGGAGTCAAAACATATAATAATGCAATAGCAGTCGATAATGATAAAACCGATGTTAAAACCGTATTAGAACAGGCGAAAGAAAACGGTATGTCTACAGGAATCGTGGCTACTTCAGAAATCACCCATGCGACTCCAGCCTCTTATGGAGCCCATGAAGAGCAGCGAAAAAGCGAAAATGCGATTGCGGATGACTACTATGATGAAATGATTAACGGTGAACATAAGATTGACGTCATGCTGGGCGGAGGGACGGACTTCTTCGAACGTGATGACCGAAATCTTGCCAAGCAGTTCCAAGAGGATGGGTACAGCTATGTGAAATCCGCTGAAGAACTTAAAAATGATGACAACAAACAAGTTCTTGGTCTTTTCTCTGAAGTGGGAATGGACAAGATGATCGACCGTGATGAAGAACAGCCTAGCTTAGCGGATATGACGACATCTGCACTTGACCGTTTAAAAGGTGACAAGGACGGGTTTTTCCTGATGGTGGAAGGCAGTCAAATCGACTGGGCTGGTCACGATAATGATGTGGTCGGGGCTATGAGTGAAATGAGAGATTTTGAAAAGGCATTTGAAGAAGTAAGGGACTTCGCGAAAAAAAATGGTGAAACACTTGTTATTGTTACAGCTGACCACTCAACCGGCGGCTTTTCCATTGGATCAGATGGTGAGTACAATTGGGATCCTTCTGCTATTCAAGCCGCAAAACGCACTCCTGACTATATGGCAGAACAAATCGTAAATGGTGCATCAGTCGAAGAAACATTAGCCGAAAATATCGATCTTGAGTTGACGGAAGAGGAAATCGCTTCTGTGAAAGAAGCAGCAGAAAAAGGTGATCAAACCGAAATCGATAATGCCATCGAGAAAATCTTTGACAAACGTTCAGGTACTGGCTGGACAACGGATGGTCATACAGGAGATGACGTTCCTGTCTATGCATTTGGTCCACAAAAAGAGAAATTCTCCGGCATGATCGATAACACAGATCAAGCGAAAATGATCTTTGAATTATTGAAGAATAAAGGAAAAATCAAAGATAAGAAATAAGCTTAATTGAGATTAGACCATGCATCTCCCTCCTTAGGGGGTGGACTGCATGGTCTTTTTTTTGATTATACTTCTTCTAAATCCGAGACACTTACTTCAGAACGCTCTTCTAATGGTCCCCGGAGATGAACAACGGCTGTTTTTCCGTCTTCATTTATAGAGTCAATCCATACAGAAGCATCCTTATATTTTACTTCAATGTCAGCTGAAGAAGATAAAATTTGTTTTACACGGTTAGAATCCATTTTTCATTTCCTCCTTAGATTTTATTTCCATAGGTTAGTTTGTCCTTTTTCAAGAGAAAAATGAGCGTATATTTCTTTTGGATACTGAAACGCTAGTAGGGAAAGGATGATGGTCATGAAGAGGAAGGATGAAAGAACATCCACTACAGAAACGAACATGGAATTAAATGAAAGATTTTATGGACGAAATGAAAAAGAGGTCGATCCAGCACCGCCCACATATATTCAGAATAACACAGCCGCGGTGAGGATTACTGGGAACGAAGAATAAGACAATAAACCAAAACCTGCCTGATGATTCATCAGGCAGGTTTTCCTTACTTCGTCTTATTACGCTGATCTTTATTATGCTTATTCCCCTTACTATTGTCTCCACTCGTAATTTCTTTAGCAAACTCCGTCGTTCCACGCTTAGGTGAATTTTGGTTTTCGCTGCCTTTGTTGAACTTTTTCGTCATATGAATCCCCTCCAATCTATTCAATTCATCAATAGTTTTTGAAGAAAAACAACAGGTTATACAAAATTGAAATGTTAAAGAAAGATTAAAAAATAATTTAGCATAGTTTTTTGGGACAAGAATAAGTTATAATATAAACCGAAATGATTACGATTAAATTTTTAACTTAAGAAAGGAAACGTAAATGAATGAATTCTTTGAGGAGTTTTAGTCAAGAAATGACAGGGATACTATTATTCATGTTATTTATTGTTCTTTTTTTAGCTGGAGATTGGGTGAAAGATTATTTACCGGACGAGCTTCTTACTTCTTCGATGGTGAATGTCATTACGATATTCCTGAGCATCTTGTTAGAAGCGATCCCATTTATCTTAATTGGTGTCTTCGCATCCGCACTTATTCAAGTCTTTGTTTCTGAGAGTCTATTACAAAGAATCATCCCGAAGAGGTTTCCTTACCTGGCTCTGTTTCCTGCAGCTGTGGTGGGAGCATTGCTTCCAGTTTGTGAATGTGCCATTGTACCGGTGGCAAGAAGGCTGATAAAGAAAGGAATGCCTGCTCATCTTGCGATTGTCGTCATGGTCACGGCGCCTATTTTAAATCCGATTGTCTTCGCGTCTACTTATTATGCGTTCCAAAATAATATGACGGTTGTCTTTGGAAGAATGGGAATTGCTTTAATAGCAGCCTTAATCATTGGGGCACTTTTGTACAGGTTTTATGGAAAAAGAAACCCGCTTATACAGAAAGAGCATCAACACGAGCATCATCATGATCACTCTTCCAATAAACTAATGCAGACGATTGTACATGCCAGTGATGAATTTTTTGACATGGGTAAATACCTAATTATCGGAGCATTCGTTGCAGCTGGATTTCAGACATATCTGGATAGGGAGCTGCTTGTGGGGATAGGGACGAACGAGGTACTGGCTCCGGCAGTCATGATGGGGTTTGCCTATATTATTTCTTTATGTTCGGAGGCTGATGCATTCGTGGCATCGTCGTTCGGAAGTATATTTTCCGCATCGTCCATATTGGCATTTCTAGTATATGGTCCTATGATTGATTTCAAGAATACTTTATTGATGCTTGCATACTTTAATAAAAAATTTGTACTGATCTTTATTGGGGTCGTGACGATTGTTGTGTATACATGCACATTGGTATTCCAATTATTTGTATAAAGGAGGCGAGAGGTATGAAACCATCGATACAATTTCATACATTCATCCGGGGAATCATCTTAATCGGATATGCCCTGTTGGTATTGAAACTATTCTTAACGTTTAATCTGCAAAACTTTGTTGCACCCAAAATGCACGGATACATGTATTTTGCTCTGGGGGTTTTCATTCTCCTCGGGGCGATCCAAATCATCCGGGGTACATCTTCAGCTTCTGCAAAAGAACATCATTGTGATTGTGAAGGTCATGAACTGCCGAAAGGATTCATCAGGTCCAGCATGGTATATGCCCTGTTTATTTTTCCCATAGTGGTCGGGTTCCTGCTGCCGGATAACTTATTAGATAGTTCCGTTGCGGCTAAGAGAGGGGTGAAAGTAGGGAATAGTTTATTTTCAACACCTCCATCCAGTGAACAAAAAGGGATAAATCAAGATGAGGGTGCTGAAAAAAGTTCGTTTGAAACTGAGCCCACCCTCAGTCCTTATGATGAGTTTCCAGTTGAAAAGGATTTCGACAAGCTGAAAGAAATCGTTCATAACAATGAAAAAATAATTGTAAGAGATGAACAATATATTCAAACATTAAGTATTGTGGACGAAGAGTTGGACAATTTCGTTGGAAAAGAAATTCAGCTTACGGGCTTTGTTTATAAAGATGAAGGATTTGCAGAAGATGAACTGGTGATTTCCCGCTTTACTGTGACGTGTTGCGTAGCAGATGCCTCTGTTTATGGATTGTTGGCCCGGGATTCAGGACTGAGTAAACTTGAACCGGATACGTGGATTAACGTGAGTGGCGTGATCGATAAGGTGGATTTCAATGGTCAGGCAATGCCGGTTTTAAAGAATCCCGTATTTGAAGTCATAGAGCCGCCTGCTAATCCTTATGTAGAGGAGTTCTATATAAAAATTGAATAAATAAGAGAATCCTTACTTGTAAGTAGGTAAGGATTCTCTTATAATGTATAAATCGTAATTATTACGTTTTAATAATCGTAATCAGGTGGTGATCATATGTTTGATTGGATCATAATCGGTGGAGGGATCCATGGATGTACAGTGGCTACGTATCTTGTGAAGAAAAAAAAGGTGCCAATTCATAAAATATGTGTAATCGATCCTTACCCAGAGCCTTTATTTAAGTGGAAAAGGCTGACAGGATTAATTGATATGCCATATTTACGCTCACCTTTTGTCCACCATTTGGATACACATCCCTTTAGTCTGCAATCCTTTAAGAAGGATGAAGGAGAATATTTTTACGGGCCGTATAAGCGGCCGGCTCTTTCTCTATTCAATCAACACAGTTCTACAGTATTAGATGAAATTGAACTCTCTAAAGCGTGGTTTCAGGGAAAGGTGAAACACGTTGAGAAAGGGCGAAATGAGTGGATAGTGAGAACCAGTGGTTTGGACCATTTTCTTGGAAAAAACATTGTGATTGCAACGGGAATGAATAATCAATTAGCATATCCAAGTTGGGGAAGTGATCTTGTTGCGGCTCGTCCAGAACAAGTTGGCCATTTATTTGCTGAGTCTCTTCCGATCATAGAGCCACCAATCGTCGTGATTGGAGGGGGTATCTCCGCTGCTCACCTTGTGATTAAGCTATGCAAACAATACCCTGGACAGGTTTATCAAATTGCCAGGCAGCCTTATAAAGTTCACGATTTTGACAGTGATCCCGGCTGGCTTGGACCTAAGTATCTGAGCGGCTTTGAAAAGCTTACCAGGTATGAAGAAAGAAGAGATGTCATCGATCAGGCGAGGCATAAAGGGTCTATGCCAAGTGAATTAGCCAATAAGTTGAGAAAATTGAAGCGAGACAATACGTTCACCTTTATCCAAGATGAAATTCAATCATGGAATGTATCAGGTGATGAAATAACACTCCATTTAACGGAAGAAAAGTCGAAACTAAAAGCGAAGACCATCCTATTTGCCACTGGATTTTCTAAAGAGGTCATGCAGGTGGACTGGCTCCAAAAACTTATCAAAGAGGAAAAGTTAACATGTGCGAAATGTGGTTTTCCGGTAGTGAAAGAAGACTTGTCATGGTGTAATCATTTATTTGTGACAGGACCACTGGCTGAGTTGGAAATCGGACCGGTCTCACGTAATATTTCCGGTGCAAGGAAAGCAGCAGAAAGAATAGTAAATCACACGATTTAAATCGTAATGATTACGATATTTAAAGGGAGATGAATGGTTATGATGAAAGTACCAGTAACAGTATTAAGCGGTTATTTAGGATCAGGAAAGACGACATTGTTAAATCATATTTTACATAACCGTGAAGAAAAGCGAATAGCGGTCATTGTGAATGATATGAGTGAAGTGAATATCGACGCGTCACTCGTGAAAAGTGGTGGATTTACCAGAACAGAAGAAAAATTAGTCGAGCTTCAAAATGGTTGTATTTGCTGCACCTTGAGGGAAGATTTAATGAAAGAAGTACAGCGATTGGTCGATCAGGGGAATATTGATTATATTGTGATTGAGTCTACCGGAATCTCGGAACCTATTCCCGTAGCTCAAACATTCACATATATGGATGAGGAGATGGATATTGATTTAACGAGAAATACAAGACTGGATACGATGGTGACGGTTGTGGATGCCAACCGATTCTGGCATGATTTTGCAAGTGGTGAAACTCTGCTGGACCGCAAGCAAGCAACAGACGAAGGGGATACAAGGGAAGTAGTAGATTTACTGATTGATCAAATCGAGTTTGCGAATGTGATTGTGTTAAATAAAATAGATTTAGTGGAAGAAGTGGATGTTATAGAATTAAAAGCTGTTCTTCATAAGTTGAACACGGAAGCGAGAATCATTGAAGCTTCACATTCCAACATTTCACTAGATCAAGTACTGAATACCCGATTATTCGATTTTGAGAAATCCAGCGAGGCAGCCGGGTGGATAAAAGAGTTACAAGAAGAACACACACCCGAGACTGAAGAATATGGAATCTCTTCTTTCGTCTATCGCCGTAACAAGCCATTTCATCCTGAACGTTTTATGTCATGGATGGAGGAGTGGCCGGTAGACATCGTGCGTGCAAAGGGCTTCTTTTGGCTGCCGACCCGAAACGACATGACGGGCTTAATATCTCAGGCAGGTCCATCGATCATCATTCAGGGGGCAGGGGAATGGGTAGCTGCTTATCCTGAAAATGAGAAAAAGGAAATCCTTGCTGAAGAAGTGGAATTAGCTGAGAAATGGGATCCTGTTTATGGGGACCGAATGAACGAAATCGTATTTATCGGCCTTGAGATGAACAGGGAAGAAATAGAGAAGTCGTTAGATCGTTGTTTGTTGACGGATAAAGAAATGAAAGGGGATTGGACGAAATTCAAAGACCCGATCCCTGCTTTTACGGTGGAAGACTGATAGACAAAAAAGTCAGGCGCATGAACGTGTCTGGCTTTTTCATTCGTCTTCTTTTTGACTTCGTATTAATGAAGGATATTGAAACCTATGATAGGACATGAAAGTTATATCTTTATTCCTATATTTAACATTCCTACTGATATTTTTATTCTTCTAAACGATAATGAAGATAGGATATCAAAAGGGAGGTAAAGAAATTGCATGAGAAAATGGATGGGATTCAGAATACGTCAGGAATACCGGGCAGGTGGTTTGTGGATGAAGTGGCAGAAGGATCGGAGGGCTATCCGATTTTATTTATTCATGGGATTCATGCCTCTTCGGACACGTGGATAAGAGAAAATGATCTACAGGAATTTTCGCGGAAATATGGACACCAAGCCGTTTTTATTGATTTGCATCCAGACGAAGATATGTGGAAAAATGGGCAGCTTTTAGAGGAAAAGCTTCGTGAGATTTATGACCATTTTAAGAGGAAGGTAGTGGTTGTGGGCCATAGTAAAGGAGGGATCGATGTTCAAGCCGCGTTGGTTCATTATGGTGCCGGACCATATGTAGAGAGGGTCATCACTCTTTCGTCTCCTCATCATGGATCAGAGCTTGCAGACCTTACCTATAGTAAATGGGCCGGCTGGTTAACCGATGCTTTAAAAAGCAAAGATAATGCCGTGTTCTCCTTGCAAACGGGATATATGAAATCTTTCCGTTCCCAGACGGATGAACTTGAACGTGCAAAAGCCACCCCATTCTATACATTCGGTGGTACAGGATGGGGAGGGATGAATTCTGCATTGTATTGGGGCGGGTTATACTTAAGCCGATTTGGACAAAGCGATGGAGCGGTATTAGTAACAAGTTCACGCCTTCCTTATGGGGATGAGGTGAGTATCCAAGACTGGTCTCATACGACGATAAAAGAAGGCGGAGAGATTTTTCCTTATATGAAGGACCTCTTAACGGAACAGGTACAAGAGGTATCCTATGCTACCATGAACTGGCTTGCAAATGAGGGAGAAACATCGGTCCTCCATAGGGGCGGGGAATTTGTAGGCGTTGGAGTGGAGAAGTTTTCAGTGGAGGAAGAGGTAGAAAGAATTTCGGTGGACTGGATCAGTGATCAACAGGTTACGGTCTATGAGCTCATTAGCCCGAACGGACAAGTGTATAAACAATTCATGATTACGGAAGATGCGACAGGCTATTTCCCTGGAGCTTATCATCATTCCATTATCATTTCAAAGCCACTTTTAGGGGAGTGGGAAATGAGGGCAACTAATAGTCATAGTGAAAAATATATGCTGACCATTCTGTTTCAGAAAGGGGTTAGTAAAGGGGAGAAACAACTGGAGGGGGATGGAGAACCTATAATGGTTTCGTGGAATTTATACGACAAACCTGTAAAGAAAACATATACCATTCACCATATTCCAACGAAGAGTGGAAAGAAAAACCAAACCACCCTCATTACAACTGAAGATCTATCTTCTCTGCCACTCGCAGAATTTGAAGAAGGAGTCCATAACATCACCATCGATATAGAAGGGGAAACCCAGGAGGGAAACAAATTTCAGAGAACGATTATTCAAACCGTTTATGTAGATGGGAAGGGGAATATTTATTAATGGTTTGAGGTCATTAAATGCAAGGTCCGTCCCTCTGCATAAACGGGGACGGACCTATGGATTATAGTGCGCTTAGGAATTCTGTTACTTGTTCTGGTGTTTTGGCGTTGGCACTGTGCAGGTGAGCGATTTTTTCGCCGTTTTTGTAGACAAGCAGGCTTGGGATGCCCATGACGTCATATTTTTCGGCGATTTCAGGAAATTCGTCTTTATTGATGTCGTACCATTTATATTGACCGAACTTTTCCATGATCTCATCAATGAACATATCCATACGACGGCAGTCAGGACACCAGTCGGCGTGGAATTTCACGATCACCGGCTCTGCTGAGCTGATTAAATCTTCAAAGGTTTCTTTGTTTTTGATTGATTGCATGCTGCTAACCTCCCTTTGGTATTATTTTATACAATACATCGATCAATTGTAAAACGAATCATTTTTCGTCTAGACTTGTACATGATAATATGGGAATACATTTTGAAAGAAAAAGGTGACATTATGCAACCGATTAACGTTGGATTAGTAGGATACGGTTTTTCAGGACAAAGCTTTCATCGCCCGTTGCTCTCACACTTGGAGGAATTTCATATCGAAGCGGTACTTTCTTCTGATGAAGGGAAAGTGCTGAAAGACATTGAGGGGGCGACTGTGGTTTCATCCCTTGATGATTTACTTCAACAAGACATTGAATTAGTTGTGATCACAACTCCAAACCATCTTCACTACAGGATGATTAAGCAGTCATTGCTTGCTGATAAACATGTAGTGGTAGAGAAGCCATTTGTGACAAATAGTGTGGAAGGGGAAGAGCTGTTAGCTTTAGCGAAAGAGAGAGGTTTGCATCTTTCCGTATTCCATAACCGCCGTTGGGATGCCGACTTTTTAACCATCGAAAAATTACTTGAGGAAAATGCTTTAGGAAAAGTCTATTCATATGAAGCCCACTTCGACCGTTTCCGTCCGAATATTAAAGATCGTTGGAAAGAAAATAAAATCGAGGGAGCAGGTGTATTATACGATTTAGGTTCTCACCTCCTTGATCAAGCACTCACCCTGTTTGGTACACCAAATTGGGTGCAGGCAGATGTGTTCCCACAGAGAAATCCGGAGAAAGCGGAAGACTATTTCCACATTACACTCGGGTATGACGTATTGAGAGTACAATTATTCTCACGTTCTATAGTCCTTGATCCCGGACCACGCTATCAGGTTCATGGATTACAGGGTAGCTATGTGAAGCACGGAATGGATCGTCAGGAAGAAGATTTGAA
Organism: Rossellomorea sp. ABR4_004; assembly: GCF_056159585.1. Classification (NCBI taxonomy): domain Bacteria; kingdom Bacillati; phylum Bacillota; class Bacilli; order Caryophanales; family Bacillaceae; genus Rossellomorea; species Rossellomorea sp. ABR4_004. The sequence continues at coordinate 1,578,753 of NZ_JBSWVM010000001.1, read as the reverse complement.
AGCTGGCAGAAACCCTCTTGATGAAGAGTGGGGAATGGAAGACGAAGAAAACTGGGGTACTCTGACAACCCTATCTGGTGAAGAAGTGACCTCAGAAGTCATTCCTTCTGAAAAGGGGGATTATACTCAGTTCTACCTGGGGATATATAGAACCTTAAGGGGAAACAACCCTCTTCCAGTGAAACCAGAGGATGCTTTACTCGTGATCAAAATCATTGAAGCATGTAAAGAGAGTGCAGAGAGCAAACGTGTTATTCAACTGAAATAGAGTAGAAAGGCTCCCCACAATAGGGAGCCTTTCTTTATTGATGCTATTCTACCGTACCAGCTTCCAAGATTTGAACCTTTGCGTCCACATTGAATTTTACACGGGGATAAATGCTTTCTTTCCACTCTTTAATATCAAATCCACGTACACCATGTTTCTGGTTTTGACCGATGCCGACAGGGTCGATGCCTAATTCCTGAAATTCCTTCAGCATGGCTAAGCATTTTCCTTCAATATCTTTTTTCATTTTTTTCTCAACTTCCACTACTTTATCAGGAGTCAATTTTTTTCCTGTGTATTCCCTGACGATTCCTCTGATTTTGATCTTCATTGTGACTTCCACTGGATCTGCTTTATGCTTTACGATTATCTTGTGCTTTGAAATCAGGCTCGTAACAGAAGCCTCAACGACTTTCTCTGCATGTCCGGGCTTTTTCCCCATTTTTATCACATGGCTTCCTTCTGCGAGTTTATCCACTAGTAATTTAAAGAAAAACATATCGGCAGCAGGAATTTTTTTGACCATTTTGTCTTTATCAAAGAGGGCTATACCTGTAATCGCTACACTTTCATTTGACAGTTGCTTTAATATGGGCAGATACGGTGTTTGTCCCTCTTGAAAATAGTCGAACAGAAATAAATGGAGGTTGGTCTCCGGTAATTCCCTGCGGGTGATATTGTGGTGAATAAGGTTGGATATGTAGGTTCCATTTCCTCTTAATCCGTAATTTCCTTTGATCAGTTCACCTGCATTTCCTTCGGTAATCGTAATATATACTCTTGCTCCCACACTGGCATCTCTTTGCAGGGAATCACCAATATCTATGATTCCTTTTCGTGCAAGTTCTTCTCCGATCAGCACTACATCCAAACTTCCCCTTACAAGGGGTTGTTGAGATCTTCTCTCTAATTTTTCTAAAACCTCTCTGGTGGAAGTAGCCTCAGCAGAGAGGGTTCCATTTTGAATGGATTTATCCGCTACATAGATGGGGAAGAGGGCTGTTCCCCTTATTTTATTTTCCCCCGCGTAGTCGTAAGCCTTTCCCGTTTCGATATATAAATCATCCAGAATTTCCCTCTCAACGCAACCTGTCAGGAGCACAAGGCAAAAGAGAACATAGCCAATTAGTTTTAGGGGTTTCACTGCTATTTATGCCTCACTTTCTTCATGATGATGACCAGTATTAAGAGTGCGGGTACATATAAATAGTTAATATAAAAACCAATCTTGTTTGTCATATCATTTAATACATTCACTTCTTTTCGATCTGTAAAAAAGGACAGTGTTGATAAGCAGATAAGACAGATGATGAGCAATGTATGCTTGTGCTTTATTGGAGTCATTCGTTTTAATATTCTGCTTGCACACCAGATCGAGATACATACGTTAGGGAGAATGACGAGGCACCAGTTGGCTATCCCGATATATTCAAATCGTTCAACAAATGGCATTTCAACGATTTTCCACATGGAGAGGGTGGCCCATACGGTCTTCTCCAATTGTTTCTGACTGAAAAATGCGAATGTAATGACTGCGATAAACGTATAGACAGTTGTCGTGACAAATAATCCCCAATGAGCATATTTCTGAGATTGTTTTGCGTTTTTCACGAATGGATAGAGCATCAAGATGGATTCATAACCTAAGTAGGTAAGAGACATATTCTTAGTGGATATGAGCAAATCTTTGACTGTATGATCGAAAACGGGCAAAACATTACGAAAATCTGCGAATTGGAACGTAAACCCGAAAGTCAAGAGCAAATAACTAGGTAGGATCGTTCCAAAAAAGGCCGTCCCGGTAATCGTCCTTACGCCGCCTTTTACGATATAGTAAACGAGCATAAGGAAGATCAGTGAAAAGATGAAGGTACTTAATCTCGGATACAACCATACTTGGAGTACCTCGATATATGTTCGCAATATGGTGATCACAAGCAGGCTGAAATAAAAGACGAAAATTAAATTAAATAGATTCCCGATCCATTTTCCAAAGGCAAGAGTATGAGCAGAAACAAGATCTCCACCAGATTTTTCTAAAATAAGGTACATCATGACCATTAAAATGTGAGTGAGGAGACCGGCTAGTATGACGGATATCCATCCATCATATCCGGCATTTTTCGAGATGACCCTTTGAAACCCTAGGACTCCTCCGCCCACTTGAATGGAATGAATGAGAAAGAATACAAGGAAAGGGGATATTTTTCTTCTATCTGGAATCGGTTGCATCTGATCACCTCCGACCTTTATTCATCGATATCTAGCTTTTTCTTTCCTTCAGATGGGCGGAACCGGTATGGTTTCTGTGTTCTTAAATACTCCGGACGACCTGCTTGCTTGTTAAATGGAAACCGGATCAGAGCGTCTTTAAAATCCTTCATTCTCGGTGGATAGAGCGGCTCCAGGAACGGTCTGCCGAGGGAGGTTAATTGTAAGAGATGTCCCATAAGCAGGCAGAAGCAGAAGACGATACCCAATAATCCCCAAAGTTGCGCGAACAACAAGAAGGGAAATCGCAGCAAACGGATCGTATTACCCATGCGGTATACGGGTGTTGTAAAGGAAGCAAGAGCTGCAAGGGCAACTAAAATGAGCAAGACGTTACTCGTAATTCCGGCTTCAACCGATGCGGTCCCGATTACGATCCCTCCAACGATACCGATGGTTTGACCGACCTTTGTTGGCAGGCGGGCTCCTGCTTCACGCAACAGTTCAATTGTTAATTCAAGAAATAGTGCCTCTAAAATAGGAGGCAAAGGGATTTCTTGCCTGGATGTGATAAGAGTCGCCATTAAATCCTTTGGAATGAGCTCATAATGATATGTCAATGCAGCAACGTAAATCGGTGTAATCAAAATCGAAAACGCCACAGCGAAAACACGTACTAGACGAAGGAATGAGGCAATTGAGAAATTTAAGAAATAATCCTCATATGCATTAAAGAACTCGACGAGAGTTGTCGGTCCAATCAAGGCATGAGGAGAACCGTCTACCATAACAGAGACTTTTCCCTCCACCAGTACAGATGCGACTCGATCGGGTCGTTCTGAATCCAATAGCTGTGGGAAAGGGGAATAGCTATTATCGGAAATGAGCTGTTCAATGAATGAACTATCCATGATTTGATCGAAATCCAGTCCTTGTAAGCGTTGACGAACCGTATTCACATTGGCTTCATCTACTAATCCATCAAGATAAACCAGGGCGATTCTCGTGTGAGTCAATTTTCCTACATTGAATTCCTCCACTATTAGCTCTTTGATAGGAAGGCGCTTGCGAAGCAAATTCAAGTTGTCACTGAGTGATTCCACAAAAGCCTCTTTTGGACCGACCACACTGAATTCCACTTCAGGTTGGGAAACTTTTCTCCCCATTTCATTTTTTGTAGCGATGAAAGCGAATTTACGGTTGGTGGCATCCATCGTTAACAAGGTATACCCATTAAAAAGCTTTTGTTCGATATCCGCCTCATCTTTCGAGATTTGAATATCCAAAACGGGTACCAGTGTTTTTAGATCATCAAATGAGTGGAAGTCTTTGGAAAGCAGGGAGGGAAGAACATCCTCCTGCAGAATCTTCCCATCAATAAGTGTAGTAATGAAATGCAAACTGAATTTAACCCCTGTATGAGGGTTTTGGTAGAAGGCTTGTTTATAGTCAGCCGATTTCTCAGCTTCTTGCTTAAAGTTTTCATAGGTTTGTTTTTTCTTCGTCTTATCGTCTTTTTTCTTGTTCTTAAAGAATGGAAACATACTAATCCCTCATGTTCGATGTATGGTCTATCCTGTAGTGTTTCCGAAAATAGGAGAATTATGAAAAAGGATGGGGGATGTGGGAAAAAACGTTAAGGGCTGCTTTATAAAAGGAGGGATTCGTTTGAGGTGGGTCAATCCAGGTTGGGGCTGAATTAAAAAAGACTGGAAAAGGGAACTCCCTTTTCCAGTCTCATGTCGTTATTCCTGTTCCAGGAAAAACTTTTCGATATCATCAAGCATCGCATTTGCTGCCACGACACCACCTGCAGTGTTCCAAATCGCGTCACTTACCTCGTATACCTTGTCTTGTTTTGCTACTTCAAGGTTTTGGAATAGAGGATCGTTCAGCCATTCTTCAGCAAGCTTGTTTGCTTCTCCATCACCCGTTTCATATGTGAAGTAGAATAATACATCTCCATCCATTGCCGGGATGCGTTCTTTCGTCACACCTTTTTCAGCAAAGTCATCAACATCCTGGCCTTCTGGACGGGCAAATCCTAATTGCTCCAGAATTACACCAGAGAATGAATCTTTATGGTAGATACGTACGTCACCTGCTAAAAAGCGGACCATAGAAACTTTCTGATTCAGCTTGTCACCAAGTTTACCTTTAATATCTTCAATTCGCTGGTCATACTCGGCTAAAACTTCTTGACCTTTTTCTTCTTTGTTCAGTGCTTTAGCGTATAATTCAAAGTTCTCTTTCCAGTTACCGCGTAATGTTTCAGCCATCACCGTTGGAGCGATGTCTTTCAACTGATTGTATTGTTCCTCTTGACGCATTTTGTTTCCGATAATAAGATCCGGCTGAAGTTTAGCGATAGCTTCCATGTTTAATTCACTTTCAGTCCCGACTACTTCAACGTCTTTCATATCGTCGGCAATATGATCGTACCAAGGATCACCTGTCCAGGATTGTACGGCACCAACAGGTGTCACGTCCATAGAAAGAAGGGCTTCTGTTCCTTCATTTGTAAGGATGACAACCTTTTTAGGAGTTCCTTCGATTTCAGTCGTACCCATTGCGTGTTCTACTGTGTAGGTTTCTTCTTTTTTATCATCGTTCCCTGCAGAATCTTCTTTATCTTCTTTATTACCGCAAGCTGCTAAAAAAAGAAGTGAAGCGATAAGGAATAAAGATAATAAACTTCTTAATTTCATATGTATGAATCCTCCTGAAAATGATATATGGTTGATAATGATTATCAATTACACTTTTTATATTAGATGAGAAGGTTTTCATTGTCAATACTTAAATGATAATGATTTTCAAAATCATTGACGGTTGTTTCATTCTTATTTAAAATAGTAATGAAAGAAAAGAACGTGAACATTAATAGATTTTCCTTTCTTATTGATTTCAATAAGGGATAGAAAGGTTAACACATAATGAAAACTCAAAAACAATTTCTTCTGTTTATAGCAACCATTCTTATTCTCATAGCGTGCATAGGAATCAGCATTGTCTACGGGTATACGGATACGTCGTGGAGGATAGCTCTTGAAGCGTTTACCAACCCGGATGGATCGACGGAGCATATCGTGCTCCAGACGATTCGTTTACCGCGTGCACTTATTGCTGCGACAGTAGGGGCATCCCTCGCAATTTCAGGAGTCCTGATGCAAACTTTGACCAAGAATCCGTTAGCATCTCCCGGTATTTTCGGAATCAATGCCGGTGGTGCCTTTATGGTGGTAGTGGCGGTTACGTTATTTGGTGTAACCAATCTTCAATCCTTTACGTGGCTGGCGTTTCTGGGAGCGGGACTTGCTGCCGTAGGAGTGTATGTCATCAGTTCCGTCGGGAATAACGGCTTGACCCCCATGAAGCTGACGTTAGCAGGGGCTGCCATAACGGCAATGTTTTCTTCATTTACACAGGGTTTGCTTGTACTGAATGAAGCAGCATTAGAACAGGTTTTGTTCTGGCTTGCAGGATCTGTTCAAGGGAGAAGCCTGGATATTTTATCCGGAGTATTTCCTTATATCGTGGCAGGATGGATCCTTGCTCTCATGTTGGCAGGTAAAATGAATATACTTGCCATGGGAGAAGATGTTGCCAAAGGGTTGGGACTTAAAACAGCCTTGATTAAATTTATTGCACTACTTGTGGTCGTGCTCCTGGCCGGAGGTTCTGTAGCCATTGCAGGACCAATAGGGTTTATCGGGATTGTCATTCCCCACCTTGCGAGAAAAATCATCGGGGTAGATCATCGCTGGTTGATTCCTTACTCAGGGTTGCTCGGAGCGATATTACTTTTGGCCGCTGACATCGGAGCCCGTTACATCATCATGCCCCAGGAGGTGCCGGTTGGTGTTATGACAGCCATTATTGGTGCACCATTCTTCGTGTACGTTGCAAGGAAGGGGTTTTAACCGATGAATAAGTTTATTGGGAAACGCTGGCTCGAGGACCGGGTTTCTATGCTCGTTGATCTATCAGCAATGAAGAAAATCATGATATTAGGTGTCATCACTTTACTCGTCCTTATTATGAGTACAGGTATTGGTGACTTGAAAATAGCCCCCTGGAAGGTCGTAAGCGTCTTCTTTGGAGGAGGAACAAGCTTAGAACAGCTTGTCGTTACATCATTTCGACTTCCCCGGATAATCATTGCTCTGCTCGCCGGGATGGCATTGGCCGTTGCAGGCGGTATTTTGCAAGGAATGATCCGAAACCCTTTGGCGTCCCCGGACATAATCGGGATCACCGGAGGGGCGGGTGCGGCGGTCGTCGCTTTCCTGACACTTTTCAGTAACGATGATAATACCTTGATGGTCAGTATAAAGTGGATGCCTGTTGCAGCATTTATCGGTGCAGCTATCATTGCCTTTTTAGTCTATTTCTTGGCATGGAGAAAAGGTGTATCCCCTGTCAGGCTCGTATTGATCGGAATCGGGATATCAGCTTTGACACAAGCATTGACTACATTGCTTATGATCCTAGGCCCTATATATAGAGCCAGTCAAGCAAATATATGGATTACAGGTACCGTTAACGGATCCGACTGGCAGGATGTGTGGATCCTTCTTCCTTGGAGCCTGATTTTTATTGTGTTGAGCTTTTTTATTACCCGTCAATTGAATATCCAGGAACTTGGAGAAGAAATCGCTACAAGTGTTGGAGGGAACGTTCAGAGACAACGCTTTTTACTTCTCCTTATGTCAACGGCTCTAGTGGGTGGCGCGGTTGCCTTTGCAGGGGGAATCGGCTTTGTAGGTCTGATGGCTCCTCATATGGCAAGAAGAATGGTAGGATCATCTTTCGGTGCGTTACTTCCGACTGCCGCTTTTATAGGTGGTATTCTCGTGATGGTGGCAGATCTGATCGGCCGGACATTATTCCTGCCGCTTGAAGTTCCAGCCGGAGTATTTACAGCCGCAATTGGAGCACCTTATTTTATCTATTTATTATTTAAAACAAGAAATTCTTAAAGGAGTTGGCCATTAATGAGTGACATTTTACAAACGAAGGATTTAACTCTATCTTACGGGGACCGAACGATCATTGATGAACTGAATATTGACATTCCAAAAGGGGAGATTTCTGTCTTCATCGGAGGGAATGGCTGCGGGAAATCCACTCTTCTTCGGTCCATTGCCAGATTGCTTAAACCGAAACAAGGGTCGGTTCTGTTGGATGGGGAAGCAATCTCTCGTTTATCAACGAAAGAAGTCGCTCGTAAAATGGCCATTCTCCCTCAATCGCCAACGGCACCCGAGGGCTTGACCGTCCTGCAGCTGGTCAAGCAAGGTCGGTATCCTCACCAGACATGGCTCAAGCAGTGGTCCCATAAGGATGAAGAAATTGTCCAGGACGCACTGAAGGCAACGAAGATGGAAGAGCTGCAGCACCGGAAAGTGGATGAACTTTCAGGAGGACAGAGACAGCGTGCTTGGATTGCGTTGACATTGGCACAAGACACAGACATCATCCTGTTGGATGAACCTACTACTTATCTCGATATGACCCATCAAATTGAAATTCTTGATTTATTATTTGAACTCAACGAGAAAGAACAGCGAACCATCGTCATGGTCCTGCACGATCTTAATTTAGCCTGTCGCTATGCCCATAATATTATCGCCATCCGTGATAAGCAAATTTATGCCCAAGGGAAGCCAGAAGATGTGATCAGCTGTGAACTTGTGAAGAATGTATTTGATATGGATTGTCAGGTATCACGTGATCCTTTGTTTGGAACGCCGTTATGCATCCCATTTGGTAAAGGTCGCTGCATTCTGAATGCTGTGGGTGAGACGGGATGATGAATGCCCTCACCCAGGGACAGTGGGAGACTCTTAAGAAATATCGTTTTCATAGAGAGTGGGATCCTGCTTTTAAAGGGGAAGAGGCAAGCTCATTCCTGAGGGAGATTGCTATGAAAGCCTATCTAACCAGCAGGCTTTCGGCAATTGGGACAGATGATCTTAAGGTAGCAGCGTCCTTATTCATGAAACGCTATGCTTTCATAGCAGCAATGGGATTAATGGCAATGACGTATTGGAATAAGAAATTAAACCTCAACCCTGAAAACCTGATCTTGGTGGACGGAGACAGAAATGGACTATGGATGCCTCAGTTTTATTTGAAAGATGCAACCGTTACTGAATTCACTTCCACCGGGGAGAAAGAGGAATATATTCAGTCGATCTTTCGAGAGCATCTTAATGGAGTGATACAGTCGTTAAAGAAAACGACAAAGCAGTCAAATCTTATTCTTTGGGAAAATATCGCGGTTTATGTTTTCTGGATTTTTGAGAGTGATGATGTTCTTTTAAACGAAGGAATGAGAGCACAGCGAGATCAACAATTCCACCAGCTGCTATCTGATGAAAACAGCCGATGGTTCGGGCGGTATCATAAAAATCCATTGGCCCGTTACTATAGTGAAAAAGTAAATGTAGAAGCTGTGCCGGAAAAGGTCCGTGTTCGTAAAACCTGTTGCTTATCCTATAGATTGGAAAATAGGGAGCAATATCGTTGTAAAACATGTCCGCAAACCTGTCGAGTGAAAAGGACATAGCTCAATATTCACAAGGAGGTATATGATAATGAAAGAGTTCCCGGAACAATTTGATGCATTGGTAGAAAAATACACAGAGTTGTTAGTTGGTGATACCGATTCGGACAAGAAAGAAATGGTGACCCAATACGCTCTATACTCCTTCATCGCGAAGAATATGCCCGCACTCGTGAAGCATTGGAATTCATTATATCCAGATGGTAAAGGTGAGATGAAACGAATCGTCGGCGAGATCAAAGAGATGAATGAAGCTCATCGTTCTGAAATGAATGGGAAAAAGAAGGATGAGTAAGAGGTTTTTATATGTAAGGTGCCCTTTATTGTTTAAGAGGGTGCTTTTTTTATTGGATTTTGTCTGGAGTGGGGAGGTAGAGGAAGATTATTTTTAACGGGTTTGTGGGATTTACTATCGATATTGCCTCGTACATTATCGACTTTCAAAATTGTATTTTCAATCCGGAAAAAATGACCAATCTTATCCCGAAAGCCACAAACTCGCAGCCATACCAGCCTCACCCCGCACGTTCCCAATAAAAAAGGCAGACCATCGTCTGCCTTCTGACATTATTGAACCTGCCCACCATACCCATATGGGAATTGGGAAGAATACTGCTGGTGCTGCTGATAGGATTGTTGAATCTTTTGACTGTCGGCAGCTTCGAGCTTGTACCACCCTTTGCGGAACATTTCATTGTATAGCTCGCGTTGAGCATTTTGGGTTTCGTTAAAAATCGTGAGCAGATCTTGATATAACGCTTGATGACTTGCTTCGTTCAAAGCCGTACAGTAAGAAGCAGTCATGTATTTCTCGTGGGATAGCACATCCGTTATAAAGTCTCGATCATTCATCTGCGGCGTTTCCGGTACTTGTGTTTGCGGGTTTTGGATTTTTTGCTGATTCTGTTGATTCATTTATGGGTACTCCTTTCTACATCATGTTTTGGTTTTGATTGGTCGTATTCAAATGTGCAAGTAGTTGTTGGTAGTGACGTTGATGCATCTGTCCGCATTTATCCAACTCAGCTTTAATCTCAGTATCCTGACAGTGTGCAGCTGCAAAATGGCACTTCTTCATGGCATTAAGATTCCATGCAAGCATGTCATTTAAATATAAAGAATCCTTCGTTGTAAGCATTTGCGGTGGTTCAGTATAGGCTTGTGGCTGGCTTCCTTGTTGAGGTTGTTGTTGCATTTTCTTTTCCTCCTTTTCAATCTTTGACTACCCTTTCTTAGTATGGTCGATAGGTAATATTACCCTGTATACGACCCCTTAAGAAAGTTTTATAATCATAGGGCAAAGGTTATTTTTCCTAATGCTCAGCATGATTATTCACGTGTTTACAAATTTCGATAATATTCTACTAAGAAAGTATTGAAAGTATATTCAAAACGTTTAAAAGGTGATAAAATATTCATAAGTATATAATAGTATGAACTTTTTCTTTTTTAGCAATGAAGAAAACGTTTTCATAGTATGATATATATGTTTTTTCAGGGGGTAAGCAACATGGAGCAAGCAATGCGTAATTTCTTTTTATTCCTTTCAAAAAATAAGTCGATGACGAAACTGGCTAAGAAATATGGCCTGCGTTTTGGAGCCGGCCGATTCGTTGCAGGATCTTCCATTCTGCAGGCAGTTGAGGTTATCCGTGAACTGAATAGTCAGAATCTTGTTGTAACGATCGACTATTTAGGTGAGTTTGTGGACAATGAACAAGAAGCAAACGAAATGGCCCTGGAATGTGTAGAGGCTATTCGTGCAATCGGGAAAGAAAACCTGAAATCTCAATTATCCCTGAAGATGACATCAATGGGGTTGGATATTTCCGAAGAGATTGTCATGAAGAATATGAGGTTGATTCTTGATGAAGCAACCAAGCAAAATGTATTTGTGACCATTGATATGGAAGACTATTCCCGCTGTGGAAAGACCATTGATATCTTCAAGCGGTTAAAGTCAGAATATGATAATATCGGCACGGTAATACAAGCCTATTTATATAGAACAGAAAAGGATATGGATGATCTGAATGCGTATTCCCCCAACCTGCGTCTAGTAAAAGGGGCCTATAAAGAATCACATGAAGTTGCGTTTCCCGAGAAGAAGGATGTAGACGATAATTTCAAAAAAATTATTAAAACTCATCTGTTGAACGGCAATTATACGGCTATTGCCACTCACGATGATGAGATGATCGAATATACGAAGAGACTCGTGGAAGAGTACAACATTCCTCGTGATCAATTTGAGTTTCAAATGCTTTTCGGCATTCGTGTAGAGCGCCAGCATGAACTGGTCAAAGAAGGCTATAAAATGCGCGTATACGTTCCATACGGTACGGATTGGTACGGATACTTTATGAGAAGACTGGCTGAAAGACCGGCAAATGTCGCCTTTGTTCTAAAAGGGGTCATAAAGAAATAATAGTAGATAGTATTAAGACTCTATGGATGTTCATGGAGTCTTTTTTGTCTATTCGTTCTCATGGGAAGGAGGTTAAGGAACAATGATCATTGTCCCTTTTCGAGTAGAAGGAAAGTATTTTAAGAAAATAATCAGTCTTTATTGCCAGCTCTTTGAGGTGGATCCTGCCGGCATGGAACAACAGTTTAAACGTCATTCTACGTACCCGCAATTTGAAGGGTATCTCGCTATTGTGGGTGATGAAGTCGCAGGGTACGTATATGGATATTCCTCTGAAAAAGGACAATATTACCACGAACTTTTATCCCGGCATCTACACCGGAATCGTGAATGGATGGAGAATTGCATGGAGCTGGTAGAACTTGGCGTGCATCCCGATTACAGAGGAAAAGGTATTGCGAAACGATTGATGGGAATATTATTGCAGAATAGAAGAGAGGAAAGAGCACTTCTAACGACCCGCAAGGATAATCAATCAGCCATTGACTTTTATCATTCTCAAGACTGGAAAACCCTTCGTGATGGATTCTTTCCGAATATCCCACATGAATATATCATCATGGGGAAACATTTATGCAGAAAGGACAGGAGGCGTTGATTTGCGCTTAACTTCTGAATAGTATGAGGGAAATGGAGTTCATCCCGCTCATACGTTTTGATTCTTATGGCCACAGGCAAGGCTTTTTAATTGTTACGTTATTCACAATATTATATAATAAAGGAGTATATTCTTCATGAAATAAGAGGCGATAAAATGGAAATTACCATTGATAACTTGACTTTACTGCTTGGCCTCTTGCTTTTAGTCGGTGTCATAACCGCCAAGTTCTCCACACGGTTAGGCGTTCCCTCACTAATATTATTTATCATCGTAGGCATGGTATTAAATACATATTTCTTCTTCGATAATGCTCCAATGACACAATTTATCGGAACACTTGCTTTAATCATCATCCTGTTTGAAGGTGGACTTCAGACGAAATGGAGCAATGTGAAAAGTGTCTATAAACCATCATTATCACTGGCAACCATTGGAGTCATTGTAACCACCCTTTCAATTGGGGTGGCAGCAAAATTCATCCTCGATGTAAGCTGGCTGGAAGGGATGTTATTTGGGGCAATCGTTGGTTCAACGGACGCTGCAGCGGTTTTCTCCGTTTTAGGGAACAAAAATATCAAACCTAAAATTTCATCTACACTGGAAGCAGAATCAGGCAGTAACGACCCGATGGCCATCTTTTTGACGGTAGCTTTTTTGCAATTGATCCAATTTCCAGGATTAAATCCTGCTACCTTGATTTTAAGCTTTTTTTGGCAAATGGGTATGGGATTAGTACTTGGACTGGCGCTGGGGTGGGCATCAGTATGGATCATCAATCGGATTAACCTTGATTCATCCGGGTTGTATCCTGTTCTGTCCATTTCACTGGCCATCTTCACATACGCTTTTACGAGCATACTTGAAGCGAGCGGTCTGTTAGCTGTCTATATCATGGCAATCGTAGTCGGAAATCAGGAATTGACCTACCGACATTCGATTGTCCGCTTTAATGAAGGATTTGCCTGGATGATGCAAATCGTCATGTTTATCTTGCTGGGGTTATTGGTTTTTCCTCAGCATTTGCCAAGCATTGCGTGGCAAGGAATCGTCCTATCGATTCTATTGATTGTAGTAGCGAGACCACTGGGAGTGTATTTAAGCCTTGCCCTGGCAAAGAACTTCTCGATAAAAGAAAAATTCTTCATCTCTTGGGCTGGTTTGAAGGGCGCGGTACCAATCGTATTGGCAACGTATCCAATGGTTGCCAATATTGAAAACAATGAAGTCATCTTCAACGTCGTGTTTTTCGTTGTTCTTCTATCCGCTCTGATACAAGGAACGACCATCTCACCTTTAGCCAACTACCTTAAGCTTGCAGGAGAAGAAAGACCTCCTGTCGCTCATAGCATAGAACTCGTTTCAATTGGTAAAACAAACAATGAAATGCTCGAAGTTCTCATTAACGACGATGCCTATATTACAAACAAGGCGATTAGAGACATCAATCTTCCTGAGAAAACATTGATTTCAGCGGTTATTCGAAACAATGAACTGATCACTCCAATGGGAGACACCGTCATCAAAGCAAATGACACACTTTATGTGCTTGCAAATAAGAGCCAGAGAAAGCGTATCAATGAGCTCTTGAATTCTAAAGGGGGATTAAGGTCCACATAAACAGATCAATTGAATCCGGGCACGTGCCACCCCTCATTCAGGATGAGCCAAAATCTATCAATATGTCACAAAATAAAAAGCAATCTTCCACTTGGAAGATTGCTTTTCTATTATTGATTAGTCAGCAGAAACGGTTGCTTTACCCATTGATTTTCTTTCAAAGAGCTGTTCAAAAATCGGGAAGCTATATTGAACCACGAATCCTAATAGGAGCGTAACAATGATCGTACCGATTCCGATATCTCCCTTAAACAGGAATGCCAGTGACAGGGCAAATCCCTCACTGATGATTCGCGAATTACGAAGGTTTAATCCGAAACGCGTATGGATGGCCACCATAAGTGTATCCATCGGACTTGCCGGGAATTTAGCCTGCAAGTAAATCGCAATCCCAAGTCCCATTGTCAAAATCCCTGAAGCAAGGGTGAACACCTGATTCATCAGCATCTCAGGAGCGTAATTATTAAAGACAACCAGTAACCAAAAATCAATCAAAAGGCCAATCACAAGAATGGACCCCGCAGCCAAAACATCAGGCTTCTTCTTCATAATAAGAGCATTAAGGCCGATCAGTACAATCCCATTTATGAAAACTGCGGTTCCAACCGTAATCCCAAACATATTCGATTCCCCAACGGCCAGGGCATCCCAGGCAGAAGCACCAAGACCAGATTTAATAATCAAGGCAACCCCCATCGTCAAAATAAAAAGTCCAATCGTAAAAAACATAAGTCTGCGCTTCATTATATAGTCTCCTTCTCTGTAACCGTTATCATTACTGTACTTTAAAAAACAGACGAGCTACCTTAGGTGGTGCTGATAAAGTAGGAGGTCTGACAACTTAAAATTTATATTCTTAGTTTACTGTAAAAGTGGGAACAAGGCAAAGTTAATTTTTGCATGGGGAGGGGGAAAATTTGGGGATTAGTGTGTGTGGTTAGGAAGGCAAGGGAATAGTGTTTGCGTTTAGCGGAATTTGTCGAACGGTCGATAAAGTTCCCAAAGCTTTTTAAATCACAATTGAATCGTCAATCACACACTATCACATCACCATACCACACAAAAACAGCACCCGATCAAAAAGATCAGGTGCTGTTTTTACTGAACAATACTATGGTTGCTTTTTAAATTGATTGTTTTGACTGTTTCTTTTCCCTCCGCCGGACATCTCAACGGTAGGACCAGCGTCTCCCTTCATGCTTGCTGCACTCACTCCAGCCTTGGAAGGATTTTTCTTATGCTTAGCCATGTCGAACACCTCCATTACTAAGATTCCCATATCCGTTTAGAATTATGAAAAAGAAGAGGGACGGACCTCAAAATGAGGTCCGTCCCTCTTCGTCGACCACAACTTTCCAATTGTGGTTACAGGCAGCTTTTATGGTTTGATACTTGTGGAAGTAGTCAGCAATCAACTCGGTCATGTCGATTTGTATTTCTTTGATGATCTTCTTGTTTTTGAACATGGTGTATTCGCCACCGCCTCCTGCACGATAATTGTTCATGACGACTTGATAGTGCTGTTCTTCTGCTAATGGTTCCCCATTGCATAAGAGGGAAGTGACTCGTTCTCCTATTGGATGGCTGATATTCAACACGTAGTCAATTCCTTCCCACATATCATAATTATAATGCTGAGGCTTAGGGGTGGTGAAATCCGGGTTCACACTAAGCCCACCTTCTTGGTTTACAGCAAAATAAGATGCTGAGCGCTCAAGGGCAAGTCGTATGTCTCTACCTGTCAGCTCAAGAACGGTTAAGGTATTGGGATAGATGTAGTTAGACACGATGTCCCTCAATGTGACATTACTCGGCAGGCCCTGTTGCGATTCACTGAATAGTGCCGTTGCTGAAATGGAAACGTCTGCTGCCTCCAATTGGACGCGCTGGATGAACTCAATGAATGGATGTTCCTTGATACGAGCCTCGAATATATCTTCTATCTGCATATTTCCTTCAATCTTACCTATGGGCTGGTCCAGCCAGGATTGTGTTTTGCTTTCAATGTCACGGGCGATGGAAAGGACCTTTTTATCGGCCTCAATTCCATCCATTGCAATGACCTGGGGCTCTTTGTTTATAATAGTCCATCCTTGCTTGTTATGTTTTAACTCAATCGTCACTTTTCCGATGCTCTCACCATGCATTCCCGGCTGAACGATTGAAACCCCATTGATGGTGCCCTCAAGCTTTCTGTGTTGATGACCAGTCAGCAGCACATCAATTCCTTTTACTTCATGACAAATTTTATAGCCCTGGTTTTCACCAGTTTGTCGTTCAGTTGGGGAACCGGTTTGAATATCCTTTTCAAATCCCCCATGATACGAAACAATCATTACGTCAGGTTTTTCTACTGTGTGGATGTAGGAAACCCAATTCCGTGTGGAGGTAAAGGCATCTTCAAATGACAAATCGACAATGTGAGAGGGATTTTCCCAGTTTGGAATATAATGTGTCGTTACACCAAGTACAGCTGCTTTCACCCCATTTGGGAACACTTTGATAAAGTAAGGGAGTCCGAACAATGGTTTCATGGTCCCCTTATCGAGAATGTTAGCGGCCAAAAAAGGATATTCTGCTTCTTGATGAGCTTTACGTAAGGGTCCCACCCCATAATTGAATTCATGATTGCCAATCACGACTGCATCATAATTCAATTCATGTAAAATCGAAACAAAAGGGTTTGGCAAATGACGAGCTTGTTTCATATAATAATAAGTAAGGGGGGTGCCTTGATAGAGATCCCCGTTATCTATGACCAACAGATTGCCGGTCTGTTTTCGTACTTCTCTTATATAGGTAGCGATGTTACCTAATCCAACGGTCGCCTTTTTCTTCGTTCCATATAAGTAAGGGAATATGTGGCCATGTATATCACTGGTTTCTAGAATGGTGATAGATGTCGTCTGCTTTTTCATTCGATCCTCCATATCCTTGACATTTTCTGTATCTAATTGTGTTATCAAGTTTACATTATTCAGAAAGAACTTGACACCGTAAAAACATCAAAGTTTTTGTAAAATTTATCATTTTTAGTCTTTTAAATATTGCGATATTTTAGAAAATCAGCTATATTAGATGTAACAGGAACTCATTCGAGTCTTTTTTTTGAGTAAAAAATGAATGAGTATTCATTCAAAGTGTGTATAAGGGGGAAATACCAATGGTTCGTAGAATTCAGAAAGCCGCAGTGTTAGGATCAGGAGTCATGGGTTCAGGAATTGCCGCTCATCTTGCAAATATCGGCATCCCGACAATGTTATTAGATATCGTACCAAGAGAATTAACCGACGAACATAAAGCAAAGGGTCTGACAGAAGAGAGCAAGGCGTTTCGTAATCAATTTAGTGAAAACGCTTTAAAAAAGCTTTTTAAACAAAAACCGGCGCCATTGACATCAAAGCAAAATGCTTCACTCATTACAGCAGGCAACTTCGAGGATGATCTTCAGAATATCGGGGATTGTGACTGGGTCATTGAGGTAGTCGTTGAGAATTTAGATATCAAGAAGAAAGTGTTTGAGCAAGTGGAACGATACCGGAAACCGGGTAGCATCATCAGTTCAAATACATCCGGGATTTCAATTGAGGCAATGTCAGAAGGACGAAGCGATGATTTCCAGAAGAATTTCTTAGGCACGCACTTCTTTAATCCGCCTCGCTACTTAAAGCTTCTTGAAGTGATTCCGACGAAGAAAACGGATCCGGAAGTAGTCAGTTTCATGAAGACATTTGGTGAAGACATCCTTGGTAAGGGTGTCGTGATGGCGAAAGATACGCCGAACTTCATAGCAAATCGCATCGGAACGTATGGATTGCTCATCACTGTTCAAGAAATGTTGAAAGGCGGCTACTCTGTAGGAGAAGTTGATTCTATCACGGGACCGACGATCGGAAGGCCGAAAAGTGCCACTTTCCGTACACTTGATGTAGTCGGGCTCGATACATTCGCACATGTAGCGAAAAATGTGTACGACCAAGTGGAAGGTGAAGAGCAGAAAGTGTTTGAAGTACCGGCCTTCATGCAGAAGATGCTTGAAAACGGATGGCTCGGAAGCAAGAGCGGACAGGGCTTCTTCCTGAAACAAGGAAAAGAGATCCTGGAGCTTAATCCTGAAACGTTGGATTATCAGCCACGTCAGAAGCTGAAAACGGCCTCTCTTGAAATGGCGAAAAATGAAAAAGGATTAAAGAATAAAATAAAATCACTTGTGTATGCGAAAGATCAAGCAGGCACGCTTCTATGGAATATCGTGTCCCCGGTGTTAAACTATTCAGCCCAGCTGCATGGTGAAATCGCTGATGATATCGTAGGCATCGACCAGGCCATGAAGTGGGGCTTCGGATGGGAATTGGGCCCATTTGAAACATGGGATGCCATCGGTGTTGAAAAATCTGTAACTCGCATGAAGGAAGAAGGCCTCATGGTACCTGAGTGGGTGGAAACGATGCTCGCTGAAGGTCATACCTCTTTCTATAAAGAAGAAAATGGTGAGCGTTACTTCTACCACAATGGAGATTACCAACTTGTAGAGCGAAACCCGAAGGCGATCGACTTAAAGGCGCTTAAGACGCAAGGGAAGCTGATCAAAAAGAATTCGGGAGCAAGCTTAATTGATATCGGTGACGGAATCGCTCTACTTGAATTCCATTCTCCAAATAACGCCATTGGAATGGATATTACGCAAATGATTAATTTTGCAGTGGATGAAGTAGAGAAGAACTATAAAGGACTCATTATTGGAAACCAGGGCAAGAACTTCTGTGTAGGAGCTAATCTTGCCATGATTCTAATGGAAGCACAGGATGACAACGTATTTGAAATCGATATGGTCGTCAGACACTTCCAGCAGGCGATGATGAAGATCAAATATTCAACGAAACCAGTTGTAGCAGCACCATTCGGCATGACATTAGGCGGAGGGAGCGAAGTTTGCTTACCGGCTGCCCACATCCAGGCTTCAATGGAAACGTACATGGGCTTAGTGGAAGTCGGTGTTGGATTGATTCCTGGAGGCGGCGGAAACAAAGAGCTTTATATGAAGCACTTAGCGAACCTTCCAAATGGAGTGGAATTCGACCTGCAAAAAGTAGCCAATAAAGTATTCGAATCGATTGCTATGGCCAAGGTATCCACATCCGGTGATGAAGCAAGGGAAAACAACTTCTTAAATAAAGCAGATGGAGTAAGTGTAAACAATGATCATCTGTTATACGATGCCAAACAGGCTGCACTAAACCTATATGAAGGTGGATATTCAGCACCGATCCGTAAGAAAGTACCTGTTGTGGGTGAAACGGGATATGCAACTCTTCTTCTTGGAGCTCAATCCATGCTCCAATCAGGATTTATTTCAGAACACGATCTGATGATCGCGAAAAAGCTTGCTTACGTAATCGCAGGTGGAAAAGTACCATATGGAACAGAAGTAGACGAACAGTACCTGTTGGATCTTGAAAGGGAAGCCTTCCTGAGTCTTGTTGCTCAGCCGAAATCACAACAAAGGATGCAGCACATGCTTGTAAAAGGAAAACCATTACGCAATTAATCAGCGTTTATACCATATTAGAAAGCGGGGGAATTTCATGCGCGAAGCAGTCATTGTTGCTGGTGCAAGAACACCAGTCGGAAAATCAAGAAAAGGATCATTAGCACAGGTGCGTCCAGATGATCTTGGGGCACTTGTAGTTAAAGAAACCCTCAAACGTGCAGGAAACTATGAAGGCAATATCGATGATCTGATCATCGGATGTGCGATGCCTGAAGCAGAACAAGGGTTAAACATGGCAAGAAATATCGGTGGCCTTGCGGGCTTGCCTGATTCAGTACCGGCAATCACGATTAACCGTTATTGTTCATCTGGACTGCAATCCATTGCTTATGCTGCAGAAAAAATCATGCTTGGGCACTCAGATACAGCGATTGCAGGTGGAGCTGAATCCATGAGTCTTGTTCCCATGATGGGTCACGTAGTCCGTCCCAATGCCAAGCTCGCAGAAAATGCGCCTCAATACTATATGAGTATGGGGCATACAGCCGAGCAGGTGGCAAGGAAGTTCGGTGTATCCCGAGAAGATCAGGATGCATTTGCGGTAAGAAGTCACCAAAAAGCGGCAAAAGCGATTGCCGCAGGGAAATTCGACGATGAAATCGTACCGGTTGATGTGCTTCATCGTTCAGTAAGCAATGAAAATAAACTGGTGGAGAAATCATTCCAGTTTTCAAAAGATGAAGGTGTACGGGCTGAAACAAGCTCGGAAGTTCTGGCTAAGTTACGCCCGGCTTTCAATGTGAAGGGCTCTGTAACGGCAGGGAACTCTTCCCAGACGAGTGACGGAGCAGCAGCTGTCATGGTAATGGATAGAGAAAAGGCTGGTTCATTAGGACTCCAACCAATGGCGAAGTTCAGAAGCTTTGCAGTAGCCGGAGTGCCACCGGAAATCATGGGTATCGGTCCAGTCGAAGCGATTCCACGTGCATTGAAGATGGCAGGGTTGGAGCTGTCGGATATCGGACTATTTGAGCTGAACGAAGCATTCGCTTCTCAATCCATCCAAGTCATTCGTCAGCTGGGTCTGGACGAAGAAAAAGTGAACGTAAACGGTGGAGCCATCGCTCTTGGTCATCCACTTGGTTGTACAGGTGCCAAGCTGACCCTTTCCCTTGTACATGAAATGAAACGCAGAAACCAGCAATTCGGTATCGTCACCATGTGCATCGGCGGCGGAATGGGAGCAGCCGGCGTCTTTGAATTAATAGGTTAATAGGAGGGACGGACCTCGAATACCGAGGCCCCCTGCTCCTTCAAAATAATAATTTTTAGGGGGATTCGAAATGGCGAATCAAACAGAAAAGCTGATCAAAGGTGGAAGTTTTTTAATTGAAGATGTAAGCTGTGAGCAAGTTTTCACACCGGAGGAATACTCCGATGAACAAAAAATGATTGCCAAAACAACCGAGGATTATGTATTAAATGAAGTGGTACCTGTCATCGATAATCTGGAAAACCATGAATTTGACCACTCTGTTCGCCTGTTAAAAGAAGCGGGGGATCTTGGACTTCTGGGTGCAGATGTTCCTGAAGAGTACGGCGGATTGGGATTGGATAAAGTAAGCTCTGCACTGATTGCTGAAAAAATGTCACGTGCAGGCGGATTCTCCATCTCTCACGGTGCACACGTTGGGATCGGGTCACTGCCAATCGTTCTGTTCGGTAATGAAGAGCAAAAGCAAAAATACCTTCCTCCATTGGCGACTGGTGAAAAACTGGCAGCATACGCATTAACGGAGCCGGGTTCAGGTTCAGATGCCCTGGGTGCTAAAACGACAGCTAAATTGAATGCAGAAGGTACTCACTATATTTTAAATGGTGAAAAACAGTGGATCACAAACTCTGCATTTGCTGATGTATTCGTTGTGTATGCAAAAATCGATGGGGAGCATTTCTCGGCGTTCATCGTAGAAAAAGAGTTCCCTGGCGTTTCAACTGGTCCGGAAGAGAAGAAAATGGGTATCAAAAGCTCATCCACCCGTACATTAATCCTGGAAGATGCTGAAATTCCAGTAGAAAATCTTCTTGGTGATGCAGGGAAAGGTCACATCATTGCTTTTAATATCTTAAACATCGGCCGCTATAAATTAGGGGTGGGTGCTGTTGGAGCAAGCAAACGTGCGTTTGAAGTAACTGTACAATACACAAACCAACGTCAGCAATTCAAAACGCCAATCTCTGGATTTAACTTAACAAAAGAAAAATTATCGACAATGGCGGCAAAATTATACGCAGCAGAAAGCTCCGTTTACCGTACAGTAGGATTGTTCGAGGAGCGTATGAGCAAACTTACGGATGAAGAAGTGAAGAATGGAACTGAAGTGGCAAAATCGATTGCAGAATACGCCATTGAGTGTTCACTGAATAAATTCTTCGCAACAGAAGTACTGGATTATGTAGTCGATGAAGGTGTTCAACTTCACGGAGGATACGGGTTCATGCAGGAATACGAGATTGAAAGAATGTACCGTGACTCCCGTATCAACCGTATTTTTGAAGGAACGAATGAAATCAACCGTCTTCTGGTTCCTGGTACGTACCTTCGTAAAGCAATGAAAGGTGAACTTCCATTACTTCAAAAAGCACAGGCCCTTCAAGAGGAATTAATGATGCTTATGCCTGAAGAAGTAGGAGATGAACCGCTTGCTCAAGAAAAATACCTTGTGAAAAATGCGAAGAAAATCGGCTTGATGCTATCGGGCTTAGCGGCTCAAAAATTCGGTAAAGCTCTTGAAAAAGAGCAGGAAATCCTTGTGAACATTGCTGATATCGTTTCAAACGCATACGCGATGGAGTCCGTTGTTCTCAGAACAGAAAAAGCGATTCAGAAAGGTGGAGTAGAGAAAGCTCAGCAAAAACTTCTTTACACACAAATCTTCTGTCAAGAGGCATTCAACGAGATTGAACAGCATGCAAAAGAAACGCTGGTAGCAACTGAAACAGGTGACACACTGCGCATGATGCTCTCAGCACTGCGTAAATTTACCCGCCATACGCCAATCAACGTGATTGCAGTCAAACGTGCAGCATCAGAAAAGCTGATCGACGCAGAAAAATATACAGTATAATTAAGTAGTTAAAGGGACGGACCTCTGAATGGAGGTCCGTCCCTTTATGTGTAAAGTAAATCTCCCAACTTGACATACCTATCACAGTGAATTATTATATGTTTAAACACTTAAACGTTTAAGTGTTTAAACATTAAAGATAAGGTGGTAATCATAGATGAATAAAACCGTTTTAATTACAGGTGCTTCAAGTGGTATAGGTTTGCACTTTAGTCATAAATTTGCAGGTTCAGGTCATGATGTGATTCTTGTAGCAAGAAGTGAGGAGAAACTTCGTACTCTATCAAAAGAAATAGAAAGTAAGTACGGTGTGAAATCCTATGTCATACCATCAGACCTTTCCAAACCAGGAGCATCTGAAACGTTATATGAAGAAGTCAAAGCAAAAGGGATCCACGTTGATTTCCTAATCAATAATGCAGGCTTCGGTTTGTTTGGTGAATTCGATCAAACAGTGCTCTCAAAAGAGCTGGACATGATTCAAGTGAATATTACTGCCCTTACCGAGCTAAGTAAGTATTTTGGAAAAGAAATGGTAAACGAAAAACGTGGACAAATCCTAAATGTAGCATCAACAGCCGCATTCCAGCCGGGTCCGTTAATGGCCGTTTACTATGCTACAAAAGCGTATGTCCTTTCATTCTCAGAAGCTCTGGCGAATGAATGGGGACCACACGGAGTGAAAGTGACCGCTTTGTGTCCCGGAGCTACCCAAACGGGATTCAGCGATGCAGCTGACCTGCAGTCTTCAAAACTATTTCAGTCTGATGTGATGAGTGTCGAAGAAGTGGTAGAAGAGGGGTATTACCAAATGATGACGAAGAACAAAACCGTTATCATCCCGGGTTTTAAAAACAGAATGCTGACTCAATCCGTTCGATTTATGCCGAGGAAATTGGTCGCAAATATTGTTCGTAAAGTACAAGAACGGGTATAATTGTATGTGAATGAGTTTGAAGGGAGAAGACTATGGGTCAAAAAGCAATCGATACATTTCGTGCTTGCATTCCATTATTCCAAGCACTGAGTGATCCTTATCGTCAGGACATAATATTACTTCTTGCCGAACAAGAACCTCTTACGGTCAATCAAATAACTGAAAATCTAACATTATCGCGCCCTGCTGTTTCTCACCATCTAAAGATCCTGAGAGATCAGCAATTAGTGTCACTAGAGCAAAAGGGCACGCAGCGCTTCTATTCTCTTGAATTGGAAAATGCAACCGTCCTTCTGAAGGAACTGGTTGAGACGGTTGAAAAACAATGTGAGTAATGTTTCACAAAAGAAGGATAATAATGAATATTGTCGAATGTAGAGATAGATTCGTGCAATACAGAATGCTGGATGGAGCCTTGCTTCATCCAGATCATAGTGAAAGGTGGTGGAATGATGTCATTGACTTTTTATTCTTATCCCAAGTGTGGTACATGCCGCAAAGCAAAGAAGTGGCTGGAAGATCAAGATTTAGCAATGAATGAAATACATATTGTGGAAAACCCGCCGTCAAAAGAAGAGCTCAAAAGCCTATATGAAAAGAGTGAGTTATCTCTTAAAAAGTTCTTCAATACAAGTGGTAAAAAGTATCGTGAACTAGGCTTGAAGGATAAAGTGAACTCTGCTTCTGATGAGGAATTATTAGAAATTCTTTCCTCAGACGGGATGCTGATCAAGCGTCCAATTACAACAGATGGAAACAAGGTGACAGTAGGTTTCAAGGAAGAAACCTTTGAAGAAACCTGGAAGTAAAAAGAGGTCTGCGATTACCAAATCATGGACAATGAAAAAGTTTCATTATTCGCGCTTAGTTTTCTTGCTTTTTCAATGAAAAGTGTGTCAATATTAGGTTGTATAACTAGCATTTGGAGGGATAGAGAATGAGTACACCGAAAGAACTTCGTTATTCAGAAGAACATGAGTGGGTCAAGGTTGAAGGGGAAAATGTACGCGTAGGAATCACATCATTTGCACAATCTGAACTGGGCGATATCGTATTCGTTGAGTTACCAGAGGTTGGAGATGAGATCAAAGCGGACGAGCCATTCGGTAGTGTTGAATCGGTTAAAACCGTTTCTGAGCTATATGCACCTGTATCTGGTAAGGTGGTAGAAGTGAATGAAGAGCTATCAGATAGCCCTGAATTCGTGAACGAATCACCTTATGAAAAAGCATGGATGATCGTTGTTGAACCTTCAGATGCTGGAGAAGTAGACAAGCTTATGACAGCTGAACAGTATGACGAAATGATTAATGAAGGGTAATTTGTTCCATGCACCTTGAGAATTTCTCAAGGTGTTTTGTTTTTTATTTTGGGTACCATATAAGTAGACGTTTTTTCACATAGAAAGGATGAATACCAATGGTACTTGAGCCTAGGAAATTAGATGTAACCAATAGAGTGACAGGAAAACTTAAAGATGGTGAAGTAGAATTATATTTGGATAATCAGCCGATCGGCAGAATGGCTTTGCCTCTTGACGGAATAACCATGGAGCCGAACTTTGAAGCAAGAGAAAATAAAATATATCAAAACTATACCTCCACAGAAGGCGATCAAGCAAGATATACCGATTGTGATGAGGGTGGCTGGTGTTAGAAAGGCTCGTGGTGCCAGATTCATTTGCGAATCTGGCACCATTTGTATAAATTAGATGGTTTATGCAAACCGCTTGCACTTTTTTTTATAAACATGAGAAAATATAAGTAGAAAGTGGACATCATCTCTTGTTATTTGAATATACTATCGTAATCTTATTTATGAAAGATAAGGTGATGATCATGATGGAACTTGACGAAAAAGTAATCATTGTCGAAGGGACAACGGACAAACGAAAAGTAAGAGATATCATTAAAGAACCGATTGAAATTATTTGTACAAACGGGACCATTAGCATTACGAAAATGGACGAACTCATTGATGCTTTATTGGAAAGGGATGTCTATATATTAGTAGATGCTGATGATGCAGGGGAAAAACTACGTAAGCAATTTAAACGTGAGTTTCCTGAAGCTGAACATTTGTATATTGATCGAATGTACAAGGAAGTGGCCGCAGCTCCGGAGTATCACCTCGCATCCGTTCTTATTGGAGCTAATATAGACGTTCATAAAGAATTTTTAGGAAAAAGGATGATCTAGTTTTGATTGAGGTAAGTAGTACCGAAATTTTAAAACAATCGATAGAAGACCATGCGTTCGAAGCTGTTTATTTATATACACCGATGTGTGGTACCTGTCAGGTTGCAAGCAAGATGATTGACGTCGTGGAGAAGCTTCCACAATCCTTTCATTTTTCGAAGGCAAACCTGAATTACTTGCCCCAATTTGCAGAAGAGCAATCCATCGAAAGTGTACCCTGTCTACTTTTATTTAAAGATGGCGTTGAACAGGAAAGGATTTATGCTTTTCAATCCGTACCATTTTTATATGAAACCCTAAACAAGACGGTGGATAGTTAAAGGGATAAGAGACCTTTTGGGAGAAGGTCTTTTTTATTTGTCTACATTCACCTATTTCTTCATGAAATCCAATTATAGAACGATTTTCTTTCTACATACGAAGACATATTTCTCGGGAAATGTTGCGAATGACATCATTTTTTGACTGGTTATCATCCAAATTCTTACTGTTCGACAAATTAGATGGATCTGTTCAAAACATGTCGAGAAAGTATAAGAGGGGAAAATACCTAAAAGTGGAATTGTAATTATATAGAAGTTTCACTGGGAGGGTATTCATGCGAATAAATTTAGAGGAATTAGTAGATCAATGTCATTCAAGGTATCACTTACGACTCTTATTTCCAGATAGCCCGTTTATTCTTCAGTTTGATTGTGGAAAAAAATTGTACGGTATTTCGATTTCGAGCAAGGGGTGCACAGTGTTGGATGATTTGAATAGGGAGGCTCATTTCGTCATTGAAGGAATGGAGGAAACAGTGGTTTCATTACTAACAGGAGAAGAGCGCTTGTCTCAGCTGATTGAGGAGGGGTCCCTGGAAGTAAGGGGAGGATATCGCCCGCTCTTATTTGTGGAGTCGGTTCTTTGGCTAACAAGATCCAGAGAAAAAGAGCCCGTTGAAGTTTAAACATCAAGCAGAAAAAAATAATTGACACACTCTATATCCGGTGATAGAATCTCTCTTGTAGCAAATTTTCAGAGTCTTTAACTATTCAAATAATTTAATAATATACTTTACTCTTATTTAGAGAGGTGGAGGGACGTGCCCTATGAAGCCCGGCAACCGTCAATGAAAATTGAAATGGTGCCAATTCACTCAAAGCATTTGCTTTGAAAGATGAGAGAAAGGATAGTCCTATATGATTATGCCTTTCTGCTTATCGCAGGAAGGCATTTTTTTGCTTTTAGAAAAAGGAGCAGGAAACATCAGGTAAGTACAACTATAATTCTGATTAAACAGGTCGTTTTACTCCGAAAGAAGGTGGCATACAACATGATTACCATTTCAGATGTGAAGAAAATATATCAATCCAAATCGGGTCCGATCTCAGCCGTTGATGGGGTCAACATTGATATTGCCCAAGGAGAAATTTTTGGGGTGATTGGCTATAGTGGGGCAGGTAAGAGTACGCTGATCCGGATGCTTAATGGTCTTGAAGTTCCTACAGATGGGATAGTGGACGTGAATGGTCAAATCGTTTCCCAGGTAAAGGGGAAAAAACTGAGGGAAGCAAGACAGTCAATAGGCATGATTTTTCAACACTTTAATCTCCTCTGGTCTCGTACTGTAATAGAAAATATCCAGTTCCCATTAGAAATTGCTGGAGTATCAAAGAAAGAGAGAGTTCAAAGAGCTAATGAATTATTGAAGCTTGTAGGTTTGGAAGGCAGAGGAGATGCCTATCCGTCTCAACTGAGCGGCGGACAGAAACAACGAGTGGGGATTGCAAGATCCCTTGCTAACAATCCCGATGTCCTTCTATGTGATGAGGCTACTTCCGCTTTAGATCCACAAACAACCGATTCCATCCTTGATTTATTGGTGGATATTAATAAACGCTTAGGGCTGACGATTGTCCTGATCACTCATGAAATGCACGTGATCCAGAAGATCTGTCACCGTGTTGCAGTCATGGAACAGGGAAAAGTCGTGGAACTCGGGGGTGTATTGGAAGTGTTCAGAAATCCACAAGAGCAAGTGACAAAGCGTTTCGTAAGAGAAGTCTCGGAGGTAAAGGAAACGGGTGAAACCATTGATCACTTACTGACCCAATATCCTAATGGAAAAGTGCTCAAATTTACTTTTGTAGGTGAATCAACTGAGCAGCCGCTCATCACCACGCTGATAAGGAAGTTTGATTTAGGCGTAAACATCCTGCAAGGACAAATCTCCCAAACCCAAAAAGGTGCCTATGGAACGTTATTTGTTCACCTTGATGGGGATGAACAAACCATTAACGATGCATTGGCGTTTGCTCATACGCAACTGGTTCAAGTGGAGGTGTTGAGAGGGTGATTGAAAATTTATTTCCAAATGTAGATTGGGAGAAGATGTGGGAAGCAACTCTCGAAACCCTGTATATGACCGGGATGTCTGTATTGATTACCTTTGTACTCGGAATGATCCTTGGGATTTTACTCTTCCTTACTTCCAAAGAAAATCTATGGGATAACAAACTGACATATACGATAACAAGTGCAGTCGTAAATGTGTTCAGATCGATTCCATTCATTATATTGATCGTGCTGTTAATTCCGTTCACCAAGTTTTTATTGGACACAATCCGTGGAGCGAATGCAGCTCTGCCCGCACTGATCATCGGGGCTGCTCCATTTTACGCCCGCATGGTAGAAATAGCTTTAAGAGAAGTGAACAAAGGCGTCATCGAGGCAGCGAAAGCGATGGGGGCGAAGACGAGCACAATTATATGGAAGGTACTCATACCTGAATCCATGCCGGCTTTGATTTCAGGGATTACGGTGACAGCCATAGCCCTTGTTGGATACACGGCAATGGCAGGGGTCATCGGAGCAGGAGGACTTGGTAACTTAGCTTATTTAGACGGCTTCCAACGAAGCAGGGAAGACGTGACGATCGCCGCAACCATTATGATTTTACTCATTGTGTTTGCAATTCAGATATTGGGTGATTTCTTTACAAATAAATTAGATAAACGATAAAAGGAGAGAAATTTAATGAAAAAATGGGTAGCAGGAGTTATAGCAGCAACAAGTATTTTTGGTTTGGCAGCATGTGGGGGCGGCTCAGGCTCTGGAAATGACGAAAAGGAATTGGTAGTAGGAGCTTCTAATATTCCACATGCTGAAATCCTTGAAAAAGTGAAGCCTGTTTTAGAAGAGAAAGGGATCGACTTGCAAATTGAAACGTATCAAGACTATATCCTCCCTAATAAAGATCTGGATAATGGAGACATTGACGCAAACTATTTCCAAACCACACCTTATATGGATTTGCAAATAAAGGAAAATGATTACGATTTTGTCAATGCAGGTGGAATTCATATTGAGCCGATCGGTGTTTATTCTAAAAAATACAAATCTCTCGAGGAGCTTCCTGAAGGCGCTACGATCTTAATGAGTAACTCTGTATCGGATCATGGACGTATCCTTACATTATTAGAGAAAAAAGGCCTCATCACGTTAAAGGATGGGGTGGAAAATACGCAAGCCCAACTTGAAGACATTAAAGAAAACCCTAGAAACCTTCAATTTGATTATGAGTACGAAGCAGCCCTTCTCCCACAAATGTATGAAAATGAAGAAGGGGACGCGGTTGTCATAAATTCTAACTATGCCATTGATGCAGGATTGAAGCCTCTTGAAGATTCAATTGCCATTGAAGATAGTAACTCTCCTTATGTGAATGTGATTGCAGTTAACAAAGGGGATGAAAGCAAAGAGGAAGTAAAAGCTCTAGTGGAAGCTTTGCGTTCGAAAGAAATCCAGGACTTCATTAATGAAGAATGGGATGGCGCGGTTGTGCCGGTAAGTGAATAAAGTGTGCAAACCCGATTCTGTCACTGTACAGAATCGGGTTTTTCATTGAAAGGTCTACCCAAACTTTTTAACATAATCATATCCTGATTGGTTCATACTATTTTCGATGAATCTATTTCAGAAATGGAGCTGATTGAAATGCAGATGGAACCAAGAAATACAACAGAAGCTGCCCTTCATGATTATAAAATGGGACTTGGAATCTTCACTGAAAAAATGCCTGAGCTTGCCGAACAGTATAATACATTCACTGAGCACTGCTTTAGAGAAGGAGTTCTTTCTAAAAAAGAAAAGCAGTTGATCGCATTAGGAATCAGTCTTTATTCCCAGGATGAATATTGCATCATCTACCACACAAAAGGATGCCTTGATCAAGGATGTTCAGAAGAAGAAATCCTTGAAGCAATCGGAGTAACAGCTGCATTTGGAGGCGGAGCGGTCATGAGTCAGGCTGTCACATTAATCCAGCAATCGATTCAGGATTTGAATCAGTTAAAGCAATAAGTGAACGATAAAATCAAGGGGGAGAAATCCTCCTTGATTTTTTGAAGAAATTTGATGGTTCAACAACCAAACTTCTATTTGTAGTAGAAGAGGTAAAGTTCTTTATTGGATCTATTCAATAGGTTCTATTCGTAAAGTTTTTTATTTATTAACATGAATCTGAGAGGGCTCTGTCAACCAGTTTATGTTAGATGGTGAGGGGAACTGCTCCGCTTGCAGCTAGCGTTCGGCCAAGCCTCCTCAGCTTAGCCGAACGGGGTCTCGGCACGCCCGTACTTCTGCAGGAGTCTGCGCAGTTCCCTCACCATCTTTAATGGAATTTTCATGACAGAGCTTCAAGGTGTGCAATAAAACAAGGCAATAGAAAAATTCTTCTTCCTTAAAAGGAAAATCAATCTCTACTTACCTTACATAAGATTGTTTACTAAAATTCTTGTTTTAATGGTTTTCCATTAAGGGTTCATGCTCAGAAAGTTTATTCTCGCTGCAGGATGATCGACTCCTGCGGGAATAGCTGGACAGGTGAGACCCCGGAGGCGCAGCCGAGGAGGCTCACCGCCAGCCCCGGGGAAAGCGAGCATCCTGTAGCGGAAATCAACTATTGCTTTCTCCTCTACAATAGCAACAAACTTTACGAAAATAGCCTTCCAAAAATGAATTCTTATTCAAAAAGATAAATTTTTATTAATATAGCTATTAATTGGCAGTATAATGGCGGAATTTTGTGAAAACTTAAAGGTAACCCCTTGAGGTTAGGGTGAAAAGGATGAATTTAAGAAAAAATGACCCTATACTGGTTTTGTCTTGTGAGCGAGGGGGTAGTATAGTTGTAAAGTAATTAAAAACCTGAAAGGAATGATTCATTATCGACTCTCTTGAGAGTATCTCGTACACAAGTGAAATGGAAAAAGCAATGCATGGAGCCCATGGGATTGGTTATGAGGTGTACAAACGAAAGCATGATGTCAGAATGCAAGTAGAGAAAAGAAGAGAGCAGGAATATAAGGAAAGCAGAAGAATGATTGCGGCACTTGATCGTAAGGTGCATGCTAATATATAATAAGGAAGAAAAAAGGAAACCAGTGTAGAGGATGCACTGGTTTTTTATTGTTATGCAATCAACGTTAATCCTCAATAAGCGGACATTCTCATACGTTTCACTTTATATCAGTATCGGTATGTTCCCAATGGCAATAAACCGGACAAGAAATCCCTACATCTTTCCTTTATTTTAAGCTAACAATAGAAAAGGATTATCTTGTCAAGTTTACACTATCTGTATAGTTGAAAAAGTTGATTATAGCTTTTATTTGTTATAAGATTAGAATGAGAATAAATTGAGAATGATTAAAGAATTTAATTCTTAAATTCATTATAAAGTCACGGAGGTAAATACACATGGCAGGTTCTACTTTAACAATTAAAGATCTTCATGTTGAGATTGAAGGAAAGGAAATCCTGAAAGGGGTTAACCTTGAAATTAAAGGTGGCGAGATCCACGCAGTAATGGGACCAAATGGTACAGGTAAATCTACTTTATCTTCTGCTATCATGGGTCATCCAAAGTATGAAGTGACAAAAGGAAGCATTCACTTTGACGGTGAAGATGTGCTTGAAATGGAAGTGGATGAGCGCGCTCGCGTAGGTCTATTCCTTGCAATGCAGTATCCAAGCGAAATCAACGGTGTAACAAATGCAGACTTCTTACGTTCAGCAATCAACAGCCGTCGCGAAGAAGGCGAAGAGATTTCTCTTATGAAATTCATCCGCAAAATGGATTCCGAAATGGAATACCTGGAAATGGATCCGGATATGGCACAGCGTTACTTAAATGAAGGATTCTCTGGTGGAGAGAAGAAGCGTAATGAAATCCTTCAATTAATGATGTTACAACCTAAGATTGCCATTCTTGACGAGATTGACTCTGGTCTTGATATCGATGCCCTTAAAGTTGTATCAAAAGGAATCAATAAAATGCGCGGTGAGGATTTCGGTTGCTTGATCATCACTCACTATCAGCGTCTTCTTAACTACATCACTCCTGATCATGTTCACGTTATGATGCAAGGACGCATTGTGAAATCAGGCGGGGAAGAATTAGCTCAACGCCTTGAAGCAGAAGGATATGACTGGATTAAAGAAGAGTTAGGAATCAAAGACGAAACTGTTGGCCAAGAAGCGTAAGTGTTAGGGGGATGAAAATGACTGTAGAAACGAAACTACCAGTAGAACAGGACTATGTCAGCTCCTACTCAAAACAACTCGGAGAGCCCGAATGGTTAACGACCCTTCGCACAGATGCCTTTGATAAAGTAAAGGATCTAAGTCTTCCAGTTGCTGATAAAACGAAAATCACGAATTGGAATTTTACTCAATTCCAAAAGCATACAGTGGAAAGTGATACGTTCTCATCATTGAGTGAGCTGCCGGATGAAGCAAAAGAATTAGTTGATATAGAAAGCAATGACCAAAGTCTTTATATTCAACGAAATAATACACCTGCTTTTCTTTCTCTTTCAAACGAATTAAAAGACAATGGTGTTATTTTTACGGATATTTTTACAGCTGTAAAAGAACACGGTGAGCTTGTACAGAAGTATTTCATGACTGAAGGTGTGAAAACGGATGAACACAAGCTTACAGCCCTTCATGCAGCATTGATGAATGGGGGAGTGTTCCTTTACATTCCAAAAAATGTGGAATTGACTCAACCGATTCAAGCGGTTTACGTTCATGACAATGCAGAAGTAGCGATGTTCAACCACGTATTAGTGGTGGCTGAAGATAACAGCTCTGTAACGTATGTTGAAAACTACATTTCTACAACAAATGTTGAAAACGGCGTATACAACATCATTACTGAAGTTTTGGCAAACAATAATGCTAAAGTGGAATACGGTGCTGTGGATAATTTAGCAAGCGGATTAACAACGTATGTTAACCGTCGTGGAATCGCACAAAGAGATGCTCGCATCGAGTGGGCTCTTGGATTAATGAACGATGGAGACACTGTTTCAGAAAACGTGACGAATCTTATGGGTGATGGCTCATATGGTGATACAAAAACCGTTGTCGTTGGACGCGGAAAACAGAAACAAAACTTCACAACGAAGGTTGTTCACTTCGGTAAAAACTCAGAAGGATACATCCTTAAGCATGGAGTTATGAAAGACGAAGCATCCTCCATCTTCAATGGTATCGGTAAAATTGAACACGGTGCGTCTAAGTCGAATGCAGAGCAGGAATCTCGCGTATTGATGCTCAGTGAAAAAGCACGTGGAGATGCGAATCCGATTCTTCTAATCGATGAAGATGATGTAACGGCAGGACATGCTGCTTCTGTGGGCCGAGTGGATCCGCTGCAACTTTACTACCTAATGAGTCGTGGTATTCCGCAACATGAAGCGGAACGTCTTGTTATTCATGGCTTCTTGGCTCCCGTGGTTAAACAATTGCCGATTGAAGGAGTTAAGAAACAACTTGTTGAGGTTATCGAAAGGAAAGTAAACTAATGGATGTAAAAGAGATTCGTAAACAATTTCCGATTCTCGACCAGGAAGTAAATGGCCATCCACTTGTTTATCTTGACAGTGCCGCAACATCGCAAAAACCGGTTTCCGTTATCGAAGCGATGAATGACTATTATCGTGGGTATAACTCGAATGTTCACCGTGGTGTTCATACTCTTGGGACGAGAGCGACAGATGGATATGAAGGTGCCCGTGAAAAGGTCCGTAATTTCATTAATGCTTCGTCCACTCAAGAAGTGATCTTTACCCGTGGGACGACAACAGCAATCAATACAGTTGCAGCAAGCTACGGTCGCGCCAATCTGTCCGAGGGTGACGAAATTGTGATCACTCACATGGAGCATCACAGTAATATCATACCTTGGCAGCAATTAGCCAAAGAAACCGGAGCCGCGTTAAAATATGTTCCCCTTCAAGAGGATGGGACAATAGCGATTGAAGATGTCAGAGCTACCGTGTCATCTCAAACGAAGATTGTATCGATCATGATGGTTTCAAACGTGCTTGGCACAATGAATCCAATTAAAGAAATCACCAAGATTGCTCATGAAAATGAAGCAGTCATGGTCGTTGACGGAGCGCAGGCTGCTCCACACATGAAAGTCGACGTGCAAGACCTCGACTGTGATTTCTTTGCCTTTTCAGGTCATAAGATGGTAGGTCCTACAGGGATCGGTGTACTTTACGGTAAGAAAAAACACCTGAACAAAATGGAACCGGTAGAATTCGGTGGAGAAATGATCGACTTTGTCGGGCTTCAGGAATCCACTTGGAAAGAGCTACCGTGGAAGTTTGAAGGTGGTACACCAATCATTGCAGGTGCCATTGGACTTGGAGCTGCGATTGATTTCCTTGAAGAAGTAGGACTTCATAACATTGAAGAACATGAACATAAGCTTGCGGCTTATGCATTGGAGAAAATGAATGAAGTCGAAGGTATGAAAATTTTTGGACCAAGTGATCCCGGAAAACGGGCAGGTCTTGTTACGTTTAACATTGATGATGTTCATCCGCATGATGTGGCAACCGTACTTGATGCTGAAGGGATTGCCGTTCGCGCGGGTCATCACTGTGCACAACCTCTGATGAAGTGGTTGAACGTATCCGCAACAGCACGTGCCAGCTTCTACCTCTATAATACGGAAGAAGATATTGATAAACTTGTTGCAGGCCTATTGAAGACAAAGGAGTTTTTCAGCGATGTCTTTTAATAATTTAGATCAGTTGTATCGACAAGTCATCATGGATCATTATAAGAATCCACGAAATAAAGGTTCTTTAGAGGATGGAAGCTTTACCATCGATATGAATAACCCTACTTGTGGAGATCGCATACACCTGACTTTAAAGGTTGCAGATGGTGTCGTACAGGATGCGAAGTTTGATGGGGAAGGGTGTTCGATCTCCATGGCTTCTGCTTCAATGATGACCCAGGCGGTTAAAGGGAAAGAGATTGAGAAAGCATTGAAGCTTTCCAAGATCTTCTCAGATATGATGCAAGGCAATGACTATGACGACGATGTGGATTTAGGAGATATTGAAGCATTACAAGGAGTCGCGAAATTTCCTGCCCGTATCAAATGTGCGACATTGGCATGGAAAGCGATGGAAAAAGGAGTGTCAGAGGAAGAGCAGGAATGATGCTCTCCTTCGGCACTACCAAAGAATGGAGGAATCAACATGGCTAAGAAAGCGCCTGAGATTGGGGATTATAAATATGGATTCAGCGACAAAGACGTCTCAATTTTCCGTTCGAAACGTGGTTTGACGCGCGAAATCGTAGAAGAAATCTCCCGCATGAAAGAAGAACCTCAATGGATGCTTGATTTCCGTTTGAAGTCACTTGAGCATTTTTATAATATGTCTATGCCTCAATGGGGTGGAGACATGCAGGAACTGAACTTTGATGAGATCACGTACTATGTGAAGCCTTCTGAAAAGTCAGAACGCAGCTGGGATGAAGTACCTGAAGAAATCAAGCAAACGTTTGATAAATTAGGTATTCCGGAAGCAGAGCAAAAGTATCTTGCAGGGGTATCTGCACAGTATGAATCAGAGGTTGTATACCACAACATGCAAGAAGACCTTGAAGAGATGGGCATCGTATTCAAAGATACAGATTCTGCCCTTAAAGAGAATGAAGAACTTTTCCGCGAGCACTGGGCAAAGGTTATTCCTCCAACGGATAACAAGTTCGCTGCCCTTAACTCAGCGGTATGGTCCGGTGGATCTTTCATTTATGTTCCTAAAGGAATCAAGGTGGACACACCACTTCAAGCTTATTTCCGTATCAACTCAGAGAACATGGGTCAATTCGAGCGTACGCTGATCATCGTGGATGAAGGCGCAAGTGTTCACTATGTTGAGGGTTGTACAGCACCGGTTTACACAACGAATTCCCTTCACTCTGCAGTCGTTGAAATCATCATCAAGAAAGATGCGTACTGCCGTTATACAACGATTCAAAACTGGGCGAACAACGTGTTCAACCTCGTTACGAAACGTGCTGTATGTGAAGCGAACGCAACGATGGAATGGGTAGATGGAAACATCGGTTCTAAATTAACGATGAAATACCCTGCGGTTATCCTTAAAGGTGAAGGCGCACGTGGAATGACACTATCCATCGCACTCGCAGGTAAAGGTCAGCACCAGGATGCCGGAGCGAAAATGATTCACCTGGCACCGAATACATCTTCTACAATCGTTTCTAAATCCATCTCCAAGCATGGTGGTAAAGTAACGTACCGTGGAATTGTACACTTTGGCCGTAAAGCGGAAGGCGCACGTTCAAACATTGAGTGTGATACGCTGATCATGGATAACCAATCCACTTCCGATACGATCCCTTACAACGAAATTCTTAACGATAACATCTCGTTAGAACACGAAGCGAAGGTATCAAAAGTATCCGAAGAACAATTATTCTATCTTATGAGCCGTGGTATTTCAGAGGAAGAAGCAACAGAAATGATCGTAATGGGCTTCATCGAGCCATTCACGAAAGAACTTCCAATGGAATACGCAGTCGAAATGAACCGCCTGATCAAGTTCGAAATGGAAGGTTCAATCGGTTAATCTATCATTCAAACTCCCTTGATGTTTCATCAAGGGAGTTTTTTCTGTTTTCAGTAAATCACCGCTATTCTTCCTCAATGAATCCAAACATAAGAATTTACATTTCCCTTATGATAAAATGGACATGTTCATAATAAAGCAGGTGAATGAAGATGATATACATAGGAGTAACAGGCTGGGGAGATCATGATACCCTTTATGAAAATGTTTCCCAGAGAGATAAATTAAAAGAATACGGTGCACATTTTCCCATTGTCGAGGTGGACACAACTTTCTATGCTGTCCAGCCTCTTCGTAATGCTGAAAAATGGGTAAGGGAAACACCCCAGGACTTTAAGTTTATTGTAAAGGCTTATCAGGGAATGACGGGGCATCAGCGGGGAGAGATCCCTTTTGAAACAAAAGAAGAGATGTTCAATGCCTTTAAGGAATCCCTTGTTCCGTACGTGGATGCAGGAAAATTGGCGATGGTTCTGCTTCAATTTCCCCCTTGGTACGATTGTAAAAAGGAGCATGTTGACTATATCCGGTACTGCAAGGGACAGCTAGAGGGATTTCCACTATCGTTGGAGTTTCGCCATCAAAGCTGGTTCAGACCGGAATTCCGGGATAAGACATTGACGTTTATGAACAAGGAAGGGTGGATCCATAGCATTTGCGATGAGCCTCAAGCAGGAGAAGGATCTGTACCACGGGTATTGGAAACCACTCATAAGGATGCCACACTCATTCGTTTTCACGGCAGGAATCTTTACGGCTGGAATAAACCGAATGGGGAAGACTGGCGGGAGGTTCGTTATTTATATCGCTATAATCGTGCTGAACTGGAGGAATGGATTCCGCATATTCATCAGTTGCACAAAAACTCTAAAGATCTATATATTCTTTTCAATAATAATTCTGGTGGAGATGCCGCTGACAACGCGAAAGAGCTCATTGAATTATTGGACCTTGAATATGGAGGGCTTGCACCAAAGCAACTGGATTTATTTTAGCTGACAGGAGATGAAAGACAGATGGAATGGATCGTTCTTCTATCAATCGGACTTTTAGCAGGAGCGATAGGATCCCTCGTAGGGCTGGGCGGAGGAGTCATCATTGTTCCTGCCCTGATCTATTTCGGTACATATACAAGCTTGATTGAGGGAATGAATCCTCAGACAGCTGTAGGAACATCGTTGGTCATTATGATTTTCACAGGGTTATCATCCACCCTGGCTTATTTAAAGCATAAGACCGTTGATTATAAAAGCGGCCTGATCTTCTTTGCCGGAAGTGGACCTGGATCAATACTTGGAGCTTGGGTAAACAAGGGATTGAACATGGAAAGCTTTAATTTATATTTCGGTATATTTATGATTCTGATTGCCATTGTGCTCATGATAAGAAACAAGTTAAAGCCTATTGAGAAATTCAAGGATGCATCTTTTCAACGGGAATTTACCGATCCTGGGGGAAACACTTTTCGATATGGGTATCCTCCTGTATTAGGTGCGGCTATTGCCTTTGTAGTTGGATTTACATCTGGTTTATTTGGCATCGGCGGTGGATCATTAATGGTACCTGCCATGATCTTGATTTTTCTTTTCCCACCTCATGTAGCCGTCGCCACATCGATGTTCATGATTTTTTTATCGGCATTGGTCAGTTCAGGGACGCATGTCATGTTTGGAAATGTAAAGTGGTTATATGCACTTGCACTCATTCCTGGCGCCTGGATAGGGGCAAAGTTTGGGGCCTATTTGAATATGAAGCTTGAATCAAAAGTATTAGTGAGCGTTTTACGGATTATATTAATTTTAATTGGAATTCGTTTGATTTACCAAGGTATTACAGGATAACATACCTCCAATAGGAGTGAGAATATAGTGAAAGAAACCATTCATATTTATCATACAAACGACCTTCACAGTCATTTTGAGAATTGGTCAAGGATTCGGGAATTTTTGAAGAAAAGAAAACAATGGCATCTGGATGAAGGGGAGCCTGTTTATCTATTTGATATTGGAGATCATGTAGACCGCTGGCATCCATTAAGTGAAGCGACTTTAGGAAAAGGAAACATCGGTTTTCTAAATGAAGTCGGCTTTGATGCAGTAACCATTGGGAACAATGAAGGAATTACACTGGATTATGAAGGTTTAAACAGCCTGTATGAAAATGCAGATTTTCACGTGATTGTAGGCAATCTATTAGACCAGGCATCGCAGCTTCCAAGCTGGGTCAAAAAATATCATATTTTTCAAACGAATAGTGGCATGAAAATTGGCGTCATCGGATTGACAGCTTATTTTAAACCTTTTTATAAAGCCCTCGGCTGGAATATTACCTCGCCGCTGGATGAACTTGAGAAATTGGTTCAAGAGCTTCACCCTCGTGTGGATATGGTGATTCTTCTATCTCACCTGGGGATTCGGGATGATGAGTTGATTGCAGCGCAATTTCCCGAAATTGACGTTATCCTTGGAGCTCATACCCATCATGTGTTGCATCAAGGAAAAGAAATTAAGGGAACGATGCTTGGCGCAGCAGGAAAGTATGGTCATTATGTTGGTCATATGATGATAGAGGTTGACACAGCCCAAAAAAAGATAGTCGGTAAAAAAGCACAGCTTTATGAACAGCAGGAACTTCCCGTTGTCGAAAAGGAAGAGCAGGAAAATCTCGAGTGGTATCAGGAGGGGGAGGCTTTATTAGGGGAGAAAGTAACCGAGCTCGCCGAACCCCTGGCAGTGGATTGGTTTCATCCTTCTCCACTTCCGGATCTGTTATGCGATGGTCTTGCTGAATGGTGCGAGGCTGATTGTGCCTTTCTCAATTCAGGCTTGCTCATTGAAGGACTGGAAGATGGGGCAGTGACGAAACAGGATCTGCATCGGATCCTGCCTCATCCCATCAATCCATGTCTCATCGAGGTGAAGGGGGCAGAGCTGAAGGAAATCATTAAACAGACATTTAATGAGGAATGGCCGCATCTTCAAGTAAAGGGGTTAGGATTCAGAGGCAAGGTGATGGGCCGGTTTGTATATACGAATATTCAAATCAATGGCCATGAAATCTTAATTGGTCAAAAGCCGATTGATCCACAGAAGATATACAAGCTTGCCTTACCAGATATGTTCACGTTTGGACACTTCTTTCCAGATCTTCAAAGACTGGAGAAAAAATACTTTATGCCTGAGTTTTTACGGGATGTCCTTCAGTGGAAATTAAAGCAGTAAATGTATCACCGTTTCCTTCCTCGTATCATACATATGAGGGAAAGGAGCGATGGCACATGATGAATGTATCTCCGATTACCATTCAGGGACATACCTTTTTAGCGATTTCTGTTGAACTGCCCAAAACCAATCTCCTCGTTGTAACGAGTGATATGGGTTATATAATGTGTGGAGCACTTGACGTAGCGTTACTAAATGAGAAGTTGAAAGACAGAGGAATCATTGCAGGCAGAGCCGTCGGTGTAAAAACAATCGATCAGCTTCTGGACGCACCTCTTGAATCCATCACCTATGAGGCAGAAAATCGCGGCATTACACCTGGCATGATCGGCCGGGATGCATTGTTGAAAATGATATAAGGATAAATTGGACCAGTTGCTTTTTTTAGAGCGCTGGTTTTTTGTTGGATGGATAGTACCATTTTCTTTATATTCTTTCATGAATAATTAACAATATATCAGGAAATACACCTTGCAAGTACGTTTTTATCCTTTATAATGGAGATACTAGGAAATTTTGTCGAAAAATGAAAGAATTACATAGGAGAATTCTATGAGGCTTATATCAACTAGGGCTTTGAAACCGGGCATGGTTCTAGCTACAACCGTATATAATATGAGAGGTCAAGCTTTAATTCATGATAACGTTCCGATTACAGAACGCATGATTTTCAGGTTGCAGGAGCTTAGTATTCAGTATGTCTATATTGAAGACTCCCTTTCGAAGGGAATCCATGTAAAGGGAACTGTTTCGAGTAAGGTGAGACAGCAAGCTGTAAATAATATTGAGATGGCCTTTAATCAACTAAGCGTATCGAAAGCGCCACCAGGTGTGCTTATGATTGAAGATAGTGCCAAGCAATTGAAGCAGGTGATTGATGTAGTCTTGTCTGAAGTAAAGGCGAATCATGATCTCCTAACCATTTTGACGGATGTTTTCACATATGACTCCTATATTTTTCATCATTCATTTAATGTGACTTTGTATACGTTATCCATAGGTCTGGAACTTAAACTGTCCACTAAACAGCTCGAGCAGTTAGGCGTGGGAGCAATTTTGCATGATATCGGTAAGATGCTTGTGCCGGAGGAAATTCTTCTGAAGCCAGGAAAGCTGACAGAAGACGAATTTTGTGAAATCAAGAAGCATT
Source organism: Rossellomorea sp. ABR4_004 (assembly GCF_056159585.1). Classification (NCBI taxonomy): domain Bacteria; kingdom Bacillati; phylum Bacillota; class Bacilli; order Caryophanales; family Bacillaceae; genus Rossellomorea; species Rossellomorea sp. ABR4_004. The sequence goes on along the minus strand of NZ_JBSWVM010000001.1, from coordinate 1,537,980 downwards.
CAGAACACGGTTTTGAGATTTTGCGACAGCTTCATTCTGTGTCCCTGATCATTGCACACTGCGCATACCAGCACCATGAGCGGCTTGATGGATCCGGTTATCCACGAGGAATCAAAGGTGAGGATATCCACCCCTTTGCAAAAATCATTGCGGTGGCCGATGTATTCGACGCCATGACGTCAAATCGTGTATATCGGAAAGCCATGCTTCCACATCAAGCGCTGGAGGTATTATATGCAGGAAGCGGTACTTTGTTTGATACAAATGTGATTGAAGCCTTCAGGTCTTCTGTTGCCATTTATCCAAATGGGATGGTTGTCGAGCTGAATGATGGCCGAAAAGGAATTGTGACCGATCAAAATAAAGGTGTAACGGATCGACCGGTGATCCGGATCATAGAAGAAGATGGACAGGAAATACAAACTCCTTATCCCATGGATTTAAGTACGGAATTGGATAAGGTAATTACCGGATTTGATCCGGATTATGAACCACAATCTCTTAAAATTAAATAATTTTCTTGCGTTAAACCCCTCTTACTTTGCATACAAATAGCTTGTAAGGGGGGATTTTTTTGTCAAAGTTTAAAACATACAAACCCCGAAGAGGAGGGCCGCTGCCTTTTCGATATGTGATGATCATCACGATTCTATTCTTTATGATTTCAACTGGATTCGGATTGTGGATCATTAACAAAGGTTTGAAACCGACACTGCTTGCTTATGCTGAAACTCAAACCAGCAGGATCGGTACGTTGGTTATCAATAAAGCAATAAACAAAAAAATTGCAGATGTTCTTGATATTTCGGATATAACGGAAGAAGTGAAGAATACAGAAGGCGATATTGTTTCATTTAAATATAATACTCAGACCATCAACCGGGTTCAGGCTGAAATCACCAACTTAGTTCAGCAAAATCTACAAGAAGCAGAGGAAGGAAATTTAGAAAACCTTGAATTTATTACCGAAGTGGAAATCGATGAAGGAAAGTCAAAAGCAGCGAAGGGCATCACATACTCTGTCCCTCTTGGGCAAGCGACCAACAACGTGTTACTCGGAAACCTTGGTCCAAAAGTGCCGATTCGCTTTCACTCGATCGGAGATGTCCGTTCTGATATTAAAACTACGGTAGAGCAATTCGGGATTAATAATGCCGTTGTAAAAGTGTTTGTCGAGCTTGAAGTCAATGTCCAGATCATCATTCCATTTGCAACGAAAACCGAAACCATCAAGCAGGATATTTTGGTTGCCATGGGTACCGTTCACCTGGATGTACCTCAGTTTTATAACAATGGTGGTGGTGAATCCAGTCCTTCTATTGAAATTCCCACAAATTAGTCAGGAAAAAAAGTTGTCAAAAGAATGATAGTTTGTTATATTAATAAAGAAAATTTTATAACACACCACATCATCAGTCCGATGGGGTAGAGGCGCAGGGTTCAAGAGTAAGCTGTTTGAGGATGACAACTGAGAGAACAGATGAAAGGGAACTTTTGCCGAAGTAAATATACATGTCGAATGTGTATTTGCTGGGGTTATCTTGAAGAAGGATAACACTGTCATTATAGGGAATCTCTATAATGGGGAGCTACAGATCGTGATGGAGCACTTAAATTACTTATTAAGGTAATGATAGCTTCTCTATCGTTGCCTTTTTTTATTATCCTCTGTCATGCTACGATGGTTCCCCCCTATCAAATAGGAGGAGGACACTATGGAAAACACGATTTACTCATTATTACCACCCCTTTTAGCCATTCTTATGGTTATACTCACGAGACGGGTTCTACTTTCACTTGGAGTAGGAATCGTTGCGTCTGCCTTTCTGTTAGCAGATTTCTCAATAACGAAAACATTCAGTTTTATGTGGGACGCCTTTAAAGGCATCTTCGTCGCAGATGGAGCGCTCAACACCTGGAATGTCTATATTATCTTCTTCTTGCTTATTCTTGGTGTCATCACTGCATTTGTGAATATTTCCGGCGGTAGCCGCGCATTCGGTGAATGGGCGATGAAACGCGTGAAAACGAGAAAAGGTGCACAGCTCCTTGCAGCCGTTTTAGGTATCATAATTTTTATTGATGACTATTTTAACGCTCTTGCTGTTGGGCAGGTTTCCAGACCCATTACAGATCGTCACAAAATTTCACGTGCCAAACTAGCCTATATCATCGACTCGACATCGGCACCGATTTGTGTCGTTTCACCAATCTCAAGTTGGGGAGCGTACATCATCGGTATTATCGGTTCGATTCTGGCTGCACACAGTATCACAGAGTACACTGCATTTTCAGCCTTCGTTCAAATGATTCCAATGAATCTTTATGTCTGGGCAGCTGTTCTGCTTGTCATCATGGTTGCTGCTAAAGGCTTGGACTTTGGAAAGATGAAAGAGCATGAAGTAAGAGCCCTTGAAACGGGAGCCCTTTATGATCCTGAAAAAGAGATTCCAGGCGAATTGAAAAATGATCTGCCTGTCAGCTCAAAAGGATCAGTTGGTGATCTTGTCTGGCCGATCGTAGCACTTGTTATCGGTACAATTGGAATGATGCTCTGGACAGGATATCAAGCCGTTGGATCATTTGACATCCTGCCGATTTTTGAAAATACAGATGTAACGAAATCATTATTATATGGTGGGTTATTCGGTCTCCTTGTTGCGCTGATCTTCTTCATCCGTCAAGTCAGCTTGAAAGGAATCGAAGGTAAAGCAGTTGGAGTAGCAGTAGTGGAAGGGATCAAATCCATGTTACCTGCCGTTTACATCCTTATCTTCGCCTGGACGATCGTCACATTGATCGATCAATTGCAAACAGGTACGTATCTTGCGGGTCTGGTTGAACAATCAAGCTTACCGATGCAGGCACTTCCAGTCATTTTGTTCTTAGTTGCCGGAATCATGGCATTCTCGACGGGAACTTCATGGGGATCTTTCGGAATCTTACTTCCGATCGCCGGGGAAATTGCTGCAGCGACAGATGTAAGTATCTTACTTCCTGCTATGGCAGCTGTATTAGCCGGATCCGTATTGGGAGATCACTGTTCTCCAATCTCGGATACAACCATCCTTTCCTCTACAGGAGCAGGAAGCAATCATATCGATCACGTTCTTACACAGCTTCCATACGCCTTAATCGGGGCGGTTGCTGCTTCAATTGGATATCTTGTATTAGGATTCACTGGAAGCACATTATTCGGTCTTGGTGTTGTGATCATCTTAATCATCGCATTCGCTTTTCTGTTTGGTGAAAAAGCAAAACCGGCTGTTTCAGAACAATAATAAAGAGGCTGGGACAAAAGTGTTTTAGTCTAAGTAAACCCGAACCAATCCGCTTCTTAGAGGCAGAGTGGTCCGGGTTTATTTATATTTGGTCCATTTGATTTTAGCAGTCTCCAGCGGTTGATTGGAGTGCAAGACGAAGACTCCTGCGGGAAAAGTAGCTTATGTGAGACCCCGCAGGCTTGCCGAGGAGGCTCACGGGCTACCCGCGGAAAGCGTAGTCTTGCACGGAAATCATTAGCGGTATTAACAACTAACACTTCTATTGTTCGTCTTTATTTCGTGATTTTTAGTTTTTTCCCAGCCTCTTTTTATTATGTAATCTTGGATATTCATTAAAACCCGTGACGGTATCCCAAAACCCACCTCAACCTTTCCGATCATTAATCCATCATGTTTCGACAAAATTCTTATAGTGAAATAGTACCTGTCCCATTTTTAAAAAATCTCTGTAAAAGCTTCAAAATAGCTTTGACAATTGCCGTGGAACTAGCTATACTGACTTTAGATTATAAATAATCTGAAAATATAAAAATTTCAAATACCTTAAATTGGTAGTTGGAAAGAACTAGGGGGGAACCAACATGGAGAAACGTGCCCAGTTTGGAACACGAGCAGGATTTATTCTTGCTGCTGTCGGGTCAGCAATCGGTTTGGGAAACATTTGGCGTTTTCCGGCAGTAGCGTATGAAAATGGTGGAGGAGCATTCTTTATTCCTTATTTATTCGCTCTTCTTACAGCGGGAATTCCATTATTAGTGCTTGAATTTACGTTAGGTCATAAGTACCGTGGATCGGCACCACTATCTTATTTCCGTCTTAATAGGAAATCAGAGTGGCTTGGCTGGTGGCAAGTATTAATTGCATTTGTTATTTCTACCTATTATGCCGTCATCATCGCATGGGCGATGTCATACAGTGTATTTTCTTTCAATTTAGGTTGGGGGAAGGATACAGAGTCATTCTTATTCAACGACTATTTGAAGCTTACGGTTGATCCTGGTCAGACGGGCAGTATCGTTCCTGGAGTATTCATTCCACTTGTATTGGTATGGGTGATTACGTTAGGAATTCTTTTCAAAGGTGTAAAGAAGGGAATCGAAGTAGCGAATAAAATCTTTATTCCGGCACTAGTTATTTTATTCTTAATCATTGTTGTTCGCGCTTTAACGTTACCTGGAGCATTGGATGGTTTAGATGCATTCTTCAAACCGGATTTCAGCAAAATAGCTGACCCTGGTGTTTGGGTAGCGGCATACGGACAAATTTTCTTCAGTTTATCCATTGCATTTGCGATTATGATTACGTATTCCAGTTACCTTCCGAAGAAATCGGATATTACGAACAATGCGTTCATCACTGGCTTCAGTAACTCAGGGTTCGAATTGCTTGCAGGTATTGGGGTATTTGCTGCTTTAGGTTTCATGGCTCAATCTCAAGGTGTAGGTGTGCAGGAAGTAGTAAGTGGCGGAGTTGGACTGGCGTTTGTGGTATTCCCGCAAATCATTAACGAATTCCCGGCTCTTAACGGTTTATTCGGATTCCTGTTCTTTGCTTCCCTGGTTTTAGCGGGGCTGTCATCACTCATCTCGATTACGGAAACGTATGTAGCAGGGGTTTCTGAAAAGTTCGGAATTTCCCGTACGAAAGCCGTTCTATTCGGTGGAGGTCTTTCTGCTATCATTTCAATCTTATTTGCCACTCAGGGTGGATTGCTCTTCCTGGATGCGGCAGATTACTTTATCAACCAGTTTGGTGTAGCATTCGCCGGACTAGTTGAAGTATTAGTAATTGCCTGGTTCCTGCGTAAGTTAGGTACATTCCAATCTCACGCTAATGGAATCTCTGATATTCAGCTTGGTGCATGGTGGAAAGTATGTTTAGGAGTCATCACACCAATCGTTCTTGGTTGGATGATGTTCGGATTATTCAAAATGAATTTATTAAGAGAATTTGAAACTGAAACCGGAAACTATGGAGGTTACTCAGATGCCTTTATCCTTTACAGTGGATGGTTTGTAGCAGGATTTGCAATTCTTGCAGGTGTTGCCTTCTCATTCAAACGCTGGCATGCCAAAACAGAAGCTGAAAGCTATAAGGAGGTAAGCTAACATGACTGGTAGCGCAATTGCAATGATGGTTGTAGGGATGGTCATCATTTGGGGTGGATTAGCAGCTAGTATCATGAATGCTGTTTCCAAATCCAAAAAACAAGTGTAAAGAGTCAAAAGATGAAGCAGACGATGGGTTAACCATTGTCTGCTTTTTTAATGTTTTTTGCTTTTGATTCTGTCTTGACGTTCCCACATTCGTAAGTGAGGGTATGGGTCAAAGGACCATTCCGTTAAACCATTATCCTTGTACATTCCGTAGTGCAGATGGGGAGGGAATTTCCCTGATGTCCCTGGGGGTCCGTATCCAGAGCTACCGACACCGCCAATAACCATCCCCGGTTCCACCACTTGACCTACATGAAGATCTTTAGAGAAACCACTAAGGTGGGCAAAATAATGATAGGTATTATTAATGTCACGTATGCCGATACGCCAGCCTCCATATCGGTTCCATCCTTTCATCTCGATGATTCCATACGATGTTGCTCTTACAGGTACACCATAATCAGCAAAAAGGTCCGTCCCTTCATGAATCCGTCTTCCTCCCCAACCACGGGCGTCACCCCAAGTGTTCCGGTAACTGTAATTGAATCTGAGGGGAAGGGGGAAGGCTTTCTGGTTTAAATGGATGGTCCCGTATTGTTTATAGATTTTTGCATTTCCCATAATGATACTGACCGTTTTATCCCGTTTGTAGTAGTCCCACAGAGCGAGCTTGAAATTATCCCGGTCGATTCCGTAGCGTAATATAAAATCTGTCAAAGCAGCCAGTATATCTTCATCACTCTTAAGGCTTGCTTTTCCATCGAAGTCTCCATCCCGGCCAATCCCGTTAAATAGGGCAATGGTTTCAGGATTGTCGTCTTCCTGGGTAGGATTCAGAGGGCCGACCCATTTTTCAGGCTCCATATAGATTGATATAAGTGAAGAGGGCTTTTCCCTGTCTTTGCGGGCAAACCGTAGACTGCGTTCATACTGATCAACAGCAGCAAGATAGTACCAGGGAATATGAGTCAGAGCCTCGCTTTTCTGAAATAACTCCATCCTTTTCGTGTGAACCTGTTCGTCTGTCAGTTTTTCTGCAGCAAAGGTTTGATAAGGGCTTATCAACATGAAGAAAGCCACAAAGGCTAAGACCAATCGTTTGTACAAAATTATCCCTCCATTTTTAGGGTCCTACTACTAGTTTGTATCGTTCATCGGGATTCATAATCATCAATAAATGGTAATAGGGTATCACATGCTTGTTTTCACTTTTTTAGTATGATAAAGTGACAAAAGAAGTATATTGATGATGGCTTTTTTTACATAAGATGAACGATTTAGAAAGCGTTTCACTCTTTGCCTAAGTCAGAATTATTTAGGATTGGAGATGAGGGGTATGAGTAAGAAAGATGAGCACATTCGTAAACCGGATTGGCTTAAAATTAAGCTGAATACGAATGATAACTATATGGGCCTAAAGAAAATGATGCGTGAAAACAACCTTCACACGGTTTGTGAAGAGGCTCGTTGTCCTAATATTCATGAATGTTGGGGAACTAGAAGAACAGCTACCTTCATGATTCTTGGAGATATTTGTACACGAGCATGCCGTTTCTGCGCAGTGAAAACGGGCCTTCCAACTGAATTAGATCTGAAAGAACCAGAACGCGTGGCAGATTCTGTTCAATTAATGAACCTGAAGCACGTAGTTATTACAGCTGTTGCACGTGATGATCTGAAAGATGGTGGATCGCAGGTATTTGCTGAAACGGTTCGTGCCATTCGTCGTAAGAGCCCGTTCACTTCCATTGAAGTATTACCTTCCGATATGGGTGGAGTTTTTGATAATATCAAAACATTGATGGATGCAAAGCCAGACATCATGAACTACAATGTCGAAACCGTTCGTCGCTTGACTCCAAGAGTTCGTGCCCGCGCTACCTACGATCGCACATTGGAATTCCTGCGCCGTGCAAAAGAATTAAATCCGGAAATTCCAACAAAATCAAGTATCATGGTTGGTCTTGGGGAAACGAAGGAAGAAATTCTTGAAACAATGGATGATTTGCGTGCCAATCATGTTGATATTGTGACATTAGGTCAATACCTGCAACCATCGAAGAAACACTTGAAGGTGCAGAAATATTATCACCCTGATGAGTTTGCTGAACTACGTGAAGCTGCGATGGAAAAAGGCTTCAGTCACTGTGAAGCAGGACCACTCGTTCGATCTTCCTACCATGCCGATGAGCAAGTTAATGCAGCTGCCAAAGCAAGACAAGCAGCAGGAGAGCAAGAAGTTCAAAAGGCATAATTTTTCATATATAAAAGGACTGACTTGAAGGAGAAGATCTCTAACAGTCAGTCCTTTTTGTAGCAAAGAATATGGCATCCTGCAATGTTTGATGCCTGTCTCTACTGTCTTCTAATTATTCGACCATGTTATCTGTGTTATCTTTTCGCTTTTGGCGGTCTTTGTTGATTTTGTGGACGTCGTCGTCCTGCATTTCGTATTTCTCAGATGTCATTTCACCATTTGGATTTTCACCTGCGTCTACATTTCTTCCCTGAGGAGAATCCTGCAGCATAAGGTTGATGGTATCATCAATGGCTGTGTTGGCGTTACGGCTATCGCTATCCATTTTGGCCAGGTTTTCTACATTGCGCATCAGGCTCTTGTCATCGGTCACATATACATGGTACCAACGGGGAATAACCGACATCGCTGTTTTCTTTACTTGATCGGCTACTTCAAAGCGGCCATCTTTATCCTTTTTGTCCGTCACGTATGAAATCAGCACTTCTTCATCAGTGACAAGAGTGGAACAATCCTTGACATCTGGAAGGGATACACTCATTTTGCTGATCGTGTCGGCTACTTGTTCACGATTGATGCTGTACATATCCTTTGTGGAAATAGTTTGACCACCTGTAGGACTTTTCTGTTGGCGGACATAGCCAAAATCCTCACCGCGGTGAGCTCCTTTTTTCGTCCAGCTATTTTCGTTGTACAGGTCCTCGCGGTCATTCACGTTAATGGTATTTCCATTGTCGTGAAACATTTCTTCATTGGCCGTGTCAATTCCATCACAAGCAGTTCCGATTAGAGCAATACTTAGTACAGTTGTACCAAGAATGAATTTATTCAAGTTAAACACCCCCTATTTGATAGGGTGACCATGTCTTATGACAATTTTTCATAGTAATTAATGGACAATCCGTTATAATTTAAGATAAGGAAATGAAAGTGGGTGGACAAGATGATTTGTGTGCAGAATACATGCTACAAAATCGTTGAGGAATTTAGAGACGGGTTCAACGAGGAAGCATTTAAGGAAAGATATAGTGACATCTTAAGTAAATACGACTTTATCCTTGGGGATTGGGGATATGGCCAGCTCCGCTTAAAAGGGTTCTTTGATGATCATAATCAAAAAGCCTCTTTTGATACAAAGGTGAGCACACATAAGGATTACTTGTATGAATACTGTAACTTTGGCTGCGCTTATTTTCTTGTAAAAAAAGTAAATAAATAATGATGGAAAAGGAACAAACCGTCCAGTTTGTTCCTTTTGTTCCTTTACTTATTTTCAGTATATGGAGGTTCTTCATTCACATCGGGATCTGCATGAACAGGGTGTGATCCAGGCTCCTGACGTGGGATATCCTGATGAAGTGATTTGTTTTCATAGTTGAAAGCACTGTAATATCGCTGCCCTTCTTTCCAAGGAGTGCTCTTGTTCTCAACGGGAGTATGCTTTCCTCGGGGAGCGCCATATGGCCCTTCTGGCAGTGTTTCTGGCACGATGAAATTGCGGTAGGTTTCAACGTTGGAAAAGTCACTATATACTTCATCTTCTTTGTCTCTTGGTTCTCTACTCATTATATCTCCCACCTTTCATACTTGTAGTATGTGAGAGTGGGGTGTACTTCATTCTTAATAGTCCGCTGTAAGAGCGACTACATAATGATTTCTCCTAGAAAGTCCCTTAATTCATCGGCTTCTTCCTCCGTTAGCTTGAAGACACTTTCTACATATCCAGGTTCATCCAGGTCATCCCTGCCGACGATCGCAAATCGACTGCCTTGAAGGTCTAGTACTAAAGATTTTCCGTAATAGCGAGCTGTCTGGGTAATCGCTAAGTCGTAACGCTGATTTTCCCCCATAAAACTCACAAAGCGTGTTTTTGTATTTTCTGTATCATCGTATAAATAGAATCGTTCACTCATGACGATGTCCTCCTCTTTTTTTGCTTATTTCATCATAACAAACTGAGCTTAGAAATGCAGGATGTACCTGTATGACAGAGAAGAAAATATGTTAAAATAAAGGGAGGATCGTTCATAGAGAGGGGTGCACCATGTATTTTGTAGATAGAGAAAAAATCGAGGAAATATTATTGTATATGAATGAGCAGTTAAAGACTGTTAGTGAACATGATCAATGGGACGGGATATTAGAAAAATTAGCTTTGGAGCGAATGGTTCACACGATTATTGAATCTATACTCGATGTGGGAAACAGTATGATCGACGGTTTCATTATGAGAGACCCGGGAAGCTATGAGGATATTATTGATATTCTTCTGGATGAAAAGGTCATTGGAGACAAGATGAGTGAGGATCTTAAACGTCTTGTAGCAGAGCGTAAGGTTCTTGTTCAAGAATATACGAACATCCAACATGAGCAATTACATACGATTTTAAACGAGGTATTCCTCTCATTAGAGAAGTTTCCCCAACAGGTTCGCAGCTACCTTGAAAATGAATTGGGACCTGTGTCTGCATTTAAAAATTAATCAGCATTTGACAGCGCTTTCTATATAGGGAGCGTTTTGTTTTATTTATGGAATGTATTTTACCGAAAATAGCACAGGCCCTACAGGTATTTGGACATACTATACACAAGTATACGGAGGTACAAAATGAATGAAGGAATATAAAGGTTACTTAATTGATTTAGATGGAACAATGTATAAAGGAAAAGAGAAAATCGAAGAAGCAGGAGATTTTGTTAAACGATTACAAAAAAAGGGATTACCTTACCTGTTTGTCACCAATAATTCTTCGAGAAGACCGGAACAGGTTGCTGAAAAATTGCAGTCCTTTGATATCCCTGCCACGAAGGAACAGGTATTTACTACGTCAATGGCGACAGCTCAGTTTATGGCGAAGAAAAAGCCAAATGGGACGGCGTATGTCATCGGGGAAGAAGGAATCCGTTCGGCACTGGAGGAAAATGGCATCACCCTTCAGGATGAGAAACCTGATTTTGTGGTAGTGGGAATTGATCGTGATATTAATTACGAGAAGCTATCCCTTGCTTGTTTAGGCGTGAGAAATGGAGCTACCTTTATTTCAACCAATGGGGATATCGCGATTCCGACTGAAAGAGGGCTGCTTCCGGGGAACGGTTCCCTTACGTCAGTTGTCACAGTTTCCACACAAACTGAACCAGTCTTTATCGGGAAGCCTGAATCGATCATTATGGAGCAGGCGCTATCTGTACTGGGGGTGCCTAAGAAAGATACGTTAATGGTTGGGGATAATTATGATACAGATATACTAGCGGGGATAAACGCCGGACTTGATACACTGCTTGTTCATACAGGTGTAACAACGAAAGAAGCTTTGAGTGCGAAGCATATTCAGCCAACCTATACAATTGAAACGTTAGATGATTGGGATATATAATATTAAAGAAAGTGGGGGCTGTATTTATAGCCGCCACTTCCTTTAAACCCTTCTGAGTACTCAAATAGAAAAAAATTCTTGTATTAGTAACATATTCATAATAGACAACATTCGTCCGTATAAGTAAAATAGAACTAGTGTTAAAAGAAGTAATCAAAATACTATTTATACTCCGGGACCTATGTAATGGTCTTTTTAACGACTATCTATGCCTCTATAGATAGTGGGTGAGTATAATAATAGCAGGTACGAAAATTATACTCCTAAAGTATTATGTGATTTTTCCTCTAACTAACTTTTCCATTACAGATATTTGAGTACTCAGAAGGACTAGAAAGACAGGATTTGAAAAAACAATAAGAAAATAAAGATTTTTCTTAAAAAATATTACGAAATGAAGTGTAAAGGTATTTAACTAGGGTAAACATCTAAGGTAGTAGGGGACTATTAGCGTTGATACCTTTTCAATTTCTAACTATTCTTTACGAATGCAAACAACTTTAAGAATGAAAGTCACTGTTTCTTAATTGATTTTCGAAACATTCCACGTCATTTCTAAAGAATTTTTAAAAGGGTAGTGAGGTAATGAGTATTACAGTTACAGGACTTGTCGGAAAGAAAATAAGGCACCATAGAAGAGCAAAAGAAATCACCATACAAGAATTAAGTCACAAATGTGGATTAACGGTTAATTATATTTCGTTGATTGAAAAGGGAGAGGCGAACCCGTCCCTGAACAAGTTGAATGCCATCGTGTGTGCTCTGGATGTACAGTGGGAAGACATTATGCCGACTTGCGAGGAACACGAAGACATCTACAATCAAACGATTCTTTAATGAACTAATTTTCTCTTTTTAATTTCTTGTTCGATCAGAATGATGAATTCATTACTGAGTTTTAACTGTTTTGCTTTCTTATAAGCATCAATAAGGGCCTGGTCACTTAGGAGCCGGATAGGGTTTCACCTCAATTATTCTTCGTATGTAGCATGTGAAATTCTCTCGAATCTCATAAAAGTGATAGCCTTTATTTGATGTTTATTCACACAGAAGCCTTGTTACAACTATATTGATGTTAATTACAACTATAGTTGTAATTATATAAAACTATTCATCGATGTGCAATAATAAAGTTAGTTAAATGGATCTATTTATATGTAGTATGTAATCTTTTAGGAATACAGTATGATTATTTTGTTAGCGTATTTATCCACTTCTTCTATCACTAAAAAATCAGACGACCCATGTCGTCTGATTTGGATACTTCTTCAGCCTCATTCTGCGCATTTCGCCCTGTGTGCCAACCGACTGGAAGCAGCCGCTGCGATAGCTCCGACAATATCATCCAGAAAGGTATGACACATACCAGATGATTTATCATTTAGCCTCTCCAGAATTCCAGGTTTTTGCTTGTCGATATATCCGTAGTTTGTAAATCCGATCGATCCATATACATTCACAATCGAAAAGGCCAGGATTTCATCCACACCGTATAGTCCTTCATCTACCTCAATAATCGCTTGAAGCGGTTCTTCAAGCATCTTTTTCTCAGCCAATATATCAAGTTGAATACCTGTCAGTATTGCATTCTGTACTTCCCGCTTCGTTAACACACGTTCAACATTATAGACACATTCCTTTAGTTCAAGATCAGGATGATATTTTTGTTGAAGGTACATGACCAATTGAGCGATATCTTCAATCTCCACTCCTCTTTCATGCAGCCATTTACGTGCCGTTTTCTCTAATAAATCCATTGATTCTTTATCCTTCATCCTATTCACCTTTTCTTTGAAAGATTATAAAACCCCTATTTCGATTAGACGAAGCCTTGTTTTACACATATGATTCCTATTTAAAAAATAGACATAATAATAGCTTCTACTCTCATTCTTGCCCATCTCCAGTTTGAGATATTCATAAATGTCTTTAAAGGTTATATTCATATAATGCGTGTCCTTCAAAATGAAGGAAATGACAATATGAAAAACAGTTTTTGACACAGATACAGATCACCCTGCGAAAAAGAAAAAGACGGTCACGTTAGATAGGAGAGATCAATATGTCTCAAGAAATATTAATCAATCATTTTGGATTGCACCCAGAGAGGGCATTCTTTGATGGAATGATGAATCGATATATGGTTGGGGGGTTAGTATATAGTATTGTCGGCGTAACGAATATGGAACAAGAAACCTTAGTGGAACTCTACAAATTGGCAGAACACCTTAAAAGTCAGGGGGACCGCCATGTTTCAACCTTCGTTCCTAACAACGAAGGGAGATTTCTTGTTGTAGAAAAAGATCAAGACTTTGTGGTGCTGCGAAATGAAAGCATTCAATCCCCCCCAGATAATAAGCTGGGAAGAAAGTTAAGTAAATTCCATTTCAGGGGACGGACCTTTGAAGAAAAAGTCGAGAAAATAAATCGTATGGGCCAGTGGAAGAGTCTGTGGGAAAAGCGGCTGGACCAGTTAGAAAAAGCGTACTATCAGGTTATACAGGATCAGCCGGTTGATGAGTTTGAGCGGCGTTTTGTTGAGAGCTATCCTTATTACAGTGCTTTGTCAGAAAACGCCATTCAGTACCTGGTGGATACAGAGCTTGATGAGGACCCAAAGCAAGAGGATGCAGGCACGATTTGCCACGAACGTTTTCTTCAATCGACATGGGGGACTGAAGTGTGCATTCATTTTCCATTTCAGTGGGTGTTCGATCACTGCAGTAGGGACATAGCGGAGTGGGTGAGAGAAAGATATTTCATGAAAAGCCAAACGTTTCACCCTGAGCTTCAGGAATTTATGAGAGAGTATGAATCCATCACCCCACTTTCACCATTCTCATGGAGACTGTTGTATTCACGACTTCTGTTTCCTCTGCATTATTTCGAATGCATCGAGGAATATTATATTTCAGAATCTGAGCAGAAGAAGAAGGTAGTAGAAGAGAGGCTGGAGAACTATTTGAAAAATTCCCATCAATATGAGGCATTCCTGTCTGACTTTTACCATATGTCGGAAGTTCCGGTGAAAAAATGGGGAATTCCACTTGTTGCATGGCTTTAAACGATCAATGTCTTCACAGACCCGAACCCCCTGTATACCTTCATTTTTATGCTAAACTGTAGGAAAGCGAAGTGAAGGTAGGGAATCCATATGAAGCCATCCATATACATTACGAGAAAATTGCCTGAATCAGTGATTACACCATTGCAGAATGAATTTGAAGTCGACATGTGGGAACATGAGGATGTTCCGGTACCAAGGGATATTCTTCTCCGTAAAGCAGAGAGCGCTACTGCTTTACTTACTATGCTGTCTGACCGGATAGACAAGGAGCTATTACAGAAATCTCCTTCTTTGAAGGTCGTGGCCAATCTTGCTGTTGGCTATGACAATATAGATCTGGAAGCGGCAAAGGAATTGTGCGTAACCATTTGCAACACGCCTGATGTCCTAACGGAAACGACTGCCGACCTAACATTTGCTCTGTTAATGGCGACGGCAAGACGAATCGTTGAAGCGGATCGTTATATTAAAGAAGGAAAGTGGAAAAGCTGGTCACCGCTTCTCCTTTCCGGCATGGATATTCATCACAAAACCATCGGCATCGTCGGAATGGGAAGTATCGGCGAAGCAGTGGCCAGAAGAGCCAAGGGGTTCAATATGAATGTTCTGTATCATAATCGTTCCAGGAAGCATGAAGCGGAAAGAGCCCTTGGAGTAAAATATTCAACATTTGAAGACCTTTTAATCCAGTCGGATTTTGTCGTTGTGCTTGCTCCACTGAATGCGGAAACGCAAGGCATGTTCCAGGAAGAGCAATTCACCATGATGAAAAAAACAGGGATTTTCATCAATGCAGCCCGTGGTGCAATTGTAAATGAAGAGGCATTAGAAAAAGCATTGAAGAGGGGTGACATTGCAGGTGCTGGATTGGATGTATTCGAAGCAGAGCCGATTGATGCCGATCATCCTCTTCTTGCATTAGATCAAGTTGTCGCCATCCCCCATATTGGCAGCTCTTCGAAAGAAACTCGTTATGAAATGATGGCCTTATGCGTTGAGAACATTCTGGCAGTAATAAAAGGAGATCAACCGAAGACAGAAGTACAATGAAAAAAAAGCCTAAATCCGATTAAGGATTTAGGCTTTAAGGTGTATTGGATTAGAATACTTGCTCTACTTCAACAATACCAGGAACTTCTTCCACTAAAGCGCGTTCGATTCCTGCTTTTAGTGTGATTGTTGAACTTGGGCAGCTTCCACAAGCACCTAGAAGGCGTAATTTAACGATTCCGTCTTCAACGTCCACTAGTTCACAGTCTCCACCATCGCGAAGTAGGAACGGACGTAATTTATCTAATACTTCCTGAACTGGTGCAATCATTTCGTTTTCAGCCATAATTATCTACTCCTTTCCTTACTCTCTATTATAATGACATATTCACAAAAAATCTATCAACCTGCAAACTATTGGGAATTTCTTTTTTGGAAATTGATTATTACGGAAATCCCACTGACTTTGAGTAACTCCAAGAAAAGTGAATTTACCATGAGTTTAGTGTAAAAACATGGACCGTTCCTTTCCGCTCCAGGCACTTGCTTTCCGCGGGGAGGAAGTCAAGCCTCCTCAGGCTTTGCCCTGCGGGGTCTCGACTTTTCCTCTACATCCGCAGGAGTCAAGTGCCTTCCGCTCCAATCCACTCTGTGCTTCTATTTTAAGACAATTTCAATCTTGAGAAACTTCACATCAAGCTTCTGCCTGTGTTATCCCAATAGACCTATGTCATTCAATTCTCTTCAGGGAGAATCAATTTTTAAAAACTGAAATACATTTCGCAGTGTTGGATTTCCCCTTTTGTTCTAGAAGAGTTGTAAAAATCACTTGGAGATAATTTTAATTAGACTGTTTTCTCTCTTATAAGCTAGGTCACGAAATCTTCAATGGATGGTGGGGGAACTGCGGAGACTCCTGCGGAAGTACGGTCGTGCCGAGACCCCGGAAGCGAAGCTGAGGAGGCTCGGCCAAGCGGAGCGGTTCCCCTCACCATCCAGCACATACTGGATGACAGAGCACATAGCAGTTCTCATGTAATAAAAAGAAAAGCTTTGCGAACAGCGCATAAGAAATTTTTTAAAAGCAATTTCCAGTACAGAAATTCATACATTATCGTTCCAACCAGGCTGCTTTTTTTGTAAAATAAACATGAGAGGGAAAACAAAGGGGAGAGAGAAATGGAGCGTAAGCCTGTAGAACTTTATGTATATGGGGCAGAAATACTTTGTCCAAGCTGCGTGAATTTACCATCATCGAAAGAAACGTACGAATGGCTTGAGGCTGCTGTCAGTCGGAAGTACCCAAACCAGCCATTCGTGATTAAATATGTAGATATTCACAATCCTCCTGAAGATGAAGTCGTTAAGCAATTTGCTACAAGAGTCATCGAAGAGGATATGTTTTATCCGATTGTCCTGTTAGAAGGAAATATTGTCGGCGAAGGGAATCCCCGTTTAAAAACGATTTACTCTGAGCTTGAAAAGTATGGGTATAAAGCGGTTTAATTCGTGGGAATTGAAATAGGCTTTTTTCGATGGATTATAGAGCTGCACCAAAAAAAGAACCGCACATCAATCGCGGTTCTTTTTTACATCAACCATTATGATACTTATACATCCACAACACACCGGATTTCAACAGTCGAGCAACACGACCTGTGATGGAGCGCTCGTTTACCAGGCCGAAACCATGTTTCTTTCCGAGTGAACCGAGAATTCCTTTAAGTTTGATCTTAGGTAATTCTGCAGGGAGTTCTTCGTTTTTCCAACGTTTAAGTAAAACTGTCACGATTTGTTCTGCTTGTCCCTCAGCCAGTTGAGCACTTGGAGCTTGAGGAAGGCTTGCGCAGTCACCAACCACGTACACATTTTCATCCTGAGGCAGGTTATGATACTTTGTCAGAATGACGCGACCGCTTGCATCTTTTTCAACATTCATATCGCGGACGACCTTGCTTGGCTGAATACCTGCCGTCCATACGATGGCATCGCAAAAGATTTGTTCTTCATGATTATGAAGCGTATTTGGTTCCACTCTTGTAATATTCGAACCATTGACGATGTCAACGTCATTTTCGTCGAACCAACTGTGAACATAAGAGCTTAGACGCTCAGGGAAGGCATTAAGAATACGCGGACCTCGATCGAATAGCTTTATTTTCAAATCAGAACGGCTCTCACGAAGCTCACTCGCAAGCTCGATCCCGCTTAAACCGGCTCCAACGATTCCTACGATCGAACCAGCTGGAAGATTACATAAGGTTTGATATGTCTTACGGGATTTTTCAATTGTTTGAATGGAGTACGTATGTTCATCTGCACCAGGTACATTATGATACTTATCCTCACAACCGAGTCCTATCACCAGGTCGTCATACGGAACTGGATCTTGATCTTTCATATTTACGAGTTTGTTTTCCATGTCCACTCCGGAAATATCTCCGTACACGTAGGATAAACGGGCATGTTCCGGGAATGATACGCGTACATGTTGATCTGAAATCGTACCAGCGGCTAAAGCATAGTATTCCGTCTTAAGGCAGTGGTAAGGATTTCGATCAATCAGGGTAATCGATACATCTTCAGGTAATTGGTTGGGTAATAAGCGAAGAAGAACGCGCATGTTCCCATATCCTCCGCCAAGCAGCACTAATTGTTTCATGAAAAATTTCCCCTTTTTTGCACTCTACATTATGAATGAAATAGTGTGTTTGTATGTGATGTATATCCCATAAATAGTATGGGACGGGATTGAAAGGACATTCACGCCGAAACGGGTCCTGAAAAAGTAAGCATTTTCAATATGAAGCATAATTCGCGCAATTATCATATTAGTAAACCTATTAACATTAAAAGTATATCGAAATAACGGCATTTTCACAACAGAAATAAGCGAAAATGTTCACAATCTGTTATACCATTACATGGAACTGAAATGATTGACGATAATGATAAAAAAAGGTAGCATAACAAAGAGTAGTGAGGTGATAGAATTGAAACCTATTATAGAATTTTGTATAAGCAATCTTGCTAGTGGTGCGCAAAAAGCGCTTGAAATATTAGAGAGGGACCCCAACCTTGATGTTATTGAGTATGGATGCCTGGGTTATTGCGGAAAATGCGCCCAATCCTTTTATGCTCTCGTCAATGGTGAAGTGGTAACAGGGGATACACCTGAAGAACTGGTGGATCATATCTATCAATTTCTTGAAGAGAATCCGATGTTCTAAAAAAAAGCTGGTCTTTCGACTGGCTTATTTTTTTGGCTTTTTAAACTGTGTATGTGTTCTGGAATGTAAAAAAACCAGTGGACACTGGTTTACTTCTACAAAGACTTTGCTTCTTTATAACGATCCCGAATTTCGTACCAGCTCTCTCTGGCCATTTCAACAATCTTCGGTTCAGTGGAGAGATGTTGTTTACTAATGATTTTAGATAAATATACGACCGATTCCTCGATTTTATCCTGTCTTCTTAATAATTCCGCTATGATATACAGTAGTTTAGTTTCGGACATCGAAGAACCTGATACGCCGTCAGTCAAATAGGCATCAATATATTCATGTGTAGCAAGGTTAATGAATCGTCTTTCCTGTTCTTTTTCACCTGTCTTTCGATAAAGCCAGGCAGTCCGGAGATATAAGCCTGCTATGGTCACCTTTTTCTCTTTTTTAATAAGGGCACAGTAGGCGGCCAATTTATATGTATTTATCCCATCGTCATATGACCTCAGCTTTCCATAATCCTGTGGCTGCCAGTGCAGGCTGATTTTCTTTTCCAGATCTGCTTTGAGAACAGGAGGTATGTACGCTGTGAAATCATCTGTATATGAGAATCCACACTTTGGACAAACAGAAACGTTATAGAGTAAAGGGTTGACATCCTTTGAATCATACAGGGGACAAAAGTCACTGTCGTATCCAACTACCTTCACAAAACGGGATCTGATCCTTGTTGTACTGTACGAGTGTTTACACGAAAGACACCGTGTTTTTTTATCATAAAAGGGTGTCACTACCGTCATGAATACCACCTCATAATCGGGACTATTTTCCCTTATTATACCTCGAGGGAAGGATGAAGGACCAGTGTTTTTGAAGGGGATAAGTAAAAAAGTCACGGTTTACTGATAAGGATAAAAAGTTTCCTTCCAATCATTCACCAAAGCCCCTTTGGTTGAGTAGTAAAATAGAAAGGAGTATACTAAGAAGTAAGAAATGAAAAGGTTGGGGGTGTAATGAATGAGTGAAGTAGTCATTCTGACAGAAGCCGCGGCCCTTCAGATTAAAGATATGATGAAGGAACATGAGGAAACAGATGCCATGTTGCGAGTAGCGGTTAAAGGGGGAGGCTGTAGCGGCCTTTCTTATGGAATGGGGTTTGAACATGAGCTTCAAGATGGAGATACAACACTGGAACAGCATGGAATCAAACTTGTTGTAGCTAAAAATGATGCTGCTATTTTGAACGGTACTAAAATAGATTATAAGCAGTCCATGATGGGCGGCGGATTTACGATTGATAATCCGAACGCCATCGCATCATGCGGATGCGGATCATCGTTCGTGACGGCGACGAATAAAGGTACGCCTGAGAATTGCTGATAACTAAGAGGGACGGACCTCCACTTTGGAGGTCCGTCCCTTTTTATGATTAATGGATATTTTTTAGCGCTTCTTCAACAGGCGTGTCACCGCTCAGGATTTCGAATACTTTGTGGTTTGTTTCTTCTGTGGTCAAGGAATCGACGAGTACTTTTGCGACATCTTCACGTGATATGTTTCTGCTTTTGTCTTCAATGGAGGTAGAAGCTTCAATCTTTCCTTTCCCTTCGTCGAATGAAAGGGCGCCTGGTCGGACGATTGTGTAATTAAGACCGCTTTCCTTCAAATAGGCATCCGCTGCTCCTTTCGCTTTTAAATAAAACTGAATTGCATCCGGACCGCTTGACGGGTTATCTGCACCCATTGAGCTAAGCATCACAAAGCGCTCAATTCCCATCTTCTTCGCGTAATCCACTGCTTTCTTTGCACCTTCCTGATCGATTGTAAGGGTCTTATCGTCTCCTGTTGAACCACCGCTGCCAGCTGCAAAAATAACGGCATTTACATTTTCAAGAGCGTAAGAAAAGTCCTGTTCGAGATCTGCAACAATCGGTCTTGCCCCTAAGTCTTCCATATCCTTTGCCTGTTCTGTCTTTCGAATCATGGCTCTCACGAAATGCTGACTGCTGCTTGAAAGCTCTTTCACTATGTGTCGGCCGGTATGACCGTTTGCTCCAATAACTAGTACATTCATGCATCCATCATCCTTTATTTAAGTTTTTTATCCTATTATTGGTCTACCCATTCACTGCTAAAATAAACAATTTGATGGGGAGGTGTAATAAGGGTCATGTTTGTACACAATATTTCTTCGATTGGATCATCTGTTTCATAAAAGCGGGAATAATTTTGATGTTTTCACTTGTGGTGTTCTTCCGTATCCCTGCTGTTGGTTACATTCAAATTAAAAAGAGGCTCAGGTATAAATATCCTGAACCTCTCGTATAGTGGTCTTTAGTCTGTGAACATGGATGTACTGTGCATTGGTTGGACTCTTGCTTTCGGATCCATATAAGCTTTAGCATTATTCACCGCTGTCGGTGCTTCGCCAAATCCACTTGCAATAAGTTTGACTTTCCCATCATAGGTACTGATATCGCCAGCTGCATAAATGCCGGGAATATTCGTTTCCATTCTAGAGTTAACGACGATCGAATTCTTTTCGATTTCCAGTCCCCAATCCTTGATCGGGCCAAGAGAAGAAACAAAGCCAAAGTTAACAATCAGTTCATCGAGATCGAGAATTTCTTTCTCATCACCCTTTGTTTCTTCCAAAATCAGCTGATTGATTTTGTTCTCATCGACAACCAACTCTGACGGAACATACGGAGTTTTAAGCTCCACGGTTGAGTTGTGCAAATTCTCCACACTATGTTCATGGGCTCTGAATTTATCTCTTCTGTGTACGAGGTAGACTTTTTCTGCGATCGGCTCGAGCATAAGTGCCCAGTCAACGGCTGAATCGCCACCACCGCAAATCACAACCTTCTTATCCCTGAAATGCTCCAAGTTATCAACAAAGTAATGAAGATTCTTACCTTCAAAACTAGACGCGTGCTCAAGTTCCAGGCGGCGAGGCTGGAAGGCACCGTTCCCTGCTGTGATGATGATTGTCCTGGAAAAATGAATCTCTTTATCGGTTGTGAGCTTAAACATGCCATCAGCCTGTTTTTCTACACCTTCCACAGCTTGCTCTAAACAAATCGTCGTCTCAAATTTAGCCATCTGCTCTTTTAGATTATTTACAAGGTCCTGGGCTTTCACTTTAGGAAAACCTGCAACATCATATATGTATTTCTCAGGATATAAAGTAGCCAGCTGGCCCCCGAGTTGTGGTAGACTTTCAATAATCTTAACTGATGCTTTTCTCATGCCGCCATAGAACGCCGTAAACAGACCTGTAGGACCGCCGCCTATGATCGTAATATCATACACTTTTTGATCTTCCTTCAACTAGATCCCTCCAACAATTAAGATGTATTTCACTTTCGTTTATTTTATCACAGAGCAATCGATTCTTCACAATAATTGAAATTATAATTGGGAATAATCAGTCTCTTTGATGAGATCCCCTACGACTATTGAATGAGTCATTCGATCATTTATTTAAATATTCTTAAGTTTTCAATTTCCTATATATATCTTGAAAATGCATGATAAAAAGAATATTATGTAATGTAGGCATAATGTTAAGAATTTATGACAATTCTCGCATAAGAATGTAGTAGTTCGTGAAATACGTCACATACTTTCTTGTTTATCGTTTTTATTTATTTTTCATATTATACTTTCCTCTTAAATGAAGGAAAACTTCTCGTTTGATTTGTTTCAGTTTCTTGTCTATAGGGAAAAAGGTAATAGCATCAGATTGAACGGGATAAAAAAGCATGATGTGGAGGACTCTAAGAGTATCCAAAGCAAATTTATCAAAAAAAGGTGGATGTGATTCAGTTGAGAAAGCCAAGAATCGTTGTATTAGGTGCAGGTTATGGTGGATTAATGACGGTAACTCGTCTTCAAAAACAATTAGGTACAAATGAAGCAGAAATTATTTTAGTTAATAAAAATGATTATCACTACGAAACCACTTGGTTACACGAAGCTTCTGCAGGTACACTGCATCATGATCGTGTACGTTACAACATAAAAGATGTTGTCAACACAAGCAAAGTAAATTTCTTACAAGCTACTGTTGAAGATATTAAGGTAGAAGAAAAGAAAGTCATCACAAGTAACGGTGAAGTAGAATTCGATTACCTGGTTGTTGCATTAGGTGCAGAATCTGAGACATTCGGCATCCAGGGTCTTCATGAGCATGCATTCATGATTTCGAACATCAACTCTGCCCGTCAAATCCGTGAGCATATTGAATTACAGTTTGCTACGTATAAAAACGAAGAAGAAAAGAAAGATGACCGACTTACAATCGTTGTAGGAGGAGCAGGATTCACTGGAATCGAATTCTTGGGTGAATTAGGTAACCGTGTTCCTGAACTTTGTCATGAATATGATATCGATCGCAAGAAGGTTCGTATCGTGTGCGTGGAAGCAGCACCAATGATACTTCCTGGATTCGATCCTGAGCTAGTGAAATACGCACGTGCCAAGCTTGAGAAAAAAGGTGTTGAATTCCACATCGGAACTCCACTTAAAGAAGCGAAAGCTGACAGCGTCCTAATCGCTAAGGGTGAAGATGAAGTAGAAGAAATCAAGGCCGGTACCATCGTATGGGCTGCAGGTGTACGCGGTAACTCCATCATCGAAAGAGCTGGGATTGAAAACATGCGTGCCCGTGTGAAAATCAACAAAGATCTTCGCGCTCCAGGTCATGACAACATCTTCATCATCGGTGACTGTTCACTTATGATCAATGAAGAAACAGAACGTCCATATCCACCGACTGCACAAATCGCGATGCAGCAAGGTGAAGTATGTGCCCGCAATATTGCTGCTTTACTGCACGGTAAAGATCACATGGAAGAGTTCACTCCAGACATCAAAGGAACAGTATGTTCACTGGGTGAAGACGATGCAATCGGTGTCGTTTACGGTAAGAAAATCACTGGAACAAAAGCTTCTTTCATGAAGAAAGTAGTCGACAACCGCGCGCTTTACATGGTTGGCGGACCATCTCTTGTCTTCAAAAAAGGGAAGTTCAAGTTCTTTTAAGTCCTAAATCATATAGTGAAAAGCAGGGTGGTTTCCGCTCTGCTTTTTATTGTGGGGAAATGTTACGGAGGTGTTCGAGAGTGAAAAGGGGAAAGGTTTGGCTTGCGGTGGCCGGACTCGTAATTGATGAGAATGGTAAATGGCTTGTGGTAAAAAAGAAATACAGTGGTCTGAAAGGAATGTGGTCCCTGCCTGCTGGTTTCGTCAATGCTGGAGAAGCAGTCGATGATGCGGTTATGAGAGAAGTAAGGGAGGAAACGGGATTACAAACAAGCATCAAAGGGATTGTAGGAGTCCGGTCAGGTGTCATCCAAGACGATGTCAGTGATAACATGCTGATCTTTCTGTTGGAAAACAAGGAAACTTCTTCTATTCAAATCCAAGAAAAAGAATTGTGGGATGTTGGGTGGAAGTCACCTCAGGAATTGTTAGAAGATGAAAAAACGTCCGTAATGGTGCATGAGATGATCAAACAGGTGGCTGACCAAACTATATTAAGCCCGATGGAAGGGATTAATCCAGGAGACCAATTTGCCTACACAAAGTACACATTATTTTTATAAAATTCTGTAAATTTTAAGAAAAAAAGAGATAATGAAAGAAAAACACAAATGTATTCGCTTTCTTAACGGTACATCCCCTCTCATGTCCCTTTTCTTTATTGGAGATAGATGATATATTATCAGAAAATTAAGAAATTAAAGAAAAGGGAGAGGGAATTATGAGAGCTACTGCAAGTACTAAAACGAAATACTGTCTTTATTGTTCAGGAAAAGGATACTTTCAGCTAGTATTGGGTGGTTCTGAAACGTGTCCGTGCTGCTGCGGCAGTGGGAAACAGAAATAAGCCCTAACAGATAGAATGAAAAGCAGACCTGATGAAGGTGGATACTTCCCATTGGAGGTATGGATCCTGATTTGGGTCTGTTTTTATATGGTTCCCTGATATGGAACATATGTTTATTTTGTGAATAAGCTACAAATCTTCTTGAAAATATTGACGCTTTCATTACACTCGGGGTACACTAATCTTTAGTGTTTATGGAGGTGTAAGCGGAAAAATGCCTATACATGTGATGTTAATTTCGATGCTTCTATTTTTTGTTCTATTTTTCGGAATAGGCTTTTTGTTAAATATGTTATTGCGCATGACCTGGATTATGGCCATCATTTATCCTATTGTCGTCATTTTTATTGTGGATGATGTTCGTTTTATAGATTATTTCCGAAATGCCGGCGAGTCGATTTCTGAATTGGGTACGAAAATCAGCCACTTGGCTGTAGCCGATCTTGTGATCTTAGGAAGTGGGCTGGCAGGAGCGATTCTTTCAGGAGTCGTGATGAGAATTTTAAGAGCAAAAGGGTATCGAATGTTTTAACCTCATCCGTTTAACCGAGGGATTTTTCCCTAAGTTGAACGGTTTTTTTATTATGATTTTTTTCGGAAATTGTGCATACTAGTTGAAGGAGGAAATAGGTTATACCTACTGTAAAGTCGCCTATGGGCGGTGAAACTCCTCTATAGGGAATGCTAACGATAATTTCCAAATATTGAAACTATTCGATTTTTTTCTCAATTTATGCATATATCTCCTCCTGGTTGGGAAGTATTAAAGGTGGGAGGAGTGAATACATGAATTTGTTTAAAACTTGGACGAAGAGATTCGTTATGGTCAGTTTGTTCATCCTGGCACTGGGAACCACTTTTCAATCAGTCTCCGGAGTAGAGGCCCAAACCTTTAAAACCTGGTTGATGGATAAGGGTGACCGTGATCAAACCAGTTTGAATTATAAAGAGCATCAGACAAATCGTTTAGGATTGTCATTTAAATTTCTAAAAAAGCTGGCAGGCTTTGAAACTCAGATATCTGCGAGTACGCCTGTTGAACCGAGGACGTTGGAAGAGTCCGTTGATTGGGATCAGTATACCAAGCATAAGGTCGTAGCCACAGGCTATACAGCCGGGATTGAATCGACCGGGAAGAATCCTGGGCATCCCCTATACGGAATTACATATTCAGGAGTGAAAGTGAAACGTGATTTATATTCTACGATTGCAGCCGATCTTTCCGTTTATCCTATTGGTACCATTCTTTTTATCCCCCATTATGGATATGGGGTTGTAGCTGATAAAGGGAGCGCTATTAAGGGGAATAGACTGGATCTCTATTATGAGACAGTCGATGATGTGTATAGTGAATGGGGGAAACAGACGCTGGATGTGTATGTGATCCAGATGGGTTCAGGTGAGTTATCCGAACAGCAATTAGTAGATCTAAATGAAAATAAATCCATGCAGGTTTTTAGGCAGCAGATTTTATCACCTAAAGAAGAATAATCAGGAAAAGCACGCAGTTCAAGATGAACTGCGTGCTTTTTTAACATCATTGGAGCTCTTTATACAATTCTGGATGAAGCATCCCTGCAAGCTTGACAGCTCCCTTTAATAGAAGTGGGGACGGCCTGCAATAGAGGGATTCTTCGAGGACAAATATTCGATCCTGTTGAACAGCTCTCAAGTCGTTCCACCCTGGACGCTTCTTCACGATATCAGGGTTAACCCGTTTCTGCTGAACGCCGACCCAGGCAAGACAGATATAGTCGGGGTCACGCTTTTGTACATCTTCCCAATCCGTTTGAACACTCGCAAGATCCACATCTTCATATAGATTTAGGGCCCCGATCATCTCGCTCAATTCGGTTAACCAGTTGATCTTACCAGGGGTGAAAACAGGCTTTGGCCACCATTCCCAGTAAAGAGAGGGAGGGTGTTGAACCCCGGAACCCACCGTTTTTAAGCGTGTTACGGTTTGCAGAAATTCACTCTGACGGCTCATGGCATGTTCTTCGATTCCACACGCTTTTCCCACCATTAAAAGATCTTCTGCTATATCAGAAAAGCTCTGAGGATTTAACGTAATATGGGGGATGTTCCGCTTATCCAGATTTTCTATGTTTTTTTCCATTCCAGGTACACTTAATGAAGAAAGGACCAAATCAGGCTTCAAGGACTCCAGCTTATCCATATTAATGGAAAGATCAGGTCCGAGCCTGGGAAGTGATTGTACCTCTTCAGGGTAATCGGAGTAATCATCGACTCCTACGAGGAGTGGAGTTAATCCGAGGTAATCGATTATTTCTGTATTACTTGGACAGATTGAAACAATTCTCATCGTGCCACTCCTATGCATAAAAGAAATAATGAAGAATAAGGGTCAGAATAATCCCGGAAAGGCCACCAAAGAACACTTCAATGGGTTTGTGTCCGAGTAATTCCTTCAATTCCTTGCGCTTTTCCTGTTCGGGTTTGTTCTGCCAGCCTTTTGCTTCTGACATGAACCTTTGGAAATCGACCATCAATCGATTCAGGACAATCGCTTGTTCTCCTGCCTGCCTTCTGACACCCGTTGCGTCAAACATCGTAATGATGGCAAACATGGCGGAAACTGCAAAGATTGGTGAATCCACGCCTACTTCCAAGGCTACTCCAGTAGACAATGCCGTTACGGCCGCTGAATGGGAACTCGGCATCCCGCCTGTTGAGGTAATTAATGACCAATTTAATTCCCTGGTCGCGATAAACTGTATGGGAACCTTAACAAACTGAGCAAAAAAGATTGAAAATAAAGATGCCCATAATGGAAAATTAAAAAATACTTCCATGCTGTGAAATGCCACCCTTTCAATTGTTTGAATACAAATAATGTTCTCATTATATCATACCCTATTTACCTCTTTAATTAACTTTGTGGATCGGTTTGTTAGAAAGTCGAAATAATGGGACATTTTCGCTATAATAGAGGGTGGAGGTGTCGGATAAATGAAATTTTCGATTAATCAAAATGAATGGACAGCTGCTAATCAGGAGTGCCTGGTTGTTGGGGTTCACACTCAGCCAACATTTGAAGGGAAGCTGAAAGAGCTTGACCTCAAGTTCGAGGGCTATCTTACACAGCTGGTAAAAGACGGAGACATATCTTCAAAAGCAAAGAAAGTAACCAAAGTACATACGTTTGGAAAACTCAAAACGAAGAGATTATTGTTCGTTGGACTAGGAAAACAAAAAGATCTTACATTTGATACTTTAAAAGAATCGTTAGGTGTAGCATCAAAAGCTTTAAAGCGGATGAAGATATCTTCTTTTTCAGTGGCACTGGATACGTTTGTTTCTGAAGAAATGGTAGCAACAGATGCAGCTCATGCATTTATGGAAGCCTTTACGATGTCTACATATGAATTCCATGGCTATAAGAAAAAATCAAATCAACCGGAAGTACACGTAGAATCGATTGAGTTCTTTACAAGTTCAGACTCTAAAGAAGTAGAGACGGCTTTACATATCGGATCCGCCTTTGGTAACGGAGTCAATTCAGCTCGTACGCTGGTGAACACTCCTGGAAATCTATTAACCTCTACTAAATTAGCCGAATACGCGCTTGAATTAGCTGAGCGATATAACTTTGAAATTGAAATCTTGGATAAAGAAGAGATGGAGCATTTGGGAATGGGCGCACTGCTCGCTGTAAACCAGGGATCTGTTGAACCTCCAAAAATGATCGTTCTTAAGTACAACGGGAAAGATGAGTGGAAAGATGTCATCGGTTTAGTTGGAAAAGGAATCACCTTCGATACAGGCGGTTATTCTATTAAACCTAAAGATGGAATCGTCGGGATGAAAGCAGATATGGGTGGAGCAGCGGCGGTTCTTGGTGCGATGGAAATCATCGGTGAAATCCAACCGGAACAAAACGTAGTTGCCGTCATTCCTTCAACAGACAATATGGTGAGCGGCTCTGCATTCAAGCCTGACGATGTAATTACATCAATGAGCGGTAAAACCATTGAAGTGTTAAATACAGACGCTGAGGGCCGTCTCGCACTTGCTGACGGTATGACCTATGCAAAGCATCAAGGAGCAAATTATTTAGTGGACGTTGCAACTTTAACCGGTGGAGTCATCATTGCTCTGGGTGAGGACAAAACGGGGGCACTCACGAATAATGAAGCGTTCTTCGAGCAAGTGCTGGAAGCGTCAGGGGAATCAGGTGAATACATCTGGCAGCTCCCTTATACGGAAAACGACAAGAAGCGAGTTCGAGGAAGTGATATTGCCGACCTGAACAACTCACCGGGACGAGCTGGTCACGCCATCATGGGT
Organism: Rossellomorea sp. ABR4_004; assembly: GCF_056159585.1. Lineage (NCBI taxonomy): Bacteria > Bacillati > Bacillota > Bacilli > Caryophanales > Bacillaceae > Rossellomorea > Rossellomorea sp. ABR4_004. The sequence goes on along the minus strand of NZ_JBSWVM010000001.1, from coordinate 1,509,418 downwards.
GGGGCATTTGTCGGAGAGTTCGCCGAAGGACTTCCTTGGGTGCACCTTGATATCGCAGGTACGGCGACCACGAAAGGAAGCTATGAACTTGGTCCTAAAGGCGGAACGGGTGTCATGGCAAGAACCCTTGCACTATTAGTCGAGCGTTTTGTGCCCTTAGAGAAATAATGTGAAGGAATGGAGAGTCTTTTTTCAGTGTTTAAGCATGATGACACTGAAAGAAGGCTTTTTTTGTGAGCATTCATGATTGGGGTGGCTGAAATTGTAAATCATACGCGGGTCCCGAGTGGGGTAAGCTGGTAATCCGGCCGTTTATGACCAGAATTCGGACGGAATAGGTCAAAATCCAGCCGATTCACAATTGCTGGTAACCTAACCCGATCCTCCCCAGGAACCCATCTACGACTAAAAATTCCCCCCCTCCCTTTTTACTCTGCTAAAGTGTTGACAAACTCTCTTTATCTTGTTAAAGTTGAAATCGTGATTTTATTACTCTACCAATTTAGTGAACTAAAGCGTAACGATAAATCGTTGTATGGGGAATTTTGAGGAGGAAGGTAGTTATGAACGCAGTTGTTATAGCGGTTCTTGTCATGCTTGTACTAAGTCTGGTACGCGTGAATGTTGTATTCGCTCTGATCACTGGTGCATTAGTCGGAGGTTTGACTGGTGGACTGGGATTAAACGAGACGATATCCATATTTACTGAAGGAATCAGCGGCGGGGCTAGTATCGCCTTGAGTTATGCATTACTGGGTGGATTCGCGGTGGCGATTTCCTACACGGGAATTCCGAATCTGCTTGTTGACTGGGTACTTAAAGTAGTTGGGAAAAAAGGCGATTCTAGAAAGACAGCCCTTTCGAAAGCACTTATCGTTTTATCTATTTTAATCATGGCTTGTTTCTCACAAAATGTGATTCCGATTCACATTGCCTTTATTCCTATTTTGATTCCGCCTTTATTAAAGGTGATGACAGAATTACGGATGGACAGACGTTTAATCGCATCCGTGATTACGTTTGGATTAACGGCACCATATATTCTTTTGCCAGTTGGATTCGGCTTGCAGTTCCATGAAATCATTGCTCAGAACATGGGTTCAAGCGGTATGGATATTGCATTGGGGGATATTCCAAAAGCGATGCTAATCCCAGTAGGGGGCATGGTGATCGGGTTACTTATCGCCGTGTTTGTGAGTTATCGTAAACCAAGGGAATACATTGAAGCAGAAGAAGTGATCGCAGAAGAAAAGGTCGTGTACAATAAAAGAGCGATGATTTTCGCTCTCGTTTCCATCGTTGTCGCTCTATATGTACAGCTTCAGCTGGAATCAATGATCTTCGGTGCATTAGCTGGTATTGCCGTTCTATACATCACAGGATCGGTTAAATGGAAAGAGGCTGACGGGTTACTGAATGATGGAATGAAAATGATGGCCTTCATAGGCTTTGTGATGATTACTGCTTCAGGCTTTGCAGAAGTGGTAAAAGCAACGGGCGATGTCGAAACATTGGTTGAAGCGACTGCTGACGTAATCGGTGGAAACCAGGCATTAGCTGCTCTGATCATGTTGATTGTAGGACTTCTGGTGACGATGGGGATCGGATCTTCATTCGCTACGATTCCAATTATCGCAGCCATTTTCGTACCGCTTGCCATGGAGCTTGGATTCAGTCCCCTCGCAACGATTGCGATTGTCGGAACCGCAGGGGCACTTGGTGACGCAGGTTCCCCGGCATCGGACAGTACGCTCGGACCGACATCCGGATTAAATGCGGATGGACAGCATAACCACAGTTGGGACACATGTGTACCAACATTCTTACACTACAATATTCCACTGATACTATTCGGATGGATTGCAGCTATTATTCTATAGAAAGCAAGGGGACATGTGCCCCTGCTTTTTTTATTTCACAGTCACTTCAGGCGAAATAGTATGTTTCACACTCTTAGCTCAATGCCCGTATTATTATTTCCCCCAAACGGTTATAGAGGATTTCCGGGTTATTACCTAATTATTATTAAGTAGAAATGAATAAATGAGAATAGCAGTGCCATCACTGGACACTGCTATTCTTTCGTTATAGGTAATAAGGGTGGAGCACATACACTACATCCACCGGACAATCACAATCAAATGACAGCAATCCACCTGGCCAAGCTTCTCATCGAAGACTAAACGCACGCCGTCAGGATTGAATGAGACGACGGGCTGTACTTTTGTGTTGATGGTTTGAAGTAGTTTATGTACTTCAGGGAGGTTTGATTGCTGTGCAGCACTCATAAACTTCTTTGAAAAATCTTTAGAGTTATTAATTCGTTGCAGAACCTTTTGGGCATCCTCCATCAAGCTTAACGTTTTACCTGCTGAAGACATGAACGTGTTGCTATCAACAGGAGGATAATTGCGATTATATGAAAAAACAGGCTGTGTCCTTGAATAAATAGGCGGGTAGGGGCGTTGAACAGGCGGGTAAAAAGGATGGTATCGATACATAACATAACCCCTTTCTTTGGAATGCTCTAAGGAAATGTATGAAAATGAAGAGGGAATTATTCATGAAACAAATGGTAGAAGGGAAGTGCAGACAAGCCCTTTTAGGGAAAATAAAGGATTTTCGCAGACTCTCTAGAACAGATAGTAGAGAAGAAAATAATATGAGGTGATTCATATGAATATGGAAAATACATTGATCAGTACGTTAGGAATTGAGTTTGTGGAACTTGGGGAAGGGAAAGTAATTGCGACGATGCCGGTGAACGAAAACACGAGGCAGCCATTCGGATTCCTTCATGGAGGAGCATCAGTGGCACTTGCAGAAACGGTTGCCAGTGTCGGGGCGGTACAATTAATTGATCTGGAAAAGGAGATTTGCTTCGGTTTGGAGATCAATGCCAATCATATTAAAGCAAAGCGTGAAGGCCTTGTTACCGCCACAGGAACGGTGATGCACCAAGGGAGAACCACTATGGTTTGGGAAATTAAGATCACGGATGAGGACGATCAAATGATCTGTGTTTCAAGATGTACGATGGCAGTTGTGCCAAAACGCTAAGTGAAAATCTTACATATCAGAATGTTTAAAAAGTGAATAAATGGGAAATCAATAACTAACCATTTGATTAGGAGGCTTTTATTTAATGAGTTGGACAAAAAATGATTATCCCGATTCACTGAAAAACCTGCCTGGGGATGTTCGGAACAAAGCCATTGAGATTGCCAATGCTCTTCTCGATGAAGGGTATGAAGAGGGACGTGCGATTGCGATTGCCACCGACCGGGCCCATAAGTCTGAAGAAGGTAATACTACGGATAAAACCGAATATCATGTCAGCCCACATGACGACGGCTGGCAGTTAAAGAAAGCAGACGGACAACGTGCCATCCTGGTAGAAGAGACGAAGGATAAGCTGTTGACTAAGGCAAAGGACTATGTGACGGATCATTCTGGCACGCTTGTTGTACACAAGCAGGATGGAAGTGTTGAGAATCATTTGTATCAGCGATAGGAAAAAGGCTTGACCAACCGAGAGAAATCTCGTGAGGTCAAGCCTTTTTGTATGTTTCTTATTGACTGTTTTGACGATCGTATTCTTTTTTATCTTTCAGATCATCCTGGACACTTTTGTCCCAGAGCTTAACCCCAGAATTATAGGCAGCCCTTGAGATGAGGTGTCCGGCAACAGGTGCTGTCACAAAGATGAAGACGATTGTCAGAATCAGTCTCGAATTAAAGTGCCCATGCTCCAAATAAAAGTAAAGGAATGTTGCCAAGAGAATCGACATCACGCCAAGTGTCGCACTTTTAGAAGCCGCATGATTTCTCGTATATACATCCGGGAGTCTCAGCAAACCAAAGGCAGTGACCAGGCTGAGAAACCCTCCTACTACTAAGAAGAACCCGATGAAAAATCTAATGATCTCGCTCACGTTCGATGATCTCCCCTTTCTCTAAGAACTTTGAAAAGGCAACGGTTCCTAAGAAAGCCAGAATCCCGAGAAGGAGAATAACTTCCAAAAAGGCGTAAGTATCGAGCATCATGGATACGAGGGCGATGATGGCAATCAGATTGATACCGATTGCATCCAGGGCTACCACACGGTCAGGGGTGGTTGGCCCTTTCACAACCCTGTATACAAGTCCCAGCATGGATAGGGAGACGCATAGCAGTGTGATTTGAAAAATCGTGTGTAACATTAGCGACTCACCTCCATAATGGCTTTTTCAAAGGAATTTTTAATCTCATCAATGGCTTGATCCGCATCAGGGATATCGATGGCATGGACATAAAGGATGTTATTATCATACGATATATCCATCACGAGTGTCCCGGGTGTCAAGGTAATGAGATTAGCTAATAAGGTAATCTCCCAATCCGTTTTTAAGTCTGTCGGTAAAGCAAAGATTCCCGGTTGGAAATCAAGCTTCGGTCTCAGTATCGTTTTCAAGACCGAGATGTTAGCAAGGATCAGTTCTTTTAAAAACAGGAAGAATAAATTGATCACGGCAGCCACGCGTAATAAATAAAATCGTGAGTTGAAAAATCTTCTGAATGCAAAAATCACAAGCAATCCTAGTAAATAGCCAATAATAAATGACTGAGAAGTAAAGGATACCGAAAGAAACATCCAGACAAAGGCCAGGAAAAAGTTTAATAAAATTTGAAATGCCATTCTACATTACTCCTTTAACACTGCGTCTATATAGAGATTCGGATTTACCAGTACTTCTGCTGCTTGTGAGAATAAAGGACGAACCGCCTCGGCACCAAAACCGTAACATACGGCTAACACGACGAGTAGAGCGGATGTCATCCATAAGTAACGGGCGTGACCTTTTGAAACTCCGTTGTATTCTTTCGGAGTTCCCCATATACCGTTCAGGAAGATTTTGATAACAGAATACAGGACCATTAGACTCGATGCCAGTATGACACCAGCACCTACATAGGCTTCTGCAGCAAAGCTTCCTCTTAGAATTAATAGTTTCCCTATGAACCCACTCAAAGGAGGGATACCTGCCAAGGAGAAGGCTGCAACAAGGAACGTCCAGCCGAGCCAAGGGTACTCTTTGATGAGGCCGCCCATTTTCTTGAGGTTGGTTGTCCCGGTTATGGCAATCATCACTCCAACCAGGAGGAATAGAGCCGCTTTAATAATCATGTCATGAACGAGATAGTAAACCGCCCCTTCTAATGCTTCAGGGTTCATGGTTGACACCCCGAACAAGATCACACCGACTGCAATGATGATGTTGTAGATGATGATCTTCTTAACATCCCAATACGCGATGGCCCCGATACAGCCAAGGACGATTGTCAGGATGGCTAACATACTCAGGATTTCATGAGTATACCCGATGTCATGATAGAAGAATAACGTGTATGTTCGTAAAATCGAATAGATCCCCACTTTCGTGAGCAAGGCACCGAATAAAGCAAGCACCGGTGTTGGTGGTGCGTAATACGAGCCAGGCAGCCAAAAGTAAAGCGGGAAAATCGCCCCCTTAAGTCCAAAGACTAAGAGAAACATGATAGCGATCGCTGTAAGTATCCCCGGCTGATTCACATCAGCAATCTTTCTCGAAATATCTGCCATATTCAATGTCCCTACCACTGAATACAAGTACGCCACGGCAATGACGAATAGAGCAGAGGAGATGACATTCACGAGAATGTATTTGATTCCCTCACGCAATTGAGCCTTCGTCCCGCCTAGAACGAGCAATACATATGAACTCATCAGCATCACTTCGAAAAAGACGAAGAGGTTAAAGATATCCCCGGTTGTGAATGCCCCGTTCACTCCCACCAATAGGAACTGAACAACAGGGTAGTAGTAGAATCGTTCTCTATCTGCCCCTATCGACTTAAAGGAATACAGTAACACGACCAATGTGATGATGCTTGTCGTCGTCACCAGTAAAGCAGAGAGCATATCAGAAACGAGTGTAATCCCAAAAGGGGCCACCCAGCTTCCTAAGTTAATCGTTTGTATTCCATCATTATTGATGGTGTTGATAAGTACAAGGGATGCTGCAATGGTAGCCAGAGTTGATAGGCTTGAAATTCCACGTTGTACTTTTATATATTTGCTGACAAACATTAAGATAATCGCCGTAAATAACGGGATTAAAATAGGTAGTATTAATAAGTTAGTCATTTCCTTCGTTTCCTCTCATTTGATCCATATTATCCGTTCCAAGCTCTTGATATGCCCGATAAGCAAGAACAAGGAAGAAAGCTGTCACTCCAAAGCTGATAACAATCGCTGTTAGAATCAATGCTTGTGGTAACGGATCGACATAAGATTTTGCGTGTTCGCCAAGAAGAGGTGCAGCTCCTCCTTTTAGACCACTAATCGAAAGAAGTAAAAGATGCGCGCCGTGACTCAACAATGCTGTCCCAATGATGATTCGGAGCAAGCTTTTGGATAGCATTAAGTAAACGGCGATCGTAATAAGGATTCCGACAACAATGGCCATTAATATTTCCATTATTCGCTCACTCCAATCGTTTGAATAATGGTCATCGTGACACCGATGACAACCAGATACACTCCCGTATCAAATAAAACGGCTGTATGCAGGGATGTCTTTCCTAACAGCGGAAGATGGAAATAATCATACGCGTGAGTCAGGAAAGGCACATCAAACAGAAGTGCCCCCGCAGAAGTCGCTACTGCCAGGAGTAAACCAATCGCAGTAATGATTTTATAATCCACCGGCAGGATATTAGCTACCGTTTTGATATCATACGCCAACAACAGTAGTACAAGCGCAGCCGACGTCATCAATCCTCCAATAAAGCCTCCACCCGGGGTATAGTGCCCGGCGAAGAAAAGTCTCAGAGAAAACAGGATAATGATGAATGCGACAACGTTCGTTACGGTTTGTAAGATGACGTCATTCGTTTTTGTTTTCATCCTTCTTTCCCCCTTGTCAGACGCAATTTAATCATGGAGAAAATACCAAGTGCGGCGATCGCCAATACACAAATTTCAAATAATGTATCAAATCCACGAAAGTCAACGAGTATAACGTTTACCATATTCTTACCGCCGGCTTCTTCATAGACATTCTCGATGTAATAGCTTGAAATGGAATCGAAAAGTTTTGTGCTGTATGCAGAAATCGCAAACAAGGTAACGACTAGACCCACACCGATTGCAATCAAAGCATTTCCAAGCTTAAATCTCATTCGTTCTTCATGCCTGCTTAATGGAGGCAAGTGATAGAAGCAGAGTAAGAATAGAGCAACGGACACGGTCTCGATCACAAGCTGTGTCAGAGCAAGATCCGGAGCACGGAATAATACGAAGAATAAAGAAACCGTATATCCGGCAGCTCCCAGCGCAATGATCGACGTTAATCGTGACTTTGCAAACAGGATGGTAACAGAGCTGATAACAAGTAAAAGCGCTATGGCCACCTCATAGACTCCAATCGGAGCCAATTCATCCGTGTTGATCGCAAATGCCCCTTTAAACCACAAACTAAACAGTAATATGGCGGTTAAGAAGGAGAAGATATATACGAGATACGTACGGATAAAACCTGTCATATAGCCTTTTGTAAAGCTGTAAGCTCCGCGTTCGGCTCCGATTAATCCACCATCATAAAATGAATTCAAGGTGAAACGGTCCGGTATCCAGGTGTATATTTTTCTCCAACTTGGCAGTAGGAGATATAACAGAATTCCAAATAGAATGACTCCAAAAGTCATAAACAGTTCAGGCGTAAAACCATGCCAGAATGAAATATGGGTCTTGACTGCATGTCCTTCCTGAATAAGGCTTGGAGTAATGGCAGCCACTGCCGGAGCGATGATTCGTTCTGACAGGATATTTGGAAAGAAACCAAAAATAATCACAAGTGAAGCCAGGATGATTGGAGAAATAAGCATTCCAAGAGGAGCTTCATGTGGTTTCTTTTCCAATTTCTCTGGTTGATGCTTACCAGTAAAGGTTTTAAACACAAGAATCATGCTGTAAATAAACGTGAATACACTACCGACCCAGGCAAGGATCGGGAAAATCATACCCACTGTATCCAGGTTGAATATATCCATTTCAAGTACCCGTACCATTCCTGTAAAGAACATTTCTTTACTAAGGAACCCATTAAAGGGAGGAAGTCCTGCCATGGAGAAGGCTCCGATGATCGCAATGGTGAAGGTAATCGGCATGAAATTCATCAACCCGCCAAGCTTACGGATATCCCTGGTGCCTGTTTCATGATCAATAATTCCGACAACCATAAACAAGCTTCCTTTGAAGGTCGCGTGATTGATCAAATGGAAAACGGCAGCAAGGGTCGCAACCATATAAATATTTTCATCTAATTCACTGTAGTGGAGGGCAGCCGCGCCGACTCCCAATAAAGACATGATCAGACCAAGTTGACTGACGGTTGAAAACGCAAGTATTCCTTTAAGGTCTGTTTGTTTCACAGCATTAAAGGAACCCCAGAACAGTGTAAAGATACCGAATCCGCCCACAAGCCACAACCATACACTTGATTCAGCGAATACAGGACTCATGCGGGCAACAAGATAAATTCCGGCTTTTACCATTGTGGCAGAATGCAGGTACGCACTGACCGGTGTCGGTGCCTCCATGGCATCCGGTAACCAAATATGGAACGGGAATTGAGCGGACTTCGTGAAAGCCCCCAACAAGATCAGAAGTAATGCTGGAAGGAAAAGAGCTTCTGTCATGAGCTGATCGGATTGCATGACTAATTCCCTGATGCTGAAGGTCCCACCCATCAGATAGAGAAGTATGAATCCTCCAAGCATGCTCAATCCACCGAATACGGTAATGAGCATGGATTTCTGGGCACCGTATCTGGAACGCTCACGGTGATACCAGTATCCGATCAATAAGAATGAGGATATGGATGTGAATTCCCAGAACATATAAAGAACGATCAAGTTATCCGATAGGACAACTCCTAACATCGCACCCATGAACATCATTAAATACACATAGAAATTATGTAGTTGTTCCTTCTTTTTATCTAAGTAATAAATTGAGTACAGGACAACCAATGATCCGATCCCTGTGATGAGCAAGGCGAAAAGTAAACCAAGACCATCAACATAAGCGATAAAGTTGATCCCGAAGGACGGCATCCATTCCAAAGTTTCTTTAACGGTGTCCCCATTCTTAGTGATGGAGATGAATTGGAAGAAGTAAGTAAATAAAGCTACCGGAAGCAGTAAAACGAACCAACCAGTATGTACATTCCGAAATGCCTTATAAAGAAATGGAATGAGTATGGCAAATAAAAAAGGCGATACAATAGCCCAATGTAACAAAGTCATATAAAACCCCCCTCATGTAAAATTCATTTATTCTAAAGCATGGTCTAATGTCTTTCCTGTTTTAAAATATGCATCTTATTTCAAAAACCTCGACCGAAGCTGAACCTCAAAGAGCATTATAACGTAAAAAATAAATGCTTGCATTACTCAGGATTCCATTCGTATCAGATTGTTCATGAAGTATTAAATATGTAGATAGACGGAAAATACCAACGGAAATTTGTTGGTTTTTTTCATGTGATTCCAACCAACTACAGAATAGTTTCGGTTAAATTGGAGAATCCTATCCATAAGGTGGTGAAATTATGAAAAAGAAAACGGTAGCGGTTACAACCATATTCTTTACTTTTTTTGGCTTTGCGTGGTTAATTGAATCGCAAGATCGGTTTAATAGAGGCATGATCGAAATGGAAGACCCGACCAGTATGAACATCAGGCCCGTTCAATATGGTGAAACGGAAGAAGTGGAAGAAGAAATGACGAAAGACCCCATACGCCAAAGACAACCATTTGGATCGAGAGAATATATCCGTGTCGTGCCACATTCCAATCCTCAGCAATAAATGACTGTCCTTTCTGCAATCATGGAAGGGCCGGTCTTTTTGTGCTTTCCGTAAAACAAGTGATAGGTATTAAGTCATTGTTTCTTCTGATTCTATACCCTTTTCAAGATACTCATAAACGATTATGATGAGAGTGGTCAAAGAATCGTTATGGGAGAGTTATTAGTGAAAAATACATACTTAACAAGCTATTTGCCTCTTTTCTCTATATTATTGTTTAGCCTTACATTTTCTGTTTATGGTGTGGAAGTATTCGTAGACATCTTTAAGAAGATTGGTGTCTATCCCGGAATGAGGGAATTTTTATCGGATATGCAATTGAAGCTCGCGATTTTGATCCTATTAATGGTTGCTTTTTTTATGGTATTTGCTGCCTTGAAGCTGATAGCGGAGACGATCAATGGTATTTCGATGCTGTTTTTTTCTATGGATTCAAATGGAGAATTGTATAACCGTGTTCGAACAGGCTCGATGATTTATTTTATCGGTGGCCTGGTGTCTGTTCTGAGTCTGAAATCCTTCCTGGGATTGTTGATTATCTTTGCGTTGAGCTCGGTCGTTTATTTTATTTATTTTGTTTATAAAATAAGTCCGTCCCTCTCGAAAATGGGGATCTTCGGTGTCGTTGGTTTACAGGTGTTTTCATGGTCATCCTTATTTTTAACGATATTTTTTGTGTGTTTGAAATTATACAATGGCGTGATGGCGAGTTTGCCGGTTATGTCGAAGGTGAAGTTATAGACAAAGAGTCTGCAGTACCTACTGCAGACTCTTTGTCATTCCATGATCTGCTTCCAAATCTTATGACTTGGTCGCCTTTGTTCTATATGACTCATATTACGGGGAATGTCATGTCCGACCCATACACCGGTAGTGAGTGAATCTGTTATTCCCATGACCCAGTAGTCATGATAATTATTGGTGGTTCCTGTCTTAATCCCAACATAGGGCTTAGATACGTAAGCTGCTCTCCCGGTTCCGGAAATAGCGGCTTCGCCCAGCATTTCTCTCATTTTAGAGGTTGTATCTGTGGACCAAACCTTCATCGGCTCGTTCTTCCATTGATAAAGGATGTTTCCTTTATTGTCCTTCACATGTATGATCGCATGACTTTCCTGATACTTCCCATCAATAAAGGAAGTATAAGCATCCGTCATTTCAAGGGGACTCATTCCATAGGTGAATCCCCCTACGGAGGCTGCATAGGTTTGATCCTCGCTTAACACCTTCTCAAATGAAAAAGGGGATAACGATTTGAAAGCTTCTTCAATTCCTGTTTTTTGCATTAAGCGCAATGACGGGGCGTTATACGATTGTGCTAACGATTGTTTTATCGTAACGGTTCCGGGCTGGACTCCCCCATAGTTTATCGGGCAATAGTCACCTATACAGTACCGGTTCGCATTTACTTTTTCAGTGATGGAAGCCCGGTATTTTTCGATATACGGACCATATACGAGAAGTGGTTTTATCACTGACCCAGGCTGCCTGAAAGCTTGAAATGCGTGGTGGAAGTTATATTTCTGGTAGTTCCTTCCTCCTGTTATTGCCGCGATGGTCCTTGTCTGGTTGTCGATGGTGACAGTGGCCCCTTGTAACTCTTTCTGAAGTTGTCCATTTAAAGCCTTCACACTTTTTTGTTGCAGCTCAGGGTTCAGTCCGGTTTGAATTTGAACTCCTGAGGAGATCACTTGTTGAAAACGTTCATCGAGCTTCTGTGCAACTTTCTCCTTTTCCTTTGGAGAGGAGGCATTTGTCAGTTCCACTTTGTAGCCCTCGTGAATCGAAATCAGCTCTTTTAATTCACTTTCCACATAAAAAGCATAATCAGGATATAAATCGATCTTTTTGCGAATGTTTAGGCTAATCGGTACTTTTTTCATTTTTTCCGCTTCTTCTTCGGATAGCTTACCCGTACTGACGAGAATATCCAGAAGACGTTCCTGACGAACTTTCGTTTGCTCGAAATGATCGATGGGATCATATTTTCCCGGGTTATTGGGAATCGATGCAATGAACGCCATCTCTGCCTGATTGAGTTCCGTTACACTCTTCTGGAAGTAGTATTGTGACGCTGTTTCAATCCCGTAAACGCCATTACTGAAGTAAATGACATTCAGGTAAAGCTCTAATATTTCATCTTTTGATAACGATTTTTCAATTTCATGGGCGTAAAAGAGCTCGGTCAATTTACGATTGTAGGTTTTTTCTTGACCCAGATACAGGTTTCTTGCAAGTTGCTGTGTAATCGTGCTCCCCCCCTGTTGGATGTGGGTGAACACCAGGTTTTTTACGACAGCCCGAAGAATCGCTCCGGCATCGAATCCGACATGTTCATAAAAATGCTGATCCTCTGAAGCGACAAGAATATCCTTTATGAAAGGGGGGATCTGCTCATCCGGAATATAGATTCGAAACGGGCGGTTCACTTCCGAAAATACCTTCCCGTTCTGATCCAGCAGTAAACTGGTACGATTTACATTGACGTTATCGGTCCTTACCGATTGTTCTAATTCATTTTGAAAGCTTTGTACTTTGTTCCATTCATCCGTCGTAAAAAATAATGTGGTAAAAAAGATGAACATAACACTAATGACCGTTATATAACCTGCGAAAATTCTCATTTCTCACTCTACTTTTCTAGTAATCTTTCACATGGCTGGTTGTTTCAGAATGACGCATACTCCACCATAATAATCCAAAAGCGCATAAGAATAAAGCACCTGTTACATAAAAAACGGAAGAAATACCAATATATCCTGACACGATCCCGCCAAAAGCGGGTCCGACCACGTTTCCGAGAAAACGAAAACTCTGATTATATCCGAGTACTTCCCCTTGCATACTAATGGGGGCTTCCTGACGGATATAAGCTGTCACACATGGAATCATTCCGCCGATCGCGATGCCGAACAAGAACCGGAACAGGACGAGCTGCCACAGTTCTACAGCCAGTGCTTGGGGCACGATGAAAATGGAGGCCAGGACAAGGAGGATTGATAACACCTTTTCATAACCGATATCATCACCAAGCTGACCCCATCGCCGTGTCGCAAGTAAATTACCAAATCCGGTTGCAGAGAAAGCGATTCCAGCCAGAAATGCGAGATTCGTAGAAGAGGTAAGTTCATCTACATAGAGGGCGAGGAGCGGTTGAATGCTAAAGTTTGCTACCTGAATAAGGAATGACAATAAGAGAACCGTCACTAATAATTTGTGACTGAAAATATGCTGAAGCACTTCAATACTTGAATACTTGTTTCGCTGGTTCCGCTGCTCTTTGCTCCGTTGCTCGTCAATGCCAAGTAAAACAACGGTTGCTGCTATGGCAATGGAGAGGGAGGTGAATATGAATGTGTAGGAAAAGCCTACATTATCAGCGAGTAACCCACCGATGACTGGACCGAATAGCCCTCCTGAAACAGTTCCCATTTGCAGGGTGCCAAGCGTACGTCCTGCTTCTTCCTTTGGAGTCTGAGCCGAAATAAGGGCCATCGAAGTGGGAATGAAACCTGTCACCGCACCCATGATCATACGAAGGACGAAAAGCCCCCAAACGGAATCCATAAAGCCCATTAGAAAAATCGACGTGGCAATTCCATACCCTGTAATAAGAAGGATCGGTTTATAGCCGAAGCGGTCTCCGATCCGCCCCCATAAAGGAGAAATAAAGAAAGCTGTTAAGAATGTAACCCCGAACACAAATCCTGACCAGCGTTGAACGTATTCATGACTGTACGTACCAAAGGTTTCAATATAAAGAGACAAAAACGGCAAAACCATCGTCGCACTTGCCGCAACCAGGAAATTGGCCATAAGCATAATCGTCAAATTCTTTTTTTTGATTGAAATGGTTAACACCTTCTGTATGGATTTTATTTCGTATACCTAAATATTCATTTTATTAAAGATTGAGGCTCCAGTCCACCGAATAACATTTATTCACGGGGAAAACCGGGAATTAGTCATAATCTATAGGTTCATCATGATATAATGTAAGAATAAGAAGTGTGGAAAATTGGAGTCAGTACCGATTTTATTTTTATGATGAATTCTTTTTATTATAGATAAATTGGGGTCTTATCTAGATTTTGAGGAGGGAGTATAGTGGCGAAACCGGAACAGCTTGTGTTTATAGATTTTGAGTTTTCTATGCCGGAACGACATAGAGTCCCCAAAGGTTTTTTTCCTGAGATTATTGAAGCTGGTGTCGTGGTGGTTGAGAAAGGGAAAGTGACCAATTCGTTTTCATCTTATGTGAAACCGACTGCGTTTCCCAAACTGACCAACCGCTGTAAACGGTTCTTATCGATTAAGCAGCAGGAAGTCGATTCGGGAATTTCATTTCAATGTTTGATTGACTATTTTTCCGGGTTGAATGCAAGAGGGATCGACAAAGTAGTGACGTGGGGAAATATGGACATGAAGGTACTGCGTGATAACTGTGCACAGTCCGGCATTCCATTTCCTTTCCAAGCTCAATTCGTCGACCTGTCCATGGAATATAAACGATTCTTTGGTGATCAAAACCAAACCGGGCTATGGAAAGCAGTCCAGGAATACGGGAGGGAAGGAGTCGGAAAGCATCATAAAGCTTTAGATGATGCCCTCACCACCCACCATATCTACAATCTGGTCGAAAAAGACAAAAAATACCTCGATAAAGCGGAACCAACCACCATCGGGGAAAGAATAGACCTGTCCAAATTTTACAACCAGCTTGCATAACGAGATGAGGGACGGACCTTCCTAAGGTCCGTCCCTCATCTATGTTAAAATGTCAGGCTATACATCAGTTCGTATTCTTTTTGGATGGACCTGAGGGTTTCCAGGCTCTTTCTGGCGTGGGGGGTTGGGTCTTCTTCCAGCTCTTTCTTAAGTGTAAGATATGAAGAGACAAGTGATTCATTATAATCTGGAATGTTCCCGTCAAACGGCTTCACCATCTTCTCGGGCATATTTGCCTGCTCGCGGTGTGCAAGGGCTTTTCGTTCGTGAAACAGTGGAACATCCACTTCCTGGGGATTGTGTAAATCGCCTTGCCGTGGATGCTTCAAGACGGAGAGAATTTTCACCACATAGGCTCCTGGACGTTCTCCGGTTACTTCCCCGATATACTTGCCCGTTTTATAAAAAGCTGTGACATAATCACCAATTTGTATGTTTTTCATAAAAAAACCTCCTCTAATACTTCAATCTTTATTATAATGAAAGCGGAATGAATGTTGAAAGAACTACTATAAAGGTAACATGTGGAGGTACATATATGAAGCGTCTGATGATCGTGATCCTGTGTTTATTAGGTTTAGTACTTGCCTCTTGTGGACAAACAGAGAAAGAAGATACCACTAAAGATGAAACGAAACAAACAGAAGAAAACAAGAATACGGCAGAAGACTCCAAAGGAGATGACACAATGACATACCCTCAGCTTACAACAGAAGTTGCTGAAAACGAAAAATTGGTAGAAATGAAAACCTCGATGGGAACGATCAAGATCAAGCTTTTCCCTGAGCAGGCACCTAAAACCGTTGAGAACTTTATCACACATAGTGAAAACGGCTATTATGACGGACTTAAATTCCATCGCGTGATCAAAGACTTCATGATCCAGGGGGGAGACCCGAATGGAAACGGAACGGGTGGAGAAAGTATTTATGGTGAATCCTTTGAAGATGAATTCTCACCTGAATTATTCAATCTTCGCGGTGCCCTTTCAATGGCAAATGCCGGCCCGGATTCGAATGGAAGTCAATTCTTCATCGTGCAAAAGGATGACATCGACCCACAGTTTGAAGACCAAATGAAATCAGCTGGTTTCCCTGAAGAAATCATTGAAGCTTATATGGAGAATGGTGGAACCCCTTGGCTTGACCAAAAACATACGGTCTTTGGACAAGTGGTTGAAGGAATGGACATCGTCGATGAAATGGCCAATGTAGAAGTTGGTGAGAATGATCTTCCAAAAGAAGATATTGTGATTGAAAATATTAAGGTTGTAAAATAGTAGTGAGAGAGCTTTAAACCTATTTGTGGTTTAGAGCTCTTTTTTTTGGTGGAGGCTCTACTAGGGTGAACGGATATTTCCTCGGAAATTGTCGAGGCTTGTTTCGGGCCTGTTCAATAAATCGTTAAAAACGTAGCGATTTCAAGTTGGTTTGTTCGTTACGGTGTTGGTATAATAGACGAATAGATTGTTTTTTGAAAGGAGCTTACGATGCTTTCTTATTATGTATTAAACTTATTTCTATACTTTCCTGAAGATAAGTCGGAATATATCCCTGCAAGCATTACGATGGCCATCTTCTTAATAGCTGCCTTATTGACGTTCCGTTTAATTATAAAGGTTTCAAAACGTGAAGAATTGAAAACGAAGAAAATGGAAGAGGAAGCCGGGAAGCATAACAGGGAATCAGAATAAAAAGAGTCGAACACGCTTAAATGTAAAGCGTGTTTTTTTGTTGTGTTGATTCAACACTACTTTCATCTATCACCGCCCCCGACCCAATAGCTTCTTTTCGGGTGAAAAAGAGGAATACTTTTCCCCTCAAACGTCAACAATGGTGGAAGAGAATGAGATTTGGAGGAAGTGCGAAATGAAAAAATCATCACTATTATATATGATCATGATAAGTGTATTACTTGGGGCATGTGCCATCGAAAACCCTAAAAAGGTAGAAGTGGAATTGAAAAACGAGAACGGGGATTCACTTGGAAAAGCGACCCTGCAAGAGAAGTCGGATGGAGTGGAAGTCGGGTTGGACCTTGAAGGTTTGCCGCCCGGTGAACATGGAATTCACATACACGAAAAAGGAGCATGTGAGCGACCGGATTTCGTATCTGCAGGGAATCACTTCAATCCTGATGATAAAAAACATGGACTTCTACATCCTGAGGGAGCACATGGGGGCGATCTTCCTAATATCATTGTCGAGGATGATGGCACAGCAAAAGTCAAACTGATGGCAGGTGGTGTCACCTTGACGAAAGGGAAGACGTCCCTTTTCACTAAAGATGGGACGTCTTTGATCATCGATGAAAATAAAGACGATGGGATGACCCAGCCTTCAGGAGATTCCGGTAAACGTATTGCCTGCGGGGAAATTGTAAGTGATAAGAAGAAGTAGAATGAGTGTGGAGTTGTAACACAGTGTGTACCCGGGATAAATGACTGGAACGTACCAGGTACAAATGAATATAAAAAAATGCCCATCGACCAAAGCGATGGCTTCACTCCTACAAAACAAAAAACGGGAAGAGTTGCCGGCAACTCTTCCCGTTTTTTACATTAGCTTAAAGCTTTTCGCAACCTCTCCAACCCATCGATCAACGTTCCTCTTGGACAGGCAATATTCATTCGAACAAAGCCTTCCCCACCAGGTCCGTATTTTGTTCCCGGTTCCAATGCGAGTTTTCCTTTGTCCAATAGACGCTCCTTCAGCTCTTCATCAGAGAGTTCCAACTTGGTACAATCTATCCAGAGCAAATAGGTTCCTTCAGGGTCCACCAATTGGAGATGGGGCAGGTGATCTCCAATAAATTCCTTCGTGACTCTCACGTTTTCCTGCAGGTACGCAAGTATTTCTTCCAACCATGCCCCGCCAAAACGATAGGCTGCTTCCATTCCGACAATCCCAAACGTATTGAGAGTAAAGAAGCCCTGTTTTTTATGAATGGCGGCGATTTTTTCACGGAGATCCGAATTGGGAGTGATCATGGCTGAAGCTTGTAATCCTGCAAGGTTGAAGGTTTTGCTTGGTGCGATGCACGTGATCGTGATATCTCTGAACGAGTCATGAAGAGAAGCCAGTGGAATATGGGTATCCGTTTCATAAACCAGATCTGAATGAATTTCATCCGACACGATCACGACATTGTACTGATGGCATAATTCAGCTATTTTCATTAGCTCTTCTTTCTTCCATACCCGACCGCTCGGATTGTGTGGATTACATAATAAGAAGAGCTTCACACCCTTTTTTAAAGCTTCTTCAAACGCACCAAAGTCGATAGAATACCTTCCGTCAACATAATCCAGTTGAGCATTTACAATTTCACGGTCATTGTCCTCTACCAGGCTGAAAAAGGGTGTATAGACAGGGGATTGTACGAGCACTTTATCTCCCGGAACAGTAAGTGCCTGAATAATGGTGGAAATCGCCGGCACGACTCCTGGACTATATTGGATCCACGTCTTCTCAATGTCCCAGCCGTGACGTTTTTGGACCCATTGCTTAATGCTTGCTGCCGTTTCATTTCCAACAAAGGTGTAACCAAAGATCCCGTGTTTCAGCCGATCCTGCAGGGCATCCAACACATCTTGTGGCGGCAGGAAATCCATATCTGCCACCCACATAGGCAGAACATCGTCACTCCCAAACACCGTCTTCGTCAGGTCCCATTTAACGGAGGAAGACCCTTTTCGGTTGATGATCTCTTCGAATTTACTCACGAATGTTTCCCCTTTCTACATATGTAATGATTAATACAATCATATGATGGAATCGAAAAAGATGAAAATGATTTGTTTAACGGATCGTGTTCGATTTAACTTTTAACATAAAAAAGGGACTTCTCCCTACGTTTCAGATATGAGCGTTTGGGATAGTCCTTTTTTGTATAGCGGCTGTGTCCCGGAATCTTCTGTCATTCCTTCAATAGTGGCCGATACAAATTGATGAATGTGTTCCAATACTTCTTCAGGCTTCTCTTCAGGAACGAGATGGCCTGTTTCTTCCAGAACCACGAGCCTTGAGTTCGGGATATCCTGTTTCAGCTTATGTCCCGTGGATAAGGGGACCACTCTGTCATGCTCTCCCCAGACAAGGAGGCAAGGTGTTTGAATGTTGCGCAAATCGTTCCCCGTTAAGTCTCCTTCACGATCTCGAATCATCCTCGTCAATGCCTTGAAGATATCATCCTCCAAAAATGGTTTCAGATACCCAAACATCATTTCATCATCGATCATTCTTGAATCATGTACAACATTTTCAAGATTATTCCGTACCCCTGATCGTGTAAGCCACAGTTTTACATACAGATGGAAAAAGGGAATATAGCTCAGCATCGTGACAGGCCACTTCATTTTCTTGAGATAGCCGGAGCTGCACAGGAGTACGCCCTTTTCGACTAGGGAAGGTGCTTTCTTCATCACGTTCAGAGCGATCTGACCTCCCATTGAATGACCCGTTAAGTGGACATTGCTAACATTCAAGTGGTCTAATAAGGCGATGACCGTGTTGGCCAGGTTATCATAAGAATAGATAAATCGATTGTTCTTCTCGCTGTTCCCAAAGGGAGGGAGATCGATGGAAATGACATTATAATTTTCTTTCAAAAGAGGAGTAAGCCGTCTAAAGCTAAAGGTTGATGATAGAAATCCATGAAGAAGGACGAAGGTTTCCGTGGCTTCAGGATGCTGATGATGTTCAAAATAAACATTGGCACCATTCACCTGAACCACCTTTGCAAAGTCTTGTTCTTGCATACTTCGTCACTCCTCTCTACTAGTTTACAGATATTTTACCCCTATTTCTGCATTTAACACCTGAATTCCAAAGTTGTCTCATATCCAATGGTAATTATGGATGTAATGGGGAAAATAGATATAAAATGAGGATCCCTCTTTTCATAACAGTTACTTCTGATATAATAAAACCATTTAGTGGTGATGAGGAGGAAGCAGAATGCAACTAAGAGAAATGGAGCTTGATTTGGTAAGGATTTTACAGAAAGATGCCAGGATTTCCACAGAGAATATAGCGAAAATGCTTCAAGTAACAACAGAGGAAATAGAGAATGCGATTGAAAGACTTGAAAAAGACAATGTTCTTGTCAGATATAGTTCCGTTGTGGATTGGTCCAAAATAGAAGGTCATGAAGGGGTAACGGCGATGATCGATGTAAAAGTCGCTCCGAAACGGGGAGTGGGATTCGATGAAGTTGCCCATCGTATTTATCGTTACAAAGAAGTAAAAAGTGTTTATCTAATGTCTGGGGCATATGACCTTTCTGTAACGGTGGAAGGTCGAACCATGCATGAAGTTGCTACATTCGTTTCTGAAAAACTATCTACTCTGGATTCCGTTTTATCTACAACAACTCATTTTCAATTGAAGAAATACAAGCATGACGGCACCATCTTTGGTGATTATGGTGAAGATAAACGAATTGTGGTGTCTCCATGAAAACAAAGACATCGTACATATCTCAATCTGTGAAAAACTTAAAGCCTTCCGGCATCCGGAAATTCTTTGATTTGGCAGCAAATATGGAAGGGGTCATATCGCTCGGGGTTGGGGAACCGGATTTCATTACCTCCTGGACGGTGCGGGAAGCTGCAATTCTTTCCTTAGAGCAAGGCTATACCTCCTATACAGCGAACGCAGGTCTGCTGGAGCTAAGGAAGAAGATTGCCGCGTATATGAAAGAGAGCTACTCCGTAGACTACGATCCTAAAGAAGAGATCATTGTAACAGTCGGTGCCTCTCAAGCCCTTGATATCAGTCTGCGGGCCATCATTGATCAAGGAGATGAGGTCATTGTGGTGGAACCTGGCTTCGTTTCCTATGTACCACTTGTTCAATTGGCAGGTGGAGTAGCTGTAACGGTCGGAACCAAGCCGGAAAATGACTTCAAAGTCACAGCTGAAGAACTCGAAGCAGCCATCACTCCGCGTACAAAAGCCGTCTTATTATGTTCGCCCAATAATCCAACGGGGACGGTCCTTGAAAGAGAAAACCTGGAAGAGCTAGCAGAGGTGATTCGAAAGCATGATCTGGTTGTTCTTTCAGATGAGATTTACTCTGAGCTTGCTTATGATCATCTCCACGTGTCCATTGCTTCTTTAAAGGACATGAGAAAAAGAACCCTTGTAATCAATGGATTCTCAAAAGGGTTTGCCATGACGGGCTGGAGACTTGGGTTTATTTGTGCTCCTGAAGAGATCGCTTCATCCTTACTTAAAATTCATCAATACGCCATGATGTGTGCGTCCACGCCTGCTCAGCATGCTGCTGTGGAGGCACTCGATAAAGGGATGGATGATGTGATGGAAATGAAGAGAAGCTACCGTCATCGACGACACTATTTTGTTGACTCCCTCAATGAGTTCGGATTAACCTGCCATACCCCTGGGGGAGCATTCTATGCCTTTCCTTCCATTAAAAAAACAGGAATGTCTTCAGAGGAATTTGCAGAAAAGCTTCTTATGGAAGAGAAAGTTGCCGTTGTACCCGGCAATGTGTTCGGTAAAGGTGGGGAAGGATATATACGTTGTTCTTATGCCTCAAGTATGGAGCAGCTGCAGGAAGCCGTGAAACGGATGAAGCGTTTTGTTGAGAATCATAGTTAGAAAAAGAAGGATGCCAGGCACAAAAGAACACATTTGTGCCTGGTACCTTTTTTAATTGGGCAAAAAAAATAGGACGATAAAATATCGTCCAACAAATGAAAACAAAAGGGGGAATACTTAGAAAGCTTATTTTCAGTATGACCCCTTTTTTCACTATCTATACATCATTTCATAAAAAGTTTTTAGCTTTCGCTCTTTTCATATTTCAGTTCATACAACATTTGCATCACACGCAGGAAATCTTCTTCAGAGAATTCCTTCGCCTTACGGAGGATCAGTTTAGTTCGTTTTGGTCCCAATTCTTTGATCAGCAGTTCCATTTCAGCGTCAACGCCTGTTGGAGGGTGATCTTTTACTTCCCTTTCCAGCAGTTCGGAAGCAGGTATATCAAGTACAGTTGAAAGCTTAAGAATCGTTTGTGTATCGGGAATCTGAAGATCGGATTCATACTTTTCAATCGTCTTTGTGCCTAGTCTGGCCCTTAAAGCAAGCTCCTGTTGAGATAGTTTGCGCTCTTCGCGTACCCGTTTTAAATTCTCACCAAAGTGTGACATGCTAAAGTCCCTCCCCATAGAATACCTTCCTTATATCTACAGTTTATCACCATTTGGAAAAAAATAGCCCTGCTTATCGTGAACAAAATGTTAAAAATAAAAGGTCCGTCTTCAGTGACGGACCTGTCATTTAAGATATGAAAACAAGTATGATGGCTACTGGTACGATGTAGCGCAATAGAAAAATCCAGCTGTTGAACAGGACCGGTGATATAGACGAACCAGATTGGATTTCGTTCCATACATCTTCTCGCTTTAATCGGTAGGAGACGAAAATACTGATTAATAATGCCCCGATTGGCAATCCAAAATTACTCGTAATATAATCGGCAAAGTCAAAGAAGTTCTTTCCTTGAATGAGGAAATCTCCGAATACACCAAATGAAAGGGCACTTGGAATACCTGCAAAGAAAACCAGAATTCCGATTAACCATGTAAATGGCTTTCGTTTCGATTGATTCCCTTTCGACAGGGCCGCGACCCCGATTTCAAGTATGGAGAAAGCAGATGTCAGGGTTGCAAACAACAGTAAAATCAGGAACACTGTTAAGAAAATGCCACCGAATGCAATTTCATTAAAAACGGCTGGCAGGACAACAAAAGCAATTCCCGGTCCTTCATCCGGTTGAAAACCAAGGGCGTACACAGCAGGGAAAATGACCAATCCTGCCAATAATGAAATAAAGATATTTAATCCGGATACACTGATGGCGGATCTTGGCATGCTGTCCTCTTTTGAAAGATAGGATGCATACGTCACCATGACAGAAAGTCCGACGGTAAGTGCAAAAAATGCTTGTCCTAACGCAAGCAATACCGTTTCTCCATTTAAATAGCTCCAGTCCGGAAATAACAGGAAGCGGACACCTTCCATCGCCCCTTCCAAGGTAAGGGACCTGATGACTAAAATAATAAATAAAATAAATAATGCCGGCATCATATAACGGCTTGCCCGTTCAATCCCTTTTTGAATCCCGCCTTGTACGACCAGTATCGTAATGACGATAAAGAGGAATTGTGCAATCAGCACTTCTTTTGGATTTGCAATGATGTTCTCGAATAAGGTTCCGTACTCCTCCTGAGATTTCCCGATTAAAGAGCCTGTCACACTCCGGGCCAAGTAAGAAAGGATCCATCCGCCTACAACACTGTAAAAAGATAATATGATAAAAGAAACAACCGTTCCTAAATAGCCGATCCAGTGCCAATAAGACTGTGGCGCCAATTTTTTGTAGGAAGTAACGGCGTCGGCTCCCGCCCGTCTTCCGATGACAAACTCTGCCAGAAGAATGGGCGCACCGATCAAAACGGTGAAAAGGATAAAGAGTAAGAAGAAGACACCTCCTCCATTTGCACCTGCCATATACGGGAATTTCCAAATGGCACCGAGCCCTATAGCAGAACCGGCCGCTGCCAGGATGAAACCAATCTTAGAAGTCCATTGTTCTTTTTTGGCCAAGTTTAAGATCCTCCTTTCGAAAAAATAAGATTTTTCAATCGTACTATGTTTTATACCCTCTGTACACCGGATTTTTAAATTTTCAATATATAAGAAAGATGGGGCTGAATGCCATTAAATGAGTGATAGCGAACAATATGGCAACATCTATTTCCATTTATTATGTGTGAAAACGTTTGTAATCATTACAATTAACCTAATTTCTAGAAAACCAGTCAAAAACATGATGAATGGGCTGGAAATTTCTCTAAAATGTAGTATACTAATTGTAACAGAACGTTCACAAATTATTCTTTTTTTCGCCATAATTGAAAGCGTTTACTATTGGATTGGAGGAATTTACTATGGATGTATTTCTTGTATATCTATTTATCGCAACGGCTACACCACTGTTTCTTTGGATCGAACATCGTAAGTGGGCGGTTCTTCATATCCCATTTGTTATAGCCTTATGGGCAGTGTTTATTTATTACGTAGCGGTTCCGGAACTTGGGGGATGGGGTCATGTAACACTTTGGAGCCTGTTTGTTGCCAATCTTGCATTCGCCCATATTGCAGCCTTCATGCTGTATGCCTTACCATTTATTCAAAAGCAACGAAAGAAGAAATCAATCACTGTAAAGAATTAGTCTGATCCAATTAGAATTGGGTTGGTCTTTTTTTTTGTCTTTTTATTTAAAAAGAATGAATTCAATGGTAAATAAATGAAACAAAATCCACATCACATTCGTTACATAAATGAAAGCATCGAAGGGAAAGGGGGAAGATTCGAGTGGAAAATGAGCACTTGATCGAACGTGCGAAAAAAGGAGATCTGCAGGCATATAGGCATTTAATCACTTATTATTCTCCCATCGTTGAACGGTTTGCGTATCAGATGGGGAATTCCATCGCTGATATACCGGATATCACCCAGGAAGTGTTCATTCGTGTATACAGGTTTCTGGACGGGTTCTCATATGCGAAGTTTACTACCTGGCTTTATAAAATTACTTTGAATGTGTCGAGGGACTTTAAACGAAAAGAAAATCAGCACAACAATCGAGTGAAAAAAATTGGGAATGAACCTTCAGAAAACGTCATTACTCCTCAAGAACGTATCCTGAGGCAGGAAGAGGATCGTATGCTGCACGAATGCATTCAAAAGCTGGATGGTAAATATCAACTACCAATCATCCTCTATTATTTTCATGAAAAGAAGTATGAAGAAATAGCTGAAATACTGTCAATCAATTTATCTACTGTTAAAACAAGACTGTTAAGAGGCAAAAACCTCTTGAAAAAAGAACTGGAAGAGGCTGAAAAAAGGGAGGGGAGATTGAATGGATGACAAAATGCTTGAAAAACGCATGGAATTATTGAATCAATCGTATAAGAAAATTCCGGATCAGACCAATCCTTCAGACATCATACAAGCCATAAAACAAGAAGGAAAATCCCAAAAGAAGCGCCCACTTATTCATTGGCCATACGTCGCAAGCTTCATTGGTGTGCTTCTCATCGGTGCGGTTCTCATCCTGCAGCTTACGATGGATGAACCGGGAAGACAGAGTGGGAATCAAGCTGATTATGCCGGTGAGTCAGACCAACGACTTCAAAGGGAAATAGAAGATGCAAAAGCTCAATATGATCTTAGGAAAATTCAAGCAATGGAACGGATCGGGTTTACGGAAAGCATATTTAATTCGACTGAGATCGCCCGGGGTGCAGGGAGGCAGCTCACATATATCGAATCCATTCCAATGCGGGACTTCTCAAATGAAAGAAAACTGGATTGGGTCCAGAGAGCGAGTGACGAATTGAATCAGATATTGGCTACTCCTGATGTGATGATGAAAAATCTGAAAGCTCCTTTAACGAAGGAAGAAGCAGAAGTATGGGTTGATGATTTTATTAAAAAGGAACAAGAAATCCTCCCGCTATATGAGGACGAGTTGAATAAGTATGGTGAATATTGGAAGCCTTTCGTTGAGAACGGAGAATTCAATATGAAGGAGTTCAACCAGATGAAAAACGACTATCCCCCCAAACTATGGTTGTTACGGGATGGAATATTCAATAATGCAGTAAAGCTATCGTATAACAGTGAAACGGACCGGCTTGAAACGACATTGGATGTGGAGTACTTCAGGATGATCACGAATCGTGAAGCCTTACCGGAAGGATATGAATTGTATATGATTACCCGATTTGACCCAGTCATTAAAGCAGGAGAATTTACAGGGACATGGAAAGAAGCAGCTGATCGCTTGATGGACTACGAGAAGATGTTAAAGGAACTGCCGGATGACTCAAGATTCAGGGTAGAAGTGAAGCATGAATACGACCTTCTATATCAATATTTTACAGAGGGGAATGTGTACCAGCCAATCTTTGACGAAAGTGGTAAATTGAAATCACATGTAGAAGAAACCTACCGTTATATGCTGAAGGAGTTCCCAGATTACACAACAACCCTTCATCTGAAAGAAGTATATGAGGAGTTAAGACGTGTAAATTTCGTTAAGCCAGATCGTTGGGTTCAGACGACACCGGTCATTTTGTCTTCAGAGACAGAAGAACGATATAAGGACTAATAATGAATGCTAAGTTTACACTGTTTTAATAATTTTAATAATTGGGAAGCATAACTAGTGAGAAAGCAATTATAGGTGGAAAATCGAAGAAAAATGGGTTTAGTTGCAAAGGTCTGACAGAATAAACTTTTGCCGAATCACGGATTCTATGATATAATCTACAATTGCGTGTAAAGACGAAAAATAATATATATACTAGGAGTGTTACCATGACTACAAAATTCGAAACAGGAACTGTTGTAACAGGTAAAGTTACAGGCATTCAACCATACGGTGCGTTCGTTGCACTTGACGAAGAAACACAAGGATTAGTTCATATCTCTGAAATCACTCACGGCTTTGTTAAAGATGTAAGCGAGCACCTTTCAGTAGGCGACGAAGTAAAGGTTAAAGTATTATCAGTGGACGAAGCAGCTGGTAAAATCAGCCTTTCTATCCGTGCTACAGAAGAAGCTCCTGCAGCACCTCAAGCAAAACCTGCAGCAGCGAAAAAACCTCGCCGTCAAGGTCAAGGAAGTGTAAAGCAAGCAAACGAAGAAACAACACCAGCTGGCTTCAACACTCTTAAAGACAAGCTTGAAGAGTGGATCGAACAATCAGAACGTGAAGACCTAATTAAGAAATAATATCAATAGTAAGGAGACTGTCTTTCTTATAGGCAGTCTTTTTTTTATGATCTTATTTCAAATTTCTTACAATCGTATGAATTCCTTTTATAAAAGAGGGTTTTACAAATATATTATAGAAATAGTACTACAAGAGATAAATTGGGGAGGTGGTAAAATTTGAAAGAGAAGATAAGTAAGCTTATAGCCGGCAATGAGTGTACTCATGTTCTTTATCCTTATCAAGACAGAAAACGGTATTTGAATAATGCCATAACGTATACACTTGAAGGAATTGAAAACGGGGAAATCGTCATCTTAATTGAAAACGAAAGAAATATGAATGTATTACAAAAACGCCTAAACACCCAATTAACAAGTAAACAATTGGAGAAAGTCCATGCTATCAGTAACTTTGAATTTTATCAATCAAGCGGAAGTTATCACCCTCCAGCCATTTATGAGCAATTAAAGAAAACCATTGCCCCTTATTTAGAACATGGAATTTCTTTCCGATCCTGGACCAATGTCGAATGGGGGACATTGGAAGATCCTTGTTCCATCATCGAGTGGTTCGAAACAGAAACCGATCAAGTGGTTCATGAGCATAATATGACCGTAGTCTGTGCGTATGATTCAGAAAAGATGCCGGATCATCTGGAAGAGGCACTAAAGAAAAATCATGGACATCTTATGTCTGATGAGGATATTGTGCCCTCGAAAGTATACAGTAAAATTAAATATTCATAAAAAACACGTTGGTTCTCATGATGAGATCATCGTGTTTTTTTTGATGAGGGGAATCTGCCTATTGGTAGAGAACTTTATCATGAATTAACGAAAAATAAAGAATTTTTGAACAATATACTTGTCCGTACCTCCTAAATGACCTATAATAATAATGAAAGCGCTTAATTAACAGAAAAATACATAATTACAGGAGGATCTTAGATGCTTTATAATAATCCGAATACTGAAGGTTCATTGGTACAATTTAAGGACAAGTATGAGAACTTTATTGGTGGAGAATATGTGCCGCCGGCAAGTGGAGAATACTTTGAAAATGTATCACCTGTCACGGGGAAAGTTTTCACGAAAATTGCCCGTTCAAACAAAGAGGATGTCGAAAAGGCATTGGATGCAGCACATGCAGCGAAAGACGCATGGGGGAAAACCTCTGCTACGGAAAGATCCATCATCTTAAATAAAATCGCCGATCGTATAGAAGAAAACTTAGAAATGCTTGCTGTAGCCGAAACTTGGGATAATGGTAAGCCTGTTCGTGAAACATTAGCGGCAGACTTACCACTTGCGATTGATCACTTCCGTTATTTCGCCGGATGTATCAGAGGCCAGGAAGGATCTCTTGGTGAGATCGATAATGATACGGTCTCTTATCATTTCCATGAGCCAATCGGGGTTGTGGCCCAAATCATTCCTTGGAACTTCCCGATTCTGATGGGTGTATGGAAGATTGCACCTGCCCTTGCTGCAGGAAACTGTGTAGTCTTGAAACCTGCTGAGCAAACACCGGCTTCCATCATGGTTCTGATTGAACTCATTGAAGACCTGCTGCCTAAAGGTGTACTGAATGTGGTACAAGGGTTTGGAGTGGAAGCAGGGAAACCCCTTGCGCAAAGTAAGCGTGTTGGTAAGGTAGCTTTCACAGGTGAAACGACTACAGGTCGCCTGATCATGCAATATGCTTCTCAAAACATTATCCCTGTTACGTTAGAACTTGGTGGTAAATCACCTAATATCTTCTTTGAAGATGTAATGGACCAGGATGATGATTTCCTTGATAAAGCAGTTGAAGGTTTCGTGATGTTTGCACTTAATCAAGGAGAAGTGTGTACATGTCCTTCAAGGGCGCTGATCCAGGAGTCGATCTACGATAAATTCATGGAGCGTGCAATCGAACGCGTGAAACAAATCAAGCAGGGGAACCCGTTGGATTCAGATACAATGCTGGGTGCTCAAGCCTCTCAAGAACAATTGGATAAGATTTTATCTTATATTGAAATTGGGAAAGAAGAAGGAGCGGAATTACTCATCGGTGGTGAGCAAAATACGCTGGATGGAGATCAGGAAGCAGGTTTCTATGTGAAGCCGACCGTCTTCAAAGGCAACAACAAAATGCGTATTTTCCAGGAAGAAATCTTTGGGCCAGTTGTTTCCGTTACAACGTTCAAAACGAAAGAAGAAGCCCTTGAAATCGCCAATGATACTCTTTATGGACTTGGAGCAGGTGTATGGACGCGTGACATGAACACGGCTTACCGTTTCGGTAGAGAGGTTCAAGCAGGACGCGTATGGACGAACTGTTATCACCAATACCCGGCACATGCGGCATTCGGTGGATACAAAATGTCCGGTATCGGTCGTGAAAATCATAAAATGATGCTATCACACTATCAACAAACGAAGAATTTACTAGTTAGCTATAGCCCTAAAGCGTTAGGATTCTTCTAAAATGGAACAGCGACTAGAGGCAACAGAACAAGCCCTCCATCTCATTGAAACGTTAAAAGGCAAGCATGGTGCTCTCCTGTTTCATCAGTCTGGGGGATGTTGTGATGGCAGTTCTCCTATGTGTTTAAGTCAGGATGATTTAATCATCGGTGACAGTGATGTATTAGTAGGTACTGTAGCCGACTGTCCGTTTTATATGAACGAACAGCAATATGAGTATTGGAAGCATTTCCGGATCATATTGGATGTCAGGGAAGGAAGGGGAGGAGTGTTCTCTTTGGAATCAACGGAAGGCGTACGCTTTATCACGGATTCTAAATTGATCAAACCATAAACGTGAAGGTTTTGGTTCTACTCTTCCAAACCCGATAATATTTTTTAGAGACAACCTATACTATAGGTTGTCTCTTTTTTTATGCCTGATTTCGTTAATTTTAATGATTACTAATTTAAAATAATTATAATTTGTGATTGACTTTCATTCTCAAATAGTTAAAATAAAACTATAATCACTTAATAATAATTATAATCTAAAGGAGTGTTTTTAGTGGATAAAAGAAAACTCACAACGAATCAAGGTGCCCCGATCGGCGATAACCAGAACTCAATAACAGCTGGGGAAAGAGGACCTGCACTGCTTGAAGATTATCAGCTAATTGAGAAATTGGCTCACTTCGATCGTGAAAGAGTTCCTGAAAGAGTCGTTCACGCCCGAGGAGCGGGTGCGCATGGCGTATTCATTACCAAAAATAGCATGAAAAAATATACAAAAGCCGCACTTTTTCAGGAGGCAGGAAAAGAAACACCTGTATTTGCCCGTTTTTCCACTGTCGTCCATGGCCAGCATTCTCCTGAAACCTTACGGGATCCCCGTGGATTTGCCGTGAAATTTTATACAGAAGAAGGGAACTGGGATTTTGTCGGGAATAACCTTCCTGTCTTCTTTATTCGTGATGCCATGAAGTTCCCCGATATGGTTCATTCATTAAAGCCAAATCCACAAACAAATATCCAAGAACCTGAGAGATACTGGGATTTCATGTCCTTGACGCCGGAATCAACCAATATGCTCCTGCATCTCTACACGGATGAAGGGATCCCTGCGAACTATAGACAAATGCGCGGAACCAGTGTACATGCGTATAAATGGGTGAATGCAGCTGGGAATACAGTGTACGTAAAGCTTCGATGGAAGCCGAAACAAGGTATTGAGAATTTATCTGCGGAAAAAGCAGCTGAGATTCAAGGGGAAGATTTTAACCATGCAAGCCGTGATCTATATGATTCGATTGAAAAAGGAGATTTCCCTGAATGGGATCTGTATGTTCAGGTACTGGACCCAATGGATATGGATTCCTTTGATTTCGATCCTCTTGATGCGACGAAGGACTGGTCAGAAGATGACATCCCATCTCACTTTGTCGGTACGATGATTTTAAATGAAAATCCAGAAAACATCTTTGCGGAAACGGAATCAGTGGGCTTCAATCCGGGAGTGCTTGTGAACGGAATGCTCCCTTCTGAAGATAAGCTGCTGCAAGGAAGGCTATTCTCCTATTCTGATACACAGCGCTACCGGATAGGTGCCAACTACCTACAGCTCCCGATCAACTGTCCATTCGCACAGGTGGCGAATAATCAAAGGGACGGACATATGCCGTTCAAGCAACAGACGGGTTCAGTGAACTATGAGCCGAACAGCTTCGTTGATACACCAAAAGAAGTGGCGGGATATTCGGAAATACATCAGCCGATGACGGGTGAAAGAGGAAGGCAGAAAATCCGGAAAACAGATGATTTCGGTCAGGCCGGCCGTATTTACAGAAGCTACCCGGATGAGGTGAAAGAGCAAGTAGTGAAGAATATTTCCAGTGAACTGTCACAAATCAATGAAAGAATAGCCTTGCGCGCGGTGTGTAATTTCTTCCGGGCAGATGTAGAGCTCGGTAAGAAGCTTGCGGAGAGTATTGGTGTGGATTTGACTCCTTATTTGCAGCATATGGAATAAGCATGGAGGAGTGAGTGCTGGTCTTTTTGTCAGTGGAGTTATGCTGATGAAGGGGCTGGTGCTCTTTTTTTATGTTTGGTTTTATGGAGATTTACTTTCAATCATCATATGGATTTACAGCCATTCTTAGAGAATTATAGGTATAAACTGTTATCAGGATTTATTCGACATTCATAGCAATATATCAACCTAACTTTCATTTTAGCAACCGTATTTTCAGGTTTCCCAAAAACGACAAAAATCGCATTTTCAAACAACTCCAATCAACCCCATCACCCCCAAAAACAAAAAGCCACTCCTCAAAAAAGAGAAGTGGCCACCACCATCAAAATGAAGTGCGTTCTATCCCGTACTTCCTAATCCGATACTGTAGATTCTGCCTGCTCATCCCAAGGGATTTCGCCGTTTTGGTAATATTAAAGTCATGGTATTTCAACGCTTTTTGAATATAATAGGTTTCCGCTTCTTCCATGAAAATTTCCAGTGGCTTGATTTCGGTTCCGGATTGGTAGAGGAACTCGGATTCATCCTGATTTTCTTCTCCAGTCGCCGTATGATGAATCCTCTGCCTGAATCCGAATGGAAGGTGGTTGAAACCAATCTCCTCTTCAAAGCCAACAAGATTATACGCTCCCTCGATGACATGCTCAAGTTCCCTCACATTGCCCGGCCAGTCATACTGCTGGAAAATCTCCCTCACTTCATTCGAAATCCCTTTGATACTCATGGCGAAATGGTGGTTGAACCGGTCAATGAAATAATTCACAATCTCCGGTAAATCTTCTTTTCTCGCACGGAGAGAGGGGATGAAGATGGAAACAATGCTCAGCCTGTAATAGAGGTCCTTTAATAACCGTCCTTCTGCGATGGCGTCGATGGGATCCTCGTTCACCGTCGCCATCACCCGCACATCGTATGGAAGGTCCGTCCCCCGGGAAAAGAAGTTTAATAGCTTCTCCTGAAGGGAAGGGGTTAAGGAGTTGATTTCATCGAGCAGGAGCGTTCCTCCCTGTGCTTGTTGGAAGAGGGATGGCCGGTGATCTTCCGGGTTGCTGCCTTCCCGCTCTTCATGAAAAAGGATTTCTTCAAGCATATCATCACGTAATGATGAACAGTTCTGGGTGATGAAGGGACGGTTGGCGCGTGCGCTGTCGTTATGGATGCTTTGAGCGAAAAGCTCTTTGCCGGTCCCGATTTCACCACAGATCAACACAGGGGAAGAAGTCCTTGCAGCCCGCTTTCCGGTTTCGACTGCGTCCTGCAGGCGGTCATGCTTACCGATGATGCTATCAAAGGTATATAAGCTGCTCGGGCGCTTATGTAATTGATCCCTCATCACCTTTTCGAGCTTGGTGATGTCCCTGGCAATTTCGATCGCTCCAATCAACACCTCCTCATGAAAGATAGGGAATGTATCGTTCATTGTAGTGATTTCAATTCCATTTATATTAAAGTAAGTTTGCTTCACGTTGAGGGTAGGTTCCTTTGTGCTGAGAACTTTAAGAAGAGTACTTTCCTCTTCGGAATGAAATTGGAAAACATCCAGCAAATTTTTATCAAGGACGTCTTCGATTTCCATGCCTTCGATTTCCCTCATTTTACGATTGTAGATGATGGTTCTACCGGTAGAATCGATGACATGAACGCCTGATTCGAGGTGTTCAGCGACTTTTTCGTACATATACAAACGCTTTTCAGATTCCAGCATGCTGTCTCACTCCTCTTCTTTTTCAATAGTTCTTACTGCAAAATCTATCGTCAATAAAAAATGATTTTGAGCGGATTTTCCATCCGGCCGTTGCTGAATTTAAGACTCTTAAGGAATTGAATCGGCAAAAAGAGCGGAATTATAAAAAATTTTTAAAAAACTCTTGAAAAACGCAACTATCTTTTGCATTATTATAAGTGTAAGGGTTTTCTAAATGCAAATTTTTTTTGCATACCTGTTAACTAGCCTCGTCATATGGCATTAAAAATAAAATGCTTTTAAGCAAGGAGGAACTTTCATGGCAGTAAGTACTCATTCAATTATTGAACAAACCGAAAAATATGGTGCGAAAAACTATCATCCCCTACCAATCGTTATTTCAGAAGCGGAGGGTGTATGGGTCAAGGATCCGGAAGGCAATAAGTATATGGATATGCTTAGCGCTTATTCAGCGGTCAACCAGGGACATCGTCATCCAAAGATCATCCAGGCGTTAAAAGATCAAGCAGACCGTGTGACACTGACGTCACGTGCGTTCCACAACGATCAATTAGCCCCTTGGTATGAGAAGATTTGTAAGATGACTGGTAAAGACATGGCTCTTCCAATGAATACGGGTGCAGAGGCCGTGGAAACGGCGATCAAGACAGCTCGCCGCTGGGCGTATGATGTGAAAGGTGTAGCAGAAAACAGTGCGGAAATCATCGCGTGTAACGGGAACTTCCACGGAAGAACGATGACAGCTGTTTCCCTTTCTTCAGAAGAAGAATACAAGCGTGGTTTCGGCCCGATGCTTCCAGGAATCAACTTGATTCCATACGGTGATCTGGATGCGTTAAAAGAAGCCATCACACCAAATACAGCCGCTTTCCTAATCGAACCGATCCAGGGGGAAGCAGGGATCGTATTCCCTCCTAAAGGCTTCATGAAAGCAGCGTATGAATTATGTAAAGAAAACAACGTTCTATTCATTGCAGACGAAATTCAGGCAGGTCTTGCCCGCTCAGGGAAAATGTTCGCGTGTGAGTGGGAAGATGTTGACCCTGACATGTACATTTTAGGAAAAGCACTTGGAGGCGGAGTGTTCCCGATTTCATGTGTTGTGGCTAGTGAAGACGTATTAGGCGTATTCAATCCTGGCTCCCACGGTTCTACTTTCGGAGGGAA
This sequence comes from Rossellomorea sp. ABR4_004, assembly GCF_056159585.1. Lineage (NCBI taxonomy): Bacteria > Bacillati > Bacillota > Bacilli > Caryophanales > Bacillaceae > Rossellomorea > Rossellomorea sp. ABR4_004. Next base: position 1,475,622 of record NZ_JBSWVM010000001.1, on the reverse strand, counting down.
TCCGATGGCATGTGCGGTTTCTGTCGCGTCACTGGATGTATTGATCGATGAAAACCTGGCAGACCGTTCTCTGCAATTGGGAGAATACTTTATGAGTAAACTTCGTGAGATAGATAATCCTATGATTAAGGAAGTTCGTGGCAGCGGATTATTTATCGGAGTGGAACTGAAAGAACCAGCCCGTAAATACTGTGAACAACTGAAAGAAGAAGGACTGCTTTGTAAGGAAACACATGATACAGTCATCCGTTTCGCTCCACCACTTGTCATCTCACAAGAAGATCTGGATTGGGCAATTGAAAGAATCAAAAAAGTATTGTCTTAATTCCCTCTGGGGTAAAAAGTTTTTTTCTTAAATAGACTGGAACAGGCATGAAAATAAAAATTATTTCTTTCCCCAGTCAATGGTTAAAGATACGGTAATATGTTACAATTACAACGTTTCAGATCACATAATAAAGAGGCGAATGTTTACAATGGGAGAAAACCTTAATCTGTTTACTTCTACACAGCATGTCATCAATGATGCTTTATCGAAGCTTGGATATACGGAAGAAATGTATGAACTTCTGAAAGAGCCGATTCGTATGTTGACCGTTCGTATCCCGGTTCGAATGGACGATGGCAGTATCAAAGTATTTACGGGCTACCGTGCACAACATAATGACGCAGTCGGACCTACCAAGGGCGGAGTACGATTCCACCCTGAAGTGGATGAAGAGGAAGTAAAGGCTTTATCCATGTGGATGAGCTTAAAATGCGGAATTGTTGATTTGCCATACGGTGGAGGGAAAGGCGGGATCATCTGTGATCCAAGAACGATGTCTTTCACCGAACTGGAAAAGCTAAGCCGCGGTTATGTTCGTGCCATCAGTCAAATTGTCGGTCCTACAAAGGATATTCCGGCACCGGATGTATACACAAACTCTCAAATCATGGCTTGGATGATGGATGAGTACAGCCGTCTTCGTGAAAATGACTCACCAGGATTCATTACAGGAAAACCGATTGTTCTTGGTGGTTCCCAAGGTCGTGAAAAGGCAACGGCTCAAGGTGTTACCATCTGTATTGACCAAGCTGCAAAGAAACGTGGCATTGACATCAAAGGTGCACGCGTCGTCATCCAAGGTTTTGGAAATGCCGGCAGTTTCTTAGCGAAGTTCATGCACGATGCCGGTGCAAAGGTCATTGCCATTTCCGATGCCCATGGTGCCCTTCATGATCCGGCTGGTTTGGATATTGATTATCTGTTAGACCGTCGGGATAGCTTCGGTACAGTAACGACCCTATTTGAAAACACGATTTCAAATAAGGAATTGCTGGAGCTGGAGTGTGACATCCTTGTCCCTGCTGCGATTTCAAACCAGATCACTGAAGAGAATGTCTATGATATTAAAGCATCCATTGTGGTAGAAGCTGCAAACGGTCCGACTACCTTTGAAGCAACACGAATTCTTTCTGAAAGAGGAATCCTGCTTGTTCCAGACGTACTGGCAAGTGCCGGTGGAGTAACGGTTTCATATTTCGAATGGGTTCAGAATAATCAGGGGTATTATTGGACGGAGGAAGAAGTAAACGAGAAGCTTCATGCTAAACTTGTCGAAGCTTTCAACAATGTATACGAAACATCTCAGAATCGTCGAGTGAATATGCGACTCGCCGCATACATGGTCGGCGCACGCAAAATGGCTGAAGCCTCTAGATTCAGAGGTTGGGTGTAACGATCGCATAAGATAAGAACGTATTCTCAATTTATTGGGGATACGTTCTTTTTTCGGTTTTAAAGGATTTATTTCTTTAATAACGAAATGATTAGAGAGCATCAATTTTGGGTAAAATCATTGAAATTGACAACGGATGCAAAACATCGTACGATATTTACGTTCTTATGTTTAAACTAATGAACATTAAACATTTTGGAGGGATTCATGTGACAACTGAAATGATTATAGAAGAAGCGTCTATTGAAGCGGTTGAATCAACACTTCAACATCATAAGCAATTTTTTAAGTCCGGGGTTACGAGGCCACTACAATATAGAAAAGACTTGTTAGAGAAGTTCTCAGCAGTCATAAAAAATCATGAAGCAGAAATCATTGATGCATTGAAAAAAGATTTAAATAAATCTGAGATGGAAACGTATGCGACAGAAATCGGAATCCTGCTTGAAGAAATTCGGTTCGTTCTGAAGAATATCGACGAATGGGCAGAACCTAAAAAGGTCAAGACGGCGAAAACACATATTGGCTCGAAAGCCTATACCGTCCCGGAGCCTTACGGGGTAACACTGATCATCGCACCTTGGAATTACCCGATCCAACTTGCACTTGCTCCTGTCATTGGAGCGATCGCAGCCGGTAATACAGCCATCATTAAACCATCAGAATTAACTCCTTCTACATCAGCTTTATTAGCGGAAATGATCAATACTCATTTTGATCCAAGACAGCTCCTCGTCATTGAAGGAGGAGTGGAGACGACACAGCATCTCCTGAAACAGCCTTTCGATTATATTTTCTTTACCGGGAGCGTCCCAGTCGGAAAAGTGGTGATGGAAGCAGCAGCAAAGCAGTTGATTCCCGTCACTCTTGAATTGGGCGGGAAAAGCCCGTGTATCGTGGATGAAACGGCTGATATTCCTCTGGCTGCCAAGCGCATCGCATTCGGGAAAGTGACGAATGCCGGACAAACGTGTATAGCACCTGACTACCTGTTTATTCATAAAAGCAAGAAAGATGAATTTATCACTGAATTTAAGAAAACGGTTATTGAATTTTATGGAACTGAACCATTAAAGAGTGATAAATTTGGTCGGATTGTTAATGATCGTCATTTCAATCGTTTAACAAGCTATTTGGAAGATGGTGAAATCCTTTTAGGAGGGAATGTGGATTCTGGGAGCTTAAAAATTGAACCGACTTTAATGAAGCCAAGAGATTTTACCGTACCGGTGATGCAGGATGAGATTTTCGGCCCTGTTTTCCCAGTCCTAGAATATGAGGAGCTTGATGAAGTCATTGACTTTGTGACAGAGCGGCCGAAACCATTGGCCCTTTATTTGTTTACTAGCAATCCAATTACAGAAGAGAGAATCAACGGATCGATTTCATACGGTGGCGGTTGTGTAAATGATACACTGATGCACATCGTTACACCGTATCTTCCTTTCGGGGGAGTAGGGGAGAGTGGGATTGGAAATTATCATGGAGAATCAAGCTTCTCAACCTTCTCTCATTACAAAAGCATCTTAAAACAGACGACGAAGTTTGACTTAAGCTTCCGTTATCCAAGTGGAAGATTTGGTATGCAGATCATTAAGAAGTTACTGAAATAAGAAAGGTGACCCAGAGGATGGGTCACCTTTTTGACTTTTTAAGCGAAGGATCAAAGTGTAATCCTCGTTCATTTTGATGTTGTTTTGAACATCATTTATCTTGTTGGTTCAGTATGAGGTTCTCTTTCAAGCTCTTCCGTCGGTTTAAATAACAGTCCAAGGTTAATTAGACCGGCAATACCAACTAAACCGTATATGATTCGTGATAGAGCGGCATCTTGACCACCAAAGATGGCTGCAACAAGATCGAATTGAAAGAAGCCGATAAGTCCCCAGTTCACAGCACCAATGATGGTAAGAACCAAAGCAATACGTTGAATGGCACTCATGTTGTTTTCCTCCTTATTGAATGGCTCATTTATAAGTTTCCCATTGCTCCTATTCCTATTCAATTTAAATGCAACAAAATTTCCTTATGCAAGTTCTTTGCATTTGGGGGACGATATATTCGATAATAGGAAATGTGTTGAAGACATTTTGGGTAACGAAATAATTCGTCCCTTATAAAATACAAGGAGGTAACAAAATATGAATGAATTTACTTTTTACAATCCAACCAAATTGATTTTTGGAAAAGGGCAAGTAGAACAGCTGAAAGAATTGGTACCTCAATATGGCAAAAAAGTGCTTGTCGTGTATGGTGGCGGAAGCATTAAGCGTAATGGGTTATACGATCAGGTAATGTCTGTATTGAAGGATATTGATAGTGAAGTATTCGAACTTTCCGGAGTAGAACCGAATCCACGTCTTTCCACAGTCAGACGAGGTGTAGAGATAAGTAAAGAAAATAATATTGAATTTATTTTAGCTGTCGGTGGGGGAAGTGTCATCGACTGTACAAAAGCAATTGCTGCAGGTGCAAAGTATGATGGTGATGCATGGGATCTTGTAACGAAGAAAGCTTTTGCAAAAGAAGCTCTTCCATTCGGAACGGTCCTGACTCTTGCAGCGACCGGCTCTGAAATGAATGCAGGATCTGTTATCACGAATTGGGAAACGAATGAGAAATATGGTTGGGGCAGCCCGGTGACATTCCCGCAATTCTCTATCCTGGATCCGGTAAATACCTTCACAGTACCGAAAGATCATACAATCTACGGTATGGTAGACATGATGAGTCACGTGTTTGAACAATATTTCAATAATGCAACCAACACACCACTTCAGGACCGTATGTGTGAGTCCGTTCTGACTACGGTTATTGAAACAGCTCCGAAGTTGATTAATGATCTTGAGAACTATGAGCTTCGTGAGACGATTCTGTACTCTGGAACAATTGCCCTTAATGGAATGCTGCAAATGGGATACAACGGTGACTGGGCCAGCCATAATATCGAACATGCCGTGTCTGCTGTATATGACATCCCTCATGCAGGTGGACTTGCGATCCTATTCCCTAACTGGATGAAGCATAATTTGAATGTGAATCCTGCCCGATTTGCCCAACTTGCAGAACGAGTATTCAATGTCGACCCTGCCGGTAAGTCAGAAGAAGAAGTGGCACTGGAAGGAATCGAAAAGCTTCGTGAATTCTGGACGAGCATCGGTGCCCCATCCCGATTGGCAGACTATGATATCGACGACAGTCAACTGGACCTGATGGCAGACAAAGCCATGGTGAACGGCGAATTCGGTAACTTCAATAAATTAAACAAAGACGACGTACTAGCGATCTTGAGAGCATCACTTTAATGAAATGTGGGAGGGACGGACCTTGCGAAGGTCCGTCCCTCTTTATTGGTTTGTTCAGCAATAATTAGGGGAATTATATTCGGGTGAGAACAGTTGTTGAAAAAATTTTCAATGCACACGCTTACATAAAGGAGGCTTTCTTGATTCTCGGGTCAGCTTTCGATAAAGTGAGATAGAAGAAAATATTTTAATCGGAGGATGGTTATGACACACATTCGTTTTGATTATTCAAAAGCGTTATCGTTTTTTGGAGAACATGAACTTACATACTTAAGTGATGCCGTGAAGGTTGCTCATCATTCGTTACACGAACAAACAGGTGCAGGGAACGACTTCCTGGGATGGATCGACCTTCCTGTTGAGTACGATAAAGAAGAGTTTTCACGCATTCAGAAATCAGCAGAGAAAATAAAAAATGATTCCGATGTCCTTCTTGTCATTGGTATTGGTGGATCTTATTTGGGAGCCCGTGCAGCGATTGAAATGCTGAACCACAGCTTCTACAATGCTCTTCCGAAAGAAAAGCGTTCCACTCCACAAGTCTTGTTTGTTGGACAAAATATCAGCTCCACATACATGAGGGACTTAATGGACCTTCTTGATGGAAAAGACTTCTCCATCAATGTGATTTCAAAGTCTGGTACAACGACAGAACCGGCACTTGCCTTCCGTATCTTCCGCAATAAGCTTGAAGAAAAATACGGTGTTGAGGAAGCCCGCAAACGCATCTATGCGACAACGGATAAATCCAAGGGTGCCCTTAAAACGTTGGCAACGGACGAAGGCTATGAAACATTCGTTGTTCCTGATGATATCGGTGGACGTTACTCTGTTCTGACAGCCGTTGGACTGCTTCCGATTGCTGTAAGTGGAGTGGAAATCGAGACGATGATGAACGGTGCTGCACAGGCCCGTGAAGATTTCAGTAAATCTGAACTTACAGAGAACCCTGCTTATCAATATGCAGCGGTTCGTAACGCACTTTACAATAAAGGAAAAACGATCGAAATGCTCATTAACTATGAGCCTGGATTACAATACTTTTCTGAATGGTGGAAACAGCTATTTGGGGAAAGTGAAGGGAAAGACCAAAAAGGTATTTATCCTTCTTCAGCTAACTTCTCAACAGATCTTCATTCTCTTGGACAATATGTTCAAGAAGGACGCCGTGATATTTTTGAAACAGTCATCAAGGTTTCAGAGCCACGTCATGAGCTGAAAATCGAGAAAGCTGACAGTGATTTGGACGGCTTAAACTATCTAGCTGGTGAAACGGTGGATTTTGTAAACAACAAAGCGTTTGAAGGGACATTACTTGCCCATACAGATGGTGGCGTACCAAACCTGATCGTTGAAATTCCGGCAATGGATGCATACACATTCGGTTACCTGGTGTACTTCTTCGAGAAAGCATGTGCCATGAGTGGATACCTGCTGGGTGTGAATCCATTTGATCAACCGGGAGTGGAAGCATACAAAGTGAATATGTTCGCCCTTCTTGGAAAACCAGGCTTTGAAGAGAAGAAGGCGGAGCTTGAAAAACGTCTTAAATAAGGAAAGAGCACTGAGAAATCTCAGTGCTCTTTTTACATTTTTCTTTCACTTTAGGAGAAACTATCCCTAAAAGAAAGGGGATGGATCCACGTGATAGAGCTTTCATCTACTATTGAAGGACAGCATTATCAACTGTATAAGCTTGAACAGCTATTAAAGCCGCTTGGATATTCGATAGGTGGTAATTGGGATTATGATCACGGATATTTCGATTACAAAATTAATGACGAAGTAGGCTACCAATATTTGAGAGTACCGTTTACGTCTGTTGACGGTCAATTGGATTCAAGGGGGGCCACGGTTGAGTTCGGTAAACCGTTCCTTCTTTCTCATAAATACCAGCGCGGCTTGGACGATTACGCATCAACCGGAACCTTCTCAGGCTCGGTTAATCAATTTTCCGAACCACAAGATCCCGATGCAAGCTTCCCGGAAGAATATATTGAAGTCGGGAAAGAACTTGTAAAAGAGCTGGAGAACGTTTTATTCTCTAGTTAGAGATCACAAGCAGTTCATCCGTTTCTTCAACCAAAGTCGTCAAAGGAGGATTCACAGTCGTGTTTTCTCCTTTTTTTATGCCCAATAAGATAATATTGTTCTTCAGAAGGTGTGCACTTAATGAATGAAAATTTTCATTGATGTATTCATCGGAAACAGGGATCAGCTTCAGGTTATTTCCTTTAAGGTGGTTCAACAACTTTAAAATCGTCTTCGACATCCCTTGAGAAATGATACTGTTCATCATCACGTAGCTGGTTTGCATATTCGTTTGAATTACTTCATCGGCACCAGCGCGTTTAGCATTGGGCACTTGATCCTTCTGGAGGATCTCCACGACCGTGTATAAAGCAGGATGATTCCCCTTTATCGCCAGCAGTGTTAAGACAGAATTCATGTCTGCTGTCATCTCATCTTTATTTTGGTCAGCAGTGATAATGGCAATCGAAGCTTCATGAAGGTTCACTTTGTTCAAAATGGCATCCTTAAAAGGCGTACCTCTAACGAAATGAATATGGTTATTATTATAGGGGTTCTTTTGAAGGGTTTCATCGACAAGAATGATCTCACACTGGGATTGAAGAGAAGTCAGCTGGTTAATCACTTCCCGCGTTCGTTCGTTCCAGCCTACTATGACGACATGCTCTTTTCCCTTAAAGGCAGCTCTTCCTTCCAGGTAGGCATTTTGTGTCATGACCGTTTCCGCTGCAAGTGTGACAAAATAAGTTGAAAGAAAGCCTGCACCTACAAGGATGAGAACAATGCCAATCAATCTGCCTTCAAATGATGTAGGAACAAAGTCGCCATACCCCACAGTGGAAGTCGTAATAATCGCCCACCAGATCCCATCGAATAAGGAAGGGAAGGTATCGGGCTCTATGAAATGAATGATGGTTCCAAATGAAAGCATCAATGTAATGGCGATTGTAAATATTCGTATAACTAAAGGCCAGCGCAAGAATCCATGAAACATTTGCTGCACCATACTACCAGCTCCTTTTTCATCTGCACTGACCATTATTGCCTATTCAGGTTCGTCTAAAACTCTTAAAGCCATTCTTTCTTCAATAAACTGTACATATATGCATCATATACTTGATCACCCTGAAGGATATACTCCCTTAGTAAGCCTTCCTGTTTGAAACCGAGTTTTTCAACTACTCGTGATGAAGCCTTATTATAAGGAACGATCACTGCCCCTACACGATTCATTCCTTTATCTATAAATAGATAGCTGAGTAACGGGGAAAGTGCCTCACCCATGATTCCCTTACCCCATTGATCAGGGCTAAGGTCGTATCCGATTTCGCAGCGCTTATACGCTTTCGAAATGCCGTGGAACCCACATGTCCCGATCATCTTATTCGAATGCTTCTCCACGATGGCCCAGCGCATGGGACCTCCTGACTCCAAGTGTTTTTCATAGTTGTCGACCATACTTACCGCCACTTCTTTCGATTCGATCGGATTCATTCCAAAATAGCGGAGAACCTCCCGGGAAGTATAGAGTTCATGAAGAAAATCGACATCTTCTAAAGTGATCTGCCGTAATACGATTCTTTCTGTTTCAAATACTGGATATTTTCCCAAAAATATCAACCCCTTTGTACATGAAAGTATACCATGTCAGGAACGGGAAGGATGGGAAATTTCATAGTATCTTTTACTATTGGTCATGGTTTGTCATATGTGAAAGCAGCATAGATGGAGAATGATTTCTAGGGGGCACAAATGAACTGAACAAAAAAGCCCCTGTCAGTGTTAGACAGAGGCTGATTCATTATGATTTCATTCCCGCAGATTGTGAATCTGTTCTTCCTATCCTTGAAGGAAATGTTCGGTCTTTCACGTCCGTAAGAAGTGATGGATCTAATTCAGAAACGGATGCTTGACCGGAAAGGGCCATCGTCAAGTCGAGATCTGCCAGTACATTCCGGATGACATCCTTCACCCCTTGTTCACCAGCCAGGGTCAATCCATACATATAGGGTCTGCCTAAGAGAACGGAACTCGCTCCCAGGGCCAATGCTTTCACTACATCCGCACCCCGTCGGATTCCACTGTCAAATAGTACAGGGATTCTCCCATTCACAACCTGACAAATCATCGGCAACGAGTCTAAAGCTCCAACGGCCCCGTCAACCTGCCTTCCACCATGATTGGATACAATAATCCCATCCATTCCGTGATCGATGGCAAGGTTTGCGTCATCGGGGTGTAGAATCCCTTTAAGAAAGATCGGCAGGCTTGTATGATCTCGCAGGAACTCCAAGTCATCCCACTTCAAACTGGCATTGCCAAACACTTTGGACCATAGGGTTGCAGCTGCCTTCGCGTCAACTTCAGGGGGATGTTTCAGCATTGAACGAAAGACAGGGTCGCTCACATAATTCCCAACTCCTTCTCCTGACAGAAAGGGAAGATACGCGTTTTCAAGGTCTGATTCACGCCATGCCATCATCGGGGCATCAAGAGTAACGACGATAGCGGAGTATCCGGACGCTTCAGCCCTCCCCAGCATACTGGCTGCAATCTCACGGTCGTTGCTCCAATAAAGCTGAAACCATCTTGGGGAGTTACCCATGACAGAAGCGATTTCCTCCATGGAGTAAGTAGAGGCTGAGCTTGCAATAAACGGAACATTCATGGATGATGCCGCACGTGCAGACGCCAGTTCCCCATCAGGGTGAACGATGGATTGCACTCCGATGGGAGCGAGCATAAGAGGGGAGGAGTAGACTTCTCCCAATACAGTCACTTTCAGATCACGGATTTCAACGTTATTCAGCATACGGGGAACAATCTGCCAGCGGTCGAAGGCATTTCTGTTGGCGCGCATCGTATCTTCACCCCCGGCACCTCCCGCTACATAATAATAAGGACCGTCTTCAAGTTGTTCCCTGGCCTTTTGTTCAAGCTCCTCAAACCGGAATGGAATGGAGGGACGGACCTTCCTCTGATAGATTTCATTTTGGACCTGGTTTCCATACTGATTCATGGTATTCTTCTCCTTTCTTTTTTGCCGGAACAGGTGCAAATAATAAGAAGGAAGCGTATGTAATCGGCGAGCTTTTCCTTATAAGGAAAATGTTACTTATGGAATTCAGAAAAGTCAATTTGTTTTAAGAGAGTAAGAGGCCGATCAAACGACCGGACTCCCATTCATTGTCACTGGATCGATGAACCGCCAACCATCTAAAAACATAAAAAAAGGCGTCCTTATTTGTAAATAAGGACGCCTTTTTTGTGTATGGAGCATAGCGGGATCGAACCGCTGACCTTTTGGCTGCCAGCCAAACGCTCTCCCAGCTGAGCTAATGCCCCGTGAATCGGTCAAGATTAATTATAAGAAATGTTCATAGGGTTCGTCAATCTTTTTTTTTATATTCTCAGATTTCATCTATATAAAGGCGGCGAACCATTGTCCGCCGCCTCCAGACATGGACTAAGTATACTCACTCCACATCTTCATCCTTTCATCTGTTCAACAACTCTAACCCTTTCACCATTGCCAGCGCTTCTTGATCGGCAATCACCGTGACATGCTCGTGGCGATTCAAGATAGAAGCAGGGAAGTTCTCAGAGATTTCTCCTTCTACTAACTTTTTCATGGCCACTTGTTTCGCCTCACCTGAAACAAGGAGAAGGATTTCTTTGCTTTTCATAATCGAAGAAATGCCCATCGTGATGGCTTGAGCAGGTACTTCGTCAATCGAGTTAAAATAACGGGCATTCGCCTCACGTGTAGACTCGGCAAGCTCGACAATGTGGGTGTTGGATTCAAAAGAAGTACCTGGTTCATTAAATCCGATATGTCCGTTGCTGCCGATTCCCAGTATTTGAAGGTCGATTCCGCCATGTAAACGGATTTTTTCATCATATGCCTCACATTCCTTTTGGAGGTCGACCGCTTTTCCAGAAGGGATATGGGTGTTTTCTGAATCTATATCAATATGTTTAAATAGGTGGTCATTCATGTAATGGTAGTAGCTGTTAGGGTGTTTACCAGATAATCCGATGTATTCGTCCAGGTTAAACGAAGATACATGTTGATAGGAGGTCCTGTTCTGTTTATGGTCATTGATCAATGCTTCATAAAGCCCTTGTGGTGTTCCCCCTGTGGCTAATCCAAGGGTCAGCTTATCAGATGTTTTCACCTTGGATAATAGATAGTCTGCAGCGACTTGACTCATTTCATGGTAGTCTTTCACTTCAATTAGTTTCATGAGTATCATCCTCTCGAATATAGGCTATTTTTCCTTTACATATCGTTGTGTATACGTCTTTGTTTTCGTCTAATATGACGATATCTGCATCTTTCCGTGGAGCAAGGCTCCCTTTTCGATCAAAGACATTTAATTGTCTGGCAGGGTTTTCGGCGGTCATTTTGATCGCGCTTCTCATATCTGCCTTAGTGAATTCCTGGATATTTGTAAAAGCGTCTTTCATCTTCAATACGCTTCCTGCTAACGTGTCTTCGTCCAATAATGCTTTCCCGTCCTTAACCGTCACCATCTGACCGCCAAGATCATACTGGCCATTTCTCAAGCATTTGGCTCTCATGGAATCAGTGATGAGGATTAATCGTTCGTCTGTAATTTGATCGAATGCCAATTGGGCCACTTCCGGACGAACGTGGATGCCGTCTGAAATCAGTTCCACCATTAATTCTTTTCGAAGAAAGGATGCTCCGACGATTCCAGGCTCACGATGATGGAGTCCCGACATTTGGTTGAACAAGTGGGTAACATGGGACAATCCTGCATCGATGGCTTCCCCGACCTGATCATAGGTTGCACTGGAATGACCGACTGAAGCAACAATCCCATTCTCTTTTAAATAACGGATCAGTTCGTATTCATCATCAAGTTCAGGAGCAAGGGTCACCAACTTAATGTTTTCGCCTGAAAGAGCTTGCCAGGTTTTAAATACTTCGACATTTGGCTTCTGGATACGATTCAGAGGCTGTGCACCAGCTTTATCCGGGTTTATGAAGGGACCTTCTAAATGAAGTCCGAGTATTTCTGCCTGACCGCTTCTTTGCTGGTGTGACATATAGTCTGCCGTTGCCTTCAAGGCTTCTTCGATTGCATCGGATGCTTCCGTCATCGTTGTCGCAAGGAAGCTTGTGGTTCCTTCTTTTGGAAGTGTCCCGGTCATCGTGTCGAGAGCTTCACGTGTGGCATCCATTGTGTCGGCACCATTTACGCCATGAATATGAATATCTATCATTCCCGGGACAACACTATACCCATGGGGAAGTGAAATCACTTTATATTCTTCTGTATTGGTTAACTGGGAACGCTCACCCATTTCGGTGATCATTCCATTCTCAATTTTGATATACCCTTTTTCATATTCTGTATCTTCTGCATAGATGTTTCCATCCAGAATAAGCAGCTTTTCTATATTTGAGATCATTGAAATCACTCCTTGAGTACTTTACATTTCTACAATAACACCAGATAGTATAGATGTCTATACCAGTTTATGTTTAAACATTGTCTTTATAATGTAAATGCAATCTAACTTTATGAAATAATAAATCTAACTTTTATATTCATAAAATTGGTATAGACATCTATTCCTTTATGATGATATGATATGGACTGATTAAACGCTTTCAACTGAAACAAAAGGAGAGAATATTATGTTAGGATTCTTACAACGAATCGGTAAATCCCTCATGCTTCCAATCGCGGTGCTTCCTGCAGCAGCATTATTGCTGCGCTTAGGTCAGGATGACTTATTAGGAATCGCGTTCATGTCCGAAGCAGGAGATGCCATATTTAAAAATTTAGCATTAATCTTTGCCATCGGGGTGGCAATCGGATTTTCAAAAGATGGAAATGGTACAGCCGGATTAGCTGGTGCCATTGGTTATTTGGTATTAACGGGTGGGTTAAAAGCCCTTGATCCGGATTCGAATATGGCGATTTTCGGGGGGATCATCTCCGGGGTCGTGGCAGGTTTACTATATAACCGTTTTAATGATATTAAACTTCCGGCCTGGCTGGGATTCTTCGGGGGCAGACGTTTCGTTCCAATCGTAACCGCTGCGTCCATGGTTGCACTCGCAGGGATATTTGGAATCGTCTGGCCGCCGATCCAGAGCGGGATCAACTCCATTGGTGAATGGATCATCGGTGCCGGAGCAACGGGAGTCGGTGTGTTTGGCTTATTGAATCGTCTATTGATCCCGGTGGGGTTACATCACGTATTGAATACACTTGTATGGTTTGAATTTGGAACATTTAAAGATGCAGCGGGAGAAATCGTGAAAGGGGATATCCCACGTTTCTTTGCGAAGGATCCAACAGCCGGGACGTTCCAAACAGGCTTCTTCCCGATCATGATGTTTGGTTTGCCTGCAGCGTGCCTTGCGATGATCGTGACAGCGAAAAAACATTTACGTGCCAATGTATCAGGGATGTTAATCGGATTGGCCGTCACTTCATTCTTAACAGGGATCACAGAGCCGATTGAATTCAGTTTCATGTTCTTATCTCCTGTTCTTTATGGAATTCATGCTGTATTAACAGCAAGTTCAATGGTCATCACGTACGTACTTGGCATCCATCACGGTTTTGGTTTCTCGGCAGGTGCCTTTGATTACATCTTAAACTTTAACATCGGCCAAAAACCTTGGCTGTTATTAGGGGTAGGCATTCTTTATGGAATCATCTATTTCCTCATATTCACCTTCTTGATCAAGAAGTTTAACTTGAAAACTCCAGGTCGTGAAGATGATGAAGATGTGGTAGTAGCAGATGAGAACTCAGGTGGAAATAGTAAATATGAAATAATGGCTGAACATTTCCTGAAGGATCTTGGCGGGAAAGAAAACCTGGCAGTGATCGATAACTGTGCCACACGATTACGATTACAAATCAATGATGTCACACTTGTAGATGAAAAAGCGTTAAAAGCACACGGGGCTAAAGGTGTGATGAAGGTAAACAATAAAAACCTTCAAGTCATTGTCGGGACAGATGTAGAATTTGTTGCAGATGAGTTAAGAAAGTTAAAATAAATGGAGAGAGCAGACGGGTTTGTCGTAATTGGCAAAATCGTCTGCCACTTTCATATAGTCCTCGGATAATTGTCTGTTATAAACAGGGTGTATATACTAAAATAAAAGATAAATCGTTATTTCGAAAGGAGAAGCGTTCGTGGTAAATAAAAATTCTCCTCTTCCTTTGTATTATCAGTTAGAAGAGCACCTAAAACATCTAATACAGTCTGAAGAGTTAAAACCGGGTGATGCCCTTCCGTCTGAGCGGGAGCTGGCTGAATCGTTCAAGATCAGCAGGATGACCGTGAGACAGGCGATTACCAATCTTGTGAATAAAAATGTGTTATTTAGAGAAAAAGGGCGAGGGACATTCGTCTCTCATCGGAAAATCGAACAAAGTCTCCAAGGCTTAACAAGCTTTAGCGAAGACATGAAGAGTCGAGGACTCGAGCCAGGCAACAAATTATTGCATTTTGAAATTTCTCCCGTCGGCGAGGATATTCAGAAGCTTCTTTCGTTAGAAGAAGAGGAACTTGTGTATACAATGAAACGAATCCGTCTTGCAAATGGTGAACCGATGGCACTGGAAACAAGTTATATCCCGGTGAAGCTGCTGCCAGGATTGAATCAGGAAATATTGGGGAAATCACTGTATCATTATATTGAAAGTGAGTTGAACCTTCACATCAGTCATGCCACTCAATCAGTGGAAGCGGCGATTGTGACGGAAGAAGATACGAAGCATTTAAAGGTGAAGAGCGGGGAGCCGGTACTGCTCATCCAACGAGATTCATTTTTAGAAGACGGTACCCCTTTTGAATTAGTACGATCGATTTATCGAGCTGATAAATATAAATTCAAAATCAACTTGGACAGACTGTGAAAAAGAGTAGGAATCCTATTTTATAATGGGCTCCTACTCTTTTTCTCTATAATCCTTTTGTTAACAGAGGAATACGCTTACGATACTTTTTAATTAACTTTTCGTTATGATCATCTGCGCCATCCACGTTTCCACTGATGAAGATAGGCGGTTCAATTCCGTCTATGACCATGTTTTCAATGGCACCTGCCATGATGCTGTTCAATATCGCCGCGCCGATGACGGTTGAAGTTGGAGAGAATGGAACAGACACTCTTGGGTCAGTCAGTACTGCATCTCCTACAACGGAGTGATTATTAATGGCAAGATCCACTACTTCACTCAGAAATTTACCACTGGGATGTCGGGACATCTCCTTCTCTACGTAATCAAAGGAACTGATGGACACAACATAAGCCCCCATTTCTTTGGCGTGAAGAGCTACTTCGATGGGAACGGGATTTTTTCCAGAAGTGGAGAGAACGATCACCACATCATGGGGCTGAATATCTTGCCCATTCATAAACTCACCCGCATACCCTTTCGCTCTTTCTAACTGAGAAGAACGTACGGCTCCTTCATGAAGCATGAGTGGCTCAATCAAAATTGGATTGATCGGAACCAGTCCACCTGCTCTGTAGAACACCTCTTCTCCAAGGACGTGAGAGTGACCGCATCCGAAGAGCTGAATGATTCCATCTTGTTGGATGGAAGAAGATATCTTTTGAGCAAGCTCTGCCATTTTTTCGGCTTCTTCGGTTTGAACAACATGTAACTTTTCCTGAATTTTTTCAAAGTATGTAGAAATCATTTTCTTCCCGCTTTCTTTTTTTCTTTCAGCATATCATATTTCTTGTGAACGTCTTAGAAGAGGGAATAAATACTGACAAATCCTACAAATACTGCTGCAATGAATGAAAAATAGGCAGAAGCTTTCTTGTTGGAATGATATTCGGAAATTCCCATCACAAACATCATGGCACCTAAAGAAAGGAGCATGATGGTCATAATGAACTCAGGTGGATTCTCACTTACTAACCCGTACAGGGCAAAAGCGATAGCGATGGTGGAAAAAAGGATTCTTAACTTGAACAGCATGATATTCACTCCTGACATTATAGATAAGACAATAATAACATTTATTTCCATCATTCTTAATGGTTTTGTGAATGTATAAAGAGCAGGTGAGAGGCACTTGCGTGTGTAATCTTCTTTTCGCTACTTTTGGTGGTCACCAAACTAGTCGGATTTGCTATATTTAAAGTAGAATCCATTAGAACGAGGAGGAACTTGATATGAAACAAGGAATTATCTCACTGGGTGAAGCACTGATCGATTTCATCCCTCTGGACGAACAAAATACTACCTATCAAAAAAGTCCCGGAGGAGCTCCTGCGAATGTGGCGGTTGGACTGGCTAGATTAGGCGCGAGGTCTACCTTTTTAGGAAAAGTGGGAGATGATGTATTAGGGAGGTTCCTGCAAGAGACTCTTCAGGAATATGGGGTTCGGACCAATCAAATGCTTTTAACTCCTGATGCCCGTTCAGGAGTGGTATTTGTTACGAACGGAGAAGACGGGGAGCGCAGCTTTGACTTTTATATTGATCCAAGTGCCGACCGATTCCTCCAGGTGAATGATATAGACGAAGGGGATTTCTTAACCCATAAAATCCTTCATTTTGGTTCCATCTCCATGATCAGCTCTCCGGCGAAGGAAGCGACGCATCATGCTGTGAAAGTAGCGAAAGAGAATGGCTTATTGGTTTCGTATGATCCGAATTTACGATTAGGATTATGGGATTCTGAGGAAAACGCCCGAGAAACGATTAAGAGCATGCTATCTGAAGCGGATGTATTGAAGATTTCTGAGGAGGAACTGGAATTTATCACTGGTGAAAAGGAGATTGAAGCAGGGGTAGCCAAACTGAAAGCATACAATATTCCTTTCTTGATTATCACGATGGGGGCAGAAGGAAGCTTTGTGTACGTAGGTGATGCTCGGAAGTATGTACCTGCCATGAAGGTGAAAGCAGTGGATACAACAGGGGCAGGGGATGCGTTTGTATCCGGAATCCTCTATTCAGTCCATGAATACACTGGGGATTTTGAATCTTTATCAATTGAAGAAGCAGCAGGCATGGCTCAGTTTGCAGCCGTATCAGGTGCACTTGCTGCCTCAACAAAAGGAGCGATGACCGCTCTTCCGACTTTAGAAGAAGTAAACCACCAACTAGGGAAAGATAAAGGCCGATGAAAAAAGATAAACGGCTGCGAAAAATACCACTGAATAAATGGAAAAGTTTAAGAGTGAAGTAGAACAAGATATATACATTTAGGAGCCTCGAATCAGGCTCGATTTACCATTAGAAAATGGAATCTGTACCATGTAAACTTGAAATAGACTGCCGATACGGTGGTCTATTCTCTTTTTCATACTAGTAGATTGATGTTATAGTAAGATAATATAAATCAGATTTCCTGAAAGGATTTTTCATGATGAATTATAAAATGATTGTACTGGACTTAGATGATACATTATTACGAGATGACCAAACGATTTCAAAGCGTACAAAAGATGCTTTGCTTCTGGCACAGGAAGCGGGAGTGAAAGTTGTCCTGGCATCCGGCCGCCCAACGTTTGGAATGAGATGGGTTGCAAAAGAACTGATGCTTGACCAATATGGAAGCTTTATTCTTTCTTTCAATGGATCGAAAATAATAGATTGCAAGACAAACGAAGAGAAATACAGTCGAACAATATCAGCTGAAACCGTTCATCGCTTATACGATTTGAGTAAACGGGAAGAGGTTGGCATTCTGACATATGCTGATGATGCGATTGTTGTGGAAGAACCAAGTGAATTTGCTTCTATTGAAAGTGAACTGACTGGGCTGCCTGTAAAGGTCGTTCCTAACTTTAAAGAAGTGATTCAGGAGCCTGTTGTAAAGGCACTCATGTTAAAAGAAGCGGGACGATTGGTAGAAGTCGAGAAAAAGCTTCAAGCCGAACTGGAAGGTGAACTGAGTGTGATGCGCTCCAAACCATTCTTCCTGGAGTTTACGCAGTTGGGAGTGACGAAAGGGGCAAGCCTTGACTACCTGATCAAGCCAATGGGCTTTAAAGCAGAAGAGGTCATTGCCATCGGAGACAGCTATAACGACCTTACCATGATTGAATTCGCCGGTCTTGGCGTTGCGATGGGAAATGCTCCCGAGGATATTAGAGAGAGAGCTGATTTTGTTACAGCTTCTAATATGGAAGATGGTGTAGCAGAAGTTGTTGAGGAGTTCGTATTGAACAGATTGTCCCGCGTTTAATGGAATTAGGGTGATTGGAGTCCTTGGATTTGACTCTAGTCACCCTTAAATAGAGCCGAACCTAAAAAATCAGATTCAACCCTCCCCCTACTTATCATCGCACTCCCGATCAATTTCAGGAAGTTGCCTGTTGACTAATTTCGGAGGAAGGGGCTGAATTCCGAGAAAACAGTTGCAGTCTATGCTGATACATTTGTCTGTATGAAAAAGTGCAAATAAGTCATCGACATCATTGGTAATGTATCCGTCGATATCCCTTCCGGCCAGGAGCCGCAGTGTTGCACAGCCATCATCGATATCGATGAGCTTAAAGAATATGGTGCAGTTGGAGTGGAAGTGTGCTCGAAACGGCTCGCTATCTTCCTTTGTGTATAGAATAAATGGAATGGTGTCTACCTTGTCGTATTCACAAATGAACTTGAATTTCTGAGTGGCCAAGTGGGATTGTTCCAGTAATAATTCATTCAGGGTTTCACATATACAGCTATCGTGATGACAAATCATCGCCTCAAATCCTCCTTTCACCTGTCTCTTATCATTAGTGTATTTTGGTCTGGAAAAGTGGTGTAGTGCATATATAACGGTTTAGATTGATTCTAAATAAAATTGAATGTCTTTAGAGGCATTTTTTGCACGCCTCTCTGATTCCTGCACGGACTCCCCGCTCGCCATAACATACCCGTAGCGATGCCCCATGGAAGTTGGAGGGCGAAGTGTTTTTCCATTTTTGGGTTTTATATATACTTCAATGATGCCTTCTTGTTGTTCTGCTATATGTTTTCCAATCACATTTAACAGCTTGCCAGTTTTGTTGACAGTCATGTAGTAGGTGTAGATATGTTTTTCCCACTTGCGTTCGCTTTGGTGCGGTATACTAAGATATACCCTTAACGTTTCTTCCACTATGCTCAGTCCATATGCTTCTTCTATCATTTTGTTCATTGCTCCCCCGGAGATTCGAGGGTTGACTTCAATGAGTTTCCATTTATTCTTCACCAGCCGCATTTCTAAATGACAGCTTCCGTTAACAAATCCCAGGTCATTGACAATCTCTCCAACCTTTCTGACTAGTACCGGATAATGGTATACGGATGAAACACTATACCCGGTGACAATGAATCGTTTATGATAGTCGATTTGCTGTTTGACGACCACTGTGATCACGGGCTTGCGTTCTCTGATGACCACTTCTATTAAGTATTGAGGTCCCTCTAAGTATTCTTCTACAAGAAGGCTTGGAGGTTTTTTACGCTTTAATTTTTTTATGCCTGCAGTCAGCTCATCTTGATTACGAATGAGAAGGACATCTTTTGAACCGTTAGAAACGGGTGATTTTAATACAACAGGATAGGAAAAGGTCTTTACACCATCTTTAGGAAAGGGAGGATCCATTTTAATGAAATCAGAAGAATATTCTTTTCCGGTCAGTTTCGTTCGGAGCACTGTTTTATCCATACAATCAGCAATCGGTTCCAAGGAAATGTCCGTTCCACAAAATTCATTAGACAGCCGGGCTGCTACATAAACGTAAGAATCGAGAAAACTGATGATGCACGCAATTTTCTTTCCTTCCTGCTGAAGTGTGGATATACCCCTCCTGATTTCTTCTTCAAGGCTTAAATCTACTTCGTACATTTCGTCGACATCCTCAAAGAGTTCTCTTTCTCTTATAAACTTCCTGCGGTTAGTAAATAGAATAGTGGAATAGCCCAATTTTTTTCCTGCTTCAATACCGTCCCGTGGGGAGCCTGATTGGTTTGTACCTATATAGATGATGTATTCATTCATGGGGGAAAAGCAGCTCCTTTATGTGTTTAGTCTCTACTCAGTATATGAGCTGTTTTTTGATAAGTATGGGCAACTAAAGGTGAAAACAGATAATTGGACGAGAATTTGCTAGACTCCTGTTAAAAAAAGAAGCAGCTTGACTTCCACCGCAAGGATAGGGTGAATAGGAGGGAAGCAGCTCTATACATATATAAAATATTTAGGGATATCATCATTGAATCAGCCTACACCCCCAAAGTATCAACAGAATAAACTGTACAGTAATGCAATGCTCGTACCCATCCTGAGCTTTGAAAGAGAATATGATAAATGAAGGAGCGTACCTTGAATGAAGTCTATCATTTTTATAGAAACCACTAAGTCAGGTTCAAGCAGGGAAGCAATTAAGACGGCAGACAGACTTGGATTTTATACCGTCCTGTTCACTGAAAGACCAAATTTTGTGACAAAGCGGGAGGAATTTCCCGATGTCCATTTGATGAAATTATGCGATCTCAGCGATATGAATGTACTGCAAAAGGAAGTAAAAACCCTGATTTTGAAAGGGGTAGAAATTTCCGCTATTGTAAGCTATGTCGATCCCCATAGCTACACAGCATGTACTCTTGCCGATCACTTTAATTTAAATCATTTTTCAACTGAAGGAATGAAAAATATTCAAAATAAAATTCAATCACGGGAACTGCTGAAGAATTCATCAGTAACTCCAGAATATTGGACGGTTGTAACAAAGGCGGAAAGTGAGGAGTTAGAACCGAAAATCAAGAATAAGTTCCCTCTGGTCATGAAATCCCCAAAATCTACAGGCTCTAAAGATGTATACAAGGTTGAAAATCTAATAGAATATAGGAAGCGGTATAATACGTTGAGTACCCTTTATGAAAATCAGCCGATATTAATAGAAGAATACCTTCCGGAACCTCAGTATCTGGTGGAAGTGGTGGTTCACAAAGGAAAGGTTCATATTATGGCTGTGATCAAACAGGATATTCAATATAATCGACGCTTTATTGTGATGGGTTATAAATTATTACTGAATCCAAGGGTAAGTTTTTCAAATGGTCTGATGAAAGCGATAAAAGAGATCGTTGCTAAGCATGGGCTCGAGACCGGACCTTGTCATTTGGAGCTTCGCCGTAAAGGAAATCAGTGGAAGTTAATTGAAATCAATGCACGTATTTCAGGGGCCGGAATGAATAATATGATCAAAGCAGCCTATGGAATCAATCTGGTTGAAGAAATGTTGAAAATGGCGCTGGGAAATGATCCGGATTTAACGCCTAAGTTTCAAAAGAATGTGTACATGCAGTACGTCACAGTGGAGAAAAAAGGAACACTTAAGAAAGTCACAGGAAAAAGTAAAGCCCTTGCCTCCCAGGGGGTAGTAGAAGTTTATGTCAAGCCCCGTAAAGGATCAGTGATTACACCGCCATTGTCTATGGGACACCGGTACGCTTATGTAACCGCTGTTGGAAATACAGCAATAGAAGCTGAGGCGAACGCGAAGAAAGCAGCTGCAGAAATTCAGTTTTGGATTAAAGAGTCTCCGAAGGAAAAGATTACAACGATCATTCAATAAGAAAGAGGGAGGGTATGCATTTTCCTCCCTTTTTTTACGTACAAGTCAAAAAACCTAGTAAATAAAAACGCCTTGTTTAAGCTTTTTCGGCTTTAAACAAGGCGTATCATTATTATATTCATTTTTTTCTCTTGGGATGGTGTTCAATCTGAAGGCTGTTATCCAAAAATCTCCTTACAATATTCCACCGTATCCACCATCTCAAGGCCGCTTGCTCCTTTAATCAGAATCGTCCAGTTTGGTTGGATGATTTTTTCTAATTTCGTATTTAATTCATTCATAGAATGTCGGTTAAAGTGAAAGATTCTCAGCTTGTTCATACCAGCTTCTCTTGCGCCAGCTCCAATGTTTTTGGAAAGGTTGCCATAAGTAAAGAGGTAATCAATCTTTTTCTCCGCAACGTATCTTCCTATTTCTTTGTGAACGGCTTCATGTTTATCTCCAAAGCCTGCCATACTTCCCAGTACTGCCACTTTCTTTTCACCCTCCAATTGCGTAAGGACGTCGAGTGCTCCTTTCATGGCATCAGGAAAAGCATGTACTGTATCGTCAATCAGCGTGATATTGCTTTTCAGCTGCATAACATCAAGTCTGTGCTTTGGCTTCTTAACTTCATTCATTCCCTGTTTCATTTCTTCAGGCGTAAAGCCGAGAAGGTCCGCAATGGCGATGGCAAGAAGGGCATTGTATACATAAAATTCTCCATGGTATGGAATGGAAAAGGTATGTGATTTACCAGAAAGTTTTAGGTCAAAGCTGATACCTTTCACGCTGTAGCGCAGATTCTTAGCCTGGTAATCTGAAGGGGAATGAATGCTGACCTTCTTCAGTACTCCTGTGAAATTCTTAGTATGAAGAAGGTTTGAATTCTTGTCATCTCCATTTAAGAATAAATGTCCATCACGATCCATTCCCTTAATAAGCTCCGATTTAGCAGCGGCTATTCCTCTGATATCGCCATTGAAGTTGCCGATATGGGCAGTGCCGATATTGGTGATCGCTCCTATGTTAGGCTGGATTATCTTGCAATGCTTTTGGATTACGCCGGGAAACGCCATTCCATATTCAAGTACAATAGCCCGATGAATGAAGTTGATTTCATCCTGGTGCTTTTCTGTATGATCGGTCCGGTTCCAATAATCACTTGATTCGAAGATAATCCAGCGGGTTCTGAGAATAGATGCGATGAATGATTTGGTTGTTGTTTTTCCTGAACTTCCGGTTACAGCAATGATCGGTCTCTCAACGGAGAAATCTTTATCCATAGTAATCCTCCTTTCATTATTCACTTGGATTTTTCCTTGGCTAAATAGATGCAGTATTGGATGGTGTTTTTGACTACATCCATCTCAAGATAAAAGGTAGGGGGACATCCTGGTCTCCAGTTCACTTCATAGATCCATATTTTCCCCAGGTCATCCAAAGCAACATCAATTCCAAGTTCATCAATACTTTCTGAATAACGTTCCATTTGCAATTCGTCCAAATGCCGGGCAAGGAGCAAAGAAAAGTTTTCTAAATAGCGCTTAATGTTAAAGTAATCATGATCTCCAAATTCCTGCTTCAAAAAAGGAACCAGATAATTCATCGAACCACCGTTGTTAATGTTTGAGACAATCGTTCCCGTTGCGCCGATTCTCGGATAGATAGAGGTAATGACCCATTTTCCATTACCGTTTTTCTGAACGTGAAGCCGAAAATCAAATACGCTCCCATCTTTTGTCCTGCAATTGATATAAGGCTGGACGAGAAAATCCTCTTCTTGAATATGATCTGAAACAAATGCCTTTAATTCATCATAGGAATAAAGATGATCGTCCGTGTTGAGTAACACTCTAAAATCATTTCCGACACGTTCAATATAAATGATAGAGATACCTTTACGCCCGTTTACAGGTTTAAAGACAATTTTCCGATAAGCTTCCAAAAAAGAAAAGAAGTGATTCGTCCCTCTTACGACCTCTGAGGGAATCAAATATTGTGTGAACTCTCCAGCTTCCTTCAGTCGTTTATAAACCGCCATTTTATTGCCGATGGAATGGGTGGTAAATGGAATAGTCTTCTTCAGCTTCTGAATTACGTCATTGGATTTAGCAAGCTTTTCAGGGCTTCCTGTGTTATAGATCACATCAGGAAACGGAAAGGTTCCTTCCACCCACTTTCCGTCTTTATATTCAAATCCGGAAATGGTTTTCGTTATAAAATCTACTCCCCCTGGAGAAAAATAGACCATCTGCGTTCCTTCTGCCTTGGCAACAGCTGCATAAGCGTATGATTTAATAACACTATCAGGATGCTTTCGGTGGTGCAGCATTCCAATTCGAATCAATTGACTAACCTCCTTTAAAATATCTTCTTCCTTACTAGTAAATGATGGTCGTCCCGTTGGGGGAACGACACTTGTGATTAGGTATATGCCTTTTTTACATCGTTCAACTCATGAATAAATGGCATTCCATAAAAGTCTATAGAGATAACTTGTGTGTCCCCTGAAGCTAATCTCCAACCCAAACAGAATGACATTTCCCGAAAGGCTTGCGATGATGGCAGCCTTTCCTTGTGCTTGATCATAGTCAGGCCAGTAGCCTGCAAGTAACGAATCAGGATTATTCTTAAATCTTGCGACCACCTTCATATTGCCGGTATTCGTAAACCAGGCTGGCCGGTATACAAAACCGGTATCTTCAGCGTGATATCCTTTGGTTATGGAATGGTCCTCATAGTGGATCTGCACTAATGCATTTTTATTCCAACCGCCTGAATGAACCTCAGCTTCACTCAGCTCAAGAATAGAAGTCAAGGCCTTAGAAGCACCAGCGCCTATTCCGATCACTTTTCCACCCTGTTTTACAAAGGCATGAAGGTTATTTCGGCAGGCTTCCTGTTGAGCGGGGGATTCAAGTACGAAATCGCGGTAAACACTTCTTATTTTTAATGGAGGATAAAATAAGTGCTCATACCCGTTGTAAATAAGAACATTCACAGAGGATAACGCTTTTTCTGAAGCCAGATCCTTCGCCCTGAATTCCTGGAACGTGATATTCATTTGCTGCAGGGCAAGCTTCAACCCCGAATGAGCCTTTTTATGAAAAAGGCCATCATCTATGAGAATGCCTACAGAAACAGGTGCACCTGCGCTTGTTGCTTCAGGTTTAGAGTCTTTTTCTAAATGTTTGAAGGGTTTCATACCTGCATCTACCTTTTCAAATACAGGGTGACAGTTGACCCCCCAGCTTAATGGAAGACTCCAGGAACAAAATTCAGATATTCTTTCAGATCCTGACGAGAGATCTTCCCCTTTCGTGAGGAAACAGTAAGCTATGTTCGCCCGTGCTTGATTCATTGGAACAATGGTGGTGCCTGCTGAAAATGAATGTCCTTCATACGTGAATTCTTTCGTAGAGGAGTACAGCTTTATTCCATTCTTCTGGAGATGTCGCGTTAGTTTCCTGAATTCTGAATGGCGTTCGTGCTTTTCTGTGAGTACGTAGTATTTTGGAAAATGGTCATGTGGGTGAGTGGGATGAACATTCTTGATTCCACGATGGAAAAAGGCTGCTTGATTTTTGTTTAGTTCCTCTTTGTGCTTTGAAATATGGGTAAGAGCAGCTGAAAGAGCTAAAAGAAGCCAGGTGATGCCATCCTCTGAACGGCTCGGTGATTCAATGGTAATCCCAATCGCACCATGCAGCATCGAATACATCGAACAGCAATATGGACTATAGTCATCCCATCCACCTTTTTCATCACGGTAAGGAATGAATGTCCCTTTTAACGACTTAAACCTCTTAGAAGAAAACGTTTCTTTTTCTGCAATTAGAAAGTCTTCCATGCGCCGAGCAAGGGGCAGTGCCCCCTTCAGATATAAATCATATTCATAAGCCGGGTTGTGAGGTGGGGTACAGGGTTCGATCAATCCAATGTGAGAGGATTTCTTCCATACATACCCATGCAAGTCCAAAACGACGGCTGGCTTTTCTTTCACAATGAGATTGACGATGCTCTCTGTTTCAGGCTGTGATTGTGTGATGAAATCCCTGTTTATATCAAATCCCTCTGCATTATAGCGTGTCTTATGCACATATCCGTCGGGATTACAGCAAATGACACAAAATATAATCAATTCATCCAGCCATTTCGTGCTATCACCATCTTGTTGAAACTTATTCAAAAAACGCAGTAAAGCTGTCGATCCGGTGGCTTCATGTCCATGAATGGAAGCGGTAATGACGATTGGTGTTTTCTTGCGTCCCCCTAAAGAGCCTTTCCTTGTTCGGACTATTTTTGTTCCGGGATCGGCAGGCTTTTGAATCGTAACACACCAAATGTCCCGCCCTTCAATGGACTTGCCGATTGAGGAGAGGGAAAGGAATGGACATTGTTTCGTTTTCTTCTCTATTAATGCTTCTAGTTTTCTATAAGAAAGTATAGTACTTCCCATGTAGTCATAGCCTCCTTTCTATAGTTAATTCAAGGGGAGGTCATTCTGCTATGGACAAGTGTCCCTTTAAGACAAAATGATGCATTTTCACTGCCGGATGACTTTCAAACCTCACCCGATGTTCGACTCAGCCGATTTCCTGACAACCACTAGGAACAGCAAACTTGTGGTAACAGCCTTATATAAATAGCCTTTAGCCGTTTCCTCAGTGAAAACTTGTACATATATTAATACATAGAAGAAGGTTAACAGATTAAGAGAGGTGATCCCCATGGATATATCGATTGAGACATCCACATTTAAGGAGCTGGAGCCTCTCATTCTACTTGCTGGTAAAGATGGAATGAGGGTTAATGACGTACCGGGATCTGTGTGGTTTTGTGCAAAAGTGGATGGAGAGATGGCTGGCTTTGTTTCTTGTTATATAAGAGAGAAGCATGGAAAAGCGGTATTTAAAAGTGATTATGTACGGGGGGAATACAGACGGAAGGGCATCTATCGAAAGCTTTTTGAAACGAGATTGAACTACGTGAAGAAATTCAATGTGAGAAAGATTAAAGCTTCCTGTACGAAAATGTCTTTAGAGTGCTTCTTATCTTTCGGTTTTAAGAAAACAGAAAGCAGGTCAAGGAAATATACAGATGTTTTGATGTTTGTAGATTAGATTACTAGATGAGCAGGAGGAACGAAATGATTACGCTGAAATTAACGGATATCAGAAGGCTGTTGAATGGAAGGCTGGTGAGTGGTTCAGAAAATATGGACATCCAGGATGCGATCATATTCCATCAGCATAAGCTAAAGAAGAGTCATACATTGGTTTTCTTGGATAAAAGGAAGGCGATCAGTGAGAAGAAATGGAAGAGAATGATAAGAAATGCTCCTTGTGCTGTGATAACAGATTATGATCAAGATGCTGTACAAGAGGATGAGGGATTGACCATCATCCAAGTAGGAAATGTAAGAGAAGCCTTTATGAAGTTTGTAACAGACTACCGGAAAATATGCTCACTCCCGATTGTTGCCATCACGGGGACATGCGGGAAAACAACGACCCGGGAGATGCTCACACATATTATGGAGGAGAATCATTCTGTCATTTCAACAGAGTGGAATGATAACGCACCCCATAGGTCTTTTGAATACCTGATGAAGATAAATGAAAGTACAGACTTCGGGATATTCGAAACAGGCTTGGGCGGGCCGGGTGATCTGCGCTATCACTGTAAGGTTTATCAACCGGACATAGGGGTCATTACCAACATCGGAAGTTACCATCTTGATCGTTGCAAGACCTTCGAAGGATACCTTGCAGCTAAAGCGGAAATGCTTGAGGGTCTGCAGAATAAAGGCACGCTACTCTTAAATGCAGATGATCCGAACATTTCTAAAATCAGCTTGGAGGAGTATAAAGGAACCGTTCATTATTTCAGTATCCATAAGCATTCCGACTTCAGGGGAACCTCTATATCCATCAGTGAAGAAGGAACCCGTTTCATCATACAAGCAAACGGCAAAGAATACCCTGCCTTTATCCCTGAAATCGGGGAGCATCACGTCTACAATGGATTGGCAGCTTTACGGGCAGCGATGGAACTCGGGGAAGACATTGAAACGGGAATCAGAAGGTTAAGTAGCTTTAAAAATATTGAAAGGCATTTTGAACTGTGTAAAGGACGGAACGGTTCAACCATCATCGATGATACGTGGAACGTCAACCCTACCTCTTTGAGGGAAGCCATTAAAACACTTTCTATTATAGGAAAAGGGAAGAAACGGGTTGCTCTTCTTGGAAATATCGAGAGGCTTGGAACAGAGTCAAAGGATGTACACAAGCAAATCGGAAAATATGTGGTGGAATGTGGAATAGATGTCCTGATCACGTATGGAAAGAAAGCGCAGTATATAGCGGAGCAGGCAGCAAGGGAGAGTCAAGAGATCATCGTGCATCCTTTTACCAGTATAAAAGGGATGGAAAAAACCATTTTGAATCATCTGGATGAAGACACATATGTACTGGTGAAGTGCCGGGCCGGCAGTAGACCCTTGATGAGAGTAAGAAAACGCTTGATGGAACCCTAGTAAGAAAGGTGAAGGGAGGGGTGAATGGTGAAACGTTTACAACTAAAGGAAGTAATAGAAGTGATGGGAGGATGCTTGGTTCATGGTTCAAAGGATGTAGTGGTGAAAGATGCAGTCATTTATCATCTCCATCCCATCATTCAAAGCCACACCATGATCTTCTTAGATAGAAGGAAGCCATTCAACTATGAAAAAATACAACATCTGGAACCCTTTGTCATCATTAGTGATGCAAGGGATAGCAGGGAGAAATATCAGCAAGCCCTTGCGGTGATTGAGGTAGAAAATATCAGAAAGGCTATATTTGCGTTTGCTGAATATTATAGAAGGTTATTCAATATACCCGTTATTGCCATTACTGGAACGGATGGTAAAACAACGACTAAAGATATGATTGTTCATATTTTAAAAAAGCAGTATTCCGTTCAGTCCACTGTAAGAAGCAGAAATGCGCCAAGGAAGTCCTTCGAATATCTGATGGGAATCGATGAGGATACAGACGTTGGCGTCTTCGAAACCGGCTTGGGGGCTCCCGGGAATCTTCGATATCATTGTGATATTTTCCAGCCTACCATCGGAATCATCACGAACATAGGAATCTTTCATTTGGACAAATGTAAAACATTAGAAAATTATGTTTTGGCAAAGGGAGAAATCATTGAAGGTTTAAAGAACAAAGGGACTTTACTGGTAAATGGTGACGATGAAAATATAGCAACACTTCCATTAAAAGACTATAAAGGGAAGCTGGTTTCCTTTGGGAAATCTGCAGGGACAGATTTGAGAGCTACTGATATTAAAATGGATTCAGGTCAAACCACGTTCACGATGACATATGATGATAAACAATATTCCGTGGTTCTGCCTTGTCTCGGCGAGCATCAGGCTTATAATGCAATGGCAGCGATCGGGGCAGTCATGGATGTGGGTGTGGATATATCCAATGCCATCAACGCGTTACAAACGTTTAATGTGCTGGAGAAACACTTGCAAGTGAAGAAGGCGATCAATGGTTCAACCATCATTGATGATTCATGGAGTTTAACTCCCGGAGCATTAAGAGAAGCTTTGAAAGTTCTTCAATCCATTGCAGATGACAGGAAAAAGATTGTATTGATCGGAGATATCGGGCGGCTGGGAGATCACACGGCAAACACTCATTTAGAAGTGGGTGAGATGATCTCGAGGCAAGACATAGATGTTCTGATAACCTATGGGCATAACGCTAAAAGAGTCGCTGAAAGAGTAGCAGAAAAAAACTTTTTCATCCAAGTATACCCATATTTAAATATTAAAGACGTCTATCAAAAGGTCATCTCATTATTATCACCAGATAGTTTATGTTTGTTTAAGTGTTCAAATACAGATAATGACCTAATGAGCCTCAAAGAACATTTTATCAAGAAAGATGACATGGAAAGGAATCAGCATGATGAACGATAACATTAGAACAGGAGTGAGACAATGAAACCTTTGCCACTGAAAGAATTGATCGGTGTGATGAACGGAGAGCTCGTATACGGAGATGAAAATTTCGTCGTGAAGGATGCAATGGTTTCACACTTACACAGAATAAAAGAGAAACATACGTTAATTTTTTTGAAGAAACGCAAAGCCTTTCACATTGATAAGGTGAAAAGATATTCGCCTTATGTCGTCGTAACCGATAAAAGCGATGAAGAACTGAAGGATATAGAAGCTGCCGGTATGATAAGGGTCCAAAATGCAGATGACGCCTTCTGGGCTTTTACCCGGTATTACCGGCAATCATTTGAACTGCCGATCGTCGCGGTGACAGGTACTTGTGGAAAAACCACTACCAAAGAAATGCTCTCCCACCTTTTATCCCCCACACACTCCATTCAATCCACCGTCAGAAGTAGGAATGCCACCAGGAAATCCTTCCAATATCTCATGGGGATCGATGAAAATACAGATGCTGCCGTGTTTGAAACAGGTCTGAATGGTCCGGGAAATCTCCACTATCATTGCAAGGTATTTCAGCCCACGATCGGGATCATTACGACGATCGGTGTCGACCATTTGGATAAGTGCAAGACGTTAGACGGATATATTAAAGCAAAATCCGAGATCGTATCAGGTGTCAGGAAGGGTGGCACTCTGATCTTAAACAGCGAGGATGAAAACACAAAAAAAATATCTCTCACAGATTTTACCGGCGATATCATTTATTGTGGAACAAGTGAAAGTGCTGATTATAGGGCAAGTGACATTGTTTACAAAAAGAACGGAATGTCCTTTACGTTGCATCATATGGAGAAGACTTATAGAACGTATTTACCGGGTTTTGGTGAGCATCAAATTTACAATGCGCTGTTTGCTCTTGCAGCAGCCCATAAAATCGGGCTGAACCTTTCGAAGGCTGTTATACGATTGAGGGCTTTTGAAAATCTGGAACGTCATCTCCAGGTTGAAAAGGGCATCAATGCCTCTACAATCATCGATGACACGTGGAGTTCAAATCCAACATCAGTCGCAGCAGCCATTCAAGTATTGGAAACTCTGGGAAATAATAAAACAAACGCTTTATTATTAGGTGATATTGCCTATTTAGGAAGTCATGTAAGGAAAATTTATCATGATTTAGGAAAATTAATTGCATCTACACAAATCGATATCTTAATTGCAGTCGGAGAAAATACAAAGCATTTAGCAGATCAGGCAAAAAAATATGGGTTTAACGGAAAAGTGTTCACAACAGCTTCTATAGCTCTTGTAAAGGAGTATGTCGAAAACCTGTTAGATGAAAAAACCATTCTTTTGGTTAAGGGTTCTATGATGGATACAGAATTAATAGGGCTTGCAAAGTCTCTTAAAATGAAAGAATAAACTGGTGGGAATAAAGACCTATCCGCTTACCCCTGCATGTATGACAAAGCATCCTTGGCAATTATTACATCCATTTTTGGGTGAAAATCAATGTTATACTTTCTGTGGTTAATTATTAGAAAATTTCACTTTATTCACAGGAGGTTAGAAACATGAAGAAATTTATGACAACAGCGGTTTGCACAGTTGCTTTGACGTTCAGCTCTGTGTCTATTCCGCTTGTGCAGCAAGCAGATGCAGCAACAGCTCCCCAACAAGCTGAGGTAGAGCAGAAAGCTGATAATATCATATCGACTGCAAAGAGTTTAATAGGTAAAGCGACATACGAAAGGTATGTTTATAATCCGCCACACCAATTTGGCTGCAGTGGATTCATATACTATGCCTTCAAACAGAACGGTATCGACCTTGCAACAAGGGATACAAACGTACAGGCTCAATTAGGTGAGTATGTACCAAAGGATCAGCTTCAAAAGGGAGACATTGTTTTCTTTGACTCTAATCCGAATGATAATGATCCTGTGACTCATAATGGAATTTATATAGGCGATAACAAGATCATTCATATGGCAGACGAAGAGAATGATATTCTTATCTCAGACTTGGACGGGAAAGAATATTATCAGAAAAACTATAAAACAGCACGCCGTGTACTTCCTTCCTTTATGTTTGATCAAGCGGCTTCATCTACTGGAGAAAAGGTAGTTGAAATTGCGGAAGGTTTAATTGGAAAAGCATCTTACGGTACGCCTTATAATGAAGAAACCTTGACCTTCAATGGTGCAGGAATGACTTATTATTCGTTTAAGCAAGTAGGAATCGATCTAAAATCAAAAACAGCCAGTGAACAATCAAAACTTGGTGAACCGGTTAAACGTCAAGACCTTCAAAAAGGTGACCTTGTGTTCCTTTCTAATAATTCAAGTAACGGAAAGATTGTTCATGTAGGTGTTTATGCAGGGAATGATCAAATCGTCCACGCTGCAGGGTCCCAATCAGGAATCAAGAAGAGCGTTATTCTTAACGGCTACTACGACGAACATTATGTTACAGCGCGCCGGGTGATTGATGTGAAAGCGACTGATACAGAAGATCAATCTGAAACGACAGAACCTGAAGCACCTTCAGTGGAATCTCAACCGGATGGACAGACACCTACTGCCCCTCAGGAAAAACCTGAAACAGAAACGGATGTTCAACCTGAGGAAAAACCAGAGAACACGGAAGACAAGCCTGCGCCTGCTCAAGATAAAGGCACAGAAGTAGCAAGCATGGCAGAAGATTTAATGGGGAAGGCTCAGTATGGATATTCTTATGATGAAAGTACAATGAGTTTCAACAGTGCGGGACTTGCTTATTATGTATTTAAACAGAGCGGAATCGATCTTCAGGATAAAACCGCAGCAGGTCAAGCGACTAAAGGCCAAAGCGTCAGCAAATCCCAATTGGAGAAAGGCGACTTAGTGTTCTTCTCGAATTCTTCAAGTAATGGGAAAATTGTTAACACCGCGATCTACGTAGGCAACAATGAAGTAATCATGTCTGCCGGCAAGAGCGTGGGGGTAGTGAAGCGAAACCTGGATAGAAGCTGGTATCAAGAAAATTACGTAACTGCCCGCAGAATCATTCAATAGCAAAAGCTTAGAAAAGAAAGGTTTATGTTCGTTTCCAAAGTCTAGATCTAAAATGACCGGAGTCCTTTAAAGGATTTCGGTCATTTTTTGTATGAATTAATAGGGAAAATATGTATAATCACCGGTGATCTATGATACTATTAAAAGTAATAATTTTACAGGAGGACAATCCATTGAGGGGTCTTGGCGGTATTTTACTTAAATTCTTCTTATCTATAGTGGGCATTATTTTTATAGGCGGACTGCCCGTTCTCCTTTCCGGTATAGGCCATCGTGAATTAAGGTTGCAGGCGTATTGGCAATCCATTAAAGAAATCGTGTTTGCCCTGGTTCACCCGGGGGATTTAACATATGTCATTATCGGTGGCCAAAAGGAACGCGACTTGTTTCCTTATTTATGGGAGCCGATCACCTATTCGTTACTCGTGTTGTTTTCTGCCTTTCTTCTGGCCAGCTTCTTAAGTATTCTCCTTACGATCCTCACCATGTTGTTTTCCCAAAAAAACCGGAATCGAATCAAGTTTATGTTTTATTTATTCGAATCTGTTCCGGATGTACTGGTTATCCTGAGTGCTCAATTACTTGTTCTCTTTCTCTATAAACAAACGGGGATACTGTTTTTTGAAATTGCTTCAGTTGATATGGAACGGGCCTTTCTTCTGCCGGTTCTGGTATTGGCGATTCTGCCCACAGTTCAGCTGTTCAGGATATCTATTCTTTCATTTGAGACTGAAGAAAGAAAAGACTATGTCACATTGGCACAATCCATTGGACTCGGGAAACTGGTGATCGTAACCTTTCATATTTTAAGGAATGCGGTTATCTCCGTGTTCTTTCAATCCAAAAAGACCATCTGGTTTATGCTATCTAATTTATTTGTGCTGGAGCTGCTATTCAATATAGCCGGGATAACCCGCTTTTTAAAGTCGACGCTGCAGCCGAAGATGTTTACCATTGCGGTTCTTTCCATTTTCATTCCTTTGTTTGTCTTCTACACAGTGGGAGAAATCGTTCTCTCTAAAAAAGCGAATAAGGGGGAGGAAATATAATATGAAGAAAAGTGTGTGGAAAAATCCATTATTTCTTATCGGATTCACGTTTATAGCTCTCATGCTCGTGTCCAGTTTTATCTATTCGCTGGTGTGGGGGAATGAAGTAAGAAGATTGTATTTCATTAGTATTGATGGTGTTGTCGAGGAATCCTCCCCGATTTCACCGAAATGGCTATTTCCATTTGGAACTGATCCCCAGGGGCTTGATATGCTCGGTAAGATCATCATCGGGGCCAAGTACACGATATTAACCGCATTAGTGATTGCCATTTTACGTGTATTATTAGCGCTTCCGATCGGATTCATTCTCGGGACCTTCCTGGTGAAGTATAAGAAATACATCAATGGCTGGATCGATTCCTTCCATTACATCCCCTTAACGATTCTTGCCTATTTTTTGTTGGAACCGATTCTTTGGGAACCGTTTGGCGGGTTTCCTAATTCAATCGTTGAACGATTCATCATTGAAATATTGATTTTGACCTTCCTTATTGTGCCCATTTTGTCATCTTTGTTTGGCAATGAAGTCTCTATGCTCTACAAACAGGAATTCATCATGAGTGCGAAAACACTTGGAGCGGGAAAATGGCGAATCATTATCAAACATATTTTACCCGGAATGAAAGAAAAGCTTGTAATCGTATTTGGACAGCAATTCATGCAGACCCTGATCATCTTTATTCATTTAGGGTTACTGACCCTGTTCCTTGGGGGAACCGATGTGGACTATCAAATGATCAAAGACCCTCCGAGATCCATTACCTACGAATGGTCAGGGCTGATCGGGGACTCCTTCAGGTACCTTCAAGGAGCACCGTGGGTTCCACTGACTCCGATTCTTTTCTTTTCTGCCACAATGCTATCTATTTCATTGATGATAGAGGGATATGTCCAGACAACGAGCGGCCAATCATATTATAAAGAGAAATTCAAAGCGGCTTATCGTCCTTTTAAGGAAAGAAAAAATCCACCGGTGCAGGCAGACTTTGAAAAAGTGAAAATGTAGAGGGGATTTCGCATAATACTAGTGGAAGAAAATAAAAGAACTTGGTAAAAATTTCAGTGTATCTCTAGGTTTGTAAAAGAGAATTATGGGGAATAAGTTTACACTGTGTAAACAATATAGAAACACTATTAACATTTCTAGTATATATATCCACAAGATTGGGAATGTATGGGTCGTTCACGAATCGTTCAAAATGAACAAAGCCTTGACAGTTCAAGCTTTCCCGGTTAGTTTGTTACGGAATGTCGAATTTTAATGAAATATTTTTGTTACGAATCTCAACAAAATGTTATACACATGAAATTATTTTTTGTTATAATACTCGTTGTTGATTCAAATGAATTTACATTTGCTAAACAAATTCTTAATAAACTTTCAGTCCTACATGATTCAATAAATACTAATTAAAAAGGTGATGAAGCATGAACTTCTTAAAAAGACAGTTTGATGATATGCGTACTGGGAAGTTATCGTTCTTCTTTACAGTCGTTATACTATTTTGGATTAAGACTTATGCCGTATATTTAGCTGAATTTAACCTGGGAATACAAAATGCGCTTCAGCATTTTCTTTTATTTTTTAACCCATTAAGTTCTGCCCTCTTATTCTTTGCCTTCGCATTATTCTGGAAAGGCAAAGGAAGATATATTGCGTTTATCGTTATTAATTTGTTAATGTCCTTCGTTCTATACGCGAACGTCGTGTACTACCGATTCTTTAATGACTTTATTACAGTACCTGTTATTTTACAGGCGAAAACGAATAACGGTCTTGGTGGCAGTGCGCTTGAATTGATCAGTCCGCTCGATATTTTATATTTCTTAGATCTATTCATCATCATTGGATTGATGGTTCTCAAGAAAGTGAAGCCACAGGAGAAATTGCGTTTCCGTTCAGTATTTGCGGTCATGACATCTGCAGTCCTTGTGTTCTTATTGAACTTAGGATTAGCAAACATTGATCGTCCTGAATTATTGACTCGCAGTTTTGACCGTAACTATTTGGTGAAGTATCTTGGTACTCACAACTTTACGATTTATGATATTGTTCAAAACTCTAAAACGTCTGCTAAGCGTGCGATGGCCGACAGTAATGAAGTGTCAGAAGTTGAAAATTACGTAAAAGCAAATAAAGTAGAACCAAATCCTGAATACTTTGGTAAAGCAAAAGGGAAAAACGTTATCTACATCTCCATGGAGTCCCTGCAAACATTTATGATCGGCAGAGAGTTAAATGGAGAGGAAGTTACACCATTCTTGAACTCTCTTGTGGATAGTAAAGAAGCGATGTACTTTGATAACTTCTTCCATCAAACAGGTCAGGGGAAAACATCAGATTCTGAGTTTATTATTGAAAACTCATTATTCCCTCTTCCTCAAGGTGCTGTATTCATGACTCATGCTAACAACACGTATCAATCAGCTCCTTCTATTCTAAAAGGAAAAGGATATACGTCAGCGGTATTCCATGGTAACTACAAAACATTCTGGAACCGTTCTGAGATGTACCGTTCAATGGGGTACGACAAATTTTTCGATGCAACGTATTATGATATGAGTAATCCAGAAGAACAGCTTCCTTATGGATTAAAGGATAAGCCGTTCTTTGAAGATTCAATTCCGATGCTGGAAAGCTTAAAACAACCGTTCTACACGAAATTCATTACGTTATCCAATCACTTCCCGTTTGACCGTCATGAGGAAGATGCTAATTTCCCTCAGGGTGAAACAGGTAACGGTGTAGTGGATCGATATTTCCAAACATCTCATTACATGGATCAGGTATTGAAAGACTTTGTGAATGATTTAAAAGAAAAAGGTCTATATGAAGATACGATGATCGTTCTTTATGGTGATCACTATGGAATTTCTGATAACCATAATAAGGCGATGTCCGAGGTATTAGGTAAAGAAGTGGGTAACTATGAAAGTGCTCAGCTGCAACGGGTACCATTGTTCATTCTTAACTCTGGAGCAGAAGGTGGAGTTAATCATACGTATGGTGGACAGATTGATCTTCGACCTACACTTATGCACCTTCTCGGAGAAGAGACAAAAGATTATCTAAGCTTCGGTCAGGACCTGCTTTCTGAAGAGCGCAAGCAAATCGTACCTTTCCGTAATGGTGATGTCATTACAGATAAGTACTCTGAAATTAAAGGAGTCTGCTACGATAACGAAACAGGTCAACCTGTAGAAGAAGGAAACAATGCATGTGAAGAAGCAAGTAAGGAAGCGAACAAACGTTTAGAGCTTTCCGATAAGGTGGTTTATGAAGATTTACTTCGTTTCTATAAACCCCAAGGGTATAAACCGATAGATCGTTCAGATTATCAGTATAATAATCCTAATCCAAAGAGCTCAGAAAATCCTGAAGCTTCACAAGAAGAAAATCACGAATAAAATAGGTATCTTTAAGCAAGCTCCATCCACCGGTTTTGGTGAGATGGAGCTTGTTTTTTTGTTGGTTGGGTTGATCGGTTTGTGAAGGGGGCGGGTTCAACCGTCGAATGAACCGATAGGGTTTGACAGGCAAATATCGGCATGGATTTGACAGACGAATAATGGCTCGAATGTAACAGTTGAATATTGAAAGAAATTCAACAGGAGAATCAATCAAGAAACGGATGATCGTTTTTGATTGATTTATGATAGAAGATGATTACTTTTGATTAAAAATGATTGATTTTTGTAACCGTTCTCATTATAATGAGAGTAATAAGAAACGGAGAAAGTAGGAGAATGCTATGTTAACGGAGGAACGACATCGAATCATCTTAGACTTATTGAAGGAGAAAGATGCGATAAAAATCCAAGAGATTGTGGATGTGACGAACGCTTCTGAGTCAACGATCCGCCGGGACTTAACACAGCTCGAGCAAGAGAAGTTTCTGAAACGTATTCATGGTGGGGCTGCTAGGCTTCAAGGTAAATTGCAGGAATTGAGCGTTTCTGAAAAATCATCCAAAAGCTTTCATGAAAAGCAGTCCATCGGTCAATATGCTGCTTCTTTGGTGGAAGAAGGCGATTGCATCTTTTTGGATGCAGGCACGACGACCTTGAGTCTCATCGACCATCTTCCGGAAATGGATATAGTGGTTGTAACGAATGGATTAACCCATGTGGACACACTCATTCAAAAAGGATTTAAAACGTATATGATCGGCGGATACGTAAAGCCGGTGACCAGAGCGATGGTCGGAAGTGGAGCGGTTGAATCCTTGCGCCAGTATCGATTTGATAAAGCATTTATGGGGGCGAACGGGGTTCATGCTCAATATGGATTCACGACTCCGGATCCCGAGGAAGCTCAAGTAAAGCGCATGGCCATTGAATTATCAAGAGAAGCCATGTTCTTAACGGATGACTCCAAATTTGGAGAAATTGCATTTAGCAAAATTGTGGATCTCGATAAAGCCATGATTATAACGAACGCATTGGACGGGGAACATGACACGGCAATGATGAAACAAACTACGATAAAGGTTGTGGCACCATGATATATACCTTAACACTGAACCCTTCTGTTGATTACATTATGGAACTTGACTCCTTTCAAAAAGGTGATTTAAACCGAAGTGAGAAAGAAAGTGCATTTCCCGGAGGCAAAGGGATCAATGTCTCCCGTGTTTTACATGTACTGAATGTAGAAAGTGTTGCTCTTGGATTCGCAGGAGGTTTTACCGGTGAGTACATTAAACAATTTTTAAATAATGAAAAGATAAAAACTGAATTTGTCGAAGTAGAAGAAGCTTCACGGATTAACGTGAAGGTTAAATCTGATGATGAAACGGAAATCAACGGTAGTGGACCATCGATTCGTGAAGCACATATACAGCAGTTACTCCAGCAAATATCATCATTAACAGAAGAAGACATGATCGTTCTGGCGGGTAGTATACCCGGATCGGTGCCTAAAACTTTTTACCAGGAGATTGCTAAGCAATGTAAGGAACAAGGAACGAAAGTGATTATCGATGCGGAGAAGAACTTGATTCAGCCAGTTCTTTCCTTGAATCCCTTCTTGATCAAACCGAATCATCATGAGCTGGGGGAGATGTTTGGTGTGAAGATTGAATCAGTTGATGACGCGGTTCACTACGGAAAGAAGTTGAAGGGTTACGGAGTCGAAAACGTGATGGTTTCAATGGCGGAAAAAGGTGCCCTCTTACTGACCGGTAAAGAAGTATTGTATTCTTCCGTACCACGTGGGGAGTTGCAAAGCTCGGTTGGAGCAGGAGATTCGACCGTTGCCGGATTCCTTGCGGGACTAACAAGGGGCTGGAACATTGAGGATGCATTCCGCTTAGGGACCTCGGCTGGATCTGCTACGGCTTATTCAATCGGTCTTTGCTCATCAGAAAAAGTGGAAAGCTTATTTGAAGAAATTCAGATTACGAAAAAATAGGGGGGAACAAATATGAGAATTACGGAATTATTGACGATAGATACGATTCAGCTAAATATATCTTCAGCATCCAAAACGGGCGTTATCGATGAATTGGTCTCCGTATTAGATAAAAGTGGGAAGCTGGAGGACCCTAAAGAATTTAAGCAAGCGATTCTTAATCGCGAAGCACAAAGTACAACAGGTATCGGGGAAGGTATCGCCATTCCTCACGCGAAAACATCGGCAGTCAAAACACCCGCGATTGCATTTGGCAAATCAGAACAAGGAGTAGACTATGAATCTCTGGATAGTGCTCCTGCTCATTTGTTCTTTATGATTGCAGCAACTGAAGGGGCCAATCAAACACATTTAGAAGCGTTAAGTCGTCTTTCTTCTATGCTGATGGACTCCGAGGTCCGAAAAGCGTTAGTGAATGCTTCATCAAAAGAAGAAGTTTTAGAAATTATTAATGCTCATGATCAAGAGGACGAGGAAGAGAGTCCTGCTGAAACTTCTACAAGCGAAGGAAAGGTCCTGGCTGTAACGGCATGTCCTACAGGGATTGCACATACGTATATGGCAGCAGATGCGTTGAAAGCCAAAGCGAAAGAAATTGGTGTGAAACTAAAAGTAGAGACGAACGGATCTGGTGGAGCAAAGAACGTCCTAACTTCTGAAGAAATTGAAAACGCTGTAGCTATAATTGTAGCTGCAGATACGAAAGTGGAAATGAATCGTTTTAAAGGAAAGCCTGTGATTGAAGTTCCTGTGGCAGAAGCGATTAGACGTCCGGGAGAATTATTGAATCAGGCTATGAAACAAGATGCGCCTCTATATAAAGGTAGAGAGCAATCTGGCGAGACTGGGGCTGGTCCTGAGAAAAAACAAAAGTCAGGCTTTTACAAGCATCTGATGAATGGTGTTTCTAACATGCTTCCATTCGTTGTAGGGGGAGGGATCCTGATTGCGATCTCGTTCTTATTCGGCATTCAGTCAGCGAATCCTGATTCTCCTGAGTATAATGAATTTGCAGCCATGCTAATGAAAATCGGCGGAGATAATGCCTTCTACTTAATGGTGCCTGTCTTAGCGGGATTCATTGCCATGAGTATAGCTGACCGACCAGGATTTGCCCCTGGTATGATTGGCGGGTTGATTGCTGCAACGGGTCAAAGCGGGTTCTTAGGTGGAATTATTGCCGGCTTCTTAGCAGGTTATGTAGTTCTCGGAATCAAGCGTTTAACAAACAATTTCCCTCCTTCATTGGAAGGGATCAAACCGGTATTGATCTATCCGTTGCTGGGAATTTTCATTACTGGATTCATCATGCTCCAGTTCCTTGTGGAGCCACTGAGTGCAGTCAATACGGGTATTCAAAACTGGTTGGATGGATTAGGAACAGGGAACCTGATTCTACTCGGACTGGTTCTAGGCGGAATGATGGCAGTCGATATGGGAGGTCCGATCAATAAAGCGGCCTTTACATTCGGGATCGCCATGATTGAAGGAGGGAACCTTGCTCCCCATGCAGCCATCATGGCGGGTGGAATGGTACCGCCACTGGGGCTTGCACTGGCAACGACACTATTCAAGAAAAAGTTCAATGATAATGAGCGAAAAGCGGGTATCGCTGCTTATTTTATGGGAGCATCCTTTATTACAGAAGGAGCGATCCCATTTGCTGCAGCCGATCCGTTCCGGGTCATCCCTTCTATTGTGACAGGTTCTGCGGTTGCAGGAGCATTAGCGATGTTCTTCGGAATTGGTTTACCTGCCCCCCACGGTGGATTATTCGTATTCCCGGTAGTAGAAGGGAATCCGTTCTTATATCTGTTAGCAGTACTGATTGGCTCTGTTATTACAGCCGTGATGGTTGGGTTATTAAAGAAGCCCATTAAATGATTCATGAAAGAACCAGGTGAACTCCACCTGGTTTTTTTGATTTTTGCGTTTTAAAAGGTTCGTTCCAGGTAAAAAGTATAGGTAGATGATGGAGGGGGAAAGGCTATGGAGATGATAGATTATCTGGAGATTCCAGATGAGTTTTACACTGCTCTAATTCGTATTATGTTAATCGTTCTATTGAGCGGCTTAATTGGTATAGAGAGGGAATTTAAAAATCACCCGGCTGGTTTACGCACTCATATTCTTGTAGGTGTCGGCTCCTGTTTATTGATGCTTGTTTCCCTATATGGATTCGAACCGTTTTTAGACGAACACCCTCAATTAGTTGGTTTTGATCCAAGCCGGATTCCTTCCTATGTTATTTCGGGAATCGGCTTTCTTGGTGCGGGAACGATTATGGTCCATGGAGGCGTGACGGTTAGAGGTTTAACCACTGCCGCCAGTATTTGGGTTGTTGCAGGCTTAGGGTTGGTAGTCGGCATTGGGATGTATTATTTAGCCATCTTTACAACACTAATAATCGTCGTGACGTTATTTTTTTTGAACAACCTGGAAAGCTTTTATAAGGAAAAAGTGAAGCATAAGAAGCTCCTGCTCCTTAGTCTGATCGTGCAAAAGGGAAAGGGGAATATCACGTCTATAAATGACGCACTTCATGATCATGGAATCGAGATCACTCAATACCAAATTGAAGAAGGAGATGAAATGGAGGCGGTGGATGCCTTTAAATATTCCCTTCTTATATTAACACCAAGCGCCCTTCAGTTTAATGAAGTACTGGAAGTTGTCCAAGAGTTAGAATGTGTGAAAAAGTTCCAGCTTCACAAAAAATAAAGGAACGAGGGTGTTCATGCATCCTCATTCCTTAATGTTTATAAGCTTTCAATTTCCACATCTTTTATTCCTTCTATTTCTGAAATCGTATAGTATATGTCTACCGTCTTTTTTCTGAAATCCACAATGATTTTCAATTCTAAAAGGTGCTGCTGATTCTTTAAGTCTTTGATCCGGATATTTTCAATAGAAATTTCTTCTGCTTTAATTCGTTCAATAATCGATTTGATCTCTTTTTTCTCCAAGATGATGGCACGCAGGGACAGCTCTTTTTCCCGTAATCGTTTCGGTCCTAAATACGTAATGATAATCGGCACCACTTCAACGGAGACAATCAAGAGGATCACACCAGCCGTAGCTTCCATATAGAAGCCTGCTCCAACAGCAATTCCGATTCCTGCCGCTCCCCAGATCATAGCTGCTGTCGTTAACCCTGAGATACTATCATTTCCTCTTCGTAAAATCACTCCTGCCCCTAAGAAACCAATCCCTGAAACAATCTGAGCTGCCAGTCGCAAAGGGTCCATCGTGATATTTACTTTATCCGATCCCTCCGAAATATAAGCAGACTCAATGGAGACAATCGTTAATAAACAGCTCACGATACATATAACGAGAGACGTCTTTAACCCTACAGGCTTTCGCTTTAATTCTCTCTCAAGCCCTATGATTAACCCTAATACCGCAGAAACTCCCAGTTTTATCATGAATGTCGTATCTAATAGTTCCATCAAGCCCCCTCCAGTTCTACGTGTATACCTGAAAATTCATGTAGTAATTTAACCCTGCTGACTATAAAATAGGAGCAACGAATACATATCAGGAGGTTTGTCATGTCAGACACAAAGGTCAATCCGTATCTATTACTCGCAATCGGAGTCATCTCCGTATCAACCTCTGCCATCCTGGTAAAAGTATCGAGTGCACCAGCAGGTGTTTTGGCCTTTTACCGGTTGTTTTTCACCGTTCTATTAATGTCCCCTGTATTTTTCTTAAAGTATGTGAAGGAACTGAAAGTTATTACTCTAAGAGATTGGATGTTTTCAATTTTAGCCGGGGTCTTTCTTGCCTTTCACTTCATACTCTGGTTTGAATCCTTGAATTATACTTCGGTTGCCAGTTCTACGGTACTCGTCACATTGCAGCCATTATTCGCTTTTATCGGTGCTTACTTGTTCTTTCAGGAGAAATTAACAGGAAGAGCCATCATCTCGGCGGTTTTAGCTGTTAGTGGTAGTATCATCATAAGCTG
Organism: Rossellomorea sp. ABR4_004; assembly: GCF_056159585.1. Lineage (NCBI taxonomy): Bacteria > Bacillati > Bacillota > Bacilli > Caryophanales > Bacillaceae > Rossellomorea > Rossellomorea sp. ABR4_004. Next base: position 1,432,536 of record NZ_JBSWVM010000001.1, on the reverse strand, counting down.
GGGAGATTTTAAAATAAGCGGAAGCGCGCTATGGGGAGATATTTTAGCCTTGGTGGCGTGCGCACTTGTAACAGGGTACCTGTTATTCGGGCAGACAATAAGAAAACGGCTATCCCTCATTACCTACACGTATTTGGTCTATGCGATCAGCTCAGTCGTTTTATTTTTATATGTCATGATGCGTTCAGAAAGCCTTGGGCCATATCCGAAAGAGGATTGGGTCTACTTTCTGTTACTTGCCATTATCCCGACACTATTAGGTCATTCATTATTCAACTGGTCCTTGAAGTGGCTAAGCACCTCAACCATCTCTATGGCCATACTTTTTGAACCAATCGGCGCTTCGATTCTTGCATATTGGCTCTTAGCTGAAAAAGTGATGATGACTCAAGTGGTTGGAGGTCTTGTCATAATCATAGGCGTTACCTTCTTCTTAATAGAAGAAAGGAAATTAAAAAAGATGGTCCAAAAAGTCAACGAGGTGAAAAAGAATGAAGAACTTCCGCTTTAGAAAGGCAAACCTTAAAGACTCACCCGGGTTAGCATACGTACACGTCCATAGCTGGAGAACGACATACAAAGGAATCGTTTCAGAAAACTATCTACAGTCTTTATCAATAGAAGAAAGAGAACAAAAGTGGGTACAAATCCTTTCCGGATCTCATCATACGTATGTATGTGAATTGAATGATGGGAAAATCATCGGCTTTGTCTCATTTGGGAAAGAGCGTTCAGGGGAGTACGAAGGGGAATTGTATGCTATTTATCTTTTAGAAGAGTATCAAGGTAAAGGCATCGGGAAAGAGCTCTTAAAAATTGCCGCTACAGGACTTAAAGAACAAGGACACAACTCTATGTGGATCTGGGTGTTGAAAGAGAATCCATTCAAACATTTCTATTATGCTTTTAAACCTACACTCATTAAGGAAGAGGTATTAACCATTGGTAGTGAGTCGCACCAGGAAGAAGGGTTGCTGCTGGAACTGCAGTAAAAAGGAGTAAGGGAGTGACGGCTCCCTTACTCCTTTTTACATTATTCACTTAACCTCTTCAAGAAAATACGTATGTAAAACCAGAAAACACAAACGCCATGACGACAGAAAAGATGAAGGTCATTCCTCTTACAGGTGTAGTGCTTTCGCTTATCTTTAGAGCTTGTACATATGAATACGCAAACAGATACACAGCCATGATGAAAGATAGAGATAATGCGACATTAGAAAGCATGATAGTAGTCTCCTTTCAGGAATGCGTAGTAATAATGTATATGGAGATTTACTGTTAAACAGAACAAAAGAAGTGATGGATTAAGTTTTTATCGTTTTCCTTAAAAATATATTGCAATAACATTAACAGCATGTTATATTTATAAACGTCGCTGATGCAGCAAACAATATTTTGGAAAAAATAAATGTGAAAAGTTGTTGACGCGAGAATGGAAGATATGTTATATTAATAAAGTCGCTTCAGAGCGGAGCGGACAAGCCTTGAACCTTGAAAACTGAACAAAACAAGACAATACGTCAACGTTAATTCTAGATTTATTTTTAAAGAGCTTTTCAAACTTTTATCGGAGAGTTTGATCCTGGCTCAGGACGAACGCTGGCGGCGTGCCTAATACATGCAAGTCGAGCGGATTGATGGGAGCTTGCTCCCATCAGTCAGCGGCGGACGGGTGAGTAACACGTGGGTAACCTGCCTGTAAGACTGGGATAACTCCGGGAAACCGGGGCTAATACCGGATAACTCATTTCCTCGCATGAGGAAATGTTGAAAGGTGGCTTTTAGCTATCACTTACAGATGGACCCGCGGCGCATTAGCTAGTTGGTGAGGTAACGGCTCACCAAGGCGACGATGCGTAGCCGACCTGAGAGGGTGATCGGCCACACTGGGACTGAGACACGGCCCAGACTCCTACGGGAGGCAGCAGTAGGGAATCTTCCGCAATGGACGAAAGTCTGACGGAGCAACGCCGCGTGAGTGATGAAGGTTTTCGGATCGTAAAACTCTGTTGTTAGGGAAGAACAAGTACCGTTCGAATAGGGCGGTACCTTGACGGTACCTAACCAGAAAGCCACGGCTAACTACGTGCCAGCAGCCGCGGTAATACGTAGGTGGCAAGCGTTGTCCGGAATTATTGGGCGTAAAGCGCGCGCAGGTGGTTCCTTAAGTCTGATGTGAAAGCCCACGGCTCAACCGTGGAGGGTCATTGGAAACTGGGGGACTTGAGTGCAGAAGAGGAAAGTGGAATTCCAAGTGTAGCGGTGAAATGCGTAGATATTTGGAGGAACACCAGTGGCGAAGGCGACTTTCTGGTCTGTAACTGACACTGAGGCGCGAAAGCGTGGGGAGCAAACAGGATTAGATACCCTGGTAGTCCACGCCGTAAACGATGAGTGCTAAGTGTTAGGGGGTTTCCGCCCCTTAGTGCTGCAGCTAACGCATTAAGCACTCCGCCTGGGGAGTACGGTCGCAAGACTGAAACTCAAAGGAATTGACGGGGGCCCGCACAAGCGGTGGAGCATGTGGTTTAATTCGAAGCAACGCGAAGAACCTTACCAGGTCTTGACATCCTCTGACAACCCTAGAGATAGGGCTTTCCCCTTCGGGGGACAGAGTGACAGGTGGTGCATGGTTGTCGTCAGCTCGTGTCGTGAGATGTTGGGTTAAGTCCCGCAACGAGCGCAACCCTTGATCTTAGTTGCCAGCATTCAGTTGGGCACTCTAAGATGACTGCCGGTGACAAACCGGAGGAAGGTGGGGATGACGTCAAATCATCATGCCCCTTATGACCTGGGCTACACACGTGCTACAATGGACGGTACAAAGGGCAGCAAGACCGCGAGGTTTAGCCAATCCCATAAAACCGTTCTCAGTTCGGATTGTAGGCTGCAACTCGCCTACATGAAGCTGGAATCGCTAGTAATCGCGGATCAGCATGCCGCGGTGAATACGTTCCCGGGCCTTGTACACACCGCCCGTCACACCACGAGAGTTTGTAACACCCGAAGTCGGTGAGGTAACCTTTTGGAGCCAGCCGCCTAAGGTGGGACAGATGATTGGGGTGAAGTCGTAACAAGGTAGCCGTATCGGAAGGTGCGGCTGGATCACCTCCTTTCTAAGGAAGATTTAACTAAACGTTTGACACGTCGAAGTTTTGTTCAGTTTTGATGGTTTGATATCCATCAAAACTTTTTGTCTCTTACGAGATCAAAATGTGTTTGTTCTTTGAAAACTAGATAAAGATATAATTGATAGTCAAGAAATTACCGAGTATCGCCATTTTAGGTTTTAAACCTGATGTAACAACCAATTCGGTTAAGTTATGAAGGGCGCACGGTGGATGCCTTGGCACTAGGAGCCGACGAAGGACGGGACTAACACCGATATGCTTTGGGGAGCTGTAAGTGAGCTTTGATCCAGAGATTTCCGAATGGGGGAACCCATTGTTCGTAATGGAACAATATCCTTACTTGAATACATAGAGTATGGAAGGCAGACCCAGGGAACTGAAACATCTAAGTACCTGGAGGAAGAGAAAGCAATTGCGATTCCCTGAGTAGCGGCGAGCGAAACGGGATGTAGCCCAAACCAAGAGGCTTGCCTCTTGGGGTTGTAGGACACTCTATACGGAGTTACAAAGGAATGAAGTAGACGAAGAAGTCTGGAAAGGCTCGTCAAAGAAGGTAACAACCCTGTAGTTGAAACTTCATTCCCTCTTGAGTGGATCCTGAGTACGGCGGGACACGTGAAATCCCGTCGGAAGCTGGGAGGACCATCTCCCAAGGCTAAATACTCCCTAGTGACCGATAGTGAACCAGTACCGTGAGGGAAAGGTGAAAAGCACCCCGGAAGGGGAGTGAAATAGAACCTGAAACCGTGTGCCTACAAGTAGTCAGAGCCCGTTAACGGGTGATGGCGTGCCTTTTGTAGAATGAACCGGCGAGTTACGATCCCATGCAAGGTTAAGTCGATGAGACGGAGCCGCAGCGAAAGCGAGTCTGAATAGGGCGAATTGAGTATGTGGTCGTAGACCCGAAACCAGGTGATCTACCCATGTCCAGGATGAAGTTCAGGTAACACTGAATGGAGGTCCGAACCCACGCACGTTGAAAAGTGCGGGGATGAGGTGTGGGTAGCGGAGAAATTCCAATCGAACTTGGAGATAGCTGGTTCTCTCCGAAATAGCTTTAGGGCTAGCCTCATGTGTAAGAGTCTTGGAGGTAGAGCACTGTTTGGACTAGGGGCCCTCATCGGGTTACCGAATTCAGACAAACTCCGAATGCCAAAGACTTATCCATGGGAGTCAGACTGCGAGTGATAAGATCCGTAGTCGAAAGGGAAACAGCCCAGACCACCAGCTAAGGTCCCAAAGTATACGTTAAGTGGAAAAGGATGTGGAGTTGCTTAGACAACCAGGATGTTGGCTTAGAAGCAGCCACCATTTAAAGAGTGCGTAATAGCTCACTGGTCGAGTGACTCTGCGCCGAAAATGTACCGGGGCTAAACGTATCACCGAAGCTGTGGATTGACACCTCTAGGTGTCAGTGGTAGGAGAGCGTTCTAAGGACTGCGAAGCTAGACCGTAAGGACTGGTGGAGTGCTTAGAAGTGAGAATGCCGGTATGAGTAGCGAAAGATGGGTGAGAATCCCATCCACCGAATGCCTAAGGTTTCCTGAGGAAGGCTCGTCCGCTCAGGGTTAGTCGGGACCTAAGTCGAGGCCGATAGGCGTAGACGATGGACAACAGGTTGATATTCCTGTACCACCTCTTTTCCGTTTGAGCAATGGGGGGACGCAGGAGGATAGGGTAAGCGCACTGCTGGATATGTGCGTCTAAGCAGTTAGGCTGATGATGAGGCAAATCCCATCATCGCATAAGGCTGAGCTGTGATAGCGAGCGAATTATAGTAGCGAAGTTCCTGATTCCACACTGCCAAGAAAAGCCTCTAGCGAGGAAAAAGGTGCCCGTACCGCAAACCGACACAGGTAGGCGAGGAGAGAATCCTAAGGTGAGCGAGAGAACTCTCGTTAAGGAACTCGGCAAAATGACCCCGTAACTTCGGGAGAAGGGGTGCTCTGGTAGGGTGCAAGCCCGAGAGAGCCGCAGTGAATAGGCCCAGGCGACTGTTTAGCAAAAACACAGGTCTCTGCGAAGCCGTAAGGCGAAGTATAGGGGCTGACGCCTGCCCGGTGCTGGAAGGTTAAGAGGAGTGCTTAGCGCAAGCGAAGGTGCGAATCGAAGCCCCAGTAAACGGCGGCCGTAACTATAACGGTCCTAAGGTAGCGAAATTCCTTGTCGGGTAAGTTCCGACCCGCACGAAAGGCGTAACGATCTGGGCACTGTCTCAACGAGAGACTCGGTGAAATTATAGTACCTGTGAAGATGCAGGTTACCCGCGACAGGACGGAAAGACCCCGTGGAGCTTTACTGTAGCCTGATATTGAATTTTGGTACAGCTTGTACAGGATAGGTAGGAGCCTTGGAAGCCGGAGCGCCAGCTTCGGTGGAGGCATCGGTGGGATACTACCCTGGCTGTATTGAAATTCTAACCCGCGCCCCTTATCGGGGTGGGAGACAGTGTCAGGTGGGCAGTTTGACTGGGGCGGTCGCCTCCTAAAGAGTAACGGAGGCGCCCAAAGGTTCCCTCAGAATGGTTGGAAATCATTCGCAGAGTGTAAAGGCACAAGGGAGCTTGACTGCGAGACCTACAAGTCGAGCAGGGACGAAAGTCGGGCTTAGTGATCCGGTGGTTCCGCATGGAAGGGCCATCGCTCAACGGATAAAAGCTACCCCGGGGATAACAGGCTTATCTCCCCCAAGAGTCCACATCGACGGGGAGGTTTGGCACCTCGATGTCGGCTCATCGCATCCTGGGGCTGTAGTCGGTCCCAAGGGTTGGGCTGTTCGCCCATTAAAGCGGTACGCGAGCTGGGTTCAGAACGTCGTGAGACAGTTCGGTCCCTATCCGTCGTGGGCGCAGGAAATTTGAGAGGAGCTGTCCTTAGTACGAGAGGACCGGGATGGACGCACCGCTGGTGTACCAGTTGTCTTGCCAAAGGCATCGCTGGGTAGCTATGTGCGGAAGGGATAAGTGCTGAAAGCATCTAAGCATGAAGCCCCCCTCGAGATGAGATTTCCCATCACGTATGTGAGTAAGATCCCTAGAAGATGACTAGGTAGATAGGTCAGAGATGGAAGCATGGCGACATGTGGAGTTGACTGATACTAATCGATCGAGGACTTAACCACACTATAAAGCGGAGGCGGCTTGAACAGAGACGACAAGCATTTCTGGGCAATCAGAAGAGGGTGCCTTTTACCCTCAGCTGATTGAACTGAAATGACCTCGAGTCTCTAGCCGCCGGAGCTGGAATGGTATCTGCTTGAAGAAGTAGGTGCAACAATTGGTCGATATTCGGCTTTCTTGACATCAATTCTTTATCTAGTTTTCAGGGAATAAATTTTATACGAAAATATAAAAAAGCCTTGAAAAATTATATCTACACGATATAATAATACTTGTCCTTAAAAAAGAGACAAGAAATAGTCTGGTGACAATGGCGAAGAGGTCACACCCGTTCCCATGCCGAACACGGAAGTTAAGCTCTTCAGCGCCGATGGTAGTTGGGGGATCTCCCCCTGTGAGAGTAGGACGTCGCCAGGCTTTATATTTTGGAGGATTAGCTCAGCTGGGAGAGCATCTGCCTTACAAGCAGAGGGTCGGCGGTTCGATCCCGTCATCCTCCACCAAGTTTTTTTACGAAAGTAAAATAAACTTCATTTTATTTTTGCGTCAACAAAATATCTCTCCTTAAATTTTCTTATATGAAAACCAATCATACATGCCGGTGTAGCTCAACTGGTAGAGCAACTGACTTGTAATCAGTAGGTTGGGGGTTCAAGTCCTCTTGCCGGCACCATTTTGGTCTTAATATCATCTTTATTAAGATGAGCCATTAGCTCAGTTGGTAGAGCATCTGACTTTTAATCAGAGGGTCGAAGGTTCGAGTCCTTCATGGCTCACCAAAGATTTTTGCACAGCAAAATATCTTACCATTTATATCATGCGGGTGTGGCGGAATTGGCAGACGCACCAGACTTAGGATCTGGCGCCGCAAGGCGTGGGGGTTCAAGTCCCTTCACCCGCACCATTCATTTTGCGGAAGTAGTTCAGTGGTAGAACACCACCTTGCCAAGGTGGGGGTCGCGGGTTCGAATCCCGTCTTCCGCTCCAGAAGATTTTATGCCGGGGTGGCGGAACTGGCAGACGCACAGGACTTAAAATCCTGCGGTAGGTGACTACCGTACCGGTTCGATTCCGGTCCTCGGCACCAAAGATTTTTGCGCTAGCAAAAAATCTTTCCTTGATTTGCACCAGCAGATAAGGAAAAATAATAAAATTATGCGCCCGTAGCTCAATTGGATAGAGCGTTTGACTACGGATCAAAAGGTTAGGGGTTCGACTCCTCTCGGGCGCGCCATATTATCGGGAAGTAGCTCAGCTTGGTAGAGCACTTGGTTTGGGACCAAGGGGTCGCAGGTTCGAATCCTGTCTTCCCGACCACTTCTTGGGGCCTTAGCTCAGCTGGGAGAGCGCCTGCTTTGCACGCAGGAGGTCAGCGGTTCGATCCCGCTAGGCTCCACCAATTTTTCTGTGAAAGCAGAATCAACATTGATTTTCGAGAAATCATCTATCAATTAATTTGATAAAAAATGTATCTTGGCGGTGTAGCTCAGCTGGCTAGAGCGTACGGTTCATACCCGTGAGGTCGGGGGTTCGATCCCCTCCGCCGCTACCAATAGGGACCTTTAGCTCAGTTGGTTAGAGCAGACGGCTCATAACCGTCCGGTCGTAGGTTCGAGTCCTACAAGGTCCACCAAGTACCATTTCAATACGGAGGAATACCCAAGTCCGGCTGAAGGGATCGGTCTTGAAAACCGACAGGGGTGTCAAAGCCCGCAGGGGTTCGAATCCCCTTTCCTCCTCCATTTTCTCTTTAAATCTTATATCGTCGCGGGGTGGAGCAGTTCGGTAGCTCGTCGGGCTCATAACCCGAAGGTCGCAGGTTCAAATCCTGTCCCCGCAATACCATTTTTGACTCGGTTTTATAAAGGGTTATCAATAATCCTTTATGAGTCACGCATGGATAGTTATTTTGACTAACGTCAAGGTAATGAAACCTATTTTGCTTACGCAAAAAGCTTTGGTCCGGTAGTTCAGTTGGTTAGAATGCCTGCCTGTCACGCAGGAGGTCGCGGGTTCGAGTCCCGTCCGGACCGCCATTTTCTTTTTATAAGATGATGGTTCATAATTGAATACTTTACTTCAAGTAAGGCTCAGTAGCTCAGTTGGTAGAGCAATGGACTGAAAATCCATGTGTCGGCGGTTCGATTCCGTCCTGAGCCACCATTTTCTATTTGAAGACATTATGGCGATTGTGGCGAAGTGGTTAACGCACCTGATTGTGGTTCAGGCATTCGTGGGTTCGATTCCCATCAGTCGCCCCATATTCTCTTATATAAATCGTGCGGGTGTAGTTTAGTGGTAAAACCTCAGCCTTCCAAGCTGATGATGAGGGTTCGATTCCCTTCACCCGCTCCAATTATTACTCTTAATGGGCCTATAGCTCAGCTGGTTAGAGCGCACGCCTGATAAGCGTGAGGTCGGTGGTTCGAGTCCACTTAGGCCCACCATTTCATTATTCCGCAGTAGCTCAGTGGTAGAGCTATCGGCTGTTAACCGATCGGTCGCAAGTTCGAATCTTGCCTGCGGAGCCAATCATATGGGGAAGTACTCAAGTGGCTGAAGAGGCGCCCCTGCTAAGGGTGTAGGTCGGGCAACCGGCGCGAGGGTTCAAATCCCTCCTTCTCCGCCATATTATGGCCCATTGGTCAAGCGGTTAAGACACCGCCCTTTCACGGCGGTAACACGGGTTCGAATCCCGTATGGGTCATCTGAAAAAAGACTATCATTTTTGATAGTCTTTTTTTGTTATACAAAGTAGAATGGGTGGTCATTTTATTAAAAATAAACTAATAACACAACTAAATGAAGCAATTTAATTGAAAATGTAGTCGGGATTGGGACTATAATTGCGGTTTTACATAAGAAAGCATGTTACTACTTCTGTAAGAGGGATATATTATCGACATTGCTCGCTTTATTATCGACTTTCCAACATATATTATCGACTTTCCAACATATATTATCGACTTTGATCACTTTATTATCAACTTCTACCCTCTTCTTTTCAGCTCTAATTTTTCAATACAACAAACGGAGGATATGAGAGAACAGGTCCTCGAAGAATAAAATACATCAACTACCTCTTAATCTCCCTATTAATCTTCTTAAAGTATTCAGTAACCCTCATGAATGATTTCTTCTTTATTGTCCATTAAAACAGGTTTCATCTTTCCTAAGCATGCAGCAACTGCCAGATTGATCATCCATTCCTAATCGCTCCTCCATTCGACACCGCCATCCTTCTCACAACTAGCCAAAAACGATACAAAATACCGTAATCCTTCTGCATTTCCCGCTAATTTCACTATTTTTCATTTAAAAACTTTCGACAAATTCCGCTATGAATTCAACACGTTTCCCCTATGTTCTTCCAATGTAAACCTTATCATTTAGTAATAATTCCCAAAAGAGAACCGTTTTATCATATGCATGTAGGAAATTGTCGTAATTGAGCGACGATTATAAAGAGGATTTTGATGAAGTTGAAAGAAAATAGTAAGTAGATTGAAAAATGTAGGTGAGATGATGAACGCAATGACCATATCAGATTATGATGTTTTTTTGTTTCATGAGGGAAATTTACAGCAGGCCTATCAGTTTATGGGTTCACATGTGAGAAGAGATTCCACTGGGACCTATACAGAATTTTGCGTTTGGGCACCGAAAGCAAGACATGTTTCATTAGTTGGATCGTTTAATCATTGGAATGGAGCAGGGTATGAACTTACACGGCGGAATAACGAAGGTTTATGGACCATTCGCATTGATGGGAATCTTTCGGGTGAAACGTATAAGTACGAGATTACCACTCAATCAGGGTTGAAGAAGCTGAAGGCGGATCCATATGGGTTTGCTTCTGAGAGGCGTCCAAATACTGCAAGCGTGGTGTATGAGCTGCAGGGATTTTCTTGGGAGGATGAGAAGTGGCTGGAGGATCGAGCCAGTTCGACGGTCTATGACAAGCCTATGGCGATTTATGAAGTGCATTTGGGCACATGGAAGAAGAAAGCGGGTAAGTTTCTTTCTTATAAGGAATTAGCTCAGCAATTAATTCCCCATGTGAAAGAACAAGGATTCACACATATTGAGTTGCTGCCTGTCACGGAGCATCCGTTTGATCGTTCTTGGGGGTATCAAGGTACTGGTTATTATTCTCCGACTAGTCGCTACGGCTCACCTCATGAATTGATGGCGTTCGTAAATGAATGTCATTTACATAATATTGGCGTGATTCTGGATTGGGTCCCGGGTCATTTTTGTAAAGATGCCCACGGGTTATATGAATTTGATGGTTCGTTTGCTTATGAGTATGGAGAGGAACGGGACCGTGAGAATTATACGTGGGGAACGGCAAATTTTGATTTAGGCAAGGGGGAAGTGAGAAGCTTCCTGATTTCGAATGCACGTTTCTGGATGGATCTATATCATATTGATGGTTTCCGGATTGATGCAGTGGCCAATATTATTTATTGGGCAAACCAGGGAGAGCTCGCTCCTAATGAGGGAGCCTTACAGTTTCTGAAAAATTTGAATAAGGCTGTTTTTGAGTATGACTCTTCGATATTGATGATAGCAGAGGATTCTACAGACTGGCCACAGGTGACGTCCCCTGTCCACTATGGAGGACTTGGCTTTAATTATAAGTGGAATATGGGATGGATGAATGACGTCCTTAAATATATGGAAACAGATACGTCTGAAAGGAGACATGTACATTCTCTTATAACATTTTCGTTGTTATATGCGTATTCAGAGAATTATGTGCTTCCGTTTTCCCATGACGAGGTGGTACATGGGAAGAAGTCATTATTGAATAAAATGCCCGGTGATTACTGGCAGAAATTCGCTCAATACAGGCTGCTACTGAGCTATATGATGGCTCATCCGGGTAAGAAGCTTCTGTTTATGGGAAGTGAACTTGCACCGTTTTCAGAGTGGAAGGATTTAGAGGAGCTGGATTGGCACTTATTGGATTACGAATTTCATCACAAATTCAATTCATATTTTAAAGAGCTTATGCATTTATATAAAGGTGCTGAACCATTATTCCAAATGGATCATCGTTCAGAAGGATTTGAATGGGTGGATGTGGATAATAGAGAGCAGCAGATTTTCTCTTTTATCAGAAATGGGAAAGAGAAAGGGGATCATCTTGTAGTGATCTGTAATTTCAGCCCTCATGTGTATCACCACTATAAGGTGGGTGTAAATAAGGTTTCTTCTTATGAAGAAATTTGGAATAGCGATGATGAACGATTTGGTGGATCTCATCAGGTGAATCCGTTGCCTCTAACTGTACACAATGAGCCGTACCATGGAAGAGATGGATATGTGGAAATGACGATCCCGCCATACGCAGCCGTTTATTTAAAACCAATAGATTGAAAGGGGAGAGAAAAGGATGGGAAAAGGTAGATGTGTAGCGATGTTATTAGCAGGTGGAAAAGGGAGCCGGTTAAGCTCATTGACAAAGAGCCTGGCAAAACCAGCCGTACCGTTTGGAGGGAAATACCGCATTATTGATTTCACATTGAGCAATTGTACTAACTCCGGGATTGATACGGTAGGGGTCCTTACTCAGTACCAACCTTTAGTACTGAATTCTTATATCGGAATTGGAAGTGCATGGGATCTTGATCGTAAAAATGGTGGAGTGACCGTACTGCCGCCTTATGCGGAATCATCAGAGATGCGCTGGTATACGGGAACGGCCAGTGCAATCTATCAAAATATGAATTATCTTGAGCAATATGATCCTGAATATGTACTGATTCTATCTGGAGATCACATTTACAAGATGGATTACAGCAAAATGCTTGATTATCACATTGAGAAGAAAGCGGATGTCTCGATTTCTGTAGTTGAAGTAGGCTGGGATGAGGCAAGCAGGTTCGGTCTTATGAACACGAATGAGGAAATGAGAATCACAGAGTTCGAGGAAAAACCGGCTTTTCCTAAGAGTAATCTAGCTTCGATGGGTATCTATATCTTCAATTATTCAGTGCTTAAAGATTACTTGGAGATGGATGAGCGTAATCCTGATTCCAGCCATGACTTTGGAAAGGATGTCATCCCTTTGCTGCTTGATGAGAAGAAGAAGCTGATGGCTTATCCGTTTAAAGGGTATTGGAAAGATGTAGGGACGGTTAAGAGCCTATGGGAAGCCAATATGGACTTGATTGATGAGGAAAATGAGCTGAATCTGTTCGATTACGATTGGAGAGTGTATTCGGTTAATCCAAATGAGCCGCCTCAATATATTTCTGAAGAAGCTTCTGTGGAAGGATCTCTTGTGAATGAAGGTTGTACGATTGAGGGTACCATTCGCAAGTCCGTCCTGTTCCAAGGAACCACCGTGAAAAAGGGAGCACATGTCAGTCGCTCAGTCATTATGCCGGATGCTGTCATTGGGGAAAACGCCTATATCGAGCAGGCGATCGTACCGTCGAATGTCAAGGTTCCGAGCGGCTTATGCATTATGCCGGAAGAAGGTTCGGATGAAATCATTTTGGTTACGGAATCATTCATTGAAACACTACTGGAACAAGAAAAAGTGTAAGGTTGAAGACCACATTACAACATAAGAGGAGGAAGTGTTTTGAAAAATACTATGCTTGGAGTTATTGATGCTACTAGTTACTATGATTCGTTAGAGGATTTACTGTTACATCGTTCATTAGCGGCCCTTCCGATTGCGGGCAGATACCGCCTGATCGACTTTGTACTCTCCAATATGGTGAATTCAGATATTGGTTCCGTTGCCATCTTCCCTAAGTTTCAATACCGTTCCCTTATGGATCATCTTGGATCGGGGAAGAACTGGGATCTGAACCGAAAGCGTGATGGGTTGTTTTTCTTCCCGGCACCAGGCTTGGAATCAAGTGAAGAGGGTGTGGGGTCATTTAATCACTTCGCTCATCACCTGGACTATTTTAATCGAAGCACACAGGAATACGCCTTGATCAGCAATTGCTTTACTCTATGTAATATTGACTACCAACCGGTCCTTGAACGCCATATACGAATCGGCTGTGATATAACGGAAATGCGTCATAATGGAAACTCTTTAGACATGTATTTGGTGAAAACGGGTACACTCATTGATTTGATCCAAAAACGACGTGAAACAGGATATACATGTATGCAGGATGTCGTGGAGGACATGGATAGCGGCTTTAAGGTGTGCGGCTATGAGCATGATGGATTTGTTCAGACGATTGATTGCATTGAAGAATACTATGATGCCAGCATGAAGCTAATGAACTTATCTTATTGGAAAGAGCTGTTCAAGAAGGATATGCCAATCTATACAAAGGTGAAGGATGAGCCGCCTACACGCTACACATCAGCTGCAAGTGTGAAAAATAGCATCATCGCCAATGGATGCTTCATCGAAGGCCAAGTGAAGAATTCTACGATGTTCAGAGCGGTGAAGGTTGGAAAAAACACAACGATTTCGGGCAGCATCATTATGCAGAAGAGCCAAATTGGAGATAACTGTGTACTAGAGAATGTGATCTTGGATAAAGATGTGAAAATCGAGGATGGCGTAAAGCTTATCGGAGATCCAAACAACCCAATAGTCATTCGCAAGGGAATGATTCAAGGAGCGCTGATGAATTCGTGAAAGTGTTATTTGTAGTATCCGAGTGTGTCCCTTTTATTAAATCTGGAGGCTTAGCGGACGTTGCAGGCGCCCTGCCTAAGGAGTTAAGAAGTTTAGGGACGGATGTCAGGGTGATTTTGCCTAAATACGGTGGAATCCCCCATGAATTTCGTTCGAAAATGAAACGAAAGAAAGAGTTTTTCGTGTCAGTCGGCTGGCGAAATCAGTATTGTGGGATTGAAGAGTACACCGAAAGTGGAGTAACGTATTATTTTGTCGACAATGAATACTATTTTAATCGGGATCGTCTGTACGGATATTTTGATGATGGGGAGCGATTCGCGTACTTTACAAGAGCTGTCTTGGAAAGTATCGCTGTCCTTGATTTTTATCCGGATGTGATTCATTGTCATGACTGGCACACCGGCATGATTCCGTTCTTGTTGAGAAGCGAGTATCAGGAGAGACCGGGCTATTCATTTATCCGCAGCGTGTTCACCATTCATAACCTGCAATTTCAAGGGATTTACCCTAAACAGGTGATGACTGACCTGTTAGGCATCTCCGAGAGGTATTTTCATCATGAATACCTTGAGTTTTATGGAAACATCAATTTCATGAAAGGGGCGCTCATTTCATCGGATTTTGTCACAACTGTGAGTCCTACATATAAAGAGGAAATCCTCACGCCTTACTATGGAGAAAAGCTTCATAATATCCTTGGTCAACGGTATAACCAATTATTAGGGATCCTCAATGGAATCGACGATGAAGTGTACAATCCCGATGAGGGAGAGTTTCCTTATTTCAGCGGCAACCTTCATGGAAAGAAGCAGGCAAAGCGCCATCTGCAAAAAAGTCTTGGATTGGAAGAGGACGAAGGAATCCCCCTTGTATCCATCATTTCAAGGTTAACGAACCAAAAGGGGCTTGAACTGGTCAGGGGTGTCTTTCATGAAATGATTCAGGAAAATGTTCAGTTTATCCTGTTGGGAACAGGGGATTGGGAGTTTGAACAGTTCTTCAGGGAAATGGAATGGACGTATCCGGATAAGGTCAGAGTGCAAATCGGATTTAATGAGGAACTGGCAAAACAGATCTATTCTGCCAGTGATATATTCCTGATGCCTTCTAAGTTCGAGCCGTGCGGACTGGGTCAATTGATTGCCATGAGATATGGAGCCCTGCCACTTGTCCGGGAGACCGGCGGATTGAACGATACGGTTGAATCCTATAATGAAGAAACGAAGACAGGGAACGGCTTTTCGTTTAAGAACTTTAATGCTCACGATATGCTCTACACTTATCGAAGAGCTCTATCGTATTTCTACGAAGATCCGGAAACATGGAATCATATTGTACGAACTGCAATGAATAAAGATTATAGTTGGGCCCAATCGGCCTTTAAGTATAATCAACTATATGCTGACCTGGTATCAAGGAGTGAAAGCCATGTTTTCTGATCCAATTGAATTTAAAGAAATGTTTCTGAAGAAGCTTGAAATGATGTATGGAAAGACGTTTCCTGAATCTACCAGTCAGGATCAATTTTTTACATTAGGTCATCTTATACGGGAATACATCTCGATGAACTGGATTCATACGAATGAGCAGTACCGGTTCAGTAAACAAAAGCAGGTGTATTACTTATCGATTGAATTTCTCTTGGGACGCCTGCTTCGCCAGAACCTGATGAATTTAGGAATCTACGATATTGTGGATAAGGGATTGAAGGACCTGGGAATAGACCTTGCTGAAATGGAAGAGGTTGAGCACGATGCGGGACTTGGAAACGGTGGTCTGGGACGTTTGGCCGCATGTTTCCTGGACTCATTGGCTTCCCTTAATTTACCTGGACACGGCTATGGGATCCGGTACAAGCATGGATTATTTGAACAAAAGATTGTCAACGGTTTTCAGATGGAGCTTCCGGAGCAGTGGCTGCGTCATGGACATGTATGGGAAGTTCGAAAGTCAGATCTTACCGTCGAAGTACCTTTCTGGGGGAAGGTGGAGTCCTATACAGAAAATGATGTATTGAAGTTTCGACATGTGGATGCAGAAGTAGTAGCCGCTGTTCCTTATGATATGCCTGTTGTGGGATATGAAACGTCGACGGTCAATACTCTGCGATTATGGAGTGCTGAACCTGCTGCCTATAAAGCCGGGAAAGATATGATGAAATACAAGCGTGATACGGAAGCGATCACTGAATTTCTTTATCCTGACGATACACATGAGGAAGGGAAAATCCTGCGCTTGAAACAGCAATACTTCCTGGTATCGGCAAGCATCCGTTCTATTCTTGATTCCTACCTGTATCGTAACGGGGATTTGAAGGAGCTTCATGAAAACATTTCAATCCATATCAATGATACTCATCCTGTCCTCGCGATACCAGAACTGATGAGGGTCCTTCTTGATGAATATTCCTTTGAATGGGAAGAAGCGTGGAAAATCACGACGAATACATTTGCCTATACGAATCATACGACTCTATCAG
This sequence comes from Rossellomorea sp. ABR4_004, assembly GCF_056159585.1. Lineage (NCBI taxonomy): Bacteria > Bacillati > Bacillota > Bacilli > Caryophanales > Bacillaceae > Rossellomorea > Rossellomorea sp. ABR4_004. Next base: position 1,416,175 of record NZ_JBSWVM010000001.1, on the reverse strand, counting down.
AAGCATTGGAAAGATGGCCGATCCGTATTTTCCAACCCCTGCTCCCTCGCATCCATATGATCGTGAATGAGATCAACGAGCGATTCTGTCAGGAGTTGTGGAAGGAGTATCCCGGTGATTGGAAGCGGATAGAGGATATGGCGATCATCTCCCATGATGAAGTGAAAATGGCTCATCTGGCGATTGTAGGAAGCTTTAGTGTAAATGGTGTGGCAAAGATTCATACTGAAATCTTAAAGCTAAGAGAAATGAACTTATTCTATCAATATTATCCTGATAAATTTAATAGTAAGACAAATGGAATTACACATAGAAGATGGCTATTGAATAGCAATCCTTCCCTGTCGAATCTGATATCCTCTTCCATCGGGGATAGGTGGATTAAAGATCCGGGTAAGTTGGCGGACTTGAAAGAGTATCATCACGATACAGCGTTTCTTAAGGACCTGTATGATGTAAAACAGGAAAATAAACGGAAGCTTGCAGATCGAATATTTGAAAGCAATGGAATCGTCGTGGATCCTACTTCGATATTTGACATTCAAGTGAAGCGGCTGCATGCGTATAAACGACAGCTCATGAATGTTTTACACATTCTTCACCTTTTTAATCGGTGTGTGGAAGATCCAAGCTTTGATTTTCATCCGCGAACGTTCATTTTTGGAGCTAAAGCATCCCCGGGTTACTACTATGCGAAGAAAATCATTAAGTTGATTCATTCTGTAGCAGATCTGGTGAATGACCACCCCCTTGTAAAAGGGCGGATTAAAGTCGTATTCCTGGAAAATTACCGGGTATCACTAGCTGAAGAAATCATTCCCGCAGCTGATTTGTCGGAACAGATTTCAACTGCCAGCAAAGAAGCCTCCGGTACAGGGAATATGAAGTTCATGATGAACGGAGCCTTGACGATTGGAACATTGGACGGGGCGAATATTGAGATTCTTGAGCAAGTAGGAAAAGAGAATATTTTTATATTTGGTTTAACAGCTGATGAAGTGATGAAATATCAGCATAACGGTGGATATTATGCAATGGAGTATTTTCACTATGATACCCGCATTAAGAGGGTGTTGAATCAATTGATCGACGATACACTGCCTGATGCTGGTGACCATTTTGAAACCATTTATGACTCCTTATTGACGGAAAATGATCAATTCTTTGTCCTGAGGGATTTCGACTCTTATGTCAGGGCTCAAGAACAAGCAGGAAAAGCGTATGAAAATAAAGAGCATTGGTCAAGAATGTGCTTGCAGAATATTGCTAACTCCGGCTATTTCTCGAGTGATCGGACGATTGAGCAGTATGCGAAGGACATCTGGGGCATTGCACAGGGCAGTTTAATTAAGTAGAGAAAAGCTTGGGGAAAGTTTCCCCAAGCTTTTTATAATTATTTCTTCTTATCAGAAATGTAACTGTCGCCATCTTTATACGGAATGTCACCTAATGTGGATTCCATATTGTTTTCATCCAGCATATCTTCGTATTCTTCATGGGTTTTCGAAGGATATGCCTTGCGGTTGGAGCCTTCCATGTCGGTTCCGACAAAGGATTCGAAATCCTCTGTAAAACCTTCTGATGTGTCTTCATCCTGATACAATTCGGAATAGTCTTCATAATCACCTTCGAAGTCAGAAGGGGTTTCGGATGTGCCGAAGCGGCCTACTTCCTGAAAGCTGTCATGGTCATCCCGGACATTCCCGTCTGTTTCGTGCCTGAATTCATTATCAACAGGCGGCTGCAACACATCTTCCTCTACTGGTCTATCCTGGGGGGTAGATTGTTCCGGTGAATGGTCTTTACAATAGAGCGTCGTCGGAATGACTTCCAAACGCTCATAAGGAATTTCCTGACCGCATTCTTTACATTGTCCATATGTTCCTTGTTCGATCGCCTGCAGGGCACTGTGAATTTTATTTAGTTCCAGTTTGGCGTGATCATCTATGGCGAAATCCTTCTCCCGTTCATATAGCTCTGTTCCCATGTCGGCAGGATGATTATCGTAAAGGGAGAGTTCACCTGAGTTATCACGTTCATTTGTATGGTGAAGATTATCTAAGTCCTGATGTAAATGTTCTTGTAACTGTTTTTCCTGTTGAACCAATTCTTGTTTTAGTGTCTGTTTTTGGCTGTCTGTTAGCAATTTCTTCACATCCTTCATTATGTTCGCTTAAAAAATGTACTAACCATACTTTATCCGAAAGTGGGGTTGTTAAAACATAAAAGGTTGATTTCATAAACTATGTTGCTTTTTCAATTAGCGAGCGGTTGCTGATTTCCGCTCCAGATGCTCGCTTTCCGCGGGGCGTGAGTTGAGCCTCCTCGGGCTTTGCCCTGCGGGGTCTCAACTTTCCCGCTATTCCCGCAGGAGTCGAGCATCTTCCGCTCCAATCAACTTTATGTGCATAAGTCCCTACTTTAATTATTGAAATCACCATATATTTGAAAAAGTATATTTTTCAATGTGTATAATGGTCAATTTTGATGAAAGTATTTTTCTTACAGTGTTTTGTGTCGCTGCTTAGTTCTGGCACTCAATCCACTATCGAACCGTTACTGTTTTTATAAGATTTAGCTCCTCCAGGAAATATAACAAGCATTGTAAAAAGAGCATATAAAAAAGAGTCGAACCCTAAATGAAGAGTCGACTCACGTTTTTTAAAGCATATATGCAAGTAATAGTCCGATGGATAATAGGAATCCAAAGATGGTGTTTGTTTGTGCGGTGGCTTTCATGGCGGGCATCATTTCGATTGGCTGTGATTTCCCGATGAATCCTGTCGTGGCCTTGACGGCTTTCGGGATACTGAGAAAGGCAACGAACAGCCAAGGAGATGAAACGCCGGCAAGGACCAGCCCGATGATCCAGCCATAGGATACAACAAACATGCCGCCCAAGAGGAAGATCGCACCTTTTCTACCTAGAAGAATGGCGATGGTTTTACGGCCGTTTTCTTTATCACCGTCCAGGTCGCGGATGTTATTCGCTAATAGAATGGCGCCGACTAAAATGGATACGGGGACAGACAATAGGATACTGTCACCATTGATATATCCAGTTTGAATGTAAAACGATATGAGAATGATCACGAGTCCCATAAAGAATCCTGCGACGATTTCTCCAAAAGGCGTGTAAGCAATTGGCATAGGTCCTCCAGTATAAAAGTACCCCGCTGCCATGCACACTATACCTATGAGTGCCAGCCACCATGTGCTATAAAAACAAATATAAATTCCTAATAAAAGGGCAATTCCGTACAGTGTAAAGGCCAAGTTAATGACCGTGGAGGGTTTGACCCCGTTCCGGACAATTGCTCCCCCGATACCTACAGAATGCTCTGTATCCAGGCCACGCTTATAGTCATAATACTCGTTGAACATATTGGTAGCAGCCTGGATAAGCAAGCATGCAATAAGCATGGCTGCAAATAATGGTACGTTTACTGCAGTAAATTGAAGTGCAAGAACAGTGCCTAGTAAAACAGGTACAAATGCTGCTGTTAGAGTGTGCGGCCTTGTTAGCTGCCACCAGATTTTCCACCCTTTATCTGATTCCAAAACATTGGATGCTTGTTGTTCCATCATACTCTCTCCCTTACGCAATAAGGAATTTTCAGAAGACATTACAATTCCTTTACAGATTAAAGTGTAGGTAAAGGGAAGTGGACTGTCAATGATTTTCTCAAAATCCGTGAAGGTGCTATTTTCCAGTAATTGAGTACTTTTACAACGCTTTTGGTTTCTCAAAAGGGGAAAAAGGGTTTATTATATAATAAGGATAAAAAATGTATCATGTCTTAAACTTCGTTGACACACCTTAAAGACAGGTGTATCTTATAATAAGTTTGAATATCGTACGTGATTTTGTTTGGGGGAATTCAATTGGTTACCATTCATAAAACCAAAATTGAAAAAGCATATGATACAGCCAAAATGAAGGCTAAACAAATACATCACCCCGTCCTTCTCAGCATAGTGGAGGAAGTAGATGCAGTGGATCCTCTTTCTTTTTATTATGGAGGAAGCTCTTTTATCGGAGAGCGTTTTTTATGGAAGGACCGTGATCATACCATCTCGCTGGTAGGGCTTGGAGCAGCTCATATCATGTCTGCAAATGATATAAATGACCGATTTTTTACGGTTGAGAAAGAGTGGAAGCGCTTAATTGAAGAGTCAGTGATTGTGACCGGGGAAGAATGGACAGGCACAGGACCTTTGTTATTTGGGGGCTTCAGCTTTGATCCGCTTAATGATATCGGGGAAGAGTGGGAGCCATTTTCGAACGGTACGTTTCAATTACCGATGTTTATGCTGACAAAGCCGGGGAAAACCAATTATTTAACGATGAATTTTATTTGTCATCCGGAAGAGTCGGAAGAAAGTTTATTTCATGACCTTTTCAGGATCAAAGATGAGCTTCTTGAAAACGCGGGGATGCCAATTATTCCTGAACAGCCCCGATGGCTGCAAAATAGGGATATGAAGCCTCAAGAATGGAAGGATTCTGTTCAAAATGTGGTGAATCGTTTAAAACAGGGTGAGATGGATAAAGTAGTGCTTGCCAGAAAATGTGAAGTGGCGTTTGATACGAAAGTGTCATCTGACTTTGTATTGGATAATTTGTGGAAGCAGCAGCCGGACAGCTTTGTTTTCAGCTTTGAAAGGGAAGAAAGCTGTTTTATTGGGGCCACACCTGAACGACTTGTCAAGAAAACAGGAGATGATGTTCTTTCCACCTGTTTAGCAGGATCCATTGCACGCGGGGATACGCTGGAAAACGACGAGAAACTGGGAACGGAGCTCCTCCAGGATGAGAAGAACCGTTACGAGCATCAGCTTGTTGTTGAAAGCATCCATGAGGCTCTTGCACCTTACTGCGAGTCGTTGACGATCCCATCATCGCCTCAATTGATGAAGCTGAAAGATATTCAGCATTTATATACTCCTGTCACTGGACAGGCATCTGAACATACATCCCTATTGGAATTGGTGGAAAAATTACACCCGACTCCTGCATTAGGTGGAGTTCCGAGGGATAAAGCATTGCACGTAATCAGGGAAGAGGAAGAGATGGATCGCGGATTATATGCTGGCCCAGTAGGCTGGATCGATGCCTATGGAAATGGGGAGTATGCCGTTGCCCTTCGCTCAGGTCTTCTTCAGGGAGATAAGGCCTATTTATATGCAGGGTGTGGAATTGTAGCTGACTCCGAACCTGAAAGTGAATTTAAAGAAACACAAATGAAATTTCGACCGATGCTAAGAGCATTAGGGGGAAAAGTACATGATTGATGAACATCAGCAGAAGTTAACTCATTATTTAGCGGCATTTATTGAAGAATTGGTTGGAAATGGAGTAGACGAAGTAGTCATTAGCCCTGGCTCCCGTTCTACTCCTTTGGCTTTGTTATTCGCCCATCATCCTGAAGTGAAAACGTACACTAATGTAGATGAACGTTCTGCTGCTTTTTTTGCTTTAGGGGTTGCGAAAGCAAAGAAAAAGCCGGTCGCCATCCTCTGTACATCCGGAACGGCAGCAGCTAATTATTATCCAGCGATTATTGAAGCACGGTACGCGAAAGTGCCATTGCTCGTGCTGACGGCTGATCGTCCCCATGAACTGCGGGAGGTAGGTGCCCCTCAAGCAATTGATCAGCTGGATCTATATGGCAAACATGTAAAATGGACAGTGGATATGGCACTGCCGGAAAACAGTCCGTCCATGCTTGAATATGCAAGATCTTCAGCATCCAGAGGAATAGGACTTTCAATAGGAGAACCGAAAGGACCCGTTCACTTTAACTTTCCATTCAGGGAACCGTTAATTCCTGATTTAAAGAACGTTTCTTATTCAACAGGTTCTAAAGCAAAAAGGGTCCTTCACGGAGAGAGGAGCCTGTCCCCCTCTGTCTCTCAAGAGCTTCAAGGGATACTTCGAAGTAAAGAGAGAGGTCTTATTATATGCGGGCCTGGGCTGAATAGTGATTCGATTGACTACATCGTTGAATTTAGTGAGCAATTCGGTTTTCCAATCGCAGCCGACCCCCTCTCCCAAATGAGAAGTGGTTCTCATTCGAAGGCACAAATTATCGACACCTATGATACGTTCTTGAAGATTGATGGAGTAAAGGAGAGCCTGCATCCTGAAATCGTGATTCGTTTCGGAGCCATGCCTGTATCAAAACCTCTCATGTTGTTTCTGAAAAGTCTTTCAGAAATCCCATACTGGATCGTGAGTCCGGGTGAAGAGTGGCAGGATCCCATATCGAAAGGGACGGAATACATCTATTGTGATGAGGGCTTATTCTGTCAAAGCATGATCAATGAAGCAAGCCGTGATGGTTCTCATGATTGGATCAATCACTGGAAGAATGTGAATCTTTCCACAAAGGAACTGCTTCTAAAAGGTCATCATTCTTGGGATGAAGGAATGGCAGTAAGTGAACTTATTCAACACCTGCCTGAAAAATCGAATGTATTTGTCAGCAACAGCATGCCGATACGGGACGTCGATACGTTTTTCTTTAGTAATGATCGGTCAATCGGTATCTATGCCAATCGGGGAGCGAACGGAATTGATGGAGTGGTGTCGACAGCACTTGGGATGAGCACCTGCTCGGATTCCATGTATCTTTTGATTGGGGATCTTGCTTTCTTCCACGATTTAAACGGACTTCTCGTTGGGAAAAAATATAAGCTGAATCTGACCATCGTGGTCCTTAATAATAATGGTGGGGGAATCTTTTCCTACCTTCCGCAAGCGAGTGAAGGTGAATACTTTGAAGATCTTTTCGGCACGCCGATGGATCTGGATTTTTCCCATGCAGCCAAGCTTTACAAAGCGGGTTATTTCCGAGTGGAATCAGAAGAAGAATTTGCCCATGCTGTAACGGAAGCACAGAACAGAAAAGGCTTAAAGATCATCGAAGTGATGACGAACCGTGATGAAAATGTAGCAAATCATCGCAATTTGTGGAATTTTGTTTCCCGGGAAATGATGAAGAAGTATAAGGGTGAAAATCATTGATCCTGCAAGTGAATGATATTCGCTATTTTGTAGAAGTTAAAGGAGAAGGGGAACCTTTGGTTTTTCTTCATGGTTTTACCGGGGATACGACGACTTGGTCACGAATCACCGATCAGTTATCTATTGCCTATAGGTGCATAAGCATCGATTTGATTGGTCATGGCCGCACAGATTCCCCTGAAGATCCATCAAGATATACAATGGGTCATGTATCTAATGATCTTGATACCATTTTGTCTGCACTTGAAGTAGACGAGGCGATCGTGATCGGCTATTCCATGGGAGGTCGGACGGCCCTTCACTTCACCATGAGCTATCCTCAAAAGGTGAAGACGTTGATTCTTGAAAGTGCCTCTCCCGGATTGAAAACGGGTGAAGAGAGAGTGGAACGGCGGAAAAAAGACCATGCGTTAGCCGACCGGATCATGAGAGAAGGAATGGAAGCCTTTGTCGACTTTTGGGAGGAGATCCCTTTGTTTGCTTCTCAAAAAAGACTTACTGAAGATGAGCGTGCCGAGATTCGTAAGCAGCGACTTGGGCAGTCTCCTTTAGGCTTATCCAATAGCTTAAAAGGAATGGGGACAGGGGCTCAAGCCTCATGGTGGGACAAGCTGGGAGAGCTCTCTCTTCCAGTCCATTTACTTGTAGGTGAGCTGGATCATAAGTTTGTTCATATTGCGGAAGAAATGAAAGAACTCAATCCGGACTTTCAAATCATGACAATTTCTAACACAGGTCATGCAATTCATGTGGAAGAACCGCGAAAGTTTGGTACAATAATAGAGGATCTACTGTTAACTACATAAAGGAGGAACAAACCAATGGCTTTTGAATGGGTTTCAGAAAGAAACTACGAAGATATTTTGTACGAAACATACAATGGGATCGCTAAAATCACGATCAATCGACCAGAAGTTCGCAACGCTTTTCGTCCTAAAACTGTAATGGAATTAATCGATGCATTTGCTTATGCACGTGACGATTCCAAGGTCGGTGTCATCGTTTTAACAGGTGCTGGAGAAAAGGCATTCTGTTCAGGGGGAGACCAAAGAGTACGAGGACATGGCGGTTACGTCGGGGAAGATGAAATTCCGCGACTGAATGTACTGGACTTACAACGTCTGATCCGAGTGATCCCTAAGCCGGTCATCGCAATGGTAGCAGGTTATGCCATCGGAGGAGGACATGTCCTTCATGTCGTATGTGATATTACGATTGCTGCTGACAATGCAATCTTCGGACAAACTGGTCCTAAGGTAGGTAGCTTTGACGCAGGATACGGTGCAGGATATCTTGCACGCATCGTCGGTCACAAGAAAGCAAAAGAAATCTGGTACCTGTGCCGTCAATACAATGCACAAGAAGCGCTTGAAATGGGTCTTGTCAATACAGTCGTTCCATATGAGCAGCTTGAAGCGGAAACAGTTCAGTGGGCATCAGAAATGCTGGAGAAAAGTCCGACTGCCCTTCGTTTCTTAAAAGCGTCATTCAACGCAGATACAGATGGATTAGCGGGTCTGCAACAACTTGCAGGAGACGCTACACTTCTATACTACACAACGGAAGAAGCCAAGGAAGGCCGCGACGCATTTAAAGAAAAGCGCAAACCGGACTTTGGACAATTCCCTCGTTTCCCTTGATCTAAGGTGGCCTGATGAATCTTTGCGGATTCGTCAGGCTTTTTTTTATAATGGTTTTAAAGAGCACAAACAAGAAAGGAATGGGAATGACAGGATGACTACACAGCAACTGCCAAATTGGCTAAAACAAAGAGCGTTCTTAACCCCTGATCGGATGGCAATAAGTAATGGCGATGTGGAATATACTTTCGGAGAGCTCTGGGAAAAATCCATTCACATCGGTGAGCAGCTTCATACCATAGTAAAATCTTCTGCACATCCTTTTGTGGGACTCATGATTAAAAATAAAGTGGAATCTGTGTTGGTCGTTCATGCCATTCAACAGCTTGGATTCACGACAGTTCTATTAAACAATAAACTGAGTTCGAATGAATTATCTTTTCAAATACAGGATATGGAGTTATCGACGGTCATTTATGACGATGAGTTTGAGGGGAAGCTGTCTTTTTCAGGGAAACACGTTAATGGAATCCCATTTTCTCAATTGCTGCAAACAGCCCCTACAGTCTTTAAAGTAAGGGATTATTTTCAGTTAGACCAAGCATGCTCGGTTATGTACACATCAGGTACGACCGGAGCCCCCAAAGGAGTTCTTCAAACGTATGGAAACCATTGGTGGAGTGCCACCGGATCTTCTTTGAATCTCGGAATAAGTGAAAATGATGCCTGGCTTTGCTCGGTTCCGCTCTTTCATATTAGCGGATATTCGATCCTTATGAGAAGTGTGATTTATGGAATGAAGGTACGACTATTTGAAACCTTCGACGTCGAGACCATCAATCAGGAGCTTGAAAGTGGAAGGGTCACGATCATGTCGGTTGTAAGCAATATGCTTCAGCGTTTGATGAACGATGCAGGGAACCGGACGTATCATCCGAATTTCCGCTGTATGCTGCTAGGCGGCGGACCTGCACCACTTTCTTTACTTCAGGATTGTAAGGATAAGGGAGTGCCCGTCTTTCAAACATATGGAATGACAGAAACAGCTTCTCAAATCGTGACGTTATCACCTGAATACAGTATGACGAAGCTAGGGTCAGCGGGTAAACCACTCTTTCCTTCAGAATTAAGAATCAAGAATGAAAAGGGTGCAGCTCGAGCAAATCAAGAGGGTGAAATTCTTGTGAAAGGCCCGAATGTGACGAACGGGTATTACCGAAGAGAGGAAGCGAATGCAAAGAGCTTTGAAGATGGCTGGTTTCATACTGGGGATATCGGCTTTGTAGATGAAGAGGGTTTCTTATTTGTATTGGATCGGCGATCAGACCTCATCATTTCCGGGGGAGAAAATGTGTATCCTGCCGAAATTGAAAGTGTGCTGTTGAGCTGTGAGGAAGTTGAGGATGCCGGGGTGGTTGGAGTTCCAAATGACACATGGGGACAGATTCCCTGTGCATTCATCGTTAAAAAAGAGTGTCTTACAAAAGAAGAGATCTTAAACTACTGCTCCGATAATCTGGCATCATATAAACAGCCGAAAAAAATAATCTTTGTAGATGAGTTACCACGAAATGCCTCGAACAAGCTGCTGAGAAGAGTGCTCAGAGACCAATGGGAAAAAGGACTGTATGCCGATGAAGATTAAATCCATTACCCTTCACTTCATATCGATGCCTTTGAAGAAGCCATTTGTGACACATCTGCAAACGGTTGAAAAACGGGAAGGGATCATCGTAGAGATTCAGGATGCTGACGGATTGATTGGACTGGGAGAGGGAGTTGCTTTTTCCACACCATGGTATACGGAAGAAACCGTGAAAACATCCTATCATATGCTCAAAGATATATTAATTCCTTTAATGAACAGCCACCCATTTAAACACCCTAAAGAAATCGGAAAAAGATTCGAAATGGTAAGGGGGAATTCTATGGCGAAGGCTGCACTTGAAATGGCATTGTGGGATCTCTATGCGAGACAGCAAAGCGTTCCTCTCTGGGAGATGATAGGGGGGACGCGTCCTGAAATTCTTGCCGGCGCCGTTGTAGGGGCCGACTCTGTGAAAGAGATGATTCATCAGGCTGGAGAACTTGTGCAAGAAGGGTATCAACGCATAAAGTTGAAAATCTCTCCTGGAGCGGACGTGGAGATTGTGAAAGAGTTGAGGGACCATTTTCCTTCTCTTACGCTTTTGGCTGATGCCAATTCAGCATACTCTCTTGAAGACAAAGGCCAACTACAGGCAATGGATGAGTATGGGCTGGAGATGATCGAACAACCTTTGGGAGTTGACGATTTAGTAGAACACTCTCTTTTACAAAAAGAGTTGCAGACTCCGATTTGTTTGGATGAGAGCATCGTAACTACACATGATATGAAGAGTGCCATCTATTTAAATAGCTGCGGAGTTGTCAATATCAAGCTTGGCAGAGTCGGAGGGTACACAAGTGCTTTGGAGATCTACCGGTTGTGCCAGGAGAATCACATCAAAGTATGGTGTGGAGGAATGATCGAGTTTGGGGTTTCCCGCGCCCATAATCTGACCCTTGCCACTCTCGAGGGATTCTCGATTCCCGGGGATATATCCTCCTCCTCGAAATATTGGGAAGAAGATATCATTACCTCTCCCATCGTTGTGAAAAATGGTGTGGCGGAACGCTTGGATGGTCCTGGGATAGGTGTGGAGTTGAATAGAAAACGGCTAGGTCATGTGACAATAGGTAAAGAAATGTTTAACATGTGATTATTCTCGATAAAAAAATGAATTTATCCATAAGCAGGTTCCATGTTGGAGCCTGCTTATTTCTCGTTCGAATGAATGATTAATGGTGGCAACCACTAGTTGCGGTGCATTGCAACCACAGTTATCTTTACTTTTTACATAGTGATTGGCAATAATGAATGGTAGATGGATGAAAGGTGATTGGTAGAATGGTCTTTGGAGAGAAATTGAAAAGTGAGAGAAAGAGTAGAGGCTGGTCTCAGGAAGAATTAGCAGAAAGGCTTTTTGTCAGTCGGCAATCGGTTTCAAAGTGGGAGACTGGTCAGAATTATCCCAGCATTGAAATCATCATTAAAGTAAGTGATCTGTTCGGAGTGACAATCGATGAATTGTTGAGGGGTGATGGGAAATTGACAGAGAAAGTAATCAAGGATAGTAAGCAATTGGCGCATCCAAAATTAAAAACGATGTTTGAATTTCTATTTTTAATTGGTGTTATTTTCTTGTTAGCAAAAATAGGGATTTTTCTTGTAAATAAATTTACTGCTTATGATATACCTTTGATTGGAAATGCGTTAATTTGGAACTTTGGACCGTTGATCTTAATGATAGGAGGCGGGATCGGTACGGATGTTCTTAAAGAAAAATATACAGAAGATTAATGCGTCAGGTGAATAAACAAAAATGGTGAATGTTGTATTTTTCCAAAACCGGAACTATACTTAACCTATGAATATAAACTTCATTACTATTAAGGAGGAATTATGAAACTAGGTGCATTTTCTGTAAGCTTAAGTGTTAAAGACATTCATAAATCAAAAGCATTTTATGAAAAACTTGGATTTCAAACTTTGGGAGGGGAAATTGCCCAAAATTGGCTGATCATGAAAAATGGAAGTACTGTTATCGGCCTGTTCGAAGGTATGTTTGACAAGAACATCCTGACCTTTAATCCAGGTTGGGACCAAAATGCCGAAAATCTTGATTCATTTACGGACATTCGGGACCTTCAAAAGAAGCTGAAAGAACAAGGGGTAAAAATATTGACTGAAGCAGATGAGTCAAGTGAAGGCCCTGCAAGTTTCACGATTGAAGATCCTGATGGCAATCCGATTCTTGTGGATCAACACAGATAAAGATAAGGTTTAAAAAAAGCTCAGAGCTGAATCTGAGCTTTTCCTTATGTTTATTAAAATGGATTCGTCGCCCATTGAAGAGACTGCTTGATAAAGATGCGAGGGTGTAATTTCAGCTGGGAAACCATATGTTCCGCTAAATCCTCCGGCTGCATGTATTTTTCTTTGTCCGCTTCATCAAGCTTATCCCCAAAGGTAAGATCCGTTGCCACCAGGCTTGGGTTCAGAGTCATGACACGGATATTATATGGACGCACTTCCTGCATCAACGCTTCTGTCATCCCTTGAACGGCAAATTTCGAACCACTGTAAGCCGTGCTTTTTGCCGTGCCTTTCAATCCGCTGCTGGATGAAATAGTGATGATGTCTCCCTGGTTTTTCTCGATAAGCTGAGGCAGAACGGCACGCGTCACGTGATACGTTCCAAATACGTTGACCTCAAAGGTTCTCTTCCAATCTGCCGGATTGATTTCCAGAAAAGATCCGTACGTTCCAATACCTGCATTATTGATCAGGATATCGGCTGGTCCGAGTTCATTTTTTAGTTTCGAAATGGCTTCTTCGACTTGCTCCATATCTGAGATATCAGCTACAGCCACATTGGCTTTCACACCCAGAGCTCTTGCTTCCTCTGCCACCTTTTCCAGCGTGCTTTCTGTACGGGCGATCAATCCGACATGAACTCCTTCTCGTGCAAGCTCCAATGTCGTTGCTTTTCCGATTCCCCGGGCAGCACCCGTAATATAAGCGATTTTACCTTTAATCGATTGTGCCACAATGGATCATCCTTTCAAATCAAATTTCTACCGTTAGTGTAAGGCCAAGGGAATGGATAAGCAAATGATAAGAAAAATAGCTCCGAGAGTCTCGGAGCTATCGTGCAGTCATTCACTTTTTTGCCTCAAGTATTGTTTATCATTCATAAACAAGCTCCAAAAGTAGACAAAACCGGGAAACAGGATGATGAATCCGACAATATAGGTGATGAACACAGCCTTAAACGAGTTGGGATCCGTGAATCCGGACTGGATCGTGACTTCCGGGTAGATGATATAGGGCAGGTGTGCTTTACCGTATACATAGCTTGCCAGTACATATTGAAAGGTCACGGCGATGACAGCTACACGGGGCATTCCCTTCATGCCCTCTTTGTTGGTGGGGAGAAATAATGCTCCTCCGGCAATCAGGAAACCGATTAAGGAGACCCATAACAAAATCTGGTCTTCCATCATTTTTTCATAAATCCATGACGCTTCATTTTTCATGGTGAACATAATGAAGAACGCCATGACCACAGAGATTGGACCGATGATCATGGCATCTCGCCGATACACTTTAAAAGCTTCAAATTCCTTGGAAGCTTTGGAGTAGTCGGCAAGAAGTAAAGATGAAAGGAACAACGTACTGGCAACGGCAAATCCGAAGAAGGCATATTCATGGGGACTCGTAAACAACTTCCCCAGAAGAAGCGTTTGTCCGTCTTCAAAATCGATGTAAGGTCCGTGAGAGATAGGAAGAACGCTGATAAGCAGACCGGGAATCAACAAGCCTGTAATTCCCGTTACATAGGTCAGCGGCTTTCTGTAATCATCTGCCACGTGAGAGAATACCAGAAATGCACTTCTAAGAGCCAGAAGCAGCAGGATTAAACTTCCCGGGATGAGCAGCACCGTTCCTAGTGAATAAGCAGCACCCGGAAACATACTATAGACTGCGACTACCAGGGCAACGATGAATGTATTCGTCACCTCCCAGGTTGGTGACAGATACCGGTTGGCGATATTGGTTGCTTTTGTTTTGTCATGATTAATGTAGATCATCGACCAAAAGCCGGCACCGAAATCCATCGTTGCCATGACGGCATAGATAAAGACGAATCCCCATAGTATCGTGATGGCAATCAATGCTTGTGTCATAACTTCACCTCCTATTCTTGCTGGTTATGTGGATAGAGGAATATCCTTATTCTTTCCTTCCGCTTTGTTGATATCTTTTTCAGGCGGATTCCGTTTGAAGTAGTACAAGAGAACAAGAACGACGGACACGGCCAAAATCGCATAAACCGAAACGAATAGAACGAACAGTACGGCCAAGTTTCCCGTCGTGGTAACCGAATCCTCTGTGCTCAGGATGCGGTAAATGGTCCAAGGTTGACGACCGGTACAAGCGAATATCCAGCCGAATTCGATGGCTAAGATTGATAGGGGGCCACCGGCTACAAACGACCACATCAACCATTTAGGGAACCGGTCTTTTTTCAATAATTTATTCCATACGTAGGCAATGAGGGAAAGCAAAATGAGAAGGGAGCCGATTCCCACCATCGCGTTGAATAACGTATGAACGAAGAGTGGTGGCCAATATTCCTCAGGAAAGTCGTTTAAGCCGATAACTTCCGTATCGAAGCTGTTCCCGGCAAGGAAACTCAGGGCCCAGGGGATTTCAATCCCCCACTTTACTTCCCTCTCTACAGGATCCGTAAAGCCTCCAATGGAAAGTGGTGCATGGGTTTGGGTTTCAAACAAGCCTTCCGCTGCAGCCAGTTTCTCAGGCTGATACTCATGAAGCATTTGAGCTGATTCATGACCATTAATCGCTGTGAAGAAGGAGAAGACGCCTCCGACTAATAAACAAATCATAAGGGATTTTTGATGAAATTTATAAATCCTTGACCCGAATGATGAACGGAGCATCTTAAATGCAGAAACTGTAGCAATCGTGAATGATCCCACTACATAAGCAGATAAAGCTACATGGCCTGCGGTAACAAAAAAGCTTGGATTGAAGAAGGCTTTCCAAGGATCCACATTGGTGATTTCTCCATTCACCATTTCAAATCCGGCAGGTGTCCCTTCAAACGCATGTACATTTGTGATTAATACTGCTGAAGCAAGTCCACCGATGGCGACCAGGACAAGACTCACGATTCTCATCCATGGAGCGATCCGGTTCGCCGCATACACATAAATAGACATAAATAATGCTTCAACAAAAAAGGCATAGATTTCGATTTGGAAAGGCAATGCCATCACCCGGCCGATAACCTCCATGAATCCTGGCCATAGGAGCGACAATTGAACACCTGCAATCGTCCCTGTCGGAATACCTACCCCGAGCAGTACGGCGAATGCCTTCGTCCAGCGTTTTGCCATCACGGAATAGTCCAGATCATTCGTCCGCTGATACATAATTTCTGCAACAAGAATCATTAACGGAATACCGACTCCGAGTGTGGCAAAAATGATATGAAAGGCCATTGTAGTACCAAACAAGGAACGAGCAATTACTAATTCATCCATTCTCATGTCTCCCTTACTAGTCTTTAACATTTCCTTATTGTCCACTTAATGGAAAATAATATTCATGATTTTTAGTAGGGGGAGAAAGTTAGATTGGGAATCTGGAATGCTGCAGGGGAAAGTCGATTTTTGTAAGGTGATAATATAATAGGCAGAGTCGATAATATAGTCGAAAATTTAATCGTAAAATCAAAAAAAGAGCAGCTCACCAGCTGCTCTCTTTCAAAAAGTTCTATTGTAATGCCTGTTTTAACGTCTCGATGTTCTTCTTCATGAGTGAAAAATAGTCTTCATCATTGCTTCTATCTTCTTCGGTAAGGACAGACAGATTATGGAGGGTCAGGGCTTTGGCACCCAATTCGTTTTGAACGACTTCTGTTAAACGCGAAGAGACGTTTTGTTCAAAAAGGATGTATTGTACATTGTCTTCTTTCCCTTTTTCAATGATCTTCTTAAGCTCTTGCTGAGATGGCTCATCAGCCGTATTCAATCCGGCGATGGCTTCTTGATGCAGCCCGTATCGTTCTTCCCAATAGCTGTAAGCAGCATGAGAAACGTAGAAGGTCTTCTTTGGCGCGTTATCTGCCATGTCCTTAAATTCTGCGTCAAGCGCATCTAAATCTTTCGTTAATGCAGCGAGGTTCGCCTGGAAATCTTCCTTATGTTCCGGCATTTCTTTAGAAAGTGTATCTGCAATGGTTTTCGCCATTTCTTTAGAGTACACCGGGTCTAACCAGAGATGAGGATCAACGTCATGGTTGTGCTCATCCCCGTGATCGTCCTCGTGAGAGTCGCCATGTTCTTCATGCTCTTCAGTGCTTTCTTCACCATGATCTTCTTCATGATTCAATTCAACTTGTTCACTGGTCGGTACAACGACTACATCTTCGTTTTCCAGAATCGATTTCGATCCCTCAACGAATCCTTCAAGTCCCATTCCGATGTAGAAGAAAACATCTCCATCAGCCATTTTAATCATATCTTTTTGAGAAGGCTCAAACGTATGCTCATCGGCACCTGGAGGGTAAATGCTTTCCACATCCACATGTTCCCCGCCAATTTTTTTCGTGAAATCCTCCAGTGGATACACAGTAGTGTACACTTCCAATGTATCTTTCTTTTCAGCGTCTTCCTGCTCAGAAGAGGCTCCGCAAGCAGACAAAACTAAAATCAATAATAAAAATAAACTCATACGAATATAGTTCAAGAGGAATCCTCCTTTAAAGGTAATAGTTTAATAACTGTAATGATTACGATTTAGCACAAAGGTTATTTTACTACCGTTATGGGGAATAAGCAAGATATATAGATGAATTTTTAAATTTTTGTCTTTAAAAAGGCTCTTTTCGTAAAGTTTGTTGCTATTGTAGAAGAGAAAGTAATAGTTGATTTCCGCTCCAGGATGCTCGCTTTCCGCGGGGCTGGCGGTGAGCCTCCTCGGCTGCGCCTCCGGGGTCTCACCTGTCCAGCTACGGCGGCTAGCCCCTCGAGGTCATAAGCTAAATGGTCCATGAAGGCAAAGTACGCCTTCCCGGCCCATTCATCTTATGCTTGTCGGGGCTGAGCGAGCCGCCTCCGCTTTTCGTACTGTCCAGCTATTCCCGCAGGAGTCGATCATCCTGCAGCGAGAATCAACTTTCTGAGCATGTATCCTTAATGGCAAACAATTAAAAACAAGAATTTTAGCTAACATTCTTATTTAAGGTAACTAGAGATTGATTTTCCTTTTAAGGAAGAAGAATTTTTTTCTAGTTACATTGTTTTATTGCACACCTTGAAGCTCTGTCATGAAAATTCCATTAAAGATGGTGAGGGGAACTGCGCAGACTCCTGCGGAAGTACGGGCGTGCCGAGACCCCGGAAGCGAAGGTGAGGAGGCTCGGCCGAACGCTAGCTGCAAGCGGAGCAGTTCCCCTCACCATCCTGCACACACCAATTGACAGAGCCTTGCCGAACTCGTGTTGAAAACAACAATCTTTGGGAAAAGAGCGTTTAAAAAAGAAAGACTACCCCCGGATAGGAGCTAGTCTGAATGATTTGTATTTTTGGATGGCCATTTTTCTGGCACGTGATCAATTCCACCAGGATGAAAAGGGTGGCATTTCAAAATCCGCTTTATTGTTAACCATCCTCCACGTAATGCACCGAACCGACTCACTGCCTGTACGCCATAATGGGAACAGGTTGGATAAAACCGGCAAGTGGGGGGCTTGAGAGGAGAGATGAGCCGTTGGTAAATCTTAAATACAAATAACAATAACCTTTTCATAACACGTCTCCTGATTGATTTTCTTTTACTATATCAAAACTCTTTGGAGGATAAAAACGTTTTTGACTGAATGTCTTCCAATGAACTTCACAATCGGTTTTTCTTCCGTACTTAAAAAGCTAGTCACAAAGAATTTCCAAATAGAAAATATAGGTATTTATTTTAATTCAGATTAAGTTGATGAAATAACTATGAATTTACGTTATACTTATAATTAGAAACTAAATGGGAGTGATTTTAATGCCTTCAGTAGAAAGCTTTGAATTAGATCATAATGCAGTGAAAGCACCTTTTGTGAGACATTGCGGTGTCCATAAAGTAGGTAGCGACGGACTGATCAATAAGTTTGATATTCGTTTCTGTCAGCCTAACAAACAAGCGATGAAGCCTGATTCCATTCATACACTTGAGCATTTATTAGCCTTCACCATCCGTAAATATGCAGAGCCGTATGCTCATTTTGATATTATTGATATTTCTCCTATGGGATGCCAGACAGGCTACTATCTGGTTGTCAGTGGAGAGCCGAAAGTAGAAGAAATCATCGACCTCTTAAATGATACGATGAAAGAAGCGGTCGAGATAGAAGAAATTCCCGCAGCCAATGAAAAACAATGCGGCCAGGCGAAGCTCCATGATTTAGAAGGAGCAAAGAAATTAATGAAGTTCTGGCTTAGCCAAAGCAACGAAGACCTAAAGCAGGTTTTTGCATAAAAACATAAAAAAATCCACCGTTCAAAAGTAGAACGGTGGATTTTACTTTATCTCTCTTGCTTTTCTTCTTCTTGCTTCATTTTCTCCAAATGAGGATTATCTTCAAGTGGATCTACTGTATGTTTAACAGCTGTATAGGCTTTGGAAGTCGTAAGGGCACTTACGAATATCACTAAAATACATATAGCAACAGCAATGATCAGGACAAGAGTTACTGACATTATGCAACCCCCTTTTTTTTCACTATTTTACCATAGAAGATGGGGATGTTCATGGACGAAAATCAACATTTTTATGACGTGAATCCGCAAGTTTATCTACTAATGACTAGTAATATTTGGTATTGTCAAAGGTGCATATGAATTTTTTATTAGTATGTACAAGCTTCGATAAACGAAACGAGGGGGAAATTACCATGGATGTTTCTTCAATGATGGGTAAGCAAGTTGCAGAGCTTCAACGAACACTCAGTATGAATTTATTGAAAAGTCAGATGGCGACACAAACGGCTCAAGTGACAGTAATGATGAAAGAAATGCAGGTCAGTCAGCCTGCGCCGCATCCCGTTAAAGGACATGTCCTTGATGTGAGTGGATGAAAAGGGAAGAAGCCTTGTTCCGGGGAAGTTCGGAACAAGGCTTCTTTTATTGGAAAATGACTATACAATTGTCCAGCTCCGGCGGCTAGAGGCTCGAGGTCATAAGTCAAGTATACCAAAAAGGCAAAGGGCGCCTTTCCGGTAAACTTGACTTATGCTTGTCGCCTCTACCCAAGCCGCCTCCGCTTTTCGATTAGTGCAAGCTCTTTTTCTCAAGTCTCACTCGTTCTTCGCTGTTGGACCATTTTTCTTTTAGTGTTTCAAATATGTATAAGCGGAAGAAGTATTGTAATTCTTCTGTTTCCATTTCTTGAATAAGTTCCAGTAGCTCGTTCCTAGAGGTATCTTCTAAGATTGTAAGGGCAATGAGGTCTAAGTCTTCGTCGGTACCTTTGATCCTTCCTCGGTACATTTCATAAATTTCTTCGATTAACTTCATGCGCTTCACCTCCCTTTCGTTCATTTTACCATGAACGTTTATGAATTACTCTACATATTATGCTAGGACAACTCTTATTTGTCTTTACCCTTTATAAGACTTACTAACCATGGGCTTTTTATACGGACTTTACTCACTTTTTTCACAAAAGCTGCTATAAAAGCAGGTTTAGCCTTGGTTTCAAATTCCTTGTTGCAAAGCCAACCATTAGAAAAAGGAGATGCTTTATTTGGAAAAAAGTATGCTGTTCGTTGGATCGGGACTGGGTGCAATGATTTTAAATTTATTTGGAGAATGGAATTCTCTGTTGACTATTTTGTTAATTGCCGTGACTTTGGATTATTTCACCGGAATGATTGCAAGTGGGATTGAAGGAAAGTTATCCAGCAAATTCGGTTTGAGAGGGATTGGGCGGAAAGTTCTGATTTTCTCCCTTGTCACGGTTGCCCACCTTATTGATACTATACTAACAAATCAACACTTTATTCGTAATGCCACGATTATTTTTTACTTATGTAATGAAATGATATCGATCATAGAAAATGTAGGCCGTGCAGGAGTACCCGTACCGGAGTTTCTCAGGAAAGCAGTAGAGGTCTTAAAGAAGAAATCGAAGTGAATAGAATTTCGACAATTGAGGAAAATGAAGGGTAAGCACAGTGAAGGAGTGGGAAGATGAACGAAGAACGACACGATTATTATATTGAAGTAGCCACGGGTGAGATTTCAAGAAGCTCGACAGATTCGCCCTGGAACTTTAAGATATCTGCAACAGATGAAGAAATCACCCAGCTTAGGGAAGTGTTCGATTCCAATCACTCAGTCGATTGGCAGAACTTCTATCGCGCGCATGTCCCTTATATTCAATATCATTTTGACCGGGAAAATGATGCATATGATGAAAACCTGCATCAAGTGTATGAAATGATTCATCGTCTTGGCGATGATGAAGCGAAGAAATTCATCGAGAGTATAGGTATCTTGAATTCAGAGCCTCATGAGGATCCAGAGTAATGAATAGAAGTGTTGGTTCAGAAGAGATATCTGTGGACCAATGCTTTTTATTTATGGTTAGATGGAAGTAAGTGTGTACGGATGAGGTGAAGTCAGATGGAACAGTTTATCGACGAAAATGGGAAGAGAGTAGAAATATCCTTTGAAAAGGGCAGGTTTCAACAAGAATCACATCATGTGCTGGTGCTATGTCGTTACAAAGAGAATTGGTTGTTAACACGGCATAAAAAACGAGGTCTGGAGTTTCCTGGAGGGAAGCGGGAAAAAGGAGAAACCCTTGAGGAAGCTGCCGTACGGGAAACGTATGAAGAGACAGGGGGAGTGATCAAGGAGCCATTATGCATAGGGGAATATAAGGTATATGATCACTCACCATTTATTAAAACGATTTTTTTCGCTGAAGCTGAGGGTATCGTAAGCAAGGAAGATTATCTGGAAACAGATGGAGCCGTCCTTTGGAACGGTGATTTCTCCAACATTCATGACGATCCTTCCTTTAGCTTTATCATGAAAGACGAAGTGGTGGACTTGGCTCTTAAAAGAATAAGGGATCTCAACCTTATGATTTGATCAACTTCTTTTCGAGCTGTTCAACCAGCTTATACATAATGGTAGCGAATACGGCAATGACAAGCAGGGATAGCAGGACAAGGGTAAAGTTAAAGACTTGGAATCCATAAATGATCATATATCCGAGTCCCTTTGCAGAAACCAGGAATTCTCCTACGATGACCCCGACCCATGATAAGCCCACGTTGACTTTCAATGTCGAGATGATGGTCGGGAAAGAGGCAGGGAGAATGACTTCTTTGAACATTTGCCCTCTTCGTGCTCCGAAGGTCTGCATTACCTTCAAATAATTCGGGTCCACTTCCCTGAAGGAAGTATACACAACAATCGTGGTGATGATGACGGATATGACGGTACCCATAGCGATGATGGATGTGAAGCCGGGTCCCAACCCCACAATTAATATCGGACCGAGGGCCACTTTCGGCATGGCATTCAGGATCACAAGATAAGGGTCCAATACTTTAGAAAGAAATGGTGACCACCATAATAAAGCGGCTAATAGCGTCCCAAGTAAGGTGCCGAGAATGAATCCGATGATGGTTTCACCGAGTGTGACGGACAGGTTGGCCAGAAGACTTCCGTCTCCCAGTTTTACGAGAAACAGTTTCCATATTTTTGAGGGTGAGCTGAAGATAAGTGGATCTATCCAGCTGTTTCGGCTCGCGATTTCCCAAAGCGAGAAGAACACAAAGAAAATAAGAGCTTGATAAAACCAGACCCATCGCTGTTCTTTCTTAATTGATTGGATGTATTCCAGGTGTTTTTGATTAATCGATTCGTGATTCAAGTTTTTCAAGCTCCTTCCATATGGTTTGGAAAAATCCCGGGTATCTCTCATGATTTCTTACTTCAAAGGGCATTAACTCTTTTAACGGAGACGGGACCTCGAATATCGTGTGAATATATCCTGGCTTCGACCCGAATAGAATGATGCGGTCACTCATGGAGATGGCTTCGCCAATATCATGGGTCACAAGAATAGCGGTTTTGCCAAAAGACTTTAATGTGGAGTACACCAGATCCTCCAGCTTCAATTTGGTTTGATAATCGAGTGCTGAGAAAGGTTCATCCAGGAGAAGTAATTGAGGTTCTGTGATGAGAGTTCGAATCAGGGCAACCCTTTGACGCATTCCTCCCGATAGTTCCCTTGGATAAGATGTTTCTACACCTTCTAACCCCATTTCAGCCAACAAAGCACGTGCTTCTTTCCTCTTTTCTTCTGTCAGGGTCCCCATAATGGTCAAACCTAGAAAAATATTTTCTTCGATGGTCTTCCACGGAAACAGATAGTCCTGCTGCAGCATGTATCCCAGTTTCTCTTTCATTTTTCGGATAGGTTGTTGGTTTAAAAGAATCGTTCCTTCTGTCGGCCGGATGAGTCCTGCAATAATGGAGAGTAACGTGGTTTTCCCGCATCCACTCGGACCGATAAATGAGACAAACTCACCTTCTTTTACTGCAAGGGTTATGTCTGAAAGGGCATGGGTGGCCGTTTTGGTTGAAAAGTAGGTGTGATGGATCGAATCTAAAGATAGAAAGTTCACTATATTTAAGCCTCCATTTTCTTTTTTTCTATAAGTGAAGGGCTGACATGTGAAGTCAGCCCCGGATCGTTCTACTTTGCTGCTTTTTCAGCGATTGACGTGTTCACTAACGTTTCATGATCAACGGACTGTGGAAGCTCTCCTGCTTCATCCATGATGTTTTGCAGATTGTTCCATTCTTCTTCGTCAAGGATTGGATCTGTTGCAAAGGACCCTTGTGATTTATAGCGATCGACAACAGTTTCAATCAGTGCAGGCTCTGTGTCTTCAAAATAGGGCTCGATCACCTTGGCAATGTCTGCTGCACTGTTTTCCTCCACCCATTGCTGAGCTTTGAATAATGCTTTCGTGAATTTTTCAACCGTTTCTTTGTTTTCTTTCATATAGCTGTCTTTGGCCATGAACGTTGTATAGGGAACGTGCCCTGATTCAGTTCCAAAGGAAGCCACGATATGCCCTTTTCCTTCCTGTTCAAAAATGGATGCCGTTGGTTCGAATAGCTGAACGTAATCTCCTGTACCGGATGCAAAGGCACTGGCGATATTCGCGAAATCAATGTTTTGGATCAGGTTTAAATCGCTTTGGGGGTCGATGCCATTCTGCTTCAGGACAAACTCACCAACCATTTGCGGCATACCGCCTTTACGCTGACCAAGGAAGGTGGACCCCTTTAACTGATCCCATTCAAAGTTATCTACTTCTTCACGGGAAACAAGAAATGTTCCATCGGTTTGGGTTAACTGAGCAAAGTTAATGACCGGATCATCTGAACCTTGTGCATGGACGTAGATGGAGGTTTCTGAACCGACCAGGGCGATATCAGCACCGCCGGATAGCAAGGTGGTCATTGTCTTATCTCCACCCCAGGTAGTGGTCAGTTCAATGTCGAGCCCCTCATCTTTGAAGAATCCTTTTTCGATCGCGACATATTCAGGAGCATAGAAAATCGAGCGGGTTACTTCTGCTACACGAACTTTCTGTACGACTTCTTCTTTTTCTCCACATGCTGTCAACCCGATTGCCAACATGCTTATGAGCAACACGGCAAAGCCACTACGAAGCCATTTTTTCATTTAATATTCCTCCTTTAAGCTTTGTGAAACTCGTTTATCGATAGAATGGGGATGAGTGCATCTCTCTTTGCCTTGTTTATCTTTCCATATTAAAAGGGTAGGATGGTCATAAAGGCAGCGCCATGTACCATCTGTTGATGATGAGATTTGCTAAAATATCCTATGTAGAGTATAAAAAATGTGTGAATACCCAATGCACGTTTTGAAAGGAAGAGAATATGAAAAACGGAACGATTGTGAAGAAAACATTGTTTCCTTCACCTAATCCTCGTGTTGAACTATATGAAATTACCTATCTATCCTCTGGATTACGCGTAAAAGGCTTATTAGCCGAACCTGCAGGAGTTGGGAAGTATGATGGGTTCCTTTATTTAAGAGGAGGGATCAAAGGTGTCGGCATGGTGCGGCCGGCGAGAATCGCTCAATTTGCTTCTCACGGTTTCATTGTATTTGCTCCCTATTACCGAGGTAATCTGGGAGGAGAGGGAAATGAAGATTTTGCGGGGGACGATCGTGAAGACGCCATTTCGGGTGTTGAATTGCTTAAAGACTATCATAGAGTGGCCCATGACCGGATTCATGTGTTTGGTTTTTCCCGTGGTGGGGTCATGGCGCTAATGACAGGTATCGAGCAGAGGGACGTCACCTCCGTTGTTACATGGGGAGGAGTATCGGATATGTTCTTAACATATGACGAACGGAAGGATCTCAGGAGAATGATGAAACGAGTCATAGGGGGCAGTCCCAATAAAGTTCCGGAACGATACGAATGGCGTACCCCACTATACGAATTAGAAAACCTAAAGGCTCCCGTATTGATCATTCACGGTGAAAAGGATCAGAACGTTTCAGTTGAGCATGCATATAGATTAGAAAAAAGACTGAAAGAATTGGAGAAATCTGTTTCGTCCCGATACTTCAAAGAGTTTACGCATTATTTTCCACCACGAAAGAATCAACAAATTGTCTCCATGCTATGCACATGGATGAAAAATCAATAGACAGTGGTGTATTAAATAAGGCTCTTCTTTGATCAAAGCTTGTAGCTATCTTAATGAAGAAAGTAATAGTTGATTTCCGCTACAGGATGCTCGCTTTCCGCGGGGCTGGCGGTGAGCCTCCTCGGCTTCGCCTCCGGGGTCTCACCATCCAGCACATACTAATTGACAGAGCCTAGGCAGTTCTTATGTTAAAATAGAGCAAATAAAAAAAGGATTGAGGTCAAGCGAAATGGGAATGGGCTTGGAGTTAAACACGATGATTGTGACAAAAGGAAAAGAAGTGCGGAAAGAAGAGAATCTGTTCGAGCTTCAAAAGAATGGATATCGTCTTTATCCTATGCATATTCCGATAGATGTCAGAAAAACGAAACACAGTGATCCCAGTGGTTACGGAAGGATCGAAAAGATGGAGTGGACGGATGAGAAAACGACGATCCTGTATCGGTTGATTTCCTTGAATTCCACGAACTAAGTAAAGGAGGGCTGTAAACATTCGCTTACAGCCCTCCTTTTATTGTATTTCCTCATATAAAATATAGCGATTATCCTCTGTCTGGGCGATCAGGTAGTTGCTGTGATCCTTCACGCTATAGATGGGTGTCCCTTTTTTCAGTGTATTTGCCGTGAAGTCATTGACAGGGTGATATTGACTGTCAATCTTTTCTTTAATAGCCCCGAGCTTTTCATCCAGGACCAGCTTCTTCTCCTCAGGGACCTTCACATATTCCTTCTTGTTCACCACCATCATATCCCCGTATCCACATAATTCATAGGATGCAGGTTCTTTGTCGCCGCATGCACTCAATAAGAATACGCATAATATCAAAACAACCAATCGCTTCATGTTTTTCCTCCTTATCATTTCTTCACATACTCAAAAGATATTCAAGCTTGTACGTCAACATGTTTGTTTTTTCTGCAAAACTTCATCAACTTTCATATGGATATAGTGGTATAATGTTCCTTAAGTGAATAAACCCACGCAGAAATTAGGTGCTGATCTTTAGCATAAAGGGAATTCGGTGTGAATCCGAAGCTGTTTCCGCAACTGTAAGTGCTGACGAAATAAGAAGAAAACCACTATTTGATCATTCAGATGGGAAGGTTCTTAGAGTAGGCTGACGCACGAGCCAGGATACCTGCCTTTTTTTCATCGTATTATGCTCTTCGGAAGTTAAGGGTATGGTGCGGCTTTTTAGCATCTCTATTTTCATATGGATGACAACTGCCGGCCAATATTCTTGGGTGGTTTTTTTGTGTTTATGTACCCTCCCGGAAGATACGATAGGTGTTTCACAAACATCATTCAGAAAGGAGGAACTTACATATGGCAAAGGATTTCCGCTACTTATGTTATCCCTATATGCGTGAGTCTGTTTCAACCGTAGATTTTGAGATCCGGACCGATTCACTGTCGACTAAAATCGGACTCGCGTCATCATTGACGGAACACTTACCGAAAGTGCACGACGATTTACTATATTTAGCTGAGATGGCGTACCATCTCAATGGCTCGGTGCGGGGGATGACGGCCATCATGGAAGAGGACTTGAATAAATTGAGCCAAATGTACGACCGTTATGTGTTGGAAGTCGAGGATCGTATCCAAACCTTTGTCCTTCCTCAAGGCTGTACAGCCGCATGTACGCTTCATACCTGTCGCAGTGAAGCGAAAAAGTCCGTCCGTGCCTTACATAAAGTCAGTACTGAGATGAAAGTGGAGAATATTTTATTTAAATACGCTCATTTACTGGCAAATGTCCTGTTTGTAATGGCTGTGTATGTGAATAAATGTGAAGGGATTGAAGAAATTCCTTTTGTGAGTAAATCGTATCGCGAAAAAAATATAGAGAAGCGGGGAAGATGAAATATGAAAAAGTCATGGTTAAGTAGTTTACTATTATCAATTATCCTGGTTGTTGTCGCAGGGTGCAGCAATGGGGAAGAAGTAACATCCACAAAGGAAGTCAAGCCTGAAAATGAGTCTTATTCTGTGACTGATGACAGGGGGGAAAAGATTAGCTTTGAGAAAGTGCCGGAAACCGTTATTTCCTTACAGCCGAGTAACACAGAGATTCTCTTTGCCATCGGAGCTGGAGATAAGGTAGTCGGGGCAACTGAATTCGACAACTATCCTGAAGAAGCGAAAGAGATTAAAAGAGTATCGGATTCCATGACGGTCAATGCTGAAGAGGTCATTGCGCTAAAGCCTGATGCTGTCATTGCCTATACCACTGGAGATGATGCCGGAGTGAAGCAGCTTGAGGAGGCAGGATTAAACGTATTCGTCATTCAATCTGCCCAAACCTTTGAAGATGTTTATGGGGATATTGAACAAATTGCAACGGTAATGGGAGTAGAGAAGAAGGGGGACGAATTGGTAGACGGCATCAAGCAACAAATTTCAGATGTGAAAGAAAAGGTAAGTACACTAAAGGAAAAAGAACAAGTATATTTTGAAATCAGTCCCTCCCCTGATATTTATACAGCAGGTGCAGAAACGTTTCAGCAGGAAATACTGGAAACGGCTGGGGTCGAGAATATTTTTGTAGACCAAAAAGGCTGGGTGAAAGTAGGCGAAGAAGAAATCATTAAACGGAATCCTAATATGATTTTGACGACAGTGGGGTATGTCGACGAGCCGACAGCTGAAATCAAGTCACGGGAAAGCTGGAAAGATGTAAATGCAGTGAAAAATGACCAAGTCTATTTCTTGGATTCAGACATTATGTCAAGACCGGGACCCCGTATTGGAGAAGCCGTTGAGCTAACAGCAAAAACCGTGTATCCAGATTTATTTTCCGAATAAGGTTGGATGTGAGGAGAGTAAGACAATGATTTGCAAGAGGAATCATTGTCTTTTTCTGATAGATTGTTACTTTTTATAGGTTTTATAAAGTAAACGTATTCGTACTGTCTTCTTTCTTAATAGCAACATTTTTTCGGGGAAATCCTTTTCATCACAAGTTCAACAATCTTCAACATTGTGATAAAGTTAACGTAACATCATTACGTTAGGAGAATTCAACATGAGCAAACTGGAAGTCATAGTCTTGAATGAGGAGGATGCCAAAGTTGCAGAAGCATCCGGAGCAGATCGACTTGAATTGGTGTCTGCCATACATGAGGGAGGATTAACTCCTGATTTTCATGTGATAGAAAAAGTATTAAAGACTGTTTCGATTCCTGTTCAGATTATGATCCGATTACATAGTAAATCTTTCTCGTATCAGTCTGATGAATTGCATACCATGGCCGATCAAGTTAGGACCATAGTTGAACTGGGAGGCTGTGGCATCGTTTTTGGCGCATTATCACATGAAGGTAAGCTTGATTCCCACGCTTTAAAAGAGATCGTACAAAGTGCGAAGGGTCAATCGATTACTTTTCACCGCGCTATCGACCAGTCAGATGATCCAGTAGCCTTATGTAAAGGAATATTCCATTCTGGCTTAAATGTTGATCGAATTCTCACATCAGGAGGAAAATCTGAAGTGAGTAAGGGACTGGATACGATTGGTGAACTGAGGGAAATAGAGAAAATGGGTGGTCCCATTATCATGCCAGGCTCGGGTTTAACGGTGAAAAATATAGGCGAAATACACAGCAAGCTAAAAGCAAGAGAATATCATGTAGGATCAGGTGTCTATCATAATGGGAGCTATGACTTAGGGATAGACTCTAAAAAGGTAATGGAAATCAAACGTGTGATTATGTCCTAATTTGATTTGTTACTATCCTACTATTGGAAAAAAGAATAAATTATGGTAATAATAGTATGTAATACAATTGAATACTATCAATATTTCTACTAGGGGAGTCCGATACATTGCTTGGACTGAGAGGAGAACGCATAAGTTCTTTGACCCTTTGAACCTGATCTGGATGATACCAGCGTAGGGAAGTAGTATGGAAGCGTTTATTTGTGTTTTGATGCGCTTACTACTTTTAGACATTTCGGGTTCTGATGATTCAGGACCCTTTTTTGTGTCTTCATGTCCTTTTGTTTAACAATGGGGATGCCTGACGCAGTATCCTCTAAGATCCAATCAAAAGGAGGAGAAGTGAAGTGGCAATCGAGTTAAAAACGCAATTTAATAACAGTAAAAAAGTATATGTGGGAGGATCAAGGCCAGACATACATGTACCGATGAGAGAAATTGACCTGAGTAGGACGAGTGTTACCTTTGGCGTGGAAGAGAATGAACCGGTTCGTGTATACGATACAAGCGGACCTTATACAGATGAGCGTTACCAAGTCGATATTACTAAAGGATTACCTTCCGTTCGCACAGAGTGGATCCAAGAACGTCAGGATGTCACGGCTTACCCGGGACGTGAAATCGAACCGGAAGATAACGGCTATAAAGGAGACGATCCTCGTGCAAACGTAGAGTCGTTCCCTACTATCAAACGTACCCCGATACGGGCAAAAATGGGTCGTAATGTGACTCAAATGCATTATGCGAAAAAAGGAATCATTACACCGGAAATGGAGTTCATCGCTATCCGGGAAAATGTTGATCCTTCATTTGTAAGAGAAGAGGTAGCAAATGGCAGGGCCATCATCCCTGCTAATATCAATCATCCTGAATGTGAACCGATGATCATCGGTCGTCACTTTCATGTGAAAATAAACGCGAATATCGGAAACTCTGCCGTATCATCTTCCGTTGAAGAAGAAGTGGAGAAAATGACGTGGGCAACTCGTTGGGGTGCCGATACCATAATGGACTTATCAACAGGTAAAAACATTCATACAACAAGGGAGTGGGTCATTCGAAACTCCCCTGTCCCTGTTGGCACGGTACCGATCTATCAAGCACTTGAAAAAGTAAACGGAATTGCTGAGAATCTTACTTGGGATGTATACAGGGATACATTGATCGAACAGGCGGAGCAGGGTGTTGACTATTTCACCATTCATGCAGGTGTATTATTGCGGTATATTCAGCTGACGGCTGAACGTACAACAGGCATTGTTTCCCGTGGAGGTTCAATCATGGCACAATGGTGTCTTGCCCATCATAAAGAGAACTTTCTTTATTCACATTTTGAAGATATATGTAAGATCGTAAAAGCCTATGATATCTCCGTTTCCTTAGGAGATGGTTTAAGGCCCGGATCAATTGCTGATGCGAATGATGAAGCACAGTTTGCCGAGCTTGAAACATTAGGCGAGCTAACCAAAATTGCTTGGAAGCATGATGTACAGGTGATGATTGAAGGCCCCGGTCATGTACCGATGCATATGATTAAAGAGAATGTGGATAAGCAAATGGAAATCTGTCATGAAGCCCCTTTTTATACCCTGGGTCCATTAACGACAGATATTGCACCTGGATATGATCACATTACTTCCGCCATAGGGGCTGCCATGATCGGTTGGTTTGGAACAGCCATGCTGTGCTATGTAACGCCAAAAGAGCATCTCGGATTACCTAATAAAGATGATGTGAGAGAAGGTGTCATTGCTTATAAAATCGCAGCACATGCAGCGGATTTAGCAAAAGGGCATCCAGGGGCACAAGTAAGAGATAATGCCGTTTCTAAGGCTCGATTTGAATTTAGATGGAATGACCAATTTAATTTATCCCTGGACCCGGAACGTGCAAGGGAGTATCATGATGAAACACTTCCTGCAGAAGGGGCAAAAACGGCCCATTTTTGTTCAATGTGTGGACCGAAATTTTGTTCAATGAGAATATCGCATGATATAAGGGGAATGAAGGAGAATGGCATGGATGACGCTTATAAGGAAATAGAAAAAGGATTGAAAGAAAAATCGAAGGAGTTTGTGGAAAATGGAT
Source organism: Rossellomorea sp. ABR4_004 (assembly GCF_056159585.1). Taxonomy (NCBI): domain Bacteria; kingdom Bacillati; phylum Bacillota; class Bacilli; order Caryophanales; family Bacillaceae; genus Rossellomorea; species Rossellomorea sp. ABR4_004. The sequence continues at coordinate 1,385,375 of NZ_JBSWVM010000001.1, read as the reverse complement.
CAAACATCTACCGATGAACCTCTTTGTCATGTACTCAAATTGAAGAATGATATCGTAAAGCTCAATCAGAGAGTCATCCAACTCGAAAAAGAAGTGAAGAGCATTCAGGAAAACTGCAGGCATGTCTTCTATGAAACGGATGTAACAAGATCTTGTATCAAATGTCATTATGTAGAAAGTACCTATTATTAGAAACGTGTAAGTGATTGATTAAATTTCTTTTGACAGCGTATATGTACCGTGCTACGATTATTACAAATTTCGGAATAGTAAATGAATATATATAACTCTTATTGAGAGAGGTGGAGGGACTGGCCCTGTGAAACCCGGCAACCATTCAACAGATGTGTTGAAAAGGTGCTAATTCCTGCAAAGCAATTGGCTTTGGAAAATAAGAGAGGATTCTAATAAACATGAAGCCCTCTCTATCAGAAGAGAGGGCTTTTCGTTTGTTGAAATAAAAATTTAATAGACAAATGCAATAGGTGCTGAGTCATGCTCAGCTAAAAGGGAAGACCGGTGAAAATCCGGCACGGTCCCGCCACTGTAATGGGGAGCGACTTATCATTTAACCACTATTTCTGTTGAAATGGGAAGGGAAAAGAAGCTGTGAACCTAAGTCAGGAGACCTGCCTGTTGTATGCGCTTATGCTCTACGTGGATATAGAGAGGGGTGAGGAATACGTGTTGAGAATACAAGAATGTCTCAACTCTAGTTAGTGATACGTATGAATCTCTCTTTCATTTGAAAGGGAGATTTTTTTGTTGATGACAACCATACCAAGTATAAGGAGTGAAGATTGAATGAGTAAGGTGATCAGTTCGAATTTAGGATATCCAAGGATCGGAGAAAAGCGTGAATGGAAAAAGACGCTGGAACAATTTTGGGCAGGGAAGATTGAAAAGGATTCCTTCTTAGAACAAATGGAGGAAATCCGAGTCAACCATTTGAAGAAGCAATTAGATCAGGGGATTGATTTAGTTCCGGTTGGAGATTTCAGCTTATATGATCATGTACTTGATACAGCGGTCATGTTCGGCTTGGTTCCCGAGAGGTTTCATTATAGTGGGGGTAAGGTCTCTCTTGAAACGTATTTTGAAATGGCCAGAGGCGCGAAGGACGCGGTGGCATTAGAAATGACAAAATGGTTTAACACCAACTATCACTATCTCGTGCCTGAGCTTGATGGGATCATACCTCAGTTAGTGGAAAATCGTCCCCTGCATTTTTTTAGAGAAGCAAAAGAAAAACTAGGTATAGAAGGAAAGCCGGTTATCTTAGGTCCCTTCACTTTTGTGAAATTGTCTAAAGGGTATGAAACCGGTGATTTTAAAACCCTTGTTGATCAATTTGTCCCTCTTTATGTTGAAGTACTGCGTGAATTACAGGAAGAGGGTGTAGAGTGGGTACAAATGGATGAACCGATATTGTGTACCTCCATCGGTGATGAAGAGATGGATCAATTCAAAGAAGTCTATCAAACGCTTAAAGAATCCTGCCCCGGGTTAAAGATCATCCTTCAAACCTATTATGATAGTTTGGAAAGGTACCAGCAGGTGTTAGCACTCCCGGTAGACGGAATAGGGATAGATTTTGTGCATGATCGTGGTGAAAATTTGACTGCGCTGAAAAGATTTGGCTTTCCTAAAGATAAATTCCTGGCTGCCGGCATTCTTGATGGCAGGAATATTTGGAGGAGTAATCTTGCGGATACCTATTCGCTTCTATCATTCATTGCAGGGTATGTTCCGGGTGATCGCTTGATCATACAACCATCATGCAGTTTACTACATGTACCAGTAACCTTGCAGAATGAAGAAACAATTGGTACACCCCTCATTGACGCTCTATCATTTGCTGATGAGAAATTACATGAAATCACTGTTTTAACAAAGGGGATTCGTGAGGGAACCGAGACAATAGACGATGATATTGCTCAAAGTGAAACGGCGATTAAGCATTTAAACGAATCACCGCTGCGTAATAAAAGGGAGGTGCAGGAAGAGGTTAAAGAATTGCATCCCAACAATGTCGGAAGAAAAGATCCATTCCATATTCGTAAACTGGAACAGGACAAGTACTTTTCATTACCTTTTCTCCCAACCACTACAATCGGCAGCTTTCCTCAAACTCAGGAAGTGAGAAGGCAAAGGTTGAAATGGAGGAAGGGAGATCTTTCTGATGGGGAGTATCAGCAATATATTCATGCAGAAATCAAACGTTGGATTGACATTCAGGAACAAATCGGCCTTGATGTGTTTGTACATGGTGAATTCGAGCGGACGGATATGGTTGAATTCTTTGGTGAGAAATTAGAAGGTTTTCAGTTTACGAAGTATGGGTGGGTACAATCATACGGTTCCAGATGTGTGAAGCCACCACTTATATATGGTGATGTGACATTTAAAGAACCCATGACCGTTAGAGAAACCGTATATGCCCAATCCTTAACGGATAAACCGGTTAAAGGGATGTTAACGGGCCCGATCACGATTCTAAACTGGTCATTTGTTCGGAATGATGTTTCTCGTTATGAAGTAGCTAATCAAATTGCGCTGTCTCTCCAAAAAGAGATTGAAGAATTAGAAGGCAATGGGATTCGCATGATACAAGTTGATGAGCCGGCACTTAGGGAAGGGCTGCCTTTAAAGCGTGAAAATTGGGATGAATATCTACAGGCTGCCGTTTATGCATTCAAATTGGCCACCTCATCTGTACAGAACCAAACCCAGGTCCATACGCATATGTGCTATTCGGATTTTGAAGATATTATAGATGCCATCAATGATCTGGATGCTGATGTCATCTCGATTGAAACCTCAAGAAGTCATGGGGAAATGATCACTGTATTTGAAGACAATACGTACGAAAAAGGGATTGGTCTGGGGGTATATGACATTCACAGTCCACGGGTGCCGAAGCGTGAAGAATTAATCCGTAATATACATCGGGCTCTTGAAGTGCTGGATCCCGAGTTATTCTGGGTCAACCCGGATTGTGGTTTGAAAACCCGCGGGATCGATGAGACAGTCTTAGCGCTTAAAACCATGGTGGAAGCGGCTGAAAAAGTGCGTGAAGAGATGCTCATGAAAAAGGAAGGGTAATTGTCAATATGATCGAGTGCCGATGATTACGTTCCTTTGATCCACCTTTTAAAACGCAGGGCGCAGTTGAAAAGAGTTGCGTCCTGCACATAAGGAGATAAAAGAAAATGCCATACATAGCCATAGGAAGAATCATTCAAGTATTTAATGAACATCAGCCAGATCGCACCATCCTGTATTTGGTGAGTGATAAGGGGATTGATGAGTTCCCCAAAGGAAGGGTTTCATTAAAAACCGCTTTAGAATGGCAGGCGCAAGAAAAAATATGCAATGTCTATGCTCCCAGTTAAAAAACGAGATGGAGAAAAAATAAGCTTCCCAACATCCTTTGAATTGTGTTAACTTAATGTTATACAGAGTTTACATACACAAGGGGGATTTGAAAGTGAACGGAGAAAAACTAAGGGTGATTATTCACTGTGCCATTTTTGCTGCAATTACGGGGATTTTCGCTCAAATCGAGATTCCACTGCCACTCGTTCCAATCAGCGGACAAACATTAGCAGTAGGAATTACAGCGACGATTCTTGGAAGCCGATATGGAGCGTTCGCCATGGTATGCTATGCAGCCCTCGGAGCAGTCGGTGTTCCTGTATTTGCGGGCTTCAGTGGAGGGGCACAGGTACTGGTCGGTCCAACGGGAGGCTATATTTTCGGCTTCATCGTAGCGGCATTCTTTACTGGCTTCATTCTTGAAAAAACCAAATTCACCATACCGATGGCGATGATCGCCAATACAGTTGGTATGATCATTACGTTGGTCCTGGGTACCATTCAGCTGAAATTTGTAGCCGATCTTAGCTGGAATCAGGCAATGGCGGCAGGAGTATATCCATTTATCGTAGTTGGACTTATCAAAGCATTCCTGGCAAGCTGGATTGGAATCACTGTAAGACAACGACTGGTTCAGGCCAGATTGATCGGGAATCGGAAAGCAGCAGCATAATGAAAAAAGTTGACTCTTTGTTGGGAGTCAACTTTTTTATGACTAAAATTTATACATAGACCAATAGCCTATATCCTTGAATCCGATTCGTTTATAAATTTTTCCTGCTTCAGGATTATCATAGAATAGGCATAACTCTTTTCCTTCTTCTAGTACGTCACGACAAAGCTTCGTCATGCACTCGGTCGCATATCCTTTTTTCTTATACTCAGGGTGTGTGCAGACAGCGACAATCATCGCGGACATACTGTTTTCGGCGGTTGTGGAAGCAGAAGAAACAAATCTACCATCTTCTTCTACATAATAGCTTCTCGAAACACCGGCCTCCATGCTATGTTTTCTTTTTTCTACAGAAAAATCGCCACCACTGAATTCGGGGATACTGTTCAATAGGTCCACAAGTTTAGGTAGATCATTAAGGGTAGCCTGTTGTACATGAGGAAGGTCTTGTCGATCCATTGATTCCGTGTTGTCACATTTCGCATAATACATATGTCTTAATGATTTAATTTCTCTGGATAAAAAGGGTTCAACCTGCGTCACGATCCTTTTTAATCCGGAAACGATGCTGTAGTCTTCAGTCTCATTAATGATTCTGGCAAATCCTTCTACATCGAATTCCCCCATGGAAAAAGGGATGAAGTTTTCTCTGTACTTAAGGAGGATTCCCCTCAAATTTCCTTCTGTGTCAAAGTCGCCCCAGATTTTCTGGAATTCCTGTTCATACCCGAAGGCTTCGATGTCCCCGATAATAAACAAATTCTCAGCCGGCTGCTGATGAATGAGTTGCTGGCAAATATCATGATCCTGTTCTGTAAGCTGTCTGATCATCTTGGTTCCCCCCCTGTAAATAATCATTATCATACCAAAATTAGAAATATTTAGTAAAGTGTTATTTTTAGGGGAATTTGATTAACAGACGACACAAGTGATGTAAATTGTATAAATTCAGTTGGACTAACAGAAGTTATGAATAGCTGCACTACCATGCGTGGTTTTAAATTCATTAAAATAGGGAATCTTAGCATCAAACACAGTTACTAGGAGGGAAACTCATGCTTTGGACCATTATTGGAATTCTTTTAGTCCTTTGGTTACTCGGATTGATCTTTAAAATCGGAGGAGCCATCATCCATGTTTTACTTGTTATTGCCATTGTTGTCTTTTTATTTAACAGAATCACCGGGCGTAAAAAAGGATTATAACCATAACAAAGGTCCGTCCCTCAAATAGAGGGACGGACCTTTGCTATATAGTTTATTTAACGGCAGGGCCGCCTTTAAGTTCGATTTCAGATGGTACGTTTGAGAATTTCTTGAAGTTTTCGTTGAATTTGTGGGCAAGTTCTTTTGCCTTCACTTCATAGGCTGCTTCATTGGACCAGGTTTTCTTTGGTTGAAGTACTTCGTCAGGAACACCAGGAACGTGAACAGGGATATTCAGACCAAAGATGTCGTCCGTTTCTGTTTCAACGTGAGTGAGTTCCCCTTCAAGAGCTGCTTGAATCATAGCACGGGTGTAGGATAACTTCATGCGGTTACCAACACCGTATTCTCCACCGGTCCAACCAGTGTTCACTAAGAATACTTGAGCATTGTGCTCATCGATTTTCTTCCCAAGCATCTCAGCATAACGAGTTGCCGGGAGTGGCAGGAATGGTGAGCCAAAGCATGTCGAGAATGTGGCCTGTGGTGAAGTGATTCCGCGCTCAGTACCTGCAAGCTTCGATGTATATCCGCTCAAGAAGTGGTACATTGCTTGTTCTTTCGTCAGTTTGCTGATTGGAGGTAATACCCCGAATGCATCTGCGGTTAAGAATACAATGGTATTTGGATGTCCTGCAACACTCGGTTCAACGATGTTATCCATCGCTTGAAGAGGGTACGCAGCACGAGTATTTTCTGTCAACGTGTTATCCTCATAATCAGCGATGCGGGAATTGTCATCAAGAACCACGTTTTCAAGGACAGAACCGAAACGGATCGCATCAAAGATTTGTGGCTCCTTTTCACGTGTCAGGCCGATACACTTAGCGTAGCAGCCGCCTTCGATATTGAATACACCGTTAGGAGACCATCCGTGCTCATCATCGCCGATTAAACGACGGTTCGGATCTGCGGACAATGTCGTTTTTCCTGTACCGGATAAACCGAAGAACAATGCCACATCTCCTTCACGTCCGACATTTGAAGAACAATGCATGGAAAGGATATCGGATTCTGGAAGTACGTAGTTCATGACAGAGAAGATCGATTTCTTCATTTCACCTGCATACTCAGTTCCACCAATCAGGACAATTCTTCTTTCAAATGATACAATGATAAATGTTTCAGAGTGAGTGCCATCTTCTGCTGGATCTGCCTTGAAGTTCGGGGCAGAAACGACGGTGAATTCTGATTGATGACCCTTTAGCTCTTCTTCTGTAGGGCGAATGAATAATTGGTGAGCGAAAAGATTATGCCAAGCGAATTCGTTGATCACTTGAATAGGTAGTCTATGTTTTGAGTCAGCACCTGCGAACCCTTTGAAAGAAAATACTTCTTCTTTTTCTTTTAAGTAATCTAATACTTTTGTATATAGTTTATCGAATGATTCTGAAGAGATTGGTTGATTGACAGAACCCCACTCAATCTTATCCTTTGTGGATGGTTCTTCTACAATGAATTTATCCTTAGGAGAGCGTCCTGTGTATTTACCAGTTTCTGCTCTGACTGCACCTGATGATGTTAAAACGCCTTCATTTCGTTGAAGGACTTTTTCAACTAGTTGGGAAACAGATAATTGTTCCTGAATGTTTTGACCGTTAAGTAATTCTGTTAATTCATTAGACATGCTCACTGAATTCATTAGAACCCTTCCTTTATATAAATTTAATGATCTCGTTTGCTTCACAAAAATAGTATAACACAATTGAACCATTAGTCTATACTATTTATTTAATTTTATAATGTGTCTTCATATTGTCACATTTTTTATCCGAAAATAGCTTGTACCTTCTTATATATATGAAGGAAAAATCATAATGTTTAGCCTCATTGCCTAATTAGGTTATTTTAAGAGGTCAAGATAGGTTGGAATCATGAAAAGACCAAGCTTGAATGGTTAAACATGTCACTTGAAAAAAGTTGACACCACCAGTACGAAACGTTATCATAGTTCCTTGAACGGATACTCTTATCCTGAGCTGGTGGAGGGAGCAGACCCTATGAAACCCAGCAACCTGCTAAATAGTGAATGGATCTTATTCTTTTGAAACGATCCGATTAAGCGAAGGTGCTAAACTGAGGCAAGGTCTGAGAACCTTGAACGATAAGAGAGAAAAGGCGCGGCTATGATCTGAAACCTTTCCTCTAATGCATGAATCATGAGGAAGGGTTTTTTCTGTTTATAGTGGATCAAATGCACATAATGCATGATTTTTTTATAAAAAAACCATGTTTACTTCATACTACTTAGGGAATGAGTACCGTATCTGTTTAATGTTTTGTTAGATCAAAGTCTAACAATTATGCTTAAGGAGGAACCTTGATGTCAACTAAACGTCGTCTGTTTACATCTGAGTCCGTAACCGAAGGACATCCAGATAAAATTTGTGACCAAATCTCTGATTCAATTCTTGATGCAATTCTTACAAATGATCCGAATGCTCGTGTAGCATGTGAAACGTCTGTTACGACGGGCCTTGTTCTTGTTGCGGGTGAAATTACAACGAGTACGTATGTCGATATTCCAAAAATCGTTCGTGAAACGATCCGTGAAATTGGCTACACTCGTGCGAAATATGGCTTTGATGCCGAGACATGTGCTGTATTAACATCCATCGATGAACAATCTGCTGATATCGCGCAAGGTGTAGATCAGGCACTAGAAGCTCGTGAAGGCCAAATGACGGATGAAGAAATCGATGCAATCGGTGCAGGTGACCAGGGGTTAATGTTTGGATTCGCTTGTAATGAAACGAAAGAGCTTATGCCTCTTCCGATTTCCCTTGCCCACAAAATTTCCCGTCGTCTGACTGAAGTTCGTAAAGAAGAAATCCTTCCTTACTTACGTCCGGATGGAAAAACTCAAGTAACCGTTGAATATGATGAAAACGATAAGCCGGTTCGTATTGACACAATCGTTATCTCAACTCAGCATCACCCTGAAGTGACGCTTGAGCAAATCCAACGTAACTTAAAAGAATATGTCATCGATCCTGTTGTACCGAAAGAACTGATCGATGAGCAAACAAAATACTTCATCAACCCGACTGGTCGTTTCGTTATCGGCGGACCACAAGGTGATGCAGGGTTAACAGGACGTAAAATCATCGTTGACACATACGGCGGATACGCTCGTCACGGTGGCGGTGCATTCTCTGGTAAGGATGCAACGAAAGTGGACCGTTCTGCGGCCTATGCAGCACGTTATGTAGCGAAGAACATTGTGGCAGCAGGACTTGCTGAAAAATGTGAAGTTCAATTAGCGTATGCAATCGGTGTGGCTCAACCGGTATCCATCTCAGTTGATACATTTGGAACAGGTAAAGTATCAGAAGACGTACTAATCGACGTTGTTCGCAATAACTTTGACCTGCGTCCTGCAGGAATCATCAAAATGCTGGATCTTCGTCGTCCGATCTATAAGCAGACAGCTGCTTACGGACACTTTGGCCGTAACGATATTGATCTTCCTTGGGAGCGTACAAACAAAGCGGAAGCATTAAAAGCGGAAGCATTAAGCGAATAAGGAAAGATAGTAGAAGAGACCAACACTTATCAAGGTGTTGGTCTCTTTTGCGATGTGTGACGGCGGTGGCGAAGGTTATTGTGCCAAATGGCAGGTAATCGTGATTTTGGCAGATATATGTTGAAAATGGCAGATGAATCCGAATCCGAAGCCGGGACCTGCTTACAAGAAAATCTTCCATGAGTATTCTCAGGAAGGTTGGGGTATCCCAAGTATAGGATATTAAAATGGTTTGATGCTTTTATAATATTGTCCTTTTTCTGCGTATTCTTTCGATATTCGCTTCATTTCGCTAATATCATGTTCATTTAACTCTCTCACCACTTTTGCTGGACGACCGAATGCCAGTGTGTTGGGAGGAATGACTTTCCCTTGTGGAACAAGGCTTCCTGCCCCAATAAATGCTCCTTCACCAATTTCAGCATTATCGAGAATGATGGATCCCATGCCGATCAATGCTTTCTTTCGGATTTTGCAGCTATGTAGAATCACTCCATGGCCTACGGTTACTTCATCTTCAAGAATAAGAGGGTTATTTGGACTCTGATGAAGAATTGAATTATCCTGTATATTTACTTTATTACCGATTTTGGTTGGAGCGACGTCCCCTCTGATGACGGTGTTGAACCAGATGCTGGACTCTTCACCGATCTCCACGTCCCCGGAGATGGTGACATAATCGGCAATGTATGCCGATTGAGCGATGATAGGTTTTTTATCATAATATGGATAGAGCATTTAATACTACCCCTTTCAAGAATATTTACTATAATAATGGTAGCAGAATTCATTCACATAGAGAACTATTAAGGAGGAATTGCCATGTGGAAATGGGAAACAGATCAAGAAGCAAAGGCAGTCATCGTCATCGTTCATGGAGCAATGGAGCATCATGGTCGGTACGGTTGGCTCATTGAAATGTGGCGTGCAGCAGGCTTCCATGTCATCATGGGCGATTTACCGGGTCAGGGGATGACTTCAAGAAGTAAAAGAGGACATATCGATTCGTTCGATGAATATATAGTGGAAGTAAAAGATTGGGTACAGGCGGCGTACCAATTTGAGTTGCCTGTATTTCTGATTGGTCATAGTATGGGTGGGCTTGTTGCGGTCCGTATGCTTCAGGAATCCCATGTGAACTTGGCGGGGGTGATCTTGTCCTCACCTTGTTTAGGCTTGGTCACGACTCCGTCAAAACCGATCGAGCTCTTGTCCCATGGTTTAAATAAGATCGCTCCCATGGTGAAGTTTCCATCAGGATTAACGATTGATATGGCAACGAGAAATGCCGATGTTCGTGAAATTGACAGCAACGATTCACTCTATATCACCAAGGTGTCTGTCCGCTGGTACAGGGAGCTCGCCCAAGCAATAAAACTGGCTTTTGTAAACCTGGAAAAAATGCCAGATGTCCCCCTGCTAGTGCTGCAGGCCGGTGACGACAAAATCGTTGACAAAAAAGCAGTGAAAAAATGGTTCAACGAACTGTCTTTATCTGAAATGCATTACAAAGAATGGCCGAAATGCTATCATGAAATCTATAATGAACCTGAAAGAGAAGATATCTTTGAGTACTCCAAAATTTTCATTGAAAGTCGTTTGAAAGCGCTAGGATACATTTTGTAAAAGAGGTGGTAAAGGTGTCGATACCAAGTGATCCCTTTTCGTTAATGACAAGAGTATACCGAAATGTTTTTCCGATTGTTCATAAAGAATTAGATGAGTGGAAGAGGCGGGCAGAAGCGATCCCCAATCAGGAATTAAGAAGTCAGGCCCTTGCCAGTATCGAACATAAAACGTTTCACTGTGAAGGTGGATCGATCCTTTCCCTGCTGGCACTGGACAAGAAAGAAGAAACGATTCGATTCATCGTCGCCTATCAAACGATAAGCGATTATTTGGATAATCTCTGTGATCGAAGCGTTTCCCTGGATCCCGACGATTTTGCCCTTCTTCATCAATCCATGAAAGACGCCCTGACGGTGGGCGCTGTGCCTGTCAATTACTATGCATTAAGGGCCGATCAGGATGACGGGGGGTACCTGAAAGATTTAGTGCTTGCCTGTCAGTCCGTTCTAGAAGCAATACAACACTATGGCAGCATTAAAAAGGATCTTATACAACTTTGTGAATACTACTGTGACTTGCAGATACATAAACATGTAAAGAAAGAAGAAAGGGTGGGAAGACTGCAGAGTTGGTTTGAAACTCACCGTTCGAACCTTCCTGAAATGAATTGGTACGAGTTTTCCGCCTGCTCCGGATCCACACTCGGTATCTTCTGTTTAGTGTCATACGCATGCCGGAGCGATTTTCAGCCGTCGCACACAGAAAAAATCAAACGTGGATATTTTCCATATATTCAGGGCTTACATATTCTTCTTGATTACTTCATTGATCAGGATGAGGACCAGGAGGGGGGAGACTTGAACTTCTGCTTCTATTACGAGGATGATGAGCATTTAAAAGAACGGCTGTTACATTTCCTTCAAAAAGCAGACGAACACACCCATGAACTGCCCCATGCCCATTTTCACCGCCTGATCAACAAAGGACTCATCGGCGTTTACCTGTCAGACGACAAGGCAAACAAACAAGAAAAAGTACAATCCTTCTCCAAACAATTCATCGCACAAGCCGGCTGGATCACCAGATTCTTCTACATCAACGGAAAAATCTACCGAAAATGGAGAAATCGTAGAAAAACATCCTAAAAAAGAGGGACGGACCTTCGACACTAGTGTCGAAGGTCCGTCCCTCTTTTTGTCTTTTTCATCAAACTTAAGTCGTATGAATAAATACTAAATTCGACTTTTAATACCATATTTATACAAAAAATATTCGTTGATTTCCTCCAAAATACGATAAAATACCCATCTGTTTTCTAGCGAAATATCGTACTATTTATCTGAAAATACATAATTTCGTAAGGCTAAATAACTAATGTATTCTGAAAATATTTACTTTTCAGAATAATGGAGTATATTTTAATTAGTGTAAAAATTTAGTACATAAAAAAAGGGGGAATACTGTTTGAAATCTCGTAAAGTATTATCGATGGCCATGGCTGCGGCATTGAGTGTAGGGGCATTTGCTGTACCTGCATCAGCTGCAACGACAGTACCTGAAAATGTGTTAGCGAAGCCGACGGTGAACAAATCTCATTCACATGGTGAAGGTCCATTTGACTTAGCCATTGCGAACGAAGAAAAGTTGATTGAAATGCTTCAAAAGAGCGGTAAATTATCTAAGAATGCCACAGCTGGACAAGCAGAAAAAGCTGTCCAAAAGTTCTTGAAAGAGAAATCTGAAGGCTTAAAGGAACTTGAAGATGACGGCGAATTAAAAGAAGAGAAAGAAAAGATCGAAAAAGATATCCATAAGCACAAAAAGGGCGATAAGCATAAAAAGAAAAAGAGAAATTTAGACCCTGTAGTGGAAGAGGATTATACTGGTGAAAAAAGAACCGATAAAGTTCTGGTATTATTAATGGAATTCCCTGATTTCCCGCATAATTCCATCAAACCGGAAGATTCTGATATGTATTATGAAGATTACGTAAAAGAACATTATGAGGATATGGTATTTGGAGAAGACGGATATACCGGTCCAAATGGCGAGAATCTCATTTCCATGAAGCAATTTTATGAGCAGCAAACGGACGGGGCCTATTCCGTTGAAGGTGAAGTAGCAGGCTGGTATCAAGCGTCTAAACCGGCAGCAGCTTATGGTGGGAATGATCCGGCAGCAGGAGATAATGATAAAGATGCAAGAGGACTTGTACGTGAAGCTTTAGTGGCGGCAGCAAATGACCCTGAAGTGGACTTGTCTGACTATGATCTGGAAGACCGCTATGATCTTGATGGCGACGGAAACACACGTGAAGCAGACGGATTAGTCGATCACTTAATGATTGTTCATTCAGCTGTAGGTGAAGAAGCTGGTGGAGGTAGTATTGGTGAAGATGCGATTTGGTCTCATCGCTGGAACTTAGGTGATGTGTTCCCTGTAGATGGTACGGAAGCGGAAGTTCCGTATTGGGGAGGTAATATGGCTGCATATGACTATACAGTTCAACCAGCTGATGGAGCTGCCGGCGTATTCGCCCATGAATATGGTCACGACCTCGGGTTACCTGATGAGTATGACACTCAATATACTGGTGAAGGTGAAGCGGTAGCATACTGGTCCATCATGGCAAGCGGAAGTTGGGCTGGTAAGGTTCCTGGAACAGAACCAACAGGCTTCAGTGCCTGGTCGAAAGAATTTTTGCAAGCAGCCCATGGTGGAAACTGGTTGAAACATGAAGAAGTGAATCTGGATGATATCGATAAAAAAGGTATTGAGGTTTACTTGGATCAGGCAAATACAAAAGGGACAAACCCTGATGCGGTTAAAATTAATCTACCTGATAAAGAAACAGTAGTGAATACACCGTTTAGCGGAGAATATGAGTACTTTAGTGGAAGTGGCAATGACCTGGATAATTCTGCGGTCATGAGTGTAGATTTAACATCTTCCCAAAATGCAGAACTTACATTCAAAGCATGGTATGACATTGAGCAGGATTGGGATTACGGTTCAGTTCAAGTTAGTGAAGACGGTGAAAATTGGACGAGCATTCCAGGAAATGTAACAACAGATACAGATCCGCATGATCAAAATCCTGGTCATGGAATTACTGGGAACTCAGGTGGATGGATAGATGCCGCATTTGATTTAAGTCAGTATGCAGGAAAAGAAATCCAAGTGAAAGTAAACTATTGGACAGACGTTGCAGCAGTGAATCCAGGATTATATGTGGATGATATCAAAGTGACAGCAGGCGGTAATGAGTTATTCTTTGATGATGCTGAAGGTGATGACACGAACGTTTCACTTGAAGGATTCACAAAAGATACTGGGGTGAAAACATCCAAGCATTACTACCTGTTGGAATGGAGAAACCATCAAGGTGTGGATGAAGGTTTAGCTCACATTCGCCGTGGTGACAGCCTGATGACCTATGATCCAGGTCTGGTGATCTGGTATGCAGATGAGAAATATGGTGACAACTGGACAGGTGCTCACCCAGGAGAAGGCTTCCTTGGAGTGGTGGATGCTGACCAACGTGAACTAAAATGGAGCGACAATTCAATGGCATCGACTCGATATCAAATTCATGACGCAGCATTCAGCATGGATAAGACAGAGAAAATGTTTATTGACTATCGAGAGTTATTAGGGTTAACACTCGAGGATAAACACACTCATAAGAATCAGGAGTTTAATGATAAGCGCAGCTACTTAAACGAGAAATTACCTGATGCAGGACGTAATGTACCTGAATATGGGTTAAAGATTAAAGTCACTGGTCAAAGTAAAGATAAATCAGTGGGAAGAATTGAAATTAGTAAAAAATAATTTCAACATCAAAGGGTGACTGCCTTCCCGGCAGTCACCCTTTAAGCATGTTATTGGACATTTTTTACTACTGAATTGATAATAATACTCACATCAATTAAAGGAGATGTCCATTTTGAAGCTCAGTGTTTTAGATCAATCACCCATTTCAGAAGGAATGAGCCCACAAGAGGCTTTACATCATACAGTACAACTAGCACAGCATGTCGAGAAGTTGGGATTCGAACGATTCTGGGTATCCGAGCATCATGATTCCACGGGACTTGCGGGTTCCTCCCCGGAGGTCTTGATCGCTCACCTTGCACAGAATACATCAAGAATTCGTGTCGGTTCCGGAGGGGTCATGCTTCCTCATTACTCTTCTTATAAAGTAGCGGAAAACTTCCGGTTGCTTGAAGGGCTGAATCCGAATCGGATTGACCTAGGCCTCGGTAGGGCACCAGGCGGAATGCCAATGGCGACGATGGCCCTGCACGACGGGAAGCCGAGGGACGTCAATCGTTATCCTGAACAAATCGATGATCTGCTGGGGTATTTAACTGATTCATTACCGGATACCCATCCCTATCAAGGGTTAACGGCAGCCCCGATGATTGAAACGATGCCTGAAGTGTGGATGCTCGGTTCAAGTCCGTCCAGTGCGATGCTTGCGGCACAAAAAGGATTACCGTATACCTTTGCCCAGTTTATTAACGGGGAAGGCGGCCCTCAATATTCGCAGGCTTACAGAAATAACTTTGTTCCTTCCGAATACCTGAAGGTGCCGAAGAACATCGTAGCCGTGTTTGCCATCTGTGCTGAAACGGATGAAGAAGCAGAAAGAGTCGCATCCAGCATAGACTTGGCGATCTTGATGATTGAACAGGGCATGCGTTCAAATGGGACACCGAGTCCTGAAAAAGCGGCAGCTTATCAGTACACACCTTTCGAAGAAATGAGAGTGCGGGAAAATCGCAAACGCATGGTAGTAGGAAATCCTAAAAAGGTGAAAGAACAACTACTTTCACTCAGTGAACAGTACGAAACAGATGAAATCATGCTCGTCAGCATCACCTATGATTTCCAGGACAAACTCAAATCATTCGAATTAATTGCAAACGAATTGTTATAAAAATAGGGACGGACCTCGAAAAGGTCCGTCCCTATTTTTATTATTTTCATCTCTTCTCCAACGCTACAATAAATGGAGGATTATTCAGCTGGTTCATGAATTGGTATCTCAGGACATGAACATAGTTTTGATCCAGCCTTTCAACATAGCGAAGGATATAATCCCTCTCTACCGCACCCTCAGGATGTCCGTGATAAATGACAAGGACGAGGATCCCTTCAGGTGCCATCATTTCCAGAATTTGATTCAAGGCGAGTATCGTCGTTTTCGGACGGGTAACAATATCCTTATCACCGCCCGGTAAGTATCCAAGATTAAATACCGCCCCCGTCACTTTCCCGTGATGCAATGGAGGAATGACGTTCATCACTGTTTCGTGCCCTTGGTGAAAGAGTGTCACCCGGTGAGCAAGATCATGGGTGATGAGCTGTTCTTTCGTGTTTTCTATGGCATCCTCTTGGATATCAAAACCGTATACACGGCCATTTTCTCCGACTAATCGAGCCAGGAATAAGGTGTCATGCCCATTCCCGAGTGTTGCGTCTATTGTAATGTCTCCAGGTTTGACAGCCCGTTCCAGAAGCTCTCTCGCAAAAGGTAAGATTCGATCTAATTTCATGCTTTCACATCCACTTTATAAAATTTTCCCTGCCAGCTGTCCCGGCGTTTAAGTTCATCGTCAATCGCGTTCAATACACTCCATTTGTTGACGCTCCACATCGGTCCGATCATCAGGTCGATAGGTCCGTCCCCCGTAATGCGGTGAACGATCATTTCAGGTGGTATGACTTCCAGCTGATCGCAAACCAGTTTTACGTAGTGGTGAAAATCCATGAAGTCGAGCAGTCCTTTTTCGTATTGCTTGACCATGGGAGTTCCTTTCAGCAAATGCAAAAGGTGGATTTTAATTCCCTGGACGTCAAGCTTGGCCACTTCACGTGCTGTTTCCATCATCATTTCTTCATCTTCTTGAGGAAGTCCGTTAATAATATGGGAACACACCCGTATACCGTGTTTTCTTAACTTATTGACTCCTTCGACATAGCATTGATAATCGTGGGCTCGATTGATCAGTCCGGCGGTCTTTTCATGAACGGTTTGCAGGCCCAGTTCTACCCATAAATAGGTTCTTTCGTTCAATTCAGCTAAGTATTCGACCACATCGTCAGGAAGACAATCCGGGCGGGTGGCGATGGAAATACCTACAACACCATCTTGCCCGAGAACTGATTCATATTTCTCTCTTAGCACATCCACAGGTGCGTGAGTGTTTGTGAAGGCTTGGAAATACGCCATATACTTACCGGCTTTCCACTTCTTATGCATTCTTCCTTTAATGTCATTGAATTGCTTTTCTAAGGAGTCGACCCTGCTCCCGGCAAAGTCCCCAGAGCCTGCTGCACTGCAAAAGGTACAGCCGCCATGGGCGACCGTGCCATCACGGTTCGGGCAATCAAAACCGCCATCCAAAGCAACCTTAAAGACTTTATGTCCAAAGTGATTTCGTAAATGGTAATTCCACGTATGATATCGTTTTAAATCTGTGGCATATGGAAATGGGTTTGTCTCGATGACAAACACCTCCTACGTTTCAATATGTGTAACAGTATGTATGACGCTCAAAAAGATTTTATCATGAACACGTGGTCAAATGTATCCTTCATAGAGAAATAGGTGAAGATTACCACTTCTGAAACGGGCAATCAAGTTCAAACTAAGATGGAGGAGAGTAAGGATGGGACCTTCCTCTTCTTTAGTCCAATCATCAAGGAGGTAGTCGTAATGGCAACAAGAAATTCGGTTGATGAATGCATTCAAAAGTGTGAAGATGCCATTCGTTACGCTCAGGAACAATATAAATCAGGGACACAGCAAGAGCATTATCATGATGTGGAGTATACTCAAGCCATGCAGCAGCTTGAAGAAGCGGTGAATGATGTGGCTCATTTGGCCAATAGCGCCAACTCTCAACAGCGTGAACAATTGCATCGCATGAGACTTCAGCTTCAGGCCTTACAAAATGAGATGATTTTGTTAGATCATGACCCTAATGTAGTGGGAGGTAAATTACATTGACCACACGTTCTGACAAAAAAAACCCTGAACAAAAGACCCGAAGTGATTTCCGTAATTTAGATACAGAATTCGGAGCTGAAAACAATCCTGTCAAAGCTGCGAAAAAGCGCTACGAAAAACAGGGACAGCCTGTTAAATCCGATCATCATAACGGAAAATAATGGACGTAAACCAGGTGCTCTTTAAATACGGGCACCTGGTTTTTTAATAGATGAAAAAGGACATCTATTTTAAGAAATAATTCTTGCCCCCTTTCGCAAAAAAGAGTAAAATCCTTTTGGGACTCGAAATAAAATGATGGAAAGGGGGCAGAAGCATGCCCAAATCTTTATGGTTGCTTGTCATTGGAATGATGGTGAATGTGACAGGTGCCTCTTTTTTATGGCCTCTTAATACAATTTATCTACATGAGAATTTAGGGAAATCACTGTCTATAGCGGGAATTGTGCTGATGATGAACGCTGGGGCAAGTGTAATCGGAAATCTGATCGGGGGAACACTTTTTGATAAATTTGGTGGATACCGCTCAATATTAGTAGGGATTTCCATTACTTTGACTGCTCTGGTCGGAATGAATATTTGGCATGGCTGGCCGCACTATGTGGTCTTCTTGACCATTGTTGGATTTGGTTCGGGAATCGTCTTTCCTTCCATGTATGCCATGGCAGGTTCGGTATGGCCTGAAGGTGGCCGAAAAGCCTTCAATTCCGTCTATGTGGCGCAAAATATCGGAGTTGCGGTTGGAGCTGCATTAGGTGGGTTCGTCGCCTCATTTTCCTTTAACTATATATTCTTAGCGAATCTTAGTATGTATATCGTCTTTTTCTTCATTGCTTTATTGGGTTATCGAAACATATCCGTAAGCGCTCATCAAACATCCGTTTTGAATGAATCTAAGGTGATTAGGGATAAATCGAAACTGAAGGCATTGCTCTTCATTTGTGTGGCCTATTTATTATGCTGGATGGGTTATGTACAATGGCAGTCCACCATTGCAACATACACCCAGGAAATCAACATCAGCCTGAAACAATACAGCCTATTGTGGACAATCAATGGGGCATTGATTGTGCTCGCACAGCCACTTTTATCAAAAGCCATCAAGCGTTTTGAACATAATTTAAAGCTTCAAATTATGATTGGGACGATTATTTTCATGGTTTCCTTCGCTGTGGCTTCGATAGCCGATCAATTTCAATGGTTTGCCATTGCGATGATCATTCTGACGATTGGTGAAATGCTCATATGGCCGGCTGTTCCGACCATTGCTAACTCACTTGCTCCAAAAGGGAGAGAGGGATTCTATCAGGGAATCGTCAATAGTACAGCAACAGGAGGAAGAATGATCGGACCGTTTATCGGAGGAGTATTAGTGGACGTATTCAGCATGCAGGTACTGTTTATGACGTTGATCGCTTTCTTCATGGTCTCATTAATCATTACGAGTCAATATGACCGACCGTTAAAAAAGAAAAGCGAAGTCTCCATATCGGTTCAACAATAAAGAAAACCCCAATGAGAATTCATTGGGGGTTATTCCATATAAAAAGGGCTCCCGTTTCCTACGGAAGCCCACTTGCAAAAAATTGAGGCGAGAGATCAGCAAACGCCACATCGTTTGTTGTCACAAGGACGTGATCCCCGACTTACACAATTCAGCTCATCGCTATAATAGAATAGCATAGGACTAATAAGAAAACAAGACTATTTTACAAAAAATAATCTAATCGCTTAGATTATAGGAAGTTTTAGAAATATTTATAGTCGTTTCTAAGAAGCATTACTATAGAAAAATAGGAATGGAAAATATCGAACAAAAGCGTAACGATTGGATGCAGAACGTTGGGTTAAACCATTTTTTTGAGCCAATATTTTATGAGTGGACCCGTTTCCCCAAACACAGGGTCCGATGATGGACGATGAACATTCTTAATTTCAATTAAAACACTCGGCCGTTCACGCAATGAACCTTTTTTCAAATTATAATCGTCACCGTTCGGATAGGCACCTGCGACTTTAAAATCGGGACTTGAGGATAATTTCTTATGGCCGGTCCCGGCTGGAAGGATGATCACATCACCTTTATGGACCGTCACCTCTTCGCCCATTTCACCACCTAATTGAACGGTTGCCTCACCTTCCATGACCCCTAATACTTCATGTGCATTACTATGGTAATGGTGGTAATCATATATGCCATTTGTCCAACTATTGAGCCATTGATTTCTGTTAAAGAGCTCTTCGGCGTCATGAGGATGATCAAGTGCATTCCGGTAAATGAGTGCGGGCAGGTCCGGGTTATTCGGGATGATTCCATCGTCTTCGAAATAAAATATTTTCAGTTCTGCGATTTTCATCCTTTCATTCCTCCATTCATTGTTAAGAAGTTTCCCTAATTCCGTATACATTAAACCGAATCTCCACTGGTAATTGAAAGATTTGCAATTCGCTTACATTTTCATATCGACAGTTAGTGTATGTGCTACTATAGATGTATATGTTCTCTTTCAAATACAGAGGAGGCAGTGGAAATGAGCAGCTTATTAAAAAAGGTATCCGTCGAAATGATCGAAATCATTCTTGAGAACGCTTTCGAATGGTTGGTCGTCGTTGATAACGAAGGCACGATTATCTATATAAATGACAATTACTGTCGCTTTCTTGAAGTTGAACGAGATAAAGCTATTGGCTCACATGTGACGAACGTCATCGAAAACACACGTATGCATATTGTTGCGGACAGTGGTAAAGAGGAAGTGGCAGACCTTCAATATATAAAAGGGAACTATATGATCGCCAATCGTATTCCGATTCGGGTTGATGGTAAAGTGATAGGAGCATTTGGATCGGTGATCTTCCGGGACACGAGTGAATGGATGCAAATGAGTTCTCACGTAAAGAACATGATGTCTAAAATTCAAAGCTACATCCAGGATATCAATACAGGCGTGAAATACACGCTGAATGATATTATCGGTGAATCACCTGGAATGTATGAATTGAAGGACAAAGCTCAAATGATTGCCCCCAGTGATATCTCGATCCTGATCAGAGGTGAGAGTGGAACGGGTAAAGAGCTGTTCGCCCACAGTATTCACCAGCTTAGCGAAAGAAGCGGGCAACCTTTTATTAAAGTAAACTGCGCCGCGATCCCGGAGCAGCTCCTGGAATCAGAGTTATTCGGTTATGAAGAAGGAGCTTTTACAGGTGCGAAAAAAGGTGGTAAAAAAGGAAAGTTTCAGCTGGCCCATAAGGGAACACTTTTCCTTGATGAAATCGGGGACATGCCTCTCAATATGCAGGCGAAGCTTCTCAGGGCTTTACAGGAAGGGGAGGTGGAGGCAGTTGGTTCAAACCGTGTTCAACATGTGGATGTCCGCATCATCGCAGCCACGAACCGGCCCCTTGAAAAAATGATGGAAGAAAAGCGATTTCGAAGCGACCTGTACTATCGTATTAATGTAGTTCCCTTTCAAATTCCCCCTCTTCGTGAGCGGAAGGAAGATATCGAGAATTTGGCTGCTTTTTTCTTGGGAAAATCCACAAAATCATCAGGGAAACGGATCCAAGGGTTTGAAAACGAAGTGATGCAGATTTTTCGTTCCTATAGTTGGCCAGGGAATTTGCGTGAATTAGAAAATGTCATAAACGCTTCCACCTATTTGTCCAATGAAAGCTGGATCTCTCTTCAGTCACTGCCTTCTTATATGAAGGTAGGAAACTTATATGATGTCGGCTCTAAAACATTAAAAGAAATCCTCGAAGAAACGGAGAAATCCGTGTTGACTCAAAGTCTGCAAACTCATCAGCATGATAAACGAAAGGTGGCAGAGACACTGGGAATAAGTAAATCAAGCATGTATGAGAAGTTAAATAAATATCAGCTTCTATAATTTGGTTGTGCAGGCAGTCCGGAAATGTGGAAAAAAGTCCATATTTCCGGACTGTTTTATTTTTAGTGTAAATATGTACATTTCGTGTCTGAAATGCCGGATTTGTCCAGAATCCTGGAATTGTTACAATGCGTGGGTGAGAAAATGATTGGATGATTAGTAATCTGAAAGTTGGCACAATTATTGCATGTATTCTATTTGAAAGTATTTTATGGAAAGGAGAGAAGAAGAGTAGATAAAAATGTAAACGATTTCATTTAATCATCTTTAGAGAACAAAGGGGGAAATATCATGTTAAGCATGATCGGTCTTATTGGAGGACTCATTTTATTAATCTTTTTAACGATGAGGGGCATGAACATATTGATTGTTGGTCCCATATCGGCTTTATTCGTAGCAGTACTGAGTGGGATGCCGCTCTTTCCGCAGTTAGCGGGTGAAGGGGAAGCGAACCTCGTTTCAAACTATATGTCAGGTTTTACAAGCTTCGTCGCTGCCTGGTATCTGATGTTCTTATTGGGTGCCGTGTTCGGAAAAGTAATGGAAGACAGCGGGGCAGCGGATAGTGTCTCCCGCTTTGTAGTAGAAAAACTGGGGATGAAGTATGCTGTGTTTGCCATTGTGCTTGCCTGTGCGGTTTTAACATATGGGGGAGTCAGTCTCTTTGTAGTGGCGTTCTCTGTATATCCTATGGCCGTTAGTTTATTTAAACAAGCGGATCTGCCGCGTCGCTTCATTCCTGCCGCATTAGCATTCGGGTCGGTCACGTTCACGATGACTTCTGCAGGTTCACCGGAAATCCAAAACTGGATTCCCATTGAATATCTGGGTACGACACCTTATGCAGGCTGGGAAGTCAGCTTGATCGTCGCCGTGTTTATGGCAGTGTTTGGTTACTGGTGGTTAAAGCGTATGATCACCAAAGCAGTCAATAAAGGAGAGAAGTTCCATTCACGTGAAGAAGATCCGGTCATTGATGAAGGAAGACCACTGCCTAACCCGTTCATGGGGTTGGTTCCATTATTAGTCGTCCTTATTCTGGCTTTCACTTTCCACGATTCTTTAAAACAATCAGCACTTATCATTGCCTTGTTAGGTGGTGTGATTTCTGCTTACGTGTTAAACCGCAAATATTTCAAAGGCTTCTGGGGTGCTGTTTCCGAGGGCACGGTTGGAGCATTGATCGCCATCGGTAACACAGCAGCCGTCGTTGGATTCGGAGGAGTGGCCAAAGCCGTTCCAGCCTTCAGTACAGCAGTCGATGTCATGACGAATATTCCTGGATCCCCATTGATCGGTGGGGCCATCGCGGTCAGTGTGATAGCAGGGATGACCGGTTCAGCATCCGGTGGTCAAGCGATCGCATTGCCGATCCTCGCACCTCACTATGTTGATATGGGGGTGAACCCTGAAGCCCTTCACCGGGTAGTGGCGATATCTTCAGGAGCACTGGATTCATTGCCGCACAATGGATATGTCGTAACGACGATCCGTTCGATCTGTAATGAATCACATGGAGAAGCGTATGGTGCAGTAGGAGCAGTAACCGTCATTGTCCCACTTATCGGTTTAGCATTAGCGATTCTTTTATTCTCATTTGGCGTAGGGATCTAAGAAAGGAGTATCATCATGATTGAAAATAAAGTTGTATTCATAACAGGGGCAGCACAAGGGATCGGCTTCGAAATCGGAAAAGAATTCGCTGCAAATGGAGCCAAAGTCGTATTGACGGATCTGCAGGAAGATGCCGTTCAAAAAGCTTCTAATGCCCTTGAGGCAGAAGGATATGAAGTTCTTGGATTGCGCTGTGACGTGACATCGGAATCCGATTTAAAAGAGGCAATCGCTAAAACGGTGGATCACTACGGGAAGCTGGACGTATTAATCAATAATGCAGGACTTCAACATGTGTCCCATATTGAAGAGTTCCCGACTGAGAAATTCGAACTTCTCATAAAAGTCATGCTGACCGCTCCATTTGTTGCGATCAAGCATGTCCTTCCCCACATGAAGGAGCAGGGATTTGGACGGATCATCAACATGGCGTCCATTAACGGATTAGTCGGTTTTTCCGGCAAAGCAGCCTATAATTCTGCCAAACACGGAGTCATCGGCTTGACGAAGGTAGCTGCATTGGAAGCGGCACAACATGGAATTACCGTAAATGCGGTTTGTCCGGGGTACGTTGACACTCCGCTGGTTCGCAATCAGCTGGGGGACCTTGCCAAAACGCGCAATATACCGTTTGAAAGAGTGATAGAAGAAGTCATCTATCCTCTCGTACCGCAGCGAAGGTTACTGGATGTAAAAGAAATTGCAGACTATACCATGTTCCTGTGCAGTGATGCAGCGAAGGGAATCACCGGGCAGGCAGTTGTATTGGATGGAGGGTATACGGTTCAATAGGTAGGTGAAGGAAAAACGACCTTTTAGGAGGTCGTTTTTTTGATGTGGAGTGGAGGGAAAGGTGAAGTGTGTATATTTGGATAAAACGTCAATCGGCTGGATTTTTGATGAAAACGGCCGGATTATCCTCGGTTTTGGCTGGATTTTTCGTCAAAGAGGACAAAATTTACCCTTGAGCGACACCTGGAACCTCATACAATTTAATAAAAAGTCAATAATCTCATCCATTAACCAACAATAGGCTTGCGCTTCTGTATATTTTTCACTAAAATAGTGAATACATATATTGTTTACTTATATCGAAACGTTGATCAGGAGTAGTAATGACGGATTTCTGACTTAGAGAGTTGACGGGTGGTGAAAGTCAACCAGAAACATCATGAACTCGCCTGCTGAGTTGCAAGTGTGAACGAACAGTAAGACTTGCCGTTTTCCGCGTTAAGGATGAATGAAGCTGAGTGCGCGTACACTAATGTGGGTGGTACCGCGGGAGAATGTACATACAGACTCTCGTCCCAAATATTTATTTGGGATGAGAGTTTTTTTATTTTTTAAAAAAGAGGGGCACCTGCCTTTCAAATGACAATTAAAGGAGGATCTCAATATGAGTTTTGATCATAAAAGTGTTGAGACAAAATGGCAGCAGTATTGGGAAGAAAACAAAACGTTCAAGACGACAGAAGACGAGGGGAAATCCAATTTTTACGCACTGGATATGTTCCCGTATCCATCAGGCGCAGGCCTTCACGTAGGACATCCGGAAGGGTTTACGGCAACGGACATCCTTTCACGCATGAAGCGTATGCAAGGGTACAATGTCCTTCATCCGATGGGGTGGGATGCATTCGGTTTACCGGCTGAGCAGTATGCCCTTGATACAGGGAATGACCCGGCAGAATTCACACAAAAAAATATCGATACCTTCCGCCGTCAAATTAAAGCACTAGGATTTTCTTATGATTGGGACCGCGAAGTCAATACAACAGATCCAGGCTACTACAAATGGACACAATGGATCTTCACCAAACTTTATGAAAAAGGCTTGGCTTATGTGGATGAGGTTGCCGTGAATTGGTGTCCGGCACTGGGGACGGTCCTTGCCAATGAAGAAGTCATCGATGGGAAGAGTGAACGTGGAGGGCATCCTGTAGAGCGTCGTCCGATGAAGCAGTGGATGCTGAAGATCACCGCTTATGCCGACCGTCTTGTGGAAGACCTTGAAGATGTAGATTGGCCTGAAAGTATTAAAGATATGCAACGCAACTGGATCGGACGCTCTGAAGGTGCAGAAATCAATTTTACGATTGATGGTCATGACGAATCTTTCGATGTTTTCACAACACGTCCGGATACGATCTTTGGTGCAACGTACGCGGTTCTTGCTCCTGAGCATCCGTTCGTCGCGAAAATCACAACGGACGAACAACGCTCGAAAGTGAATGAGTATATCGACAAGATCAAGTCGAAAAGTGATCTTGAACGTACAGATCTTGCGAAAGAAAAAACGGGTGTATTCACTGGCGCGTATGCGATCAATCCGGCTAACGGAAGCAAAATGCCGATCTGGATTGCCGATTACGTTCTAATGAGCTACGGTTCTGGTGCAATCATGGCCGTTCCTGCTCATGACGAGAGAGATTATGAGTTTGCCAAAGAATTCGACCTTCCAATCGTGGAAGTTGTCGCTGGAGGCAACGTTGAGAAAGAAGCTTATACAGGTGACGGAGATCATGTGAATTCCGGTTTCCTTGATGGACTTGGGAAGGAAGAAGCGATTGCAAAAGCCATTTCATGGTTGGAAGATAAAAACATCGGAACGAAGAAAGTGACATATCGCCTTCGTGACTGGCTATTCAGCCGTCAGCGATATTGGGGTGAGCCGATTCCAGTCATCCACTGGGAAGATGGCACAACGACAACCGTTCCAGAAAGTGAGCTTCCACTTGTCCTTCCAAAGACGACTGAAATCAAGCCGTCCGGTACAGGTGAATCTCCACTTGCGAACATCAGTGAATGGGTGAAT
The DNA here is from genome assembly GCF_056159585.1 of Rossellomorea sp. ABR4_004. Classification (NCBI taxonomy): domain Bacteria; kingdom Bacillati; phylum Bacillota; class Bacilli; order Caryophanales; family Bacillaceae; genus Rossellomorea; species Rossellomorea sp. ABR4_004. The sequence continues at coordinate 1,359,681 of NZ_JBSWVM010000001.1, read as the reverse complement.
GTGGAAGACCCTGAAACAGGTAAAAAAGGCCGCCGTGAAACAAACACAATGCCTCAGTGGGCAGGAAGCTGCTGGTACTACATTCGTTATATCGATCCACATAACGAAGAAGCCCTGGCAGATGCGAAGAAAATGGAAAATTGGCTGCCGGTCGATACGTATATCGGAGGAGCCGAGCATGCGGTGCTTCACTTGCTTTATGCCCGTTTCTGGCACAAGTTCCTTTATGATATCGGCGTAGTGCCAACGAAAGAGCCGTTCCAAAAGCTATTCAACCAAGGAATGATCCTGGGTGAAAACAATGAAAAAATGAGTAAATCAAAAGGGAATGTTGTGAATCCGGATGAGGTGGTAGAATCTCACGGTGCAGATACCCTACGTCTTTATGAAATGTTCATGGGTCCACTTGAAGCTTCCATCGCCTGGAGCACAAACGGACTGGACGGAGCCCGTCGCTTCCTTGACCGTGTATGGCGCCTGCTTGTCGAGGAGGATGGTACTCTGTCCTCGAAGGTGACAGATGCACCGAACAGTGACCTGGACAAAACGTATAATCAAACTGTGAAAAAAGTGACAGAAGACTACGAAGGGCTTCGTTTCAACACAGGGATTTCCCAGCTGATGGTATTCATCAATGATGCGTACAAAGCTGAAACACTTCCTAAGAACTATGTGGAAGGTTTCATTAAGATGCTGGCACCGATCGCACCGCATATGACAGAAGAGCTTTGGAGCAAGCTAGGTCACGAAGGAACGCTTTCCTACGAAGCATGGCCGACATTCGATGAATCGAAGCTTATCGACAACGAAGTCGAAATCGTTCTTCAAGTAAACGGTAAAGTGAAGGCGAAAGTCATGATCCCTCGAGATATGAACAAAGAGGATCTAGAAAAAACCGCCATGGAAAACGATGAAATCAAAAGCCAAATCGAAGGCAAAACCATCCGCAAAGTCATTGCCGTACCTGGCAAACTAGTGAACATCGTAGCCAACTAATATTGTGAGTTGAGTGTGAGTTGAGGGACGGACCTTGAAATGCATCTGATTGGTAGGAAATGCTATCAATCGGGGATTCTGTATTTCACCAAGGTCCGTCCCTCTTTTCTGTTTAGGGGGGACGGACCTCTATATGGGCCGGATTTTAATCGGGAGCCGCATTAAATCAGCATTCCATTGAGGTCCGTCCCTCTTTCAATCTGATTTTTTTGTTTGGGAGACGGGCTTTGGTATAATTGTGATGAATGAATGATGAATAATGAATGAATGATGAAAGGAAGTTGAGAAGAATGGATACAATTAAAACGATTACGACTGATGAATTGGAGCAAAAGTTGAAAAATGGTGAAGATCTGCTTTTAGTGGATGTTCGTGAAGATGAAGAAGTGGCAGAAGGAGTGATTCCTGGAGCAAAGCATATCAAAATGGGTGAGATTCCTGAGTCACTGGATCAATTTGATAAAGACAAAGAGTACATCTTTATCTGTCGTTCAGGAAACCGCAGCGGAAATGTCGCACACTACATGCAGGAACAAGGATACAAAGTGGTGAACATGGAAGGCGGCATGATGAACTGGGCTGGGGAGACAGCTGAGAAGAAATAATATGTTTTTCAGGGAAGAAGCACATCCTTTTTTTGAAAAGGGTGTGCTTTTTTTATGTATTTAGTGGAAAATGGATGAAAAACGGCTTCACTACAGAGTTCTATGTGGAATGTAAGGCGGTTTATCAGCGAAATCGACAATATATCAGCGAAATCAAAAAAATACTAAACTCAACGAAACATTCAATCCTCAATAAAAATCCCCCATCAATTGTTTGAAAATTAAATATTCTGACGATACTAATACCAATCAAAAATGGGGAGGGAGCTCTATGATTCAAGTGAAAGTCTTCGATTATGAGCATGAGAAAGATTTAGAGAAAGATATGAATCATTTTCTCAGTAAACTGGAAGATAAAAAAATCGTGGATATCAAATATCATGTAGCAGCATTGTCGGAGGAAGTAGAAGATCAGATTTATTGTTTCTCGGCCATGGTTGTTTACAGAAAATAAAAAGGTTGATCGTACTGCAGATGCAGATGGGATCAACCTTTCTTTTTGAATTATACTTTTGCCGCATTAAAGCCTGCAAGTCTTCCTGTAACAAGGGCAGAAGTAATATTATAGCCGCCGGTATATCCGTGGATATCAAGCACTTCTCCACAGAAGAAGAGTCCGTTCATCTTTTTCGAAGCCATCGTTTTCGGTTCGATTTCTTTAATGGACACACCGCCGCCCGTAACAAACGCCTTATCAATGGACAATGTTCCGTTCACATTGAAGGTGAATTGTTTTAACAACTTGGCAAACTGTCGGATTTTTTCTGAGGAGATATGATCTCCTTTTTCATCGTGATCGATTTCCGCGCGGTCCAGTAAGAACAACAGGTATCTCTCAGGAACCAATCCTTTGAATATATTCTTCGCGGCTTTCTTTCCGTCTTCTTTCACCTGTTTATGGATAGACTGGAATAGCTGCTCTTCATTTTGATCAGGCATGGAATCGATCTGCATGGCAACATGGGTCAGGTTCCATTTCTTCATGGCCTTTACCACATATTGACTGCAACGGAGAACAGCCGGTCCGGAAATTCCTAGATGAGTAAAAATCATATCCATTTTATGCGTAATGATTTTCTTTCCCTTAGGATTCAATACGCTCAGGTCAACGCTGCGCAATGAAAGTCCTTGGAGTTCTTTCTTTTTAACAAAAGGCTCGTCCGACGTAAGGGGAACCTCGGTCGGGAACAAGTCGGTAATCGTATGCCCGGCTTTCGTTGCCCAAGGATACCCATCGCCAGTCGATCCGGTGTGAGGGACGGACTTGCCTCCAACCGCGATGACGACAGCCTTTGCTGCAATCGTTTCTCCGTCTTTCAAGAGGATCCCGACCGTCTCGCCGTTTTCGTACAGAACTTCATCCACACTTGTGCTCGTCCGGGTGTCCACCTTTAACTCCTTCATGCGTTTCAACAAGGCTTCCACAACATCCATGGCCCGGTTCGAGACAGGGAACATCCTTCCGTGATCTTCCTCTTTTAATTGTATTCCCAGCTTCTCAAAGAAAGCGATGATATCTTCATTATTGAATTCGGAAAAGGCACTATATAAAAAGCGTCCATTTCCTGGAATATGCTTAATGATTTCTTCTATCGGAAGTCGATTGGTCACGTTGCAGCGGCCGCCTCCGGAAATCGCGAGCTTTCTTCCAAGTTTCGTTCCTTTATCTACAAGAAGGACGTTCGCTCCGTTTTCCCCAGCTGCGATACTGGCCATCAATCCGGACGGTCCTCCACCTATGACAATCACATCGTATGTCTTTACCATTTTTCCACCAACTTTTAGTTTTGCTCTTTCGTTTCTCAAAAGAAGTTTCTCCTTATTTTAAATGGGATGGGTTTTAAATACAACATTCGAAAAAAATTGTCATTCGATTCGTACAGTAGTAAACTACTGATAGTGTGTAAATTTTCAAGTTGGATTTTATTTTGTTTGTTTAATGAGCAACAAGATATATAGAGAGGGATACTATGTCATCTAAATTAATAAGAGGGACGTTTATATTAACGTTAGGGACCTTTATTTCGAAGTTTCTGGGTCTTTTTTATGTTATACCGTTTGATGATTTGTTAAAAGGTCATGAAGAGGGGGCTTCCCTTTATCAATATGGTTATGTACCGTATACAATCTTCCTGACTGTAGCGACTGCAGGTGTGCCCCTGGCCGTTTCAAAATTCGTTTCAAAATATAATGCCATAGGTGAATATGCCGTAGGACGAAGGCTGTTTAAGTCAGGTTTGGTGCTGATGACGCTGACGGGGATTGTTTCGTTCCTCATTATGTATGCATTTGCTCCTATATTCGCAGAAATGACAATCAAAAGTGATGAACAGGTGATTTCGGTTGCACAGGTGACGACCGTCATTCGAGCAGTGAGTTTTGCTCTGATCATCATTCCGTTTATGAGCTTGATCAGGGGCTTTTTCCAGGGACATCAATCCATGGGGCCGACAGCGGTTTCCCAGGTGATCGAACAAATTGTCCGGATTGTTTTCTTACTGGGCGGGATTTATGTAGTATTAAACATTTTAGATGGGTCTGTGACAACCGCCATTGCTGTAGCGACATTTGCTGCATTTGTCGGGGGGCTGGCGAGTCTCGGGGCATTGATTTGGTATTGGTTTAAACGAAAGCCTCATTTAGATGAGCTCTTAGAGGAAGATCGCGGTCAGGAAGAGGTTTCATTACGATCGATGTATAAAGAGATCATCGCCTATTCGATTCCGTTTATTTTTGTAGGACTTGCCAACCCGTTATTTCAACTGGTTGATCAGATTACCTTTAATACTGCGATGTCTGCGATTGGTAATGCAAAAGTTTCCGATCATGCCTTTGCCGTATTGAACTTCTATACTCATAAGCTTGTGATTATTCCAGTGTCATTGGCAACCGCCTTTTCTATGACGCTGATTCCGTTGATTACGACGTCTTATACAAGCGGCGACCGGAAGACGATGCGTAGAAACATCGACCAAACGTTTCAAATTCTATTGTTTTTAACTGTACCGGCAGCTTTAGGAATTGCGCTATTAGCTGAGCCGACGTATACAATGTTCTATCACAGTGATGAATTAGGAACTTCTATCTTAAGATCATATGCACCTGTTGCGATTCTCTTTGCTTTATTTGCTGTTACGGCAGCGATTCTTCAAGGAATTGACGAACAGAAATTTACAATCTTCAGCTTGCTTGTCGGTCTGCTTCTCAAGCTTGTCCTGAACATACCGTTGATTCGCTTGTTTGAAACTCAAGGTGCAGTCATCGCCACTGTGATTGGGTATGCAGTAGCGATTCTAATTAATTTATATGTCATCAAGAAATACGCGAGATATCAATTCAGACTGATTATGAGGAGAACCATGTTCATTGGAGCACTGAATGCCGTCATGGCAGTAGTGGTAATAGTGTTATATGGTATACTGGTTCAATTCCTCAATCCCGAGTCCGGGTTCCAATCGATTCTTCTCGTTGCGATCTGTGGCGGGGTGGGAGCGCTCGTTTACTTCTACTTAAGCTTAAGAAGTAAATTGGCAGATCGTTTATTCGGGGATAAAATCACGAGGATTCGCAGTAAACTTCGCATAGGGTAAAAGGTAAAAGGGATGATACATGCCGATCATCCCTTTTTTTATTGAATGGACAGTGAGCCCTGCTTCTATCTAAGCCGTCATGCACTTTTCATCAATCATTGTAATAGGAGAGGGCTAATTATTATAATACCCAAGCTGTCTTTCAAGTCGCTCTACTTTTCGTTCCAAGCGGTCGACTTTGCGGTCCAGACGCTCATATTGTCTCTCAAGCCGATCTAACCGGTCGTTGACGCCGCCATATCCTTGACCAGGAAAACCTGGATATCCCTGTCCGCCGCCTCCAGGAAGTGGAATAGGGATCAATAATCCACCTGATCCTTGTTGTCGATATGGATACATACGCTTCACCTCATTTATTTTTATCATAGTTGCTTACCTTTAGTAGCCTATGTTAAAAATAGAAACATGAATGGGTAAGTGCCCATGGACTGGTCAAATCACTAATAAAACCAACATGAAAGAATAAGAACTCAACATAAACGGAGCGTGATGAATGTGAGAATAGATAAAATGCTTGCCAATATGGGTTACGGCAGCCGGAAAGAAGTAAAGAAATTATTAAAGGATGGCGGTCTTCAAGTCAATGGAGAGGTCATTAAGGATGGTAAAGTGCATATCAACACGGAAAAGGATACAGTGATGCTGTACGGAGAACAGGTTGAGTATCGTGAATTCATCTACCTTCTCATGAATAAACCGCCTGGAGTCATCTCAGCAACTGAAGATGGACAGGATGAAACCGTCATTGATTTACTTCAGCTGGAAGATCAAATATTCAATCCATTTCCCGTTGGAAGGCTGGATAAGGATACAGAAGGATTCCTTCTCATAACAAGTGACGGTCAATTATCCCACCAGCTCCTCTCTCCGAAGCGCCACGTTCCGAAAACGTATTTTGCCGTGATTGACGGGGAAGTGACAGAGAAGGACGTGGAAGCCTTTAAAAGTGGAGTCACGTTGGATGATGGCTATGAAACTAAGCCGGGGGAATTGACGATTCTAAAATCAGGCCTGACTTCTGATATTGAATTGACGATCACTGAAGGGAAATTTCATCAGGTGAAAAGAATGTTCGAAAGCGTAGGGAAGCGCGTTATGTATCTGAAGCGTTTAACGATGGGACCGCTTGAGCTTGATAAAGATCTGGAGCTTGGTGAGTACCGTGAGCTGACCGACGAGGAAGTAATTCTACTAAAAGAGTACAAGCCTGAATAAAAAAACGGGGCAGCACCCTTCGATAAAGGTGCTGCCCCGTTTCTTTGTTTGATAAGTCATATTAGTCCGCTATTCTGTGATCAGATCCGGCAGCTAAACCGTCGAAATCTGATTAAGAAGTCATCTTCACTTTCTTCTGCGTAGTTGTCCATTGACCCCGACTCGGGCTTTGCACCAAGTCATTGTAAGCTAACACGTTGAGATCTCTTTGTATGGTGCGAGGAGTAATGCCAAATTCGTCTACAAGATCTTGAGTTGTTACAGTACCTTTCTGTTTAATGTACATGTACACAGCTTTGATTCTAGTGAGCATACGATTGGTTGAAGGTTTCAAAGAACCACTCCCTCATCATTTTTCCAAAGGCAAAGACTACATGCGTCGTTTGTGCACCTCACGTGCTACCATATGTACTATGCGCTTTAGACAACCCCTTTTCTACATATAAAGTTTACTCATAAGATGTCAGACAATTACATTGTACTCCTAATCCGACAAAATTTCAAAAGTATTGTCCAAATTTACAAACAATTTACGTAGTAACTTGATGGTTGTATTCCTAGAATATGAAGAAAATGCTAAATATATGTATTTTTTATCTTATAAAGCTCTTTTGGTAAAGATTGTTGCTATTTCACAGAAGTAGGAAAGTGGTTAATTTCCGCTAGAGAATGAGTGTAGGAACAAAACGTGGACCGTTCCTTTTCGCTCCAGGCACAAGATTCCCCGGGGAGGAAGTCGAGCCTCCTCGGGCTTTGCCCTGTGGGGTCTCGACCTTTCCTCTATTTCCCGCAGGAGTCAAGTGCCTTCCGCTACAATCCACTCTGTGCTTCTATATTCTGACCGCCTAGTGACGGAGAGACAAAAACAATAAAGATCCTATTGGAGATATGTTGAGCGTATGTTCCAAACAGATTATATACAGAGGGATACCAAATGGACCTCATTATGATAGCTTAATAATAAGTTAATATTACCCATGGAGGATTTAGATTGCCTCTTTTAATTTTATTAACTATTAAAAGTTATACGATCTCAGCTTGTTTATGATAAAGATCTGTTTTGATTCAGCCTTTTTGCTCTGTCACTAAAAATCTATTAAAGATGGTGAGGGGAACTGCGCAGACTCCTGCGGAAGTACGGGCGTGCCGAGACCCCGGAAGCGAAGCTGAGGAGGCTCGGCCGCACGTCCGCGGAAAGCGGAGCAGTTCCCCTCACCATCCAGTACACACTTGATTGACAGAGCCCATGGAGGCTATATGTAAAAAAATAACATTTACGAAAAAAGCCTTTTATAAATATTGTTGTTAAGAATGAGAGAGTAGTCGAGTTAAAGTGAATCCCCATCGAATCAAGCAATATGTTCATTGAATAGAGCTAAGCACTTAGGATTCTCTCTGTTTGGATTTCCCCATGAAACAGTATAAAATGATAGGAGAAGTAAATACATATAGAGCAGGTGGATACGAATGAGTATTAATTGGACGAATGAAGTGGAGAAGCGGAAAGACGATTTGCTTAAGGATCTGCAGCAATTCCTGCAGATTAAAAGTGTGCTGGATGAAGAGAATGCGACAGAGGATGCACCACTGGGGAAAGGTGTGAAAGAAGCGCTGGACTATTTATTAACCCTTGGTGAGAAAGACGGTTTCATCCCTAAGAATGTGGACCATCTTGCCGGACATTTAGAGTTTGGGAATGGAAGTGATCTTCTCGGTATCCTATGTCATGTGGATGTTGTGCCGGCAGGGGATGGTTGGAGTGTCGATCCTTATGGCGGCGAGATAAAAGACGGTAAGATTTTCGCCCGCGGAGCGATCGATGACAAGGGTCCTACAATGGCTGCCTATTATGCCATGAAAATCGTGAAGGATCTTGACCCCACCTTCAATAAGCGGGTCCGGATGATCATTGGAACAGATGAAGAAAGTGACTGGAGATGTGTAGAGCATTATTTCAAAAAAGAAGAAATGCCTACAATGGGGTTTGCCCCTGATGCCGACTTCCCGATCATCCATGCAGAAAAAGGGATTGCCGACTATGATTTAGTCCAGATAAAACCGGCAGATGTGTCTCAATCGGCCATCAAGGTCCTGTCTTTTGAGTCCGGACGACGCTACAACATGGTTCCTGACTATGCCAAAGCGGTACTATTGGTCGAAGAGGATCACACAAAATGGGTTCAAAACTTTGAAATTTTCACAAAGGAAGAAAACATCAAAGGCAACTATTATATCGAAAACGGCGAGCTTGTTTTTGAAGTCGAAGGTGTTTCTTCACATGGAATGGAGCCTGACAACGGGAAGAATGCGGGTCTCTACTTAGCCGCATTTTTATCACAGCTGCCGCTATCTTCTCAAGGAAAAGAATTCTTTGAGTTCACGACCAAGCATTTTTTTAAAGATTCAAGAGGGATTCAACTCGGTGTAAGTTACCGTGACGATATTACAGGGGACTTAACTATCAACGTAGGGAAGCTTCGCTATTCAGATACTGAAGGCGGACGATTAGGCTTAAATATGCGTTATCCGGTTACGTTTGAGATGGAAAAAGGAAAGGCAATCATTGAGAACGTAGAAGGCTATTCGATTGAAAACTTCTCAGATAGTAAACCTCATCATGTGTCTAAAGACGATGAACTCGTTCAAACGCTGAAAAAAGTATATGAGGATCAAACCGGTGAGAGAGGCGAGTTATTAAGCATCGGTGGAGGGACTTATGCCAGAAGCTTAGAGGCAGGCGTAGCCTTTGGGGCATTATTCCCAGGCCGTGAAGATATTGCTCATCAGAAGGATGAATATATGTATATAGAGGATCTCCTGAAAGCAACGGCTATTTACGCACAGGCTATCTATGAATTAGCATGTGAATCTTAAGAGAGACAAGGGGAGAGCAGAATGAACACAGTATTTGTAAATGGGGAAGTCATCGATCGTGCCGATGCGAAGATTGATATTGAGGATCGAGGTTATCAATTCGGGGATGGAATCTATGAAGTGATCCGCGTTTACGGCGGAAACACGTTCACGATGAAAGAGCATATGGAGCGGCTTTATCAAAGTGCTGAAAAGATGAAGCTGGCTATTCCGTATGCAGAAGAAAAACTGACTGGGTATCTCCTGGAGCTTATCGATTCCAATCAAGTGAAAGACGGGATTGTTTATTTGCAAGTGACCCGGGGGGTGTCTCCCCGTCAGCACCATTTTCCTTCGAAAGAGGTTTTGGGAAGCGTCGTTGCTTATACGAAGGATTTTCCTGTTCCTCTTCACCAGATGGAGCAAGGTGTAACGGCTAAGCTGGTCGAAGATATCAGGTGGCTGAGATGTGATATTAAGAGCTTGAATCTTCTCGGAAACCTGTTGGCAAAAGAAGAAGCTGCTTCTGATGGTCATTTCGAAGCCATCTTGCATCGAGGGGACACAGTGACGGAAGGTTCCTCTTCTAATGCATTCATGGTGAAAGATGGAGTCATTTACACGCATCCCGTAACAAACCTGATACTCAATGGGATTACGAGAAGAGTCATTGAAGATTTATGCAGAAAAAATAATATCTCTTTTCAAGAAGAGGCGTTTCTTGTCCCTGATCTTCTCGAAGCGGATGAAGTATTCATCGCAAGTACGACTTCAGAAGTCATGCCCGTCATTAAGATCGATCAACAGGTGATTGGGAATGGGAAACCCGGTTCTGTAACGAAAAAGCTGCAGGTACTCTTCAGTGAAAGAAAAAGGGAGCAAAGCCCGGTAAAATAGTTGGAGGCTTTACATGAGATTGATTTGTTCACAACCATTTATGAAGACCGAACGAAGAATAGAAGACAACCAGCAATTCACGGTAGAGACAGAGGAGCACCTTTATTTATACAGTGATCGAATCGAGACACCTACGAAAAGCTTCACCATCAAGGACGTGATGGATGTGACAAGCAAACCATTGTCAGCTTTCTATACTTTTTTGTATCTTCACACGATTGAAGGAGTGTGGACGTTTGTTGTTAAGTCGTCTCCTGAACATTTCATCACGCAGTATCAAAAGGTTAAATGAACATAAGAAAGAGGCTGCGCCGTCATGGGCGCAGCCTCTTTTGGTTATCGTCCGGATCGATGAGTAGGTCGAAGCGGCTTTTGTATATTAAAATCTGAACAGGTCGCTTGATAGATATCTTTCTCCTGTATCGCAGGCAATGCACACGACTACATCGTCAGGTGATAATTTCTTCGCCACCTCAATGGCTGCATAACAAGCGGCCCCTGATGAAGGCCCTACAAGGATTCCTTCTTCACTTGCCATTCTACGGGCAATATCGTAGGCGTGCTCGTCTTCGATCTTATGGATCTCATCGTAAACACTGGTATTCAGTATATCTGGAACAAATCCTGGGCTCGTCCCTACTAGCTTATGCTTCCCGGGCTTTCCTCCAGAAAGAACAGGAGATCCCGCCGGTTCCACGACATGAACGGCGAGGTCCGGATAATGCTCTCTTAACACTTCACCCGTTCCTGTAATCGTCCCCCCCGTTCCGGCAGTCGCAACAAATGCAGATAAGGGCTTGCCGATTTCTTTCATGGCTTCCACAATCTCAAGGGCCGTCGTTTTTCGGTGGGCATCCGGGTTCGCATCGTTTTCAAACTGCATCGGCATGAAGCTGTTTGGGATTTGCTCTGTTAATTCTTTCGCTTTTTCAATAGCGCCCGGCATTTTGTCATCTCCAGGTGTTAAGACTACTTCAGCTCCGTATGCTTTTAACAGATTGATACGCTCTTGAGTCATCGTATCGGGCATGACCAGGATTGCGCGATATCCCCTTGCTGCTGCATTCATGGCAAGGCCGATACCCGTGTTTCCGCTTGTTGGCTCTATGATGGTCGATCCGTCTTTTAATAAGCCTTCCTTTTCTGCTTCAACGATCATTTGAAAGGCTGCACGGTCCTTCACACTTTTACTCGGGTTATAGAATTCCAATTTGACATATACATCCGCTCCGTCAGCTGGATTGAGTCGATTCAATTTGACAAGGGGAGTGTCCCCGATGAGTTCAGCTATATTTTGTACAACTTTCATGGTCAACTTCCTTTCAGAAAACGTTCTTCTTCTATCGTACTAATTCAGATAAAGCTTATCAAATAAATGAGCTTTGTATTTCATTTTTATTGCATTTCTTTCTAGTCATTCTCTCTCATGACACATTTTGCTAAAATGGTAGTAACGAATGAAAGGACGAGTGATATGTTGAAAGCTCACTATTTCTTTGCACTATCTCTATCTCAAGAAACGAAACACTATATACATAAGTGGACGCAGCCAATGAAGGATGAGGGTTCTTTTCAGAGCTGGGTGCACCCCCAGGACTATCACATCACATTGGCCTTTTTGGGAAGTGCAGATGAACTCCAACCCGTGATCCATAAAGTGGATGCGCTGGATTGTCCCCCATTTTCATTAATCCTTGATCACTACGGTACTTTTGGAAAAAGTGATTCACCGAGAATTCTATGGTTGGGCGCTCAGCCTTCTGAAATCTTACATCGGGTTCGGGACAGCGTGTATGGTGTGTGTGAAGATGCGGGCTTTCAATTAGATAAGAGACCTTTCTCTCCACATATCACCGTAGGGCGAAAGTGGAACAGAGAGTTTCCTTTTACTTCCGAATGGTTGAAATCGTTTCAGCCGCCTGACACCCATTTGTTCACTGCAAGAGAAGTCGTGTTATATCGAACGCACGTAGACCGTCTGCCTAAGTATGAAGCTATTTATACCAAACCGTTACATGCAAATTGACCGTCATGAAAGGACCGATCCATATGGCACAGCTGATTAAACTTCAAGATTACGTTTCCAGGTACGAAACGGATTTATATAGATATCCTTCCCAATTTGTCCGATTAAAAAAGCAGCAATGGGAAAAAATGAAACAACATTGGGAAAACGGTGAATTCCCTGTAGCTTCCCCGATCATGAAGGAGGCAGAACAAGAACAGGAAAGGAACTCCATGAAAGAGAAGCTCTTTTCACTATTCAAAAAGAAAGAAGAGGAAGAAGAGCTCTCAAGCTCCATTCAGGCAAATGATGAAGAAATCGCATTTGAAATGGAATCACATCACGATATCTCTACGGAGGAAGAATTGAAGGTTTCCTTCCTGGACCTTGTATTTGATTTTCAGTTGAGGTGGGCAAGCTCCACGATCATGGAGAAATCCTATGTAGATAACAGCTATCATTATGACGAACGATTACGGTACCTGCTTCAGCGTTTTCCAGATAACATTTTTGTATTGTACAACCCGGTATTAAAAATTAAGCATGCCCCTGTAGAACTCGAAACCATTTTGATCACCCCAACAGGGATCTGGTGCTTAACTTTTCTTGAATTTGAAGAGGGAACTGCCTACATCGGTTCAGGAGACCGTTTCTGGTTAAAAAAATGGGGAGACGTAGAGACGAAGGTATTAAACCCTCTAATCGGACTGAGAAGGATGGAGAGAATACTCCATCAAATCATTCAATATGCAGGTGTGGACCTTCCGATTCATAAAGGCGTGATAAGCAGAAATGGATACATAGATTACCCACAGGCCCCGGTGGGCATTCAGTTTCTTGACAAACGTCTCCACAACGAATGGTTCCAGCAGCAGCGCTTGAGCTCTTCACCGATCAAGAGTGTCCAGTTGAAAGCGGCACAAGCCATCATGGAGTATTGCCAAACTACTTCATTTAAAAGGCTTCAGTGGGGAGATCATGCTGTTGAATCAGATGAGAACCAACAATGAGGACGATTTTTATCGTGAATCCTTCAGCAAAGAATCATCACTCCTTATCTTCGTGGAATCAATTTAGTCAAACCATCGATATTCCACATGAGGTCTTTTTGACTGGTCACCCCGGTGACGTGAAGAAGATTGTTTCGAGTGTGGTCAATCAATCTCCAGACGACTGGCTCCTGGTAGTGGGAGTAGGTGGTGATGGGACCATGAACTCTGTGGTGAGTGGAACAATCGGTTTTGACAAGGTCGTAATAGGGTATATTCCATCAGGAAGTGGTAATGATTTTGCAAGGGGCTATAATTGGCCTAACAATAAAAAACAAGCATATACCTTAATAAAGGAAGGTATAAAAAAAGGGGAAATCGTGGCCTTGGATTCAGGTCAATTTACCATGAACAGCGGACCAATTGGGTATTTCGTGAATAATATAGGGATAGGATTTGATGCTGAGATTGCCCGTAAGGCAAATCGTTCATCCTTTAAGAAGTGGTTGAACAAATGGTCCCTTGGACAACTGATCTATCCTATCCTCCTTTGTAAGGAAGCGTTTACGTATAAACCTTTTTCCCTTTCGATAAATGTTGATGGAAAAGAGCAGGTGTTTCACAAGGTATGGTTTGTGACAGTTTCGAATCAGCCTTTTTTTGGTGGAGGAATGAAGATTGCCCCACAGGCTAGCCCTTATGATGGATCTATTGATATGACCCTTGTCCATGGGTTGTCTAGGTGGAAATTACTCCTGGTCTTTCTATCTGTCTTCTTCGGAAAACATACGGCTTTCAAAGAAGTCAGTACGTGCACGGGAACAGCGATGACCATCCGATCGAGTCAGGATGTACCAGTGCACGCAGACGGAGACACAATGGAAGAACTGAAGAAAGGGTATGAATTGAAGCTGCATGTTCTTCCATTAAGTTGGAAAATGTTAAACAAAAGTGGGTGGCAGAAGTGTTAGTCATTAGCAGGCATTACGATGCGTTTTTAGATACGTTCAATACGGTTACATTGATTCTTCCATACGATTATCATGATGGGAATTCCAGTCACTTCTCTCTCATAAAAGGCAGTGAAAAAATAGCTCTTCATATTGAAGAAAAGATTCCCCTCAATGATGCGATGAAATATGTCACGACGATTCAGAGTGAGAAGGTTGTCCTGGGTGAAGTCTATGAAGTTGTCGATGAGCATAACACAAAGACAGACCTGCAAATCGGAGCGGTCATAAGGACCGAAGAGTTTGACCAACGTTTTTATTACGACGGGGATGACCTTGGTGTTACATACCAAGAGGGGTGCACCGTTTTTAAAATATGGTCTCCGACGGCAACAGAGGTAAGACTTAAGCTGAAATCCCCTGATGATGAAGAAATCCAGTACCCATTCGCGAGAGGCGAGAAAGGCGTATGGGAATGTAAGGTGAATAGCGATGTAGATCGCTATTATTATACAATTCTAACGTGTATCAACCTGGTTTGGGATGAACTGATTGATCCATATGCTAAATCGGTTTCATACGACAGTGAGTGGGGATGTGTTGTGAGCCTTGGACGAATGGAGGGACCTTCTTCCTTGGCACCGTTATCTTCACCTGCAGATGCTGTCATTTATGAATTGAATGTCCGTGATTTCTCAGCCCAAAAAGAAAGCGGCATGAAATTCGCAGGGAAATATCGTGCCTTTACAGAAAAAGGGACTTCTACCCCGAAAGGATTCAGTAGTGGAATTCAGTATTTAAAGGAGCTGGGTATCACCCATGTTGAACTGCTTCCTGTCAATGATTTCGATGGGGTGACGGATCACCCTTCCGATAAAAGCTACAATTGGGGATATAACCCTTTGTTTTTTAACGCGCCGGAAGGGAGCTACAGCTTACAGCCTGCAGATCCCTATGAGCGGATCAATGAACTGAAAAGCGTGATCCATAGCCTTCATGAAGAAAATATCAGGGTCATATTGGACGTGGTATATAACCACGTGTTCATTCGGGAGGATTCATCCTTTGAAAAGCTTGTGCCCGGGTATTTCTTCCGTCACGACGAAAATGGCTTACCTTCAAATGGGACGGGAGTGGGAAATGATTTTGCTTCAGAACGCCTGATGGCCAGGAAATTCATCGTTGATTCGATTCTTTATTGGATAAAAGAGTACGGTGTCGACGGCTTCCGTTTTGACCTGATGGGAATTCTTGATACTAAGACCATGACGACCATCCGTGAAGAAGTGGATAAGGTTTTGCCTGGAGCGATCATCATAGGAGAAGGCTGGGACCTGAACACACCCCTGCCACCCCATCAAAAAGCCAACCTGCGTAACGCCCATCAGCTTCAAGGGATCGGTCAATTCAATGACTGGTTCCGGGACACCATTAAAGGAAGTACGTTTAACTTATATGACAAAGGGTTTGCCCTCGGTCACGGACATTTGGAACAAAAGGTGGAACTCGTCCTGACTGGAAGTATCGGGATGAAAAGTGGGGAAAGAGGACTCTTTAAAGAGCCGACCCAATCCGTCAACTATGTGGAATCCCATGATAATCACACCCTTTGGGATAAAATGAAAGCTTGTTTAAATGAAGATGAAGAAACCCTTATGAATCGACATAAATTAGCAACCACGATGGTACTGCTATCTCAAGGGATCCCGTTTATTCATGCAGGACAGGAATTTTACAGGACGAAAAAGGGGATTGAAAACAGCTACAAATCTCCTGTGGAAATTAATCAATTAGACTGGACGAGAAGAGAAGAATTCGATGATGTGGTTCAATACGTGAAAGCACTGATTCAAATCCGTAAAAGTCACGGTGCCTTCCGATTTCAAAGGAGCGGCCTGATCCGGGAACATGTGGAAGTCTCTCATAGCATCGAAAATCTTGTTGTGGTCCGCTATCAGAATGTCCATCCGTATGGACCGTGGAACGATATATTCATGGTCTTCCATTCAGATTCGAAGAAGTGTCAGTATTCCCTCCCGGCAGGAAAAGATTGGATTTGTTTGTCTGACGGAAACAGGGCAAATGTAAGCGGGCTTTATGGGGTAGAAGAGCCAACCATAACCCTTGAACCTGTCTCTTCCTATGTGTTTGTAAGGTAGCAGTTCATTCCAGTGCTTGACGAAAACGCAAGATGACGATAAAATCTTAAACAGATGGCTATTGATTGTATTGCCCAATAGCTGTCTTTTTTATTTTATAAGACTTTTTTTGATGTAGTGAATGAATTCAAATTTTAACGTAACTGAACATATAAACATGACAAAGGACCAATAGAAGGTGAATATATTGGAACACTTATTTGACCAAGATTGGGAAATAGTCCCCGCAGGCGGTGCTACTGGAGAAGCGTTCTTTGCTCAGTACCAAGAGCAAAGGTTATTTCTGAAACGCAATTCCTCTCCTTTTGTGGCTGTATTGTCTGCAGAAGGAATCGTACCCAAGCTAGTTTGGACAAAAAGACTAGAGAACGGGGATGTCATAACGGCACAACACTGGTTAAATGGGAGAGAATTAAAGCCGGAAGAAATGAAGGATGAACGGGTGGCAAGGCTGCTTAACAAGATTCATTCCTCAAAGCCGCTTTCAACCATGCTTGAGCGGTTGGGAAAAGAGCCGTTTCAGCCGGAGCATATGCTCACGGAAGTGGAGACAGGCTTAGAATTCGATCTTCTTTCATTGCCTGTTATTAGAGAGGCGCTATTATTTCTTCAAAAAGAGCTCTTGGAAGTTCATCAGGAAGAATATGTCGTCTGTCACGGTGATGTCAATCATAACAACTGGCTGCTGTCTGATTACAACCAGTTGTATTTAATCGACTGGGACGGGGCGATGATCGCCGACCCGGCCTTTGACGTAGGTCTATTATTATACTGGTATATCCCTGAAGACCAATGGGAGAGTTGGCTGACTCAATATGGTGTTGAGTTAACCGATAACTTAAAGCTGAGAATGAAATGGTATGTGGTCGCACAAACGATATTATCCATTCAGTGGCATAAAGGAAAAGCCCGGTTTCACGAAATGAATCACTGGATTGAATATCTTCACAAAGTTATTTGATTTATTAAGAGTAGTTGTTCATATCCGTAACCCATTGGGTCAAGTTTGCTTGATTGGACGTAATATGGTTGGATAAGTCAGCTGAGGATATCCCGCTTTGACTATACTGATAAATTTCCTGCAGGACAGGCTTTACGTTTTCGTGAATATCAGCATTAACCATTAATGACTTCACCAATCGTTCAACTTGCTCACATTCAGAAACCGAACCGCAGCAATCCGTACTGTGATTGCTTAAGATATCTGATAATAACTGCATTTGATTCTGTGAATTTAAAGGCATAGAGTACACCCTTTCATTTTCGTCTGCAAAGATTTAAAGAAACACGTACTTTTTCAGCCCTCCAAAATGACCAGACCCGAAAAAGGAATTCACTAATAGTGTGTGAATTCCTTTTTCAATTATGCGCGCTTTTTGAGGGACGGACCTGAAGTGGGTGTATATCAGCCAGAAAATCTGAAGCGAAATTGGCTCTATTTTGACTCTTGCACAGGACGAAGAGTCGTGGTATGTTTTTTTCGATAATAAAAAAAGAGGTGTCTACATGCGTTTACGTAATAAACCGTGGGCTTCTGAGAAAATCAGTGACCATCCACAGTATGTTGTGGCAGAACCCCAGGAGATAAAAGGTCAATGGAATATAGAATTTGGCAATGATAATCCTATTCACATCGAAGTAGGAACTGGAAAAGGTCAATTTGTCACGGAAATGGCCAGAGCCAATCCGGACATTAATTATATTGGAATCGAGTTATATGAAAGCGTCATTGTAACAGCTCTTGATCGTTTAATCGAGGCTGAGCTTCCTAACGTCAAGCTGTTAAATGTCGATGCAAAGAACCTGACTGAATACTTCGCATCAGGAGAAGTAAGCAGAGTGTACTTGAACTTCTCTGATCCATGGCCGAAAAACAGACATGAAAAACGTCGATTGACGTATAAAGATTTTCTGAAGCTATATGAAGATGTACTGATCAAAGGCGGAGAAATCCACTTTAAGACAGATAATCAAGGCTTATTCGAGTACTCATTAAAGAGCTTCTCATGGTACGGGCTGCATCTGAATTTCTTGAGTCTCGATCTTCACAAAAGCGATTTTGAAGGAAATATCATGACTGAATATGAAGAAAAATTTTCAGCCAAAGGCCAAAGAATCTACCTGGTCGAAGCCCAATATCAAAATCAATAATTCACTGTTAAAGCAGCCTTGCGATCTCGCAGGGCTGTTTTTTTCATGTATTCATGATGGTTGCAGCGATTAGAGCATCCACCTATAAGTTGTCCATAAATTCTGATAAAATAAAAGGGTATGAACAAAGGAGGAGTCAAAATGGAAACGTTGAAAGTTGGAGATTTAACGGTACACTGGCTGAATGGCGGCGTCACTCACATGGATGGGGGAGCTATGTTCGGAGTGGTCCCAAAGCCTCTTTGGTCAAAAAAATATGCCGTGAATGACTTGAATCAAATCGAATTACGGACAGATCCGCTCTTTTTTAAATGGGAAGGGAAGAATGTATTAATTGAATCAGGTATAGGTAAAGGGAAGCTGAATGAGAAACAAAAACGTAACTATGGTGTGCATGAAGAGTCGGATATCGAGAAATCCCTTGAAGCACTGGGCATGAAACCAGATGAAATTGACGTGGTGTTGATGACCCACATGCATTTCGATCACGCTTGCGGTTTAACAAAATATGAGGGAGATACGCTTGTTCCAGTATTCCCGAATGCAACCATTTACACCTCCCAAGTGGAATGGGATGAAATGAAAAATCCGAATGTGCGCTCCCGCAATACATACTGGAAAGAAAATTGGGAGAGTATTCAATCCCAAGTGGAAACGTTCGAAGGAGAAAAGGAAGTACTTCCTGGAATCACAATGGTGCATACGGGAGGTCACAGTGACGGGCATTCAATTATCCTTTTAGATCATAACGGGGAGAAGTTCATTCATATGGCGGATATCATGCCTACTCACGCCCACAAAAATCCACTGTGGGTACTGGCTTACGACGACTATCCAATGACGTCCATCGATGCCAAAGACAAGTGGATCAATCAAGCGATTGAAGGAGAATACTGGTTCCTTTTTTATCATGATGCGGTTTATAGAGGGATCAAGTGGAATAGAGATGGAGAAATCGTTGATCACGTACTGAGGGAAAAATAATAATGTATAGAAAAAGGATGGTCCCAGGGCATTTTGGGATCATCCTTTTTATGATGCTGCTATGCCATTTTTAAGATAAAGGATACACATCCACAACAGTACCCGTATACGCATCTGCTAAAAACTCATATTGTTCCAGTTCACCGTCTTTTCTTCTGGATACGCCACCTTTATAGACTTTCGTTCTGACCGAGTGCTTCTGATAGTCTTCGGGCTTCATTCCGATCCAGGAGCCGTCAATGTTCCCCTCTTTTTTGAATGAAAGTTTTACGTCCCTTAATACTTTTTCGGCAGAAACCATGTTTGAATCATCCAGTTTTTCTTTAAGAAAATATCCGCCTACTGCTCCGACTCCGATTCCGATCATGAAAGATTTCCAGTTCATTTTTATTCCCTCCACAGGCAATGAGTATTTGATGTTTAGGGATAGCATACTATCCACTATCTCCCTGGTGATTCTCGATAATTTTCCATCTATAGGTACATTCTATCAAAGAAATAATAAAAAAGAGAACTCCTTTTCTTCTCAATTGGTGGTAAGACGTTCGAAAGTTCTGTAAAATAAGATTATACATAAAGTAGATTTTAAATAAAAGGGGCATACGACATGAAACAAGATACGTTGGAACTTTTTAAAACATTGACTGAATTGCCGGGAGCACCCGGTAATGAGCATGCGGTCCGTAAATTTATGAAAGAACAATTGTCTCAATACTCAGATGACATTGTCCAGGATCGCCTGGGCGGGGTGTTTGGAGTGAAAAAAGGCATTGATCAGGATCCTGTTGTGATGGTTGCAGGGCATATGGATGAGGTAGGGTTCATGGTCACGTCTGTTACGGATAATGGAATGATTCGTTTTCAAACCCTTGGAGGCTGGTGGAGTCAGGTTATGCTTGCTCAGCGTGTTCAGATCATCACAGATAATGGCCCGATTACCGGTGTGATCGGAAGCATCCCTCCTCACCTGCTCGGAGAAGAACAACGTAGGAAGCCAATGGAGATCAAGAATATGCTTATTGATATCGGTGCTGATGATCGGGACAATGCACTGGAAATCGGGATTAAACCAGGACAGCAGATCGTACCGATTTGTCCGTTTACACCAATGGCAAATGAGAAAAAGATCCTTGCAAAAGCATGGGATAACCGTTATGGATGCGGATTGTCCATTGAGCTGTTAAAAGAGCTGCAAGGTGTGACACTTCCCAACACCCTATATTCCGGAGCCACGGTTCAGGAGGAAGTGGGATTACGCGGTGCCCAGACAGCAGCCAATATGATTAATCCTGATATTTTCTTTGCCCTCGATGCAAGTCCGGCAAATGATATGTCAGGAGACAAAAATGAATTTGGCCAATTAGGGAAAGGTGCTCTCCTTCGCATTCTTGATCGATCAATGGTTACCCACAGAGGCATCAGGGAATTCGTTCTAGATACAGCTGAATCAAATGATATTCCATATCAATATTTTGTCTCTCAAGGCGGAACAGATGCCGGAAGAGTACATATGTCAAATGAAGGGGTCCCAAGTGCAGTTGTTGGTATCTGTTCAAGATATATTCACACACATGCATCCATGATCCATGTAGATGATTATGCGGCTGCGAAAGAACTGATTGTCAAATTAGTGAAGCAATGTGACCGTTCCACAATTGAATCCATTAAATCAAACGGCTAATTCATGTTCAAAATAAAATATACTAAAAAGGCTGTCTCATTTATGAACTTCTTGAGACAGTCTTTTTCTAGAGACAAAAAGGGAGTGACTCTCCCTTAGAAATGAGGTATCAATTTGTTGAAAATAGCAATTGGAACGACAAATCCTGCAAAGGTACAAGCCATTCAAAAGGCTTTTAAGGAACACTATAAGGACATAGAGTTCGAGTGTTTCAAAACAGAATCAAATGTAGGTGAGCAGCCAATCTCTGATCAAGAGACCATCGAAGGTGCGTTAAATCGTGCCAAGAACATATTGAGGGCAACTGATAGCGATATTGGGATCGGTCTTGAAGGAGGAGTGACGGAATCACTTTACGGAATGTTTGTCTGTAACTGGGGGGCACTTGTGGATCGGAGCGGCAACGAAATCATTGGTGGAGGTGCCAGAATCCTCCTTCCTAAAGAAATCAGCAGTCGGTTAAAGGGAGGGGAAGAGCTGGGACCCTTGATGGATGAGTACACTCAAATCTCAGGGATAAGGAAAAAAGAGGGCGCAGTGGGTGTGTTTACGAATGGACTCATTACAAGAGAGGCTATGTTCCTGCACGTGGTTCAGCTATTAATAGGTCAGTGGCAGTTGAGAAACAAAGAGCAGGACAAATAATCGATAGACTTTTGCCCTTAGAGGGTACTTGGCCCATACCAAATCTACCTGTTATTCATAGGATGGAGTATATCAGACTTTATTTTATCTGATAAATTCTTTCTAAGGAGGTAAGAATTTATGGGATGCCATTATTGTAATGACCGAGTTGGGGGTCGTCGTGATGACCGTCGTGATGACCGTCGTGATGACAGAAGATGCTGTGACTGGAATAAGTTGCTTTTTGGTGACAGAAGAAGACGTGACCGCAGAGATGATGATGATCGTAGAAGATGTCGCAGAAGAAGAGATGACGATGTCTTGGGAGCTGAAGATAACCGTAGAAGAAGACGAAGAAGAAAATGTGGCTGTGGCTCTTTCTAATAGGTAGAATGGAACTCCGTTTTGATGCGGAGTTCTTTTTATACCTTAACAGATATTGAAGAAGTAACTCCTTGAAGGTAAATAAAAACCCTCTGAAAACATTCAGAGGGTTAAATCAATTATTTTACACCTTTCATATATTCCTGAATCTTAGGTGAAAGCAGGAATAGAGCGATACTCAATACGATTGCCATACCTCCGATTGCCCCGAAGTACAGCGTTTCTGTTTCTGGTGTGTAGAAACGGACAAGTTGTGCATTCAACGCCTGTGCAGCAGCTGAAGCTAAGAACCAAAGACTCATCGTTTGTGCAGAGAAAGCTTCTGGAGCTAATTTGGTTGTGGCAGAAAGACCGACTGGTGATAAGCATAGCTCACCAAGTACAACAATCAAATAGCTAAGCACTAGCCATAAAGGACTTACTAGTGAATCTTCTCCTGTGAAGTATGCAGGTAATAGAATCACTAAGAAAGATAAACCGGCAAACAATAGACCGAATGAAAACTTCTTCGGAATCGATGGTTGACGATCACCAAGTTTCACCCACATCCAAGCAAACACTGGAGCTAATAGAATGATGAATAACGGGTTTAACGATTGGAACCAGGCTGGAGATATGCTGATCCCCATGAATTCAAGCTCAGTTCGTTTATCTGCGTAAACTGCAAGGATGGTTGATCCCTGTTCTTGAATCGCCCAGAACATAACCGCTGCGATAAATAATGGAATATAAGCGATGACTCTGGAACGTTCAGTTTGCGTTGTTTTCGGACTATAGTACATCACGATAAAGTAAATGGTTGGAACGACGATACCGAAGATACCTACCAAATTAATAAAGACGTTTAATGTAAATAAGCCTGCAGGAATCGTAATACCTAAAATGATGGCAAGTCCAACAACAACTAATCCTGCAATTAAACCATATTTCTTCTTCTCAGCTGGTGCAAGCGGGTTTGGAACATAGGTACCGGCAAGACCAAGATTCTTTTTCTTTGTTGCCATGAATACGACAAGACCTAAGAACATTCCGATGGCTGCAACCGCAAATCCCCAATGGAATCCTTTTGTTTCCATAAGCTTACCAACAATTAGTGGAGCGATGAATGCACCCAGGTTGATACCCATATAGAAAATACTGAAAGCTGCATCGCGGCGAGTGTCACTTTCGCTGTACATTTCACCGACAACTGTTGAAACATTTGGTTTTAATAATCCTGTTCCGACAACGATCAATACCATCGAAACAAAGAACATGGCTAAACTTCCTGGAAATGATAAAGCAATATGACCAAACATGATGAATATTCCACCGTAGAAGACGGCTTTCGAAGTTCCGAATATTCTATCTGCCAACCAGCCTCCGATTACCCCGGACATATATACAAGTGAACCATAAATCGACATGATTGCTAAAGCTGTGTTTTGCTCTAGGCCCAGTCCGCCTTTTGAAACCTCATAGTACATGTAGAATACGAGGATGGCACGCATTCCGTAATAGGAAAAGCGCTCCCAAAATTCTGTGAAGAATAAAGTGAATAATCCCTTCGGATGTCCAAAGAAACCTTTTTGAGGGACACTATCCACAATTTTCTGTTTATTCATTGATGACATGTTACTACCTCCCTTATTCTTTTACTATAATATTTTAATATTTTCATAAAGTCAAAAAAAGTTTATAAATTGTTAATAATAACATAAAATATCTTTAGATTGCCAATATTAAGTTATTTTGAAATAGTAAAAAAGTTTTGGGGATTATGTAATGAACATAAAAAAACGCATGCCGCCCAAATAGGACGACATGCGTATTTTCTTGATTTTATTCTGTTTCAAAAACGTATGATAACGCCTTGATCGCCTGATCTATGTTTGTCACGGTGACATTTGACTTGCTTGAAAGTTCTTTTAACGGATGATGTAGTTCCTCAGGACGAATAAGAATCAGCGGCTTTCCAAGTGTGATGGCGGTGCTTGCATCCATAGCAGTATTCCATTGTTTGTACTTTTCTCCAAACAAGGCAATCACCACATCGGCCTTTTTCATCAGTAACTCTGTTCGAAGATTGTTAATACTCGAAGCTGCCTCATCGCGGAGTATTTTGTTTGGTTGTTCACCAAGAATTTCTTCCCCGATTGCATCGGAACGTTCATGATTTTCCATCGGACCGACGAAAGAGAGAGGGAGACGAAGGTCTTCTGCTTTCTTTTTAAGCTCGTTTCTCCAGGAACTATGTATTTCCCCTGCCAGATACACTGTGAATTCCATGTTTTTCACCCTCCTTTTTTTAGTCATTTTATCATAAATACCCTATGCAAGTTAAAAATAACCTGTTTTCCCATTAAAAAGGCAGGATTTATTTTTGGAAGGGTTGTCAATGGGACTTTGTGAGGGTATCATAAGCGTAGGTCCTAAGCATGAAAGGGAGGATAAGTATAGGATGAAAATCAAACAGACAGTCATTTTCTTTATTCTTGTGCTTATTTTAGCCGGATGCAACACGACGATCGATCAAGAAAAAGAAGAGACAGCCAAAGTGGTGGAGAACACATTAAGTTCAAATGAAGCAGCTAAAGAAGAGGCTGGAAACATTACCTTTTATCTTCCATTTGGAGCAAAAATAGAAAAAGAATCGCCGAATAATATCATTATTTCAAAAAGCTCTGATACTTTTATACTTTTCACGAACCCTCAGGAAAATAAGGATAGTGAACTTCTATATAAAATGGCCATTAGTGACAATGAAAATCTCTTGAAACATGGGACTTTTAAAGAGGACAATCGCTTAGGATACTATGTCATTAAGAAACTGCCCGATACAGAAGAATACGAACTTATTGTTGGAGTGGGTGGAACAAAGGTAACGACACAAGCGGAATTAGATGATCTGGCAGATCATGCAGAGATTATGATGAAAATGGCAGCTTCAGTTAAACATAAATCATAACGTTAAGACCGATTTTCCGCTAGGCGGAAAATCGGTTTTTTTATATACGTGAATAAGAACGCTTTATTATAAGGAAAATAGAAGGAAATTGATTGCCGGGTGAAGGGAAAATGTATAGACAAAACAAACAAGTGTCTTTACACTAGTAAAAGGAAGAAGGTTAACACAGAGGAGAGAAATCAAGTGAGAGAATTCTTAAAGAGTAAAGGCATTACATTATCTGCAAAGGTGTATTTCATAGATGCGTTAAGTTATATGGCGTTAGGGTTGTTCAGTTCATTGATCATCGGATTGATCATTAAGACGATCGGGGAACAGCTTCCACTTTCCCCTGGCTTGAGTGAATTTTTCATTGAGATGGGCGGTCTGGCGATCAGCTTGATGGGTCCTGCGATCGGGGTAGCCATTGCCTTTGGTCTTGGGGCACCACCCCTTGTCTTGTTTGCTGCGGTTGTTACGGGAGCAGCAGGTGCAAGCTTAGGTGGACCGGCGGGAGCTTATGTAGCAGCTGTCATATCAACGGAAATAGGTAAGTTAGTCAGTAAAACGACGAAAGTCGATATCATTGTCACTCCATTCGTCACCATCTTTTCAGGGTTTACGATAGCTTATTTTATAGGACCGGGAATTGCCGACTTTATGAGCATGTTTGGCAGCTGGATCAGCTGGGCGACTGAACAACGTCCTATTACTATGGGAATTCTGGTTGCTGCCCTCATGGGTCTTGCTTTGACAGCACCGATTTCGAGTGCGGCCATCGCCCTTATGCTTGAATTGAATGGAGTCGCTGCCGGAGCCGCAACGATTGGATGTGCTGCTCAAATGGTAGGATTTGCTGTCATCAGTTACAGGGAGAATAAAGTAGGTGGATTATTGGCTCAGGGAATAGGTACTTCTATGCTTCAAGTGCCGAATATTGTCCGAAATCCCCGCATTCTCATTCCTCCGACCGTAGCGGGCATGATATTGGCACCCATCGGAACTACGATATGGTTGATGGAAAACAATGCTGCCGGAGCCGGAATGGGAACCAGCGGATTCGTCGGTCAAATCATGACATTTAAAACGATGGGATTCACTTGGGATGTAACATTGAGAATCCTTCTGTTGCATTTTGTTGGACCTGCATTCATAAGCCTGTTAATATCTGAATATATGCGTAAACTAGGTTGGATTAAACCTAATCAAATGACGATTGAAACAGGGGGCAAATAAAATGCGTAAACTTGAATCAGTGGAAGAGTTTCACCAGTTGAAAGAAAGCGGCAAGCATGTATTTATGTTTTCAGCGGACTGGTGTCCGGATTGCAGGATCATCGAGCCGATCCTCCCGGAAATCGAGAGTCAATACTCAGAGTACACGTTCCTATACGTAGATCGAGATCAATTCATTGATCTGTGCATTGAATTGGATATCTTTGGAATCCCAAGCTTCCTGGCATACGGAGACGGCCGTGAACTTGGACGATTTGTTAATAAGGACCGTAAAACAAAAGAACAAATCGAGAACTTCATGAACACATTATCTTCATAATAGGATGAAAAGGGATCACCTTATTTTGGGATCCCTTTTCTTTTTGCCTGAAATGAAACAGGTTCCTTTTGTATTCTAAGCATTTTGATGTAAAATGTTATAAGTGAATGCATCAGAGATGGATCGATACTTTCTATTATAATAGTACCACCAAAGGAGGATCAGATTTGGACATAAAAAAGCTAAAAGGTATACTCCAGGAACGATTAGAGAAACCGAATCGTACGTTTACATATGATCGAGATAAGGATTCACTTAGAATTGAGAACACTGATACGAAAAAAGGCATCAACGTCGCCCTGCCACCGATTGTATCCAAGTGGAAAGAAAACAATAAATCCATTATCGATGAAGTGGTGTATTACGTGGAAGAAGCATTAAACGTAATGGGTACCGGTGCAGACCTTGGGGATAAAGAGAAAAAAGTGTTTCCAGTGATCCGTTCCACTTCTTTTGCCACAGAATCCAATGAAGGGGTTGCCCTCGTTACAGATGATCATACAGCTGAAACACGTATCTATTATGCTGTTGACCTGGGGAAAACCTACCGCCTGTTAGATGAGAATATGCTAAAGGCTGAAGGATGGTCTCACGAGCAAATGAAGGAAACCGCCTTATTCAATGTCAGAAGCTTACCAACTGAAATGAAGAAAGATGAAGTCGCAGGAAACTTCTTCTATTTTCTAAATAATAATGATGGATATGATGCAAGTCGTATTTTGAATGATGCTTTCTTAAAGCAGGTGAGCAAGGATGTTCAAGGTGAAATGACTGTATCCGTACCTCATCAGGATGTTTTGGTCATCGGGGATATTCGCAATGAAACGGGCTATGATGTTCTTGCCCAACTGACGATGAGCTTCTTTACGTCAGGGAATGTTCCGATTACGGCACTATCCTTTGTGTACGAAGAAGGAGAATTGGAGCCGATTTTCATTCTGGCAAAAAATCGCAAAAAGGAAAGGGAGAAAAAATAATGAACGTATTTTATAACTTAGAAGGTATTGGTGATACCCTGATTGTTACCATGCATCCAGGGTTCGAGGGAGAAGTTCTACATGAAAGAAAAGAAGATGCTGCACGTTTGTTTGATGAGAAAACAGGGAAAACACTTGGGTATAACCTATTCCATGCATCAAAGTATATGGATTTAAGTGAAGTGGGGCCTGTCGAAATGAATGAAGAGAAGCTCCAATTGATCAATGAAGCCATCAAGAAGAACGGTTTCGATGAAGTATTGGAAGCAGACTTTTCACCAAAATTCGTGGTAGGGTATGTGTCTGAAAAAGAGAAGCATCCAAATGCGGATAAATTGAACATCTGTACCGTGGATGTTGGGGATGAAACCCTGCAAATCGTGTGTGGTGCTCCTAACGTTGACAAAGGACAAAAAGTCGTTGTTGCGAAAGTGGGCGCTGTCATGCCAAGCGGAATGGTCATCAAGGATGCAGAACTTCGCGGAGTGGCATCATCAGGCATGATTTGTTCGGCCAAAGAACTGGCACTTCCGGATGCTCCCCAAGAAAAAGGGATCCTTGTTCTTGAAGATACTTACCAAGTTGGTCAACCATTTACAGCTTAAAAATGTATACCTGAGTCCGGAATGTGGGCTCAGGTATTTTTGTTTCTATTTATGTTAGAGGTCGTATGATTGGGATGGATAGAACATTCATAAGTTGATTGGAGCGGAAGGTGCTCCACTCACGCCCCGCGGAAAGCGAGCACCTGGAGCGGAAATCAACCACCACTCGCTCTGCTACATAGTTCCGAAGATAATCTTCCAAAACGTATTACATTCTCTTTACACCTATGTTTGTTTCGACACAATTCTTTAACAATTCTCTTATTCTATCGAAATGACTCGAATTTTTCTCTTTACCTGATAAAATATAAATAAGTATGAAAGAAAGAGTGATGTTTGTGAGCTGGATTAAAAAAATGTTTGGTAAATTATCAGATAATGATGATCAATTTGAAGAGATTTATGATGAAAACAATGATGAAGTTCAGCATGTTGAACGTAAAAAGACTGAACGTAAAAATATAGTAGGGCCCAACCATTCACGTGATGTAGAAGCAAGGATGACGTATCAATATCCTAAAGGGACTTTTCGCTTTCCTCTCATATCGGATGGAGAAGATATAGAGCGTCCACGAACGAATAGAAATCGAAGAAGTCAGGAGAAGGAAGAGCCGCCTAAGGAACAGAAGGAAAAGAGTCAGGACCACGCTCCTAAAAATAGAAAGTGGAAAGAAGAAAAACCATCGGTTAAAGTTCAACCGAAGAAATCTCCTAAAGTGGAAAAGGGAAACAGCAGGCCGTTCACCCCTACAGAAATCCCTTCCCCCATTTATGGTTTTAGAGGACGACCGGTAAAAAAGGAAGACAAGGTAGAGTTCGAGCTTAAGAAATTTTTACATAATGAAGAAGAGAACAAAGAGGCTGTGATTGATCATGAGACTCTATCTGTAGTGGAGGATTCAATTCCCGTGGAACAAGAATCAGCATCCATTGTCGAAGTTGAACCAGTTGAATCCGAAAAACTTATTAACGATGAACCTGTTGCAATGATGAATTTTCCGGAAGAACAACGTGATGAATCGAAGGTTGAAGATACTCTATTGGTTGTAGCTGAAGATAACAATGAACCAATTCCAGTTGAAAATTCTGATCAAAAAGTGGAGCTTATTGAAGAAGTTTCCCAGAAACCAAGTGAACGTGTTTCACTTATCTCTGAAATGGAACAACCAACCCAGGAGCTGGAGTATTCATCACATAAACAGAAAGAGCTTGATGACTCTGTGCAGGAAAATCCACCACAGCAACCTGTTCACTCTGTACGTGAAGATCAAGGAAATGAAGAACATGTTCAGGAACACGTTCATCCTGTTCAAGAAAAAACGGTTCAAGAAAAACCTGTTGCACAAAGTGAATCCATGATTGAGGAGGAACGAGTAGAGGAAGTATCAGAACCTGCACGTTCCCGACAAGCGCCGAGGGAGGAAGAGCCCCGTCCGAGAAAGAGATCTCATCTTCCTTTTAACGTATTGATGCTAAACCAGGATAAGCGACAGTTGAATAAACGCAAAGCCGGAAATGAAGCGACTCCCCGCAAGGAAAGTGAGCATCAAGCCTTAACACAGAAAGCAGGAGAAGAAGAGAAGAAGGAACAGCCTGTAAAGGTAGAAAATCAAGAAAGGGCTGCACTCATTCAGCATCCAGAAGAGAAATCATCTCAATCCGGCCCTGTTCAAGGAGAGGAAGCGGTAAAGAGCTATAGCGAATTAAGCTCATCTTCTAAAAGGACAAGAGACTATGTCTTTCCTGAAATGGATTATCTGATGCCTCCTGTATCAAAGGAAATGAGCGAAGAGTGGCTCGATTCACAAAGAATATTACTGGACGAAACCCTTCATAACTTTAACGTGAGGGCAAAAGTAGTGAATGTCACACAAGGCCCATCAGTCACGAGGTTCGAGGTTCAGCCGGAACCTGGCGTGAAGGTGAATAAAATTACCAATCTATCAGATGATATTAAGCTGAGCCTGGCTGCAAGGGATATCCGAATGGAAGCCCCTATTCCCGGTAAGCATACGATTGGTATTGAAGTACCCAACCGGGAGAGCCGTCCTGTCTGTATTAGTGAAGTGATCGCAAGTCCTGAGTTTCAAGAGCCGTCTTCCCCTCTGACCGCCGCTCTTGGTCTCGATATTTCCGGACAGCCGATCGTGACTGATTTAAGCAAAATGCCACATGGACTCATCGCCGGTGCTACCGGATCGGGTAAAAGTGTATGTATCAACTCGATACTCGTGAGTCTCTTGTACAAAGCATCACCGGATGAATTGAAGATGCTTCTCATTGATCCGAAGATGGTAGAGCTTGCTCCCTATAACCGGATCCCACATCTCGTCAGTCCGGTCATAACGGATGTGAAGGCAGCTACTGCAGCACTAAAATGGGCTGTTGAAGAAATGGAAAGAAGATACGAGTTATTCGCTCATACAGGTGTAAGGGATATTAAACGCTTCAATGAACTGGCTAAACGGAATAAACAATACAGCGATATGCTGCCGTATTTAGTCATCGTCATTGATGAGTTAGCTGACCTGATGATGATGTCGCCTGCAGATGTTGAAGAAGCGATTTGCCGGATCGCCCAGAAGGCCCGTGCATGTGGGATTCATTTAATCATTGCGACCCAACGTCCATCAGTCGATGTCATTACAGGCTTGATCAAAGCGAATGTACCGACACGAGTGGCGTTTTCCGTATCATCAAGCGTCGATTCAAGAACGATCATCGATGGAAGCGGGGCTGAGAGGCTTCTTGGTAAGGGGGATATGCTCTTCCTGGAAAATGGATCATCGAAGCCGGTCCGCCTGCAGGGAACCTTCGTGTCAGATGACGAAATCGATGACATCATCAATCATGTAAGAGAGCAAAGAGAACCGGATTATCTCTTCCAACAGGATGAACTGATCAAGAAAGAACAGGTTACCGAGGAAGAAGATGAATTATTTTTAGAAGCCTGTGAGTTTGTCGTCGACCAGGGGGGGGCCTCTGCATCGGGCTTGCAGCGAAGATTCAGAATCGGTTATAACCGTGCGGCAAGATTGATGGAAATGATGGAGAGTAATGGAATTATTTCAGAGTCCAGAGGCAGTAAACCAAGGGATGTCCTGATTTCCGAAAGTGAATTGGAGACTCTGGCATAGACTAGTAGAATCATTTAATACATGGTATTCTGTTTATATGTGTCCTTTTCGGATTCAGTAAACAGAATACCTATTTTTGTGTAGGAAAAGCCATAAGGAGCTTTAGTGATGAAAGAAATAGAATTGAAACTTCAAGGAAAACTCAACAGATTGACCAATCATACATTTAAGTTTGACGAAAGAATCAAGGACGGCTGGTTTTCAGCGGTTTATTTCTTGAAAACGAAGGAAATTGCCAAAAAGTATAAACCGGATGCCGTTGTCACCATGCAATTCTTTCAAAAGAATCATGCCGTTATTTGTGGAACGGATGAAGTGATTGCACTTCTACATAGTTTCGCTGATAGCCCGGAAAATCTTGAAATCCATTCCTTAAAGGATGGAGATCAAATCTCGCCATTTGAAACCGTTCTGACCATCAAGGGTCGTTACCAGGACTTTGGCTATTTAGAAGGAATCATCGATGGTATCCTGGCAAGAAGAACTTCGGTGGCGACGAGTGTCTACAACGTAATGAAAGCTGCCTCTATTTCAGGGAAACAAAAACCTGTCATCTTCATGGGGGATCGGGATGATCACTTTACTCAGCAGGCCGGGGATGGATATGCAGCATTTATCGGTGGATCCACAGCTCAGGCGACCCATGCCATGAACGAATGGTGGGGAAAGAAAGGGATGGGGACCATGCCCCACGCCCTGATCCAATTATTCAATGGGGATATCGTAGAAGCCACCAAAGCGTATCAGGAAACATTTCCTGAAGACGAGCTCATTGCCCTGGTTGACTACAATAATGATGCCATTACAGACTCATTAAAGGTAGCACGGGAGTTTGGCCCTGAATTAAAAGGGGTAAGGGTAGATACATCAAGAATGATGATCGATAAGTATTTCCTCCGTAATCAACATGTGCTTGGAACATTTGATCCGCGGGGAGTAAACATGCAACTGATTAACGCATTAAGACATGCCTTGGATGAAGAAGGATTCCACCACGTCAAGATTGTGGTGTCAGGTGGATTTAATGAAGATCGTATTCGCCAGTTTGAGGAAAATCAAGTTCCAGTCGATATGTATGGAGTGGGAAGCAGTCTTCTGAAAATCCATGTCGGATTTACGGGAGATAACGTCGTGATTGACGGTTCCCCTGAAGCAAAGGCAGGAAGAAAACTCCGTCCAAACCCCCGTCTGGAAAAAGTAGAATTCGAATAGGTGAGAGGATGCAAGAACCAGAAAGCCTTTTAAATCTAGAAAAATATAGACAAAAAAAGCAGGGAATGGCCGAAGACCAAATAAAAGACCTGTATAGAAAAGCGTATGACTTCGCTTTGAAGGAAACGAACATCAGAGAAAAGGTACGGGCCAAGATGATTTTCTCGAAGCGTTTCCTTACACATGATGACATCCAAATGGATGAAGAAGTCGAACAGCTGTTTCAGGAATGGTTTTTATTTGATTATAAGACCATTAAAGGTCAAACCCTGTTCTTTCAATTTCTTCAGTCCCATTTCCTGCATGAATCAGTCAAACTGCTCGGTGCCATCGTGCTGACTGCAGCTTGGGAACCCATCATCATTAGAAAAATCGATACTCTGAACAAAGAAGTTACGTTTACTTGTCAGAATGTCATTCAGGATGAAGAAGTTTCTGTTAAAACAAACCTTGATTGTAAAGAAAAGGGAATCTGTGAGGGCGGGGTCTATTTCGTGAGGAAAGTCCCGTTAGTAACTCATCAGTGGATCTTAGGTCCCGTTTTCCCCGTCAAATCAGAGGAGATTTTATCAGACGTGAAAAATCATTATGGTCAAATGAATCAGAAAACTGGGGTATTATGGAGAACATATTTAAAAGAAGAAGCACCAAACTTCATTATCCGCAGTCTTTCGTAGCTTGTGCATGGTCAGGGATTTTAAAAAATGATATAATGTTTCAAGTTGAAGAAAGTTCGCTTTTTTCTATACTAGATATCAAAAGCTTAAGACCGATAGCAAAATAATATTCATTTCATATAATGCTTTTAGATAGACGATTGTTGGAGGTTCTATTATGACTATATATCATTTCGTAGGAATTAAGGGGTCGGGCATGAGTGCATTAGCCCAAATACTCCACGATATGGGCTACGAGGTCCAAGGATCTGATGTAGATAAATATTTCTTTACTCAGAAAGCTCTGGATGAATCAAATATAAAAATTCTCCCGTTCCAAAAAGAAAACATTGGAGGGGATATGCATGTGATCGCAGGAAATGCATTTCCTGATACACATGAAGAAATTCAGGCAGCTGTAGAGCAAGGTCTACCCCTCACTAGATATCATAAATTTCTTGGAGACTTCATGCAGAAATTTACAAGTGTAGCGGTGACCGGTGCACACGGAAAAACGTCTACAACAGGATTGTTGGCACATGTCATCAGTGGCGCAAAGCCAACATCCTTCCTGATCGGGGATGGAACAGGGAAAGGGGAAGTGGATGCACAATACTTTGTTTTTGAAGCGTGCGAATATCGCCGCCACTTCCTGTCTTATTTTCCTGACTACGCCATCATGACGAATATTGACTTCGATCATCCCGATTATTTTGCCAATGTGGATGACGTTTTCTCTGCCTTCCAGGAGATGGCGATGCAAGTGAAAAAGGGAATCATCGCATGTGGAGATGACGAACAGTTACAGAAGATCCAGGCTCAAGTGCCAGTCGTATTTTATGGCTTCGCTGAGGAGAATGACTTCCAGGCGAGAAACGTTTCAAGGGACAGATCCGGGACTTCATTCGATGTGTTTGTCCGTAATGAATTTTATGCGGCATTCAAGATCCCGACATTCGGTGACCATAACATCATGAATGCTCTATCCGTCATTGCCATCTGTCATTACGAAGAGCTTGATACAGCTATCGTCCAGGAAAGATTAAGCTCATTCAAAGGGGTTAAACGCCGTTTCTCTGAAAAAGAAGTGGGCAACCAGATCCTGATCGATGACTACGCTCATCATCCGACTGAAATTAAGGCAACCGTAGATTCGGCAAGACAGAAATATCCTGAAAAAGAAATTATCGCTGTCTTCCAGCCTCACACTTTCACACGTACGCAAACCTTCCTTTCTGAGTTTGCCGAAAGCTTGAGCCTTGCTGACAAAGTGTATTTATGTGAAATCTTCGGATCTGCACGTGAAAATCATGGCAAACTTTCGATCCACGATCTTGAAAGTAAGATCGAAGGATGCGACATTATAGACGAACAAGATACCACTGCCCTTTTAAAACACGACAACAGCGTGCTTATTTTCATGGGAGCAGGAGATGTACAAAAGTTCCAACAAGCGTATGAAAAAACGCTGGAGGAACAGGTAGCAGAAAATTAATTTGGAAAAACCGGTTCTTATGAGAGCCGGTTTTTTATGCTTTGAGATAGGTTTGACAGGATAATGTTTGTAGAAATTCACCTGTTAAAAAAAGAGGGATATTCAGCAGGAGAATAGGATGCGAAAATCAACAGTTGAAATGAGAAAGTTGTTCAGCAGGAGAATATCTGACCTTATTCATGAGATGATTCAACATGATCTTTCTTGCACCCTGAAACAAAAAAGCCACCGTCATGATTCATGACGGTGACTCTTCAGTCTTACTTCAAATTCTCAGGATTCAGCACTTCAAGTTCTTCAATGACAAATCGCCCGTCTTTTCGAATCAATACATCATCGAAATAGATTTCACCGCCGCCGTACTCAGGACGCTGAATCATCACCATATCCCAGTGAATGTTCGAGTGGTTTCCATTGTACGCTTCTTCGTAGCATTCACCTGGCGTAAAGTGGAAGCTGCCATCAATTTTTTCGTCAAATAAAATGTCCTGCATCGGATGCTGGATGTACGGATTCACACCAATGGCGAATTCACCTACGTATCTTGCCCCTTCATCCGTATCAAAGATTTTGTTGATTCGATCTGTGTCGTTTGCAGTAGCTTCTACAATCTTGCCTTCTTTGAATGTCAATTTTACGTTTTCGAAGGTAAATCCATTATAAGGTGATGGTGTATTGTAGGAAATGATTCCATTTACTGAATCCTTTACAGGTGCACTATATACTTCTCCATCGGGAATGTTCAGGCGTCCCGCACATTTCACTGCAGGAATGTCCTTGATTGAGAATGTAAGGTCCGTCCCTTCTCCGACAAGGCGGACTTTATCCGTATTGTTCATGAGCTCAACCAGGTTGTCCATGGCTTTGTCCATTTTGCTGTAGTCCAGGTTGCAGACATCGAAGTAGAAGTCTTCGAATCCTTCTGTGCTCATGTTGGCAAGCTGCGCCATGGATGAAGTAGGATAGCGGAGCACGACCCACTTTTTCTTAGGGACGCGAATTTCTCTATGTACTTTTTTACCAATCGTATTTCCATGGATCTTCATCTTTTCATCAGGCACATCCGATTGTTCACTGATATTACCACCTGAGCGTAAACCGATATACGCATCCATCTGTTCCATGACATTCGCTTCAAAGCTTGCAATCATGTTATATTGTTCTTCTTGGGCGCCCATCAATAATGCGCGGTCGACTGCGTGATCTTTGATGGATACGAAAGGATATCCCCCTGCTGCGTATGCCTCTTTAACGAGTGCTGTTACAAGCTCACGCTGTAATCCGAAGTTTTCGATCAATACTTTCTCTCCAGGCTGTAGCTGCACGGAATATTGAATTAAATTTTTTGCCAGTTTTTCAATGCGTGGATCTTTCATTGGATCTTCCCCCTTTTGTGTGGTCTTTATTATTGTACCCTAAAACAAAAATGGATGAGAGAAACAAAATGTGAAATGATAAATCAAGAAATATTTTTTATTTTTTCATGCAGGAAAATTCATGGGGAAGGAAGAAATACTAGTATAATGTTTATTTGTTTATCATAAGGGTAAAGAATTTCTATACATGGAGGTGTGGCATATGGAAATCATTCTTTATCTAAGCGTGGCTGTAATTGCAGTTGCATTTTTTATTTTAGTTATGAGTGTAATGAAGACCTTGAAGTCTTTAGGATCTACCCTCGACAGTGTTTCGACTACATTGACGGGTCTAGAAAGCCAGCTTCAGGGAGTAACAAAAGAGTCTACTGAATTACTACATAAAACAAATCTATTAGCTGAGGATATCCAGAAGAAATCTGAGGATCTGAACACTGTTGTTTATGCAGTAAGAGATGTAGGGCATTCCATCCAGAACCTTAATAACTCGGTTAAGAAAGTAAGTACTTCCATTTCATCTGAACTTGAACGTAATCAAGGGAAAATTTCACAGGTTGTTCAGTGGGGGAATGCCTTTATCGAGTTAAAGGACAAATGGAAACAAAAACAGGAAAAACAGCCAAGTCAACCTGATGCAGCTGTTCAAAACCAAGCATCTAAAGAAGTTCGATCTCGAGAAAAATTGATTAAAAGAGCAAGATCTTATAACAATTAGAGAGGGGAATTTTTAAATGACACAACAGTACAATCAAAATCAGAACCAAAACCAAACAAATGACAGCAACAACATCAACTCAAAAGACTTCATGATCGGAACACTGATCGGAGGAATCGTTGGGGCGGCAACAGCTCTTCTACTGGCTCCTAAATCAGGTAAAGACCTTCGTCATGATATCAACGAGCAGGCTGGCGTACTGAAAGAAAAGACAGGTCAGTGGAAAGACACGGCTGTAGAAAAGAGCAATGAGCTTGCAGCAGTAGCAAAGGAAAAATCATCTGCCCTTTCAAAATCAGTACAGGAGCAATCCAACAATGTCGTTGGAAAGCTG
Organism: Rossellomorea sp. ABR4_004; assembly: GCF_056159585.1. Classification (NCBI taxonomy): domain Bacteria; kingdom Bacillati; phylum Bacillota; class Bacilli; order Caryophanales; family Bacillaceae; genus Rossellomorea; species Rossellomorea sp. ABR4_004. The sequence goes on along the minus strand of NZ_JBSWVM010000001.1, from coordinate 1,322,610 downwards.
AAAACATACCGCTCTAATAATAACGAGCTTCAAGAAACAAACGATGAACTTCAAGCTGTTGCTGTAGGTGAAACCACACCTGTGGAAGAAACAGAAGATGTGAATCAAAAGCTCGAAGAAACAAAAAAGGCGTTTGACGAAACTGAAAAAACATACAATCAATAATAATTGATTCCAAGGGCGGTGGAGTGATATGATTACTTCACCGTTTTTTTGTTGGAATAAAAATGCTTTGAGGCACGTCTGTCTCTGGCTATCTAATAATGTACATTTTATTGTAAAGGAGTATGAATCATATGCAAAAGGTTGAAACCGTTCAAGAGTTTGAACAGCTATCCGAAACGAATTCCCGCTTCTTTTTTATGAAGCACAGCTTAACCTGTCCGGTGAGCTCAAATGCTTTCAATGAATACCAGGCCTTCCTGAATAAGCATGAAGAGGAAGACGGCTACTATTTAGCCGTTCAAGAGTCAAGGGAGCTATCCAATCACATTGCAGAAAAATACGGCATCAAGCATGAATCACCCCAAGCCTTCCTGTTCATTGAAGGAAAACCGGGCTGGAATGCTTCACATTGGAATATTACCGAGAATGAATTGAATAAGTTGTAAGGAAAGGACTCTGTTTTGACAGGGTCTTTTTTTCTAAGCACTTTTCGTAAATATTGTTGCTATTAAACGAGTGGTTGTGTGAAAACTTGGACCGTTCCTTTCCGCTCCAGGCACTTGCTTTCCGCGGGGAGGAAGTCGAGCCTCCTCGGGCTTTAGCCCTGCGGGGTCTCGACCTTTCCTCTATCTCCCGCAGGAGTCAAGTGCCTTCCGCTACAATCCACTCTGTGTTACTACATTTCTTCTACTTATAAGTATAGATAGAAACAAAAAAGCTCCTATTTTAGATTTGTTAAGCGTTTGTTTCCAAAACAAAGTACCTAAAAAGAAGGAAAAGAAATTTTGTGTTAACTCATATATCGGTCGATCATTGTACTATCTTTCCAATGAGTCACAATACTCCCATGGCAAATAACCACTTGAAAAGAGAAGAGTAATCGTTTTCTCTAGGTTGTTTTTGTGACTATTAAGCTCTGTCCCGAAATTTTCTTAAAGATGGTGTGGGGAACTGCGTAGACTCCTGCGGAAGTACGGGCGTGCCGAGACCCCGTTCGGCTAAGCTGAGGAGGCTCGGCCGAACGCTAGCTGCAAGCGAAGCAGTTCCCCACACCATCCAGCACATACTTATTTGACAGAGCCCAAGCAGATTTCATAAAGGACAACAATCTTGGCGAAAAGAGTCTTTTTATGGCGAGGGAGGTAAAGTATTTTTCTTTAAAAGTGAAGAAAGATTGCGCTCTTTTAAATAAAAATTTGGTAATTCCCTCCCACGTGTTTACTTTCCATAATACAGGGAATTTACTCTATAAGAATAAAATTTATTGATAGTAAATTAGGAGGAACGATTCATGACTCAGACTGTACCTTATAATACTCAAACGAGCAATACGACTAATACGACTGCGATGAACGGCACTTCCGGTGAGAAGAATGGTAAGTTATTAAAAGGCATGGTAGTGGGGGCTGTAGTAGGCGGCGCACTGGCTATGCTTGATAAAACAACGAGGAAAAGAGTATCATCCAGAACATCCAATGTGAAAGACTCCACAATGGGGATGGTGGCAAAGGTAAGGGAGAATCCATCGGGAGTTATGAACGACTGGCAGGATCGCCTTAAAACGGCTTCCACTGTATTAAAGGATGCGATCAACGACGCACAGAGCCTTTATGAAAAGGTGAATGATGATGTGATCGATCAAGTGAATCAAGTAAAGGAAGATTCTTCGGAAATAATCGCTACAACGAAGGAAGCGGCAGAGGAATTGAAGGATATAGGCGGTAAAGTGAAAGAAGCGGGTGAGGAAGTGACAGGGGAATCAACCCCTTCAGTTAACGGTTCACAATCCTTAACAAGCTCAACTTCTACAAATGATAACAATATCCATCCAACTAATCGTGCGAGCAGCGTCCCTGGACAAGTTGGATCATAATACAAAAAAACTGGCGTAAATGCCAGTTTTTTTGTTGTCAGCTATTCTTTCATTCAGCGTGTGGACTGAGGCCAGACGATTTCGAGTTCGTCCCCTTGTTGAATTTCTTCATAAAAGGTGGTTTCCTCTCCGTTTTTCAAGAGTAAGAAGCTCCCATTCGCATGGGAAGGCATGGTGATTTCAACAGTATTAAAGATGTCCTGGAATATAAATGAGCTTACTTGTTGTTCTTCAATTTCAATCGAATCCCCGGAAATTAAGCGATCGCCCATTTCAAGTCTGCTGCCATTTCGATAAACACGGCTGCTCTCTTTCAAAAGCTCTACTTTCTTTCCGTTAAAAGTAATGCTGATAGAAGCCCCTGCAGTGAGCTGTTTCTTGGCGAGAAGCTCCTTTACCGTTGGAGTAAAGCCTGGTTTATATGAAATAATATCGCCGTGTTGAATCTTTGATGATAGCTTTGCTTCAATACCGTTGATGAACAGCTTCCCGCTATAAACAGGGAAGAAAGTGTCTTTTCCATTGATGGAAATACGATAGGGCTTAGAGCTTTCTAACCACTCTTCATACCCTGAATGCTTCAACACATCTAAGAGAGATTCCATCAATTCGATCCGGATACAATCTCGGTCCTGAATGGTATCATCAAGGGATGCAGGTTGATTGTTTCTGTAGACGAGTGGAGCTAGTAAAAATGGGTTCTCATCTATCACAATCTTTTTTGAAGTAGAGGTGTCTAGTAAATCTCCAATCGTTACACTTGGTGAAGTCCCGTTCTCTCCTTTGTGAACAGTGATACTATCGTTATTGTTAATTTTTTCGTCCAGTGCACTGGGCTGACCATTTTTTTCAATAAGAGGTGCCTGACCATGACCTCCTGGTAAGGTGATATCTTGACCATTGACTGTTACAAAGAAACCATTACCTGGAACCCCGTGCCATTTACTTAGTTTTAAGCCTGCGGCCAAAATACAGTCCCCTACTGTTAAGTCCTTTACTTCAAATAATCGGACCGGCTGATTGTTTACGTGGGCTGTGACGTATTGGACAGGTGTCTGCTTGGCTGCAATGGCGATTCCGATAGGTGTAACGAGCTCTGGTCCTTTCGTTACTTCATCCAATATGGTTATATTCTGAATCGCTTCCACGCCTCTTACTGCGACCCGGTTGTGTGGCAATTGTAAGGATGAAGCTAATTTGCCCGGCAGCTCAGGTGTTAAGCTGCCTCCTCCAACTAGCATGACAGCTTGTGGAGGCTTCCCGTTGTTCAACCGGAGAATCTCCTTGGAAATCTCCACAGATAAACGATCTACAGCTGGACCAATTCTTTCAACAACCTCCAGTGCAGGGAAACTCGTTTCAAAACCAAGAATATCGGTTACCGTAATCTCTTCTCTGGACTGAAGCTCCCTCTTTGCCTGCTCGGCTAAAGGAAAATCCAGCAATAGTTCATTGCTGATGGCTTCTGTTATTTCATCACCCGCTGTCGGAACCATTCCATAGGCAATGACAGTGCCCAGATTTGTAATCGCGATATCGGATGTTCCTGCTCCGATATCAACGAGGGCTACATTGAGTCGTCTCATGGATTCTGGAATCAGCACATTAATCGCAGCGATCGGCTCCAAGGTTAAGGCATCCATTTCCAGACCAGCGCGATTCAGTGCCGCAATTAAGGATTCAACCACTACACGTGGAAGGAAGGTTGCGATAATCTCGACGGTGGCCTCTTCTCCCTGCTGATCGATGAGACTTCCGATTTCCTCGCCATCCAAACGGTAGAAAAGGACAGAATAACCAACACAGTAATAGTGATAGCCCTTCGTATCATTTTCGTTTTCTGCAGCCAATGCTTGAGCCTGCTGGACAGCGCTTAACTCGAGATGGAGGATATCGTTTTTTTGAAGGAGTGGTTTTCCTGTTATAGGTAATGTGGAAGATGCGGTGGCCGTTTTCAGGGCTCTTCCGGCAGCTGCGACACATACTTTATGAAGAGGGCCGTGTTTCTTCTCCAATTTCTCTTTAATGGAGCAAATGACCTCGGCGACTGCTGGGACGTCATGGATCTGACCATCCAGCATGGCTCTCTTTTTATGCTCTTCTACTAAAATATCTGAAACTTGAAATATTCCGTTTATTTCTTCTAAAATGATCCCTACGACCGATCGGGTTCCGATGTCCAATGCAAATATTTTTTGCGTATTTTTCAATTAGTGTTCACCCACTTTAGCCTATTCTCATACAATACTAAAATACTTTAGCGCTTAAAAGCGTCTAATTAATAAAGAATTTTATCGTGACATTTTGGATATGTTCTATTATAATAAGTTTCAATATCAAAAATGTATCATACTTTCTTAAAACTATAACAGTTTTTACGTATGAACAGGATAAAAAAAGAAAGGGTGCTGTATTGTGAGTAATCAAGAGCTCGATCAATTACGAAAACAAGTAGACGAGATGAACTTAAAACTATTAGACACCATTAATGAACGTGCTAAACTAGTTCAGGAAATCGGGCGTGTCAAGGAGACTCAAGGAGTATACCGCTATGATCCTGTTCGTGAAAGAGGAATGCTTGATCTGATCAAAGAAAATAATAATGGTCCATTTGAACATTCGACCGTTGAACATATTTTTAAAGAAATCTTTAAAGCCGGTTTGGAGCTTCAAAAAGACGATCACCGTAAAGCACTGCTTGTTTCCCGTAAAAAGAAACCGGATGATACGATCGTAACGATCAACGGCGATTCAATTGGAGACGGAAAGCCTCACTTCATTTTCGGACCATGTGCGGTTGAATCTTACGAGCAAGTAGCAGAAGTGGCAAAAGCCGTCAAAGCAAAAGGACTTAAATTGCTTCGAGGAGGAGCGTTCAAACCGAGAACGTCACCTTATGACTTCCAGGGCCTCGGAATCGAAGGATTAAAAATTCTTAAAAAAGTGGCGGATGAATATGATTTGGCTGTCGTCAGTGAAATCGTAAATCCTGCAGACATCGAACCAGCATTGGAATACATTGACGTGATCCAAATCGGTGCGAGAAATATGCAAAACTTCGAGCTATTAAAAGCAGCAGGAGCAGTAAAGAAGCCGGTATTACTTAAACGCGGTTTAGCTGCAACGATCGATGAGTTCATCAACGCTGCTGAATATATCATTTCACAAGGAAATGGAGACATCATCCTTTGTGAGCGTGGAATTCGTACGTACGAAAAAGCGACAAGAAACACATTGGATATTTCAGCTGTCCCAATTCTTAAGCAAGAAACGCATCTGCCAGTATTCGTGGATGTAACGCACTCAACCGGACGCAGAGACCTGTTGCTTCCAACGGCGAAAGCAGCACTTGCCATCGGTGCAGATGGTGTAATGGCTGAGGTTCATCCTGATCCTGCCGTTGCCTTATCCGATTCTGCCCAACAAATGGACTTAGATCAATTTGATCATTTCTATCAAGAGCTGTTAAAAGGAAGAACGATCGAAGTATAATATATAAAAGAGAAGGGTTGGATCCTGTATATGGGGTTCAACCCTTTGTTTTTTATCAGCGAAATCCTGATTTTAACGGCGAAACGCATCCTCTTCTCCAGTAAGCCAGTATTCTGATAGTCGCTCTTTCACTATGCTATAATCAATTTTTTATTAAGATAAGGCACAGTCGTTGCACGAATATAGAGACTATCGTATGATTATCATGGTAATTGCAGATAAATAACCTATATACATTGAAAAAACACTAACGTGAATATAATTATGTGCATTTTTTAACAAACTATTGTAATCGCTTTTTTCTTTAGGTTTATTTAGTGTAAAATAAGATAAATAAATGAGTAGAAGAGTAAAGGAGAGTTAGCTATGAACGTTACAATATATGATGTAGCAAGAGAAGCAAATGTTTCCATGGCAACCGTTTCACGTGTTGTCAACGGAAATCCCAATGTAAAGCCGGCAACAAGAAAGAAAGTACTGGAGGTCATTGACCGCCTTGGGTACCGTCCGAATGCTGTAGCAAGAGGACTTGCAAGTAAGAAAACAACAACGGTCGGAGTCATCATCCCGGATATCTCTAATATTTTTTATGCTGAGTTGGCACGTGGTATTGAAGATATCGCAACGATGTACAAATACAATATTATCTTAAGTAACTCGGATCAAAATGCGGAGAAGGAACTTCACCTTCTCAACACGATGCTGGGTAAACAAGTGGACGGAATTCTGTTCCTTGGCGGGCACATTTCCGAGGAACATGTTCAGGAATTCGAACGTTCCCCGGTTCCAATCGTTTTAGCTGGAGCAGTGGAAGAAACAAACAAGGTTCCTTCCGTTAATATCGACTACAAAGCGGCTTCCTACGATGCTGTTACGGAATTGTTGGAAAAAGGACATAAGCGTATCGGATTTGTCAGTGGTCCTTTCCACGATACAATCAACATGAAGTTTAAATTAGAAGGGTATCGTGAGGCTCTTGCCAAAGCCGGAGTTGAATATAGTGACGACCTGGTTGTTGAAGGTGAATACACATATGATTCAGGACTTGAAGCCTGGCAGAAGTTTTCTGAGCTTGAGGACAAGCCGACCGCTATATTTGTCGGAAATGACGAGACGGCCCTTGGAGTCGTTCACGGTGCTCAGGATCAAAACGTGTCCATTCCCGATGAAGTTGAAGTAATCAGCTTTGATAACACAAGACTGGCGCTTATGGTTAGACCACAGTTAACTTCCGTTGTTCAGCCTTTATATGATATCGGGGCTGTGGCGATGAGATTATTAACGAAATATATGAACAAAGAAACGGTCGAAGAATCCACAGTAGTTCTTCCTCATCGAATCGAACATCGGAACTCAACAAAATAAGAAGTTTGTCGATATAAAAAATAAAGACAAACAGAACTTATTTTTGTAGGGAGAGTCAAAATGAAAAAGCTTGATGTTCTTACACCGATCGGGGTTGTAGTAGGGTTTCTATTCGTCGCTTTCGCCATCATTACGAACGCTGGTGTTACAGGCTTCAGTTCCTTCATAGATCTGCCGTCCATGTTTGTTGTCATAGGCGGTTTGGTCGCTGCCATGCTGGTCAGCTTCTCTATTAAGGAATTGAAGCAATTGGGGAAAGTGATGAGAGAATCCTTTCGTGACGAGGAATATGATCTTCAAGGCCTCATTCGCACGTTTGTGACCCTATCAGAAAAAGCCAGACGTGAAGGTCTTCTCTCATTAGAGGCGGAAGTGGAAGAGGTCGAGGATCCTTTCATTCGAAAAGGAGTCCTGTTAGCCGTGGATGGAATTGAGCAGGACGTGATTGTAGATATCATGAACGCCGAGATCATCGCTTTAGAAGAGCGGCATCGTAAAAATAAAAGTTTACTGGATAAGGCTGGGGAGTATGCGCCTGCCTGGGGGATGATCGGGACCTTGATCGGTCTCGTCCTGATGTTAAAGAATTTGAATGATCCAGCGTCATTAGGGCCTAATATGGCCATCGCCTTGTTAACGACTTTATATGGATCGATCCTTGCAAATCTTGTCTTCTTACCTATGGCATCCAAATTAGCGATGAAAACAGAAAAAGAAGTGTTTATGAAACAAATCGTGATTGAAGGTGTCGTTGGGGTACAATCCGGTCAAAATCCAAAAATCTTGGAAGAGAAACTGAGAGTGTTCTTATCCAATGAGGAACTGGAGATGTACTCTGCTGGCAGAAAGCAAGAGGAGGCAACATTCCATGATGCGTAGACGAAGACAACCGTCTCAGCCTACGGGGGCACCAAAATGGATGGTAACCTTTTCCGATCTCATCACTCTTATTCTCGTATTCTTTATTTTACTATTTTCCATGTCTCAAATTGATATCGTGAAATTCAGGACCATCGCTGATTCCTTTCAGCAGCGTCAAATACTGGAGTTTTACCCTTCTGTCATTCCATTCGAGAATCCTTCAGCTGAACCTGAAATGGAGAAGGAGAATACTCAGCCTCAAAGCAGTGAGGAAACCGATAAAGAGTTGAATCAGCTTTTAGCCGATATTCAAAGCTACTTGAATGAAAATAAACTTAGTGACGTTGTAGTGGCCACAAGAACCGAGCGTGGAGTCGTGCTTGTCCTTCAAGAACAAGCACTGTTCGCTTCAGGTGAAGCAACGGTCCTTGAGGACGCTTATCCGTTCTTGAATAAAGTGGGCGATCTTTTATCGAGGATCCCAAACTTCGTGAAAGTGGAGGGACACACAGATAATCGTCCCATCGGTACATATCGTTTCCCATCAAACTGGGAGCTCTCCTCCGCAAGGGCAAGCAGTGTGATCCGGTATCTTGTTCAAACCGAAAACTTAGATCCGAAGCGCTTCATTGCCGTCGGATATGGGGACACACGACCCATTGCACCCAATGACACAAGTGAAAATCTTCAAAAAAACAGGCGTGTGGAAGTGATCATAACAGATCCTGCATATGAGGAACAATAAAAACCAAGGACTTCTCGGGTAGTGAGAGGTCCTTGGTTTTTTGTTAACTTGACGGCTTCTGTCTCAGTTGCTGCCGGATGGAATAGAGGGCTTTCTCAACGGTTTGCTTGTTTTTTTCCGTGATTTCGCCTTTTCTCGGAATCGGCTTGTAAATGTCAGGTCTATCCCACCATTCAGATGGCAGGGTGACCCCTGCTTTACTTTGCCAGCGTTCCGTCCATTTAGACGGAAAGGAAGAGGCAAGGTCCATTCGACCGGTCATCTGCATCCAAATCATGCTCCAGGCCCTTGGGACGACTCTCCAAATGTCATAGCCGCCACCACCAACGGCAATCCATTTACCATCGCAATACTGATGAGCAAGCTCATGGGCGATACGAGGGATTTCCCGGTATATATTCATGGTAGCCGAAAGGTGGGTGAGTGGGTCATAATAATGGGCATCTGCCCCATTTTGAGTCAAAATGACGTCGGGCTTGAAGAATTCAATGACTTCACGAAAGGACGTTTCGTAAGCTTCGAGCCAAGACTCATCCTCAGTAAAGGCATCGAGGGGAATATTGAACGAATACCCATATCCTTTTCCGTGACCGCGCTCATTAATATTGCCTGTCCCCGGGAAGAGGTAGCGACCCGTCTCATGGATGGAAAGGGTACACACGTCCGGGTCATCATAAAAGGACCACTGAACGCCATCTCCGTGATGGGCATCTGTATCGACGTATAGGACCCGGGCCCCGTACTTTTCCTGCATGTAGCGGATCGCCACCGAACTGTCGTTATAAATACAGAACCCTGATGCTTTTCCTTTGAAACCATGATGGAGGCCGCCACCGAGATGAAGGGCATGCTTCGCTTTTCCCGTCATGACAAGATCAACCGCCGATAGCGTCCCGCCAACCAAATAAGCACTTGCTTCATGCATTCCTTGAAACATCGGGGTATCTTCAGTACCAATTCCAAACCCTTCAGCCTGATCTTGAGAGAGTTGGCCGACACTCGCTCTTTTGACGGCGTTTACGTAATTTGGATCATGATTAAGAAACAACTCTTCATCGGTAGCCATTCGTGGTGGAACGATTTCATCTGATTGAAGAGCATTTGCTTCTTTGAGTAAATCCATCGTCAGGGTCAATCGGGTTTGATTGAAGGGATGCTCATCAGAGAACCGATACCCCAGGAGTTCGTCTGAATAGATGAAAACAGCATCTTTTGTCATGAGGAGATTCCGGGCATGTTTGGCCATAACACGTCATATCCTTCTTTCTTTAGATCATTGATCACATTCATCGGATTCATCGTTCTTACTCTGAACACAAGGATTTTGAACTGTTCGTCCTTTTTATCCGGATAGACAAGTACACTTTGAATATTGGAATTATTCCGTCTGATGATACCGGCTACCTCGTATAGAATGCCCGCTTTATGTGGGACTTTCACTTCGATTTGAGAGCCGGGCTGATGGGCTCCCGTCAGTTGAATGAGCGTGTACAACAGGTCGGTTTCGGTAATGATTCCGACCAGCTTCTTTTCCTTCAAAATAGGAAGGCAGCTGATCCGGTGCTCATAAAAGAGAGCCGCAACCTCTTCGACAAAATCGAGAGGATGACCTGTGATCACATCTTTCTTCATGATCAATTTAAGCGGATTCTGCAATTCATTGCCAGGGGACTCATCATGAAAAATAGATGGGGTGCCGTCTTTTACATCACGGTCACTCACGATCCCGATCACTTCCATATCATGATTGGTAATCGGGATATGCTTGATCTTCTTATCCCGCATTAATTTTATGGCTGTTTCAATTGTATCGTCTGCCTTTAAAGTTTCGACTTTCGTTTTCATAATTTCTTCTACAATCACGTTCTCCACCCCTTTAGAAACTTGTCAGAATTCCATTAATACATAAAACGATTCATAAACCTCAGTTGATCAAATCGCTGGATGGAATCCGGGTCCACTCTTGTACCGATTCTCGCCATTAAACAATTAGCAGGATGGGAACTGATTTCAGGGTCATCCGTTGCGTAATATTCCAACCCGCCGGCGTTCATCATTTTTTCCATCACTTTCCGATATTCCCACACGTTCAGACCGGTACCTTTTAAATCCCAGTGCCAATAATATTCAGTCGTAATGATGATGTAGTCTTCCATATGATCATCCATCATGGAAACCTTTAATAGATTTTTTCCGACTGAAGCCCCGCGGAATTTAGGAATGACTTCTATTGCTCCAAGCTCAATCAGATTATCCATTTTCCCCTGAGACCAGCGTTCAAGGGGGTCAGGATATAAATATGTAACATATCCAACAATCGTATGATGATCTCTCGCGATCAGGATTCGGCCCTCTGGTAAACTGGCAATCTCTACAAGGGCTTTATGCTGATGGGCAGGAGGTCTGAAAGCGACCAAGTCCTCGTGAAAGTCAAGCCTTGATAGTTCTTCAGCGGAAATCGGACCTTCAATAATGATATTTCCTTTAGTTGTTTTCAATTCTGTTGCATTATAGGTTTTTTTCAATTTCATCTGGACACCACCTAAAGATATTCCTCAAGTCCATTATACATGAAATTAAAAAATGTATAGCGATTTCACGAAATTTTCAGACGTTTGAAACGGGGAAGTTATTCTGGAATACCTATCTGGAACAGGGGTTTGAAGTGTTTTTATTCTGATTAAAGCAAAGAGGACATAGTGGCAGATTTTTTTAAAAATTGAGAAAATATTAAATTTATACTATAATAAGATTGTAATTTCTTACATAAGGGGGATGCGGTATATGAAAGTGGAAGCGTTACCAGTAACGAAGGGAAACTATAATCTTGAAAGCTATGAAAATACGTATGAATCATTTGATTGGAAAGATGTCGAAAAAGAATTTTCATGGTCGGAAACAGGACGTGTCAATCTGGCTCATGAAGCAATCGACCGACATGCAGTATCTTTCAGGAAAAATAAAGTCGCTCTTTATTACCGAGATGCAGAACGTGATGAAAAATATACGTACTCTGATATGAAGAAGATGTCGAACAAAGCAGGAAATGTATTGAAACGTTTTGGGGATGTTGAAAAAGGTGACCGTGTCTTCATCTTCATGCCGAGATCACCGGAATTGTATTTCTCCGTATTGGGTGCGATCAAATTGGGTGCCATCGTTGGCCCTCTGTTTGAAGCTTTCATGGAGGGAGCCGTTCGTGATCGATTGGAGGATAGTGAAGCAAAGGTACTGATCACGACTCCTGAACTATTAAAGAGGGTTCCGGTAAGTGAACTTCCGAACCTGAAGCATGTTTTCTTAATTGGGGATGAGGTACAGGAGGACGATGTCCATATTGACTTTATGACTAAATTTGCTGAAGCAAGCGATAAACTGGCCGTGGAATGGGTAGACCGGAACGATGGATTGATCCTTCACTATACGTCAGGGTCCACTGGAAAACCAAAAGGGGTCCTTCATGTCCATAACGCTATGATCCAACATTATCAAACTTCCAAATGGGTACTCGACCTTCAGGAAGAGGATGTGTATTGGTGCACAGCTGATCCGGGCTGGGTCACAGGGACATCATATGGAATCTTCGGACCGTGGCTGACAGGTGCCTCGAACGTCATTGTAGGGGGACGCTTCAAGCCGGAGAACTGGTATCAAACGATCGAAGATTATGGAGTGACGGTTTGGTACAGTGCTCCAACCGCCTTCAGAATGTTGATGGGGGCAGGGGATGAAGTCGTGAAACAATTCGACTTAAGCTCGCTTCGCCATATCCTGAGCGTAGGAGAACCACTGAATCCGGAAGTTGTGCGCTGGGGAATGAAAGTATTCAATCTGCGCATCCATGATACTTGGTGGATGACTGAAACAGGCGGTCAATTGATCTGTAACTATCCGAGCATGGAAATCAAGCCAGGATCCATGGGAAAACCATTCCCTGGAGTGAAAGCAGCGATTGTGGATGATCAAGGAAACGAAGTGCCTCCATACCGCATGGGGAACTTAGCGATCAAAAAAGGCTGGCCGTCCATGATGAACCAGATCTGGAATAACCCACAGAAGTATGACTCATACTTCATGCCTGGTGACTGGTATGTTTCTGGAGATTCAGCTTATATGGATGAAGACGGATATTTCTGGTTCCAGGGCCGGATTGATGATGTCATCATGACGTCTGGAGAACGAGTAGGTCCATTCGAAGTAGAAAGCAAGCTCGTAGAACATCCGGCAGTCGCAGAAGCAGGCGTCATCGGAAAGCCCGATCCGGTTCGCGGCGAAATCATCAAAGCATTCATCGCTCTTCGCGACGGCTACGAAGTGACAGATGAGCTGAAAGAAGAGATTCGCCAATTCGTGAAAAAAGGATTAGCTGCCCATGCGGCTCCTAGAGAAATCGAATTCAGAGACAAGCTGCCGAAAACACGAAGCGGAAAAATCATGCGTCGCGTGTTGAAGGCATGGGAATTAGACCTTCCTACCGGTGATTTAAGTACAATGGAAGATTAATAGATGAAAGAACCTCTGCTCGTGGTGAGTAGGGGTTTTTTTTGTGGTCTGGGGGAGTGGAGGCGAAGGTGGTGGGATTTGTCGATTTATCAGAAGTGGCAGGTAACCTTAAAAACGGCAGATAAAAATAGAATATGGCAGATAAACTGAATAACCGGCAGATAAAATAAAAATATGGCAGGTGAATTTCCAAAGTGGCATGAAAGATCAATGGACAGCCAAATCCTCAAATCAGCTGTCCCTATCCAATCCTTTAATCTCATCCAATATAAAAAAACGAGCAAAAAGTAAATACTTTTGCTCGTTTTTTATATTGCGATCTAATTCTGTTCTGCAGGTGGTTCAGGTTCAGTTGGCGGCTCGGTTCCTCCATCGTCACCGCCGCCGTCACCGCCTCCATCATCAGCAGGTGGTGGCTCAGGCTTGTCTGGTTTAGGGGGAGCATCGGCCGGTTTATCACCAGGCGGTTTCGGATCCGTTGCAGGCTTCTCTGGCTTCGGTTCCGGTTTTGGCTCCGGTTTTCCGATTTGTACAGTGTTGGAAGCTCCTGATTGTTTTCCGGCTACATCAACGGCAACCACATAGAAATCACCATTTCCAACGGAAACGGAATAATTCCCGCCAGACTTGACACTGCCGACCTTGCCGCCAGCTTTACTATATACACGATATCCGACGACATCTCCGCTTGCGGAAGGGGTCCAAGTGATGGTATTACCATTAGCACTCGCTTTTACCGTCCCTGGAGCCACTCCGTCGTCAGAAATTTTATTTTCTGCAATCAGAACATTTTTGAATCGATTGTCACCTTCCGGAATGAGTTTGTTTGGATTTCCAGGTACAGAACCAAATACATTCTTCACAAAGTCAGGATTCAAGATCACTCCCGGTTGTGAAAATTCTTCCGGCGTATTAGGCAGTGCTAAATATTTCTTTCCGTTTACCATGACATAACGGCTCATGAGTAAGCTGTCATCTGTTTTGGTCGGTACATATTTAGCGTTGAATAAGTCACTTTTCACTAGCCCGGCCTGACTGCATGCTTCTGATGGCAGCAATCCGGAAATGGAGCAGAAGGATCTCCTTACAATGCCTTCCGGTGCTGTAAACGAAGCATCTGGATCAATCAGTTCGGGAGCCAGGTCTCTCGTATCATTCAATAGGTATGACCATAAGCGGATGTTACGTAATCCATAATGTCCATACTGTGCCCGTGATCCTGGTGTATTTAATGAAGAAGGTGTGTCATACCCGAACCATGTTCCGAATGTAATGCTCGGATTGGATGCGACAAACCAGTGATCCTTGTATTCCTGACTCGTTCCGGATTTCCCGGCCCAGTCTGAACCAAAGTTTAAGAAAGTTTTTGCATATCGTCCGGTACCCAGAGAATGATCAAGAGTATCCCTCATCATATCGATGGCAAGGTAAGCCGTTTGTGGACTGAATACATCGACCGGTTCTACTTTATGTTCGAATACCACATTGCCATCCTGATCAACAATTTTATCGATCATGTAGGCATCTATGAATTTCCCACCGTTTGCAAAAGTAGTATAGGCATTCACATTTTCTTCGACTGTTACACCACTTGTAGTGGCTCCCAGTGCAAGCGACAGGTTATTATCATATCGGCTGTTTAGTGATGAAAAGCCCATTTTCAGAAGGAATTCTTTAAATGGATTTCGGTTATAGATATTGGCATATGTTCTTACAGCAGGTAAGTTCAATGATTCTGCAAGTGCATATCTTGCAGGGAAAAGTCCACGTTCATTAAGCGAGTAGTTTTCAGGCGTCCAGCCATTGATGTTCACACCAACATCAGGAATAGGGGATCCAGGTGAAATGTATCCGTATTCCAGTGCCGGGGCATAAGCAAGTAAAGGCTTCATGGTAGACCCGTTTGATCTCAGTGACTGGGTGGCGTGGTTGATTTGTTCCGTTTTAAAGTCACGGCCGCCAATGAAACTGATGATGCGTCCTGTTTTATTTTCAATCATGATCGCTCCAACCTGAACCGGCTCCTGAACTTCCACTTCTTCTCCTGTTTCAGGGTCCGTTGCCGCTACATATTTCGGAGGTCCATACATTTCGTAGGCATCTTTCGTCTTTTGCATTTGATCGTAGATCTTTTTATCGATGGTTGAGTGAATCTGATAGCCGCTTTGACGAACATTGCGGTCCGCGAGTGTTCGGTATTTCTCCTCGAGTTCATCATTATTTTCAAGATCCTGTTTTGAATAGCCGTCTTTTTCGGCAAGTACATCCGTCATGATATCGACTGCTCTGCTTTCAAGTTCGGCAGTCAGCCAAGGATACTGCTCACTTGGTGATGCTTTAGGCTTGATGAAATCTTTCGACAGATCATAGGCAACAGCATCATCGTACTCTTTTTTCGTAATATAACCTTCTCGGTGCATTCTGTAGAGCACAGTGTTTTTTCGGCTCATTCCAGCTTCCAGATTCTCTTTCATTTCTCCGCTATTCGTAAATGGAGTATAAGAGAATGGGGCTTGTGGAAGTCCTGCAATGAATGCAGATTGAGGCAAGGTTAAGTCCTTGGCGTCGACTCCGAATATCCCTTGGGCAGCAGATTGGACCCCGGCGATATTCCGACCGGAAGAATTACGTCCAAGTGTCGCTACATTCAGGTACGCTTCCAGGATTTCGTCCTTTTCAAAGAAACGTTCCAAGCGTAGGGCGAGGAGTATTTCCTTTGCTTTTCTTTCAAAAGATACTTCATTCGTCAATATTTGGTTCTTGATTAGCTGTTGTGTGAGTGTACTTCCACCTGATTGAGTGGAGGAATTGGTGAATTCCTGTAGTACGGCACGCATGATCGCTTTCGGTACGACACCGTTATGTTCTTTGAAGTATTCATCTTCCGTGGCAATAACAGCATTTCGCAGATCTTCAGAAACATCTTTGAGCTTTACTTCTTCCCGCTCTAAGTCTGTTCGGAGTTTACCCAAATATACATCATTGGCAAAGTATAGCTGCGATGTTTCTTCGTAGTTGTAAATGTCCTTTT
The DNA here is from genome assembly GCF_056159585.1 of Rossellomorea sp. ABR4_004. Classification (NCBI taxonomy): domain Bacteria; kingdom Bacillati; phylum Bacillota; class Bacilli; order Caryophanales; family Bacillaceae; genus Rossellomorea; species Rossellomorea sp. ABR4_004. The sequence goes on along the minus strand of NZ_JBSWVM010000001.1, from coordinate 1,306,575 downwards.
TCATTTGGTCATAAGGACGGATCGGTTCTTCCTTGACGAGAGAAGCGAAATATCCCGCTCCGACTCCACCTGCAAATGCGAATCCCAGTACAAAAATCACAACCAGGATCAACGACAGATTCCAGAATACTCCGTATGTAATTCTTGCTCGTTTTTGAACTCCAGTATTTGAAAAGAACCTGATTGCAGGGTCTAGTTTTTCGAGTAATTTGTTCCATTTTTCCTTCATATATCATTCCCCCCAGAACATTCCCATTATAGCATATTTACAGGAAGGCTGTCGTAAAAAGTCAAATAAAATGGTCTTTTATCATGCGTTTAGTTGACTAATATTTTAGAATATGGTAAAAACCTTATATAGCGAAATGAATGACGATCCGGCACACAGTCGGATTTACTTACAAAAAAATGAACGTGTGATCGCAATGAGAGGAATAAGTAGTCTGCCTTCCCTGTTATAAAGAGAGTCAGTGGTAGCTGTGAACTGACACAAATGGCCGATGAATTACATCCTGGAGCTTTTGCTGTGAACCTTAGTAGCAGCAAACGGTTAAAGCCGTTATCTTTAATGAGTGAAGGATGTAATTCCTTAATTTGGGTGGTACCGCGCGACAGCGTCCCTGCATATATGCAGGGACTTTTTTGTTGTCTTGTTTTACAAAAAAGGAGGAAAAAACATGGATTTGATAAAGGACTTGGATTGGCGTGGAATCACGTATCAACAAACGGATGCTGAAGGGTTGAAGGACCTGTTGAATAAAGAAAGCATCTCCATCTACTGCGGGATCGATCCGACAGCAGACAGTATGCATATCGGGCATCTGCTCCCATTTTTGACATTAAGACGCTTCCAGAATCAAGGGCATCGTCCACTTGTGCTAGTGGGAGGGGCAACAGGCTTGATCGGTGACCCGAGCGGTAAAAATGAAGAGCGTAAACTGCAGACAATTGAAGCGATTCAGGGGAATGTAGCGAGCATTAAAGTGCAGCTTGAGAGCATCTTTGATTTCGAAGGGGACAATGGTGCAGTGATGGTGAATAACTATGACTGGATTGGAGCGATGGATGTTGTCACTTTCCTTCGTGATTTCGGTAAGCATGTGGGTGTGAATTACATGCTGGCAAAAGATACGATTGCGTCACGCCTGGAATCTGGTATTTCGTTCACTGAATTTACGTACACCATTTTGCAAGCCCTGGACTTCAATCATCTATACGACAACTACAATTGTAAGCTACAAATCGGTGGGAGCGATCAATGGGGGAATATCACGACTGGGCTTGAACTGATCAGACGTACCCATGAAGAAGAAACGAAGGCATTTGGCTTCACGATTCCACTCGTAACGAAAGCCGATGGAAGTAAATTCGGTAAAACCGAAAGTGGCGCGATCTGGTTGGACCCGAAGAAGACATCTCCTTACGAGTTCTACCAGTTCTGGATCAATGCGGCTGATGCAGATGTCGTGAAATACTTGAAATACTTTACATTCCTTTCACACGAAGAGATCGATGCTCTGGCACAGTCAGTTGAGACGGAACCTCACCTTCGCAAGGCGCAAAAGGCACTGGCTGAAGAAATGACAAAACTGATTCATGGCGAAGAAGCACTGGATCAAGCGATCCGCATCACACAAGCATTATTCAGTGGTGAGATCAAATCGTTATCGGCTTCTGAAATTTTAGAAGGATTCAAAGATGTTCCTTCATTCGAACAGCCTAAAGGAGAAGAGATCGGATTGATCGACCTTCTCGTCAATGCGAAAATCTCACCATCAAAGCGACAAGCCCGTGAAGATGTCGGAAATGGTGCAGTATACCTTAACGGTGAACGTGTAACAGACCTTCAGCATGTGATGGATGAAAAAGACATGATCGAAGGACAATTTACCATCATTCGCCGCGGAAAGAAGAAATATTTTAGAATTCAGTACGTATAATACTATTATTGAATCTGACAGTGCGGTATCCGTTTCTCTTTTGTGGAGCGGGTACCGTGCTTTATTCTGGGAAAAAGTTATACGCCTCTCATGTTTTAAACACAAAAAAACACTGCCCATAAAATGGACAGTGTTTTTCTTACAAAGATTAACGAGAGTAGAACTCAACGATAAGAGCTTCATTGATTTCAGCCGGTAATTCAGAACGTTCAGGAACGCGTGTGAAAGTACCTTCTAATTTGTCAGCATCGAAAGTTAGGAATTCAGGAACAAAGCTGTTCACTTCCATCGCTTCTTTGATGATGTCAAGGTTACGTGATTTTTCACGAACTGAGATTGTTTGACCAGGGAGTACGCGGAATGAAGGGATGTCTACGCGAGATCCGTTCACTGTTACGTGACCGTGGTTAACAAGTTGACGTGCTTGACGACGAGTACGAGCTAAACCTAAACGATAAACAACGTTATCCAGGCGGCACTCAAGTAGCGCCATGAAGTTTTCACCGTGTTTACCTTGTAATTTGCCAGCTTGGTCAAATAGGTTACGGAATTGACGCTCAGTTACTCCGTACATGTGACGAAGTTTTTGCTTCTCTTGAAGTTGTAAACCGTACTCAGAGATTTTTTTACGTTGGTTAGGACCATGTTGTCCAGGAGCGTAAGGACGCTTTTCTAATTCTTTACCCGTACCGCTTAGAGAGATTCCAAGACGACGAGATAATTTCCAGCTTGGGCCAGTATATCGAGCCATGAATGACTCCTCCTTTATTGTTTTTATTTTGTTGTAAAATAAAAACACCTGTGAATAAACAATTATGTGCATTTTGTTTTCATGTACCTTCGCCCTAGCAGCAGAGGGTTACAAGATACACCTCAATATGTAGAGGAACAAAATACGATCATAAAGGACTTCACTGAAGCTGCATTATTTTACACAAAGAATATTATATGACGGGAGTGAATAGAAGTCAAGGAAGTATTTTAAGATGAACAGATTTCATAGATTCATGCGTGGGTTATTCTCTAAACAAAATAGTCCAAAAGTCATTTTTTGTGATATAATAAAAGTTGGAAAATATGTTGAATAGGTGAATGTCGTTGAAAGAATCAAAAAGAGAAAAGACCCTTCGATTTGCATTGATCGGTCTGTGCGTCCTGGTTGTTTTAGGAGGGTTTGTTTATTCTACCGATTCCTCGGAAAAAGTAGATGAGTCTGGGCAATCGATTCATGCGGAAGTATTATCTGCAGGAAATCGAGAGCAGAACCCCATCATCGTTGTAGCAAAAATGGCTCAAGATCAGCCTGTCCTTATTATATATGAACTTGATAGAAGCAATCAGTATTATTTTAAGGTATTACATAGTGTGTCGTTACAGAAAAGAGTGAAAAAGATAGGACTCTCCAAAGGTAAAGAGGGGATATGGGTCCAATTAGATAAGAAACAATGGGTGTTATTTTCGAAATCTTTAGAGGTTTTACAAGAGAAGAAGGAGGCTCCTTCTTCGGTGATCTCCAGTAAACAACCCTTTACATATGACGAGCATCATCAGTTGATAGACATTTCCCTAAGAGAGGACAAAGACCCGGTTCAACTGGATGTGTCAGATCAAAAAGCTGAACCTGCGGAAGTCCATTCCTTATCGGTAGATCAGCCATTATGGCTCGTGGTATTACAAGAAGATCTGGTGCTGGCTCAAGGTCAATGATGTTAATAGTTTCACAAACCTTTTAGGTGTGGGTGAGAAAAATGTACGTTGTTCATAATTCATTGCTTAAATATAAGTCAAAGCTGTTTGATTTGATCTATGAAGAAATGTCAGTAGAGTTGGGGCATTCTGCTCATTTGCAAAAGTGGCTGGATATCATTAAAGTCTGCCTTGATATTGATCGGGCATTTTTATATTTTTACAACGAATCTGCCTATTTCTTATATCAGCCCAGTGACAATGAGGAAGTTCCCCTCACACTTGCTGAAACAAAGGAGAAATACATTTTTCGTCCTGTAATGGTTGAGGAAGAGGATGATTGCGCCATCCGCTTTCACTTTACGAATAAAGATGGCAGTCCTCTGGCGATGCTTTTAGTAAAAAGGAATGAATGTGAAAAAGTGAAAGACGATGGCTGGCTTCATTCCTTTTGGGAAGCCAGCAATCAATTTTTACAGCATACAGGTGGAATCCAGACCGTACTCGAAGATGAAAAACGGTACAGGGAATTATTTAAAGTAACGGAGATCTTTCACTCAACAAGGGATGTCCATACGCTTCTCGTGCAGATCATTGAAACGTTGAAGCAGGTGTTTCCAATCGATGAGTTCCACTTGTTGTTGTCTAACGACCGGTATGAATTCGGGACACTCCCCATTAAAAACTTTGACTTTGATCGTGCCAATGAATCTGCCATGCAGGCATTTGTCAATGGAAGTATCGAAGTGAAGGAACAGGATGTCCTGTATGCACCTTTAAAAGGAAAACAGGGGATCTATGGCGTTCTCGAAGTGAAGTCAAAGACCCATTTCACCTTTACGGAACAGAAGATCGAGTTCATTCGCTTACTTGCCTATACGGCAGGGAATGCCCTTGAAAATGCCAAACTTTATGAACAGTCTAAGAGGCTCATTACCGATTTGCAGCTTATTAATGAAACCTCCCATCAGTTAAATTTAAATTTGCGATTAACGGATACCGTCTTGTTTTTAAAGAAACAGGTTAAACGATCTTTTCAGGCATCAGCAATCGGATTTGTTCTCCTTCAAAAAGGGGAGTATAAAATCCTGGAGGAAAGCTCTTCTGTTTTTTTTGAAGAAGAAGGTGAGAAGTATATCTCCTATGTAATGGCGAGAATCGAGAAGGAACGGGATGCCATCTTTTTAGGGGATGTAAGTGATCGATTCGAGGAGGGAGCGGTCTTTCCTTCCGTTATGGCCGTGCCCATGATTCAAAATGAAGCCCTGCTCGGGTTTTGTATAGTGTTACATAAAGAACCGTACATGTTTTCCTTTGATATGTACAAGCTGCTTCAGTCGTTTATCCATCATTCGACTCTGGCAATCACCAATGCCACCCTTCGTGAGAAACTGGAGCAAATGGTCATTACCGATCATATGACTAAATTATTCGCACGAAATTATCTAGATGATGAAATGGAATCTTCGATGAACAAGGATTCAGTGGGAACCTTACTTTTGATCGATATTGACGATTTCAAGGCGATAAATGATAATTACGGCCATCAAATTGGTGATGAAGTCATTATCGGAGTGGCGAACCTGATTAAAGACATCGTCAGTCATCATGGATTTGTTGCCAGATGGGGAGGAGAAGAATTAGCGGTCTATCTGCCTTCCCTTGACCATGAGGCGGGTTCTGACATTGCTCAACGCATTGTCGAGGAGATTCCTCTGAACACAGATCCTTCCGTGACTCTGTCCTGTGGCTTATCCACATGGAGAGTAAGGGACGAACAGTTTCCCAAATCTGTAAAGGAATTAGTCAAGCAAGCAGATGAAGCACTCTATCATGCGAAAAATAACGGAAAGAATCAGGTTGTGAAAGATTGTGATGGAATCATCCTGGAATAAGAGAGATCCCGAACCCGGAGCCGACATGGTTTTTCCGGGTTCTTCTTTGTTGGACATTTTCCTTTATCACTTTAGTGTAACCGCTTTCTTTTTTGTTGTGGTTATCATATTCTAGAATAGTAGTTACTTAGACATAAAGGGAATACTGGGAGGAATACTGTATGAAAGAAGAGAAGCGTTTTGAAACAAGGGTGATTCATGAGGGGTATGCATCATCTCAGCACTTTGATAGTTTAGCGCCGCCTTTATATCAAACTTCTACTTATACCTTTGCAAATGCGAAACAAGGGGAAAATCGCTTTGCCGGTGAAGAGGAAGGATATATATATTCAAGACTGGGTAACCCGACAGTATCGATTCTGGAAGACAGGATGGCATCATTGGAAGGGGGCGGGTCTGCCCTTGCCTTTGGTTCCGGCATGGCAGCTGTATCCGCTGTATTATTCTCCTTAACCAAATCAGGAGATCATATTCTATGCTCTCAAGGCGTCTATGGCTGTACGTTCGGTTTACTTCAGTTACTTCAAGAGAAATTCTCCATTCATCATGACTTTTCATCCATGAGTACAGAAGAGGAAATCCGGGAGAAAATCACAGAACATACGAGCTGTATCTATGTAGAAACACCGATCAATCCAACCATGCAATTAATTGACCTTGAGCTAGTCGTGAAGGTCGCCCGTGAAAAAGGGATTCCTGTAGTGGTTGATAATACATTCTGTTCACCTTATTTACAACGACCGTTGGAACTTGGATGCGATATTGTCATCCATAGCGCAACGAAGTATATCGGCGGTCATGGAGATGTGGTCGCAGGGCTGGTTGTGGGATCACAGGAAAAGATGGCAGAAATTCGCATGACGACTCAGAAGGATATTGGAGGAATCATTTCTCCTTTTGACGCATGGTTATTATTGCGGGGGTTAAAAACGTTGGCGGTGCGAATGGACCGTCACTGTGAAAGTGCAGAAAAGATTGCAGGTCTATTAGCTGAACATCCGGCAGTAGAATCTGTGATTTACCCGGGCCATTCCAATCATCCTCAACATGAGGTCATGAAGAAACAAATGAAGAAAGCCGGAGGAATGATTTCCTTTACGATTAAGGGTTCGAAGGAAGAGGCACAGAAGCTGATGGATGATCTTGAAATGATCAAGATCGCCGTAAGTCTGGGGGATGCAGAAACATTGATTCAGCATCCGGCGACCATGACTCATGCAGTCGTACCTGAAGAGTCAAGAAAAAGCATGGGAATCAGTGACACTCTCCTAAGGCTTTCCGTAGGATTGGAAGCGCCGGAGGATATTTGGGATGATTTAGCTAAGGCTTTGAATAAGGCATAAGTAAAAAAGGAAGGAACCAATTTTTCGGTTCCTTCCTTTTTAAGTGGTTTATAAGTGGCGTAATAGTTCTTCCACAAAAATCTCCAAGTACTTTTGATCCTCTTCGTCAAATCTGGCTTTTTCCGGACTGTCAATATCCAGAACACCAATCAGTTTTCCCTCTTTCACAAGTGGGACGACGATTTCTGATTGAGAGGCTGCATCACATGCAATATGTCCGGGGAATTCATGAACATCATCGATCAAAAGTGTTTTTTGTTCGCTAGCAGATGTACCGCAAACCCCTCGGCCCAGTGGGATCCTTACGCATGCAGGAAGTCCCTGGAATGGTCCTAACACCAGTTGATTGCTTTCTTCTTCATATAAATAGAATCCTACCCAGTTAATACGGTCCATAAATTGATTTAAGAGGGCAGAAGCATTACTTAGGTTCGCGATTTGATTTGGTTCGCCTTCTAATAAAGCTTTCAGTTGCTTCGTCACAAGACCAAAGCCCTGTTCCTTTGTACCTTGATATTTTTCTGCTTTAAACACCAACAACTCCCCCAATTCTACAAAATGTGCGTTATTTCATGTCCGTTTGTTTCCCAAAGCCCTCTGTACAACAAATCCTGTCGAGAAATACTTAAAGGAAATCCACATGAAAACACGAATTCTTTGAGTAAACAAACTATAATAGAAACATCTATTGAACCATTTTTAGCATAATTCACTCAAACCTTCAATGATTTAGATTTTTTCATCAAAAGATTTTTAATAGATTGAATTCCTGTCACTGTTTTTTTCATACGCCTATCATATTTGAAAGAAGGGGAAATATGAAAAAACTAGATACCTCCATACCGACGAAAGATGCCATTTTTCAAGCAGCCGTGTATTTGTTTTATGATCACGGCTTTGATGGGACCTCTGTCCGGGATATAGCAAAAAGAGCGAATGTCAACCCCGCTACCATCTCCTATTATTTTAAAGGAAAACAGGGTGTCCTGGAAGCGTGCTTCACTCATTTCTTTGAACAGTATCTGCGCTTTCTTCAGGAAGAAGTGGAAGCCTTGAACTATGTAAGTGCGGATTTATGCTTAAAGCGGGCAGTGTACAAAATCTTGAAATTCCAAAGTGAACATCATCAATTATCCAGGTTCATCTGGAGGGAAGTGTCGATTGATTCGCAGGTTGTGCGTGAAATCATTTCTTCCTACTTAATGAAAGAAAGACACTATATGAAGCGATTGTTTGAACAAGGGATGAAAGATCATGCCCTGAAGAAACAACCTGTTAGCTTTTTGGTGATTCAGCTCAAATCCATGCTGACGATGCCCTTTCTCAATAGCCAGCAACTAAGAGAAGTGTGGCAAATGTTCCCGCAGGAATATTATTTTATCGATCAATACTATAAAAATATTGATCAGTGGATCGATTTACTTCTCGTTTCCGAAGCGAAGGAAATCATGAAGAAAGAACTTATTATCTAAGCCGGGAAAAGCAACAAAAGAACTCTTCGAAGTTAATAGAAGAGTTCTTTTGTTTTTATCATAGCATCTCTGCTCTGCCTTGACCGACACCTGCAGCTGTATGGGCATCTGAGCCATAAACGGTTTTGATTCCTAAAGAATGAGCTTGTTGAATGATTTCTGTAGGGGGATAGGGCTCACCACAGTAGGGCTTCACCAGGCCTGCCCCATTATAATCCAACTCCAAATGTCTTGAGGCCATTTCTTTTAATATCATAGAGGTTTTATCTAAAAAAGCATGGGAAGCCGGATACAGCCTTTGAAATTTCTTTACGAGGGTCATATGGCCGATCCGCTTGGGCTTATAGGGTCCCAAGTCAGCTCTGATAGACTTTATTACGGTATCATAATAGTGTTCGTAAATCGCATCGACGGATCCGTAATAAGCAATCATAGATTGGAATACATCAGGACTGAAGTCCAGGCAATCCCATTTTCCCCCGTGCTCCAAGAAATGGACGGAAAGAATACTATCATCCAAGCGGGGTCCGTAAGTAGTTAAAAATTCAGCTGTTTCTTTTTCAAAGCCTGCAATGTAATCGACCTCTAACCCTGTACGAATCGTAATTTTATCTTTATATTTCTCCTTTAGGATATCCAGAATTTGAACGTATTCCAAAAGATGTGATGGATTCATACCGCTATCCTTGTCCGGGGTTGTGTCTTCAAAGCCCTGGGGAAGTGGCGCATGCTCCGTAAATGTTATAGCAGAAAAGTTTAAAGACAACGCTCTTTCTATATACATTTCAAATGTATCGTCACTTCCATGAGGACAAAAAGGGGTATGAATATGACCGTCCACTTTCACCAAAGTCTTCACTTCCTTGTAAATAGTGATTAATTCTAAAAGAGGCTTTTTTCGTATACAGCCTGAAAAATAAAAAGTAATATTAAAAATACATAAAAAAAGTCTATTTTTCCTTGAATTTGCTGAAAATGACTTTTTATCACTGAAAAATTAGAAATTAATAGTCAAAAATTGTCGTTAACATGGTATCATTATAGCAATGAGAATTTATTAATGAAACATTCAAATTGATATAGATGTCTACTGAATAGTTGAACAGGGGGCTTAAGATGCAATACGTCATCGCTGGAATAATACTTATCTTAATCATATTCCTTATCGGATTTATCTCTAGAAAAAAATATTACGCTGAAATTGATCGCTATGAAGCTTGGAAAATAGATATTATGAACAAGCCGGTTTCAGATGAACTCTCCAAAGTGAAACAATTGAATATGACAGGACAAACAGAGGAATTGTTTGACGGTTGGAGACAGGGATGGGATGAGATTGTTGCTGTGCAGCTTCCTGATGTTGAAGAACTACTATTCGATGCAGAAGAGTACACCGATAAATTTCGATTTACCAGAACGAAAGAGATCCTATCCCGAATCGACAAGGTCCTGACTGAGACCGAACAGAAAATCGAGCAAATTCTGACAGAATTAAATGAACTGATCGGCAGCGAAGAGAAGAACCGTGAAGAAATTCAATCTCTTCAAGAAGACTATCGAAACAGTAAAAAGCAGTTACTTGCGTATCGTCATACATATGGTCAAACCGCTAAGTACATAGAGAACATTTTGGATAAGCTCTCTGAACAGATGAATCAATTCAATGACTTAACAGAGCAGGGGAATTATCTGGATGCAAGAGAAATAGTCCTTAGCCTTGCACAGGAAATGAAGGATGTTTCCTACAAAATGGAGACGGTTCCGAAACTGATCACCGATTGCGAAAACCTTTTGCCTGCACAGTTGTCCGAGCTCGAAGCGGGATACGTGGAGATGAAAGGACAAGGATACAAGCTTGATCATATTGATGTAGAGAATGAGGTTGCATCCCTGAAGGATACCTTGCTCCACTTTAATAAAAATCTTGAAGAGCTGAAGGTAGAAGAAGTAGAAGAAGGAATTCAGGAAATTAAAGAAAAGGTCGATAACCTTTATGATTTACTGGAAAAAGAAGTACATGCCAAACATTTTGTCCAACAGTATAAAGATCAGACGACTGAAGGATTGATCAAGGCCAAGGAAGACAATGAAGATATTCAATCTGAAGTAACGCTTGTGAAACAAGGCTACCATCTTCAAGATGCGGACCTTGATACACCGTACGAAATTGAGACGAAGATCATTCAGCTTTCAAAGCGTCACGAAATGTTGATGAATAAAGAAGAATCGAATGGTACTGCGTACTCCTTACTGAGTGATGAGCTGAAAGAAATCCGAAACGGTCTGGAAGAATTGGATCGGGAACAGAGTGAATTCTCCATCTACTTACAAAACTTGCGTAAGGATGAACTGGCAACCCGCGAAAAAATCCAGGAGCTTAAGAAAAAGGTGGCTGAAGCGAGCCGCATGATTTCAAAGAGTAATGTACCCGGCTTACCTGCTGATTACAAAGATCTTCTCGATGAGGTCCATCGGAAGATTGAGCAAGTGAATGCCAGTTTAACCGAAAAGCCTTTAAACATGAAATTTGTTCAAGAAACACTACTTGGAGCTGAAGACACTGTCGATCATTTTTACACGAAGACGGGAGATCTGATCGAAAACGTGATTCTATCCGAGAAAATCATTCAATATGGAAACCGCTACCGCAGTAAGTATAGTTCAGTCAGGGATGGTCTTCAGTCTGCTGAAGAATCCTTCCGTCAATACGATTACCGCAAAGCATTGGAAGAAGCGGCAACAACGATTGAAAAAGTCGAGCCGGGTGCTCTTAAGAAAATCGAGAAAATGATGGATATTGAGGAAAAGTAATCATCATCATAAATAAAAAGGACTGATTTAGAATGAACTTCTAAATCAGTCCTTTTTTCATGTAACTAACTGGCTTCAATTGTACGCTTTGTCTGTCCCGCAAGTGCAGCAATGACGAACCCAATGATGGCACCGATCATAGCAGGCACTAACCAGCCGATCCCTTGTGAATAGAAAGGAAGGAATTCAAGTGATTGACTGATGGCAGTCACGTCAATCCCGGCAGTTTTAATCCCATCAATTAAACTGATCAATCCTGTTGGAATCAGGGCTCCCACGTATACAAGAGAATATCCGTTAAAACCATTGTGCATGAACGACAGTAAGATCAATACGATGGCCAATGGATAGATGAAGATGAGTACCGGTAATGATACAGCAATCAGCTGAGTCAACCCAATATTGGCAATAATCATACTAAATACAGACATGATGATCACTAACTTCGGATAGGATACCGGAAGAATCTTTGCGAAATATTGTGAACATGCAGAAACTAGTCCGACTGACGTAGTGATACATGCAAACGTGATCGCCAGTCCCAGGATGATTGTTCCTAAAGAACCGAATAAATGACTCGCTGCTGCTGATAGAATGGCACCACCGTTAGCTTGAGTACCGATTGAATCAGTACTTGTAGCTCCAATGTAACTTAAGGATAAATAAACAAGTGCTAAACCGATGGCAGCGATGATCCCTGCAATGATTGTTATCCGAGTGAGGTTTGCTTTACTCGTCACACCACGGTCTTTAATGGAATTAATGACCACAATCCCGAATACTAAAGCCGCGATGGTATCCATCGTCAGATACCCCTCAATAAATCCCTTGAACAGCGCTCCATTCTGATAAGCGGGGTTCGGTGCTCCGAAATCTCCCATAGGAGTTACGATACTCTTGACCACTAAGATCGTAAGAATCACGATCAGGGAAGGTGTTAAGATCTTTCCGATTCTGTCTACGAGCTTTGAAGGATTCATCGCAAGCCATGCGGTTAATCCAAAAAAGATGACCGTATAAATGAATAAAGGAGTTCCGTATTTGGCAACATCTCCAGGTAAAAATGGGATCACTCCGATTTCATAAGCAACCGTACCGGTTCTCGGAATCCCAAAAAATGGTCCAATGGCCAAGTACATCACAACCGTGAAGACTAGTCCATATAAAGGATGAACTCGATTTGCAAGTGTCTGAAGATCTCCTCCAGATTTGGCGATGGCGATAACGCCCAATAAAGGAAGTCCTACTCCAGTAATGAGAAAACCGATAATACCGGTCCACACATGTTCCCCGGCCTGTTGACCTAAAAAGGGCGGGAAAATCATATTACCTGCTCCGAGGAAAAGAGCAAAGAGCATTAATCCTATCGTAAAGATTTGGCTGAATGACAGCGCTTTCTCATTCATATATACCCCTCCGTTTGTAATCGTTATCATAAGCAAAATTATCTTATCATAAGATTGTAGAAAAATGTCGAAATACTAAATAGTCTTACAATTTAGTATATTTAAATAACTTTTGCCATTATTTCCTTTATGATTCTCGCAAAAATTCTGTCATTTTTCAATGATTATTTTTGGAAATTGCAAAAAATTCTCGAATGATCTGAGAAAATTAGTATTGCTACAATAATATCCTGCCCTGCATGTTGAATAAGATTTGGGTTCAGGATGATTTATGGTAAGATTAATGATTGAATATATTACTGTGAAATTCGCAGGTCACCACAAGTAAAAGAAGGTGAAATCTTGATTTATTTAGATAATAGTGCAACAACCAAGCCATATAAGGAAGTACTAGATACATTTCTTAAAGTGAATGAACACTTTTATGCTAATCCTTCATCGATTCATTCCTTTGGAGGGCGTATAGAGAAATTAATTCAACAGTCCAGGGAACAAGTGGCTTCATTATTAGATATAAAGCAGAAAGAGGTATTCTTTACCTCTGGTGGAACAGAATCGAATAACCTGGCGATAAAGGGGACGGCTTTACAATACGGTCACAGAGGGAAGCATATTATTACGACGAATATAGAGCACCCTTCCGTCCGGAGTGCCGTTAAACAATTAGAGACCTACGGGTATTCTGTGACCTACCTTGATGTCGATGCGCAGGGAAGGATTCAACCTGAACAAGTAAAAGACGCCATACAGGAAGACACCATTCTCGTTTCTGTCATGCAGGTGAACAACGAAATCGGGAGTGTTCAGCCGATCAGGGAGATAGGGATGCTGCTTTCTGACTATCCAAAAATCCTTTTTCACGTTGATGCTGTTCAGGCATGCGGGAAGGTCCCCCTTATTCTCCACGAAAAGCATATTGATTTATGCAGCATTTCCGCTCATAAAATTCATGGCATTAAAGGTACTGGAATGCTCTATGTGAGGGACGGACTTGAGCTATCCCCTATCATTTCAGGGGGGGAGCAAGAAGGGAATCTCAGAAGCGGTACGGAGAACACAGGTGGAATCGTGTCATTTGCAAAGGCATTAAGGATGCACCTTACGGAAAGTAAACAAAAGCTTCCTATGATGGAAGAAAACCAGCGATATTTAAGAAAAGAACTGGAAAGAATGGAAGACGTGATCGTTCATACACCAGTGGAGCACCATGCTCCTCACATCCTTAACTTTTCTATAGAAGATTTTAAAGGTGAGGTCGTCGTTCACGCATTGGACCTCCATGAGGTGTTCGTGTCTACTACAAGTGCATGTTCATCAAAGCAAAGCAAACCAAGTCGGACCCTTCTATCCATGGGTGTATCAAAGAGCCAGGCGAACAGCTCCATTCGTATCAGTCTATCTTTTCACAATACGATGGAAGAGTGCCGTCAATTCATGCAGTTACTAAAGAAAGAAATAGAACAATTACAAAAGACAATGAGGAGATCACGATGAATTATAATCGCATACTAGTCAGATACGGTGAAATTTCAACAAAAGGCAGAAACCGGAAGATGTTCACGGCCAAGCTGCGGGAAAATATTTTGCAGGCATTGAAAGATTTCCCCACGATTTCAGTTTCAGCAAGCCGGGATCGTTTGCATATCCAGTTAGGGGACGAGAACGGGGAAGAGATCATCCCAAGATTGGAGAAAATCTTTGGAATCCAATCCTTCAGTCCGGTTGTCAAAGTGGCTCAGGATATCGAGGAAATCAGCCAAGCAGGATTGGCCCTCGTTCAAAAGAGTTTCACACCGGGGAAAACCTTCAAGGTATCTGCCCGCAGAGCGGATAAAAAGTTCTCCATGGACACAAACGAATTGAATTACGAAGTGGGATCCTATATCCTCCGAAATATGGATGGATTAAAAGTGGATGTGAAAAATCCCGATATTAACCTTAATGTAGAAGTTAGAAAAGAGGGTGTCTATCTCTCCTCGGAAATTTATCAAGGTTCAACGGGGATGCCGGTTGGCGCAAGCGGAAAAGCGATGCTCATGCTATCAGGAGGCATCGATAGTCCGGTAGCAGGGTATTTAACGATGAAACGAGGCGTTGAAATCGAGGCGGTCCATTTCCACAGCCCACCTTTTACAAGTGAGCGGGCAAAGCAAAAGGTGATCGATCTTTCCAAGAAACTGTCTGCATTCAGTGGGAAGGTGAAATTGCATATCGTACCGTTCACGAAAATTCAGCAAACCATTCATGATCAGGTTCCTGAAAATTACACGATGACTTCAACGAGACGGATGATGCTCTTTATTGCTGATGAGATTCGTGAAAAGAACGAAGGATTGGCCCTGGTGACCGGGGAAAGTCTTGGACAGGTAGCGAGTCAGACGTTAGAAAGCATGCAGGCCATTAATGATGTGACGAACACACCGGTACTCAGACCGCTCATCGCCATGGACAAGCTTGAAATCATTGATATCGCTCAAAAGATCGATACACATGATATCTCGATTCTTCCATATGAAGACTGCTGTACCATCTTCACACCGCCTGCACCAAAAACAAGACCTAAAAAAGATAAAGTGACATATTATGAAAGCTTTGTTGATTTTGATACTCTTATTAAAGAAGCCGTCGAGGGTACTGAAACCATCACCATTGATGGATCAACCGGTTCAAATGTAGAAAAAACCTTTGACGAACTACTCTAAAAATTTAGGATTATTTACCAACAATTTTCTTTGCATGAAGCCATGTGTTTTTACACATTCTATACTCACAAGGAGGTGAAAACACATGGCAAACAGAAGTTCAAATCAATTAGTAGCTCCAGGAGCTCAACAAGCAATCGACCAAATGAAATACGAAATCGCTTCAGAATTCGGAGTTCAACTTGGTCCAGATGCAACAGCACGCGCTAACGGTTCTGTAGGTGGTGAAATCACTAAACGTTTAGTTCAAATGGCTGAACAACAAATCGGTGGCGGATACGCAAAATAATTAAATACAATGGCTACAAGGAGCGAGATTCTCTCGCTCCTTTTTATTTTATTCTTTTTTACTATGATGAAAGAAGCTGGGACAAAACTAAAAAACCACGATATAAAGATGAACAATTGAAGTGTAGGTTCTTAATACCGCTAATGATTTCCGTGCAAGACTACGCTTTCCGCGGGTAGCTCGTGAGCCTCCTCGGCCTTAGACTAAAACACTTTTGTCCCAGCCTCTTTAGGGTGTTATTCAACTAAATTCTTCAATAATGAAATAATTTTTATGCTTTTGTTATTCTCTGATGATTTTCCGTGAATCACTAAGTAATTGATAACGGGTGTAGAATTACCATTCATATTCAATATCAAAAAGGTTGGTTGTATCGATTAAATTCCAAGTGTTTTCATTATTTACTTTAAACTCTTTTAGACAAAATTATTATCATATCGTTAATCGTGACTTCATTAAATTGATGATGGATACTCTCCAGCACTGGGAACCAAGAAATATAATTATCGAGATATTTCGTTACGACGTTAAGTTTGTTTCTTGGAACTAACTCTAAACATATCTACAATAAGTGCTTTCTGGTGTTTTCCAAAACGTAATTAGGAAGCCAGAATATAGAAGTACAGAGTGGATTGTAGCGGAAGGCACTTGACTTCCTCCGCGGGGAATCTTGTGCCTGGAGCGGAAAGGAACGGTCCATGTTTTTACACGACCACTCATTTTTAGAAGAATAATTAAGTTTTGTAAAACCGGTGGATGAGACTTGAGCCCCTTCGCCAGTCCCGCGGAAAGCGAGCATCCTGTAGAGAAAATCAACTATTACTTTCATCTTAAAGATAGCGACAACTTTAAGAAATGAGCAATTTTCTTTGCAAGATAATGTTATTTTTTGATCTGATTTTGAAAATCATCCTTAATTTATTATCCCTTTGTCGAAAATCCTCAGAATTTGTATTTAGGAAAAATATAAACGAATAATTTAAAAAATTTGAATTATTTTGTATAATAGAGAAGAATCGACAAACAAGGGGGAGTCAGAATGAAGAGAGAAGAACTAATTGCACCGGAAAAGTACAATTTAGTAGAAGAAGTAGAGAAGTACGCAGGTGATCAACAGAAGCTTGCAATTAAATGGGAAAACGAAGAGGGAACGAAAGCCGAAATCACCTACCGGGAATTATTGAACAATGTAAATAAAATTGGAAACGTTTTCTTGGGTTCGAACCTGGAAAAAGGCGATGTCATCCTTGTGATGGTTCCCCGTTTAATCGAAGCGTACGCTGTGTACCTTGCTGCTCTTAAATCCGGGCTCGTGGTGATCCCAAGTTCAGAGATGCTTAGAACGAAGGATCTGGAATACAGAATCGACCACGGTGACGTGAAAGGAATTGTAGCTTACTCTCCATTTGTTGAGCAGTTTGAAAACGTTAGAGGAATGGAAAATCTCCAAAAGTTTGTTGTGGGAGACAAACAAGAAGGATGGATTGCATTAGAGGATGAAATGAAAACAGCTTCTGATGAATTACCTTTCGCAGATACAAAGCGTGATGATATGGCGTTCCTTTCTTATACGTCAGGGACGACTGGAAACCCTAAAGGAGTTGTCCATACCCATGGCTGGGCATACGCTCACTTGAAGACGGCAGCCCGTGAATGGCTATCCATTGATGAGGGAGACACGGTTTGGGCTACTGCAGGTCCGGGGTGGCAAAAATGGATATGGAGTCCGTTCCTGTCTGTACTTGGGTCCGGGGCCACCGGACTTGTGTATCAAGGTAAATTCGACCCTAACAAATATCTTCAGTTGCTTCAGGACAATGAAGTCAATGTTCTGTGCTGTACACCAACAGAGTATCGCCTGATGGCCAAAGTGGATAATCTCGGATCATATAAACTAAATCAATTACATAGTGCAGTTTCGGCTGGAGAACCATTGAACAGGGAAGTCATCGACGCCTTCAAGAGACACTTTAATATAGAAGTACGTGATGGTTATGGCCAAACCGAAAATACGCTCCTCGTCGGCATCATGAAGGGCATGGAGATGAAACCGGGCTCAATGGGGAAACCAACTCCAGGAAACAGAGTCGAAATCATCAACGAGGAAGGGTATCCATGTGAAGTCGGAGAAGTTGGGGATATCGCGGTTCATGTAGAAACACCTGCTCTATTCAAAAATTATTATAAAGATACCGAGCGGACGGCGATGCAATTCAGAGGGGATTATTACATTACAGGTGATAAAGCGAAAAAGGATGAAGATGGCTACTTCTGGTTCGAAGGAAGAGGAGACGATATCATCATCAGCTCCGGATATACCATTGGACCATTCGAAGTGGAAGATGCCTTAGTCAAGCACCCATCGGTTCAGGAATGTGCCGTTGTAGGAAGTCCCGATGAAGTAAGGGGACTGATCGTGAAAGCCTTTGTCGTACTGCGAAATGATGTGAATCAAGAAGATCCCGAATTGATTCCTGCTCTTCAGCAGCATGTTAAAGACTTAACAGCACCATACAAATATCCGCGTAAAATTGAATTTGTGAAAGAATTGCCGAAAACAACTTCAGGAAAGATCAGAAGAATCGAGCTGAGACAAAAAGAAATGAGTTCAGTTAATAACTAGTCAGGGATGAGGCTGGAACAAAACCATAAATTCACGGACTAAAGACTAACAATTTAGTGTAGTCTCTGAACACCGCTAATGATTTCCGTGCAAGACTACGCTTTCCGCGGGTAGCCCGTGAGCCTCCTCGGCAAGCCTGCGGGGTCTCACATAAGCTACTTTTCCCGCAGGAGTCTTCGTCTTGCACTCCAATCAACCGCTGGAAAGAGCAACACCTAAGTATAAATTAAGATTAAAACCCGAACTTATTTGGCGATATTAAAGCCATAAAGTTCGGGTTTTACATTTGCTAAAACATAATTGTCTCAGCCTCATTTTTGTAAAAAATTCTTTTAGCAAAGATTGTGGTTTATAACATAAGGTCTGCTTGAACTCTCTCAATCAGTATGTGGTAATCGGCAAATGTTTTCTAAAAGCTTTTGATTTTATGGATTTCTTTTTTTAAAACATTCTTAGAAAGTTGATTGGAGCGGAAGGAGGCTCGACTCCTGCGGGAATAGCTGGACAGGTGAGACCCCGCAGGCGCAGCCGAGGAGGCTCACCGCCAGCCCCGCGGAAAGCGAGCATCCTGGAGCGGAAATCAACTACTACTTTCTTACTTAAGATAGCAACGAACTTTGTGAAAAGAACTTTATGAAAAAAACCTTTCTCTTTCAGATTCCTCCTATAATATGGTACATTTGAAAAACAGAATTTTTTTATAAAGAAGGGGTAAACATCATGGGCACTTTATGGAAAAACGGAATCATTTACACAATGCAAGAGGAAGGACATCACGTTGAAGCGGTCTACACGGAAGATGGGGTCATCAAAGGAATCGGCTCATCTGACGACCTGGCGAAGAATGAACAATTCACGATTGAGTCCGAAGTAGATCTTGGGCAAAAAGTGATGTTTCCCGGGTTTGTCGATAGTCACATGCATCTGATCGGGCATGGCGAAACGTTAATGAGGCTGGATCTTTCCAGTATGAATAGTAAGCAGGAAGTACTAGAGGCAATAAAAGAAAAAGCAAAAGGCCTTGAAAAAGGAGAATGGGTCATTGGCGAAGGCTGGAACGAAAACCTTTGGAGTGATGCGGCGGTTTTAACCAAGCAGGAAATTGATGAAGTCGTACCGGATCATCCTGTACTTCTGAAACGCATTTGCCGTCATGCCATGGTAGTGAATTCACTCGCTCTAAAGAATGCAGGTATCGATGAGGAGACTCCCGATCCTTCCGGTGGATTGATTGAGAGGGATGATGCCGGTGCATTAAACGGATTGTTAAAGGATAAGGCTCAGGATCTGATGATCGATGCATTACCAGCCATCTCCTTAGAGTATCTTGTAGGTGCCCTGACAAAAGGAATCGAAAGCTGCTGGGAGCACGGACTGGTAGGTGGACATACAGAAGATTTAAGCTACTATGGGAACTTTAAGAAGACGTATGATGCATTTGTAAAGACGATCACCGAGGGCAAAAAGAAATTCAGGGCACATCTATTGGTTCAT
Organism: Rossellomorea sp. ABR4_004; assembly: GCF_056159585.1. Lineage (NCBI taxonomy): Bacteria > Bacillati > Bacillota > Bacilli > Caryophanales > Bacillaceae > Rossellomorea > Rossellomorea sp. ABR4_004. Next base: position 1,286,914 of record NZ_JBSWVM010000001.1, on the reverse strand, counting down.
CATGAAGTGATTGAAGATTGGAAGGAAGATGGTCACCATTTCCTCAGCGGCAATCAATTTATTGAATTCGGTGCCATGAAGATCTTTGCTGATGGGGCTTTAGGCGGCCGGACTGCCCTATTAAGCTATCCATATGCCGATGACCCAAGCACAAGCGGAGTCAGCATCCATACAAACGAAAAACTTCTTGAGCTTGTGAAGAAGGCTAGAAAGTATGATCTTCCGATTGCCGTTCATACGATTGGTGATCAGGCTTTTGAAAATGTACTCGATAGCATCATGAAAGTGCCATCTCACTTTGGAAGACGGGATCGACTCATTCATGCCCAAATTCTGCGTAAAGAGCTGATCGAGAAGATAAAGGATCTTCCGTTAATTCTTGATATTCAACCAAGGTTTGTTGCGTCGGATTTTCCTTGGGTAGTCGAAAGACTTGGAGAGGAAAACATGCAGTATAACTATGCGTGGAAAACACTTCTTGAGGAAGGCATTCCATGTGCCGGTGGATCTGATGCGCCAATCGAGCCGATTAATCCTCTTTGGGGAATCCATGCGGCAGTTACGAGAACGAATCCATTGGATCCTGACAAAACAGAGTATCGTCCCGAAGAAAAGCTTACGATGTATGAAGCCCTCTCCCTGTTTACTAAGGGAAGTGCCTATGCCTGTCACCACGAAAGTGACAGAGGGCAGATACGGGAAGGATTTACAGCGGACTTTACCGTTTTAGATATCGATCCGTTCAAAGTGGATCCCGATCAATTGTTAAACAAAGTAGTAGATATGACGGTGGTGGACGAGACCATCGTTTATAAAAAAAATAAATAATCATTGCCCCCAAAACTTTTCATGGATATAATGGAGATATTTCGGAAATAGAAATAGTTTTGGGGGTGTTTTTATGAAGCAAAACGATCAAGCTGGAATCATCTACACGGCTTTTTCCTATTTTTTATGGGGAATTCTCCCGATCTATTGGAAATGGTTGAATCATGTTTCCGCCTATGAAATTCTCGCTAACCGCATTTTTTGGTCCTTTTGGTTTATGCTCTTATTTTTATTCGTCAGTAAACGCTGGAAGGACTTTTCCTTATATTTGAAAACATCTCTTACGAAAAAGAAGCAGCTGTTTGCTTTACTCCTTGCTTCTTTATTGATCAGTACGAACTGGTTCATTTATATATGGGCCGTGAATACAAATCAAATGGTGGAAGCGAGCCTGGGGTATTACATCAACCCCTTGGTGAGCGTTTTGTTAGGGGTATTCATCCTGAAGGAAAGCTTGTCAAAAGCCCAAATGGTCTCATTTGGATTGGCCGCGATAGGGGTTCTGATCCTCACGATCTCCTATGGGGAATTCCCATGGATCGCCATCGGTCTTGCATTCTCTTTCGGACTATACGGATTAGCCAAAAAGCTCATCCAGGTCGAATCATCCATCGGTCTGACCCTGGAAACCCTGACCATCGCTCCAGTGTCCCTACTCTACCTAGGCTACATGTACAATGAAGGTTCCGTGTCCCTATTCCATGTATCGTTAGGGACGGACCTCTTATTGATCGGTGCCGGGGCAGTAACCGCCATCCCTTTATTATTCTTTTCAAAGGGTGCTCAACAAATCCCGCTTTATATGGTCGGATTCCTGCAATACATTGCACCGACCCTCACGTTGATACTCGGCATATGGGTCTATGACGAAACCTTCTCATTCACCCATCTCATCTCGTTCATGTTCATATGGCTCGCCTTAACCATCTTCACGGCTTCAAGAGTGCAGTACGCCAGAAAGCGAAGACGGGAAGCGAGATTATCCGCTTGATAAAATGCAAAAAGCTCCAGCATGTGCTGGAGCTTTTTGTATAGGGACGGACCTTGGTTTGTTCACCATTTGGCACAACAAACGGGGAAAGTGGCACAAGTTGGCCTGATTTTGGCACAACAGAGAGGAAAATGGGGTTCTGATACCCATTCAGAACCCCATTATTTTATAAGAACGAACGCTTCACTTTCTCCCAGAACGAATTATCCTTCAATTTAACCGTTTTGATGATTTTGTCACTTAACTTCGCTTCGACTTTTTCTACGTGTTGAATGCTGAGAGCCTCATTGTCCATCCCCATTGCAGGGTAGTCATTCCCGTCCTGAACGATTTTAAGAACCAAGCGGCGCTTGTCGCTAAGAATGAAGGAAGACCCAAGCGTACGATATCGGTTATTATTCAAGGACGCCATCTCACTCACTTGAATGCAAGGCAGCATCGGATCCACCACGGCTCCGCTGACCGATTTATTATAAGCCGTACTTCCCGTCGGAGTCGCAATGATCATCCCGTCTCCACGGAACGTTTCAAAATGATTATCATCGATGAAAACATCCATGACGAAGGTTTTGATGATGCCGGAGCGGATGCTGAATTCATTCAGGCAATGGAAGGAGGTCTGGTTATCGACGGTAATTTCAATGGTCGGATATTTGCGTACCTCGATTTGCTCGGTTGTCATCGCTTCAATCATTTTGGATGTGTCATCAATATGGAAGTCACAATACATACTCAGGGTGCCACCTGTAGAAACACCTGCATACAAGCAATCCTGTCTGAAGCCGGTTTGGCGGACGGCTTGAAGAAACGTTCCATCCCCTCCGATGCTGACGATGATATTCGCTGTCTTTGGAGAATCGACAATGTTGAAATCATAACGATTGGCAAGCTCGTATAATCGGTCCAGCTTTGCTTGCATCCCTTTTTCATTTAAGGCATAGAAATAAATATTTCGACGGTTATTCATCGTATGTAGTACCTCCCTGAAATAAAAAATAAGATAATTTTTCCCATTTCCATGAAATTTTGCTAGAATCTAACTTAGTGAATATTCTATCATGTTTTCACATGAGAATGATATTTATATCCTTACATAAGATAGGGTAAACAAGGGAGGAATATACAAGATGAATGCAAAAAGATGGACGGCATTAGGTATTGCTGTTGGGTTATTCTTTGTTTCTGTTTTAGTCAATTTCGCTACATCTGCGGCGACTGGTGATTTTAATAAAGCATTTGAAGACATGCTTGGCGCAACAGACAACCCTTTTTCAGAAGAAGTGATTGATGAGGGGAATGCCCAGAAACGAATTGCTGTGTTAGAAGTAGAGGGTGTCATTCAGGATACGGGTGGCGCTAATTCTCTATTTGAAAGCCCGGGATACAACCATGAACTCTTTATGGATAAGCTGGATGCGGTTCAAAAAGATAAATCTGTCAAAGGGATTATTTTAAAAGTAAATTCCCCAGGTGGCGGCGTAGTGGAGAGTGCGCAGATCCATTCGAAGCTTGTAGAAATCATGGATAAAGCGAAAAAGCCGATTTATGTATCAATGGGGGGCACGGCAGCTTCCGGAGGTTACTACATATCTGCACCGGCTACGAAAATATTCGCCAGCAAAGAAACACTGACCGGTTCACTCGGTGTCATCATGCAAAGCATCAACTACTCGGAACTCGCAGAGAAATATGGAGTCGATTTCGTGACCATCAAGAGCGGACCGTACAAAGACATCATGAGCCCGACACGTGAAATGACGGAAGAAGAGAGAAAGATTCTTCAATCCATGATCGATAATTCCTATGAAGGCTTCGTCGATGTCATTGCGAGTGGCCGTGATATGTCAGAAGCAGAAGTCAAGAAAATCGCAGACGGAAGAGTATATGATGGAATCCAGGCGAAAGAAGTCAATCTGATTGACGAATTCGGCTATGTGGAGGATACCATTGATGCCATGAAAAAAGATTATAAGCTAAAAGATGCTCAAGTATTTGAATATACTGCAGGCGATCCTTTCTCAGAATTCTTCAGTATGGGTGCAAAGAAAATGATAGGGCAGGACATGGAAGCAGCGGCATTAATGAAGCTGCTATCTAAGCCGAATTCTCCGCGATTAATGTATCTATACTCTGAATAAGGAAGGTGAATGAAGTGAGTGACACACAAGATCGTTCTGTACAACATGATGAAGAGCGGGAGCGAATCGAAATCGATCCCCCTTCTCATGATCAATCAAGGCCCGTGAATCACGATGGATATTACTTAGCAGGATTTTGGATAAGGTTCTGGGCGTACTTACTGGACCTTATCGTGATTGGCAGCATTACACGATTAGTAGTTAATCCAATCTTTAAGCTATTGGATATTTCACTTTCAGAAGGCTCCATGTTTGCACCGATTTCGATATTAACGAGTATCGTCTTCTATGGCTACTTTATGTTGATGACGAAATACTTCAGCCAAACGATCGGTAAAATGGTGTTCGGCATTAGGGTCATCGATTTAAAAGGAAGGAAGCCTTCGTGGGGAACGATTCTATTTAGAGAGCTGATCGGCCGTTTTATCTCTACCACGATCTTTATTCTCTACGTGGTGGTAGCCTTTACGAATAAAAAACAAGGAATACATGATTTGTTCGCTGATACGACGGTGGTTCAGGAAAAGAAGCAGCTGGAGTTTAAGCCGGCGATTTAAATCATTATTGTTTTGAAACCAAACCTGTTTATATGGGTTTGGTTTTTTTTATTGAGAGAAGTGTCGAGGATTTACATTAAATGTAAAACGACGCAATAACCGTTAAGAATGACGCAATTAATTGAAAAACGACGCAATAACGCTAGAATAGACGCAATAATTGATAATACGACGCAATTCCAATGGGAAACGACGCAATGATAAAAAAGCAGACGTTCAGATTATCCTCAAGTGCCCCAATATTCATCAAATATTTCTCTTTTCCTCATGATACAAGCCCGATCCTCATACAAAATCTCTCCCCGCTAGTTTATTTTCCCAGGCAAAGGCCATAATAAGAGGTTGAAGGGTGTGAAAATATGAGCTGGTGGATTTGGACTTTACTAATTGTTATGGCACTTATCTTGTTGATCTTATTTCTTCTGATTATTACGAAGCTTACCGTTACTCTCTCGCTGTACCATGGGAATGATAATGACCATTTCAAGGTGAAGCTTAGGGCATGGTTTGGCTTGCTAAAATATACAATCGATATCCCATTAGTCAAACTCGATGACGATGGACCGAATATCGTGTTTGAGGAAGAAACGAAAAAAGGCAATGAAAGCAATCCATCAAATAAAAAGACTTCTAAAAAGAAAATCACTCCAAATGATTTTATAGATAGTTTGAATGATACGAAGGAGATCATCATCCATGTCCAGTCACTTCACAGAATCATCCGGTCGTTTCTCAAGAAAGTCAAACTGGATCATGTGCATTGGAAAACGTTATTCGGCACTGGTGATGCAGCTTCAACAGGTACGTTAACAGGGACGATCTGGGGGATGAAAGGAAGTATCATCGGCATTCTGAGCGGGTATATGCGCCTTCAGTCCATGCCCGTCATAGAGGTGACTCCGACGTTCCAGCATGCTGTGATCCAAACGCAATTTTCATGTATTATCCAGTTTCGCATAGGGAATGCTATCCTAGTAGGTTTCAAGATACTTCGGTATTGGAGAGGCGGTATGGCTAAGTTTAAGACAAAGCCCCTTTCCACACTTTCTGGAGAAAAACATTCAGTATAATAAGGAGGTCTTTACATGTCAGAACATCCTATTGAAGGTCTAATGACCACGGCAATGGAAAATTTAAAAGAAATGATCGATGTGAATACGATTATCGGTGATCCCGTTGAAACACCCGATGGAAGTGTCATCCTGACAGTATCAAAGGTTGGCTTTGGATTTGCTGCAGGCGGAAGTGAATTCATCATTGATGGTGGCAAAGGAAAAGATGATGGTGGCGGAAAAGGCGGAGATAGCGGAAGCAATCAATCATCCCAGAAGCAGCAGCCATTCGGTGGAGGTAGCGGGGGCGGTGTCTCCATCACTCCGATCGCGTTCTTGATCGTCAGTTCAAAAGGAATCAAGATGCTTCATTTAGATGAAAGCACTCATCTGATCGATCGCCTGCTGGACCTAGCTCCCGGTGCCATCGAAAAGATCCAGGGTATGATGAAAAAGGACGATAACAAGCAGGACAATAACAGTCAGGGTAATCACAATCAAAAACTTGATCTGTAAAAGATAGAGAGCTTACTCGAGTATGAGTGAGCTCATCTTTTTTTTTGAAAAGAACCCCTATGATTTGCTTTACCGTATCTTTTTTCTGTACTATAAACATGTACATATTATTATGGAGGAGGAACAAATAATGGCAAACATTACATTTAAGAATAACCCTGTCACTCTATTAGGTAATGAGGTAAAAGTAGGGGACAAAGCTCCTAACTTCACAGTATTAGCTAATGATTTATCGGAAGTCACACTGAATGATTCCAAAGGCAAGGTGCGTTTGATCAGTGTCGTTCCTTCCATCGATACAGGAGTTTGTGATGCCCAAACACGTAAATTCAATGAAGAAGCAACCAAGTTTGATAATGTAGAAGTATTGACGATTTCTGTGGATCTTCCATTCGCTCAGAAGCGCTGGTGTGGAGCAAACGGTATCGAGAACGTTCAAACGCTTTCCGATCACCGCGATCTTTCTTTCGGTGAAGCATTCGGCGTACACATCCAAGAGCTTCGTCTGCTTGCACGTGCTGTGTTCGTGGTAAACAGCAACGATGAAGTGACATATGTGGAATATGTGAGCGAAGCAACGAACCACCCGGATTATGACGCTGCCGTTGAAGCAGTGAAGAACGCTAAATAATTCCGTCCCAACTGAACAATGCTTAGACATGCTGACCTGAATTACCCATGGTCAGCATTGTTTTTTTTACAAACGGTATGGACAAAGGTAAAATAGATGAATGAAATTGTGATAAAGGAATGAGTGCCGATGATTAATTCGCCAGTCGAATCATTATTTGGAATAATCGATGAAACGGCTACACTGCTGCAAGAGGAATTAGCATGCAGCTATTTAGAAGCCGTTGCGGAAACAGGAGAAAACCTATTTCAGGGTGACGTCCTGCAAGAAGAAGTAAGTGAACTGACCAAGAAGCGTTTGAACAAAAAGTACGATGAAGTGAATCTTTCTCAGCTGGAGAATGAAAATATCCGTAAAGCCTTTCAGTTTGCGATCCTAAAAGGAATGAAAGAAAACGTACAGCCGAATCATCAAATGACACCGGACTCACTTGGTTTATTTATCAGCTACTTAGTCAATAAATTTACTCGGGGCATGGACAAACTCACCATCCTGGATCCGGCGATCGGAACAGGAAACCTCCTGACGACGGTATTGAATCAAATGCCAGGAAAAGAAACACAATCCATCGGGGTCGAAATTGATGAGGTATTGATCAAACTCGCTTACGTAGGAGCGGATCTTCAAAAACATCCACTACAGCTCTTTAATCAGGATTCAATCGAACCGCTGTTCATCGATCCTGTAGACCTTGTGTTGTGTGATCTGCCAATCGGTTATTACCCGAACGATTTACGTGCACAGGACTATGAGCTGAAAGCAGAAGAAGGCCATTCATATGCCCATCATCTGTTTATGGAACAAAGCCTGAAGCACACGAAAGACGGAGGATACCTTTTCTTCATCGTGCCAAATGGACTTTTCGAATCTCCATACAGTGCACAGCTGCAAACGTATTTGAAAGAAAAGGCAGACATCCAAGGCTTCCTACAGCTGCCTCTTTCCCTGTTCAAAAACAAAAACTCAGCGAAAAGCATCCTGGTCCTTCAAAAGAAAAAAGATGGCCTGAAGCCACCTAAAGAAGTATTGCTTGCCCAGCTGCCAAGCCTATCGAATCAACGAGCCCTGCAGGACATCATGTCTAAGATCGATCAGTGGCTTGCACAAAATAAATAGTAGACTGCCTTTTGGCAAATACTAAAACTAAATAAACACACCAATGAGCAGTCCTATTCGTAACTGAATGAGACTGCTTTTTTTGTTGGTGTATAGAGGGTTGTTTTAATAAGGGGAGATTTTCCGGTTATCCTGCAAAGCAGGGTCAGTTTCGGGGGATATAAGGGGAGTTTTTCCGGTTAAGGTAACGTAGAATGGTCCGTTTTCATGCTTTTGGATTAAATAGGCGGATTCATTCCCCCTATTTACTCCATATTTCTAGCATCATTCCTCAATAAGAGGAAATTTTCCCCTTATTTTGATAGATTGGTCTCTGGGCAAAGCCCCTCCGCTTTTCGAATTGTCCAGCTCCGGGGCTTAGAGGCTCGAGGTCATAAGTCAAGAACACCAAAAAGGCAAAGGGCGCCTTTCCGGTGTTCTCGCCTTATGCTTGTCGGGACTGACCAAGCCGTCTACGCTTTTCTTTTTCTAATTTTTGCGAAAATATTTAATTTAACATGAAAACGATGTCATTTCAAGCTTTTTCTTGAAATAGGGGGGAGTCAGTGATTTAATGGGGAATTGAGAGATAAAAAATGATTCAATGAACAGAATAAATAAGAGTCAAGAGATCGAAAACAAAAGGAGCGATACAACGTGGCAAAAAAAGTGATTGCAATTAATGCTGGAAGCTCTTCTTTAAAGTTTCAGCTTTTTGATATGCCTGAAGAAACGGTCATTACTAAAGGTCTTATTGAACGTATCGGACTGAATGATGCGGTATTTAATATAACGGTGAATGATGAGAAGCGTGAAGAAGTGACAGATATCCCGAACCATGAAGTGGCTGTTAAGATGCTGCTTGAAAAGCTGACAGGCTTTGGCATCATCGATTCACTTGATGAAATCGACGGGATCGGACATCGTGTCGTACATGGCGGCGAGGTCTTTAATGAATCCGTTCTGATCACCGACGAAGTAGTGTCTAAGATCGAAGAACTGTCTGATCTGGCTCCACTTCATAACCCGGCAAACCTGACGGGTATCAAGGCATTCCATAATGTATTGCCGAATGTACCTGCGGTTGCTGTCTTTGATACAGCGTTCCATCAATCCATGCCGGAAAGCTCGTTCTTATACAGCCTTCCTTATGAGTACTATGAAGATTACGGAATCCGTAAGTATGGTTTCCACGGTACTTCCCATAAGTATGTATCCGAGCGTGCTGCGGAAATGCTTGGCCGTCCGAAAGAGCAAGTCCGCTTGATTTCTTGTCACCTTGGGAATGGTGCGAGTATCGCAGCGATCGAAGGCGGTAAATCCATCGATACATCAATGGGCTTCACTCCACTAGCTGGTGTTGCCATGGGAACTCGTTCAGGTAATATCGACCCGGCCCTTATCCCGTTCATCATGGAGAAAACGGGTTCAACGGCTGATGAAGTATTGAACATCCTGAATAAGAAATCCGGTATGCTTGGTGTATCCGGGTTCTCAAGTGACCTTCGTGATATCGAACAACAGGCTTCTGAAGGAAACGAGCGAGCGGAACTGGCTCTTGAAGTGTTCGCCAACCGTATCCATAAATACATCGGTTCTTATGCATCCCGCATGTACGGTGTAGACGCAATTGTCTTCACAGCAGGTATCGGTGAAAACAGTACGCTGATCCGTGAAAGAGTCCTTCAAGGCTTGGAATTCATGGGCGTATACTGGGATCCGGCACGTAATCAGGTCCGCGGTAAAGAAGCATTCGTTAACTACCCGCATTCACCTGTAAAAGTCATGATCATTCCAACAAACGAAGAAGTCATGATTGCACGTGATGTAGTGGAAAAAGGGAATATCTAATAAACTTACGCAGGATCGCCTTTCGGGGGGATCCTGTTTTTTTAATAGGGCTATTTTCGCATAGTTTGTTGTTATTGTAGAGGAGAAAGTAATAGTTGATTTCCGCTCCAGGATGCTCGCTTTCCGCGGGGCTGGCGGTGAGCCTCCTCGGCTGCGCCTCCGGGGTCTCACCTGTCCAGCTATTCCCGCAGGAGTCGAGCATCCTTCCGCTCCAATCAACTTTCTGAGCATGAATTCTTAACGGAAAACAATTTAAAACAAGAATTTTAGCAAACAATCTCATTTAAGGTAAGTAGAGAGTGATTTTCCTTTTAAGGAAGAAGGATTATTTTTTCTGGTTTCTTGCACACCTTGAAGCTCTGTCATGAAAAAACTGTTAAAGATGGTGAGGGGAACTGCGCAGACTCCTGCGGAAGTACGGTCGTGTCGAGACCCCGGAAGCGAAGCTGAGGAGGCTCGGCCGAACGCTAGCTGCAAGCGGAGCAGTTCCCCTCACCATCAAGCATAAACCTGGTTGACAGAGCCCTTGCAGATTCTATGCTAAAAAACAAAAATCTTTGCTAAAAGAGCCTTTCATAAAAATAAATGACAGAGTATTCAATATACTTCCTCGCGGATAAGTGTTGTCCTCCCCATATATGGTATACTATACGTAATTTAACGAATGTAAAAGGAGTGGGAGAAGTGAATTGGTCAGAACGAGATAATCAGGTATGGCAGTCGATTAAAGCGTGGAGAGCAGAATTATTTGAATACGAAGCGAATGATTTGGAGCATACATATGTGAAATGGTTGGATTACGCATTTGAATCCATCCCTGAAGATGTTCAGGCTCAATTTTTCCAACGGCTGGATGGCTGGTTGTTCCACATGCACTCTCTTATTCAAGGTTCACAGATGCAAAATGATGCCCGTGAGCGCATCCTTGTGACGGCACGAGCCTTTAATCAAGACATTCAGACGGTCGAGGATCTTCATTATTTAACGATTGATCAGCTTCATTACATAGCGGAACAGCATGCGGGACGACATCGCATCTACTCTCTGTTACAAGGGGGGGTGACGGGGACCGGCGGCCTGGTGGCGATCGGTTCGGATCTGCCTGCCATGCTCGTCATCAATCTTCGTTCGGTGCAGCTCATTGCCATCACCTATGGTTTTGATGTTCAGACCCCGTTTGAAATGATGACGTCACTGAAGGTGTTTCATGCGGCTACCTTACCGGCAAGGCTACGTGCCCTTGCGTGGGAAGATTTGATGGAGGATTTAAATAAGAAGGACAGCAATTACTTCTATGATGGATCGGAGCAGCTGACGGACTACACGTGGCTGGAAGGATCCATGAAGCAGGCGCTTAAAGCTATGGCCATCACTATGTTCAAAGGGAAGAAGTGGTCCGGTCTGCCTCTTGTCAGCATCGCCATCGGAGCGGGTTCGAATTATCAGCTTTCCAGAAAAATTACCGATTTTGCGGAAAAATATTATCAGTACCGCTATTTACGTGAAAAGAAAAATGACCAATAAACAAAGGGGAATGATGTGCTCACATCATTCCCCTTTGTGTTTTATCCGGAGTGGTCCGATACCAAATCCATAAATCATTGATCTCTGAAGCTCTCTCGGAAATCTCTCCATTGATCATGCAGGATCTGTCGAAATGGTCTTCCTGAGCTAATTCCGCCTGCAGTCTCTCAATCTCCACTTCTATTTCCTGGATCCGGTCAGGAATCATTCCCCGCACGCGCTCCCATTCTAGAAGTACCATTTCTTGTTCTTGAGAAGAATAAGAAGTCCAATCCTTCGACAACCGGGGAAGTTGAATTCCTAGCCTTGAATTATATGAAAAAAATTCGTTCTTCATCTATGTGGATGCTCCTTACGTTTCATTCTCCTTTCATCCTACAATAAAATAACCGACAAGCCCAGTACAAAGCGAATCTCACATTCCACTGATAAAATATTTATACAAATTTATGAATAAGTATTGATGTATCTCTCATTAACTGCTAATATAAATTCATCTTAAAGAATAAATATTCATTTTATATAAAATCAACAGGAGGAGATACGGATGAATAAAAAAGTGGTATTAGCCTACTCAGGTGGTTTAGATACGTCAGTCGCGGTTCAATGGTTAAAGGAAAAAGGATATGAAGTGATTGCATGTTGCCTGGATGTCGGGGAAGGAAAAGATTTAGATTTTGTTCAAGCGAAGGCACTGAAAGTAGGAGCTTCAAAAAGCTTTGTGATTGATGCCAAGGAAGAATTTGCAAATGAATATGCCCTTCTTGCCTTACAAAGTCACGCCCTGTACGAAGGAAAATATCCACTGGTATCTGCTCTATCAAGACCTTTGATTGCCAAGAAACTTGTGGAAATCGCTGAGCAGGAAAATGCTACGGCGGTCGCACATGGATGTACAGGGAAAGGGAATGACCAGGTGAGATTTGAAGTATCCATCGCTGCATTGAATCCTCATTTAGAAGTGATTGCACCGGTTCGCGAATGGAAATGGTCACGTGAAGAAGAGATTGAATATGCGAAGGTCAAGGGCATTCCGATTCCGATCAATCTTGATTCTCCTTACAGCATCGATCAGAACTTATGGGGAAGAAGCAATGAATGTGGTGTTCTTGAGGATCCATGGGCTGCCCCACCGGAGGATGCATATGATTTAACGTCCAGTATTGAAGAGTCACCAAACGAAGGTGATGTGGTAGAGATTACATTCTCTCATGGTGTACCTGTTGAATTGAATCATGTCGCATATCCGCTGCATGAGATCATTGCCAAACTGAATGTCATCGCTGGTAAGCATGGGGTCGGGCGTATCGATCATGTGGAGAACCGCCTGGTCGGAATCAAGTCACGTGAAGTGTATGAGTGTCCAGCTGCGGTCACGCTGTTAAAGGCACATAAGGAGCTGGAAGACCTCACGCTTGTGAAAGAGCTTGCACATTACAAACCTGTGATCGAGAAGAAAATGACGGAATTGATTTATGAAGGATTATGGTTTTCACCACTGAATAAAGCACTGAAAGCATTCCTTGATCAAACTCAGGTGTATGTGAATGGTGTCGTACGCGTAAAGTTGTTCAAGGGTCATGCGATCGTGGAAGGAAGAAAATCACCGAATTCCTTATATGATGAAAAGCTCGCAACCTATACAAAAGCAGATGAATTCGATCATGATGCAGCCGTTGGATTCATTCAATTATGGGGTCTGCCGACAAAGGTTTCAGCAATGGTCAACGCTGAAAAGAAGGAGAAAGTGACTCTATGAGCAAGCTCTGGGGAGGACGTTTCACAAAGAAGCCGGAAGAGTGGGTGGATGAATTCAACGCATCCATCTCTTTCGATCAGGAGCTCGTTCTAGAAGATATTGAAGGCAGCATCGCCCATGTGAAAATGTTAAAGAAATGCGGTATTTTGACGGTGAGTGAAGCGGATCAAATCCTTGGCGGACTTCATGTGCTGTACGGAAAGGCCGAAAAGAATGAACTTCAGTTTTCTGTGGAGTATGAAGATATCCACCTGAATTTGGAGAAGCAGCTGATTGATTTAATCGGTGAGGTCGGCGGTAAACTTCATACAGGCAGAAGTCGTAATGACCAGATCGCGACCGACATGCATCTATTTCTAAAGAGACGCGTGGAGGAGATCGTGAAACTTGTTGAGGACCTTCAGGAGGCGATTATCCTTCAAGCGGCAGAAAATGTAGAAACGATCATTCCTGGATATACTCATCTTCAACGTGCCCAGCCGATCTCTTTCGCTCATCATCTGATGTGCTATTTCTGGATGATCAATCGGGATAAGGAGCGTCTCGTTGACTCTCTCAAGAGAATTGACATATCCCCATTGGGCGCAGGGGCACTGGCTGGGACGACATTCCCGATAGACCGGGAATATTCAGCAGTGCTCCTCGGCTTCGGTTCATGCTATGAAAACAGTCTCGATGCCGTAAGTGATCGTGATTTCATCCTGGAATTCCTGAGCAACAGCTCGATTATGATGACGCATCTTTCCCGTTTAGCGGAAGAAATGATTCTGTGGTCCACGGAAGAGTTTCGATTCATCGAACTTGATGACAGCTTCACGACAGGTAGCAGCATCATGCCGCAAAAGAAAAACCCGGATATGGCGGAGCTTGTCAGAGGGAAGACAGGAAGAGTGAATGGGAATCTTATTTCTCTTCTTACCGTCTTGAAAGGCTTGCCCCTTGCGTACAACAAGGATATGCAGGAAGACAAGGAAGGCATGTTTGATACCGTTAAAACGGTGGTGGGATCCCTGAAGATTTTCACTGGAATGATCTCTACGATGAAAGTGAACACGAAACAAATGGAAGAAGCGGTAGGAAATGATTTCTCCAATGCGACGGAACTTGCCGATTACTTGGCGACGAAAGGGATTCCGTTCAGACAAGCCCATGAAATCGTCGGGAAGCTGGTTCTCTATTGTATTGAAAAAGGCTGCTATCTGAAGGATGTTTCTTTGGAGGAGTACGGTGAATTTTCTTCACTGATTGAAGAAGATATTTATTCAATTTTGACTCCGTATTCTGCTGTTGAAAGAAGGAAGTCGTATGGTGGTACCGGGTTTGAACAAGTGAAGGTCCAGATTGAGAAGGGGAAAGCTCATTTGAAAACCTTTACTGCTCAATCAGTCTAGAAAAGAGAGCGGTTGAACGTAGTGACAATCTACATTCAACCGCTCTCTTATTTTTTATAAACTTACTCATCTACTTCTTCTGTTCTTACAACAAGAACATCACAATGGGCAGCTCGTGTGATATGCTCTGACACACTTCCGATGAGGAATCGTTCGACGGCGTTGAGTCCGGTTGCGCCGCATATGACAAGGTCTGCTCCTACGTTCTTTGTTGCTTCTCTTGGGATGATCACTTTCGGGGAGCCGTACTCGACATAGGTTTTCACTTTAGTTAACCCTGCTTCTGCAGCTTCTGCTTTGTACTCTTCTAACAATTCTTCAGCATACTTGATAGCTCTTTCTCCTACCGTCCGATCATAGGATTCGATTGCTGCGAAGGAACGGGTATCGATCACGTGTATGAGTGAAAGAATCGCATCATTCCGTTTAGCAATGGCAATCCCTTTTTTGAAAGCCCATTCGGCTTCTTTGGATCCGTCTACAGCTACTAATATGTTCTGATATTTTAAACTCATTGTTATCCCCTCCTTACCTTTATCATACTATATTTTTCCACTCATATCTGTAGCCAATTTTCGAACAATATAAGGGAATAGATCACTTAATATAAGGGGGAATCGACATGAAGAAGAGGGATCCGAAAGAGCAGTTTTCGTATGATGAGCAGGCAAATGAACAGGTGAGCCAGCAGATCATGGATTCTTATACAAGCGGTGTCATTGATACGGAAAATGGTCAATATGGCACGTATGAGAATGAAGAGAATCAGAAGTAGGTAGTAAAGATACCTTTTTTGTACATCCTTCCATACTTAGGGTAATATAAATGAAGCTGAATAAAGGCAGTCGAGAGCAAGCAGGATATTTTCCTGCTTGCTTTTTATTGGATATGATGGACTGCTTTTTCTTATATCAATAAGAGAATGTTATGATTGTCCTTTCAGTTTTCATATTATTCCAATGCCCCTTTTTACAGTAGAATGAAGAGTAATTGATGGGAAAATATGTTATACAGGAGATTCTACTTTGTTGTATAAGGGAGTTACATTAATGAAAGCAGTTATTCAAAATGAGTTCGGACATTCAGATGTACTTGTATTCACGGATGTGAAATGCCCGGAAATAACGGAAGATGAAGTGTTGATAAAAACCGCATTTACCAGTGTGAATTATGCAGATATCAAGTCGCGGAAAGGAACTAAAGTGAAGGGTAACTTCCCCTTCACCCTTGGGTTGGATGTTTCTGGCACCATTGTGAAGGCGGGAAAATCGTCTCCTTTTTCTGTCGGAGACCGTGTCATCGCCTTTCCCATAGGTGGCTCATACGCAGAATATGTGAAGGCAAATAAACAATTGGTGTTTAAGATCCCAGACAGTCTTCCTCTTGAACAGGCTGCTACCATGCCGACCGTATCAATCTTGTCTTATCTTCTCTTACATGAAGTCGGTCAAGTGAAAAAGAGCGATACGATCGTCATTCATAGTGCTGCCGGTGGTGTTGGTTCAATGCTTGTACAATTAGCAAAACTGGCAGGGGTAAAGAAGATCATTGCAACAGTGGGGAACATCCGGAAAGAAAACTATGTAAAGAACTTAGGGGCAGATCTCGTTTGTACATACGACTCGTTTACAGAGGAAGTTCTAAAGAAAACATATGATCAAGGAGCAAATGTAATTTTCGATTCAGTAGCAGGTGAAGTCACTACCAGGAGTCTCGAGTGTTTGGGACTATATGGAACCCTTGTTCAATTCGGCAACAGCAGTGGAAAAGCCGGTACCTTTAAAACAAGCGATGTTCATAGTTCCTGCAGAAATGTAAAAGGCTTCAGCTTAGGAACGACCAGGAAACATCGACCGGAACTTTTAGCTCCTGTTGTTGATGAGGTTATAAAGTTATTTGCCTCCGAGAAAGTCATCCTGCCCGTCGCACAGATCTTTGATTTGAGAGATGCAGCAAAAGCGCATGAATTGATAGAGAGTCGTGATTATGAGGGGAAAGTGTTGATTAAGGTATAAATTTTCTTAGAACGATTTTTAAGATTAAGAGAACACCGTTGCCCTTGAAATTTCTTAGTAGGGAGTCAGTACTATGTTGATTAAAGTGATTACGTGTAAAGTGAACGAGGAAAGGAAGGAAGATTTTTTCGAAGAACAGAAACTATGGAAAGCGATGAGTCCGCTGAACGGATTCTTGGGTCAGGTTGGTGGATGGAGTAAAGAGGACCCAAACACAGCTTGTATTTTTGGTTTTTGGGAAAATCAAGAAACCTATCATTATTTTAAGGATAAGGCACATGACGAAATCCTTCTCCATTCAAATCAATCGAGTACCTATACGTCTATAGATGTATCTTTATATGAGGAAAGTATTACGATCCCTGGTTTGGAAAAGAGGATAACTCATGTTTTAGAGAAAGGTAAATATGTTCGAGTGGCCAGGGCACTAGTGAAACCTGGACATGGAGATCATTTTATTGATAGGCAAAAAACGATTTTGACTCCAGGAATGAGCACAGCTGAAGGGTTGCTTGGAGGAACATTTGCTATTTCTAGAAAGAGAATGAGAGATTTTCTGGTGTTTACCTGTTGGGAAAATGAGAGATTCCATCAAGTGTATATGGAAAAGCATTTTCCGGAATTCGTTACTGTAACTAAAACCCAAACCGATGTGCAGGAGATAAAGGGAGAAGAACTTGTGCTTGAAGAAGCGTGGCGGGTACTTCCATGTACTAACGGTACTTGAATATGAGCATCCTCATGTATATAAAGATAAAATAGCCTACCCAAAAGCTTTATCTAATAACGTCTTCGGGTAGGCTATTTTCTTGTGTCCAATATTTTTACCTCACTCCTGACAACCCCCGATTAATAAACCGGTGCAAGATCCCCGCCATCTCTTCAGGGGTCTTATCCATACCATTCTCCACCCAATTTTTGATGACATGAATACTTCCGCTCACCATGAACATATTGATGTATTCATAGGTTTCTTGATCGATCCGGCTTTCGGTGATCCAGTTTTTGAAGATGAATTCGTGGGTGATGATCATCCCTTTTTTGAGAAAGTACATATCGGTGTTTTCGCTGAGGAGGGCCTCACAGATGGCGCTTTTATCGGCGATGTATTCGAATAGCTTTTCGGTCATTTGGAGGGCTTCTTCTTCTTTTGAGAAGTTGTATTTACCCAATGTGACGGTCAGGTCCTCGATGAATTCTTCTTCGATTGCCTCAAGCAGTTCGTATTGGTTTGAATAGTGGGCATAATAGGTGGATCGGTTGATGTCTGCCGTTTCGCAGATTTCTTTGATGGTGATGCTTGAGATTGATTTAGTCTGCAGCAGTTTCAAAAGGCTTTCTTTTAAAACCATGCGTGTATATTTTTTTCGTCGGTCCATTTTTGAGTTCAACGATCAACGTTCCTTTCCTGCTTTTTCTGAGTTACACAACACAGGTGAGTGATGTGTTGAGTATTGAACATTCCTTATGCAACTGTCCGTTGAATATCCAACACGGTGTTTATTATAATGATAATGTGAAAATGTGAAAGAGACAAGAGAGGATGAAAGATGATAAATATTGCATCTTGGATCATAAAGCATAAGAAAGCTGTTCTGGTTGCGTTCATGCTGGTGACGGTGTTGTCAACGGCGGCGCAGTTTTTTGTGAAGGTCAATTATAATATGGTCGATTATTTGCCCGATGATGCCCAGTCGACACAGGCCATGGACATCATGGAAAAGGAGTTCACGGGTGACGTCCCCGATACGCGGGTCATGGTGACGGGTGTGACGATCCAGGAGGCACTGGACTATAAAGAAAAGCTGGAAGCCATAGACGGAGTATCGGATGTGATGTGGCTGGATGATATGGTCGACCTGAAGACGCCGTTGGAAGTGGCGGACAAGGAGACAGTCGAGAATTACTATAGTGATCAGAATGCGCTGTTTTCCATCAGTGTCGCTACCGGCGATGAGGTGCGGATCACCGATGAAATCTATGAACTGATTGGTAGTGATGGTGCGATTGCCGGTGAAGCGGCCAATACGGCAAGTTCTCAGAAAATGGCCGGAAGTGAATCGATGTATGCCGGGATGTTACTGGTACCCCTCATTATATTGATTCTGGTCGTCTCAACGACTTCGTGGGTTGAACCACTTTTCTTCCTGACGGCGATCGGGGTGTCGGTCCTCATCAACCTGGGAACGAATATCTTCCTCGGGGAGGTTTCCTTCGTCACCCAGTCGGTTGCGCCGATCCTGCAGCTGGCAGTGTCGCTTGATTACGCGGTGTTCCTGCTTCATAGCTTTTCCGATTACCGGAAAGTGACGGATGATCCTGAAGAAGCAATGAAGCTGGCGATGAAGAAGTCGTTCCCTGCAATCACGGCAAGTGCAGCAACGACGTTCTTCGGATTTATCGCCCTTACGTTCATGGAGTTCCAGATCGGCTCGGATCTCGGGGTGAACCTTGTAAAGGGGATCGTCCTGAGCTTTATCAGTGTGATGGTGTTCCTGCCTGCACTGACGCTTGTTTTCTATAAATGGATGGATAAGACGAAACATAAGAGCTTTGTACCGAGCTTCAGGGGTATCGGGAACAAGGTATTGAAGTTGAAGGTTCCGAGCCTGATTTTTGTATTTGCGATTCTGGTCCCTGCCTTCCTTGGGCAAACGAATACTTCATTTATTTACGGGTCAGGTGAGCAGCCGGAAAACACCCGTGTCGGGAGTGACTTTAAGAAGGTGGAAGAGGCGTTTGGTGAAACGACCCCCCTCGTGCTTTTAGTTCCCAAAGGAGATACGGCAAAAGAAAGGGAGCTCGTGGAGGACATCGAATCCCTTGATTATGTGACAGGAGTCATGGCGTATGTGAATCAGGTTGGTTCTGAGATCCCGCCTGACTATCTGGATAAATCGATCACGGATGAATTCTACTCTGAAAATTATAGCCGGATCGTCATTAACACGAACCAGGGTACGGAAGGAGAGGTTCCATTTGCCATCGTAGAGAAGGTGGAAAAAGCGGCGGCGGATTATTACGGGGATGAAGCTCTGGCGCTGGGAGAGAGCGTGACGCTTTATGATATCAAGAATACCGTCAACAAGGATAATGTGGTCGTGAATGTGCTGACGGTCGTGACGATTGCCCTTGTGCTTCTGTTAAGCTTTAAATCGATTACGATTCCGGTGGTGCTGCTCATCACGATTGAAGCGGCCGTATGGATCAATTTATCGATTCCATACTTCACGAATACACCTCTTGTGTTTGTGGGGTACTTGATCATCAGTACGGTACAGCTTGCCGCGACGGTCGATTATGGAATTTTATTCACAGAGGCTTATACCCATTATCGCAAGGAAATGCCTGCTAAAGAAGCAATGGTGAGAACCCTTGATGAGAAGACATTCTCGATTTCGATTTCGGCAGCGATCCTTTCGAGTGTCGGCTTTATTCTGTGGATCACCTCTTCCAATCCGATCGTTGGATCCATCGGTCTATTGATGGGCAGGGGGGCGCTGCTAGCCTTTATCATGGTCCTGCTTGTCCTGCCCGCGATGCTCTTGGTATTCGATAAAGTCATTAAGAAAACAACCTATAAAGCAAACTATTATGAGGAGAAATGATGATGAGAAAAAAACAATTACGTTATTCTGCACTCGCATTGATGCTATTCTTGCCTTCATTTCTTAGTGTACCAGCCCAAGCGGCAACGGAAGGAAAGGTCACGTCCAAGGATGAAGTCGTGTATGCGACACTGAATGCAGCTGGAGAACTGGATTCTATCTATGTCGTGAATACCTTGGACGTAGCTCGTGCCGGAAAGATCCTCGATTATGGGGAATTCAGCAGCGTCAAGAATCTGACGGATCTGAAGAAGCTTGAGGTTGAGGGGCAGAAGATTGAAATGGATGCCCCAGAAGGAAAGTTCACGTATCAAGGAAACATGAAAGAAGATACAAAGTTACCATGGGATGTGACGATATCATATAGCTTGGATGGGAATAAAATCGACCCATCACAACTTGCAGGTAAAAGCGGACATCTCGAAATCAACATCGATACTGCTGAAAATACGAATGCAGGTACTGTATTCTATGAAAATTATTTATTGCAGATTTCCCTGAACCTGCCGAATACGTATGAGAACATCGAAGCGGCAGACGGAATGGTGGCGAATGCTGGGAAGAATAAGCAAATCACCTTTACGGTCATGCCTGGAAAAGAGAAAAAGCTAAAAGTGGAAGCGGATGTAGAGGACTTTGAGTTCGATGGTGTTCAAATTGCGGCGGTCCCTTCCACACTCCCAATCGATACGACGGGTACAGAAGGTATGACGGATGACATATCGGAACTATCAGATGCCATCGGGAAGTTAAATACCGGGGTGGCCAATTTGAAAAGTGGTGTAACCCAATTGAACGAGGGAGCAGCGAGCCTGCGTGACGGTTCGGCACAATATCAAAATGGCATCAGTGAATTGAACGGTTCTTCGTCTCAAATTGTCGGAGCCTCGAATTCTATCGGTGATGCACTGAGAACCATCAATCAGTCACTGGCTTCAAATCCTGCTGAAATGGACTTATCAGCTTTGAATGAACTGCCGGCTGGTTTGACGCAATTGGCAGATGGCCTGACACAAGCCGCGAATGGGTTATCGACCCTGCAGAAGAACTATTCTTCAGCCTACGCTGCATTGGACGGTGCGATGGCGGGAATCCCTGCTTCCGAGCTTTCGGAAGAAGAGATTGCCGCATTATATGAAAGCGGAGCGGACCGGCAGGTAGTGGATAAACTGGTGGAGTCCCATCAAGCCGCGCAAAAAGTGAAGGGGACCTATGCAAGTGTCAAGGAAGCCTTCGCTGCTGTGGAACCGACCTTGAATCAGGTGAGTGGTTCCGTGAACGAGATGAGCGGACAGCTGACTTCCATCTCGAATAATCTGTCTGCATCTTTGAAAGAAACGGATATGAGCGGGTTTGCCCAGCTGCAAAAAGGACTGGGTGAATTGTCCGCCAACTACGGTGACTTCCACTCCGGA
Organism: Rossellomorea sp. ABR4_004; assembly: GCF_056159585.1. NCBI lineage: Bacteria > Bacillati > Bacillota > Bacilli > Caryophanales > Bacillaceae > Rossellomorea > Rossellomorea sp. ABR4_004. The sequence goes on along the minus strand of NZ_JBSWVM010000001.1, from coordinate 1,265,543 downwards.
TTGGTCCGCTATACAGAAGGCGTGGGTCAGTTATCCACTTCGTACGGGAAGCTTCATTCCGGCATTGCTGAACTGGCTGGAGGTACAAACGAATTAGAAGGGGGAGTCGCAGACCTTCACAGTGGAACGGGCGAATTGCATAAGGAAACGAAAAACCTTCCTGACAAAATGCAAGAGGAAATCAATAAGATGATGGCTGAATACGATAAATCCGACTTCAAGCCAGTATCCTTCGTTTCCCCAAAAAATGAAAAAGTATCTTCCGTGCAATTTGTGATCAAGACAGAAAGCATCGAAAAAGAAGAACAGGAAACGAAGAAAGCAGAACCGAAGAAAGAAAAAGGATTTTGGGAGCTGCTGATGGATTTGTTTAAGTAAGCTGAACGTATTTGATGAATGACACAAAGGTGATTGGTAGCACCTTTGTGTCATTTTTTAGTGGAATAAAAGATTGTGTAAATTTGAATATTTTGAAATAATTGGTATGGGAAAGAACGGTGTGTGAAGGAATTCAAGTGTATGGAGGTGAAAGTATGGTAAAAAACAAAGGAGCACTTATTGGCTCAGCTGCAATTCTATGTATATGTATGTCTTTATTTTTCCCGTTTCCGGATAATGAAATGATACATGCACGCACTACTTTCATGTCATTTCCAATCAGCGATCAAAACGGATACAATCTGCTTGGTATCATTGGATCCTTTTTATTCATCATCGCCATGATTTTACTCGTCAGGGGTCTACATAAATACCATTTTCGAACGGTGGTAATCACTGCATTCGTTTACGCGTTATTCCCCCCTTTGTTACTCATTCCGATGTATCAGGAAACGTTAGCTGATGGTATTGCCGCCATTTCCTACGATGGAAAGGGTACATGCGATTATGAGCAAGTGAGTGAAGATGAATTGAATGGTGAATGTGAAATCCTTTTACATAACCGCAGTGGTGAAACGGTGTCATTCCAGATAGAATTCCTGGATTCTTATTTCATGGAAAAGAATACACGATTGACGTCACTCATGAATGTGAATGGTCCCTATACCATTACAATAGAAGCAAATAGTGAAAAGTTCATTCAGCTGAAGGAATTATTGGACGTATCTGATGTTCCTAATCATATTGGCGGAGGATCATCGATGAATATTAATATTAAATTAATTGACGGGGAGTCTACCCGTATCTTGTAATGCCTCTTTCCTTCCAAACGTAATTCAAGCTAAAATAAAATGGAACAGCATATGAATTTTTTCCGGACTAGGGTTGTTTTAAGGGGGGATTTTAAGATGAATCTACTATATGAAGTGATTCCACAAGAAAAGGCAGAATACTGCCGGGACCTGTGCAATGAACTGATGGACTTTCAACAATCAAAGGCTACCATTACGCCTGAACGGTTTGACAGCATGAATTTTGATACAAGGATGATGCCATCGATCCAAAGCGCTTTACATAATTACATAGTGGTGGTGAAGGATCCTCATAAACATGAGGAAATGGTCGCGTATGTGTATACCAACATTTCACCGAAAGAATCGTATTCAAATGATTTTGCCACGTTTTTCGATCTTTCATCGGTTAAGAATAAGAACGTAGGCTGCCTATCCCAATTTTATATTAAAGAGGGGTATCGGCAATTCGGTGTGGGATCCAGGCTTTTTAACATGTCAATGGATTGGTTGAAAACCTATGAGGATGTGGAGGATTATTTTGTATTCACATCGAATGGGAATCAAGAGGCTTTGGAATTCTATCAGCGGAAAGGGTTCTCAATTTCTCATGATATCCTGGACGGATTTATCACGGTTTTACGAAGTCATAGGAGAGGATCGGGGAGTTTTTGACTATCCTCCCTGGAAAATATATAGTTGAAATCAGATAAGGTTATCTTGAACGGCATCATTTTAAAGAAGGAGGGAACAAGATGGACGTTTTTGCACCATATTTAGCAGGTATCGATCATCCCGATCACCGCAATCGATTGGAGGAAATCCTGACGTGGGTTGCGGCGAAATTCCCGCAAATGGAACCAGTGATGAAATGGAATACCCCTATGTTTACCGATCACGGCACATTTATCATCGGTATTGACGCAGCGAAGCATCATGTAAGCGTTGCACCTGAGGCGGTAACCATGTCGGAGTTTGCCGAAAGGATTGAACAAGCCGGCTACAGTGCCACCAAAGGCTTGTTTCGAATTAAGTGGAAAGACCCTGTGGATTATAAATTGCTTGAGGATATGATTACATATAATATTCAGGATAAAGCAGAATACACGGCCTTTTGGCGGAAGTAGCCAACACTTAGAGTTCATATAAGAAGGAGTGTTCCATGATGATAAAGCCGAATCGTAAGGTTGATGGATTTATAAAAAAAACCAAGACGTGGAAGGAAGAATTTGAGAGGTTGAGAAGCATCCTTCTTGGCTTTGAGGAGCTGGACGAAGAAATCAAGTGGATGCATCCTTGTTACACGCTGGAGGATAAAAACATTGTGTTAATGCACGGATTTAAAGACTATTGTGCGCTTCTGTTTCACAAAGGCGCCTTATTAAAGGACCCCGACGGGATTCTCATCCAACAAACGGAGAATGTGCAGGCAGCACGCCAGATCCGGTTCACGAATGTTCAAGAAATCATAGAAATGAAGCCAATCTTGAAAGCGTATATCCAGGAAGCCATTGAAGTGGAAAAGGCCGGTTTGCAAGTAGAATTAAAAAAGACGGAAGAATACACCATCCCCGAAGAACTTCAAACTAAATTCGACGAAGTCCCTGCCTTGAAGACGGCTTTTGAAGAATTGACCCCGGGAAGGCAACGAGCTTACATTCTTTACTTCTCTAAAGCCAAACAATCCAAAACCCGGGAGTCGAGGATTGAAAAATATGTGGAACATATTCTTGATGGTAAGGGATTGAATGATTAGAATATGATGGCTGAAGTCTGATGAAGCCAAGATTTGTGAGGGGGACGCTTTTGATTGACTAGCGTTTGTCCGAGCTGCCTCTTACTACTTATGAGATAAGAAACTGATTATTTTCTGAGGTGTCTTAATGATAAGGAAATTAATTGCAACGATTTATTTGTTGGTTGTTTTTACTATTAATTATTTTTATGATTTAAATAATATCTTTTTAATTGTTTTGTTTGCCATTTTCCTTATATTTTTATGGGTTGAAGATATAGGAAAGCTAAAATCAGGTGGGAAATGAAGTATTATTGTATTGAATCAACAAGGCAATAGCCAGGCTATTGCCTTGTTTAGCATTCATGCACCTGCCATTTACAAACTACGAATCCTTCAGTCTAAGAAATTACGATGTTATTGCAGTTGTATCGCATGTTTATCATCAATATTTTCAATGTGTGTTAAAATACTCACCCCACTCTGTTTGTTATCATAGTGCACCAGGTAAGTTTGATCTTCTTCTTGTTCTTCTATATAATTCTTCTTCAATACTGTAACGATAGCTGTTGTTGAACTTGTAACACCCATATTAGGTAAGATAAACAAGACGACAATTATCAACATAACGGATAGAGTGAGTATCCTTTTTTTATTCCTCATAAAGCTCTCCCTTTATTAAAACAATATCTCTTCAATACTAACAATTTATTTAATGGATACCAATAACATACAAACAGGAAGAACCAAAGTTTTCCTGTTTATTATTATTTATTAAAGCCAAATGGTCATTTGAGGTATCTAATTGATATAGGAACAAAAAGGGGTGAAAGACATCAATCGATTAGTAAAGAAAGCTCAAAAAGGCGATGACAGAGCATTTATTAAACTTTTTCAACACTATGAAGAGGATATATACCGAATGGCTTTTATTTATGTCAAAAATGAGAACGATGCTTTGGATATAGTACAAGAGGTGGCATATCGTGCTTTTAAAAAGATAGAAACATTAAAAGATCCCCATTACTTTAAAACTTGGTTAATAAAAATAGCCATCAACAGTTCATTGAATGTGATAAAGAAGAGGAAAAAGGTTGTTCACCTTAAACCAGAGTATGAGGAATTAATTTATGTGGAAGAACATGATCCTCTTCTATCAATTACTCTGCAAGAGCTACTGGAGCAATTAAATGTAGAAGAGAAAAGTGTCGTTATTCTAAGGTTCTATGAAGGATATTCATTTAAAGAAATTGCAGAAATACTTGAAATTCCATTAGGAACGGCAAAAACAACTTTGTACCGTGCGTTAAGTAGACTTCGAAAGCATTTTGAGGAGGCTGATCTTTGTGAGTAATATAAAGCAGGAAATAAACAAAATCGTTATCCCATCTACTTTACACCAACGTGCAAAAATGGGGGTAAGGAAAGCAAATTCAGAAAAAGGAGGAAAGCTTAAAAGGTACGTAAGAAATAATATAGCTGCTGTTATTCTTGCGGCTTCTTTAATAGTTCCCACTGGTGCAATTGCTTACCAATCATTTCTTGTGGAGGAGTTTTACGGATCATTCGAGGATGTAAAGATTCATATATCCAGTGCTACAATGGAAGGATATCTGCTTTTAGATGCAAAGTTAACTCAAGCCCAGGGGGATATGGAAAAAGGGGAGTACAAACGGTTTAAAGAATTATTAAGTGTTATTACAAACGCCAAGGTAGATTATGGAGATAAATATGGCAACATAGATTATTCTCAGGTCCCGAATGAGCAGCTGGTTCAATTTGAAAATACGTTACTTGAGATACAGCCATTCTTCGATCAATTAAATGGACAAAAATCAAGTAGAGAAGTATTGTCTACTGAAGAGTATAAGGAATATATTCATGCAATGATGGTATATGAACAAATTATGGCTCAGAGTGGCATCAAGGAATCTGATGAGGTAGATAAAATACCTTCAGATTTAAAAGAAGATTATTTAAATGCCAGGAATATTTTGAGACAAGTAAATGAAAAACAGCTAATGAATTAAATGTAAAATAGAAAGAATTCGCTCCTGGCTTATCTATTGCCAGGGCCTCTTAAACGAATGGGACTTATCCAGAACTGGATGAGTTTCTTTTTTTGAAAATGTTCCTTGAGTATATGGTTGGAATTTGAAATAATTGGTAGTGGGAAGAGGAACAAGGAGAGAAGACAATGGCACAATCACTCATTTTTGATATGGATGGAACTTTATTTCAAACAGACAGAATCTTGGAATTATCACTTGAGGATACATTTGACCATTTACGATCCCGAAATTTATGGGATACTCTGACGCCAATAGATCAATACCGCGACATCATGGGGGTGCCCCTCCCGAAAGTATGGGAAGCTTTACTGCCTGATCATTCTCAAGAGGTAAGGGAACAAACAGATACTTACTTTCTTGAAAGTCTGATCCATAACATTGAAAAGGGCAGAGGTGCTTTGTATCCAAACGTAAAGGAGGTTTTTAGATATTTAAAAGAGAATGATATTTCAATTTACATAGCGAGTAATGGCTTAACAGAATATTTGCAGGCTATTGTAAACCATTATCAATTGGATCGTTGGGTCACCGAAACTTTCAGTATCCAACAGATTCCAACGCTGGATAAAGGTGATCTCGTGAAGACGATTATCGATAAGTATGACATAACGAACGGCGCAGTGGTGGGAGATCGTCTATCGGATATCAATGCCGCTAAAGACAATCATCTGATTTCAATTGGATGCCGCTTCGATTTTGCCCAAGAAGCCGAACTGGCTCAGGCGGATTACATCATAGATGATTTGGTGGAACTGAAGAAAATAGTGCCTAAGAGTAAAAATAAAATCATGGGTTAACGTAGGATTGGTTGATAAAAATGAGGAACGATCTTTTTTGGATTTGAATGACAAGTTGGCTAATTGAAGTGAGTTGAAAAGGAGGAAACAGGATGACTCTATTGACACCGATAATCATAACAGGTGCGGTTCTCGCATTGGCTTGGATTATAGGAAATAATGAGAAGGCTAATGGACAAAGGTAAACCTTTTTGTTCTCCGGCTAAGATGCCATAAAAATAAAAACTTTCCATCTTCCAGCAATTATTTTTCGTACGTTTCATAGGACATACTCCGTCTTGTATTTCAGCGAAAGGTAAATGCTTCCGAAGCAAAAGAGAACCTTGCTCATGCTTCCACCCTAAAGAGTTCTGAGTGGTGTAACATGAGCTTACAGTAAGATTATCTTGGTATGTCTTCCGTTGGTTTTTCGATGTATTTTTGAAATCCATAATTCATTAGAGCAAGGGAATAGTAAAGAACGAAAATTTTTGTTGATGTGAACTTCTTGAATTTAAAATGTCCAATCTTCTGGAAAATCGGACATAGTAAATAAGCAAAAATATAGTCCATGACGAGATTAGCAATCGCATATAAAGAAAATTTTCCAAAAGTAAAATGAAAAACCAATAAATTAATGGTGAAAAACGGACCCAAAATAAATGCTAATGCGTCAAACACCATATATTTGTAACCGCCCTTTACTTTCCACCAATTAAATATTGGACTTAACATTTCGATAATAAGAAGAAGAAATGAGCAAAAGAATGTAACTGGTAGAAACCTTTTGAACGATTGTTTAGGGAGAAAGATCAAAACAACGATCCATAAAACGATTGCATTAAATATTCTAAAAAAATTGACGGACATTTTTTTCACCTCATTTTTCCTTTTAGGATATGACATTTCTTTTGGATATTACATTAGTGAACGCAAGGTAGGACTAAGTAGTGCCAAGCGGATGGTCATTTGCCAGAGAAACTACTTTTTTATGATTCATCATTACGTGGCTCAGAGTATCCAGCTTCTTTGGCGTACTAGGGTCCTGCCCAGTCTATTTCAGCTATTTTTTTCATGAATGTTGATAAATTGGCTGATGAGAGAATTTAATGCACTTGCCTTTTTGGTGGGAATTCGATGGTCTGATTTCTCGATGAATTCCAATTGATTAACAGGTAATTTTTTATGCAATAACTCGGCATAATGGTGGAATTGTGTATCCTTTTTACCATATATCAATAGTGTCGGACAACTGATGTTTTGAAGACGATCCGTACAATTATAGAGCAAACTAAAAGCATAGTATTGCGCAATATTTCTGGAATCTCCTTGTTTTGCATCGGTGAACATCTTTTTAAACAACTCTTTCGTATTCGAGTTGCCCTTTGATATAGACCATGCCAAAACAGAAACCAATCCTTTCTTCGCAAGCTTGAGTGCAACCCGAATTCTATTCTTGAGAATTATATCACTCACTTCAGACATTCCACTGATTACACAGCCGCCTAAAGCCCTGTCTGAAGAAGTCAGTAAAAATTCCAATACAATAGAACCTCCTGTGGAATAACCGCATACCCATGCTTTCTCAATAAGTAAATGATCGAGTATCTCAATAATATCCCTTACAATCAGCTGATAGGTGATGGATTCGTTAGAGTATTGACTTTGTCCGTGACCTCTAATGTCAAAGGTGATGACTTGAAAATTTCGGGATAACTCCTCTAATTGATACTCAAAATTAACGGAGGTTAAAGTAGGGGGGTGGATAAAAACAATTGGAGTTCCTTTCCCTTTAACTGAAAAATATATGCTAGTCCCATCATCAACGTTTAAAAGTGGCATGTAAGCTTCACACCTCCTTTCATTTTGGCCATATATTCCAGCTATCCGTAGTTCTTCATATTGTATGTATAGTATTTATTAGCACAAATTTATTATTCCTGGATTTTGATGAAATAATGAAAGTTATATAAAATTTGGTTTCCTTTGTATGATAAGTTATTTAACACTGGGCAATTCCTCAAAGGATGGTATAGGAAGTCTTGTATTATCAGTTGTTACAGATGCAAATAAGTGCCTTAATGAGATGTTGAGAGTGTGGAAACCAAATGGAGAAATGATCATTTTTAATAAATTCACCCCAAAAGACCAAGGACATTCACCGTTTCAAAAAGCACTTAGACCGCTATAAAAAAATTAGGTACTGACATAGAAGTTAACTTTAGAATTTGGTCTTAAATGAAGCCAATCAAGGTTTTATTTATAGAGGAAAATTCATGAATAATTAGGTCTATAGCAAAATAGTTATATAAAAAGACTTATTGTACAAGTTCATTAGTGTTTTTAGATTGGGACTGATTCTATGTATCGAAACAGAAATAGAGATAGACTTGTGAATATCGTCATTGTATCCCTCGTTTGCATCCTTATCTTTCATATCATCCGGATCATCCTTCACGTTAAGGTTTACTTCGTGTATAGCATGGGGATGGGATATCTTTTATTTATTGGACTAATCATCTTCCTTATTATGTTCCTATATTTTAAAAGGTGACGGTCCTCAAGGAAAACGCAATGAAAACGATTGCGTTTTTTTATTGTGTATTTAAAGGGTTTTCACAGAAGTTTAGTAGAATAAGAATGAAAGTGAGGACAACATTTCTGTGAATGGAGGGAATTTATATGAAGAAACTGCTCCTGTTCGGATCAAGTGGATTAGTGGGGAAGGCGTTGGTGGAAGAGTGCAAAGATTCCTTTGATGTATATGGGACCTATGCAACCAGACCAGGAGATCTCCCTGAAGAAAAACAATTTCAATTAGAAATCAGCGATATGGATAAGATGAAAGAAATCGTTCAGTCCATCAAGCCCGATAGCATCATTTCATGTCTAAGAGGAGAGTTCGATCAACAGCTTGCATTTCATAGGGAGCTGGCATTGGAAATCGAAAACACCGAAAGCGTACTCTATTATTTCTCCACGGCAAATGTGTTTGATGGGGATTTCACGAAGCATCATTCAGAAGAAGACACTCCTAACGCTGCATCCCCTTATGGGCAGTTCAAAATGGAGTGTGAAAATATGTTGCAGGAATTTTTAAAGGAACGTGCGGTTATGATACGCATACCGCAAATATGGGGGAAGAAGTCTCCGAGGTTGGATCAAATCAGAAGTGGAATAGAGAAAAACTCGATCGATGTATACAGCAATCTGGAGTGTAATCATCTAACGGATGAATTCCTTGCAAAACAGCTGAAATACATCATCCTCCATAAACTGACAGGGATCTTTCACTTGGGTGCTATCGACATGATGACGCAAGATACTTTTATTAAGGAGTTAGTCAGCAGCCTTACGGATAAAGAAATAAACTTTCATTATCGTTTGCTTCAGGATACACCGGATACATATTATTTTGGATTGAAGAGCATTCGAAACGATCTTCCGGAGAGTTTGTTGAAGACGAATAGGGACATGATAGCCAATGTAGTTGGTTCATGAAGAAATCTTATGCAGGAGGGGAAAAAACGGAAAAGATCAGGCGTGATCTCTTCCGTTATTCTCCCTCTTTTTTTGTTGATAGGGAATCACATTCACAACAATAAAAAGTCCAAAAGCGGGAAGTCTAATACGAGAAGGGGTGAGCAGAAAATGTTACTGATCTTATTCACGGCATTATTTTCACTCGTATTGTTGTACTTTCTAAAGGGATTATTAAAAAGATTCAGGGCGATCGAGGTATTAATCCTCAGTTTATTCAATTCCTTTTTATGCCAACACATCAATTTCAAAATCTTTTCTGCCTATGATCGACTTTCCGTTAAAGAAGAGATCATTCCGAGAGTAGTAAGTTATCTTCATTATGGATTATTACTACCGCTCTTATTAATATGGGTATTGTATTTCTTTCGTTCAAAAATTCCAACCGTTTTTAAACTTATGATTGCCATGGTCTGGATGGGGATTGATGTTGGATCAAAATATTTATTATTACAAATAGGGGTGTTGAAGTCTGAGACTGCTGGATGGTATCCAATAGTAGATGTAGGTATCACAGCTGGAATTCTTTTATTTTCTTCTATTTTTATGGTTCGTTTTGCCTTTATCTTAAAAAAGGAGCTCGTTTTTGTTGACTAACATACCGAAGATTCTAGAGCCTCTGACACCGAAAACATTCGATGAAAATGAGATTTTTGTCCTTTTTATTGTTGTCCTATGCGTGTGTATTTTGGTATTGGTCCATCATCTGGAGCCACACCTACTACTGCAAACTGAAATCATAGCTTTGTTTGTTTTTAACATTTTACTTGGAACAATAGGGGATCGAATGCTGGCAGAACCACCACTGGATTTTTATGACACACTCGATTATGGGCATGGGGAATTTTATGACTCCATTCTGCAAATAGTCGTATACCCCATCCCAATCATCCTTTTCATTCACTTCTATCGAAAATGGAAGCCAAACAAGGTTGTTTCTATTTTATTGTATGGCTTCATTCTTGTTGTGCTCGAATGGATTTCAGCAGAATACTTTGACGTTTTCCAATTTAAAACGTGGAAGACATCCTATTCTTATGTTTTCTATTGTTGTGTCTTAACAGTCAATCTGATTTTTGCCGGGCAGATTGAAAAATATTTACGCAGGGGCATATAGTGAAACATTATTTTATTCTTTTTATGATGTTGAAATTGAATGGTGTATATTGCATCATAGTCGGTGTCTAGATATACGATTGTAAGACAACGGACGGATTAGGACGATAAGGACCCGGGTATATGTGGTAAATTATTAATATAGCAAGATATAGCGGGAAATTAGTAACCTTAAACCTAATCAAATCATACATAAATGGAGCAATGAAACATGAAGGTAGAGCGACTACTGGCGATGATCATCAAGTTGTTAAATACCAATAGAATAACAGCAAAAAAGCTAGCCGAAGAGTTCGAGGTCTCTGTACGGACGATTCAAAGAGATATCGATTCAATTAACCTGGCGGGTATTCCGATTGTTTCATATAAAGGTTCGAACGGCGGCTATGGAATTCTTGAGGAATACAAAATCAGTACAGGATTATTTAATGATGTAGAATATGAATTGCTGCTCACTGCATTAAATGGTGTCTATAAAACCTATGATGATAACCAATTAAAACAAATTATTGAAAAGCTGACATCCATAAAGTCAAATGGGAACGTTCAGCAAACTTCACCCGTTTGGTTAGATTTCGGTGGCTGGGGACCGACTGAAAAAAGGAAAGAAAAAATAAATATGATCAAACAATCGATTGAAGCCAATAAAGTCATTGCTTTTCAATATATAGATATTAATGGACGCTATACAGAAAGAGAAATTGAACCTGTTACGTTAATTCTAAAGATCAATAAATGGTATGTGTATGCTTTTTGTACACTAAGAAATGAATATCGGTTGTTTAAATTAGGCAGAATGCAAAACATGAAACGTACGTCTAAACCAATTGAGCAAAGAGAACGAAGCGAACATGAAAGCTTTTACCAGCACAATCGTGAAATGGTTACCATCAAACTAAAGTTCACTCAACATGCCTTAAATGAGTTGGAGGATTATGTCGATTTAGATTCTGTAGAATTCGGTGATGACGGGTGGGTTTATCTGACTGAATCATTCCCGGAAGATGAATGGGTCTATCGTATGATCTTTAGTCTCGGATCCGAAATAGAAGTTCTTGAGCCAGAACATATTAGGGAGATTATGAAAGAAAGAGCAAAAAAAATATATGATAAATATTAAGAAATACGACATAATGGTGTCGGCTTACGTGTGATACGGTATCAATATGAATCAATTCTAATAAATGGGGGGATCAACGTGTCAGTAGTGAATCAATTAGCTTCCCAGCTCAATAGAAATGACGAAGAGCCCAATATTGAGCTGGCACACACGTTAGCTAATGAAGAAAATCATGCAGGTATAGAAGAGATTATTGAAGGCCTGTCTAGCAAAGATAAAAAGGTTCAACATGACTGTATCAAAGTAGCGTATGAAATCGGACAAGTTAAACCAGAACTAATAAGTAAGTATGCTCAGACCTTTATAGAGTTGCTGAAAAGCCGTAATAATCGATTAGTATGGGGTGGAATGACAGCATTATCAACGATTACTGAGGAATCTTCAGAAACGATCATGGCTCATCTTCACACAATAAAGAGTGCCATGAAAATGGGTTCGGTCATTACGATTGATAAAGGTGTTCTAACTCTTGCGAAGCTCGCCGCGGTTAATAAGGAAAATAATGACGCGATTTTTCCATTCTTACTCCAGCACCTTGAGAATTGTAGAACAAAAGAAGTGCCTCAGCACGCTGAAAGCACAATGGTAGCTGTTACAGATGAAAATAGAGAGGGGTTTCTGAATGTGTTACGAAAAAGAGAACCCTATCTGACGGCGCCTCAACCAAAAAGAGTAAAAAAAATCTATAAAACGTTGGAAGCGTAATGTTAAATAGTGAGGTGGAAAAATGAAAGAATATAAAAAATGTCAGAGTTGTGCCATGCCCTTAAAGAAAATGGAAGACCGCGGTACTGAGAAGAATTCAGAAAGAAGTTCGATGTACTGTAAGCATTGTTATGAAGAAGGGGAATTCACTCAAAAAGACATCACAGTAGAAGAAATGAAACAATTTGTAAAGAATAAATGTATCGAAATGGGTTTACCGAAGTTTATGGCAGGGATGTATGTAAAAAACCTTCATAAGTTGTCCAGGTGGCAATAGGTAGTATACATTCATGTGAAGACGATGTTGTATACATTTGTCCTTGATCTAAATGGCACTGTGTCTTTGATGTGTGTAAAGTCATTTTAGTTGAAGTACGAATAAACGAGGTGAAAGAGATGGTTAGAAGAATATAGATTGCCTCCTCAATTTGATTTGTATTAAATTTTGGAGGCTAACTAATTAAGTAGGAGTTGGGCATAGTATGAAGCAAAATAAGTATGATAATGTGAATTTTTTTTCTGAATATAAAAATATGGAACGTTCCGTTAAAGGTCTTGAAGGCGCGGGAGAATGGCACGTATTAAAAGAGCTTTTACCCGAGCTCCGAAATAAGAGTGTCCTTGATTTGGGATGCGGTTTTGGCTGGCATTGTCGCTATGCTCGTGAACAGCAAGCAAGATCTGTTATTGGAGTAGATATATCTGAAAACATGCTTCAACAAGCCCGTGAAATGACGAATGATTCTTTCATTTCATATATTAAGATGCCAATCGAAGACATTGATTTTTCTAATTCCCAATTTGATGTAGTGATCAGTTCATTGGCTTTTCACTATATTGAGTCCTTTGGAGAAATATGTAAAAAGATCTATGATAGTTTACAGCCGGGAGGTTCTTTTATATTTTCGGTTGAACATCCAATGTTCACTTCCCGAAAGGAACAAGATTGGTATTGTGATGACAAAGGGAATCGTTTACATTGGCCCGTTGATCATTACCAATTAGAAGGCATACGTGAAACAACGTTCCTGACTGAAAATGTTGTAAAATATCACCGTACATTTTCTACTTATGTCAATGATTTACTACATGCAGGCTTTAATATAAGGAAAATGAAAGAACCGATTCCCTCTGACGAAATGGTAGAAACTGTGCCTGAAATGAAAGACGAACTCCGCAGACCTATGTTCTTGATCATCTCAGCTGAAAAGTAATGCGTCTCATCGCTCCTACGAAATGTAGGGGCGATTTTCGCCTTCCCCTAAAGGATCTTCATGTGGAAGGCGGTATGCAAGCTTTCTTCCCTTTAAGCAAAGAAGACTCGTCAATTGGCGAGTCTTCTTTGCTAATATTTGCTGTCAGCATATCATTATAGCCTTTAATGTTGGTTTAAGCACCTCAAAAAGGACCCCCATACCGCTTCTTTTTATGAAGTCTTGACAGATTTACTTGATACCATTTTTGTAGGGACTCTGATCCCGGTTTCTTTGATAATAATGCCAGATTTGGACTTGAAAAGAGAGAACAAGACACATCCTGCTATGACAATGATGCTGCCGACAGCTTGTAGTCCATTCATCTTTTCCCCAAGAAAAGCGAAGGCCAATAAGGCGGTGAAAACGGGGTTGAAGTTCAAGAACAATCCTGAAGTACTCGGCCCCAGGTTATTCACCCCGATATTCCATAAGACCATGCATATAACGGTGGAAATCACACCGGTATATAAGATTGACTGCACGAATGAAGCGTCAATATTGGTCACCCGGAACGTAGAAAGATTAAAAGGAAGAAGGATGAGAAGGCCAAATAGTCCGGAGTATAAAATGGACATCATAGGAGTGACGGTCTTCATTGCCCATTTACTGCAAACGGAATAGATCCCCCACATGACAACCGCAGCCAGCATAAAGAGATCCCCTTCATTAATTTGCAGGGAATAGACCATCTCTACATTCCCTTTGGACAGGACAAGCAACACGCCAAAGAGCGAGAGGAACATGGATGACAGTTGAAATGCGTTCATCTTTTCCTTCAGAAAAATAAAAGAGATTCCGGCAATGGAGAACATATTTAACGTGGAGATCAGGCCCACATTGGTGGCAGATGTCTTTTCCAACGCCATGAATTGCAGTGCTTGAAAAAGGGCTACCCCCGTCAGGCCCATGAAAAATAACGGCAGGATCGATTGAATGGGTGGAAGCAGCTTCTTTTCTTTCCACCAGACAATCGGGAACAGGCAGACGATGGCGATCGCCCATCTTAATATGGTCAACGTTCCCGGAGATGCATGTTCCACAAGGGTTTTACCCACAATGAAATTGCCTCCCCAGAGAAGACTTGTCAGTAACAATAGATAATAATATTTCACGTCATTTAGCCCCTTTTCAAAGAGCCATTGTGCACAATGACATTGTCTATAAGAATAATTTTAACATTTTACTGAAAATACAAAAGAACATCTTGTATAATTAGGATTAATCGAAAAAAATGAAAGTTTAATAGCTATTTAGATTATTAAAATTCATTTATACATCGTTTTATCAGTGGTTTTTGGAACAATTGAAAAGGGTGGATGGAGAATGGAATCGATTGTAAGCAGGGTTCTGGACCAAATGGATCTCAAGCTTTTGGATTTGCTTCAAAAGGATGGCCAACTCAGTAATCTGGAATTATCGAAGCGTGTCAATTTATCTGCACCAGCCGTACACGCAAGAATCAAACGGTTGGAAATGGAAGGATATATCAAAAAGCAGGTAGCCATTCTAAACCATGAAAAACTGGGGTTTGACTTACTATGCTTCGTGTTTATGAGCACGAATGAACATCGAACAGAAAAACTGGAAGCAGTGGAGGAGACATTGGAATCTATGGAAGAGGTCCTGGAATGTCATTGCTTGACCGGGGAATATGATTATCTCTTAAAGGTGGCCTGCAAGGATCGCAAGGGGCTGGAGCTCTTCATCAGAAGGCTGAATGAGATGGGGATCACGAAGATTCAAACGAGCTTGGCGTTGAGGGAGATCAAGGATTCTACGGTGTTACCGATACAGGGGGAAGACTAAAATCCGACGGGGAAATGGTTACGAGTCTGCCCCACAGTCCATTGGCGGAATGCTGTGGGGCAGACCCAGTTGTTTATGATGGGGTGGATCACCATATATCTTGTTGCAGCTTCTCCACTCAATCCGATCGACCGATTTCTTTGTCGTTCTGTCCGATTACGGTTGAAATGTTGGCTGCAGTCACACCGATGATCGGTACTGCAAGAACCGTGAGAAACAGGGTCCCGGTTGCGACAGGCCACGCTAAAAAATGTTGCACTGAGATGGATGAACTCCGTAAATAGTGCTATTTAAATCCAAACAGCTTCATATTACTTCGCTTTAACCAACCTGATTTCTTCCGCTTTCGCTAACACACACTTCTTGTCTCCCGAACTCAATTCCACATATTCAGAATCGTAGATCCAGAATATGGTGAACAACTCATCTTCAAATTCTACAATATCGCCGAGATTATATTTCATTTTCACTCCTTGAAGGAGATCGATCCATTCACAGTGAACGGTGTATATTGTACCATTACTTTAGAACTAAAAATGTTTCATTGTGTTCATTGAGAGACCATTCAGGTTGAATTTCATCATGAAACCGCCGGTGTACGCTTAAATTCACTATAAAATATTCTTCTAAGAATGTATGAAGCGTGCCCCCTCCAAATTTTTAGACTGGTCCATTCGGAAGGGAGCAAACACGCGTTTGCCTGTGATATAATGGAAGTACACAACATAATACGGAAGATGGGGTAGCGGCTCACACTCCCGAGTGAAGGGAGGTGATACGCTAATGATTGCTGTAGGAGATGTATTACAAATCATGATTGCCTTTGGAACATTGATTGTAGCAATTGTCGCGGTTACACAAAAAAAGAAGTAACCATCGTCCCCACCGCTCATGAGGATCATTGATGATTACTTCGTTTCGATTGACTCTAAAGTGAGCCGCTGCACTTTCGATGCAGTTTATGTTGTGGAGGAGTCCTGATTGCCGTCAGGCTCCTTTTTTAGTGTACTTAACTACTTTTATTATATACATAAGTTCATACGTTAGTAAAGAATAGTGAATAAATGGATGAAGCACCGTCTATAATAAAATAAAATATTGACAAATTTAACCTGTATCATTTACATTTGTTCTAACATATATTGGATCACTTACATTCCATGACGAGAACGAGTAGGTATGGAATCTGTTCTACAGAGAGTTGACGATTTGGTGGAAGTCAACGTTCAGATCATATTGAATATCCTCTCCGAGAAGCAAAGCTGAAGGTACTTTAAGCTTTGACGGGCTTCCGCCGTTATAAGGAACGCGTATGATTGTACGTTGCATGAGTGCTGTCACGTAAACTTGAAATACAGTTTATGGATAGAATCAGGGTGGTATCGCGGGTAACAACTCGTCCCTAACATTGGTTAGGGGCGGGTTTTTTTATTTACAAAAAAATAGAGGGTGATGACATGAAAAAGGTGAATGTAAACGAAAAGTCGGTCGAAAGAGAGCAGCGGATCCAGGAATTCTGGAATTCGAATCATATTTTTGAAAAGTCAGTGACAAACCGAGAAGGGCAAAAGTCGTTCGTCTTCTATGAAGGACCTCCGACTGCCAATGGGCTACCGCATGCCGGTCACGTTCTGGGGCGTGTGATCAAAGATTTTGTCGCGAGGTATCAGACCATGCGTGGATATCAAGTCAAACGTAAGGCAGGCTGGGACACACACGGTCTCCCGGTGGAACTGGGCGTCGAAAAGAAAATCGGCGTGTCCGGTAAACAAGAAATCGAGGAATACGGTGTTGAGAAATTCATTGAAGAATGTAAAAAGAGTGTGTTCGATTATGAGAGGCAGTGGCGCACCTTTACGGAGGCAATCGGATACTGGGTGGATATGGATGATCCCTATGTTACCCTTCAGAATGATTACATCGAAAGTGTCTGGCACATTCTTTCGAAAATCCATGAAAAAGGGTTGCTTTATCAAGGGCATCGGGTCGCACCTTATTGCCCGAGCTGCCAAACCTCCCTCAGTTCCCATGAGGTAGCTCAAGGATATAAGGATGTAAAAGATTTATCCGCGACAGCTAAATTTAAGGTGGAAGGAAAAGAGCATGAATACTTTCTAGGGTGGACGACAACACCTTGGACGCTTCCTGCCAATGTGGCCCTCGCCGTCCATGAAGATGTGGATTACGTGAAAGCCAAACGGGGTGAAGAGACGTATATCCTGGCAAAGAACCTTGTGATCGATGTGTTGGGAGACGATTTCGAATGGGTCAGTGAGCATAAGGGCCACGAATTTGTAGGGGTTTCGTATCAGCCGCCGTTCAACAATCTTGCGCTTGATCGGGGGCATGAAGTGATTGCGGCATCATTTGTGACCGATGACAGCGGAACCGGGATTGTTCATCTGGCTCCCGCTCACGGGGAAGATGATTACCATGCAATCAAGGAAAGTGGATTGGATTTTGTCAATATTGTCGATGAAAAAGGCTGTTATACCAACGAATTCGAGCCTCTTGCAGGAGAATTCACAAAGGACAGCGATGTGAAGATCATCAAGATGCTGGCGGATAGTAATCTTCTCTTTTCCAAGGAGAAGTATGAACACAGCTATCCACACTGCTGGCGCTGTGACTCACCACTCCTTTATTACGCAATGGAAGGCTGGTTCATCAAGACAACGGCCATAAAAGAGACCATCTTAAAGAACAACCAATCCGTCGAATGGTATCCGGACCATATGAAAGAAGGAAGGTTTGGGAAATTCCTTGAGAATATGGTGGATTGGAACCTGGGAAGGAACCGTTATTGGGGAACACCACTGAACGTTTGGATTTGCGGGGAATGTGATCATCAGTATGTCCCGGGAAGCATTCAGGATCTAAAAGAACATGCGATCAGGGGTTGGCAGGACCATCTTGAACTTCATAAACCCTATGTCGATGAGGTCATCGTGGAATGTCCATCTTGTTCCCATGAAATGAACAGGACGAAAGAAGTCATCGATGTCTGGTTTGACAGTGGTTCGATGCCGTTTGCACAGTATCATTATCCATTTGAGAATGAAGAATTGTTTCATCAGCAATTCCCGGCAGATGTGATTGCCGAAGGAGTGGACCAAACGAGGGGCTGGTTCTACAGCCTGTTGACGGTTTCCTCCCTCTTCACAGGAAAAGCCCCATATAAGCGTGTGTTATCACTCGGGCACATACTGGATGAAGACGGACGAAAAATGTCTAAAAGCAAAGGGAATGTCATCAATCCAATGGATCTCGTTGAGAAGTTCGGGGCAGATGCTCTCAGATGGGCATTGCTTGCAGATAGTGCCCCTTGGAATAACAAACGCTTCTCAGAAAACGTCGTCAGCCAGGCAAAATCGAAACTGGTCGACACGCTGAATAATGTTCATTCCTTTTACACCCTGTATGCAGTGATCGATGGGTTCGACCCTGATCAACACGAGGCTGGAACTCCGTCTCTACTCGATCAGTGGATGTTGTCCCGACTGAATTCGGTTATCAAAAACGTAACGGACCATTTAGATCTATATGACTTTACCGCTGGGGCAAGGGAACTATCCATCCTGGTTGATCAAGTCAGCAATTGGTATATCCGCAGATCACGTGAACGTTTCTGGAGCGAAGGGCTGAATGAAGATAAATTGGCTGCTTACCATACTATATATAAGGTATTAGTAAATGTTAGCCGGTTGCTGGCACCATTCACTCCGTTCATTGCAGAGGATATCCATATATACTTGACCAATGAAAGTGTCCATCTGTCCGATTTTCCTAAAGTAAATCAAGAAGACATCAATCCAGCATTGGAAACGGAAATGGATCGCGTCTTACAAGTAGTCGAACTTGCCCGGTCTGCCCGTAATACGACGAATATCAAAACAAAGCAGCCTCTATCCAGGCTTACGGTAGTGGGAGCGAAGGATGATACGGAATTACTTAGGAAGTACGAATACATCATTCAAGATGAAATCAATGTAAAGAATGTAGAATTTCAGGACCAAGCAGGAGATTCCGTGCAATATGAATTAAAGCTGAACTTCCCGACTGCCGGTCCGAAACTCGGTAAGCTCGTGGGCCTTGTGCAGAAACATTTACAATCGTTAGATCATGAAGAAGCAAGTAAGGTTGTAGAACAAGGGCATCTTGACTTTGAGTCTCCAACCGGGGAAAAGGTATCAGTCGAGAAAGAGGATCTCATCGTTCATCAAAAAACACATAAAGGGTTGGAAATGGCTTCAAACACAACCTTCAGTGTTTTCCTGGATACAACCATCACAGAGGATCTGCGGAAAGAAGGGAAAGCCCGGGAGCTTGTTCGCGCCGTTCAGCAATACAGAAAAGAACTGAACCTGCCTGTGGAAGAGCGTGTGCATCTTGTGCTGGATGTTGATAAATCAATGAAAGAGGTAGTGGAGCAATTTGAAGACTTACTGCAAAGCAGCCTATTAATCAAGAGAATGACATTTGAAAAGCGTGAAGGCATGAAAGAAATAGACATTGATGGAGTGGGGGTCGGACTGGACATCAAAGAGTAAGAAGTGGTAATGAGGGGCTAATCCAGAATAGGGTAAGCCCCTTTTATTGTGTTAATTTCTCTTGAATATGAAAATGTAATTTGAAATAATTGGTATTAGATGGAAGGAGGAGAGCGAGACATGATCCATAATAAAGCCATGCGATACGGACGAGAAAGGCTTACATAAAATCATTCTAGAGAAAAAGTTATTACCGGGTGGGGGAGATTTCCATGCTAAACAGCTTACCTGCAAGCGAACACTTACCTGTTAAGGAAGGCTCATCAAAAATTAGAATCAAAACCCTATGGATCTATCTGATCATGTTGGCGGTTCCAGGCTATTTGATTAATAAATTCCCACTTCATGGTGTTACATACGAAGGAGTCAAGGGACTCATATGGTTTACTTATTTTATGGTCGTGACTCTGTGTTACAAGGATATCCGAACCTTCATCGCTCCGCTGTTGAACGTCAAAGCCTTTAAGAAGTCGGGAACCTATATATGGATTCTTATAACGTTTATGCTTCCGTACATCCTGCTGCACCTTTGCCTCTATTTTGAAGTGATTCTGGACAAATATTTTATGTTCTACTTCAATAATCATATGCTTCATGCCAGCACCTGGGGGCAGACAATCGATGTAGCGATTCTTACACCGATAACGGAAGAAATTGTGTTCAGGGGCATTTTGCTGACAATTCTATTGCGATTTGTAAAGCCGTTTTGGGCAGTCGGAATCACATCGATCTTGTTCGGACTTATCCACCCATCGGATATTTGGATGATTACGTTACTGGGGGGATTCCTTTTAACATTCACAACGTATAAAACCAAATCGATCCTGCCTGCGATGGTGGCCCATTCACTATGGAATCTATATATGGTTCAGCTGTTTCTTTATTTTTAGGGGAATAAATGCAAAAATCCTAAAGACAGGGGAGCAAATCTATGAAAAAACTAAGGATAATATTGAGTGTGATTCTTCTAGTCGCCATACTGGCAAATCTACATACTATAATAGCTTCAGTTAAATTGTACTCATTCGAACATAATAAAAAAATTGTCACCGAAACAAAAATTATAACGTTTCGTGAAGTATTTGAGACGTTGTATCAACAAAGAGAATTGGCTGCAGAATTAGAGGACTCCATCATCTATTCATTGATAGGTGATCAAGTAAGAAAAGGAACTGATGAGGCTTCTGATTACGAAAGATTCTTATCGCACAATGATCACATCACATCCTTAAAAGTTAAGCTGCCAATTACCACCTACAAAGATGACGATAAGACCTTTGAGTTTATATCAGGTAAAGGGAAAGTGTTAGAAATATTCGAGGACGGTGAGTGGAAAGGTTTTAATGGTCCTTTGGATAAGTTAATGAAAAAGTATAATTTGAATGTTCAATAAGAATAAACCAACACATGGCATGAACAAAAACGCTCATCCTGAGCGTTTTTGTATGATCAACGTATCTACTTCTGATTATACCCCCGTTCTCCATACGGCTGCAGTTTCTCCAACCACTTTTCTTCCAACTCATCCAGAGCTTCTTTTTCAGTGACATATGGATCATCATTCTTTTTCAGTTTTTCCAACAGCTCGAATGTAAAAGCGTCTTTCCCGAACTGGTTCCATTCGGTTTGTAACGCTTTGCTGGTGGTGAATCCATTGTTTTCAAGCATGAACTTGATCCCGTTCAGGGTCTTCAGGTTTTTCGTGCTTCCGATATAGATTTTATTGTTTTGCTGATTCAAGATTTGAAAGACACCTGCTTCAACCGGTGTTTCTTTATACTGTTGTTTTAACTCTCTTTTACGATCCATGTTAAGACCTCCTGTTCGTTCTTTACTTCTTTAACCAGTACTTGCTTCCGTCGGATTTACGGTCTATAAACCCATATTCGACGAGATATCTTCTGATAAGCACATAATCGTCATAAATGCCTTTTAATACATGATTTAATTCTTTTTCATCGTACATATCGTCTTTCTTCAACTGTTTAGAAATCTCACGAAGAATGACCAGCCTTTGCTTTTCCTTTGGGGGGAATGTCGTCAATGCCCCGTCAGAGAAGTACTTCTTCACGATTTGCTCCTGTTCGGTCTGTGTAATGTTGTACCGTTCGTCTACCATGGTGGCTGTCTTATGAACAGGGACAAACGTCGGGGCATTTTCGTCTTTCTCTTTCAGCAATTCCATCATGGTCAGGAAGGTCTTGGCCTGACGCTCCTTTTCTTTTAAAGCAAACCGGTGATGCCGGATAGTGGACGCACTCCCGATATCCAATTCTTCTTTGATTTCTTTGTCATTTTTCCCTTGATAAAAGAGGGTCAATAACCGTTTTTGGTGATCGGTAAGACCCGTGAGTTTTTTATCCATTCCAATTAAATAATCGAATACAGATAGGTGCGTACCCTCAATATGAACACCCATATATTTTTCGGCGAGGTAAAATTTATCTTCGTAAGGATAGACCATGCCTTTTTCAATGATCTCTCCGCACATAAGACAGATAAAGGAATCTTCTTCTTCTATAAAACCTCTTTTCATTTCTTCCAAAGAGGCACTCCAAAACAAGTTGGAAAGCTCCATTCCTTAACACGTCCTATTCTTTTTATCTTATACGAAATTATTATACAAACTTATTTAAAATTTGTTTGTTAATTTATAAACATAATATAAAATTGTTTGTAAAATGTCAATGGGTGTTGATGTCCACAGTCTCCAAATCGATGAATCAGCAGACTTACCTAAAAGCGTAGACCTGATGCAAAGGGCGTGGTATCTTCAGATTATCAAGGTGTGTAAATTTAAATCGAATGGAACGGAGGCCGAAATGGATGAACGACGTGACGAACATTAAATGTGAAAACATAACAGATGATATCATTCAGGAATACCAACAAAAGGGGTTTGAGTTGGTATTCCAAGAATATGTGATGGAACACTCTTTAACACACATCCCCAGAATCGAAACATCTTTTCCTTTGACTTTCAAAAGTTGGTCACCATCATTGAAAGAGCCATTTTATGAAGTGTACGAAGCCTCATTTAAGGACCGTCCCGGTTTTCCAGGGTGGCCGAGGGAGAAGTGGGTGGAGTGGATATCGTCCGGTTCTGATTTTCTACCGGAAAGGTCCTATATCGCGACTGTCAATGACCAGGCGGTAGGGTTCATTGCTACCGATCAGGAGACAGATACAATCGGGTATATCATTCAAGTGGGTGTGATTCCGGAGTGGCGGGGAAGAGGGATTGCTGCTGTATTGACTTGTAAATGCTTAGAAGACCTCCGACAAGATGGAATGAAATCCGTCGTCCTCCACGTGAATCAAAACAATCCCGGAGCCATAAAGTTATATGAATCTATAGGATTCAGGACTGTCCGGAAAAGAGGGACGTTTGGAATGACATCTTAGGGTATCTCGAATAGAAGGATACGCTTTTGTTGTTGTATTTTGGAGATTGAAAAATGAGAGTAGAATCTAAGTTTTCATATTGTGTTAGAAATATGATTATTGAACGAACAAGGCAATAGCCAGGTGTCTCTGGTTATTGCCTTATTTAGCTTGTTATTTTAGCTTTTCTTCACAAAGTATAGTATCTTGACAACTCCTCATACTAACTTTTAGGGAGGATGAAGGATGCCTAAAATAGAAATGTCCTTAAAAGAAAACATTAAAAACATAAAGAACACCTTTCACGATACATCTGACCTTATCGTAAGAAACATAAAGGCGGGTTGCGAAGGTTCCCTTGAAATGAATGTTGTCTATCTGGACGGAATAATCGATGTAGACCTTATTCAGGATTACGTGGTCAAGCCGTTATTGGAACCATTTAAGGGAGAAGATTTTAATGAATCACTCATCGATCAAATCATGGGAAGAATAGTTGAATCGGCAGATGTAAAAACGACAACTCAGTATCAAGAATTGACCGATGCCATTGTACAAGGAAATACAGTTTTGCTGATTAACGGGACTCGAGAAGGAATCATAATCCCATCTCCAAAATGGGCAGAAAGAAGCGTCGAAGCGTCAATCGGAGAACGTTCGGTAAGAGGTCCGCAAATTGGATTAACAGAAAAGATGAAAACAAATATTAATTTGATCAGAGGTTCATTAAAAACGCCGGATTTGTGTGTGGAAACAGTAGAGATTGGCTCCACTTCACCAACATCTGTTTCCATCTTATATATAGAAGGTACTGTCGATAAAGGGATATTAAAAAAAGTCAAAAAGAGGCTACACAGTCTTACCGTAAAGTATGTCCTGAGTGAAAGAGTAGTGGAGGAAGTACTAGAAGGAAAACCAAAAACATTTTTTTCCCGGCTAAGACATTCAGAACGAATTGATGGGGCAGTTTCATCCTTATTTGAAGGAAGAGTGGTAGTGATTGTGGACGGGTACCCTTTCGCCATCATTGCTCCTGCTCTATTTATAGATTTTATTCAGGCACCTGATGATTACCACATATCCATGGGCAGATTTACGAGCCGAATCATCCGTTTTATCGCCTTTCTATTAGGGGTGTACCTGCCAGCGGT
Organism: Rossellomorea sp. ABR4_004; assembly: GCF_056159585.1. NCBI lineage: Bacteria > Bacillati > Bacillota > Bacilli > Caryophanales > Bacillaceae > Rossellomorea > Rossellomorea sp. ABR4_004. The sequence goes on along the minus strand of NZ_JBSWVM010000001.1, from coordinate 1,241,163 downwards.
TTACATAGCGTTAGCCAATTTTCATAAAGATGACTTACCCAACAAGATTTCGAAAGCAATCATTTCAAACGATGAGCTATTGCCAACCTTTTGGGAAATCGCCATTCTTTTATTCTTGGTCAGAATATTAGTAGATGTTTCGTTTCGTCTTCCACAGAGCGCGGTCATATTGGTGTCTTTAATCGGGACCATCGTCATTGGCGAAACAGCGGTCACCGCCAAATTAATCCACCCCGTCAGTCTGATCGTCATAGGGATAACCGCTCTTTCCAGTTTCTTGGGAGCTAACAGAGGACTGGTGGGACCTGATGCCACCTTAAGAATAGTATTTTTATTAACGGCTAACTTTTTTGGTTTTAATGGAATCATCATTGGAACAACCATTTTAATACTGTATATGGTGAGTCTGAAATCGATAGGCGTTCCTTATCTTTCACCTATCATTCCGTTTAAGATGCAGGAATTGAAGGATGCATTTTATCGAGAAGATTTACAGAGGCTGACCAATAGCAAGCACAGTTATACGGAAGATAAAGGTTAAAAGTTAGGGTCAGACCCTCGGCACGGTGGAGAATTAATGTACCGAGGGTCTGACCTCAATTTTGGACAACGCTCATTTTTATCTAGTCTTTTTTATTGAGATACTGGATGCTTTTTATTTTTCTCATCGTTACGCTAAATTGTGATGGATGTTGGCACGGCAATAAAGATATCATGTTAATTATGTGAAAATAGAAATTTTACAGAGATTTCACTTTATTCATTGAAATGAGTGAAAAATGGGTGTACGATAAAAAGAATATTCTTAGAAATGAATCCTGATAGAAGGTATAGTAGAGACACTTCTGAAGCGAACGGTATGATTTTTCATAATAAGCGGAGAAAATCTGCATTCGTTTCGTGGAGGGGTCTCTTTTTTATTTAAGGAGGATGCCGGCATGATAAATGAATTAACGGATTTTTTCTGGCAGCATGATATTTACTTCCGGATTGTAGTGAGTGCGGTGTTGGGATTCATCATTGGATGGGACCGGTCATCAAAAAATAAGCCAGCCGGTTTAAAAACTTATACATACGTATCGGTGGCATGTACATTGATCACGATCGTCTCAATCGAAGGCGCCGAGATGCTCAGTCAACCTGATAGCGGAAAAATGATGGATCCACTCCGTCTTGCTGCCCAAATTGTATCAGGGCTCGGCTTCTTAGGTGCAGGCGTGATCCTGAAAGATGGACTGCGGGTGAAAGGCCTCACTTCCGCTGCGATGATTTTCTACGTGGGTGGTATCGGAATCGGCATTGGAGCAGGATTTTATTCCATTGTCATTTTCGCCACCATTGTCACGTTCATCATGACGAGGATCGGAAACTTCTTTGAAGAAAGGGAGCTCAAGGCGATGAGCCTGCCGAAGCTGCGGAAGAAAAATGATGAGAAAGAGGAATAAATGTGGGGGTGAAATGGATAGGTGTGAATGATCAACAACTACTTTATGCGGATATGAGTAATGTTACAGGGATTCTTAACCCTATAATTCGGATGAAGTCTCCACGTTTAAGCTCGTTGTTTTTTCATTTGATTACCTATTCAACATCTCCCCTTTTGTGTTTACACCATAAATCAGCACTGAAATGTTTGTGTTGTTAGCACGTTGTTTCGTGTCATTGATTCTCGCTATAATTTACTTAAGATTTACATTTCTTCGTTTAATCACCCTGCACTTGAGGTAACAGTCACTATAAGGAGGTGTTGTAATCATGGAAGCAATCAGTAAGCGTTTTTTCTTGTTTCTTTCTCACAATAAGGCGTTGGATAAGATGGCCAAACGGTGGGGATCAAGATTTGGGGCTAATAAGCTTGTAGGGGGAGAAACCTTTGCACAGGCGATTCCATTGATTACGCAATTGAACGAAGAGGGATTCCAGGTTACGGTCGATCATCTTGGTGAGTTCGTCGATTCCACAGAGGTGGTGAGGGAGAATGTCCAACGATGTATCGAGAGTATCAGTGCCATTGCCTATCATGGGCTGGAGACTGAAATCTCTGTCAAGCTGACTTCCCTGGGATTGGATATCAGTCAAGATCTTGTCATGGAAAGTATGGAGTTGATTCTTGCGAAGGCAAAAGAAAGCGGAATCACGGTCACTCTCGATATGGAGGATTCCTCGAGGTGCCATGCCATCCTTGACGTTTACAAGAAGCTCTGTCAAAAGTACGACAATGTGGGGACGGTAATCCAATCTTATCTCTATGTTTCAGAGAAGGATGTGGATGATCTCAATCAGTGTTCCCCTTATTTGAGGCTTGTGAAGGGTGCATATAATGAATCGGGTAAAGTGGCGTTCCAGGAGAAGAAAAAGGTGGATGACAATCTGAAGCATCTCATCAAGAAGCAGCTCTTGAACGGCCATTATACAGCGATCGCAAGCCATGATGAAGCGATTATCAATTACACCATCGGATTAGTGAAAGAACACAATATCCCGAATGACCGCTTCGAGTTCCAAATGCTTTACGGAATGCGGAACCAACTGCAATCCGAATTGTTGGAAAAAGGATACACCGTCCGCATTTACCTGCCATATGGCGAGGACTGGTTCGGGTATTTCATGCGACGTCTGGCGGAACGGCCGGCAAACATCGCATTCGCATTAAAAGGAATTTTCAGCAAGTAACATCCAGACAGATTGAAATCAGAAAGGAATGTGAAGAGAATGAGTAACGGAATTTACAATATCCCAACACCTACAAATGAGCCTGGTAATACATATGCCCCAGGTACGAAAGAAAGAGAAACGTTAAAAGCTGAATTAGTGCGCCAAGCTGGTATCGAGGTTGAGATCCCGGTCATCATCAATGGCGAGAAAATCAAGACAGATACAGTGAAGCAAGTGGTGATGCCACATGATCACAAACATGTGTTGGCTAACTTCTCCCAAGCTGGTGAAAAAGAGCTGCGCGATGCAGTAGAAGCGGCAATGGCTGCGAAGGATTCTTGGTCCAATATGCCATGGCAACACAGAGCATCCATCTTCTTGAAAGCGGCTGACTTAATTTCTGGTCCATACCGTGATGTCATCAATGCTGCAACGATGTTAGGTCAATCCAAAACAGCGTACCAAACGGAAATCGATGCTGCACAAGAATTAGCAGACTTCTTACGCTTTGGCGTTGATTATGCGAACCAAATCTATCAAATGCAGCCGGACAGCATGAAAAACATCTGGAATCGTTTAGAATACCGTGCATTAGATGGTTTCGTACTAGCGATCTCTCCATTTAACTTCACAGCGATCGGTGGAAACTTACCGTCTGCTCCTGCTATTATGGGGAACGTGGTCGTTTGGAAACCGGCAACAACGGCTATACTATCAAACTACTACTTTATGCGTATTTTAGAAGAAGCTGGACTACCAAAAGGCGTTATTAACTTCGTCCCATCTCGTGGTTCACAAGTGTCAGAAGTCGTATTAACAGACCCACGCATGTCCGGATTCCACTTCACTGGATCAACAAGCGTGTTCCAGACGATTTGGAAAACAGTCGGGGAAAACATCACAAACTACAAATCGTATCCTCGTTTAGTTGGGGAAACAGGCGGTAAAGACTTTGTCTTCGCTCACGAAACGGCACAAGCAGACAAAGTAGTCGCTGCACTTGTTCGTGGTGCATTCGAATACCAAGGTCAAAAATGTTCAGCAGCTTCACGTGCCTATATCCCAGCAAGCATGTGGGAAGAAGTGAAAAATGGTGTCGTGGAAGAAACGGCGAAGCTTAAAGTAGGGGATGTCAGAGACTTCAGAAACTTCATGGGTGCGGTCATTGACAAAGCTGCCTTTGATTCCATCACAAGCTACATCGACTATGCGGCTGATTCTGAAGAAGCTGAAATCATTGCCGGTGGTACGTATGATGATTCTGTTGGATACTTCGTTCAACCGACTGTCATCGTGACAACGAATCCAAACTTCAAAACGATGACCGAAGAAATTTTCGGACCTGTATTAACGATCTATGTATATGAAAACGAACAATTAGAAGAAACACTGACTTCCGTGGATACTGCTTCCATGTATGCCTTAACGGGTGCAATCTTTGCACAAGATCGTGAAGCGATCATGCACTTGGAACGCCGCCTATCCGGTGCAGCTGGTAACTTCTACATCAACGATAAACCAACAGGTGCCGTGATCAACCAACAACCATTCGGCGGTTCACGCGGATCAGGTACAAACGATAAAGCAGGCTCTATTTTCAACATGATTCGCTGGACCAGTCCTCGTATCATCAAAGAAAACTTTGCGCCAACAACAGACATTACCTATCCATTTATGGATGAGGAATAAATCGAACACGATGAGCTCTCCCGATCAGGGGGAGCTTTTCATTTTTTATTGAGGGATTTAACGCTATAATAGGAATCACAAACACTCGTGGAAAGGTAAGATTCCTATGGAAGCACTTGATATCATCCTCCAAACAGAAGACATTCATAAAGCGACGGAATTGATCAGCTCAAAATTAGGCAATCCCGTCATCATTGAAAACAAAAATTTCGAACTGATTTCATACAGTTCCTCTTCGAATAAGTTCGATCAAACACAGCTAAAGACAATCCTCACGAAAAAATGTCCGGTCTTCATCATCGATCGACTGAAAAAAGAGGGCATCGTCCACCAGCTCGAGAAACATACGGATCCGATCCGGGTACAGGCGATGGAAGAGTTAGGATTTCACCAGCGCGTCGTCGTTGCAGCCAAGTACCTGGGAAACACGATGGGATATATTTGGGTTCAGGAATCCAACCGTCTTCTCGAAAATGAAGAGCTCGCTTTCCTTGAAGAAATCTCCGCTCATCTTGGAAACCTGATCAATGATATGTACGCAAAAGTCAATATCAAAAAGGACAGAAAAGAAGAAGTACTATGGCATCTCCTGCAGCACGAATACGGAAGTGAAAGCCAGCTCCGCCATGATGCATCCCTCGTCAAGCTGACCCTGCCTGAACGGTTCACGGTAGCGGTATACTCGATCGCATCGTCGGACTATAAGCCTATGCTCGACCAATTGGAGAAGCTGGTCCAGGAATCCAGCTTCAACACAAAGATTTATTCACTACGAACGGAATTCCAGGTGATCCTCGTTCTCTACGGCAAAGCAGACACACCATCTTCCTCCCTGGAACTAGCCAGAGATCTAGTCGAAAAGGTGAAAGAACAAACAGGGGAAGAAGAATTCTACCACTTCCTGATTGGGATCGGGAAAGAATACACCACGTTATATCAAATGAGAAAGAGCTTCTTGGAAGCGTCAGAGGTCATTGAAACGGCTAACTTCATCAGCCCGCGTCCTGAATCCATGCCTCGGGAATTCGCTCATCTGGGTATTTACAGGTACTTGCCAACCCTTTATGAGAAGAACACGTCAAAGGATTATTACAGTGATGATCTGCTGGTATTGATTAAGAATGATGTGAAGAAACAGACAGATCTTCTTAAGACACTTGAGGTGTATTTGGCGAATGATGGGAAGGGGAAACAGACCGCCAATGAACTGTTCATCCATCCGAACACGTTGAATTATCGGATCAAGAAGATACAGGATCTGACTACGATTGATTTTAATGATTTTAATATGAAGGTTTATTTGTATACGGAGTTGTTGTTGTTGAATAATGTGGAGGCTTATTATCAGAGGTACAAGGATGCTTTGAAAGGGATTTGATGCTCTTGGCCAGAGGAGAATTCTATACGTAGGGGGCAAATATATTGGACTTTGAAATGGTAGAGAATCTCAATAGTAAACAAGTCGAAGAATTACACGTCATGTATGAAACAGAATGGTGGACTAAGGGACGGACACTTACTGACATTCATGTTATGCTTGAGAATTCAGACATTGTTATAGCATTGGTTGGACCACAAAATAAAGAATTAATTGCTTTTGCACGTATACTTACCGATTACGTTTATAAAGCCATTATTTTTGATGTCATTGTAAATACATCCTACCGTGGAAAGCATATTGGTGAAAAAATGATGAACAACATCATAGAGCACCCCTCGTTAAAGAAAATAAATCATTTCGAACTATACTGCAGACCAGAAATGATACCGTTCTACGAAAAATGGGGGTTCACAGATAATCTGGGTGAACTTCATTTTATGAGACGCGGTTAATAATGGAATAGACTTTAAGTTTTATGTGAAACAAGGATTCATACTAGGTGGAGTCGACACATTGAAGCAGTCATATATTCCAAATATAGAAAACACTTTGTATTGGTATAAGTTATTCAAGTATCCTGGGCAATAATGGAATAAGAAAGTAGAGGGGGACGGTACTTTTTTTACCTTTACCTTTTGACCATCACCCAGGAAAGTAGAGTGAAAGCCGTCCCTGTTTTTTTGTAAGAACTATTTTCCTAAATAAGATAATTTAACGTAGTACAATATGTATTTCACTGTATACTTAGAATATTCAGATTTTAAAAAAAGAAGAAAATTCGTGTATATTAGACAACCTGTCAAAAGATGCCTCACAATCTTTGTTTAAGAGTGACCCACTTATCGGTTGGGGATCTGGTTAAGTGCCAGAGATAATGAATAGACGGTAAGATTCCGCTTAAATGGTCACTACGATTAAAAAAGGCTGAAATAAGCGGAAAGATTCCGCCTATTGCTTCCAGAAATATAATAATGGGGGATTTATCTGTGCTTAAGAGGAAATCCTCCGCTTATTTCCCTTCAATACTAAGTCCATCCTGGATATAACCGTAAAATCTCCGCTTATGTTCTTTCAGCCTAATAGACTGGGACCTGACCCCGCCTTCATCAGGGTCGGACCTTCTGTTAAAAGTAGGAGAGGTCCGTCCCTCTCTTTATGTAAAAACACTTAACAATATAAATCCGTTGAGTGGGAATGAGTCCGTTTCTTACTTCTCCTTTCGACTAATCTCAATCTCCCTTAAAGTCAATATGTAGAGTAGGAATCGTCCCCAGTTTGCATGCTTTCAAGTTGGATTTTGGATGAATTAGCCAATTTGAGTATATTGAAATTAATTCAAAAACAGGATTGACAACCCAACTAATATCCTTTAACATTACCCTAATGCTAAAACGCATTATAACGTTAACTTAATAAAGCGATATCTTCTTATCCAGAGAGGTGGAGGGACTGGCCCTGTGATACCTCGGCAACGGGTTCTTATGAATACCGTGCCAATTCCATCAAGTCATATGACTTGAAAGATGAGAAGAGCGGGACATATACATATTTGTGCCTCTCTTCTTATGAAGGGGGGCACTTTTTATTTTCTGCCATGTCCTTCACACACAGGCTTCAAGAAGAATACATAGCGAAAGGAGCAAGTCCTGTATGATCAGAGTTCAGAATGTTACGAAAGTTTTCGAGACGAAGGATGGCCCATTCACCGCTTTGAAGAATGTTTCCTTCGAAGTGAAGAAGGGAGAGATTTATGGCGTGATCGGATTCAGCGGAGCGGGAAAAAGCACGCTTGTCCGCTGTCTCAATTTTTTAGAGAAACCATCATCGGGTGATATTTTCATAGAGGGGCGCAGCTTGAAAGATCAGTCGGCAATCGATCTGAGGAAAGAGCGGCACCGCATCGGGATGATCTTTCAGCATTTCAATCTGTTTCAATCCCGGACGGTGGCAGGGAATATCGCCTATCCTCTGAAACTTGCAAAATGGCCAAAAGAAAAAATCAGCGAGAGAGTAAAGGAGTTGCTCGCGTTTGTCGGACTTGAAGATAAAGCGAAGCATTATCCGGATCAACTGTCAGGAGGGCAGAAGCAAAGGGTGGGGATAGCAAGAGCCCTGGCGACATCGCCTTCGATTCTGCTCTGCGATGAAGCCACATCCGCACTTGACCCTCAGACGACGGAATCGATTCTGAACTTATTAAAGAGAATCAACGCGGAGTATGGCATTACGATTGTGATGATCACCCACGAAATGGGGGTCATCCGGGAAATCTGTGATAAGGTCGCTGTCATGGAAAATGGAGAAATCGTGGAAGAGGGAAGCGTCTTCGATATCTTTTCCAACCCGCAGACCCCGACGACGAAAAACTTTGTGAAGAGTGTCATGAATGATCAGCTGCCGGCATCGGTTCTCGACAAATTGAATGACAGCAAAGAAGGGCGCATCTGCCGCCTTATTTTCAAGGGGGATTCGACGGGCACGCCGATTTTGTCCGAAACGGCAAAGAAATTCAATGCCCATATCAATGTATTATTCGGCCAGATCACGGAACTCCAGGGCAAGCCGTTCGGGAATCTCATCGTACAGATCATCGGCAGCAAGAAAGAAACGGAAGAGATCCTGGATTATTGGAAGAACAGATTATTCGTAAGCGAGGTGGAGAAGCGTGCAAGTTAACTGGGAATTATTTTGGCCAAAAATTATAGAAGCGACATGGGATACCGTGGCGATGGTGTCATTCTCCCTCCTGTTTGCAACGTTGATTGGGCTTCCCCTCGGCATCATCGTCGTGGTGACGAGAAAGGGGCACTTACTTGAAAATAAAGTCGTCTTTTCCATATTGAGCAGCATCATCAACATATTTCGTTCGATCCCGTTCATCATCTTGATGGTGGCCATCATTCCCTTTACAAGATTGGTAGTGGGCACATCGATCGGAACGGCGGCAGCGGTCGTGCCGCTTGTCGCATTTGCGGCACCGTATATTGCAAGACTGGTAGAGAGCTCGCTCCTTGAAGTGGAACCGGGTGTCATTGAAGCGGCGGAGTCCATGGGGGCAGGGCCGTGGCAGATCATTTTCGGGATCCTCATTCCGGAAGCATTGAGTACACTGGTCCTGAATATCACGATCGCCACCATCGGCCTGGTCGGTGCATCGGCCATGGCTGGGGCAGTCGGAGGCGGGGGCCTCGGAGATCTGGCCATCGCTTACGGTTATCAGCGATTTGAAACATCCGTCATGATCGTGACTGTCATCATTTTAATCGTGATGGTGCAGGGATTGCAGACAGCAGGAAATACCTTATCAAAAATCATCAGAAGACGTTAGGAGAGAGGAATATGAAAAAATCAATCAGTCTAGCAAGTATCGCGATTCTATTAATCACCCTTATATTGAGCGGCTGCTCGGGAAACAGTGCATCCGGCTCAAGTGAAAAAGAAGTTGTTAAAGTCGGAGTGAATGGATCTGGGGTGCCGATTTGGGAGTATATGAAAGAGAAAGCAGAGAAGGAAGGGATTGAGATCGAGATTGTGGAGTTTGCCGATTACGTGAGACCGAACCAGGCCCTGGCCGATGGGGATATCGACCTGAACGCCTTCCAGACGATTTCGTATTTTGACTCTTTCGTTGAAGAACATAATCTGGACCTTGTACCGATCGGCTCGACGATCATCGCGCCAATGGGAATCTATTCGGAAAAATATAAATCGGTAGAAGACTTACCGAAAGGCAGTAAAGTAGCCGTTCCTCAAGAGGCGACGAACCTTGGCCGTGCCCTTCTCCTACTGGAGGAAGCAGGTTTGATACAACTGAAAGAAGGATTTGATCAGTCACAAGGTTTGGAAGCCATAAAAGAAAACCCGAAAAACCTTGAATTCACACCGGTCGTCGCTGCCCAGACACCGAGGGTACTACCGGATGTTGCAGCATCGATCATCAATAATGGTGTCGCTGTTGAAGCAGGGTTCGTCCCGGTTGATGACAGCATCTATATCGAAGGGGCGGAATCTAAGCCGTTCATCAATATCATCGCGGCGCAGCAAAAAGATAAAGAAAATAAGACTTATAAAAAGATTGTGGAGCTCTATCAGGAGGATGACGTAGCGGAACATATCAAGAAAACATACAAAGATTCCCTGATCCCGACATTCGTGCCGGTCAGTGAATTGCATTAGGAGGGTAAAGAGATGAGTCAACCAGCAGCGATTACCGATCGTAAACACACCCTCGTCTCGGCAGTGGATCAACTGGCTGTGAAACTCGTATCAACCAGCCATCAGATCCACGACAAACCTGAAATCGGAAACGAAGAGTTCTTTGCTTCAGAGACCTTGACCACCCTCCTTGCAGCCAACGGGTTCTCCATTGTACGGGGAGTCGCAGGTCATGAGACTTCCTTTGTAGCACGCAAACATTCAGGGAAAGAAGGGCCGGTCATCGGCTACCTGGCTGAATATGACGCCCTGCCTGGACTCGGTCACGCCTGCGGTCACAATATCATCGGGACGGCAAGCTGCGGGGCGGCCATCGCCCTGTCGTCCCTACTCGATGAAACAGGAGGGGAAGTGGTGGTGTTCGGGACGCCTGCCGAGGAAGGCGGTCCGAACGGAAGTGCAAAGGGGAGTTTTGTAAAGGCAGGCTTGTTTGAAGGAGTGGATGCCTGCATGATGGTCCATCCGTTCAACCGAACAACTCAGACAGGGAAAACCCTTGCGGTGGACCCGCTTGATTTTGAATTTAAAGGAAGGTCTGCCCATGCGGCAGCTTCCCCTGAAGACGGAATCAATGCCCTCGACGGCGTGATCCAGCTATTCAACGGGATTAACGCCCTTCGCCAGCACGTGACCGATGATGTACGGATCCACGGCATCATCACCCACGGCGGCGACGCCCCAAACATCGTTCCTGATTATGCGAAAGCCCGCTTCTATATACGCGCTGCAACCAGGGAAGCGTGCAATGAGGTCACGAAGAAAGTGAAAGCGATCGCTGAGGGATCGGCACTTGCCACCGGGACGAAACTGAATGTCATCAAAATCCAAAATGAAGTCGATCACTTTCAGCTCAACCGTCGCTTCGATCAAGTATTCCAGCGGTCCATCGAGTCACTGGGCGAATCCTTCGACGATACGGAACGAAAGGGACTCGGCTCATCTGATGCCGGAAACGTCAGCAGGGTGGTCCCAACCATCCACCCCTATATCAAAATTGGGCCAGAATCCCTCGTCGTTCATACGAACGAATTCAGGGAGGCAGCGAAATCCATTGAGGGTGATCGTGCCCTTGTGATCGGGGCAAAGGCACTTGCGTTGACGGGGTATGAACTGCTGACGGATAAGGGGCTTTTGGAGGGAATATGGGAAGAGTTCGGTTCAAGTAAATAAGGATGAAAAGACAGCCAAATCAGGGCTGTCTTTTTTGTGTAATTGATATGCGGAGCTTAATGGAGAATGTTTCAATTAATTAAGAGTGCTTGGTAAGCATTCTTTATGAAAAAGTCAAACCGGAACCGCCCCCGGATGATTCTGGCTATGAAACAAGGAAAAAGGTATGGCTACTAAAAAAATAATCCTTCCTCTTAAAATCACAAACATTTTCACTAATCATATACTAGTTACTAGGGGTGGTATTTTAAGGAGGGATACAATGAGAATGAACAGGAAGAAGCACTTTCTACGTAAGGAAAAGCTTTTTGCTTATGTAACTAACTTTGGGGATGATACTATTTCAATAATAGATACCAAAAATGATAAAGTTACAGGTACTATTCTAGTAAGAGAGCAACCAGATGGGATTACGATTTCCCCTCTACTTAAACATGCATATGTGTCCAATACGAATCATGACTCGGTTTCAGTTATAGATCTTTCTAGTCATTAGGTGGTCAATGAAATACCTGTTGGTGAGGGGCCGGTTGGCATAGCTGCGACTCCTGATGGCAGAAAAGTGTATGTAGCGAATTTCGGTGGTACAACAGTCTCAATCATTGATGTCTGTACGCAAACAGTGAAACATATAGAAGTAGGAAATAACCCATTTGATGTGGCATTTAGTCCAAATGGAAGAAAGGCTTATGTTGCTGTAACAATAAGTAATTTTGTTGCCGTAATCGATACAAAAAAAGAATCAGTGATAGACAGGATTCCTATTACGAATGGGGAATTCCCTCGAGACCTTGCGATCACTCCGAATGGAAAAAAGCTATACGTGGCCAATCGTGGGAGAGGTGAGCCCAGTACAGTTTCTGTTATTGACCTAAAGGGAAATGTAGTAACGAATACGATCAATGCAGGTATTAGACCGAATGGTGTAGCGGTTACACCAGATGGGAAGAAGGTTTATATCACTAATATTAGTAGTGATAATGTAACAGTAGTGAATGCAATGGATGACTCAATTAGTGCAACGATTCATGTTGGAGACGGTCCAACGGATGTTTGTATTTCCCCCAATGGGAAAAAGGCTTATATCACTAACTTTAATGCAGGGACAGTCTCAGTGATTTGTATTAAAACGAATATGGTTTTGACTACGATTACTACAGGAAAGCAAACAAGCGACTGTGCTATTTCTCCTTCATGTTTTCCTTTCTAAGGAAAACATGAAGCTTTAAAAAATCAATGGTAGTTGATGTTTTCATTTATTATTAAAAGTGAGGTTGATATGATCTCAACCCATGACAGAATAATTAACTATCAAATACACCTGTCGAAGGTATTTTCCAATCAATTAAAAGATTGCTTCACTCTCGAACCATTCGAACTCTATTTGTGATTCAGCAGGGGAGCGACTGTATAAAAAGAACATAGCGTTCGTTCCTGGCTCTATTATTAGCCGGCCATCAACTCTAAAACCCAGCTCTGTTTTTTGGGGGCTTAGGGCTCTGGTACCGACAACCTTTCCTCCTGAAAATGAACCTGAAACACTAGGGTTGAAGAGGATTTGTCCCACAGGTCTATGCTTGGAGGCCAGTTTCAGAACACTCACGTCTGATGATAGAGTTGGGGTTCCAGGCGGGTCAGCATTCACAACAAAATCTGCCGTCACAAGTTTAGTCGAAAAGTTTGTCAAAGCAAAAAAAGAGACATATAAATTCACATTAGAGTGTAACGGATTGACAAGCTGAGCCCATGCATTTTTACTAGCATTCGTCTTTAATACCCCGGAAGTTCCAGCGAACAACCTTCCTTTGGTACTTTGAAAGGCTGGATTTATAATGTCTACTTCTGGCTTTATTTCCATGTAAAGTTTACCTCCTTATAAGTCTACTTTTAAAATATATATACTTGAGAATAGTCATTATGCTTTTATACTAAGTAAAAGTTATAGGGATTTAAGCTGTTTATAGCATTGGGAGTAGAAGTTGGATAAAGCAAAGGTTTCCTAATACAAGGAAGAGGTTGATGCTTTATTTTCATTTATCTTTATTGTTTTTTAAAGAAGATTGAGGGAAAAGGTGATAATAAGTTTTAATATAAAATATTGCAAACGTTTACAAACATATGTTATTGTATGTGTAACCGGTTACATAATAACCAACCAAACGAACAGGAAGTGACAAGCGTGGCAACGATCAAGGATGTGGCGAGTGAAGCGGGGGTGTCGGTGGCGACGGTCTCCCGGGTGCTCAATGATAACGGCTATGTAGGAGCCGAGACGAGGAAGAAAGTGATGGGGGCGATCGAGAAGCTGAATTACAGCCCGAATGAGGTGGCGCGCTCCCTATATAAACGGGAGTCGAGGCTGATCGGACTGCTGCTTCCGGATATCACGAACCCTTACTTCCCGCAGCTGGCAAGAGGGGTCGAGGATGAAGTGAGTGAGGCTGGGTTCAGGCTTCTGCTTGGAAACAGCGACGAGAATATTCAGAAGGAACTGGATTATATCCAGACCTTCGTTCAGAACAATGTCGTCGGCATGATTTCTGCGACCAATCATGTAGAGCATGATCAGCTGTATAGTGAATTGAATCTTCCACTCGTCCTCCTTGACCGGACCACGGACAACTATCCGGCTGTCTATGCGGACGGCCGTAAAGGAGGACGCCTGGCGGCAAAGACCCTAGTTGAAAAAGGGGCGAAGCGGATCACCGTCATGAAAGGGCCGGCACACGTCAAGCCGGCACAGGACCGATTCCGTGGAGCCGTCGAGTACTTAAGCGGGACAGACGTCGAATTCACGGTGATGTCCACGACCTCGTTCTCCTTTGAGGACGCCAAAGGCTGGGCAGAGGAACTGTTCGCCACATACCCTGATACGGACGGGGTCATCGCAAGCAATGATATCGTCGGGATCGCGATTCTCCATGAGGCCTTGAGGCTAGGGAAAAAGATCCCTGAAGACGTACAGATCATCGGCTACGATGACATCCCCCAGAGCAGCCTTTCCTATCCGGCGCTTTCTACGATCAGGCAGCCGGCTTACGAAATGGGCAGGCAGGCCGCGGCACTTCTGATTAAACTGATAAAAAAAGAACAAGACATCGATACAACTGTTCAGCTTCCGGTTGAACTCATACAGCGAAGTACAACAAGAAAGGGATGAAGGAAGATGAAAAAAGCAAAAATTGCCGTGATTGGCAGTTCATCCATGGATCTGGTGGTGACATCAGCGAAACGCCCCGGTGCAGGGGAAACTGTACTGGGCGATAGCTTTGACACGGTACCAGGCGGAAAAGGAGCCAACCAGGCCGTTGCAGCAGCAAGGCTTGGGGCTGACGTTTACATGATCGGATGCGTAGGCGATGACCCTTACGGCCAAGAGATTTTAGAAAACTTTAAGAGAAACGGTGTTCATACCGACTATGTGGAACCGGTTACAGGTCAGAAATCCGGAACCGCTCATATCATCCTCGCTGAAGGGGACAACAGCATTGTCGTCGTCAAAGGGGCCAATGATCTTGTGACACCAGAATACGTCGAGAAAACAGCTGATTTCTTTAAAACATGTGATCTCATCATGATCCAGCAGGAAATCCCCGAGGAAACGGTCGAGTACGTGGCAAACCTTTGCAAAAAGATTGAAGTCCCACTGCTACTTAACCCGGCTCCAGCACGGAAGATTTCACAGAAAGTCATCGATGGTGCCAGCTACCTGACACCGAATGAACATGAAGCGGATGTGCTTTTTGATGGAATGAAGCCGTCAGAAGCGCTGAAACAATATCCTGACAAAGTCATCATCACCGAAGGAGCAGCGGGAGTCCGCTACCATAACGGAACAAAGGAAATCCTCGTTCCTTCCTTTAAAGTCGAAGTCGTCGATACGACAGGGGCCGGTGATACCTTCAACGCCGCATTCGGTACGGCCGTGGCTGAAGGACAGTCAATGGAAGAAAGCCTCCGATTCGCAAACCGCGCCGCATCCCTTTCCGTGACCGGATTCGGGGCACAGGGCGGAATGCCGACAAGAGACGAAGTGGAAAGGAAGCTGGCAGAATGAAGCGACATGGCATCTTGAACAGTCACATTGCAAAAATACTAGCCGATCTCGGTCACACGGATACGATTGTCGTGGCCGATGCCGGTCTCCCAATTCCGTCAGACGTTGTAAAAATCGACCTGGCATTGAAACCGGGAGAGCCATCCTTCCTTGAGGTGATTGAACTGTTAAAGGAAGAAATGGTCGTCGAAACCGTCACACTGGCAGAAGAAGTAGAAACGAATGCGGGGGTTCATAAACAGATGACCTCATGGTTTGACGGGACCCAGTATGTATCCCATGAAGACTTCAAGAAAGAAACCCATAAGGCGAAGGCCGTCATCCGCACGGGGGAAGTCACACCGTATGCGAATTGTATCCTTCACGCGGGAGTCATTTTTTAAAACAAAGGGGGTAGTAGCATGCAGATCAGCATGAAGAATATCCATAAAGCATTTGGTTCGAACAAAGTTCTTGAAGGAGTGGACATCGAGATCCAGCACGGGGAGGTCCATGCCCTGATGGGGGAAAACGGTGCCGGAAAGTCGACCCTGATGAACATCCTGACGGGTCTTCACAAGAAGGATCAGGGAACGATCACCATCGACGGGAAAGACAGGACGTTTGATGATCCGAAGCAGGCAGAGGAATTCGGCATAGCCTTTATTCATCAGGAGATGAACGTCTGGCCTGAGTTGACCGTCCTTGAGAATCTTTTCATCAATAAGGAACCGGTTACACAATTTGGTCTCATCAATATGAGAAAAATGAAAGCGGTTGCGAATGAACAGTTTGAAAAGCTGAACATTTCCATCCCCCTCACAAAAGAAGCAGGGCAGTGCTCGGTCGGGCAGCAGCAAATGATCGAAATCGCCAAAGCCCTTATGACGGATGCAAAAGTCATCATCATGGACGAGCCGACGGCGGCCTTGACAGACCGGGAAATCGATACGCTCTTCACCGTTATCCGTTCGCTCAAGAAATCCGGCGTGTCGATTGTGTACATCTCTCACCGGATGGAAGAGATCTTCACGATTTGTGACACCATCACGGTCATGCGGGACGGACGCACGGTGGATACGACGCCGATTCCCGAGACGAACTTCGATGAGGTCGTGAAGAAAATGGTCGGACGTGAATTGACGGACCGCTTCCCGGCCCGGGATCCAAAGCCAGGCGAAACAATGCTTGAAGTTCGAAACCTGACGAAAAAGGGACTGTTTGAAAAGGTAAGCTTCGAGGTCCGCTCAGGAGAAATTGTCGGCGTATCAGGATTGATGGGGGCAGGCCGGACGGAAATCATGCGCACCATCTTCGGACTCGACGGACGTTATGAAGGCGAAATCCTCGTGAACGGGAAACCGGTCACCATTAAAACACCCGATCAAGCGGTGAAGCTCGGTCTTGGATTCATCACCGAGGATCGGAAGGACGAAGGACTCGTCCTCGACTTTTCCCTGAAGGATAACATCGCCCTTCCAAGCCTCTACAGCTTCACGAAGAAGGGCTTAATCAATGATAAAAGCGAACAGGACTTTGTGGAAATGCTTATCAAACGGCTGACGATCAAGACGGAATCAGCCCGGACTCATGCACGGAACCTTTCGGGTGGGAACCAGCAGAAGGTGGTCATCGCCAAATGGATCGGGATCGGTCCGAAAGTGCTGATCCTAGACGAACCGACGAGGGGAGTCGATGTCGGGGCGAAACGGGAAATCTATCAGCTGATGAACGAGCTCACCGACCGTGGCGTCGCGATCGTAATGGTATCATCCGAGCTGCCAGAAGTACTCGGGATGAGCGACCGCATCCTCGTCGTCCATGAAGGGACCATCGCAGGAGAGCTATCAAAGGAAGACGCCACACAGGAAAAAATCATGACATTGGCGACAGGAGGTCACGCACATGAATAACGCACTCAAAACGAATCACGTCGGCAATCTAATGCAAAAGCTCGGTCCACTTCTCGGACTGTTTGTGCTGATTGCGACCGTATCCATCATCAACCCTAGTTTTCTAGAACCCTTGAACTTATTGAATCTACTACGACAGGTCGCGATCAACGCCCTGATTGCCTATGGGATGACCTTCGTTATTTTGACCGGGGGAATTGATTTATCCGTCGGCTCGATCCTCGCCTTATCCAGTGCCCTCATGGCAGGGATGATGGTCTCGGGAATCGACCCGATCCTTGCGATCCTGATCGGCTGTATCCTTGGTGCTGTGATGGGAATGGTCAACGGACTGTTGATCACAAAAGGAAAAATGGCGCCATTTATCGCCACACTTGCAACGATGACCATGTTCCGCGGTTTGACGCTCGTGTACACAGACGGTAACCCGATCACAGGACTCGGCGACAGCTATGCATTCCAACTGTTTGGAAGAGGATACTTCCTAGGAATCCCAGTACCGGCCGTCACGATGATCTTGACGTTCGCCATCCTGTGGGTGATCCTGCACAAAACCCCGTTCGGCCGAAAAACGTATGCCATCGGCGGAAATGAAAAAGCAGCCCTTATCTCAGGTATCAAAGTACCACGCATCAAAGTGATGATCTACTCATTAGCCGGCTTACTGGCAGCACTCGCAGGAGCGATCCTGACGTCACGCCTGAACTCAGCCCAGCCAACAGCCGGTACATCCTATGAACTCGATGCCATCGCAGCCGTCGTCCTAGGCGGGACAAGCCTGTCAGGCGGACGCGGACTGATCGTCGGAACACTGATCGGTGCACTCATCATCGGAACGTTAAACAACGGTCTGAACCTGCTCGGCGTCTCATCCTTCTTCCAAATGGTCGTAAAGGGTGTCGTCATCATCATCGCCGTTCTCATCGACCGAAAGAAAGCAGCGTAGGAGGGATACTATGAAAAAAGCATGGTTACTACTTATCAGTTTGTCACTCCTATTCCTGGGTGCCTGCTCCCTGCAGCCGCCGGAATGGGCGAAGCCAAATAAAAGCTCGAACCCGGAAGACATCAAAATCGGACTATCCGTTTCAACCCTAAATAACCCGTTCTTCGTCTCCATGAAAAACGGAGTAGAAGACGAAGCGAAAAAACAAGGCATGGAAGTCGTCGTCGTCGATGCCCAGAACGATGCTGCCAAACAAATCAATGACGTAGAAGACCTCATCCAGCAGGGCGTCAACGTCTTACTCATCAACCCGACAGACTCAGCAGCCATCTCAACCGCCGTCCAGTCTGCCAACAGTCTCGGCATTCCCGTCGTCACCCTAGACCGCTCAGCTGAAAAAGGGGACGTCGCTACACTCGTCAGCTCGGATAACGAAAAGGGTGGCGAAATGGCTGGAGAATACCTCGTCAAACAGCTTGGTGAAGGAGCAAAGGTGGCAGAACTGGAAGGTGTCCCTGGAGCATCCGCCACTCGTGAGCGGGGAGCCGGATTCCACAACATTGCTGATGAAAAGCTGGATGTCGTGGCCAAACAGACGGCAAACTTCGATCGTACCGAAGGATTGAATACAATGGAAAACCTGATTCAGGGAAATCCAGATATCAAAGCGGTGTTCGCTCATAACGATGAAATGGCATTGGGAGCACTGCAGGCAATTCAAAGTTCCGGACGTGATGTATTAGTCGTTGGATTTGACGGAAATGAAGATGCGATGACTAGCATTCGGAATGGTAATCTGTCTGCGACTGTCGCTCAGCAGCCTGAGAAGATTGGTCAGTTGGCCGTGCAGGCTGGGGCTGATGTGTTGCAGGGTAAGAAAGTGAAGGAGAAGATTCCGGTGCCGTTGAAGTTGGTGACGGAGGAGAATATAGAGGCGACAGAAGAATAAACTTGGTGGGAAGCTCCTTTCGTGTGTTTGTGCGGAAGGGGCTTTTTCTTTTGGATAGTGGATTTAAGATGAACAACTCAGGAATCTATAATAATGCAGATAGAATTAATATTCTTTTTGAGGAGGGGATTTCGATGATACTTACGAAAACGCATGGAGGAATTTACGATGAGAATGATTACTGGACTGTTCCATACATTGACATTCGACCAGACATTCCCAATGATAAAAAATCAGTGGCAGTTCATCATTTGAAGATTTTCGGGTCAAACCCTCGATACACGATTTTGAGCAGTCAGTGTAGAATCTTCCTGCTCAATGAAACAACTACATTTAGATCTAATGGGTCATACTCACGTCACATTTCCGATGTACCATAAACATAATAAAAACTTCTATTGTATTCAGGAAAACGTTCCTCAAGCAGATGAATCAGACAATGTGTTGAGTGCGCTATAAAGCAAATGAAGAAGATGCAGTGATATTATTTTTATTTCATCACCTATACTATAATGGTGACAATCGATATAATTCTTATTCCTGGTTGTACATAAAGATATTTTTTTAGAATGAGGTGTTATCTTGGCCACCATTTTAGTAGCAGATGATGATCATTTCATCAGGGAACTGATCGGGATCTATTTGAAAAAAGAGGGATATACAGTTGTAGAAGCAAACGATGGTGTAGAAGCTGCGAATCTTTTATCTGAGCGCACCATTCATTTATGTATCATTGATGTGATGATGCCAAATAAAAACGGCTGGGAGCTTTGTAAGGAAATAAGGGAGTTATATGACCTGCCGATTTTAATGGTTACGGCTAAGGGTGAGAGCGAAGATAAAGTAAAAGGCTTTCAGCAAGGGACGGATGATTATATTGTCAAGCCATTTGATGCACATGAGTTGATGATGCGGGTTAAAGCGCTGTTGAGAAGATACAAAATCAATACGGCAGATAGAGTAACCATTGGAAATGTCATCATCGATGCGAACAGGATGGAAGTGACCGTTAATCATGAGCCTGTCCTTTTTCCTTTAAAAGAGTTTCAACTCCTGTACAAACTGGCCAGTCATCCTGGTCAAGTGTTCTCAAGAGACCAGTTAATAGAAGAAGTTTGGGGAAGTGGTTTTGAAGGCTTTGATCGAACCGTCGATTCACATATTAAGAAAATAAGAAAAAAATTAAATCAACAAACGGCTTTTGATATCGTGACAATCAGGGGACTGGGCTATCGTTTAGAGGGATCGAAGGATGTTTAACACGTTATATGTCCGCGTTGTAGTCACATTCATTTTGGTTGTAGGAATAAGTTTGACAGCCGCTTTCTTTATCACTTTCAGCTATTATCAAGAACGTGTGTTAAATGAGTTGGAGGAAGAAATGATCCAGGCTGGCAAGGGGATCATTCAGTTACAGAAAACGATGGGACAAGAGAACCTTGAAGGCTATTTAGCGGGTATACCAGCCATGACGATAGCCCTCTATTCAGAAGATGGAGAAGTGAAGGTGTTTGGAAAACATACGGATGAACCATTGGCAGCCCCTTCTGACGTCCGGAAAGTGCTGAATGGAGGCGTGTATCGGGTGAAATCCACGGAAAAAAGGTTGTTAAAGAAAGTGACAATCGGTTTGCCATTTCAAGTGGAGGAAAAGAGATATGCGCTCTTTCTCAAGCCAAGAATCATGGATCGCATTGATGTTATTAAAGAGGCTCTGATTACCGTATTAATATATGTGTTGATGATTGGCAGCTTACTTTATTTACTGGCAGCTTACCTATTAGTCAATCCAATTAAAAAGCTGACCGCGTTGACAACCAAAATCGCAAAAGGTGACTTCAAGCAAATCAACTCCATTAAGCAAAAAGATGAAATCGGCGAATTGGTCAGAAGCTTTAACAAAATGACTACGGAACTGATGAAATTGGAAACGATGAGAAAAGAATTTATATCCAATGTTTCACATGACTTACAATCACCTTTGACATCGATCAGGGGATTTGCTGTTGCGATAAAGGAAAATGAGTTTTCAAAAGAACAGCGGGATCATTACTTAACCATTATTCAAAAAGAGAGTGAACGACTTGCAAAGCTGAGTGAGAACATATTAAAACTGTCCGTGTTGGAAAATAAGGATTCATTACTGGAGAAAGAAACCTTTCGCCTCGATCAACAAATCAGGCACGTTTTTTTAAGCCATCAGCCCCAATGGCTTGAAAAAAAACTTGAGATGGATTTAGAAAAGGTTGAAAAAGCAGAGATCACAGCAGACCGATTGCAATTAGAACAGGTATGGCATAATTTACTAACCAACAGTATCAAATATTCCAATCCCTGTGGCGAAATTAAAGTAGTGGTAAGGGAGATGCAAAACAAAATCCACGTTGTTTTTTCGGACACGGGGATGGGGATTCCTGAAAAGGATCTTCCGTCTATTTTTGACCGGTTTTACAAGGTGGACAAAGCAAGGGTCCGTTCAGGACAGGGCAGTGGATTAGGGCTGGCCATTGTTAAGAAAATCATTGACCTTCATGAAGGTGAAATCTCCATTAAAAGTGAAGTTGGAGCAGGAACTTCTATTCATATCGTCCTCCCGAAATAACGGCAAACTCTTCTATAGAGTCTGCCTTTTTTTTATGTTTCTTGGTCATATTCAGGGCACATTTCTCTTTTATAGTGAAATCATAATCGAAAGGAGACATGCGGAAGATGAAAAAATGGATTGATTTCAGCTTGAAAAATAGTGTTGCCATCCTTGTGTTAACAATCCTGGTGGTGGCAGCAGGTTTACTATCAACACATACGATTAAGTTGGAAACCTACCCTGACGTGGAGGTTCCAACCCTTATGATACAGGTGGGTTATCCGAACCATCCCTCTGAAGAAGTGGAGAAGGATATCACTCTGCCAATCGAGGAAGCGGTTGAACAACTGGCCCCTTATGAAGAATTAACGAGTACGACAGGGGCAAACAGTGCCATGATTCAAGTAAGCTATGACTTTGATGAAGACATGGATGAACGGGAACGTGATATTCAATCCGCCATCAGTAAGCTTTCACTGCCTGAAGATGCCACTCTTACGTATAAACGGTTATCAGCCAGTGCGAAGCCTATTTATCAAATTGCCTTTGCAGATGATGAATTATCAGCGTTACAAGATGATGTAACGGATAGTCTTGCACCACAGCTTCAAACCATTGCAGGTGTGAGTGACGTAACAGTCTCAGGAACCTCCGCAACCAAGCTTGTCGTAGATGTAGACGAAGAAAAAGCAGCTGAGAACGGGGTAACCGTGACAAGCATCATCAATGTGTTGAACGAGAAAAACCACGTGCTGCCGCTTGGAAGTCTGGATGAAGAAGGAAAGATCCCGGTTAGTATAGAGGGGGACATTTCCAGCGTTGAAGAGATGAAGAAGATCCAAATTCCTGTCCCTCAGCAAGGGAGCCAGCCCCAGCCTCAGAAATCATCGTTCATTTCCTTAAGTGATGTGGCTGATATCAAAGAAGTTGACGAACAGAACAGTATCACCCGGTATAATGGAAAACCGGCACTTTTGTTAAATGTAACGAAAACCCAAGATGGGAATACGGCTGATGTGGTTGAGCTTGTAAGAGAAGAGGTGGAAGACTTCAATGAATCGTATGACTATGAAGTATACACCATCACGGATCAAGGGAAAGAGGTAGAGAAATCCGTCAACTCCCTATTAAAGGAAGGCGGATTCGGTGCCTTATTTACAATCATGATCATCTTGTTGTTTTTAAGAAATTTCCGGGCCACGTTCATTGCCATACTGTCATTACCGATTTCAATATTAGGGACCATTGCCGTTCTTGACTATTTGGGATACTCCTTAAACATCATGACGCTTGGCGGGATGGCAGTGGCAATCGGCCGGATTGTCGACGATAGTATTGTCGTCATCGAGAACATGTTCCAATGGATGCATAAGAAAAAAGAGCTGTCAAAACGGGAGCTCATTCTAAACGCTACTAAAGAAGTCATCGGAGCGGTCACGTCGTCTACGGTGGCCACCGTTGTAGTGTTTCTGCCCTTGGCTTTTGTAGGGGGAATTGTAGGAGAGTTCTTTAAACCGTTCTCGATTGCCGTGGTGACATCGATTGTTCTTTCCCTGCTTGTAGCATTCATCCTCATCCCGGTATTGGCTTTGGCCCTTTTAAAAGAAGGACGCCATGAAGAGAAGCAGGGTTGGATTCAAAAAGCATACCACCGGTTATTAAAGGGTTCCCTGAACCATAAAAAGATCGTCATGGTAAGTGCTGCAATATTATTGGCCGGAGCTCTCTTCCTGGTACCATTCATCGGCAAGTCCTTTCTGCCAAGTGGTCCGGCAAGCGCGGTAGAGGCAGACATTGAACTTCCAGTGTCTACAACACTTGAAGAAACCGATAGGCTTGCAAAAGAAATAGAAGACATGCTCATGAAAGAAGCGTCCGTAGAGTACGTTCAAGGCTCTGTAGGATCCGTCAATAACACGAATCAATTAAAGCAAAAAGCATCGGCTGATTATAAAGCCACCTTCTTTATTCAATTAAAAGATGGGTACACCGTGACAACAGAACGAAAAGCCCTGGAAGAAGAACTATCTGCACTTGTATCAGCATCATACAAAGACAGCACCGTTCGAATGCAAGAGATACAGCAGGAAGGACCTCCATCTGGAAAGACGATTGACATCACCCTCTACGGGGAGAATGTAGAGGCTCTCCTCGATGCTGCCGATCAGGTAGGAGGTGCCTTACGTGAAAATGACCAATTAACGGATGTGTCCAGCTCTGCACAAAAGCTTCAAACGAAATACAAATTGGAATTAACAGATGAAGCCGTTGAACTAGGCGTCAATCAATATAGTATTCACCAGCAGCTAAAGGAAAAAATGAATGAACTGTCAGCGGGTGTCATGGAGGTTGACAGCAAAGAGCTCGAGGTAGTGGTAACATACAACGAGCTAATCCGTGACAAAGAAGAACTGGAAAATACGGAGATCCTCACACCGCAGGGACCAAAACCTTTAATCGAACTCGCAACGATCGAGGAACAGTTCATTCCAGCAAGTATTCAGCATAAAGACGGCAAACTTGCCTACACATTATCAGCAGAAAGTGCCAGTGAGGAGGTAGGAGCCGTCACGGAACAAGTAGAAAAAGATGTGGACTCACTACCCATCTCAGAAGAAGTGGAATGGGAAGTCGGTGGCGGACAAGACATGATGATAGAAGGATTCCGTGACCTTGGTCAGGCCATGATGATTGCCATAGGACTGGTGTTCTTAACGCTCACCATCACATACGGGGGAGTCATCACCCCATTCGTGATCCTTTCATCATTGATATTTATCCCAATCGGCTCTCTGGGAGCCCTCCTGATCACAGGTGAAACCCTATCCATGAGCGGAATGATCGGGATGCTGATGCTAATCGGGATCGTCGTCACCAATGCGGTAGTCATGCTGGACCGCGTAGAAGCCAATCGCATCAGCGGAATGACCTTAGAGCGTGCCGTCATTGAAGCCTGTACCACCCGCTTCCGTCCCATTCTCATGACGGCACTTGCTACGATCCTGGCACTCGTCCCACTGGCTTTATCCACATCCTCTTCAGGTGTGATATCGAAAGGGCTCGCCATCACAGTCATTGGCGGACTGACCACCAGTACACTGCTCACCCTTGTCTTCATACCCGTTCTGTACAGTGCAGTAGGGAAATGGAGAAGGTTATCTTAAACATGAGGTAGATTAAGTGCAAGAATGTTTCATTTTAAGAGGGGGATGCTGACTTGATTGAATACATCTCCAGTGTTCTTCTAACATATATGTATTAACTAACAGGCAGGATGAGCATTCTGCCTGTTCCTATAGGGGGGATCGTGATGAAGAAGTGGATCATCGTCAGTGTTGCCGTGATGGTGGTTTTATTGAGCAGCATGTATGTGACAAAGCCTACAGAGGATAAGTACGCAGAGTGGTTGTTAGGTGTTGTCAGTGAAAGAGTTGGTGCGAACCAACCTTTAGAGAATAAAACGTTGAAGGCGTTAGGGGAGAAAATGATTAAACGTAATTCAGAGTATCATGATTATGTTTTTTTTACTGTTCATACAACCCGATTTATGGGGAAGGAAATGACGTTTATTGGTGCTTATGGTTCTTTTGTGCCTGTTAGGAGGTAGAGGGGTAGGGAAGGAAGTGAGGGATATAGAACTTTTTCAACTTTCTATTTTCCTTATCGAGACAATAATCATTTAAATATAAAACTGTCTGAAAAATATTTGCCTTAAACCTGACTTTTTTTAGAAAGAAAATTCACCTAAGGGTATCCTTCCTCAGCCTATCTCCCTATATAAAAGTTGAATACCAATTGAATGAGGAGTGAATCAAATGAGTGGATGGAGAAAACTAAAACAAAGGA
This sequence comes from Rossellomorea sp. ABR4_004, assembly GCF_056159585.1. Taxonomy (NCBI): domain Bacteria; kingdom Bacillati; phylum Bacillota; class Bacilli; order Caryophanales; family Bacillaceae; genus Rossellomorea; species Rossellomorea sp. ABR4_004. The sequence continues at coordinate 1,215,779 of NZ_JBSWVM010000001.1, read as the reverse complement.
TGTTGGATTTGGATACATTTGATCGCATAGAGGATCTTTGCCTGTATGTGTGGATTCTGTTGAATGCCAAGTATGAGGACAAGGTTCAGGTCGGGTGTGTGGTGCTTGGGGAAAGTCAATATGTCCCGTCGATCCGGAAGTTTTGGAGGGATATGTGGTTTTACAATGGGAAGAAGGTTGAAGAGTATTTTCATTCCCGGATTAAACGTTTGATTAAGCGGTTGGAGTCGGAGAAGTATGAGTATGGGTATGTGTTTACATTTAGGACGACGAAGGATTTCGCTTTTGGGGTATTATTTGAATTGGATGGGAATGTCTGTGAAAGAGGACTGGTGTGATGATTCCGGGAGTGACCAGCTTGATGATAGAGCTGATTCCGGAAGGTCTTCGTGCGGCGAAAAGCATGTGAATCGGGTACGGAAATAACTTGCAAACAGACTTAAGAACTTAGAGAAAGAATAGATATTAGAGAACACCACCAACATAGCGACGCTAAGGATGTAGATAGGGTGGAGGCGCTAATTGGACATTTGGTTATCAGGATGCATGTAATCATGATGTTTGAGTAGTTGATACGGAGGAGCTCTGGTTCGAACACTTGGAAGAGAATATTTTCTACTAGATGAAGAGGAGAGTTCAGGTCTATATCATCAATGGCTGATAAGGTCATTAGTTGAAAGTGCGCTTTTCCAGATTAATGTAAAAAGTCAAATTGGATCCGTCCCCGTTTAACCGGAGAAAAACCAAAAACGCACGGTTGTACCAATCAACAAGATTTGAACAAAATTCCATTTTACCTTGCAATAAAATAATTTGTCAATACTAAATTTGTATTTTTATCGAAAAAAAGGTATGATTATTATCTGGTGATTTTTTACATTGGACGATTAGTTAACTATCTAATTTGTTTCGAAGGGAAATTCAAACAGTTTTTGTGAGCTTTTTAGGCAATAGTACCCGAGTGTTTATACAAGGAGGACTAATATATTGAATTTAATCAATAAGAAAGTTACACATGAGCGGTTTGGTATGGGAAGCATCGTTAATCATAATGATACGGTAGTTGAAATCCATTTCGCCTCGGAAAATAAAAAATTTGTTTACCCGGATGTATTTGGACAGCACTTGAAACTACATGATAAAAGTGCTGCCAATTCACTTGAAAAAATATTACACGAGCAGGAAATGGAACGCAAAGAGGAAGAAATGCAGAAGCAAGAGGAAAAGGAACGGCAAAGAAAACACCAGGAGCTTCGAATGGGTCATGAAAAACGTATGAAAAATCATAAACTTCATCCCGAATCGCAGATGGTTTACCGGTGCGATACAGAAGAACAGAGTAGCTCCTTTTCAGATTGGACGGTTTCCTCTGGTGAAATAAAAAGTGGTAATAATAAGGGTAAGCCAAACAAACCCAGTCGCTTACACCAAAACAGTGCGGTCCTGCTGACAGCGGTCGATCCCGGCATGCCCGAAAAAGACAGACGGATATTAGGAGTCTATATGGTGAAGGATCATTTCATCGGTAAACTTTGTGAAGATGGGAATATTCCTGCCCATTCCCATTACAGACTCCAACTTTCAGACGAGGAATCGAAGCAGATGCCTTTTTGGAAGTACTATGTCAATGAAAAATCCCCTCAACAAACGACTTGGAATACAGGTAAGTACCGTTATTTTGATAATTCGTGGATGGCTCAGATTTTGCGCGACATCGTTTCATTGAAAAGTGACACGGAGGAACAAGAGTTGGCACAACAATTTCTGGACCACTTCTTTAAGGTGAATCAAATAGTAGAGCAGGAGTTAAAAGAGCCGAATGGAGCATTATTGCGTGCTTAGATAAGAACAGTAGGGGAGCTGGCACATTTAAGGTGAGTGTGTTAGGTTCAATGCGAATAGTGTTAAAAAAGGGACAAGGCGGCCGCCTTGTCCCTGTTGGTGTTTTTTGGACACCTTACTTGTTCCTTCGTCTCGCTTTTTACCTCAGCCCTCATTTTATATTGGGATGACCCTCGGTACAGTGAAGCGTCAATGAGCTGGGGGTCTGACCCAATTCTACTGCGCTTACCTTAAGGGAGGCTTTTTTTATTTCATTGAAGGGTTTTTGTCTTATTTCTAGAATTTGTAATATTATACAATTATTTTGTCGGAGGGGAAGATATTTTGGCTAAAAAGAAGCGTAAAAAGAAGAATAATAATAGAAAGAAAATAAAAGATAATTATAGTATGCAAGAGATGGAAGCAAACATGAAAGGTGCGAAAGAGTTAGGGGATTTATTTAAAGTTGCAGAACTTCTAGGATTAGGCACTTCAGTTAATCAAGAAGTATTCCAAAATGCAGAGACTATTCATAAACAGTTTAAAGAGTTGGTAAATACGGTAGATAAGTTTAACAACTTTTTCGCTAATAAAGGTTGGATAGCGTATGAAACACTTAGTTTTGAATTAATGAAAAAGTGCGTAAAACTTGCTGAAAGTGGTAAGTCAAACGATGCCGAAAAAGAGTTAATCAGTTATTTTACTGATAGAGAAAATGTAAGCTTTCTTGCTACACGGTTAAAAAGTATAGAAGAATTTAAGCCGAGAAGAGAACTGTTAATGAACGCTTTAGATGATCATTTTAGCGGTAGATATTACGCTAGTGTGCCGTTGTTTTTAATGCTTATTGATGGCTTTGTAAATGAGTTTGAACGGTATGGGTTCTTTGCTGAAAAAGTAGATCTTAACGTATGGGATACAATCGCAGCTCACGAAAGCGGGTTAGGTACTGTTGCTAAAATCTTTGGTAAAAGCCGTAAAAAGACAACTAACGAAGAAATTACACTACCCTATAGGAACGGAATATTGCATGGTAGGGATCTAGGTTACGGTAACGTTCAAGTATCCTCGAAAGCCTTAGCAACTCTACTGTCATTAGCAGATTGGGCTAAAGGAATTAAAGAAGGTAAAAAGGGTATTACGAAAGATTACGTACCGCCAACAATAGAGGAATCAAGTGAACAAATAGCTTCTGCGTTAGAGTTATGGCAAGAAAGCAGAAAAGAAAGAGAGTTTATGGACAATTGGAAGCCTCGGGAGGTAGCCGTTGGTGTAGACATTCCTTTAAACGGTGACTTATCTGAATACGGTGAAGACACACCTGAAAAAGCCGTTATAGAGTACCTCGGTTATATACAAACAGGCAATTACGGAAACCTAGCTAAAATGACTACTAAGATGTTTGGTAAGGGGTTGGCAGATAAGAAATTAGCAGGCAAATTACGTGTATTGTTTATCGGTAAATCACTAATTAGTTACGAATTGGTGGGCGTAACAGATAGTGCTCCTGCTATCAGTGAAATTGAAGTTAAATTAACATTTGACATTAACGGTAAAGAGGTCGAACATACTCGTGTATTTAGAGTTATTTACGAAGATGAGGACAGCAATCCAGTTGCACGTGGTTATAAGAAAGCGGACTGGAAGGTAATGTATAATTATCAAGATATAGAGTTCATCGAATTTATCGGGGAAAGAAACAGTTAATGTAAAGTTCCAATGATACCCGTATGTAAGCGCTAAAATATTGGCGGATTTTAATGAAGTCTTAATTAGAGTTGCTTATGAAAGAGTTTCTAAATTAAAGGATCTAAACATCAGAGCATCATTAATTCATCAGACTAATTTGGCAATAGTGCCTAAATTTGAAAATGGTCAAGATTTAAGAGCTGAATTTATTGACCTTTATCAAGTATTTAGAGAAAAAAGGTCAAGCATAGAGTAGTTTAAAACTAAAATAAAAATGTACTGATCAGTATTTCTTAAAGGCAGTCCTTTTGGATTGTCTTTTTATTCATCTGAAATATTGGGGTCTGACCCTCGGTGCGTTGAAGTATTAATGTACTGAAGGTCAGATCCCAATTTTCAATACTTAACTCCAAGAGCACTTTCAAGGCAATGGTTGCTTGTGTACAATCGCAACCAATGGAAAAAATTATAGATCCGTCATGTGGTACTGGTGGTTTCTTTTTAGCAGCCTATGATTATATTACTGAGAATTATGAGCTAAATCGAGAAAAGAAGGAGTTTTTAAAGAATAAAACTTTTATGGAAACGTAATAGTTGCTCTTACATGTAGACTGTGTTTAATGAACATGTTCCTCCACAACATTGGTGAAATTGTCGGGGATACTTTAATTTCTTCTGCTACCCCAGAAGAGAGATGGCGTAAATTCACTTACGAAGAAATTATTTCAAGAGATAAGACAAGTCTTGATATATTTTGGCTTAAAGATAAGGGACTTACCCATTTAGATAATCTTCCAGATCCAGACCTCCTAGCATATGAGATTATTGATAACATTGAAGGTTAAACTCTAGTTCAGTTGATAAATAAGAATTTTCTACCAATAAAATAAATTAATAGGAGACACTCAATTTGTATGTCTCCTATTAATTTAATTTACAATTATTTCTATAAAAGTATACAATTGAAATATATAATTTAAATGTAATTGTTTAAATAGATATTCACATAGATGTTTAGAATCACGTGCAATGCTCAAAAGTTGATTAGGGGTGAAAACATGAAAATTAGTAAAATTGCAACTCCAGCTTGGAATAGAGAAATTGAGGAAACACTTACGCCACATAAAGATTCTTTTGAGTTTGAGGGTATTCAGAAAAACAACCTTTAGAGCATTATGAATGGTGGAAAATTCATGAAGATAATGAAACCTTAGGTATTGGTTGGATAGATTTTCATCAAAATGTTTTTGGGAAAACAGAAGGTGAGATTTCACTTTGTGTAAGTAACTTAAATAGAAAAGGAATAGGCAGTAACTTATTACTCTTTCTTGAAGAGGAGATAACAATAAGAGAAATAGAAGTAACTTCAGTTGTAATTAAAAAGAATAATCCTAAATATGATGAAGTTGTAAAATGGTTTAAAAAGAAGGATTATGTTATTGAGCAGGAATTATCACCTGATACATATATGATAAAGAAATGAAATAGAGTAGAGAAAGCTATTTTAAAAAGCTACTTAACAGGGGACGATATTTAATTAGTTAGAGGTGATAATTCGTTAGGAAAATGTCACCTCCCCTCATATTGACACTTCACGCACATTTATTTTTAGGAGGAAGTTTATTTGGATGATCAAGATTTTAGTTTAAAAGAATACGAGCTATTTATATTCAAACTTATAGATCATTACTTAGAGATAGAAGAATATAAATCCTATCTAGAGCAAAAGCAAGAACAAATTCAGGAGGAAGTAATAAAATTTATAACGAATTATAGGAATGAAGAAACCCTCATTACAAGATATGTTACTGCAGAACTATCAAAAGACAAGATTATAAAATTTAATAGTTCTAAAATGCAAGAGGTTATAGAAATTTTAAATGAAAACAATTTATTGGATAAATTAAAATTAATTGAGGGAAAGAACCTTATAAGGATTTTAGCAGAGGATAATGAAACATTAGATTCCTATAAAAATTACGTTCTGAAAATAAATGAAAAGGAAAATAAGCAAAAACTTATAACGTATTTAATCAAACATAAGAAATTGGATAGATTAAAGCTTGATATTAATGAGCTAATGAAAGAATTTGGATATAAGTCTGATGCATATTCCGAAACACAGAGACGTGTAATTGAGGAGATATTAAAGAAATTTGGAGAAGAAAAGAAAATTATAGTAAAGAGGAGGTAATCTATTTTTGAGATATATAGTACTAAATAGGAGTGGAGAAGAAAGTTTATTTAGAAAGGCTCTACACGAGGTGCTGAATACTAATGGTGATAGAATCATTTTAGGTTATGGCTATTTAAAAGAGGATATAGCCAAAAGAAATGATTTTATTCAATGCCTAAAACAGGGTTTCGCATCATCTGATAAAAAAGAGATAATAATTGTAGGAAATAATCAAGAAAACTACAGTTCATTTATAAAATCAGCAAAGCATATAAGTAAGGAAATCCCTGAAGCAGACATACAAGTACTTATAAAAAAAGTGAATAAGCATGGTTTAAGGCAATACCATAAGAAGCTAGCGATTAAGACAAGAGGTGGACATGCTGTATTATCGTTATTAGGTAGTAGCAATTTATCATCTGCTACATATGATGATGGGCCATATAATCAGGAAGTTGATATTTTACTCTGGAACAGTTTTATTGTAGATGAAATATCAGAAGAAAAACTACTAAATAATGTAAAAAAGTCTACTTATTTAGAGAAGTTTAAAGGTCTAAGGAAATTGGATTCCTTTTTGCAATCTTTTAAGATTGATTTAGATTTAGACTTTGAATTGGAAGACATTATAGAAGAAGTGAATTGCTATAGTAGTAGGGATTTTGAAATTAAATTCATAAGTGCAAATAGTATAGCAGATGTTACTCAATATGAACTAAAAGGAATAATTGACTCAACAACTGATATGGATGTAATAAAAGAAGTTCTTTTATACTTATATAACTATACCAGAAAGAATTTACATACCCCTTCAAATGTTATGTATTTTAATGATAACTGTGAAGCGTATAAACAAATGATAAATAAACGGGATAAGACTTCTATTAAATATGCTATTAATACTTGTACTGGACACCTACGTAATACACTTATTTACAATAAAATAAAAGGAGATACTGTTAATCTCTTTCAAAATTTATTAAATCTTCTTTAAACTCAACTCATCAAAGTACAGAAAGAGTATTGAACACATTGTAATTAGTTTTTTGAGCATTTATTTGTAATTAGCTCTATTAGTTTAAAATCGTTTAAATTGAAATTCACAAGATACAGAGGCTAACATTTTACTAACGAAATCCCATAAAAAACGGTAAAATTCTGTTTAAGATGTTACAGTAAGAATATAGCAAAACTCAAATATACCCTACTTTACTCACATATCGTTAAAGATATTGCACACCGGCACCTAAGTGGTGCCATGACGTGATAAGTGCCTAAAACCATTGATATGAATAGATTTGTGAGTGGTTTGATAGCGAGATACTAACACTGAAAAAAATAAAGAAAGCTTCATAAGATCTTGAACTTATATGAAGCTTCTTCTTTCATTTCTTCCGTGGGGTGTAGTTATAACATTTTTTGTGATTTGATCATTAGAATGTCCTAACCGATTCATAATCTGTTCTAAGAACAAACTTAGCTTCGGCAAGAAGTGATGTATGCGAATACCGTAATGAATGAGGTGTCAATTCTAATTAGTCTTATCATTCTATTTTGAAAGGGCTTAAAAATAGAGGGATATCTGTATCGAATATTGGGGTCAGACCCTCAGCAGGTGCATAACAGTATGCAGCAGAAGTTTTCCGATTTAGTGGTTACGATACTTACAAAGATGATGCTGAAGAGGTAAATAAAACTTGCTTTAATGAAGACTTCATAATGGAGTCTTTTTTTTATTAGATATATTCAAAGATTGCCCATTCTTGTACTTTATAAAAAATTAGAAATAAATGGTATAATAATATTATTGCATATATTGATAAGGGGGATTCATATGAGCCAGTTGAATGATATTTTTGATAGATTATTTGCATCTAAAATACCAACTGAAGTAATTCTTCAGTCTCAACAGTTTTCCGTATTTGAAAACTTAGCAAAAAGTCATGATATAGAACAAGTAAGACCACCTATTGAGGAGTTGAGAAGTCTGTTTGGGAAGGAAAAAAGTATTTTTTCTCGTTCTATTGGTACCCATCCAGATTTTTCGGATACATCGATACTACCACATCATCAATATATTTGCTCCATGTTTTTAGATATCTCTGGTTCAACAAAATTAGGATTAAAATTCCCACTTTCTAAGGTAAGGTTATATAAGAATGCTATATTATCTTCAGCAATTGAATTATTTCAAGCATTTGATGGTCATATACATCGTTTGCAAGGAGATGCTGTTTTTGCTTATTTTGGACATAAGGAAATGAAAAAAAGTGATGCAATAATAAATGCTTTAAATGCAGCATCATTGATGCAATCCTATAATAAGCATACATTGAGCAAATTTTTTGAGGAAAATGATTTGCCGCCTCTAAGAATTAGAATAGGAATTGATATTGGTGATGACAGCGATGTTTTGTGGTCAGTATATGGAATTGATAATGTTACAGAAGTAACCACAACAAGTATTCATACAGATTTAGCAGCAAAATTACAAAGCCACTCGCCAAGAAATAGGATTATGATTGGTGAAAATGTTTATAGATACCTTGATTTGACAGATAATTTCTATGATGTAAAAACTCGTACTGAGAATGGTGAAACAGTAGAAGATAAATACGTGTTAAAAGATACAAAGTCATATTCATATTATCAGATGAGGGTTTTTAATTGGGAGAAGTATCTTGACTCATTTTCGTCCATACCACAATCAAACAGCAAGGGCCGAGTCTATAGTTCTCCAAGCGATTTTGAAATAATCTGTAGTGTAAGAAAGGATGAAGATGAGCCTTATGAGAGGTATTTCCAAAGTAGTTGCTCTTTGGAAAAAGAAATGTATTTAAGATTTGAATTGCTTAATCATGTTTCAATGCCAATAGGAAATATAAAGTGGAAGGTAGTAAACTATGGAACTGAGGCAGAACAGTCCAAAAGTGGTCTTGAATATTTTATGGAAAAATCTGAAGGTGAATATGTTTGTGAACAATCAACGGCATATACTGGCATGCATTTTATGGAGTGTCATATATATAATTATAACGGTAACTTAATTGCGAAAGATAAGTTTGGTATATTTATAAATGATGAAATAAGAGAACTAAGAATACTAGGTGTACCGGAAAGTGGGTGAAAGAAATGGAAAAAGGAGATTTTGCTAAGCACCATAACTCATATCTAAATGATTATATTAAATTTGCAGATGCAAAAGCACTTGCAATTATTACAATAAATGGATTAATTATTAGAATCCTTTTTGGCTATCTTACCAACGACTTGGGTGTGACGAAATATTTCTTAACTTTGTTATCTTGTGTATTGCTACTAGTTGCTATATTTATTGCAGTATTGGTAGTGTATCCAAGAACTTCAGCAAAGAATTCAAAGGGACTAATATTTTGGGAAAATGTTAGTTCTATGGATAAAGAGGATTACATGATGGAATTAAAGCAAATTAAGGAAGTAGACTTGTTAGAAAAAGTGGTTGAACAGAACTATTTTTTATCTAAGACTGCTACAATGAAATATAAAGTTCTCAGAAAAGGATTTTGGTTTTCTGGTCTTGGATATGTTGGTTTAACAATAGCAGGGCTATTTTGGGTATTTGGTGGTTAAAACCAATGCCTTTTTTAGAATAATGGGATTTGACCCCCTGCCCGGTAAGCAGATGAAGCTAGGATCTGATCCCGATTTTCTCACTCATTACTTTTGGGTTACTGAAGAAGAGGTGTGAACAGGCACGAATGGGTAACTGAGTTGGAGCTGCAATATATCGATCAATTGAAGGTGTAAGGTAAGATCTCTGAAAAAGAGTACGAAACCCGAAAAGAAGGATTGATATAGGAGAACTAACAATAGGTTACAATCCATATAAAGAGAAAATAGTGAACCTTATATGCAGGTTCACTATTTTTCCTTAACCAAGTTTCTGAACAGGATTCTGTTCTTCCATCCTACCCCTTATTTTACTAATAACATATATAATAGAAGTCATAATAAAACAACTAAACCCCGGCGAAAACGAATCTGGTATCACCAAATAAACCACCATCCCAAATACTAAAACAACTAAAGCCTCACGATTACAATTCGCCTCCCCACTCGCAAGTCTCACCAGCGCACTCTCAGAAATTCTCCCTTTCCGAATAACCAAATAATCAGCCACCACAATAGCCGATATCGGAATAATCAGGATCCCCAGATAAGAAATATACTCCTGAGCATTATAAACCAACTGCGGAAACGAACTTAGAATAATTCCGGCAACACTGAACAATAGAGCACTTTGAATCCGCGATAAGGAAGGCAGTGCATTAAGCAAACTATATCCCCCTGTATACGCATTGCTTAAGTTAATAGAAATCATCGACACCATCGCACAAGCAGTAATCACCAAGAGAAACAAACTGGAGTCAGTCAGCTGCCCAGCTGCCACGAATGGATTCAGATCCTTGAACAAGCTGGCACTCATTCCTCCGAGCAAGGCGGTCATCATAAATCCGACGACGTTTCCTCCATACAGTCCCCAGTATCCGTGCCGATCACTCTTGCTATACCGGGTAATGTCGGAGGAAGCACTCACGCCCGAGATGTATTGGACGAAGACGAGGCTTGAGTAGAATAGGAACGTTCCGATGGAAAAGGGTTCCTGGCCTTGGCTTAGGGTTGTGAGGGAATCAGCTCCTTTTGTCAGGAACAGGTAGAGGATGATTCCCTGGCCGATCACGAGTATCGGGATGAATAGTTTCGTAGCTTTCTTGACGGCTTCGAAGCCGATGAGGGCCAGAAGGGCCATGATGATGGCGAGTCCGATGGCGACTGGTATGAATGGTATGGTGTACGGTGTTACTTTTTCCACCATGGAGATGATGACGAAGGTTCCTCCGATGGTTTGGACGCTGAACCAGTAGAGGGACGTCAGGGACCGGATGGGGGATGCGATGAGCATCGACAGCCGGGTTCCGATGATGGACCGTAGGACGTATTGGGCGGGCAGGCCGTAGCGGGAGCCCGGTAGAGACAGGAACGATACGAATAGGAAGGCGACGCTTGCTCCGAGTACGGTGGCTGTGAACGCTGCCTGAAAGGATAGTCCGCCTTCCAGGACGGCCAGTGCCGGAATGAGGAAGTTTCCTGCGTTCACGGAGAAGGCGAGTTGCATGATGAAGTATTCGATCCATGTGGTTGATTTTAATTGGGTTGGGACCGTTTCAAGTCCGAGTCTTTCGATCATGGGTTGTTTCATGAAAAAGTCTCCTTTGGGTATACTAGGATGCATGGTTTCTATTTTAAAGAATTTTTGGAAAAAAGCGAAGAAATAATCATTAAATTTTTTAAAGAAAAATAGAGATATTTCCTTATTTATTTGTTAGAATGTAAGTGCTTACAGGGTGAGTAATTGCCCTTCGCTATTATATATGAATAGTGTTATATTTAGGAAGTAAATGCTCCAAGGAGCAATAGTGCATTTAGGAGGTTGGCTTAGTATGCGTATTGGTGTACCAACGGAAATTAAAAATAATGAAAATCGGGTGGCTATGACTCCCGCAGGTGTTGTGAATCTGGTTCTTTTTGGACATGAGGTTTACATCGAATCAGGAGCTGGGTTAGGCTCAGGATTCACAGACGAAGATTACGTAGCAGCAGGTGGACACATCGTTGATTCTGCAGCGGAAGCATGGTCCATGGACATGGTCATGAAGGTAAAAGAGCCACTTCCAAGTGAGTACTCTTATTTCCGTGAGGGACTTATCTTATTTACATATTTACATCTTGCTCCAGAACCTGAATTAACGAAAGCGTTAATCGATAATAAAGTGATCGGAATTGCGTACGAAACGGTTGAACTGAATCGCGCCCTTCCATTATTGACTCCGATGAGTGAAGTGGCTGGACGTATGGCGACTCAAATCGGTGCTCAGTTCTTAGAGAAGATCCACGGTGGTAAAGGTGTATTACTTTCAGGTGTACCAGGGGTTCGCCGCAGTAAGGTAACGATCATCGGTGGAGGAGTTGCCGGTACGAATGCAGCGAAAATGGCTGTCGGACTTGGTGCCAACGTAACCATCCTTGACCTTAACCCGGATCGCCTTCGTCAGCTGGATGATATCTTCGGTAGTGATGTAACGACGCTTATGTCCAACCCGCTGAATATCGAACAAGCTGTAAGAGAAGCGGACCTTGTCATCGGAGCTGTTCTGATTCCAGGAGCGAAAGCACCTAAATTGGTAACAGAAGACATGATCAAAGCGATGACGCCTGGTTCTGTTGTCGTCGATATCGCCATCGACCAAGGTGGAATCTTCGAAACAACGGACCGCATCACAACGCATGACGATCCAACTTACGTGAAGCACGGCGTTGTGCACTATGCCGTTGCCAACATGCCTGGTGCTGTACCACGTACGTCTACGATTGCACTGACAAACGTAACCGTACCTTACGCGGTTCAAATCGCAAACAAAGGCTACAAACAAGCGTGCCTGGACAACGAAGCGCTATTAAAAGGTATCAACACATTGAACGGATATGTGACATACCAAGCCGTAGCCGAAGCACACGCTGTAGACTACTCGGACACAAGAACACAATTAGAGCAACAATAACACCACGAAGCCGACTGCATGGGAATGTTCAGTCGGCTTTTTTTATATGCTGAATTCTTTATCGATGAACAAACTCACTTTTATTTTTATGAAATACGGGTATAACATAAAGTAGCATACGAGATAAAAAAATAGATAAGTTTATTTGGAGGAGATGCAAAATGAAGATTTCTTATCATGGACATTCAGTAGTGAAAATCGAAACAAACGGTAAAACCATCCTGATCGATCCGTTTATTAACGGAAACGAACTGACAGACCTTAAAGTGGATGACGAAAAACCGGATGTCATCATCCTTACACACGGTCACAACGATCACGTAGGTGACACCGTCGAGCTTGCGAAGAAAAACGACTCACTTGTCATTGCCAATCATGAACTGGCGACGTACTTAAGCTGGCAATTAGTGAAGACTCATCCGATGCATGTCGGGGGAGCGTATGAATTTGACTTTGGGAAAGTGAAATTGACACAGGCGTTCCACGGCTCGGGCCTGATTACAGACGGCAATGAAATCATTTATATGGGTATGCCAGCCGGCGTCCTTTTAATGATTGAAGGGAAAACCATTTTCCATGCAGGGGATACCGGATTATTCTCCGATATGAAGCTGATCGGGGAGCGACATCCGATTGACCTTGCTTTCCTTCCGATCGGGGATAATTTCACAATGGGACCAGAGGATGCGGCAACGGCCGCAAGCTTCTTAAAAGCGAAGAAAGTCGTTCCAATCCACTATGATACATTCCCGCCAATCAAGCAGGATCCAAACAAATTCATCGAACTGCTCGAGGATTCTGAAGGGCAAATCATGAAAGCCGGAGACATAATCGAATACTAATAAAGGATGGGTGGTGCATTTGCATCACCCTTTTTCTCATGTTTACACAATATCCTCCACTCCCTCGCATATACATAATACAAGCCTAGAGGGGAGGAAAAACGTGTGAAACAACGATACATTCTCTGTCTACTATTCACAGGGGCTCTCATCTATTACGGAGCCCCGCGCATGTCCATATTTGCAGAAGGTTTGCAAGGGACCTTTGCCATCAGCTGGCTTGTACTTGCCACCTTTGTTGTAGCAGGAAACCTTGCAGCCCTACTTTACACACCTAAGGGAACAAGTAAGGGCAAGAAGTTGAAATCGAAGCCGGTACGGAAAGTTAGATCAAGATCATTTGGATGAGCTTTTTATTTTATAGGGTATTGTTTCATGTGAACTTGATAGAACCGAACCGCTGATGTTGATTGGAGCGGAAGGTGCTCGACTCCTGCGGGAATAGCGTGAAGGTTGAGACCCCACAGGGCTTTAGCCCGAGGAGGCTCAACTCACGCCCCGCGGAAAGCGAGCACCTGCAGCGGAAATCAACCAGCACTCTCTAATCTAAAGTGGGGCTTTCACCACCGAAAGCCCCGATTAAATTGAAACACCACGCTTTTCACATTATAATAAACATATGAAGCAGGACGTTATAAAGAAGGGTGAAAAGCTTGGCTACTAAACACGAACAAATAATAGACTACATAGATACCTTGCCAGTCGGTGAAAAAATCTCTGTCCGCCAAATTGCAAAAGCTCTGAACGTGAGCGAAGGCACCGCGTACAGGGCGATTAAAGATGCGGAAACCAAAGGATATGTCAGCACCATCGAACGCGTTGGTACGATCCGGATCGAACAAAAGAAGAAAGACAACATCGAAAAGCTCACCTATGCAGAAGTGGTCAATATCATTGATGGACAAGTATTGGGTGGAAGAACCGGATTACATAAAATGCTCAATAAGTTCGTCATCGGAGCGATGAAGCTTGAAGCCATGATGAGATACACAGAAGCGGGGAACTTGTTGATCATCGGGAACCGGACCCAGGCCCACGAGCACGCACTACGAGCCGGGGCTGCCGTATTGATCACCGGTGGATTCGATACAGAAGATCATGTCAAGAAGCTTGCAGATGAGCTCGAACTCCCGATCATTTCTACTTCCTACGATACTTTTACCGTGGCGACTATGATCAACCGAGCGATTTATGATCAGCTCATCAAAAAGGAAATCGTATTGGTAGAAGATATTCTGACAAAAGCGGATGACACGGCTTACCTGCATATTAATGATACGTTAGAAGAATGGTACGAAAAAAATCAATATACCTTCCACAGCCGTTTCCCGGTTGTCGATAACAATCTGAAAGTACATGGGATGGTCACCTCTAAAGACGTCATGGGGCAGGAAAAATATACGGGCATCGATAAAATCATGACCAAACAACCGATCACCGTCAGCCCGAATACCAGCGTTGCCTCAGCTGCCCATATCATGATCTGGGAAGGGATCGAATTACTCCCGGTCGTGAATGAACAAAACAGGCTCCAGGGAATCATCAGCCGTCAGGACGTATTAAAGGCACTGCAAATGATCCAAAGGCAGCCGCAGGTCGGGGAAACGATTGATGATCTGATCAGTAACGGAGTAGAAGCAGCCGCTGAGAAGAAAGGCGATAAAGAAGTCTACCTTTTTGCGGTGACTCCACAGATGACCACGGGAATTGGTACGATCTCGTATGGCGTATTCACGACGCTTATGACCGAAGCAGCCAATCGTGCATTGAAGCCCTACAAAAAAGGCGATATTGTCATCGAAAACATGACCATCTATTTCATCAAGCCTGTCCAAATGGAGAGCATGCTCGAAATTCACCCGAAAGTTCTCGACGTCGGAAGGAAATTTGGTAAAGTGGATGTAGAAGTATATTGTGAAGGTGTAATGGTCGGGAAATCATTGATGATCTGTCAGTTGATTGATCGTCATTAAGGTAGTTAATTGATAAACAAAGGCTACGGAATCAGAAAAAAAGACCGGATAAGCATCCAGTCTATTGTCGCATTTATTGGTTATCCAGTTCTTTCGCTTCTCTTTGAGCATAAGGAAGCACGTGCTTGTACAGCTTATACCCTGCCCAGCAGCTTCCAAGCCCGATCAGGATGAAAAGACCGCCGATAAAATACGTCAGCGTTCCTGGGAATAAAAACAGCTGATTGATCCCAAACAGGGCAACAAACAGCCCGAGGGCAATGCTTGCCTTCGCCGATAACCATTTCTTTTCCATCGGTCGATTCGTTCGAACCTGTCTGATTTTATAAAAGACATAAAACGTGAATGTTACGACAATCAGTAGTGCGAGAAAATACATAGTTTTGTCCTCCATCGTTGACTTCTCTCGCTACTATTTTACAGATATCAGGACAGAATGCCAAATAATAAATCCACTACAAAGGAGATTCCCATGAAAGAACAAATACTGGAACTCATCAAACAATATGAAACGATTATCGTACATAGACATGTTCGCCCGGATCCTGACGCATACGGCTCTCAGGGAGGACTGGTGGAAATGCTGAAAACGTCCTTCCCGGAAAAAAAGATTTATGCCGTCGGGCAAGAAGATGAAAGTCTTCATTATTTAAAACGCCTGGACGTCATTGAAGACCATGTGTTCGAAGGAGCGTTAATCATCGTTTGCGATACGGCGAATGAAGAACGGATCTGTGACCGTCGTTATTCATTAGGGGATAAGCTCGTGAAAATCGATCATCACCCCAATGAAGATGCTTACGGAGACTATTTATGGATCGATACATCTGCAAGCTCAGTAAGCGAAATGATTTATGAATTCTACTTGTTCGGTAAGGATAAAGGACTCACACTTTCTAATGAAGGTGCAAGACTTTTATTTGCCGGGATTGTGGGGGACACGGGAAGATTTCTTTATCCGAGCACAACCCAGAATACGTTTGATATCGCAGGTGAATTGATTCGCTTTGATTTTGACCGTAATGAACTATTCAATAAAATGTACGAGATCGATTCCAATGTCATCAAGCTGCATGGATATGTCCTTCAAAACTTCGAAATGGATGGGGACGGCTGTGCAAGTATGATCATGACGAAAGAAATTCTCGAGGAGCATCAGGTGATTCCTTCAGAAGCTTCTTTACTGGTCAGTACACTGGGGAACGTAAAAGGCATCAAAGCGTGGGTATTCTTCATTGAAGAAAGTGATCAAATCAGGGTCCGTCTACGCTCAAAAGGACCAGTCATCAACACCATCGCCAAAAAATACAACGGCGGCGGGCATCCACTTGCTGCAGGGGCTTCGATCTATTCATGGGAAGAAAAAGAAGAAGTGATGAAGGATTTAAGAGAAGCGTGCAGGAATCATCGATAAGTGTTAAGAGGAGCCGGCAGATGCCGGCTCCTCTATTTCATGTTCTGATGGAACTAGATAAAAAGGTCAAACTCCGGTCCATTGACGGGAGTATTTTTGTGTTCATCCCCTGTAAAATAGGCTTTTGTATCAGTCACAATACCCAGCCAGATGACATAAATTGTTTGGGAGTGTTCATATTTATAGTGAATTTACCTAAATGACAGAATTTTTTCTTGGAAAGCTCGACTGTTCTTGTTCCTTAATTGTGAGAGACAATGGGTAACTTACTTGGGAGGTAATAAAATTGATGAATCATTTTCATAATGAACTTCAAAATCTGAATGTTGGTGATTTCCAGGCAACACAACCTGTTTCATGGGATCAAAACATGTATGATCCGAATGACGAACGACTTTTCCTTGGATTTGGAGGCTGTTTCGGCTTTGGATTCTCATGCTTCTTTAGCTGCTTTGGCTGTGGTGGATGTTTCCGTTGCGGAGGCTGTGGCAGATGCGGAGGCTGTGGCAGATGCGGTGGCTGCGGAAGATGTGGCGGTTGCGGCCGGTGTGGACGCTGCGGGCGTTAATCAGCTTTTAGAATATCGTGTTCAACTTGATCCCTGCATGACTCAGTGCAGGGGTCTTTTTTTATACATAAGGGACAAAGTGAGACTCATACGATGATAATGATAGTCACATTAGCGGGTGTAAGGAGGAGCGCTATGGAAAAATTGGACCCTTCTATGCGTTTAAAAGTAAAGAGGGATACGTTTTACCTCCCTGAACCAAATAGCGGTGTTTTCTTTAGGAATAACCAATGCTCTTTCCGCATGGAGGGACGTGGAATTGATCAATGGGTGGAGAAGCTGCTTCCGATGTTCAATGGGGAGTACTCCCTTGAGTATTTGACGAACGGACTGCCTGAACCTTATAAAAACAGGGTCATGGAAATAGCGGAGGTTTTGCATAAGAATGGATTTGTCCGGGACGTGAGCAGGGATCTGCCACACCAGCTGCCCCAGCATGCAGTGAATAAATTCTCCTCACAGATCGAATTTGTCGACAGTTTGGCAGGTTCAGGGGCTTCAAGGTTTGAAACCTACCGAGGGGCCAATGTCCTGGCAGTGGGGTCTGGTCCTTTTCTCACTTCACTCGTTTCATCGCTGATAGAATCTGGTTTGGCTAAGCTGCAGGTACTGTTGACCGATGAGGTACCGACGAATGGAGGGCGGCTGCAGGAACTCGTGGAACATGCGCGTAAAACGGATCCGGAGGTAGAGCTCCTGGAAGTCGGTTTCAGTGAAGACGGGTGGCGGGAGACCCTGAAGCCCTTCGATTCCATTTTATATGGTAGTCAAAACGAAAACCTTGAGGAATTGGAGCTCCTCCATGCCATTTGCCGGACCGATAAGAAGCTGTTGATTCCGGCGATATATCACGGACAGAAAGGAATCGCAGGACCCATCATCCATCCTGATTCCGAGGCTGGATGGGAATCTGCATGGAGGCGCATTCACACTAATGCCTTACGAAATGAAAACCAGGTTATGATCAAATCGGCGGTCCCTGTATCGATGCTTGCGAACATGATCGTCTTTGAACTATTCAAAGAGATGACGGGAGTGTCAACATCCAAGCAGAGAAATCGAATCTTTCTGCTGGATACAGAAACGCTTGAAGGAAGCTGGCATTCCTTTCTACCTCATCCCCTGGAGACAGGACATTTAGCTGCTGAAGCGGTTCAGAATGTGGAAACACGGATTGAACAGGTTTCAGAAAGGTCTGACCGTGAAAAAGTGCTGTATCTCTTTACCCTGCTGACGGCAAAAGAGACGGGGATTTTTCATGTGTGGGAAGAGGGAGATACGAAGCAGCTGCCATTGGCTCAATGCCGTGTCCAGTCGGTTGATGTCCTGTCAGAGGGCCCTGCCGAACTGTTGGATGAGGTGATCTGCAGCGGCTTGACCCATGAAGAAGCACGCCGGGAAGCAGGGTTAAGAGGGATAGAGAGATACGCTTCAAGAGTGGCCAGTTTGATCGTTCCTCGAGAGACGGGTGAATATATGGCCACCTGCGCAGGCGCAACGTTTGCAGAGTGTGTTGGCCGCGGTCTTCGGGAGTGTTTGACTGATCGGCTGAGGAAAAGAGAATCGGTTCAAAGCAGCACGATTTCCCGTCTTGAATTGGATAGGGTTGAGGATGAAACATGCCGTTATTATTTACAGGCACTGACCACCATGCAAGGAATGCCGGAAATCGGATTAGGTGAGGATTTGGATGGATTTCCTGTCGTCTATGTTCGCGGAAAGAATGGCTGGTATGGAAATACCGATGTAACGATCACCATGGCACTGAGGAACTCTCTTCAGCATGCACTCTTTCAAGCTCAGAACGATCAGGAGGCTTCCGACGCAAAACCGGTTGTTGTTGAGGTAGAGCAAGGGCAGCCAGAGAGAATCACCATTCCAGCCAATGAAGACAGGACCCAGTCTCTGAAAGAAGCAATCAAAACCTTGAAAAGGAATCAGAAGCAGGTAGTGGTGTATGAACTGAATATTGAGCCCGTTTTTAACCAGGAGCTCGAAGGCGTGTTTGGTGTGCTGCTGCGAGAGGAGGAAACTGGATGAATTCTTTCGTGGTGATAGTGGGGGATGGGCTGCTTGCGGACCTTGTATGTGCGCAAATTTCAGCCCGGTATCCCGTTTTCAGGCAAGAAACTGTTGAAAAAAAGTTCCCGGCACAGACAGATTTGGTGCTGACTTTGGATGATACATGGAATCCGGCTGTGCATCAAATGGCGGAAGAAGTGATGAAGGAGTCGTCTATCCCATGGCTGAGAGGCTTCGTTTCGTTTGGAGAGGGAATCATCGGCCCGCTGGTTCGTCCGAACACACCAGGATGCTCACAATGTGCCGATTTAAGACGTCTCCTTGGAGGGAAGGAACGGAATGAGATGCGGGAGGTACAGGAAAAACTCGCTGATGAGGGAGGAATCACGAAAGACCCATGGGCTTCGAATACCGGTTTAATGCACATGACTCACATCATCGCAGCAGAAGTTGGCCGGGTCCTTGAAGGGGCAAAGCCACACTCCAAAGGACAGGTATGTTTAACCGACTTGAAAACATTAAACAGCTCCTGGCACTCCTTCGTTCCCGATTCATTATGCCAGAATTGCAGCCCGATACCGGACGATTCGCCGGAGTTATCCCGTCTTTCCCTGAAATCCAGCCCTAAAATCAATGCCGGCAGTTTCCGCTGTACTCCCCTGGATGAACTGAAAGACATCCTGATCAAAGACTATCTGGATAATCGGACCGGACTTTTCAACAGCAAGATGTATGACCTGGTGACGCCATTTGCAGATGCGAGTGTCAATATGCCGATGTTCTCCGGGGATGAAGGGACGGCTGGACGGACCCAAGTCTACTCAGATAGCGAACTGACAGCCATTCTTGAAGGATTGGAGCGTCACTGCGGCCTAGAGCCCCGGGGCAAACGGACCGTCGTCCATGACAGCTACCGACAGTTGGAGGACCATGCACTGAATCCCCTAAAGGTCGGCGTGCACACCGATGAACAGTACGCGATGCCAGGTTTTCCGTTTGAAAAATTTGACCCTGACCGGGCAATGGACTGGGTGTGGGGTTATTCACTCATCGAAGAACGTCCGATTCTCGTCCCTGAGCTCCTTGCCTATTACAGTCTGGGCTGCAGCTCATCCGGTTTTGTTTATGAAACGTCCAATGGCTGTGCACTTGGCGGAAGCAGGGAGGAAGCGATTTTTTATGGAATCATGGAGGTAGTCGAACGAGACTCGTTCCTTTTGACCTGGTATGCCGAACTCAACCTGCCTCGACTTGATCCTCTTACAGCAGAGGACGAGGAGCTGCAGTTAATGATCGAACGGATGCGGGCGGTCGCAGGGTATGATCTCTATTTATATGACTCTACCATGGAGCACGGAATTCCAAGCGTCTTTGCGATGGCCAAGAACAGGAAGGATAAAGGATTGAATCTGATCCTCGCGGCAGGTGCCCATCTGGATCCAGTGAGAGCGGCAAAAAGCGCGATTCAGGAGCTCGCCGGGATGATGCTGAATCTGGATGAGAAATTGGAGAAGAACAAGGCGAATTATGAAAAAATGCTCAACGATGATTCTCTCGTAAGGCAGATGGATGATCACGGCATGCTGTATGGATTGCCCCAGGCCGAGGAACGTTTCACGTTTTTACAGGATGACAGCCGGCCGTCTCGAAGTTTCCAGGAGGAATTCAACTGGAGGTCCGATCACAGTGATCTGACGGATGACCTGAAAGGTATCCTTGAAAGATTCCAAAGCCGGAACCTTGATGTCATTGTTGTTGATCAAACCGCCCCGGAACTTGAAAAGAACGGACTCTACTGTGTGAAGGTCTTGATTCCCGGCATGCTTCCCATGACATTCGGGCATCATCTCACCCGTCTGACAGGATTGGAAAGAGTCCTTAACGTCCCGGTGGAACTGGGATATGCCGACAAGCCATTGACCTATGATCAGCTCAATCAAAAACCGCATCCGTTTCCTTAAGGTATTAGGAGGTAAGGAGGATGAGTCTGGAAGAATTTTTACAAGATCTGCAATGTAATATCAATCGGGCCAATCAGCCAAACTGGGAAGTGGACTGGGAGGATGCCCCTCTTCCCTACAAGCTTTACAAGGGTTTACGGGCTGTGCCATTGTCTTTGGAAGTACCTGTGTCACTCACCGTAAGCCCGTCGCCGTCAATACCCGATTTAGAAAGAATCGGGCATTTTCTCTGGTATGTCTATGGCATCACCGGGGTTAGCCAGTCGGTGGATTCTGAAGACTCCGAGCATCAGGAGTCTTACCCCATCCACTCCTATCGGCGGTTTGCTCCATCAGGAGGGGCGCTGTATCCAAATGAACTATATATCTATTTAAAGTTGGATGATTTGCCCGGTGGAATCTACCATTATGATGTCGCCCACCATCGCCTCGTCCTGCTCAGGGAAGGGAATGTCGATTCGTACTTAGAACGGGCACTCGGCAATCGCTGCGACATCTCGACGTGTTTTGGCACAGCTTTTGTTTCCACCCGATTTTGGAAAAACTTTTTTAAATACAATAACTTTTCCTACCGGCTGCAAGGACTGGATGCCGGTGTCCTTAAGGGACAGCTGCTGGAAACGGCCAAACGGTTTGGATTCGAGTCAGGGGTGTATGTTCAATTTCTGGACTCAGCGATCAATCATTTACTTGGACTGACCGAGGAAGAGGAAAGCGTTTATTCCGTCATCCCGCTTTCTGTGGCTGCAACGAATTGGGCTGGAACCGGGAGGGGAATGGACCGGAGATTCAGCGCAGAAGAAGTATGCCGAGAGCTGCCGGCTATTTCCGCAGAACTCTACGAAAAATCTAAAAGAATTAGAGAGTTTCCTATGGTACTGGCAGTGAATAAGTCTTCGCAAATCGATTCAACAGGAGATTTTCTGAAACTAGGAAAACAACCGGCTTTTAGAACAGGGGAAAACGAAATCCTTCTGCCAGAGGTGGAGTCCTTTACGTATGATTTTGTTGAAGCATGTAAAAACCGCCATTCCCCGGAAATGGATTTTGTCATGGGGAAGGTCAGTCAGCAGAAACTCGCGACGATATTGAAAAAAGCCACTCAGTCCTACTCGTTCCGTAGTGACATCGAGGAAGTTCCTTACGGCAATGAATCAGGTGTTTCTATTTTTTGTTGTTTGTATAATGTGGAAGGAGTACCGAATGGCGCATACGCATATGACAGTGGCCGCCACTCATTACAGGAGATCAGCACAGGAGATTATCGTCTTCAGCTTCAATCAGGTCTGTCCCTGGATAACGTCAATTTGCTTCAAGTGCCCCTCTGCCTTCATATCATTGGAAACAAAGGTTACTATCAGGCTCTGGGATACAGAGGCTACAGGATCATGCAAATGGAAGCGGGAATGCTTGTACAGCGCCTGCTTTTGGCTTCGTCTGCGGCCGGTTTTGGCGGACATCCCCTTCTTGGGTTTGATACAACGTTGACAGATGGGATATACAAACTAGATTCAAAGGGCCAAACGACCTTGATCCAACTACCGATCGGTCCTTCTCGGGAGCGGGCTTGGATGAAAGGGAGTTTGCTAAGTTGAAAATGAGTAAGGAGTATAAGGAGAGTAAATCTGTTTGTAGTGGATTTGCATCTCCTTTTTGTTTTGGCAGTATAGCGGGTACGGTTTCTTTTCTAAGGCTTCGGAATAAAGTGAGGGTGCTGGCGTATATTTTTTTTAGTGTTTTGAAATATAATAGAAGAACTGAAGACGAGGCATGAAATTATCTGTAAACTAACAAAAAAATTGAAAAATGTAGGAGTGAGACTTCAACATGCAATATGATGTAAAGAATTCTGAAGAATATTTAGAAATGCTTGAAGACGATTGGAGAAAAGAGAAACTACTCGCGATTCGACAAATGATTTTTACATATGCACCAGAAATGGAAGAGGTGATTCGCTATAAGATGTTGAATTATGGTAAAGATGATAACTATGTCTTTGCGTTAAACGCGCAAAAACATTATGTCAGCCTCTATGTAGGTACAATAGATAAGATAGGAAATGCAGAAACGCTATTAGCGGGCTATAACTATGGAAAAGGCTGCATTCGCGTTAAGAAATCGATAAAGATGGAAGATACGGGATTGGAGCAATTTATCCATAAAACCGTTGATATGTGGCGTGCAGGTGAAGACACGGCTTGTTAATACGGAATCAAGAAACAATGTTTGTTCATATGAAGAAAATGGGAATGTGAGGTGCCCAATGGATAAGGTAGAGCTTAGAAAGATCGATTCAGATAACTGGCGGGAAGCTTTGGGACTTTCAGTATATGGTGAACAGCAAAAGTTTGTTGCAGCAGTTACACCGCCTGTTGCAATTGGTCTCACTAAAGCTTATATCAAACCAGAAGGTAAAACAGTCGAACCATATGGAATTTACGATCGAGACAAAATGGTTGGCTTCTTCAATCTGCATTATACACCTGAAAGTAAAGAAGACTATTGGCTTTTTCATTTTTTCATCGATAAGAGATTTCAAAGAATGGGATATGGTTCGGAATCAATAAAAGAGTTAATTAAACACCTTAAACATACTCATCCTTCTTGCCATCGACTTCGTTTAACCGTGCATCCGAAAAACGATGCGGGCAAGTGGTTTTATATGAAACTTGGATTTATTGATGATCATACTCTAACATATGGAGAGCCGACTTATTCCATAAACATTTAAGGCACATATTCTTCTTTATAGGCAAAAAAAGGCCAGATTATTGAACGTGAAAAAATGGTGATTATTGTATAATGATGGTATCCTTAGTGTTAAGGAGAAATACGGAAGGTGGAATTGGTTTTGCCAACATACTTGTAATGGTTAAGCAACTAAATAGTACATTTCTTTTTTTGAACATCATTGTTCAACGACGGGAGAAGTGTGCCTATTTTTAACCATTACAGGGAACGCAGGATAATCAGTTGTTTTAATTCCGGCGGGATACCTAGATGGTATTCCGTTTTTTTAATGGGAAATCTTTCTCCATTCAACCGTTCTTTGCGTTCCTCTGAATAAATAGGAGGAACTGGTGTATGAGCTTAAATAATTTATTCACGTATGAGATCATTGCTCAGGAAACGCCTTATATAAAACGAAATTGTAGTAAATGTAGAACGAATTCAACATTTTATTGTAGTGAGAAATTCAGGGTAAATGCGAATCAAAAAATAGTTGATATTTGGCTTATTTATAACTGTATACATTGTGAGGGAACTTGGAATTACCCCATTTTATCCCGAGTAAATATCAATAAAATTGATTCAATGCTAATTCAAAAATTTATGAAAAATGATAAAGAGACCATTTGGTTCTATGCTTTTCAAATCAACAAATTAAGAAAACTATGTAATGATGTAAATACAGATATACGATACGAGTTAAGAAGAGAAAAGCTCGAATCACTATCTAACGAGGTTACGATTAGACTTTCCTATAAATATGATTTTGGTCTTAGAATAGATAAACTACTATCAGAAATGTTGGGCATTTCAAGGTCAAAAGTAAATAAACTGTCTCAGAATGGAACGATTTTACTAAATCCAACCATTAAGATGAAGAGCAGTGTTATAGATGATTTGCAAATTACAATCAAAGGTGATTGGTGCCATTTCGATGCTTTGACATCATAATCTATTATCATTGCTAAGCCTATTCTCTAAGTGGGTATAGCTGAAGGTCAGACAGACGATCTTCAGTTATACCATTTTTCTATTATTGGGTTGGTTAAAGGAGCAAGAGAACCATTTATATTAGGGTTCTTTTTAGTTATGATTGATTTGAATCAATTTCTAAGCTCCCTTGAATATGCTTTACCTTCAATCTCTTTCTGGCTCGCTGTTTTCTTTTTTCAGAAAATGACCCCATCAGTATTGCAGGAAGTGTACCTTTAAAAATCTTCGAATTTCTTTTTTGCTTTCTGCTTTAATTTAAACCTAAATCGACTTGTATGCTCATCGTTATTTACTAATAATTGATATGCGGAAAGAATGGTAAGAGTACGAACTGACATATATAGGCCTACAGCGATTAAAAACGCAAAAATCGGATAATAAGGGACCAAGATTCCCATCTCTAATTTTTTCTCCAAGGCAAAAGCCAAGAAGCCCACTGCTAGAAACCCACCACCTATCACCATCATTCCAGAATATTCTCTTTTAAACCCCTCATATCTCCCTGCCAGCTCTTTAAGGTAATTTGAATCAAACAATAAAACTTCTTTTTTGAGAATTGTATACTGTCTCTGATCAAATCCTAATGTCGCAAAAGAAATAATCCCTAATGTTGTAATGACAATTATTAGGAGTATTCCTAGCATGGAATTATTCCCTAGAATTAAATACGGTTCAAACGCCAATGCAAAAAGCCCAAAGCCTACCCCAATATGCTTAGCATTTTTTTGTGTGCTTAACAAAAATCCTTCTGCCATTTCTCTGCTTACATAATAACCTTCTTCATTTCCTTTATTGTTCTCAGCAGAATCCTTCAATAAGTAATCAATAGATACCTCAAAGATATTTCCAATCATTAAGAGCTTTTCTGTTTCGGGAAATCCTTGACCATTTTCCCATTTGCTTATTGCTTGTCTGGAGGTGTTTAGTTTTTCAGCTAAAGTTTCTTGAGAAAATCCATTTTCTTTTCTAAGCTTATAAAGTTTTTTCCCAAATTCCATTCATTTCAACCCCTTTCATTTTGTTAGTTATAATGTATAAAAACATTGCTGCTCTTTCTATCACGTAGCGAATGCACATTGTCAACTTGTGGTTGCATTATTGTTATACCGCGTCTTATAAAGCCTTTTTCTTATGTATCTTTGAATGTGATGATTCATTCGAGTATAAATTAAGGGAGATGAAAAAATCCCCCTTTTTATTCTCAAGATTTCCCTCAAATTTTTGTTCTCCCCACATTGAAACTATCCTCAATCTGGCTCCAATTGCGGAATAGAATTAAAAAGTACCCTTTAATTAAAATTATAACATGTAAATATTTTACAGGATAGATATATGTTACAAAACTCGTCTTTTTGCAGTCGGTGTTCCAAGATCTTCCGGTTGTTCCGCAATAGGGCCATTTAATGGAATAAAAGCAGGATATTTTGCAGGGAAATCGAAGTTGTTTATAAATCACATTTTGGTGGAGGGAATAGACGATGCAAATGCCAGTACATATCGTTGCAGCATTAGGTTTTGTAGAGAACGATCAAGAAGGGATATTGGTTGTTAAGGAACGGCGAAGTGGTAAGTGGGTTTTTCCCGGTGGTCAAGTGGAGGTTGGTGAAAACTTGATGGATGGAATAATTAGAGAAGTAAAAGAAGAAAGCGGCATTGATGTTGAAATCTCCCATCTAACTAGCATTTATTCAAATACTGGAACATACGAAGGACATAGTGGTGTAAAGATTGTACCTACAAAAGTTATGTTTGATTTTGTATGCAAACCCGTTGGTGGAGAACTGGCAACATCGGATGAAACATCGGACAGCCGTTGGGTTAGTAAAGAGGAAGTTCTTGATATGGTATCAGCCCCAGCTCTACGTACACGTTATCAAGCCTATTTGGACTATAACGGAAATATCAATTATATGGACTATATAACTAGGCCGCAATTTGAATTGAAACTGAAGAGAAATGTGTAGGAATAACTGATTGACATATTCCGGAATTATTGGGTAATCGAATAACACAGTATCAACAAACGGGTGCATTTCTTGAATAAGAGATGCGCTTTCTTCCTGTAAAGGTCCAGATTGTTGAGGAATGTTTTAAGCGATCCTGTCTTAAATTTATGAAGAAATACACTTAAACTGAGCAGGTTAAGTAAAGAAAAAAATGGTAAAATAGTGGTAACAAATTCATCTGAAAGGTAGCTAAATGGGGTTCTTAACTGTAGGATTAATATTTATAGCTTTGTTTATTTTTATCATTCATTCGATAGAAACATTAGCTTATGCAGTGAGGTTATCAGGTGCACGGGTTAAAATGATTGCCTCAGCTTTATCACTCTTTAACATAATGGTTATCGTATCAAGATTAGCTAATATGATGCAACAACCTTTCACTGGAAGTCTAATTGATAACGCTCCAAAAGAAAATACTCTAGAGTTTGTAGAAGCTCAATTGCGTTTTCTCATTGGTGCATCAACACTTGGAACATTATTTGGAATAATTCTACTTCCTACTTTCATAGCTTTATTTTCAAGAGCAATCATTCATTTATCGGAGGAAGAAGGTTCTGTTCCTTCCTTAATCAAAAGGCTTTTTTCCTTGCAATACATAAAACGGGGATTACCCATTTTAGTCTTCCTAAGTTTGAATACTTGCACGGAACTAGAATTAAGGAAATTCCCATTAGGCTCTTTTGTGTAAATATGATAATAACAGCGATTTATACGATAGGTGTTTTATCTGCACTCTATGCAGCATTATTAGTACCTGAAAGAGCTGCTACAGCAATTATGGCATCGGGTTTAATAAACGGGATAGCAACAATTCTGTTGGTTATTTTTATCGATCCTAAATTATCTGTCATAGCAGATGACGTTGTTAATCAAAGAGGGAGTTACAATAAGCTAAAAAGTTTGTCATTAATGATGGTAACCTCGAGATTGTTAGGTACAATACTTGCTCAAGTGTTTTTCTTATGGGGAGCAAGATATATTGCTTGGTTTACAAAATACATTGTCCTATTCAGCTAAAGGGGCAGCATTCACGTAATAAGCTAAGTTTGTGAAAAGATGTATTTTTAGTAACAAGTGCGTTAGTTCAATAATGATCCTAGCAATTAAGCGCGTTTTCCGTACAACTTTACGCCAGAAAAGGGCCATTTTACGGGAAAATGCCTTGGGGAGAAAGGAGTTATACGCTTGATTCTTTTTGTAGAAATTTTACGAGCCGTAGCTAATGTTTTGTTGATTATAAGTGCTGGTTTCTATCTAAGGCATTTAGAAAAGACTAAAAGGCAAAGGAAACTTGTCCCACTTGAGTTGATTATGTATTTCACGATACAGTTTGCATTTATTCTCTTTGCTATCAGTTTACTAATTGCAGTATTTTTTTAGATAAAAGTTGTTCATCAATCGGGCGCTTATCCGAAATACTCTAGGTAAGCACCCCTTTTTATGAAATAAAGGATTGAGTTAAAGAATGGACTTAGAAATAATTTAGAGAGGGCTGAAGAAATGAAAAAAATTTTGGGTATTTTGTCATCAATAATTATAGTATTTACCGGATTTACTTTATTCACTAAGGCCTATAAAAGTAAAACGAAACCAATAGAGGATTCATTTAATGTTTACCCAACTGAGAATGTAAAAACTAATAAAATAATAATACCAAGTAATGAACAAAACGATTTACAGGAGGATAAAGATTTATACAATGAAAAAGAGCTAGTTGAATTAGCAAGGAAACAATATAAACAGTTTAAAAACGAAGAAATTACGGTTGGTGGGGAAAGCAATTAGGATAAACCCCGCATTTTATGAAGATGCCTAAGGTTCGGGAACGATTCTGGATTTCAGGGGCCACTATGGAGAGAAAAATCAAAAAGTTAGATATTTACTTTCAATAAAATAGTTCCAGAATAGGGCGATTCTGGAACAAGGGAACTGCGCCCTATCTTGCAGAAACGGGCCATTTAATGGATTATTGATTCCTATAAATATCACCCCTTTTTTTAAAAGAATGTTCCAATTAAATATAGAAAAATCGTGTTTTAATCGATCTTTTTTCAAAACACGATTTTTCTATTTGCTCTTTTATCATGGTTTATCATCTTTTTTTCAAGGCTGTAACGGTACTTTATTTTAATCCAATAAAAAGATAAATCGCAGTTCCCCAGATAAACAGGGCTGAGCATTTGTTGAATATGTTCATTAAACTTCCAGTATTATCTATCCTTTTCACAACTGAACCCGCTATTGTTAATCCAAAGAACCAAATCCAAGATACTGTAATACACCCGATGGTAAAAAAAGCTTGTTCCGTTCCGACATATTTTAATGCACTTGTCCCAATGACACCGACTGAATCTATGATGGCATGTGGATTTAATAAAGAAACTGATAAAGCGAAGATGATTTGTTGACGGATGGGTAATGCTTTGTTCGTTTCAGCCATGATTGGTTCAGAACGCCAAATAGCATACCCCATGTAAAGTAAAAACAATATCCCGGTTATCATTAGGCTAAGTCGCAGCCATTCAAATTGTAAAACGATAACAGATAGTCCAAAGACAGCTAACAGGATTAAAAATGTATCACATAGTGCAGCTGTAACAGTTGCTGGAAGTGCTCGAAGAATTTTTGGCTGCGTGGCTCCTTGTGAAAATACAAATACATTCTGTACCCCTAAAGGTAAAATGAGGCCGAACGCTATGATTACTCCATGAAGAATGGCTTCCATGTATTCAACTCCCTTTCAATTACTATCGTACTATGATACAACTAAAAGAAAACACCCAATTGGGTGGTTTTTTATCCATCCAATTTAGGAGGGGAGTTATGAATTGGCAACCAAATCGGCATTCACATTTGACCGTTCAAGACCAAATTGTAGATTGGATAAAATCTCGTATTGAACGAGGTGATTGGACTGTTGGTACAAAGATTCCAACACAGCGCCAACTTGCTACAGAATTTAATGTGAATAGAAGCACTGTGCAACTTGCACTTGATGAATTGAAGGCGGAGGGTTTGCTTGAATCAAAAATGGGATCAGGAGTATTTGTGGCTAATCATTCGTGGAATGTGCTGTTGAACAGTGCTCAACCGAACTGGCAGCGACACATTGAATCAAGTATTCACAAACCGAACTATCATACGATTCAACTCATCAATGAATATGAGCAAACAGATCATATCATCCGACTTGGAACAGGTGAATTATCACCAGATCTACTCCCAACGGAACAAATTGAACAGTCGCTAAAAGAGATTTCACTTGAATCAAAGGCGATTGGTTATTCACCACCGCAAGGAAGCGAAAAGCTTAGAAGAGTTTTATGTGAGTATTTAAAAAAACGTGGTATTCAAACAGCACCAGAAAATATTTTAATTGTCTCAGGTGCACTTCAAGCACTTCAATTAATTGCGATTGGCTTATTAGAAGAAGGATCCATTGTCTTCCAAGAGCAACCTTCATATTTAAATTCTGTGCATCCCTTTCAATCTGCCGGAATGCGTATGATTTCAGTTTTGCGAGATGCACAATTAACAGACAATCTGCGGACACTCAAAAGAAAAAGACAATCTATATTTTACTGTGTACCAACATTACACAATCCGACAGGGCATAATTGGTCGTTTGAAGAAAAGAAAAGCCTATACAATGCGTGCAAAAAGTTACAAATCCCGATTATTGAAGATGATGTGTATCACGAACTGTTATTTGAATCATCTTCCCTTGCCATAAAGTCATTTGATGCATTAGGACAAGTGCTTTATATTGGCAGTGTATCCAAAACACTGAGTCCGGGATTACGGATTGGTTGGGTTGTTGCGCCTACACCTGTTATTAGGCGATTAGCGGATATTAAAATGCAAACAGATTATGGTTCAAGTGCCTTTTCTCAAGAAATCGTCGCACACTGGCTCTCATCAGGTTTATATGAAAAGCATCTGAATAAACTTCGTGAACAATTGAAAAGAAGGGCTGGATTTATAGAAAAAATATTAGAACAGCAATTTCAACAAATCGCTACGTGGAAAAAGTCTGAGGGTGGTTTCTATATATGGATCAGGTTTCATGAACCTATTGTAAATAAAGCGTTATTTCTAAATTTACTTAAACAAAATGTTTTGATCAACCCAGGTTATATTTATAATTCAAGCGATTTACATCATATTCGTCTTTCTTATGCTTATGCTTCATTGGAAGAATTAAAAGAAGGGTTGTCTATTTTACTAGAACTAACCCGGCATTAGTTCGCTGTGATTACAGCATATTAAATAAGTCTTCAATAAAATTAGGAAAAAATTTGGATTCTGAAATCTTGTGAATAATTGTAGATTCCTTTTATGAGGGGCTATAGTTAATTGACAATCTATATGAGGAGTGCCTAATTATATTATGTTTACATACACAGTTTGCTTTGTTAAGAAAAAAGATAACATACTAATGCTTAATCGTGAAAAAGCTCCCATTATGGGCGTTTGGAACGGAGTTGGAGAGGTAAAATCGAGAAAGATGAATCACCTGATAAAGGCGCATTACGTGAAGTATTTGAGGAAACGGGCATAAAATTAGAAGCCTTTTTTTCTAAGGGGACTGTAACCTGGGAAACTACGAGTGGTGAACTGGATGGAATATATGTGTATTTGTATGAAGTGGATGATGATTTCAACTTTGGCACACCTCTAAAGACACCTGAAGGTATTCTGGAGTGGAAGTCTATTGATTGGATCCTTAATCCTCATAATCTTGGAATCGCGGAAATGGTTGCTCAATTCTTACCAGTTCTATCTAGGGAAGAAGGAAGCCATTCATTCGATTACAAAGATAGTCATACATTAATTACTTAAGTAATTCTATTCGGGTGTTGGGGGATATACTTTAATAGTAATGCATCAGTAATAAAAAAGGATATTTAGCTAAAAGGGGCGTTGATCTAAGAAGGATCAACGCTTTTTATGCTGAAGTTATTCCATTATTGGGGCAGGTTAGTGGAAGACCGATATAAACTAAAAGGGGGATGATGTGATTGAAGAAAAATAAAATATTCGTTGTTTTGTTTCTCATTGGCCTTGGCTCAATTTGGTTCATTGGAAGAGGAGACGACAAGGAACAGATAGCAAATGAAATTAAAGAACATTGGAGCATAACAAATATACAAGAAATTGAACTTATCGATAATAATAAATCTATTGCCCTATTTAAAGATAGTGAGGGTGTGGAATGGGAAATGTATCTTGAAAAGTCTTTTTTATCCTGGAATAACAAAATGGATTTCTCATTTTCTCCTCCAGAAGGGACAAATGAACCTTTCTTTATTTCAATGTTCGATTCCCCTTTTAGTAATGAAGGAGAATATCACGTGATTTCACTTAGTGTGTTGGATAGTGAAATAGCTAACGTAAAAATGGTTAACGGGAAGAATATCATTCATAATTTTGAACTGACAAGTGTGGATTCAAGGGAAAAATTTGCTTTTTACAGAACTAAAAGTGATGCAATATATGAAGCTGAGTTTATTGCTTATAATAGTAAAGGCGAAGTAGTTTCAAGTCACAAGAATTAAATATAATTAGGTTTCTCAACTAACGGGGGCGTTGATCTAAGAAGGATTAACCCTTTTTTTGTTGAAGTTATTGGATTAACGGGCAGGATAGTGAAATAAGATTTATCAGGGTATTAAAGTTTTGATATAAAATTTATGGGTTAACTTGGCGTTATAAGGGGTGAAACAACTTGGAATTTTTATTTACAGAAGGGATTATTGTAGGTATAGGTATTCTTATTTTCTTCCTGGCTTACATAAATGTTACAAGGAAGAACTTAAAAGATAAAAAGAATGATAAATAAAAAGTGGATTACTATTAGGAATTGTTGAAATAAGTAATACATTAATTGAATAACGGTAATTCACTCTTCCTATTCAACGGTGGCATTTACTGAACTAGCAGCCGCACTTTATTCAAGTAAAGGGAAGTTTAACGGGAAACTTAATTCTTTTGGTTTTCGTCTAATTCAAAAGGGGGCGTTATTATCAAGTATTGTTTTTATATAATAATGGTTGCCTTGCTTCTTGTCGGATGTTTTGAGGATTCTAGGGATTCCATAGTTTTTGAGAAGCTAGAAGTATCACAGGATGAAGCTGTTCCAGAGTTCACCCTACTAAGCAGTGAAGAGATGGACAACCAAAAAATGCGTTACACTAAAGTGGTGATTGAGGATGCCGGTGAACAAGCTGCTAGGTTGTCTGTTGCAGATAGTTTTTCTGGGTTGAATGACCACTTTTCTTCAGGATTGGTAGACGTTATAGACAAAGAGGGTAATAAGTATCGTGCAATTTATATAGGTGAGTATTATGAAGAAAATTTCAGTGCAGAAAACGAGTATGAAAAAGAAGTTTTAGAGTTGTATCGTTCAAGGGAAAAGGCAAAGGAAGATGATATGCCGTACATCGAGTTTAAAGAAATTGATTAGAATTTAAGTTATTCCATTATCGGGGCAGGATAGTGGAATAAGCTTAATGTCCTTTAATCCTTCTCTAAATGAAACCCTGAGGATTGCAATTACTTCTTCTCCTATTCTTATTTCTATTGTTTTAACACAACTACTCATTGATAGAATTAAAATGAAACGAGATGAATAGTTTCTGTTCCATTTTCTATCTTTTTACATAGAGGAGTCGTTTGTACAAGACATTCCTAAAAAATTTAAGACAGTTAAATGGGAGAGCTTAAGGTTGATCATAGGTGATCTTGGTAATATCCTTATTCAACTAACGATGGCCTTTGCTGAATAAGCAGCCGCCTCCCTACAATTAGGTCAGAAAGCGTTAGCATCTTCGGCTAACGGGCAGGATAGTGGAAGAAGTATACACTCACTTAATACAAAATGTTACAATTTGGTAGAGGTGAAATGAGTGAATATTTTTCTTTTTGTTATTGTTCACATATTGGTAGGATTAGCAATAATTTATTTTTATGGAAAATTACCTAAAGTACTTACTGTTTTTACATCTGTGTTTTTTACTATGAGTTTTCTTTATTGGGGAACAGTATTTATAAATTCATTGTTAAAGTAAATGGGGCGTTTGCTGAACAAGCAGCCGTCCCTTTGTTCGAGTAAAGGGCAGGATAATTCAACAACCAATTTAAAGAAATTATGATATCAACTGTTAAAAGTAAAGAAAAAAGGAGAAGGAGAAATGGCTTACGAATTTATATTAACCTTTATTTTTACTTTCCTTGTAGTAGTTTTAATCAGCTTTATATTAAATACATACTTATCAAAAGGTAAAGCAGGCAAGAAAAAAGGATATTCAATTTTACTCATTCAAAGTTTTATAATCTCAGTTCTTCTTACT
The DNA here is from genome assembly GCF_056159585.1 of Rossellomorea sp. ABR4_004. Taxonomy (NCBI): domain Bacteria; kingdom Bacillati; phylum Bacillota; class Bacilli; order Caryophanales; family Bacillaceae; genus Rossellomorea; species Rossellomorea sp. ABR4_004. Next base: position 1,181,633 of record NZ_JBSWVM010000001.1, on the reverse strand, counting down.
TGGGTTATGTAGATGTTATTAAGCTAAAGGGGGCAATAACTGAAGATCAGGTAATGGATCCAGTTATTGCCCTTATTCAATTATTGGGCAGGATAGTGGAATGAAAACATTTCCTATTAAGGGTTTATTTGCTATGATTAGTGTAAATTTACACCCCTTAGTAGGAGGAGAGGGCATTGAAAAAAGGACATTTGTATTTATGGATGTTAATGACAATTGCAACTGTATTAGGCATTTACGGACAATCTTTAGCGTATTATGTGGATGAACAAATAGCTAATACAAATCGTGCGGTACATTACTTAACCATCTTTACGTTTATTAGTGTTTTTATATACATCGTTACCCCTTTATTAGCGTATTTGATGATTAAGGTTAAAAAAATTGGTGGAAAATTTACTCTTTTATACATATTTGGTTTTGGAATGATAGGTACATGCGTTTCCATATGGTCAGTATTTATTTGTGCGATGTGGTGGGGCTAAATTATTATTTTTGATACCGAATTGTTTGAATGACTTCGTATGATTCTTCCTTATTAAGGATTATAAGTTATACATAAATAGAATGACAAAATTCATAATCAACAGGATGTCTGTGAACTTACGTTCTTCAACTATAGGGGGCGTTGATCTAAGAAGGATTTATGCTTTTTTTGTTGAAGTTATTGGATTAGCGGACAGGTTAATAGAATACTATGTAAATGTTGTCCTATGGGAAAAAGAGGGAGTGAGTTATATGGATAACGTGATAAAAAGGTTTTTACAATCAGAAATAATGTATCAAGATTTATATGATGAAATAATAAATTTCATCTCAAACGTTCATATAAGAAATGGCGAGTTTGAAGGTAACGAGTTTATCATAAAAAAAATGGACCTAGAGAACTTCATTATCTTTCCAGAATATACATTTCGTGGTGAAAGCCAAAGAGATATTCCATATAGTACATCTATTTATAGAAAAAACCTACTAAAAGAAATTAACGATTATGCACAAAAACAAGATATAAAAATGAAATAGCTATTTTCGCTAAGGGGGCGATAATCCAAGAAGGGTTATGCCTCTTTTGTTGAATACAATAAAGGTTGGTTAGATTTTAATTGGTAGCCAATATTTTTAGGAGGGATTTTATATGTTTGTAGTAAATGTCGAAGGTGCTATTCATCGTAATGGTAAGTGGTTGCTAATCCGAAGAAGTGAAAAAGAGGAACATGCTGGTGGTATGCTTTCACTAGTTGGAGGTAAGTGTGAAGTTGAGGGATTTTCAAGTGATATCCTTGAAAGAACGTTAATTAGAGAAGTTTTTGAAGAAGTAGGCATCAAAGTTATTGATCTTAAGTATGTGAACAGTTCCTCTTTTGTAACTCAAGCAGGAATCAATGTAATTGATATCGTGTTTCTTTGTCGTCCTGAATCGGGGGAGCCATACGCTAAATGTACAGAAGAAGTTGATGATGTTTTATGGATGGCTACTTCTGAAATCCTGAGTCATGATGAATTGCCTGAGTATTTAAAGAAAAATTTAAAGCTTGCGGAGAATGCTTTAGTAGAAAAATTTTATGTAAAATAAAAACGGTTATTCCGTTATGGGGCGCTATTCTGTAACAAGAATAAGTGTTCATTTTTCATTTTGTACCATATTATTGAATACTACGTAGGGATTATCAAACAGTTTATTGAATGTTTTAAGAAGTTGTATTTTTGTTCCATAGGAACGTTGATTTGAATTAGAATGACAAAAAGGCTGAGGCGGGGTTTTAACATGAAGGTTATTGGTCTTATTGGTGGAATGAGTTGGGAATCCTCTGTTGAGTATTATCGGATTATTAACGAAGAAGTGAAAAGAAGATTAGGGGGGTTACATTCTGCAAGATGCCTTTTATATAGCGTAGACTTTGAAGAAATTGAGCGTTATCAGTCAGAGGGTGACTGGAAAAAAGCTGGTGAAACATTGGGTGACGTTGCACTTTCTCTTGAAAAAGCTGGCGCAGACTTTATCGTCATATGCACCAATACCATGCACAAGGTTATTGGTGATATACAGGAAAAAATAACTATACCTATTTTGCATATTGCAGATGCAACAGCGCATCAAATTAAAGAGCAAGGAATTAGTTCAGTAGGGTTACTCGGCACAAGGTATACAATGGAGCAAGATTTTTACAAATTACGTTTAGAGTCTAAGGGTATAAAGGTAATCATACCAAATGACAATGAAAGAGAGATCGTAAATAAGGTTATTTATGAAGAGTTATGTTTAGGTAAGGTTCAACAAACATCTAGAGATTATTATAGAAAAGTTATCCAAGGTTTAATCGATACTGGAGCTAAAGCTATTGTATTAGGTTGTACAGAAATTGGATTATTGATAAAACAGGAGGACTCCGATGTTCCTCTGTTTGACACAACTTATATTCATGCTCTTGAAGCAGCGAATATGTCTATAAAGAAGTAGCGATTTCTGCAGCTCTTTCACGTTTATTGATAGTACACAAACTGGGGGCGTTTGCCTTATATATGGATATCAGCTGAATGATTTTCATTTAAACCATTATAAAAATGCCATCTAATAGAAGAGAATTATTCCATTAACGGGGCTTATCCGGAGCAGGATAAGCTCCTTTTTTGTTTAAATTTTTTCTTGAGTAAGATGCCATTTTTTGAAATAATTGGTATTAAGTTAAAGGGGCAGTTTAGCTGAATAAGCAAATATTCGAGTTAAGCAGCAAAGAGGTGAGGGATGATGGAAAGTAAACAAAAACAACAATTAATGAATAATACAAAGTGGGAAGAAATTAGAATAGCGATTTCTAGTTGCCCATATAATGTCCAATGGCGGACAAAAGATCTCGAATCGGGATACATATCTACTTGGAATGGTGAATGGTACTATCATTTTAAGGACGGAGGATATAAAACAATTGAGTGGTTAGAGATAAAGGTAGAAACCGAGGAAATTAGGGATGAAGTTATTATCATACTCCGTAATATCCACGTTACTGGTGTGGCTAGCGCTAAAGTAATTAGGGTTTATGGGTATGTAGAGGCTGGTAGCTTTATGGACTATCTTTAGAATTTTCTACTTCAACAAACAGGCAGGTTACTTGAAGAAGAAACCCAAATAACTGGTATCGAATTATATTATAAATTTCATTAGGAGATAACAAACGATGAAGTTCAATACCGTTCACATGATAGATTATTTATATAATGTCTGAAAGGCTGGAATACATCATGGAAAAAAAAGAAGCACCGAAAATTCAAACAGAACGATTGGTTTTACGTCCGAGAGCGGAAAAAGACATTCCCAATATGATGAAAATGTTGAACAATGATGAAGTAAGAGAATTTCTAGGGCTTAATCCCCCTCGTGATGAACACTCAATGTTAGAAATGGTTAGGAATCGCACTGAAACAAAATGGACGGTCGCCTTAAAAGATACGGATGAATTCATCGGTGATGTAATGATCCCAGAAATAGCAGAAGGTTACCTTGGCGGAATTGGTTATCGCTTCATGAGGGAGTATTGGGGAAGCGGTTTTGCGTATGAAGCGGTTTCCGCGGTCATCGAGCATATTAAAAGCACATTACACCTTAAACGCCTATTTGCTACTATAGATAATAAAAATATACCGTCAAAAAAGTTAATTGAAAAACTCGGATTCACTTTGGTAGCGGTGTTGCCTGAATCGCATTTACACGGCCGAGTTGCCGATGTAGCTTACTATTCTCGTATAGTATAAGCATCCTTACGCTCTCCTGAGAAAAATGAACAAACAGGTGAGTGTTTAAATGGGGGATAATTTTGGTCAAGCGATATGATTTTAGTGAAGAGGAATAGGCGGGAAGATATTGAAAGAGTGATTAAACAACTAATAATAGATTGTGAATTTGAAAGAGTATTCAGTCATTGTGAATAATAGGCTTATTCCACTAACGGGGGCGTTGATCTAAGAAGAATTAACGCTTTTTTTGTTACAGTATTGAACTACGGGTAGGATAGTGAAAGAAGGATTGGAACTTAAATGGGTTTCAAATGGTAAAATTAAGTTGAATAATTGGTGCTAGGAGGGTAGTATCCACATGGATAACTATAAAGTAATTTTATTTGATTTAGATGGAACACTTTCAGACCCAAAGGTAGGAATAACTAAATCCGTTCAATATGCGTTAAATAGAATGGGAGTTGATGAGCCTGACATTGATAAACTAGAATGTTTTATTGGACCGCCATTACAAGATTCATTTGCTGAACATTACAATTTTGATGAGACATGTACCCAAAAAGCAATAGATTTATATAGGGAGAGGTTTAAGGAAAAGGGAATGTTTGAGAATGAGTTATATTCGAATATCCCCTTGTTATTAAAATTATTAAAAGAACAAGGATATACTTTGATAGTTGCAACTTCAAAGCCTACTGTTTTTGCAGAGCAAATATTAAAGTATTTTAAAATTGAGCAGTATTTTCAACTTATTGTAGGAAGTAACCTTGATGGAACAAGAACGTCAAAAACTGAGATCATTCAATACATATTAGATAAATATAATGAACATAAACTTAGTGAATTTATTATGATTGGAGATAGGAAGCACGATATTATAGGGGCAAGTAATACTGGAATTGATTCTATTGGAGTTACTTATGGATATGGTTCATTTGAAGAACTAAGTCATTCTAATCCTACTTATATTGTAAGAAGTGTTAACCAGTTAAAAGATTCTCTGATGGGTACCAAAATAATTTAAATATACTTTCATGTTAAGCTAACGGGGGTGTTTGCTTAACAAGCAGCGGCGCTTTGTTCCAGTAAAGGGCAGGTTAATTGAAGAAGAAACCTATGATACAGTTAATGTAAAAAGATAAGATAGGGGAAGTTATGGAAATAGGACAAAAGAAAATATTCAATAAAGCATTTGCTGAAAAAGATTTGAGTAATGTAGTCCTTTGGGATGTGCAAAACATAAAGAATGGGCAACGAATAAGGGTTAAATTCATTAGTAAAAACTCCACTTATAGACAAGGATTATGGTTACGAACTGACGAAGGAATTAGGATTCCAGTATTAAGTAATGAGGTATTTACCAATGTTAATCTTTGGGAAGACACAGCACCTAAAGAAGTGATTTGTAAATGCTTTAGTAAAGACGGTAATTTAAGTGTTTATAATATTTGGGATAAGGGCGATGGAAGGCGAGCACAAGGGTACTCATCAGGTATGCTAATTGATGAACAGGAAGATGGTACTTTAATTTACAAATGTAACGATTATGGTTTTAAAACTGACTTTACTGATTTAGTCTTTTCTATCGAAAAATTATAACGGACTTATTCGATAAATGGGGGGGCGACAGCTGAAGATCACGCAGTAGGTATTCAGCTTTTCGTTTATTCGATTAAAGGAGGAGTAAAAATTGTCTTGGGAATTAGATAATGTTTACGAGAGAAATAAAGAATCTCCTTATACTTTTTATTTACCAAGCAAAAAAGTGATAGACATATTGGGTGTTGGAGATATTGTTAAGTTAATTTTTTTAGGTGAGTCTGAACAAGATGGTCTTGCAGGAGAGAGAATGTGGGTGGAAATCACTGAAAGGAATGACGGGGATTTTAAAGGCTTATTGACAAATGAACCCTATGACTTAAAAAATTTAGTAGTAGGACAAGAAGTTGTATTCAAGGTTGACCATATTTGTGATACAGAATACGAAGACCCTACATCTTCTAATTGGAATTACTATTTTGATACTAAGGTTATTGTTAGTAGAGATGTCCTCGATAAAAGGGAATTCAATTTTTTGTTGCGAGATAACCCTAATAATGAACAAGACTCTGGTTGGACAGTATTTAGTGGTTATGAAGAAAATGATTTCCTGAGTGACTCTACTAATTTCCAACCTATTTCTATCGGTGTAATATTAAATATTGATGACTCTATTTTATCTATTCTTGATGAAAGACCCTTGTGTGCATTTGAGAGAAATGAAGAGGGTTTATTTGAAGTAATTGATGATTATGATTGGGATACCTATTTAAATAGCTAATATTGTTTATTAAGCTAACAGCGGCGATAGCTGAAGATCAGGCAGTAGGTATTCAGCTTTTCGTTTATTCGATTAAAGGGCAGGTTAATGGAACAAAGAAGTAAATATTAAGGGTGAAAGAAAATGAGGAACTTTATATTTTTGAATGCAAATAGGTTATCATTCATAATTATTTCTATTTTGCTAATTGGTGAGGTTATAGCTGTAGTAAAGGAACAATCAATTTGGAATATTGTATATGTAATTATGCTAAGTATTTCGTGGTTGAGCTTTTTGCTACTTGTTTTAGTAAAACCTAAAAAAGTCGAAGAGTAATAATTGTGTATTCAACTATAGGGGGCAATAACAGAAGATTAGCTATTGTCCCCCGGCAAATGGCTAGGGAGTTTACACAGAAAAATTACTGAATTAAGAGGCATAACCAAAAGCAGGCTTATGCCTCTTGGTGTGGAATAGATAATTAAGAAGTAAATTCTAACTTTGTAAAACAGAAATGGGTGAAAAATTGACTGTAGAAGCTGATGAAAAATCATTTCAGGATATCACTAGATATACCGAAGAAATAAAAGAGAAGATGTACGCGTCAGGAGCAGCATTAGTCATTATGAAGGATAACGAGGTAGTACACGAATGGTATTCGGGTACCCATCATTTTGAACTTGGAGCTAGGAATATAGATCACTATTCACAATTTAATGTGTATTCAACTAGGGTTACATACGTTGGTTTAGCAGCAGCAATAGCGGTATATGAAGGTTACTTAAATCTTGATGATAAACTCAGTGACTATTTAAAACAATTGGATAAAAGAATCTTAGGTGAGACGACAGTAAGACATTTGATAACCAGGTGCACTGGTTTAAAGATTAAGAATGACACAGTCCAAAGGGTTTTCGATTTAGGAACCTCCATTGAAGGGAAGCGTCCTGATCTATTAGCTGAAATTGTAGAGCAAGCTACTGGAATGACAGTTAACGAAATACTAACTGAGAGGGTATTTGAACCCTTGGATTGGAAAAGTACAGAGTGGGCTACAGAGGGGAAAGGCACATTAGTATGTGACATCCACTCTCCAGGAAGTCATCCTTCTATAAGGGTTGGATCGAATATAGGTGATGAAAGAAACTTATTTGTTAATAGTAGAGAGTTGGCTCTATGGGGAAGCTTACATTTGAATAAAGGATTAATGGATGGAAAACAAATCTTACCAGAAGGGGTATTTAACCTTGCTACAACAATACAAAGTCCTAAAGTGGTTGAGCAGAGTCTGCCCAAATTCGGATTTTTCTGGTGGTTAAAAGATAATCAAGTTTCGTGGGAATATAATGAATTAGGAGTAGAATTACCTGAAGGGAGTTACCAAATTCTTGGGGCTTCAGGCTGTTCTTGTCTGGTTATTCCCCGATATAACGCTGTTGCTGTAAGGATGTACAATAGTTTATATACATATGAGAATAAGAATTTCGATTATATTCAAGATATACAAACATTTGGGAACCTGGTTGTGAAAGAGCTTAATTTGAAATATAACTGAAGAACGGCCAAGTAACCTCTTCGTTCCTTCGGTTCCTGCCTTATTCAATAATCGGGCAGTTAAACAGAAGACCTCTCGCAATGCGTAATCCGAAATGATTACGCATTAATTTTTTATTAGGGATTGTGGAACATTTAGGAGTTTGAAATAATTAAAATAACAGTTTTTTCTATTTTCTTCAAAAGAGTGAAAATGTTGGATAGATTATTTGGATCGTTAATTATATCACTAACCTTGTTAACATCTGCCTTGGTATCAGTAATTCTCTCGGAAGAAGGGTTTATTTTCTCTGTGGTATGTTAGGACTAGCAGCCTTGATCGGCATCATGCTGTTGACTAACCGAGATGAAAAAACAAGAAGAACAGTAAAAAATAAGAAATAGAAAAAGGAATTAGAAGAAGAGCTTACTAAAGGCTAAGCAAAAATTGAAGTGATCCTCAATAACCGGGGCAGTTTAATGCAAGAAGGATAGCAGGAAATAATATACAACAAATAGAAATGCTTAAATAACAAACTAAATGAGGAGATAATACCTAATTTGAACATTCTAACTCTGATTTTAAGTTACTTAATAGGCTCCATTTCATTTGCTTTAATAATCGGTAAAGTGTTTTATAAGAAAGATATTCGTGATTATGGTAGTGGAAATCTTGGTGCAACGAATGCTTATAGAGTTTTAGGCATAAAAGCAGGAGTAATTGTTGCAATTGCTGATATATTAAAAGGTACGCTTGCTTGTTTACTTCCACTAATACTTAGCTCCACGGTTAACCCAATTGTATGTGGTTTATTAGCCATTTTGGGTCACATATTTTCGGTATTTGCTAGTTTTAAAGGTGGAAAAGCTGTTGCGACAGCAACCGGAGTTTTCTTATTTTTGACTCCATTAGGTGTTCTTGTTGGTTTTGTTGTGTTTGTGTTAACTTTGCTAATTACTAAGTATGTATCCCTGAGTTCGATATTGGCCAGTATATCATTATTTATATATAGTCTTATATTTGAAGGTGAAATTATCATAGCACTATCACTATTAATATGCGTATCAATAATCGTTCTTCATCGACAAAACATAAATAGAATTCTAAATGGAACAGAGAACAAAATAGTCGAAAGATATTGAGTGTTACTGTAAAAGGTATCTTGGGAACTGCTTATCTACACCTTTTTCTTTGTTCTGTTAAAGGGGACGACTATTGAATAAGGTAATCACTTTATACATATATAACTTGATCAGAAAAATGAAGTAATGGAGGGGTGCAAATGAGCAAAGTAGGAGTTTATAAGGTAGATATTACACCCCCACTAGGGATCGAGTTTATTGGATATCATAGACCAGCAGGAATTAGGAATATTGATGAACGTATTTATTCAACAGCATTTGTGTTCGAAAGTAATAATGTTAAAACTGTATTTATTAGTATAGATAACATTGGAATGCTGATAGAAGATACAACAAAGATTCGTGAACAAATTGCAAGTGAACTAGATGTACGCGTTGAAAATATAACTGTCGTTTTTACTCATACGCATTCTGGCCCTGCCACCGTCAGTAATAGTGAAGTAGTTAAAGCTTATAAAACGATTCTTATTGAAAATGTGGTTATATCTGCAGTTTATGCAAATGAAAATATGCAACCTTCTGAAGTTGGCTGGGACGTTACGCTGGGAGAATTAGGGGTGAATCGAAGAGAAGAAACGCCTGAAGGAAGAGTTAAGATGGGCACAAATGAAAGAGGAATTGTTGATAAACGAATTGGTGTTTTGGCAATAAGAAATCAAAATGATCAACAGCCCCTAGGAGCAATTGTATTTTGTACTGCTCATCCCAATGTCTTAAAGTCGGATAGTGACATTTTATCAGGAGACTATCCAGGATTGACAAGAAAAATTCTCGAACGAACACTTAACTGTCCTATAATCATCGTACAGGGTGCTGCTGGGAATGTTAATGCAAAATATCGGGGATCAATAGAGGCCATAAAGCAGATGGCTTACGTATTAAGTGGCAGTGTTTTAACTATGATCCCTTCAATTACTTACAATAAAATTAATAGAATACAAACGACTTCAACTACCCTCCCAATGAAGTTAATAGAGATACCAGAACCAGAAGGTATTAAAAAAATGGCAACATCTGCCCAAGAGCAATGGGAAGTTAATACAAATAAATGGCTAACAAGCGTATTAGAAAAGTACGAACAAAACGACAGACAATTATTTATTGATTTAGAGATTCAATTATTCCAGATTAACGAAGGTTCATTTTCAGGCATTCCGATGGAGCCTTTTTCAGAGTCAGCTCTTGAGATTCAAGAAAAAATGAATAATAAACTCGCATTCTTTGGAGGCTATACCAATGGTTATCTTGGTTATTTACCTACAAAAGAAGCATACCCTTATGGGGGATACGAAGTGGAACTCAATCCAGTAGTTTATGGGCCTATTACAAACCTCTGGATGCCTCCCGTCGAGAATACTGCTCAATTGGTGGTTAATAAGGTACTGGAATTGCACAATCTTTAAAGTATTCTTTTATATTATTATTGAACGATTATTCAACAAACAGAAGGCAATACCTTAAGATCAGCTAAATCATCAGGTATTGTCCTTCTTCATTTTATCTGACAGGTTAATGATATAATACGAAACTAAATTACTTCGGTTTCCGTCTAATTTCTAAACTGTTACTTAAGGTAAGGGAACTTACAAGGGGGCATAGAAACAATGGAAAAGAAAAACGGATTAATACCTTCAATAATTTTTGGATTTATTATTCTGTTGTCCATTTTGATACTAGGCTTATTTATTTTTAAGGGAGAAAACATCTTGGAAATAATTAAAGACGGATTAACAGACAATGAACCACATTAGTATTATTACCTGAGATAAATAAAAATAGATGGAGGTATAGTTATGTGGGTAATATTAGGGGTTGTTGCAATAGTAGCAACTTTTATAAATCTTTATATGTATACAGCAGGAAAGGACTATAAGCTCGCTATGGCGTTAGCATTATCTTTTACAGCATTAACAGTTTGTGCAGATTACAGTTATGTATCTGAGTGGGTAAAAGTGGAAGATTGGGCGGCATTATCGGATGTAGTACCTGGTATGGCAAGGGCACTATGGTTTTTGACAATTGTTTCTATCTTACTAAATATAGCCCCTATATTTTTAGAACGAAAACGTAAGCAATTATGACTTATCACATTAACACCTGTCATTTAGAGTAATCACAGAGTCATTTGAATCAGTTTTTAAGTTGGATCAAGCAGCTGATGGACCAAAATAAGATGAACAAGTTCATTATGGAACCAAGTGAGCTAAATAAGTACAGTAATAATCCCATGATTCGGGGAGCTATCTTAGGGGGCTACCACCGACCAATACTGATGAAAGAGATGTGAACAGTATGCCCGTTTACAATCAAATAGGAAGGACCTATAACACGACCAGAAAAGCAGATCCACGCATCACTCAGAGTATCCTGCAACAACTCAACTTAGAACATTCTGCAAACGTATTAGATATTGGTGCGGGAACTGGCAATTATAGCTATGAACTTGCAGAGAAGGGCTATAATGTCATTGCTCTTGAGCCCTCTGAAATCATGAGGACCCAAGGCAAACAACATAGAAATATCAATTGGAAAGAGGGGATTGCAGAGCGGATCCCATTAGAAGATGCGTCTGTAGATGGGATCATTTGTACTCTTGCTTCTCATCATTTTCAAGATTTGCCCCTTTGTTTTCAGGAAATGAGAAGAGTGTTAAAGGAGAATGGGAAAATCATCATTTTTACTCTAGACCCTAGATTATGCCAAGAAGAATGTTGGCTGTTTGATTACTTCGCACCAATTTTAAAAAGTGCGTATAGGATTCATCCACCAATGAAGGAAATCTCCCAATTACTTAAAGAGCAGATTGGTCGCCCTATTACTATTATTCCTTATCCACTGCCCTATGATTTGGTTGATCAGTTTTTCTTTGCAGGCTGGAGAAAGCCAGAACTCTATTTAGACAATGATTTTCAGCGCGGCACTTCTCCACTCGCTAAAGGGGAAGATGTTATGCGGTGTCTGGATAAATTAAGTACGGACCTGGAGAATGGAAGTTGGTTTGAAAACTATAACCACATTTTGAAATTAGAGGAGTACGATTGTGGTCATTTCTTTTTAGTCGTTTAAAAGGTATTCCTTATCGGAACCTTTTGTTGATGTCCAGCTACTTGTATGTAGGTGACAATAAAGTATTATGTCTCCAATCTTCCAGTAATGAGGGCGTTGATCTAAGAAGGATTAACGCTTTTTTTTTGAAGTTATTGGATTAACGGGCAGTTTAATGGAATTATCATGTTAGCAAATTTTTTAGGATAGGAGGCACACTTTTGTATTTATATCATATGGTCATTCATAATAATAATGGAGAAAATATAAGTCCCCAAAGGGTATTAAAGGAAGGGTTAAATCATAAGACAGCAACCAAATGGTATTCAAATAGTGGTAATTTCTTTGCGGAATTAACAGAACGTTTCAGACCTGCAAATGTTCCAAAATGGGTTGATTTAAAGGTAGCTTTTAGAGCAGATTTGGAAGCGTATGAAAAACCATACTATCGATTTCCTATATTTAGTGATAAGATTTTAGTTTTTAACCTAGATATATCAAGTGATTTATTTGCTTATGTTGAAGATAGATATGATGGTGGAAAAGGACGTTTTGTTGAAGGATTACCTACAAAAGAAGATTTAATGAAACATTATTGGGGAAGTATGGTAACTCTTGATGAGTTTTTGAAAAGCAAGCCTTTTAATAACCCTGAACTTTATATTTTTGAACAAGTTCCAGCTAAGCTAATTGACTATATTGAGTAAATTCATATTCCATTATCAGGGGCGTTTGCTGAACAAACAGTTGACCTCTGTGCAAGTAATGGAAAGTTAAACACCATAAAAAATGTATAAGAGCAGGCGTGATTCCAAAGGAATTGCGCCTGCTCTTATTTATTGGAGCATTTAATTTAGTATAAAAATACTAGTATTGACATTTGTGACAATCATTACTTACAGAATATGGATCGTTATGACCGAGCTTTTGCTAGCTGAGATTCACCGCTCATGATATTTTCTTCTGTTAAATTCCTAACCCAAATAGAATATATAATTTAACTTATTCCCATTATAGAACGATTGTTCCTATTATCAAAATAATCATTGTCAGTTACAAATAAAAAAAAGGTCACCTCTCTACTACTAGAGGGTGACTAAATTTATGATATATCATGGCTTTTGATATACCATTTAGGGAGAAATTTAATAAATCTCTTAGGTACATTATCAACTATATTGATGTTGGTGTCAACCAAAAAAGTTTGCCTAAGGAAAAAAATAAGAAATTGGTTTTTTTGTTCCTTCAAAAAGTTCCCCTTGAATCCATTATGTTAACTTATTTATAATTCGAGTTAACATTTTTGGTGATTTAATGTAAACTGATATTTGTATTTGGGTTACAATAAAAGAACCCAAGACACTTTATGACAGCGATATAAATGACTTTTTTTCCAGCTATAACTTAGATTAGGAGAGAGACGTATGGATCAGAGTAGAATATATAGTGTAAGGATGCGAGCTTCAGAAAAGGAATCACATGAAAATGGGGGGAAGCACATTTCTGGTGGTGAACTTCTCTCTTCTTATCATGATTTACAGGTGTCAGTAAATACATTGCTGGAAAAGGCATTACATCACCCAAGAGGAAAACCCGATTTTTTTCAAATACAATGTGAAATGGTCAATCAACCTATAAAACGAGTAAATCCTTTGACAGTCCAAACAAATGAAGTAACGACCGTTAAAGAAGGACAGGAGCTAGCTAGGTCTCTTCTTGAGAAAACGGGTGTCCCTCAAGACATTATTGAACAAGCCTATAAGCAAATCCCTGAATATGCGGTTAGAGGAGCAATCCTAATCGATATTCAAACCGGGGAGCGGATAGATGGGAGAATCGATAAAGGTGTTCGAGTCTCTAGAATGGATTGGCAAAGGGAGAATTTTGAGAAGTGGGCTAAATCAAAAGCCGTTCTTGCTAGCCCGAGGTTAAAGGAAGCGTTGGCACTTGCGACTAAAGTGTGTAATCACCCATTAACCATTGCAGAATTATGTTGGTCAGATGATCCAAATTACATTACTGGATATGTAACTGGTAAAAACATAGGTTATCAACGTATAACGCAACTCAAACACTATGGTGATGAGAGGGGATGCCGTATCTTTTTTGTTGATTCGTCATCTACGATCCATACATACGTGTCTTATTTAGAAGAGCAACCAATCATTGTTCAATGGGAGGAAGATCATGATTCAAGAGTTGATTGAAAATAACCAAAAATCTTTATGGTATGTCCGTGGGTACAGTATGGAATTAGAAATTTTGATCAAAACGCAAAAGCTCCCACTCTTTATTAATGGTTACGTGTAATGAGCATTAATCAATGGTTAAGCGAAAGGATAGAACAGACCAAACAGGCTGGCTTATATCGAGAATTAAGGACAATGAATACTGCACCCCAGCCACAAATGATAATCAATGGTACCCGACAGATTGTTTTTTCATCCAATAACTATTTAGGCTTAGCAAATGATCCAATTGTAATGGAAAAGGCATTAAAAACGGTACAGGAATTTGGAATGGGAAGCAGCGGATCTAGGTTAACCACCGGCAATACGGAATGGCATGAAGTGCTGGAGCAAAGGATTGCCAGTTTTAAAAGGATGGAGGCTGCTCTTTTATTCTCAAGTGGCTATTTAGCTAACATTGCTGTTCTTTCATCCTTGCCTGAAAAAGGGGACGTGTTATTAAGCGACCAACTGAATCATGCAAGTATCATCGATGGCTGCCGACTATCAAAAGCTGAAACGGTCATTTACAAGCATTCTGACATGAGTAATCTAGAGGAAAAATTAATAGAAACACAAACGTATACTCGTAGATTTATTGTCACAGATGGTGTTTTTAGTATGGACGGAACGATTGCTCCATTAGATGACATTATGAAACTATCTGAACGATATGATGCTTATGTCATTGTAGATGATGCGCATGCTACAGGTGTTTTAGGAGAAAGAGGAAGAGGAACAAGTGAGCTTTTTGGAGTTTCTCCGGATGTCGTCATTGGAACGTTGAGTAAAGCAGTAGGAGTTGAAGGTGGTTATGTAACGGGTTCTAGAGTTTTGATTGACTTCTTGATCAATCATGCCAGAACGTTTATTTTTCAAACGTCTCTTCCTCCGGTAAGCTGTGGAGCTGCCTATGCCGCATTCGATATCATAGAGAAAAGACAGGAATTAAGGGAACGATTACATAGACAGATTAACGTAATAAAAGGCACATTGGAATCAATGGGATTCACAGTATACGGACAGGGTACACCTATCATCCCGGTGATTATCGGGGATACAGAAAAGTCGGTTAGGTTTTCTAAAAAGCTCGAGGGAAATGGTATCTATGCACCTGCGATTCGTCCTCCAACTGTTCCTGAAGGAGAGAGTCGTATCCGACTAACTGTAACGGCTACTCACAATGATTCACACATTGAGCATTTGCTTGCATCATTTGAAGAGATTGGAAGAGAGTTGAAGATTATCTAATGAAGGCGAATACAGCTGCATGATACTAAAAGATGCGGAAAAGCGCATCTTTTTTTGAAGGCTTCGCCATTACGTTTTTCTAACTCAATATAAAGGAAGTTTAGGAGGTAGAACATGATGAATCAGAGTAAGCATAGATATACATTTGAGATGGCAGAAAACCCGTATTCTTTATATGAGGAAATTCGTTCCATTCATCCGGTTTATAAAGGGAGTTTTTTGAAATATCCTGGATGGTACGTAACTGGATATCAAGAAGCGTTAACCATTCTTAAAGATAATCGTTTTCAAACTCGAATTCCTCTTCCCGAGACAACGAAAAAGTATGAAGCCTTAAAAAAAATCCAAAGCCATATGATGCTTTTTAAAAATCCACCTGATCATGGAAGATTACGGATGCTTGTCAGCCACAAATTTACTCCTGCCAGAATTGAAAAGTGTCGTCCATTTATAGAAAAAATAGCAAATGATTTATGGGATGACATAAAGAATAAGAAGAAAATAGATGTGATCTCCGATTTCGCATATCCTTTTGCCAGTCTTGTCATTGCAAAAATAATAGGGATACCAGATCAAGATAAAGATATTTTTCGTGGATGGGCATTGAATTTGATTCAATCAATCGACTTTACACGTTCAAGACGATCCATTGTTAACGGAAACAATACAACATTTGAGATGCTATCATTCTTTAAAGATCTGATTAATAAAAGGAGCCAATCTCCTCAGGATGATCTGATTAGCGAATTATTACATCAAGAAGATAAGAAACTAACGGAAGAAGAACTATTAGCAACGTCTGTGTTACTTGTGATTGCTGGACATGAAACAACCGTCAATTTAATTAGTAATTCACTCTATTGTTTATTAAAAAATCCACAAGAATACCATAAATTGATTGAAACCCCTTCTCTTATTGAATTCGCAATAGAGGAATGCTTACGATATGAAAGCCCTACTCAAATGATAGCCAGGATCGCTTCAGAGGATGTAGAACTGAACAATGTTCAGATTCGAAAAGGTGATCATGTGTACGTCCTCATTGGAGCAGTTAATCGAGACCCCAATCAATTTTCAAACGCGGATACCTTTGATATTACTAGAAACCCAAACCCTCATCTTGCATTTGGGTCAGGTATTCATTTCTGTTTAGGTTCTGCTTTAGCGAGGGTAGAAGCTCAAATTGCAATACAGACGCTTTTACAAAGCGAAGTAAACATCCAGCTAGAAACCAAAGAGGTCGAATGGAGAAATCTGGTGGGCTTTAGAGCGATGAAAGAAATGTACGTACAATTATATGATCAATCAACAAATCATTAGGCGGCTTCTGTGATGAGGCCTGACACCGGTGCGGTGAAGCTTTAACGTACTGGGACCTGGCTCGAATTGCTATGAAGGGATTTATGCATCTATTTTACAGCCGGGTCAGCGCCTGGGGTAATGCTGGTATCGTTGATAGGGTTTTCAATTCATTCACGACTCCTTCAGACGGTTAAGAGTTAAAAATGCAAGCTGAAAAAGTTACAGGGGAAAAGCAAAATATTTGATAGTAGACCAGGGACGGTTTCCTCCTATCCGATGTAAAATGGGAATCGTCCCCACCCAGCTAGTTGACCGAATCATTCAGATAGAAAACGGCAATCTGAAATGCCTTTATCCTTCTCTCGATGTAGGTACGCTGCCCACTTCCGGGCTTCAGCTTCTCAAGAAAGGAAGGAAGCGTCAACAGCAAGCCCTCCAGAACCCCTTTTGCCTCTTTCAGATCTTCTTTGCTGACATCTACATCCTTGCCTTCCCAACGTGCATTCAGCACATCTGTGCCAATCCTTGCTGCTTTCAATCGCTTCTCAAGCAACTTTGTCTGAGGAGCACCAGGTTTCATATGAGCAAGGGCATTTTCCGATTTACGAATGATCGATAGAAACGCTTCAATTGAATGCTGCTTTTCTTCAGCTGTCATATTTTCCATGAGTCAATCACCTCGTTTTTCTTAGAATAGACTATTAGTAGTGTAACAAAAATACATAACCAGTACTGATATTTGATAAAGTGAGTCTAGATAAAAAAATGCTCAACTCTTTTTAAACATTGAATCTAAGTGGTGCCTTTTGTCCTCAAATGTAAAACAGTATCCTTCAAAAGAGGATGAAATAGAAGATCTTTCTGAAGAGGAAAACGATCTCCAAATCATTCGAATGAGAAGACAAGTGGTGGAAAAAATAGAATTGGTTGACGAGCATGCACCCCACTTACTCATTCGATTTGAAAACGATCATTCATTATTTATAAACGGATATCATGACGAATTTGAATGTTGGCAAGCAGGGGTTGATGGAGATAGTGAACTTGTCATTGCCTTACCAGGGAAAGATCTGGCTATATGGACACTTG
The DNA here is from genome assembly GCF_056159585.1 of Rossellomorea sp. ABR4_004. NCBI lineage: Bacteria > Bacillati > Bacillota > Bacilli > Caryophanales > Bacillaceae > Rossellomorea > Rossellomorea sp. ABR4_004. The sequence continues at coordinate 1,164,014 of NZ_JBSWVM010000001.1, read as the reverse complement.
ATCATTTTCCTGAGTGATGAATGCGGATCGAGTTGATTTGAAGTAGAAGTAAAGGATTACTGTGAACAGAGTTTGATAATACGCTTTTTCCCTGATGGGATTAGGCGTATTTTTTGTGTCCTTTTAATGAGGAAAGAAAAGTGAAAAGTTAAGGTTCCTTTAAGCTTCCGTTAAGCTTCCTGTAAATTTTCACCAGTATAATAGTGAAGGAAGAATTCTTCAAAAGGTTGAATCGATCGATTTATTAACAGAATGGATCTTGTCAAAAAGTGAGTTGACCAAGAGAAAGGTTATGTCAAACAAAATGAAACGTAAAGAGACTTATCGTGTAATAGGCATCATTGCATTGTTGTTCGGAGTAGCGCTGTTGCACTTGATGAATGAGAAGCAGCCAATCAAGGTCGCTGTACTTGATAGTGGAATCAATAAAGACCATCCGGCATTGAAAGGAAAGATACATAAATCATTTAATGCCATTCAGCCGAATCAGAAGATTGAAGATCATTATGGTCACGGGACTCCAATCGCAGGCATCATAGCTGCCGAGGATTCGGGAGGCGAAATGAGCGGACTGGCTCAACATGTGTCCATTTATGATGTAAAGGTTCTAGATAAGAAAGGCAACGGGAAGGTAGCTGATTTGGTCAAAGGAATCAACTGGTGTATCGAAGAGAAGGTAGACATCATCAATATCAGTTCCGGTTTTCAAGTAGATGATCAACATCTGAAGAAAGCCATTGAAGAGGCGCTTTCTTCCGGGATTATCATCATAGCTGCAGCAGGAAATACACTGGGACAAGAGGCTGACTATCCGGCCCGTTATGAAGGGGTGTGGTCCATCACATCCGTAAACTCCGACATGGTCCGGTCTTCATTGGCGGCAAGGGGAAAGGTTGATTTCGCCGCAGCTGGAACAGAGGTTCTTTCGACCAATAAAGATGGTGACTTGGAAACTTTCAGTGGTACTTCCTTCGCTGCTGCCCAAATAGCTGGATATACTGCCCGCATACTAGATCGTGAGCATAAAGGGATCAAGAACATATACAAGATGTTACAAAAAGAAGCGATCGATTTAGGAGAAACAGGACCGGACCAAGACTATGGACATGGACTTGTAAGAATAAAATAAAGAGGTGCGCACATTGAGAAAACTAGTATTAAAGTGTTTGGTCATCACATTATTGTTCTCCATACTCCCTCAAGGGACCATGGCAGCAGAGGAAAACGCTCCACCACAAGGAATCGATTTAGAACAGGCTGAAAGGTCGCTTAGTGAGGAACATGATGTCGATCTTTCAGAACAGGTGAAAGTAGAGGTTAAAGAAGATACGGATGAGAAACTTGTTTTAGATATGAAAGTGGATGAGGAAGATCTTAAAGTTGATACAGAGCTTATCATGGACCTTGATAGCCAAGATGCGATGATCACAGGTAAGGTCATGGATGAATCAGGAAATGAATATGATGAATCCTACCATGTTGTCTTCCACGAAGTAGATGATGAGAAATTCATCGCTACTTTAACCGATACGCAAACAGGTGAAGAGTACGAGATTAACTCTACCACTCTACAAGCTTCCGTTATTCCGATTATCGTGGGTATTGTATTAAGATTAGGTATCAAGTATGCTATTAAAAAGTTTGGAAAAACAGCCGTAAAGAATGCCTTGAAACAAAGCTTGAAGAAAAAATGGAGTGCAGACGATTTAAAATCACTTCCAAAAGCAGATCAAAATGACATCAAAAAAATGTACGGCACTGCGTCCGATGCCTGGGATTTCTTCCATGCACAAGTGTCCAGTCATAGGGAAGTATCACCTGGAGTTTTTGTCGGAAAAGACAAAAACGGAGTAACCTTTACATACAGGAAATCTTCTAAATCAGGGCCTCCTACCATTGATGTCAACGGCATTAAAGGCGTTAGAAAAATAAAGTTTCTATAGGGAAGAGGTATATAAATGGAAAGAGTACAAAAGGCAGACGACATTTCCCGGTTAAAGGAAGCCTTCCAGAGAGTATGTAAGAAATCGGATCCATTTGGCAATCCATTTCAAGAAACCCTGAACGAAAGGGTGCTGATCTTCCCGACCAACGGTTATTACCTTCAGGAAAATCAGTTCTATGCTCTGATGAAAACCATTGTACAGGTTGGACAGGGAACCTTTTTCGTGTCGGAGTCAGAAGGTGATTCTTTTAATCTTTCACAGGACTTTCACTCGGAATTGGCACCGCAACACTGGATCGCCGAGAATGCCATTGCCTATGAAGACTATCAATCCATCCCTCTTGTGGTCGAGAATTCCCTCTATTCACCACAAGGAGAGTGGGGCTTGCAAATATCTCATGAAGACCACGCAGTCCTTGCCGGGAATTCATTATTCATTGACACATTTAAAGAAGCGTATCCCGAATGGAAAGAGGATAAAGAAAAATTTCTTCACTATTGGGTTGATGCAAATAAAGAATTTTCTACGGATATTACATGGATTGACGACTTCTTAAAACAATTTTAAGTAAAAGGTCTACAAGATCGTTTTCCACATTCATCATAAAAGCCGGCCACGTTTGTACTGGCCGGTTATTGTGGTTTTTGGTGTATGCCCTTCCGCATGTTAATGTTTTATTGTAGTGAGGGTCAGACACTACTTTTCTGTTCTTTTTCTATTAAAGATCAAGTTAATGGAAGAACTCTCTTGTTCAAAAAGCGAGATTTTGAAATAATTGTGATTATATAGGTAGCATTCAATTATATTTGTTTTTTTAAAATTTGTGGAGGTATAGATAATTCCATGAGCAATTTGTATTTTAGAGATATTGATAATACTAATGTATGTATCGTTAAAAATATAAAATTAAAACCTGGCCAAGATACATTTATTGAAACCGTAGAAGAATGTCTGGAAGAAGCTAAGGCTCACCATGAATGGCACCCAGTAGCTATCTATTCTGATGAGGAGATTATTGGTTTTGCAATGTATGGTTCGTTTGGTTCAACTAAAGATACTTGGATTGATAGAATAATGATCGATCAAAAATTTCAAGGTAAAGGCTTTGGGAAAATTGCAATGACTAAACTTATAGACATAGTTTCGAAAGAATATGGGGTAAACGTTATATATCTAAGTATCATTGAAGAGAATAAAATAGCTCATCGTTTATATGAAAGCATAGGTTTTGAGTTTACGAATGAAAGAGACCCAAATGGAGAACTTATTTTTAAGTACACAAGATAATGAAAAGATACTATTTTTCATAATAGTGAAGGGGTTTATCCGATGGTGGGTAACCTTTTTTTATTCAAAATCTTCTTGAGTAAGATACAGGATTTCGAAATGATTGGTATCTGTGAAAAAGTAGCTTGATCGATAATCGAAAAATTCAGTGGACAGATATTATAGTTTATTTATGTATTTTTGATTTCAGTGTCTGACCTTCAGCACGTTAATCTTTTATTGTCGAGAGGGACAGATACAAGTTTTCGTGGACTTACATTACATACGTACAAATATCCATTTCAGCCTCTAAATCGTTCACAATAAAGGATAATATAGATGGAGAAAAATACATGCCAGGTACTTCATTATTATAGATCTTAATAACAATCGTTATTTTACAATCAAACGTATTGGTCCTTTTAAACTGAAGGATTTTCTCTGTCTTTTCATCGAGAATTTCTTTCATTTTACTCAAAGCATCATTAATATCTCCTGATGGAGCGTAGCCTGTATTCATTTCCCGACATCCCTCTAACCTTTTCATTAGTCCATTCTCTCTAATGAAATCGCCTTTTCTATAACTTAGGGAGGGCTGCAATTCTAGAAGTTTAGTAATTTCATCAGGATTTAATTCATCACCATATATGCAAAACTCTACATTGATTTCTGTATTCATTAAAATCGCCCACTCTCATCTCATTGTCCATTGAGAAATCATCATTAACACAAATAGTTCTGAACTTTATAATCATACCTGCAGAAAGTGAAATAAACCTTAATAAAACATTAAATTAACCATAAATAACTCTTTTTGTAAAAAATCTTCTTGAGTAAGATAGTAGATTTTGAAATAATTGGAATTAACTATACTTGTAGTTTATGGTTAACCACCCGTTAAATCAATTTACAAAGAAGGGAGTAGGATAAAAATGTTTAAGGATAGCATCAAGCTCCCCTTTATCTATTTCTTATCATCAACTGTTTATCAAATAATCGATGATCGACAAGTTCAGTGGACAGATAATAGTATGATCTGTTTTTTTATGTTCTTGTTTATAATGTTATATAATTGGTCGAAAGTCCCCTATGAATGGAAGAAGGATAAGGTGGAAAAGGATTTGATAAATGACTATGAGAACAAACACTAAAATCAACACAGCAAACATCGGGGGAAAGTATATTGAATAGGCACATTAGAGAAGCCACTAAGAATGATTATGATGTGGTTCATCAAATCCAAAGACAGGTACATGAAATTCATACAAAGGAAAGACCAGACCATTATAAGATGGCTGATACTACGTTGGATAAAAAGTATTTTAACAACTTGATAGAAGGAGAAAATACAAAGGTATTCTTACTGGAAGAAGACCAACCAATCGCGTATTCAATCCTTACGATCAAACATACAGAGGAAAGGCCCATTCTCATTCCAAGGAAAGTGGTCTATATGGACGATTTCGGGGTTGATCGTATGTACAGGGGAAAAGGAGCCGGGAAAATATTCTTTGAGAAAATAGTGGAGTTCGCAAAGGGTATAGAAGCAGACTCATTAGAGTTAGGCGTGTGGGAGTTTAACGAAAATGCCATAAAATTTTATGAATCAATGAATGTAAAGACAAAAATGAGGAGGATGGAAATAGAGTTATAAAGCTCTCCTTGTCCCATCGCGTCTTTGGATCTTCATGATTTGATATAATGTTTACCACGCAGCTTCAATGCTATGGATAGGAGGATGAAAGATGGAAAATAACGTCTTTGAAGAGATGGCGAAAAGATACGATACAGAAAATCGAATAGAATTGGCAAAGGTAATTGTTAGTGAAGTAAAACAAGAACTACATAATAGTCAATCAAAATCTCTGATCGACTACGGGAGCGGCACCGGTCTTGTTAGTCTGGAATTAACGGATTTAGTGGAATCCATTTTGTTGGTCGATTCATCAGAACAAATGGTAGAGGTTGCGAAAGCAAAGATTTCTCAAAAAGGTATCACGAACTCGGAAGCACTTTATTCAGATTTTACCCAGGGAACTCCTGATCTTAAGGCTGACATCGTGTTAATGTCACTCGTCCTTCTTCATATTCCAGATACTAAAAAAATTCTAAAAGAGTTGTTCAACATTCTGATTGATGGTGGCAAGCTCATAATTGTTGATTTTGACAAAAACCATAACATCAGCCACCCGAAGGTTCATAACGGCTTTGTCCATGAAGAACTGAAAGAAAAGCTATCCGAAGTGGGATTTAAGTCAACGGAAATCAAGACATTCCATCATGGAGAACGTATTTTCATGAATCAGGATGCCTCTATGTTTATATCCAGTAGTATAAAGTGATTTAGGGGAAACAATAACAACATAGGAAATCGAGTTTGAAATCATAAAGATTTTAGGCTCGGTTTTTTTTAGGCGGGTACAATGATTATTCAACACTTGACATTGACGTGAATTCAATCAATGATGATGGTAATAAATGTGAGGGTGATTCAGTTGAAGGATTCAGTGGATATTCTAATAATTGAAGACGATGAGGATATTAATCGCTTACTATGTAATATTGTCAGGAAAAGTGGCTATTCCCCGAAGCCCGCATACTCAGGTACGGAAGCAGTGATCTACCTGGACAGTCAGAAATGGGATATGGTATTAATTGATCTCATGCTCCCGGGTTTATCTGGTGAAGATCTATTAAAAAAGGTCACAAATGAAAGTAATGTGCCGATCATTATTATTTCGGCAAAGCTTGAAACACAAACGAAGATCCATTCGTTAAGAGCTGGTGCAGATGACTATATTACAAAACCTTTCGATGTTGATGAGGTATCGGCCAGAATTGATTCCTGTCTTAGAAGGTATTGTGATCTATCAGATGCTCCGCTAACAAATCAAATGATTTATAAAGATATTGTATTGGATACGGACTCAAAAATAGTGACAGTGAATGGAAATGAACTCAAATTAACGGCACGGGAATATGAGATATTGCTTCTCATGATGTCCTCTCCTAAAAAGGTTTTTTCAAAGCCTAATTTGTTTGAGAGTGTGTGGAATGAGAAATTCCATGGAGACGACAATACCATTAATGTTCATGTAAGTAATATCAGAAGTAAGCTTGCGAAAGCGAATCAGAATGAAGAGTATATTGAAACCATTTGGGGAATGGGCTATAAACTTAAAACTTAAGGTTTTCTTAAGATATGACTTAAGACTTTCTTACGTTTTCCTTCTTATACTTTAAGAGTGTTCAAAGAGGAGCCCTTTGAACAAGTGAATAAAGGAGGGAAATAGTTGATGAATGAGTATGTATTAAAAACCAGTCAATTATCAAAAACATATCAAAATAAAATGGCGCTTCGTAAAGTGAGTGTCATGATCAAAAAAGGGTCTATTTATGGCTTTATCGGTCAGAACGGGGCCGGTAAATCAACGCTGATTCGCCTAATAACCGGTCTCGCATATCCAACGACAGGTACATTTGAATTGTTTGGAGAAAGCCAGGAACGAAATATTATTGAAGCCAGAAAAAGAGTAGGAACCATCATCGAAGGGCCGGCCCTATATCCGCAAATGACCGCCGCTGAAAACTTGGAAGCTCACCGTTTGCTGAAAGGGATACCGGGAAAAGACTGTATCGAAAAAACCTTGAATTTAGTCGGTTTGCAGAATACAGGAAAAAAGAAGGCAAAGAATTTTTCATTAGGAATGAAGCAGCGTTTAGGCCTTGGTATCGCATTATTAGGGGATCCTGAGTTTCTGATCCTGGATGAACCGATCAATGGACTGGACCCTATGGGAGTTGTCGAAGTACGGGAATTACTTAAAAAGCTGAATAGAGAATATGGAATTACTATACTAATCTCCAGTCATATATTAAGTGAGCTGCATTTACTGGCCACTCACTATGGGATTATTCATGAGGGAGAATTGTTAGAACAACTCTCCGCGAAAGAACTGAATGAAAAATGTCAGCAGTACTTGCATATTAAAGTGGATGATCCAAACAAAGCTGCAACGGTAATAGAAAATCATTTTTCAACACAAGAGTTTGAAGTCATGCCTGATGGAACCATAAGGTTGTTTGCCTATGTTGACATACCGGGTGAAGTTTCCAAAATCTTAACCAGTGAAGGGTTGGTCATAGAAGAATTTATGCCAATGGGAGAAGATTTGGAAACGTACTTTAGTCATCGCATCGGAGGTGTACAGCATGGGTAATCTACTAAAAACGGAATGGTATAAATTAAAGAAAGACCGATCATTTCGGTTCCTGACCTGGATGTTAGTTGCGGCTGCAGTGTTGTTTCCACTAATAGAATTCGATAATGGGGCTTCAGGATTGCCAACCGTAAAGGATTACTATCGGGAGAGCATTCTCGGTCCTCATGCGAATATAGTGAAGCTTATTCCAAGTATTTTGGCAGGCTTCTTTATTACAAGCGAATATTCCATGGGTACGATGAAAAGTATCGTATCTTCAGGCAATAGCAGGTTCCGAATCTACTCTGCGAAGCTTATCGTATTTTCAATTGGAGCCATTCTCATATCATTAATATTACCGATTATCATGACGGGGACCAGCGCCATCTATTTTGGGTTTGCAGAGATGCCTGAGTGGACCTATTACCTGCAAACACTGGGACTGATTATATTGTACGGGGCAGCCTTCGCTTCCATCATGGCGATCTTTTCTATCCTGTTTACGGACAGTGGGAAAACGATAGGGTTTCTTCTTCTGTTTTTTGTATTTGCTGATTGGCCCCTGCAAATGTTAGCGGCAAAAGTACCCTTGTTTGAAACTATGATAAATCATTCCGTCTTTAAGTTGATTTATGACATTATCATAGTGGATACGTTGAAGAACGGGGATGTTTTCATCATTATTTTGGTTCCCATTCTGACGTTTCTGTTATTTGGTGCCTTAGGAAGCAGCATTTTTCAAAGAAAAGAAATTAAGTAAACGGAAGTGGGTGAGGTCAAATGATACTCTATATATTGATGGCAGTTTTGGCAGCCTTCGCATATGTCCTCATCCGTTTTTATCTACTGAAAAAGGAAATGAAAAGTGCAACCCTGCAACTCCGGCAATTACACCAACAGGATTCAGCGAAAAAAATGACGATTCGCTTTTATGACCGCGATTTCGAGGAATTAGCACAGGAAATAAATAAGCAGATTGATTTAACGAAACAGGCTGTAGCAGTCAAGCGCTCCACTGAAAATGAATTAAGACAAGCTATATCCCATATTTCTCATGATATTCGAACACCCATGACATCAATCTTAGGATATATTCAATTTCTGGAATCAGATGAAATGAGCCACGAGGAAAAAAAGAAATACATTGAAACAATCAAAAATAGTGCAGGAAGGTTAAAGGTGTTACTTGAAGATTTTTTCGAGCTATCGATTATTGAACAAGCGGATTACCCTTTGAAAATGGAGAAGGTCAGTTTGAACCATTTGATTATCGAGTCACTATTAGGGTTTTATGAGGAGTTTAATAAAAGGGACATAGAACCGGACATCTATATCCCGGAGCATGAAATTATAATGATGGCGGACCCCTCTCTCATTAAAAGAGTAATCGAAAATCTCGCAGTGAATGCCATTCGATACTCTACAGGAAATGTGACCATTCAGCTTAAAGAAACGGATACAGCCGTTCAGCTGAAAATTTCAAACTCGGTCGGGAAAATGAGTGAGCTTAACGTACATCAGATGTTCGACCGTTTTTATAAGGCTGATCAAACAAGAACCGGGAAAGGTACTGGGCTCGGATTACCGATTGCGAAAAGCTTAATGGAAAAAATGAACGGAAGCATTTTTGCTGAATTAAAAGAGAATCATTTAACGATGATTTGTGAATGGAAAGCGGAATCGGATTAATACAATGCTTCACAATTACCATCAGAACTGAAGTTTAGTCAGTTACCAAAAAAATGGGCTATTATTTGATTGACAATTTGTGCTATTCTGCGATACTATATACCAGTAGTTAGTATTACTGAATATCAGTAATACAATACACCTGAGCGACAGAGTACTGGAACTATAACGAAATACAATAGGGGGTGAACATTTGGAGAATTTTACTGAAATGCTGAAAGGAGTGCTTGAGGGTTGTGTGCTTGAAATCATCAGCCGCGGTGAAACGTATGGCTATGAAATCACGCAACAGCTGAGAGAACTTGGCTTCACGGATGTGGTTGAAGGCACAGTTTATACGATTACCATGCGCCTTGAGAAAAACAATCTGGTGGACATTGAAAAAAAGCGCTCTACTGTGGGGCCACCGAGAAAATTTTACACACTCAACGCAGCAGGTCATGAGAAGCTCGAAACTTTTTGGGGAAAATGGGATTTCGTCTCAAGCAAAATGAACGAACTCAAAACGAAAGAAATCAAAAGGAGAGGGTAAGATGAAGTTTATAGAAAAAATTATCGGAAGTCTGGCTGACAAGCGGGAATGGAGGGAGATGGAGGCGCGTGCGAAGACACTCCCAAGTGAGTACTTCAACGCATACAAAGCAATCCAAAAATATATGTGGACCGCAGGTGGTCTCACTGATTGGAAGGATACCAGCCGTATCTTTAATGGCATTCTAGACCTGTTCGAAGAAGGAGCAGCGGAAGGCAAGAAGGTAACTGACCTCACGGGTGAGGACGTAGCTGCTTTCTGTGATGAACTGGTGAAGGACTCGGAGACCTGGAGTGACAAGCATCGCGCTAAGTTGAACGATACGATCGGCCGTGGAAAAAAGTGAATGCAAATGAGAATACCGACTGAATAGCTGGTTGAATGTGGTAGTACCTTCACTATTCAGTTATTTTTTTTATCCGGTAGTAAGTATTACAGAATATCAGTCTGACTGAGTACTGGAGGAAAGGTAAACTAGCTATTTTTATAAGGAGGAAAAAAGATGAGTGAAGCAGCGATTTCTGTAAAAGGGTTGAAAAAGTCCTTTAAAGACAAGGAAGTCTTAAAGGAAGTGGACTTTGAGGTGGAACGTGGTGAAATTTTCGCATTGCTGGGCTCTAATGGAGCGGGAAAGACAACGATCGTCAATATCCTTTCGACGCTGATGAAGCAGGATTGCGGTGAAGTGAGTATTTGCGGCTTTGATGTTCAGCGTCAACCGGATCATATTCGACAGAGCATCAGCTTGACTGGTCAGTTTGCCGCTTTAGACGGCATGCAAACCGGGCGGGAAAATCTGATGATGATTGCCAAGTTGCGTGGGGTGCCCAATCCCTCTCAAGTCGCCGAGGATCTGCTTGCAAGATTCAGTCTCACCGATGCAGCCAACCGACGTGCCGATCATTATTCAGGGGGGATGAAGCGCAGGCTTGATATTGCCATGAGCCTGATAGGGAAGCCGGCCGTTATATTTCTCGATGAACCGACTACAGGGCTTGACCCCGAAGCGCGGATTGAAGTCTGGGAGACCGTCAAGGAGCTTGCCGGCGGTGGCACGACCATATTGCTGACGACCCAGTATCTGGAGGAAGCGGAACAACTGGCGGACCGCATTGCCATCCTGCATGGCGGAAAAATCATCACGACGGGTACCCTTACGGAACTCAAGGAGATGTTCCCGCCTGCGAAAGTGGAGTACATCGAGAAGCAGCCGACATTGGAAGAAATTTTTCTCTCAATCATTGGTAAAAAAGGGGGAGATGTAAATAAAAAGTAAAACAGGGGTATTACTCGGACGTTTAATGCGCAATATTATGCGTAGCCCGGATACGATTATCACGGTGGCGATCACGCCGATTATGATGATGCTGCTGTTTGTCTACGTATTTGGCGGAGCTATCGAGACTGGCACGGACAACTACGTCAATTACCTATTGCCGGGTATCCTGCTGATCACGATCGCATCCGGCGTCGCGTACACTTCTTTGCGGCTCTTTAATGATGTGAAGAGCGGGTTGATGGCGCGCTTCATTACCATGCCCATCAAGCGCTCTTCGGTATTGTGGGCTCATGTATTGACATCGCTTGTTTCTAATGCGCTTACTGTTTTGGTGGTTATCCTCGTCGCTCTCTTGATGGGTTTCCGTTCCAGTGCTGATATCCTGGATTGGCTCGCGGTAATTGGGATACTCGTACTGTTTACGTTAGCGCTGACATGGCTGGCGGTTATCCCCGGATTGACAGCACGGTCCATGGAAGGAGCCACAGCATACTCGTACCCGCTGATTTTTCTGCCGTTCATCAGCTCAGCCTTTGTCCCCACTGAAACGATGCCTAAAATTGTTCGGGCTTTCGCAGAGAACCAGCCCGTGACTTCAATCGTGAATTCGATTCGTGCCCTCTTATTTGAAGGGACTGTCGGCAACGATATCTGGACCTCGCTTGCCTGGTGCGTCGGTATCATGGTCATCGCTTATTTCATCGCTGGTCAATCATTTAAACGCCAGTTAGGGTAAGTGGTAAAGGACATGAGGGTACTGATGGATGATGAGGTAAGAATAATGAACAAAGGAATAATTAATGAAAAGTATAAACGGAAATCTGATGAAAAGGAAACTGAGCAGTAACATTTGAGAGTGATTGCTTTCATGAAAAGGTGCATTTCTTGATCAAGAAATGCACCTTTTTATTGGTTTTTCTTTTTGCAGAAAAATAAAGCTTTATTCTTGAATAGGGAAAAGCCAATTTAAATAGAATGTAATCACTTTAAGAGTTAATTGGTGTAACGCATTGAATAATTAAAGCAATCAGATAAAAAGAAAGGCTGTCGAGAGTTTCTCGACAGCCTGAATCCATGATCTTATGTCACAACTGAGCTACTTGCTCTTCTGCGGTCATTTGCTGATTCCGTTGACGTTTCGATTTCTTGAAATAAAGTAATTCGTAGAACACAGGGACTACGACGAGCGTCAGCACGGTGGCACCGGCAAGACCGCCGATGACGACAACAGCAAGGGATTTTGATACCAGACTTCCATCTTCTGTGTGACCGAAAAGAAGGGGAAGCATGGCACAAATGGTGGCAATCGCGGTCATGACCACCGGGCGGAGTCGAGTTCCGCAGGCTTCCAGAATGGCGTCACGAATGATCATCGTTTCTTCATTCTGCTTGACGCGGTCGATCAATACGATGGCGTTCGTAATGACAATACCGATCAACATCAATGCCCCAATCAGAGAGGTCGCGTCTGCTGGTACCCCGGCAATGAGCAGTCCAAGAACGGCTCCAATTGATGCGAGGGGCAGTGTAATCAATATGGCTAGTGGAGCTTTTAACGTCTTAAAGGTCAGGACCATGATGAGGTAGACAATCAGGATAGAAGCAAGCATGGTCATTCCAAGGTCCTTAAAGTCTTCGGCCTGTTGGGCAGCGGCACCGCCGGTATCGAGAGAAACGCCTTTCGGAAGTTCGATATCCTTGATTTCGGTATCGATATGTTTCGAGATGACCGAAAGCTCTTCAGGTTCCACCTCTGCCGTGATTCGAACATATAATTCACCATCCTTATGAAGGACGGTACTTGGTTTCTCTTCTTCGGTGATGGAAGCTACTTCAGTTAGAGACTGGATGCCTGAACTTGTTACAATCGTCAATGCATTCAGATCTGACTTCGAATCAGGATTGACTCCTGCGTCCAAAAATACTGGTGTTGTCTCGTTATTCAGGTTGACGGCCCCGATTGGCTGTGGGTTCAGTAATGAGCGGATTTGCATAGCCGTTTGCTGTGCATTCGCTTTCTCCGTATTGACGTTCACTGTGAATACAGGTGACGTTTTCTCCTGGTTGCTTGAGACTTTCTTTACGCCATCCACATTCTTGATCTTATCCACAATCGTTTGGGAAGTGTTCATAATTTCATTGGTGTCATTTCCGACCACGTCATAGGTAATACTGGAATTGGATGATCCGCCAAAGATGGACGATGGTGACGCAGTGATGGTCACGTTCTTTTCATCTTTTTTCGTTTCATTCACATTTTGGATAAAGGATTCGGCATCTGCTTCTTCCTTCATGATCACGGTATAGAAAACAGTGTTTGGATCACTCACTGCTCCGTATTGAGCATTCTCTTCACTAGATCCATACTGGGTAATCAAATAATCGTACCCTTCAAACTCTGATAGTTTGTCTTCAAAGTCTGTCATGCGCTGCTTCATGATGTCTTTTGGTGTATCACTCGGGAATTCCATCGTGACAGAAACAAATGAGGCATCATTCGCATTTGTAGCGGCTTTCGGTAATGTGATATAAAGAGCGATCGATCCCCCAAACACAAGTATGGCCAAAAGGATGGGAACGACTTTATGATTCAGTGACCATCGTAATATGTTCACGTAGCGGTGAGGCGTATGGTGTTTCGGCAAGGTGGTATTTTTCAACATGCCACGGCTTAACAATGGCACTACCGTCACGGCTACAAGCAGGGAAGCGAGCAATGAGTACGTAACGGTCAATCCAAAAGGAAGCAGGAACGCTTTTAACGATCCATTGACGAGTCCCATCGGCAAGAACACGGCCACAGTAATGAGAGTGGAAGACGTAATCGCACGGGAAACCTCCATGGTAGCTTGCAGAACATTCTGTTTTGAAAGCTTCTCATTTTGACTGCGACGGAAAATATTTTCGACGACGACGATGCTGTCATCGACCAGTCTTCCCACAGCCACAGCGACTCCTCCCAGCGTAAGGATGTTCAAAGTGACTCCGGATAACCAGAGAAGGAAAAGGGTGATACAGAGTGATAATGGAATGGAAATGACGGTAATCAATGTCGGCTTGAATTTTCTTAGGAACAAAAGAATAACAAGCGTTGCGAATAATGCACCTAAGGCTACTTCCCGAACCATGCTGTCCACCGAGTTCTTCACCATATCCCCCGTCGTGAACAATGTCGTTGCTTCGACTCCATCATAGTCACTGTTGATTTTATCTACTGTGTCTTGCACTTCTTTCCCAGCTGTAACGGCACTGGCATCACTTTCTTTGAACAGGACGAGTGCCAGGGCTTCTTTCCCGTTTACCCGTGTGATCGTGTTTTCGGCTTTCACTGTCTCAACGGTTGCGATGTCTTTCAGTTTGATGGTAGGAGCATTTGGGACTTGCAGCGGAACAGGCAAGTTTTTCAGCGCGTCCACGGAAGTCAAATTGTCTGTGACGGTGACCGTACTCTTCTGACCATCAATCGTCGTGCTTCCGGCAGAGGCGGAAACATTTTGTCCTTGCAGCACTCCCATCACGGCGTTGACCGGGATATGTAACGTCTTCAGTTTGTCGTGGTCAAGGTTGATTTGGACTCGGGGGCTATTCTCTCCGGCGACGCTTGCTTGAGACAGGCCGGATTGATTCTCGAGCAGCGGTTTAAATTCATCGTTGACGAGGTCTAAATTTTCTTTCGTCAATCCGTCGTCAAATGTCACGGACACCTGACCAATCGGAATCATAGAAGTATTCAGCTGAGAGATTTGAGGTTCTCCGACTCCCTCAGGAAGCTGGATTCCGTTGATGGCATCCTCGACTTTATTTTTAGCTTCCTTCATGTTTGTTTTGGAATCAAAATTGATGGAAACCTGGGAATATCCCTCCCCGGTGGTGGAAAGGATGGATGTCTTTCCTGATATGGATGTGACCGCTTGTTCCACGGGCTCTGTGATGTTTGTTGTCATGGAACCGGCGTCATACCCCTGCCCCAGGGTAACGACTGTGACTTGTGGATTATCCGCTTCAGGCAAGAATTCCATAGGCAGACGGAAATAACTTATGATGCCGATAAGCAAAGTGATGATAACAAAAAGACCCATGGCCGCCTTATTGCGGAAACCCCAGTTTATTAAAGCTTGCATGTGTTTCCCCCCCATACTGATTTGGTTTTTGTTCTTACTTTTTTAAGATACTCGATTACTGACTGAATCACAGCCTCCTCCAGGCTAATATTCTCCTAGGTCTTGAGGCGTAGTTCATCCTCCTTTACAGACCGTGGACCACAAAATTCATTTTACTGATGAACAGCGCCTGGTATTCTTAAAAAATGGTAAATATTTTTTAAGATATGGGATTTGCTGTGATTCTTTTTATAGGTAAAAAGATTCCTGTTGCATTATAGAATGATAGTATGGATTGAAAAAAATGAAAATATTTAATTGGTTTACAAATATTTAATAAATGAGTCTATCTTTGGATAGTTAGTATCGGTGTCAGACCTTCAGCATGTTTGAATTACTTAGGTGATTCTTTTATAAAAGGTAATATATACTGATAGAAAAGTAGTGAGGGTGAAATATTATGGAATCAAACGAGGTACGTCTTCTTTCACATAATGATTTAACACATGCAGTTATCGTCATGAGAAACGCTTTTTTTTTATGATCCACTTTGGGTTTATTTAATTTTCTTTTGAAAAAATCAGGGGGTAAATATCTTTTAGTGGTATTGAATTAGAGGATGCTAATTCGGAGGCTAGGTTGTTGAAGATGCCTGTCGATAGCCAAGGGGAGAAAGCCAAGCGGACAGGTAACGTGGCACGATTTTCAGATGAGCCGCAATGCCTATTCAGGTGGTTCACATCGGTAGTTCAAACGGAATGGGCCTGGGAGACATGATCATTGGATCTCTAATTATTAGGTAATATATAGTCGCCCAGCTTAGAATGATTACTAAAGGAACATATATTTAGAATAGGGATTGTATTTTTCTGAAATGGATCATAAATGCAGATAACGGGGCGTATTTTTTGTCGAATGGATTATAAAATTCCGAAAAAGGATCATAACCCGATAGTAAACGTATTTCCACCAAAAAAATAAGCATTTCAAATGAAAACTAGACTTGATACAAGAAAACTATTAATTGTTTATCAACAGACAAGATAAAAGCATTAATGAGGGCAGATACCAGCTCAAAGGATCTGCCCTTTTATATGTCTGCTTCCATTAATCATCAAGTTACCTTGTAAAGAAGGAACCGTACCTATTTACAAAGTAATTTTAATTTTCAACCCTTCAAACTTCATTCAGCGATTCATGCTTCAATCGTTTACCTTCCCTTCCCGCATTCTGTACTAAATCAATCATTAAAGATGAAACAATAACCGTTAAGAATGAATAAACAATACGATGAAGTGGAATATAGGATAGTGATAGTAACAATACGATAATATCCATTGCTAGATAAGCAACCGATATCCTGCAGCGTATAAGCTTAGAAATTGTGAGTGCCAATGCGTCATCTCCACCACTTGATCCTCCCTGCCTGACGACCATTCCTACTCCCAGCCCAATAAACAATCCACCCAAAACGGATGCAATAAAAGGAGTGGAAGAGAGGTCTGGGAGCAAAGGTGGGAACAGTTCCCATATTCTCAGAAATCCAGCTAAAGATAACGAAGCTACTACTGACATCTTAATAAAGTCTTTACCCATATACTTATAGGCCAAGAAATAAGCAGTCAGATCAAGCAATAGAGAAAGAAATGACGTTGAGATGCCCAACCAGTAATTGAGCAGCAGTGATAAACCCAGATTCCCACCTTCAGTTATGTTGGTTTGTTGATGAATGTTATACAATCCAAAAGAGATGAAGGCAGTCCCCAGTAAAATCATAGCTAATTTCATTGGAGTAAATAACCTTCTATTTGCATTAATTAAGTTGGTAATAAACATAAATAATCAGACCTTTCATTTTGAGACCAAGTTAACGCCTGTCATTTATGCTAAACCCTGGTACAATACTAAGGTCAACTATTTTTTCAGTCAAAAAGAGGAGTATTTATGAAAAAGTATTATAAAATCAATGAAATATCTAATCTTTACGGTATCGGTGCCGATTCCCTGCGATATTACGAAAAAATAGGTGTATTATTTCCGCGACGTGATACGAACGGATATAGACTTTATGGTCTTCATGATATATACAAACTAAATATTATCAGGGATTTACGCGGATTAGATTTCTCCATGAAACAGATTAAGGAATACTTGGATCATCAGAGCGTTGAGAATACGCTTGGTTTATTACATAAGGAGCAAGAGCTTATAGAAAAACAACTCGATAAACTTCAAAATACTCAAAGAAAAATTCAAGATAGAATACAAATACTATCAACTGCTTCACAAATAAAGACAGGTGTATTCAACTATAAAATTTTTCCAGACCGAACTTGCTTGCAGCTGAATACACGTATTACCAGAGATGAAGAAATGGATTTTGCTATCAAAACATTGCATCAAAAACATGAGAGTAAAATTCAGGATTTTGGCAATCAGCTTTATGGCGCATCTATGTCTATTAAAGATCTTAATAAGGGTGTAAAGGATGTATTTAACTCCGTTTTTTTTATTTTGGATCACGGGCACATTGAGTATGATTCCATCCTTCCAGAAGGGAATTACCTTTCTCTCTACTACCGGGGTGATTACCGTCAAAGCTATGATAGAACCCTTGATTTGATTACCTATGCTAAAGAAAAAGGCCACCAATTATTAGGTGACCCTTTCGAGATATATGAAATTGATAATCGGGATACGATGCGCAGTCAAGAATTCCTGACTGAAATTCAAGTTAGAATTGAATGAAAATACATCGTTTAAAACACGTTTTTTGAAATATCAGACGGTTGCCTGGATCATAAAATCATGGAAATAGAGAGGTGTTATGATTATGGTCCTGCAAACGAAGAATGGAAAAACCGTCATTTTTTGACGAGTTTCTATACTAATAAAAAATGATCATTAAACCTGTGAAATACCTGAATGTAATCAAGTAGGAATGTGGCCAGTTATGATACAAGTTTTAATCCTATTGCGGAACATAAAACCATAGCAATGAAGACAAGCCTTTTCCAATCTTTAGGTTCTCCATAAAGAAGCATTCCCACTATTGCACCGCCAGAAGCGCCGATCCCTGTCCATATTGCATAAGCTGTCCCCATAGGCAAAGATTTCATGGCATAGGCAAGAAATAGAAAGCTTGCTCCAAACCCAATGCTCAAGTAAACCATTGATTGCACGTTTCGGTCTTTATGAAGTTTATTGATCATTGTAACTCCAAACATTTCGAATATGCCTGCTAAAATTAATGAAATCCACGCCA
The DNA here is from genome assembly GCF_056159585.1 of Rossellomorea sp. ABR4_004. NCBI lineage: Bacteria > Bacillati > Bacillota > Bacilli > Caryophanales > Bacillaceae > Rossellomorea > Rossellomorea sp. ABR4_004. The sequence goes on along the minus strand of NZ_JBSWVM010000001.1, from coordinate 1,145,735 downwards.
TTATTATCCTTCCCCTTCCTGGACATGATCCTTCGTAACTAATTTCAAGCCGATTACACCTGCTAACAAAAGTAAAATGAGAAGTATTTTGCTTGCTTTAACTGGCTCCCCAAATAATAAGATTTCAGAAAATACAGTTCCGGCTGTCCCCAATCCAACAAATACTGCATACACAGTTCCTACAGGCAGTCTTTTTCCAGCCATAATCATTAAATAAAAACTGATGACGATTGCTATTACTGTTCCAGCCCAAGTCCACAGGTCATCTGCGTGTTTTAATCCAATAACCCAAAATACCTCGAAGAGAGCCGCAATAAATACTTTAATCCAGTTTGTATTCATTCGAATACACCTCCAATTTTATTCTAACCAAAAAACAAAAAAGCCCGGGAGATAACTGTTAAACAGTTTCTCCCGGGCTTTTATCCCTCCGTGACACAGCAAAGCTGTGAGTTTTCTCTCGGACCAGCCCAACATTTAAGTTGCGGAACCCTAGAAAACATTTAACTTATACAATTAATCCAAATTATACACACATTCAAGAATTATTCAAGAATAAATTTATTCTATTTTTAAGTAAATGATGGGATTTCATTAGATATGATGGAACTTAATGATAGCATTCAAGGTTCGTACCCAGAAATACTAAATACAATGAAAGTCATTAGTGAAAATGCTCCTAAAATTAGTGTTAACACACCAATCATTAATTCGTATAGAAAATTAAATGACAAAGAAGCTACTAAAGAACTTGAGAGAATGTACTTATCTTTTGTTACTGTAACTGATAACAAAGGGTAAATGATTGGTTTTGACTTTTTAAACAAATGGTTGGAAAGGGAATTGATGATTTTCAAAAATATTGTTGAAACGAGAACGAGTCATGCTGAAGAGAAAGCTTTAATAAGATATATGCTACAATATGAAAAAGGGAAACGTTGGAGGCACACCACTGTAATAAGACTATGCTTTAGTAAAGGATGAGTAAAGGAGTTGTGTCAAATGAATAAAAATAATAGCACAGAAATAAACCGCTCTTCAAAAGCAGAAAACATTTTATCTGAGCTCAATAGTAAAACGAAACTAGGCGACTTACGAAAAATCGCGAAGGACATCAAAAAAGATCACGAACTAGCTATGGAACTTTGGTCAACCGAAGAATTTTTGCCCAGACTAATGGCAATCTTAATTATGGACAAAAAACTTCTTTCACAGGATGTACTGAATAAGCTTGATCAGGATATGCAGACTCACACTCTTGATGAGCGAAATAACTTAATGGATTGGTTAATGGCTAATCAGCTTACCAAAGACAAGAAGAACATAGCATTGATGGAGTCCTGGGAAAATAGCCCTTCTGCTCTTCAAAGACGAGCTTTCTGGTATTTTCAAGCGCGATTGAGATGGACTGGACAAACACCGCCAGATAACACCGAAGACTTACTCTCTGCCATTGAAGCTACTATTACGCATGAAGAACCGGAAGTTCAATGGGCTATGAATTTTACCGCAGGCTGGATAGGCGTTTATGATGAAAAGTATCGAACACGTTGTATGAAACTTGGTGAGAAAACCGGTCTTTACAAAGATGAAATGGTGTCAAAAGGATGTACCCCCAATTATTTGCCGGAGTTCATTACGATTGAAGTTAACAAACGAATTAATAAGTAGTTACCACTGAAACATCCATAAGATTTGATGTGAAAATAAAGCAATTCAAAGCCTCAAGATGGTAAGGATCTGAAAGTAACATTCCAGATCCTTTTTTGCTTGGAGGGAAATATCAAAATTTATTATGAGGGGACCCTTTTAAGTCAAAGGTTCCCTTTTTTGTTGGCAAACAATTCATTTTCAATAAAATCATTATAATAATTAATAAAAATTTATTGTAAATCAATAAACTTTGTATTAAAATCAAAATCAGAATAAATCAATGAGGTGTTTTTATGAAAAATATTACAACGATGTTCTTAAAAATAGCTGTTATTTTTTTAGGAGTCCCAGTTCTTGCTCTGTGCATTTTTTTGGTGCCTGAGATGGCGAACCTTTCAGCAACATTACTTCCAGAGTTTGCGGTGATAAAATATTTCGTTTTCATCGTATTTGATGCATCAGCCATACCTTTTTATTTTGCTTTGTATCAGGCTTTTAAACTCCTGCGCTACATTGACAAACATAAAGCTTTCTCAGATTTATCTGTTAAAGCATTAAAGAATATTAAATATTGTGCGATCGCAATCAGTATTTTGCATGTCCTGGTTTTGCCGCTCTTCTATATCTTTGCGGAAGTAGACGACGCTCCAGGAGTTATCTTTGTCGGATTGGTTGTACCTTTTGCTTCGATGGTTATCTCAGTGTTTGCGGCAGTTCTCCAGAAACTTTTAAAAGAAGCAATTGATATAAAATCAGAAAATGATTTAACGGTCTGAGGTGAATAACAATGGCAATTATCATCAACATTGATGTGATGTTAGCAAAAAGGAAAATGAGCGTAACAGAGCTTTCGGGTAGGGTTGGGATAACGATGGCGAACCTTTCTATATTGAAAAACGGAAAGGCGAAAGCGATTCGATTATCCACCTTAGAGGCAATTTGTAAGGCTTTAGAGTGTCAGCCTGGGGATATTTTAGAATACAAACGTGACGAAGATAGTTAAAAATTGTGGAGGAAAGGGAGGTATTACAATGGAATGTAACAATTCAATTATTGAAAACATGGGTAACCCTCATGAGCTGGAGAGAATTTATAGAAAAGACCCAAAAGCTTTTAAACATTCATTCTTACAGGCATGGGAACAAAATCCTGATTCTCAGGTCCTTGGCGTTTGGTATGAACGATTGCATTTCAAGGAGGCAGCAAATACAGAAAGATCTTCCAAGATCCAAAAAGATTTCATATTCATGGGCATTTTAGCCATTATGGCAGGGATATTTACCAGGATCATTTTCCATTTTGTCGAACAGGAAGTGATTGCTCCCATTAACCTGGCCTTTGGTATTGTTCCTTTTATTGCTACCTATTTTGTTTACAAAAATACTCCGAAAAAAAGTGTTATTTATTCCCTTGTAGCATTGTTCCTAATATCTGGGGTTTATCTTAATATGCTGCCTATAAATGATAAAGACAGTATTATCCTTGTTTATTTACACATTCCCATATTCTTATGGATATTGTTAGGGCTTGCATTTACAGGAAATGAGTATTCAAAAGGTAGCACTAGATTGGCCTATATCAAATTTAATTTGGAATATAGTATTCTTTACGCCAGCATGGCTGTGAGTGGAATGGTACTGGCAGCGTTAACCATGCAGTTATTCAGCTTTATCGGCTTGAATATAGAGGAATTTTATTTTAGTAATGTCGTTTTATTTGGTGCTTCCGCTCTCGCTATTGTGGCTGCATACCTGGTATCAATGAATCTTACACTTGCTAAGAATATTACACCCTATCTAGCTAAAATTTTCAGCCCTCTTGTCCTGGTCACCTTGTTGGTCTATCTTATTGCTGTTATATGGATCGGAAAAAATCCATTCCTGGACCGTAATTTCCTGATAGCCTTCAACGGAATACTCCTTGGTGTATTGGTCGTTACCATATTTTCCATTACCGAAAGCGACTCAGACGAGAAAAAAACCATTTCAGACTATATAAATTTTGCCCTGATTGTTCTTGCCCTTATCATTGACAGTGTGGCATTGTCAGCCATAGTGTTCAGACTTTCTTCTTATGGGATTACTCCAAACAGACTTGCTGTTTTAGGTGTAAACATACTTATCTGGGCAAATCTAATTTGGATTATGTTCTCTTATATGCGTTTTCTACAAAATAAATCCGGACCTTCAACTATCCAGGATTCCGTTACTAAGTATTTACCGGTCTACGGACTTTGGGCTGCATTCGTAATCTTTACTTTTCCTTTACTTTTTAATTAGAAAATTCTATTAGGCAGGTTAATTGAAGATTAGAACATTGGGAAAAGCTTAAACTCCCAATGTTCTTTTTGTTATCTAGATAGGGAACGTTCATCTTTTTTTCGACCATTTACTTGAGTAACTTGTTTGGATTTGAAATAATTGGAATTGAGTGAAAGGTCAACATAGAGCTGAAGACGAGGGGAGAAGAACATGAGTGTGCATGGTCAATCTTTGAAACAACTTATTCATCTAGAAGACGGATTAAGATTAATTTACCAAGAGCCCAAAGAATACGTACGATACTATTCCATTTATCATGGACAAAAAAATGCAGATTCCTATTTTAGAAGGTCCTCTGAGACTTTAATAGAAATCGCATCCATTTTTGACTGCGGATATTTCATTATGGAAGGTGAAACCATCATTGGCGGTGTATTTCTAAAACCTAATTTCATGTCTGATTTATTTGTTGTGCCACCTTATAGGGACTATGAAGGGTTGGCACACAGAATATTAAACTATGTCAAAAAGATATCTGCGAATGAAGATAAAATCCTTGTAAGAGAAGTGGTAGAAGAACATGTGGCAGCGTATGAACAACAAGGATGCAAGATTCATGAAGTGAATGTATGGATGATCCGTCCGACGGAGCCAATGGAAGCCATTCTTCCTGAAGGGTATAGTTCAAGGGCTGTTTCAAGTGAAGATGCCAATGATATCGCATGTTTACTCATGAAAGCCTATAAAGCCAATCCGGCGTATAAACAAATCGGAACGAAAGAGGATTACCTTCTTCATGTAAACGAATTTCTCGATCAACATAAACATAATAAGATCATGGATGAGTGTTCAAGAGTTGTGATCGAGAATTGGACGAACAATATTGTCGGCGTCTGTCTGCACATGGAATTTGAAGATTATCCACTTATCATGAGTTTAGTTGTAGACCCTATTCATCAACAGAAGGGGATTGGGCGATACTTGTTAACCCATTCGATTCATCATTCGAGTAAAGCGTACCCTGCAACCCGTTTATCAGTCATCAAAGATAATCCAGCGATTAAGCTTTATGAAGACCTTGGGTTTCTTAGAAGTAAATCGATAACTGATATGTATTTAGAGTACTGAATTGTTGGAAGTACGTGTTCAATCTGCCTGAAAAGATGTGAGAGATATTCATTACAAATTCTCTATCTAAGATTTATTCTCCTTTAGTTTTGGGCGAACACGGAATTTATTCGTTTCTTATAATAAGTAAAGATCTTAACTAAGGGGGATACACATGGACAAACGGGTTCAGTTTGATTTTGAAATCGATTTTACCAATGGCGGTGGAATACAGGGGCAGGGATTCCGTCTTGATATTGAGGGGGATGACATCTCTGATCAGGAGCTGGCTGAATATATCGTAGAGGACATGAGGTTACTGATGGTAGGTGAAGTGAGGATATTGAACAAAAAGATCATTCATGAGAAGCATAAACGAAAACCTGAACAGTAACAGTGAATTCTTCGAAAGTGCATTTCTGGATCGGGATATGCATATTTTTTGATTCGAAAATCATTATTAAGACCGTCATAGAATAGGGAGCTTGTAGGTTAAATAAAGTGATTGTATGAAGTAACTGAATTTGAAATAATTGGATTATTATAGATTGGAAAGTGAATGGTAAACAGAAGGGGTAGAAGCTATGTTGAGGAAGCCAGAAACAAACGAATATCCTCCGTATTATAAGGGATATGTAAACAACGTCCCAGATGGAGAACTGCTCCAAATTCTTGAGGATCAACAAAAGGAAACGATGAAACTGTTAAAAGCCTTAAGTGAGGAAACAGCAGAATATAAGTATGCTCCTGGAAAATGGACAATCAAGGAAGTCATCGGCCACATAACAGATACGGAGCGCATTATGTGCTACCGCATTCTCTGTATTGCTAGGGGAGAACAGGAGATGCTGCCTGGATATAATGATGATGAGTATGTGAAGAGGGGGCAGTTCAATCGCTTTTCATTATCGGACTTTTACATCATCAATCTCTTGTCCGCCAAAACACCATTCTTCTTCTAAGCAGCATGGATGTCGAAGCGTTGCGGCAGCGTGGAAACGCCAATGGCTCTGAATTGACAGTCCGTGCGATAGGGTACATCATTGCGGGGCATGAAATTCACCATCGAAGGTTGATTGAGGAGCGATATCTGAGTCGAGATTTTGCATGAGGAAGGAGAAGTGGCCAGAGAATTAGAGGACTCAATAATTTATTCACTGATAGGCGACATTCGTTAATCAAATCAATGAACTTTTTCAAACGTATGCAATACCGGTATATACGAAAGGTTTTTAAGTTGAACTGAACTAACATCATCTAAAATACTAAATCATGCTGAAGGTGTCTATGAATGAATAGCAATGAAAAAACATATCTAAGTATAGAAGAGCTTCTTTCAATACCAACCATATCAGGCTTAAATATAAGTGAGGATGGTAATAACGTAGCATTTGTCAAAAGCATAGCTGACTGGGAAGACAATACATATAGGAATCACATATGGATATATGAAAAAAATAAGGGGGAATGTTTCACCAACGGTATAGAAGGTACCTTCCCATTATGGTCTCCGGACTCTAAACATATTGCCTACCTTCGTTCAGTTGGTGACGGTGATAAGAAGAATCAGATCTTTGTGGAGTCGATCGATGGTGATGGCAGGGTTCAAATGACGGATGAGAAAGAAGGAGTAAGTCAATTCAAATGGGATCCTACTGGCAAGGGCTTTTATTATGTTACACAGTCACGGGAATATGAGGAAATCAAGAAGCGCAGGGAAACATATGGAGATTTCCACCATGTAGGCAGAGAATACCAGAATGATTGTTTATGGTATGTGGAAGTAAAAGATTCTACTGATCTTGATGAAAATGTTCCGTATCAACTAACGGACGGTAAGGATTTTCACATCCACGAATTTAATGTTTCAGATACGGGGGAAAAGGTAGTGCTCATGGCTACTCCAAGCCCCAATGGAGAAGATGATCAGAATAGAGACCTCTACATACTCAATCGTCAATCAGGAGAGTTACGGAAGCTGAATGGAGATAAGCTATTGGGAGGGAACGTTTGCTATTCTCCTCATGGTACCCAAATATGCTATTCAGCAAGTATACGAGAGAAAGAGTACTATAAGGCACATATCATGGACAGTACACTCGAAATCTATGATCTTATGAGTGGAGAGCGGATTCAACCATTAATAGATGTTGACCGGACGGTTACTCCAATACGTTGGACAGATAAAGGGATTTTACTGATGTGGCAGGATAAAACAAATTATCTTATCGGGTTACTAACTGAAGATGGAAAGCTGGACATGGTAAGCGAAACAACAGAGTGCTGCATCATGGAGGCTTCTATAACAAGGGATGGAAATCATCTAGCCTATCGTAAGGCTGCACCCAATGAAACCTTCGAAGTCTATGTAGATGATAAAAAAATAACAAACGAGAATGGTCTGTTTGAGGGGAAGCTGAAAAGTAACAGGGAGATCATCTCATGGAGTAGCAGTGATAATCTTGAAATTGAAGGGGTATTAACAACCCCAATAGACGTTGATTGGAATAAAAAATATCCCTTATTGGTCTTCATCCATGGGGGTCCAGCTTGGGCTTCCTTCCCCATTCATTCAAGCTGCTTCAATGAAAAATATCCTGTTGAATCGTTTATTGAAAAGGGCTTTATCGTTTTAGAACCAAACTACAGAGGAAGCTCAGGATATGGGAATGAATTCTTAAAAGCGAACTATCGAAACCTGGGAATCGGTGACTACCAGGATGTGATTTCCGGGGTGGATGCACTCGTGGACCGGGGGATTGCCGATAAGGATCGAGTAGGGGTGATGGGATGGAGTCAAGGTGGATTCATATCAGCATTCTGCTCTACCTATAGTGATCGATTTAAGGCGATTTCAGTTGGAGGCGGAATTAGTAATTGGACCACCAATTACGTCAATACAGACCTACCTTCATTTATCAGGATGCATGTTGGAGATACTCCGTGGAATGACCCAGAAATCTATGCTAAATCTTCACCGATGGCCTATATTCAAACAGCCTGTACGCCCACCTTGATCCAACATGGTGAAAAGGATGCAAGAGTTCCACTGCTCAATGCAAATGAGCTATATAAAGGACTAAGGGATATGGGAGTGGATACAGAATTAATCATATTCGAAGGAATGGGATATAGCTCTGAGAAACCAGGAGTACATCGAGCAATTATGAAGCAGAATCTGATGTGGTTTTCATATTATATACTTGGAGAGAGTATGGATGATTTTAGAATAATTTGATTAAAAAATGATATCCAAACATCTTTTTTAAAAGCCAATAAATGAAGTTCAACCTACTCAATGGTACAAATTAAATAGAAATTGGCCATTAGATTAATAACATTAAAGGGGCAATAGCTGAAGATCACCAAAATGATCACCAGCTATTGCCCTATTTATTTTTCGATGAAATGAAAAAAATCGAAACTTTCACTCTTCGACAAACGTCTAATAGATAGGAAGTACTAGTTAAATGAGCAAGAATCATATTGAAGGAGAATTTGGTGCACGATAACATCCTATCCCCTTCTTCTCCGGGGAAGAATCAATTTAGATAAATAACACTCAAATGAATAGCTCCTCTCTGGCTTTTCTTATTTTCAGTTAACGGGCCGTGAAGAGTGAATGGGGGATCAAACATGTGGGAACAAAAGCTAATTAAAACAGATCGCGGGAATTTCGAAATATTTGAAGCCGGCAATGGTGAACCATTATGTGTGACTCATCTATATAGTGAGTTTAACGAGCGTGGCTACCACTTTGCTGACCGGTTTGTGGACGACTTTAAAGTGTACCTTGTCAACTTGAAAGAAACGGGGAATTCCACTGAGATTCAAGATGAAGATGAATTAAGTATGAGTGAAACCAGCAAGGATTTAGAAGCTATCCGATCTGCTTTAGGGTATGATAGCTGGAATTATGCAGGACATTCCACAGGTGGGATGTTGGGATTAGTTTATGCTGCTGATTATCCCGATTCTTTAAAGCGGTTAATTGTAGGTGGGGCCTCAGCTACAAATGGATACGTAAAACATCAGGAAAGTATTTATTGTGATAGAAATCCTCTTAACAACAGATTACAAGAGGTATTTTCCATCCTTCAATCCGATGATGCAACAAAAGAAGAACGGGTTCAAGCAGGCAGGGAATGGACGGAAATGTCATTGAATGAACCAAGCAGATATGATGAATACTTTTCTAAGCCAAGCAGTGGTAAAGTGGTTCAAAAACGGCTAGAATATTATGCTTATAATGAACTGCCAACATATGATATCAGAGAGGACATTTCCAACATAAAAACCCCGACAATCGTTTTTTGTGGGAAACACGACTCTCAATGCCCATTTGTGTATTCAGAGGAAATTTTCAATCTTGTTCCCAATTCAACGTTTTATATCTTTGAAAATAGTAACCATTCACCTCATCTGGAAGAACAAGAAAAATTCAGCGGGATGGTGAAAGACTCTTTTCATTTGGTCTGAAATGATAGAAATGAATAAATCAGAAGAGGCTGGGACAAAAGGGTTTTAGTCTAAGGAAGATCCGAACCAATCCGCTTCTTAGAGGCAGAGTGGTTCGGGTTTATTATTTAATCTTGGGCCATTTGATTTTAGCAGTCTCCAGCGGTTGATTGGAGTGTAAGACGAAGACTCCTGCGGGAAAAGTAGCTTATGTGAGACTCCGCAGGCTTGCCGAGGAGGCTCACGGGCTACCCGCGGAAAGCGTAGTCTTGCACGGAAATCATTAGCGGTATTAAGAACCTACACTTCTATAGTTCGTTTTTATTTCGTGATTTTTTAGTTTTGTCCCAGCCTCTTTTACCTTATGTCTAGAGAACAAACTTCCAATAAGCATAACAGATAAACGTACAAATCCACGAAACAAACCCAAAGGCGGTAACAATGGTCGTTTCACCCCAACCATATTTTAAGCCATAGTGATAATGAATCGGAGTCATTCTGAAGATTCGTTTCCCTGTCGATTTAAATGAAGCAACCTGTAATATGACAGATAGCTGTTCAGCAAAATAGATAAAGAATAAAACGGGAATGAGAATCTCAACTTTCTCGATAATGGCAAGAAAAGAAAGGGAACCCCCTATCGCTAATGACCCTGTATCCCCCATAAAAGCTCTGGCAGGAAAGATATTATAAATGAGAAAACCGAGTAAGCATCCGATCATGATTATACAAAAAAGCTGAACCTCTGCTTTGTCTGAAATCATAAAAAAGAAAAAATAAGTAGGGATGGCCACAACCCCCAAAAGGCCGTCCAAACCGTCTGTAAAATTAATGGCATTTGCAGAAGCGACAATAAAGAACATAATCACAATGAAATAAACCACTATTGGAAGATTCAAAGAAAGATTTTGATAAATACCAATCGTAGAGTCTATTCCGAGCTCGTTCATCAAATAAAAAAGCAAAGCCCCCGTAAAGAGAAATTGGAAAATAAGCTTGGTTCTACTTGAAACTCCTCCAGGATCCTGGCGTGACGCTTTCCAAAAATCATCCAGGAAACCTATAAAGCTGAATAGAATATACGTAACCGCCAGGAAATCCATCAGTGGTGTAGGTGAAAAAAATAACGATACGATAATCCCTACAAAAAGAATAATTCCAAACATTAACGGCGTTCCTTTTTTAACCTGATGATTCGAAGGAAGTTCTTTTCGTATCGGTTGCAGGAGCTTCAATTTCCGTAAAAGTGCAATGAATAGCGGGGATAAAACGGAGACTAATAGAAAAGCAATAACAGCCGGAATTAGTTGATCAATCACTTCTTATTTCCCCTTTTCTATTTACTATCTATAAATAAATTCTAGTAAGATTGGAGATATCCTCTAATCTACTTTCAAAACTTTTTCTACATCTATAATGCATAAAACAAGAATTATAGAAGAAGCTGCTGAAGTTGAACTAAAATTCAATGGGATGCATTCAAAAAAATGGTGTCTATAAACGATCCTTAAATAAACCTTAAAATCTACTAATACATTAAATATATGTTTTAGAATTTGTTAGAACACTTTTTGTTATTGAAAGGAAGAAATAAAAATCTACATCTAGATCGATAAAAAAATGTTAGTAGTAATTCAAACTTATTGTGGAGGGAAAAATGAAAAAGATCTCTTTTTTTAATTGGGAAATAGAAATAGATGAAAGCTTGTTTACTATTGTCGATAAAGAAGAAAGAAAAATGGCTATTATGGAAAACTCATTTGAATTAAATGCTGTAATTTGGATGAATTCAAATGACGAAATAAAGGTAAAACCAACTTGGGATTGTGTCTTTTCAGTGAATGAAAAGAAAAGAATCATTTCGATAAGACACGCTGATTATCTGAGAGAAAATTAATAACCTAGACCAAAAGCGTACAGTATGTTAACAAGTGGTTTCCTTTAGAGGTGCAAACATTGTAAAACACATATGAAAACGCACTTGAATTCACCATATCATTCACAGTGCGTTTTTTATTGTTTCAGCAGCATTTTGACGAATGTTAATTGTTTATTGTTCCCTAATTCACATAGTAATTCACAGGGTATGAAATAATTATTGGAGGATATGCGAATTGGGTGTGATTTAGGAAGATTGAGCAACCAGTGATAGGTAAAATAAGAGGAGGTTTTTCCGATATTCTGTGGAATAGAGCTCTATTCGGGGGTGAATAAGGGGAGTTTTTTCCCTTATGCAAAGCAACATTAATGATTCTCACGTTTTTTGAGTCAATAGGGGAAATCTTTCCTTCTATTTAGGCTTTTTTCAGTGCTATTTCATCATTAAGAGTAAATTCTCCGCTTATTTATCAGACTCGCCTCGCTTTAGCGATATTTAGTGAAAAAAGAAAATTTAAAAAAGGTTTAGAGATATTTGTATCTCTAAGCCTCTTTGTCTGTGAATTATGCTGTGAAGTTTATGAGATTAGCTAATAGATCTGGTCTGCGAGTTACCGTTTTGCACCTCACAAGTAAACCCGTTAGTATGTTAATGTACGCTTTTAATTTTCACGGATTGAAGTCTGGAAAGGCGGGACTTTGTAAGGCAAGGAGTATAGATAAATAATAACGTCGGAAAGGCAATGTCAATCAATGACCTCTGAATATTGTCTTCTTCAACTATCGTATGATGGAAGAAGGAATTTGTTTTTATTTCTTGAATTTCTAACTTAAACGGAAAATGAAAGAAAGTAGAGATGGGAGCGAGTTTATGATGATGATAAAAGGTTTCGGTGGAGTATTTTGGAGGACTAAAAACCTGGATGCTTTAAAGAAATGGTACAGTGAAGTGTTGAAGATTGAAATGGAAGATTGGAATGGGACTATTATTAAACCCCAATCAGGAAATGAAACCATTTTTTCTTTCTTTACTGAAGATGACCCTTACTTCCCAACAGATCAGCAAGTGATGTTGAATTTCCAGGTTTATCATATAAACGAGACGATTGAGCATCTGGAACAAGTCGGTGTACCTCTTGTAAAGGAAAAAGAGGTTAGTGAATTTGGTACGTTTATTTGGATTAAAGATCCTGAAGGTAGACTGATTGAGTTGTGGGAGAAATAAGTAAGTATTCGGTACAGGAAATGCTGCAGAATCAAGTCAACAGAGCAGGAGGTGTCAATGTGAATCCAACAGGAACCGTACATATATTAAATGGAACAGAAATGTATAAGAATTTCAAAGAGACAAAGTTTCTTGAAGCCGAAAGGATGTTTCCCTTCAACGAGGCCATGTGTTATGGGGAAACCTGCGGAGATTTATTTTCCGATGAATTTATTGAAATGCGAGCGAATGTTCATCAAGTAACAACTGCGCAATATGCTGACATCACCTTAAAACCATTGCAGCCTCTCTTTTGTGGGGGTTTTGATCATATAGCCCTTTGGTTTGATGAGGATATGTTTTGTCAAATGAATCTTCTCACCATACTCGCCTGGTTAGATCAAACAGATTATGAAGGTTCAATTGATCTCCATCTTGTCGGTGATGATTTTCAACCTGAAAGTCATTACAGCCTAAAGGCAAAAGGATATGATCCACTCTACAAACAAGTGATGATTCATAAAACTATGCCTAAGGAAGTTCATCCATTCCCTTTATACAAGGGGGTTGAACTGTATTTGAACTATCTTAAGAAAGATAGTGATCTTATGTTGTATATTCAGCAGCACCCGGACGTCCCGATAAAAGAACTGGTGTCTCTTCTAATCGAAAATTTCAAAGACCACGGCTTAGGAGATACACAATACTTTGAAATGATAAAATCTTATCGTCAAAATGTATGACATCCAGTTGGCGTACGTTCAATTATTGCCACTGTTATTCCCGGTATTGGTCTAATCCCTTTCGTATATTATGTAAGATCTTTTCCGGCATTTCCCTGATCTTGAGATCTTTGCCGAGGAAAAGCAACCAGTTTGTGAATTCGGTTAATTCATCGGGCTTATGAACATGAACAAAAGTCTTTAGAATGGCTGTGGTTTGGTAAGGGTTCGTATAGGCGATTGAAACTCTTAAAGGGTGGTATTTTTTATACTGCGCAATCGCTTTTGGACCAAGTTCAAGGACAAGGTTAATTCCTTCTTCCCGCATTTTCAGTTTTTCTAAAATCTCTTGCTCTTTTAGCCTTTTTTCCGGCGAGAAAGGTATGACATCGATGAGGAGGTCGGCGGGGAAAATCCGCTTCTTTTCTTCCTCTAAATCAAAGCCTTCTATGATCCAGAAGCTTTTTTCATGGTAAAGGTGCAGCAGATAGATGGGATAAGATTTGATGTCCTTTTCTTCTTGGATCGTGAGCAATACATGTCTATCCAAGAGTAGGACTTGGAAAAGTTTCTCCACCAAGGGATGGGGGAGGTCTGAAAGGTCCAGTAAGTCAGGATTATGGGGATTGGTCCCTTCAAACAACAAGAGCTGGTTCAGGAGAATCAGGTCATCTTGCTGGCTTTCTGAGATGAGACTGAGTAATTTTTCAGCTATTGATTGTCGGCTCTTTAGATAGGGGAGCTGCTGATTACGTGTCGCCATAAAGGCAATAAATAGAGCTTTCACTTCATGATCGGTAAAACGGACCTCGGGCAGGACAGAATTGTGCATGACAAAATAACCCCCATCCCTTCCAGCTTCAGAGACAAGTGGCATCCCCATGGACTCAATCTCTCTGATATCTCGAATAGCTGTCGACCTGGAGACGTCAAATTCACGCATGATTTCAGAAATGGTAAAGTGAGCCCGGTTGTTGATATATCTCATCATCACATTAATCCGTTCAACCTTTTTCATCAGGACCTCCATAAAAGGTGTCATTTTTTGATACTATTTAACGCTATTATATAGGTATCAAGTGATGGAGACAAATCGCTTGAAATAAATGAACAAAAGGATGGTTTTTAATATGGCAGAGTATAAGTTAGAAGAAAAAGACGGTTTTATCGTAATAGGGTTAGGAACCGATCTTAAGAGCGATTATACTGATTTTGCTGGATTGAGTAAGGAAAAGGCGGATTTTTGGCAAGCTGTAAGCGAAGATGGAAGGCTTGATACTTTAAAATCCATAGCCACAAACGACTACATTTTTGCCGTGAACGAAGCGGTGAATAATAAAATGATGCATTATGCCGGCGTCATGGCAGAGGCATCGTCACCAGTACCGGATGGAGCTAGAGTGATTCAGTTTCCAAAGGGAGAATACGTGGTTGTGAAAGGCGAAGGGAAAACGGCTGAAGAATTAAACAATATGGTTACTGCCATTGCCTTTGGTCAAGTCTTACCGGAAGAACAGGATGTTGCTTATGTTGGTGCACCTAATGCAACGGTTGAAATGGAACACCGAAACGGGCAGGTATTTGGTGAAATGTGGATTCCTGTTGTTAGGAAATAATGAGAACAAATGAAAAAACTCCAAAAAGGATGCTCAGAGCATTCCGATAACGTGGAGAAAACTAAAAATACGAACGAACAATACCAAAAAAGCTTGGGGTTTCCCAAGCTTTTTGTTAGTGAATATGTAGTTCTTACACAATCTTTCTATCTACTCAAATGTATTTAAATAAATTTCTTTAAATATTCATCAAATATTTTGTTCATCACTATTGGGGTGTTTTCTAAATAAATATTCATTTGTTCAATGTTCGATTCGAATGTATCAGAGTTACTTTCTTCTGTTGGAAAATCAGATATTCCTTTTATAATAATGCACTCAACATCATTCTTCTTACAGATATAAGCAATTGCCCCCGCTTCTGTATCGGCTATTATTATTTTATTTTCCTTAAGTTCTAAATAGTCCTTCCACATAACTACTGCTTTATCAGCGGTGCCAATTGTTCCGGTATGAAAATCATTTCCATATTTTGATAGTTCAATATCGACTATGAAGGACTGTTTAATAAAAGGCTCAATTTCTTTTACTGTGCAATCATATTGAACAGCTTTATCGGGTACAAAAATATCCAAATTACTGAACGTATCATCTATTCCTGCACATGTCCCAGCAACAATTACTTTCGTTAATTGAAATTTAGAGATCATATACTGATTCCCACCAACACCATTGACTTTTCTTACACCGGTACTATAAAAAACAAGCTCAGTATCATTGATTGTTTTCATGAAATATTCGCCATAAGGATAACCGAAGCGTTCGTTATCTTTTATGCTAAAGTATTCCAATGTCGCTTCATATTCCCACTTCGTCGCAATACTTATTCCAATCATTGATTTATCACCGTACATTTTTGTAAATAAAGAACTTTATCCATTGACACCGACTTCTTTCAAATCCATCATTATATTGAGTTGTTAAGCTAACCTGACCCGTAATTGAAGAACTGAATTTTCATAATCTTTAAGTGTATTTTACCACATATTGTTATATATCCTTGAGTTTTCCTGGAATAGTATAAAATCAAACCTCAACTATCAAGTAAAATAGCACCCTGACTCGTACGAGGACAATAGTCATTGTCAAGTCGTTATTCAGGGTGCTATTTGTCATACTATTATATTGTTATTATGTGATTTACAGTGCTAAAAGGTATGCTAATTCATATGCCACCTGCAGTGTTTCTCCACGGAAACGGAACTACTTACAATAGAACTCTGAGCTTTTTTACTATCATATAGTAAACCTTCTCCACCATATCGATCTCTTCCTACTACCATTATACCACGCTAAAAATTCTTATTGTAGACTGTTTCTTCCAATACACTCCTGCTAAAATCAATAGAACATTGATGGATAGGGGGATGTCGAATGAGTTCGTTGGTTATCAGCTTTGAAGAAATGGAACAATCCCAGCTCTTGCTCGTAGGTGGAAAAGGATTAAATCTAGGTGAGTTATCAAGTATTCAGGGAATACAGGTGCCGGAAGGGTTTAGTGTGACGACGGTTGGATTTCGGAAATCGATTGAACAGAATGAAACGTATCGCGTTTTGTTGGCCAGATTATCTAAGCTCAAGCTGGAAGACAGGAATCAAATTAGTGAAGTCAGTAGAGAAATTCGGAATGTCCTCCTGGGTGTAACAATTCCTTCTGATGTAGTGGAAGCTGTTACTCACTATCTCTCCCGATTCGGTGAGGACCATGCTTATGCCGTGCGTTCAAGTGCAACGGCGGAAGACTTGCCTCATGCTTCTTTTGCAGGGCAGCAGGACACTTACCTCAATATCATCGGCAAAGAAGCCATCCTGGAGCATATCAGCAAATGCTGGGCCTCCCTCTTCACTGATCGTGCAGTCATCTACCGTATGCAAAATGGGTTTGACCACAGGGAAATTCACATTTCCGTCATCATTCAACGAATGGTATTCCCGCAGGTTTCAGGGATTCTCTTTACCGCTGATCCAGTGAGTTCCAACCGGAAGGTAGTCTCCATCGACGCAGGCTTTGGACTTGGTGAAGCATTGGTCTCCGGTTTGGTCTCAGCGGACAATTATAAAGTGAAGGACGGAAAGATCATCGAAAAGAGGATCGCATCAAAGAAATGGGCTATCCATGGACGGAATGGTGGAGGAACGGAGACACACTCCATCCATCCGGATCAGCAGATGGCAGAAGCCCTTACGGATGAACAGATCGGACAACTGGCACACCTGGGTAGACAGATTGAAGCACATTTCGGCTGTCCCCAGGATATTGAATGGTGTTTAGAGGATGACACCTTTTATATTGTTCAAAGTCGCCCGATTACGACCTTATTCCCGATCCCGGAAGCGGCTGATGGGGACAATCGTGTGTATTTATCGGTAGGTCATCAGCAAATGATGACGGATGCCATGAAGCCGCTCGGATTGTCCTTTTACCTGTTAACGACCCCTGCTTCGATGCGAGTGGCCGGCGGAAGGTTGTTTGTTGATTGCACGCCTCGCTTGGCATCTCTGGCCAACAGGCAAACGTTCATTGATTCACTGGGGAAATCCGAACCACTCATAAAAGACGCCCTCACGACAATCGTAGAGCGGGAAGGATTCCTCCAAACAGTCGATGATGAAGGAACGTCTGCTCCAAGACAGGCGGGCGTGGATCCAATGGACAGTGATCCTTCAATCGTCGCTGAATTGATCAAAAGAAGCGAGACCTCGATCGAAGAATTAAAACAAACCATTCAAATGAAATCAGGATCCGAATTATTCGACTTCATCTCAGAAGACATCCAGGAATTGAAAAAAAAAATTCTTTTTGACCCGCAAAGTTCACAAGTGATTATGGCTGCGATGGATGCTTCATTCTGGATCAATGATCATATGTACGAGTGGTTAGGGGAAAAAAATGTGGCAGATACGCTGTCTCAATCTGTCCCGAACAATATTACTTCTGAAATGGGCCTTGCCCTGATGGATGTAGCCGATGTGCTTCGTCCATATCCGGAAGTCATTGATCTTTTACGACATGTAAAAGAGGAACCCTTTCTTGATGAACTGGAGAAAGTCGATGGCGGACAGGAAGCCAGAGAAGCCATCGATGCTTTTCTCACCAAATATGGAATGAGATGCAGCGGAGAGATCGATGTTTCGAAAGCACGTTGGAGCGAAAAGCCAGCGGCACTTCTCCCGATGATTCTCAGTAACATCAAAAACTTTGATCCTCATGCAAGCAAGCGGAAATTTGAGGAAGGACGGCTGGAAGCGATTCATAAAGAACAGGAATTACTAGACCGATTGAAGGCATTACCCGATGGTGAACAAAAGGTGAGAGAAACGAAAAGAAGGATCGACCTCATACGGAATTTCAGCGGGTATCGTGAATATCCGAAATACGGCATGGTCAATCGCTACTTCGTCTATAAGCAGGCTTTATTGAAAGAAGCCGAACAACTCGTACAAATGAACATCCTACATGAAAAAGAGGATATTTTCTATCTTACGTTTGAAGAATTGAGGGAAGTCGTGCGGACCCACGAACTGGAAGCGGATCTCATCCATGAGCGAAAAGACGAGTACACCTTATATGAGAAACTAACGCCTCCTCGCGTGATCACGTCTGACGGTGAAATCATTACAGGGAAATACAAACGGGAAAATCTTCCCGCAGGAGCGATCGTTGGTTTAGCTGTCTCATCAGGAGTCATTGAAGGGCGTGCACGTGTGATTGTAAACATGGAAGAAGCAGACCTGCAAGACGGTGATATATTGGTGACCCCGTTTACCGACCCGAGCTGGACACCATTATTTGTATCCATAAAAGGTTTAGTCACCGAAGTTGGTGGACTGATGACCCACGGTGCCGTGATCGCACGTGAATATGGCTTACCGGCAGTAGTGGGTGTGGAAAATGCTACCAAAAGGATAAAAGACGGGCAAAAAATTCGAGTGAATGGAACAGAGGGGTATATTGAATGGTTGTAATGGATGGACTCGAGTAGGTATCAGAGCGGTGTGTCACCATGGGAAACCACTAAGATTACGACAAAACAGACACAAATATCATTCATGACAATTATTAATGAAGCGGCGCAAAACATACCCTTGCGTCGCTTTTTACATACGGTTTATAAAGTATGAGCGTTTGTTAACAGTAGACAAATGTAATGAAAGGGAATTAAATATATGTAAAGGGTACACTGTCCGAACATTCTATAACTTTAGATCGTGGATAGTGAATGTATGATGTTAGATAGGATGGGAAACGAATGAAAAAAGGCTTTAAAGTAACGATACTGGTCTGCCTCGCATTAACGATTTTTGTTTATCTAAATAATAGCTCTTTGTTTACTGAAGAAAGAAAAGGAGAGCCCAACCTTTTGGCTCATCGGGGCTTGGCTCAAACCTTTCCAATGGAAGGGATTACTGGCGAAACGTGTACAGCAGAAATAATCAATGAACCCGAGCACCCATACTTGGAAAATACGATTCCTTCAATGGAAGCAGCTTTCAAAGCAGGAGCAGATATAGTGGAAATGGATATCCAACCTACGGAAGATGGGGAATTTGCCATTTTCCACGATTGGACCCTTGATTGTAGAACGGATGGTACTGGGAAAACAAGAGAACACACTATGGAAGAGCTGAGAAAGCTGGATATAGGATATGGTTATACAGCTGACAATGGAAAGACGTATCCTTTTCGAGGAAAAGGGATAGGGCAGATCCCAACATTAAATGAAGTATTAACCTACTTTCCCAATAAGGAATTTTTAATTCACATTAAGAGTAACGATCCAACGGAAGGAATACGGTTAGCCGATTACCTTTCTACTTATTCAAAGGAAAGGATAGGTGATCTATCAGTATATGGCGGGGATGAACCCATTGAGATTCTAAAGAAGAAATTGCCTGAAATGCGGGTCATGTCAAAAGAGACACTAAAGAGCTGTCTACTTTCTTATGAAGCGTTAAGTTGGACAGGCTATATACCTGACTCTTGTAAAAATACGCAAATTCATATACCCGAGAAGTATGCTTCTTACCTTTGGGGGTTCCCCGATACGTTTATTAATAGAATGGAAGATGTCAATACGAGGGTTATTCTTGTTGCCGGTGATGGTGATTGGTCAGAAGGTTTTGATGAGAAGGCAGACCTTGAGCGTGTTCCAGAGAGTTATAATGGGGGTATTTGGACAAATAGAATAGACCGGATAGCCCCTATTATAAACAATTGATTCCTGAGATCCCATTTGGGGCGTTGGGTACCTCTTCAAGAAATAAGACTATTGAAAACGGAATGGTATAATAAATAGACAACAAATAGAGACAGAATATAAATAAAATAATGCAAAAAATATATGAAAGTGAGTGGAAGATGTATGGATAATCTCTCTCAAATGAGAATTCAAAAGCCGGTACATGAAATTTTCGAGGCATTTGTTGATCCTGAAAAAATAGGTAACTTCTGGTTTTCTTCAAGTTCTGAAAGGTGGGAGGAAGGAAAGACTGTTACTTTAAGATATGAAGAATATGACGCACAAGGTGATATAGACATAAAAGAAATTCAAGAACATAAGAAGATTGTCTTTGAGTGGGCAGGAAACCATAAAGTAACCATAACATTTGTCCAAGAAGAAAAAGGCAGCACAATTGTCGTAGTCAAAGAAGAAGGATTCGATGAGACCAACGAAAACCTTATCAGCCAATTACTAGACAACAAAGAAGGCTGGGTATACATGCTGACATGCTTAAAAGGATACATGGAGTATGGTGTCAATCTTAGAGCAGCGCTGGTTAAGTGAGACTTAGAGTAAGTGAAAAATAATATCATTTGGTAAGACAAGAGGGACGGACCTTCAGCTTTAGGTAAGCATAGGTCCGTCCCTCTTGTCTTACAACCTGTTAGAGTTAGTTTTTTTAAATAAAATGAAACCAAACCCTGATTGATTCGTCTTAGCATTAAAGGGGAATGAGGTGAGGATCGTGTGAGAAAAGTTAAGGATGAGGAGTACTTTGAAGATCGGGATGCCTGGCTTGAAACGATAATGGATGAGTACGGCGAACGGCTCACCAAGTTAGCCTATAACTATGTGAAAGAATGGAAACAAGCCGAAGACATTGTTCAAGACGTATTTATCACATGCTACAAGCATCATGAAAAAATAAATGAGATTCAATCTTTCAAAGCGTGGATTTATCGCCTGGTCATTAATCAATCGAAGGATGTCTTGAAGAGTTCTTCATTTAAGAAAGTGGTGATGAATTCAAGTCTTTTTTCCCTTTTCATATCAAGGGACTTGTTACCTGAAATGAGTCTTCTTAAGCGAAGTGAGGAAGAGTTTCTTTCCAAGTGTGTATTGTCCTTGCCTGTAAAGTATCGTGAAGTGATCACGCTATATTATTATGAAGAATGTTCGATTGAAGAAATGAAAGGGATTTTAGGTCTGAACCACAATACGATCAAAACGAGATTGAATAGAGGCAGGACAAAGCTGAAAGATATGATGGAAAGGTGGGGGAATGATGGAGAGCAAGCTTAAAGAATTAAAGAACGCGATGGATTCGACGACTCACAAAGGTCTTCACTTTACGGAATTTCAAAAAAATAAGATTAGAAATGCCGTTCATACAAATCGTACGGTCAAGACAAAAAGCCCTAATACATTCGTAATTTTCCTCATGACCACTTTCGCCATCTGTTTAATAGGCTTCTTCGTTTCAACTGAGTTTTTGATCAAACAGAATGAAACCATCCACG
Source organism: Rossellomorea sp. ABR4_004 (assembly GCF_056159585.1). Classification (NCBI taxonomy): domain Bacteria; kingdom Bacillati; phylum Bacillota; class Bacilli; order Caryophanales; family Bacillaceae; genus Rossellomorea; species Rossellomorea sp. ABR4_004. Next base: position 1,124,094 of record NZ_JBSWVM010000001.1, on the reverse strand, counting down.
GCAGCCCAGACACATGGCAAGTAACACACGATTATAAGCAGAATCAGAAAGTCGTATTCAGCATCTTTCCTGACCCTGAACTTCATGCGGGAGAGCTTTATGGCTATGTTTTCAGTTTCAAGGAGCCCTTCGACATCTTTAAAGAAAAAGAACTCTCGATTTTGGCGGTTCACAAGGAAACGGGGCAACGTATTGAAGTATTATCTCCTCAAAAAATAACCAAACCATCACCAGGGTACTCAAGTTTACAGCGGTTCACCACCAGTTTTCAGGTACCTTATAGCGGATTATGGAGGTATGAAGTCTACCTTGACGGCAAGGCTTACGGCGATGTTGTCGTGAGTGTGGCTGAAAAGGAAGAAGCAAAACCTGTCATTTTACCGAATGATCTCCCGGACTACGTTAAGAAAAGTGATTTTGACAAAATCAACTGGGATCGAAAAGCAAGCATATTTGGACGTAATATAATCGGAAATGAACATCAATCAGGTATCATTGGTGCGGATATGCCAAGCTTGACAGCACAAAAATGGATGTGGCATTTGTGGAATACCCATGCTGCAGAACTAACAGTGGTTGGTTATCACCGAGCGACGGGAACCATCCACCCCGTATTGAATAATGGTGAAGGCTGGACCATTCCTCTGGGTGGAGAGAACAACGGTGCTGATGTCCATGCTCCATCGGCTGTTACTATACCTGAACGTGGGGAATGGGCGTTCTTACTTTATACGGAAAAGGAATTATTTGATGTGATTGTTTGGGAGGTTAATTAGTGATTGGTAAAAAGACCAGGCCGCTTTAATAGATGAAAGGATAGAGAGCCGGAAATATCACCGGCTTTCTGTTTGGGCTCCATACCTTTTAAACTTACAATCAACCTTTGTAAAATACAATTTCCTCTACATTTTTAAGCCATTCCCTAGCTTCAGTCCCATCGGCATTTCCTATCCAGAGATCCCTTTTCTTATCGGTTAGGGATGTGGCCCTTAACCAAACGAGCTTTTCGATGGATGGGATGAACTGAGGGGAATAGTCTCCAAATCCTTTAGGGGGTTCGGTTATTTTCATTTGTACATTAGATTGGATATTCAGCGTGTAAAGAACAGGGAGAGGATGCTTACTGAAGTCATTGCTCCACTCCTGCTCTTTGATTCTTGAAACCACTAAAGAATTGTCGGTGATCCAATTGAAATCAAGGTCTGCATAATGGGCAGGAGTGTAGGTTCCTGAAACTGGCATTTCCTTTACCTTTAAGTCCTTGTTTTTGAAGCCGAACACAATTCTTCCACCGCCAGCGATATAGGCAATCGTATCAGTGGAGGGTGACCACTTGGGTTCGCCTACATGTAATATCATTTCGTCTAATACTTCGAAGTTTTTTCCTTCCCTATCGATGATGCAAACCATATTACTGTCCATGGACCATGAGGCGGTTGGAGACACAACAAAAGAGATCCATCTACCGGTCGGCGAATAGGTCAGCTGGTCGGCATATACGGCAATCAGTTTGTTTTGATCCGTTGTCCCGATTTCCCTTGGGAGTGTGAAGAAAGGTTCCACACCTCCAAAAAGAACAATATCCTCATAAGCATCGCCGACTTTTTTGGTGAAGAGAGAGGCGCTTGACCAACCATCCGGGCTGAGAGTGCCAGATGAAGATAGCAGGAATCCTGAACCGTCCGGAAGCCACGTGAAGTCACTGACCCCGGTTGCGATGTTGTAGAACTGTGTAAGGTCTGAGATATTTAAGATTCCTTTGTCATTAAAGGCAATAACGTTTTTATCGGGTGCCCATTCAGGAGAATATCCGTTATAAGAAATTTTCTTCTTGTTACCCGTTTTAAGATTGTAAGTCCATACCTCTGACTGCACTTCTCCTTTATCGAATTCAGAAGGTGTCTCTACTTGATAGGCAAGCCAGGTGCCGTCTTGTGACCATGTAGGTTTAGAACGTAGGTTGCCGGTATGAGTAATTTGTTTTTCTTGGCCATCTATCAAGGTCCACAAATCCCCCTCTCTTATAAAAGCAGCTTTAACTTGATCCACTAACGATGCGGAAGGTGTTGATGGGAAAATAAGAGCAAGGATCATGGTAAAAAGGATAGCTTTTTTCATGGTGAATTCTCCTTTTCTCATATGCTCTTACTATTTTCCTGGAAGGCTTACTTTATGTGAAAAAGAGTGTGGGAATGAAAGATGTGGTCTGGGCACTGATTTTATAACGTTCAAAGAAGGAGTTTTTTCACTTTTTGATGAAGTACTACCCATATGAAATATCCTTATCAAGGAGGCAAATATTCATGAATCGAACTGACTTGCTCTTAAGAATGCTTGATACTACGTTCGACAAGGAGAGTTGGTATGCCCCGTTCAAACCTGCTATAGAAGGGCTCACTGCAGAACAGGCTAGGTGGAGACCGGCTGGAGAGGCGACCAAAACCATATGGGAGAATGTTAATCACCTCATTTATTATAAAGAGAGGTTAACAGCAAAATTAGAAGGACGTGAATGGACACAAACCCTCGATGGTAATGAAACCTTCTATCTTACCGAACAATTGAATGATGACAGGGAATGGATAGCGGTCGTACAGCGTGTAGAAATGGCTCAAAGCCGTTTAAGAGAAGCACTTAGTAAAACAACGACTGAAATGCTTGAACGAGATGCTCTAGAAGAAAAGCTATTAGATATCATGCTTCACGATGCCTATCATACGGGCCAAATTATTCAAATGAGGAAGATGCAAGGATCTTGGCCGTCACATCGCTGATTGGTGGAAAAGACTATTTCTTACTATACCTAATGAAAGGCATCTTTGTGAAAGAACTGCTTGCATAAGTGGGGGATAAACTCATCATTACCTTGTTCACGTAATATTTATCTTATTTGAAATTTTTTATAAATAGTAATGGTGAGTTATTCTAATAATTTTTCAGCAAACAGGATGAGGTCTGAAGATGATCCAGTTTCCTCAACTTTTTCAGACCCTGTTTACTAATGCGTAAAAAACATCACTTTCATATCTATAAAAAACTAAAAAGGGTTGATACGTCAATGAAAAAGTATAGCCTTCTTTTATTTGACCTGGATGATACGTTGCTTGAAAACTCGTCTTGGTTTGACGATGGACTGGTACAGTCTCTAACGGAACATCCTCTGACAAAGGGAATGGATGAACAACAATTTTTGAAGAAAATAAAACAACCTCCTAAATCCTTAATAGAAAAACTTGTAAGTGGGGAAATAAATACATTTGAATTTAAGAGAGAAAGATGGAAGAGTGCTTTTGAATACTTTGACGTGAAGGTGAACATTGAAGCAATTGAACAGCTCGAAGCTCTTTTTACTAACACAAGTATGAAATTCATAACTGTTAACGAATATGTATTAAATTTAATGAATGAACTGAATAAGCATTATGAGGTAGGAATTGTAACAAACGGACTTTATGACCCTCAACAGAAGATAATCAACATGGGCTTGGGAGATATATTCAGCCACACTAACATCTTTCATGCTGAACAATTAGGTTGTAGAAAGCCTGATAGCAGAATCTATAATATTGCTCTAAATACTTTTAATAAGAAACCTGAAGAGACAATATTCATAGGTGATTCGTGGACACATGATGTAATCGGGCCCATTGAAGCTGGAATGGAAGCAATATGGGTCAATTTTAGAGGGATAGAAAAACCAACCAATCATACTCCCTACGCAATTGTTTCTACTATTGAGGAAATTAGAGATATATTGCTAGGTAGCGGCAGTAATAAATAGTTACGTCATTAATGCGTGTAGAGGCTATCCATAGACCGATTAAGTTATTAATCTACTTATCAACGAATCCAATTTAGAAGGTAGGAACTCAAATGTTAGCTCCAGAAAGCATTATAAAGACATGGGGAAAATTCAATGATTTTCCCATGGAGACGTTAACGAAAGTTTGGTTTTATAACCAGGGAACTATTAAGAAACAGCGGGATGTCTCTCTTATGCGTGAACATCGGGAGCAATTCGGGATGTCCGGGAATTGTTTCGATCTTGCACTATGGTTACTTGATGAGTTTAAGAGGGATGGGGTCGAGGCGTATCCCGTCGGTCATAACCTGAACTCTGAAGATGCTCATGCGGCCGTTATTGCCTTGAATGAAAAAGGGGAACGATTTTTATGTGACTTGGGTGATCAATGGTTGAAACCTATTTTAATAGATACGGATAGCATGGATTATACCAACGAAAAGGTAAGTGGGTTCTTCCCTGCAGCAAGGGTACAGGTTCAAGATCATCCAGCAGGTAAAGAAATTCTGTATCACCGACCGAATGGAAAAGTATCGAAACAAGTGTTCGAGACGCAACCAATTGAAATGGATACGTTCTTAAAGGCCGCAGAGCATTCTCAACATTTAATTAAATCAGGACCTCTTCTGGAGTGCAGAATCCCATACAAATCTGAAATCGCTCATTGGGAATTTTATTATTGGGAGAGCTTTCTAAGTACAACAGAAGGATTAGTGAAGGATGCCAAGCTTGAAAAGGTGGAAGACTGGGCTGAAAGAATCCATGGGAAAACGAACTATAATAAAGAGGTTTTAATCCAAATATTAGAACGATATAAGCATCTTCAAACGGAACAGGTGTAGTGTTGATCGATGATTTTAGCTCCTTATGCTGGCGGTCTTGGTGGACATATTAATCAATTGTTCGAGTGAAGGCTATTTGAGATCTTCTTAAGGAAGAAATCGGCTATTTATTGAACATAAAAATGAAACAAGTGCGGATGACCTAACTTGATATCTTTATTTTCACATAAGCAGGAGAACTCCCTGTCCTATCGAAAAGCCGACGGTCAATCTCCGCGGCTTTTTTAAAAAATTTATCTGAAATCAACCAGCTTAGTTGTATAATAAGTGTTGGGATAATTGAAAGATAATTCGGACAAAAAGGGGGACATCATGAACATTCGGAAGGTAATGCCAGAAGATGAACCTGTAATTAAAGGATGGTTAAACGAGCCAAAGGACTGCAAATATGTCACTGGCAGGCAAATATATTCAACAGATATGTTTTATAACTGGTACGAAGCACATGATCAATTTGGGTATATGTTTGAGGAAGGCTCAAATAGTGTGGCATATGGGGAGATATGGATAGATGAGGAAGAAAAAGATATAGAGCTTGCACATATAGTTATTCACCCCTCTTTAAGGAATAAAGGATTGGGCAAGCGATTCATTAAAGAACTTCTTGAAGAGTGTAAGAGCTATCCATTTGAATGGGTCTATATGAGAATAGAGCCTGGAAATGTACAAGCGATTCAATGCTATAAGGGAGTCGGCTTTGTTGAAGATCCAAATCTAAGATCCTCCTTTGATAGTAGATGGATTTGGATGAAAATAAGGATCACGGAGAATAAGAAATAGATTTAAAGGTAACGAGAATATCTTCTTGAAGTAACGGTAAGAAATTATGACTTAATAACCTATTCTGATTGGGAATAGTACTAGGTTGTATCAATAAAATTTGTATGAAATTATAAAAAGGGTGATTATATGGAATTCACAGATGTTATACATGGGCACAGATCCATACGAGAATATGAAGATAGGGAAGTAAGTCAAGAATTGCTCGATGAAATATTAGATGCGGGTATTCGTGCCTCTTCAAGTGGTAATATGCAATCTTATTCGATCGTCGTCACAAAAGACAAGGTGCTAAAGCAAAAATTATATACCGCACACATGGAACAGTCGATGGTTGTTGATGCACCTATACTATTAACATTTTGTGCTGATTTCAATAGAATGAGAAAATGGCTTTCGCTCAATGATGCACCTGTACATTTTGATAATTTCATGAGCTTTATGATAGGTGCCATCGATGCGACTTTGGCAGCACAAAACTGTGCTTTAGCTGCTGAAAATGCGGGGCTGGGCATTTGCTATATGGGCTCAACGCTTGCAAATTGTGATCAAATTGGTGAGCTACTAACATTACCACCAAATGTCGTACCAGTTGTGGGTTATTCATTAGGGTACCCAGCAGAAAACCCTGCCCAACGTGATCGACTGCCAAAGCATGGTATTGTCCATTATGACCAATATCGTGATTATTCAGATGAAGAAATTCAGGAAATCTACAAAGAGAGAGATGAGAAGGGATGGAAACGCTACATGGACATCCCTAAGCTTAAGGAAATGACAGAGCAATTAGGATTAAAGAATCTTGCTCAAATTTATACCATTGCCAAGTATACGAAAGAATCTCACCACGAGTTTTCGCAGACAGTGCTGAATTACTTGGAAAGTCAACATTTCATGAATAATGAGTGATGTTTGTCCTGACGGATGAGATGGTATTTTATGAACCTTTTCAACATCAATCTACATACGATTTGCAGGTTTGAAAGTGAGGTTATATACATGACAGACGTTATCATCCTAAACGGTGGATCCAGCTCCGGAAAAACCACTATCGCGAAATGTCTTCAGAATACATCTGATTCGTCTTGGCTAAGGTTCAGTATTGACGATTTGATTGAGGCTATGCCCGATGCCATGCTTAAGAAAGATAGCGGAATTAAGCTGGGTGAGGATGGCTCGGTCATTCCGGGTACGGAATTTCGTGTTATGGAATCTGCATGGAGGCACGGTATGGGAGAGATGGCACGAAGAGGAGCAAGGATCATTATTGACGATGTCTTCCTTAGTGGAATAGAAGCCCGTAAACGATGGGAAATTTCCTTTGATGGGTTGCAGGTGTTGTGGGTCGGTGTCAGGTGTGATCCCACTGTAGCGGCAGTACGGGAGAAGGAACGAGGGGACCGCATGGAAGGAATGGCCGTTTCGCAGGCTGCTGTGGTACACGAAGGCATGCAATATGATCTTTCAGTTGATACAACTAAGACATCGCCAGAAGAATGTGCACGAATGATCGAACGGAAAATCAATGTTTGAGAGTTATTGAGATGTTACTGAAAAACAATGTGAGCAGGGAGATAAGAAGTATTAATGTTCTATCTTTATAGAGGGAGTTTAACGGATTAATATATGCTTTGCTAGATTTAGCTGAAACGCTTTAAAGGACCGTTCAAATGAACGGTCCTTTCTTTTTATAGGAATCATGCACAATGATCCATTTTACTGTTCGGCTTGTTCTTGCGGCTCTCTTCTTTGTGGAAGCTCCACTCTAAGTTCTTCGAGTTGTGCCTGGGCTTCTTCCATAGTAATGGAGCCATCTTTTTGTTGTTCCATGATGCTTTGGACTTTCTGCCTAGTGCTCTCATCAAGATCTGCGAACATATCCCCTGGGTTTCCATTTCCTGGCGGCATTTGACCGTCCCCAGGTCCTCCCATCTCGCCAGGTTCTCCCATGCCTCCGGGTCCTCCCATACCAGGACCGGAGCTCTTGGCCGTCGTGACACCTGATTCATCCAGCCATGTAACGGTGTCTGAAGTGGTGAACTCAACTACTTGTGTTCCTCCCTGATAATCTCCGTCTGCATAAAGGCCATTACTTTCTTTACCGGTTGCTGTTCCTTCAGAGTAAAGGGTGTAAGAAGCATCCTTTGTTAGACTTGGTGAATTAATCACTACGGATTGATAGTCTTTGACCGGAGCAAACGTCACGACTGTGTTTCCTTTGCTGTCTTCAAGATGAAGGATCGTTCCGGCCGCTTGTGTCTCAGGATAACTCATCAGGATGGAGTTTTGTGTTGATTCTTCTGATGGTGCCATAGCCATTCCTGAGCTCCCTGTAGCGATAAGGAATCCACCGCTCATGTCAAAGCTTTGGTCATAATCGAGTGCGCCATTTCCGTTAGTGGTTGGTCCGCTAACGATCACCGTACCGTCAGTCATGGAAATAGATCCGTTTGAATCAAGCCCATCACCACCGGAATCGACATAGACATAGCCGCCATTGATGGATAGCAGATTGTCTTCAGAATCTGTTTGTTGCATATCCAGGCCTGAACCGTCGTTTCCTCCTCCAATGTTTATGCCATCATCACTGGCCTTGATATGAATCTTGCCATCTGCGATCGTGATGGCTTTACTTTCAACACCTTCATAGCTTTTGGTAATGTTGATGCTCCCGCCTTTGGTGAGGATGGATGAATCCGCATGAATTCCGTCATCTCCTGTGGCAACGTTCAAATCTCCGCCTGTGATGGTGATAGAGTTATTGCTGTGAATAGCATCATCGGATGAATCCAGGTGAAAGCTTCCTCCACCGATAGCCACTTCTACTGCTGCTTTCAAACCTTTGGCGCTTTCAGTTGCTGTATCGGAGCTTGAGCTGCTTGTACTCATTTCCCCAGGTGCCTGCCTGTTAGTTTCACGGTTCGCAATGGTGTCAGGGCTCCCGCCACCAGATGAAACGGTGAAATCCCCATCGGCAATCAGCAGTGACGTCTCTGCCTGTATCCCGTCCTTTGCCGCCTCGATATCGAAGGTTCCCCCTTCAATGGCGATCGTTGCTTTGGAGGCATCTTTGTCATTCGTGGACTTCATACCGTCTCCGCCTGCTTTAATGCTGACATTTCCTTCTTTAATGGCCAGGAGATCCCGTCCCATTAAACCATCGTCCACAGCATCAATCTGAATCGTTCCTCCCGTGATTTTCAATTGATCTTTACTGGTGATTCCGTTGTTATAATGTCCATTCACGACGAGTTTCCCGCTGCCGTTGATGGTCAGATTGTCTTTGCTGAATAAAGCTGCATTGGGCTCATCCTCGTCTGAATCCTCATACACATATTTTTCCCCGTCTGATAATATGTTTTCTGTTCCTTCTTCCAGTGAAACAATAGTTTTTTCAGCCTGTTTCACGTAGATTGATGAAGTAGTAGAAGAATGAATCTCTACTCCATTCAGAACGAGTCTGACGGTTCCTTTATCTTCTGCATCCACAATGATTTGTCCATCATCCAGCTTACCGCTGATCACATACACACCTGAAGTCTTAATGGTGATGATGTGATCGTTCATGATCACTCCGCCATCTCCATCAATGCTCGCGTTACGTCCATTCAATTGTATAGACGTTGCATTCTCCCATTTGCTGTAGAAATCCTCATCAGCATACATTACATTCTCGCTTATCACACTGGCTATTTCCTGATTGCCAATTGTACTCAAGATCTCAGCTTTTGCCACAGCCTCACTATTGGAATTGTTTACAGTTTCCGATTCGTTGCTGCAAGCAAATAATAACGATGTGCACATTAGGGATGCGGTTACTTTTATGAATGTCGATTTTCGATTTTTCATCATAATCTCCTCTTCTTAAATAAATCTCAACTTGCTATGAGTCACATGATGGAGGACGAACCTTAAACAAACCTTAAAAAGAGGTGATCGGAATTAATGTTTGATTTTATTTCGATTGGTCCTATAATCTAACATAACCAATTAAAAAATGTGATAGATGAAATAAAGGGGAGCGGTATATGAAATTATTAATCATTGAAGATGATAAATATCTCTCTGAATCCATATGTGAAACAACGAAGGAAATGTTCGAAACGGAGCAGGCGTTCGATGGGGAAGAAGGACTGTTTCGTGCAGAACAAAATATTTTCGATGTCATTATTTTAGATATCATGCTGCCGCATATGAACGGCTATGACGTATTGCGGCATTTAAGAAAGAAGAACATCACCACTCCTGTCATCATGCTGACAGCTAAAGATGGAATTGATGACAAAATTCAGGGCTTTAAAGTAGGCGCAGATGATTATTTGGTGAAACCATTTCACCGTGAAGAGTTGTTATTGCGCCTTGAGGCCATGGTGAGGAGGTCAGGAGGTCTCCTAAAGGAGAATGTCCTTACGTTTAAGGAATTAAAAGTAAATATTAAACACAAAACAGCAGAAATCATTGGGGAATCCATTAAGTTAAACGGGAAACAATTCGATCTGTTGGAGTATTTGTTAAACAATAAAAATACGATTTTAACCAAGGAACAAATCTTTGACCGGATATGGGGATTTGAATCGGATACCTCTATGACAGTGGTGGAGGTATACGCCAGTCATTTACGTAAAAACCTTAAACCATTCGGATACGACCAATACATCAAGACCTTCCGTGGATTGGGCTACATGCTGACAGACACTGGTGAAGGTCATGTTTAATAGGGGAATCTTCAAGAAACAACAGCTCAAGTTTATGTTGTTCAACATGATTGCGTTTACGGTTATTTTCACCATTTTCAGTATCATCATTTTCAGCCAGGTTCAAAGGACGTTATTTTCAAAAACAGATGAGGAGCTATTATCATTTAAAGAAATGCTGACAGACAACCATTCAGAGGGTATGCGGCCACCTCAATTAAAAGAAGGTTTCGACCAGAAACCGCCGGACAAAGATCGGCAAAGAGATGCTCCAAATCCAAGAATCATCGTCATACATTGGAATCACGCAGGGGAAATACTCAATGAAAATGAAATCGGAACTTCATTCTATGAGAATTATCTAGAGGGTTACAAACTGGATAAAACTAATTTGGACGAAATTACAATGACGGATATTAATGACCTGTACCATTTCAGGTATATAGTTTTCAAAGACAACAATGATCAGGATGACACGGCCTATACACAGCTTATGATCAATGTGGATGCAGAGCAGACGATCATTACAAACTTCGAAAAATTGATCTTTATCTGTTCGGCCATCTTCATCGTTCTCTCTATTTCCGCAAGCTTCATATTATCAAGGAAGATGATGAAGCCGATCATTCATTCCTGGAATAAGCAGGCTGAATTTGTTGAAAATGCTTCCCATGAACTCAGGACTCCGTTAGCCATCATTCAAAATAAGCTGGAACTTCTTCTTACCGCGCCACAGGAAAGAATTAAAGATAAGTTTGAAAACATAGCCTTAAGCCTATCTGAAACACGGCGATTGTCGAAGCTTACATCTGATTTGTTAACCTTGGCAAGGGCGGATTCAGCTGAAACACAGCTTGTTAAGCAGTCCATTCATGTTGATACGTTTGTAGAAGATGTATGTGCACCTTATAAGGAAATTGCCGAGTCACAGGAGAAGCATTTTTGGCTGAATTTAACTTGTCCTTTCACGATCAAAGGAGACGAAACCCGCCTTCACCAGCTGTTGGTGATTTTACTGGATAATGCGCTAAAATACACGGGTGAAAACGACAGTATTGGTGTAAAAACATATGCAGAAGACCAGAAGATCGTCGTTGAAGTCAGCGATACGGGAATGGGGATCAAAGAAGAAAATATCCAATATATTTTTGACCGATTTTACCGCGAAGACAAAGCACGGTCCAGGGAAACAGGCGGCGTCGGATTAGGATTATCCATCGCCCAGTGGATTGTATCGAAGCACAACGGGACGATTAAAGTGTTGAAGAATCATCAGCATAAAGGGACCACCTTTAAAGTGAAGCTGCCTAAGTAAGAGATCACAGACACGTGATCTCTTTTTTTATCGTTTTAAGGTTTGTTTAAGGTTTGTCCTTAATAATGTGATTCATAGACCGATTGACAAAGGAGAATGTTGAACTTGGAAGCGATGACCTTGAACGGTGTGAAAGGGAGAACAGAGTTGAAACATGAAATCACGAAGATGGACTGTTATCTTCTAAGAAATAAATTGAAGCATGTCATGAAAGCGGACCCTCATGCCAAAGAAAACGGGAAGTATCTCATTCGAAGCGTTTATTTCGATAACTTTGATCATAAAGTCCTTACCCAGAAAAAGGAGGGCTATTATGAACGCGACAAGTTCCGGGTTAGATTGTATGACTACAAGATGGACTATCTCAACCTTGAAAAAAAGAGCAAACGGAATAACCTGACGTACAAACAAAAATGCAGGATTACACCTGAGGAATACGAAAAGATGAAAACGGGAGACCTATCATGGATGGAAAATGATTCACGAATGCTCATCCAGGACTTATATATCCAAATGAACTTGTTTCAATTAAAACCAGTAACGGTCGTTGACTATGAAAGAGAAGTGTTTATTTATGAACATGGTAATGTCCGCGTTACATTCGACGGCGCCATTAAAACAAGCTTTCGAAATAATGATGTATTAAATCCTGATTTAGCCATGGTGGAAACGAACCCTGACATCGTCATACTTGAAGTGAAATATGACGAGTTCCTTCCGGATGTGATTAAGTATTTGCTTCAACTTGGTGACAGACGGAAAGGTACGTATTCAAAATATCAAATCAGTAGAATGTTTGGCTAAAAAATTGATGATCACCGGAGGATGACAGATGGATACAACAAATTTCAAGGATATTTTTAAATCCAGCATTTTAGAAAAAACAAGCAGCTTTTCAATCATTGATTCCCTCATTGGACTACTCGTAGCATTCGCAGTGGGATTATTCATTTATTTCGTGTATAAGAAAACGTTCACGGGTGTCCTATACTCTCACACGTTTAATATTTCCCTGATCATTATGTCAATGGCAACAGCATTAATCATCATCGGAATTTCATCCAATGTTCTCTTATCACTGGGTATGGTTGGTGCACTATCGATCGTCCGGTTTAGAACCCCGATTAAAGACCCTATGGATATTGTGTATATTTTCTGGGCGATTGTTTCTGGTATCTTATGCGGAGCGGGCTTCATTCCCCTCGTCATCATCGGTTCTATTCTAATCGGGTCAGTCTTGATCTTATTCATTAACCGTATTACCGTCGAGAATCCCTATTTATTAGTCGTGCGCTACAATGAAACATCCATTGAAAGCTCGTTGGAACATGTCATTTCCGGACTTTCAAAGAAACATTGCCTTAAATCAAAATCGGTGATGCCTGGAAATGACTTTGAAGTAACCTACGAAATCCGTGTCAAAGAGAATGACATGAATTTTATGAATAACATTTCAAACATGGAAGGTGTTAAATCAGCCATTATGTTAAGTTATGACGGTAATTTTACTGCTTGATTAAAAAGAGAATTAGTAGACAAAACAAGGCGGGCAAAGTATCAACTTTGCCCGCCTTGTTTAACAGTCCATTTCTATTTCCACAAAATACTTGAAGTTATTGACCGTAATGGTCATTTTTTGTTATATTTAAAATGACCCAAGTGGTCATTTTGTGAAGGGAGGCAGCATAAATATTAGTACTAAATTTAATAAGTTGAAAATCGAGAAACAAGAACGAATTATCAATGCTGCAATGAAAGAGTTTGTTAACAGTGGTTATGATAAGGCATCAACGAATGAAATAGTAAAGGAAGCACAGATATCTAAAGGATCCTTGTTCAACTATTTTAAAAATAAAAAGGAGTTGTACTTGTTTTTAATTGAACATTCAATGAAAATCATCGAGCGAATTTATGAGGAAATCGACATGAACGAAAGGGATCTCTTCAAAAGGATCTATCAAGTGGGGTTGGTGAAATTAAATATTCAACAAAAATACCCCTTAGTATTTGATTTCCTTAAATCGATTGGTGACGAGAAAGCACCGGAAGTAAAATCTGATATTGAGCGGATAAGGGGGAGCATTCTGGATGATGGGTTGAATAGAATCTACCAAAATATAGATTGGTCAAAATTCCGAGAAGGTGTTGATCCGGAAAAAGCAGTGCATATACTTAATTGGACAATGCTTGGTTTTGCAGAATTGCAAATGGCGAAGTTAGATTCTTTTCATTATGTTGGAATGGAGATATTCAATGAATGGAACAGCTATTCCGACATTCTGAGACGTTGTTTCTATAAAGATGGGGAGGAATGAAGAAATGAGTTTATTGAAAGTAACCGACTTATCGAAGAAGTTTGGCACGTTTACTGCATTGGACAAGATCAATCTTGAGGTGAATAAAGGAGAGGTTGTGGGGTTCATCGGTCCAAATGGTGCAGGTAAATCAACCACAATCCGCGTATTATTAGGAATCTTAAAGGCGTCAGGTGGAGAGGTGAAAATTTTCAATAAAGACGCCTGGCAGGATGCTGTAGACATTCACAAGAACATTGCTTATGTCCCTGGGGATGTGAATTTATGGCCAAACCTGACAGGGGGAGAGGTCATTGATTTATTTGTGAAACTCAATGGTACAACAAATAGGGCAAGTCGTGAAGAATTGATAAAAAAATTTGATTTAGATCCATCCAAGAAGTGTAGAACATATTCCAAAGGGAATCGACAAAAGGTAGCTTTAGTTGCGGCCTTTTCATCTGATGCAGATCTCTTTATTCTGGATGAACCCACCTCCGGACTCGACCCATTAATGGAAAAGGTATTTCAGGATTGTGTGATGGATGTAAAAAGACAAGGAAAAAGTGTCCTGCTTTCCAGTCACATTTTATCAGAGGTAGAGAAGCTGTGCGACCGAGTCAGTATCATTCGCCAGGGTAAGATTATTGAGTCTGGGTCCTTAAGCGAGCTTCGTCACTTAACACGAACACAAATGCTGGTCGATACCAAGATGCCGATAACAGGTTTACATGAGCTGAAAGGCATTCATGAGGTCGAGGAAAGCGAACATGGTATTTCGTTTCAGGTTGATACTGAACAAATGGATGCTGTTATCAAGCATATTAGTCCATTTGTTATTGTGAAGCTGGAAAGTGCCCCACCGACATTGGAAGATCTATTTATGAGTCATTATGAAGGAGTAAAGGATACAGGAGTGGGAGGTGTCCACTGATGGCAGCCAAATTAATGGCTAAAACGGCTTCCCTTTCTACATTCATTTTTCGTCTTGATCGTATCCGGATCCCTATCTGGATCATGTCCCTCACGTTTTTTACAATAGTCGTCCCAACAGCATTTAAGGATTTGTACAGCTCTCAACAGGAAAGAGATGCGATGGCCCAAACAATGGCCAATCCCGCGATGACTGCCATGACGGGTCCAGCTGATTTGAGCAATTATACGATTGGTGTCATGACAGCGCATCAGATGTTACTTATGACCGCTGCAGTGGTAGGGTTAATGTCCATCCTGCTTGTCACTCGCCACACGCGGGCAGCTGAAGAGGATGGACGTTTGGAAATGCTTCGTTCGTTACCGACTGGGCGTCTTTCCTACTTAAATGCAGTCTTACTTGTCATAACGGCTACGTGTGTTGGAATCGCATTAATCAATGGTTTCGGCCTCTTTGCCCTTGGGATTGACAGCATTGATCTGGAAGGGTCCTTACTATATGGTACGGCATTAGGGGCAACTGGTTTATTCTTCGCCGGGGTAACAGCCATATTTGCCCAGCTGTCAGACAGTTCACGAGGTACCATCGGATATTCAATGGCCGTACTTCTTCTTTCCTATCTCCTTCGGGCCATCACGGACGTAAGCAACGAAGCGCTATCGTGGATTTCACCACTGGCATGGGTAACAAAAGCAGAAGTATACGATACAAATAATTGGTGGCCGATCATTTTAATGATTGCAGTTTCAATCGTTCTTTATGCCGCAGCGAATTATTTGAACGCCATTCGTGACTTGGATCGTGGCTTTTTACCATCCAAACCAGGGAAAAAACATGCATCCCGCTTTTTGCAAAGTCCAATCGGTCTTGCATTAAGATTGCAACGAACCGGAATCATATCATGGGCCATTGGTATGTATGTGTTAGGTGCCTCTTATGGATCTGTTTTAGGAGATCTCGAATCCTTTTTTTCTGAAAGCGAAGCAATGAAACAGCTGCTGCAACCAGCGGAAGGGGTCACGTTGATAGAACAGTTCATCCCCATGTTGATGATCGTCATGTCATTGCTGGCAACCGTCCCTCCCGTTATGTCCATGAATAAACTGCGCGGGGAGGAGAAGAAGGAACGAATTTTCCACCTGTTAAGTAGAACCGTTTCACGAACAAAACTATTGGGCAGTTACTTCATCATTTCTATAGTCAATGGTTTTGTCATGATTTCCCTTGCAGCGCTCGGACTATGGTCGGCGGGGAATGCAGTGGTGGAAGGAGGATTATCCTTTGATATGATCTTTGGCGCAGCCCTGTCCTACTATCCAGCCATGCTCGTCATGATCAGTATAGCTGTATTACTTATTGGGTATTTGCCAAAGCTTACGAGCATGATATGGCTTTATGTTTTTTATTCTTTTATCGTGTTGTATCTGGGAGGCTTATTCCAATTTTCCGATTGGATTGGCAACATTTCACCTTATGGTCACGTGCCACAAACACCGATTGAAGACTTTTCTTTCATGCCACTTCTACTTTTATGCTTGATTGCCTTGGTACTGACGGTGGCAGGGTTTATTGGCTTTAATAAACGTGATATTGAAACGTAATCGTTGAAAAATAGGACCTCCAGTGAGCCTCGCTGGAGGTCCTTGATTCCTTTTGAGCCAGGATGATCTATTTCCCATTAGGAATCTCAGAGAGTTACAGAAATATATCTTTACAAATGAGAATGATAATTGTTATCATTTATATGGTATCTATTATGTGAGGGGATTGTACAATGGAAAATACAAAATCAAATTTAGCAACTATCATTCGGGAACGTCGTTCGATTAAAAGTGGATATACAGATAAAGAAGTGACAGAGGAAACTGTGCTTGAGATATTGGACGATGCCATCTGGGCACCGAACCATGGCTTAAGAGAACCTTGGCGTTTTATCTTTGTGTCAACCAAAGAGAAGGAAGGCTTTGTAGAAAATCTAGTAAAAACATTTTCTTCAGACATGCAGGAGAACAGAAGGAATTATTTCAGCCAACCGGCTGCATTCCTTATTGTGGTCATGGAGGAAGATCCGAGACAGAAGCAATGGGAAGAGAATTTTGGTGCGGTCAGCTCGCTCATTCAAAACTTTCAGTTGCTGGCTTGGGAACAAAAGCTCGGAGTTGTATGGAAAACGAATCCGCATATTTATGATCCAAAAGTGCGTGACTTATTAGCCGTGAAGCCTGGCGAGAAGATTGTTGGATTCTTGCATATGGGATATTTTGATAAAGTACCTCAGGTGAGGGAGCGAACATCAGCAGAAAAGAAGTTGACGGTGTACAAGAACTAATTCCTGGGGAAAGTCCTATTAAAAAAAAGCAAACGACTCTTGACTCGCCATAACGGTTGGGTCTTTTTTTATGGTCATCAGTCAAGCATTAGTGTTTAGATGAAATATGGATATAAATTAAAATTATCATAAAAGAGAAGAAGAAAGGAGATCATTCCTTTGCAGAATTGTTCAATCGACGATGTTGTTTGCAGACTAAACGATATTAAACGGATGAAAGCAATCTCTGAGCCCCGGAAACTTACAAATTCATTTGAACTCCTGTTCGTGAAAGATGGAAGAGGTTTCCTGGAGATTTCAGAAGATACATTTATCCTTCAGCCATCGAATTTGCATATTATTTATCCATCCCAAGTGTATGCTATCCGTTCTAAGATCAAGAGTGCTCCAATAGAGTATGTCCTCTTCACGTTTGATGTGTATAGGTATCAGCGGGATGAAGAGGCGTTTCGCTTACTTAAAGACAGAGGGGGATTTCCCTTGAAAGGGGAGGTGACGGCGCGCTCTCTTTCAAAGGTGATGGACTTAACTGACGCTTTATTCAAAGCATTGGATGGACACGCTCCAAAGCGGCTTTTGTTTGAACAACTCTTGAATGAGCTGGTTGAACCTCAACAGACAGGAAATATTCAGGATACAGTGATAGCGGTTGAAGAAGTCAGGAAATTCTTGGATACCCATTACCATGAATCAATCTCGATCGAACAGATGGCTTCTATGGCAGATGTCAGTCCGAAATACTTCTCTGCCTTTTTCAAAAAAGAGTACGGTATTAGCGCAAGTGATTATATATCCACTTTACGGTTAAACCAAGTGAAACGGCTCCTTTCAAGAAATGACAATCGTATACGGGACATCGCTCAGAAAGTGGGATATCGGGACGAATTTTATCTAAGCCGCAAGTTTAAGGCGACAGTGGGAATCTCCCCATCCGCCTATCGTAAAAGAAAGATGCGGCGTATTGCTGCTTATGATTTGTCTACCATCGGACATTTATGTGCCCTGAACATTTACCCATATGCCGCTCCGATTCATCCGAAATGGACTTCTTATTATTTTCATCAGCTGCGTCAAGATATTCCGGTCCATCTTAGCGCTTATCAGATCAATAAAGACTGGGAGGAAAATATTCATAAGCTTGCTCTCCAACCACCGGATATGATCATCACTCACGATGACATTTCTGAGGAAGAGAGGGCACGTTTGTCAGAGGTTGGACCGGTTTATTATTATCCAAGGGACGAAGATTGGCGTAAGCAATTATCCATGATTGCAGATCATTTAGGAGAGACGGAGGAATGTGAAGCATGGATGAGACAGTATGATAGGCAACTTACATATGAAAGGAACCAAATGAATAAGCGTTTTAAAGATGAAACTTTCCTTCCATTGAGGCTATTTCATGGCGAGCTATATTTAGACTACAGTCGTACAGTGAAAGAAGTCTTCTTTCGTGATGTGGGGATGCAGTCTGCTGGTAGTCCAACCAACAAGTCACAGGTCCTTTCATTGGATGAACTTGCAGAAATCGATCCAGATCACCTTCTATTAAATATCTGTCAGGAGTCTAATACACTGGAAAGCTGGAATTCTCTTCAGAAGAACATTGCATGGAATGATATTCGATGTGTTAGGGGAAATCACGTTCATATCCTCTCATCTGATCCTTGGAGGGAATATTCGCCTAGCGCCCACGGCAGGGTGATCAGTGAAGAGCTGAAAAAGGTATATGGAAAGAGTACAAAGGATCTTGCGGAAAATGTCCATGTTCAATGAAAACAGGCTGGCGTATAATCATAATTGATAATGATTATCATTATCGAAAGTGATGAAAAAGGAGAGAAAGAGTTATGAAGAAACTACTTATGCCATTGCTGTTAGTCATGCTGATTACATTAGCGGCATGCGGCAATCAAGGCACAGCAGATAAAGAAGAAGGAACATCTGAGGTTGCGGCAACAACGGAATCTGAAGAAATTAAGGAACAAACGATCACATATCTTGGAGAGGAATATACGGTTCCTGCCGGCAGTGACAAAATCGTAACGGCAAGCCAGGAAGCCATGGAGGATGCAGCGATGCTTGGCGTGAAACCGATCGGAGCCATCGCAACAGGAGGGACATTCCCTGAATACCTTGGGGATTCCATGTCAGAAGCCAAAGAAATCGGCGATAAGAGACAGCCGAACAGTGAATTATTACTGCAGATGGATCCGGATGTCATTCTAGGAACTTCTAAGTTCCAGCCGGAAGTGGTGGAAAGTTTAAATAAAGTTGCGACCATGATTCCTATTTCCCATATATCAACGGATTGGAAAGAAAACCTGTTGGTGTTGGCAAAACTGAGCGATAAAACAGAAGAGGCAGAAACAATCATTGAGGATTATGAGAAGGAAGCAGCTGAAGGGAAGGAACATTTCAAAAAGACAATGAGCGACAAGGAAGTTGTGATGGTCCGCATCAGAGGAGGGAATATCTTCGTCTATTCTCCTGACGTGTATTTCAACCCTGTCCTTTATAACGATTTAGGACTGCCTGTCCCTGAAGAGATCCAAGCTTCAAAGAGTCAGGAAATGATCTCCCTTGAGAAGCTGGCTGAAATGAATCCGGATTACTTATTCGTGCAATTTGAAGAAGGGGAAAATGCCGATTCACCACAAGCGTTAGAAGACTTAAAAGGAAATGACATCTTCAAAAGCATCACAGCGGTAAAAAATGACGACATATTTTATAATTCCGTTCCACCACTTGCTGCAGGAGGTACTGCTTTGAGTAAGACAGAGTTCTTGAAAGTCATTATGGACAAGCTGGCACACTAAAAAAAGGTGATGGGTACTATGCGTAGGAGAAGTACATTGTATAAAATCATATTGTTGGTATCACCGGTAGGAGTACTTCTTTCTCTGTTCATATCCGTGCGCAGCGGCTCTACGACCATCAGCAACGCTGAAATCATGAATGTACTATTTTCATATGATCCAGACAATATCCAACATAATGTGATCGTAACGTCCAGGATACCGAGGGCGATAGGTGCGATGGCCATCGGAGCATTACTTGCGATGTCGGGTGCGTTAATGCAGGGGATGACAAGGAATTACTTGGCATCCCCTTCCATTATGGGAGTATCCGATGGAGCGGGGTTTGCGATTACGCTCTCGGTCATATTTTTTCAAGGATTGTCTTCCCTGCAGCTGATGACCCTTTCATTGATAGGATCGGCAGCAGGTACAGGCATCGTCTTTGGCGTGGCCTCCCTTGTAAGGCAGGGCTTGTCACCCGTCAAGCTTACGATTATCGGGACCATCATAGGAACATTTTTGAGCAGCGTATCTGCTGCGTTAGCCTCTTATTATCAAGTGTCTCAAACGATGAGCTTTTGGTATAATGCCAGGCTTCATCAAATCGATCCCGTGCTTCTGTACTTTACGCTTCCATTTGCCGTTTTCGGCATTCTGCTCGCCCTTTCCCTCTCTCGGTCGATTTCGATATTGTCACTGGGTGAAGAAACGTCAGCAGGGCTTGGACAGCGTAAAGGCATCGTGAAATCTTTAACCATGTTGTCGGTTGTCGTCATGACAGGGATATCGGTCGCCTTAGTCGGTAAAATCGGCTTTGTCGGACTGATCATTCCTCATATTACACGGTTCTTGATCGGTGTTGACTACAGACGGGTCATTCCGTGTGCGGGTATCTTGGGGGGAATCTTTTTAACGTTATGTGACTCCATGAGTCTGTATATGAATTATCCTTTCGAAACCCCGATTGGTGTCGTCACTTCTCTGATTGGTGTTCCTTTCTTTCTATACCTGATCAAGAAGAGGGGAGTGATCAGACAGTATGAAAAAGGGTAAATCTTTTATTGTCATGATGGTATCAGGGATTCTTTTATTACTATCCCTGATTTATGTGAGCTTGACTGGAGGAATCTATGAACTTACCATTCAACAAGTGTTTTCAGCGTTCTTCAGACTGAATCCGTCTGAAGAACTGGATCTGGTAGTGTTTACATTCCGACTGCCTAGGATCATACTGGCCATGCTGATCGGGCTTGGACTGGGTGTTGCCGGAGCCGTTCTCCAAAGTGTCACGAAGAATGGGCTGGCAGATCCGGGAATAGTGGGGATCAATAGTGGTGCCGGTGCCGCCATCGTCCTGTTCATGTTCTTCTTTCAACAACAGGTGACAGAAACCAATTGGGTCATGATCATGCTGATGCCCCTGTTTGGATTGATTGGGGGACTAGTGGCGGCCCTTATCATTTTTTGGATTTCATGGGAGAATGGGCGGCTTGATTCGAAGCAGTTTTTATTGACTGGGATAGCGATTGGAGCTGGCTTTGGGGCATTTACAATCTATCTGTCTCTTAAAATGAATGCACAGGATTTTGAAATGGCGACGGTTTGGTTATCCGGCAGCATTTACAATGCGAATTGGCTCTTTATCCTTTCGTTCCTTCCATGGCTATGTATCCTGTTACCTATTATCTTACGAAAATCATATATTCTTGATTTGTTTGGGTTGGGTGAAGTATCCCTTATCGGATTAGGGGTTTCCGTCAAGAAGGAAAAAGCCATTCTGCTATTGAGCTGTATCGGCCTGGTCAGTGCTTCCGTTTCAGTGGCAGGGAGCATATCGTTCATCGGGCTGATCGCACCTCATATTGCCAGGACCCTCACAGGCAACGGGCACAGCAGGATCCTGCCTCTAAGCGGACTTGTTGGGATGGTGTTGGTGGTTGGAGCTGACTTCCTAGCCAAAACCATTGTAGCACCGGCAGAAATACCAGTCGGAATCGTCATTGCGATCATCGGCGTACCATATTTTGTTTTTCTATTATTGAGGTTGAAAATGTAAAAGAAAGGGGAATAAGGATGAAGGCAGAGAACCGTCAACCATTTACAATTGCAGGGGCAACACAACATACAATGATATCGAACCAAGGTCATCCATACCGTATTTTGATCTCCGCACCACAAGAGGAACCTCCCTCTGAAGGCTTTCCGATCATTTATCTCCTGGATGGTAATGCAATATTCGCAACGGTAGTGGAAGCGATGCGGATACAGTCAAGAAAACCGGAGAAAACAGGCGTATACCCTGCCATCATTGTTGGCATTGGGTATGATACGGAAGCCCCTTTTTCATCACGTCGCTATACTGATTTCACAATGGGGAATCCTGAGATCGATTTGCCGAAACAGCCTGATGGCAGCCCCTGGCCTGAGCATGGAGGGGCAGAGGTATTTGCTTCCTTTATCGAAGAAGAATTAAAGCCTGAATTGGATTTTAGCTATCCTGTTGACAAGAACAATCAAGCGATTTTTGGCCATTCGTTAGGCGGGTTGTATGTCTTGAACAGTTTGTTTACACGTCCTGCCTCCTTTAAGACCTACATAGCCGGCAGTCCATCCATTCATTGGAATAAAGAAATCATTTATCAAAAGGAGAAAATGTTTCTCCAACAGTCGGAAAGCGGAAATATCAGTGCCAATTTATTGATCGGATTAGGAGAACACGAGCAATGGCATCATACAAAAATGGGGGACCTCGCAAAGGAGATGGCAGACCGTCTCCAGTCCTGTAAGGGATTGAATGTCACATTCATTGAGTTCTCAGAAGAAGGTCATGTATCGGTCTTACCGCCGCTCATAAGCAAGTCGTTGCCTTTTATCTTTTCAGAAAATGGGTAGTATAATAACTTATGATAGAAATCTCAATTTTTAAGCGAGGTAAACAATGATCATTAGAAAACGGAAGACAGATGAACATCTTCCAATGGAATTACTGCTATTGGCGGATCCTTCAGAAGAAATCGTAAAAGAATATGTCACTCGGGGAGAGTGCTTTGTAGCTGAACTTGAACAGGATATTGTTGGAGTGTATGTACTCCTTCCAACAAGACCTGAGACCATCGAATTAGTGAATGTGGCGGTTGCGGAAGAGATGCATGGCAGAGGGATCGGAAAGCAGCTGGTGATGGATGCTGTTAAGGTAGCAAGGTCCAAAGGCTACAAGACCATTGAAGTGGGTACCGGGAATTCTGGAATTGGCCAATTGGCTCTTTATCAGAAATGTGGATTTAGAATCGTTGGTGTGGATATGGACTTTTTCATCAGACACTATTCAGAAGAAATCGTTGAGAATGGAATTCAGTGCCGGGATATGATTCGGTTAGCTCAGGATTTATAGACGGCAAGAGGTTGAAACTTGAAAAAATAGACCCCGTCCCTACAAGTGAAAAATTTAATTTCTCACTCTAAAAAAACTATTTTTCACATTGTGGATCAAATGTGAAAATATACTATCATTCATAAGAGTAATTACACCATTATTTTTAAAAAATACCTTATAATTAAGTTAAGAAACTGATGAAGTGTCGACTTATATTCTTCATTAGAAAGGGATGATAATGATGACGAAATTATCTTATAGTGGATTAAAATATGGAGAAAGAGATGTGGAAATAAAATTAATGGTGGATATACAAAATGATTGGTTTGAGGTAACGCACACTAAGGAAGTGTCTCAAGTAATGAATAAGTCGACTGGTAAGTATATCCAAGTACATCGAAACACTTTGAAATTTGAGGTTGTATCATAGTATGTAGAAAATGCGAAATTGAATTTAACGTTAAAGCCATAACGAATAGCTAAATTCGCAAGTGGTTTACTTTAGAGGTGCAAACATTGTAAAACACATAGGAAAACGCACTTGAATTCACATATCATTCACAGGGTATGAAATAATTATTGGAGGATATGCGAATTGGGTGTGATTTAGGAAAATTGAGCAACTAGTGATAGGTAAAATAAGCGGAGATTTTTCCGTTATTCTGTGGAATAGAGCACTATTCGGGGGTAAATAAGGGGAGTTTTTTCCCTTATGCAAAGCTGAATTAACGATTCTCACATTTTTTGAGTCAATAGGGGAAATCTTTCCGTCTATTTAGGCTATTGTCAGTGCTATTTCCTCATTAAGAGTAAATTTTCCTCTTATTTATCAGACTCGCCTCGCTTTAGCGGTATTTAGTGAAAAAAGAAAATTCAAAAAAGGCTTAGAGATATTTGTATCTCTAAGCCTTTTTGACTGTGAATTATGCTGTGAAGTTTATGAGATTAGCTAATAGATCTGGTCTGCGAGTTACCGTTTTGCACCTCACAAGTAAACCCGTTACTAAATTTATGTTAATTTCACAGCTGTATTCGTAATCCTATTTAACACTCTACAATAAATCAGTACTTACCCTACAGGGATTGGGTCAATTTTATTTTGTCTGTCCTTTTTACGGAATCAATAAAATTTTCCCTGTACTTTTCCTGCTTTCCAGGTATTCATGGGCTTTAGCGCCTTCGCTTAATGGAAAGACCGTTGGTTCAGAAACCATTAACTGTCCTTCCTGTATCCATCCAAATAACTCGTGAGAGCGTGTCACCCGTTCTTCGTGAGACGTCAATACATTCCATAGATCTCCGCCTGTCAGGGTTTTCGAGGTGTCCATCAGCATGCGGGGATCAACAGAAACAGGATCGCCTCCCGCCATACCGAAGAATACGACCGTCCCTCCGATACGCGTGACTTCAAAACTGTCCATTAACGTGGAACCTACGGATTCATATACAACGTCCGCCCCGTTACCACCAGTCACATTCTTGACTTGCTGTTTCCAGTCTTCGCTATATAAAAACATGTGGTCAGCTCCAATAGACAGGGCAGCTTGCCTTTTTTCTTCCGAGGAAGTTAACCCAATGACTGTGCCCCCTAAAATCTTGATGATTTGGACAAGGAGCTGTCCGACTCCTCCTGCTGCCGCATGGATTAAAGCAGTATCCCCATTTTTGATCCTATAGCTGTCTTTCGTTAAGTAATGAGCAGTGAGCCCTTGTAATAAAAGGGAGGCAGCTGTTTCGTACGATATATCGTCAGGCAGTGGAATGGCTTTTTCTTTTGGGACCGCCACAAGTTCAGCGTTCGCATACGGTACATCTGCAAAAGCTATGCGATCCCCGACTTCAATTCCTGTCACGTTGCTTCCAACACGATTGACGATCCCTGCCCCTTCATATCCACATATGTACGGAGGATTTCCTGCTAAGTGATAGTTTCCTTTTCTTCTGTATACATCGGCGAAATTCAGGCCGATCGACTTCATTTCAACTAACACGTCATCCCGTCCCATTTGGGGAGAATCGATCTCCTGGTAATGGAGGACGTCCGGTCCACCGAACTTTTCAAATATGAGTGCTTTCATCATTTACTCTCCTCTATAGAAACATTCAATTTTAGTGTAACCAGTTCCTATCCTTTTGACTAGCAATGAGCTTCCTTCTTCTTATGGGTACTTCCAGGTGCCTATGCCACTTCAAAGTGCGTTCTTCTCAAAAGTGTATATCTCATTCATAATTCAGTTTAGCTTTTCAAACAGTACCTACTGGATTTTACAGAAGATGTTTGAAAAGCATATAGGCACAAAAAAGTCCTTAGGTTACAAAAAAGTACCTACATGACTTTAAAGTGCGTACTTCTAATATATATTTGTACACATTATCATGATGTGTACAGAGAAACGAAAGGCGCCTTCGATTCTCAATTCAATAAACGAATTATCCACTTAAGGAGGAATAAACGTTATGAGTTCAGCCTCAGCTACAATTGATCAGACAAAAACGAAAGGTGGCACGCCGGCGTTACTTGCCCTTGCCATCAGTGCCTTTGGAATTGGAACGACAGAATTTGTACCCGTTGGATTATTATCATCGATTGCCGATGATTTATCGATATCGATTACACTCGCAGGACTATTGATTTCAGGCTATGCCATCGGAGTGGCCATTGGAGCCCCCATATTGACGGCATTGACCAGTAAGATGAACAGGAAAACCCTTCTTATGTCGTTGATGCTTATATTCATTGTTGGGAACTCGGTTGCAGCACTTTCCACCAGTTTCGGGTTATTGCTCGTTGCCCGATTTATCACAGCATTCTCACACGGAATTTTCTTCTCGATCGGATCGACAATTGCCGCCGATTTAGTGCCTGCCCATAAGCGGGCCAGTGCAATTGCCTTTATGTTCACAGGATTGACGGTCGCGACAGTTACAGGAGTACCCCTTGGAACATTCATCGGACAAGCGTTTGGATGGAGAGCCACATTCTGGGGAGTAGCCCTTCTCGGTGTCGTAGGGATCATTGCCAGTTCTATCCTTGTGCCGAAAAACTTAAAAGAAGCACCACCAGCTAAGTTCAGCGAACAATTGAAGATCCTAACGAATGGGCGATTATTATTAGCCTTTGCCATCACAGCACTTGGATATGGCGGTACGTTCGTCGCGTTCACTTATTTAACACCATTATTGCAAGACGTGACGGGATTCAGCGCGAAATGGGTGAGTATCATCCTGCTTGTCTACGGAATTGCCGTTGCCATCGGAAATGTCGTCGGAGGGAAAGCATCCGACAAGAGTCCTTTAAAAGCTTTATTCTGGATGTTTGTTATGCAAGCCATCATTCTATTAGTTCTTACATTCGCAGCACCATTCAAAGTGGCGGGTCTGATCGCGATCTTCCTAATGGGATTATTCGCTTTCATGAACGTGCCGGGGCTTCAGGTCCTTGTTGTCAACCTGGCTGAAAAGTATGTACCGTCAGCAGTCAATGTGGCGTCAGCCATGAATATCGCTGCATTTAACGTCGGGATCGCGATCGGTTCCTTTGTCGGTGGAATGATCGTGGATGGAATCGGCTTGATCCATACCCCTTGGATCGGTGCCATCATGGTGGCAGGAGCTGTTGTATTAACAGCATGGCTCCGCAGCATTGAACGAAAGTCAGCCTGAGGACGTTAGAACGGCTCAAGTATGGAAAGAGCGAACCATCGTTTGCGCAAAAAGGATATTTTCATGACCAGTTGGACAGTGGCGGCCCCATACGCCGCCACCTGTCAAATGAAAAAAGGGAGAGGAAAAGATGAATCCATTCTTACAACACAAAGCTTATAACCGCATGTATAAAGAGGGAGAATTGACGTTAGGCCTTCACATTCCCCTTGAAAATTATCGTTTGGACGCCCCTACGATGGACTGTCGTCAATAAGGGAAACTATTACATATGTATTGATCGTTGTTTTACTTGGATTTTTAACCATAGATATAAAAAGGAAAAAGAAGACTAAAAAATCATCAAGAAATGCTTAAAAGTATGTGATGTTAGTATTTTTATTTTCTTATTTAGGATCATTTTAAATAAATCATGTTTTAAGTTTTGGTATCATTGCCAAAGATTTTAGCTTAGAAAGGGACGTGATTATGGGAAAATGGAAAAGAAAATTACTACATACAACACGCGGAGTATTTGAGCTATTTATCAAGGGTAAGGGAGCCCCGCTTTGTGTGACCCACCATTATTCAGAATTTAACCATACCGGTGACAATTTTGCAGAGTCATTTACAAGGACAAACCAAGTCTTTTTAATAAACTTACGGGAAGCTGGTCAATCGGAGAAAGCAAACGAACCCTATCAGCTGAGTATGTTGGAATCCATATTCGACTTGGAAGCGATTCGTGAAGCATTAGGGTTTCTTCAGTGGGGGTTTGCCGGACATTCAACAGGAGGGATGTTAGGGATACTATACGGGATCCACTTTTCAGAAAGTCTCCATGTTAATGTGATTGTTGGGGCGGCGGCAAGAGAATATATGACCTTCTCGAAAGATTGCATTTACAATCCTGCGCACCCGGATTTCCACAGGATGCAGGAACTTATCGAAACGTTAAAAAAACCGGATTTACCAATGGAAAAAAGAAAAGAATTATCGATAGAAAGAACGAAATTATCGTTATATGCACCTGAGAAATATAGTGAGCTTTTCTCCCTCGATATTCACAAAGGGATGTCTGCTGCGAGAATGAACTTTTTTATCCGTGAATTACAAGTATATGATGTTACTCGAAAAATGGAGTTCATATCAGTCCCCACGTTAGTCCTGTGTGGCAGATATGACGTCCAATGTCCTTTACTGTATTCCATTGAAATGGCTGAAGGTATACCTCATTCGAGATTAGTAATCTTTGAGAAAAGTAACCATTATCCATTCCTGGAAGAGGCAGAGCGATTTGCGGATGAGTATGATTTGTTTTTGAAGGAAAATATTTGAAAGTGGAATAAAGGGGTATTCCAGTTTGTGAATATATTATTTCCTCAGCCTCCACGAATGTGTAATAATATGGAAATAGACGCAATAACTCAGAATAACGGCGCAATTATGATGATTCTAGACGCAATAATGAATAAAATGACGCAATGACCGTCATTCTAGACGCAATTGTGAAGGAAAACGACGCAATCACAATCGAAAAGGCTGGAAAAATACACTCGAAATGCCTTTTAAGTAGAGCTTGAGAAAGGCAGGAAAGGACTATCCCAATCGTTTTCAAGAAATGAATCCTTTTCAGCAAAGAATAGCCTTTACAAACAAAAGACGAACCTCTCAACAAAGGCACTAACGCCTCAAACAGGTTCGTCCAGCAATATCATTCCTCATACTTCAACTCCAACGTAATCTGTGTAGTCGTATAAAAGTACATTTCCCGCACTTTCAAATTAAAGGACTTATCATTCAATTTGACTGTTTTATTTTCAATAATCTTCTTGATGAGTTCCTTATTCCCGAACACCGTTTCTAAGTCCTTAGTCAAAAGGCTCCGTAAATCCTCGCTCAACTGGTCCTCTGTTTCGTGTATACTGAGTAATTCAACTTTTGTTTTCGTGTTGTTGATGATCTTCACTTTGACTTCCTGGATGGTGAGTACGTCTTCGTTTTCGGTGTTTAGTTGTTTGTATTCTTCTTGAAGATAGGACAGGGTGTTTTTCAGTTTGCTGATGTCGTTTTTCTGTTCTTCTATCCTTTGGGCCTGCTTCTCATGCATGGTTCCGAACATGAATAAGAAGATCATCCAGCTGATGATTCCGCCTACCACCATCCCTGCGAAGAATCGCTGCCAGGAGGGAAGCCGATAAAAGGGAGGGATTCTCATGACGGCATATGCTCCTGTGTGAGCCATGAGATGATCATGGCAGCGGTGTTGGCTCCTCCTAAAGCGGAAAGGATTAAGAGGAATTGTTTGAATAGCTCTTTTGTCTCCCCGTTCAGAAAGCCTTTTTCAAAGCTATAGACTGTATCGAATGTGCCGCCGATCGCTGCGATGATGGCCCAGATGCGCAGGAAATCGGATAGTCGTCTCATTTCAATGAATAAAGGCTGTCCCATGGCGAATGAAGCCAGCCCGCCGAGGAGTGATCCCCCCAGTAATACCCCCATAGCAATAAAGAAGCTTTTGAATAGTTCCGGAAAGAAAGCTTCTGCCATTTCATCATCTCCATCTATTACGTGTCTTTACGATAACTATATGGGATTAGTAGACAAGATATGAGGGAGAACATATTTTCTTTTTTGCGGTTTCTTTCCTATAATAAAAGTATATTGAGAAAAAGGTTGTGCATAACATGTCATTTGTTCATTTACAAGTAGCGAGTGCCTATAGTCTCTTGTCTAGCACGATATCGATAAATGGACTTGTACATAAAGCGAAGAATTCAGGGTATAAAGCACTGGCTTTAACCGATAAAAATATGATGTATGCCGCCATCCCTTTTTATAAGGCGTGTTTAAAAGAAAACATAAAACCGATTATCGGGTTAACCGCAGATATTGCGTCAAAGGAAGGTTCCTATCCCCTGGTGCTCCTCGTGAAAAATCAAACGGGGTATCAGAATCTATTAAAGATTTCGAGTGCGATCGGGGCAAAGTCGAAAGATGGTCTCCCGTTGAAGTGGCTCTCTTCCTATAGTGAAGGGTTGATTGCCATCACTCCGGGGATCAAAGGTGAGATTGAGAACCTGTTATTGAATGATGAAAGTGAAAAAGCAAAGGAGTGCATCCACACCTATCAACAGATCTTCGGCAGGAATTCCTTTTACTTAAGCCTTCAAAAGCATGGGATTCCGTCTGAAGATACTCTTATTTCTTTGCTGCAGCAGGTGGCCAAAGAGACGGGGACGGATATGGTGGCTACCAATGATGTTCAGTATTTAAACCAGGAAGATCATTTCGCCCATGAATGCATGGGTGCGATACGTGACGGAGTGAAGCTTTCTGAAGATGACCGGGACGTATTGGGTTCACAGGAGTACTACTTCAAGTCCAAAGAGCAGATGGTGGATTTGTTTTCTGATCATGTAACGGAGCTTGAAAACACGATGAAGATTGCCGATCAGTGCCACCTGACCATTCCTTTCCATCAGCAGCTCCTCCCGAAATATCCTCTGCCCGAGGGAGTGTCTGCCCTTCAGGAATTGACCCACCTTTGTGAGAAAGGCCTGAGCGAACGGGTAGAGTCGATTTCAGATGAGTACATAGAACGGCTGGATTATGAGCTTGAAGTCATCGGCAGGATGGGATTCAGCGATTACTTCCTGATTGTCTGGGATTTTATGAAGTATGCGAAGGAAAGAAAGATCCTGACGGGACCGGGAAGGGGATCGGCAGCGGGTTCCTTGGTATCTTACGCATTGAGGATTACAGATGTGGATCCGATCGAACATCATTTGCTGTTTGAACGTTTTTTAAATCCTGAACGTGTATCTATGCCGGATATTGATATCGATTTTCCCGATCACAGGCGGGACGAAGTGATCGAGTATGTAGAAGGGAAGTATGGGAGCCTTCACGTTGCCCAGATCATTACGTTCGGGACCTTTGCAGCAAAGGCAGCCCTTCGTGATACAGGTCGTGTATTCGGCTTGAATATGAAGGAGCAGGAGCAAGTATCCAAGCTTGTTCCGAATCAGTTGGGGATCACGCTGCAGGAAGCCTATGAAAAGTCCAAGGGATTCCGCGAATTTGTGACAAGCTCTGATCATTATAAGAAATTATTTCAGACGGCTCTTAAACTTGAAGGACTTCCAAGACATACGTCGACCCATGCAGCGGGAGTCGTGATGAGTGAAGCTCCGTTAGTGCAGTGGGTACCCATCCAGGGAAGTTCATCGGGAATCCATCTGACTCAATTCTCTATGGATATCCTGGAAGAAATCGGGTTGTTGAAAATGGACTTCCTCGGACTTCGTAATCTAAGTATATTAGAAAGAATTGTGAAGAACGTTCAAATGGGAACCAATAAATCATTCTCCATTGAGTCTATACCCATGAATGATCCTAAAACCTTTGAATTATTAAGTAAAGGGCTGACCAATGGGATTTTCCAGCTTGAATCAGAAGGAATGCGGAATGTTTTAAAAAGACTGAAGCCTAATTCATTTGAAGATATTGTGGCCGTTAACGCGTTATACCGTCCGGGTCCAATGGAAAACATCCCGACGTATATTAAGAGGAAGCACGGCGTGGAAAAGGTGGAATATCCATTGCCTGACTTAAAGCCGATTCTTGAAATGACTTACGGCGTCATTGTCTATCAGGAACAAATCATGCAAATTGCTTCGAAAATGGCCGGTTTCTCACTCGGGGAAGCAGATTTGCTCAGAAGAGCGGTTTCGAAGAAGAAAAAGGATGTCCTCGATCAGGAACGGGAGCATTTTGTTTCCGGTTCAATACGGAAAGGGTATACCGAAAAAGTCGCGCACACCATTTATGACTTGATTGTCAGATTCGCAGATTATGGATTCAACCGCTCCCATGCTGTTGCCTATAGTATGATCGCCTATCAATTGGCTTATTTAAAGGCACATTACCCTGCTTTTTTCTTATCATCTCTCCTGACATCGGTAGTGGGAAATGAGACGAAAGTGGCTCAGTATATCCGGGAGGCAAAGCTTTATGATATTGAGATTCTGCCCCCATCCATTAACACGAGTCAATTCGTCTTTACGGTAGACGGTAAGAACAGGATCCGTTACAGCTTAGGGGCAATCAAAGGAATAGGGGCAGCTGCTTTAAAGGAAATCATCCGTGCCAGAAAAGAAAAACCATTTCAGGACCTGTTTGATGTTTGCATGAGGGTATCTTCCAAAACGATTAACCGGAAAATCCTCGAAAATTTAGTATTGTCCGGGGCGTTCGATGAATTCGAAATGGACCGTGCTACGTTGCTTGCGAGCCTTGATGTAGCGGCCCAGCATGCGGAGCTTGTCAATCCTGAAGGTGATCCCGATCTGTTTCATGAGGAAGAGGCGTTCCTGTTAAAGCCTAAGCATGTCGAAGTAGAGGATATGACGATCGATACGAAGCTTCAATTCGAGAAACAGGTGCTGGGTCTTTACTTATCTGACCACCCCGTTTCATCCTACCGTCACCTGTATGATGATCTTGGCTTACAGCAAATAGCCGATCTTCAAAAGGGGTCGAAAATCACATTTGGCGGTTATATTACCGGAGTGAAATCCATCCGGACGAAAAAAGGGGAAGTGATGGCCTTCCTTGAAATCGGTGATGAAAGTGGCGAGATCGAAGCGGTCGTGTTTCCGAATGTCTATCGAAATAATATGACACAGCTAAAAGAAGGGAATATTCTCCTGTTTGGTGGAAATGTTGAAGAACGTAACGATAAGCTTCAGTTCATTGTGAATCAGGTGGAATCGATGGAACAAGTGCAGGCGAGAGCGAAAGCCAGGGATCAAAAGCTCTATTTGAAAATTCCCATCGACCAGGATGAAGAGGCGTGTACGCAGCGTATTCATCAAACGATTAACCGATTCAAAGGGAAAAATCCTGTCATCGTTTATTATGAACGTGAAAAAAAGAGTGTCCAGCTTCCGGACCATTTATGTGTGTCCCCGTCTCAGGAGGCTCTTAGGGAAATGCAGCGGGTTCTGGGTGAGGCAAATGTCATATTACAATAACATACTTTACTAAAACCAATATTTATATTATTGTTTAATAGAAAAAGGTGGTCAGACCACCTCTATACCATTATTTTTTTCACTATATATCATGTACATTTAGAAGATTTGTGTGAATCATGAATCGACATATAGCATGTAAAGAAACAGAAGGAGTGAGTGGATTGTCATTGCGTGAAGAAGCTCTGCATATGCATCGGGTTAACAAAGGGAAATTAGAAACAACATCCAAGGTGGAGGTCCGGAATGCGGAAGACCTTAGCCTGGCTTATTCCCCAGGGGTAGCAGAACCGTGTAAAGTCATTTATGACAAGCCTGAAACGGTTTACGATTACACAATGAAAGGGAATATGGTAGCCGTTGTTTCAGATGGTACGGCGGTTTTAGGTCTTGGAAATATCGGGCCGGAAGCTTCCCTGCCTGTTATGGAAGGTAAAGCGGTTCTATTCAAGAGCTTTGCCGGTGTTGATGCGTTTCCAATCTGTTTGAACACAACGGATGTGGACAAGATTGTAGAAACGGTCAAACTTCTTGAACCTACCTTTGGCGGAGTGAATTTAGAGGACATAGCAGCTCCGAATTGCTTTGAAATCGAAGAGCGCTTGAAGAAAGAGACCAATATCCCTGTGTTTCATGATGATCAACATGGTACAGCCATTGTAACCGTGGCAGGTCTGGTGAACGCGCTCAAGATTGTTGGGAAGAAGATGTCAGAAATCAAAGTAGTGGCAAATGGAGCCGGTGCCGCGGGTATGGCGATCATTAAGCTTCTTTACCGTTATGGTGTGAGAGACATCATTATGTGTGATTCCAAGGGAGCGATTTACGAAGGGCGTCCTGAAGGAATGAATGGGATCAAGGACGAAGTAGCCAAGTTTACGAATCGTGATCAGATCAAAGGTGGACTGACAGAAGTACTAAAAGACGCAGACGTTTTCATCGGTGTGTCTGTTGCAGGAGCGTTAACAGAAGAAATGGTTGCCTCTATGAAACAGGACCCGATTATCTTTGCTATGGCCAATCCTGTGCCTGAAATTATGCCACAGTTGGCAAAAGCGGCTGGAGCAAAAGTGGTTGGAACCGGTCGATCCGATTTTCCTAATCAAGTAAATAATGTCCTTGCATTCCCTGGGATTTTCCGAGGGGCACTGGATGTCCGCGCGACTCACATCAATGAGAAGATGAAGCAAGCTGCTGTTGAAGCGATTGCGGCTTTAATCGGAGAAGACGAGTTGAATGAGGATTATGTCATCCCTGCACCATTTGATAAGCGTGTAGCACCTGCTGTAGCAGCTGCAGTCGCGAAGTCTGCCATGGAGACGGGAGTAGCCCGTTTAAAGGTGGATCCGGAAGATATTCGCAAAAAGACAGAAGATTTAGCGGTAATCGGGAAGAGTGAATGATGACAGAAGTGAACTCTCTCCATTCCCACGCTAAAGTATATATTGGAATTGTTCACCAATTACGAGAAATGATATCAAAAGACGGCCTCAAGCCCGGTGATAAGATCCCTTCTGAAAGAGAGCTGTCCGAACGATTGAACGTTGGGCGCTCCTCTGTAAGGGAAGCATTACGGGCATTGGAATTGTTGGGCCTGATTGAAACGAAAAGAGGCGAAGGTACCTTCTTAAGGGATTTTCGGGATCATCACCTCATCGATTTGTTAGGGATGTTCATCCTCGAAGACCATAAAGCCCAGGAGGATATTCTTTATACGAAAATGATGATTGAAAAAGAAGCGTTGAAAGATCTATTTTCAGAAAAAAAGAAGATGGATGCTCTTTTTGATAAAGTCTCAGAAGCGGAAAACCTGGATGATGTGTTCAGGGATATCGTGATGATGAACGCCAATCATTTGGCTCAACGGATTTGGAATATCTTAAATGATTTTGAAACATTGATTTGTGGAGAAATCAAGATAACGGATCAAATGAGAGAAGAGATTACCCAAATGCTTCAAGGAATAGAAAACCAAGATAAAGAGACCGTGCAAGAGACGTATAAAAGGGTCAGGGAAATTGTCGATAATGATGCGACAATTTCCAACATCTTTTTTTAAACCTTTCCATTAAACTGATAGTCAAGCAGTTATATATCGTGCATTTACTACTAGAAACGAAAGCGGAAGCTGTCCCTGGGAAATTGATTTCAATGCTATATCACCTTCATTTTTTTCCTTCAGAAGACGTATAAGCTACTGTAATTAGTTAAGGAGGTTTCACCTTGCTTAAGGAACTTTTTAATAAATCTAAAAAGAAAAAATATGCAACGATCCCTTCTGAAGCGGCTAAACATGACGTTCCAGAAGGCATCATGACGAAATGTCCTGATTGCAAAAAGATCATGTACACGAAAGAACTTCAGAAAAACTTAAAGGTGTGCATTCATTGCGGATTCCATCATGGAATGAGCTCACCAGAAAGAGTCGATAGTTTTATAGATGAAGGTACCTTTAAGGAGCTTGATCATGATCTAGTTTCCGCGAATCCCCTGGGCTTTCCTGATTATGAAGGAAAAGTGGAAAAGGATCGGAAGAAGACAGGTATGAATGAAGCAGTATTAACTGGTTCAGGTCAGGTAAACGGAATCGAAGTGGTCACGGCCATCATGGATTCACGTTTTAGAATGGGAAGTATGGGCTCTGTGGTCGGTGAGAAAATTACGAGAGCCATCGAAGAAGCCGATAAGCGAAAAGTCCCGTTCATTATCTTCACGGCATCAGGAGGCGCGAGAATGCAGGAAGGTGTCCTTTCCTTGATGCAAATGGCCAAGACCAGTGTGGCCCTTAATCGATTGAGCGAAAATGGAGGACTCTTCATCTCGATCATGACGCACCCAACGACCGGCGGGGTATCCGCAAGTTTCGCATCCGTAGGGGATTATAATTTTGCTGAGCCTGGAGCGCTTATTGGCTTCGCAGGCAGAAGGATCATTGAGCAGACGATCAGGGAAGATTTACCGGAAGACTTCCAAACATCAGAATTTTTATTGAAGCATGGTCAACTTGACGGAGTCATCTCGAGGCTCGAGTTAAAAGAGAAAATCGGGACAGTACTTGATATACATCAGTGGGACGGTGATCTGCCATGGTAAATGAGATGGAATTTGAAAAGCCTGTACTTGAGCTCAAGAAGAAAATAGCCGAGCTGAAGGAGTTCACTCAAAATTCAGACGTCGATTTATCAAATGAAATCGAGAAATTGGAGAGCAGGCTCACGAAGCTTGAAAATGATATCTATGAAAACATGAAGCCTTGGGAAAGGGTTCAGGTAGCTCGACATCCCAATCGCCCGACGACGCTTGATTATATCGGCTATCTCTTTACGGACTTCATCGAAATGCATGGAGACCGCCTGTATGGGGATGACGAAGCCATTGTTTCAGGTTTAGGGAAATTTCATGATGTCCCGGTGACCATCATCGGACACCAAAGAGGGAAAGATACGAAAGAAAATATTCGCCGGAACTTTGGGATGCCTCATCCGGAAGGGTACCGAAAAGCCCTGCGTTTAATGAAGCAGGCGGACAAGTTCAATCGTCCGATCATCTGCTTTATTGATACAAAGGGGGCATATCCCGGTAAAGCGGCAGAGGAAAGAGGTCAAAGTGAAGCCATTGCAAGAAATCTTGTAGAGATGGCAGGCTTGACCGTTCCCGTTATCTGCATGGTCATCGGTGAAGGTGGTAGTGGAGGTGCCCTCGCACTGGGAGTCGGAAACCATATCCATATGCTTGAAAACTCCACTTACTCCGTGATATCACCTGAAGGGGCGGCCGCCATCCTGTGGAAGGATTCCACACAAGCGAAGCGAGCGGCTGAATCCATGAAGATCACAGCACCTGATTTGAAGGAGCTTGGAATCATTGATGAAATCGTCACGGAAGTCAAAGGCGGTGCTCATAAAGATGTCGAAGAGCAAGCACAATATATCAATGATGTATTAAAGGCATCCTTGAAAGAATTAATCCCAATGAAGAAAGATGAATTGATACAGCATCGCTATGAAAAATTTAAAGCGATGGGTGAATATTCTGTTTTAAATGATTTAATTGGGGTAAAATCATAATGAACTATGGACTGACAAATAGGAAATACCATTTGTCAGTCTTTTTCATTAATTTTCCATTAAATTTAATTTTTGTGACGGTATTTTGAAAGTTTTAACAATTAAAACGCTTCCATTTAATAGATTATTTCGTCTTTAGCATTTCCTTCGTGTAACTTGTTGAGAACCTTGAACCTTCGTGTTATTTTAGAAATAATCCATAGTCTATTGGTCCATAATAATGTAATGAATACAACAGGATAGAATGTTCCATTTTTCCTTTTCTTAGATATATGTGAAACCATTAACAAGTTGTAGCATTCATTTACATATAAAGGAATATTTCTTAATGAGGTGATCGTAGTGAGAAAGATTGGTGTATTAACAAGTGGTGGAGATTCACCAGGTATGAACGCAGCCGTTCGTGCGGTTGTGCGTAAAGCTATTTTCCTTGATATCGAAGTGTACGGTATTTATCAAGGGTATAACGGATTAATTAACGGAAACATCAAGAAGCTGGAACTTGGTTCTGTTGGAGATATCATTCATCGTGGCGGTACCATGCTGTATACAGCCCGCTGTGAAGAATTCAAAACAAAAGAAGGTCAGAAAAAAGGCATCGAGCAATTAGAGAAGCATGGAATCGAAGGCCTTGTTGTCATTGGTGGAGATGGATCATACCAGGGTGCAAAAGCTTTAACTGAATGGGGATATCCATGTGTGGGTGTACCGGGAACGATCGATAATGATATTCCGGGAACTGAATATACAATCGGCTTCGATACGGCTTTGAACACGGTCATCGACGCGATAGATAAGATTCGCGATACGGCTACTTCACATGAAAGAACATTCATCATCGAAGTAATGGGACGCAATGCAGGAGATCTTGCCCTGTGGTCCGGTCTTGCAGGCGGTGCTGAAACCATCCTGATTCCTGAGGAGAAATTCGATCTTGATGATGTCGTGACACGTCTGAAAAAAGGTCAGGAGCGCGGGAAGAAACATAGTGTCATCATTGTGGCAGAAGGTGTCATGTCGGCAAATGAATTTGCTAATCGTTTCACTGAAGCGACAGGAATGGATACACGTGTTTCTGTCCTCGGCCATATTCAGCGTGGTGGAACGCCAACGGCATCTGATCGTGTGTTAGCAAGCCGTTTAGGTGCACGTGCAGTAGAGTTATTGATTGAAGGAAAAGGCGGAAGAGCAGTAGGGATTGAGAAAAATCAACTAGTTGATTACGATATTATTGAAGCACTTGCCAAGCCTCATCAAATTGACTTGGGCATGTACAAACTTTCCAAAGAGCTTTCAATCTAAATTGTTGTAAGATTTCAGGAGGTAAAGAAAATGAGAAAAACGAAAATAGTATGTACCATCGGTCCTGCAAGTGAGAGTGTAGAAAAGTTATCACAACTGATCGAAGCAGGGATGAATGTTTCCCGCTTAAACTTCTCACATGGTGACCATGAAGAACATGGACAGAGAATCGTCAATATCCGTGAAGCAGCTGAAAAAGCCGGGAAAACAGTCGGGATCCTTCTTGATACGAAAGGTCCTGAAATCCGTACGAATAATATGGAAGATGGTGCAATCGAATTAACGCAAGGTTCAAACGTCATCGTTTCCATGAAGGAAGTACTTGGAACAACCGAGAAATTCTCCGTTACATACGAAGGGTTAATTGATGATGTTCATGTTGGTTCCAAAATTCTTCTTGACGATGGCCTGATCGGATTGGAAGTAACGGAAATCGATAAAGCGAATGGCGAGATTCATACGTATGTTGCCAACAGCGGTGTTTTAAAGAACAAAAAAGGCGTAAACGTACCAGGAGTTTCCGTAAACCTTCCAGGGATTACGGATAAAGATGCTCAGGATATCGTATTCGGTATTGGGCAGGGTGTCGACTTTATTGCGGCATCATTCGTTCGCCGTGCCTCTGATGTACTGGAAATCCGTCAATTATTGGAAGAGCATGACGCTTCTCACATTCAAATCATCCCTAAGATCGAGAATCAAGAGGGTGTAGACAATATCAATGAAATCCTTGAAGTTTCAGACGGATTGATGGTGGCTCGTGGAGATCTTGGTGTTGAAATCCCGGCTGAAGAAGTACCATTGGTTCAGAAGATGTTGATCAAGAAATGTAACTCAATGGGTAAGCCTGTCATCACGGCAACTCAAATGCTTGATTCCATGCAACGCAACCCTAGACCGACAAGGGCAGAAGCAAGTGATGTAGCCAATGCGATCTTCGATGGTACAGACGCAATCATGCTATCGGGTGAAACAGCTGCAGGTACGTATCCTGTTGAAGCGGTCCAAACAATGCACAACATTGCTTCAAGAGCAGAAACAGCCCTTAATTTCAATGATATCCTGGCTGCACGCAGCAAAGACAGTGAGCATAATATGACGGACGCCATCGGTCAATCTGTCGCGCACACGGCTCTTAACCTGGACGTTAATGCAATTGTGGCTCCAACGGAAAGCGGGCACACAGCACGCATGATTTCTAAGTACCGTCCAAAAGCTCCAATCGTAGCAGTAACGGGAACAGATTCTGTATCACGTCGATTGGCACTTGTCTGGGGTGTTTACCCTACTGTTGGACGTAAAGTGACGACTACGGATGAAATGCTTGATATGGCTGTTGAAGAAAGCGTGAATTCAGGAATGACGAAGCATGGAGATCGCATTATCATCACAGCTGGTGTTCCAATTGGTGAATCTGGAACAACCAATCTGATGAAAATCCATGTGGTAGGCGACGTCGTTGCTAAGGGTCAAGGAATTGGCCGGAGATCTGCTTATGGTAAAGCCGTAGTGGCGATGACTGCAGACGAGGCAGTGAAGAATACTACACCAGGATCTGTTCTTGTGACAATTGGGACTGATAAAGACATGATGCCTGCTCTTGAGAAATGTTCTGCCTTGATCGTTGAAGAAGGCGGTCTGACAAGTCATGCAGCAGTTGTAGGTATCAATTTAGGAATTCCTGTAGTCGTTGGAGTGGACAATGCCACTTCTCTATTCACAAATGGTCAGGAAATTACAGTAGACGCTACTCGCGGTGTCATCTATAACGGACACGCAAGCGTATTATAAGTTGAAATGTGAAAAGCCAGAGTCTGGAATGGACTCTGGTATTTTGTGCGTAACTAAGTCAATCCTCACATAATACCTTACCATTCTTAATATGTTATAATAGAGAGAGTAATAAGTATTAAAGTTATGGAGGAATCCCTCATGAGATATATACTGTTATTGTTAATTATCGTGCCCGCATTGGAAATTGGGTTACTTGTTCTTTCCGGACAAGCGTTTGGCTTGATCCCAACCGTTTTACTGATTATTACAACAGGGATTCTGGGAGCTTATTTGGCGAAAAAACAAGGAATGGAAACACTTCGAAAAGCACAGCAGGATATGCAGTACGGTCAGCTGCCTGGAGATGCCATCATTGATGGATTGTGCATTCTGGTCGGAGGGGTCGTTCTATTGACGCCTGGTTTTATTACCGATGCAATCGGATTCCTGCTATTACTTCCACCTACACGTAGAATGTTCAAACCGTTTATTTATAGGCTATTCAAGCGTTGGATCAACAATGGAAACGTGATTATATACAGATAATAAAAAAGGCACTGCTCACGGCGAGCAGTGCTTTTTCTTATTTTACACCCATAATAAACTTCCACGTATCTTCAAAAACACCGGCTCTTTTGAGAGTGGATAGAATGACCAGGACAACAGGTCCGACGATCAAGCCAAGAAACCCGATTAGCTTAAAACCGACAAAGAGAGCGATCAAGGTGGCGAGTGGATCGAGTCCGATGCTTGATGACAGGACTTTCGGCTCCATGATTTGGCGCTGTACAACAACAACCAAATAGAGAACGGATAAACCGATACCTAGACCGACGTTCCCTGTTATGAACTCATAAATGATCCAAGGTACGAAAACCGCTCCTGTTCCAAGGTACGGTAAAATATCAACGAGACCGGTTACGAGTGCAATGGTGATGGCGTAATCCACTCTCAGTATGATCAATCCGATTAACACGATGATAGCCGTAATGGATATGAGCGTGAACTGTGCCCTTATAAATCCGAATAGGGCCCTTTTTAGATCGATGAATACTTTTCTCCCGCTGCTCATTGCCTTTCCAGGAATGATTTTCTCTGCTTTGGCAGATAATGAATACCAGTCTTTACTGATGAAAAATGTAGCTAAAGCGGCAAAAATCAGGACGGATGCCGCGTTGGGAATCCATGAAATCAACTGGGGCAATTTGGTGAAAAAGTTTTGCAGGAAATCCCCTGCTGAAGTGGCGATTTTCGTTCCAGCGGTCTGGACATTTTCTAAAATGGTATCCTGTTGCCCGGCTTCAAGGTTCTTAAATAAACCAGATAACTGGTTGTAAAGTGGAATCACTTGACCTACGACGAAATCCTCAGCAAATTTGACCAAGGTCTGCACATGCTTAGGGAGCTCTTCTGCTAAATAATTCGCACCGGAAACAATCTCGGCAATCAGTAAGGTGATAAGCCCCGCAAAGATCGCAACAATCAATATGAGAGATAACGCTACTGCCCATATCCTGGGGAGCCATTTTTCAAGCCAGTTCACAAGAGGATTGATGAGTAACGCGATGGCAATGGCAATGATAAAGGGATAAGCAAGCTTCCATATGTAATAGAATGAAATTAAAGAGAGCATGACGATGGCTAAAACGATCAGGAACCGGATCGTTCGATAAACATATTCTACATTCAAGGGCTTCCCTCCTACCCGATCTTCTACTTCTATTTTAAAGGAGACAGGAAATGAAAGGAAGTTTAATTTAACGAGGTTTCATATTTTTACAACAAATGATAAAAGTTGATATGGCAGGATAATGATTACGAAAGGAGGAGGTTACTTGTGTCACAGGCATTCCTTTTTTTATTGCTCTTATTGGGAATTGGATTCGCTGCTAAAAACCAGTCCATTATTATAGCCGTAACATTTCTAATCATTCTTAAGCTCTCAGGCATCGATGAAAAAGTGTTTGCGGCCATTCAGTCCAAAGGAATTAACTGGGGTGTTACCATCATCACGATTGCAGTATTGGCACCAATCGCTACAGGTGAGATCGGATTAAAAGACCTGTATGACTCATTAAAGTCACCTTATGCATGGATTGCCCTCGCTTCTGGAATGGCTGTGGCGTTAATTGCGAAGAGCGGGTTAACTCTGTTGGAAGAGGACCCTCATATTACAACTGCTCTTGTCCTTGGAACAGTCTTAGCTGTGGCATTCTTTAAAGCAGTAGCTGTCGGACCGCTTATCGGAGCGGGTATTGCGTACCTCGCGATGAAAATATATGAGTTGTTCTTATAGAATAACACTGGAGTTCCTGCTGGTTGAAGAATCTCTTTGATGAGAGTGTGTACCTGATATCATTTGACTTTGATTATACATCTTCGACATATTTAGTGCTTTTATAACAGGATGAGAAACCCCTGTCATCACTCCGTTTGTACGCCTCAATGCTATGGTTTATTTTTCTAGAAAAATAATTTTTATAGAAATTGATGCGTTTTCATTCACAAAAGTCAGATAATTG
Organism: Rossellomorea sp. ABR4_004; assembly: GCF_056159585.1. Lineage (NCBI taxonomy): Bacteria > Bacillati > Bacillota > Bacilli > Caryophanales > Bacillaceae > Rossellomorea > Rossellomorea sp. ABR4_004. Next base: position 1,081,586 of record NZ_JBSWVM010000001.1, on the reverse strand, counting down.
TTTATAATAGGAAATGTAAGCGCATCCCAAGCTCTCGTCATATCACAGGAGGAGCCGGGAATCATTTTTTGTATAGGAATTGAGCAATCGCTCAACCTTTATTTATGTTCTTTTTAAACAAGCCTACAGACTTAATTGATAGTCATGTAGGGTTTTATGCTCATATGAAAATGGGTAAAGAGAAATACTTAACAAAAGGAGAGGTTATTATGACAGCAACTCGCGGGTTAGAAGGGGTTGTAGCAACAACATCATCCATTAGTTCGATCATTGATGATACTCTTACATATGTTGGCTACAACATTGATGATTTGGCAAACAATGCCAGTTTTGAAGAGGTTATCTACTTATTATGGCATCTGAAATTACCTACTTCATCAGAGCTTCAGGAATTTACAGAGCTATTAGCAGATAACGCTGAATTGCCTAAAGAGGTCATCGAGCACTTCAAGATGTACAACATCAAGGAAGTCCATCCTATGGCAGCTTTACGTTCTGCCGTTTCTTTACTTGGATTATATGATGATAAAGCAGATGTAATGGACGAAAAGGAAAACTATTTAAAGGCTGTTCGACTTCAAGCAAAAATTCCTACAATCGTTACGAGCTTTTCACGAATCCGTAATGGACAAGAGCCGATTGCTCCGCGTAAAGATTTAGGATTCGCTGCTAATTTCCTATATATGTTAACCGGGAAAGATCCTGAGCCTGTTGAAATCGAAGCGTTCAATAAAGCGCTTGTTCTTCATGCCGATCACGAGTTAAACGCTTCTACATTCACTGCACGTGTATGTGTCGCTACTCTTTCTGATGTATATTCAGGTGTCACTGCTGCGATCGGTGCCTTAAAAGGACCGTTGCACGGTGGAGCAAACGAGCAGGTTATGAAGATGCTTACTGAAATCGGTTCGGTTGATAAAGCAGAATCCTATATCCTGGACAAACTTGAGAAGAAAGAAAAAATCATGGGCTTCGGTCACCGTGTATACCGTCAAGGAGACCCGCGTGCCAAGCACCTTAAAGAAATGTCTAAAAAATTAACTGAATTAACTGGACAAAGTGAATACTACGAAATGTCCGTTAAGGTAGAAGACGTATTTACGTCTAATAAAGGCCTACCGCCTAATGTTGATTTCTACTCAGCATCCGTATACCACAGCTTAGGCATCGATCATGACCTATTCACTCCGATCTTCGCTGTAAGCCGAGTATCCGGCTGGTTAGCTCATATTCTTGAACAGTATTCAAACAACCGCCTGATCCGTCCTCGTGCTGATTACGTAGGGCCTGGCAAGCAGGAATATGTTCCAGTTGAACAAAGAGGTTAATCATCAATATTTACAAATAGTAAAAATATTGGTGTAATAATAAGAGAAGGGGAATGACTCAACATGGGTAACTTATGGGTCATCCCCTTTGATAATGAAAAAATGGAGGTTACATAATGACACAAGGTGAAAAAATTACAAACCAGAACGGCCAACTTAATGTGCCAAACAATCCAATCGTCCCATTCATTGAAGGTGACGGAACGGGTCCAGATATTTGGGCAGCAGCTCAACGCGTCCTAGATGCTTCTGTAGAAAAAGCATACAAAGGTGAACGCAAGATCTCATGGAAAGAAGTATACGCTGGGGAAAAGGCGTTCAACAAAACAGGCGAATGGCTTCCAAACGATACACTTGAAGCAATCCGTGAATATTTCATTGCAATCAAAGGTCCACTTACAACTCCTGTAGGCGGCGGAATCCGTTCATTGAACGTTGCTCTTCGCCAGGAATTAGACCTGTTCACTTGCCTGCGTCCAGTGCGCTACTTCGAAGGTGTCCCTTCACCGGTTAAGCGTCCTGAAGACACTGACATGGTCATCTTCCGTGAAAACACTGAAGACATCTATGCAGGTATCGAATACGCAAAAGGTTCTGATGAAGTGAAAAAATTAATCACTTTCCTTCAAGATGAAATGGGTGCTAACAAAATCCGTTTCCCAGAAACATCCGGTATCGGGATCAAGCCTATTTCTGAAGAGGGGACAAACCGTCTTGTCCGTGCAGCGATCAATTACGCGATCACAGAAGGCCGTAAATCAGTAACGCTTGTTCACAAAGGGAACATCATGAAGTTCACTGAAGGAGCTTTCAAAAACTGGGGTTACGAGCTTGCTGAAAAAGAATTCGGCGATAAAGTATTCACTTGGGCTCAATATGACAAGATCAAAGAAGCTGACGGATTGGAAGCTGCTAACAAAGCACAATCCGAAGCTGAAGCAGCTGGTAAGATCATCGTGAAGGATTCAATCGCTGATATCTTCCTACAGCAAATCCTTACTCGTCCGGCTGAGTTTGATGTAGTGGCAACAATGAACCTAAACGGAGATTATATCTCTGATGCATTAGCCGCTCAGGTTGGTGGAATCGGTATTGCTCCTGGAGCAAACATCAACTACGAATCAGGACATGCAATCTTTGAAGCAACTCACGGAACGGCTCCTAAATATGCAGGTATGGATAAAGTGAATCCATCATCTGTCATCCTTTCCGGTGTGCTTATGCTTGAGCACCTTGGTTGGACAGAAGCTGCAAATTTAATCACAAAATCCATGGAGAAAACAATCGCTTCTAAAGTCGTAACATATGACTTCGCCCGTCTAATGGATGGAGCAACAGAAGTGAAATGTTCTGAGTTCGGTTCTGCTTTAATCGAAAACATGGGATAATATTAATTTGAAATAGGGATGGGGTGCTTCGAACTGGAGCACTCCTTCCTTTACATAATGACACGAATAGGAGGAATTATGATGGCTATTAAACGTAGAAAAGTATCTGTTATCGGTGGAGGTTTTACAGGGGCGACTACAGCACTGATGCTTGCTCAGAAAGAGCTTGGAGATGTCGTACTGGTTGATATTCCTCAAAATGAAGACCCGACGAAAGGGAAAGCGCTGGATATGCTTGAAGCGAGTCCGGTACAAGGATTTGATTCAAACATTATCGGTACTTCCAATTATGAAGATACAAAGGATTCCGATATCGTTGTCATCACTGCAGGAATTGCCCGTAAACCAGGAATGAGCCGTGATGATCTGGTTCAAACCAATCAAAAGGTCATGAAATCAGTCACGCAGCAAATCGTTAAGTATTCGCCAAATTGCTACATCATCGTTCTCACAAACCCAGTGGATGCTATGACCTATACAGTATTCAAAGAGTCCGGCTTCCCTAAAGAGCGCGTAATCGGACAATCCGGCGTTCTGGATACAGCCCGTTTCCGCACATTTGTCGCACAAGAGTTAAACCTTTCTGTGAAAGATATTACAGGATTCGTTCTTGGCGGTCATGGAGATGACATGGTTCCTCTTATTCGTTACTCGTACGCTGGAGGCATCCCTCTGGAAGCATTAATTCCTAAAGACCGTTTAGACGCGATCGTCGAGCGTACCCGTAAAGGCGGAGGGGAAATTGTAGGCCTTCTGGGCAACGGAAGTGCTTATTATGCTCCTGCTGCTTCACTTGTTCAAATGGTAGAAGCCATCCTTAAGGATCAACGCCGTGTCATCCCTGCCATTGCATACTTAGAAGGCGAATATGGATTCGAAGGTATCTATCTCGGTGTTCCGACCATCCTTGGCGGTAATGGACTGGAAAAAATCATCGAACTCGAACTAACCGAAGAAGAGAAAGCTGCACTCGCTAACTCAGCAGACGCCGTAAAAAACGTCATGTCTTCCTTGGCATAATAAATTTTAATGCTATCAAAACTGGCTTCCATATTGGGGGGTCAGTTTTTTTATATTGATATAGATTTAAATTTGCGAAATGATGCTCTATTAAAATAATCACTCAACGCGTAAAAACTCTTTGTATGGAAACCCTATAAATGATAAAATAGTAATAGACAGATAATAAAAACAATTTTTATTATTTAAAATTGTAATCGTTTACATACGCGGAGGTGCTTCTTATGTTATTAGGGAAAAAGAGAAAACTGGGAAGAAAAATTGAAGAAATGACGATTGGTGAAAAGCTGACCCTTACAGAAAAAATAGAAGATAACGAATTGCTTCTTTACCTAGGGCTCACAAATGATGCCAATCCATTATACATCCAGCATGATTATGCTTCTCAAACGCCATTCAAAAAACCGATAGTTCCTTCAATCATGTTAACAGGCATCATTACATCTGCCGTTTCTAAGTATCTACCGGGTCCGGGTTCTCATATAGTAGAACAAAACATTGAATTCCCTAAACCGGTCTATCACTACGCAACAGTACAATTCCTGTTTGAAGTGAAGGAAGTGGATCCCCACACTCATTTGGTAACGATCGATGTAACAGCTACTAATGAAGAAGACGAGAAGGTCATCAACGGTACCATCAAAGTATGCCCCCCTCACCGATTAGAGAAAATGAATAGCCATGCATTAGAAAACTTCTAAACACCTGAAAGAGCTATGATATCCATAGCTCTTTTTATTATGCAAAAAAATGATAAAGAAAGAGGGAGAAGTGCATCATATAAAAAAAGAGAACAAGGATTGGTTCGGTTTAGGAACGTACGGCAAGAAAACTAAAAAGTATTAAATCTCTCTAAATGATGGTAACCTTCAAGATTTATATTATAATGAAAGTACAATTACATAATTACGTTGGATGTTGGGGTTAATTTTCTTTTGTATGGAGGCACAACAAATGAGCAAAAAAATCTTGGTAGTCGATGATGAACAGTCTATTGCAACACTCTTAAAGTACAATCTTGAGCAATCCGGTTATTCCGTTACGACGGCACATGATGGTGAAGAAGGTAGGGATAAAGCGATAGAGCAATCCCCGGATTTAATTATTCTTGACCTGATGCTTCCTTCCATGGATGGAATCGAAGTGTGTAAAGAATTGAGACAAAGGAAGATTAATATCCCCATTCTTATGTTAACGGCTAAGGATGACGAATTTGATAAAGTTCTTGGACTGGAGCTTGGGGCAGACGACTATATGACGAAGCCGTTCAGTCCTCGTGAAGTGGTTGCGAGGGTCAAGGCTATTCTCAGACGAAGTCAGGCCATACAGGAAGCGGCGGAACCATCTTCCATTGAACCGACAGATTACAAGGAAGTGGGGGAATTAAAGGTTTATCCGGAACAGTATGAAGCGTATTTCCAGGGTGATCAAATGGAGTTAACACCTAAGGAATTCGAACTTCTTTTATATCTAACAGAAAATAAAGGCAGGGTCTTAACGAGAGACCAGCTATTAAGTGCGGTTTGGAATTATGATTTTGCCGGTGACACCAGAATAGTGGATGTTCACATCAGTCATTTGCGGGAAAAAATAGAATCCAACACGAAAAAACCAACTTATATAAAAACCATCCGAGGGCTTGGATATAAATTGGAGGAGCCTAAAAATCGATGACCAAGTTTAGAACAAAACTTCTTTTTGCTCTAATCACCCTGATCATCGCTGTGTTGATCGGACTTGGGTTGCTTTTGGGTCAGATTTTCAAGAATTTCTATCTGGATACATTTAATTCCCGGATTCAAAAAGAGTCAAGGTTATTGGCTAATTCCATTGAAGAAAACGGGACACCAAAAGAAATCGATCCGGAGATGATCAAAGAATTGAGTGACATATTGGATGTCAGGATTACGATTCTTGATAATTCAGGAAGTGTAGTCCATGATACGGAAACCTCGGAATCACTGGTTGGTCCTCAGCAAAAGAGGATCATCAATGAAATCCAGGAGAACTGGGATGTAAAACAAAAGCATAGAAAACTGGTGACAGCAGGTGTGGAGTACAGGTATTATTGGTACCCGCTAAAGGGTGGAAATAACCAGTTAAATGGACTGCTTATCATGAGTACCGAGGTAGAAGCCTTTGAGAAAGGAATACAGCAAATTTGGTTTGTGCTATCCATTTCCTTAGGTCTTGCATTAATTCTCATTATCATTCTGGGGTCGAGAATCACGGTGAGATATACAAAGCCCATTGAATCGGCAACGAATGTGGCAATGGAGCTCGCCAAGGGGAATTATCGGGCGCGGACATATGAAGACCGCCTGGATGAAACGACTATGTTAAGTACCTCCATTAATATTCTCGCCCGTAATCTGCAGGAAATGGTGAATTCCCAGGAAATGCAGCAGGACCGCTTAACGACGCTGATCGAAAACATGGGGAGTGCCCTTCTCTTGATTGATCACCGCGGGTTTGTTGTTTTGACGAACCGGACGTTCAGGGACTTCTTTAATCTGAAAGAAAGCCAGCTGAAAAAAGTCAGATACCATGAGGTCATTCACTATCAGGAAGTGAATAAGCTTGTGGAAGAAATCTTCATGACAGAAGAACGGTTAAGAAAACAGATCCTTCTTCCTCACAAAATAGAAAGAAAGCATTATGAAGTATATGGGGCTCCTATCATCGGTCATAACGATGAGTGGAAAGGGATTGTCGTGGTATTCCATGACATCACGGAGCTCAAAAAGCTCGAACAAATGAGAAAAGACTTTGTGGCGAATGTCTCTCACGAATTGAAAACGCCGATCACATCCATTAAAGGGTTCTCGGAGACACTACTGGACGGGGCGATGAATGATCCTGATACGTTAAAGTCTTTCCTGGATATCATTCTAATGGAAAGCGACCGCCTGCAATCCCTTATACAAGACTTATTGGAATTATCCAAGATTGAAAAACAGGGGTTCGAGCTCTCCCTTCAGGAAGTAGAGATTGCCGGTTTAATTGAAGATGTGATTCCGATATTGAAAGAAAAAGCGAAATCAAAAGACATTTCCCTTCAAATGTCATTTGAGTCAAGGGGCCATGCGGAGGTAGACTCCTACCGACTCAAACAGGTATTCATTAATCTGGTCAGTAATGCGATCGTGTACACTCCAAAGGGCGGGGATGTCTTGATTTCAGTGATGGAAGATAAAGAAATGGTTCATGTGAGCGTCAAGGATAACGGGATGGGAATCAGTAAAGAAGAACTTCCCCGTATTTTTGAACGGTTTTATCGGGTGGACAAAGCCAGAAGCCGTAATTCTGGTGGAACGGGCTTAGGTTTAGCCATTGTGAAGCATATCATCGAAGCCCATGAAGGAAAGATTGAAGTAGACAGTGAAGTGAATGAAGGTACGACGTTCACAGTCTCCTTATACAAACAGTCTTCAAGCTATTCGTTGGGTGAAGGGACGAGCAAATCTTAGTGAGTTTACAATTATTTTACATTGAATTTACAATAGGTTTAAATCCTGTTAATAAAAGGGTGGTACGATACTAAGTGAAACCCCTTCATCCAAGGTGTTAAGAAAAGGCGAGAACTAACCCCGTTCTCGTCTTTTCGCTTTTTTATTTGGCTCTTTTCGCAAAGGTTGTTGTATTCTTGCATATAATCTGCCAGGGCTCTGTCAACCAGGTTATGCTGGATGGTGAGGGGAACTGCTCCGCTTTCCGCGGACGTTCGGCCGAGCCTCCTCAGCTTCGCTTCCGGGGTCTCGGCACGCCCGTACTTCCGCAGGAGTCTGCGCAGTTCCCCTCACCATCTTTAATAGTTTTTTTGTGACAGAGCTTCAAGGTGTACCAGATAACAATATAAGTAGAAAAAATAATTCTTCTTCCCTAAAAGGACAATCAATCCCTACTTACCTCAAATGGATCGTTTGCTAAAAAGCTTGTTTTAATTGTTTTCGATTAAGGATACATGCTCAGAAAGTTTATTCTCGCTGCAGGATGATCGACTCCTGCGGGAATAGCTGGACAGGTGAGACCCCGGAGGCTCACCGCCAGCCCCGCGGAAAGCGAGCATCCTGTAGCGGAAATCAACTACTACTTGCTTCCTTAAGATAAACCACAGTCATTGCGAAAAGAGCCTTTTATATTGAAAGCGTTATCTATCCGGTGAATGCTGGGTTTAGATCAAAACTTTGCGTTGTCGCCTGACGGATGCATTCAGTTAGGAAACCACTCACCTCGAGCCTGCTACCCCCTCTTTTGTCATCTTCCCTTAATATTATTGAAACCTTTTTGTAGTAAGTCCGTATATCTTAGTAGGTGATTAATAAGATATAGAGATAGAAAAGGGAGGGCGCATATGAGTTTAAAACGAATTTACATGGTGACAGGGATGGTTGTAGCGGCCATTATTTTAATTGTTGTGTTATTGACTTCCTGGTATACCGTTGATGAATCAGAACAAGCGCTTGTATTGACATTTGGAGAAGCGGGAGAGCCGGTCGTTGAGCCTGGTCTGCACTTCAAGATGCCATGGCCGATGCAATCAGTGGAAGTCCTGTCGAAAGAAACCTTCAGTCTTCAATTTGGATATGAAGAAAAAGACGGGAAGATCAAGGACTTTCCGAAAGAAACGAAAATGATCACGGGAGATGAGTACATCGTTCTCGCTGATCTTGTGGTTCAATGGAAAATCACGGATCCTGAAACGTACTTATTTAACTCAGACAACCCGAAGGAAATCCTTTACGATGCTACTTCATCTTCTTTAAGAAGCATTATAGGGAGCTCTTTGATAGATGATGCGTTAACATCTGGAAAAGCCGAAATCGAGGCGGAAGTAAGAGATTTACTAACGACCCTGATTGATGATTACGATATTGGTATTTCCATTCTTGCAGTGAAATTGCAGGATGTCGAGCTGCCGAATGCAGAGGTTCGATCAGCTTTTACAGCCGTAACGGATGCAAGGGAAACGATGAATACGAAAATCAATGAAGCAAAGAAGTATCGAAACCAGCGATCAAATGAAGCACAAGGGGAAAAAGATGCAATCATGTCCAGGGCAAAAGGGGATAAAATTGCACGTGTGGAACAGGCCCGTGGAGATGTAGCCGTGTTTGATAAGCTATACAACGAATACAAATCGAATCCTGAGATTACGAGAAAACGACTTGTATTAGAAACACTGGAGAATGTTCTTCCGAATGCGGAAATCTACATTATGAAGGATAGTGGGGAAACGTTGAAATACTTCCCGATTCGACAGCTTGAAAATCAAAACGGCCCGGTGAAGCAGGAAGGGAGTGCAGAGAATGAGTGATCAAAACGTCTTTGACATCAATCAAAAGAAGAAAGAGCCTATCGAGTGGAAGCGTTATACAAAACTAGGAATCTTCCTTGTCATTCTCGCTGCCGTCATTCTTCTGCTGTTTACCAGTCTCTTCATTGTCAAAGAAGGAGAGTATAAAGTCGTCCGTCAATTTGGGGAAGTCGTAAGAATAGACAAAGAACCCGGTTTGAAATATAAAATCCCTTTCATTCAGTCTGTTACGACCCTGCCTAAGCATCAAATGACGTATGATGTAACGGAAGCCGAAATCAATACAAAAGATAAAAAGCGGATGCTCATCGACAACTATGCCGTGTGGCGTATCGAAGATCCTCTTAAAATGATCAAGAATGCAAGAACGGTCATTAATGCAGAGACGAAAATGGAAGAATTCATCTACTCAGTCGTCAGGTCTGAGCTCGGGCAATTGGAATATGATGAAATCATCAATGATGAAAAGTCTTCCCGGGGAAGTTTGAACGACCGGGTGACGGACAAAGTGAACGAGCTTCTTGAACGGGATGGATACGGGATTGTCGTTCAGGATGTCCGCATGAAGCGTACGGATTTGCCGGAAGCAAATGAGAACTCTGTCTATACGCGAATGATTTCAGAACGTGAATCAAAGGCTCAGGAATACCTCTCAATGGGGGATGCCGAGAAACAACGCATCACCGCTGAAACAGATCGTGAAGTAAAGGAGCTTCTGGCAAAAGCAGGGGCAGACGCCAATGTCATCAGGGCAGAAGGAGAATCCGAAGCGGCACAAATCTACAACAAATCGTTCTCCAAGGATCCCGATTTCTATGACCTATATAAAACGCTGGAAACATATAAGAAAACAGTGGATGATAAAACGGTTATCATCTTACCATCTGACTCTCCTTATGCAAGGCTGTTGATGGGGTATACGGAATAAAAAGAGAAACTGTTGAAGATTGAGATGATCTCATTCTTCAGCAGTTTTTTTATGAAGACCTTTTATCGAATTCCACAAAGTCAGCTTATTTCAGTGGACTTAATAAGGCACCCATTTTTCCTTTCATTCCCCAACATGATAGAATAAACATATAGATTCAGAAGCCTTTACAGGAGGTACTTACATGTCCAAAAAATTAGTATTGATCGACGGCAATAGTATTGCTTACCGTGCATTTTTCGCACTGCCTTTATTAAATAACGACAAAGGTGTACATACAAACGCAGTATACGGTTTTACCACCATGCTGCAAAAAATACTCGAAGACGAAAAACCATCTCATATACTAGTCGCCTTTGATGCAGGGAAAACGACTTTCAGACATAAGACATTCAAGGAATACAAAGGTGGCAGACAAAAGACTCCACCGGAATTGTCCGAGCAATTTCCCTATATCCGCGAGCTTTTGGATGCATACGGAATTAAACGCTATGAAAAAGAAAACTATGAAGCGGATGATATTATCGGAACTCTTTCTCTGCAAGCAGAATCCGACGGGTACGAGGTGAAAGTGTATTCCGGGGATAAGGATTTAACACAGTTAAGTTCGAAGACTACGACGGTTTGTATTACGAGAAAGGGCATAACGGATATCGAAGTGTACACTCCGGAGCATATAAAAGAAAAGTGGGAAATCACACCTGATCGCATCATCGATATGAAAGGCCTGATGGGGGATAGCTCTGATAATATTCCAGGCGTGCCGGGTGTAGGTGAGAAAACGGCGATCAAGCTGCTAAAAGAATTTGATTCCCTTGAAAAGCTGCTGGACTCCATTGACCAGGTCAGTGGGAAAAAATTAAAAGAAAAGCTTGAAGAAAACAAAGAACAAGCGATCATGAGTAAGGAACTCGCCACGATCCTAAGAGAAGCTCCAATCGAAATTGGTGTGGGAGAGCTGAATTATGATGGAATGGATGAAGGAAGACTAAAGGAAGTATACCGGGATCTCGGATTCAACTCATTGCTTGAGAAAATGGGTGAGTCCACCCAAGAGGAGCCCCAAGAGCTGGATGATATCTCCTTTGAAGTAGTTGAAACCATTAAAGAAGAACATCTTTCAAACGAGAGTTCATTATACATTGAAATGCTGGAGGAGAATTATCACCTCGGAGAAGTAATCGGGATGAGTCTGCACAATGAGAAAGGCACGATTTTCTTTACGCTTGAAACCGCATTGAATTCAGAAGCATTTAAGGAATGGGCTGAAAACGAAAGCGCAGCAAAGTATGTGTACAACTCGAAGGAAACGGTAGTTGCACTAAAGAGGCAGGGAGTTGACATAAAAGGGATCGAATTCGATTTGCTGTTAGCATCCTACATTATTAATCCTTCTGAATCGAGTGAAGACTTCGCTACCATTTCAAAAGGACACGGCCAGCCTTCTATCGAATCGGATGAATCGGTATATGGAAAAGGTGCCAAGCAGAAGGTCCCTTCCACCGAAATTCTATCAGAGCATCTTGCTCGAAAAGCATTCATTCTTCATGAATTGAAGAACACATGTATGGAAGAGTTAAAAGAAAATGATTTGTATGAACTATATGCAGAGTTAGAATTACCCCTTGCCCTTATTTTAGCCGAAATGGAATTCACCGGCGTGAAAGTGGATCAAGAGCGTTTGCTCACCATGAAAGAAGAACTTTCACACCGCCTGGAAGAATTAGAAAAGAATATACATGAACAAGCAGGAGAGAGCTTTAATATTAATTCTCCGAAGCAGCTCGGCGTGATCCTTTTTGAAAAGCTTGGTTTACCGGTCGTGAAGAAAACCAAAACCGGTTATTCCACATCAGCTGATGTACTGGAAAAGCTGCAATCCAAGCATGAAATCATTGACCATATCCTTCATTACCGCCAGCTAGGGAAGCTGCAATCCACGTATTTAGAGGGATTATTGAAGGTCGTCCATCAAGACTCGAGTAAAATTCATACACGATTCAACCAGGCCCTGACTCAAACGGGCCGATTAAGCTCGACGGACCCTAACTTGCAAAATATTCCGATCCGTCTTGAAGAAGGCAGGAAGATCCGTCAGGCGTTCATTCCATCTGAAAAGGGCTGGGTCATGTTCGCTGCAGACTACTCTCAAATTGAGCTGCGTGTACTGGCTCATATCGCCAAGGATGAGAAATTAGTTGAAGCTTTCAGAAATGATATGGACATTCATACGAAAACAGCGATGGACGTCTTTGGGGTGGCGAAGGAAGATGTTACATCCAATATGAGAAGGCATGCGAAAGCCGTTAACTTCGGAATCGTATACGGAATCAGTGACTACGGTCTTTCTCAAAGCCTTGATATTACACGAAAAGAAGCAGGGGAATTCATTAAGAAGTACCTGGAAAGCTTCCCTGGAGTTAAAGAATATATGGATGATATCGTACAGGATGCAAAACAAAAGGGCTATGTGACCACTCTGCTTAATCGCCGACGCTACCTGCCGGAAATCACCAGCCGTAATTTCAACTTAAGAAGTTTCGCTGAACGGACAGCAATGAACACGCCGATTCAAGGAAGTGCAGCCGATATCATCAAGAAGGCCATGATTGATATGGCTGCAAGATTAAAAGAAGAAAATCTTCAATCACGATTATTGCTGCAGGTGCACGATGAATTGATCTTTGAAGCGCCAGAAGAAGAAATCGAAGTGTTAAAGAAAATTGTTCCTGAAGTAATGGAGAATGCGATGGAGTTGGAAGTTCCATTAAAGGTCGATTACTCATACGGTCAAACATGGTACGACGCGAAGTAGAGTTTGATAAGGAGGTGGCAGAGTGCCGGAGCTGCCTGAAGTAGAAACGGTCAGAAGGACGTTGGAGCTTCTTGTTATTGGGAAGAAAATCAAAGACGTCTCGGTTTTTTGGCCTAAGATGATTAAAAGCCCCGACGAACCCCATGAGTTTGTTCATAGCTTGAAGGGGCAGGAAATACTTGAAATGAGAAGACGGGGGAAATTCCTGATCTTTTATTTAAACGACGTGGCCCTGGTTTCTCACTTGAGAATGGAAGGAAAGTACAACCTGTCCGACAGCCGGGACCCCATTGAGAAGCATACTCACGTCATCTTTCATTTTGCGGATAACACAGAACTCAGGTACCGTGATGTCCGCAAGTTCGGGACGATGCATCTATTCAGGAAAGGGGAGGAATTGCTTCATCTTCCCCTCCTGCAGTTAGGACCGGAACCATTCCAATCCGAGTTTACAGCCGGTTACTTGGCTGAAAAACTGAGCAAGACAGAAAGAATCGTGAAAGCCACATTATTAGATCAGACGGTCCTCGTAGGTTTGGGGAATATCTATGTGGATGAAGCGTTATTCCGTGCAGGTATACACCCTGACCGAAAATCGAAATCTCTTTCACAGGAAGAAATTGAACGTTTGCACAAAGAAATCATTCATACCCTGACCGAAGCCGTTGAAATGGGAGGAAGTACGGTTCGCTCCTATGTGAATTCTCAGGGACAAATGGGTATGTTCCAACAGAACCTCTTCGTGTATAGCCGGAAAGAAGAACCTTGCCGAAAGTGTGGTACTCCCATTGAGAAGAAAGTTTCAGCAGGAAGAGGGACGCACTATTGCCCCGATTGTCAACGTTAAAAAAGACAATTAACATCTGATAAGCCCTAACCATATAGTATTGTAATGATTTTTGGGAGGGCTATTAGATGAGTGAAACAATCTCCTTATTACTGCTGGCGTTTGCTGTAAGTCTTGATAGTTTTAGCACAGGTTTAACTTACGGATTACGAAAAGTGAAAATCCCTACAAAATCAATCAGCATCATATCCATTTGTTCGGCGAGCTCCTTACTGTTGGCCATGTTGCTTGGTCAGACCATCGGATCCATTATCTCTCCGCTTTGGGCTGGAAGGATCGGCGGGCTGATTCTGGTTGTGATCGGGGCGGCGGTACTGTACCAGTTCTTTAGACCGGAAAGAGAAACGGTATTATCCCAAGAGAAAACGTTAATTAACTTTGAGATTAAATCGATAGGATTAGTGGTTCAAATTTTAAGAAGGCCGTTAACGGCAGACTTTGATAGATCAGGTACAATTACCGGTATTGAAGCATTTATGCTTGGAATCGCACTGTCATTGGATGCATTCGGTGCCGGAATTGGCGCTGCGTTATTAAATTTCTCGCCATTCATACTTACTTTAGCCATCCTCGTGATGAGCTTTACGTTCTTATTCTCAGGATTGAAGATGGGGCAATTCTTCTCTCATTTACGGTGGATTCACCGCGTGTCATTCCTCCCTGGGGTTCTGTTGATCCTTATAGGGATCCTGAGGTTTTAATGGCTGAGCTAGAAAGGAATAGGATAATGGCTAGCATTATAGGATTAACAGGTGGCATTGCAAGTGGTAAAAGTACAGTTTCAAAAATGTTAAATGAAAAAGGCTATACCATCATTGATGCTGATCTTGCAGCCCGTATGGTGGTTGAAGTTGATCAGCCGGCATACCTTGCGATTGTGGAAGAATTCGGTGAACATATACTTCACGATCACGATTCCACCATCAATCGGGAAAAACTCGGCCAGATCATCTTTAACTCTGAAGAAAAACGAAAAAAGCTGAATGGAATCGTTCATCCTGCCGTCAGAAGCATGATGCTCGCACATAAAGATGAAGCCATTCTTGCTGGTAAAAACACGATTTTCATGGATATCCCCCTTTTATTCGAAAGCAACTTGACGTGGATGGTCGATCGCACAGTCGTGGTATACGTGAACGAAGAAACCCAACTATCCCGTCTAATGGAACGGAACAACTTTAACCGTGAAGACGCATCATCCCGCATCGCTTCCCAATTCCCCTTAAAGGAAAAAGCAAGCCATGCCGACGCAGTCATCGACAACAATGGTTCTTTACATGAAACTAAAGAACAGCTTGATGCGCTATTAGTTGAATGGGATCTAAAACCATAGAATGACTTATGAGCCGACAAGGAAAATTCTTGTCGGCTTTTAATTTGGTCCATTAGATAATGAGTAGTAATGACAATATATCTTGATTTTTGGTTTGCGTTTGTATATAGGACAAATTCTGATCGTCACTATAGAAGCTTTATGGTGTTTGTCTGTCATGGATAGGTACTAAATATATATCAGCACAGAGTGGATTGTAGCGGAAGGCACTTGACTCCTGCGGGAATGGCTCACCGCCCGCCCCGCAGGAGTCAAGTGCCTGGAGCGGAAAGGAACGGTCAATGTTTAAATCAATTTCATTGAAAAAAATGTATGAATTCATACCACAAAAATATACATTCAATAAGCCTATTTGTCAGAATAATAAAACATTAAAAATCCGCAAAATACTTATTAACATATTCTCTAAATATGTTATACTATTTTTAGCAAATAAACATATAAGTATAACATTAATATAGAGGGGAGCCGGATTTATGAAGGCGAAAATTGCAATCAATGGTTTTGGACGTATTGGGAGAATGGTTTTCAGGAAAGCAATATTAGAGGAAAACTTAGAGGTTGTAGCCATTAACGCAAGCTACCCGGCTGAAACATTAGCACATTTAATTAAGTATGACACAAATCATGGAACATTTCAGGCAGATGTGGTGACGGAAGATGATGCACTCATCGTCAATGGAAAACGTGTCCTACTATTAAGCAATCGCGATCCTAAAGCATTGCCTTGGGGCGAATTAAATATCGACATTGTGATTGAAGCTACTGGAAAATTCAATTCGAAAGATCAAGCGAGCCTTCATTTAGAAGCGGGAGCGAAAAAGGTCATCCTGACTGCCCCTGGTAAAAATGAAGACGTAACCATTGTGATGGGTGTAAATGAAAGCGCATTAAATATTGAAGAACACAGCGTCATTTCAAATGCATCTTGTACTACGAACTGCTTAGCGCCGGTTGCGAAAGTATTAGATGAGCAATTTGGAATTGAAAATGGTCTTATGACGACTGTCCATGCATACACAAATGACCAAAAAAATATTGATAATCCACATAAAGATTTGAGAAGAGCGAGAGCGTGCGGTCAATCGATCATCCCGACCACGACTGGTGCAGCAAAAGCATTATCATTGGTTCTGCCTCAATTAAGCGGCAAGCTTCACGGAATGGCATTACGTGTCCCTACACCCAATGTTTCACTAGTGGACCTGGTTGTGGATGTGAAAAGAGACGTAACAGTAGAAGAAATCAACGAAGCTTTCATTACGGCTTCAGTTAGTTCTTTACACGGAGTGCTGCAATTTACAACAGAACCTTTAGTTTCAATCGACTTTAATACAAATCCTCATTCAGCGATCATCGACGGATTATCCACGATGGTCATGGGAAATCGAAAAGTGAAGGTACTGGCCTGGTACGATAATGAGTGGGGCTACTCATGCCGCGTCGTCGACCTCGCTAAATTCGTTGCATCAAAAATGAACGCAAAACAAGAAGTCAACGTTTGAAAGAACCCAAATAAAAAATAAGCTGCATCCTTAGAACGTACCTTTTATGGTGCGTTCTTTTTCTTGTGAATTTTTTAAAGGGGCTTATCGTAAAATTTGTTCCTTTTACAAGCAGGTTTAGGGGTGCTTCTTTAGTAGAAAGTTTGTTTTAGGAACAACTTTCTGCCAAAGAGCTTTTGTGTCTATCTATCAAAAAGTATAGTTAGAAATAGTGTAGTATCACAGAGTGGATTGCAGCGGAAGGCACTTGACTCCTGCGGGAAATAGAGGAAAGGTCGAGACCCCGCAGGGCAAAGCCCGAGGAGGCTCGACTTCCTCCCCGCGGAAAGCAAGTGCCTGCAGCGGAAAGGAACGGTCCCCGTTTAGAGCATAAAATTACTACATTGTTGTTTATGTCAAAAAGTGAAAAGGATATTCGTATTATCCACTTGAAAAAAGTTTGAAAAAATTTATTGCAAAAGAGTTTTAAACAAAGTATACTATTTTTCGTGAACTTCTTATTAGCAAATGAATACTGATTTAGCTACTTAAAGGGTTAGGACCTCTTCGGACTAACTTTCCCCCGTGGTAGTTAAGATTTTGCCAAAGGACACGTTCATTTTGACGAAAAAAATTATGTCAAAGGGGGAAACACGAAAATGGAAACAATGGGTCGTCATGTAATCTCAGAATTATGGGGTTGCGATTTTGAAAAATTAAACGATGTAGTAGGAATTGAAAAAACATTCGTAGATGCTGCGCTTAAATCAGGTGCAGAGGTACGTGAGGTAGCTTTCCATAAATTTGCTCCTCAAGGTGTTAGTGGAGTTGTGATCATTTCAGAATCACATCTGACTATTCACAGTTTTCCTGAACATGGTTATGCCAGTATTGATGTATATACTTGCGGTGATTTAGATCCTAACATCGCTGCTGAATATATTGCAGATGCTCTTGGTGCTGACACACGTGAAACAATTGAATTGCCACGTGGAATGGGTCCGGTACAAGTGAAGAAGTCTCAGGCTCAAGCCCTTTAATCGAAGATAACTCAGAAGAGATGCGTATCAGATGCATCTCTTTTTTTATGCGTTTGTACAGGAATTGATTTTGAATTTTCATTCCTGTGGTTTTCGTGTAAAATAAGGGTAAATAAAGGGAGGAACTTTAAATGAGCGGAATACGTACTTTTTTTAAACGGTTTCAATCAGAATGTGAGACATCTGATCAGCACGAAGATAAAGACCTGAAATCACGCTATTATAAATCCATGCATCAAGGTGCATTTAATGCAGTATTAGAGTTATTCTCTTCCTCTGAGTATGAGGTGATTTCCCAGTCTAAGGACAGAGGTGAAATTACGGTCCGTAAAAATGGTACTCCCCAATTGTTTATTGTCGCAACGATCATCACGGTAAGGCCTTTTGAAACGGCAGTCGATTTCAAGATCAGTGCAGATAAAGGGAAAATCTTTGGTACATATACGGTTTTAAAAGCACAGATTAACCATTATTATCAAAAGCTTGATAGCGAATTGACCAAAGTGAAATAACGGTAAGTCCTTTATAAGCTTGTGTAAGTCGCAGCTTTTTAATATGATGAAAGTAATAGTATGTAATAACGGAGCTGATATTATGAAGTGCCCGTCTTGCCAGCATAATGGTACACGAGTAGTGGACTCCCGTCCTGCAGATGAAGGACGTTCAATCAGAAGAAGAAGAGAATGTGAAGAATGTAATTTCCGCTTCACAACCTTCGAGAAGGTTGAGGAGCTTCCTTTAATTGTGGTGAAAAAAGAAGGGGTAAGAGAAGAGTTTAGTCGAGAGAAGATCTTGAGGGGGTTGATCAAGGCTTGTGAGAAACGCCCGGTCCCTCTTGAGAGATTAGAAAAGATCTCAACGGATATTGAAAAGGAACTCCGTAGTCAAGGTGCTTCTGAAGTAGAGTCGGTTAAGATTGGTGAGATGGTCATGGATCAACTTGCTAAAGTAGATGAAGTTGCATACGTACGCTTTGCATCTGTGTATAGACAATTCAAGGATATCAATGTATTTATAGACGAACTGAAAGAATTAATAAAAAAAGAGTAGAAGAATGAGCTGAAGATGTAATTCTTTAGCTCTTTTCTCTTTATTTTTTTGAAAGGTAGAATCCAACTATGATGAAGAAGCATTGGAATGAAATACAACCAATCGATCACTACACGGTAGGGACAAATGGGATTCTTCAGGAATACGATCGGAAAATCATCACGTTTCTGTACCAGCCTTTAATTGGTTCGGTTTGTTACAGTCTTTATATGAGTTTATGGGGAGAAGTAGAAGAAAACAGGCTATGGTCCACACATTCTACCCATTATCACCTGATGAACGTTCTGTCTGTCAACCTTCAGGAAGTATATGAAGCGAGAATGAAGCTTGAAGGGATAGGGTTGTTAAAGGCATACGAAAAAAGGGATAACGAGGATCGGAGCTTTCTTTATGAACTGCAGCCTCCTCTTACCCCGCAGGAATTCTTTCATGATGGTATGTTAAATGTGTATCTTTACCGTAAAATCGGCAGAACTCATTATTTGCGTTTAAAGAAATTCTTCACCGACGAAACGGTAGATAAACAGCAACACGTAAACATCACACGATCCTTTCAAGATGTTTTCACATCGGAACAAATTAATTTTCTCCATCACGATGCTAATATGGATTCCGAGACAAAGTCTGGTGAACAATATATGAAATATGGGAAGAATGGTGGTCTTCCACTGGATGATATCGATTTTGATTTTCAGTTACTACTTGCAGGGTTATCTGAATCAATGGTTCCAAGAAAAGCCTTTACAACTGATGTAAAGGAAACGGTTCTGAAGCTGAGCTATCTGTACGGTATTGATCCCCTTCAAATGAAAAATATCGTCTTAAGTTCCCTGGATGCAGATGATACCATTGATATAGAGCTGCTGCGCAAAACCGCACGTGATTGGTATGGGGTTCAGACAGGTGATCAACTGCCAGATTTGACGACGAGAATAGAGACCAAGTCTCCTGTGAAATCGGATAAACCCCGCACGAAAGAAGAAGAGCTCATTGAATATTTGGAAACAACGTCGCCAAAGGATGTTCTATCTGACATATCAAACGGAGGTGCTCCTTCTAAGTCAGACCTTCAGGCTGTTGAAGAAGTGCTCATGTCACAGAAATTGCCGATTGGTGTCATGAATGTCCTGGTCCAATACGTTTTGCTGAAAACGGACATGAAGCTCACAAAAGGATATATGGAAAAAATCGCGTCCCATTGGTCGAGAAAAAAGGTGACGACTGCAAGTGAAGCCATGGAATTAGCGAAAAAAGAACACAAGCAGTATCTTGAGTGGGCTGAAGGGAAAAAGGAAAATAAAACGAATAGACGAAGAAAGCCGATTCGTACGGAAAAACTCCCGGATTGGTTCCAAGAGGGTGAAACCGAGAAAGAAAATGATTCTTCCCTTGATGGATATGATTTCGAAGCAGAAAAGAAGAAACTCGAAGAAGAGCTTAAAAATTTTCGGAAGTAGGTGAACGTAGCGGTGGAGAAAATAAATAACACCTTGAAAAGGTTGGCGGCTTCTGGTTCGTTTCAACAAAGATATGAGCAAATGAAAAAAGAGATACTTGAAAACAATGATGTAAAGGATTTTATTCGCAGGAATGAAGGCCGTGTAACAGGGGAAATGGTAAATGAGAGTCTGATGAAGTTATATGAATACATCTCTCAAAGTAAAGAATGTCGATACTGTCCTTCTTTACAGGAGTGTAAAAATATGATGGAAGGGTATGACCCTCACTTGGTGATCAGAGGAAACACCATCGACATCGATTACCATCGCTGCCCTCGAAAAGTCATTCACGATGAAAGAACGAGCGCCCAGCGTTTAATCAAAAGCCTGTATGTGCCGAAGGATATTTTACAAGCATCTTTCTCAACCCTGGATCTTGATTCGAAAAGCCGTTTGGAGGCTGTCCGTTTAGCAAAGAATTTCGTGGAGAACTATTCAGAAGGTACAAAAATGAAAGGACTCTATTTTTACGGCAAGTTCGGAGTGGGTAAGTCCTATTTGTTAGGGGCGATGGCCAATGAACTCGCCGAGAAAAAAATCGCGTCCCTCATTGTCTACGTTCCTGAGTTCTTTAGAGAAATCAAGCAATCGCTGGGAGACAACTCGGTAAATGAGAAACTGGAAATGGTTAAAGCGGCACCGATCCTCATGCTCGATGACATCGGCGCAGAAACCATGTCAAGCTGGGGAAGAGATGAAATCCTCGGGACGATCCTGCAGTACAGAATGCTTGAAAACCTGCCGACCTTCTTCACCTCCAACTTCAACTTCAACGAGCTCACCCACCATTTGACGTACAGTCAACGGGGAGAAGAAGAGAAACTGAAGGCTGCACGGATCATGGAGCGGATTAAATACCTGTCCCAGCCCGTGTTGATCGATGGAAGGAATAGAAGAGATTAGAATAAAGTCAAAAAAGGGTAGGTTCATTTGCTTAGCGAATGAACCTTCCTTTTTGCTATGTTGAAATTATCTTATACATGAGTATGCTGAAAACCATTGCTGCTATTTTTAAAATGTATCTCATCACATATCTATAATAGGAGAGTCTATTCGGTCATTATGCAGGCGGTATATAAAAGCATAGAGTGGATTGTAGCGGAAGGCACTTGACTCCTGCGGGAATAGCGGGGCAGTTCGAAAAGCGGAGGGGCTCTGCTCAGGGGCGACAAGCATAAGACGAGTCTGTCGGAAAGGCGCTCTTTGCCTTTTTGGCAGACTTGGCTTATGACCTCGAGCCCCTAAGCCCCGTAGCTGGACAGGTGAGACCCCGGAGGCGCAGCCGAGGAGGCTCACCGCCCGCCCCGCGGAAAGCAAGTGCCTGGAGCGAAAAGGAACGGTCCATGTTGTTACACATCATTCATCACCCACTACTCCCTTCTTGTGACAGGCAAAAAGTTTGATAAGAGACAATTAAATTCCCTCATCAACTTCTAAATGATACAAGCCTCCCATATATATAAATCAGGGATTTGGGTTTAAGGAGGCGAGAAAGTTTGATTGAATTTATTTTCAAGCAAAAAAATGATGCGTTAAAGCTTCAAGAACACCTCAATAAAGAGTTCATCCAATCATGGTTCCATGAAACGCTCTTTCAACATACAACTCACTATAATCTGACGATAGAGGTTTCCCCTTTCTTCAAGGAAAAAGAAAAGCTGTTCAACGGGGTTTCCCACTTTGTCTTAAATGATAAATGCATGGACTGGTCCGAATCAGCCCTGAAAGAAAATTACTTCTATGAAGATATTGATGAAATCAATCAAATATTAGAGATCGTATCAGAGATAAGAATGGGTGAACGACCTGAATTGATGGAGTTGATCGGTGAATGGGACGAGGCCGAATACGTCCACGGCAGCCTGGAGCTTTTGTTGGAAGGGAAGGCCCCCATATCATTCGACTCTTTCAGCAAATTCAGGCTGAAAAAGCTTCAGGAGAGACTGCTCCTCATGCTGGATCTTGCTATCGATGAATATAAGATGGAGCAGGAATATCAAATGTTTGTCCATATGCTGCGGGAGTATCTGGCATCAAAGGAGCAGAAAATGCGCACGATCCATCTGTATTCGACTGGCTACGGCTTTCGTTTCTTTGATGAAGACATGAAAGAGGTGACAAGGCAGGAATTGACGAAGGCAATTGATAAACGCCTTCTGACGAATCACCCGTTATACGTTGATTCATACACCATTGCTCCGTTATTATCCCTTGCACCGGAGAAGATACTCGTTTACGGAAATGGGGACCATCAATTGCTCAGGACGCTTCAGAATATTTTTGAAGAACGGATCGATCTTTTGCCGATGAGTTATTTCCCTGATACACTTCTCTATCCCTCTTGGGATATCGCGAATGAATAGGCTGCTTATTTTATGGAATGCTCTTGCTTTTCAAAACATAACCGATTATAATACCTACATAATAAGTCAATAAATAAAGGTTATGATGAGGACAACAATATTCCTATTCCATTCACAGAGAGGGAAGTCTCTTGGCTGCAAGCTTCCTAATTCGTTAGTGATATTTACCACCTCGGAACTTCAATTATGAACTGGATCTTGACGGATTCACAGTAGTGATTGACGGCTAAATGTCGTTATTCGTTTTCAATGAAGTCATTGTCTGTATGTTTACGCACAATGAGAAGTTGGGTGGAACCACGAGTTTATTTATTAACCTCGTCCCTTCAAACGTGAAGGGGCGGGGTTTTTTTATGTTTTATAGAGATAATTTAAGGAGTGAAATCACATGTCAGAAGTAGTGAAAATCCAGTTCCCTGATGGAAATGTCAAGGAGTTTCCTAAAGGGACGACAACAGAAGAAATTGCTGCGTCCATCAGTCCCGGACTGAAGAAGAAGGCGCTCGCTGGTAAGATAAATAATGTATTAATCGACTTGCGTACAGGGATTCAAGAGGATGGGGCGATTGAAATCGTTACACCTCCAGGAGAAGATGCACTGGAAATTCTTCGTCACAGCACAGCCCATTTAATGGCACAGGCCATTAAACGCCTATATCCTGAAACAAAACTTGGGATCGGTCCGGTCATTGAAGGCGGATTCTATTATGATATTGATTCCGAGCACACGTTCACTCCGGAAGATCTTCCACTCATCGAGAAAGAAATGAAGAAAATCACTGGAGAAAACTTAGAAGTTGTCCGTAAAGAAGTAAGCCGCGACGAAGCTCAGAAAATGTATGAAGAAGTCGGTGACGAGTATAAGCTTGAGTTACTTGAGGCGATTCCTGAAGGAGAACAAGTTTCCATTTACGAGCAAGGAGAATTCTTCGATTTATGTCGTGGAATCCACATCCCTTCCACTAATAAAATTAAAGAATTCAAGCTGTTAAGCATCGCCGGGGCATACTGGCGCGGGAACAGCGATAATAAAATGCTTCAACGAATCTACGGTACAGCCTTCTTCAAGAAAGAAGACCTGGAAGAGCATCTGCGTCTTTTAGAAGAAGCGAAAGAGCGTGACCACCGTAAAATCGGTAAAGAATTGAATCTATTCATGAACTCGCAAAAAGTGGGACAAGGACTGCCGATGTGGCTGCCTAAAGGTGCCACGATCCGTCGTATCATCGAGAGGTATATCGTTGATAAAGAAGAGCGCTTAGGCTATGATCACGTATACACACCTGTCATGGGAAGCGTTGAGTTATATAAAACAAGCGGTCACTGGGATCATTACCAGGAGAATATGTTCCCGGTCATGGAGATGGATAATGAAGATCTTGTCCTTCGCCCGATGAACTGCCCTCATCATATGATGATTTACAAAAACGGCATTCACAGCTATCGTGAGCTACCTATCCGTATCGCTGAGCTTGGTCTGATGCACCGTTATGAATTATCAGGAGCACTATCAGGACTTCAACGTGTACGTGGTATGACTCTGAACGATGCTCATATCTTTGTCCGTCCCGATCAAATCAAGGAAGAATTCAAGCGTGTCGTGCGCCTGGTTCAGGAAGTATACAAAGACTTTGATCTGAAGGACTATTCCTTCCGTCTGTCTTATCGTGATCCTGAGGATACGGAGAAGTACTTTGATGATGATGAGATGTGGAACCGTGCACAAGGTATGATCAAGGAAGCGATGGATGAACTGGACGTCGAGTACTTTGAAGCAGAAGGGGAAGCGGCATTCTACGGCCCTAAACTGGACGTTCAAGTGAAAACGGCCCTTGGTAAGGAAGAAACTCTATCAACGGTTCAACTGGATTTCCTACTACCGGAGCGTTTTGACTTAACATATGTAGGGGAAGACGGGAAGCAGCATCGTCCGGTAGTCATTCATCGTGGTGTCGTATCCACAATGGAACGCTTCGTGGCATTCCTGATTGAAGAATACAAAGGGGCATTCCCGACATGGCTCGCTCCAACGCAGGTTCAGGTGATTCCGGTTTCCCCGGATGTTCACTTCGACTATGCGAAAGAAGTGAAAGAAAAGCTTCAGGCTGAAGGGCTGCGTGTGGACATCGATGACCGTAATGAAAAGATCGGTTATAAGATCCGTGAAGCACAGATGAGTAAGGTTCCTTACATGCTTGTAGTGGGAGACAACGAAATCAAGGAAACGGCTGTAAACGTCCGTAAATACGGAGAGCAAAAATCAGAAACGATTTCCCTTGATGAGTTCATCGGCCATATCACAAAAGAAGCGAAACGCTAAATAAGGAAGAGGGACGGACCTTGCTCCAAGGTCCGTCCCTCCTGCATAAATTTCAAAAAAACTATTGCACTCTCCTAAGATGTCTGATATTATGAAATACGTTGTGATATTAAATGATTATTTGACAGCGGTATTGTCATGTGATATATTATCTAAGGTGAATTGAATACAGTTTGGTACAAGTAGAAGCTACCCGCTTCTCACCTGAATAACGCGTTCGTGCTGTTTACAGGTATGTGATTGACTATTAAAGCCATTTATATATGCTTAATAATCAGGTGCGGGTGTTTCGACACTCGCATCTTTTTTTGTGTGTTCCACGCAAAAAAGGAAGCGAGTGCGTCGGCCAAAGCCGTGTATTCTTTTAATAAACCTTGGAGGTGGCTAATTATTAGCAAAGACATGATCTTAAACGAAACGATTCGTGCCCGTGAAGTACGTCTTATCGATCAAAACGGTGAGCAACTTGGGATTAAATCCAAGAATGAAGCTCTTGAAATTGCTGAACGTGTAAATCTTGATCTTGTTCTTGTTGCTCCAAATGCTAAACCACCCGTTGCTCGTATCATGGACTACGGTAAGTTTAAGTTTGAACAACAGAAGAAAGAAAAAGAAGCGCGTAAGAATCAGAAGATCATCAATCTTAAAGAGGTTCGTTTAAGCCCGACGATTGATGAACATGATTTCAATACCAAGCTTCGTAACGCTCGTAAGTTCCTTGAAAAAGGAGACAAAGTTAAAGCGTCAATCCGATTTAAAGGTCGTGCGATTACGCACAAAGAAATTGGTCAACGTGTTCTGGATCGCTTCTCTG
The DNA here is from genome assembly GCF_056159585.1 of Rossellomorea sp. ABR4_004. Lineage (NCBI taxonomy): Bacteria > Bacillati > Bacillota > Bacilli > Caryophanales > Bacillaceae > Rossellomorea > Rossellomorea sp. ABR4_004. The sequence goes on along the minus strand of NZ_JBSWVM010000001.1, from coordinate 1,056,040 downwards.
ATGAGTGTAAAGATGTAGCAACCGTTGAATCAAAACCGAAAATGGATGGTCGCAGTATGTTCTTGGTGCTTGCACCAGTTAACGAAAAATAAAGGACCCGAGGAGGAAAAGCACATGCCAAAAATGAAAACTCACCGCGGCTCAGCTAAGCGTTTCAAGAAAACAGGTTCTGGTAAACTTAAACGTTCACACGCTTACACAAGCCACTTATTCGCAAACAAATCTACTAAAGCAAAGCGTAAGCTACGTAAAGCGGCTGTTGTCTCTAAAGGAGATTTCAAACGCATTCGTCATATGCTTGACAACCTAAAATAAGAAGTAATAGAAACAGGAGGGAATTATTATGCCACGCGTAAAAGGCGGAACAGTAACACGCAGACGTCGTAAAAAAGTTCTTAAATTAGCCAAAGGTTATTTCGGTTCAAAACATACTTTATATAAAGTAGCAAACCAACAAGTCATGAAATCATACATGTATGCTTATCGTGACCGTCGCCAAAAGAAACGTGATTTCCGTAAATTATGGATCACACGTATCAATGCGGCTGCTCGTATGAACGGTCTTTCTTACAGCCGTTTAATGCACGGTTTAAAGCTTGCTGGTATCGAAGTTAACCGTAAAATGCTTGCTGAGCTTGCGATTGCTGACGAAAAAGCATTCAACCAATTAGCAGATGCTGCTAAAGCTCAACTTAACAAATAATTAACTGCTGACTAAGTTAGCAGACAAAAAGGACTGGCCTCTGGCCGGTCCTTTCTTATAGGCTTTATTCGCAAAGCTTGTTATTATTTATTATATGGTCTGCATAGGCTCTGTCCATTAGTCTGTGTTGAATGGTGAGGGGAACTGTTCAGCTTCGCTCCAGGGGTCTCGGCACGCCCGTACTTCCGCAGGAGTATACGCAGTTCCCCCTCACCATTTTTAAAAGTTTTTCGTGACAGAGCTACAAGGTTTTGAAAAACAAACTAATTCGAAGACAGAATTCTTTCTTCAATAGGGCATTACCTCTATTCAAAATAAATTGTTTGCTAAAAGCTTTTGATTTATTTATTTCTATTAAAGATACATGCTTAGAAAGTTGATTGGAGCGGAAGGTGCTCGACTCCTGCGGGAATAGCTGGACAGGTGAGACCCCGGAGGCGCAGCCGAGGAGTCTCACCGCCAGCCCCGCGGAAAGCGAGCATCCTGTAGCGGAAATCAACTACTACTGTCTCCTTTAAGAAAGTAACAAACTTTACGAGAAGGACCTTCTTATATAAATCAATTCAGAAAGCAGGTAAAAATCATGGGTACATTAACAGGTATCTTATATCTATATGCCATTGTCATCAATATCATCGGCTTTATCATCATGGGCAAGGATAAAAGAAAGGCGCAGCGAAATGAATATCGCATCAAGGAGAGTACTTTGTGGCAGGTGGCGATTCTAGGAGGCAGCATCGGCGCATATATGGGAATGAAGGTATACAGGCATAAAACGAAACATAAAGTATTCGCTTTCGGTTTTCCGCTGCTTGTCATGCTTCATAGTCTGCTTTTTATCTGGCTGAATGCTAAGTTGTAGAAATTGAAGTTTTCATTCTTTAACCCGTCTCCATTACATACTATATAAGGAGTGTCTATAACAGCTTAGAAAAGCAGAAGGAGGTCACCTTAGCCATGGACGAACGGTTAGTTGCTGCATTCGCCCTCATGGAAGCTAGTGGGTATTTGGCTCCTGTTCTGTTTGTTTTGTTTCATATTCTAAGGCAATTTCTGTTCATCCCTGTAGCCCTTGTATGTATGGCGGGAGGAGTGCTGTTCGGAAGTATATTCGGCACTCTGTATTCATTAATCGGATTAACGCTCTTATCCGTTACTTTTTATTTTGTCATAAAGAGCTTTACATCTTTCTATGAAAAGCTCTTGAGATTGAAAGAAAAATGGTTTGGAAGAAATGCTACTCTCACAACCGGTCAAATTGCCATTCTGCGGTTAATTCCTTTTGTCCATTATCAGCTTTTGAACCTTTGTTTACTTGAACGCAAGAAAAAGCTTAAACCTTTCATCCGGGCCTCTGTTATTTCAAATATTCCCCTGGCGTTTTTTTACACGGTTTTCGGTCAATACATCAAACAATTTTCCCCTCCTATTCTCGTCATGATTTTCCTGGCACTCATCGTCCTCTTTTATCTTCTAAGAGAAAAAGTAAGAGTGATTGAATGGAGAGAGTTCTTTCCGGGTAAATAAAAAATGGCTAGAAGTAATAGCCATTTTTTTATTGCTTTTTTTGAAGAAATTCATGGATCGGGCTTTTCCAATCCAGCTTTGCATTCGGGTATCTTTCTTTGATTTCATTCTGGAGGTATTGAAAATCTTCTTGAGTCAGTCCCTTTAAAGAAGAGATATTTTTTGACCAAACAAAAATGGAAACCACCTCAAAGGATTTTTCTGTTGCTCCTAAATATTTTTCTCCTTCGAAAAGAACTCCTTTATACGTTACGTGAAAATTCTTACGTACATTTTCCTGATCATCGAGAAAGTAAAAACGTTTCTGCTCCTGGGCAAGTTCCAGCTTTCGCTTTGGGTCTATAATGTATTTCACACTGCGGTATAAAAGATAAAGAATAAGGAAAAAAATCACTAACCGAATAAGCCAAAGCATTACCATTACCTCCCTAGGCATAAGTCTTCTCCTATTATTTACGATAAAAACAGAAAAAGGTTTCATTTTATTTAAAATTTCTTTGAAAATTTGTCATACTAAGAGAGAACATCAGAAAAATAGGCATCATGAGGGGAGAAAATGTCATGAATATTGAAAAGTTATTGGACATGCAAGAGAAGCTGGATCAACATATCGAACAAGAACACGGATTAGAAAACGCAGATTTAATTGAAAAGAAAATCCTTGCCCTGCTTGTTGAAGTAGGGGAACTTGCCAATGAAACGAGAAGCTTTAAGTTCTGGAGTAAGAAATCATCTTCATCGAAAGAAGTGATCCTTGAAGAATTTGTAGATGGAATCCATTTCATCCTATCACTGGGACTTGAAATCGGCATCCAGCAATTTGATTTAGGGGAAACCAATTACGCAAATGAAGATGTCACGAAACAATTCTTGGAAGTATTCAAATCGGCCAATTACTTCTCTGAAGAGCGTTCGGTTGAGCATTTTCAACAATTGTTCAGGCATTATGTCTATTTGGGTGAGCTGTTAGGATTCTCCCATGAAGAGGTGTTTGACGCTTATGTGAAGAAGAATGAAGTGAATTATAATCGTCAAAAAGAAGGATACTAATCCGGTTCAGTTGAGATAGTTCAAGAAGATTCAGGAAATTTTGATGAATCGGACAGGTTTTAGTATAATGAGAGTGTATAAACATTTAGGGGGTCGAAACAGTGACAAAATTAGATGAAACATTGACAATGCTCAAGGATTTAACCGATGCAAAAGGTGTACCGGGGAATGAAAGAGAAGTACGAAACGTAATGAAGCGATACATAGAACCATTTGCAGATGAAATGACAACAGATAATCTGGGAAGCTTAATTGCTAAGAAAGTAGGCGATGAGAACGGACCTAAGATCATGGTGGCCGGGCATCTTGATGAAGTCGGCTTCATGATCACTCAAATCGACAGCAAAGGGTTCCTGCGCTTTCAAACAGTGGGGGGCTGGTGGTCACAAGTGATGCTTGCCCAGCGAGTGACGATCGTGACAAGTAAAGGGGAAGTAACGGGAGTGATCGGTTCCAAGCCACCGCATATCCTGCCTCCGGAAGCCCGTAAAAAGCCGGTTGATATTAAAGATATGTTTATCGATATCGGAGCTTCAAGCCGTGAAGAAGTACTGGAGTGGGGAGTGAAGCCTGGGGATATGGTTGTCCCTCATTTCGAATTCACGGTGATGAACAATGAGAAAATGCTTCTTGCGAAAGCATGGGATAACCGCATCGGATGCGCGATTGCCATTGATGTACTAAAAAACCTGAAAGGTCAAGAGCATCCAAACGTGGTATATGGCGTAGGTACAGTGCAGGAAGAAGTTGGCCTGCGTGGAGCAAGAACGTCAGCAGCCAAGATCCAGCCTGATATTGGCTTTGGTGTAGATGTTGGAATTGCAGGGGATACACCTGGCGTTTCTGACAAAGAAGCATCAAGTAAGATGGGTGAAGGCCCGCAAATCATCCTGTATGACGCGTCCATGATTTCTCACAAAGGGCTTCGTGACTTTGTAACAGATACAGCGGATGAACATAACATTCCGTATCAATTCGATTCCATTGCCGGTGGTGGAACGGATTCCGGTGCGATTCATTTAACGGCAAATGGAGTTCCTGCTTTATCCATTACCATTGCAACCCGCTATATTCATTCCCATGCAGCAATGCTGCATCGTGATGATTATGAGAATGCGGTTAAACTGATTACAGAAGTAATCAAGAAGTTAGATAATGATACAGTGGCGAAGATTACATTTGATTAATTGTAAGGAAAGAGACCCTATGGGATTAGGGTCTCTTTTTCATGAAATAGTGGAGCTTGCATTAAAAAGTCATTTGATCAGATAAAGTCATGTCGGCACCAATCGTTTTTTTAATAATGCGAATGGCACTCTCATTGTCCTCGTACGACTCTGATGCCATGCAATCCTTCGGTATCGATATTTCATACTCCCTCATATTGGCATCATTAGCGGTGTAGAGTACACAGATATCGCCTGCGATTCCTGTCAATATCAAGTGTTTTACATCCAGCTGGTGAAGCAGGATATCAAGTTGCGTCCCGAAAAAGCAGGAATGCTTCGGTTTGATGATAAAATAGTCATCTGTATCCGGGTGAAGCCTTTCGATTACGGTTTCTCCTTTTTTCTTTTTGCAATGCTCGATGATGTCATTCATATTATCCTGCCAGAGACCGTAGTTATCGTTCACATATATGACCGGAATGCCGGATTCTTTCGCTTTTCTCTTGAGTCCGCGGATATTATCTACAATCTTCAGAGTGTTTTCGTATAACTTCTCTCCACCTTGGAAATCAAAAGTATTAATCATATCGATGATCAATAATGCACTTTTCTTTTGACTCATACAATCGTTTCCCCTTCCATTTACCTTTGTATGTTTTCAATACCACTGAAAGAGTAATACTAAAACAAAACTGGAGAAAATATAAAATGGGAAAGGAAAAAACAAGGGCAACCCCTAGAAAGGGTCGCCCGTGTTCTTACTGCGTTTGTTGCTGTTGCAATGATTCCTCTAATGTTTCGAGGACCATTTTTTGTTCCTGAGGATCTGCGTTTTGCCAGAAGACTTCAAGGAGTACACCCAGTCCAGGAAGGGTTTTTTCTTCTCCTCCTTGGATTGCATCGACGATGGTGTCTCTCAGTTCGTCCTGGTTATTACCAGATACGTTGTGTATGATTGCTTTTCGTAAGTTAAGATTCATCACACATTTCTCCTTTTTGCTAGGATGAGGAATTCATTGTTATCTTGTCTCAAATTGAATTTATTATGTAGGAAAGTTAAGGTATAATGAGACCTTGAATAGTAAGTAAAAGGAGCGGATACGATTGAAGTATATTCAATCCTCGAAAAATCCTGTTGTGAAGCAGTGGAAGAAGTTATTGACCAAAAAGGAACGGGATCTTACCCGTACATACATAATTGAAGGCTTTCACCTCGTGGAAGAAGCATTGAAGCAGGAGGATACGGTCATTGAACTGATCCTTGTGGGAGGAACCGATCTTCCTCAGAAATGGACGGTGGACTCTGTTTCCATGACCATGGTGTCCGATGAAGTCGGAAAAGCCTTATCCGATACAGAGACATCCCAAGGGATTTTTGCTGTTTGTAGGCAAAAAGAAGACGAGCATGAAATTGAACAAGCGGCAACATTCATGCTTCTTGATGGCCTTCAGGATCCCGGGAATATTGGAACCATCATTCGTACGGCGGATGCAGCGGGGATTGATATGGTCGTGTTAGGAAAGGGGACGGTGGACCCATATAACCCTAAGGTTTTGCGCTCTGCACAAGGAGCCCATTTTCACATACCGATTATCAGAAGGGATCTTACTGTAGCCATTCCAGAGTTGAAAGAACGGAACATCCCTGTGTATGGAACAGCCCTGGAAAATGGTGTGGAGTATACAACGATCAAGCCTCCATCTTCTTATGCACTGATAGTGGGTAACGAAGGAAATGGTATGTCGAACGAACTCTTAACAGCAACCGATCAGAATCTCTATATTCCCATATATGGGAAAAGCGAATCGTTAAATGTTGCCATCGCTGCAGGGGTTTTATTATACTATTTTAAAAATGGGCAGTGAATTTCTTGAAAAGGTTTGAAATTTGCCTGGAAATTCACTATAATAATGCACATATAACTTAAAAAACGTTGAAAGAGGAAAGTAGCACATGACCTTCTTTAAGGGAGAGAATGCCCTGGACTGAAAGCATTCTTAGGAACGCATGATGTGAAGATTTCACCTCTCGAGTTGGCATCGGGACCATTCATTTGATGAATGTAAAGATGCTCCGGCAAAGCCGTTATCCGAATGAAGTGAGTATGTCTGCCGAGGTTTTTTGCGAAAGCAAAATAACCATGGATATGCTTATAAGGGTGGTACCGCGATATAAACCTCGTCCCTTTTTGGGATGGGGTTTTTTTATTTGTTTTTAAACCATACCAGTACGATCATTCGGACGATATACATTAAAGGAGGAAGTATAAATGGAGGACAAATTACGATCCCTTCAGCAAGAAGCAATCGAAAAAGTGAACGAAGCACAGGACTTAAAAGAACTGAACAATATCCGTGTAGCTTATCTGGGTAAAAAAGGACCTGTAACCGAAGCCTTAAAAGGAATGGGGAAACTTTCAGCGGAAGAGCGTCCTAAAATGGGAGCCCTTGCGAATGAAGTTCGTGGAGCGATTACAGAAACCATTGAAGCAAAGCAGGCGGTGCTTGAAAAAGAAGCGGTTGAAAAGAAGCTTCAATCTGAAACGATCGATGTTACGTTACCGGGGCGCCCTGTTAAAAAGGGAAATCATCATCCGCTTACGATGATTGTGGAAGAAATTGAAGATTTATTTATCGGAATGGGCTATACCGTTGCTGAAGGACCGGAAGTGGAAAAGGATTATTACAATTTTGAAGCACTGAACCTTCCCAAAGGTCACCCGGCCCGTGATATGCAGGATTCCTTCTATATTACGGAAGAAACCCTACTGCGTACTCATACTTCTCCTGTGCAGGCAAGAACGATGGAACTGGCCAAAGGCAAAGGACCAATTAAAATTATTTGTCCAGGGAAAGTGTATCGTCGTGATACAGATGACGCAACACACTCTCATCAATTCACTCAAATCGAAGGACTCGTCATTGATGAAGACATCCGCATGAGTGACCTGAAAGGGACGCTTAATGTATTTGCCAAGAAAATGTTCGGTGAAGATCGTGAAATCCGCTTGCGCCCAAGCTTCTTCCCGTTCACAGAGCCTTCAGTCGAAATGGATATTTCATGTAAAATCTGTGGTGGTAAAGGCTGTCGTGTATGTAAAGGAACGGGATGGATCGAAATTCTTGGAGCAGGAATGGTTCACCCGAACGTACTCGAAATGGCAGGGTTTGATTCAAAGAAATATACAGGCTTCGCATTTGGAATGGGACCTGAACGTATTGCCATGCTGAAATACGGAATCGATGATATCCGTCATTTCTATACAAACGACACGCGCTTTGTCACTCAGTTCGGAACAGAAGAGTAAAAGAAAATCGATAGGAGGTACTACACATGTTTGTTTCATATAAATGGTTAGAAAATTATGTAGACTTATCAGGTGTCACACCTGAAGAGTTAGCAGAGAAGATTACAAGAAGCGGGATTGAAGTTGAAGGTGTAGAGCGAATCGGGGAAGATATTAAAAATGTGATCGTCGGCCATGTTTTACAATGTGAGCCACATCCAGATGCGGATAAATTAAATAAATGCTTAGTGGATGTAGGAGAAGAAGAACCTGTTCAGATCATTTGCGGAGCACCAAACGTGGCAAAAGGTCAAAAAGTGGTGGTCGCAAAGGTTGGAGCCGTCCTGCCGGGTAACTTCAAAATCAAGAAAGCCAAGCTTCGCGGTGAAGCATCTCACGGGATGATTTGTTCCCTGCAAGAGCTTGGAGTAGAAGGAAAGCTTGTACCGAAAGAACATGCAGAAGGAATTTATGTGTTCTCGGATGATGCTGAAGTAGGCAGGGATGCAGTGGAATTATTGAATCTTGATGATGCCATTCTTGAATTGGGCTTGACACCTAATCGTTCTGATTGCTTAAGTATGCTGGGAGTGGCGTATGAAGTAGCGGCCATTTTGGGTCGTGAAGTGAAGCTTCCCCAAACGAAGTTATCCGAAGGCAGTGAAAAGGCGTCGGATTATGTAACGGTAAAAGTGGAGGCAAAAGAAGATAATCCTCTTTACGGTGCTAAAATCATTAAAGATGTGAAAATCGGTCCATCTCCATTATGGATGCAAAATGCATTGATCTCAGCCGGGATCCGACCACATAATAACGTAGTCGATATTACGAACTATGTGTTATTGGAATATGGTCAGCCTCTTCACGCATTTGATTACGACCGCCTTGGTTCGAAGGAGATCCTTGTCCGTCGTGCGACTGATGGGGAGACATTCGTCACACTTGATGATGCAGAAAGAACCTTATCAAGCAGCCAGCTTGTCATTACGAATGGTACGGAGCCGGTCGCTCTTGCAGGCGTGATGGGTGGAGCGAATTCCGAGGTCCAAAGCGATACAACGACTGTCCTTCTTGAGGCAGCTTATTTCACCGGGGCGATTGTCAGAGGAGCCTCCAAAGATCACGGACTGCGTAGTGAAGCAAGCACACGATATGAAAAGGGAGTCGATCCTGATCGTGTCCTGAAAGCAGGGGAGAGAGCTGCGCAACTGATGGCTGAATATGCACAGGGGAATGTGCTTGAGGGAACGGTATTATTTAACGAACTTGAAGTTGAGCCTGTGAAAGTAGAGATTACGTTAGAAAAAATCAATTCTTCATTAGGAACGTCCATCTCAACTGATACAGTCGTAGATATCTTCCGTCGACTTCAATTTGATGTAGAAGTCAATGGAGAAACGTTTGTTGTAACGGCTCCTACAAGAAGAGGGGATATTACCATTCCTGAAGATTTACTTGAAGAAGTGGCACGTCTATTCGGTTATGACAACCTTCCGCTGACTCTTCCAAAGGGAGAATCAACACCTGGCGGACTTTCAAATCATCAGTTGAAACGCCGTAAAGTGCGTCGTTATTTAGAGGGAGCAGGTCTCCTGCAAGGGATTACCTATTCTCTTACAAACGATAAGAAAGCAACACAATATGCATTGGACGTAAGAGAGCCTGTCCGCTTATTGATGCCGATGAGTGAAGAGCGAAGCAATCTCCGCTTAAGCATCATTCCTCAGCTTCTTGAAGTGCTTTCGTACAATAAAGCACGTCAGAATGACTCACTTGCCTTTTATGAAGTGGGATCCGTTTTCTTACAAGAATCAGGAGAAGAGCTGCCTAAAGAAGAGGAGCATATTGCAGGGGCTATGACAGGCCTTTGGCATCTGCATCCATGGCAAGGAGAAAAGAAGCCTGCTGACTTCTATGTGGCGAAAGGTATCCTTGAAGGTCTGTTCGAAGAAATCGGCGTTTCTGACGTAATTTCTTACCGCCAGGCAGCGATAGATGGCATGCACCCGGGAAGAACGGCTGAAATCAAATTGGACAATGAAGTCATCGGTTTTGTTGGAGCGATTCATCCGGAGGCGGAAAAAGACTTGGACCTGAACGAAACCTATGTGTTCGAACTGAAGGCATCACCAATCTTCCATTATGAAAAGCCGGCATTAAGCTACACGCCAATCCCGCGCCATCCATCAATTACAAGGGATATCGCCCTGGTAGTCGATACAGAAGTGAAAGCGGGAGAATTGGAATCCATCATTAAAGACGCTGGAGGCAAGCTGCTGAAAGAAGTATCAGTCTTCGATCTTTATGAAGGGGAACATATGGAAGCAGGCAAGAAATCCCTTGCGTTCTCGTTAAAATACTTCGATCCTGCTAAGACATTAACGGACGAAGAAGTGGTTAAAGTACATGATAACGTACTGCAAACAGTGAAGGAAAAAGCTGGTGCAGAGTTGAGAGGGTAATACAGCTCAAAGTGGAAGGTGTCAGACAATAGTCTGGCGCCTTTTTGCTGTTTGAAGAGGGTTTTGCCTGTTGAAAAATGAACGAATTTTAACAGGAGAATATTGGGGTAAATTCAGCAGGTGAATATCCGGGGGATTTTAACAGGAGAATATTGCAGTGAATTCAGCAGGTAAATATCATTCATAATTCAACTGCTGAATCCAAGATAACACTACCATACAAAGAGCAATCCCCACCGGCACAACCGATGGGGGGGTTATTTATTTCCCGGCTAACTTTATCGCCTTTTCACTATTGGCAAAATGCCATTTCGTCATAGACTTTAATTCCTCTATCCCTTTACGCTTAATGATCTTGGCTGCTGCAACGTCTACATGCTTACCGGCACCTTTAGGTATTTCGACACCAACTTTTTCACTCAATTTGTCCATTTCCTTTAAGAAGGCATAACGTGCAATGATCGAGGCAGCGGCTACAGCAAGATGGATGCTTTCACCTTTTGTGCTGAAATAGACGCGGTCACGTTGGATTTTCTTTTGTGCAGAAATATGTTTGTAGTATGTATTCTTTTCAACAAACTGATCTATCAATATTCCTTCAGGTAGTTCCGGGGCCATTTTTTCCAACAGATTCAGGATCGCCTGATTGTGTAAGAGAGCCTTCATCTTCCCCTGTGTCATTCCTTTGGCTTGCATCGCATTGTATTTAGGGTTATGCAGAATGAGTAATGAATACGGAATGGCGGCTATTAAATCCCTGGCTATTTTGATGATTTGAGGGTCGGATAAATTTTTAGAATCCTTTACTCCGAGTTCCTTCATAAGTGGAAGGTGCTCTCTCTTCACGTAAGCACTTACCACCGTGATCGGCCCGAAGAAGTCGCCTGTGCCCACTTCATCAGATCCGATGACAGACCAGTCGGCGAAGTTTTCAGGCAGTGTCGTCGTACCCTTGGAAGGTGATTTTACCTTTGGAGGCTCAACTTTGCCCCACTGGATCGACTCTCCTTCTCCGTTAGTTCCCTGAAACAATACTTTACCCGACTTATAGGCAGTGATCGTACAGCCGGATGGCTTTGCTACAAATACGGCACCCGGTGGCAGTTTGTCCGTTAATACGTTTTTATAGTGGCCTTTCATTTTCTCGATGGTTTCTTTGTTTGCTTGAATGACGGTATTAGCCAAGTTTCTCTCTCCTTATGACAAAATTCTTGTATTTAATAAAAAATGTGAGCTAATATGACAAATTCCTTCCAAAATCAAAAGATTTCGTGGTATGATTATGTTTAGGATTCTTATGAATGGGGGGCTTTCAGGTTGTCTGAACAACAAAAAAATCGCACCACTGTAGACATATATGGTCAACAATATACGATTGTTGGGACTGAATCAACTAGTCAAATCCGATTTGTTTGTTCTAAAGTGGATGACAAGATGAGAGAAATAAACTCCATGAATCCATCTCTCGACACAAGCAGGCTTGCCGTTCTGACAGCGGTGAATGCCGTAAATGATTATCTCAAACTACAAGAAAAGTTTGAAGAGCTGGAACGAGAAATCAAACGTTTAAAGGATTGAAAAAAAGATGCTGGATTTAGCTTTGTTAATCATCCTGGTGATAGGATTTTTAATAGGTTTAAAACGTGGATTCATTTTGCAGGTGGTCCACATATTCGGATTTATTGTTTCTTTTATTGTAGCATACATATATTATGATCAGCTTGCACCGAAGTTAACATTATGGATTCCTTATCCTGTATTGGACGAGCAATCCACATTGAATATGATTTTTGAGTCGACCAATTTAGATCAGGCTTATTATCGTGTGATCGCATTTGCGATGATTTTCTTCGCGGTCCGGATCATTCTGCAAATCATTGGATCGATGCTCGATTTTGTCGCACATCTTCCTCTATTAAAGCAGTTGAATGTTCTTGGTGGAGGGGTATTAGGATTTATTGAAGCATATTTAATGATCTTCATTCTATTGTTTATTGCCGTATTATTGCCGATCGAGTCGGTTCAAACATTCATTAATAACTCATTTATTGCGCAAGCGATGGTTAAACATACTCCTGTTTTCTCTGATTTGGTGAAATCTTGGTGGATTGAATATGTAGCCTGAAGAAGGGGCTGACTATAAGTATGCAATTCAAATTCGTTAGGGATGCCTTAGCGGATTTGTTCATCTTATAAGTCAGTCTTTTTTCTTTTTTTATCAATTTTGCTACTATATAGATGGGATCGTTTTGCTTTTGCAAGTGACGGGGAGTCATAAAGGACCCTAATCGTTAATTCTAAGTTAGTAGGTGAATCTCTTGAATAAAAAAGATATTATAAAATTATTAGAGCAAATTGCGATATATATGGAATTGAAAGGCGAGAACTCATTTAAAATTTCTGCCTACCGAAAAGCGGCGGCGGCACTTGAGAATGATGACCGGAGCTTACAGGAAATCAGTGACTTTACGAAGCTGAGCGGAATCGGCAAAGGAACAGCTGGAGTAATCGAGGAATACATAAACGAAGGCACATCTTCTGTCCTTGAAGAGTTAAAGGAAGAAGTTCCAAAGGGATTGATCCCCCTCCTTCAATTACCTGGTTTAGGTGGAAAGAAAATTGCCAAGCTTTATAGTGAACTTGGGGTAGAAGGTATAGAAGACCTGGAGGAAGCGTGTAAAGCAAATAAAGTACAAGGATTAGCAGGTTTCGGTAAGAAGACGGAAGAGAAGATTCTGGCATCCATCGACCAGGTTGGGAAGAGACCTGACCGTCTGCCGATCGCTTTTATGAACGGGATCGCTGAGGAGATTGAAGGTTTTCTCCTCAGCATGGACAACATCCAAACCTTTTCAAGAGCGGGAAGCTTAAGGAGAATGAGAGAAACCATCAAGGACCTTGATTTCATTCTGGCAACAGAGCATCCCAAAGAGGTGAAGGAAGATCTGTTGAAACTGCCCAATATCGTAGAAACCATTGCAGCAGGGGATACAAAAGTTTCTCTGACTCTTTCGTATCATTGGGATGTCAGCATCGATTTCCGGATTGTAAAACCAGAAGAATTTGCTACTGCCCTTCACCATTTTACCGGATCGAAGGATCATAATGTCCGCATGCGAAAGCTGGCCAAAGAACGCGGGGAAAAGATCAGTGAATATGGCGTAGAGAATAGTGAAACCGGTGAGATACAGACATTTAAAACCGAAGAAGATTTTTATCATCATTTTGATTTGCCCTTGATCCCACCAGAGCTGAGGGAAGATGGGAAAGAAGTGGAAGAGTTCCATAAGGATTATTCACTCATCACATTAGAAGATATTAAAGGTGATCTTCATATGCACTCCACCTGGTCGGATGGTGCATTTTCGATTGAAGAAATGGTAGAGGCTTGCCGTGCCAAAGGATATCAATATATGGCCATCACAGATCACTCCCAGTACTTACGTGTGGCAAACGGGCTGACTACAGAACGATTACTTAAGCAAATCGATGAAATTAAAGAAATCAACAAGAAGTATGATGATATAGAAGTCCTTTCTGGAATCGAGATGGATATACTCCCTGACGGTACGTTGGACTATGAGGATGACATTCTTGAAAAAGTAGACCTTGTCATTGCTTCGATTCATTCAAGTTTTTCACAATCCCAGGAAAAGATCATGGAGAGACTGACAACGGCTTTGAAGAGTGCCCATGTGGATATCATCGCCCATCCAACAGGGAGAATCATTGGACGAAGAGAAGGCTATGACGTAGATATGGATCTGCTTATCCAGCTGGCGAAAGAAACCGATACGGCATTGGAGCTTAATGCAAATCCGAATCGTCTGGATCTATCTGCTGAAAATATCCGAAAAGCCCAGGAACAGAATGTAAAGCTCGTCATCAACACAGATGCACACAGTATCGATCACCTGGAATTCATGAAAGTCGGAATCGGAACAGCTCGAAAAGGCTGGATCAAGAAAGATACTGTCATCAATACATGGGATAAAAAAGAGTTAATCAAATTCATTAAGCGAAACTGATAAAAGGTGGAATACATTCCGTGAATTCTAAAGTATTAAAAACGTTAGAGTTTGATAAAATCAAAGAATTGTTAAAGCAATATGCTGCATCTGCACTAGGTCATGCAAAGGTATCTTCTCTTATGCCATCTGTTGAGTACGATGAAATTACAGCTCTTCACGAAGAAACAGATGAAGCCATGACCATCCTCAGGTTGAAAGGTCATGCCCCATTAGGCGGGATTTTCGATATACGTCCACACGTCAAGCGTGCACAAATAGGCGGGATGCTGTCCCCTTCTGAATTCGTTCAGGTAGCGAGTACGATCCGGGCCAGCAGGAAGCTGACGCTTTTTGTAGAGGAGTTATTGGAAGAAGAGGTGGACATTCCCCTTCTGCAGGAGAAAATGGGAACGGTCATTCCTCTTCCCTATTTAGAACAGGATATTAGGAAAGTCGTAGATGATAACGGGGAAATTCTGGATACAGCCAGTGAAGCACTCCGCACGATCCGTACTCAGCTACGGGCCAATGAAGGACGGATCCGGGAGAAACTTGAACGGATGATCCGCTCTTCCAATGCTCAAAAAATGTTATCCGATGCGATCATTACCATTCGTAACGATCGATATGTGATTCCGGTTAAACAAGAGTACAGGGGTCAATATGGCGGGATCATTCATGACCATTCATCATCGGGTCAAACGTTATTTATTGAACCGGAAGCCATCGTTCAACTGAATAATCAACTTCGCGAGCTTCGATTAAAAGAGCAATCTGAAATTGAAAAGATTCTCCAGGAGCTGTCTGAAAGTGTGCAAGAATCAGGAGAAGAACTGCTCTTGATTGTCAGCGTCCTGTCAGACATTGATTTCATGTTCACCAAAGCGAAGTTCGGGCGTTCCATAAAAGGGTCTAAACCGACGATCAATAATGAACGCCGAGTGAAGCTGAACAAAGCCCGACACCCTCTTCTGCCGATAGATGAAGCGGTGGCGAATGACATCGAGTTGGGGGCAGACTTTACTTCCATTGTCATCACCGGGCCAAATACCGGGGGGAAAACCGTTACCCTGAAAACATTGGGCTTAACGAGTTTAATGGCACAGGCCGGCCTCCCGATCCCGGCTCTCGATGGATCAGAGGTTGGCGTCTTCCGTACCATCTACGCGGATATCGGGGACGAGCAATCGATTGAACAAAGTTTAAGTACCTTCTCTTCTCATATGGTCAATATCGTGGACATCCTTAAAAAGGTAGATCATGAGAGTTTAGTGCTGTTTGATGAACTGGGTGCCGGTACAGATCCTCAAGAAGGAGCCGCACTTGCCATCTCCATTTTGGATGAAGTACATGGAACGGGTGCAAGAGTCGTTGCTACCACTCACTATCCTGAATTAAAAGCATATGGGTACAATCGTGAAGGAGTCGTGAATGCAAGTGTGGAATTTAATGTAGAAACATTAAGTCCTACCTATAAGCTTTTACTCGGGGTCCCGGGAAGGAGTAATGCATTTGAGATATCCAAGCGTTTAGGGCTTTCAGATTCAGTCATTCAGAGAGCGAAGTCTCATATCGGAACAGATAGTAAAGAAGTGGAAAATATGATTGCTTCCCTCGAAGACAGCAGACGTCAGGGTGAACGGGAGCTTGAGGAAGCCCATGAACTTTTAAGACAAGCCGAGAAAATGCATAAAGATATGCAGAAGCAAATGATGGAGTATTATGAGAAAAAGGATACACTGTACGAAAAAGCTCAACAAAAAGCCACTGAAGTTGTTGAAAAGGCGAAGGCAGAAGCGGAACAAGTGATCAAAGATTTACGGAAAATGCAGCATGAAAAATCTGCTCAAATCAAGGAACATGAACTGATCCAGGCGAAGAAACAATTGGAAGATGCTACACCGAAATTGAAAACATCCGGTCAAAAGAAAAAAGTCAATCAGGCGATGCATGAGTTAAAACCAGGGGACGAAGTCAAAGTCTTGAGCTTTGATCAAAAAGGTCACTTGGTCGAACGGGTGTCTGCGAAAGAATGGCAAGTACAGATGGGCATCATGAAAATGAAGGTGAAGGAATCAGATCTTCAATTCATCCAATCTCAACAGAAGGTAGAGACAAAACCATTGGCCACAGTGAAAGGGAAAGATTTTCACGTCAGCCTTGAGCTTGATCTACGTGGTGAGCGTTTCGAAAATGCATTATCCAGGGTGGAGAAATACATCGACGATGCGCTTCTTGCCGGTTATCCCCGCGTTTCCATCATTCATGGGAAAGGCACGGGGGCTTTAAGGCAAGGTGTGCAGGAATACTTGAAAAATCACCGATCGGTCAAAAACATTCGGTTCGGGGATGCAGGTGAAGGTGGAACCGGCGTAACAGTCGTTCAATTCAAATAATAGCCTTTAGACCGCTCATATGTACGAATTTTCATAGTGAAAATAATAGAGTGGTTTAAATAAAGCGGTAAAGGGAGCTTTACGATGAAGAACTTTTGGGAAAATGAATTTGTTCAAACGGCTGGGAATTATAGCGTGGTCATACTATGTCTGGTTCTGTTCTTAGCTATCTTCGAACTAGTCACAAAGTATAAGAATTGGGAAGAAATAAAAAAAGGCAACTTGGCCGTGGCGATGGCAACGGGTGGGAAAATATTTGGGATTGCGAATATTTTCCGCCACTCCATCAGCCACAATGATACCATTTTGACAACAATCGGATGGGGTGTATTTGGCTTTTTTCTATTACTGATCGGCTATTTCATTTATGAATTCCTCACACCCAAATTTAAAATCGATGAAGAAATCGCTAATGATAACAGGGCGGTTGGCTTCATTTCATTAGTTATTTCAGTTGGTTTATCCTATGTCATAGGAGCCGGTATATCGTAAGGAGAGGGAATATGGAAACATTGGCAAAGGTATTGCTCACTTTATGTGGGGGCTTTTTACTCGTTGGGATCATTTATATGCTGTTCTTTACGTAACGGTTGATGAACGAGTTACAAAACAATCAAAGTACTCTGTGAAGAGAGCTTGGAGATTGAAACAATGCTAAAATAATAATAATGTACGAGCAGACTGTCATATGGTTGAATAGGCAGTCTTTTTTCTTTCATAAAATCATCTGTAAGGAAGGTCAAGCCTGAGAAATAGGAAAAAAGTATCGAGTGGATTGATTTCAAATTGTAACTGAAGTCCCCTTATATTATAATAGTGAATAGAAGAAATTTTCTAAATATTCATAAGGAGGGATTACAATGAATAAACCATGGTTTGCTGAATATCCAGCAGAGGTTCCCACGGAGTTAAATTTAATCGAAAAACCACTGCAGTCCTACTTAACTGAAGCGGCTACCCTTTATAACAGTAAAGTTGCCATTCAATTTATGGGCAAGGAAATGACCTTCACAGAATTACATGAATCCGCACTCAAGTTCGCTCATTACCTTAAGACGCTTGGAATTAAGAAAGACGATCGGGTTGCGATCATGCTGCCGAATACTCCTCAATCCGTCATCGCGTACTATGGCATTCTCTATGCAGGTGGAATTGTCGTACAAACCAATCCATTATATATGGAAAGGGAAATTGAATACCAAATGAAGGACTCAGGTGCCAAGGTGATCCTGACATTGGATATTTTATATCCAAGAGTGTCAAAAGTGATGAAGAATACCGGACTTGAGCACATTATTGTAACCGCTATCAAAGACTACCTTCCATTTCCTAAAAATCTCATCTATCCATTCATCCAGAAGAAACAATACGGCATTGTTGTGAAAGTGGACCATTCAGGAAAGAATCATTTATTTACGGAAATCATGAAAACAGCCAAACCGGAAAGCACCGATCATGAATTTGATTTTGAAAACGATGTGGCTCTTCTTCAGTACACAGGCGGTACGACAGGTTTCCCAAAAGGGGTTATGCTTACCCATAAAAACCTTGTCGCCAATGCTTCCATGTGTGATGCGTGGCTTTATAAATGTAAAAAAGGAGAAGAGCGTGTCCTTGGAATTCTTCCATTCTTTCATGTGTACGGTATGACTGCCGTTATGATATTATCCGTCATGCAAGGATATAAAATGATTCTACTTCCAAAATTTGATCCAGAAACAACGTTAAAAACCATTCAAAAGCAGAAACCGACCCTGTTTCCTGGTGCACCTACCATCTATATCGGCCTGCTGAATCATCCTGAACTGAAGAATTATGACTTATCCTCCATCGATTCATGCCTTAGTGGAAGCGCCCCATTGCCTGTTGAAGTCCAGCAGCAATTCGAAGGCGTAACGGGCGGGAAACTGGTTGAAGGGTATGGGTTGACTGAATCTTCACCTGTCACACATTCCAATTTCCTTTGGGATAAGGAAAGAATAAAGGGAAGTGTCGGAGTTCCCTGGCCAAGTACGGATGCAGCCATCTTCTCACTGGAAACAGGAGAACCGCTTCCACCGAATGAAATGGGTGAAATCGTCGTGAAAGGTCCCCAAGTGATGAAGGGGTACTGGAATCGTCCAGAGGAAACCGAACAAACGTTAAGGGATGGCTGGCTCTTGACCGGAGATTTAGGGTATATGGATGAGAGAGGTTATTTCTATGTTGTGGATCGCAAAAAAGATATGATCATTGCGGGAGGATTTAATATTTACCCTCGTGAAATCGAAGAAGTCCTTTATGAACACCCTGCGATTCAAGAGGTTGTAGCTGCAGGCGTCCCGGATGAGTACAGAGGAGAAACCGTAAAGGCGTATGTGGTCCTGAAAGAAGGAGAAGTCCTGACAGAGGAAGAACTCAATGAATTTGCCCGTAAATACCTGGCTGCCTACAAGGTGCCCCGGATCTATGAATTTAGAAAAGAGCTTCCCAAAACGGCTGTTGGAAAAATATTACGCAGAGCACTTGTAGATGAAGAGCGCCAAAAAATAGAGGAAGAACAGAAAACAAGTTAAATGAATACCATTGGGCTTTTTCTTTTTGTTGTAAAATTGGACAAGGCATCTCTTCTTGACAAGTAAAGAAAAACCTTTTATTATAAAAATATGAATGAACAGTCATTCATATTTTCTTAAGGCAGGTCAAGAACTTATGAAACGAAATAAACCTAAATACAAGCAAATTATTGATGCTGCTGTTATCGTTATAGCAGAAAATGGTTACCATCAGGCACAAGTATCCAAGATTGCGAAGCAGGCTGGAGTCGCTGATGGAACGATTTATCTCTATTTTAAAAATAAAGAAGATATCCTGATTTCGTTGTTTAAAGAAAAAATGGTACTCTTTGTCGAAAAAATTGAGGAAGTTATAGCAGGAAAACAGACAGTTTCAGAGAAATTATTAGTGATGATTGAAAATCATTGTAAAATTCTGTCGGATGATCATCATCTAGCGATTGTAACACAGCTGGAGCTCAGGCAATCCAATAAGGATATCCGCTTAAAAATCAACGATGTATTAAAAGGATATCTGCAATTAGTCGATAAAATTCTGATTAGCGGAATAGAATCCGGAGAGTTTTCAAGTGACCTGGATGTCAGGCTGGCCCGTCAAATGATCTTCGGGACTCTGGATGAAATGGTGACAACGTGGGTGATGAACGAACAGAAATATGACTTAGTAGCTCAAGTCCCTGCTATTCACAAACTATTGCTTCATGGGTGTGGCGGCAGGAACTAAATTAGTTTAGGGGGATGAGAGATGGAAAGTTTATCATGGGTCTTAGAGGGAAAGGTAGCAACGGTTCTAATTCAGAGACCTCCTGCTAATGCTTTAGCCAGTGGACTTATTAAAGAAATCGATTCAGTTCTGGATGAGCTTGAAGAAAACGCCGAAGTACGGGTGATCTTACTGAAGGGCGAGGGTCGATTCTTCTCTGCAGGAGCTGACATTAAAGAATTCACAACGATTGAAACGGGTGAAGAATTCTCTAAATTGGCGAAAAAAGGCCAGGACGTCTTTGAGCGGATGGAGAACTTTTCAAAGCCGATCATTGCAGCAATCCATGGCGCAGCTCTAGGCGGTGGTTTGGAGCTTGCAATGGGATGTCACATCCGATTGGTGAGCGAGAATGCAAAGCTCGGTCTACCGGAGCTTCAGTTAGGACTTGTACCCGGTTTTGCTGGCTCTCAGCGCTTGCCGAAATTGGTTGGAAGAGCGAAAGCGGCAGAAATGCTATTAACGAGTGAGCCAATCAGTGGAACAGAAGCTGTACAGTGGGGCCTTGCCAATAAAGCATATCCTGAGGATCAGCTCTTCGATAAAGCGAAGGAAATGGCCGATAAGATAGCGAAGAAGAGCCCAGGGGCGATGAAAGCAGCCATTGAGCTGTTAAGTTATACTAAAGATGATCGCTTCTATGAAGGTGTAATGAGAGAATCGGATCTTTTCGGTGAAATTTTTGTATCCGCTGATGCCAAAGAGGGTATTTCAGCGTTTGTTGAAAAGAGAGAACCTCACTTTAAAGGCTAGAATACATTCTAGTAATATAGTAAACTCTTATTGAGGGGCAGTCTTGAATGTTCAAGCTGCCCATTCAAAGGGGTTAAATTGTCAAAATCTTTTTAAGGGAAAGAATGTTTACATTATTAGGAGGGACTTACGCATGAACATCTATGTACTTTTGAAAAGAACGTTTGATACTGAGGAGAAAATTTCAATCCAAAACGGTCAAATTGCTGAAGATGGAGCTGAATTTATCATAAATCCTTACGATGAATATGCAGTGGAAGAAGCTATTCAAGTTCGCGATGCACATGGTGGAGAAGTGACGGTTGTGACAGTTGGCGGAGAAGAAAGTGAAAAGCAACTGAGAACAGCACTGGCAATGGGTGCAGATAAAGCAGTCCTGATCAACACAGAGGACGACCTTGATCATGGTGATCAATTCACTACAGCCAAAATCCTTGCCCACTATTTAAAAGAACAGGAAGTAGATTTGATCCTGGCAGGTAATGTCGCCATTGACGGTGGATCTGGACAAGTTGGACCCCGTGTGGCAGAACAGCTTGATATTCCATATGTAACAACGATCACGAAATTAGAAATTGATGGCGGGACGGTAACGGTCACACGTGACGTCGAAGGGGATTCAGAAGTAATTGAAACATCCCTGCCTTTACTGGTAACGGCACAACAAGGATTGAACGAACCACGATATCCTTCACTTCCAGGAATCATGAAAGCGAAGAAAAAGCCTTTGGATGAAGTGGAATTGGATGATATTGATTTAGATGAAGATGAAGTAGAAGCGAAGACCAAAACAATTGAAATCTACCTTCCACCGAAGAAGGAAGCAGGTAAAGTGTTAGAAGGCGAATTGGATGCTCAAGTATCAGAGCTTGTTTCACTTCTTCGCAATGAAGCGAAAGTTATATAAGGCTGACTCATAGTAATAACTAACATTCAGGGGGTATTTAACATGGCGAGAAAAGTATTAGTACTTGGAGAAGTTAGGGACGGATCATTACGTAATGTTTCCTTTGAAGCGATTGCGGCAGGTAAAACAGTATCTGAAGGCGGAGAAGTAGTAGCCGTTTTAATCGGCAAAAGTGTAAGCGCTTTAGGTGAGGAAATGATTCACTATGGTGCGGACAAAGTAGTGGTTGTGGAAGATGATAAACTGGAGCAATATACATCAGATGGCTATTCACAAGCCGTTCTATCGGTTATCGACCAAGAGAAGCCTGAAGGAATCATCTTCGGACATACTGCACTTGGAAAAGACTTGTCTCCTAAAGTGGCCAGTAAGCTAAGCACAGGATTGATTTCTGATGCAACTGACCTTGAAGAAGCTGGTGGGAACCTCGTTTTCACAAGACCGATTTATTCCGGGAAAGCATTTGAGAAGAAAATTGTGACTGGCGGTGTGATTTTTGCGACAATCCGTCCAAATAACATCGAGCCGTTAGCGAAAGATGAGTCACGTACAGGAGAAGTTTCTTCCCTTTCCGTTGATATTAAAGACTTACGCACAATCATTAAAGAAGTCGTACGTAAAGCAAGCGAAGGTGTGGATCTGTCTGAAGCGAAAGTCATCATCGCCGGCGGACGCGGAGTGAAAAGTGAAGATGGATTCAATCCTCTTAAAGAACTGGCAGATGTTCTAGGTGGAGCAGTAGGAGCATCACGTGGAGCATGTGATGCCGACTATTGTGACTATTCCCTGCAAATTGGTCAAACAGGTAAAGTCGTAACGCCTGACCTGTATATTGCATGTGGTATTTCTGGAGCTATCCAGCATTTAGCGGGTATGTCGAACTCTAAAGTCATCGTTGCGATCAACAAAGATCCTGAAGCGAACATCTTTAACGTAGCGGATTATGGAATCGTGGGTGACCTGTTCGAAGTAGTACCGATGCTGACTGAAGAATTTAAAAAGCTTAAAGTATCTTCTTCTTAATTCAATTCACGTTTCAAGTAGCGACTATAGGGTATAAGCATAGTGTGTAGTGAAAATAAGGATGCAGCCGGATGGCTGCTCCTTATTTTTCTTCCCTGTATATTCCGTTATCTGAAGGGAATATTACCTACGAGCAGATTAATAGCATCACAAAAAAAACGGTGATATACTAACGTTACACTTAAAGTTTTTAGGAGGCGCATATAAATGGCAATTACACACGCTACTGATCAATCATTCTCAACTGAAACAAATTCCGGACTGGTATTAGCGGATTTCTGGGCACCTTGGTGTGGACCTTGTAAAATGATCGCTCCAGTACTGGAAGAGCTAGATGGAGAAATGGGCGACAAAGTGAAAATCGTCAAAGTTGACGTTGATGAAAATCAGGAAACAGCAGGTAAATACGGGGTTATGAGTATCCCGACTTTAGTTGTCCTTAAAGACGGCGAAGTTGTAGACAAAGTAATCGGTTTCCAACCTAAGGAAGCACTTGCTGAGCTATTAAACAAACACGTATAAGAAATTCTTTTAAAACACCGGGGCTGTCTATACAGCCCCGGTGTTTTTGTATTTTTTTGATGGTACATTATGTTTGTCCCTTAAAATCGAGCCCTCTCCCCATAAATTTCAACAAAATTTTCAAAAAACGTTGACTATGAGAATCATTCTCGATATAATTTTAAACGGAAATGAAAATCATTATCATTTATATTTATCATTCATTCGGGGGTACATACATATGAAAAAGAGAGACTTGACCAAAATCTTTGCAGCATTTCTATTAACAGGTTCCGTATTAGCAGGTTGCGGCAGCGCATCTGAAGAACCGAAAGAAGCAGATCAATCTTCTGAAGAGAAGCAAGAAGAACCAAAAGAAGAAAAAGAAGAAATGACGCTTAATGCAGAATCACAAGTTAAAGCGTATTCAGATATGAAAGCTGAATTAGAGAAAATGAAAGAAGACAAGGAAGTAAACTGGGATACTGTCAATGACATTTACACTTCTGAGTTACAAGCAGCGGTAAATGAAGTGAATGGAGAATTTTCTCAAGGAATTGAAGCCGCTATCTCAGGTGGTCAATCAGGTGAGCTTGACAAAAACGTTGCTCGTCAAATCATTGATAAATTGACGCAATCCTACTTCTATCAAGTTCAAAAAGGGTTACAAGGTCAAGCAAGTGAAGATCTGGAAGCGGATAAAGCAGATGATGCGAAAGCAAAGTTTGCAGAAATTAAGTACCTGGCAGAAAATGTATTCATTCCTACAGCTGAAAAGCGTGATGGATTATATGAGTTATCAGGAGAATCCAGCATGGTAGAAAACATTAACAACGGCTTGTCACTACAAGAAGAAGCGTTGGCTGATTCAAATGCGGAAGACTTCGCAGTTTATAAGCAAGTGACAGATAAATCCATCTATCAAAGCTACTACCTTGCTTCAAATTCCTATGCTGAAAAAATCAGTAAAGCGGTTGAAGAAGGAAATACGGAAGAGTTAGCAATTATGCAAGCAGAAGGATATGGCTTCCTCCAGGCTATTAAAGGATCTTTATCCGGTGGCGACGAGGCTGCTGCGAATGAACTGGATTCCATCTTCTCGCTGGAAAATGATCCATCTACGATTGATGCTGATAAAGTGAATGCTCTATATACGAAAGCAATCAAAGGTAAAGCAGAAGGGTATCATGAGGAAGCGGCAGAAGCTGTAGAGTCCGGTGATATTGCGGAAGCAAAAGTAGAAGCAATGGAAGGCAATATGTTTGTAAAAATGCTAGAGGTGAACGTGAAAGACAAACTTGGTGAAGAGAAATCACAAGAGATGTTTGATCTTTCTCAAAAATGGTTTGAAGCAATCTCTTCTGAAAAAGCAGATGAAGCGAAACAGCATAGTGAAGCTATTCTTAACATCCTGAATCAATTATAATATAGTGTATAGAGACTGGCCCGTATGTTGGGTCAGTCTCTATTTGTAAGTAATTCTTATTCTTCATGCACGATTGTGCTAAACTAAACCTATTGTCTAAAAGTCAAGAGAGTGTGATGAAAGTGAAAATAGTAATTACAGGCGGTGCAGGATTTATCGGGATGCACCTGACAAAAAGGCTTCTTAAAGTGGGTCATCAGGTTTCAATCATCGATTGTTTCCATACCTATTATTCGGCTGATCGAAAGAAACAGCATTTGAAAGAGATTCAATTCCCTACCGGGGATTTATACGAAGTCGATCTAGTAGACCGTGACAAGACTAGAGCGATCATCCATGAATTAATGCCCGACGTGGTCATCCATTTAGCCGCTTTGCCAGGGGTGGCCTATTCATTGGAAGAGCCGCTGAAATATGTGGATTTTGATATTAAAGCGACGATCAATATGGTAGAGGCTTGTGGGGAAGCCGGAGTCAAACAATTCTTGTTTGCCTCATCATCCTCTGTTTATGGGGATAAGCCGGGAAGGCCGTTAAAGGAAGAGGAGGCAGATGGTATGACCATTTCTCCATACGCTGCTTCGAAGTGGAGTGCAGAAAGCTTCTGCCATATGTATGCACGCATGTATGATATGCATGTGAACATCTTGCGTTTCTTTACGGTTTATGGTCCATGGGGAAGACCGGATATGGCAATTCCTAAATTCATATCGAAACTCCTGAAAAACGAATCCATCTCCATTTTCGGTAGCAATAGTGGAAGGGATTATACGTATATTGATGATATCATTCACGGGATTGAATTAACCTTACAAAAAGGGAAAAGGGGAGAAACCTATAATTTGGGTAGTGGACGGGTAGTGAAAATGACAGCATTATTAGAGGTTCTCCACCGTCATTTCCCTGGAATGAATGTAAATTATGACACGTATCGCCTTGGCGACGTTTTTTCTACTCATTCAGATATTTCAAAGGCTCAATCTCACTTGGGATATTCTCCAACCACCACCATTGAAGACGGAATAGAGAATACCATTCTGTGGGCAAAGCAAAATGAAAAGCATTTATAAATCTCTTAAATACTTAATCGGAATCGGGATCGTTTGTTACTTTATATGGTTCATAGCAACAGGATGGGACCATGAGCAGTTTAAACGGTTTTTATACCAACTGATTCTTCATCCCGTCATGGTGATGTCGGGTGTGGTCATTTATGGTTCTTCTTTCTATTTAAAAGGGATAGCCACGAAAAAGCTTCTAGGTGATAAAATCAAGCTTTCCAGTGCCATGTATGGTCTTTGGTACAGCTTGGCAATCAATCATCTGCTGCCAATCAAGAGCGGGGATGTTCTACGATCGTATATTTTATATGAAAGAGAAGGATTATCTAAATCAGCTTCTGCTCAATCTGTTATTATAGTAAGGCTGATGGATATTCTTTCACTCTGTCTACTCGTATCGTTTGGGATATCGTTTGTAGCATTAGAAAATCCACTATCAACAGGTGTCATTTTAGTTGTCGGAGGAATCATCTTATTCGTGATAGGCATGATCTCTTATTACAAGCGTCGATTTCTCTATCAGCAATGGAATGTCATGCTCTCTCTCATAAAGGGGAGGGGATTTTTCTATGCATTTTTCCTTGTTTTCATCAGTTGGATATTGGAAGCGGCCCTGTTGCTGTCCGTTTGTATCGCAACAAATACAGGAATTTATACCTTTCAAGGTATATGGGTGAATAGCTTAACCATTATCGGTCAGGTCTTTCAACTTACACCGGGTGGGCTTGCGAATTATGAAGCAATCATGGCTTTTGGGCTCAATCAATTTTCAGTAACCTTGGAAACAGGTATGACCATCGCAGTTCTGACACATGGGATCAAATTCATATTCTCATATTCTGTAGGTTTATATGCGCTAGTGAAGTATCCTATTTCACTGACACTCATTAAAAAGTTAAGTAAAAGAAAAGGAGGGGCATAAAGTGAAAAGCGCCTCTAAGTTTGAAAAGGTAGCAGCACGCTGCTGGAATTTATTAAATGAAGGAAAACCCTTCACACCCATTTTCACTATAGGTACGATGCTTCTCTTTCATATTGGTGATTTTGCATCGTTACCATTTTGGCTGAATTTCACGATTAGTTTAGCGATCACCCTGCCACTTTTTATATTATTTTTTGTTTATGATTTCCCATTGTTTTTAAGAAACTACCTGTGGATACCGATTGTGGCTTACTTAATCATCGGATTGGAATGGAATCTCGCGTTATCACTGTTAGGAGTCGGGCTCTACTTTTTCTTCACGATTTTATTCTGGGGAACGTTATATTATCACCTGCGCATCGGAACGTCTTGGCTTAACTTCACAAGGTTCTGGAAGCTCGTGCTGAAAAACAGTGACTCTACAAGCGGGAATGCCCAGGAGCAGCTTCCTAAATTTCTATTATTGCTGGCTTACTGGCAGTACACGTACTCCCTCCTTGATACAAGCCAGCCGCTGCCAATCGTTCAGTTCTTAAGCTTCTTTGGAGGTCTTTTGGTTTTCACATTTATTCTTCACCGTTATTTATTCGATTGGAAGCCAAAGATGTATGAAGAATATGCGAAAAATGCGGAAGATTGGAAAGAAGATCGGGCAGATCGTGTCGTGGTCATCGTGGTGGACGGAATGAGGAAGGAACGATTTCAAGAAGCGGAAACACCATTTTTGGATTCCCTCAAGGCAGAAGGAACAGAATTCTCCAACATGGAGACGGTATATCCTGCCCGCACGGTTGTCTGCTTTTCATCCATGTTCACCGGGACGTATCCATATGAACACGGGATCACCTCGAATATGGTTTGGAAGCTGGGGATTAAAGTCGAAAGCATTTTTGACTCTTTACGAAAAGTAGGGAAGAAGGGAAGGCTATTAGGGGTTGCCCATCTGGTCGATTCCATGGGGTCTGACGTTGATACGTTCACAGCCGTCATGCATAACGATGAAGCCGATCCGACAATCATGAAAAAAGCGAAACATATCATGAAAGAACAAGATCCGGATTTATTCATCGTACAAATGATCGGCACCGATCAAACCGGGCACAGTCGCGGGGTTTTATACGACGAGTATTTGCAAAAGATAAAAGAAGCAGACCGATTGATTGAAGACTTTGTCCAATGGATGACCGAGGAAGGCAAGATGGATAATACAACATTATTTATCTGTGCCGATCATGGGCAGGCTGATGGAATCGGGGGACACGGGCATCTTGATGAAGGAGAACGATTCGTTCCATTTATCATGCACGGACCTAATATCCATAAGGGACGCAAGGTAGAGTCCAAGCATAGTCTTGTTTCCATGGCCAGTACCATCGCTCATATTCTGGGAGCACCATTCCCGAGTCATGCACGTGGACCTGTATTAGAAGAAGCATTTAGAAGAAAGGAAGAACATCGTGAATAAACAGAAGGTTGTTGTTTTTTTGCCTGCTTATAACGAAGAAGAAACCATCGGGGATGTCATCCGTGACATTCCCAGGGAGTTTCATCCTGATGTTCAGGTCGAAGTACTTGTGGTGAATGATGGGTCGACCGATGACACCGTTAAGGTTGCAGAAGAAGCAGGAGCAGACTACATCGTACATATGGAACGTAATTCAGGCTTAGGGGCTGCGGTAAGAAGAGGGTTAAAGGAATCGCTGCTAAAAGGAGCGGATATCGGAGTCATGATTGATGCGGATGGGGAATATCCTGCATCTCAAATTCCTGAGCTGTTAGAGCCGATCTTCACGAATCAGTCAGACTATACAATGGGATCACGCTTTAAGGGAACCATCGACGGGATGAGGATCCATCGCCGCCTCGGTAATTATTGTTTTACCTTACTACAATGTGTGTTGCTGAAAACCTGGATCTATGATGGTCAATCAGGGATGAGGGCATTCTCTAAACAAGTAATGGAACATGCAGAAATCATTCATGACTATAATTATGCTCAAGTGGTGACTCTAAATATCATGCGTAAAGGTTTCAGAATGATGGAAGTTCCAATTGAATATAGAGTCCGGACGAAGGGACAATCCTTCATCAAGTTCAAAGCCTATATGTTTAATGTGCTTCCGGCTATCGCACAAGAAATGAAACGGCCTGTTGAAAAAGTGGATATAGATTATAATGTTCACAAAATTTCTGCAACATCCATTGAAGGCCTTTAAAATCGTATTGACAAGTATAATGATAATCATTATCATTGAAAATGCAGGAGGATTTCCATATGAAAAAAAGCCTTTTTTTTAGTCTTTCACTGATGTTTATTCTCAACTACATATTTATCCCGTCACAGGCATCTGCTTATTCTTATGGGGATCCAGGGGAAGAGAAAATCGCTGAAGCGTATAAAGAGCTGGAGAACAGCTTAGAGAATGATGACTGGGATAACGCAAAGAAAATATATGATTCGTATGAAAAAGATTTTGAACTATATTTTTCAAAGGTGCAGCCCGATCTAAAAAAAGCTTTCGAGGAAAAAGACAAGGATCTTTTATTAGAAAGCTGGAGAGCAGCGTTGATGCTGAATATCGAAAGAAGACTGCATTTCGCTCAAGAGCAATTCGACGATTATGGGCAGGCGAAACTTCTTCTTGCTAAAGCGAGAGGGACGTTTAATGTATTGGAACCATTTGTTGTTGAAGAAAAAAGCCAGGAAGAGGCAGACAAGATGTATGCTGCATTCGATACTGCGTTAAATTCCTTGGGAAATCCCGGTTTGTTCGGGATTGGAAGCAAAGATAATGATCCTGAAGCTTTCGATAAAGAAGTTGAATCGATCATTAAAGAACTTCGACCGTTATTTCCGATTCCTTCTGAGAAAGCGGATGAAAGTCATCTGAACGAAGAGAATCTGGGATTTTTAGATGGGATAGGTGAAGGGGGAAGCTCAAGCTTCTGGCTCTACTTCTCACTAGCACTGGTCTTGATTCTAATTATACTGATTACGATCAATAAACGTAAAAATAAACAGTAGCACCGGGGTACGGGGTATCAAAGGGGGAAACAAAGTGGATTTTCAAGCATTTTTGATTACACTGAGAGAGTCTTTAGAAGCGATTCTGATTGTAGGGTTGATTCTATCTTATCTTACAAGATTAAAAGCAGACAAATATAAGAAATGGGTTTACGTAGGAGTATTGCTTGCCCTCGTATCCAGCTTTTTGGTTGCTCTACTGTTCCAGGTCGTCCTGACCGGGTTCTCGAGTTTTGGAGCTGAAGTTTACTTGAAGGTGGGGATCATGTTTGCATCCGTCTTCCTGCTGACTCATATGGTCGGCTGGATGAGGAAGCAGTCCAAAGGGATCAACACGGAAATGGAGAAGAAGATCAATGCCGCCTTAACGGCAGGCAGTGTATCAGCGATGATCATTCACTCATACTTGATCGTCCTTCGTGAAGGTGTCGAAACCGTATTTTTCTTCGCTGCCATCAGTGGAGGAGACGTTACGAAAGTATTCACAAGCTACGGGGCACTTAGTGGACTATTACTTGCCATGGTTCTTGGCTATGCGTTCTTCTCAGGTGCCATGAAATTCAAATTGAAAACATTCTTTAATGTGACAGGATTGCTGATTATGTTCATCGCAGCAGGGTTACTTGTTCAAGGAGTAGGGATTCTTCAGGATCTTGGGATCATGGGCTCCTTATATACAACAGCAGAAGGGAAACCTGATGAAGTATATAATCTTGTGGAGATTATGCCTGAGCACTTTCAAGATGAGCTTCACTATGAGAGAGACACAGGTAATGAGGTTCTGATCAGCGGTCAAGTCGGTCTGTTCATGGCGGCAATGTTCGGCTATAGCCACAATCCAACGATTGAACAAGTGCTTGCCTATTGGCTCTACTTCGGATTCGTATTCTTATGGATATACTTAATCCGAACGGATAAACTCATTAACCCTTTTAATCGAAAGTCCGTGCCTGCGGGGATGGAACAACAGAAAAAGACAATCAAAAAATCGGATGATGTGAAATCAATAAATGCTTAAACCCCCCTGAACCAACTCATGATTGGAAACCTTTCTAATAAAGCCTTACAATAGGCTAAGAAGGTTTTCAAACTGAGTTGGTTTTTATTTGGAGAGAAACAGGAGAAAAACAATGATTGATAAACATTTGGACAAATGGATGATAAGTATACTGGTTGTTTTCAGCCTGTACTTTATATACAGACTTATATTGCTTCCGCCCTATGCTTCAAGCTGGGACGAAGTTGATTATGCTCTCGGAGTCATCGAATTTGATTTATTGAAGATGCAGCCTCATTTTCCAGGCTATCCTTTTTTTATTTTCGGGGGAATGGTGGTTCACACCATTATTGATGACGCGGTTTTATCCCTTCAGCTTTTTAATACGATTTTGCTGGTTAGCTCAACTCTTCCTGTATATTGGCTGTTTGGCCATTACCTAGAGAGAAGAAAAGCCATCATTGCTACCCTATTACTATTTTCCCTTTCTTATCCGAGTGCGATGACCGTTCAAGCCATGAGTGAAGGTGCAGCTATCCCGGTATTATGGTGGTATTTATGGAGTCTGCACAGGGCTGTCATACTGAAGACGAAGAATGCGGCTGTTCTTCCCGTTCTCCTATTCGCCATTTTGATGGGAATACGATTATCCTATATCGCATTTGGTGTGGGGATTCTCTACTATTGGTTTGTGTTTTGGAAGGAGAGCGGCAGTGGTCCAGAAAAAGTGAAAGCCATCGCTTTTCATCTGATTCTTCTCATACTTTCTCAAGGAGTGTGGCTATCGGCACTGGCCGCCAATGCAGGGAGCCTCAAGACTCTGCTACAGATTGCCTTTGGTTTTACAGACGGACACTTTACGGAATGGGGAGGAACGGTAGAGCCCGATACAGGATTTTTTGAAAGGTTATGGAATTATATATATATCAATATAGGCTGGAACGGACTGTTGACACAATCACTTACTATTACGGTCATCACTGCGGTTCTATTTTTATTAAGTGTAAAAAATACTGGGAAGTGGTCTAAACCTGGTACAGGCACTGTATTGCTCCTTATTTCATTCGTCTCTTATTTTATCTGGGGATTATTTGCACAAAATATTGATAAACCGAGACATATTCTGCCTCTGGCCATATTAGTAGGATTTTTCTTGTTAATAGGATGGATGAAACATCTCAATACAATGAAGATCATCACCCTGAGCCTGTGGTTTATTTTGCATATAGGAACGAGTGTGGGTGTGTTGACCGATTATCACTCTTCTGCACCCGCCGTATACAAAACAGAGTCATACTTCTCAGAAAAAAATGAGGAAAGTCCGATTATGGTATACACATGGGAAGAAACAAGAGTATACTCCTATCTGGATGCACCTTACTCACATAAGCGAGTGTTAACCTATTCTCAATTCCTTCAAGACATTCAGCATATGGATAAAGAAATCTATCTGACCGGATCTGTGGTTAATGGATTCAAACAACAGGGTATTGAAAACCTTGATGAAAAAATAGAAAAAGTCCAAGTATCCCAATCACAGGAGCTATTCGATCCTGTTTATTCAACCATCACCGTCTATAAATGGACAGATAAGAAGGGAGAGAGTCGATGAACCCTACCATTACGAATAAATTAGCTCTATTACCGGATCAACCCGGTTGTTATTTAATGAAAGACAGACAAGGTACGATTATTTATGTGGGGAAAGCGAAAGTATTGAAGAATCGTGTGCGCTCTTATTTCACCGGTTCTCATGATGCAAAGACTCAACGGTTGGTAGGTGAAATTGAGGACTTCGAGTACATCATGACCTCATCGGATCTGGAAGCCCTGGTGCTTGAAATGAACCTGATCAAAAAATATGATCCTAAATACAATGTCATGCTAAAGGATGATAAAAGCTACCCGTTTATCAAGTTAACAAACGAGAGACATCCAAGACTTATTACGACCCGCAAAGTCCAAAGGGGTAAAGGGCGTTACTTTGGTCCGTATCCCAACGCAGGAGCCGCTAATGAAACAAAAAAGCTTCTGGATCGGCTGTATCCGTTACGAAAATGCACGACCCTTCCCGATCGTGCATGTCTTTACTATCATATGGGTCAATGTCTGGCTCCTTGTATCAAAGAAGTTAGTAAAGACACTTATAGAGAAATGACTGACGAAATTTCCAGGTTCCTGAATGGCGGATATAAAGATATCAAGAATCAATTAACGATGAAAATGAATGAAGCAGCAGAGAATCTGGAATTTGAGAGAGCGAAGGAATTCCGCGATCAAATCCTACACATTGAAGCGACAATGGAAAAGCAAAAGATGACCATGACCGATTTCACTGATCGGGATGTGTTCGGATATTCCGTTGACAAAGGCTGGATGTGTGTACAGGTATTCTTTGTGCGTCAAGGCAAGCTCATTGAACGAGATGTATCACTCTTTCCACTCTATAATGAACCCGAGGACGAATTTCTGACTTTCTTAGGTCAATTTTATTCGAAATCCAATCACTTTAAGCCAAAGGAACTTTTCTTGCCTGAGGAGATTGATGAAGAATTGGCGGCTAAGCTGATCGAGGTGAAAATCACCAAGCCTCAACGAGGAAAGAAGAAAGAGTTGGTCAAGCTTGCCGAAAAGAATGCCAAACAGGCACTTGAAGAAAAGTTCGCCTTGATTGAAAGAGATGAAGAACGGACGATTAAAGCGATCGAACGTCTCGGAGAGCATATGGGCATTTATACTCCTTTCCGGATTGAAGCATTTGATAACTCAAATATTCAGGGTTCGGATCCTGTGTCTGCGATGATCGTTTTCCTGGACGGGAAACCTGCGAAGAAAGAGTATCGAAAGTATAAGATTAAGACCGTCAAGGGGCCAGATGATTATGACTCCATGCGGGAGGTCGTACGCAGACGGTATTCGAGAGTATTAAAAGATGGACTTCCTTTACCCGATCTCATTATCATCGATGGGGGAAAAGGGCAGATTGAAGCGGCGAGGGATGTCATTGAGAATGAATTGGGGTTGGATATCCCACTTGGCGGCCTTGCGAAAGACGATAAGCACCAGACATCGGAACTGCTATATGGGAATCCATTGCAAATCGTTCCTCTTGAAAAGAGAAGCCAGGAATTCTACTTACTTCAGCGGATCCAGGATGAAGTCCACCGATTCGCCATCACGTTCCACAGACAGCTCAGAGGAAAAAGCGCATTCCAGTCCACCCTCGATGACATTGACGGCATAGGACCAAAGCGGAAAAAGCAGCTTCTCAAGCACTTTGGTTCCATGAAGAAGATGAAAGAAGCAACGGTGGAAGAGTTTATAGAGATAGGGATTCCGGAAGCCGTGGCTAAGGTATTGGCTGAGAAATTGAAGTAGGTAATTGTAGAAACAAGGAAGTATGTGCTTTCTTTTGATTGAGTTCATATTTAAAAGAGTGTTGTTTTTATAATGGTTTCTAAGTAACTTGTTGACTATGATAGTTGATTGTAGCGGAAGGTGCTCGACTCCTGCGGGAATAGCGTGAAAGTTGAGACCCCGCAGGGCGAAGCCCGAGGAGGCTCAACTCACGCCCCGCGGAAAGCGAGCACCTGTAGCGGAACTCAACCACTACTCGCTCCTACTAAATATCAAAAAGGTTTTCGATGTGAATCAAAAATAAAATGAATTTTATTTTGAATTGTGCATTGAATCACAATTTTTTGTGTGCTATAATTAACGAAAATTTATAACATTATCACTTTTTAAAGTGGTGATAGAGGTGCGAACTTCAAAAGTACAGGTAAAGAGGAGTATGAGCTCTGCTGAGATGCCTGGAAAGGGGAGAGTCGCCGAAGTGGTTTTGGTCTCATGCTGATTCCGCTGGTTCTACGTTTAAGAAATGTAGGATTGTCAAGATGATTCAATCTTGGAGAGCTATCTCACAATGCCCATGAACCTATTTAGTATGTTCTGCTGTATGTTCATAAAGCAATGAGATATTATTCTCATTGCTTTTTTTATTATCCAGCGCAGGTGTTGAACCTGTTCCATGAACGTTTAGGATGATTTGTGATTGTACTCTTCACCATCAAAGAATGAGTCTTAATCAAGCACTCGAGTGAGAAAGAGGGAGAAGCAGTGAGTATTATTGTTCAAAAATTCGGTGGGACTTCAGTAGGGTCTGTGGAAAGAATTCAAAATGTTGCGTCAAGAATCGCAGAAGAAAAAGAAAGAGGAAATGATGTTGTGGTCGTGGTATCCGCGATGGGGAAAACGACGGATACACTCGTTGGATTGGCGAGGGAAATTACATCGCAACCAAGTAAGAGAGAAATGGATATGCTTCTCTCTACTGGAGAGCAAGTGACCATTTCGCTCCTCACGATGGCCCTGATTCAATCCGGACATGATGCCATCTCATTCACAGGCTGGCAGGCCGGGATCGAGACGGAATCCGTTCACAGCAATGCGAGGATCACCAATATTCATACTGAAAAGATGGTGAGTCACCTTCAATCGGGAAGAGTGGTGATCGTAGCGGGATTCCAAGGCATGACGGAATCGGGGGAAATTACAACACTCGGTCGTGGCGGATCGGATACAACCGCCGTTGCGATCGCGGCTGCTCTGAAAGCAGAGCGCTGTGATATTTATACAGATGTAGACGGGGTATACACAACGGACCCGCGTTATATTAAAGGAGCAAGGAAATTACCGTCCATTTCATATGATGAAATGTTGGAACTCGCTAATTTAGGGGCTGGAGTCCTGCATCCACGGGCAGTGGAATTTGCCAAGAATTATCAAATTCCTTTAGAAGTCAGATCCAGTATTGAAAAAATTGAAGGAACGTATATTGAGGAGGAAGCAAGCATGGAACAAAACCTGATCGTGAGGGGCGTAGCATTTGAAGGTGAAATCATCCGTGTAACTGTATTTGGACTAGGAAACGCATTAACGGGACTATCTTCAGTGTTTACCACCTTAGCCAAAAATCACCTGAATGTAGATATTATCATTCAAAGCCAAACCGATCAGAATACGACCAATTTATCATTCTCTATTAAAGAACAAGACCTGGATGAAACCCTTGCTGTTCTGGAACGAAACAAAGAGCAATTAGGCTTTACCCATGTTGAGCATGAAAGTGAGCTTGCAAAAGTCTCGATCGTTGGCTCCGGTATGATCTCAAATCCAGGGGTGGCAGCGGAAATGTTCGAAGTGTTAGCTCAAAACGACATTGTGGTGAAAATGGTCAGTACGTCTGAAATCAAAGTATCTGCTGTCGTAGACGAGGAAAATATGCAAAAAGCAGCAGGCGTCCTACATACTGCATTTAACCTGGACGCGGTGAAAATGGAAGAAATCACGTTATAATACTAATGGAGCAGTAAGCGGAACAAGTGAAAAAGGGTTGCCCCGTCATGGGCAACCCTTTATTAGAGTATGAGTATGAAAAGGATGTGGATAAGGATTATTCTACTTTGTCTTTCTCGTCCCATCTTACAATCACTTTCACTGAATGACTCCGTTTATGTAGTTCGTCGGCAGCCTCTGCCACACATTTCTTTTGTAACTGTACTTGTTCGGCTAGAAAGCCCGTTTCCAGTTTGAATGTTACATCCGACTTTAAAGCAAGGCGTCGTTCTAACACCGGACCGCTTATTTCAAAGGTCATCTCATTCTTTTTTTGTTCCAGCAGTGTAAGGGTTCCCCAGCCGGCTTCAGCGAAAAACGATATCAGTTCCTCTGATGACTGAAGGGGGAATTTCCGAGAGAGCTGTTTTCCACCCCAGTATAGTATATCGGGTGTATGCTTTCCTAAAATTTCTGGAATCAATATGTCGCGTAACATTTCATATCCGAAGATTGGAACGGACGGTTGATGTACTTCTTCTTTTTTCTGTTCCAAGTAAATCCCCTCTTTCTATAAAACTATTATATACATGAAAAGGGGATTTATCATCCCATACCTTGAAAAATGACCTTGGGATATTTTGGTGATATAATTTTTATTTGATATTTATTTGAATTTTCGAACATTTAACGTGGCAATACCTCATCTTTTCTGTTATCAATAAATTGAAAATATTTTTGCGGTATTGTCGAAATTATGTATACGTTTTCTTGACGCTTCCACTCCTTGGGAGTAAAATGGACATGTCACATTATTGTTACAATATAAAATATGTATCGTCGTCTAATCATTCTTAAAAATTCATTAGAAAACGAATTCATATTTTATCATTAAGGGGGGTAAATCATGGCTGGAAATCGAGAATTTAATTATCGCAGGCTTCATTCATTGCTAGGTGTTATTCCAGTTGGATTATTTTTAACACAACATTTAGTCGTGAACCATTTTGCCACTGGCGGGGAAGAATCATTTAACCAGGCGGCACACTTCATGGAAAGTTTACCTTTCCGTTATATCCTTGAAATTTTTATCATCTTCCTTCCATTGTATTTCCATGCAATCTACGGAATTTACATTGCGTTCACTTCTAAGAACAATGCAAGTAAGTTTGGTTATTTCCGTAACTGGATGTTTTTACTTCAACGTGTATCTGGAGTAATCACATTCATTTTTGTTACTTGGCATGTATGGGAAACAAGGGTAGCAGCAGCATTTGGGGCTGAAGTGAACTTTCAAATGATGGAAAACATCTTATCGAATCCATTTATGCTAGGATTTTATGTGCTGGGTGTCCTTTCCACGATCTTCCACTTTGCGAATGGTTTATGGTCATTCTGCGTGAGCTGGGGAATTACAGTTTCACCTCGTTCTCAATTAATTGCTACATATGTTACGATCGGAATCTTTGTAGCGTTATCGGTTGTCGGTATGCGTGCAATTTTCGCCTTCGTATAAGAAGAAATAGATACGAGTCTAATAGATTAAATAAGTGCTCTCGAAGTATGGTAGGAAAAGGAGTGAGTCACGATGAGTAAAGGCAAAATCATCGTTGTCGGTGGCGGTTTAGCCGGCCTGATGGCCACAATTAAAGCAGCAGAAAAAGGAACGCAAGTAGATTTATTCTCTCTGGTACCCGTTAAGCGTTCTCACTCTGTATGTGCACAAGGTGGTATTAACGGAGCCGTTAATACCAAGGGAGAAGGAGACTCTCCTTGGGAACATTTTGATGATACAGTGTATGGTGGGGATTTCTTAGCGAATCAACCGCCTGTTAAAGCAATGACTGAAGCAGCACCTGGAATTATTCATTTACTCGATCGTATGGGCGTAATGTTTAATCGTACACCGGAAGGCTTACTGGACTTCCGTCGTTTCGGTGGAACACAGCATCATAGAACAGCTTTCGCTGGTGCTACGACTGGTCAACAATTATTGTATGCCTTGGACGAGCAGGTTCGTCGTCATGAAGTAGCTGGGCTAGTGAATAAGTTCGAAGGTTGGGAATTCCTTGGAGTCGTGGTGGATGACGAAGGAGTGGCAAGAGGAATCGTTGCTCAAAACCTTCAAACGATGGAAATTAAATCATTCGCAGCTGATGCCGTGATCATGGCAACTGGAGGCCCTGGAATTATCTTCGGTAAATCCACGAACTCTGTCATTAATACAGGTTCAGCCGCATCGATCGTCTATCAACAAGGTGCTTATTATGCAAATGGTGAGTTCATTCAAATTCACCCGACAGCCATTCCTGGGGACGATAAGCTTCGCCTCATGAGTGAATCGGCCCGTGGTGAAGGTGGACGAGTCTGGACATATAAAGATGGAAAGCCTTGGTACTTCCTTGAAGAGAAGTATCCTGCATATGGAAACCTTGTACCACGTGATATCGCCACACGTGAAATCTTTGATGTGTGCGTAAACCAGAAGCTAGGTATTAACGGTGAAAACATGGTTTACCTGGACCTTTCTCATAAAGATTCGAAAGAGCTCGACATTAAGCTTGGCGGGATCATCGAAATCTATGAGAAGTTCATGGGTGATGACCCACGTAAAGTACCAATGAAAATTTTCCCTGCGGTTCACTATTCAATGGGTGGACTATGGGTGGATTATGATCAAATGACCAATATCCCTGGTTTATTCGCTGCCGGTGAGTGTGATTATTCTCAGCACGGAGGTAACCGCTTAGGAGCGAATTCATTACTATCCGCTATATATGGTGGTATGGTTGCAGGTCCTAATGCTATTAAATATATTGCAGGGCTTGAGAAAACGGTTGAATCCGTACCTTCTTCTTTATTCGACCGCTATGTAAAACAGGAAGAAGAAAAATGGAACAACATCATGTCCATGAATGGTACTGAGAATGCCTATGTCATTCATAAAGAACTTGGTGAGTGGATGACGGATAACGTGACCGTTGTACGTCATAACGATAAGCTGAAACAGACAGATGAAAAAATCCAGGAATTAATGGAACGTTACCAAAACATCAATATCAATGACACGGCTAAATGGAGCAATCAGGGGGCAACATTCACACGTCAATTGTGGAACATGCTGCAACTTGCCCGTGTTATTACAATCGGTGCTTTAAATCGTAACGAGAGCCGAGGAGCTCACTATAAACCTGACTTCCCTGAACGTAATGATGAAGAATTCCTGAAAACAACAATGGCTAAATTCAATGCTGCAACGAATTCACCTGAATTCCATTACGAGGAAGTAGATACTTCACTGATTGCACCACGGAAGCGTGACTATTCTAAGAAAAAAGGGGGAAATAAATGATGAGTGAAAACAAAAGAGTCCGTTTTATCATTACTCGTCAAGATGGCCCGGAAACAGCCCCTTTCCAAGAAGAGTTCGAGCTTGATTACCGTCCGAATATGAACGTTATTTCTGCACTGATGGAAATCCGTCGTAATCCGGTCAATGCAAAAGGGGAACATACTACTCCGATTAACTGGGATATGAACTGTTTGGAAGAAGTATGTGGAGCTTGTTCAATGGTGATCAACGGGAAACCAAGACAGTCTTGTACCGCTTTAGTTGATCAATTGGAACAACCGATCCGCTTGGAGCCTATGCGTACTTTCCCTGTTGTTCGTGACCTGCAGGTAGACCGCAGCCGCATGTTCGACAGCCTAAAGAAAGTAAAAGCATGGATTCCGATTGATGGAACATACGATCTTGGTCCGGGACCTCGTATGCCTGAGAAGAAACGACAGTGGGCATATGAATTATCGAAGTGTATGACTTGCGGTGTTTGTTTGGAAGCATGTCCTAACGTAAATAGTAAGTCTGATTTCATCGGTCCTGCCCCGTTATCTCAAGTCCGCTTGTTCAATGCCCATCCAACGGGTGCCATGAATCAGGATGAGCGTCTGGAGTCGATCATGGGTGACGGAGGCCTTGCAAACTGCGGGAACTCTCAAAACTGTGTTCAATCATGTCCTAAGGGGATTCCTCTAACGACTTCGATTGCAGCACTGAACAGAGAGACAACTTTCCAAATGTTTAAAAACTTCTTCGGAAGCGACCATATGGTTGATTAACAGGTAAACAAAAAACACTTTCCTTTGGGAAAGTGTTTTTTTGCTTTTGAGGTTTCTTATTTTTCAGAAAAAGCTTATAATAATGAATGATCATTCATTTACATATTCTATATTCATTTCCCAAAAGGAGGAGCCAATTTGAAGCATTTTACATACATTGAAGATATAGTAACATGGCAAAAAGAATTTTCGTTTTCAATCCATATAAAAGTTCGGTTTTCCGAGACTGATATGTTTGGACATATGAACAATACAATTCCATTCACTTATTTCGAAGAAGCTAGAATCGAATTTTTTAAACACAAAGGGTTTATGCAAAACTGGGTAAAACCTGAACACGATACGATTCCTGTCGTTGCGGATTTACAATGTGATTTTGTCAAACAAGTATTCTTCGACGAACAGCTCAAGGTGTGTGTAAAGGCGAATAGTGTGGGGAAATCTTCAGTGGATTTACACTATATGGGTCTGAATGAAAAAGAAGAGGTTTGCTTTACAGGTAGAGGAACCATGGTCCAAATATCAAAACAGACCGGAAAAGGTGTCCCTTGGACGGAAGAAATGAAGGCAAAGCTTGATTGCAAAAGGGCGGTTTCCAGCTCATCGTAGTGTGTTATAAAAACCGTTGCCTATTTTTCATTTAACTTTCTCCTCTATGTCACTCTAAACCCTCCCTTCACATATGATATTCTGACGACCAACAATACCCATCCCCGCGGTTTAAAGCTGGCGAAGGCAAGGAGGGTTACCATAATTGAAGGACAATGATTTTACACACAAACCGTTGCTCACCAAAAGAGAAAAAGAAGTATTCGAACTGTTAGTTCAAGACAAAACAACTAAAGAAATAGCTAGTGATCTATTTATTAGCGAGAAAACAGTTCGAAATCATATTTCCAACGCCATGCAAAAGCTTGGAGTGAAGGGGCGATCTCAAGCTGTTGTAGAGCTTCTTCGCATGGGGGAACTCAAGCTTTAAATGTAAGGGACTGATTCTAATGCCAAACAATTAACGGGTCTTCCGCGGATACCTATTAATGTTTGAATGAGAGTCAGTCTCTTTTAGTTCCGGACCATTTGCGAACTTGTCTTGAATTTTCATCCGAAAAAGGCGAAAATGCTAGTAGGGGAAGTCTAGGCTGAAAGAATGGCCGCTTTTGTCCCATAATATAATAGAAGCTAAAACAGGAAGGTCTTATGTGATCGATTCCGGTTTACAATAAGGAGTACAAGTCCAGTTTCTGATTTTAAAAGGAGAGTAATCATGACGAATTCTAAAGAAATCATTGGAGAACTACAAGTTGTTGCAGATATAGAAAAAGACCTGCGCTACATATCATCAATCATTAAACAAAAAGGAAGGGAAATATTAAGTCAATACACCATCACTCCGCCCCAGTTCATCGCGCTGCAGTGGCTATTTGAATATGGTGACATGACCATTGGTGATCTCTCGAATAAAATGTACCTTGCCTGCAGCACCACAACCGATCTCGTTGATAGAATGGAGAAAAATCAGTTGGTGGAACGTGTGAAGGATGAAAATGATCGCAGGGTCGTCCGAATTCATATGCTAAAAGAGGGCGAAAGAATTATTGAAGAAGTCATCAATAAAAGGCAAAATTATTTACAGAGTGTCCTGACGGATTTCTCCGAACAAGAAGTGTTACTATTGAAAGGTAATTTGGCAAAGCTTCATCAAGAAATGAAAACAGAATGAGGGAATAAACGTGATTCAACCAATTGGCATCATTGATTCTGGGGTAGGTGGGCTTACCGTTGCCAGAGAAGTGATGCGTCAGCTACCGAAAGAGACCATCTACTATCTTGGTGACACAGCCCGTTGTCCCTATGGACCCAGAACAGCTCAAGAAGTGAAAGCATTCACATGGGAAATGACCCAATATCTAATGCAATATGATATGAAAATGCTGATCATCGCATGTAATACCGCCACTGCGGTTGTGCTGGATGAAATTCAGACCCATTTGGACATCCCGGTCATAGGCGTCATTCACCCTGGGGCCAGAGCGGCAATCAAGCATACTCATAATAAGAGAATCGGTGTCCTTGGAACAGTGGGGACGATTAATAGCGGTGCCTATGTAGAAGCGCTCCACTCCCTGCACGGCAGCTTGGATGTCACGTCACTGGCCTGTCCGAAATTTGTCCCTTTAGTAGAGAGTGGGGAATACAATAGCTCCATGGCGGACGAAATTGTAGAAGAGACTCTCCGCCCTATTAAAAATACGGATATCGATACGTTGATTCTGGGGTGCACCCACTACCCGCTATTGCAACCTAAGATCAAAGCCTACTTGGGTCGGGAGATCAGTGTAATAAGCTCCGGAGATGAAACGGCACGGGAAGTAAGTACAATTCTTGATTATTACAATCTCCTATACAGGGGAGTACAAAAGCCTGAACACCGCTTTTTCAACACAGGGTCTTCGGCCATCTTTTCACGCATTGCCTCCGATTGGCTGACAGTTGGAGAAGTGAAAGCTGAAACCATTCGATTACAGGATTAGTATCTTGTGATCGGGTGGTTCTTTTATTTTCAAAAAGTTTCGGTCTATTTTAAAGAGCGGGCTCGTATATATATTAGTACAAACTGTCTTTTAGGAGGTTTCCCAATGGCAAAAAAAGCAAAGGTGTCTATTGCTGTAACGGTTTTAGCTTCTTCTGTATATCTTTCAGGTTGTGGGTTACTTAGTTTCGGTGATGATAAAGAGAAAATCGATCCTCCTCAAGACCTATCCTACTTAAAAGAAGGGGAGAAAGTGGATACGGCTAAAGGAGAAGACGCAGAAAAAGAGGTGAGCAAGGAAGAAGCTAATGCAGAAACGGTCATGACAGAGCTTTATTTGATCGACAAAAATGGATATGTTGTCTCACAATCACTGCCGCTCCCAGGTGAAGAAAGTGTGGCTAAACAAGCCCTTGAGTATCTGGTCGTAAATGGACCGGTTCAAAATGTGCTGCCGAATGGTTTTAGAGCCGTTCTTCCGGCAGATACGCAAGTGACGGTCGATATGAAAGACGGAACGGCCATTGCCGATTTCTCTCCTGAGTTCAATAACTACCAGCCAGAAGATGAGCAGAAAATTCTTCAATCCGTCACGTGGACGCTTACTCAATTTGAATCTGTTGAAAAAGTAGAGCTTAGAGTGAACGGATATCCACTGACTGAAATGCCTGTTAACGGAACGCCGATTGATGAAAAAGGATTGACTAGAAAAGTCGGTATTAACGTAGATACTTCAGGCGTGGTGGATCCTACCAGTACAAAACCGTTAACGGTGTATTATGTATCCCAAACCGATGATAAATCGTATTACGTCCCTGTTACCAAGCGCGTGAGCTCAAATTCAGTGGATGAAGTCACCGCAGTTGTGAATGAATTGATTGACGGTCCAGGGTATTCCTCTTCGCTTGCAAGTGATTTTACAGGTGCGAAACTATTAGACGAACCGAAGCTTGAGGATGGAACCGTTACATTGAATTTTAATGAAGCAGTATATGGAAGCCTTGAAGAAAAAATGGTTTCTGAACATATGTTAAATTCTCTCGTTCTCTCTTTAACGGAGCAAAAAGGAATTAAAGGAGTCTCTGTTTTAGTGAATGGTGAAGCAACGGTAGTGTCTAAAGACGGCGAAGCCATCACAGAACCAGTGACAAGACCAGAAAATGTGAATGCAATTAGTTTTTAAATAACAATTTTTTGATATACTATTATAGAAGCATCCAAAAGAGGTTGGCATAATGCCGCCTCTTCTATTTTTGATTAGACCGTTTTTACATAACGTACGATAATACAGGAGGTAATGATATGAGAACAGATGGTAGAGAAAAGAATCAATTGCGGAATATTGAGATCGAAACTGATTATGTGAAACATCCGGAAGGATCCGTCCTTATAACGGTTGGAGAAACGAAAGTCATTTGTAATGCCAGCATCGAAGAACGAGTGCCTCCTTTTATGAGAAACAGTGGAAAAGGGTGGATCACGGCTGAATATTCCATGTTGCCAAGAGCAACGGAAACGAGAAACATTCGTGAGTCTTCTAAAGGGAAGGTTTCAGGAAGAACAATGGAAATTCAACGTCTGATTGGAAGGGCGTTAAGGTCTGTGGTCGATTTAGATGCTTTAGGAGAACGTACAATCTGGATTGATTGTGATGTCATTCAAGCTGACGGAGGGACGAGAACGGCTTCGATCACGGGAGCTTTCGTTGCTACTGCAATCGCGGTGGCCAAGCTTCAAGACAGCAAAAAAATCTCATCTTTTCCACTGAAAAGTTTCCTGGCAGCCACAAGTGTGGGGATTGTGGAAGAGCACGGGGCGGTTCTTGATTTGAATTATATTGAAGATAGCAGCGCATTAGTGGATATGAACATCATCATGACGGGTGAAGGGGAATTTGTAGAGCTGCAGGGAACAGGGGAAGAAGCGACCTTTACAATGGACCAATTGCATCAACTGTTAAAACTCGGGCAAGAAGGAATCCACGAGCTATTCC
Source organism: Rossellomorea sp. ABR4_004 (assembly GCF_056159585.1). Lineage (NCBI taxonomy): Bacteria > Bacillati > Bacillota > Bacilli > Caryophanales > Bacillaceae > Rossellomorea > Rossellomorea sp. ABR4_004. The sequence continues at coordinate 1,011,524 of NZ_JBSWVM010000001.1, read as the reverse complement.
AAATTCAGCAGCAATCATTAGGTGAAATAGTAAAGAGATTTCAATAAAGGGGTGAGATTGTAGATGACAAAACGAGTGATCATAGCCACTAAAAATAGGGGAAAAGCAAAAGAATTTCAACATATGTTTGCTCCATATGGATATGAGGTACAAACATTACTAGACCTTCCTCACATTGACGATGTTGAAGAAACCGGTGAAACGTTTGAGGAAAATGCCATTCTGAAAGCTGAAACGGTTGCGGAAATTTTAGGTGAACTGGTGGTCGCAGATGATTCCGGATTGGCCATCGATGCGTTGGAAGGTCGTCCGGGAGTGTATTCTGCACGCTATGCCGGTGAAGAAAAGAGTGACGAGGCGAACATGGAGAAGGTGTTAAGCGAACTGGAATCTGTTGAAGAATCCGACCGTACCGCACGCTTTCACTGTGTTTTAGCGATTGCCGGACCTAATAGAGAAACTAAAACCGTTACAGGAACATGCGAAGGCATGATTTTACAAGAAAAAAGAGGAACGAATGGGTTCGGGTACGATCCGATTTTCTTCGTCCCTACTCTTGGAAAATCCATGGCTGAGATAACTCAAGAAGAGAAAAGTCAAATCAGCCATCGTGGAAATGCATTAAAAAAACTTAAAAACATGATCTCAGACTTTATTTAAAGGGTGAGCGGAATGAAACTATTGGTTGTAAGTGATAGTCACGGTTCAAAAGAAGAGCTGTTGGAGCTATCGGAGAAATATCATTCTACCGTAGATGCCATGGTACACTGCGGGGATTCTGAATTAAGTGCGGATGACCCGGCATTATCCCCCTACCTTGTAGTGAGGGGAAACTGTGATATGGATGCCAGGCTACCCGACGACCTTATTGAAAAGGTACAGGGCAGTTCAATCATGGCGACACACGGTCATCTGTATGGAATTAAAATGTCACTCATGAAGCTGCGTTATAAAGCAGAAGAAGTAGGAGCACAATTTGTTTTCTTTGGCCATTCACACACACTAGGTGCAGAATTGAATAATGGCACTTTGTTCTTGAATCCGGGAAGTATTGTTTTGCCAAGGGGCAGGAGAGAACGCACCTACGCATTGGTAGAAGCAAACGAGCAGCAAATAAAGGTAACATTCTTAACGCATGATCATGTGGCTCTGGACGAATTGACTCAATCCTTTCAATTGTAAAATCATTGCGAGAACCTGCCACGGCGGGTTCTCTTCCAATAGTACAGATAGAAAAAACGGTCCCGGAAAAATAAATAAAACTTTTTTTGAAAATCTGTTGACTTATTGATGCTATGTGAATATAATAAATATTGTCCTTGAAAAACAAATCACGTCCCAGTAGCTCAGCAGGATAGAGCAACGGCCTTCTAAGCCGTCGGTCGGGAGTTCGAATCTCTCCTGGGACGCCATAAATCCTACATACACAAAGCTTACCTGAAAAGGGTAGGCTTTTTTTGTTATCCAAAAGATATCATGCTAAACTAATACAAACTAAAAAATATAGGCAGGTACGTTTTATGACTAAGGGAAACCATGAAGGAAAAGGTAAAATCGTCCAGTTTCCAGGATTGAAGGACCGGCTGCTGGAAAAGGGTGTGCAGGCACTTGAGAAAGGAGAGGTCCATGAATCCTCTCAGTTGCTCACGCAAGCCTATGAATTAGAACCAGATAATCCTGATATTAATACTGCACTCGTGCTATCTCTTTATGAAAGCAAGCAGTACGACAAAGCCAGATACATATGTAAAGAGATGCTTCATGAAGGGATCGGGGACTACTTCGAAGTGGTAGATATGTATTTGATGATTCTCATCCAGCTTCATCAGCACAGGGAAGTGGTCGACACGATCAATGCCCTGTTTGATGAAAAAGAAGTGCCCTTTGAAAAAGAAGAGCATTTCAGGAAACTACTCCAATTCAGTGAAAAAGTAGTTAACGGAAAAGCGCCAATTCCTGAAGAAGAAGCATCAGAAGAGGATCAATCGTCTATCCTATCCGGGAAGAGCCTGGAGGTACAGACGTTGATCGTGGCACAGCTGGTTCATCGAAACATTCACCCGTTCGTAGGGGAGTTGCTAGCAGTTTTAAAGGATTCAGCCGCCCACCCATTTCTGCAAACGATGATCTTAAATGTTTTAAGGGAGCATGGAATGGATAAAGAAGTAGATGTAGCGAAGTTTGGGATGAAGGAGCAGGTGTCTCCTGCCGCTTTGGAAGATGTGTTCGCGTCTGATTTCTTTAAGATGATCACAGATTCTTTAGACGATCTTCTGGCACAAACGAATCCTACGCTATTTCAGCACGCTCAAGAATTACTGAAAAGGCATACCTTTCTTCTCTACCCTTTTACAATTGAGGAGGAACCGAAAGCAATCGCTTCGGTGTATGCTTACTACACAGCAGGGATGTTTGCCGATGCAATCCTGGAAGAAGAGTTAAAAAACCAGGTTGAAAGCATACAGTCTCAGTGGATTCTAACAAGACTTAAGGAGCTAGAGGAAATTTCCTCTCCTAATATTTAAATGCTCTCTGTTGAAAGACAGTGGCTGTATGTTATAATGTAATGGTTGTAATGTAAAAGTTTTTCATATATTTACGATGATAGTGCTAGATTCATACGGGACTATCTACTACTATGCGTAAAAATACAAGATCAATTATAGATTGTTGGAGGGAACAGTATGTCTGCAAAATGGGAAAAGCAAGAAGGAAACCAAGGAGTACTTACAATTGAAGTTGAAGCTGCAAAAGTAAACGAAGGTTTGGACGCAGCATTCAAAAAAGTTGTAAAACAAGTTAACGTACCAGGATTCCGTAAAGGGAAAATGCCTCGCGGAATGTTTGAAAAACGTTTTGGTGTGGAATCACTTTACCAAGATGCATTAGATTTCATCTTACCTGAAGCGTATGCGAAAGCAATCGAAGAAACTGGAATCGACCCAATCGACCGTCCGGAAATCGATGTTGAGCAAATGGAAAAAGGCAAAGAGCTTATCTTCACTGCTAAAGTACAAGTGAAACCAGAAGTGAAGCTTGGAGAATACAAAGGTCTTGAAGTAGAAAAAATGGAAACAGAAGTAACAGCTGAAGATGTTGAAGCTGAACTTACTTCACTTCAAGAAAAACAAGCTGAGCTAGCTGTAAAAGAAGAAGGCAAAGCTGAAGAAGGCGACACTGTCACAATGGATTTCGAAGGATTCGTTGACGGTGAAGCATTTGAAGGCGGCCAAGCTGAGAACTATTCTCTTGAATTAGGTTCAGGTCAATTCATCCCAGGTTTCGAAGAGCAATTAATCGGGGTTGCATCTGGAGAAGAGAAAGAAGTAGAAGTTAACTTCCCTGAAGAATACCATGCAGCTGAACTTGCTGGTAAGCCTGCTACATTCAAAGTGAAAGTTCACGAAATCAAAGCGAAAGAACTTCCGGCATTAGATGACGAGTTCGCTAAAGACGCTGACGAAGAAGTTGAAACGCTTGCTGAACTTAAAGAAAAAATCGAAAAACGTCTTCAAGAGTCTAAAAAGAACGAAGCTGAAACAGCCGTTCGTGAAACTCTTGTAAATAAAGCTTCTGACAACGCTGAAGTTGAAATTCCAGAAGTAATGGTGAAGGCTGAAGTAGACCGCATGATGCAGGAATTCGAACAACGTCTACAGATGCAAGGTATGAACCTTGACCTATACTTCCAATTCTCTGGTCAAACAGAAGAAGATCTTCGCGGTCAAATGACAGAAGACGCTGGTAAACGCGTTCGCACAAACCTAACACTTGAAGCAATCGCTGCAGCTGAAAATCTTGAAGTAACTGACGAAGAAGCAGAAGAAGAAGTTAACAAAATGGCAGAACAATACAACATGTCTGCTGACAACATCAAACAAGCTCTAGGCGGCCTTGACACACTTAAAGCTGACCTTAAAGTACGTAAAGCAGTAGAATTCCTTGTTGAAAATAGCAAAACTGTAGCATAATAAAAATAGCAAACAAGGCGCGATTTCTTCGTGCCTTGTTTTGTACAATGAACGGTCATATTACACCGTATTTTGGCTCATTCGTGTGAAAACGAACGTTTCACACGCTTTTCAAGCTTTGCTGAAAAGTTGCCACAGAAACAAAAAACGAATGAGCAAACGAGTTTGCTCCAGGCGTTTTTTGTTTCTGTGGCAAAATGAGCCAAAATACTATACTCTATCTAATAAGAAACTTTATCCATCGAACAAGAATAAGAACCACTATTTTTGGAAAAAGCTTATTTAACGGGGTTGCATTATTTTTCACCAGGAACATACATAATTAGATTTCTTACATTACCTGACTTCAATTGGACAAGATACTAACTAGAATGTAAAATATTTGCTAAAATGCGTGTTACATAATAAGATGATTCTTAAGAATCGTATCAATTTCTTTACGAACATATAATATGATAAAATGCAGTACATAACTTTAGGTAATGGGATGTAAGAAATCGTTCGTTTATTGAAAACAGAGCACGATTTTATGAAGTTTTAACTAAGGGGTGAAAATCATTGTTTAAATTTAATGATGAAAAAGGACAACTAAAATGTTCTTTTTGCGGAAAAACACAAGACCAAGTTCGTAAACTAGTCGCTGGACCAGGTGTGTATATCTGTGATGAATGTATCGAACTTTGCACAGAAATCGTAGAAGAAGAGCTTGGAACGGAAGAAGAAGTAGAATTTAAAGACGTTCCGAAACCTCGTGAAATCCGGGAAATTCTGGACGAATACGTAATCGGTCAGGATCAGGCAAAGAAATCTCTGGCTGTAGCCGTATACAACCACTACAAACGTATCAACTCAAGCAGTAAAGTCGATGACGTTGAACTGTCCAAGAGTAATATTGCAATGATCGGGCCGACAGGTAGCGGTAAAACGTTACTGGCTCAAACACTTGCTCGTATTCTTAACGTTCCTTTCGCCATTGCTGACGCCACTTCACTGACTGAAGCTGGTTACGTAGGAGAAGACGTAGAGAATATTCTATTGAAATTAATCCAGGCAGCTGATTACGATGTAGAAAAAGCTGAAAAAGGCATCATCTACATCGATGAAATCGATAAAGTAGCACGTAAATCTGAAAATCCATCCATTACTAGAGACGTTTCAGGTGAAGGTGTTCAGCAGGCACTTCTGAAAATTCTTGAAGGTACGGTAGCAAGCGTTCCTCCACAAGGTGGTCGTAAGCACCCTCATCAGGAATTCATCCAAATCGATACGTCCAATGTCCTGTTCATTTGTGGTGGAGCATTTGATGGAATCGAACAAATCATTAAACGCCGTTTAGGTCAAAAGGTGATTGGCTTCGGTTCTGATCCTAAAAACGCTGAAGTAAAAGAAGATAAATCCCTTCTTTCTAAAGTTGTTCCTGAAGATCTATTGAAGTTTGGATTAATTCCAGAATTCATCGGTCGTTTACCTGTGATTTCAAGCCTTGAGCCTCTTGATGAAGAAGCGCTTGTTGAAATCCTGACAAAGCCAAAAAATGCGTTGGTAAAACAATATCAAAAAATGCTTGAATTAGATGATGTAGAGCTTGAGTTCACTGAAGATGCTCTGCTTGAAATCTCTAAAAAAGCAATCGAGCGTAAAACGGGCGCCCGCGGACTACGTTCAATCATCGAAACCATGATGCTGGATGTAATGTTCGATCTTCCTTCCCGTGATGATATTAAAAAATGTATCATTACAAAAGAAACAATCCTTGAAGATGCGGCTCCACATCTAATGCTCGAAGATGGAACCATGATCGATCCGAACGAAGAAAAAACATCAGCCTAACAGCTTAAAGTAAAGCCAAGAATGAGTTATCATTCTTGGCTTTTTTGATTCGTGAACAGATGTACAGGAGACCCTCTGTCATTAGGCAGTCGGAATAGAAGCACAGAGTGGATTGTAGCGGAAGGCACTTGACTCCTGCGGGAAATAGAGGCTCGACTTCCTCCCCGGGGAATCTTGTGCCTGGAGCGGAAAGGAACGGACTTTGTTTTCATACTATCTCTTATTTACCATCAGTAGTCGTTCCATATTTATTAATTTTACTCATTTTTGAACCAGAATTTTTTTGTTTATTCCCACAGGGTCAAGGAGATACTAACCGATAACAACTTGTATCTACTTGGAGGGAGACGAATGAGCTTTACTAGCATCGCTTTGTTTATCCAATTATTCTTCGGAATCATCATTGGATTGTATTTCTGGAACCTATTGAAAAATCAGCGAACGCAAAAAGTTTCCATTGATCGTGAGTCAAAAAAGGAAATGGAAGAGCTACGAAAGATGAGATCCATTTCACTAACTGAACCTCTTGCAGAAAAAGTAAGACCATCAAGCTTTGAAGATATTGTTGGCCAGGAAGATGGAATTAAAGCCTTAAAAGCGGCATTATGCAGTCCGAACCCTCAGCATGTGATCATCTATGGTCCGCCTGGAGTCGGGAAAACCGCAGCTGCCCGGCTGGTCCTGGAAGAAGCCAAGAAAAATATTAAATCTCCTTTTAAACCTGCAGCTGTTTTTGTTGAACTGGATGCCACAACCGCACGTTTCGATGAACGGGGAATTGCCGATCCATTGATTGGGTCTGTCCATGATCCAATCTATCAAGGAGCGGGTGCCATGGGACAAGCGGGGATTCCCCAGCCGAAGCAAGGGGCTGTAACGAATGCCCATGGAGGAGTATTGTTCATTGATGAAATAGGAGAATTGCATCCTATCCAAATGAATAAATTATTAAAAGTTCTGGAAGATCGCAGAGTGTTTCTTGAAAGTGCCTACTATAATGAAGAGAATCATCAAATCCCTACCCACATACATGATATTTTCAAAAATGGCCTTCCGGCAGATTTTCGTTTAATCGGTGCGACCACCCGTACCCCAAGTGAAATTCCGCCTGCCATTCGCTCGAGATGTATGGAAGTTTTCTTTAGGGAGCTTGAGCATGATGAAGTGAAAAAAGTAGCTGCCAGAGCCGTTGGAAAAGTAGAGATGTCGATTAGTGACAAGGGCCTTGAAACCCTTGCCTCCTATGCCCGTAATGGGCGTGAAGCGGTTAATATGGTCCAGATTGCAGCTGGAGTGGCCATTACCGAAAACAGAAAAGAAATCTTTGATCATGAACTCGAGTGGATCATCCAATCCAGTCAGCTCTCTCCCCGCTATCAGAAAAAAATCAATGAACAAGCAACGATCGGTCTAGTAAATGGATTAGCCGTAACAGGCCCTAATACGGGTTCATTACTAGAGATTGAAGTAACGGTTATCCCGGCAACGGATAAAGGACTGATCAATGTGACGGGAATTGTGGAAGAAGAAAGCATTGGGGACCGTAGTAAATCAGTCCGTAGAAAAAGCATGGCGAAAGGCTCAATCGAAAATGTGATTACCGTGCTCCGTTCCATGGGAGTACCTGCTGATCAATATGATATTCATGTAAACTTTCCTGGTGGAGTCCCTGTAGACGGACCTTCTGCCGGAATCGCCATGGCACTTGGTATCTACTCTGCCATTTACCGTATCCCGGTGAAACATACCATTGCTGTTACCGGTGAGATCAGTATCCACGGTCTTGTGAAACCAGTCGGGGGCGTGACCGCGAAAGTGAAGGGCGCAAAATTGGCAGGTGCCACCATAGCGATCATTCCTTATGATAACCAGCAAGCAATGTTAAGTGAAATTGAGGGGATTGAAGTGATCCCGGTGAAACAGCTTAAAGAAGTATTGGATCTTGCTCTTATGAAGGAAACACCACAGCAAACTGATCTAATAACAGAACAAAATAAGAAGAGTGTATAGACTGTTGACCGATTCGGGTCTATCCGAATCGGTTTGTTTTTGAATGGAAGAGAAACTGGAATAAGCGATAAACGATTCGAATAAAGTTGTAAATACCTATTTAATAGACACTACCTAGTAAATAAGTTAGAATTGTACAAAGACTTAGAGCAAAATTCGGAGGTGTTATATGTGGCAAATCAAAATAATTTAACGGTTCCCCTCCTTCCATTAAGAGGCTTACTTGTGTATCCAACAATGGTCTTGCATTTAGATGTTGGACGTGAGCGCTCCGTACAAGCTTTAGAAAAAGCAATGATGGATGATCATTTAATTTTCTTAACCACTCAAAGAGATATGAATATAGATGAGCCAACACAAGAAGATTTTTACGAAATGGGAACTCTAACAAAGGTAAAGCAGATGCTTAAATTACCCAATGGAACGATCAGAGTTCTGGTTGAAGGTTTAAACAGGGCGTCTATTGAAACATTTACCGAGCAAAAAGACTTTTATGAAGTGGAAGTTAAGGAATTCAATGATTCCGATGTGAAAGAATCAGAAACAGACGCTTTAATGAGGACGTTATTGAATTATTTCGAACAATACATAAAGCTATCAAAAAAAGTTTCAGCCGAAACGTATTCCACTGTGTCAGATATTGAAGAGCCGGGAAGACTTGCGGATATCGTAGCCTCCCATCTTCCTTTGAAGATGAAAGAAAAGCAAAACGTTCTTGAAACACTGGATATTAAGAAGCGGCTTCAAATGGTGATCGAGACCATTAACAATGAAAAAGAAGTGCTTAGCCTTGAAAAGAAAATCGGGCAGCGTGTGAAGCGTTCCATGGAAAGAACCCAGAAAGAATACTACTTACGGGAACAAATGAAAGCCATTCAAAAAGAATTAGGCGACAAAGAAGGAAAAACCGGTGAAATTGAAGATTTGACATCTAAGATTGAACAAGCGGATATGCCGGAGGATGTTGAAAGAACTGTATTGAAAGAGTTGGCCCGCTACGAGAAAGTGCCATCAAGCTCTGCTGAAAGCTCCGTTATACGTAATTATATCGAATGGCTTGTATCCCTTCCTTGGTCGACTGAAACGGAAGATCAATTAGATATAAATCGCTCTGAACAGATCTTAAACCGCGATCATTACGGGCTTGAGAAGGTAAAAGAGAGAGTACTTGAATACCTGGCTGTTCAACAGTTAACACGATCTCTGAAAGGACCTATTCTATGTCTTGCCGGACCTCCGGGTGTCGGGAAAACGAGCTTAGCCCGCTCGGTGGCTGAATCACTGGGTCGAAACTTTGTCCGGATTTCTCTTGGAGGCGTCAGGGATGAGTCAGAGATCAGAGGTCACAGGCGTACGTATGTGGGTGCGATGCCAGGGAGAATCATTAGGGGCATGAAAAAAGCAGGTACCATCAACCCTGTCTTCCTCCTTGATGAAATTGACAAAATGTCAAGTGACTTCAGAGGTGATCCTTCTTCAGCGATGCTTGAAGTACTTGATCCAGAACAGAATTCGAACTTCAGTGATCACTATATTGAAGAAACGTATGATTTATCCAAGGTCATGTTCATCGCAACGGCGAATGATTTATCGACCATTCCCGGTCCACTCCGAGACAGAATGGAAATCATTACGATTGCAGGTTATACAGAGCTTGAAAAATTAAATATCGCGAAGCATCATTTATTAGAAAAGCAGATCAAAGATCATGGCTTAAACAAATCGAAGCTTCAAGTCAGGGATGAAGCGATTGTCGATATTGTTCGCTATTACACAAGAGAAGCCGGGGTAAGGAGTTTAGAACGCCACCTTGCAGCCCTTTGTAGAAAAACGGCGAAGATCATTGTCTCCGGTGAGAAGAAGCGAGTCGTGATTACGTCCAGTAATATTGAAGAGTTCCTGGGGAAGAAGAAGTTCCGTTATGGTCAAGCAGAAGTAGAAAACCAAATCGGGGTTTCAACAGGTCTTGCTTACACGACCGTTGGCGGGGATACTTTACAGATCGAGGTATCCTTAGCACCTGGTAAAGGAAAGCTTGTGTTGACAGGTAAATTGGGAGACGTCATGAAGGAATCCGCTCAGACGGCATTTAGTTATGTTCGTTCGAAAGCGAAAGATCTTGGGATCGACGAGTCATTCCACGAAAAACATGATATTCACATCCACGTTCCCGAAGGAGCAGTCCCAAAAGACGGTCCTTCAGCAGGGATCACCATTACGACAGCACTTGTATCAGCACTGACAGGTAAATACGTCAATCGTGAAGTAGGAATGACAGGTGAAATGACTCTGAGAGGAAGAGTTCTTCCAATCGGAGGAGTGAAAGAAAAAACATTAAGCGCTCATCGTGCCGGAATTAAAACGATTATCCTGCCTAAAGATAATGAAAAGGATATCGATGACATTCCTGAAAGTGTGAGGGAAGAATTAACGTTCATCCTCGTATCCCATATTGATGAAGTCTTAGAGAAAGCATTAGTAGGTGAAAAGAAGTGAAAGTAAATCAAGTTGAGCTAGTCATCAGTGCAGTCAGGCCTGAACAATATCCTGGCGATTTCCTTCCAGAGTTTGCCTTAGCGGGACGCTCCAACGTAGGGAAATCCTCATTCATCAATAAAATGATCGGTCGAAAGAGCATGGCAAGGATTTCATCCAAGCCGGGTAAAACCCAGACGCTGAACTTCTATAAAATAGAAGAAACCCTCTATTATGTGGATGTACCTGGATATGGTTTTGCCAAAGTATCCAAAACAGAACGGGAAGCATGGGGGAAAATGATTGAAACATACATCACTTCCCGTGAGCAGCTAAGGGCGGTTGTCCTGATCGTGGACCTGCGCCATGCCCCAACCAATGATGATGTGATGATGTATGATTTCCTCAAGCATCATGAGCTTCCATGCATCGTCATCGCCACGAAAGCCGACAAAATCCCCAAAGGCAAATGGCAGAAACACTTGAAAGTAACAAGAGAAACCCTAAATATGGACAAAGAAGACGATCTCATCATGTTCTCTTCCGAAACAGGCCTTGGAAAAGACAAAGCCTGGGACGCCATCAAGTCGTATTATAAATAAGCCTTAAAAAGAACTGGTTTCCGCATAAGCGGAGATCAGTTCTTTTTTAATACTAGCGCTTTTTGTAAACCTAATTGCTTTCTGAAGGGGAAGTAGTGGTTGATTGCCGCTCCAATCAACTCTATGCAGGGGTTTCTTGAAAAAGACAAATATAAATACCTACACATGTTAACAACACATGCATTTTTCAAAATGCTGAGCGGTCTATATTAGCTCCTATTGTAGAGATCCTGTTTTTCCAATTTCTATTATCACTACTGTGCTCTGTCACGTAAATCTTGTTTTAGATGGTGAGGGGAACTGCGTAGACTCCTGCGGAAGTACGGTCGTGCCGAGACCCCGTTCGGCTAAGCTGAGGAGGCTCGGCCGAACGTCCGCGGAAAGCGGAGCGGTTCCCCTCACCATCCAGCACTCGCTTATTGGCAGAGCTTTTGCAGATCTAATGTTATAACTAACTACTTGAGTAACAGGTTTTTCATTACTAAATCATGACAACACCAATCTAGCTTAAAAGTAGTAGAAAAGAGGGTCTACAGAAGTCCGTATAAGGTTGATTGGCCTATAACACCGAAGCATATGAAAGGAAATAAAAGGATGGAGACGTATATGTATCTGTAACAGAGCTGAATCCGTTTCATCCACTAAAATGGAAAATTATAAGCTGTGGAAGCTATATTTGAATTTTGAGAATTTTCTCTTTTGTTGATAAAATTATGAAAGATTAAAAATATTACAAAGCTACATAAGGGGGACTCTAGCCAGTGAAGAATTGGAAAAGCCTAATCTTGTTATTCATTTCTGTGCTTCTTCTATCAGCCTGCGGCGACAAAGCCACAACGGAAAATGGTGCGAAGTTAGTAGAGGAAGGCAAATTCATTTATGCAGCTTCAGGTGAATTCAAGCCATTCAGTGTAACAAATAATGATGGAACCATGTCAGGTTTCGATATTGAAGTGGCAGAAGCCGTTGCGAAAGAAATGGGTCTTGAACCTGAACAGAAGAAATTTAAGTTTGCAGGAATTGTAGAAGGAGTGAAATCGGGTCGTTTTGATGCAGCGGTTGCCAGCCATACGATCACGGATGAACGCTTGAAGGAAGTAGACTTCTCAACTCCTTATTATTATTCCGGCCCGCAGATTTTCGTTCGTCCGGACAGTTCTGTAGAAACGCTGGATGACCTGGAAGGAATGGAGATTGCCGTTTCCAAGGGATCTACTTATGCTGAGACTGCCCAGGGAGTAACGGATAATATTCAACAATATGATAGTGACGTAGTCGCATTAGAAGCATTAAATAAGGGCAAGCATGATGCCGTTATTACCGACTTCATTACCGGAAAAGAAGCGATCGCTGCTGATTTAAATATCGAAGCGCGTGAGCTGATCGGCCGCAGTGAACAAGCCATCGCTGTAAGCAAAGAAAATGAAGCGTTACTCGATGAAGTCAATAAAGCATTAGAAGCATTAAGAGAAGACGGAACGCTCAAGAAAATCAGTGAAAAGTATTTCAATACAGATATCACATCAGATCCCGAAGAAGAGTAAAGGCAGCATGACACAGAGCGAATGTGCTTCTATGCGCATTCGCTTTTTGTCCGTTATTTACACGGATTGAATAGACTGGAGGGAAGTTCATGCACTTTTTTGAAACGTTAACAAGTACATATGATGTTTTTCTTAAAGGGATGTTATTGACATTCCAATTAACCTTTGTATCTGTTCTGATTGCGATTGTGATTGGTTTGTTTTTCGCTTTTCTTAAGATTTCCGGAATCAAGCCATTGGAACTTTTAGCGGATTTATATATTTTCGTAGTACGTGGAACACCATTGATTGTTCAAATCTTTATTTTCTACTTTGGATTAACCTCATTAAACATCTCAGGCTTCTGGTCTGTCGTAATGGGACTTGCCTTCCATAATGGTGCCTATATCGCCGAGATTTTCCGTGGAGCCATTCAATCCATTGATAAAGGACAAATGGAAGCGGGACGGTCCCTCGGGATGTCTCTCGGGTTGTCCATGAGAAGAATCATTCTTCCACAGGCATTCAGACGGGCCCTGCCGCCACTGGGCAATCAGTTCATCATTGCATTAAAGGATTCATCTCTTGCATCATTCATCGGGATGTTCGAATTGTTTAGTGTAGCAACGACGCTTGGTTCCAACAACTTCGATTACATGACCTACCTGCTCGTTGTAGCGATCTATTATCTAGTACTGGTACTGGTATTCTCAACGATTGTCAATATCATAGAAAAACGGATGTCAGTTAGTGATTAATAAAGATGCGGGAGGGATGAGTGTGAGTCAGGAAATGATTAAAGTGGAGAAATTAAATAAATCCTTTGGTGATTTACATGTATTGAAGGACATTGATATCAGCGTAAAAGAAAGTGATGTGGTTTGCCTCATTGGAGCCAGTGGATCAGGGAAGAGTACATTGCTCCGCTGCCTAAACTTCCTTGAATTGAAAGACAATGGAAAGGTTGTCATCGAAGGCGATGAAGTCAACCAGGATACACATGATTTAAATAAAATCCGTCAAAAAGTAGGGATGGTATTTCAACATTTCTATCTTTTTCCTCACAAAACGGTACTGGAAAATGTGATGGAGGCACCTGTTTACGTAAAAGGTGTGCAGAAGGCCGAAGCAAAAAAGGATGCGAAAGAATTATTAAAAAAGGTTGGACTTGGGGATAAGGAAAATGTCTATCCATCCAAGCTTTCCGGTGGACAGAAACAGCGTGTGGCCATTGCAAGGGCACTTGCCATGAAGCCTGAAATCATGCTCTTCGATGAACCTACCTCAGCACTTGACCCTGAATTGGTCGGAGAGGTCCTGGCAACCATGAAGGAGCTTGCTTTAGAAGGGATGACGATGGTCGTCGTGACCCATGAAATGGGGTTTGCCCGTGAGGTAGCCGATTGGGTCGTGTATATGCACGATGGCAGGATCGTTGAAGTGGGTCCTCCCCAAGAATTGTTCAATGCTCCAAAAGAGCAGAGGACAAGAGAATTTCTGGATTCAGTTTTATAATAGAATGTACAAAAAGCCCGGAGTGATTTCCGGGCTATTATTATGGATTATTTTTTCTTTATAAACAATAAATAAACGCCGATTCCAATAATGATAATTGGCCAGAATTCCCATGCAGTCTCCACATTACCTCCAATGAAGCCAAACCATCCCGCCACTTTGTCATAGAATAAGAGAATGATAGAAAGGGTTAAAAAAAGCACCCCTTGAAATAGCCCTGCTCTCGTTTTCTGATACCTGAGGAGAAAACCCAATGCAATGATCAAAATGAATGTCCCCATGTGATCCGGCCAGATTTCGAGTTTATTGACAACATGGAAATGGAGACCGAATCCAACGAGGATCGTACCCGGTAAGATCGCTTCATGATCTCTTCCGCCATATCCCTGTCCGAGAAAAGCAAGTCCAACAATCATCAGTAAAGTAGGCCACGTAAAGAACTCCTGAAACAGCACTATGTTCGCTTGCTGTAAGTAAAAGTATGCCCCAAAGCCGATTAAGATCATTCCTGGGAAAATTCTTTGTTGTTGTTTCATACTCTTCCTCCCATATCTTTTTATACTAAATGTTTTAAATACTGTTTTTTTAGGGAAAATAATACATACTAATAAAAATAAGCCCGGATGTCCAGGGGAAAAGCCTTTCCATTACTTGATTCTTTAGGCTTGTTTTGGTACCCTACATTAGTAAGGAATGTCGAAATATAAAAGATTTTTTTAGAATTGAAAATGCTTTCATATTGATTGTTTGTTAATCTTAAATGTATATGAAAAAATGAATGTTTAGCAAGTCCCGGAAGAAGCATGCCCTTCGTACCTTATAAATGTACCATACTTAGGTTTCAATTTCTGTTCACATTTAGGGGTCAGGAGCTTTTTCGGACATGTTATAATAAGAGTAATGATTTTAGTTGGGGGTGTAGTGCATAGCATGTATACAATAGTCGTTGGTTTGAATTACAAAACGGCCCCTGTTGAGATTCGTGAGCGTTTATCATTCAATGAAACTGATCTTCCTTTCGCTATGAAGGCTTTAAAGGAAAAGAAGAGCATTCTTGAAAATGTGATTGTGTCTACATGCAATAGAACGGAAGTCTATGCAGTAGTGGATCAGCTTCATACAGGTCGTTATTATATTAAAGATTTCTTATCTCAATGGTTTGATATAGATAAAGAGGAGTTCACGCCTTATCTGTTCATTTATGAACAAGAAGGAGCAGTCGAACACCTTTTTAAGGTTGCGTGCGGATTGAATTCAATGGTGTTGGGGGAAACCCAGATCCTCGGACAGATTCGTTCCAGTTTCCTGAATGCACAGGAGTCAGGTGCGACTGGTACAGTATTTAATCATCTGTTCAAGCAGGCAGTGACGGTAGCCAAAAAGGGTCACTCTGAAACAGATATTGGTTCCAATGCTGTGTCTGTCAGCTATGCAGCCGTTGAATTAGCTAAAAAAGTATTCGGCAGCCTGGAGAAAAAGCATGTTCTTATTCTTGGTGCAGGTAAAATGGGAGAACTTGCGATCCAAAACCTTCATGGGAGCGGAGCCACTAAAGTGACGGTCATCAATCGTACGTTTGAAAAGGCTCAAACCTTGGCGGACCGTTTCAGTGGTAATGCCAAAACATTGAAGGAGCTTCAATGTGCCCTTGTAGAGGCGGATATTATGATCAGTTCTACTGGTGCAAAGGATTTTGTCATCACAAAAGAGATGATGTCGCATGTGGAAAGAATGAGAAAGGGACGTCCTCTTTTCATGGTGGACATTGCGGTACCTCGTGACCTGGATCCATCCATTGGAGAATTAGAAAGTATCTTCCTTTATGATATCGACGATTTAGAAGGCATCGTTCAGGCGAACCTGGCTGAGCGAAAGAAAGCCGCTGAGGAAATCGAAATCATGATTGAAGCTGAAATTGTAGCTTTTAAAGAGTGGTTGAGTATGCTTGGAGTTGTTCCGGTTATTTCAGCACTGCGACAAAAAGCACTTTCCATTCAAGCTGAAACGATGGAGAGCATTGAACGGAAAATGCCCGACTTAACTGATCGTGAGCGAAAAGTGTTAAATAAGCATACGAAAAGTATTATCAATCAGTTGTTGAAGGACCCAATCCTTCAAGCGAAGGAATTCGCAGGACTTCCTGATGCGGATGATAAACTGGACTTATTCATCAATATCTTTAATATTGAACAACAAGTGCAAGAGCAGAAACAAGTGAAAGCAGCCAATGAAAAGACTGAGAGCGATCTTAAGCTTGTACCACAACCTTCTTTTCAAGCATAAGTGAGGTTATTGTCTATGTTTGAACAAACGATGACTAGGCTGCATGAACTTATGATTGTTCTGTATGCTATTAGTATTCTCTTTTACTTTATAGATTTCTTAAACAAAAACCGGAAGGCGAATCTGCTTGCCTTCTGGTTACTTGCGATTGTTTGGATCCTTCAAACAATCTTTTTATTTCTATACATGATGAATACAGGCAGGTTTCCGGTCCTCACCATCTTTGAGGGACTTTATTTTTATGCCTGGGTCCTCATCACCCTGTCACTTGTCATCAATCGATTATTAAGAGTGGATTTTACGGTGTTCTTCACAAATGTACTGGGATTCATCATCATGGCAATCCATACGTTTGCACCGGTACAGGTTGAGTCACGGGCGATGGCAGAACAACTCGTATCTGAATTATTGTTGATTCATATTACGATGGCCATCCTTTCGTATGGGGCATTTTCACTATCCTTTGTGTTTTCCTTGCTTTACCTCCTGCAATTTAAACTTTTGAAGGAGAAAAAATGGGGACAAAGGTTATGGCGGATCAGCGATTTGACCAAACTTGAAAAAATTTCATATATATCGAACTCCATTGGGGTAGCCATGCTTCTATTGAGCTTAATTCTTGGGCTGCAATGGGCATACATCAAACTACCGGAATTTCTATGGTATGATCCGAAAATAGTAGGCTCATTCATTCTATTAATTTTATATAGTAGTTATTTATATCTTCGCATTAAAAAGAATGTATTTGGTAAATCTTTAGCTTTTCTTAATGTTGCAGCCTTTTTGATCATTTTAATTAACTTTTTCTTGGGCAGTAGGTTGTCTTCATTTCATTTCTGGTATTCATAAGTTTTCAGGAGGTCATTATGAGAAAAATCATTGTTGGATCGAGACGAAGTAAATTAGCACTGACACAAACAAATTGGGTGATCAATCAGTTGAAAGAACTGGATCCCTCTTACGAATTCGAAGTGAAGGAAATCGTTACAAAAGGGGACCAAATACTTGATGTCACCCTGTCAAAAGTCGGTGGAAAGGGCTTGTTTGTAAAAGAAATTGAACAAGCGATGATGGATAAAGAGATCGATATGGCCGTCCACAGTATGAAAGACATGCCTGCGGTTTTACCTGAAGGACTGACCATCGGATGTATACCTGAACGTGAGGATCATCGTGATGCGTTCATCAGTAAAAATCATGTGGCGCTTAAAGACTTACCTGGTGGTGCCATCATAGGAACGAGCAGTCTGCGCAGAGGGGCACAGATTTTATCCGTTCGTCCAGATCTTGAAATCAAATGGATCCGTGGAAATATCGATACGCGCTTAACGAAGCTTAAAAATGAGGATTACGACGCGATCATCCTTGCAGCGGCAGGGTTATCACGTATGGGCTGGACATCAGATGTTGTAACGGAATTCCTTGATCCAGACCTATGCCTTCCTGCAGTGGGGCAAGGTGCGTTATCCATTGAATGCAGAGAAGATGATTCTGAGTTGCTGGAGCTTCTTCAGAAGTTTGCTTGTGTTGAGACGACTGAGACCGTTACGGCTGAAAGAGCGTTCCTTCATAAAATGGAAGGTGGATGTCAGGTGCCGATTGCGGGATTTGCTGAGCTGAAAGACAACGGGGACGTCGCTCTAACGGGGCTAGTAGCTTCACCTGATGGGAAAACGATTTATAAAGAATACATGGTGGGACAAAATCCTCAGCAAGTAGGGGAAAAAGTAGCTGAGAGCTTAACAGACCTGGGAGCTAAGGCTTTAATCGATCAGGTGAAAGAGGAGCTAGATCAATAATGGAGGGTAAAGGGCCTTTAGAAAACATAAAGGTTTTGATTACTCGCGGAAGTGAGGGATCCAGTGAAACGGCTTCCCTCATCGAAGACGTGGGAGGGGTTCCGATTGTGGTGCCGCTCCTTCATTTTCAACCTCATGAAGATGAGTGGGAAACGCATCTTTATACAACCATACATACGTACGAATGGATTATTTTCACCAGCAAAAATGGTGTAAGATTCTTTCTTCAAGCATTGAAGCGATTACAACTCGATTTATCTTCTTTTTCCGGGAAGTTTGCTGCAGTCGGAAGTAAAACGGAACACTATTGCAGGAAATATGGGATTCCTGTTTCCTTCGTGCCCGAGCATTTTACAGGGGATGACTTTGCAGACGAATTCATCTCGAAAGTGAAGCCTTCAGGAGACGTTCTGATCCCCAAAGGGAACCTGGCAAGAAACGTCATTGCTTCAGAGCTGGCCTCTGCAGGGGTGTCCTGTCAGGAATGGATCGTCTATGAAACCGTCCTTCCAGAAGGGTGTATCGCTCAGTTAAAGGACATCATTGAAGAAGAGGAACTAGATATCATTACGTTTACCAGCTCATCAACAGTTCATCATTTTATGAAGGTGGTCGATCAGTACAGCCTTCATGATAAAATCGGGGACATACCCATTGCCTGCATTGGTCCCATTACGAAAAATACGGCTGAACAGTACGGATTACATGTAAAAATCTGTCCAGGCATTTATACTGTAAATGAAATGGTAAACGAAATGAAAGAATTTATCACGAATAGACCATCAAAATAAAGCTTTATTTACTTAGGAGGTTTACACATGAAAGATCTGCATTTTAACCGTCACCGCCGCCTGCGTCAAACAGATCATATGCGTGCGTTAGTAAGGGAAACTCATCTAAGGAAAGAAGATTTAATTTATCCACTGTTTATAGTGGAAGGGGAACATATTAAGAATGTCGTTCCTTCCATGCCCGGGGTTTATCACATTTCCCTGGATAACTTAAAAGCGGAAATGGATGAAGTGGTTTCCTTGGGTATCAAATCCATCATTTTATTCGGTGTTCCAGCTGAAAAAGATGAGGCAGGAACCCAAGCATATCATGACCACGGAATCGTCCAAAGGGCCACCCGATTTGTGAAGGAACATTATCCTGAGCTTGTCGTCATTGCCGATACTTGTTTATGTCAATATACGAGCCACGGACATTGTGGAATCGTTAAAGATGGAAAAGTACTGAATGACCCTACGCTTGATCTATTGGCAAAAACGGCGGTAAGCCAGGCTGAAGCAGGAGCAGATATCATTGCTCCTTCGAATATGATGGATGGATTCGTTGCAGCGATCCGCCACGGATTGGACGAAGCCGGCTATCATGATGTGCCGATCATGTCATATGCCGTTAAGTACTCCTCTAGCTTCTATGGTCCATTCCGTGATGCCGCACACTCTACTCCGCAATTCGGAGATCGCAGAACGTATCAGATGGATCCTGCCAATCGCCTCGAAGCGTTAAGAGAAGCACAATCGGATATAGAAGAAGGCGCAGACTTCTTAATTGTCAAACCTGCCCTTTCTTATTTAGATATCATGCGGGAAGTGAAAGACCGTTTTAATGCCCCTGTTGTCGCTTATAACGTAAGTGGAGAGTACAGCATGGTGAAAGCAGCGGCTCAAAACGGCTGGGTAAACGAACAGGAAATCGTAATGGAAAAACTGACAAGCATGAAACGTGCGGGTGCAGACCTTATCATTACGTATTTCGCAAAAGATGTAGCGAATTGGTTATCCTAAATGGTGGAAAGTTCCTGTAAGGATGACTGAAAGATCACTAAAGGAGGAAACCGGAATGCGTTCATATGAGAAATCGAAGCAAGCGTTTAAAGAAGCAGTAAAACTGATGCCTGGTGGAGTAAACAGTCCTGTGCGGGCATTCAAATCCGTAAAGATGGATCCGATTTTCATGGAAAGAGGAAAAGGAGCTAAAATTTACGATATCGATGGAAATGAATATATTGACTATGTTCTATCCTGGGGACCACTCATTCTTGGTCACAGCAATGACCGCGTGGTGGAGTCCATTAAAAAAGTAGCGGAAAACGGGACAAGCTTCGGTGCCCCGACAGAGATTGAAAACAAACTTGCCGAACTAGTGATTGAAAGAGTTCCAAGTATCGAAGTGGTCCGTATGGTGTCTTCTGGTACGGAGGCGACGATGAGTGCTCTGCGTCTTGCACGTGGATACACTGGACGCAATAAAATCATCAAGTTCGAAGGCTGCTACCACGGTCATGGAGACTCCTTATTAATCAAGGCAGGATCAGGTGTTGCGACTCTCGGGCTGCCCGACAGCCCGGGTGTGCCTGAAGGCGTAGCAAAGAATACGATTACGGTGCCTTATAATGACTTGGAAAGCATCCGTTATGCATTTGAACAATTCGGTGATGACATTGCTGGTGTGATCGTAGAACCTGTTGCAGGTAATATGGGTGTCGTTCCACCTCAGGCGGGCTTCCTGGAAGGCCTTCGTGAAATAACGGAAAATCATGGTTCTCTGCTGATATTTGATGAAGTCATGACTGGATTCCGTGTTGGATACGGATGTGCCCAAGGCTATTACAATGTAACTCCCGACTTGACTTGTTTAGGAAAAGTCATTGGTGGAGGTCTGCCGGTAGGTGCATACGGTGGTAAAACTGAAATCATGGAAAGAATCGCTCCTAGCGGTCCGATTTATCAAGCCGGAACCCTTTCAGGGAATCCATTGGCCATGACGGCAGGATACGAAACCCTGAGCCAGCTGACTCCTGAAACATACACAGAGTTCACACGCAAAGCTGACCTGTTGGAAGAGGGCTTAAAGAAAGCGGCAGAAAAGCATAACATCCCTCACAGAATCAATCGTGCCGGTTCCATGATCGGGATCTTCTTCACGAATGAAGAAGTAACCAACTACGAAGGCGCGAAGTCATCAGATTTAGAGATGTTTGCCGATTACTACCGTGAAATGGCCCATGAAGGTGTATTCTTACCACCTTCCCAATTTGAAGGACTTTTCTTATCTACCGCTCATACAGATGAAGATATTGAAAAGACCCTTGAAGCTGCTGAAAAAGCGTTTGAAAAGATTAGTAAGAAGTAGTGATGGCAGCCGATCCTTTTTATAGGGATCGGCTATTTATATTCGTTTTCCTATCATATTCCTCCTTTTCGGTTCATAAAGTGATAATGGCATTGTTTACTATTTCTTTGTTTGGAACCTGAAAGGAGGAATTTCTTTTGTCACAAGAACAACAATCGTGTTTGCGATTTTCCTTGGAAGAATCAATTTGGTTTAAAAAAGGACAGGAAGTTGAAGAATTGCTATCTATCTCCTTAGATCCTCATATAACGATACAAGAGCAAGAGCAGTATGTACTTATCAGGGGAAGCCTTGATCTTTCCGGTGAATATTTACCAACCTCACCGAGGGACGAAGAAGAGGATGAGTTTGAAGCGGGTGGTAAGTTTGTCCAAATAGTTGAAAAGAGGGAAAAAGGTGAGTATGAATTTGTCCACCGTTTCCCGGTCGATGTGACGATTCCGAAGAATAGAATTGCCAATCTGGGCGATATCGACGTGTTCGTTGAGTCATTCGATTACATGGTTCCTGAGAATGCTTGTTTAAAATTGAATGCCGATCTGACGATTACAGGGATTTATGGAGAACAGCAGACGCACACTCCCCTTGAAGCTGAATTTAGCAGAGAGGAAGATTACGAGCCGCTTTACCGTTCAAGTGCAGTTGCTGAAGTAGAAGAGGATACGGCGGAGGAAGAAGTAGAGACAGAAGAAGAGCAAGAAGAAAGAGAAGAAGTATACGAGTATGAGAATTACGACGTCGAAGAATTGACGGCGAATGTTGAAGAGCAGGAGGAAGAAGAGGATTCTGAAGACGACGAGTACCAGCCTTTTAATCTCGAAGGTCGGACACCTCCATCTGAAGAGGACGATGAGATACCTGTACAGATTCAATACGATGCTCAGCCTGCTCATACCTATGAGGAAAATTATTTCCGAAAAGAAAACGTGTTTGAAATGCCACAGCATGAACTGAGCGAGTCATCTGAAGATCAGCCGGCAGAACCAAAGGCTGCCTATACACCGCCTCCTAAATACAAACAGCAGGAGGAGGAAGAAGAAGAGTCCTCTTCATCCTCCGCAGTAGAAGCAGAGATGGAAGATAGCGGAGAAGAGAAGGATGAAAAGAAAAAGACTAAAGGTAAAAAGAAATATGAGAGCATTTCCCTTACCGATTTCTTTGCGAGAAAAGAAGAGGAAAGGGGCGCAACCTTAAGGGTATGCATTGTTCAAGAGGGAGAGACGCTGGATTATATTGCAGAAAAGTATGATCTAACCATTCCTCAGCTATTGAGGGTTAATCAACTTGAAGCCAATCAAGATGTCTATGTAGGGCAGGTTCTATATATCCCGAAAAGCGAATTTGTCTTCAAAGGTTAAAGGAAAATAGCAAGGTCGCTCCCCTCTGAGAAGAGCGCAATTGCACTATAGAAGGAACTACGGGGCTGACACCAAATTCATTGGAGTTAGTCCGTTTTTTTTAGAAAAGTAATCTTAGAAGGTGAGAGGTATGGTACAAACGCTGGAGGGATTAAGGCCTGTTTTACAACCTTATGGTGTCGAACCCCATTTTGTTGAGAATTACGGGAAGATTTCCAAAGTATTCTCCAATAAAGGGACACTTGCTGTGAAGCAGCTGCCCGCCCAAACTGGAGTTGATTTTGTCAGGAATGTACAAATGTTGTTTCAAAGGGGCTATAACCGGATTGTTCCGATCTATCCGACATTGGATGGGCGCTATGCAGTGTGGAACGATGGGCAGTTATATTATGTCATGCCCTGGCTCTTGAACCAGGAAAGGGAAGATCAATTTGAAAAGCACCAGAAAATGTTCCGGGAATTGGCAAGACTTCATACTCTCTCCTCTCAAGAAGTAAAGATTGATAAAGAAGAGAGAGAATCTCATTACGAGCAGCTGACATCCAGGTGGGATAAAGAACAGCAGTTTCTCGATGAGTATGTGGAAACATGTGAACGGACAGCGTATATGTCTCCTTTTCAATTCCATTTTTGTATGTACTATAAGGACGCTTCCCAAGCACTTAAATTCTCCAGGAAAATGCTGGATGAATGGTATGAGGAAACGAAGGAGCTGGAGAAGGTCAGAACGGTCATTACACATGGAAAGATATCGACAGAGCATTTTTTATTCGATGAGAGAGGCATGGGGTATTTTCACAACTTTGAGAACTCAAAGATGGCATCACCCTTCCCTGACCTGCTGCCGTTTTTGTCCAGAACATTGAAAACTTATCCTAAGTATTATGAGGAATGTATCGAATGGCTAACCACCTATTTTCAGCATTTTACCGTCCGTAATGAGGAGCGGCTCCTGTTCATGAGCTATTTAGCTTATCCAAGCTCGGTCATCGCTGTGGCGGAAAAATATTTTCATACACCGAAGGACAAACGGAATGAACGGAAATCTCTTAAGAAACTGCAACGGCATTACTGGCTTCTGAAAAACACGGAATATGTGGTCATGCGCTTAGATGAAATGGAGAAAAAGAAGCAGGAACAGGCGGCCGAGGCAGAATAAAAAAAAGGACTGGCGAAGTCCACATTTCGTCAGTCCATTAAATCCAATCGAAATAAATGGCAAGGCCAATACCGATAAATAGAGTTAAAAGAAGGACATCAAAAGTGGTGGGAAGCAAAATGGTCCGGACACCTTGAAAGATCGTAAAAGGTATGATGAATTGCTTACATATTAACCGGGCGTTCCCCATCCATTTCTGCATGGTGTATTGATTGATTTTCTTCATATTCGTCCACTCACTTTCCTGGGTATATTCACTACTTTATTCTATGAATGGAGAAAAAGAATGGTGCCTGAGTAGGCGAAATGAATATTTTTATGAAAAATTGGCGATAATGATTGACGAAAGTTTATCTTTTCCTATACTATAATGAGTAAATAAATAATACTTGAAAAGCAATGAACAGGAAGAGTACATTGATCCTTACTTTCAGAGAGGAAAATCGTTAGCTGAGAGATTTTCTACGTTAAGACAATGGAAGGTCGCCTGAAGAGCTGTTTCTATGAATTTCAGTAGTAGAAGCCGGTTAAAAGCCGTTATGATCGTCGAGAGTTCAGGAGGCTTATTTCTCCTGAGAAAAAAGGTGGTACCGCGAATGGAATCCTTCGTCCTTTTCATAGGACGGGGGATTTTTTTATTTTTTTAGAAAAGTGTCGTTATTTGCACTACTATAGGAGGAAAACAAATGGAAACTCAAAATCAGCAATTATCTATGCCGACTAAATATGATCCAAATGCCATTGAGCAGGGCAGATACAAATGGTGGCTGGAAGGTAAATATTTCGAAGCCAAAAACGATAAGGAGAAGGAGCCGTACACCATTGTCATTCCTCCTCCAAACGTAACAGGAAAACTTCATCTTGGTCATGCTTGGGACACAACGCTCCAAGATATCCTGACAAGAATGAAGCGCATGCAGGGTTACGATGTATTATGGCTTCCGGGTATGGACCATGCCGGGATTGCGACACAGGCGAAAGTGGATGAAAAACTTCGCAATCAAGGCATTTCACGTTATGACTTAGGCCGTGAAAAGTTCGTAGAAGAAACATGGAAATGGAAAGAAGAGTATGCTGAGCATATCCGTCAGCAATGGTCTAAGGTTGGATTGGGCTTAGATTATAGCCGTGAACGTTTCACGTTGGACGAGGGATTATCGGAAGCTGTACAAAAGGTATTTGTAGACCTTTATAACAAAGGCCTGATTTACCGTGGTGAATACATCATCAACTGGGACCCGGCAACGAAAACGGCCCTTTCAGACATTGAGGTTATTCACCAGGATGTACAAGGTGCATTCTATCATATGAGATATCCGTTGGCTGATGGAAGTGGTCACATTGAAATTGCTACAACACGTCCAGAAACAATGCTTGGTGATACAGCCGTTGCGGTTCACCCGGAAGATGATCGCTACAAACATTTAATCGGTAAAACCGTTACCCTTCCAATCGTGGGACGTGAAATTCCGATCGTAGGAGATGACTACGTTGATATGGAATTCGGTTCCGGTGCAGTGAAAATAACGCCTGCTCACGATCCGAATGACTTCGAAATCGGTAATCGTCACAATTTAGAACGCGTTCTTGTAATGAGCGAAGACGGGACGATGAATGACAAGGCGGATAAATACCAAGGCATGGATCGTTTTAAATGCCGCAAAGAAATTGTAAAGGACCTACAAGAAGCAGGAGTTCTATTCAAGATTGAAGAGCATATGCATTCAGTCGGTCACTCAGAAAGAAGCGGAGCGGTGGTTGAACCTTATCTTTCGACTCAGTGGTTCGTTAAGATGGATCCTCTCGCAGAAGAAGCGGTAAAACTTCAGCAGGAAGAGAGCAAAGTCAACTTTGTACCTGACCGCTTTGAGACGTCTTACCTGCGCTGGATGGAAAACACGCGTGACTGGTGTATTTCCCGTCAGCTTTGGTGGGGACATCGCATCCCGGCCTGGTATCATAAAGAAACAGGCGAGATCTATGTAAACAACGATGCGCCGGAAGACATTGAAAACTGGGCACAGGAAGAGGATGTACTGGATACTTGGTTCAGTTCAGCTCTATGGCCGTTTTCAACGATGGGTTGGCCTGATCTGGATGCAGAAGACTTTAAACGCTATTATCCAACGAATACACTTGTGACCGGGTACGATATTATCGGTTTCTGGGTATCGCGCATGATCTTCCAAGGACTGGAGTTTACAGGAGAACGACCATTTAAAGACGTACTGATTCACGGACTCGTTCGGGATGCAGATGGACGCAAAATGAGTAAGTCATTGGGTAATGGTGTAGATCCGATGGATGTCATCGAAAAGTACGGTGCCGATTCCCTTCGCTACTTCCTATCTACAGGCAGCTCGCCGGGTCAGGATTTACGTTTCTCCTTTGAAAAAGTAGAATCTGTTTGGAACTTTGCGAATAAAATCTGGAATGCATCTCGCTTTGCCCTTATGAACATGGACGGAATGACGTATGACGAAATTGATCTTTCCGGTGAAAAATCAGTTGCGGATAAATGGATTCTTACCCGTTTAAATGAAACGATCGAAACCGTGACACGATTAGCCGATCGATATGAATTTGGTGAAGTGGGGCGCGTTCTTTACAACTTCATCTGGGATGATTTCTGTGATTGGTATATTGAAATGGCGAAACTGCCTTTATATGGAGAGGATGAAGCGGCTAAGAAAACAACCCGTTCGATTCTGGCCTATGTACTGGACAACACAATGAGACTTTTACACCCATTCATGCCGTTTATTACCGAGGAAATATGGCAGAACTTGCCGCATCAAGGCGAATCCATTACTGTAGCTGCATGGCCGATGGTTCAAGATGAACTTACAGACGAAGCGGCTGCAGAAGAGATGAAGCTCCTCGTTGACATCATTCGTGCTGTACGTAATGTACGTGCAGAGGTAAACACACCGATGAGCAAGCAGATCAACTTGATGCTGAAGGCAAAAGATGCACACACACTAACGATTATCGAGAAGAACAAAGCGTATATTGAGAAATTCTGTAATCCAGAGAAGTTGGAAATGGGTACAGAATTAGATACACCGGATAAAGCGATGACGGCAGTAGTAACAGGTGTAGACTTATTCCTTCCATTAGAAGGATTAATCAACATCGAAGAAGAAATTGCCCGTCTTCAAAAAGAGCTGGAGAAGTGGACGAAGGAAGTTTCCCGCGTTCAAGGCAAATTAAACAACGAAAAGTTTGTAAGCAAGGCGCCTCAACATGTAGTGGATGAGGAAAAAGCAAAAGAAAAAGATTATTTAGAGAAACAAGCGACTGTTAAAGCAAGAATCGAAGAGCTTAAATCACTATAATCTTTTGAACAGGGGATAAGAAGAGGGCTTTAGAATCGGGTCTGATTGTTAAGGTTGAGGGGATGCATGAAGGTTTTCTCTCCGGCAATCTGTCCCGACCTGAGCCCTCTTTCTAATGAAACCTAAAGGGGAGTGACTGAAATTGTTAACCTATGAAAAGGCTGTTGGATGGATACACTCAAGACTCAGACTTGGAATCAAGCCGGGGCTTGAGAGAATGCATTGCTTATTAGAGAGGCTTGGGAATCCTCATGAAAAGCTTAAAACCGTTCATATCGGGGGAACAAACGGAAAGGGATCCACTGTCACCTATTTGCGAAATATATTACAGGAATCAGGGTATTCAGTAGGCACCTTTACTTCACCGTATTTTGAGAGGTTCAATGAGAGGATCAGCATCAATGGAGTGCCTGTATCAGATGAAGATTTAACTCTTCTTGTGGAAAAGATAAAGCCCATTGCCGAAAGCATGGAGCATTCTGAATGGGGAACCCCATCTGAATTTGAAGTCATAACGGCTATGAGCTTTTATTATTTTGCCGAAATGCAACCGGTCGATCTCGTCCTTTATGAGGTTGGGCTTGGGGGAAGGCTTGATTCGACAAATGTCATCACACCCATGGTTTCAGTCATAACGAGCATCGGTCTGGATCATGTGCAATTTCTGGGTAGCAGATTAGAAGATATAGCCTTTGAGAAAGCTGGAATCATCAAACGTTCTGTTCCTGTCATATCAGGGGTTCACCAGAAAGAAGCGGCTAAAGTGATAAGAAAAAGAGCGTCGGAAATGAACAGTGACCTGTTTGAACTTGGAGAGGATTTTTCTGTTGATCGGAAAGCCTTACTCGAAAGGGGTGAGAGGTTCCATTACACATCTCCTCTTCAGAATGAAACGTATGAGCTTTCCATGATTGGTGCACATCAAATCAACAATGCAGGAATTGCCATTAAAGTGATAGAGCTTCTTAGTGAAAAGCATAAAATAGCAAGTACCCATATCAAAGAGGGGCTAAAAAAGGCATCATGGCCAGGCAGAATGGAAGCACTATCATATAATCCCGGGATATATATTGACGGTGCCCATAATCCTGAAGGGGTACAAGCCTTGGTGAAAACCATAAAGGATCGCTTTATCAATAAAAGAGTAACAATTCTTTTTTCGGCACTCCACGACAAAGAATTAAAACCGATGATCACTCAATTGGAAGAAGCGGTGGAGGCAATCGGATTTACGACCTTTGACTTTCCAAGGGTCGCTTCAGTTGAAGAGCTTTATGAATTATCTTCCCATCCAAACAAGAAGAAAGTTCACCAATGGAGAGACTACCTTACTGAAAAAATACAAGGAATGAAAGATGAAGAAGTGCTGTTAATAACAGGTTCACTTTACTTTTTATCCGAGGTAAAACCATATCTAGTGGACCAACTGGAAAATTACAGAAAATAATCAGTGACTTTATCGGACTGCTTTGATAAAATATTCTTAAACTTGTGACTATTTAACTAGTATAGTATGATCGAACTATATTAAATTGATTGTGGATCTATGGGGGATAGATATGACGTTATCAGTAAAAAAGAAGCTGTACATCTTGCTGACCTGGCTGGCCGTTGTACCTGTCGGTTTGTACATGACATATCAATACTATCCTCCTGAAAATATTGCGGGAAATGAGTTAGAGCTGTTAACAATAGTGGCATTCGCTACATTTATCCCGCTCATGCCCATCGTAATCAATGGAGCGACCATTTTCTTCATCCAGTGGGTGACCCTTGTAGGGTTCATTAAGTATGGTTTATTTGTTGAAATCATCCTCATGCAGTTCTCTATTATCCCATTGCTTATAAGGCTTCGATTGACCAAGACTGATTGGCATAGAATCCCCTTGAATTCTGTCATGTTCTTCATCGTTTCATTGGTGAGTGGTCTTGTATATTTTCTATTCGGTGGAGAAGTGGGATTAAGAGATATCAGTCAATTAATCCTTCCTATTCTGAGTTATCAAATCGTATCGATCATGGTTAACCAGATACTGCTTCTCTTATATCAACACTATGTAGTAAATAGTGATGTCCGCTTTTACAGCAAGGATTTTGTATGGGATTTTACGGCAAACATGATCATGTTCCCTCTTTCTTTATCTCTCTACTATTTAACCTTTGAACTGGGAGCATTCGCTTCCTTATTGATTGGTATCCCATTTGTGAGTTTATCGATCATCTTGAAGATGTATAACTCTTCTGAAAAGATCAATGAATACTTGCAAAAAGCGGGTGAAATCGGTCACCAATTAACGGAAAGCCTTAAAGTAAATGAAGTGCTTGATATATTCATTGAGAAAATCATTGAGACCCTGCCGGTTGAATATGCCTATATCCTTGATTGCCAGGAAGAAGAACTTATCCTGTTAAGAAGGGTTGAAAATGGAGAAATGAAGTCTAATAACCTGCGTCCATTAAAGAAGAGCCAGGGAATCAGCGGTGTAGTGTGGGAAACAGGGAAGTCCGTCCTCTATACTTCACGATCTGAATGGACCGGGATCGCTGAAGGGTACATGCCTGATGGAGTGGAAAGCGTTCTGTGCGTACCCATTGTAAGAAGTCAAAAGGTACGGGGAATTCTTCTATTGGCTTCTTCCAAAAAGAAAGCCTATGAAAAATATCAATTGATGATCGTCGATATTTTATGCTCCTATTTCGGAGTGGCGATCGCAAATGCCAGGCATCATGAACGGACGAAGAAAAACAGTGAGAGATGTGCCCTGACAGGACTATATAATTACCGCTATTTTGAAGATCTTCTATCCTTGGAATTCAGTCATCTCGATGTTGGGAAAAGGAAGAGTCTATCCCTCATCATGCTCGACCTTGATCATTTTAAGGTCATCAACGATAACTATGGTCACCAGAGCGGTAACGAAATCCTCATTGAACTTGCAGACCGCCTTCGTAACCTGATTGATACCAGGGGAACGGTTGCGAGGTATGGAGGAGAGGAATTTGTCATCCTCCTTCCCGATACGAAACGGGATGAAGCGCTTAGCCTGGCAGAGCAGGTCAGGGGTGCGATAGCCAACAAACCATTCACTCTCCATGACAGTCTGGATGAATCCAACAAACAGATGATGGTCCGGATCACGGCAAGCATCGGCGTTTCGACCGCACCTGAAGATGCAGAAGATACCCTGGCACTCATCCGCCATGCAGACCGTGCGCTTTATACGGGGGCCAAACAGGCCGGGCGGAATCGGGTGGCTCAGTATGTGAAATAGTTAAAAGGGTGTCTATTCGATAATAGACATCTTTTTCTTTATTGTGAGTATTTAGTCCTATTATAATGGTTGGAAGATTGATATAATAGAAGCATTATAGGATAACCAAATGAGGGATATTATGAGAATTCAGGGAAAGATTTCACTACTATTACTTTTCATCCTTTTTCTATCATTTATTTTAGATTCGACCGGCACTTATGCCAAGGGAACTTCAGAGTTAAGAGTAGACTTCAATGTTACCCCGTCCCAAGAAGTAATTGTGAAACCAGTGGACAGCAATGCCAAAGCATCATTAGACTTTCATATCAATCCTGTAGGAGAGGTGAAAGAAGCGAATCGACCGCCTATAGACGTCGTTTTTGTCTTTGATAAATCAGGATCAATGAATAGTACCAGGAATAAAATGCAAAATGCAAAGGATGGGCTGACCAATGCCGTACAATTCTTTGAGAAGAACAAACAAAGTAATGATCGATTCTCTCTTATTACGTTTTCTTCAGATATAGAAACAATACTTCCATTAAGTAATGACCTCGATGCTATTAAAACTTCCATGTTACATACTACCGCTTATGGAGGCACCAATTACACAGACCCCTTGCGTGCTGCGAAGAATATACTGAAAGATTCCAAGAATGAAAAGTACATTGTCTTCTTAACTGATGGGCAGCCGATGATTGCGACGGCGATCGAAAAAGTGAAAAATGAAGTGTGTACGAAGCCGGTTTGGTTTTTTTGTGGTGAAACAAGTGTTGTCGAGAGTGATCAACAACTTGTATATGACTTTCAGTATAGACACAGTTACAATCGATGGCTGCATAAAATATATTCACCGGATAATAGTAAATTAAAGTCTTTATACATTCCTTCATTTACTATGGATGGTACTTCATTTAATGCAGGTTGGTACAATCCGGGTGAGCTGGAAACGAATAGTCAGCAAATGCAGGCTTTGATCAAACAAAAAGGCCTCGACGTATCCAAGGAAATCTACAATGATAAAATCACCATGCATACACTGGGGTACGGTGAAGGAGATCTTGATGACAGATATCTTGAAATGTTGGCACAACAAACGTCGGGTAGCTTCATCAAAGCAAGTGAAGGAAGTGTCTCCGATGCATTTGAAAAATTGGCGAATAAATTAAATTCAGTCAAATTGGATGGAGAAATCGTCGTACAGTTGCCGGAGAATGTGACAGTTGACCAAAATCAATACAACGTGATGAATAATACAGTGTATCTGCCATTTTCCACAGTATATGAAGTAGGACAGGGCGTACCGACTCCTATTACAGTATCACTTCCGGTGGAATTCTCTAACAAGGGATCTTATACGTTTAAGGATTTGAAGGTACAGTATAAAACGGCAGAAGAAAGAGATTTTCGATCAAGTGATAAAAAGTCGGTGACGATTGAAGTGAAAGATGATGCACCTGCATCGGTAACAGGAAGGGTAGATGTAAATAGAATCAATCAGGACCTGTTCAATTTAATTATTGAGGATGGAAAAGAAACGAATACTTTCACCGGACTGTTCAAACTGGATTTTGGCGGGTTGGTAAATCCAAAAGCAAAAGGTTATTTAAGTGAGATTATTATACACCAACCCTTACCTGAGGGTATCAATGTTAAAGAAAGTTCTGATGTATCCATCCAGAATGTGAATGGGCAGCAAATGGCCATCATTCATGTTAAACAAAAAATGAGCTTTGAAAACGGTGCGTTTACTAAACCTGCACATGAGATACCCGTAACGATGAATGCCGTCTGGGCCATAAATAATGTGAAAATGCCACAGGCGAAAGTCTATTATGTCGATTCAAGATACGGGAACAAAGTAAGTAGCAATCTAAGCCCGAATCATAACGAAATCAGTGCGAAAGTCAGAACCCGTCATCTGCAAAATGGAAAAGAATTTGCATTTGATGGTTATTCAAACGGTACGATCAAGAAGGTAAGAATACAGGGGCAGGTCGAAAATGTTGTAGCATCACTGGAAGCTGGAGTGGATGGTCGATACCCGATTATGCCTGTAAAGTCTTTAGTCAGCAGTCCAAAAGAGCTGAATATCAGCTACAGGGATAACGGGACAGCCATATTACCATTCGTTCCTGAATTGATTGTTAAAGACCCACTCACAGGTGATAGGTTAGATGATGGTTCTTCTGTATCGAATGAAGTGGAATTCTATCTCTCAAACGGTATACCTGGAAGGGATGTGTCTTACAACTATCAACTTCTTAATGAAGAAGAAACTACTGGAGAATGGACAAAAATTGAGCTGGGAGATACGAAAACCATTGAACGTTTCGGGAAGAATGAAATCCGGGTAAAAGCCATTGGCGGTTTTGCAATAGAGGATTACATCATTGAAAAAACCATTTGGATCGAGGGCGACGATTTAATTCGTGTACCTTCACTAATTGAATTATATGTAGGAGAAACTCAGTCATTCAATATCGATATCTTCCCGTTTGGAAAACCGAACAATAATTATAATGTGAAAGTTCTGCAAGGGGATGACGGGATGATAAACTCCTCTTACAGTCAAGTCAATTCCACCAAAGAGAACCGGATGACAGGATTATTTCCCGGCGAAGATTTAGTGGAAGTTCAAACCAAGAATGGGAAATACAAAAAGTTGATTCGAGTCATTGTTAAGTCAAGGATTGTAAATCTGGAAAGCATGGACTTCACAAAATCGAAGTACACCCTCTTGCTTGAAGGGAACGCATTCGATATACAATCTAATTTAGTGTTCAACCCTGAAAATGCAACCAATAAAAACATAAAGAACGTTGTAGATACAGGTAACAATGTTGTAAACATCGTACAAGAAAATGGAGTTTGGCAGGTTATACCTAAAAATGCAGGGGTGACGACCGTAACGGTTACTTCTGAAGAAAATCCTCGTATAAAGGCGATTGCGATTTTTGAAGTCGTTGCAGAAGATGATGAAACTGAAAATCCGGAGACCGGGGATGGGGACATCGATGGAAGATGGTGATTAGAAGGGAGACCCACGATGATGGGTCTCCCTTTTTTCATTCAACTATGATCTCATCACTGATTAATGAGAGTGCTTCTACCTTTGGTAAAGTATCCAGTTTTGAAAGAAGGACATCTTTGTTATAGTTTACGATGAATCTTGACAATTTCTCTTGCTGATTAGAAGGGGGGCTCTGATATGTCTCATCGATATTGTCTACTTCCCCACGCACAGCATTCACCGTAAGGTTTCCTTTTGAAAAGACACCTCCGTTAACATAAAATAATGAACCGACCCCATAAAGGGTAGCGTCGCTGTCAGTGTAGAAGAAAGCTTGTAACGGCTTGATACTTTCAACTGGATCCGGCAACAAACGGAATTCATTCTTTTCACTCTCATTTGCATAATACTGGAATTCATTCATTCTTGTTAACAGTAACTCTCCTCTTGAGAGTAAAATTAATTTTCCAGTATTGTTAGTACCATCTTCATCTTCTTTGCCGGTAATATTCAAGTTGGAAATGCTTGTTTTTCCCTTTGCGTAAATGACGGAATCAAATTTAATTTCATCATTCTCACCGGATGGATCATTGGCATCGCCCAGTATGGTTAAATTCCTGCCTGAAAATACATTCCCCGCTATAACCGAAGTGGAATTCTGTGATTGAAAAGAGATATTATCAAAACTAACTATATTCTCCTGCAGCTTTACGGGTGAATTTGCCTCTATTGATACTCTTCCTGCTGCAACGATAGTATCAATGGCCATTTCTCCCTCTAAATTAGAAATCGTCACATTACCAGTCGAAATAATATTCCCGACATCCATTGGAGAACTTGCGATAATATTCACATCACCATCTACAAGCAGGTCCACCCCTGAACTCCGTAGCCCTCTAATAGTAATATTTCCACTCACTTTAACCTTCCCCTGTGAGTTTTCATTCAATATCCCATCTTCTACAAGAGCAGGAGAGAAGGAATTTGAAAGAAGAGCCGTTCTGATTGCGGTCATTAAATTCGTTTGGTTACCGTCATTTCTTATTGATAGATCAAGCGATTCTAATACTTTGCTAACCTCTTCTTCATATGTTTGATTAAATGAAATATCAGTAAATTGACTATCCTGTTTTACTTTGGGAGGTTCTATTAGCGGATAGAACTGATTTGAAGTTATCAAGCTTTTCATATGTTCATAATTCGCTTTATTGTAGCTTGTATACAAGTCCCCGATAACGGAGGGAAATGGTGCCGGGAATGTTTTATCCTTTTTATTAGAAAGCTGGTAGTTTGCCTCTTCACTTATGCCTAAAGAGTTAGCATAGATGTTACCAACCAGATGTGGAGATCCATTCAATTGAAGCTGTTCTCTTGAGCCTAGAGTATACTTGAGGAAGCTTGGGACGGGCGATAAAATGATCCTCTTTCTAACGGTCTTTTCGACTTTCCCTTGTTCAGAAGAAGGATTCTTTGTTTGAATCAGGATTTCATATACTCTTGTAAGGTTGGTACCAAGGTAGTCCAGCTCAAAGGTTTTGAAATCAGGAATAGTGGATTTGGTACAGGTGTCACCCAGCAGGTTTATCGCACTGGTCCCGCTCACATCAATGACTGTGACACATTTTATTCGATCCAAAGACTGATACGATGGAAGAATGGAAGATCGAAAAAAATCTGCTACTTTCGTATTGATATTCGCTGGTGTCAATTTGCTAATTTCTAACTCTCTTGTGGGCTGCAATTGATAGACAAGCTTGGATGAAATTTCTTCAGCTGCCTTTAGCCCTTCATATGTAATGTCAATGTCGGTCTCTCTGACTTCGGTTCGTTTCGCTCCACCTATCGTCGAACTTATGATAGCCATACCAATTGTCACCATAACAAGAGATGTAATTAATACGGTAAGTAAGGCATTTCCTCTTTGATTGGTTAACAAGCTGTTTTCTCCCTTCTAAAAACCGAAGCTGCTCTCTAAATGAAGAGTTTTATCGAAATTAGGATGTGAAACTTTGTACGATAGCTGAATGATTGCTTCATTGCAAGGTTTGGATGTGCAGGTAGAAGTGATTTTGGATCCCGAAAAGTCAGAAGGTGTAGTTATGATTGCCCCGTTAAAGCTCCATTGTTTTTTCTCCCCGACTTGAACTAATTGCAGCAATTGTTCATCATTCACAATCTCTTCATCCTCTACCTCGTAGAAGGACTTACCTGAATAGGGTGATACAGATATTTCACTGTTGTTTATAAACTTTACACAAGTAGAAGAGGATGGCACGCACTCTTCAATTGTATCGAAAGGGTATGAATATAGATTCTTCATCACCATTGCAGAAACATAATCTGCGTCTTCTCTCAATTGAGCATCGATCGAAACTTTCTCATACATCTTATAGCCGGTAATCATTGCTCCATATGTAACGGGTAACAGGATGGCCGATATGGATAGGGTAAGTAATAATTCAACCAGTGTAATGCCTCTATTATCGAATATCCTCGCTTTTAACTTTTCCATCAACAGTCGTACTGTATTCTCTATCATTGATATTCCACCTAACTTCGATTGTAATAGGAATATAGTAATCTAATTCATCAAGATTCGTGACTTCCCCGGAATAAATCTCAGTCTCATATTCTACCCCGTTAATATTTATATATTTCTTGTTAGGACAGGAATCAATCATTTCTGATTCAGTAGAGAAGTTAGGGAAGGTTTGGTATTCATCCCCGCAAATGAATAATTTTAAAAATTCATCTGTTGGATTTTCACTACCTATATTCACTTCATAGAAAAAGTCCCTGATCTCAAGGAAGTCTTGTTTTTCCATGAACATCAAGACATTCCTGGCTACATTGATCCCGACTGTCTTCTTTTGATTGCCATTCGTATATGTACTGGATTGAAGGAAAAAATTCATGAAACTAAGAAGGACGATCCCCAGGATTGTAATTGAAACCAAAAGTTCAATTAAAGTGAAGCCTCTATTATTTTTATATATTTTTAGTAGTTTCAACCCAACACCTGCTTTCAAAATACCTGACTTTATTATACAATATTTAGTAGTCGAAACTTGTAAAAAAAAGTCTGATTTATAAGAAATATATCATAGGGAGGAGATGAATGTAAGATGATATACCTATTTTCGTTGCTGGCACTCATTCTGTTGCTACCTATTTTATATTTTATTCCGATAGGCATCAGTGTAAAAGGGAAACTACTCATTGCTGGTATTGCATTTGGGTTAACGCTCCTTGGACTAGTCGCATCGACCCAATATTCAATTTGGATGATCGGCATCATGTTAATGATTTTATTAGGCCTATCTTCTTATATGATTGAACAACGATTCAGTGGTCTTTTAGTCCTGTCTACAGGGACTGAATTGGATTTGGAAGAAGAGCCTGTGCAAATAGTCCATGATCATAAGGAACTGAAGGATCATTTACATAATAAAAAGGATGAATCACAAGTTGAGGAAGAAAAATTGGAGTTGATTGAGGATACTGTGGATTCCGCTCAGGTTGAAGTTGAATTAGCTCCAATTGAAATGGAAGATCTCTATGAAATCGAAGTGGACGCGGAAGAAGAAGAGTCTGAAACAGATACCTCTATAGAACAAGATGAACCATTACAAGACACGGAGATCAAAGAAATAATCTCTACTTATGAAACAGAGTCGATTAAGGTCGAGGACGATGAAAGTGAATGGTTCATTGAGAATGCCAATGAATACGAAGATATTGGAGAAATGAATGAAATAAAAGAAAAAGAGTCTTCTGATATCGTTTTAAGTGAGATTGAGAGATTAATAAATGAACCTGACGAGACGATTGAGGATGAAAAGGAAGAAATGAAGGAAGCATTTGATGATCATTCGGAACCTGTAGAAAATTTAGAGGGCTTACTTGGTTCTGAAAATGAATTGGAAGATGCTTTAGTTGATGATTTTGTAGAAGATGGGAAAGCTGAAATAACTGAGGGGACCCAAGGTAGTATTGTTGAAGATAACAGTGAAGAGGATCTTCACGTACATGCATTTCCTAAAAGGTCCAGGATCATGAGAGAGGTTATGAAGACCATGATTGAACAAATCACACTCTCGAAGAGCATATTATCCTCCCATCAGATGGAAAACATGATTAAGCATTACTTGCATCCAAGTTTACACGATCAAGACTACTATACATTTGCAAGAATATTAATGGATCATTACATTACAACAGGGCAATATGAAGACTTACACATGTTTACTGACGGGATTGATAAGAGATTCATAGAGTATCCATACATTAAAATGGATATCGAACAAACAAATGAGTTTGCATGGAAAAAGTTAAACGAAATTAAAATGACAGAATAGGTGAGATGACATGAAAAAGAGTGCAGAAATGAAAGCTTTACCGATTATCAGTATATCCGATGGAAGTGAAATAGGGAGAGTCAAATCCCTTATAATCAATCCGGAAAAGGGCTCGGTTGATTTTCTGACCATCGAGCATGAAGATTGGCAGGTCAGTGTGAAGGCGATCCCGTTCAAAAAGGTAGTCGGTATAGGCGAGTATGCCGTCACTGTCGAAAATGAGAATGCAGTGATCGACTTAAATGAAATCCCGATTGCAAACCAGCTGGTGAATAAAAAAATTAAAATCAACGATACCCGTGTGATGACCCGTAAAGGCCAAATGATCGGAAGCATTCAAGAGTTTTATGTGGATGATGAAACCGGGGCTATTGTTTCCTTAGAATTAAATGCCCAAGACAACACGTTTTTCCTTGGTACGGAACATGTCCTGACATTTGGGAAAGATATCATTATTGTGAACGAAGACGCTGCAGAATACTTTAAAGAATCATTTGATCAACTTGTAAGCCATGAACCTGTGTTCGAAGAAGAGACTGAAATTTTACAAACGCAACAACATGGCCTAGAGACAATTAAAACGAAACAGACTCAATTACTTACGGGAAAAAGTGTGATTGAAGATATATATAATTTAGAGGGTAATCTATTGATTGCTAAAGGTTCATCTCTAACGGAAGCCGATATTAAAGCTGCTCAGGACGCTGGTCCATCTGTTTTTGTTGATTTAACGATGAATATTAAGTAGGAGTCAGGAAGGAGCGCCTAGTGTGAAAAAAGGTCTATTTGGTAAGCTGATGACCGTTTTGTTCTTATCCACATTTTTTCTATATGGTTTTTCTCATTTAGGCGTCTTTGCTTATGAAACGTTCTTTGTTAAGTCACTCAATCTATCAAAACATGCAGCGGTTGCATCTATTAATCTGGGTGGAGCAAACAAAGAGGAAGCAAGGAAGATACTGGATGAGAAAGTAGATGAATGGAAGCTAAATCAAAACCTACTGTTGGATTTCAATGGAGAAAGTGCAAAAATCGATCCATCTCTCTTTCATTTTCATTTGGAAGAAAGCATAGAGAAACTTGTTGATGATGAAAAAACAAGTTTAATTGTGACGATGGACGAAAACGCATTCGATGCGTTTCTATCAAATCAGTTCCCTGACTATAGGGGGGAAGACATAAATCTTCCTTCTTTAAGAGAGTATGTCCTCTCCTTGGCTGGTAGTCTTCGTAAAGAAGAGAGCGTAAAGATATATGATTATGCAGCGAGCAATGAATCTCCACAAGTACTTTTTGAGGCCGTGTCAAATGAATTAGAGGTTACACCAACGATCAAGAGCTTTATAGACAATTATCCCTCCATTCCCATTGCACCCAATTCCCAGTTTTCGTTTTCGGATTTTCTGGAAACAGAAGGATTTGTAGTTGAATCACAGGCTGATTTAAGTCCGATTGCATCATTACTCTATCAGATCACCTTACATTCCAACTTTTCTATCATCGAACGAAATATAAGCAAGCTGCTTCCGGACTACGTGACACTAGGCTTTGAAGCGAAATTCAATCCGATGAATAACCAGGATTTTGTCATCACCAATCCTAATTCAACCGGTTATGAACTGAAGCTTGCCATCCAAGAGAATAGAATCAAGGCTCAATTACAGGGAATCCCATTTCCAAACTCTTATAATGTCCGTTTATCGGAAAAGGAAACGTTCCCTCCAAGAGTGATTAAACAGTTTAGCCCTTTTGTTGAAAAAGGAAGCGTCGATATCCAACAAGAAGGGAAAGATGGGGTACTGATCCGGGTTTATAAGCAAAAACTGAACTCTTCAGGTGAAATCCTTTCAGAAGAACTGATTAATGAAGATTTTTATGCACCACAGCATAAGGTTGCAGTTTATCCATTGCAGGAATTACAGGAAACCCCAAGCGGAACATTTGATAATGTACCAACCGGGGCGAATGAGGAAGAATCGACGAATGAAGAATCGGATGATGGGGAAAACGATGAAACTTCCTCAATGGACGATGAAGATAACGAGAGCAGTCTTTCAGGGAAGGAAAGTGAAGGCACTGCCGATCAGGATTCTTCAAGTCCATCAGACGATGAAGTAAAACCAAAGAAAAAAGATAGAAAATAAGTCGTAAAAGCGGGTGATAATGTGACCACGATTAGAAAGAGACTTGGAGACCTGCTCGTTGAAGCAGGGATCATATCCGAATCCCAGTTACAAGATACCCTGAAAGATAAAGCGAAGGGACAGAAGTTGGGGGATGCCCTGCTTCAAAGGGGATATATTACAGAGCAGCAGTTGATTGAAGTATTGGAATTTCAATTGGGGATTCCCCATGTCAGCTTATACAGATACCCCTTTGAAACGAACTTATTCCACTTGATTCCTAAAGAATCGGCTAAGCGGAACCTGATGATCCCACTCAAAAAAGAAGGGGACAGGCTTTTCGTCGCGATGAGTGACCCGTTGGACTTTTACGCCATCGAGGATCTGCGTTTGGCAACAGGCTTTCAAATCGAGACAGCAATTGCGACGAAGGATGATATTTTGAAAGTCATCAATAAGTTTTATGACTTAGAGGATGGATTTGAAGACTTATTTCAGGAGAATCGGGATCAAAATAGAGTAGAAGAAAATACGGTAGTGGATTCCGATTCACCCATCGTCCGATTAGTGAACGGTATCCTTTCAAATGCAGTGGCCCAAAAAGCGAGTGACATACATATTGACCCTCAGGAAACCAAAGTCGTCATACGTTACCGGGTGGACGGCATTCTTAGAAACGAAAGAAATCTCCCGAAGCACATGCAAAGTATGCTGATTGCCAGGCTTAAAATCATGGCGAATCTCGACATAACCGAATTCAGGGTGCCTCAGGACGGGCGGATCAAAGTGAATATCGACTTTCATCCCATCGATCTGCGTGTGTCGACTTTGCCGACGGTCTATGGAGAGAAAATAGTGTTGAGGATTCTGGATTTAGGTTCGAGCCTGAATGACCTGACCAAACTGGGTTTCAACAAAGTAAATCAACAGAGGTTCATGAAGATGATCCAGCAGCCGACAGGGATTGTCCTCATCACGGGACCAACCGGTTCAGGGAAGTCTTCTACTTTATATGCAGCCTTGAATCATCTCAACAGTGAAGAAGTGAACATCATTACGATCGAGGATCCAGTTGAGTATCAGCTGGAGGGGATCAACCAGATCGGGGTGAATCAGAATGTCGGTTTGACCTTTGCGAAGGGGTTGCGTGCCATTTTGCGTCAGGATCCGAATATCATCATGGTCGGGGAAATTCGGGACAGGGAAACCGTTGAAGTCTCCATACGGGCTTCCTTAACTGGACATCTCGTGTTGAGCACGATCCATACCAATGACTCAATCAGTACGGTGACGAGACTACTGGATATGGGTGTAGAACCCTTTTTGGTTGCCTCATCACTAAGCGGGGTCGTGGCTCAACGCTTGATCAGGAAAGTTTGCCGTGATTGCAAACAAGAGATGGCGGCTTCCAAACGGGAGATTGAAATATTCGCCAAAAGGGGGATGAAGATCGAGACCATTACGAGAGGGCAGGGTTGCTCTTCCTGTAATATGACAGGATACAAAGGCCGGATTGCCATTCATGAAGTGCTCGTCATGAATGATGACATGAAGAAGGTCATTCTGAACAACGAACCCTTCTCCAAGTTAAGGGAGCATGCCGTGCGGAATAAAACCATCTTCTTAATCGATGACGGCTTGCTGAAAGTGAAGCAGGGCATGACCACGACCGAAGAAGTATTAAGAGTAGCGATTTCAGAGTAGGTGAATGAATTGAAAGAAAAAGTTGATTATCTTCTAAAGTCTGCTTACGAGCTTGGCGCTTCCGATATCCATC
This sequence comes from Rossellomorea sp. ABR4_004, assembly GCF_056159585.1. Lineage (NCBI taxonomy): Bacteria > Bacillati > Bacillota > Bacilli > Caryophanales > Bacillaceae > Rossellomorea > Rossellomorea sp. ABR4_004. The sequence continues at coordinate 969,995 of NZ_JBSWVM010000001.1, read as the reverse complement.
TTACAGTCGGCTCACCCCCTATCTTCCGGATACATGGAGACCTTAAAAGGTTCGGTAAAGAAAATTTGCTGCCCGATAACACGGAAATGATGGCAAAGGCCATCATTTCTGAAACGATGTATCCTGCCTTCGAAGAAGTGGGTGAATTGGACTTTTCCTATGGAATCCCGGGCGTTTCAAGGTTCAGGGTGAATGCATTCAAACAACGATCATGTATATCTTTGGCCATACGTGTCATTCCGACTTCGATTCCTACAATGGAGGAATTATTTCTCCCCCATGCATTGAAGGCGATTGCTGAAAAACCACAGGGTCTCTTTCTTGTTACCGGACCCACAGGGAGTGGAAAGTCGACCACATTGGCATCCATCGTGGATTATATGAACCGGAAAATGAGGAAGCATATCATTACCTTGGAAGACCCCATCGAATATCTGCACAAGCATGGGGCATCCATCATCGATCAGAGGGAAGTGGGATTTGATACAAGGTCATTTTCAAAAGGGCTGAGAAGTGCCTTGAGACAGGATCCGGATATTATTCTCGTAGGGGAAATGAGGGACCTGGAGACGATACATACTGCCATCACGGCCGCGGAAACCGGACACCTTGTTCTGGCGACCCTTCATACATCCAGTGCCCCGGCCACCATCGAGCGAATCGTAGACGTCTTCCCGCCGGAGCAGCAGTCACAAATCCGCGTTCAATTGGCATCGGTCCTTGTCGGGATCCTTTCACAGAGATTGTTTGCCACTCTGGATAAAAAAGGAAGAAGGGCCGCGACAGAGCTCCTGATGAATAATGCAGCGATCGCCAATTTGATCCGTTCTGAAAAGGTCCACCAAATTCAAAATGTCATGCAGACGTCCAAAACTTCAGGCATGCACATCATGAGCGACAGTGTGATGAGGCTTTATGAGAGTGGCATTATTTCAAAGGAAATGGCATTTCCTTATAGCAGAGAGGAGATTCCTCAATAGATGGGACGTTTTAAGTACACGGGCAGGGACCAAAAAGGAAAGAAATCGGGTATCATCACGGCCTCATCTAAGAAGGATGCCCTCATTCAGTTGAAGAAACAGGAAGTAAGGGTCATTGAGATCCTGGAAATGCCTGAGACACTCATGACGAAAGACATAACGATTGGAAATCCGGTGAAGCTACAGCATCTTGTTATTTTTTTGCGACAGTTTGCGACCCTTCTTCAAGCCGGGGTTACAGTGGTTGATTCGACTCATATTCTGGCCGAGCAGACGGAGAGTAAGGCTCTCGGCAAGGCACTTACGGAAATCGAAGATGAATTGCGGGACGGTAACCCGTTATCTGATGCCTTCTCCCGTCACAAAAAGATTTTTGAACCTCTGATGATCAATATGCTGAAGGCCGGGGAAGCGTCAGGCAGCCTGGATGAAACATTGGAAGGGCTCGCCACTCACTATGAAAAGCAGCATATCACGAAACAGAAGATCATTTCGGCGTTAGCTTATCCAATGGTTGTCGGCGTCATTGCCATCGGGGTAGTGATATTCTTACTGGCTGCCGTTGTACCGACGTTCGTGAATATGCTGACTGATTTCGGAGGCGAATTGCCGGCCATCACACAATTTGTGATTGCTTCAAGTGAATTCATGCAAAAGTTCTGGTACATCATCATTTTGTTTTTTGTATTCATTGCCATCACTCTGGCTATGTTAAGAAAAGACAAACGATCGAAGTATTATCTTGATTATGCCATCCTGAGAGTGCCGATTTTCGGGAAGATGCTGCAGAAAGCGGTACTCGCGAGAATGACCCGGACGCTTAGTTCATTATTTTCGAGCTCAGTCCCTATTTTGCAGGCATTAGCGATTGTTGAAAAGGTTGTGGAAAATGAAGTGGTGGCCCGTGTGATCGGCGAATCCCGCAGGTCATTGGAGAAGGGAACGTCCCTTACAGACCCGATGAAACGGCACTGGGCTTTTCCTCCATTGGTGACGCAAATGATTGCCATAGGAGAAGAGACCGGGTCCCTGGACTCGATGCTTGCGAAGGTCGCGGACTTCTATGAAAAAGAAGTGGAAAGTGCCACGGATCGCCTGAAATCATTGATTGAACCACTCATGATCGTCATGCTGGCAGGATTGGTCGGGACCATCGTCACTTCGATTCTCGTTCCGATGTTCGAAATTTTCAATAATGTTCAAAACTATTAGAAAATACCTATAATTTTACAAAAAATTTGATTTTTTTGTCGGATGATTGTTGTATACTAGTACTAGATTACTAGTTTTTAGTAAAAGATATATAAACAGGAGGAATTACCATGTTGAAGAAAATGGGTAAAAGTTTGAAAAATGAGCGCGGATTGACGCTTATCGAATTGCTTGCTGTTGTCGTTATTTTAGGGATCATTGCGGCGATTGCGATTCCTAGTATTGGTGGGTTGATCAATAACTCGAAGAAGGATGCACATATTGCGAATGCTCAGCAGATGATGAATGGAGCGAGATTGGCTGTCGCTGCAAACGAAGTGAGTTTTGCTACATCTCCTACTACAATTGATATTTCTACTTTAAACACAAAAGGTTACTTAGAACAATTTGAAAACCCCTCGGATTCAGCAAATGGGTATAGCGGAACTGCTAGTATAGTTACTATTACTAAAAATAGTACAACTGGGAATCTAACTTATACAGTAACATTGAAAAATTCTGATGGAACAAAAACTTATTTGAATACGCGCGATCCTGATAAAGCGACAAGAGATAATGTAGATTTAAATGGTGCTGCAGTAGCTCCTTGATGATGGGTATTTTTTTAATAATCTACGGTCTCCTCCTAGGCTCCTTCTACAACGTAGTCGGCCTCCGGATACCGCTCAAAAAGTCAATCGTCAAACCTAGATCAGCCTGCCCATACTGCCAGCATACGCTGACAGCCAAGGAACTGATACCAGTACTATCCTATATCATGCAAGGTGGAAAATGCGCTCAGTGTAAGGGGCGCATTTCTCCTCTTTATCCATTGATGGAATTAACTACCGGACTCTTATTCTTACTTTCTTATATTATGTTAGGCTTACAGCCGGAGCTGATTGTCGCTCTTACCCTTGTCTCTTTATTCATGATCATCACGGTCAGTGACCTGAAATATATGGTCATTCCCGATAAAGTGCTGTTGTTCTTTTCGGTGTTGTTTATCTCAGAACGAATATTCATCCCGTTAAACCCGTGGTGGGACAGCATTGCTGGCAGCATTACCGGCTTTTGCCTGCTTCTTCTGATTGCCATCATCAGCAAGGGAGGAATGGGCGGCGGTGATATCAAATTATTCGCTGTCATTGGTTTCGTCGTGGGGGTCAAGGTGATGCTTTTTTCCTTTTTCCTTGCTACCCTTTTTGGGGCGGTCGCCGGTATTACAGGCCTGATGCTGGGCTTTTACCAGAAAGGGCAACCCATTGCTTTCGGTCCATATATCGTAATAGGCACACTCGCAGCATACTTCTTTCACCAGCCAATCCTGAATTGGTATTTTTCTTTATATAGCTAAAGGGGTCATTCAAGATGTTATCACGTCTCTTCAATAAAAATAAAAATAAAATCAATATCGTCATCAGTGATCAATGGATTCGATTTGTAGAATTGAAATCTGTTTCTCCTTTACATATTCACCATTTTGGTGAGAAGCGAATTGCTGACGGGATGATCTCAGATGGCAAAATCATTGAAAAAGAAGCTTTTCAAGCACTGTTGGAAGAGTGTGTCCTTGATTGGAGTATAAAGAAAAGGGAAGTTCAATTCATCGTTCCGAATACTCAGATGATCATCAGGAAGATGGAAATATCATCTGATATTGAAGACGATGAGGTGAAGAGCCACTTGTTCCTGGAAATCGGGACGAGTATACATCTGCCTTTTGAGAACCCGGTTTTTGATGTGGTGGTTGTAGGAAATAAAGGAGACAAGAAAGAAATCATCCTGGTGGCGGCACCGGAGGATATTGTCATGGAATATCATCAGCTATTGACTGATGCCCATTTAAAGCCGGTTGTGGCTGATATTAGTCCACTTGCCTTTTATCGATACGTACACTCTTTGGAGTTAACTCGTAAAGAAGACCATGAAATGCTCCTCTATTTCAATCAGGCGAATGTGACCGTGTCCATCTTCCATGATCATCAGCCTGTATTTTTCAGGCCGATCGGATTAGGTGAGGATCGGGAAGTGATGGATGAGAGGATGTATCACAATGATTTCCAATCCCTTCAATTTGATGACGTGATGAAAGAAATCGACAAAGTCATCAGCTTTTACCGATATACACTTACAAATGATGAAGCAATGATTAATAAAATATACGTAACCGGTGACCATCCCATGGTAGGGGATATCCACACCCTTTTATCAGACCGGTTTGAAATCGACATTTTCCAGGTGCCAACTTCTGCACGAGACGCCTACACCAATGAAGAACTATCGAGTGCGTTTCTACTCGCCATTGGTTTAGGTTTAAAAGAGGTGATATAGTGCTGGTCGATATCAATTTATTACCTCAAAAGGAAAAAGGGAGTCGTCAGTGGCTGTATGTGGTTATCGGTGTGCTATCAGGCGGTATCCTTGCTCTTATGATTCTATTATTTCTTGCTGCGAATATCGGAAAAGACGTGGATGTCCTGACGACGGAATTGCAAAGTGCCAAGCAGCTCAGAGTTGAGAAAGAGCAGAGCATTTCTGATTTTGAATCATCGGATGCCTGGGTACAATTGGAGAGTGCAGTCAGCTGGGCGGAAAGCTACCCCCTTGATACTGTGCCTGTCTTGAATCACCTGGTCGAATTACTGCCGGAGCGGGGTTTCGTGAAGGAATTTACATACGCGGAAGATGGGAGTATCCAACTCTTGATTCAATTTGATACAAGCAGTGAAGCTGCGTATTATTTAACGCATCTGAAGGAATCCAGGTACATTCAGGAAGCAACCTTATTGTCGCTGGCAACAGAAACCATTTCTGAAAATGATAGGTTAACAGCCGTTAATACGGAGACCATTTTACCAAGGTATATAGGTCAGTATGAAGTAACGTTAAATAGAGTAGAGATAAAGGAAATGGAAACAGAGGAAACTTCCGATGAGCAGGGGGGCGATTCGGAATGAATGTACGATTCGAGAAAAAAGAATGGCTGCTGATCAGTACATCTATCGTGATATCAGCATTTCTTATCCTCGGGGGAGTATGGTTCTATTATCTACCCGTGAAAAATCAGAAAGAAAATCTACTGAATGAAATCAAAACGGAAAAGAAGCTGATCGAAGCATTGGATTCTAAGATTACGTCCATTAAACAGGCTTCCTTTGAAAATTCGAGTTCACTTCAGCAAAAAGTTCCGGTCAAACCTCTCACTCAGCAGCTGCTAATCGACCTGGAAAAAGCAGAAATCGTCTCGGACAGTTTTGTCACAAGCATTGAATTTACGGAAGGTGCCGTTGATCTTCCTGCAACTGAATCCATGGGCGCAGGGGATGCTGTTTCCCAAACGGATGGTGAAGTAAGTGCAGAAGGAACTGAAGTGAACCCTGCGCCTGACGTGGTCCTTCCACAAGGCCTTCAAAAACTGACAGCCACGATTTCTGTAGAAGCAAAGAGCTATTTTCATATAGAGGAGTTCATCAATAAATTAGAAGAGTTGCATCGTATCGTAGAGGTTGAACAGATTTCTTTCAGCGGACCGGCGGAATTACAGCAATACGAAGATGAAATCGAAAATATTCAATTGAATTTAGTCGTATCCGCCTTCTATTTACCTGGTTTGGTAGAACTAGAAACGGAGCTGCCAAAACTAGATGCACCTCTTCCATCAAACAAAAAGAATCCTTTTCAGCAGTTCCCTGAACAAAAGTCAGAAGAACGAGATACCAATTAAAGGTCTGATGTAAATGCGTGAAAATGAAAAAGGATATACTCTAGTAGAATTACTGGCTGTGATTGTCATACTGGGAGTCATAGCTGTCATCGCTGTTTTAGCGATTAACAATCTGATTGAAAAATCTAAGAAACAGGCGTTTGTGGCAAACGCTCTTACGATGAAAAGTTCAGCGCAATACTATGCGAAGGATGCCATGCTTCAAGAGAAGGTAACGGGTAAGATTACGTATGAAGAATTGATAGATGCTCAATTGATTGAACCGATCTTGGATCCGCATTCTAAAACAGTCATGGCACCGGATGAATCCTCTTATGTTTTGGCTGATGGGGAGAGTGTGATATCCATCTGTTTATTGGGGGAAGAGTATAATCTCTGTACAAATGTAGATGGAGATAAAGAAGAAATACCGTTTTCTACCCTTTCAGTTCAATCCCTGCAGAAAAACTAAAAAATTTGACGAAAACCTGTTAGGACAAGACGACAAAAGTCTTGTTCTTTTTTTTATTGGATGTGATAGCATGGAAAAAAATAGATGAAGGAGGGTGGCGATGATGAATAATAAAAGAGACGAAGATAAAAAGATATCTATTAAAATTAATGGTGAAAAAACAAATTTCAACGAAGATCTTCTTGTGTATGATTGGAAGCTGGGGGAGTCTGAAGCAGCTGCCGGGGAGGAAGCGGAAGACAATGGGTTCGATTGGGTCCTTCCCGACGATGAGGAAGCCAAGCCTCCAAAGGAATATAAAAAAATCAATTATGTGACAGGGAACAAAAAGAAGCACAAGTCGTTCAAAAATCCATTCCAGGATTCTGTTAACCTTCTAATGTCGATAATTGGTGCGGTTGTGGTTGGGGCGGTGCTGGGGTTCGGCACGCTTAAAGTCATTACGACAACAGATGGTCCTTCGACGCCGGCGGCAACGTTGCAAGATACGACAGCAGAAGGAAATACGGAAGGGAACCAGTCCGTTTCGGCTGTTGAATTACAGGATTTCTCAACGTCGATTCTTCAAGGCGGTGTGTTTTCATCAGAGGAATCTCTGAATGCCATGAAAGACAGCTTAGCTGGAAAAGGGTTGAGCAGTGCTAGTGTGGAAAAGGATGGACAATTCTTTCTAATTGTGGGTGTTTCGGGAGATATAGAAACAGCCCAATCACTTGGGGCAGAATTGAAAGAACAAGGGGTAGACGTTTTTGCGAAAGATTTTGTATTTGGAGCTAAAGGAATAAATGCTTCAAAGGAAGAGAAATCCTTATTGGAAAAGGGAAATGGGCTCTACAACACATTAGCTATGGAGAGCAGCAGTGCAATGACCGGTGGGACGCCTGACGAAAAAACGATCCAAACCATTCAATCCGGAGTGAAGGAACTGGAAGGAATCAAGGTGGGTCAAGATTCCATAGCCTCTATGAAAGAGTCCTTAGTCAATGCAGGGAATCTTGCGGCAGGGATGAAGACCCCGGAGGATGCCCAAAAAGTTCAGGAAGAGCTATTATCCTACCTGCAACATTACAGTGGATTATAATTTCGACTGTATTAGACTATTTTCTAGGAAATAAACTTATATCGAAAATAGTGCCTCTCTCATTTTGTCAGATCAAGCTTACTGACCGTAAGAGGGAGGCTCTATTTTTACTTGTTTAAAGAGGCGGATTTTGGTAGTATAGTCATGTATCTCCCAATTTCTACTCTGAAAGGATTGGTATGGTTTGTCCAACCTCATACTCGCTTCACAATCTCCTCGTCGAAAAGAACTTCTGCAACAAATTCAACTTTCTTTTTCCGTTATAAGCTCTACAGTTGAGGAAACTTTTTCACCAGATTTAATGCCCCATGAAGTCGTCATGTATCTTGCCGGAAAAAAAGCGAAAGAAATCTCAATCCAATACCCCAACCACTATGTGATCGGTTCAGACACCGTCGTAGCCAAGGATGACCGGATTCTGGGTAAACCGGAATCTAAAAAGGAAGCGAAAGAAATGCTATCAATGCTTTCCGGTTCTACTCATTCTGTCTACACGGGGGTTGCCATTCTGCATGGTGACATGGAGGAACTCTTTTATGAAAAAACGGAGGTAACGTTTTGGGAGTTGACTTCAAAAGAGATCGACGATTATATTGCATCTGAAGAACCTTTTGATAAAGCCGGTTCATATGGTATTCAAGGAATCGGAGCGAAATTTGTCAAAGAAATTAAAGGCGATTATTTCTCCGTCGTTGGTTTACCCATCTCACGAGTGAATCGTGTTTTACTTGAAATGGGCTATCTTCAACCAGAGTGACTCCCGAGCGTACCAAAAGGAGGAACCAATGGTTAAAACAATACCTCATCAAGAAGAAAACAGGCTTATGATCCGGGATTTCCCTCAGGACGAAAGACCACGGGAAAGACTGATTCAAAGCGGGGCAGCAAGCCTGTCCAATCAGGAACTGCTGGCTATCTTACTCCGGACCGGGACAAAATCCGAGTCTGTTCTGCAACTGTCCAACCGGCTGCTCAATCACTTTGATGGATTGAATCTATTAAAGGATGCTTCCCTGGAAGAGATTACGAAAACGAAGGGAATCGGACTTGCAAAGGCGGTTCAAATCATGGCAGCCGTCGAATTCGGTCGGAGAATCAGCAACTTGGCTTTTGATGACAGATATAGTATCCGTTCCCCCGAAGACGGAGCCAATTATGTCATGAACGATATGAGATTTTTGGCCCAGGAGCATTTTGTATGCTTATACCTCAACACAAAGAATCAAGTTCTCCACAAACAAACCATCTTTATTGGAAGTCTGAATGCTTCCATCGTGCACCCCCGGGAGGTCGTGCGCCCATAAGGGCATTTAGAAAATCTGTTTTGGCAAAACAGTAGGGAAATATCACATTCAATACCCTATCGTCAGCCAACTTATCCGTGAAGGAAACTAAGCGGGGAGTGTAGCATGTTGGCAAAGCCATAAGTTTCCTAGTTACCAAGGAACGACTGAATGGCGAGATGAAAGTTCATAGACAAGGATGAAAGCTGAATTGCTTGAATGATAGCTCAAGGAGGACTACGGGGACCTTCAGCGGGAGGTAACGATTAACGCTGTATGAAGTATGCATGCTTCTTAAAAACTTCGAAAAGCATGAAGTGATAATACTTCATCCAACTTCTATATGGAAGAAACGAGTGAAAGTCACATCCGAAACTATGAAATGCTATGTTTCTATATGTCTAAATGGGGATTGCCTAAGTTGGAGCGCCAAATATGGCTATGACAACTGTGTCTGAATATCCGATATGGCAACGGAGTTCTCGTAGTAGTCCGAGATAGGGAAAGCTTATCACATGGCGAAGGAGAACAGTTTATCTAGTTTAATTACCAAATTGGGAAGGAGCGAGAGGCTCCATGAGAAATCCAAAAGTAGTGTTAAACAGTCTAACTTCCAAAGCACAAGATGATGCGTATATCTTTGAAAGATTATATCGAAATCTGTATAATATCGAGTTCTATCTAGAAGCCTATGCCAAACTTTACCCTAATAAAGGGAGTAACACAAAAGGTGTTAATAATGACACAATCGATGGTATGAGTTTAGAAAGAATCGAGCGTTTAATCGAAAAACTAAAGGAACAAACATATCAACCAAAACCAGCGCGTAGAACATATATCCCAAAGAAAAACGGTAAAACACGACCTTTGGGTATTCCGACTTTTGAGGATAAACTAGTGCAAGAAGTTGTTCGGCGAATCTTAGAAAGTATCTACGAACCTCAATTTTCAAATCATTCACATGGTTTTCGACCAAATCGTAGCTGTCACACTGCCTTAAAAGAAATTCGAAATACTTTTACGGGTACGAGATGGTTTATTGAAGGTGACATAAAAGGTTTCTTTGATCACATTGACCATCATGTATTAGTTGGACTTTTACGGAAGCGCATTAAGGATGAAAAATTAATTAATTTAATTTGGAAATTCTTAAGGGCAGGTTATGTAGAAGATTGGACTTTTCATAAAACCTACAGTGGGACACCACAAGGTGGAATCATTAGTCCGCTACTTTCGAATATTTATCTGCATGAATTAGATAAAATTGCTGAAGGATTTGCAGAAGCCTTTAACAAAGGCGAAAAACGAAAGCATAATCTTGTTTATCATAACCTAGCATCAAAAATTAATCATCGCAAAAGTAAAAATAAACGTGATTCGGAACGACTAACCAAAGAAGAAAAAGCTGACAGGCTGGGAGAATTAAAAGCTCTGTACAAAAAACTGCAAAGCCATGATAGCAAAGACCTTTTTGACCCAAACTATCGTCGAATGAAATATGTAAGGTACGCGGATGATTTTATTATCGGTGTCATTGGTAGTAAAAAGGAAGCTGAACAAATCAAGATAGATTTAACAGAATACCTTGCAGAAAATCTCAAATTGGAATTAAGTGCTGAAAAAACGTTGATAACACATAGTGAGAAAAACGCTAGATTTTTAGGATACGATATACGAGTAGCAAGAGATTGGCATAGAATGAAAATGTCAAATGGTACAAAGAAACGAAAGTTTAACTATCAAACAAAACTATTCGTTCCTCATGAAAAATACATCAAAAAACTCATCGATTTAGGTGCATTGAAAATTGGCAGTAACAATGGCTGGAAACCTGTTCATCGTCCCTATCTAGTGCATAATGATGACCTTGAAATTCTTCGTACGTATAATGCGGAAATTGTGGGATTATATAATTACTATCGCCTAGCAAGTAATGCTCATGTCCTTCAGTCTTTTAGGCAAACAATGAAATACAGCATGATTAAAACGTATGCCAATAAATACAAGAGTACCGTCAGTAAAATTATTTCAAAATTTAAAATAAACGGGAAATTAGGTATGCGTTATATAACGAAGGATGGTCCTAAAATCGCCTATTTTACGGAACAACGAATGGAAAAGAACTCGGAAAATAAAAAACAGTCAATGGATATAATCGAAAATACAATCGTTTACGGTGGCAGAACAAGTCTCATTGAACGCCTTTCAGCTGAATAATGTGAGTGGTGTGGTGCAGAAAATGTTCCATTGGAGATTCATCATGTCAACAAGCTTAAGAATTTGAAAGGCAAGAAACGATGGGAACAATTCATGATTGCAAGAAATCGTAAGACTATTGCAATGTGTGTGAAATGCCACCATGACTTACACAATGGAAAGTTAGATTGATAAATGGAAAGCCGTATACTTTGAGAGGAGTACGTACGGTTTGGAGGGAAGTTTTCGGAAACCTGCTCAGGTAACTAAGCAAGGCGCCGGGTGCTTACCCTACTTTAAAGAAGCCTTCCGACGATCCGCCGCATCGATCATTTGTATTCATAACCATCCATCCGGGGATCCGACTCCAAGCAGAGAAGATATAGAAGTGACAAAAAGATTAGTGGAATGTGGTCGAATCATTGGTATTGATATACTCGATCATCTTATAATAGGGGAGAAGAAGTTTATCAGTTTAAAGGAAAAAGGGTATTTATGACACTATGATTTTTTTCCTGGTTGCGATATAATTAAGCTTATGATTTTTACAAACAATATGATGATTCAATATAACGCAGTCTTTGAAAAAAGAGTCATTCTTCAAGGGAATGAGTCTTTTCGTTATGCATGAACGTACAACTATTGTGACGAAAATTACGAGGATAGAGAGTGATTGGACAACTCTCCTGTGAAAACACATATAAAACGTTAAAAACCAGCCAATTTGTATCAGAAAGGGAGATACCATTCATGTTTGGAACGAAAGATTTAGGGATTGATTTAGGAACAGCTAACACTTTGGTGTACTTAAAAGGCAAGGGGATTGTCGTTCGCGAACCTTCTGTTGTCGCACTTCAAACAGATAACAAGCATATCGTTGCAGTCGGAAATGACGCTAAGAACATGATCGGTAGAACACCGGGAAATGTCGTGGCTCTTCGCCCGATGAAAGATGGGGTAATCGCTGATTACGAAACAACAGCCACGATGATGAAGTATTACATAAGACAAGCGACACGGAATAAAGGAGCTTTTTCCCGAAAGCCTTACGTCATGGTTTGTGTACCTTCAGGCATTACCGGTGTGGAAGAAAGAGCGGTCATTGATGCAACAAGACAGGCAGGAGCAAGAGATGCTTACACGATCGAAGAGCCATTTGCCGCTGCAATTGGTGCAAACCTGCCAGTATGGGAACCGACTGGAAGTATGGTCGTGGATATCGGTGGGGGAACGACGGAAGTAGCCATCATCTCTTTAGGAGGGATTGTGACAAGTCAGTCGATCCGTGTTGCCGGGGATGAGATGGATGATGCCATCATCAACTATATCCGCAAAACGTATAACCTGATGATCGGGGACCGTACAGCGGAGACGATCAAAATGGAAGTCGGTTCTGCCGGTGATTCTGAAGGAATTGAAGCAATGGAGATTCGCGGACGTGACCTTCTGACCGGTTTACCGAAAACGATCGAAGTAACGGCGATCGAAATTGCATCTGCTCTTCATGATACCGTATACACGATTGTTGATGCCGTTAAGAGTACATTAGAAAAAACACCGCCAGAACTCGCGGCTGACATCATGGACAGAGGAATTGTCCTGACAGGTGGCGGGGCGCTTCTTCGTAATCTTGACAAAGTCATCAGTGATGAAACGAAAATGCCGGTCCTGATTGCAGAGGAGCCTCTGGATTGTGTGGCAATCGGTACCGGGAAAGCCCTTGACCACATCCATCTATTTAAAAATCGAGGAAAATAAACATAAATAATGAATGGGGGGACGTTTCCTTAAGGATGATTGGTTAGCCTTAAGGTCGGCCCCATCTTTTTTCGAACAACCATGAATATTTTGACGAATGATATCAAAAATAAACGATTTTTGATATAGTATTTACTAGAATGAGAAAAGGTTGAGGTGTACATCATGCCACAATTCTTCCTGAATAAACGTTTGATCATTCTGCTCGTCAGTGTCATCGTCCTTGTTGGATTAATCGGATTTTCTTTGCGGGAGCGAGATAGCATCAGCTGGCCTGAGCAGTTTGTAAAAGATATGGTAGGATTCGGACAGTCATTGGTTTCAAAACCTGTTAACTATGTAGCGGGAGTTGTTGAAAACGTTCAAGATCTTCAAAATACATACACAGAAAACGAAAAATTAAAAACACGTTTAGATGAATTAGTGAAGCTTGAAACAAAGGTGAAAGACCTGAAACAAGATAATAATGAATTAAGGGCGGTCCTTGAAAAGAAGGAAGACCTTCGTGCCTATAACACGATTCAAGCTACCGTCATTGCAAGGAACCCTGATCGCTGGCAAGAGCTCCTGACGATTGATAAAGGAGAAGTAAACGGGATTAAGTCAGACATGGCCGTCATTTCATCGGCTGGATTGATCGGAAAGATTAAAAGCGTAAATGAATTTTCGTCTACAGTTGAATTAATTTCGACCAATAATACAAAAAACCGTATTTCCACTGTGATACAAGGGAAAGAACAAGACATCAACGGCTGGATTGAAGGGTACGACAGTGATAAAAAAGAAATTCTGGTTAAGCGGATTTCCAACGATATGAAAGTCGACAAAGGCTCTAAAGTGATGACATCGGGACTTGGAGGAGTATTCCCTAAGGGGCTGGTCATCGGGGAAGTGAAAGAAGTGAAGCCGGATCAATACGGGTTGACTCAAACGGCATATGTAAAGCCTGCTGCTGATTTCTATCACTTGGAGCACGTCATGGTCATCGACCGTGACATCCAGGGTGTGACGGAACAGGAAGCGGATGCTGAGGAGGATGGCAATGATCAGTAGGCTCCTCCTTCCGTTTATGACCCTGCTTTTCTTTTACAGTGAGAGTTTATTTGTTCATCTTTTTCCAAATGAAGAGTGGTTTGATCAGAAAATCATAGTTCCTCATTTTCTGATTATCGTGCTGTTCTTTATTTGTGCGTTTTATCAATACCGCACTGCATTGCTTTATGGATTCATCTTTGGCTTTCTATTTGATATTTATTACACAGAAATCAATGGGATTTACTTAGTGCTCTTCCCATTTGTCATCTTTTTATCTCACCAGATGATGAGGGTTTTACATAACAACCTCTTTGTATTGGGAATTATTTCACTTGTGAACCTTTCCGTACTGGAGTTTTTGGTGTATCAAATCAATTTAATTATCCAACGGACTGATTTGACGTTTATGCAGTTCGTGGACTGGCGTTTGTGGCCGACATTGGTCCTTAATATAGTGTTTTATTTAGTTGTGGCATTTCCACTCAGGAACTATCTTCTCCGAAAACGGAAAGAGTGGCTGGATGAATAAATTCGATTAGTAATTTTTTCATAAAAAGAGGAAATGGCACTGCTTATGTCGAATTTAATAGACGACTGAGGTGAAAAATTGCGCCATGAATAAAAAGCCAAATGTGATGATAAAAGGAACAAAAGAAGGATTGACCCTTCATCTCAATGATCAATGCTCCTTTCATGAGTTAAAGAAGGAATTGGACGATAAGCTGTCTGCACATTACCGGGAAACAGAAGGGACTCCCCTGCTCACGGTCAATATCCAGACAGGAAATCGCTACCTGACGGATGATCAAGCAGAAGAGTTGAAAGAGATCGTAAGGCAAAAACGTAACTTAGTAGTAAATGAAGTATGGAGTAATGTGATTACAAAGAATGAAGCAGAGAAACTCATAGATGAACGAAATATAGAAACTCTAACCGGCGTGATCCGATCGGGACAAGTCGTGGAAGTGTCAGGAGACATCCTTATTGTCGGCGATGTCAATCCTGGCGGCAAAGTGCTGGCTGGAGGGAATATTTACATATTGGGTTCGTTGAAGGGAATTGCCCATGCAGGCCACAACGGAAACATGGAGGCTGTCATTGTAGCATCCAAAATGGTTCCGTCCCAGCTCCGGATAGGAGACTCCCTGAACAGGGCACCTGATTGGGTGGAAGAAGATGATGAGCACGAAATGGAATGTGCTTATGTCGATGGTCAGGGACAAATTGTTGTAGATCGATTACAAGTTTTAAAGCATCTTAGACCAAATATTACTAGTTTTAAAGGAGGAAGCTAATGTGGGTGAAGCCATAGTTGTTACTTCAGGTAAAGGTGGAGTGGGAAAGACGACTACTTCTGCCAATGTTGGTACAGCATTAGCTCTACAAGGCAAAAAGGTTTGTTTAATTGATACAGATATCGGCCTCAGAAACCTCGATGTGGTGATGGGACTCGAAAACAGAATCATTTATGACTTAGTAGACGTTGTAGAGGGCCGCTGTAAAGTACATCAAGCTCTAGTAAAAGATAAGCGTTTCGAGGATAAACTATTTTTACTGCCAGCTGCACAAACAAGTGATAAATCCGCTGTTAACCCTGAGCAAATGAAGAAGCTAGTAGTAGATTTAAAGCAAGACTATGATTATATCATTATTGATTGTCCTGCGGGGATCGAGCAGGGGTATAAGAATGCTGTGGCAGGTGCCGATCGTGCGATTGTCGTCACGACACCGGAAATTTCAGCCGTGCGTGATGCGGATCGAATCATCGGTTTGCTGGAGAAAGAGAATATTGAACCACCGAAGCTCGTCATTAACCGCATACGCAATCATATGATGAAAAATGGTGAAATGTTGGATGTGGATGAAATCACAGCCCATCTTTCCATCGACCTTCTAGGTATTGTTGCCGACGACGATAATGTGATTAAATCTTCCAATAAAGGTGAGCCCATCGCTCTGGATTCAACAAGCAAAGCCTCCATTTCCTACCGGAATATTGCTAGACGAATCCTTGGTGAGTCGGTTCCGTTACAGTCTTTGGAAGAAGAACGGGCAGGAGTCTTTTCAAGAATTAAAAAATTATTCGGTGTAAAAGCATAAGAATCAATTCAATCCCGGTAAAGCGCATCGAGCGTTTTACCGGGATTTTTTTAATTTTCCCCATGAATATTCTTTCAGGACAAGTCATACATTGTAGCAAATCATGTGTAATCGAATGGATCACTTTTTCATTAGGATCTAACACCCTTGTCCCTCATCATGACCAGAACCATTTAGTATAGAATCACTCTTGAACGTGGTGGTGCTCAGACGTTTAAGAAACAATACCTTATAAAAAAGGAATGGTGTACATGGGGAATCGTGCGGATGAAATACGTAAGAGGATAGCGAAACGAAAGAAAATGAATTCAGGTGAGAACACTTCATACTTTCTCCCATCGGACGAGGAGCGCTATGGTATGGAACGGCAGACAAGCTTTGAAGGGGGACCGCCACCTGAGGGAGTGCATCCATTATTTAAGAAGGAAACCTTTATGCTTAAAATTCTTGGAGCTGGAATCATGGTATTAGTGACGGCAATTATGTTTAAGAGTCCTTCACCTGTATTCAATGAAGCGAAATCCGTTGTCACGAAAACCATGGACACAGAATTCCAGTTTGCCGCCATTTCCACATGGTATGAGGACCAATTCGGAAAACCATTAGCGTTATTACCGACTAGTAATACCAAGAAAGAATCCTCTACTGCACAAAATGCTGAATATGCCGTACCTGCGTCGGGGAAGGTCGTTGAAAATTTTAAAACCAATGGACAAGGCATTATGCTTGAAACGGGCTTAGGTGAAGATGTAGCGGCGATGAAGGGGGGGCTGATTATATTTGCAGGCAAGAAAGAAGAGCTGGGGAACACAGTGGTCATTCAACATGCAGACAAATCAGAATCCTGGTATGGTCACCTCGAATCGATTGATGTGAAACAGTATGAATCGATTGAGAAGGGGTCTCTTGTAGGCAAGGTTTCCACCAGCAGCCAGAACGAGGTGACAGGAGAGTTTTATTTCGCGATTAAAATGGGTGATGAATTTATCGACCCGATACAGGTGATGTCATTTGACTAATATCATTTCACTTTTGAAAAAATTTCATGTTCACCCTTTGCTGTGGCTGGTCATAGCCATTGCGATTATGACGGCTCACTTTTTTGAACTGATACTGCTTCTCTTCATCATTACGATTCATGAATTGGGACATGGACTGATGGCCCATTCTTTTTCCTGGAGAGTAAAGAAAATCGCACTGCTTCCTTTTGGTGGGGTTGCGGAGATGGATGAGCATGGGAACCGTTCTTTGCGTGAGGAGTTCTGGGTGGTGGCTGCAGGTCCCTTGCAGCACATATGGCTCATAGCTTCAGGTTGGGGACTCTTGGAGACCGACGTGATCAGCCCGGACTCATTTTCGCTTTTTTTTCAGTTGAATATGATGGTGCTGCTGTTTAATCTTCTGCCCATTTGGCCGTTGGATGGAGGGAAGCTGGTTTCCTTGCTGTTGGCTACGAAGCTTAATTATTTGAGAGCGTATGAATACACGCTTCTCTTTTCTTTTGGTTTACTATTGCTGTTCCACCTGGTTGTACTCATCATCGCTCCCCTTCATCTGAATCTGTGGATCGTTTTATCGTTCCTGTACTTTTCATTATGGGTGGACTGGAAACAGAGGCGGTATGCGTTTATGAAATTTTTGTTAGAACGGTATTATGGGAAGAGTCATCAATTTATGGAACTGCGGCCACTTTCCATTGAAAGCGAAGACTCCATCATTACCGTAGTGGAGAAGTTTCAGCGGGGGGTAAAGCATCCCCTCGTTGTCTTCGAAAAAGGAATTGAAGTAGGGAAGCTGGATGAAAATGAGCTCCTGCACGCCTTTTTTGCCGAAAAAATGACCTCGGCCAAAACGAAGGATCTCCTCTACCTTTATTGACGAATGTACACGAACTGTATAAAGTAAGGACATACTGGTAAAAGGGTTGGAATCAACCCTTTTTTCTTATGACTTTTTTCGTGGGAAAGGGGTTTTCGGTGTGGAAGAAATCATTGTACACAGTAAGGGCAGGGAAAAACGGTGGGTATACCGATCAGATAATGAAATCATTGGATTATATACATATCAGCCTGGAGAGGAAAGCTTAACAGGCAATATTTATCTTGGAAGAGTCGTCAAGGTTCAAAAAGGACTGGGTGCGGCATTTGTTGATTTCGGCGGGGGTAAAAATGGCTATCTTCATGAAAAAGACTTTCCGCAAAACATAGAGGCATACCATGCGGGAAACGATCCTCATCCCATTGGAAAGTGCGTGCATGAAGGGCAAAAAATCATCGTGCAGGTCATGAAGGATGAGATGGGAACGAAGGGAGCAAGATTGACGGCCGTTATCGAGCTCAAAGGGGAACATCTTGTGTACATGCCACAAGGGTATTATGTGGCGGTATCTAAAAAGGTGGATGAAATAAACAGGAAGGTCTTAAGGCGCTTAGGGAATGAGTGGAAACAACCTGAAGAAGGCATTGTGATGCGCACCAATGCTGCTGAAGTGAGGAAAGGAGCGTTACAAGAGGAACTGCACTCATTACGTACAAGATATGAAAGCCTGGAAAGGGTGTCTCTAAGATCTAAATGTCCTTCACTCTTATCGCGACAGGACACTTTCTATGAAGATCTCCATGAACAACTGAAAAAGGGGAGTGGAGGAAGAATTGTAGTCGATGACTATGAAAGTCTTCTTCATCTAGAAGAAATGAGCGGGGCCGGGATAAAAGATAAGTGGACCTTCGAACTCTATCAAGGCCATGAAAATATACTCCGTCATTATCATGTTTCCTCTGTATGGGAGAACGCACTGAAAAAAGTGGTATGGCTGGATAATGGAGCATTTATTGTTATCGAGTCAACAGAAGCCATGACCGTTGTGGATGTGAATTCAGGAAAGTTTACAGGTAAAGACGATTTGGAACAGACCATTTTACTAACCAATAAACTGGCAGCGAAAGAAATGGCGAAGCAACTCACCCTTCGTAATTTGAGCGGCATGATTCTCATCGATTTTATCGATATGAAAAAGGAAAGTAATAAACAGGAAGTGGTGGATGCACTTTCAGATGCGTTAGTATCGGATAGGCAGCGCACGACGATTGTAGGCTTTACACCCCTTGGCATTCTTGAATTGACACGTAAAAGGACACGTCAGCCCCTGTCAGCCTACTTGACTCGTCCTTGCTCAATCTGTCACGGTACAGGAAGAGAAATGACACCTGAGACGCTTGCATTCCAACTCGAACGTGAGCTGTGGGAAATGCAGGGGGTGGATGGCGCCCTGATTGAAGTGGAAGCGACTGGGGAAGTCGCAACCGTCTTTTCCGGACAACAGAACGTTCACCTTAAAAGAATGGAAAAAGCGTTGGGTAAAGAAATCAAAATGAAAGAAATCACGCATGAACATCCTTATTATCATGTAACAAAGATTATATGAATTTCTTGAATGTTATTGACAGTACATCGATTTTTATGATAGGATTCTAATGTTATTGATTGTAGCACCCGTGCTACAACCGCTCATTACAGGTACAAAAGTGTGGAGCAATCCAACACCTGTCATTGGCGAGTCTGAGTTTATAAGGAGGTGCGATTATGTACGCAATTATCGAAACAGGTGGTAAGCAAATCCGTGTGGAAGCTGGTCAAGCTATCTACATCGAAAAGCTAAACGCTGAACAAGGCGATACGGTAACTTTTGACAAAGTTCTATTCGTTGGTGGTGACGATGTGAAAGTAGGAAGTCCTTTAGTGGATGGAGCTACTGTAACAGCGAAAGTTGAAAAACAAGGCCGCGCGAAAAAGCTTGTAGTATTCAAATACAAAGCGAAAAAGAACTACCGTCGTAAGCAAGGTCACCGTCAACCTTACACTAAAGTTGTCATTGACGAAATCAACGCGTAAGGCGTGATGAAATGATTAACGTTTACGTAGAGCGTTCATCAGGGAAAAGAATCCGTTCTTTCTCTATGGATGGACATGCTGATTTTGCCGAAAATGGGCAAGATATTGTTTGTGCAGGTGCTTCTGCTGTTTCATTTGGCAGTATTAATGCCATTATGGCGTTAACCGGTGTAGAACCGGCCATCGAGCAATCCTCTGATGGTGGATATCTTCGCTGTGTCATCCCTGATGATCTACCGGAAGAAACAGAGAGCAAGATTCAGCTGCTACTGGATAGCATGCTTATCAGCCTCCAAACGATTGAAAGAGACTATAGTGATTTTATTAAAATAACCTTCAAAAAGTAGGAGGTGGAACAGATGTTAAGATTAGACCTTCAGTTTTTTGCGTCTAAAAAAGGAGTAGGTTCGACTAAAAATGGTCGTGACTCTATCTCAAAGCGTCTTGGTGCTAAGCGTGCAGACGGTCAAATGGTTACTGGTGGATCAATTCTTTACCGTCAACGCGGTACAAAAATTTATCCAGGCCTAAACGTCGGCCGTGGTGGCGACGATACACTTTTCGCTAAAACCGACGGTGTTGTTCGTTTCGAACGCATGGGTCGTGACAAGAAAAAAGTGAGCGTATACCCAGTTGCGAATGAAGCTTAATCGCATATCTTTAACGAAAACTCTAACCGACTTTCGGTTAGAGTTTTATTTTTATCGGGGATATGGGGGAGTGCTCGGATTTATTGATGCTTCAGACAGATTTAAATTGAATTTGGACTGTTTTTTGCTGAAATTGAGAGACTTTTACTGAGAACTAGGATTAAGATGGAGAGTATTTGATTAAATAGCAGGTGTAAAAGCGATTTATTTTTCAACTTTGACCTATTTATTTTCAAATCCTGAAAATTCAGCAACCCACCTAATCTTCATTCACCACCAATTTTACAGAAACAATATACGCGAGAGTCCCATCTTTGATATACTTACAGGTAGCACTTAAAGTATAGGAGTTAGATTATGAGCGAAAATTGGGGTGTAGTCGAGGCGTTAAGGCATGCTCGCCACGACTGGATGAATGATTTGCAAATAATAAAAGGCAACTTGGATCTTGATCGCGTGGAGCGGGCGAAGCAAGTGATCGAGGAAATGGTTCTCGTTGCACAAAATGAGTCGAAGCTATCGAATTTAAAGCTTCCATTATTGGCAGAATGGATATTAACATATAATTGGTCAAGACATTTGATTAAGCTGGATTTTGAAGTCATTCATTCGGAGTCATCACACGGGCTTGAAGATCGGAGACTTTACAACTGGTGCAAGGAGTTGCTTGAATTCCTTGAATCAAATGTAATGAACAATGTAGAAAATCAATTATCCATCTTACTGGACATTACAAAAGAACAATCCCGTTTTATATTTGATTTCACAGGTATACTAAAGAGTAGAAGCTTGGTGGAAGACTGGATTAAGAATCAACGATCAAACGGAGAAAATATAGAAATAGAACAACTTCAAGAAGAGGTTCTTGTCATTCATGTAGTTGCCCGATGAGGCGATTTCACGGATAAGTTAGGAGTGAGAGTATGTTTATAGATCAGGTCAAGGTTTATACTAAGGGCGGTGACGGCGGAAATGGTATGGTTGCCTTCCGTCGTGAGAAATATGTACCTAAAGGTGGTCCTGCCGGAGGAGATGGCGGTCACGGTGCAGACGTCATTTTTGAAGTGGATGAAGGCTTAAGAACATTGATGGATTTCCGTTATCAGCGTCATTTCAAAGCCACTCGTGGAGAACACGGGATGAGTAAGAATCAGCATGGACGCAATGCGGAAGATATGGTTGTAAAGGTTCCACCTGGAACAGTCGTGAAGGATGATGATACAGGTGAGACGATTGCAGACCTTGTACAGCATGGTCAACGTGCCGTGATTACGAAAGGTGGCCGCGGTGGTAGAGGGAATTCCCGTTTCGCTACGCCTGCCAATCCAGCTCCTGAGCTTTCTGAAAAAGGGGAGCCGGGACAAGAGCGTTATATCGTGATGGAATTGAAGCTACTTGCAGATGTTGGGCTGGTAGGATTCCCGAGCGTAGGGAAATCCACATTGCTTTCAGTTGTTTCAGCTGCCAAGCCGAAGATTGCTTCGTACCATTTCACAACCATCGTTCCGAATCTGGGAATGGTTGAAACAGGAGATGGAAGAAGTTTTGTCATGGCTGATTTGCCTGGGTTAATTGAAGGCGCACATGAAGGTGTTGGACTCGGTCACCAATTCCTGCGTCATATTGAACGTACACGTGTTATTGTTCACGTGATCGATATGAGTGGCATGGAAGGAAGAGATCCATACGAGGATTATCTGACAATCAATGAAGAGCTTAAGCAATATAATCTTCGTTTAACGGAGAGGCCACAAATCATCGTTGCCAATAAAATGGACATGCCTGATTCAGAAGAAAACCTGAAAATTTTCAAAGAGAAACTGCAGGAAGATTTCCCAGTTTTCCCAATCTCAGCTGTTACGCGTCAAGGGCTTAGTGAGCTTCTATATGCGGTAGCTGATAAAGTGGAGACAACTTCTGAATTTCCTATTCATGATGAAGAGGAAACGGGCATTCACCGTGTCCTTTACAAGCATGAAGAAGAAGAGAGAGAATTCGAAATCACTCGTGATCCTGATGGAACATTCGTTGTCAGCGGTGCGAAAATTGAGAGATTGTTCAAGATGACGGACTTCTCCAGGGAAGATTCTACGAGACGATTTGCAAGACAGCTTCGTTCGTACGGAGTGGATGAAGCTCTTCGTGAGCGTGGTGCCGAGAATGGCGACACGATCCGCTTGTTAAAATATGAATTCGAATTTGTCGATTAAGTTTCATCCTTCATCTATTTCAGACAGAAGGGCATGGAAGGCTCTTAATAGCGGACGATGCTCTACAATAGTAAGCTGGGAGGTTTTCAGAGGGGCTTGATCATTGCCCCTGTCCTCTTGAGCCAGACAATTGGAGGAATAGTCATTGGGGAAAAAATTTCAAGAGGGCAAGTTTTATTTAGTACGTGAAGATGTGTTGCCCGAAGCGATGAAGAAAACCCTGGATGCGAAAGAATTGATTGAAAGAGGCAAGGCAGACTCGGTATGGGAAGCGGTCCATCGGGTTGATTTAAGCCGGAGTGCCTTTTATAAATATCGTGATACTGTGTTTCCATTTCACACTGTGGTGAAAGAGAGAATCATCACCCTATTCTTCCATCTGGAAGATCGTTCAGGAACGCTGTCTCATCTACTCAGTGAAACAGCCAAGCATGGTTGCAATATATTAACAATACATCAGACAATCCCATTGCAGGGAAGAGCGAATGTCACGCTATCACTGAATGTGACAGACCTTACGATAGGATTGGAAGATTTACTTTCAAAGCTGAGACGATTAGAATTTGTAGAAAAAGTAGAAGTATTGGGTTCTGGAGCCTGATGCTTCTTTTTTTGCTTAAAAACTCTTCCTCTTTGATGCTATACGTGTTAGAATGTTCAATAAATTTGGTGAGAGTGAGAGGAAGATCAGAGTGAAAATTGCCTATTTAGGACCCCAGGCTTCCTTTACAGATTTAGCTGTCAAGAAGGCGTTTCCAGAACAAGATACGGTACCGTATGTAACGATTCCGGATTGCATTGAAGCGGTGATAGAGAATGAGGTCGATTATGCCGTTGTTCCATTAGAGAATGCCTTGGAAGGCTCGGTACATATTACAGTCGATTATTTGTTTCATGAAGCGAATTTAGCGATTACAGCAGAATTGACGTCAGCGATTCAGCAGCACTTAATGATACATCCGGAATGGAGAGATAGCGAAGAATCGATTCGGAAAATCCTTTCCCATTCCCACGCATTGGCGCAGTGCCATAAGTTTTTACATAAGCGGTTTCGGGGCGTCTCTTTAGAACAAACGACCAGTACGGCAGCCGCGGCCAAATTCGTGAGTGAGAACCCCGACACGTTTCTCGGGGCGATCGGAAATGAGTTGGCGGCTGAAAAATACGGGTTGACGATCCTTCATGAAAACATTCATGATTTTGCCTATAATCATACAAGGTTCATCGTATTACATAAGACGGCGGACCCTTTATCGCTTTCCCAGGAAAAAACGATGGAGAAGACGACCTTGATGGTGACTCTCCCGAAAGATCGATCAGGAGCTCTCCATCAGGTATTATCAACCTTTGCGTGGAGACAATTGAACTTAAGTAAAATTGAATCCAGACCGTTGAAAACAGGGTTAGGGGATTATTTCTTCTTGATTGATGTTGCCCACGAAATGGATGATGTGCTACTGCCGGGAGCGATCAGTGAAATGGAAGCCCTCGGATGCAAAGTGAAAATGATCGGGACGTATTCTTCTTATTTATTAGATAATTGAACAATGAAAAGGCAGATTTCAAATTTGAAATCTGCCTTTTTTTTAAGATTGAATAAGGAATCCTGCTTCTTTTAGGGCATTTTCTGCACTTTCCAGGGATTCTTCCGTTGATGCCATTAACGTATGCAAATGTACACCATCTGTCAGTTCAGATAAAAAGGATGCGCCTGTGGCTTCTATCTTCTTCATGAACTGTTCTACCTCTTTACGGTTTGAAACCATAATCGAAGCCGTTAGATCTCCGTATACCCCGTGCTCGATCTTCACATCTTTAATGGTTACGCCGTGATCGACAAGTAAGAATAGTTCTTCTTCCGATCGATCAGGCGGGTGCTGACAGGCAACAATGCGTTCAATCAGCGTTTCCTGATTGGAAGTTGGCATGTACAGATAGCCTTGACTGGTCGCGATGATGGGCTCTCCTTTTGCTTTCAGCAATGTGATGTCACTTACGATGACTTGTCTACTGACATTGGTCTGTTTAGCGAGATCTCCACCTGTTACAGGGGCCTGTGTGGTGATTAGTTTATCGAGGATCCATTGTCTTCTCTCATCCCCTAGGATTTTTTTTCCTGCCAAAGATATCTCCTCCGTCCCCAATTTTATATAGGAAATCATACCACAACTCGTTCTTCAAGTTAAGGAAGATACGTGAGCCCCATGGATTTCAGATAAAGTTTGTACCAATGCTCCTACATGTTCTTCCTTTGTATCTCTCCCAAATGAAATCCGGATGAATTCTTTTCCGGCTCTTTGCCCTACTCCGATACTTGTCAATGTCTTAGACATATCCTGTGATCCTGCCGCGCATGCACTGCCTGTTGAGATGCCCATGCCACGCCTGTTGCATTCGAGCATGAGCCATTGACCCTCGAGGCCGTGAATCCCAAGTCCGACCACATGTGGCAGCTGTGCGGATGCAGGGCCTTCATAGAGGGTGTAACTCTCCGGCAGTTGTTCTTCCAATTGTGAATAGAAACGCGCTCTCAATCGAATATAATGCGGTGTTGAAATGGAGTCATGACATATAGTGGCGGCTGTCACGAATCCAGCTATCCCCGGGAGGTTCACCGTTCCTCCCCTGAACCCGTCCTCATGAGTCTGTCCCGGAATCATGGGAGATACATCAAGGGAAGGATTGATATAAAGAGCGCCGACTCCCTTTGGTCCATAAATTTTATGAGAAGAGAGAGTGAAACTGTCGACGATGGGAGTGAATTCCGTGATGTCCATTTTCCCGAATGATTGAACCATATCACTGTGCAGTAATATGCCACGGTTTATCAACAGATTCTTAATGTCGTGCAACGGCTGGATCGTGCCGATTTCTCCGTTGACGTGTCCGATGCTGACAATGATCGTTTCTTCTGAAATCGATTCTTCTAATATTTGAAGGTCAATCAGTCCTTGAGAGGTGAAAGGGATCTTTGTAACAGTAAAGCCAAATTGTTCAAGAAAAGCCGCTGAGGAGTGCAGGGATGAATGTTCTGCACCACCGAGGATGATGTGTTTTCCTTTCTCTTGTCTGCTTAGTGCAAGTGTGACAAGGGCCAAATGATTACCTTCTGTCCCTCCAGAAGTAAAGTATATTCCTTTAGGTGGGACCCCAAGCATCCCTGCCAATTTTCCCCTGCATTTAGTCAGTAAATGTTGTGCTTTTCCGCCAAAGTCGTGAAGGCTGCTTGGATTGCCCCAGAACTCCTTACTGACTGTTTGAACCACATGTAAACTTTCAGGGTCTATAGGGGTTGTAGCGGCGTAATCAAAATAGTTCATTTTGTAACCTGCCTTTTATGAAAATAGTCTGAATATATGAGTCTGGTAAAAAACTCTTGTCATTAGTTTAAATATGTGTAAATATATGTGTCAAGACACCTGTAAATAATCAGGAGGGTTTTTGATGAAAAAAACCGATATTATCATCGTAGGAAGTGGCATTGCCGCTTTGCAATTGGCACGTCAACTTCAAAATCATTTTTATGTGATGATTATCACAAAGGATAAAATAAAAAGTGGTAACTCTTACCTCGCTCAAGGTGGAATTGCGGCACCTTTAGGACTGAAGGATTCTGTCAATGCTCATTTTAAAGATACATTGGAAGCAGGACGCTATCACCAGGACGAAGATGGTGTGAATCAACTCATAGCAGATGGAAAAAGAATCGTACAATCCCTGGTGGATGAAGGAGCACCCTTTGATCGAAAAGAGGATGGAAGTCTTTCTCTGGGCATGGAGGGGGCCCATAGTGCACACCGGATCCTGCATAGTGGTGGAGATCAAACAGGAAAATATTTAGTGAAGTACTTATTGAGATCCCTTTCAATGGAAAAGGTCGAATTTATCGAAGGGGAAATGGTCTATGAGCTTGTAAAAAATGACAATGGCCATTGCTGCGGGGTGAAAACAAAGGATAAGAATGATTCAATCCGCTATTACTATGCTTCCCATGTCGTCCTCGCCACTGGGGGAATCGGCGGGTTATATTCCTCAACATCCAATCATCAATCTGTCACCGGAGATGGAATGGCGCTTGCCTTTCTTGCAGGGGCAAAGCTATCAGATATGGAATTCATTCAGTTTCACCCGACCCTCCTTTGGCTGGACGGGAAAACATGCGGTCTTATTTCAGAGGCCGTCAGAGGGGAAGGTGCGCTTCTGATAAATGATAAGGGAGAAAGGATCATGGAGGGAGTCGATCCCCAGCTGGAACTTGCCCCCCGGCATATTGTCGCTGAACGTATCTATAAGGAGCGGCAAAGGGGGAGGGAAGTGTATCTGGATATTAGTAGAATAGAAGATTTCCAGAGGAAATTCCCTTCCATCTCCACTCTTTGCTTGAAACATAACATTTCCATCAAGGAAGGGATGATCCCTGTTTCCCCTGGATGTCACTTTATGATGGGTGGGGTCGTAACAGATCATGCCGGGAGAACGAATATCCCAGGGTTATATGCCATCGGGGAAGTTGCATGCACCGGTATCCACGGGGCTAATCGACTGGCAAGCAATTCATTATTAGAAGGATTGGTGTTCGGGGAACGCCTGGGTAAACTTCTTATTCAAAAGGGCGTCAGGACTTCGACTCATCTCCACTTCACATCCGACCAGATTAAAGAGGGAAAGTCCCTTAATATCCCCCTACAATCTGCAGAAATAAAAGAAGGTATGATGAAGCGTGTCGGGATCATTCGGGATGAAGGTGGGCTGCTCGCTCATTTGAAGTGGTTAAAGGCACAGCCACTGACATTCCATGAGCTTCTTGATTTTAATTCACGTGAAGAGATTCACATATACTTCATGTGGATCGTAAGCTTGCTCGTGACCGAGTCTGCTTTATTACGGAAGGAAAGCAGGGGTGGTCATATTCGATCAGACTTCCCTCGTGAAGATAATGATCAATGGTTAAAACGGAAAATGGTTTTACAAAACAATGATGGTAGATTGAGGGTGGAATATCATGAACAAAATGAAACTAAAATCTATGCTTGAAGACTTTTACCGTGAAGATCTGGGGGATGGAGATCACTCTTCTGAAATTCTGTTTTCTAAAGACGATGAAGGATCTTTTTCATTCCTGATGAAAGAGAGCGGTATATTTTGTGGGAAAGACGTGATCGAGGTTGGGTTCGGGCTCTTCAATCCATCAATCCAAACAAGTGTGTTCATTGAAGATGGAGAAAGGGTCGAAACGGGACAATTGATAGCTGAAATCAGAGGTCCTATGAGGGATCTTCTCCAGGCTGAGCGAGTTGTCCTCAATTTGATCCAGCGCATGAGCGGTATTGCCACCGAAACCCATCGAGCCGTACAGCAGGTGAAAGGGAGTGGAGTCCGATTATGTGATACACGGAAAACAACCCCCGGATTACGGATGCTTGAGAAGTATGCCGTAAGGACAGGTGGTGGATTCAATCACCGAAATGGCCTTTATGATGCCGTCATGCTGAAGGATAATCACATTTCATTTGCCGGATCGATTTCAAAAGCTGTGAAAAAGGTGAAAAGTCAAATCGGTCATATGGTGAAAGTGGAAGTGGAAATCGAAACAAGGGAGCAGTTGGTGGAAGCGATCGAAAGCGGAGCAGATGTCATTATGTTCGATAACTGTAGTCCAGAGGCGATCCGGGAGTGGATTCCTCTTGTTCCCTCTCATATCGTGACGGAAGCATCGGGTGGGATCACGAGGGAGAGCCTCAGTGCTTATGCAGAGACAGGTATCCATTATATCTCTATCGGGTACTTGACACATTCGGTGAAATCACTTGATATCAGCGCAAGAGTAAGAATAGCGAAAGGGGTATGAACATGGGGTTACTGGATGAATTAACAAAGGAAACGGGTGTATTGCCTGAATCGATTACAAGCCTCACAACAGAAGAAATGGAAAACAGAGTGAGAGAAATCAAACGGCGATTAGGAAAGAAGCTTTTTATTCCAGGTCATCATTATCAAAAAGATGAAGTGATCCAATTTGCTGATGCCGTCGGGGATTCCCTTCAACTTGCCCAAATATCCGCTCAGAATAAAGAAGCGGAATTCATTGTGTTTTGCGGAGTCCATTTTATGGCCGAAACGGCAGATATCTTAACGGATGAAAATCAAGTTGTCATCTTACCCGATATGAGGGCGGGGTGTTCCATGGCAGATATGGCAGATATTTATCAAACGGAAAAGGCATGGATCAAACTGATGGAGCGATTCGGTGATACAATCATTCCCCTCACGTATGTCAATTCCACCGCAGCAATCAAAAGCTTTGTTGGGAAGAATGGAGGAGCAACGGTTACGTCATCAAATGCACACAAAATGGTGGAATGGGCTTTAGGACAGAAGGAACGGATTCTCTTCTTGCCAGATCAACACTTAGGACGTAACACAGCGGCAGATCTTGGAGTTTCCTTAAGTGAAATGGCTGTCTGGGATCCGATTAGAAACGAGCTGATCCATGATGGGGACCTTGATGGTGTGAAAGTGATCCTATGGAAGGGCCACTGTTCCGTACATGAAAACTTCACAGAGAAGAATATTGAGGAAATCCGGAAAAATCATCCTGACATGAAGATCATCGTTCATCCTGAATGTCGCCGTGAAGTGGTGGAGAAATCAGATTTTAATGGAAGCACGAAATATATTATAGAAACGATTGAACAGTCGGCTCCAGGATCTTCCTGGGCGGTAGGAACAGAAATGAATCTCGTGAAAAGACTGATCAATCAACATCCCGATAAGACGATCGTTTCCTTAAATCCATATATGTGTCCTTGTTTAACGATGAATCGCATCGATTTGCCCCATTTAGTATGGTCATTGGAAAAGATAACGGAGGGAGAACCCGAAAATATCATTACAGTGGATGAAGATACTGCACGAAATGCGATTCTCGCCTTAGAACGCATGTTAGCCCGTGCTTAATGAAGATAAAATAATTATACGGCCAAGCTGAAATATACCTTCCCAGCGTCTGGGACGGTATATTTTTTTTGAATCACTCATAAGTTTTTATGTAGATGATTAGCAATTTGCCTATCTTGTCATAGGATATATAGACTTATGCCTGAGGAGGGAAAAAGAGTGAAAATCCATATTGTTCAAAAAGGGGATACTCTATGGAAGATCGCCAAGAAGTATGGCGTGAATTTCGAAGAGTTAAAACAGATGAATGCCCAGCTATCAAACCCTGACATGATCATGCCTGGCATGAAAATTAAAGTGCCGACTACAGGCGGATCCGTAAAGAAAGAGACACAGATCAAGTACGGTTCCAAGGAAATGCCGAAGAAGGAGATGCCTAAAGCAGAGCATCCGTTCAAAGAGCAGAAGCCTATGGCCATGCCAGTCGAAGAGCCAAAGAAAGAAAAACCGAAAGAAGTACAAAAGCCATTTGCACCTAAAATGCCTCAACCTGTAGTGCCGGAAATTGATATTAACAACTACTACATGATGAATATGGCGAATATGCAAATGCAACAGCCAATGCAACAACCCATGCAACAACCAAAGCAGCAAGCAAAGCCAAAACCAAAACCTCAAACGCCGCCTAAACCTACTAATGTACTTCCAAAAGCAAAAGAACAGCCAAAGCCAAAACCAAAGCAAGAAGCCGTTCAAGGTGTTCAAGACGAAGAAAGCTTACAAATGCCATCTCAACCACAAGGAGGGAATACCCAGCCTATGTTTAACCCAAATAATTGCGTACCCGTATCACCGGTAATGCCAGGATCAGGTTTCTGTCCACCACATGGATGGGGAATGCAGCCAGGAGGATATGGAATGCCGATGGGTCAAGGGATGCCTATGGGACCTGGAAGCGGGGTTCAGGGAGCTTCTATGATGCCTGGAATGCAGCAGATGCCAATGATGCCGCAAATGGGGTATGAGGAAGAGTCTTCATCTGTCATGCCATACATGCCGCATGGTCAAATGCCGATGCAACAGCCGATGCAAATGCCGATGCATATGCAACAGCCGATGCAAATGCCAATGCAACAACCAATGGGTCAGCCATCCGGAGTAATGGGTGTGTCAGATGAAAATGACTATCCATCCGTTCAAATGCCGCAACAGGTATCACCGGCCATGATGTATCCTCAGAATTGCTATCCAGTCTCTCCTGTCATGCCGGGACCAGGATTCCATGGTGGGTATCCAATGGGGCCGGGAGGTCAAGTTCAGGGAGCAATGTCAGAAGAGTCTCCTTCTTCGATGTATGGACATCAAATGCCGATGGGTCAGCCATCAGGAGTCATGGGAGCCCAAACGGGTGGCCAGATGCCGATGGGTCAGCCATCAGGAGTCATGGGAGCCCAAATGGGTGGCCAGATGCCGATGGGTCAGCCATCAGGAGTCATGGGAGCCCAAATGGGTGGTCAAATGCCGATGGGTCAGCCGTCCGGAGTCATGGGAGCAAGCGACCAAGGTGATTGCGGATGCGGTGGACCTCAAGGATATGGGCCAATGATGCATCATCCAATGATGCACCAGCAAATGCACCAACACATGCCTCAAGGGATGCAGCAACAACCATACGGCTTCGGACCGGGAATGATGGGGCAGGGAATGCCTGGCCAAGGAATGCCGATGGGACCCCAAGGTCAGGGAATGGGCATGCCGATGGGACCACAAGGAATGTTTGGTCCAAGGGCATTTTCCATGCCGAACTTCAATGACGACGACTTTGAGGGCTAACATGCATGTACGAGGGGACGATTATTCACATCGTCTCCTTTCTTTTTTACAATCTAAGTTAAACGATCCCGGAGCATCCCTTAAGATGTTAAAAGAAGGAAAATGGAAGCTTAAAAGCAATGGAAGAAAGTGGTTTGTGAAACGATTTCCAAATCAATTGAGGTTCTTACATCAGGAACGGCTGATTTCAACGTTATTAAGGGAAAAGTTTTATCACGTACTCCCGTTTCACCCTATTCACGAGCGGGAGATAGTACTATTTGAAGGATCACCGATCGGTATTACCACATGGTTAGAAACGTCCCGGTCCATCCGTTATGATCAACCTGAAGATCGGGATGATGCTTTAAAGGTACTGAAAAAATTTCATTCAGTATCGAAAAAGATCAACCAATCATGGACAACTGAGATTCCACGGTACAAGTGGCTGAAGAAATGGAAAAAACGAATGATGCAGTTTCAATATAATCTTCCCTATTTGCAAGCCTTCATTCAACCTTATTATTTGTATACGTATTTAGAATGGGGGAAGTGGGCATTGAAAGAATTAAAATCGATCGACATCGATGAGTATGGAAAATGCATTACTCATGGAGATGTAGCACATCATAATTTCTTAAGAGGAAAGAACGGGATGGTGTATATGATTGACTTTGATTTAATGTCACTTTCTACAGAGTTAACCGATGACCTGCAGTTTTGTAACCGGATTTTACCCTATTTAAATTGGTCTCTAAGTGACGTCAAACGACTGACACCATTCAAATCATATGAGGATGAGCTCATCTTTTATCTTGGTTTAATGTATCCATCAGATGTGTTTCGAGAGTGGAATCGATTCATCCGTGAAGATCAATCCTATAAGCAGCGTGTGTGGGGTTACTTAATCAATTTAACCCTTCATCAATTTTCGCAACGAATGCAATTCAATCAAGAGCTGCATGGAGAAGTGAAAAGGATCAATACCCAATTGTAGGGGATGTCTCCAAACTTTGACCCGAATGAAAGGTGAGATCCTTTCACAACCTAATGGTGAGCACAAATAATGCTCAAGTATTGGGTTGAAGGAGGAATCACCATTGAATAAACGATTATTCATGGTACCATTAACAGCCGTCATGACATTGGGCCTTGCTGCATGTAATACTGGAGAAGAAGAAGCCCAAGATCGCTATACAGACTCCTACGAGCCCCTCGGCTTCTATTCAAACGAAGGCCACGGAGGAGATAAGGAAGATGAGAGGGACGGACCTCTAACTGAAATGTATGATCATTCTGTTGGGAGAGAAGGGCAGGATATCCGTCAAAAGAAACGTGATTTCCTTCAAGTGAAGGATGAAAATGGAAATCCTCAAAACCCTTCAAGACCACTCGCTGACTATGACGAGAATTTCATGGCCCAAGACGGCCGCGCGAGCCATGGCGATGCGAATTATCACGGTCATCTTGATGATAATACGCGAAATGCAAAGAGATCTTACTATACAGCTTATGAAGGTGACCTGGCTGAGAAGATTGGCGATGTCACTGGGAAAGTTGAAAATGTCAGTGACGTTCGTGCGGTAGCTTATGGTTCTGATGTCCTGATTGCTGTAGAGCTTGATGACCATAGCAAAATAGAAGAAACGAAAACAAGAGTGAAAAAAGCCGTACAGCCATATCTCCACGGAAGAACGGTTTCGGTCGTGACCGATGAAGGAACATTCAGTCGCGTCAGGAACATTGACAATGATCTACGTGACGGCGGCCCAAGAGAAGGTATTAACTTTGATATGCACGATATGTTTAAGTCAGTAAAGCACCGCATCAATGAGTAAGAATGATAAGACTACTTAAAGAGTTCAATCTCTTTGGTAGTCTTTTTTTGTTGTTTCGAAGTTCACCTCCTTGAGCAGGGAATGATGAAACCATGCTTCCTGAGGTCCGTCCCTCGAAAAATTTCACATAGACTGGATATTCTTAACATGGTTTGGCAAGACTAGTGGATAGAGCGTTACATAATATAAGTTCGAGGTGATCACGATGACGATTAAGGTTCGAATCGTGTTTATGGTGATGTTGTTAATAGGTGCTTTTTACTTCACATTCTTTTATACAGAAGAGAAGCAGGCTGCTGATGGAGGCGAGCTGAATGAAACACCTGCAGAGGTTGCTTCCGCCCACACTATCACGGTGATACTGGAAAGAGTATATCTGGATGGTGAGGTCAGTGAGGAAATCGTGCAGGAAACGATTTGGAGCATGGAAGACTTCTGGGCTGCATACGAGGATTGGCAGCTAATGGATATGACGGAAGAACAGGTCGTGTTTCAAAAACAGATGGATGATATATCCCCTCTCCTAAAGACAAATGGATACTTCGGCATATCCGATAATGGTGTTCTATCCATTTTTAATGGAAAACCGGGACAGGCAGAGATCATTCAATCCTTCTTCCAGCTTGATGTAGAGAAGCTGGAAAGTAAGCGGCATGATGATTTAGTCAAGGGCATCCCCATTAAGTCGAAGCAGGAATATGAAGAGGTACTCGAACAATTTAAAGCGTACTCCGTCCCTAAATAAGAGTGTGAAACCAGTGAGGATACCACTGGTTTTTTTATCGTTGAATTCTTCCCTGCCATAGTTTTCTCAATCTAAAAAAACGCTCTGATTGTAAGGATGCTCGTTTCCGGTGGGATGCCTGTGAGCCTCTTCGGCAGTGCTCCGGGGCCTTAACCACGGTCTTTGCATAACTTCAAAAAAAGTAAATTTATCTTTTGAATGAGTGGTAGTGTGAAAACATGGTCCGTTCCTTTCCGCTTCAGGCACTTGCTTTCCGCGGGGAGGAAGTCGAGCCTCCTCGGGCTTTGCCCTGTGGGGTCTCGACCTTTCCTCTATTTCCCGCAGGAGTCAAGTGCCTTCCGCTACAATCCACTCTGAGATTCTACATTTTGACCTCCTAATAACGGTTAGACAACACAAAAAAGATCCTATTGTAGATTTCTTATTGTTCCCACAGTAAAATACGAATGTGAAATTTTCACTTGGTTGAATTTCATTTACAATTTTGCAAAGCCAGTGGGTCTCATCTGTCCACTATTCCCGGAGGAGTCGAGCATCTGCAACGAGAATCAACTTTCTCAGCAAGTTTTTTAAAAGATATAAATAAAAACAAAAGCTTTTAGCAAGCAACCACTATTAAGGTGGTTCTAGATTGATTTCCTATGACATCTTAAGCTCTGTCACGAAAATCTCTTAAAGATGGTGAGGGGAACTGCGTAGACTCCTGCGGAAGTACGGTCGTGCCGAGACCCCGGAAGCAAAGCTGAGGAGGCTCGGCCGAACGTCCGCGGAAAGCGGAGCAGTTCCCCTCACCATCTAGCACACAAACTGATTGACAGAGCCAAGGCAGACAATACGTATAAGACATCAATATTTGCGAAAAGTGACAAAAAAGAACAAGTGTTTCTTTTTTGTCTCTCTTTCCCATCACTTCAAATAGTGATATGATACAATAGGTTTTATATGACTTTTTAACATGGTATGAAAGACTTTAGATAAATTGTGATAGTGGGAACAAGGAGAGAATGAGATGTATGAATATATAAAAGGGACAGTGACTCAAGTGGGTCCCGAGTATGTAGTGGTGGAGAATAATGGGATCGGGTATCAGTTGTATACGGCGAATCCGTTTGTTTATTCTAAATATCAAAATCAAGAGATTCAGATTTTTACATATCAGCATGTGCGTGAAGATCTTATTGCCCTTTATGGCTTTCTGGCAATGGAAGAAAAATTGCTATTTATGAAACTATTAAATGTTTCAGGAATTGGTCCAAAAGGAGCTTTAGCGATTCTGGCTTCGGGTGCCCCCCAGCAGGTAATCACCGCCATCGAAGAAGAGAATGAGAGTTTCTTGACGAAGTTTCCCGGTGTAGGTAAGAAGACTGCTCGTCAGATGATCCTGGACTTAAAAGGGAAGCTTCAGGATGTTGTGCCTGATTATTTTCCAAGTTTATTCTCAAATCCGGAGGGGGCTGAAGTGTCCTCAGGGAAGGATGAAGCATTTGATGAAGCGATTCTTGCCCTTAAAGCCCTGGGCTATTCTGAGCGTGAAATCAAGAAAATCACTCCAAAGTTAAAAGGAGAAGGGCATACATCAGACGAAATCATCAGGAAAGCTCTTCAGCTTTTATTGAAATAAGTTGATTCCATGAAGGGAGGAAGTCTGGATGGAAGAAAGAATCGTATCAGGCGAATCAGAGTTAAATGAAGATTCCTTTGAATATTCCTTGCGTCCTCAAACAATAAAACAATATATTGGGCAAGATAAAGTAAAGCATAACTTGGAGGTTTTCATTGAAGCGGCAAAGATGCGTCAGGAAACCCTCGATCATGTTCTTCTTTATGGGCCACCGGGATTGGGGAAGACAACACTCGCTGCTGTCATTGCAAATGAAATGGGCGTAAACCTGCGCACCACATCAGGCCCTGCCATTGAGAGGCCGGGAGATTTAGCTGCGGTCCTGACGGCACTTGAGCCCGGTGATGTGTTGTTCATCGATGAAATCCATCGTTTGCCACGGGCGATCGAAGAGGTTCTTTATCCGGCAATGGAAGACTTTTGCTTGGATATTGTCATAGGGAATGGTCCGAGTGCCCGGTCTGTTCGTTTGGACCTTCCGCCTTTCACACTCGTGGGAGCGACGACCCGTGCCGGTGCATTATCTGCCCCTCTACGTGACCGATTTGGAGTTTTATGCCGTTTGGAATATTATAATGAGGAACAGTTGAATGAAATTGTTCAGCGGACAGCCGCGATTTTAAATACAAAGATCGAAGCGACTGCATCTGAAGAATTGGCCAGGAGGTCTAGAGGGACCCCGCGTATCGCCAATCGGTTACTCCGAAGGGTGCGGGATTTTGCACAGGTGAAGGGCAATGGGGATATTACGACCAACCTTTCAAGGGAAGCCCTTGAGCTTCTTCAAGTGGACAAACTTGGCCTTGATCATATCGACCATAAGCTTCTTAAGGGCATCATCGAGCGCTTTAGAGGCGGGCCGGTAGGACTTGATACAATCGCCGCGAGTATCGGGGAAGAGTCTCACACGATTGAAGATGTATACGAGCCGTATCTCTTGCAAATCGGGTTCATCCAACGGACTCCAAGAGGGAGGATCGTCACTCATCTTGTGTATGAACATTTCCAGCTGGAGGTGCCAGACAATTGACGGGAAAGTTACTAATGATTATAGGTGGAATCATTCTTATTATTGGATTCCTGATGCAATTCATCAAAATAGGTAAGCTTCCTGGAGACATTATGATTAAAAAAGAAAACACAACATTTTATTTTCCACTTATGACTTCTATTCTGTTAAGTGTTATACTTTCCGTTGTCTTTTATTTAATTGGGCGATTTAAATAGGAATCATGGGTGAGATTTAAATAAGCTAGGTGACAAATTGTGAAAGTAGAAGATTTTGATTTTCATTTACCGGAAGAACTGATTGCCCAGACTCCCCTGGAAAATCGTTCCGAGAGTAAACTGATGGTGTTGGATAAAAATGAAGGTTCCATAGATCATCTCCATTTTAAAAATATCGTGGATTTCCTGCACGAAGGGGATTGTCTCGTTTTAAATGACACAAGAGTACTACCGGCACGTCTTTTTGGACAAAAAGAAGATACGGGTGCCAATATTGAAGTGCTTCTTTTGAAACAAGAGGATGGAGACCGGTGGGAGACGCTTGTAAAGCCTGCCAAACGAATTCGCGTCGGCACTGAGATCGTGTTCGGGGACGGAAAGCTGAAAGCAACCTGTGTCGGCTTGAAAGACCATGGCGGGAGAATCCTTGAATTTCAATATGAGGGGATTTTTTACGAAGTGCTGGATGAATTAGGGGAAATGCCTTTGCCTCCATATATCCGCGAACGTTTGGAAGAACAAGACCGCTATCAGACGGTATTTGCCAGGGAAAGAGGTTCAGCGGCAGCTCCGACTGCAGGTCTTCATTTTACGGAAGAACTGTTGGATGAGCTGAGGGAAAAGGGTGTACATATTGCATTCATTACCCTTCATGTGGGATTGGGTACGTTCAGACCGGTTTCCGTCGATACGATCGAGGAACATGATATGCATGCCGAGTTCTATCAAGTATCCGAAGGGACCGCCCGCCTATTGAATGAAGTAAGGGCAAATGGCGGCCGCATCATTACAGTCGGAACCACATCCACCCGTACTCTGGAAACCATTGCTTCAAAGCACGGAT
The DNA here is from genome assembly GCF_056159585.1 of Rossellomorea sp. ABR4_004. Lineage (NCBI taxonomy): Bacteria > Bacillati > Bacillota > Bacilli > Caryophanales > Bacillaceae > Rossellomorea > Rossellomorea sp. ABR4_004. The sequence goes on along the minus strand of NZ_JBSWVM010000001.1, from coordinate 932,458 downwards.
CTTTCGTGGAAGAGAATGGCTGGACGAATATTTTTATTTATCCTGGATATGAGTTCAAGGGGATCGATGGTCTCATCACGAATTTCCATTTACCGAAGTCGACCCTGATCATGCTTGTCAGTGCCTTTGCGGGACAGGAAAACGTGATGCATGCCTATGAAACGGCAGTTAAAGAGAAGTACCGCTTCTTTAGCTTTGGAGATGCGATGTTTATTAAGTAATACCCTGAATGAACAAACTATTTACCCCTTTATGGAAAGTGGAAGGAGATTTCACACGTTGACTGCAATAAAATATGAATTGATTAAAGCATGTAAACAAACCGGTGCAAGACTGGGCCGCGTTCATACGCCACACGGTTCATTTGAAACGCCAGCCTTCATGCCCGTAGGAACCATGGCCACTGTAAAAACCATGTCACCGGAGGATTTGAAATCCATGGAATCCGGCATCATTCTTAGTAATACCTATCATCTATGGTTACGTCCCGGCCATGAAATCATCAGGGAAGCTGGCGGCCTTCATAAATTCATGAACTGGGACCGTGCCATCCTTACCGATTCAGGCGGTTTCCAAGTGTTCAGTTTGAGTAAGCTTCGCCAGATTGAAGAAGAAGGAGTCCATTTCCGTCATCATCTGAATGGGGATAAGCTCTTCCTCAGTCCGGAGAAAGCGATGGAGATTCAGAATGCATTGGGCTCTGATATCATGATGGCTTTCGATGAATGTCCACCGTATCCTGCTGAATATGATTATATGAAGAGTTCTGTAGAGCGTACGACACGTTGGGCAGAGCGCTGTCTGGAAGCTCACCAGCGACCGCAGGATCAAGGGTTATTCGGGATCGTCCAAGGTGGGGAGTACGAAGAGCTGCGTAAGCAAAGTGCCCGCGACCTTGTATCCATGGATTTCCCCGGCTATGCTGTAGGTGGCCTTTCTGTCGGCGAGCCGAAGGACGTCATGAACCGCGTACTTGATTTCACGACGCCCCATCTTCCGTCGGATAAACCTCGTTACCTGATGGGGGTTGGTTCGCCTGATTCACTGATCGATGGTTCGATGCGTGGAATTGACATGTTCGATTGTGTCCTTCCAACCCGTATCGCACGTAACGGTACCCTTATGACAAGCGAAGGCCGCCTGGTTGTGAAAAACGCTAAATTCGCAAGGGATTTCAGACCGATCGATGAGAATTGCGATTGCTATACATGTAAAAATTACAGCCGTGCGTATATTCGTCATTTAATTAAATGTGACGAAACGTTCGGAATTCGCCTTACGACTTATCATAATCTTCATTTTCTGTTAAAATTAATGGAGCAAGTCAGACAAGCGATTCGTGAAGATCGTCTAGGAGACTTTAGAGAAGAATTTTTCGAGCAATACGGATTCAACCGGCCTGATGCGAAAAACTTCTAAAAGCTAAACCATAAATAGATAGATGAAAGGAGGGGAAAAGAATGGGAGGAAGTTTAGGAACAATTTTACCTTTAATATTAATGTTCGTTCTGTTTTACTTTTTACTGATCCGTCCTCAGCAAAAGCGTCAAAAAGCCATTTCAAAAATGCAAAATGAGCTTGCTAAGGGTGATAGAATCATCACGATCGGTGGATTGCACGGTGCGATCGATGCGATTGAAGAAGGAAAAGTAGTCATTCTATGTGGTGACGGCAGCCGTCTTACATATGATCGTAATGCGATCAGAGAAGTAGTGAGAGCAGATCAAGTATAATAAAAAAGGGTTCCTCATCATTGTGCCAAGGCACTTTGGGAGGGACCCTTTTTATTTAGTGAGGGAACTAGTTCTCCCGGTTTCCACCACTCATATTTACCCCGAGGATCCCTCCCATCATGGCTGTGAGGATATAGCAGCCATGATAGATGAGCTGCTCCATCGAAAACAGACTATCGTATCCGAGATATTGAAATAAGAAAATGACCAGGGTGTAAATGAGTCCTGTTGATCCTCCGAGAACCCACCCTTTTGTCTTTCCTTTCCCACCAGACATAAATCCGCCAACAAATAAAGACAGAAACGATATGATGGTGACAAATAATGTGATGGAGCCCTCAGTCAGTTCCGTAAACCGAAGCAGCAAAGAGAATAATAAGCTTGCGACAATCGCTATGACAAATATGGTTGTTGTCCCGTATAGAACGGCACCTCCCATTTTTTTCGCCTCGATGATGGTCCTCTCCCTTCTAACTCATTAAATTTTATTCATGTGATAGTACAAGCATATTCATTCACCCCTTGAAAAAGACTAGAAATTTTTCATGGTCAAGCCTCATAGACTAGTATGAAACTTCCTGGAGAAGGAGGGGCTGTGACCATGTCTCCGATGATCGTGTTGATTGTGTTTGTTTCTGTATACATCCTGCTGATGACTGAGAAATGGAACCGGGTACTCGCTGCCATGGCGGGCGGTGTTGCCATGCTTTTAATTGGGGCTTTCCCCATTGAGAAAGCGTTGTTTACGTATATAGATTGGAAAACCATCACTCTGCTTTTTTCCATGATGCTAATTGTAACGTTGACGAGTAAAACGGGTTTCTTTGAGTATACTGCCATCCGGTTTGCACAATGGGTGAATGGGAATGGACTGGCTCTTCTGACCCTATTTTCCTTATTGGCTGCGGTTGGCTCTGCCTTTTTGGCTAACGTAACGATTGCCATGTTATTAGTTCCGATCCTTTTTAAACTGACGAAGCTGCTTGAACTCCCTCCGATCCCTTTTCTCATCATGACGATCCTCGCTTGTAATATTGGCGGAACGGCGACATTAATTGGCGATCCCCCTAATATGATGATCGGTCAAGCAGTTAAACACTTTACGTTTAATGCATTTATTGAAAATTTATTACCCGTCGTTTTGATGGTTTACGTCGTTACTTTACTTATCATGTGTGTACTGTACAAAGAAGTCCTCTTTGTCAAGGAAGACAGAAAGTTACTCCTAAAAGGAATAAAGGCAAAGGAGTATTTAAAGAAAGACAGGGGGCTCCTTCAGTCCCTGTTTGTGCTTGGCCTGGTGTTGGTCGGCTTTTCTTTATATCCGATGTTTCATCTAGATGTGACGACCGTCTCCCTTGCCGGGGCTGTTCTGTTAATGCTGCTTCTCGAAAAGATTTATCCTCCGGAATCGATATTAAAAGAGGTGGAGTGGGGTACGCTGTTTTTCTTTATGGGCTTATTCCTTCTTGTGGGTGGGATCGAAGAAGCGGGCTTCATAGATGAAATCGCCCGTGAAATTTTACGGTTAACAGATGGAGATATGAAGAAAACGGCATTCGTCATTCTGTGGGGAACCGGTATATTGTCTGCCATTGTAGATAACATCCCATTTGTAGCTGCCATGATTCCGGTCATCCAGGAATTTGGTGAATTCGGTATGGTCAATATGGATCCATTATGGTGGTCGCTGGCTCTGGGTGCTTGTTTAGGAGGAAACGGTACATTGCTTGGTTCTTCATCAAATCTTGTGATTGCAGGACTGGCATCGAAAGAAGATGTACATATCAAATTTTATCAATATCTACTTATTGGTGTACCCGTGACGTTGATTTCCCTTGCTGTTTCAACGATTTATGTGTATTTCAAATATATTCAGCCATTTATAGGTGGATAAATATTCCTCCCATTAATTTTCTCTATCTGTCGATACTACAAAAGACGAATGTATGAGGGGGAAAAGTAGTGGAGGAATATTTCCTGATTATTATACGCACTCTTTTTCTTTACTTTTTGATCATCTTTATTTTTCGAATCATGGGAAAAAGAGAGATCGGTGAACTAAGCATACTCGATTTAGTGGTCTTTATCATGATTGCAGAGATGGCTGTCATGGCCATTGAACAACCTAAAGATCCCATTATCCACACGTTGCTTCCAATGGGGGTCATTGTGATGATCCAAATCGTATTTGCATGGTTTTCCCTTAGGTCCAAACCGTTTCGTGAACTGTTGGATGGGAAACCATCCGTTATCATCCATAATGGGAAAATCGACGATAAAATGATGAAAAAACAGAGGTATAACTATGATGATTTACTCCTGCAATTAAGAGAAAAGGATATCTTCAATCTGGCAGATGTGGAGTTTGCAATCTTGGAACCTTCAGGGAAATTATCGGTATTAAAGAAAGATGATGGGGAGGAAGGGTCTCAGTCCATGACGTTGCCGTTGATATTAGATGGCGAGGTCCAAACCACTCATTTGGATATGATCGGGAAAACGGTTTTCTGGTTACGAAAGGAAATGAGGGATAGAGGCTTTAAAAACATACAAGAAATTTCATTCTGCAGCTTTCAGAATGGGCAATTCTACATTGACGAAAAAAATCATTAGTCTTATTTGTCAACGTACACATAAAAACTCCTCAACCACATGTTGAGGAGTTTTTATTGATGATCATTCCGTAATAAATCGGCGGATGAATGGAATGCGTGCAAGGTCATTTTTTACGATAAGCTTAAGGCCGATGGAGAGGAGAAGGTACACAATCGTTGAAGACAAGACTCCAAACAATAAGCGGAACACGAGGCCTTCACTGCTAAATAAGTATAGATACGAATAATGCGCCCATAATCCTGTGGCAATCAGTACGAATCCGGTCTTTAAGTAATCCCTTAAGTAAATCGTCATCGGGATATATTTAAGGATGGTCATGAAGTGAAGCATGGTGACGAGCATAAATCCTGTTACAATTCCGAGAGCGGCCCCATTGATGCCAAATGCGGGTTGAGAGGCAAGGATGAAGATGACCCCGGTTTTCACCACGGCTCCTATCAGGCTGTTGATCATAGCGGCTCTTGCAAGGTTCAGAGCTTGGAGAACAGCTTGCAGGGGTCCTTGATAGTAATAAAATATAAAGAATGGGGCCATAATCATTAAGAAACCTGCACCACTCTCGCTTCCGTACATTACCTGCATGAGAGGCTTGGCATAGACGTAAAGGATGACGACGGATATGCCTCCCGTAATCAAGCAGAATCTCAGCGCCTGTTGAAGCCTGTGCTCGATTAATGTGAAGTTTTTTTGAGAATTGGCTTCGCTTATGGCTGGTACAAGAGATTGAGATAATGAGAGGGTAATGAATGACGGAAGGAACAAAAGAGGCAGCGCATACCCTGTAAGGGATCCATACTGCTTCGTTGCCATCCCGGCCGCCACTCCAGCAAGGGCTAAGCTGTTGACCACGACGATCGGTTCGAAAAACCACGCAATTGACCCGATCATTCTACTCCCGGTTGTAGGCAAGGCCACACTCATCAATTCGTTAAACGTTTCCCGGCCGTTTCGGATCGAGGTGAAGAAATTTCGTCTGATTTTAAACTTTTTCTTTAATTTGAAGCTGGTGAACAGGTAAAGAAGGGATGCTAGTTCTCCTAATACTGACGCCACCATGGCAGCAGCGGCCGCATATTCAATCCCATATGGAAGGAAGGTTTTTGTTAATACGGCAATCAACGTAATCCGGACCACTTGCTCAATGACCTGGGAATAAGCAGAAGGCTTCATGTTCTGTCTTCCCTGGAAGTAGCCCCTGATGACAGAGGAAATGGCTACAATCGGAATGATTGGAGCAATGGCAACCAGAGGATAATAGATTCGATCATCAGTAAATAAAGCTTCGGTCAAGTACGGAGCAAGCAGAATGAGAGCCGGGGTGAAAATGATGGAAAGCCCGAGTGTAATTGATAAGGAAACCACCAATATTTTTTTGACCTTCCGGATATCTCCCCTGGATTCAGCTTCAGCCACATTTTTTGAGATGGCTACGGGAAGGCCCAGTTGAGTGATGGTGATGACAAGGATCAGGGTCGGAAAAGCCATCATAAAAAGACCGACGCCTTCTTCACCGATGAATCTTGCGACGACGATCCGGTTTACAAACCCTAATATTCTAGTAATAAAGGCTGCCATCATTAAGATCATAGTGCCTTTAAGAAATTTTGACATAAAATTCCCTGCCTTCTCAAAATTGGTATTATCGTATACAATGATGTATATGCACAAGGGTGGACAAAGCATGACAAGTAGTGAACAATTCCGGCTATATTTAGCCCAGATGGGGTGAACGGGGAATGAAGAATAATCAGCATCCTTATGATCGTTTCTATGAATCGTTAGAACCAGCACTAATAAGCAAAGTAGAAGAATTTGAAATTCTTGGCTATGGAAAAGCAGACGTCGGCAGACTTTGGTCCTACTTAACGAAGAAGAAATGGAAGAAACCCGAAACGGATGTGAAATTCTTTCAGTTAGTGAGTGATGTGTTAACGGTTAAACCCGGGGAGTATATGAGCTTTGAAACGGTTGAAGCATACAGGTCTCCCAATTGGTTTGCAGATGTGAATGAAGATGAATTGAACGAACTTCTTCGTCCTAATAAGCACGGAAAATAGCCCGAAAAGAAATTGACACCTTTTTCTTTCTCATAGATAATGAGAATGCCTGAAGATTTTAGGAATTATATTACTTTTTGAAGCACATAGTTCGTATGGTTTTTAAAACGGCAAGGAGGATCTATACATAATGGTAAAGCGTGGCCGAATAATCGCCTTCTTTATACTTGTGGTATTACTTGCAGGTACTATGGGAGGAACAACGAAGAGTATTGTCGATAACATTAAATTAGGTTTGGACCTGCAAGGCGGATTTGAAGTTCTTTATGAAGTTCAACCGATTAAGAAGGGGCAGGAAATTACGAAAGAAACGGTGTCCAATACAGCAGATGCATTGGACAAGCGTATTAACGTATTGGGTGTCAGTGAGCCTAATATCCAAATTGAAGATGGAAACCGGATCCGTGTTCAATTAGCGGGGGTGGAAGATCAAAACGAAGCAAGGGAAATCTTGTCCACTCAAGCCAACCTGTCGTTCCGCGACGTAAATGATAAAGTCCGGTTGGATGGCTCGGATCTTGCATCCGGTTCTGCGAAGCAAACCTTCGATGACAAGAACAATCCAATCGTTTCCTTGAAATTAAAAGATCGTGAAAAATTCTATGAATTGACGAAGGAAATCTCTGCAATGGCTCCTCAAAACCAGCTGGTGATCTGGCTTGATTTCGAGGAAGGAAAAGATTCTTATCAAGCGGAAGTTGGGAAAGAAGATCCGAAATTCTTGTCGGATCCCGCTGTAAGACAGCCGATCAACTCCGATGAAGTCATCATTGAAGGGAATTTTACCGTTGAGCGTGCCCAGAATCTTGCTTCCTTATTGAATGCAGGAGCACTTCCTGTAAAGCTTGATGAAAAATATTCAACTTCAGTGGGGGCAAAGTTCGGCCAGCAGGCCCTTGATAAAACAGTCACTGCCGGTATCATCGGGATTGCGATCATCTTCTTATTCATGATTGCGTATTACCGTTTCCCGGGTCTGATTGCTACGATTACACTTTCCGTTTATATCTACTTAATTCTATTGATTTTCGATTTAATGAATGGGGTCCTGACACTCCCTGGAATTGCGGCCCTCATCCTTGGGGTCGGTATGGCTGTCGATGCCAATATCATTACTTATGAACGGATCAAAGAAGAAATGCGCGTTGGAAAGCCTATTCGTTCAGCTTTCCAAGCAGGTAATAAATCTTCGTTCTTAACGATATTGGATGCTAACGTAACAACGATCCTCGCAGCTACTGTACTATTCTTATATGGAACAAGCTCTGTAAAAGGATTTGCAACGATGCTGATTGTCAGTATCCTGACAAGCTTCGTTACAGCTGTATGGGGTTCACGTTTATTACTGGGACTGTGGGTAAACAGCCGCTTCTTTAATAAAAAACCAGGCTGGTTCGGTGTGAATAAAAACGAAATCAAAGACCTGGCGGAAAATTACGATACGCTGGATCTGCCAACTCGTTTCGATCGTTTTGATTTTGCTGCACAGCGCAAAAAATTCTTCGGTTTATCAGCTATCCTGATCACGGCGGGAATCATCATCCTGGCCATTTTCAGATTGAATTTAGGGATTGATTTCGTGAGTGGTTCACGTATGGAAATCCTTGCTGATCAAAGCTTAAAGACAGAAGAGATTCAAGATGAATTGAAAGATTTGAAATTGCCTTCTGAAGATGTAGTGATTTCAGGGGACGATGGGAATATCGCCGTCGTTCGCTATACGGAAGATTTAAACAAAGATGAGATTGCCGCATTAAAGGACCGATTTAATGAACTGTACGGAGCGGAGCCAAGCATCAGCACCGTTTCACCAGTGATCGGAAAAGAGCTTGCTAAAAATGCGATGATCGCTGTAGCGATTGCATCGATCGGGATTGTCATCTATGTGACGTTCCGCTTCGAATGGAGAATGGCAGCAGGTGCGATCCTTGCACTCCTGCATGATGCATTCTTTATCATTGCCTTCTTCAGTTTAACAAGACTCGAGGTAGATCTTACATTTATCGCAGCGGTCTTAACCATTGTCGGTTACTCGATAAATGATACGATCGTGACCTTTGACCGGCTGAGGGAAAACCTTCATAAGAAGCGCAGGCTGAAAACGGATAAAGATATTGAAGATGTCGTGAACCAAAGTATCAGACAAACGATGGGACGTTCGGTGAATACCGTATTAACCGTGGTGTTTACGGTTCTTGCACTCATGATCTTTGGTAGTGAATCCATCCGTAACTTCTCCATTGCCTTATTGGTCGGGTTGATTTCAGGTACGTATTCTTCTGTATTCATTGCCTCTCAAGTTTGGCTTGTGTTGAAGAAGAAAGAACTGAAGAAAACAGGTACGATCAAAACCGTAAAAGAAAAGAAGACGTGGTCAGACGAACCACAAGTATAAGACTATGGATGGGTCCGGGGAGAGCTTTTCCCCGGACCCGTCTTTTTTGTTTTTTTACGGTATTGGGTTACAATACTAATAGTTGAAAGGAGGCGACACCGCTTGAATCATGAAGACCGTTTTAGGAAAGCTGAAATAGCTGCAATGATTGGTGTTGTAGGGAATATTGTACTGGCGGTTATTAAATGGGGAGCCGGTATATTGGGGAATAGTAGAGCGTTGATTGCAGATGCCGTTCACTCTGCCTCGGATGTTGCAGGGTCTCTCGCCGTCTTTATCGGATTACGTGCAGCTAAGCAGCCTCCTGATCAGGATCATCCATATGGGCACGGGAAGGCCGAGTCCATAGCAGCAATCATTGTGGCCGTCTTATTGTTCTTAGTCGGAATTGAGATTGGAAAATCGTCCATAGAATCTTTCTTTCATCCTTTAACACCTCCAACAGCGATTGCGATCTATGCCGTCATCTTTTCCATTATTGTGAAGGAAGCAATGTTTCAATACAAATATCGATTGGGTAAAAGAATAAAGAGTGATGCTTTGATCGTCAATGCATATGAGCATCGTTCAGATGTCTTTTCATCCATTGCCGCACTTGTCGGGATTTCCGCATCCATCCTCGGGGGGAAATTCGATGTAGGCTTTCTTGTATACGCCGATCCGGTAGCCGGTATCTTTGTTTCACTCCTTGTCCTCAGGATGGCTTGGCACTTGGGAGCTGAATCCATACATAATACGCTGGATCACGTCATGCATGAGGAGGATATCGTACCTTTCCGGAAAATAGTGGACTCTGTACCTGAAGTGAAGGAAATCAATGAACTCCACGCCAGGGAGCATGGGCATTACGTCATCATTGATTTGAAAATCAGTGTAGACCCGCATATGACTGTCGAGGATGGTCATCGCGTCGGGAAGCAGGTAAAGAAGAAACTTCTGGAGGAATCCAATGTGAATGATGTGTTCATTCATATTAATCCGTACAATCCGGCTTCTGAAGAAAGGGATGAACAAATAGACTTATCATAAGGAGGGGAATCCGATGAAATTTCAGTGGACATTATTATTAGGTATTTTCTTTGCATTGGTCGTTTCCGTTTTCGCTGTTATCAATGTAGACCCTGTCACCGTCAATTATTTCTTTGGTGAAGCTGATTGGCCTCTTATATTAGTCATACTTGGATCTGTATTCATGGGGGGAATCATTATCGGGTCGGTTGGACTGTTTCGATTATTCGTCGTCCAACGAAAAGTAAAGGCTTTAGAGAAAGAAAATTTACTGTTAAAAGAACAAGCTGAAGGTATGCATAAAGAAAAGGCCGAAAAAGTACCTTTGAAAAAGAGTGCTCCCGGCACAGTAGGGGAAACAGGAGAGTAAACAGCTTGGTGGTTTTGCCACCAGGCTGTTTTTTTTATTGAATAAGAAAAAAACCCTCCTTCTATTAAGATTGAAACCACACCTTCCTTTTTGTATAATGAGTAAGGCTGAGGGGTGAACGTATGTTAAACTCAAAAACACGTTGGATGATGACAGAATCAGATCAACATAAAATATCAGAACTGGCAAATGAATTAAAAATACCTGCGCTTGTGGCGAAATTATTAATCAACCGGGACTTGGACGACGTAGAAGAAGCCCGGAATTTTCTATTCGATACAGGCGATTCATTTCACGATCCATTTCTTTTTGAAGATATGAAAAAAGCAACGGAAAGAATCCATAAAGCCATTGAAAATGGGGAAAGGATTCTTGTTTATGGTGACTACGATGCTGATGGTGTAAGTAGTACCTCTGTATTGATGACCGTGTTAAGGGACCTTGGTGCAGAGGTGGAATTCTATATCCCAAACCGGTTCAGCGAAGGATATGGCCCTAATGAAAGTGCCTTTCGCTGGGCAAAGGAAGAGGAATTCACGCTCATCATAACAGTAGATACGGGAATATCCGCTGTGAATGAAGCAAAATTGGCAAAAGAACTGGAAATGGATTTGATCATTACAGATCACCATGAACCAGGACCGGAATTACCTCCGGCGTATGCCTTGATTCATCCAAAGGTCGAAGGGACCACCTATCCATTTGGAGAACTGGCAGGAGTAGGGGTGGCATTCAAATTGGCTCATGCCCTTTACGGTGAACTGCCTGTCCACCTGCTCGATCTTGCTGCGATTGGGACCATCGCCGATTTAGTACCATTAAGAGGGGAAAATCGCCTTCTTGCCAAGCGTGGGATTGCGCAGCTACGGGTTTCAAGCCGATTGGGAATCAAAGCATTGTGCAGGATTGCAAATGCCCAACAACAGGAAATTTCGGAAGAATCTATTGGATTCATGATTGCTCCCCGTATAAATGCAGTCGGCCGGTTAGGGGATGCAGACCCTGCCGTCGATCTTATGCTTACAGAAGATGCCGAGGAAGCAAAGGCCCTGGCTGAAGAAATTGACAGCTTGAATAAAGAAAGACAGGCGATCGTGTCTCAAATGACCGAAGAAGCGGTTGAGATGGTGGGGAATGATTTTCCCCTGGAGGATAACTCCGTACTTGTAATCGGGAAAGAAGGCTGGAACCCTGGAGTAGTCGGAATTGTAGCTTCACGCTTAGTCGACAAGTTTTACCGTCCGACCATCGTGCTCAGCTTTGACTCTGAAAAAGGAACCGCAAAGGGATCGGCAAGAAGTATCGCAGGATTTGATTTGTTCAAGAATTTATCAACCTGCCGTGATATTCTGCCCCATTTTGGAGGACATCCGATGGCTGCAGGTATGACCTTACAGTTAGACGATGTAGCCCAGTTCAGAAACCGATTAAATGTGTTGGCTTCGACTGAATTAACGGAAGATGACTTTATACCGGTCACACAGCTTGATGCTTCTGTTACAGTGGACGAAATCACCGTAGAGTCGATTGAAAAGCTTCAGCTTCTGGCCCCTTTTGGGATGCATAATCCAAAACCGAAGTGGATCATAGACAATGTAAGCATCGAACACTATAAAAAGATCGGATCGGCACAAAATCATTTGAAATTAGTACTAGAAGACAAAGGTGTACAATTGGACGGTGTCGGGTTTGGATTGGGAGAACTGGCCGATCATATGACCCCATTTTCGAATGCCTCTGTTATAGGTGAATTATCGATTAATGAGTGGAATAATCGCAAGAAACCTCAGGTGTTTTTACAAGATGTGAAAATTGATCATTGGCAATTATTTGATGTTCGCGGGATTAAACAAGTGCATAAATGGAATGGGCTTATCCCTGATGAAAATAAAATAATGATTTGTTTTAATCCGGCTACTTTAGAAAAGCTGAGTCTGGAAAAAGATGAAGTGATGCTTCTTGAGGATGGTTCATCACTTGAAGGACTTGCAACCGATAAGGCAAGCCTGGTTCTTGTGGATCTGCCCACTTCCAAACCAATACTTGAAGAGCTCTTGAAGAAAGGTCATCCTCATCGGATCTATGCTCATTTCTTCCAGGAAGAAGATCATTTTTTCAGTACGATTCCAACCCGTGAACATTTCAAATGGTACTATGGATTTTTAACAAAGCGTGGTTCATTTGATTTAAATAAGCACGGTGATGACCTGGCGAAATACAAAGGCTGGTCAAAAGAAACAATAGATTTCATGTCACGGGTGTTTTTTGATTTGAAGTTTGTTACAATAGTGAATGGATTTATTTCTCTCAATCCTGAGAAAACCAAGAAAGATCTTTCTGAATCTCTAACATATCAGAAGAAACAACAACAATACGAGCTTGAAAACGAATTGTTATATTCTTCCTATCAAGAGTTGAAGACTTGGTTTAATGAAAGGATAGAAGAGTCTGTTACAATTGAGGAGGAAGTAAAAGCATGGACTTAAAACAATATGTTACGATCGTTGAGGATTGGCCAAAAGAAGGAATTAAGTTTAAAGACATCACTACATTAATGGATGATGGTGATGCATATAGATATGCGACAGATCAAATCGTAGAGTATGCAAAAGAGAAACAGATCGACCTGGTTGTGGGGCCGGAAGCACGAGGGTTCATCATTGGATGCCCAGTGGCGTATGCTTTGGGAGTCGGTTTTGCTCCTGTACGTAAACCTGGTAAGTTACCGCGTGAAACCATTCAAAAAGAATACGGATTAGAGTATGGTAAAGACGCTCTGACGATTCATAAAGACGCAATCAAACCTGGACAACGAGTTCTTATCACGGACGACTTGCTTGCAACGGGTGGCACGATCGAAGCTACCATCAAGCTTGTTGAAGAATTAGGTGGAGTTGTGGCCGGTACCGCATTCTTAATCGAATTAACGTACCTGGATGGACGCGACAAGCTCGACAACTATGATATTCTTACATTAATGCAATACTAATATCGTTTATCGATTCTCATATACGTATATACTATGTGATATACTGTTTACTTAAGGGACTGACATCTGGTTTTGAATGTCAGCCCTTATTTTTTATTTGGAAGGGCCGAATCGATGATAGATGTGGATGATGCGAATTTTCTCATCGACAATTATCGACAAAAATAGATTGAATCTGAGAATTTTACGCTAACCCCTTTACATAACCTTATTTTTTTTTGATAATAGTAACAATCATTAAAATCGAACACTAGTGAAATATATTAAAATACAAAGGTGATTTTGATCATGGCTAAAGATCAAGTACTAACCCCTGAACAGGTTATTGATAAAACAAGAGAATATTTAAATGATGAGCATGTAGGGATGGTCCAGAAAGCCTATGAGTACGCAAGGGATGCACATAGTGAGCAGTACCGTAAGTCTGGAGAACCCTATATCATTCATCCCATCCAGGTAGCGGGAATACTCGCGGATCTGGAAATGGACCCGTCAACTGTCGCTGCCGGTTTTCTTCATGATGTAGTGGAGGATACCGGTGTTTCTCTTGGGGAAATCGAGGAAGCATTCAATGCCGAAGTGGCCATGCTTGTAGATGGGGTCACAAAACTTGGAAAGATTAAATACAAGTCACAGGAAGAGCAGCAGGCTGAAAATCACCGGAAAATGTTTGTGGCGATGGCTCAGGATATCCGTGTCATCCTGATTAAATTGGCAGATCGTCTGCATAATATGAGAACGTTGAAACATTTGCCACAGGAGAAGCAGCGAAGAATTGCCAATGAAACACTTGAAATCTTCGCTCCATTGGCACATCGATTAGGAATTTCGAAGATTAAGTGGGAATTAGAGGATACGTCGTTAAGGTATTTAAATCCTCAACAGTATTACCGTATAGTCAATCTTATGAAGAAAAAGCGTGCGGAGCGTGAAGAGTATTTAGAGGACGTCGTCAATGAGGTTAAGGATAAGTTAGGCGACGTGAAAATCGTGGCTGAAATATCCGGGCGACCTAAGCATATTTACAGCATTTATCGTAAAATGGCTCTTCAAAACAAGCAGTTTAATGAAATATATGACCTACTCGCAGTGCGTGTAGTAGTAGACAGCATTAAGGATTGCTATGCCGTTTTGGGTATCGTCCACACGTGCTGGAAGCCAATGCCTGGCAGGTTCAAAGATTATATTGCCATGCCTAAACCTAATATGTACCAATCTCTTCATACAACTGTCATCGGTCCAAAAGGGGATCCTCTTGAAGTGCAAATCAGAACACTTGAAATGCACCAAATCGCTGAGTACGGTGTGGCGGCACACTGGGCATATAAAGAAGGAAAAGAAGCGAACGAAACGGTATCCTTCGAAAAGAAGCTCTCATGGTTCAGGGAAATATTAGAGTTCCAAAACGAATCTGCCAATGCGGAAGAGTTCATGGAGTCTCTTAAGATTGATCTCTTCTCTGATATGGTCTTTGTGTTCACACCTAAAGGAGATGTACTTGAACTGCCATCGGGGTCTGTTCCAATTGACTTCTCTTATCGTATTCATTCAGAAATCGGTAACAAAACGATCGGTGCCAAGGTAAATGGGAAGATGGTCACTCTTGACTATAAGTTGAAAACGGGGGATATCATTGAAATTCTCACGTCCAAGCATTCATACGGCCCCAGTCAGGACTGGTTGAAGCTTGCCCAAACATCCCAAGCGAAGAATAAGATCAAGCAATTCTTCAAAAAGCAGCGAAGAGAAGAAAATATTGAAAAAGGCCGGGATTTAGTAGAAAAAGAAATCAAGAATCAAGATTTCGATGTGAAAGAAATCCTTACTCCTGAAAATATTAAACGTGTATCTGAGAAGTTTAACTTTTCAAACGAAGAAGATATGTATGCAGCCGTTGGCTATAACGGGATTACGGCAGCTCAAATCGCCAACCGCTTAACGGAGAGAGACCGGAAAAAACGTGAGCAGGAAGACAGCCTGGAAGAAACGATGAAGGAATTGAATGCCCAACCGGTTAAACGTAAAAAAGATGCCGGTGTCCAGGTAGAGGGCATTGACAATCTTCTTATCCGTTTATCCCGTTGCTGCAGCCCAGTTCCGGGGGATGAGATTGTAGGTTTTATCACGAAAGGCCGTGGGGTTTCTGTACATCGTTCTGACTGTACAAACGTAATGGCGGATGAAGTAGAGCAGCGTCTTATTCCAGTGTCATGGGAAAGTGATAGAAATGACCGTAAAGAATACAATGTGGATATTGAAATCTCCGGTTACGATCGCAGAGGCCTTTTGAACGAGGTGCTTCAGGCGGTAAACGAGACGAAGACGAATATTTCGGCCGTAAGTGGAAGATCCGATCGAAATAAAGTGGCAACCATCAATATGTCCATTTCGATTCACAATATATCCCACCTACACAAAGTCGTGGAAAGAATTAAACAGATTTCAGATATTTATGCTGTAAGAAGAATCATGAATTAAAGGAGATTTCTTTATGAAGGTTGTACTGCAAAGAAGTAAAGAAGCCTCCGTCACTGTTGATGGAGAAGTAAAGGGAGCCATTCGTTCAGGTGCTGTATTGCTCGTGGGGATCACCCATGAAGATACGGAAGAAGATGCTCGTTATGTTGCAGACAAAGTAGTGAACCTGCGTATTTTTGAAGACGAAGAGGGGAAGATGAATCATTCTTTGCTGGATGTAGGAGGCGAGATACTCTCCATCTCTCAATTCACACTTTACGGGGACTGCCGTAAGGGAAGAAGGCCAAACTTCATGAGTGCAGCGAAGCCCGATCACGCAGAGTCTGTTTACAATTACTTTAATAAGGTATTAAAAGAAAAAAGTATTAAAGTGGAAACGGGCGTATTTGGAGCCATGATGGACGTGAATTTAACGAATGATGGTCCTGTTACGTTAATGATAGAAAGTAAATAAAGAAAAGCTGATCCTGCAAATGTCAGGATCAGCTTTTCTTATATTTATTCCGATAGCATGTTATTCAGATCTCAGCATCAGTCGGAGAAATAATCCCCTAATCCATGATAGATAGCCGTTGCTGCCAGGTCTTGGAAATATTGTGTATTGACATTGGCTTCCTCTGCCGGATTACTTAAGAATCCCAGCTCCAAAAGGACAGCCGGCTGATTGTTTTCACGAACAACGTGATAATCTCCTACCCGTACACCGCGGTCTTTCGTCGGTAACCGATCTGCCAGGCTTCCATGAATTTCATCTGCAAGTTCCTTCTGGTGATCTTGGTAATAGTAGGTAGTATGCCCGACGATAGAGGAATCTAGAATGCTGTCAAAATGGAGGCTGATAAAGGCATCAGCCTGATAATAATGAGATAATGATACCCTTGATGGTAATGAAAGATATTCATCGTTTTTCCTTGTCAATACCACTTCGGCTCCAGCGCTCTTTAGTTTTTCGGCAAGGAGTTCCCCGGTTCTCATGGTAAGGAGCTTTTCCAATGTCCCGCTTGCTCCGGTCGTTCCGCTGTCCCTGCCTCCATGCCCCGGATCAATGACCACGACTTTATCTTGTAAGCCGCCGCTCCGCTTGCGTGAAGGAGTGGTGTTTTCCCCTGTGCTGGATCGGATGGACACTACCCAGCCGGCAACAAAACCTGCACTGCCGTCCTCTAATTTAATTTCATACCAATCTCCGTTTTTGCTGATAACGGGGAAGGTGTCACCACTGGAGCCCCGTTCGATGACGCTGGACCGGACGTTTGCTTCACTTCTGATATTGGTACCGTTGTAAAGGACTGTGACGTTCTCATTTTCTGAAGATGGTTCACTCTCATGAGCGGAGGCAGTTACGGTCTTTTGGACATACCAACCGGCAATCCAGCCTTTTTTCCCATTTGAGAGCTTAATCTGGTACCAATTGTTCTTCTCTTTTAATAAGGAATATTTCTCTCCTTTTGAGACCTTTCCAACGACACTCCCGTTTAAAGAGGTTTCATCACGGACATTTAAACCATGAACCGTAATGATTCCAATAAGATCTGTGGACGGGGAAGAATTCTCTTCTTCATCCGCCCTCGAAGAGAATTCTACATATGCATCATTCACCCAGGCCTTGTCACTGCCAAATTGAATCTCGTACCATCCGCTGACACTTCCTGTTACATCTACGTGATCACCCTTGTTTAATACTCCAAGGACTGAACTTTGAAGAGAAGGGGAGGTTCGAACATTAAGGGAGTTGTCGGTGATGATCCCTTGTTTATTCTCACTTTTTTTCGATGGGGAGGAAGTTGTGTTGTTTTCCGACACGTATTCCTCATGCACCCAGCCGCTGTCATTTCCCCATTCGATAAACAGCCAGTCCCCCTCTTCGTCGGAAACGGATACACTATCCCCTGTGTTTAGAACCGACACGACCCCTTCAGAGGTGCTTGGCCCTTTTCTGACGCGTAACCCATCTGTGATCACCCGGCCTTCCTGTTTGGGAGAAACGTTGGAAGCAGCAGATTTTACCGATACTAACCATTCGGCTACCCAGCCCTCACCACTATCGGTCCTGACCTTATACCAATCATTTTGTGTGTCTACTATACTGTACTCTTCCCCTCTATGTACCTTTGTCAGAACCGGGTAACTGAGTCCTGGACCTGTACGAACATTCAGAGTCGAAACACTGATCGTGGCTGTGCCTGTTTCTGCATGTGCATAATCAGCTTCGAGTGACTGAAAAGGAATGATCATGAGCACAATCAGTATCGATGCAATTATCTTCTTAATCATCTTCACCTCCTGTTAGAAATACCAACACCAATAGTAATATCGGACCTTTTCACTGAGATATTGATTGAAATTTAGAAAATTCATCGAAAAAATCCCTTATTGTTTTTAATACGATAAAAAAAATTAAATTCCTCTAAAACGAAATAAAAATAGGTAATTGGAAATGATAGAGTTAAGGATTGTTTTGAAAGGGTGAAGGAAATGAGGTCAAGTGAAAAAGGGTTTATGAATGCAAATGGTGATAACCAGCTGTTCGGTGTGGATTTTCATCAGTTTCTAGAACGTGAGAAAGATGCATTAAATGTGGAACTTGCTTCCGAGTTCGGGTTATCGTTGAAAGAAGTTAAGCTACTGAAAAAGAAAATGGAAAGATCGTAACGAAATTTTCTTTAACCTCTTGACATGAACTGACGGCATCCGTATCATTATAGAAATAAAATAACATTTACAAAAACCGTTGATCGAGCATAGTAGCTGACACCCACGTGTAAAGAGAGGAAATGCCTTGGCTGAGAGCATTTCTACAATGTGACTTAGTGAATGAACACTCAGGAGGTTTCTCTCTGAAAAAGTTTCTTTAGTAGGAGATGAACGTACCAGGCGTTAACTGGCTAAGTGGAGGTCTATATAGACTTCAATTAGGGTGGCACCACGGGAATAACAGCTCTCGTCCCTTGTATGATATACAAGGGATTGAGGGCTTTTTTTATTTACATAAATATCAATGTGCTTGATAAAAGGAGGAAATCAACTTGTCCATTCAGATTCCAAGAGGTACACAGGACATTCTACCAGGTGAAGTAGAAAAGTGGCAGTATGTAGAGGAAGTGGCGAAGAATCTTTGCCACGTCTATCAGTATAATGAAATCCGCACCCCTATCTTTGAGGCGAGCGAGTTGTTTACCAGAGGCGTAGGAGATACGACGGATATCGTTCAAAAAGAAATGTATATGTTTGAAGATCGCGGAGGCAGAAGCTTGGCGCTTCGACCTGAAGGAACCGCTTCTGTGGTTCGCTCCTTTGTAGGAAATAAGATGTTCGGGCATCCAAATCAACCAACGAAGCTCTTTTACTCAGGCCCTATGTTCAGGTACGAAAGACCTCAAGCCGGCCGCTATCGCCAATTTGTACAGTTCGGGGTTGAGGCATTGGGAAGTGAAGACCCTGCGATTGATGCAGAAGTGATTTCATTAGCGATGGGGATTTATAAGAAACTGGGACTTACTCAATTAAAGCTAGTCATTAATAGCCTTGGCGATTCGGGTAGTCGAAATGCTCACAGAGAGGCGCTCATCAATCACTTTAAACCAAGAATCGATGAATTCTGTGGAGACTGTCAGAATCGTTTAGAGAAGAATCCATTACGCATTCTGGATTGTAAAAAAGACCGTGACCATGAATTAATGTCTACAGCACCCTCGATTCTCGAGTACTTAAACGACGAATCGAAAGCCTATTTTGAAAAAGTCCAAACGTACCTAACAGGGATGGATGTTGATTTCGTAGTCGATCCGACTCTTGTTCGAGGCCTTGATTATTATAATCACACAGCTTTTGAAATCATGAGTGACGCAGAAGGTTTTGGAGCCATCACGACCCTTTGTGGTGGAGGACGTTACAATGGATTGGTGGAAATGATCGGTGGTCCGGAAACTCCAGGAATCGGTTTTGCCTTTAGTATTGAAAGACTCCTTTCCGCACTAGAAGCTGAAAACGTTGAACTTCCAATTGAACAAGGCGTCGATTGTTTTATCGTTTCAATGGGAGAAGAAGCGAAGGACTATTCAGTTAAGCTTCTTCACAATTTAAGGCAGGTTGGAATTTCTTCAGAGAAGGATTACTTGGATCGTAAGGTGAAAGGTCAATTTAAAGCGGCGGACCGTTATGAAGCGAAATATGTAGCCGTCATTGGCGACAATGAATTACAGGAAAATAAAATCAACCTGAAAGATATGTCCACTGGTGAGCAGGAAAAAGTAAGTCTTGATTCTTTTGTAGAGAATGTGAAAAGCAAACTTGGTAAATAGAACCCGTTGATTTTGACAAGGAGGAGAACATGATGACGAAAAGAACAGCATATTGTGGAGATATTACAGAATCATACATCGGTGAAAAAATAACGATTAAAGGCTGGGTACAAAAGAGAAGGGATCTGGGTGGATTAATCTTCATCGACCTTCGTGACAGAGAAGGAATCGTACAAGTCGTCTTTAATCCGGATTTATCAGAAGAAGCCCTCGCCCTTGCGGAGAAAATTCGTAATGAGTATGTACTTAGTGTGACAGGTACTGTCGTGGCAAGAGGAGAAGGAACCGTCAATCCTAACCTGAGAACGGGGAAAGTTGAAATTCATGTAGAAGAGGTTCAAATCATAAATGAAGCGAAGACCCCTCCTTTCATGGTTGATGATCAAATGGAAGTGTCGGAAGATGTCCGCTTGAAATATCGTTACGTAGACCTTCGCCGCCCAGCGATGATGGAAACGTTAAGAATGCGTCATAATGTGACGACATCGTTCCGTACCTTCTTAAACGAAAACGGATTCCTGGATGTGGAAACACCGATTTTAACAAAGAGTACGCCTGAAGGTGCCCGTGATTACTTAGTGCCAAGCCGTGTTCATCAAGGTGAATTTTACGCGCTGCCACAATCACCGCAAATCTTCAAACAATTGTTGATGGTTTCCGGCTTCGACCGTTATTATCAAATTGCCCGCTGTTTCCGTGACGAAGATCTTCGAGCAGATCGTCAACCGGAATTCACTCAGATTGATATGGAAATGAGCTTTATGGATACAGAACAAATCATTACCCTTGTAGAGGATATGATGAAGAAGCTGATGAACGATGTGAAGGATCACAATGTTCAATTACCATTCCAAAGAATGACGTATGATGATGCCATGAGTCGATACGGCTCTGACAAACCGGATACGCGTTTTGGAATGGAACTGATCGATGTATCGGAAATCGTGAAGGAGTCCGGATTTAAAGTATTCGCAGGCGCAGTAGCAAGCGGTGGTCAGGTGAAACTGATCAACGTAAAAGGCGGGGCTTCCCAGTATTCCCGTAAAGACATCGATGGGTTAACTGAGTTTGTTTCCCGTTACGGTGCAAAAGGACTTGCCTGGTTAAAGGTAGAAGAAGAAGGCTTAAAAGGACCTATTTCCAAGTTTGTAACAGAAGAAGATGCTTCCCAAATCTCTGCTTCAGCAAATGCAGAACCGGGAGACTTATTGCTTTTCGTGGCTGATAAAAAATCAGTAGTGGCAGATGCCCTTGGTGCTCTTCGCCTGAAATTAGGGAAAGAGTTGAAACTGATCGATGAAACAAAATTCAATTTCTTGTGGGTGACCGACTGGCCGTTGTTTGAATTTGATGAAGGCGAGAATCGTTATTATGCTGCCCACCATCCATTCACAATGCCGGTGAGAGAAGACCTGGAACGTTTCGATACGGACCCTTCTTCTGTCCGTGCCGAAGCATATGACCTTGTATTGAATGGGTACGAACTTGGAGGGGGATCCCTTCGAATTTATGAGCGTGATATTCAAGAAAAGATGTTTAAAGTACTTGGTTTCTCAAAAGAAGAAGCAGAAAAGCAGTTTGGGTTCCTATTAGAAGCCTTTGAATATGGAACACCTCCACATGGTGGGATTGCACTTGGTCTAGACCGTTTAGTTATGCTTCTTGCAGGGCGCACAAATCTTCGCGATACGATCGCCTTCCCTAAAACGGCGAGTGCAAGCTGTGTATTGACGGATGCTCCTGGTGAAGTGAGTGAAGCTCAGTTAAAAGAGTTATCCTTGTCGCTGGATGTAGAATAATGTAAATAAGTTCCGGGGGTCATTCGTTGAAATCCTCAAGGTGATATGATATTATTTAAACAATCACAAACGAGTCCTGATGTGTGCGACGTTTTTACCTAACAGTTTTGACCGAACACTTCAAACTTTGGGAGCTTGACGTTTCTGCTAGGCGTTCATGCCTCATGCCGAGGACTAACAAATAGTGGAATAAAGCACCCACCTGCCGAGAGCGGGTTCAAAACGAAGGAAATGATGGCGGCGGCACGATTGGGACTCGTCCCAATACGATTTTAATTGAAGATCCTATAGAATGAAGAGTCAGGCTGAAAGCAGCCTGGCTTTTTTTTTGAGTCTAAACCTTCTCTTAATAGGGTAAACGATAGAGGAGGGCAACATTTCATATTGATTTTCGTTTCTCTATCCTTTATTCTAATTCAGTATAAACCTAGTTGAATACTTATAATGGAGTTGATTATTTTGCTACACCAGTTTTCAAGAAATGAACTAGCGATCGGTAAGGAAGGTCTTCAAACCCTTAAGAATAGTACGGTGGCAGTACTCGGAATCGGGGGAGTGGGATCCTTTGCAGCTGAAGCTTTAGCCAGGTCAGGTGTAGGCCGTCTTGTATTAGTGGATAAAGATGATGTGGATATTACAAATGTGAACCGTCAAGTTCATGCATTGCTTTCTACAGTAGGTCAGCCGAAAGTCGATCTGATGAGAGACCGCATCATGGATATTAATCCGGACTGTGAAGTCATCGCCTTAAAGATGTTCTATACGGAAGAAACCTACGAAGAATTCTTCAATCAAGGATTGGATTACGTCATAGATGCTTCTGATACGATTTCGTATAAAATACACTTAATGAAAGAATGTTTAAAGCGCGATATACCATTGATTGCGAGCATGGGAGCGGCGAATAAAACCGATCCGACACGCTTCAAAATTGCCGATATCAGCAAGACGCATACGGATCCGATCGCAAAGGTGATCCGTACCCGCCTGAAGAAAGAGGGCATTAAAAAAGGTGTAACGGTTGTTTTCTCTGATGAGAGTCCCATCGTCATCCGTGAAGATATCAGAAAAGAAGTAGGGAAAGATGATGCAAAGATTCGTAAAGCCCAACTACCCCCTTCTTCAAACGCATTTGTCCCATCGGTTGCAGGTCTTATTGCAGCAAGTCATGTGATGAACCAGCTGTTGAAGCATATTGAAATCAAAAGAGTAAAAGACAAATGATGGTCATGTAATTGTAAGGACTGGATCCATTTTCGGATTCAGTCCTTTTTATGTAGCGAAGAATCAATGAATAATAAGAGACTTCCAATATTAGTTGATCTTCTTCTTCCTCAGTCCAAAGTCTTTTTTTCTTTCCATTTCCCATCCTCCTCTCTTCTTATCTTTACACACACCAGCAAAAAAATAATTCCATTAATTAGGTGAATAAGGTATTGACGGTATAATGTGTCATAGTGTACTATCTAACTAGAACACTAAAACACGTTATGAAGGAGTGCAAGTATGAACGCATTCAAAGGTCTTCTTTGGAAAGACTTCAAAACCTCCAAGGTTTGGTTCTATGGCTGGATTGGCATTGTTTTTCTGATTTACATCATAGGAATGGTGATCGGAAACTTTGTCAACGAACCTATAATCGTTCAAATATTCATTATCATGATCGGTGTGTTTCACTTTGCGTTTCTACCGGGCATTGTCTTGTCCATGCTTCGATTGGAAGGAAAGACGCAGCTTTGGCTCCATAGTCCTTATAGTGGATTCATTCTTTTATTACCGAAACTGATTATTGCCATTATCTATTCTACGGCTTCACTTCTATTAGTGGATCTTTTAGGTGTTATCACCTTGGCTGCCTTTCCTGAGGATTCTCTTTTTTCCTATTGGCCAATCAAAGAAGGAATCCTATTTAATTTGGGAGTAACAGTAGTTGGTCTATATTTTTCCGGATGGACGATATTCTTGTGGACCTTCTACCACTCACTTTCAAAGTTTCCATCCATCAAGAATATACGATGGATGTTTGTAGCTGGTTTTATCATTGTGTATCAAAGTGTTGTTGCATTTCTTATGAGCATTAAATGGGTGGAAAACATACTCTTCAATGCTTTTACAGTTGAAGTGAGTTCGGGTGTCTTTCTCTCGGTTGGTTCTAATGAGGCGAATGCCGGTTTTGACCCTGAAATGATCCAGCTGCCCTTGTTGCCGTTTGTATTCGAAGGAATGGTCATGATAATCGTATTTATCATTTCCTGCTGGCTATTAGATCGTAAGGTTGAGGTGTAATACATGACAGAAGAATATACAGCCTCCAAGCCGATATACCTGCAAATAGCTGATCGTATCATACGTGAGATTGTAAGAAAAGAATTATCTCCGGGTGACAAACTGCCTTCTGTACGGGAAATGGCCGTTCAATCCGGAGTGAATCCAAATACCATTCAGCGTACGTATAGCGAATTAGAGAGGATGGACATTGTGGAGACGAGGAGAGGGCAGGGAACATTTGTCACGGAAAAGGAAGAGGTTCTTTCGGTTTTGAACGAAAAGCTCCAAGAGGAAGTAATCGAGTTGTTCATTAAAAACATGAAAGAACTGGGGTTATCAAAAGAACAAATGATAAAAAGCGTCGAGAGATATCTTGCCGAAAGAGGGGGGGAATAGGGTTGGTTGTGAAATTTGAAGCTGTGACCAAGAAATACGGAAATGAATTGGCCTTGAAGAATACGTCGTTTCACTTCGAAAAGGGGAAGATTTATGGTCTTCTAGGCCCAAATGGCAGCGGGAAATCGACCACTTTAAAGATGATAGCGGGATTGGTTCTTCCAAGTGTTGGTTCAGTGACCATGAACGGTAAGCCGATTACCCGGAAACGAGCCGATGAAGTGGCGTATTTAACAGAGTTGGATATGTTTTATGAAGCATTTACTGTTGATGGGATGATCCGGTTTTACTCTTCTCAGTTTTCGGACTTTGATATACAGCGGGCACATGAGCTGGTGGAATTCATGGAACTGGACAGTGTGAAAAAAATCAAGCATTTATCAAAAGGGAATCGCGGCAGGCTGAAGCTTGTTCTTGCCCTGTCCAGAAATACCGAGGTCCTGCTCCTGGATGAACCATTTTCAGGATTGGATCCCATGGTAAGGGACTCCATCGTGAAAGGTCTCTTATCCTATATCGATTTCGGGAATCAGACAGTGATCATTGCAACCCATGAAATCGATGAAATTGAAGGGATTCTGGATGAGGCGTATATCATCATTGATGGTGAAATGAAAGGGCACTGTCAGGTAGAAGAGCTTAGAGAAATAGAAGGATTGTCTGTCCTGCAGTGGTTGAAGCAAACATCAACGAAAAAAGAAGGGAAGATGAAATGATGAAGACGGTTGTGCAATTACAGGGTGTCTCAAAAGTCATTAAAGGCAAGACTATTATCGATAATTTATCCTTTGATGTGTATGAAGGGGAAGTATTCGGTTTTCTTGGACCGAATGGAGCAGGAAAAACGACGACGATCCGAATGATAGTAGGATTAATGAATATTTCAAAAGGAGACGTCCTGATTTCTGGGAAAAGCATCAAAAAAGATTTCGAAGGTGCCATTAAGGATGTTGGTGCCATCGTTGAAAACCCGGAGCTTTATAAGTTCATGTCGGGATATCAAAACTTAAAACATTTTGCCCGCATGCAAAATGGAATCACCGAAGAAAGAATGAAGGAAGTCATCGAACTGGTCGGTTTAACCGACCGCATCAACGATAAAGTGAAAACCTATTCGCTTGGAATGAGACAGCGCTTGGGTCTGGCGCAATGCCTGCTCCATAAACCAAAGCTCCTCATACTCGATGAGCCTACAAATGGCTTGGATCCTGCCGGTATCCGCGAAATTCGTGCGTATATCAGAAAGCTTGCCCAGGAAGAGGGTATGGCGGTCATCGTATCTAGTCACTTATTATCCGAAATGGAAATGATGTGCGATCGAATCGGGATCATCCAATCCGGAAAGCTTGTGGATGTACAGCAGGTACGTGATTTCGTCGAAGGTTCCGAACAGGTTTACCATTTTGAGGTGAATGATGTAGATAAAATCAAAGCTGTACTCAAGAAGTTCGATCCGAAAATCAAATATGAAACGAAGGGTTCGGAAGTACAGGTCGCTTTAACGAAGGATCAAGTACCGAATGTCATACGGGCATTTGTGGAAGCAGATGTTCAAATCTATAGTGTCATGCCAATTGCCAAGACACTGGAAGATAGATTCTTGGAAATCACGAATGAAAAAGGAGAGGTCGTGCATGCTTAGTCTCATTAGAAATGAATGGACAAAAATATTCAAAAGGGTCGGAACATATGTCATGCTCGGATTGCTTATTCTCATTATTGGAGTGACGGCAGCTTTTACGAAGTATGATGACGGGAAAGCAAAGGAATCGGAAAACTGGAAGCAGGAACTCTCAGCACAAGTGGAAGCAGATAAACAAATGTTGTCGGAAAATCCAAATATGAACAAATTCATCGAGAAAGACACGGAACGAAGAATTGCGTTAAATGAATATCGCATTGAAAATGACATTCAGCCGAAAGTGAAAGAAACGGTTTGGACGTTTGTTGAAACGAATGCCTTTTCCGTACTTGTTGTAGGTCTATTTGCCATCATTGTGGCAGCGGGGATTGTCGCAAGTGAATTCAGCTGGGGTACGATCAAGCTTTTGCTCATTCGTCCCATCTCAAGGACAAAGATCCTTCTATCCAAGTACTTCACCGTCATCTTATACGGAATGAGCATGCTAATGGTATTATTCGTCGTATCATTCCTGATCGGGCTTCTATTATTTGGCGGAACAGATCAGTCCACCCACCTGGCGTATGTGGATGGAAAGGTAGTCGAACAGAACATTATCGGGTACTTGATCAAAACGTACTTATTGAAAACCATTGATGTCGTGATGATGGCTACAATGGCCTTCATGATTTCAACTGTGTTCAGAAGCAGCTCACTGGCTATCGGGATATCCTTGTTTCTATTATTTGTGGGAGCCAATGCAACGAGCCTGCTGGCCCTTCGATTCGACTGGGCGAAATTCAGTTTGTTCGCAAACACAGATCTGACTCAATACACAGGTTTCACTCCACCGCTAGTGGACGGAATGACCATGGGCTTCTCCATCACCATGCTCATCATCTACTTCATCATCTTCCAGCTTCTTGCATTCATCGTCTTTAATAAGAGAGATGTGGCGGCATAGAAAAGCGGAGGCGGCTTGGTCAGACCCGACAAGCATAAGGCGAACATCCCGGAAAGGTGCCCTTTGCCTTTTTGGGAAGTTTGACTTATGACCTCGAGGGTCTAGCCGCCGTAGCTGGACAAAGAAAAGCGGAGGCGGCTTGGTCAGACCCGACAAGCATAAGGCGAACATCCCGGAAAGGTGCCCTTTGCCTTTTTGGGAAGTTTGACTTATGACCTCGAGGGTCTAGCCGCCGTAGCTGGACAAAGAAAAGCGGAGGCGGCTTGGTCAGACCCGACAAGCATAAGGCGAACATCCCGGAAAGGTGCCCTTTGCCTTTTTGGGAAGTTTGACTTATGACCTCGAGGGTCTAGCCGCCGTAGCTGGACAAAGAAAAGCGGAGGCGGCTTGGTCAGACCCGACAAGCATAAGGCGAACATCCCGGAAAGGTGCCCTTTGCCTTTTTGGGAAGTTTGACTTATGACCTCGAGGGTCTAGCCGCCGTAGCTGGACAAAGAAAAGCGGAGGCGGCTTGGTCAGAACCGACAAGCATAAGGCGAAGTTCCCGGAAAGGCGTCCTTTGCCTTTTGGGGAAGTTTGACTTATGACCTCGAGGGTCTAGCCGCCAGAGCTGGACAACTAAAAAGCAATAAAAAGTGACGGACTCATCAGAGTGCGTCACTTTTATGCATACCGGTATAAATCTGAGAACTTCAAACGTGTGACTTGTTGAAGGAGAAAGGCTGATTCAGTGGCATCTTTTTTTCGAAGAGTATTTAAAGCTTCTATCATTTCATCATGAGTCATGATTCCCACACCGTGCCCAAAATACTGATCCTCTTCTAAAAACACAGCATTTTCCCCCATCCATATCGGATCGTCATAGTCAGGGTTAGAGAAATAGTATACATCCCCTGGAATATAGTCCACGCCTTCATAGGTGACCATACTCATATCATCGTCATAATTATGTCCCCAGACTAATAGGGGAGAGAACAACTGATTAAAATAAGAAGTCCTGATCGTATCAAGAATCGATTTATAGTATATGAGGACAATGCTGGTGACGCATTCGAAGCTATAGGCTGAGCTATTTGTGAATATATCTTCAATGGCCTCTGATGGACGCTTCGAGTCGCGAAGTCTATATCCGTATGGAGTCTTGATCCAAAAAGTAGAGTTAAAATAGGAGTGTTCAAAGGCAGCAAATTTAGCGTCGCCCTCACCCATGCTCCTTGCATTGACAATGAATCGTTCCCGCAACTTCAACTCAAATCTGAGCTCGCCCAAGTCACGGTAGCGATACTCCGTAGGGCTGCTATCCAGCGCTTTAACGATGCTTTCTTCTACAGGTGATAGATTCTTCAGCCCTTTGCTGGACAAACCATTTTCAATGATAATCAATCAATACACCTCCAGGCCTTTTTACTAATGTATGATGGGGTGGAGAGATATGGCATTGACACGTTAAAAAAAGAGCTTATCCCTAAAATAAACCTGCCGGAAAGTGAGAATCACTTTCCGGCAGGTTCGCCTTATGCTTGTCGCCTCTGGGCGAGCCACCTCAGCTTTTGTGTCATCCAGCTCCGGCGGCTAGAGGCTCGAGGTCATAAGTCAAACCTGCCAAAAAGGCAAAGAACGCGCCTTTCCGGCAGGTTCGCCTTATGCTTGTCGCCTCTGAACGAGCCGCCTCCGCTTTTGTTAGTTCATCTGCTTATTAATTTTCTCATACACCTGAGCAATCGCCTGTTCAAACTTGCCTGTCGATTTAGGAGTGTAGTATTGGGCGTTCTTAAGTTTATCTGGTAAATAGGTTTGGGGTACCCACCCTGATTCATAGTTGTGTGGATACTTGTATTCGATCCCTCTACCAAGTTCTTTTGCCCCTTGATAATGGGCGTCTTTCAAGTGATCCGGAACCTCACCGCTTTTTCCCTTACGGATATCACTGAGTGCAAGGTCGATGGCCGTGATCGCCGAGTTCGATTTAGGTGAGAGACAAAGCTCTATGATCGCGTTGGCTAAAGGAATTCTCGCTTCTGGAAACCCGATTTTCTCAGCTGTTTCTACTGCTGCCAGTGTTCTTGGTCCCGCTTGGGGGTTGGCAAGTCCGATATCCTCATAGGCAATCACCAATAGTCTGCGGGCGATGCTCGGAAGGTCCCCGGCTTCAACGAGTCTGCCTAAATAATGAAGAGCGGCATTCACGTCACTCCCGCGGATCGATTTCTGAAACGCGCTTACGACATCGTAATGAGCGTCTCCATCTTTATCGTGTGAAAAACTTTTCTTTTGCAGACACTCTTCCGCGATGCTGACATCAATATGAATCACACCGTCCTCATCCGGTGAAGTGGACATGACCGCCAGTTCCAATGCATTCAGCGAACTCCTCACATCTCCGAAGCTGCTGCTTGCAAAGTGGTCAATCGCTTCGCAGGTTACATCAAGTGAATATCCACCTAAACCACGCTCTTCATCTCCAATGGCCCGCTGCAAGGCGATTTTCATTTCATCGATCGTCAGCGGCTTTAACTCGAAAATTTGGCATCTGCTTCTGATCGCTGGATTAATGGCATGGTAGGGGTTGCTCGTCGTTGCACCTATCAATGTGATCATACCGTTCTCCAAATAAGGAAGGAGAAAATCCTGCTTCCCTTTATCCAAGCGATGGACCTCATCCAAAAGAAGGATCACTTTCCCGGACATTTTGGCTTCTTCTGCTACAATTTGAATATCTTTTTTATTATTGGTTACGGCATTCAGTGTTTTAAATCGGTATTTCGTACTTCCGGCAATGGCGCTCGCGATGGATGTCTTTCCGATACCCGGTGGACCGTATAAGATCATGGATGACAGCTGCTTCGCTTTTACCATCCTGTCTATGATTTTTCCTTCTCCAACTAAATGCTGCTGCCCGATGATCTCATCAATAGTCTTCGGTCTCATCTTAAAGGCAAGTGGTTTAATCGACATGAAACATCTCTCCAAACTGACGTTCTAGTTAAATTCACTTTATCATAGGAGGTTCTCTTAAGGAAATATTGTGGCTGGAAAAAGGGGGGAAGTGTATGAAGCCGCCCCTTTCACAGTGAGAGGACGGATATGCTATAATAACAAAAGTCAATATAGTAGAAAAATACGTCCCGATAAACGAGAGGTTATTAAATATAGTAGAGGTGCTGGACATGAAGATATCAACTAAAGGCCGATACGGTTTAACGATTATGATTGAATTAGCAAAACGCCATGGTGAAGGGCCGACTTCACTGAAAACAATCGCACAGCAGCATGAGCTGTCGGAACATTATCTTGAACAACTGGTCGCCCCACTGCGTAATGGCGGTCTTGTTAGAAGTATCCGGGGGGCTTACGGGGGGTATGTGTTGGGACATGATCCATCTGAAATCACAGCGGGAGATATTATTCGGATCCTTGAAGGGCCAATTAGTCCTGTAGAAGGAATTGAAGATGAAGAACCGGCAAAACGTGAGCTATGGATCCGGATCCGGGATGCCGTTAAAGAAGTACTCGACAATACAACGATCGAAGATTTAGCCAGTCATTCAGATGACGGTGAATCAGATGCATACATGTTCTATATCTAGGAGGTAACGAAAAATGGAAAGAGTGTACCTGGATCATGCTGCAACGTCTCCCATGCATCATGAAGTAATTGAAGAAATGACTTCAGTGATGAAGGAGTCCTTTGGTAATCCATCGAGCATTCATTCATTTGGCCGTGCATCACGTCATCTTGTCGACCGTGCACGTACCATTATCGCTCAAAGCATTCATGCAGATTACAATGGCATCATTTTTACAAGCGGAGGAACTGAAGCGGATAATTTAGCCATTATCGGTTCAGCCCGGGCGAATAAAGGAAAAGGAAATCACATCATTACGACACAAACCGAGCATCATGCGGTTTTACATGCGTGTGAATTTCTCGAATCTCAAGGATTTGATGTGACCTATCTACCGGTTGACCGTACTGGCAGGATATCAGTGGAGGAACTGCAAAGGGAACTTCGAGATGATACGATACTTGTTACAATTATGTTTGGGAATAATGAGGTAGGAACGATTCAGCCGATTAAAGAAATTGGACAGCTCCTTCGAAATCATCAGGCTTATTTTCACACAGATGCTGTACAAGCGTTTGGCTTGACACACATTGACGTGAAGGAGCTTGGGATCGATATGCTTTCGGTTTCGGGTCATAAAATAAATGGTCCTAAAGGAATAGGCTTTCTTTATTCACACAAAAATGTGGAACTTCAGCCTGGATTACATGGTGGAGAACAGGAAAGAAAGCGCCGAGCAGGTACAGAAAACGTCCCGGCCATTGTGGGTCTTGGAAAGGCTGTAGAAATTGCTCGAAAAACCATTGAAGAGAAGAATTCTCAATACCCTCGTTTCAAGGCTTTACTGAAAGGGACCTTAGCCGGAGAAGGCATTGATTTTGAGGAGAACGGATCTCTTGAGCATGGATTGCCCCATGTGCTAAACTTAAGCTTTCCCGGCACGGATGTAGAGTCCATGCTGGTGAATTTAGATATGTCAGGTATCGCTGTATCAAGCGGTTCTGCTTGTACGGCTGGATCTATAGAGCCTTCACATGTATTGGTCGCGATGTTTGGCAAACAGTCAGGGAATTCAAGGAACTCCATCCGTTTCAGCTTTGGTCAGGGGAACACGGATGAGCAGATTGTCTGGACTGCCCATGAAGTCGCAAAAATCGTGAAGCGATTAACATCATAAGATTGTTGTCCGCAACGGACAAATGACGAATAAGGAGGTGGCGTTAGTGAAAAAAGAACCAAAGGATACAAGAGTGGTCGTTGGGATGTCTGGTGGAGTAGATTCTTCTGTGGCCGCATTATTATTAAAGCAACAAGGCTATGAAGTCATCGGGATTTTCATGAAAAACTGGGATGATACCGATGAAAATGGAGTTTGTACCGCAACAGAAGATTACAACGATGTGATTCGGGTATGTAACCAAATTGGTATTCCTTACTACGCTGTGAATTTTGAAAAACAATACTGGGATAAAGTGTTTACGTATTTCCTTGACGAATATAAAGCAGGAAGAACACCAAACCCGGATGTGATGTGTAATAAAGAAATTAAGTTCAAAGCATTCCTTGATCATGCACTGAAGCTTGGTGCAGATTATCTGGCAACCGGCCACTATGCACAGGTTGAATACCGTGATGGAGAATACAAGATGCTCCGCGGTGTCGACAACAATAAGGATCAAACGTACTTCCTCAATCAGTTAGGCCAGGAGCAACTTGAAAAAGTGATGTTCCCACTAGGAGGCATCGACAAGAAAAAGGTTAGGGAAATTGCTAAGGAAGCGGGCCTTGCGACTGCTGCCAAGAAAGACAGTACGGGGATTTGCTTCATCGGTGAACGCAACTTCAAAGATTTCTTAAGCAATTACTTACCTGCCCAACCGGGAACGATGGAAACATTAGATGGTAAAGTGATGGGAAAACACGATGGATTGATGTACTATACGATTGGCCAACGTCATGGACTGGGTATAGGTGGAGCAGGTGAACCCTGGTTCGCCATCGGTAAGGACCTGGAAAGGAACGTGCTCTATGTAGGTCAAAGCTTTGAGCATCCTGCCCTCTATTCAGATTCCATTCTCGCAACGGATGTCCACTGGACTTCAAATGGAGAGAAACCAGCTGAATTCGCCTGTACGGCAAAATTCCGTTACCGTCAGGATGATAACAACGTAACGGTCATTCCTTTAGAAGATGGTAAGGTGAAGGTCATCTTTGACGAGCCTATACGTGCTGTTACACCAGGACAAGCCGTTGTTTTCTACAACGGTGATGAGTGTCTGGGTGGAGGAACGATCGATACCATTTATAAAGATGAGAAAAAACTTACGTATGTAGGTTAAGATAATCCACAAAAAGGACTGAGAAGAAGAGATGTACAACCTCTCTTCTCTCAGTCCTTTTTTTATCATTGATGGATATCAATATTGAGAGTACCTTATGTTATACTAGAAGCGATACGCGGGAAAGAACCTTACTCAACTTGCATACATAAATCATAACAATATAGAGGTGTTTGAATTGGATAAGAACTTAAAAGGAATTGAGTTATTACAAGAAGGAAAAGTAGAAGAGGCAGTGAAGCTTTTTACAGAAGCCATCGAAGAAAACCCTAAGGATCCTGTCGGATATATTAATTTCGGGAACGTGTTAATGTCAGTTGGAGACAATGAAAAGGCAAAGAAGTTTTTCGAACGGGCGATCTCGATCGACGACAATGCAGGGGCAGCATACTATTCCCTGGGGAACCTGTACTTTAATGAAAATAACTTTGATGAAGCAAAGGATCAGTTTGAAAAAGCTGTTTCAAAAGGTATGGAAAATGCCGACGTTTACTTCATGCTTGGAGTCAGTTTGTTCCAATTAGAGCAGCCGAGACTCGCACTTCCTTACTTACAACGAAGTGTCGAACTGAATGAAGAGGACATAGAGGCACGCTTCCAGTTAGGTCTATGCTTAGCGAAGGTTGAAGCATACGAAGAAGCGATTGCGCAATTATCTCAAGTAGTGGAAGCAGATCCAACACATGCCGATGCTTACTACAACTTAGGGGTTGCCTATGCTGGTCATAAGGATGATGCAAATACGGCACTGATGTATTTTAATAAAGCAATCGAAGTTCAACCAGATCATATGCTGGCGGGTTATGGCATCAAGATGATCGAAAAGCTTAAAAATGAACAAAGTGAATAGTTAGGAGGTTCACTGATTTGAGCCAGCAAGATTCTTTAAAGCTGTTTGGTGAGGAAGAAATCTATATAAAAGGAAGGCACCTTGTCACGATTTTTCATAATGAGGAAAATCTCTATACCGTCGTTCGGATCCGGGTGGACGAAACGAATGATTCTTATGAAGACAAAGAAGCGGTCGTAACCGGGAATTTTCCCAAGATACATGAAGATGAGACCTACGTGTTTTACGGGAGGTTTCAAGATCATCCAAAGTTTGGCATGCAGTTTCTTGCAAAGCATTTCAAAAAAGAAATCCCACAAACCACACAAGGTGTCGTCCATTACTTATCAAGTGATTTATTTAAAGGGATCGGGAAGAAAACAGCTGAGAAAATTGTGGAGCATATCGGGGAAAATGCCATCACGAAAATACTCGAAAATCCAAGCCTCCTTGATGAAATTCCAAAGCTTCCAAAGGAAAAGGCGAAAAGTATTTATGATACGCTTTCCGAGCATCAAGGCTTGGAGCGGGTCATGATCATGTTGAATGATCTGGGGTTTGGGCCCCAAATCTCCATGAAGGTCTATCAAGCCTATAAAGAGCAGGCTCTTGAGATCATTCAAAATAACCCCTATAAGCTCGTGGAAGATATTGAAGGAATCGGCTTTACACGGGCCGATGAGATTGGTTCAAAGATTGGTTTGACAGGCAGTCATCCCGACCGGATCAAAGCAGGCTGTTTGTACACCCTTGAACAAACATGTGTAAAGCAGGGCCATGTCTATCTCGAGGCAGAAGAACTCATTGTAACGGTGAAGGAGCTCCTTGAGAAAAGTCAGCCCGAAAAGGTCGATTACACTGAAATATCCAGTCAACTGGTTTCCTTGGAGGAAGAGGGGAAAGTCATTGGAGAAGGCACAAAAGTGTACGTTCCTTCTCTTTACTTCTCTGAAAAAGGGATCGTGACAAACATTGAAAAGATTTTGTCTCAAACCCAATATGAAGATCAATTTCCTCAATCCGAATTTCTACTGTCACTTGGAGCACTTGAGGACCGTCTGGGAGTGCAATACGCACCTTCCCAAAAACAAGCCATCGAAACAGCATTGATGTCCCCCATGCTCCTGTTGACCGGAGGACCCGGAACAGGTAAGACGACCGTCATTCAGGGGATTGTCGAGCTGTTTGCTGATCTCCATGGCTGCTCCTTGGATCCAAAGGATTACAAAGATGAACCCTTCCCTGTCTTACTGACAGCCCCGACTGGTCGAGCGGCGAAGCGAATGACAGAATCCACGGGGCTACCTGCCATGACGATTCACCGTCTTTTAGGCTGGAACGGTCAAGAAGGATTTCAGAGTGATGAAGAACGTGCGATTGAAGGGAAGCTGTTAATTGTGGATGAAGTGTCCATGGTCGACACATGGCTTGCCCATCAATTATTGAAGGCCCTGCCTGAGGATATTCAAGTGATATTTGTCGGAGATGAGGATCAATTACCGTCTGTAGGTCCCGGGCAGGTACTAAAGGACCTTTTGAAATCGGAAGTGGTACCGACAGTCAGGTTAACGGATATTTATAGACAGGAAGAGGGATCTTCCATTATTGAACTTGCTCACTATATGAAAAGGGGACAGGTTCCTGCAGATCTGACCAAACAGCAAAAGGATCGATCCTTCTTTCCATGCAGAACCAATCAGATATCCGAAGTCGTTCAAAAAGTCGTTGAGAACGCCAAGAAAAAAGGGTACTCCCCGAAAGATATACAGGTCCTTGCTCCTATGTATCGAGGCCCTGCAGGTATTGATCGATTGAATGAACTCCTTCAAGAAATCTTCAATAGCAATGACGGTACCCGCAAAGAGATCGCCTTCGGAGATGTGAAATATCGTATTGGGGATAAAGTTCTTCAACTGGTGAATCAACCTGAAAACAATGTTTTCAACGGAGACATCGGTGAAATCGTCTCGATCTTTTATGCGAAAGAAAACACCGAAAAGCAAGATATGATCATTGTTTCATATGAAGGAAATGAGGTCACCTATACGAGGCAGGATCTCATGCAAATTACCCATGCGTATTGCTGCTCGATTCATAAGTCACAAGGAAGTGAGTTTCCCATTGTGATTTTACCTGTCGTGAAAAGCTATTATCGAATGCTGAGAAGGAATCTTCTTTACACTGCCATTACCAGGAGCAAGCAATTCCTCATTCTTTGTGGAGAGCTTGATGCTTTTAAGCTTGGAGTGGAGAGGGAAGATGATTTTCTCCGCAAAACATCTCTAAGCGAAAAACTGAACGGTTTAACCGCTGGAGAAGAGAATACGGCAATCTCTTCTGAAGAAGGTTTATCCATTGAAGAAATCTTGCTGAATGAGGATCCAATGATTGGAATGGAAGGGATCAGCCCCTATGATTTCATGAAAGCATAAGGTCAACGAATGAAAATTTCTCCTGCAGAAATGAGTCATTCGTTGACCTTTTCTATTGGTTTACTGTCTCGCCCACTGGTTTTGCACATCTTTCAAATAAGTGAATTTGTGTTTTAGATGAAGGTGGGAACATAACGAGGACCGTTCCTTTCCGCTCCAGGCACTTGCTTTCCGCGGGGAGGAAGTCAAGCCTCCTCGGGCTTTGCCCTGCGGGGTCTCGACCTTTCCTCTATCTCCCGCAGGAGTCAAGTGCCTTCCGCTGCAATCCACTCTGTGCTACTACCTTGTTTCTGCTTGTATGTATAGATAAACAAATTTTCTACGAAAGAGTACAAAAAAATGTGTGTTAACTCATAATTAGGAAAAGCATATTGAACTAACTTTCAAATGGATCAGACAATTCATTTGGTCTATATTTGGTAGCAAATGTTAACTGCATAAATAGCTATATCTTTTCCTTGAATGACAAAAAATAGTTCGAAAATCAAAAATCACTCTTTTCTGTAGATAATCTTTTTTGCTCCGCGGTAAATAACCTTTAGTGAAGAGTAGTGGTCGATCTTCAATAGTGTACTGAAATTCTGTTTTCTATAGTTTGTTTTTGTCACTTTTAATCTCTGTCAGGCGAATTTCTTATAGATGGTGAGGGGAACTGCATAGACTCCTGCGGAAGTACGGGCGTGCCGAGACCCCGTTCGGCTAAGCTGAGGAGGCTCGGCCGAACGTCCGCGGAAAGCGAAGCGGTTCCCCTCACCATCCAGCACACACTAATGGACAGAGCCTAAGCAGATCTTCAGTTTATAAATATAAACAATCATTGCGAAATGAGCCTATTGATAACAATAATTGTTAACGTAAAAATAAATTAAGTTGACATATATTCAAGGAAAGCGATATCCTTATCTTGTAGAAAAAAGACAGATGGGGGAAGACAGATGAATAGAAAGTTAAGGACAATCGATCTTACACTGGCAGGGATGTTTGTTGCACTTATGGCGATAGGTGCCAACATCACGACATTCGTACCTTTTATGGTAGTGGGCGGTGTTCCCATTACGTTACAAACGTTCTTCGCCATTTTAGCAGGAGCGATCCTTGGAAGCAGGGTCGGGGCGATTTCCATGACAGTATACGCACTGGTAGGACTAGTGGGTGTTCCGGTATTTGCACGATTTGGAGCAGGGTTATCCTCTATTGTGAGCCCGACATTCGGATTTATCGTTTCGTTTATTTTCACAGCATACATTACCGGTAAAATCGTAGAAAAACATAAAGGGATCAAGGTCTACATTTTTGCGGCACTAGTCGGGATGACTGTTAATTATGTGGTCGGTACGAACTGGATGTATGCAGCATACAAGCTTTGGGCTGCAGCCCCTGAAGGGTTTACATATAAACTTGCATGGGCCTGGATGGTGGTTCCTTTACCGAAGGATATCATATTAGCCGTATGTGCTGGAATAATGGCTCATCGCCTGGAGAAATCGGTCTTATCAAAGAGTACATTCAAGAATATAAAAAGAGCGGCATAAAAGGGGAGGAATTTCACATGAAAACGTGGAAGGAACTGGCACTTGGAGTGATCGAGGGAGAAGAAATCACAAATGAAGAGGCTTTATCGATTTTACAAAGTCGGGATGATGAGCTTCTGGAATTATTGCATAGCGCTTACCTGATTCGAAAACATTATTATGGGAACAAAGTGAAATTAAATATGATCATCAATACGAAATCAGGTTTATGCCCTGAAAACTGCGGCTATTGTTCGCAGTCCATTGTTTCGAATGCTCCGATCGAGAAATATCGCATGGTGGATAAAGAGACGATATTAAAAGGGGCCAAAAATGCTCACCAGCTTAATGTGGGAACGTATTGTATTGTGGCGAGTGGAAGGGGACCGAGCAATCGTGAAGTCGATCATGTGGTTTCGGCAGTAAAGGAAATCAAAGAGCAGTATAACTTAAAAGTATGTGCATGTTTAGGCTTATTAAAAGGCGATCAGGCGAAACGGTTAAAGGAAGCAGGGGTGGACCGTTATAACCATAACATCAATACTTCAGAGAACCATCATGAAAACATCACCACTTCCCATACCTATGAAGACAGGGTGAATACCGTTGAACAAGCGAAAGCACAAGGGATTTCTCCCTGTTCCGGAATCATTGTAGGCATGAAAGAGACATTGCAGGATGTGGTTGATATGTCCCGCAGTTTAAAGGTGCTGGATGCCGACTCCATTCCAGTGAACTTTTTACATGCTATAGATGGTACACCTCTTGAAGGAACAAACGACCTCGATCCGAGATATTGTTTGAAGGTTCTTTGTTTGATGCGCTTCATCAACCCGACAAAAGAGATCCGTATTTCAGGGGGACGGGAAGTGAATCTTCGCAGCTTACAGCCACTGGGACTTTATCCAGCCAACTCGATTTTCGTTGGTGATTACTTAACGACAGCCGGCCAGGAAGGGACAGCCGATCACCAAATGCTTGAAGATCTGGGGTTTGAGGTTGATTATGTGAAGGAAGTAAGTGAGCAGGCAACCTAATAAATAAATTTAGGTGGGTGCTTTGGAAAAGGTTACTCTTTATAAAATCAAGAAAATATCCCACACTATATAAGAACGGTGATTAAACATCGTTTGGGCGGATATTCTCATTGAACAAGTATAAAACGAGCTCGGATTGGTCATGATGGTAGGGAATACACACCAGGTTTGGTGTAATAGAGGTGAACCTTACCGATGAAGTGTCCAAATTGTCAGAGCAAAGATATCGGAAAGATCGGCATCAACCAATATTATTGTTGGGGTTGCTATATAGAGCTTTCCTTGTCCAAGGGAGTCATTCATACTCATCAAGTGGAAGAGGATGGATCACTGAGCTCCTTAGACGACTTGTTTGATGAGGAAGAACGCCGACTAAGCTAGGAAGAGGTGTCTTTCTTGAACAAAACATTTGCATCCATCGTTGGTTTTGGAGCAGGAATCGCTGCTTCTATCTATTCTCAAAGATCCAATATGATGAACCAAAGACAAATGAAACGAATTCGTAAACAAGTAAAGAAACTTTTTTAACAGCTAAAAAGGCTGACTCTCGGGTCAGTCTTTTTTTATGTTAACCTAAATGAATAAAACACCCTTCCATCATCCAACAATATAGAAGAGAAGGGAGTGTTGATGATGGAAAAGAGACCCTATGCCAAATGGTTGTACCGACTTTCAATAGCTCTTATTCTTTCTTTATTCCTATATATTCTGTACTTATTAAAGCCTGTATGGCATCCGGTTCTGGAGGTTTTGTTCTTTTCGCTCCTACCCTTCTTGATAGGGGGGTTCATTGCCTATTTACTTCATCCAATAGTAGAGAAAATCCATGAGGCGGGTATTCATAGAGGAATAGCCATCATGCTCATCTACATCCTTTTCTTCGGAGGATTAGGATACGCGGTATATAAAGGAACACCAATCATCATACATCAGCTGAAGGATTTATCTGAGAATGCGCCACTTTTTACAAAACAATATCAGAGATGGCTGGACTATGTGCAAAGCGAGACTTCCACTTGGCCTGACGGAATACAATCTCAATTAGAGGAAAGAATTGACGGGATCGAAGCCTGGTTGACTGGACTTGTCGCAGTCGTTCTGGCCACTGTGATGAAGTTTATGAA
The DNA here is from genome assembly GCF_056159585.1 of Rossellomorea sp. ABR4_004. Classification (NCBI taxonomy): domain Bacteria; kingdom Bacillati; phylum Bacillota; class Bacilli; order Caryophanales; family Bacillaceae; genus Rossellomorea; species Rossellomorea sp. ABR4_004. The sequence continues at coordinate 892,622 of NZ_JBSWVM010000001.1, read as the reverse complement.
CAGCTTGCTGCTTGTTGCGATCATTCCCTTTGTATCCTTTTATTTATTAAAGGATATGACGAAAGTGAAAAAATTTCTGTGGCAGCTTACCCCCAAAAAATGGAGGAATAGCGCGATTTCATTTTCAAAGGATGTGGATGAATCGTTGGGAGGCTATATCCGGGGACAGCTTTTAGTTTGTTTGATCATTGGAGGACTTTCCGCATTAACACTCTGGTTGGTTGGTATGAAGTATCCCTTGATCCTCGGTTTGATCATTGGAGTAACCAATGTCATACCCTATTTCGGACCGATTATCGGAGCGGTTCCAGCTGCCATTGTGGCAAGTACGATCTCCGTCAATATGATGATATATGTCGTCATCATGGTCGTAGTTCTCCAATTCCTGGAGGGCAATATCTTATCGCCCCTCATTGTCGGAAAAAGCCTTCATATGCATCCACTTTTTATTATGGCTGCCCTTATCATTGGTGGTGAAGTAGGTGGTGTGATCGGCATGATTGTTGCAGTCCCTTTTTTAGCTGTGGTAAAAGTAGCGATTTTACACGGACGAACCCATTTCATTCATGCAGCAGGGAAAGATTAACTGAAAAAATAAGAATCAACATTGACAAATACAGTGAATATTTCTATAATCCAACATATACAAGTATTCGTATAAAATAAAAGCAATGAAGGATCGAGTACGTTATAGCCCATCTACCAGAGAGGAATCCCCCAGGCTGTAAGGGATTTTAGATGAAGGATAACCGAATGCTAATCCTGAGTGCAGGTAAAGCCTGCCGTCTATCCGCGTTAAGGTGTTTTGAGGGATGAATATAAGAAAAGCGGAAGTGCTTTCCTTTATTCATAACCAGGGTGGTACCGCGAGAAACAGCTCTCGTCCCTGTTTTAGGGATGAGGGCTTTTTTGTATTCTTTTTTAACCATACATATAAAGGAGGAAGCTTGACATGAACAAATTAACAGGCGCAGAAATTCGTCAGAAGTTTTTAGATTTCTTTCAGGAAAAAGGACACGGGGTGGAACCAAGTGCATCATTGGTTCCGCATGAGGATCCGTCCCTTTTATGGATCAATAGTGGGGTAGCGACATTAAAGAAATATTTTGACGGACGTGTCATCCCTCAAAATCCAAGAATCGTGAATGCCCAAAAGTCAATTCGTACAAATGATATTGAAAATGTAGGGAAAACAGCACGCCATCACACGTTTTTCGAAATGCTTGGAAACTTCTCGATCGGAGAATATTTTAAAGTAGAAGCAATTGAATGGGCTTGGGAATTTTTGACCGACGCGAAATGGGTCGGATTTGACCCCGAGAAGCTTTCCGTTACCATTCACCCCGAAGATCATGAAGCATTTGACATCTGGAACAAAAAAGTAGGCGTACCAGCTGAACGAATCATCCGCATTGAAGGGAACTTCTGGGATATCGGGGAAGGTCCAAGTGGCCCGAATACAGAAATTTTCTACGATCGCGGGCCGGAATATGGGGACAATCCTGAAGACCCTGAATTATATCCGGGTGGAGAAAATGATCGTTACCTTGAGGTATGGAATCTTGTGTTTTCACAATTCAATCATAACCCTGACGGAACGTACACTCCGCTTCCTAAGAAAAATATCGATACCGGAATGGGACTTGAACGTATGGCATGTGTTGTACAAGAAGTACCTACAAACTTTGATACCGATTTATTCATTCCGATCATAAAGGCGACAGAAGAGATTTCCGGTAAGTCTTACGGAAAAGACAGTGACATCGACGTAGCGTTCAAAGTCATCGCTGATCATATCAGAACGGTTTCCTTCGCCATCGGTGACGGAGCTCTTCCTTCCAATGAGGGCCGCGGCTATGTATTAAGAAGACTGCTTCGCCGTGCAGTTCGATTTGCGAAACAAATTGAAATCAATCGTCCATTCATGTATGAATTGGTCCCGGTTGTTTCTGAAATCATGGTTGATTTCTATCCTGAAGTGAAGCAAAAGGCGGAATTCATCCAAAAAGTAGTGAAAAATGAAGAAGATCGCTTCCACGAAACATTGAACGAGGGGCTAGCTATTCTTTCTTCCATCATCAAGGTACAAAAATCTGAAGGTAACAAGATCGTTCCTGGTGAGGATGTCTTCCGTTTGTATGATACGTACGGATTCCCGGTTGAATTAACGGAAGAATATGCAGAAGAAGAAGGATTAACAGTTGATCATGATGGTTTTGAGAAAGAAATGGAAGCTCAGCGTGAAAGAGCGAGGTCGGCTCGCCAGGATGTAGGAAGCATGCAAGTGCAGGGTGGAGTCCTTAGTGATATCACGGTAGAAAGTCGCTTTGTAGGGTATGATACTTTAGAAACGACTGCTACTATACTTGAACTGTTGGTTGACAATGAGCGCCAGCCGAAAGTAGATAAAGGACAGGAATGCCAATTCATCCTTGACCAGACACCTTTCTACGCAGAGAGCGGCGGACAAATCGGCGATAAAGGATACATTGAAGCTATGGGTGTGAAAGTTTTGGTGACAAACGTCAAGAAAGCGCCTAATGGCCAAAACCTTCACTCTGCCATCGTTGAAGAAGGTACATTAGAGCAACATGCACAGGTGCTTGCTAAAGTATCCCGTGAATCCAGAACAAGAGTCGAGAAAAATCACACAGCTACACACATCCTTCATCAGGCATTGAAAGATGTTCTTGGAGATCATGTAAACCAGGCAGGTTCATTAGTGGAACCAGATCGCCTGCGATTCGACTTCTCTCATTTCGGTTCTGTTTCCCAGGAAGAGATTGAGAAAATCGAAACCATTGTCAATGAAAAGGTTTGGAAGGCTATTTCAGTGAACACAGCCCTGAAATCATTATCAGAGGCAAAAGGGATGGGGGCTATGGCTTTATTCGGTGAAAAATACGGCGAAGAAGTTCGCGTCGTATCGATTGGAGAATATAGCTTAGAACTTTGTGGTGGCTGTCATGTATCGAACACGTCTGAAATCGGATTATTTAAGATTCTCTCTGAAAGTGGAATCGGAGCAGGCACGAGAAGGATTGAAGCTGTTACAGCAGAGAATGCTTATAAAGTGTTAAATGATCAGGTTTCTCAACTGAAGGATGTAGCAGGCAAACTTAAAGCGAATCCTAAAGAAGTCGTCAACCGCGTGGACTCTTTATTAGTAGAAATGAAAGAGCTTCAGAGAGAAAATGAATCATTATCCGCAAAGTTGTCTAACATAGAAGCAGGTAGCTTAACGGATCAAGTCAAAGTCATTGACGGGGTGAATGTTCTTTCCGCGAAAGTGGCTGCTGGAGATAGCAATGGATTACGTACAATGATGGATGATCTTAAACTGAAATTGGGCTCCGGGGTTATTGTGCTGGCAACAACTGGAGACGACAAAGTTACGATCATTGCAGGAGTTACGAAGGATTTAGTCGAAAAAGGATATCATGCTGGAAAACTTGTTAAAGAAGTGGCTTCACGCTGTGGTGGAGGAGGCGGTGGCCGTCCGGACATGGCTCAAGCCGGGGGGAAACACCCGGAAAAAGTAGAAGAAGCCCTGCAAATTGTAGAAGAATGGGTCAAATCCATTTAACTCCGTGTTAAAGTGGTGTACAATGTAGGTAACGATTAACAATTCGGTTGTCAAAAAGACAAGCCTAAAGAGAGGTGCTAAAAATGAGTTCTTTTGACAAAACGATGCGATTTGATTTTTCAGAGGAGCCGTTCGAACATGACGTGAAGGAAGTACTCCTGCAGGTTCATGATGCTCTTCAAGAAAAAGGGTACAACCCGATCAATCAAATCGTAGGGTACTTATTATCTGGAGATCCTGCTTACATTCCTAGACATCAAGATGCCAGAAATATCATCCGACGTTTAGAACGTGATGAGATCATCGAAGAATTAGTCAAATCGTATTTGAAACAGCACAAAGAGGGATAATACATGCGTGTAATGGGTTTAGACGTCGGATCTAAGACAGTGGGAGTCGCAATTAGCGATGAGCTTGGTTGGACCGCTCAAGGAATTGAAACGATTAAGATTGACGAAGATCAAGGGATGTTCCGGATCGACAGATTAAAGGAACTTGCCGAAGAGTACCAGGTGGATACAGTTGTAGTCGGATTGCCTAAAAACATGAATAACTCAATTGGTCCCCGGGGAGAAGCGTCTAAAGCTTATGGAGAATTGATTCAGCAAGAGTTATCCCTTCCCGTTAAGTACTGGGATGAACGACTGAGTACAATGGCTGCGGAACGAGTCCTTTTAGAAGCCGATGTAAGTAGGAAGAAACGTAAGAAAGTAATTGATAAAATGGCGGCAATGATGATCCTCCAAGGATATCTTGACAGCCAAAAATAATGAGGTGAATGTTCATGGAACACGGAGAAAAACAAATTACAGTAGTTGACGAACAAGGAAATGAACAATTATGCGAGGTTCTTTTCACGTTTGAATCAGATAAATTCAATAAATCATATGTCCTTTATTATCCACTGGGAGCAGATGAAAACGACGAAGAAGAAATTGAAATTCACGCTTCTGCTTTCCTTCCGGGAGACGAAGGTCAAGAAGGCGAATTAAAGCCGATTGAAACTGAGGAAGAGTGGGACATGATCGAAGAAATGTTAAACACTTTCCTAGACGAAGAAGAAGACGCAGAATAAGCATTAAGCTATAGTTTCATAAGAAACAGGGACCGCAAAAAGGGACAAAAAATTCACCTTTTTGCAGGTCCCTGTTTCACTTTGTGCAAAATATTGTATAATAGTGGAGATGATGTCGAATTACCTTTAACGGATATCCCGCTTTTTTGCTCGAAAGGGGGAAATATAGCTTTGGAAAAGAACAAAAATATAAAAGAGACACTTATGAAAAAACTGCTGGAAAGACAAGAGGAGGCAAAGGTCATTAGAAAAATAGTAGGACTTGTCATTCTTTGTCTTGTCATCATTATTGGAGGAACGGCCATTGGTGGGTACCTTTACGTGAATTCAGCATTAAAACCCGTCGATCCGGACAATACGAAACCAGTAAAAGTCGAAATACCTATAGGCTCCGGAGTGACATCCATCGGGAACATTCTGGAGGAAGAAGGAATCGTTAAGAATTCAACAATCTTTAAATACTATGTGAAATTTAACAATGAATCAGGTTTTCAAGCAGGTTCTTACGACTTGACACCTTCCATGACATTAAATGAAATTGTTAATAGCTTAAAAACTGGTAAGGTAATGAGAAAAGCAGAATTTAAGATTACCATACCTGAGGGACTGCAATTAGATCAAATCGCTGAGCTTATTGCGGAAAAGTCCCCATACAAAAAAGAAGAAATTGTTGATAAATTAAATGATAAGAAATGGCTCGAGCAATTAAAACAGGAATATCCGGCATTGATAACTGATGAAATATTGAAGAAAGAAATTAAACGTCCTTTGGAAGGATATCTATATCCTGCCACGTACCCTTTCTATGAGAAAAATCCTTCATTAGAAGCGATATTAACGAAGATGATTGCTCAAACGAACGAAGTCCTCGCTCAATATGAGGGAGCAATGGCAGATAGGGAATACACAGCCCATGAACTTCTTACGTTATCTTCGCTCATTGAAGAAGAAGCAACAGAAAAAGCAGACAGAGGGAAAATCTCAAGTGTCTTCTATAATCGTATTGAGGAAGGCATGCCTCTCCAAACCGATCCCACAGTGCTTTATGCATTAGGTAAGCATAAAAAAAGAACCGTCTACAAAGATCTTGAAGTGGATTCACCTTATAACACTTATAAAGTGAAGGGGTTACCACCAGGTCCGATCGCGAATGCAGGTGTGTCTTCGATTGAAGCGGCTTTAGAACCGGAGGATACAGAGTATTACTATTTCCTGGCTTCTGCCAATGGATCCGTCTATTATTCTGAAACATTAGAAGAGCACAACGAGAAAAAGGCGAAGTACATTACAAACAAAGAAGAATAGAGCGGTGAGAAGAGGAAAGAAATATTCGCTTTCCTCTTCTCTATGTGATAAAATAGTACAAGTTATTTTTATATACGGGCGATATCTTTATGAAGATGTGTGTGAAGTAGAAAGCTCATTGTAGCTTTCTTCTTTTCATGTTGTCTGAGAATGGATCCGTTCCCCGAGACCACTTATGAACATGATCGTGAGGCTTATTTATGAACGAACAGGTTATTCACTATATAGAATCAATCGTGAAAGAACGTTCCCCTTTACTTGCTGAGATGGAACAGTACGCAGAAGCTCATAACGTTCCGATTATGGAGCTGGTAGGGATTGAAGCATTGCTGGGGATGTTACGTATACAACAACCGAAACGCATCTTGGAAATTGGGACTGCCATTGGGTATTCCGCTCTCAGAATGGCGGAGGCTCTTCCTCACACGACAATTGTTACCCTTGAACGTGACGAAGAAAGATTCGATGCAGCTCACAGTTTTCTCTCTCGTTCAGAGAATGGAAAGAGGGTCGTAACTTTATTCGGTGATGCCTTGGAGCTCGGCGATGAAGTGGAAAAGCACGGGCCTTTTGATGCCATATTTATAGATGCCGCCAAGGGTCAATACCTTAAATTCTTTGAACTCTATTCTGAAATGCTTTCAGAAGAAGGGGTCGTCTATTCGGATAATGTCCTGTTTAAGGGACTTGTCGCCCAAGAAGAGGTAGAACAGAAAAGAATTCGAAACATGGTCAAAAAATTAAAGAATTATAATGAATGGCTCATGAATCATGGGCAATTTGATACGAGTATTTTACCCGTTGGAGACGGCATTGCCATCAGTAAAAAAAGAGGTGATCGCTCATGAAAAAACCAGAATTACTCGTGACTCCTGTCTCTGTTTCTGATATTGAACCGTTAGCATTGGCGGGAGCGGACGCGTTTATGATTGGCGAACAAAGGTATGGTTTAAGACTTGCAGGAGAGTTTTCAAGAGAAGCTGTAGCAAAAGCAATCAAAGTTGCACACAAACACGGTAAAAAAGTGTATGTAGCCATGAACGCGCTCTTCCATAATGATAAAATTTCAGAACTTGACGACTATATTGCATTTCTTCAAGGAGCCGGCGCGGATGCGATTGTGTTCGGGGATCCTGCTGTGTTGATGGCTGCACGTGAAGTGGCACCTGAAATGTCTCTTCATTGGAACACGGAAACGACTGCCACCAATTGGTATACATGTAATTATTGGGGCAGAAAAGGGGCGAAACGCGCTGTTCTGGCCAGGGAATTAAGCCTGGATACCATCGTGGAGATGAAAGAGAATGCAGAAGTTGAAATCGAGGTCCAGGTCCACGGAATGACCTGCATGTTCCAGTCAAAACGCTCTTTACTTGGTAACTATTTTGAGTATAGAGGCAAGGCGATGGAGATTGAAAACCGTAAAGAACAACGTAATATGTTCCTTCACGATGAAGAACGTCATAATAAATACCCAATCTATGAAGATGAGAATGGAACTCATATTATGAGTCCGAATGATATGTGTATTGTCGATGAACTGGGTGAGATGATCGAGGCCGGTATTGATTCCTTCAAAATCGATGGTGTCCAGAAATCCTCAGACTATATACTTGGAGTGACGAAACTATATCGAAAAGCCATTGATCTATGCATAGAAGACGAAGATCAATATGACGAGCAGAAAGACGGGTTTTTAGAAGAAGCGAAGGAACTTCAACCTGAAAATCGTCCATTGGATACGGGATTTTTCTTTAAAGAAACGGTGTATTAGAACGAAATGAAGATTGATCAGAACGGAGGAGTGACGATGACCACGGTTGTAAAAAAACCAATATCCAAGATAGTAGATGGAAGACGTGTCATTGTGAAGAAACCTGAGTTACTGGCTCCTGCCGGTAATCTGGAGAAATTGAAAATAGCTGTCCATTACGGTGCAGATGCAGTTTATATTGGTGGACAGGAATACGGTCTGCGCTCAAACGCCGAGAATTTCACCTTCGAACAAATGAAAGAAGGCGTGGATTTTGCGAGAAGTTATGGCGCAAAGATTTATGTAACAACCAACATCTATGCCCATAATGAGAATATGGACGGCCTTGAAGACTACTTACGTGGACTTCAGGAGGCGGGAGTCGCTGGGATTATTGTCGCTGATCCACTCATCATAGAAACATGCAGAAGAGTCGCACCAAATGTGGAAGTCCATTTAAGTACACAGCAGTCCCTTTCAAACTGGAAAGCAGTCCAGTTCTGGAAGGAAGAAGGACTTAATCGAGTGGTATTGGCGCGTGAAGCAAGCGGCGACGAAATCCGTGAAATGAAAGAAAAGGTAGATATTGAAATCGAGACCTTTATCCATGGGGCCATGTGTATTGCCTACTCAGGCAGATGTACTTTAAGTAACCATATGACGGCCCGTGACTCAAATCGTGGCGGTTGCTGTCAATCATGCCGTTGGGATTACGATTTATATGAAATCGACGGAGAAAATGAAAATCCTCTATACGGCAATGGTGATGCACCATTTGCCATGAGCCCGAAAGATTTAAAGCTGGTTGAATCAATACCGAGAATGATTGAATTGGGCATTGACAGCTTGAAAATCGAGGGACGTATGAAGTCCATTCACTACGTAGCCACTGTCGTAAGCGTATACCGTAAAGTGATTGACGAATACTGTAAAGATCCCGATAACTTTACGATTCAGCAAGAATGGCTGAAAGAGCTTGATAAATGTGCAAATCGTGAAACAGCTCCAGCGTTTTTTGAGGGAGTTCCAGGCTTCAAGGAGCAAATGTTTGGTGTTCATAATAAGAAAAACACAAATTATGAATTTGTCGGACTCGTGTTAGATTACGACGAAGAAACGAAAATCGTCACCCTGCAACAAAGAAACCATTTTAAAATAGGACAAGAAGTAGAATTTTTCGGTCCTGAGATCTCAAACTTTACGCAAGTTGTGGAGATGATGTGGGATGAAAAAGGAAATGAGCTTGATGTTGCACGTCACCCATTACAAATTGTGAAATTCAAGGTTCATCAGAGAGTATATCCTGATAACATGATGCGAAAGGAGAACACCTAATACTTATGAAGCATAAACCCGTTGTGATTGGTGTAGCAGGAGGATCCGGCTCAGGTAAAACTAGTGTTACCAAAGCCATATATGAACAATTTCAAGGTCATTCGATTTTAATGCTGCAACAGGATTATTATTATAAAGATCAATCGAATCTACCTTTTGAGGAACGTCTAAAAACGAATTATGATCATCCATTGGCATTTGATAATGATCTATTAATTCAACATTTGCACGGTCTACTAGATCATCAGCCCGTAAATAAACCGGTCTATGATTATAAAATGCACACCCGTTCTGAGGATACGATTCTCGTTGAACCGAAAGATGTTATTATTTTAGAAGGAATTTTAGTATTAGAAGATGAAAGATTGCGTAACTTAATGGATATTAAGCTATATGTAGATACAGATGCGGATCTTCGTATCATCAGAAGAATGCTGCGCGATATTAAAGAGCGCGGTCGTTCCATCGATTCCGTCATCGATCAATACATCACAGTCGTTCGTCCTATGCATAATCAATTCATTGAACCAACAAAGCGATATGCCGATGTGATCATTCCAGAAGGCGGGCATAATCACGTGGCAATTGATTTAATGGTAACAAAAATTCAAACAATTCTTGAACAAAAGTCATTTTTGTAATACGATAGCATAGATAAAGACATATAGGTAGATTTTACATTTTCCCACATTGTAAAGAAGCAGGGAATGGAGAGAGAATGAATTCTCTCTCCATTCCCTACCTTTACATAACTAGCAAATGAACATTTACATAAAGAGTATGGGGAAACTCTTAGATAGCAGAAGGAGTGAAGAGGGTCATGAGTACAGATAAAGTATTTCCGATGACAACAGAAGGTAAAGAGAAGTTAGAAAAAGAACTGGAGAATTTGAAAACGGTTAAACGGAAAGAAGTGGTTGAGCGTATTAAAATCGCCCGCAGCTTTGGAGATTTATCCGAGAACTCAGAGTACGACGCAGCGAAAGATGAACAAGCATTTGTTGAAGGTCGTATATCTACTTTAGAAAACATGATTCGCAATGCGAAAATCATTCAAGAAGATGATATGAATTCAGATACAGTACAATTAGGTAAAAAAGTAACGTTCGTTGAACTGCCGGACGGAGACAAAGAAACATACACAATCGTTGGTAGTGCAGAAGCGGATCCGTTTGAAGGTAAAATTTCAAATGATTCACCAATCGCGAAAAGCCTTCTTGGTCATAAAGTAGGCGCGGAAGTAAGCGTTCAAACTCCAGGTGGAGAAATGAATGTGAAGATTGTGGAAGTAAGCTGATCATGTAGGAGGGGCTCATTAGCGAGTCCCTTCTTTTTTTATGCTGTGAATAAGATTATTTCACATGAATCTCGTCAACAATGGGGACGAGGTGACAAAATGAAACGAAAACGAATCAGGTTACTCAGTATCTTTTTATTACTTGCTCTTTTTGCGCTAGCAGCTAGACTGATGCAATTGCAATTATTCCAAACAGAATCTTATTCGAAACATCAAATCAATCTTCTCGAAGAAAGTGTCTCTCAACGAACGCAGCAATTGGTGATTGATGAAGGCAGGGGAGAATTTCTCGATCGGAACGGGGAGCCACTTACGTATACGGAGAAAAATGTTCTTGTTCTTTTTCCTTTCCTGAAGAAAATGGACTGGCCTGCAGAAAAAGTGGCGGATATTCTCCATGTACCACCTCAAACAATCCTATCAAAGCTTGAGGAAGCGAAAGGACCGATCATCTTTGGCGGAAAAGAACCGTTACAGCTGACGGAAAGCCAAATGGGTGACATTAATGCCCTTGAAATTCAGGGAGTGTTCGCACTCACTAAAAAGTTCAAAAGCACCGAAGTCCCTGCGTCTCAGTTGATCGGCGTAACAGGAGAAAATACAGAGGTGTTTCATGAGCGTTATCCTGATAAAGTAAAAGGAGCGAATCAGAAAATTGGTGTGTCAGGTCTTCAAGAAAGCTTTGACGAGTGGCTGGTCGCAGAGGAAGAAGCAAAGCTGATCTATCATGTGGATGCCATCGGTGGTCCCCTATTCGGTGTAGACGTGAAATATCTGGCCCCAGCCAATCCCTTCTACCCCCTTAATGTGAAAACGACAATCGATGCCAGCATGCAGCAAGCATTGGAGGAAGTAGCCGATACGTATAACATTCAAAAGGGAGGCTTACTGCTCCTTGATATCGAAAAAAGTGAAATCGTTGCCAGTGTATCAAGACCTTCCATGAGCAGTAAGGACCCGTTTAGTGGCGGGGCAACGAATTACATGCTGAAAGCGTTGATCCCAGGCTCCGTGTTTAAGACCGTTGTCGCCGCTGCAGCCATGGACGAAGGCATTGTGGATGAAAGCAGGCTGTTTGCATGTGATGAAGGTATCAGAGGGGCTCCAGCCGAAAAGCCACACGGTAATATCAATATTAAGACGAGTCTTGCCGTCAGCTGTAACCGTACGTTTGCCGATTTGGCCAATCAGCTGACGGAGAAGGATGCTCATATTCTGGATGAATATGCTGAAAAGATTGGGCTGCTCGGGGATATAACATGGAAAGGGAACGTCTTTCATTATGAAAGTTTTCCTCAGCTTCAAGTAAGCGATGGAAGAATCTTTTCCTCAGAGAAAGATAGAGAGGATAAAAATCTAGTTTCATTAACAGGTATCGGACAAAAAGAAGTTCGAGTAACCCCCCTTGGTATGGCCAATATGATGGCCACTATCGCCAGGGGAGGGGAAAAATATCAAGTTAGTGCCGTATCCGCAGTCGAGTACCAAAACGGAACAAGGATGTTTTCCTTCCCCAAACAGGAGGCTAAGGGTGAGACAATCACTCCATATACAGCCATGAAGCTTCAGCAGTATTTAAGGGGAGTGGTGAACTCCCCTGAAGGAACAGCTCCATACCTGCAGACAGCTGCCTACACGATTGCCGGGAAAACGGGAACGGCTCAAACAGGGAATTATCGGGGAGAAGAAACGAAGGAAAATGAATTATACAATAAATGGTTCGCCGGATATTTTCCCTTTGAAAATCCTAAATACTCCCTCGTTGCCGTCAACATGGATGTGAAGATCGATGAGGGCGGGATCTACCCGATTTTCAAAGATAGCGTAGACGCCATTTATAATCTTGAAAATAATCAGCCATGATGTACATTGGTCCTGCGACCTTTTTCCCTTTCTTATGAAAGGAACCAAAACCAGCTGAGATGGATAATGTTTCGCTTTATTCTTTTCCTCTAATCATGTTAAAATGTTTAGGATAATAGGGAGGGAACGTAATGGCGAAATACCAATCTCGATTAGATAAACGATCCAAGAAGAATTCTAATAAAATTTTGAACATAATGATCGCAGTCGTACTTTTATTAATTGTCGTTGTCGGAGCAACAATAGTGATGGGAGACGGCGATGAGAAGGCATCATCTAACGTTGCTGATACAGAAACGAAAGGCTCAAGCAATAAGGATGCTGAAAAAGACGACAAATCTGTTTCTTTAGATGAGGATAAAAAATCTGAGGAAAAAGATAATGAAGATAAAAAAGAAGAACAAAAGAAGAGCGATGAAGAGAAACAAAAAGACAAAGCTTCTGATGAAGAGGACACTGTTGCATTAGAGGGTGAAGACCAAAGCGAATTAAAAGTGGAAGAAAGTGACGAACCCAATGTGAAGAAAACAATGGTGCATCCTGACTGGAAGCCGGTTGGAACTGAGCAAACAGGTGAACACGTGTCTGTTTATGATGAAGGCACAGTAGACTGGCAGGAAAAAATCAAGGCTACTTCTTATGCGACAGGCATTCCGGAAGACAACATGACCGTTTGGTGGATGGAAGGGAATGGCGGACCTCAGAAATCCATGGCTACGGTAACGGCTAAAGATACAAAAACCCCGTACAGAGTGTATCTCCAATGGGTGGACGGCAAAGGATGGCAGCCAACCAAAGTACAGGAATTAGTGGAAAATGATAAAGATTAATTTGTGATGAATAAGGCTCTCCTTTTAATAGGGAGAGCCTTTTTTGAATCATTTCTTCACTTTAAAATGAACCGCCGCGCTATACAATCTTCTCCCATTTTCATCAATGGAAACGGCATGATTTACATGATGAACGCTCAGCATGATCGCTTTATTATGCTGGATTTGTTCATCCACCTTCTTTTCCAATGTTCGTAAACTATCTGCTTCAAAAAACTCTACTTTATCTTCTATTAAGTCAAATGAAATATTCATATGTTTATCCTCCTCTTTTACTGTGATCCCCTTACAGACAGGTTATCTCCCCTTATTTTAGAGCCGGAAAACGGATTTTACAATTATTAATTGTTGAATTCATTCAAAGAATATGATAATTTAATAACAGTTTTTATTTTAATTCATAGTATGTTTATAGGAATTATAAACTTAATGTAGCTGAGGTGCTTAACCATGGGTAGAGAATTTTTGGATTTGTTCCAGGATTGGGCAGATTCTTATGACGATACAGTAACGGGGAAAGACGTTGAATATCAAGCGGTTTTCGAGGACTATGAATCCATTCTTGACGAAGTAGTTTCGCGGTCAAAGGGAAGAGTCGTTGAATTTGGTCCCGGGACAGGGAATCTGACCAGAAGATTACTGGACGGAGGACTTGAAGTGGTACCATTTGAACCTTCCCCTGAAATGAGGGCCATTGGAATGCAGAAGCTTGGAAAAGAGGTAACGTTCATGGATGGAGATTTTCTCGACTTTTCTTTAGAAGGAAAGGCAGATTCCATCGTGAGCTCCTATGCATTCCATCACTTAACAGATGAAGAAAAGGGAAAAGCTTTTCGCATATATGGAAAGCTCCTAGCACATGGTGGTAAAATAGTATTTGCAGATACGATGTTTGAAACGGATCAGCACTATCAAGCCGCCATATCCCAAGCAATCAAAAAAGAGTATTACAACCTTGCTGAAGATTTAAAACGGGAATATTACACGACCTTGGATGTTCTAAAGGAATTATTGGACCAAAATGGGTTTTCAGTCACTTTTAAGCAAGTAAATACCTTTGTGTGGATTATGGAGGCGACTAAACAGTAGAAAGAGGTTTTAGTAATGAAAATCGCCATCATTGGAGCAATGGAAGAAGAAGTAGCCTTACTGAGAGAAAATATTTCAAACCCGACAGTGGAAACAATCGCAGGGTGTGAATATACAAGTGGAACGATGAAAGACAAAGAAGTGATCTTACTTCGCTCGGGAATCGGAAAGGTGAATGCAGCGATGTCAACAGCCGTCCTTCTGCAACACTTTAAACCGGATTGTATCATCAATACAGGGTCAGCCGGAGGATTCGATCCTTCGCTAGATGTTGGTGATGTTGTCATCTCAACAGAAGTAAGACATCACGATGTGGATGTGACGGCTTTTGGATATGAATACGGTCAGGTACCGCAGCTTCCTGCCGCATTTACAGCAGACAAGAAATTAATGCAGACAGCCATTGATAGCGTGAAGGAACTAGGAGATGCACAAGTGGTGTCAGGGTTGATCGCCACGGGAGATTCATTTATGAATGATCCTAAGCGTGTAGAAGCGATCCGTGACAAATTCACCGGTTTACAGGCAGTTGAAATGGAAGCAGCCGCGATTGCGCAAGTGGCTCATCAATTCAACGTACCATTTGTCATCATTCGCTCACTTTCTGATATTGCAGGTAAGGAATCAGATGTTTCCTTCGAACAATATTTAGAAAAGGCAGCCCTCCACTCTGCCAAAATGGTTATGAGCATTGTAAAGTCTGTTTAATACGAGGAAAATAAAGCTGACCCGGGTACCAATTTTCTCATCAAAACATACGGAACGGATGTGTTCAGGCGAGCCCTCCAATCGTATGTATTTGAGGGTAGGAGAGGTGCATGGAGTCAGCTTTTGTGATGAAGGGGGACTGAATACATGGACGTGTATAATAGCGTACATGACCTGATTGGGAATACACCGATTGTCGAGCTTACAAACTTCCCATTAAAGAAGGGAGTTCGCCTCTTTGCTAAGCTGGAATTTTTCAATCCTGGAGGTAGTGTGAAGGATCGTCTGGGCAGGGAATTATTAGAAGATGCCATCCGTAACGGTAAAATAGAACCGGGAGGCACTATAATCGAACCGACTGCAGGGAACACGGGAATCGGTCTGGCTCTTGCAGCTGTGAATTCCGGATACAATGTCATGTTCTGCGTACCAGAAAAATTCAGCTTAGAAAAGCAGGAGCTTATGAAAGCATTAGGCGCCAAAATCATTCATACCCCAACCGAGGAAGGAATGAAGGGGGCCATTGCAAAAGCAAATGAACTGGTAAAGGAAATCCCGAACTCTTATTCTCCGCAGCAATTTGGGAATGCGGCCAATCCGGAAACATATTACAAAACATTGGGACCTGAACTATGGAATCAGATGGATGGCAACATTCAGACATTTGTTGCAGGAGCAGGGACAGGGGGTACCTTCATGGGGACTGCTCAGTACCTGAAGGAAAGAAATAGCGACATCAAAACAGTCATTGTTGAACCTGAAGGCTCCATCTTGAACGGTGGACCATCAGGACCTCATAAAACAGAGGGGATCGGCATGGAATTCTTACCTCACTATATGGATCCAAGCTATTTCAATAGCATCCATACCGTGACGGACGACAATGCTTTCAAACGAGTAAAAGAGCTTGCGCTGATGGAAGGCTTGTTGGTCGGAAGTTCTTCTGGTGCAGCGCTGCATGCAGCATTACAGGAAGCGGAAGCAGCTGAGCCGGGAAGCCATATCGTCACGATTTTCCCGGACTCCAGTGAGCGCTATTTAAGTAAGAAAATATATGAAGGAGGACTCTAATCATGAAAAAGAAAACACAACTAATTCACGGCGGTATCCCTACAGATCCTCAAACAGGTGCTGTATCCACTCCAATCTATCAGGTGAGTACGTATAAGCAGGATGAAGTAGGAAAGCATAAAGGCTTTGAATATTCACGTTCAGGGAACCCGACAAGACATGCCCTTGAAGAGTTGATTAAAGATCTGGAAGGCGGAGAAAAAGGCTTTGCCTTTGGATCGGGAATGGCAGCTATTACGGCAGTTATGATGATGTTCAATAGCGGAGATCATATTGTCATGACAGACGACGTGTATGGCGGAACGTATCGTGTCATGACCAAGGTCTTAAACCGAATCGGCATTGAATCCACTTTCGTTGATTCAAGTGATATCGGCAATATTGAACGTGCCATTCAGCCGAATACAAAGGCTGTCTACATTGAAACACCAACGAATCCACTGCTGAAAATTACCGATATTGAGGCAGCGGCTTCCTTAGCCAAGAAGCACAATCTATTGACCATTGTAGATAATACATTCAGCACGCCTTATTGGCAAAACCCGATCAGCCTGGGAGCAGACATCGTTCTTCACAGTGCAACGAAATACATCGGCGGACACAGTGACGTGGTTGCAGGACTGGTCGTTGTGAATTCCGAAGAGCTTGCTGAAGAGTTATTCTTTGTACAGAATTCAACGGGTGGGGTTCTTGGACCACAGGATTCATGGTTACTGATTCGAGGCATAAAAACCTTAGGGCTGAGAATGGAAGAGCATGAAGAAAACACGAAGAAAATAGTCGAGTATCTTACATCACACCCGAAAGTATCGAAGGTTTACTATCCAGGATTAGAAACGCATCCGAACCATGACATTGCCAAGAAACAGGCATCCGGCTTTGGGGGAATGGTTTCATTTGATGTAGGAAGTGAAGAAAATGCCGATCGTCTGCTTACGAACACCAAATACTTCACATTGGCAGAAAGTCTTGGGGCTGTAGAAAGTTTAATCTCGGTACCTGCGCGCATGACTCACGCGTCCATTCCGGCAGATCGCCGAAATGAGTTAGGGATCACCGATGGTTTGGTACGTATCTCTGTCGGCCTTGAAGACGTAGAGGACCTGATTGAAGATATTGACAATGCCCTTTCCAAGTAATACGACTACTGGCAGAACTGGTATCAATTACATGGTAGCTGATATGCTTCAGTATGTTACCATAGAATGAGAGTTTACTAGTTCTAAAGTAGGTGAATGCACATGAAGAACGCAAAAAAAAGAACCATTCAACAAAAAATGAACGACTTCAAACGATTTGGTTTTACGTTACTTGCACTTAGTGTCTTTATGTATTTAGGGGTCATTATTCCAACAGAAACCGTCACACCAAGTAAAACGATCACCCTCATGACAGGCACCGTTGTTTTACTCGGATTGTCACTTTTATTTTTTACAAAAGCGATCAAATACAAAAAAGATATGCAATCTATAGATGAGTAAATATGTAAAGCGGGTTCTCTTTGAGGACCCGCTTTCTTTTTGTTCAAAACTGCCTTATAGACGAATTCGTTTATTATGTGGAAATTTGTAGAAAAAATAGTGAGGAAAGTGGTTTACTTTCCTGTGAAAATTGGATATACTAACCAATGTAAGAAAAAAATCACAAAAGGGAGGTCGAAGAACATGTTCGTGCTTAATGGAAAAAAAGACACAACTTCATATTGTTTTCATCATTCGACCACTTGTGGGATGCTTTACGCTTAATTTTAAATCCATTAAATGATAGCCACAGGGAGAATGAAAGTTCCTGTGGCTTTTTTGTGCCACAAGGATCGGTCTCTTTGTGGCTTTTTAGTATGCCTTGCAACTCACGAGGCACTTTGAAAGGGGTGATACGTATGACACTTAATCTTTTATTTATAACGGTAACGTTCAATAAGAAACAAGAAACATTTGAAGAAGCTACACACAATGAAACGGTTTTAAAATCTTATGAAGAAACGAAAACCAAGAACCAATACATGTCGCAATGGTTCTAAGGATATCTGAAAATGGAGAGGAGAATGAAAGATGATATATGTACAGGAGAAAATGCTTAATGCGCTATGGGTAGAGAAGGATACTGCCTAACGAAACAAAAGGTGGGTGGAACGATGTTTTTAAATATTGTTTTTTGGTCGGCTTTCTTCCATAAAAAGAAGAAGCAGGATAAGAAGTAGAATGAATAAGGAGGATGCCTTTTTTTGAGGGTGTCCTCCCTTGTTTTTATTGGGGATAAGAGGGAGTTAAGACAGACACAGTTCTGTCAATATTTAGTAATAAGTTGTTCACGAATGACAGGGGAAAATCAGGCTTTTCGTGATACATTAATAATAAGAAGAGCAGGTACTAATGACTGCAAAAGAGGGAGTGAGATTACGATGTTTTCAATGATAATGGGTCTTGTCGTAACATCTGTGATTGGTCTGATTATTGCCGCTGAAGTCAGTGTAGAATAGAGAATGAAAAAAAGCGATCCGAGTCTGGATCGCTTTTTCATGATTTATTCCTTTTTTCTTTTTCCTCACGATAAAATTCATGAAACATCTTCATGAGAGCCCTTTTCTCGATTCGTGATACATAGCTTCTTGAGATTCCTAATTCCTTGGCAATTTCCCGTTGGGTTTTTTCCTCTTTCAGGTCTAAACCGAATCGTCCGACGATCACTTCTTTCTCCCTCTCGTCGAGCACGCAAATGTATTTTCTTACCTTTTCAAGTTCCATGCTTAATTGAATCGTATCGATGACATCATCACTCTCAGACTTTAAGATATCAATTAAGCTGATTTCATTTCCTTCTTTATCTTGACCGATAGGATCGTGGAGAGAGACATCTTTTTTCGTTTTCTTGAGTGCACGAAGATGCATAAGGATCTCATTCTCGATACAACGTGCCGCATAGGTTGCAAGTTTCGTGCCTTTTCCTTCTGAATAACTTTCAATTGCCTTTATCAATCCGATGGTCCCGATGGAAATTAGATCTTCTGGATCTTCCCCTGTGTTTTCGAATTTCTTGACGATGTGAGCAACCAATCGCAGGTTATGTTCAATGAGCATATTACGGGCATGCTCATCTCCTTCTGCCATCAGCCTTAAATATTTTCGTTCATCTGCTGCAGATAGAGGTTGAGGGAATGCATTGTTCTTTACGTAAGAAACGAGGAAAATTAACTCTTTAAAGAAATACCCCAGTGCCGTTAGAACTCCAGACATATTCACACCTCCATGAGGACTTAAGCCTATACTCATTCATATGATAAGAAAGGGATGTCCTTGCATGTCCCTGGAAAGTAATCAAAGAAAACGTAAACTTTCTTTCCAAGGGATTCAGGTAATAATGTTGGAAACTGCCTATACGCTATTTCCCTATGTACATATACTAGTAGTAAAAGTAGGTGAGGAGGTATTGCAATGCCGTATGGATACCCTTGTTATGGACCAGTCTATCCAGGTTATTATGGTGGTGGCGGATTCTACTTCGCTCTAGTCGTTGTATTACTAATCTTACTTTTCCTATTTGGTGGATGGTGGTACTACAATAACTGTTAGCCTGACAAGCACAACATTTATAACCTGAGAGAGCCCTGTTCACCTTGTGAACAGGGCTCTCTCATACCTCTTACATCTTCTTCAACGTAAAAGGACTTACCATTAATACAGCTAGAGTGATTGTCATACATAAAATCAGCACACCTGATACAAACGGGATAGCCAGGTAGCACAGAGTCAGTAAGCATCCGGCTACGGTGATCGGCAATCCTGTAAAGTAGCCATCGTTTTCTTGAATATTGAAGCGGGCTAACCGAAAAGCTCCACATCCAATATAAAATATGGTGAAAAACATCCCAGGAAAGTCATACTGATTTAGAACGGCTATATACAGGAGCAGGGCAGGAGCTATGCCGAATGAAATAATATCACTCATGGAATCCAGCTGTTTTCCTAACTCTGACTCAATATGCATTTTCCTTGCAACCATCCCATCGAAGCGGTCTGTTAAGGCAGCGATGAAAATCAATAACAAGCTTAGGTTTAATTGATTATGAAGTATGGAAATAATAGCAAATCCACCTAATGATAAGTTGGACAAAGTAATGAGGTTGGCCGTTTGACTTTTAAGCTTTTTAAATGTTTGGTCGACGACTTCGGAGAGAAACAATCATCACTCACTCCCTTTGAATAAGTTTGTTCACTACTGAACATGTTTTCTGGCTAACCTTTTCGCTTACATACGTTTGCAGACACAGTTGGAATGGTAACAACAATATATGTTACATCCCACAGTGAAAAAAGATTCTTTTAAATATAGTATATAATAATATTTTATTATATACTTATTAAACTGTTAAAGTTAATCGTTTTTTTTAAAATTTGTGAGGGATATTAATGAAGCAATCTATATATCGTCTATTTATCGAACTAACAAATAAAAGATGGTCCTCTTATATGATCAGGAAATTTGTACAGTCTCCGTTGAGTCGTCCGTTTATTTCATCATTTATTAAAACGTACAAAATAAATGTGGATGAAATAGAAGGCCAAGTGGCTGATTATAAAACGCTGCATGATTTCTTTATCAGAAATCTGAAAGAAGATGCAAGGATAGTGAACTATAGTGAGGAACAAGCGGTCAGTCCAGTTGATGGATTATTGGCCGATACCGGCAGCATATCCGATGACCTTGTCATTGAAGTGAAAGGAAAGCCCTACTCCATTCTTGATATGCTTGGCAGTGAAGGGAAAGCTTCTGATTATAGTGGAGGGGAATTCGCAGTATTTTATTTGAGCCCTGCGAATTATCACCGGATTCACAGCCCAGTATCAGGTACGATTCTAAGCAGGTGGTCACTGGGACAGCACTCCTACCCGGTCAATGAACTTGGATTGATGTACGGAAAAGAAGCCCTTTCAAAAAACTTCCGCTCTATTACAGAGCTGAAGCATGTAAAAGGGAAAGTAGCTGTCGTAAAAGTAGGTGCCATGTTTGTCAACAGCATTGATTATGTTCATGAGGAAAAAGAATGGACACAAGGCGAAGAGGTCGCATACTTCAGTTTCGGCTCCACCGTCATTCTCCTTTTTGAAAAAAGTACGTTCCGATTCTCGCCGAATAAAGAAGTACCTAGAAATGTGACAGTTGGGGAAACGGTTGGAGATTTCATTAAATAACACTGCTTTCTAAAAATAAAGCGGAAATCGACCACTACTTGCTTAGTCACATCGTTACGAAAACATCCTTATATAAAAAAGAGGACGGATTTTAAACAAATCCGTCCCATTTCATGTTAGTATTCTACGATGAAGCTTTTATTTTATTAGTAAGAGATCGACGGTGAATTTCCATTTCGATGAGGCGAATGAATTCTGTATTGAGTTTCAACTCCAACGCTTTGAAATAAGAATCAATCAACAGTTCGTCCGATAATTTCCTCATTAATGCCACCTCCAATAACCATCATCTTTTTGTATTTCGATACATAATGTCAGTACGTTTTTAAGTAGTAATTAAACTTTACCAAAATTGTTTTTTCAGAACAAGCGTTCCGTTATCCACAGTTCACGGTGGATAAGTTGTGACTAACTTGTATATAACTGGTAAATAGGCGATGTTTATGTCTTGTATAATGTGAATAAGGTTATCCACAACCATGAAAGCATCTGGAAATTTGTCGAAAAATATTTATTCTCCTTGGGAATATTTATGGATTTCCAGGAATATATGTGATTTATTTTGAATCTGCAGGAAAAATTGGTTATCATTAATCTGTTATAGGTTAAAAGATACTATAGAGAGAATCGGCATCCGCAGAAACAATGGACGTTTGACTATACGACTAAGAAGAAAAGTAAACATTAAAGTATATAAATGATAATGAAATTTGAGGTGCTGCAAGTGATAAAGCAATTTTTACCCGATGAACAGGTTCAGGATATTTTCAGTATCAGACCGGAGTATTTAAAAGAAAAAGGAATTAAAGCGATCATAACAGATTTAGATAATACGTTAGTGGAATGGGATCGTCCCAATGCCACCCCTAAGTTAATCCATTGGTTTAAAGAAATGCAGGAGCAAGGAATCCTTGTGACCATTGTGTCCAATAATAACAAAAACCGGGTAGGGGCATTTGCAGAGCCTTTGGGCGTTCCATTTATATTCCAGGCCCGTAAGCCAATGGGACGTGCTTTTAAAAGGGCGATTCAGGAAATGGGTGTGAAGAAGGAAGAGTCGGTAGTTATTGGAGACCAGCTGTTGACAGATGTTTTAGGCGGAAATCGAAACGGCTTCCATACGATATTGGTTGTTCCCGTTGCACAATCAGATGGGTTCATCACAAAGTTCAATCGTCGTGTAGAACGAAGAATAATGAAGTTTTTCAAGCGTAAAGGCATGCTTGAGTGGGAGGATAAGAAGTGAGTCAAGTTGTATGTATAGGATGTGGCGTTGAAATCCAGACGGAGAATAAGGAAGGAATGGGGTATGCACCACCTTCAGCTCTTCAAAAAGAAGAGATTATTTGCCAACGTTGCTTTAGATTAAAGCATTATAATGAAGTCCAGGATGTCCCCTTAACGGATGATGACTTCTTGAAAATATTAAATGAACTTGGGAATTCAGAAGGGTTGATTGTCAAGATAGTCGATATATTTGATTTCAATGGGAGCTGGCTGCCTGGTTTGCATCGTTTCGTAGGATCTAACCCGATTCTGCTCATAGGTAACAAGGTGGATCTGCTTCCTAAGTCTGTGAAACCGTCCAAGCTGATTCATTGGATGAAACATGAAGCAAGTCAATTAGGGTTAAAGCCTATTGATGTTCAGTTAGTGAGTGCCGCAAAAGGTCAGGGAATTACTGATGCAATTGAAGCGATTGAACATTTTAGAAATGGAAAAGACGTGTATGTAGTAGGGTGTACAAACGTAGGAAAATCAACGTTTATAAACCGTATTATCAAGCATGTATCAGGTGAACAAGATGTCATTACGACGTCTCACTTCCCTGGCACGACTCTCGATATGATTCAAATTCCACTTGATGACGAAGAGTCATTAATAGATACGCCGGGAATTATTAATCATCATCAGATGGCCCATTTTGTTGATAAGCAGGATTTGAAAATCATTACTCCTAAGAAAGAGATCAAGCCGAGAACCTTCCAGTTGAATCCAGAACAAACCCTTTTCTTCGGTGGTTTGGCACGTTTTGACTTCATGGCTGGTGATCGTCAGGCATTTACCTGTTATTTCTCAAATGAGCTATCCATTCATCGCACAAAGATTGAGAAAGCCGATGAGCTCTATAAGAATCATGCAGGAGAACTGTTGCAGCCGCCAAGAAAAGATGATATGGACACATTCCCTCCACTTGTGAGGCATGAATTCAGAATTAAAGAAGCAAAAACGGATATCGTCTTCTCAGGTTTAGGATGGATTACAGTGAATGACAGAGGGGCTACCATTGCTGCCCATGTTCCTAAAGGCGTTAGTGTTTTCTTGAGAAAATCATTAATCTAGGAGGGATACTGTGGCTCTGTATGGTGTTATAGGAGATCCGATTGCCCATTCTATGTCTCCCGAGATGCATAAAGCTGCGTTCCAGGAATGTGGAATGGATTCTGCTTACATGAAATTTCACGTGAGAAAAGAGCACCTTTCCAAAGCCATTGATGGAATAAAGGCGTTGGGAATTCAAGGAGTGAATGTGACTGTTCCCCATAAGGAAGATGTCATGCCTCTTTTAGATGAAATTGATCCATTGGCAGAAGCAATCGGGGCAGTAAATACGATTGTCAATGAAAATGGCAAGCTGATCGGTTATAATACTGACGGTCTTGGCTTTGTGGAAGGCTTGAAAAATATAGCGGATGAACAACTTGAAGATAAATCGATGCTGATTATCGGTGCCGGTGGTGCTGCGAAAGCCATTTATTATTCCCTTGCTTCTCTTGGAGTGAAGAGAATAGATGTGACCAACCGGACGGCACTGAGAGCTGAAAAGATGATTGAAGCGTGCCCTTTCGATTTGAACTCAGGCTGCCTAACTCTAGAGGCTGCTGAAAACACATTGGACCAATATGATGTGATCATCCATACAACATCTATAGGAATGTTTCCTCATATAGAAGACAGTCCATTGACGATCAAAGAGTTAAAAGAGGGATGCATCGTTAGTGACATTATCTATAATCCTTTGGAAACAACATTATTGAAACAAGCGAATCAGAAAGGTGCCCGTACTCAAAATGGTCTTGATATGTTCGTGTACCAGGGAGCCCTTTCCTTTGAAAAGTGGACGGGAATCTTTCCACCATATTCGATTATGAAAAACACCGTTTTACAACAACTAGGAGGTCAACATGTTAACAGGTAAACAAAAAAGATATTTACGTTCAGAAGCTCATCATTTAAATCCGGTTTTTCAAGTAGGAAAAGGCGGAGTCAATGAAAATATGATCAAAACAATCGGAGAAGCGATTGAAGTAAGAGAATTGATGAAAATCAGTATTCTTCAAAACTGTGATATGGATAAGTCCGAGGTTGCTGACGAATTGTCCAAAGGTGTAGGGGCGGAAATCGTTCAAATCATTGGAAATACAATTGTCCTGTACAAGGAATCGAAAGAGAACAAGCAATTAATCCTCCCACGATAAGGATTGATAAAATGAAGAAAAAGGTTGGACTCCTGGGAGGGACATTCAATCCTCCTCATATGGGCCATTTGGTTATTGCGGAGCAAGTTTTAGAGAAGGCGAATTTGGATGAAATACGATTTCTACCGAATCACGTTCCTCCTCATAAACAGGCGGATAAAAGTGTATCAGTAGAACAGCGTCTCTTCATGCTGCAACAAGCGATTAAGAGCAACCCTCACTTTTCCATCGAACGGATTGAACTTGAAAGAGAGGGTGCCTCATACACTTACGACACCATTAAGCTATTAACCGAGAGGGAAGAGGACACCGAGTTTTCATTTATAATAGGCGGGGATATGATCGAATATCTCCCGAGGTGGTACCGGATAGAGGAACTTCAGGAAATGGTCAGGTTCATTGGTGTTAATCGCCCTTCCTATTCACATGATACTACGTTTAATGTTCAATTGGTTGAAGTACCTGCCATTGATATTTCTTCTTCCTACATTCGCAACACAGTGAAACAGGGGCAATCGGTACGCTACTTAGTCCCCGAGGATGTGTATCGATTCATAAAGGAGGAGAAATTGTATGAATAGGGAAAAAGCCTTGGAAATCGTGAAAGAACATTTAACGGAACATCGCTATATACACACTTGTGGAGTCATGGAAACAAGTATAGAGCTTGCAAAGCGATATGGAGCTGATGAGAAAAAGGCAGAAATAGCCGCGATTTTCCATGACTATGCGAAGTTCCGGGATAAAGAGGAAATGAAAACAATCATTGTAGAAGAGAAGCTGGCTCAGGATCTCTTGATGTACAATAGCGAGCTTTGGCATGCACCGGTAGGAGCGTTACTTGTTCAGCGTGAAGTGGGTATACAGGATGAAGAAATATTAAATGCCATCCGATCCCATACTTCGGGTAAGGAAGGGATGACCATCCTGGACAAAGTGATTTATTTAGCTGATTATATCGAACCGAATCGACAATTTCCCGGGGTGGAAGAAGTAAGGGAACTCGCAAAAGAGTCATTGGATCAAGGCTTGTTGAAGGCACTTCAAAATACGATGACGTTTCTAATGAAAAAAAACCAAGCCATCTACCCAGATACATTTCGCTTTTATAACGGATTAATTTTAAACAAGAGGAGATGAAGGAATGGAACAAAATTTAGTAAAATTAGCGTATAATGCCGCTGATGATAAACGTGCTGAAGATATTGTTGTATTAGATATGAAAGGTGTTTCTTTAATTGCGGATTATTTTCTGATCTGTCATGGTAACTCAGACAAACAGGTGCAGGCCATTGCACGAGAATTAAAGGACAGAGCAGAAGAAAATGGCTATACAGTCAAACGGTTGGAAGGCTTTGATCAAGCACGCTGGATCTTAGTTGACTTAGGTGATGTCGTCGCTCACGTGTTCCATAAAGAGGAAAGAGGCTACTATAATCTAGAGCGTTTATGGGGAGATGCATCATTCGTCGAAGTTGGACAAGGTGAGAGTCACTAAATGAGTTATGAACGTTTTGCTTATGTGTACGATTATTTAATGCAGGACGTCCCATATGACGGCTGGTTGGAGTTTGTCAATAAACAAGCTAAAGCTTATTCAATCCAAGGGGGGAAAGTCCTTGACATCGCTTGTGGCACCGGGGAATTATCACTTCGCCTTGTCCGGGACGGCTACGATGTGACCGGTGTCGATCTCTCTCAGGATATGCTGTTGGTAGCACAGGAAAAGGCTTTGGAAATGAACGTAAAGCTTAATCTGTTTCAACAGGATATGTCAAAGCTTGATTCCCTTGGTGAATACGATCTTATTACGATTTTTTGTGATTCCCTGAATTACCTGGAAGACGAAAAAGATGTGAAAAATACGTTCAAAAGTGTATATGCTCATCTTAAGCATGATGGCTTATTCTTATTTGATGTGCATTCCATTTATAAAATGACGCAAATATTTATTAACCAGACATTTACCCTTTCAGATGAGCATGTCTCGTACATTTGGGATTGCTTCCCTGGAGAAGTTCCCAATAGTGTAGAGCATGAACTGACTTTTTTCGTGAAAGATAAGGGAACGAATCAGTACGAAAGAGTAGAAGAGCTTCACAAACAGCGCACATACCCTATCCTTACCGTAAAAGAGTGGTTGAAGGATGCAGGGTTCGAAGTGTTGAACGTTTCCGCAGACTTCACACAAGAAGCGCCTACAGACCAAAGCGAAAGAATTTTCTTTACGTGTAAGAAAAAATGATTAAAGCCGGATCGTCTATTAGAAAGAGATTGATCCGGCTTTTTTATGACTTTATAAAAGATTTACTTAAAAAGAAGGGAATTATCAATTTGTGTCGAAATATAAAAAAGGAGCCTGTCTAGACTCCAAATTGTGATTTCGTACCTTCAATATCATCCACGAACTTTTCCTGTGTGGCTTCAAATAATTTCTCGAAAACATCTCCCAGCTCTCTTTCCATTACGGATATCCCTATTCCGGTCACTCCGCCTTTCACACAAACTTTTTCTTGAAGTGTCGGTAATGTATAAATATTTTTCTTCAATAAGTCCCCAAGACCAACAAGCATTTCAGATGCCAAAACAGTAGCTGTTTCCCTATCTATTTCTGTCACTTCTGCAGCAGCGTTGATAAATCTTTGAGTAACATAACTGAAAAAAGCAGGTCCACAGCTCACAATGTCAGAAGCCACTCGTGTCACATTTTCATCAATGACTACCGGTGTGGAGATATGGTCAACCAGTTTCTTTAAATCCTGCCTCCATTTATCTGAACAATGACTTCCATACGTTAAAAGTGACACTCCGCTTAATGCACGATTCGTAATGCTTGGAATGAATCTGGCACAGGAACTGGTCAGGATCGATTCTAATTGTTCCACGCTTACTGGACTGGTTATTGAAACCACACATTTATCCCTGGTAAAACTTTTTTTATTCTCCTGAATCACATCATACACATCATGAGGTTTCACACAAATGAAGATTAAGTCAGATGACTTGATCACTTCTTCATTTGAATGGCTTACATTCACATTATTCCATTTTTCTTTTATATCATCTGCTTTTTCTAATGAACGATTCGTAATATGAAGATGTGAAGGAGAAATCGCCTTTGATTCAATGAGAGCTTCAATAATGATCTTCCCCATGTTCCCCGTTCCAATGATACCCACTTTCATGTGCAGCCCTCCTTCTATCACACTCTCTCCTAAAACTTATGAATTCCTTTCAACGAATATTCCATCAGAGGTGATTTCCCGTGCAATCCTTTTTTGAAAAATATAGAACGGTTCTTGTGATTCTTGCGATTTGTGCCATTGTCCTGATTGCATATATATTAAAAAATGCTACCGCCCCTCCTGTGAAAGAGGCTTCTTTTGCTGCCGCTCCCGTTAAAAAAGAAACGGAGCCTGAAGAATTGAAAATGGTCGAAAAAGTATTTGTAGACATAAAGGGAGAGGTGGTGAAACCTGGATTGTATGAGGTCAGACAGGGTGACAGGTTGAAGTTTGTGATCGATCGAGCCGGTGGGTTTACAGCAGAAGCAGATAAAAAAGTGATCAATTTAGCGGTAAAGGTATCAGACGAAATGATGATTTATGTCCCGAAGATCGGAGAAACAGAACCGCCGCTGCTGACTTCTCCAATGCCCGGGCACGATTCGGGAAAGGATCGTATTAACATTAATACAGCCACTCAACAGGAATTCGAAACACTGCCCGGAATTGGACCTGCGAAAGCGTCAACCTTTATCCAATATCGCGAAGAACATGGTTCGTTTGAGACAATAGAAGAGATTCAAAACATCTCTGGGGTCGGAGAAAAAACGTTTGAGAAATTAAAAGAATATATTTATGTCCAATGAATTGACGAAACATAGGAAGTCTTTATACACTTAAACAAGCAAATGAAAATGCACCTAAAAACATAGAAGGGGGAATGGTGATGGAAAGAATCGCTTGGCATCAATATTTTATGGCCCAAAGTCAACTCCTTGCCCTGCGCAGCACGTGTACAAGACTGGCGGTGGGGGCAACCATCGTTCGTGAAAAACGAATCATTGCAGGAGGCTATAACGGCTCTATTGCAGGAGGGGATCATTGTATAGATGAAGGGTGCTATGTGATTGACAATCACTGTGTGAGGACCATTCATGCCGAAATGAATGCCCTGCTGCAATGTTCAAAGTTCGGGGTCGGAACGGAAAATGCGGATATTTATGTTACTCACTTTCCCTGTCTTCAATGCTGTAAGGCACTTATCCAGGCAGGAATCAAAACGGTTTATTATGCAAAAGATTATAAAAATCATCCTTATGCCATTGAACTATTCCAAAAGGCAAACGTCCATGTAGAGAAGGTGCCCTTTCAAGAGAGCAGCATCGACGTAAAACACAATGAAAAAGCCTCCATGATGCTTCAATTAATCGATGACTTGAGAAATCAAGGTGCTGAAGACCAGAAGCTCGCTTACTATGAACAAGAATACATAAAACTATTCAATGAATAGGGGAATCTGCCTTTACCTGGCCTTTTCAGTTCTTTCGGGGACGCTACTTGCACTTCAATTCCATTGGGGTGCAGTCGTTCTTGCTCTTCTCCTTCTATCCCTTTTCCTCAGAAAAAAGACCTCCACCATCTTTTTTATCTGCCTCCTATTTCTCTTTATTTCCTTTCTTAACACCACTATTCAAGAAAAGAGACAGAAAACCGTTCTGTCATCAGAACCTGAGCCGGTCGACTTACAAATTATGATCAATGACATTCCATCCATCGATGGGAATGCCTTTGTTTCCCTCGTTCAAATAAAGAATGAGAAGGTTCTCATGCGCTATTATTTCTCTTCAGAGGAAGAGAAACGAAAATTCCAACATATGAAACCTGGTTTCCTGTGTGAAGTGAAGGGGGAGTTAACAGAACCCAAACCGAATAAAAATCCAAACTTATTTCATTATAAGAATTATTTGGCTCATCGGGGAGTTTATTGGATACTTGACGTTCAAACTTATAAGGGATGCGTGGATCAAAGCGAATGGAAACACGCCCTCATACATCTAAGGTTTGATGGATTGAAGAAAATCGAAAGGGAATTCCCGTCTACAACAGTAGGCGTGACCCAAGCGTTACTGTTTGGAGAAACAGGGATGATCGCGGAAGACACGATGAAGGCGTTCAGAGAGCTGGGTGTCGTTCATTTACTGGCAATTTCAGGCCTGCACGTTGGGTTGATCTTTGCGATTCTTTACTATTTCCTATTAAGGATCGGCGTCACAAAAGAATCGGTGACATGGATAGGTATTGTTTTTCTTCTGTGTTATATCGTACTGACGGGCGCATCTCCTTCCGTGATGAGGGCAGCTGCCATGCTGATCGTGATTCTGCTCAGTAGGAAAGTGGCAAGTAAGTTAAGTACAATCGACAGTTTGTCCCTTGTATTTGTAGTGTTCGTTTTATATGATCCATATTTTGTATTCAATGTTGGATTTCAACTGTCATTTTTGGTGAGTTTTTCTCTTGTAGTATCTTCAGCAAGTATTCTAAATACTTCTTCATCCATTGCACAATTGGTGAAAGTAACAATTGTTGCCCAGTTGTCTTCGTTACCAATCATCATCTATCATTTTTATGAATTTTCTTTGATGGGCTTTCTCACGAATCTTCTTTATGTACCCCTATTCTCAGGCATTGTTCTTCCCTTGACCATCATCGTCTATATTCTGTCAGTTGAGTGGTTGATTCTGCTCCATGAATATCTTATGGATGGAATACATTGGGTATCTACCATTATCGCTTCTTTTCCATTCAGCACAATTGTGATGGGAAAGCCTCCATTTCTGATCTTGATTGGTTACCTTATCGCTATATATGTTGTGTTTGTTTGGTATGAAAAGAAAAAGTATATACTTTCCATGCTGCTCTTGATTGTCTGGGCATCCATTCACATGCTAGTCAACACTTATAATCCTTATGGAGAGATTGTATTCATGGATGTTGGGCAAGGGGATGCTACATTGATCAAGCTTCCGTACAATCGGGGAACTTATCTTATCGATACAGGTGGGGAAGTCCAGTTTCCGAAAGAAGAATGGGAAGAAAGAAAGAATCGTTTTTCTGTAGGGGACGACATCGTCGTTCCTTTTTTGAAAAGTAAAGGTATCAGGTCCATTGACGCCCTGATCTTAACACACGGAGATCTCGATCATATTGGCGGATCAGAGGCGGTTCTTGAGGAGATGAAAGTGAAGGAAATCCTGATTAGCCCTAACAGCGAAGAGAAAGGAGAAATGAGGAAAATCATGAAAATCGCCCGACAAAAGAGAATTCCTGTTAAAGAAGCCCATTATCCATACAGCTGGAACGGTGATAATGATGGATTGCATATTGTTTCCCCCCAGGATGAAGAGTATGAAGGAAATAATGACTCCATTGTATTATATGGAGAAATCGGGTCATTGAAATGGTTATTTACTGGAGATTTAGAAGAGCAGGGGGAGAAAGAGTTCATCCGAAACTTCGATCTGCCGATTGATGTGTTAAAGGTAGGTCATCATGGTAGTAATACGAGTACAACTGAGGAGTTCCTCGTTGAAACGAATCCGTCTGTGGCGGTGATCTCTGCGGGTGAAACCAATCGTTTTGGGCATCCGCATCCTGAAGTAGTGGAACGATTGAAGAGAAGAGGAATAACTATATATAGCACGGGGGAAAATGGGGCGATCACCTATCGTTTTTGGGATAAAACAGGAACGTTTTCAGCCCACCTGCCATAGGATGTATGACAAAACAAATTAAGCGCTAATGAAAAAGGGGCAGACCTATCACAAGGAGTCAGGCACCTTCAAGCCATCTGTATGATACACCAGTACCATATGTGGAAGTTGAAGAAACCGGAATCTTTAAGGTCTGCCTCCTATATTCATTAAGAGCCGATTAACTGAATAACAGTTGCAATAACGAACATTGTCGCAAAGAATCCAAAAGAAACAATAAATCCAACGCCTGAATCTACTGCATCATTTCTTTTTGATTGTACATTCTTTTCAAATTGGTTCACAACTACCCCTCCTATTTCTATTCTAGTATAGAACATCGCTAATGAAAAATCTATACTTCCCTTTACTTTTTCCTTTACTGACAAGAGTTGTCACCTATAAGTTTCCCGAGCACAGGTGACACTAATCAATACAAAGGAAATACCGCTTGATGGAGATGGTTCCTAGGTCTTCTCCGTTAACGTTAATATAGATATAGGGGGTGTCCTATATGAGGGATGTCCCCTTTACCCCTTGCCAAAACCAAAAAGCTTTTTTACCATAGAGTAGAGAAAAGACTTAATGGAGAGTGCTGACTTGGTTATTGATATCTGGAAAAAAATAGAGAAATCTCAATTCGG
The DNA here is from genome assembly GCF_056159585.1 of Rossellomorea sp. ABR4_004. Taxonomy (NCBI): domain Bacteria; kingdom Bacillati; phylum Bacillota; class Bacilli; order Caryophanales; family Bacillaceae; genus Rossellomorea; species Rossellomorea sp. ABR4_004. The sequence continues at coordinate 860,644 of NZ_JBSWVM010000001.1, read as the reverse complement.
AGCTATGTATTTAGTTTACGGAAATGAGTCATTTATTATTAATGAAACAAAACAAAGAATTGTTTCAAGCGCCCTTTCAGAAGAAGAAATGGATTTTAATTTTTCCAGTTATGATCTGGAAGAAACTCCTGTGGAAGTGGCGATAGAAGATGCAGAAACCTTTCCATTTATGGGGGAGAGAAGGGTCGTCATCCTACAAAACCCTGTTTTTTTGACAGCTGAAAAAACAAAAGAGAAGGTAGAGCACAACATTAAACGACTGGAACAATACATACAATCTCCTGCTCCCTATACGATTTTGGTCATTACAGCGAATTACGAAAAACTGGACGAACGTAAGAAAATTACAAAGTCCTTGAAGAAACTGGCAGAAGTGGTAGAGGCCAAAAAGCTGAACGAGCATGAATTAAAGTCCTGGGTAAGAGAACGTGCTGCCTCTAATAGTGTTCAGATAGATGAAGATGCGATTGAACTTTTACTGACTCTCGCTGGCACAAATTTAATGATGCTCACACAAGAGCTGGACAAACTTTCTTTATATGCAAGCGATACAAACAGAATCGATGTAGAAGTGGTGGAACGATTAACAGCCCGGTCCCTGGAACAAAATATTTTCACATTAGTGGACAAGGTCGTTCACAGAAGAATCGATGAGGCATTGAGAATTTATTACGACCTTCTCAAACAAAATGAAGAACCGTTGAAGATTCTATCAATCCTGGCAGGGCAGTTCAGATTGATATATGGAACGAAGGAACTATCACGAAGAGGATACGGTCAGCAAAAGATTGCTTCCTACCTAAAAGTACACCCTTTCAGAGTGAAACTTGCAGCAGGACAGGCAAAGCACTTCAATGATAAACAACTCGCCCATATCATCGAATTGCTATCTCAAGGAGATTATGAAATCAAAACAGGGAGAATCAAAAAGGAATTAATGATAGAAATGTTCCTTTTTAAACTTCATGATCAGAGCTTTACGTGATTTTGGGGTCATGACGATAAAAATAATGAGGAAAAGAAAAACCACCTGGCCATGGGCAAGGTGGTTTTTTTCAATTAGTTCGCTTTTTTCATAAGGCGAGACTTTTGACGATCCGCAGCGTTTTTGTGGATAAGACCTTTTTGAGCTGCTTTGTCTAATTGACGAACCGCTTCTGTTGCTAATTCTTTAGCGTTATCTGCGCTGTTTGCAGCTGCAGCTTCTGCTTTCTTGATAGCAGTACGCATTGTAGATTTCACGGCAGCGTTTTGAGCGTTACGCTCGTTGCTAGTTTTTACACGCTTGATAGCTGATTTGATATTTGGCATTCCTGTCACCTCCTATAAAAGGATCGAGATTCTATGTGACTCGATTTAAATTCCTAAACAATAAGAACAAATGATATTTTATCAAACGAACAGTGATATTGCAATACTATGTAGTGAAATTAAACGAGTGAATGAACCCATACGAAAAAGGTAAACATAAAAAAATAGTAGATATCATCCCAAGCCTGGAGGTAGAGTCGAAATGAAAAAAGAAGAAATTGATTACAGTAAATATTCCATTCGTACCGATCTTGCCGTTGAAGCAAGAGAAATGGTCGTCACTGATAAAGCGGAAGATACGTCATCCATTCAAGGAGTCATGATCAAAGAGAAAGAAGAGGATGGGGTAAAAGTTTCCCTTGTCACCGTTACACCAGAAGGAGAAGAGAAAATCGGTAAAAAACCTGGTAATTACTTAACCATCGAGGCTCATGGAATTCGCCAGGAAGATGCAGAACTGCAACAAAGAGTTGAAAAAGTATTTGCAAATGAATTTAATCAATTTTTAATTAATAATAAAATCAGTAAAAATGCAAGCTGCTTAATTGTTGGACTCGGTAACTGGAATGTAACCCCCGATTCATTAGGGCCGCGCGTCTGTGAAGACATCATTGTGACGAGACATCTATTTGAACTGCAGCCGGAATCTGTGGAGGAGGGCTATCGACCGGTCAGTGCCCTCGTGCCTGGTGTGATGGGGCTCACGGGTATTGAAACGAGCGATATCATTTTCGGAGTAGTGGAGAAATCCAAACCCGACTTCATCATCGCCATCGATGCCCTGGCATCCCGTTCCATCGAGCGTGTCAATTCAACCATCCAGATTTCGGATACAGGCATCCATCCTGGGTCGGGAGTAGGGAACAAGCGAAAAGGCTTGGATCAGGAAACGTTAGGGGTTCCGGTTATTGCCATCGGCGTTCCGACCGTACTCGATGCTGTCACGATCGTAAGTGATACAGTCGATTTTCTTTTAAAGCATTTTGGGAAAGAAATGAGAGAAGGGGACCGTCTATCCAGATCCCTTGCCCCGGCAGGATTGAGCTTCGGTGAGAGGAGGAAATTAACAGAAGAAGATCTTCCGGAAGAACAACATCGTCAAGCCTACATGGGAATTGTCGGAACACTCGAGGATCATGAAAAACGAAAATTGATTCATGAAGTATTGGCTCCCATCGGGCATAATCTGATGGTCACACCTAAAGAGGTCGACGTGTTCATGGAAGATATGGCCAACCTTATCGCAAGCGGCTTGAATGCTGCACTGCATGATGCGGTTGATCAGGAGAATACTGGATATCAGACGAGATAGATTGAAGCTGATGATAACGCCTTGAGGAGACGAAACTCAAGGCGTTATTCTTCATTCTAGAGAAATTTGTCATATTACGAAAATATATCATCACATCCCCTAATACAATTGGATTTTCCGTATTTCACTCTACCTCCTTGTCCCTATTAAATCCGACTTCTATCTCCATCCCCTTCCAGACCACACTAAAAATAATAGATTCTCCCGTTTAACTTTTCACCAATAACCTCATAATGACTACTAAATATAGTTCTACTATCTCTAGTAATGACATACGTTGTACTAGAGTAGATGAATGGAAAGGGTGGGAGAATGAGGTCGTATAAAGCGCCTAATTATGTAGTAGCGATTAATATGACAACGATACTGAAAGGGATGTTGATCTTCATTGTAGGGTTGCTCTCGATTTTTTCGATAACGGGCATCCTCACTTCCTTGAACCCTGAGTATAGAATTACATCGAATTCATTGAATCAAGCGGCTTCCAATGTGAAGGGTGATGCATTATATAAGATCTTGGCATTAGAAAACCGATCTTTTAATCAAATTTTGACTGAAGAAGAGCAGGCTTTACCGAATGTGTCATCCCTCCTTTTTCAGGTGGCTACCAATGTGAGCTTTGATGATCCCCGAAGTTTCCTGGGGAGAGAGCTTCCGGGATTCTCGATTTTCGACGGGGATATCCTTGTGGCCGGGGAAGGAACGGATTTTACGAATATGCCGATTGAGTCGGTCCCTCCTCCTGAAGCACTGGAAGCAGGAAATGAGGCACCACTTAAGAATGTTGAGAATCTTAAAGCCCCGAATCAAAAGAGTGGGGATGTGGCACCTCCATTGTCCACAGGGAATAAAAAAACCGTTCATCTTTATTTCACTCATACCCGTGAATCCTATCTCCCTTATTTGGACGGTGTGACCAATCCGGATGCAGCTATGCACTCAGAAGTCAATGTCACAAAGGTGGGAGACATGGTGAAGAGGAACTTAGAGGACCAGGGTATTGGAACGAGCATTGATAAAACCGATGTGATTCAGACCTTAAACAAAAAAGGATTGGATTATTGGGCTGCTTACCAGGAGTCGAGACCTTTGGTGCAGGCTGCCATGACAAGTAATAAAGACTTGCTGTATCTTATTGACATTCATCGAGATTCTCAAAGAAGAGGTGTCACGACAGGAACGATCGAAGGAAAATCGTATGCCAAGCTCGCATTTGTCGTTGGGGAAGAGCATCCGAATTACGATCAGAATTTAAAGGTGGCCACAGAGCTTCATAAGTTATTGGAAGCGAACTATAAAGGGATTTCACGTGGAGTGATTGCGAAGAAGGGAAGCGGGACCAATGGGAAGTTCAACCAGGATCTTTCAAGCAATGCCATGTTACTGGAGTTTGGTGGAGTCGATAATACATTCGAGGAATTAGAACGATCTGCACAGGCTTTCGCTGAAGTATTCGCTGAATATTATTGGCAGGCTGAAAAGGTGAATCATACACCTGTCACTCCTGCTTCAAGTCAGTAGTAAAAAGGATGAAGGAACCAATGACAAAATTCTTTTTTAAATGTGCATTACTTATATCTGCATTGTTTATCGGGGTACTGATCGGAATGCAGTATGCGAATGAAGGCATCGTAGAGATGAAAGGACATGAACAACAAAAATTCACTTCGCCGGTGGGAGTGAGTCAGGACGGGGAAGGAAACGTGGAAGCGTCTTTCCTTGGGAATGAAGTAGAATCGAAAACGTTAAGCGAGAAGAAAGAGAAATTAGAGGAAATGAAAGCCTTTAATGCGTTTTCCTCGATCGGAAAGGCGCTGGCGAATATAATTGAAAGTATCACCAATGAAATAGTGAACTTTATTGCTTCGTTAATTTAAGAGAGGGCTTATGGAAATGTTCCAGCCTTCTCTTTTTTTGTGGATTTGTCTCTAATAACTCTATTGATTCCTTTCTAAAATGGACAATTCCCGTATAGCCCTTTAGTTTACATTGAATAATATATAGTCTACTGCTATAATTCAAAATAGTGTACATGTGTGGAAATAACAGGAGTTGAACGTATAATGAACCGTGAAGAGAAATTAGAAAGACAATCGAGAATTAGAAACTTTTCAATTATTGCTCATATAGATCATGGGAAATCTACCCTTGCCGATCGTATTTTGGAGAAAACGAAAGCACTGACGGCGCGTGAAATGAAAGAGCAATTACTGGATTCAATGGATCTTGAGAGAGAACGTGGAATCACAATCAAATTAAATTCTGTGCAATTAAAGTATCAAGCGAAGGATGGAGAAGAATATATCTTTCATCTGATTGATACACCAGGGCACGTAGACTTTACATACGAAGTATCTCGTAGTTTAGCTGCTTGTGAAGGAGCCGTCCTTGTTGTGGATGCAGCTCAAGGGATTGAAGCACAAACATTGGCAAACGTGTATCTTGCCTTGGATAATGACCTGGAAATCCTGCCGGTCATCAACAAAATCGACCTTCCTGCAGCAGATCCTGAAAGGGTTCGACAGGAAGTGGAAGATGTCATCGGTTTGGATGCATCTGAAGCAGTCCTGGCATCAGCCAAAGCAGGTATCGGAATTGAAGAGATCCTCGAGCAGGTGGTTGAAAAAGTACCCGCTCCGCAGGGAGATCCAGATGCCCCGCTAAAAGCCCTTATCTTTGACTCTTTATATGACGCATATAGAGGTGTCGTTGCCTACATCCGTGTGATGGAAGGAAGTGTCAAAGTCGGAGATAAAGTCCGTATGATGGCAACAGGGAAAGAGTTTGAAGTAACGGAAATCGGTGTCTTCACTCCAAAACCGACGGGACAAAAAGAATTAACGGTCGGGGATGTTGGGTACTTAACAGCAGCGATCAAGAATGTTGGGGACACCCGGGTGGGGGATACCATCACTCTTGCGAAAAACCCTGCAGAAAAAGCATTACCAGGTTACCGCCGCTTAAACCCGATGGTATATTGCGGTTTATATCCAATCGATTCAAATCGCTACAACGATCTTAGGGAAGCACTTGAGAAGCTTGAATTGAATGATTCGGCACTTCAATATGAGCCCGAAACATCTCAAGCGTTAGGGTTCGGGTTCCGTTGTGGATTCCTTGGACTCCTTCATATGGAGATCATTCAGGAACGCATTGAGCGCGAATTTAAAATCGACCTTATTACGACTGCACCAAGTGTTATCTATCATGTCAAATTGACAGATGGTCAAGAAGTGAAGGTGGATAACCCGTCCATGATGCCTGATCCGCAAAAAGTGGATCATGTTGAAGAGCCTTATGTAAAAGCCACAATTATGGTTCCGAACGACTACGTTGGTGCCGTAATGGAGCTTTGCCAAGGAAAACGCGGAAACTTTATCGACATGCAGTATATGGATGATACACGAGTGAACATCGTCTATGAAATCCCGCTTGCTGAAATCGTGTATGACTTCTTCGATCAATTGAAGTCGAATACGAAAGGGTACGCTTCATTTGATTATGAGCTGATCGGATACAAGGAATCCAAACTTGTGAAGATGGATATCCTGTTGAACGCTGAAAATGTCGATGCCCTTAGCTTTATCGTTCATCGTGACTTCGCTTATGAACGCGGGAAGTTGATTGTTGAGAAATTGAAGGAACTAATTCCGAGACAACAATTCGAAGTACCCGTCCAGGCAGCGATTGGACAAAAGATTGTCGCAAGATCGACTATTAAAGCTATTCGGAAGAACGTTCTGGCAAAATGTTACGGTGGAGATATTTCACGTAAACGTAAACTTCTTGATAAACAAAAAGAAGGTAAAAAACGTATGAAGTCCGTAGGTAATGTAGAAGTTCCACAAGAAGCCTTCATGGCCGTCTTGAAAATGGATGACACGGATAAAAAATAATTGTCTTGATGATAAAGGGGGAAAGTGGCTTGTACAAAACAAGCACTGCTTACCCCCTTTTCTCTATGACTGCCCCAAAAGGAGGGATATTCTTGGTAAAATCAGCTTATATTCATATACCTTTCTGTGAACATATCTGTCACTATTGTGATTTCAATAAAGTATTTTTAGAAGGACAGCCTGTAAATGAATATTTAATCAGCCTGGGCGATGAAATGAAGCAAAGAGTCATGTCACCTGACAAGCTTGATACGATTTTTGTCGGTGGAGGCACTCCGACGTCATTGAATGCGAGCCAACTCGATACATTATGCGAATCGATCAACACTCACCTGCCTTTTGAGCAGGGGGAATTCACATTTGAAGCAAACCCCGGCGATTTGACGGAAGACAAACTTCGAGTGTTAAAGGACCACGGTGTGAATCGATTGAGTTTTGGTGTTCAGTCATTCAATGATGAGCTCCTAAAAGGAATCGGACGGACACATAGAAGCGAAGATGTGTACACGTCTGTGGAAACGGCTCAGAAAGTAGGATTCTCCAATATCAGCATTGATCTGATTTATAGCCTTCCTAAGCAAACAGAGGAAAATTTTCAAGATACATTGAAGAAAGCACTGGACCTTGACCTTCCTCATTACTCGGCTTATTCACTCATCGTAGAGCCGAAAACGGTCTTCTACAACCTGATGAGGAAAGGGAAGCTTTCATTGCCTTCTCAAGATCAGGAAGCGGCTATGTACGAAATTCTGATCGAAACGATGGAGAAATACGGGATCAATCAATATGAAATCAGTAACTTTGCTAAACAGGGATTCGAAAGCAAGCATAATCTCGTTTATTGGGACAATAATGAATATTATGGTTTAGGAGCCGGTGCTCACGGATATATAAACGGAGTACGTTATTCCAATTACGGTCCCCTGAAAAAATATATGGACCCGATTGCAGAAGGTTCACTGCCTACCATCCAGCAGCATGAAGTCACCAAAGCCGAAATGATGGAAGAGGAAATGTTCCTCGGATTACGTAAGGTAGATGGCGTGAGTAAATCCATATTCCAACAGAAATTTGATTGCAGCGTGGAGTCAGTCTTTGATACCTCCATTACGGAAATGGAGAAACGAGAACTGCTTTTAGTTAATGAAGAGCGTGTGGCACTTACGAAACAGGGCCGCTTTCTGGGAAACGAAGTATTTCAATCTTTCCTTGGTGTAATTTAATGGATGTATTCTACAGCAAGTAACTCATGCTTAGAAAGTTGATTGGAGGGGAAGATGCTCGACTCCTGCGGGAATAGCGGGAAAGTACTAAAAGCGGAGGCGGCTCGACCAGCTCCGACAAGCATAAGATGAATGGACCGGGAAGGCGTTTTTTGCCTTCTTGGGCCATTTAGCTTATGACCTCGAGGGGCTAGCCGCCGGAGCTAGACAGTTGAGACCCCACAGGGCAAAGCCCGAGGAGGCTCAACTCACGCCCCGCGGAAAGCGAGCACCTGGAGCGGAAATCAACCACTACTCGCTTTTTCAAAAACAACTGCCTTTACGAAAAGAGCCAATCTAATATATTGACATCCCTTTTCTGATTTGATAATTTATTAATTAGATTTAGCACTCATCTTGATAGAGTGCTAACAGGGGTGATGAATGTTGTTAACAGATCGACAACTTCTAATTCTTCAAGTGATTATTGATGATTTTATCCTGTCAGCTCAGCCTGTCGGTTCGAGGAGCTTGTCCAAGAAGGATGAAATTTCCTTCAGCTCGGCGACGATTCGAAATGAAATGGCTGATTTGGAGGATTTGGGTTTTATCGAAAAAACGCATACTTCTTCAGGACGTGTTCCATCTGAAAAGGGTTATCGTTATTATGTGGATCACTTGCTAAGTCCACAGAAATTAAAGAAGAATGACGTGCATGCAATTCGTTCCATCTTCACTGAACGTATATATGAGTTGGAGAAAGTGGTCCAGAAGTCGGCAAAGATTCTTTCCGAGCTGACGAATTACACGACCATCGTATTAGGTCCCGATTTGAAGGAAAATAAGCTGAAAAAGATTCAACTTATTCCTCTGAACAAAGATACAGCGATTGCCATCATCGTGACGGATAACGGACATGTTGAAAATAAACTGTTCCATATCCCTCCTACAATGGATGCTGCGGAGCTTGAGAAGCTTGTGCACATCTTGAATGAACGGTTATCGGGTGTTCCTATCAGTGAGTTAAATGATAAAATTTTCAAGGAAGTCGCTCTTTTACTAAGAGAGCATATTCAGAACTATGATTTTATCCTTCACTCGATTACGGATTCCTTTAATCCAACAGTCACGGATAAGCTGTTCTTTGGTGGGAAAACCAATATACTCAACCAACCTGAGTTTAATGACGTCCATAAAGTTCGCATGCTTCTTGAGATGATTGAACAAGAGGAGAGCGTCTACAACTTGATTCGTCCATCCGCTACTGGATTGAACATTAAAATCGGGAAAGAAAATGATCATCTTGCTATGGAGAATTGCAGTCTCATAACCGCTACTTATTCTATCGGTAAAGAACAATTAGGATCCATCGCGATTATCGGACCTACCCGAATGGAGTATTCCCGTGTCGTGAGTTTACTTAATTTCTTTTCAAATGATATGTCCAAGGTTCTTACGAAACTGTATCAAAGTGAAGATTAGTGGACATATTGTATAAAGGAAAATAGGGCCAGGAAGCAGGTTTAATGGCCTTCTGGCGCCTTGTAATGGTCGCAGATTTTTAAGGAGGTGAATGTTATGTCTGAAGAAACAAAACAAGAACAGCATGATGCGAAAGAAGAAAACAGCGATGTGGTAGAAGAAGTATTCGCTGAAGAACCTCAAGCAGAGGAAGTAGCAGAAGGACAACAAGAATCAGATGAGCTTTCACAATTGGAAGATAAGCTGAATGAGTCTGAGAATCGTTATCTCCGTTTAAGAGCTGATTTCGATAACTTCCGCCGCCGCGTCAATGTAGAAAACGAAGCGAAGGAGAAATATCGTGCTCAAGGACTGATCACTGAACTATTGCCGGCACTTGATAATTTCGAGCGTGCTTTAAATATAGATGCTGATAATGATCAAACAAAAACACTGCTTCAAGGAATGGAAATGGTTCATAGAAGTATTGTTGAAGCCCTTAAGAAAGAGGGAGTAGAGCCAATTGAAGCGGTAGGTCAAGAGTTTGATCCACATTTGCATCAAGCAGTTATGCAAACAGAAGATGAAAATTTCGACAGCAATGTAGTGGTTGAAGAATTCCAAAAGGGATACAAACTGAAAGACAGAGTGATTCGTCCTTCCATGGTGAAGGTCAATCAATAATAAAGACATTACATATACAAAATAGGGAGGTTTCTTACTATGAGTAAAATTATCGGTATTGACTTAGGTACAACTAACTCATGTGTATCAGTACTTGAAGGCGGAGAGCCAAAGGTTATTGCAAATGCAGAAGGAAACCGCACAACTCCATCAGTTGTTGCGTTCAAAAATGGAGAAAAGCAAGTTGGGGAAGTAGCGAAGCGTCAAGCGATCACAAACCCGAACACGATCATCTCAGTGAAACGTCATATGGGAACAGATCACAAAGTAGAAGCGGAAGGAAAAGAATACACTCCACAAGAGATTTCAGCTATGATTCTTCAACACTTAAAATCATACGCAGAAGACTATCTTGGTGAAAAAGTTGAAAAAGCAGTCATCACAGTACCTGCTTACTTCAATGATGCAGAACGTCAAGCAACAAAAGACGCTGGTAAAATCGCGGGTCTTGAAGTTGAGCGTATCATCAACGAACCAACTGCTGCGGCACTTGCATATGGTCTGGATAAAATGGATCAAGACCAAACCATCCTGGTATATGACCTTGGTGGCGGTACATTCGACGTATCCATCCTTGAACTTGGTGACGGGGTATTCGAAGTACGTTCTACTGCCGGCGACAACCGTCTGGGTGGAGACGACTTTGACCAAGTGATCATCGATTATCTTGTAGCTGAATTCAAAAAAGAGAACGGCATCGACCTTTCTAAAGATAAAATGGCTCTTCAACGTCTTAAAGACGCTGCTGAGAAAGCGAAAAAAGATCTTTCAGGAGTGACTTCAACTCAGATCTCACTTCCATTCATCACGGCTGGAGAAGCAGGTCCTCTTCACTTGGAAGTGACTCTTTCAAGAGCGAAATTCGATGAAATCTCTTCAGATCTTGTAGAGCGTACAATGGGACCAACTCGTCAAGCGATGAAAGATGCGGGTCTTTCTGCAAGTGAAATCGATAAAATCATTCTTGTTGGTGGATCAACTCGTATCCCGGCTGTACAAGAAGCGATCAGAAAAGAAACTGGTAAAGAGCCATCTAAAGGTGTTAACCCTGACGAAGTTGTAGCGATGGGTGCTGCGATTCAAGGTGGAGTTCTGACTGGAGACGTTAAAGATGTTGTCTTACTTGACGTTACACCACTTTCCCTTGGTATCGAAACAATGGGTGGCGTATCAACGAAGCTGATCGAGCGTAACACGACGATTCCAACATCCAAATCTCAAACATTCTCAACTGCCGCTGATAACCAGACAGCTGTTGATATCCACGTATTACAAGGTGAGCGCCCAATGGCTGCTGATAACAAAACGCTTGGTCGTTTCCAATTAGCTGACATCCCGCCGGCACCACGTGGAGTACCACAAATCGAAGTAAAATTCGATATTGATAAAAACGGTATCGTGAATGTAAGCGCGAAGGACCTTGGAACAGGTAAAGAGCAAAACATCACGATCAAATCTTCTACAGGTCTTTCAGATGATGAAGTAGAACGCATGGTGAAGGAAGCAGAAGAAAATGCCGAAGCGGATAAACAACGTAAAGAGGAAGTCGAACTCCGTAACGAAGCCGATCAACTAGTTTTCCAAACGGAAAAAACGTTAAAAGACCTTGAAGGCAAAGTTGAAGAAGATGAAGTGAAAAAAGCGGAAGATGCGAAAGCTGAATTAAAAGAAGCAATCGAGAAAGATGATTTAGCTCTTATCCGTGAAAAGAAAGATGCATTACAGGAAATCGTTCAAAGCTTAACAATGAAGCTTTATGAGCAGGCTCAAGCAGAAGCTCAAGCAGCTCAAGGAGCAGAAGGCGAAGCTTCGAAAGACGACGATGTAGTCGATGCTGAATACGAAGAAGTAAACGACGACAAGAAATAATTTAGTATGAACGAAAAAGTCAAAGTCAGGGCGGTTCTTGGCTTTGACTTTTTCTATGATTGAAAAGAGTGGAAGAAGATTCATTCATCTAACAGACACAATCAATTAGAAGGAATGTTGAGTTTTTATTGATAATAGTCGAAGCTCAATGTTAAAATAACCTTTATGCAAAGGATTCGGGAGTGGTGTTTTAATGAGTAAACGGGACTATTATGAGGTTCTTGGGGTCGGAAAAGATGCCTCAAAAGACGAAATGAAGAAAGCATACCGCAAGCTCTCCAAAAAATATCATCCGGATATTAATAAAGAAGCGGATGCGGATGAAAAATTTAAAGAAATATCAGAAGCCTATAAAGTATTGAGTGATGATCAGAAACGTGCACAATATGATCGTTTCGGACATACGGACCCTAACCAAGGTTTCGGCGGTGGTGCTGACTTTGGCGGCGGCGGTTTCGGTGGTTTCGAAGACATCTTCAATACATTCTTCGGTGGCGGCGGTGGCCGCAGAAGAGATCCGAATGCACCAAGACAAGGTGCCGATCTTCAGTACACGATGTCACTGACATTTGAAGAAGCAGTCTTTGGAAAAGACACAGAAATCGAGATTCCGAGAGAAGAAGAATGTGACACCTGCCATGGTTCAGGTGCAAAGCCGGGAACAAAAGTCAATACATGTTCTCACTGTAATGGATCGGGTCAACTAAATGTGGAACAGAATACACCATTCGGCCGCATCGTGAACAGACGCGTTTGTCACTACTGTAACGGTACAGGTAAACAAATCAAGGAAAAATGTTCAACTTGTGGCGGTGCCGGAAAAGTACAGAAGCGCCGGAAAATATCTGTTAAAATCCCTGCTGGTATCGATGATGGACAGCAGCTGCGTGTGACTGGTCAAGGTGAACCGGGTATAAATGGCGGACCTGCCGGTGACTTGTACGTTGTATTCCACGTTCGCTCACATGATTTCTTTGAGCGTAACGGAGATGATATCTATTGTGAAATGCCAGTGACGTTTGCACAAGCGGCATTAGGTGATGAAATTGAAGTGCCGACCCTGCACGGAAAAGTAAAGCTGAAAGTGCCTGCAGGAACTCAAACAAGCACGAGATTCCGTTTGAAAGGTAAAGGAGTACCGAATGTCCGTGGATACGGTACAGGTGATCAGCATGTTCAGGTGAAGGTGGTTACCCCTTCTAAATTAACGGATAAGCAAAAGCAATTATTAAGAGAATTTGCTGATATTAGCGGACAGGTTCCAGATGAACAGCATGAAAGCTTTTTTGATAAAGTAAAAAAAGCCTTTAAAGGCGAATAACTAAAGAACGGAGTTGGTAGATCAATGAAATGGTCAGAAATCAGTATTCTTACTACGAATGAAGCGATTGAACCTATTTCAAACATTCTTCATGAATCTGGAGCAAGCGGTGTGGTCATTGAAGACCCGGCCGAATTAATTAAGGAAAGAGAAGATATGTTTGGAGAGATCTACCAACTCAATCCTGATGATTATCCAAGTGAAGGTGTCTTAGTCAAAGCGTACTTACCCGTAAATAGCTTTCTTGGTGAAACCGTTGACGAGATCAAGCAGGGCATTACGAACCTGGTGACCTATGATATCGACATTGGTGAAAACAAAGTGGAGATTTCAGAAGTGAACGAGGAAGAATGGGCAACGGCCTGGAAGAAATACTACCACCCTGTTAAGATCTCCGATAAATTTACGATCGTACCTACTTGGGAAGACTACACACCGGTTCATAGTGACGAACTTATCATTGAGCTCGATCCAGGAATGGCATTCGGGACAGGGACGCATCCGACAACAGTCATGTGTATCCAGGCCCTTGAGCGAATTGTTCAAAAACACGATACGGTCATCGATGTAGGAACAGGTTCAGGTGTATTATCCATTGCTGCTGCACAGTTAGCTGCAGACAATGTAAGAGCATATGACCTAGATGAAGTGGCTGTTCGTTCAGCAAGACTGAATGTGAAGCTGAACAAAGTGCAGCAAACTGTAACGGTTGACGAAAATAATTTATTGAATGGTGTTACAGGGCAAGCGGATGTGATTGTAGCGAATATTTTGGCTGAAATCATTTTACGCTTTACACTTGATGCCTTCGAGCTTGTGAAACCGGGCGGATTTTTTATCACCTCTGGGATTATCCAGCCTAAGAAGCAAGAAGTACGTGATGCATTGGAGTCTGCCGGATTTATAATAGAAGAAATTATGGTCATGGAAGATTGGGTCGCAATTATTGCCAAGAAGCCTATGTGAATTTAAGTAAAAAGCGGTGGAGTTGAAACTGTATGCAACGATATTTTATCAATGACATATATCGAGAAAATGATCCGATTACGATAACAGGGGATGACTATCATCATATCGTTCGTGTGATGAGAATGAAGGAAGATGATGAAGTCTATGCTGTATTTAAGGATCAAGCATCAGCCATTGCCCGTATTGAAACGATTTCCAGTGACTCGGTAGAACTATCAATAGTAAAATGGGAAACAACGACGAAAGAATTACCAATTAAAGTAACCATTGCGAGCGGACTGCCGAAAGGGGATAAATTGGAGTTGATTTTCCAAAAGGGGACAGAGCTTGGAGCCACTCAATTTATCCCTTTTAATGCGGATCGCTCCATTGTGAAGTGGGACGATAAAAAAGCAAAGAAAAAGGTGGAACGATGGGAGAAAATCGTCAAGGAAGCAGCGGAACAGTCTCATAGACTCCTTGTTCCCGACGTATCTGCCCCCATTTCATTGAAACAATTAATACAAGCACAGTTTGATTACAAACTGATCGCATATGAAGAAGAAGCAAGAGCCGGAGAAAAAGGAAATCTATCAAAGGTGTTATCGACGATCGAAAATGGACAAAGTGTCCTTGTCGTATTCGGCCCTGAAGGTGGATTGACAGATAAAGAAGTAGAGATGTGTAAGAGCGAGGGCTTTATTCCATGTGGTCTGGGCCCAAGAATCTTACGTACGGAGACTGCTCCATTGTATGTCCTCTCAGCCATCAGCTATCAATTAGAACTTATGAGGTGATTGTAATGCCATCAGTAGCGTTTCACACTCTAGGGTGTAAAGTGAACCACTACGAAACAGAAGCCATCTGGCAACTTTTTAAAGAAGAAGGATATGAACGTGTAGAATATGACTCGATTGCAGATGTGTATGTCATTAACACGTGCACGGTAACGAATACAGGAGATAAGAAAAGCCGACAGGTCATTCGTCGTGCCATCCGTAAGAATCCTGACGGAGTCATTTGTGTAACAGGATGCTACGCTCAAACCTCCCCTGCTGAAATTATGGCGATACCGGGCGTTGACGTTGTGGTTGGGACGCAGGACCGAAGAAAAATGCTAACATACATTGAAGAATATAAACAAGAACGCCAACCAATCAATGGCGTTACAAACATTATGAAGAATCGTGTCTATGAAGAGCTGGATGTTCCGGCATTTACGGATCGTACCCGTGCCTCTCTTAAAATCCAGGAAGGGTGCAATAACTTCTGTACATTCTGCATTATTCCATGGGCCCGTGGACTGATGAGATCCCGTGATCCTGAAGAAGTCATTCATCAAGCTCAGCAGCTAGTGGATGCCGGCTATAAAGAGATTGTCCTGACAGGAATTCACACAGGTGGATACGGAGAGGACATGAAAGACTACAACCTTGCCATGCTTCTTAAAGACCTGGAGCAAAAAGTGAAGGGTCTGAAGAGAATCCGTATCTCTTCCATCGAAGCCAGTCAATTGACGGATGAAGTCATTGAAGTGATTGATCAATCAAATATTGTTGTCAGACACTTACACATTCCACTTCAATCAGGGTCCAATACGGTTCTTAAGAGAATGCGCAGAAAATATACGATGGAATTCTTTGCAGAGCGCTTGGAAAAGCTTAAAAAAGCTTTACCGGGACTTGCCGTTACATCTGATGTCATTGTCGGTTTCCCTGGTGAAACGGAAGAAGAATTTATGGAAACATTTAATTTCATCAATGAACATAAATTCTCGGAGCTTCACGTGTTCCCTTATTCAAAGCGAACAGGTACTCCTGCAGCACGTATGGACGATCAAATCGATGAAGATGTCAAGAACGAACGAGTTCATCGTTTAATTGAACTTTCTAACCAATTAGCGAAAGAATACGCTTCTCAATTTGAAAATGAAGTATTAGAAGTGATCCCTGAAGAAATTTACAAAGATGATCTTTATGTTGGATATACGGATAATTATTTGAAAGTGGTATTCCCTGCAACAGAAGACATGGTAGGAAAGCTTGTGAAAGTGAAGATCACAAAAGCAGGTTATCCCCTAAACGAAGGCCAATTCGTACGTGTCCTTGAAGAAACAGAAGAAAAAGCAGCAATTTAATAGATCAAGGCACCTGACAATGGTTGGGTGCCTTTTTGTTTTTGCACAATATTACTTTGTAAACACTTTCTTTTTTTGCTTAGAATCAATTTATCTATTGATAAGTGAAGAAGAAGGTTGTAAACTATTAATGTCAATATAATAAATGAAATAGGTCTTTTTTTTAAACTAATAGTGCAAACGATTGCATTAAATGTAAGCGTTTGTATCTTACTATACTTTAATGAGGTGTTACAATGAAAAAGGCATGGCGTAAAGAAGCGGTAGGCTATCAAATCTATCCGAGGAGTTTTCAGGATTCAAACGGCGACGGAATTGGTGACTTGCAGGGCGTGATTCAACGGTTGGATTATATTAAAGAATTAGGTATCGATGTGATTTGGATTTGTCCAATGTATAAATCACCTAATGATGATAATGGATATGATATTTCTGATTATCAGGATATTATGGAAGACTTCGGTACGATGGAGGACTTCGATCAATTACTCAATGAGGTTCACAAGAGAGAGATGAAACTGATCATTGACCTTGTACTTAATCATACAAGTGATGAGCACCCTTGGTTCATTGAGTCTAAGAGCTCTAAAGAAAATCCAAAACGTGACTGGTATATTTGGAGAGATGGCGTAAAAGGCAAGGAGCCGAATAACTGGGAAAGCATCTTTGGAGGATCGGCATGGGAGTATGACGAAGAAACAGATCAATATTTCCTTCACGTATTCTCTACGAAGCAGCCGGATTTGAACTGGGAAAATGAAGAAGTCCGCGACGCTCTTTATGACACAGTCAACTGGTGGCTTGATAAAGGAATTGATGGCTTCAGAATCGATGCCATCAGCCATATTAAGAAACGTGCCGGTCTGCCTGATATGCCAAATCCGAAAAAGGAAAAGTATGTTTCTTCTTTCGATATGCATATGAATCAAAAAGGGATTCATACGTTCTTGCAAGAATTCAAGGATCGGACGTATGCTAACTATGATGTCATGTCCGTTGGGGAAGCCAATGGTGTAAAAGCCGATGAAGCGGAATTGTGGGTTGGAAAAGAAAATGGAAAGATGGATATGATTTTTCAATTCGAACATCTTGGTCTCTGGGACGCCGAAACCAACCCGGACCTTGATATTGTCGAATTGAAAAAAGTGCTCACTCGCTGGCAGAAAGACCTTGAAGGCAACGGGTGGAATGCCCTATTCATCGAAAACCATGATAAACCACGAGTTGTATCTACTTGGGGGAATGATGAACAATACTGGAGAGAAAGTGCCACAGCCATGGCGACCATGTACTTCTTAATGCAGGGGACTCCATTTATTTATCAAGGGCAGGAAATCGGTATGACAAATGTCCAATTTCCATCCATTGAAGATTATGATGATGTAGCGGTCAAGAATCTATATCGTCTGAAGCGTGAAGAAGGAGTGCCTCACCAAGACATCATGGACATCATCTGGGCTTCTTCCCGTGACAACAGCAGAACACCGATGCAATGGACTGACGAGGTAAACAGTGGATTCACAAACGGCAAGCCTTGGATGAAAGTGAATCCGAACTATAAAACAATTAATGTAAAAGCTCAGGAGAAGGATGAAAGCTCCATTCTGAACTTCTATAAAAAAATGATTCAACTTAAGAAACAAGAAGATGTCTTCACCTACGGGATCTATGATCTGCTTCTTGAAAAAGATAAGCAAATCTATGCGTATACCCGCACAGGAGAAAATCAATCCATGATCGTGATCACAAACCTTTCCACTGAGGATGCCGTTTGTGACCTTGGTGAATTGGAAGTCTCCTCGTCTAATCTTTTGTTGAATAATTATTCTGTAGACAGCCATGGAATTCTAAGCAAGATAACCCTTAAGCCATACGAGGCGAGAGTGTACCGTTTAAAATGATAATTTCCCACCCCTGGCAAATATTGCCGGGGGTGTTTTTATTTTCTTATAAAATATGAAAAGGTTTTCTTTTTTTGGAGATGCTAATAAGAAATGCTCGTCTTTTTCTCTTTGTTTTGTTATGATAAGAGAGGTACGGACAACTGTTGAAGGAGAGATAATGAATGACTACGAACATTGCAAGTATGATTGATCATACTTTACTTAAACCTGAATCAACGAAAGACCAAGTAGAAGTACTTTGCCAGGAAGCGAAAGAATTTACGTTTGCTTCTGTATGCGTTAATCCGACATGGGTACAATATTCAAGCGAATTATTAAGCGGCACTGAAGTGAAAGTGTGTACGGTTATCGGATTCCCACTGGGAGCTTCTACGCCAGAAACGAAAGCATTCGAAACAAAGGATGCAATCGAAAAAGGTGCTACAGAAGTAGATATGGTCATCAATATCGGCGCTTTGAAAAGTGGCGATCATGAGTTGGTTAAACGCGACATTGAAGCTGTTGTGGCAGCATCTAAAGGTAAAGCACTTTCAAAAGTGATTATTGAAACGTGTCTGCTGACAGATGAAGAAAAAGTGAAGGCTTGCCAATTAGCTGTAGAAGCTGGAGCAGACTATGTAAAAACATCTACAGGATTCTCTACTGGGGGAGCGACTGTGGAAGATATCGCTCTTATGAGAAAAACAGTCGGACCTGATATCGGTGTGAAAGCTTCAGGAGGCGTTCGTTCTTCTGAAGATGCTCAAGCAATGATTGATGCTGGAGCTACTCGCTTGGGAGCAAGCTCAGGTGTAAAAATCGTACAAGGTTTGACAAGCGACTCTGATTATTAATAAGAAAAAAGCTGAACGGGTATCTCGATCCTTGTTCAGCTTTTTTTTGGCTGGTGAATTCTTTCAATAAATCGGGCGAATTGATTCGCAAATGGCAACACAAAAATCGAGCATAAAATGTTAAATATGACACTGGCATGTGCCAATTGTAAATCGGGGGAGCCTGCCAAAGATCGAACCACCAATCCGAGAAGTGGAATGAGGGGGATGAAAAGAGCGACCCCAATAACGTTAAGCCATATATGAGCGTACGCCGTCAGTTTCGCTTGAATTCCTCCACCGATGCTTGCAATAAAGGCAGTAATACACGTCCCGACGTTTGCGCCAAGCATAATGGCGATTCCTGCATGAAGGTCGATGGAACCTGCTGCCAGAAATCCCATCGTAACCCCTGTCACAACGGTGCTGGACTGGATGATCGCCGTTAATACACAACCAATAAGTAGGGCGAGTACGACATGCTCGTTCACTTCTATGATATACGTGCGCAAGGATTCGTGAGTCGTTAATGGGGTAGCTAACCACTGAATCGCGCGGATCGACGTAAAGATTAACCCAAACCCGATAAATATCATTCCAGCACTTCTGATGGAAGGAGAGCGGAAAAAATATAGGATGCATCCGATGACCATGGATGGGACAATAAGGTAATTCATATCCAGTGTGAACATTTCAAGAGTGAACGTTGTCCCGATATTCGATCCAAGCATGATTCCGATAGTCTGTCTGAACGGTATCAAGCCGGATGAGGCCAGTCCCACTGTGAGGACCATAACGGCAGAACTGCTATGGATAAGTGCTGTCACGATCGTTCCTGTAAGAACACCCTTAGCGGGAGTGCTCGTTAAATAATGAAGCCATTTCTTTATTTTCTGATTGGCAATATTAAAGAGCCCTGACCTCAGCCAAGTCATCCCCAGTAAAAAACAAAAAATAAAAAAAATAAAGGCGATTCCATGTAAAATCATTCCATTCCTCCCACACACAGCCTGCTTTATATAAATGTATGGAAGAAAAGAGTGAGACATGCCTATTTATGTGACCAGTTTTATGATAAATTGTTGACCTATTACATATCATATATTATAATGGCAAAGTACATGGATTTCTTTATGTTAATAAAGAATTCATCCAAGAAAGACATACACTTTCTGTCCCCTTGTGACAATGATCCAAGGGCAAAGCCATAACCTATTGGTGAAGTAAAGGACGCTAGAAAAATCTGCGTCTTAAGAAAATGGTACAAACCATTTCTTGACTTGAACATGTAAGTGTAGTGTGTTCGGAGGGAGGGAAAGAGAGATGTCAAAAACAGTTGTTCGTAAAAACGAATCGCTTGAAGATGCTCTTCGTCGCTTCAAACGCTCAGTTTCTAAAACAGGAACTTTACAAGAGTTTAGAAAGCGCGAATTTTATGAAAAGCCAAGCGTAAAACGCAAAAAGAAATCAGAAGCTGCAAGAAAGCGTAAGTTCTAAGAGAGGGTGTAAGCATGAGTCTTCTCAATCGTTTAAATGATGATATGAAACAAGCGATGAAAAATAAAGAAAAAGAGAAACTTTCTGTCATTCGCATGCTTAAAGCCTCACTTCAAAATGAAGCGATTAAACATGGGAAACAGGAACTCTCTGAAGACGAAGAGTTGACTGTCCTTTCTCGAGAAGTGAAGCAACGGAAAGACTCCCTCCAGGAATTTCAAAACGCTGGTCGTGAAGACCTCGTTGAGAAAATTCAAACAGAACTGACTTACGTCGAAATATATATGCCGAAGCAGCTTTCAGAAGAAGAGGTCTCTGCTATTGTTCAACAGACGGTAGCGGAGGTAGGTGCTACTTCTAAAGCCGACATGGGCAAAGTGATGGGAGCAATCATGCCTAAATTAAAAGGGAAAGCCGATGGAGCTCTCGTCAACAAACTTGTTCTTCAACATTTATCATAAGATTAAAGAAACCGGAAAGCCATAATGCTTTCCGGTTTTTTTATTCGCGTCATAAAGGGTGTGCTCCATGAGGGGGAGGTTTGAAATTAAGTTGGGGAAAGGTAAAATTAAGGGTTGAAGGTTGAAAATAAACTTGAGCAAGTTGATAATGAAAAGGAAAGAATGGTTAAAAATAAGATCAGCCCATCAAAAAACATCCTTCCTTATTGAATTTTTTTACTATATTAATAAATTCCACGCCAACAACATAATATTCTTAAAAAAGTTGAAACTATTTTAATAGGTCAATCGTACATAGAGTATCAAGGAATATTACCTGAAACGAGGGGGTTGCGTTGAAAAAAGGTCTACTTATATTTTTCATGATGATTCTTGGGTTCAGTTTTCTACAGCCCTTGTTAAGCTCTGCTGAGAGTACAAAAAAAGTATACGTTATTCCTATTCACAAAGAAGTTGAAAAAGGTCTTCATGCTTTTCTGGAGAGAGCGATAAGTGATGCAGAGGAAAACAATGCCGAACTGATTGTTTTTGATATTGATACACCTGGAGGTCTGGTCACTGCAGCTGGTGATATTGGTCAGCTCCTTGACAGTGTAGAAACAAAAACGGTTGCCTTTGTGAATAATCATGCTTTATCGGCAGGTGCTTTCATCTCCCTTCATGCAGATGAAATCTATATGGTTCCAAATGGTCAAATCGGTTCTGCGGCTGTGATCGATCAAGCAGGAAATGCCGCTGATAAGAAAGCTCAGAGCTACTGGCTTTCTGCCATGAAGAGTGCCGCTGAATCAAATGGGAGAGATCCTCAAGTTGCTTTAGCCATGGCGGATGAATCGGAAGTAATCGAAGAATTGGGGATTGAAAAAGGGGAATTATTAACCCTGGGTTCAAAAGAAGCCAAGCAAGTCGGCTACTCTGAAGGCACCGTCGCGGATCTGGATGAGTTATACGAAACCCTTGGTGTCGATGAATCTTCTGTTGTAAATGTTGAAGAGACATTTGCAGAGAAACTGGCACGATTTATAACAAATCCGGTCGTGGTGCCAATCCTTCTTTCGTTGGCAAGCCTTGGATTGATTGTCGAATTGTATTCACCAGGATTTGGCATTGCCGGTTCTATCGGGTTGATTTCACTTGTATTATTCTTTTATGGACACCTGGTGGCGGGACTTGCCGGATACGAAACGATCATCCTCTTTATCATCGGAGTCGCTCTTGTCGTTGCGGAATTTTTCCTCCCTGGGGGCATTGCAGGCGGACTTGGCATCGGGGCGATACTCGCAAGTATTATGCTGGCAGGGGGCGATGTAGTGCAAATGGGAATTTCTCTTCTTATCGCTTTACTTATAGCCGTTGCGACAATGATTATATTTGTAAAGGTGTTTGGTAAAAAAATGAAATTTTTTAACAAAATCATTTTAAAAGATTCAACAAGCACAGAAAGTGGATATGTATCAAACATCAATCGATTAGAGTTGATCGGTAAAGAAGGGGTAACGAAAACTCCTTTAAGACCTTCCGGTACCGTAATTGTTGATGATGAAAGAATTGATGCAGTGACAGAGGGCGGCTTTATTAAAGCTGGCGAAAGAGTTAAGATTGTGAAAGTAGAAGGTTCAAGGATTGTTGTAAGAGACATTTCATAATTACTTAGGAGGAAAAGAATATGGTTATAGGACCAAGTACGATTTTATTGCTCGTTGCCATTGTGGTGGGAGTGATTGTATTAGCAGTTTTATTTACATTTGTACCAGTCATGCTGTGGATTTCAGCGATTGCAGCTGGAGTAAGAATCAGTATTTTCACACTAGTGGGAATGAGGTTGAGACGTGTTATCCCGAGTCGTGTGATCAATCCTTTGATTAAAGCCCATAAAGCAGGAATTACAGTAACGATCAATCAGCTGGAGAGTCACTATTTAGCTGGTGGTAACGTAGACAGAGTGGTCAATGCACTGATTGCAGCTCATCGTGCGAATATTGAACTGACCTTTGAGCGTTGTGCGGCCATTGACCTTGCTGGACGTGACGTACTTGAAGCGGTTCAAATGAGTGTTAACCCTAAAGTAATCGAAACACCTTTCATTGCCGGTGTTGCAATGGATGGAATTGAAGTGAAAGCCAAAGCACGTATTACGGTCCGTGCGAATATTGACCGCCTTGTCGGGGGGGCCGGGGAAGAGACGATCGTTGCCCGTGTAGGGGAAGGGATTGTATCCACAATCGGTTCATCCGACAATCACAAGAAAGTATTGGAGAATCCAGATCTGATATCTCAAACGGTCCTTTCAAAAGGCCTGGATGCAGGTACGGCCTTTGAAATTCTCTCGATTGATATTGCGGACGTTGATATCGGCAAGAATATCGGGGCAGAACTGCAAACAGAACAAGCGGAAGCTGATAAGAACATTGCTCAAGCGAAAGCGGAAGAAAGAAGAGCGATGGCCGTTGCCAATGAGCAGGAAATGAAAGCAAGGGTAGAAGAGATGAGAGCGAAGGTTGTGGAAGCAGAAGCAGAAGTACCGCTTGCTATGGCTGAAGCGCTTCGATCAGGCAATATCGGTGTGATGGACTATATGAACTTAAAGAATATCGACGCTGATACGGAAATGAGAGACTCGATCGGGAAACTAACCGGGGATAAAAATGATCCGAAAAATTCTAAAGATAAGTAATATCCCCTTGTGAGAAAGGAGTTTTCTCCATGGAACCTTTAATCATTGCCATACTGATCGGACTTATCACGTCGATTTTCAATAAAGTGAAAGAGTCGCCTTCAAATAAACCGGTAAGGCAAAAACCGATTCAAACGGCATCTCCCCCTCCATCCGAACCTCATGCAAGAGAGAGAGAAAGGGAGAGAGAGAGACCGGCACGGAGCAGAGTGCCGAGAGAATATAAAGAACCATTGAAAGACGCAGCCTCTTCCATTCAAAGCCGATTTGAAGAAAAGAAGAAGGAAGCGGAATCAACTTATGCAGACTTGCAAAAGAAAGAGGAGCGATATTCCCGCAGACTTGAAGCTCATCAAACAAGGGCAAATAAGATACGGGAAAAAAGTTCAACACTCAACCTTGATTTCAACAAGGAAGATGATATCATAAAAGGATTTATTTTTTCAGAGGTATTCGGACCTCCGAGATCAAAAAAACGGCATCATCAAAAATAAGAGTGATGAAACCCCTTTTCATTTCATACATATGAGATGAAAGGGGGTTCTTTTTTATGGCAAAAAGCTTTTTACAACACATGCGTAAATGGATGACCCAGAAAATGGATTTACCTGAAGATGTCATGATGGACCTTCCTCGCGTCACAATGATTGGACAAATTCATATCTATATAGAAAACCATCGTGGTCTGTTAACGTTCACAGATCGAGAGGTGCGACTTCTGCTAAAACAAGGTCAACTTTTAATAAAAGGTGAACAATTTGTCATCAAGATGATTCTTCCGGAAGAAATTCTTCTTCAGGGGAAGATCGTAGAAGTGATCTATTTAGAACAATAGGGGGGACGGATTTGAAGAATCAATGGTTCACCTTTCTAAGGGGAAAGGTATTTGTGAAAATGGAAGGCAGACTAGTGGAGAGGGTCATCAATCAATTGCTTCGGGCGGGTATCACGATTTGGAATGTGAAGAGAGCTGGAACAGAGACCATCACATTTTACTTATCCTTAGAGGATGTACATAACTTCAGAAGAGCTGTTCGGACATCCGAGTGTAAAGTGACATTTCTAAGAGGTCAGGGAGTTCCCTTTTTGTTTAAGCGCTCCCTGAAGAACTCAGGGTTCATGATTGGTGGACTTGCTTTTTTCATCATCGTGTTTTTGCTCTCCAATATGGTGTGGGACATCCAAATTAAGGGGGCGTCACCGCAAACGGAGCACAGTATAAGAAAAGAGTTGGAAGAAATGGGAGTATCTAAAGGGAAACTGCAATTCTCACTCCCGGATGTAGAAAATATTCAAAGAGAGCTATCCTACAGGATGAACAATATTACATGGGTAGGGGTGGAATTGCAAGGGACAACCTTTCACTTTCAAGTGGTTGAGAAGAACGCCCCTGAGCCTTCTGAATCTTCTGGTCTGCAGCATATTGTAGCGAAGAAGAAAGCGATCATCACTCAAATGTTCGTAGAAGAAGGAGATCCTCAGGTGAACGTCAATGATTATGTGAATAAAGGTCAGCTCCTTGTATCCGGTTTGATCGGAAATGAAAAAGATCCTAAAGGGGTCCCGGCCAAGGCGAAAATCCTGGGGGAAACATGGTATAAATCAAACGTTAATCTACCTTTGAAATCCCAGTTTGTGGTTTTTAGCGGCGATGAAAAGAGAAAGCATTATGTCGGAGTCGGCTCTTTCAATATTCCGGTTTGGGGATTCGGTAAAGTTGAGTATAAAGAGTCTATCGTGGAAGAGAACAAAAAGAACCTTCGTTTCTTGAAGTGGGAGCTGCCTATATATTACATTGATAAAAGCTTTAAAGAGAAAGAAGATGTAGAGAGAACTTATACGAAATCAGAAGCCATCGATGCGGCGAAGAAGCTGGCCAAGAGTAATTTGGAGTCCGCCCTACCAGAGGATGCAGAAGTCATAGGTGAAAAAATTTTGCAAGAAAAGGTTGAGAATGGTAAAGTTAGGGTAACAATTCACTTCAAAGTATTAGAAAATATTGCAGTAGGACAACCAATTATTCAAGGAGACTAACGAATGTCAGATGAAATCTTAATGAAATTACAACTTGAAAACCCTAATGAAGCCATCGCTTTGTTTGGTGTTTCAGATTCTCACCTTAAATTAATAGAACAGGAATTATACGTTTCGATCGTAACAAGAGGCGAAGAATTGCTGGTTTCAGGTAAGGAAGAAGATGTAAGTCTCGCTCTAGATGTTTCAGATCGACTCGTAGCTGTAATACGTAAAGGAATCAATATTGGCCAAAGAGATGTCCATTATGCACTGGAAATGGGCAAGCAAGGGACACTTGAATACTTTACAGACTTGTACAATGAAGAAATAACGAAAAATGCAAAAGGTAAATCCATCAGGGTGAAAACCCTTGGGCAGCGCCAATACATTCAGGCTATCAAAAAACACGATATGGTGTTTGGGATTGGTCCGGCAGGTACGGGGAAAACCTATCTTGCTGTGGTGATGGCGGTACATGCGTTGAAGAATGGGCAAGTAAAGAAAATAATTCTCACAAGGCCTGCTGTTGAAGCGGGAGAGAGTCTTGGCTTCCTTCCGGGTGACCTGAAGGAAAAAGTGGACCCTTATCTACGTCCCTTATATGATGCTTTGCATGATGTGTTTGGGGCTGAGCACACAGCTCGGTTGATAGAACGAGGAACCATTGAAATCGCTCCTCTTGCTTATATGAGAGGCCGTACACTGGATGATGCGTTTGTCATCCTCGATGAGGCTCAAAACACAACGAAAGCACAAATGAAAATGTTTTTAACCAGACTTGGCTTTGATTCGAAGATGATTATTACAGGAGATCGGTCTCAAGTGGACTTACCGAGGGGAAGCGAGTCAGGGCTGATTTCTTCTGAAAAAATATTAAAAGATGTAAAAGGCGTATCGTTTATTTATCTTGATCAAGCGGATGTGGTTCGTCACCCATTAGTCGCTAAAATCATCAATGCCTATGAAACAATTGAAAAGTAAAACACTAAAGAGATTGATCCAATGTGTTCGTCCCACCTGTTAATACAGGTGGGGAATTCAGGGATCAATCTTTTTTTATCGGGTTCAACATGGATAATTAAGAGAAAAACTGTTATCATTTTACATAATTGCTAGATTGTTTTTTCTTATGCTTTCTGTGAGCTCTTTATACCTTGATCTGGTTGAAATTGTACTTACATAACAGGGGGTTCTTTATGCAAACGCACCCATTTTCACTCAAAATAAGGAGCTTTCTTAGCTACCGACTCTTTACTAATCTCTTATTTGTGTTACTTGGCATTATTGTTTTTGGGGTTTTATTTGGAAATGTAAAACCGAAAACCCTGGATATCAATCTGTATGAAGAAGCTCCTACTACGATAAGGGCTCCTAAGAAATTCGTTGATGATGAGGCTACCGAGAAGAAGAAGGAAGAAGCAAAGGCTGAAGTAGCGAATGTTTATACCACGAAAGAAGGAGCGATAGACAACTCCATCTCCCTTCTTCGCTCATTGATTGAAAGTGTAAATGAAGTGAAGAAAGAATCTTCACCACAGGCAGGTGAAGAAGATGATCTAAAGCCTTCCCAAAATACCGCTATCGATGATCAGCTGAAACTTCTGAAAGCAAAATTGCCTAAGGATAAAAATAATAATATAACCAACAGTTTAAGTGATGACGTGTTAAAGATACTACTTGTGGCTTCAGAGGATGACTTGTCGCGGCTAGAAACCATCGTTTCCACACAGATGAAAATCATCATGGAAAACGGGGTGAAAGAGGAAGAACTAAACGAAGCAAAATTGAACTTAGAACAGCGGATCACCAACTACACTTTCGAAGGTGATTTATCCACTGCTGCCGTCAAATTGGGGAAAGTCGCTTTGGAGCCGACACTTTACTATGATGCTGAAAAAACGGATGAGTTAAAAAAACTTGCCGAGGCGAATGTACAAAAGGTCGAAATTATCGAAGGCGGCGTCATCGTGGAAGATGGGGAAATGATCACCTCTAAAAAATACAGTATCCTGAAGTCGTTGGGTATGGTGGAAAATACGTTCTCCTTCCGCCCATACATTGGATTGGCGCTCTTTGTGCTTGTGGTGATCAGTTCATTGTATTATTTCTTCTACACATTGGAAGTAACCGAGGAACGAAAACAAAATTATTTAATCCTCACGAGCATCGTGTTTGTGATCTCACTCTTAATCATGAAGATTGTGGGACTCATAGAGCAGTTGGAAATCAATGATATAGCCTTTATATTCCCTGCAGCGTTCACCGGGATGATACTGAGGATCTTACTGAATGAGCGGATCGCTATGATGATGGTGTTTATCCTTTCTGCGTGCTCGAGTATCGTATTTCATCAGCAGTTTTCAGGATCAATCGATATTGAAATTGCGATATATACGCTATTTAGTGGCGTATCCGGAATTCTTTTCCTGGTGAACCGTAATCAGCGCTCCAATATATTAAGAGCGGGGATTTACGTAGCGCTTGTGAATATTTTGATCCTCGGGTTCTTGATTCTATTAAGCGGAACCTCATATTCGAACAGTGAATATGTGTATTATCTCGTGTTTGCCCTGGTATCGGGAATCAGTTCCTCTATATTAACAATCGGTTTTCTGCCGTTTTTCGAGGCAGGGTTTGGCATACTTTCTTCCATGAGGCTGGTAGAACTTTCAAGCCCTACACAACCATTATTGAAGAAGCTGCTGACTGACGCACCTGGTACATATCATCACAGTGTCATGGTAGCGAATCTTGCAGAATCTGCATGTGAATCCATTGGTGCAAACGGACTATTAGCGAGAGTCGGCTGCTACTATCATGATGTCGGAAAGTCAAAAAGGCCACACTTTTTTATAGAAAATCAGCTTAATATGGAAAATCCTCATGATCGGGTCTCGCCTGAGACGAGCAGGGATGTTATTATAAGTCATGCTTCAGATGGTGCAGACATGCTGCGGAAGCATAAGCTGCCAAAGGAAATCGTCGATATTGCCGAGCAGCATCATGGGACAACCTTGTTGAAATTCTTTTATTATAAGGCTAAGGAACAAGGGAAAGATGTTAAAGAAGAAGATTATCGATATCCCGGTCCCAAACCACAAACAAGGGAAGCGGCCATTATTAGCATTGCGGATAGTGTAGAAGCGGCTGTCAGATCGAAGAAATCACCCACGCAGGGAGAGATTCAACAGCTTGTTCATTCCATCGTACAAGACCGCCTGCAAGACGGTCAGTTTAACGAATGCGATATTTCATTGAAGCAATTAGAAACAGTCAAGAAGTCTCTTTGTGAGACTCTGAATGGAATCTTTCATCCGAGAATAGAATATCCGGAACTTAAAGCAAAAGGAGAAGAAGCATGACATTATTGATCGACTTTATTGATGAAACTGAAAAATTATCCGAAGAGGAAACAAGTTTGGTGCAAAACATCTTGAACTTTGCGGCAAAAAAAGAAGAGGTCGAAGATGACAGCGAAGTGTCGGTTACGTTTGTGACGAACGAAAGGATTCAGGAAATTAACCGTGAATACCGCCATAAGGACCAGCCGACGGATGTCATTTCCTTTGCTCTTGAAGAACTGGGAGAGGACGAAGTCGAAATAGTAGGTGGTCAAATTCCCCGGGTACTCGGTGATATCATCATATCCATCGATCGAGCCAAAGAGCAGGCTGAAGAATACAATCATTCATTTTCCCGTGAACTGGGTTTTCTTGCTCTTCACGGATTCCTGCATTTATTAGGCTATGATCATATGGAAGAAATGGATGAAAAGAAAATGTTTCAGAGACAAAAGGATATTCTAGATGAGTATGGACTCAAAAGGGACTAAGTTCGGCCTATTCAGGTTCTTGAAGTCTTTTGGATATGCGGCAGATGGGATTAAATCTGTATGGTCCACGGAGCAGAATTTCAGGATTCACTCATGTGTAGGGATCATTGTTTTTATCTTAGGGTATCTGCTTTCCGTATCTACCATGGAATGGATCATCCTGATCATATTGGTGTTTTCCGTACTGGCACTTGAAACCATGAATACGGCTATCGAAAAGGCAGTGGATCTCTCAATTTCAGACTACCACCCCTTGGCGAAAGCGGCAAAGGACCTTGCTTCGGCGGCTGTCTTACTCTTTGCCGTTTGTACAGCGATTGTGGGTGCCATTATATTCATCCCAAAGCTGCTTGGACTTATCACTGCTCTTTAATGAGACTCAGAGAAGATAAGAATACCTTAAAAACAAAGGCTGTAGGAGAGAAATTGAACGATTTCTTTCCCGCAGCCTTTAATTCATTTGAAAACGTTCTTATACTTGTATAGAATAAGTGGAGCAAAGGACAAAATCGATAAATAGTTTGAATTATCTAACTATTTTATTACAAAATGATAACAGCCCATTTTCTTTTATGAAAATTGTAGTAAAATGAATTTGTAAGGGTTAAAAGGAGAGTTAAACGAATGAATGCAGAACAATTGATACAAGAAGCTAAACTAGCGAGAGAAAAAGCATACGTACCATATAGTAAATTTAAGGTTGGAGCGGCCCTTCTGTCTAAGGATGGTAAGGTATATCACGGTTGTAATATCGAGAATGCAGCCTACAGTATGTGTAATTGTGCTGAAAGAACAGCCCTATTCAAAGCATACTCAGAAGGCGATACAGACTATTCAATGATTGCGGTTGTAGCAGACACGGCAAGACCGGTGCCGCCATGTGGAGCCTGTCGTCAGGTCATTTCAGAGTTATGTCCGAAAGAGATGAAAGTCGTACTGACAAACCTTAAAGGCGATGTGGAAGAACTAACCGTTGCAGAACTATTACCAGGAGCTTTTTCACC
The DNA here is from genome assembly GCF_056159585.1 of Rossellomorea sp. ABR4_004. Taxonomy (NCBI): domain Bacteria; kingdom Bacillati; phylum Bacillota; class Bacilli; order Caryophanales; family Bacillaceae; genus Rossellomorea; species Rossellomorea sp. ABR4_004. Next base: position 830,303 of record NZ_JBSWVM010000001.1, on the reverse strand, counting down.
GGAGGATTTAAATGAGTAATATAGGCAGTAATACAGAATACAAATCAGGCTTTATTTCCATCATCGGACGGCCGAACGTAGGGAAGTCCACTTTCCTGAACCGTGTAATCGGTCAAAAGATTGCGATTATGAGTGATAAGCCTCAAACAACACGAAACAAAGTTCAGGGAGTTTTCACCACAGATGATGCACAAATGATATTCATCGATACTCCAGGGATACACAAACCGAAACATAAACTGGGAGACTTCATGATGAAGATTGCTCAGAACACTTTAAAAGAAGTGGACGTCATTTTGTTTATGGTCAACGTAGAAGAAGGTTTGGGAAAAGGAGATCACTTCATCATCGAGAAGTTAAAAGGGGTCAAAACGCCTGTTTTCCTTATTCTTAATAAGATTGATCAAATTCACCCTGATGCGCTATTGCCGATGATTCAACAATATAATGACCTGTTTCCTTTCGCGGCGACTGTTCCGATTTCAGCACTTGAAGGAAATAATGTAGATAACCTTCTACAATTATTAAAGGATCAACTGCCAGAAGGACCTCAATTTTATCCTGCTGATCAAATTACAGACCATCCTGAACGTTTTATCGTTTCAGAACTCATACGTGAGAAGGTCCTGCACCTGACAAGGGAAGAGATTCCCCACAGCATTGCAGTCGTGATCGATAAAATGGAGCGAAAGCAAGAGAAGGACCTTATTGACGTGATCGCAACCATTATTGTGGAGAGAGACTCGCAAAAAGGGATTGTCATAGGAAAACAGGGATCGATGCTAAAGGAAGTAGGAAAGCGCTCCCGTGTCGACATTGAGAACCTGTTGGGATCAAAGGTTTATCTTGAGCTATGGGTGAAGGTACAGAAGGATTGGAGAAACCGATCTTCTACCCTGCGTGACTTTGGATTCAGCGACGAGGAATATTGATAGCCGAATTAACAATATTTAGGCCGCATCTTTTAGAGAGAAAATGCTCATTCTAATCACAAGAAAGCTTATGAAGTCTTGCTAGTTTAAATCCAGAAAGGTGGGTTTTTTATGTTAGACTTAACATGGAAATTTTTTTCGCAGACAGGAAGTATAGACACCTATTTACTTTTTAAGGAGCTTGAAAAGGAGACGGTAGAGGATCCTTACAGCTTTGAAGAAGAAACAGCGGAAGTTGATTTTCCTTTAACGTGATAAGCTTGTCATCACCCGGATGGATTGATGTCGGGAGGTGGCTATATGCTGCAGAAGTGTGAAGGAATCGTTATCAGAACGAATCATTACGGTGAGTCGAACAAGATTGTTACCATATACACACGAGAATTCGGAAAGATAGGATTGATGGCTAGAGGGGCAAAGAAACCTAATAGCCGTCTATCCGCCATTTCACAATTGTTTACATATGGTTATTTCCTTTTTATTAAAGGAAGTGGGCTGGGTACACTCCAACAGGGAGAGATGGTTGAATCGTTAAGGCATGTGCGGGAAGATCTGTTTAAGACGGCTTATGCCACTTACATCGTCGACCTTCTGGACAAAGCGACAGAAGACCGGAAACCGAACCCATTTCTATTTGAATTGCTTTATAAGACCATTCACTATTTAAATGAAGACTATGATCCCGAAATTCTTATGCACATATTTGAAATGAAGATGCTCCCTGTATTAGGGTTGTATCCTCATTTGAATGGATGTAGTGTATGCGGGGAGGCGGATGGTGAGTTCGCTTTCTCATTTAAAGAAAATGGATTCATCTGTCATCGTTGTTTAAGTGAAGATCCTCATCATTTTCCGATCTCGCAGAGCACTGTGAAGCTTCTGAGGGTATTTTACTATTTCGATATCAATCGATTGGGAAATATATCGGTGAAAGATGAAACAAAGAGTCAATTGAAGCGGGTAATCAGGACTTATTACGATGAAAATTCAGGTCTGACATTAAAATCCAGGAGGTTCCTAGACCAAATGGATAACCTTAAGGACTTATTCTAGCTTATAATGCTGTTTGTGATTATATAGAAAGGGCCCATTCACCATGGTGAATGGGCCTGTTTTTTATGGGGTTTTGTTTCCGCTTTAGGTGTCTGCTAGCTCCGGGGCTTAGAGGCTCGAGGTCATAAGTCAAACATACCAAAAAGGCAAAGAACGCCTTTCCGGTATGTTCGTCTTATGCTTGTCGCCTCTAGGCAAAGCCCCTCCGCTTTAGGTGTCTGTTAGCTCCGGGGCTTAGAGGCTAGAGGTCATAAGTCAAACATACCAAAAAGGCAAAGAACGCCTTTCCGGTATGTTCGTCTTATGCTTGTCGCCTCTAGGCAAAGCCCCTCCGCTTTAGGTGTCTGCTAGCTCCGGGGCTTAGAGGCTCGAGGTCATAAGTCAACCCTGCCAAAAAGGCAAAGAACGCCTTTCAGGCAGGGCTATCTTATGCTTGTCGCCTCTGAACGAGCCGTCTCGCTTTAGGTTTTAGAATTTAATCTTCTCTTGCAAGAACGCCTTTACTTCGCTGATCGGCATTCTTACCTGATCCATTGTGTCACGGTCACGTACGGTCACTTGGCCATCTTCAACCGAGTCAAAGTCAAATGTGATACAGAATGGTGTACCGATTTCATCTTGACGTCGGTAGCGTTTACCGATTGATGCTGTTTCGTCGAAGTCAATCATAAGATCCTGTGATAATTCTTCATACACCTTGATTGCATCATCAGATAACTTTTTCGAAAGGGGCAGGACCGCTGCTTTAAATGGAGCCAGTGCCGGATGGAAGCGGAGCACTGTACGTGAATCATTTTCAAGCTCCTCTTCTTCAAAGGCGTCACATAGGAATGCAAGAGTGACACGGTCTGCACCTAGGGATGGTTCAATACAGTATGGTACATACTTTTCATTTGTTTGAGGATCCATGTAGTGGAAGTCCTCATTCGAATGTTCCATATGACGCTTCAGGTCAAAGTCAGTTCGATCTGCTACACCCCAAAGCTCTCCCCAACCAAATGGGAATTTGTACTCAATATCCGTAGTTGCATTACTGTAATGTGATAATTCATCTTGATCATGATCGCGTAAACGCATGTTATCTTCGTTCATTCCGAGGTTAAGCAACCAATTTTTACAGAACTCACGCCAGTAAGAGAACCATTCGAGGTCTTCTCCCGGTTTACAGAAGAATTCCAGTTCCATTTGTTCAAATTCACGTGTTCTGAATGTGAAGTTACCAGGTGTAATTTCATTTCGGAAGCTTTTTCCGACTTGAGCAATACCGAAAGGCATTTTCTTACGCATGGAGCGCTGAACATTCTTGAAGTTAACAAATATACCTTGTGCTGTTTCTGGGCGTAAATAGATTTCATTTGTAGAAGATTCTGTCACACCTTGATGAGTCTTAAACATTAAATCGAATTGACGGATATCGGTGAAATCCTGGCTTCCGCAATCAGGGCACACGATACTGTGCTCTTTGATGATTTCTTCCATTTTTTCAAATGAAAGTCCATCCACTATCATCTCGATGCCTTTTTCTTCAAGGGCATTTTCGATGATTTTGTCTGCACGATGGCGTGTTTTACATTGCTTACAGTCGATCATTGGATCGTTAAAGTTCCCAACGTGACCAGAAGCTACCCAAGTTTGCGGATTCATTAAGATACTTGCATCAAGACCCACATTGTAAGGGGATTCCTGAACGAATTTTTTCCACCATGCTTTTTTAATATTGTTTTTTAACTCTACACCTAGTGGACCGTAATCCCACGTGTTAGCAAGTCCACCGTAAATTTCAGAACCCGGGAAAACAAATCCGCGATGCTTCGCTAAATTTACTACTTGTTCCATTGACATAAAAGTCACTCCTTTTCATCTTGTATGTAATAAAATAAAAAAGCTCGTCCCTAGGCTTATAGCCTAGGGACGAGCTTGATACTCGCGGTTCCACCCTAGTTGATATACGTCATGTATACCCACTTTTAAATGTAAAATAGCTCGGGATTGCCGTTTCCCTGCTTTCCAGGCTTTCACCGTCCCTGGTCGCTTGAATGCAGCAAGTACTTATTGATCCGTCATAGCATGATTGAATATAAGATGAAGACATTTTATCATGATAAAGAAATAAAAACAACTACTGATCAGTAGAAGGGAAAAGATTTGAAGTTTGTATCAAAAAAAGATAATCTGTGTTAGGTGAAATTTAAAATATAGTGTTGACACAATTGAATGATAATATGCTCTTTTCATTTTCTTTAAATAGTATATAATATTTCATATAAAGTATAACATAAATCGTTTGTCCGTTAGGTGGTGAGTAACAATCGAACTTAATAAGCGTCAAGAACACATCTTACAAATAGTTAAAGACAACGGACCTATCACTGGTGAACAAATCGCGGATCAATTAAACTTGACCAGGGCGACTCTCAGACCTGATCTAGCCATTCTAACCATGGCGGGTTACCTCGATGCCCGTCCCAGAGTGGGATATTTCTATACAGGGAAAACTGGAACGCAGCTGTTGACAGAAAACCTTAACAAAATATATGTTAAAGATTATCAATCGATTCCTGTAGTGGTGAACGAAAATGTTTCTGTGTATGATGCCATTGTTACAATGTTCCTTGAGGACGTAGGAACATTGTTTGTAGTGGATGCCAATACGTACTTAGTTGGCGTTCTGTCCCGTAAGGATCTATTAAGGGCGAGCATCGGGAAGCAGGAACTAAGTACCTTGCCGGTGAATATCATTATGACGAGAATGCCTAATATCACGGTCTGTGAAAAGGATGACCAGCTAATAGGTGTGGCCAAGGACTTGATTCATAAGCAAATCGACTCTGTACCGGTGATTAAGAAAACAGAGAAAGGCGATTTAGAGGTCATAGGCAGAATTACAAAAACCAATATCACGAAAGCATTTGTAGCGTTAGCAGATGAATATTAGAAGGTGGTGAACGATCGTGAAAGAACCGATCATCTATGTTGTATCCGACTCGGTGGGTGAAACTGCTGAACTAGTCACAAAAGCGGCAATTAGCCAATTCAATGGTTCCAATACGGTCATTAAGCGCTTTCCGTATGTAGAGGACTTAGAGCATATCGATGAAGTGATTTCCCTGGCGAAATTAAACCAGGGCCTGATCGTGTACACTCTCGTAAAGCCGGATATGCGTGCTTATATTAAAAAAGAAGCTGAAAGAGAAGAATTGTATGCATTTGATATTATCGGTCCATTAATGGATAAATATCAATCAGCTTACCAAAAGGAACCGTTGTTCGAACCGGGAACGGTAAGAAAGCTGGATGATGATTATTTCAAGAAAGTGGAAGCGATAGAGTTTGCCGTCAAGTACGATGATGGCCGAGACCCCCGCGGCATCCTTAGAGCGGATATTGTACTTGTAGGTGTCTCCAGAACTTCAAAGACGCCGTTATCACAATATCTTGCCCTGAAGAGAATTAAGGTTGCCAATGTACCACTAGTACCTGAAGTCGATCCACCAGAGGAATTATTTATGGTTTCTCCGAAGAAGTGCTTCGGATTAAAGATTAGTCCTGAGAAGTTGAATACGATTCGCCGGGAAAGATTAAAGTCATTAGGGTTGAATGATCAGGCGAGCTATGCAAACATCCAACGCATTGAAGATGAGCTGAAATATTTCGAGAAAATAACGAATCGCATCGGTTGCCATGTGATTGACGTAACGAATAAAGCTGTAGAAGAAACAGCCAATGTCATTACGAATATATACCAGCACTCAAGCAATTAACTTGTAAAAAAGAATGATCCTCTCCCTGAACTGAAAGGGAAAGGATCATTCTTTTTTGGTGGATCCAAAAGGAAACAATCAAAGGTTTTATAAATTGAGTTTTTATAGTGGTCAAACTTGTCCGATTATACTATAATAAAAAATTGTGATAAAAATATTTAAAATAGGTTTAGACTAAACTCTTAAGGAATAAACTAATTATTGTGATATGTCAAGTCTCGTCTTAATTAAAATTCGACAATTTTTATCAATTCTCTAGGAATATTCATAAACAGAGAAGGATAATACGGAGTGATGTAGAATAGTTAGTATTAGCGAACATAAGTCTACCGTATATGTAGATGCAGATGCTTGCCCGGTAAAACAGGAAATCATTAAAATTACCAGAGGATATGGCTTTGAAGTTGTTTTTGTTGCTTCTCATGCCCATAGAAAGAACACACCTGATCAAGGTAGATGGGTATATGTCGATAGTTCCAAAGAAGCGGCGGACTTATACATCATGAACCATGTTAAATCACATGACGTACTGGTTACCCAGGATATTGGATTGGCGTCATTGGTTTTACCCAAAAAAGTTTATGCCATCTCTCCCAGGGGAAAAGCCTACAGGGAAGAGAGTATAGTCACGGCACTCGATTATCGATACGTTGCAGCAAAAGAACGCCGTAGAGGCAACTATGGGAAAGGTCCTAAACCTTTTACAAATGAAGACAGAGAAACTTTTTGTATTCGCTTCGATAAAATCTTGTCGGAAATTGCAGGAGAATCGGAATAAGTACAGAATGGATTAAGAGGGTAAATAAAAACAGGTGATAAATCGTGTCTGAAAGAATCCCTGAAGATAAGTTAAATAAAATATTATCGTCAACCGATATCGTAGATGTCGTCAGTGATTATGTACAACTGAAAAAGCAGGGACGCAATTATTTCGGTTTGTGTCCGTTTCATGGAGAGAATACTCCATCTTTTTCTGTTTCCCCTGACAAACAAATATTTCACTGTTTCGGATGTGGGGCCGGGGGAAATGCGTTTACGTTTCTAATGGATGTTGATGGTTTAAGCTTCCTGGAAGCAGCGCAAAAGCTTGGATCTAAAGTAGGAGAAGAAATCTCCATACAGACATCTTCGTCTGAAAGGGAGCTTCCCCCTCAAGAAGATGAAAAACAAATGATGGAAGCTCATGGATTATTAAGTAAATTTTACCATCATCTCCTTCTAAATACAAAAGAAGGTCAGGAAGCTCTCGAATATTTATTGGCTCGGGGGTTTACGACTGAAAGCATTACTAAATTTCAGATTGGATGGTCGCTTCCAAGCTGGGATTTCACGGTTAAGTTTCTTCAGAAGAGAGGCTATTCCCTGGAACTGATGGAAGCGGCGGGTTTACTCGTTAGAAGGGAAAGAGACAATTCCTTCTTGGATCGCTTCAGGGGAAGAATCATGTTCCCTATAGTTGATACGAAAGGGAATACGGTCGCTTTTTCAGGAAGAAGCATCGATGTGAATGATGAACCGAAGTACTTAAACAGTCCTGAAACGAAAATTTTTAACAAAAGCAGCATTCTTTATAACTATCACGGCGCACGTTCAATGATTAGAAGAAAACAGCAGGCCATTCTGTTTGAAGGATTTGCCGACGTCATATCAGCCAGTGAAGCAGAGGTGGAAAATGGCGTAGCCACTATGGGTACATCATTAACAGAGCAGCAAATCGGACTGCTTAAACGCCTGACTGATTCCGTGATCATATGTTATGACGGTGATTCTGCTGGAGTGGAAGCCGCATTCCGTGCTGGAAATCTTCTGCACAATCATCAGCTGAACATTCGTGTCGCAACAATACCGGAACAATTAGACCCTGATGACTACATTTCAAAATATGGTCCAACAAAGTTTCAACAAGATGTAATAGGGGCAAGCTTAACGTTCATGGCATTTAAACTTCGGTACTATAAGCTGAATAAAAACTTAAATGATGAAGGAGATCGCCTTAAGTATATAGAAGACATACTTAAGGAAATTACCCAACTGAGTAAAGCGGTTGAAAAGGATTATTATTTAAGGTATTTAGCAGATGAGTTCCAATTATCTCTTGATGCTCTTCAACAGCAGCTCTTTGAACTGGAAGGCCCTGACAAACGGAATTCCAAACCGCCTAAACAGGTAGGTATGCAAGGCAATTTCTCGAGGAAGACTCAGTCAAAACTATTACCCGCTTATCAAACGGCTGAGAGAAGATTGATTGCCTATATGCTTAAGGACCCGAACATCGCTTATAAGATTCAGGAGTGGCTTGCAGGTACTAACCTTAATATTGATGAACATCAGGCTATTATTACTTATTTATTGGGTTATTATGAAGAAGGTCTGCCTCCAAGTGCCAGTGCCTTTATCGGGTATCTTCCCGATGAGAGGTTAAGAAGGATCGTAACGGACATTGAAATGATGTCAATAAGCGAAGAAAGTACGGACCAGGAATTAGTAGATTATGTCAATCAGGTGTTAAAACATCAAAAGATGTTGAGAATAAAAGAAAAAGAAGTGGAAAGAAAAGAAGCAGAACGACTAAAGGATTACCGAAAAGAAGCACAAATAGCAATGGAAATCTTACAGCTGCGTAAGTCTCTATAAAGTTTTGTAAGGAAGTTGGAAGGAGGGGAACAAATGGCTGAAAAGTCAGCGCGTTCCAAACAAATAGCATCAGAATTAACAGTTGATCAGGTGAAAGAATTTTTAGTTAACCAAGGTAAGAAAAGAGGAGTCCTCACATACGAAGATATTGCTGATAAATTATCAGGGTTTGAGTTAGATTCCGATCAAATGGATGAATTCTACGAACACTTAGGTGAACAAGGTGTAGAAATTATCAATGAAAATGACGAAGATGATGATCCGGGTGCTACAGAGTTAGAGAAAGAAGAGGAAGAAGAATTCAATCTGAATGATTTAAGCGTTCCTCCAGGAGTTAAAATAAATGATCCTGTCCGTATGTATCTGAAGGAAATTGGAAGAGTTGATCTCTTATCTGCAGAGGAAGAGATTAATCTCGCCAAGAGGATTGAAGAAGGCGATGAGGAAGCTAAGCGACGTCTTGCTGAAGCGAACCTGCGACTTGTTGTAAGTATTGCCAAGCGTTACGTTGGTCGAGGTATGCTATTCCTAGATCTTATCCAAGAAGGAAATATGGGTCTGATTAAAGCGGTAGAAAAGTTCGATTACCGTAAAGGGTACAAATTCAGTACGTATGCAACCTGGTGGATTCGTCAAGCCATTACCCGTGCGATCGCTGACCAGGCCAGAACGATTCGTATCCCGGTTCATATGGTGGAAACCATTAACAAGCTTATTCGTGTACAAAGGCAGTTATTGCAAGATCTAGGGCGTGAACCGGCACCGGAAGAAATAGCAGAAGAAATGGATCTGACACCTGAAAAGGTTCGGGAAATCCTTAAGATCGCTCAAGAGCCTGTATCCCTTGAAACGCCAATTGGTGAAGAAGACGATTCTCATCTTGGTGATTTCATTGAAGATGCAGAAGCTCAATCTCCATCAGAACATGCTGCCTACGAACTATTAAAAGAACAGCTTGAAGATGTTCTGGATACTTTAACAGATCGTGAAGAAAATGTTCTTCGATTACGCTTTGGTCTGGACGATGGAAGAACCCGCACACTAGAAGAAGTAGGGAAAGTCTTCGGTGTAACAAGGGAACGTATTCGTCAAATTGAAGCAAAAGCTTTAAGAAAACTGCGTCATCCAAGCAGAAGCAAACGATTAAAGGACTTTTTAGAATAGAAACCCTATTTACTGCCTCTATTGTATAGAGGTGGTTTTTTTTGCTCTAAATAAAGGGTTTTTCAACACCTTTGACGAATGTAGCTAAAAGATTTAAGAGTTAAAGGTGTGACAACAACTGTGAAAAGAGTAAAAAAATCAAGAAAAGAATTGATTGTGAATGAAATACAACTTTGGAAGCAAGCTAATATGCTGCCAGAGCACTATTGTGACTATCTCCTTGCATTATATACCGAAGGAGATGGTATGGAACACAGTACTCATAAGACTGCCAAAAAGAAGATATTGCTCAAAGACTTCTTAAATTCTATTTGTGCGATATTGATTTCATTATTTGTCATTTATTTTACTGAATTGTCAATCGTTTTGCAAACAACGATTTTGGCAAGTTTTGTCGGATTATTAGTAGCGACAGGAATTTATTATACTAAAAAACAATTTTCTCCTTTGCTCTTGTATATGACTGCCGCTTGTATACTTCTTCTGTCCTCCATAGAAATAACAGAAGAGTTATTCGGCAGGAGTTCTGTCGGAATGTACATAACCCTATTTCTGAACTGTTTCCTATGGATAAGTGCAGGTTTGAAATGGAAGCTGGGTTATCTTTCCCTTTCCGGTATGGCAGGGGGAGTTCTACTAATTATTTTTATATCACTATAACTTCTGAAAATTTAAAAGTTTTTTAAAGTTGAGAAAATTCACTATTCCCTTTTATAATAAGAATGAGAGCGCATTCATAGAGTGCAGTGATTATGTTTGAAAGCGCTATTATGGAAATGGAGTTAGGGCTTTCAGTCATCAAAGTTAGACAAGGGGGATAAGGATGAATTTCGACTTAACACAAGAACAAACAATGATTAAAAAGACAATCAGGGAATTTGCTGAGGAAGAAGTGGCTCCCGGTGCATTGGATCGGGACCGCACTAAGGAGTTTCCTAAAGAAATTTTCAAGAAGCTTTCTGATCTGGGGATGATGGGTCTTCCGTTTCCCGAGGAATATGGAGGGGCAGGCGCCGACACGGTCAGTTTCGCAATTGTAACCGAAGAGCTTAGCAGAGCATGTGCATCGACAGGTATTACGTACTCTGCTCATATTTCTCTCGGTGGAGCACCCATTAACTTATTTGGATCTCATGAACAAAAGCAGGAATACTTAACGCCGATCTGTACAGGGGAATCATTTGGTGCTTTCGGCCTGACAGAACCTAATGCAGGTTCCGATGCAGGCGGCACCCAAACCACTGCAGAAGATAAAGGGGATAAATGGGTCATTAACGGTAATAAATGCTATATTACCAATGCAAGCTATGCGAATCATCTCGCTTTAACAGCGATTACTGGTAGAAACAATGGGAACAAAGAAATTAGTGCGATTATCGTTCCGACTAAAGCAAAAGGATTTACGGTAATCGATAATTATGAAAAAATGGGCCTTCATTCATCAAACACGACTGAGTTGGTTCTTGAAGATGTGGAAGTACCTAAAGAAAACCTGTTAGGAAAGCAAGGAGAAGGTTTCAAGCAGTTCCTTGTCACCCTGGACGGTGGAAGGATTGGAATCGGTGCTATGGCTGTTGGTGTGGCTCAGGCTGCTTTTGATAAAGCACTGCAGTATTCCAAGGAAAGAAAGCAATTTGGCAAAACCTTATCACAGTTTCAAGTCACGCAATTTAAGCTTGCTGACATGGCAATGAAGATCGAACTGGCAAGGAATATGGTTCATAAGGCAGCGTGGCTGAAAGATCAAGGTAGACCATTTTCGAAGGAAGCATCCATGTGTAAGCTTTACGCTTCGGAAATCAGTATGGAAGTAGCGGATGAAGCCATTCAGATTCATGGTGGATACGGTTACATGAAAGAATATCACGTGGAAAGATATCTACGGGATGCCAAGCTCCTTGAAATCGGTGAAGGGACCTCAGAAGTTCAGAGAATGGTCATTTCAAGGCTGATAGGATGTCAATAAGGTGAAAACATCATAATAGCAATCAGGAGCTCTATTGGTCCGTTCTTGGGGCAGTAGGGCTCTCCTTCTTTTACTGAAAACTTTCCTTTTTTCACACGAAATGTGTCTAATTTGTGAGAAAGATGGAAAAGTTAATTGATAGTACTTTTACTTTGTCGTTTTTTACAGTAAAATATAAAGTGTTGAAAAGAGCACTATTTTTGGATGTTGTACATAAAGGAGGTTAAAATCATGAATCGTAATCCAATTATTCCATTCGTACTTATCATGGCTCTTGGAATTGGTCTTGTTTTCTTCTTATCTTTAGAAGGCCTTAATAACGCTGATGAAAAAGCAAAAGAAGAAGGTCACGGAGAAATGGAAGGTAAAGAAGGCGAACAGGCTTCAAGCGGAGAATTCGATCCGGAAGCTAAGTACAAAGAGTCTTGCGTATCTTGTCATGGTGGAAACTATGAAGGTGGCGCCGGTCCTGCTCTAAAAGGAACAAAGCTATCTAAAGACGAGATTAAAGAAACGATCAAAAACGGTAAAGGTATGATGCCGGCTGGTCTAGTAGAAGAAGGAAATCTGGATGCTATGGCAGACTGGATTAAATCACTTAAATAATCAATGATTGAAAAAGGTTCTTTGTCTTTTGGGCAAAGGACTTTTTTTATTGTGTAAAGTTGGTTAGAATGATTATCGTATATGATTTACCCAATAAAAATGATTAAAGGTGAACGAATGAATATTCAACAGTTATCAAAACGACTAGAAACAGTTGTTTCATACATACCCAAGCAATCGAAAATCGCTGATATCGGTTCGGATCATGCATACTTACCGTGCTACGCTGTCAATAAAGGCATTGCATCCTCTGCCATCGCAGGAGAAGTAGTGAAAGGGCCATATCTTTCTGCCAAGAAACAAGTGGAAGATGCCAAATTAACTCAAAAGGTCGAAGTAAGATTAGGGAATGGGCTGGAAGTGATTTCTCCAGGTGAAGTGGATTGTATTACGATCGCCGGAATGGGGGGGACATTGATTGCCTCTATCCTGGAGGCGGGTAAAGCAAAGCTAACCAATCAACCCAGGTTAATTCTTCAGCCCAATGTGAGTGCAAGGTCCATCCGGACGTGGCTTATGGATAATGAATGGGACTTAATAGGGGAAGAAATTCTTGAAGAAGATGATAAGGTGTATGAAATTCTAGTGGCGGAAAAAGGAAAGCCGAGACGTCACTACTCTGGTGAGCTTGAAAAAGAGTTGCTGCTCGGTCCATTTTTGATGAAGGAGCGTAACGATGCATTTTTGAAAAAATGGAATCAGGAGCTTCATCAATGGAAGAATATATTGAATAACATGGAAAAAGCAGAAAAAACGGATGCGTTGGAAGAACGAAAACGGGAACTCATTCAAAAAATAAAAATGGTGGAGGAGGTTCTGATCCTATGAAAACAGTAAACGGCCATGAGATCATTCAGCTGTTTGAGCAATTTTCACCAAAACATTTAGCAGAAGATGGGGATCCCATTGGTCTTCAAATTGGTAAGTTGAACGAAAAGGTTGAAAATGTGATGATCACCTTGGATGTATTGGAGAATGTGGTGGATGAAGCAATCAAAAACAATGTGAAATTAATCATTGCACACCACCCACCGCTTTTTCGTCCACTAAAGTCACTGCAAACGGATACGTATCAGGGACGGATGATCGAGAAGTTAATCAAGCATGATATTGCGGTGTATGCGGCTCACACGAATCTTGATGTGGCGACAGGGGGAGTGAATGACCTTCTGTCCGACATGTTACATTTGCAGGATACGTCTGTACTCGTCCCTACCCACCATGAGGAGCTCCGTAAATTGGTCGTTTATGTGCCAACAGAAAATGCAATGGAACTCCGGACTGCCCTCGGTAATGCGGGAGCAGGACATATCGGAAACTATTCACATTGCAGCTTTTCGACTGAAGGAAAGGGGAGATTCCTTCCTGAGGAGGGCACGAACCCTCATATCGGGAAGCAAGGCACCCTTGAGGAAGTAGCAGAAGAAAAAGTGGAGACGGTTTACCCTGTTTCTTCAGAGAAAAAAGTGTTGAAAGCCATGTTTACCCATCATCCTTATGAAGAAGTTGCCTATGATATCTATTCCCTTAAAAACGGATCACCCGCTTTAGGCTTAGGTAGAATCGGACACCTACAAAATGAGATGAGTCTTAAGGAATTTGCTTTAGTTGTAAAAGAAACATTTGGTATGGACGGAATCAGAGTCATCGGTGATGGGGAAGCAAAAGTGAAGAAAGTAGCGGTGCTTGGCGGAGATGGAAATAAGTTTATCGGAAAAGCGAAAAGACAGGGGGCGGATGTATTCGTCTCAGGAGATATCTATTACCATACCGCCCACGACGCCATGATGATGGGTCTGAATGTCGTAGATGCAGGTCATCACATCGAAAAGGTCATGAAGGATGGAGTGGCCAGTTATTTAGCGAAAAAATCCTCGGAAAAAGGGTATATCGTCAATATATTCGCGTCAAAAGCTGAAACCAACCCATTTACTTATATGTAAAGATGAAGGCCCCTTAGAAATTCTAAGGGGCCTTTCACTTATTTTGTTCCCAATTTAGCTTTTCGTACCTTAGGGAGAATCTTATTTAATGGAACATTACGCTCTCTTGTCCAAGTGGATTCATCATTTGGATTAAAAGCTTCAAGGAATTTAATGACTTCTTTTACGATTGGAGTAGGTGTGGATGCACCGGCTGTTACAGCAACGACGCCCGCATCTTTTATCCATTCTATATCCAATTCACTAATGTCTGAAATGCGATGTGCAGGAGTACCTGCGATATCCTTTGATACCTGAGCAAGGCGGTTGGAGTTATTACTCTTAGGATCTCCTACGACGATGAGAACATCTGCATCACCAGCTTGTTCAGCAACTGCTTCCTGACGAACCTGGGTAGCCAGGCATATTTCTTTATGCAGTTCAACGTGAGGATACATTTCCTTCACTTTATCCATCGTATCCAATACATCCCATTGACTCATGGTCGTTTGGTTTGTCACAATGATTTTTTCGTTTTCAATAGAAAGTTTTTCTACATCTTCAGCTGTTTCCACGAGATGCACGATATCGGGTGCAACCCCGACAGCTCCTTCAGGCTCTGGATGTCCTTTTTTACCGATATAGATCACGTCGTAACCTTCCGCTTCTTTAGCGCGAATCAGATCATGTGTTTTCGTTACATCGGGACACGTTGCGTCAAGTGTGACAAGTCCTTTTTGTTTGGCTATTTCTTTCACTTCAGGAGAGACTCCATGAGCGGTGAAGATAACAGTTCCTTCGTTAACTTGCTCGATGATTTCTTTTCTGTTGCTGCCATCCAGGGTAATGATCCCGTCTTCTTCGAATGCGTCAGTCACGTGCTTGTTGTGAACGATCATGCCTAAAATATAAATTGGACGAGGAAGCGATTTGTCTAATGCAGCGTTTCTTGCAATGACCATTGCATCTACAACACCGTAACAATAGCCTCTCGGAGTAATCTTAATAATTTCCATCTATGAATATCCTCCTACATGAGAAAAGGTTTTGTCTTCATTATAAAGGAGAACAGTCCTCCTGACAAAGAGAACGATAATAATGTGATCCTTTCCTTATCGAAATGCCTTTGATTGGGCGTTAAAAAAATCCCTAAATAGGTGATTCAGTACCTTTAGGGATCCCGGTCTTAAATATACAGTTTGGGCTTTGATCCTGATTTAGACTGTGATGGTGCCTGGTTATCATCAGGATCTTCACTTTTCTCTGAATTTTCTACTGATGGTTTCTTTTTCTTTTTTCTCTTAACGGTGGATTCAACTTCAGGGATGTCGATATCCTCTTTCTTGTCTTCGTTTTTCCCGTCGTCGGACGCATCATCGGCAGACATATCTTTGAATCCACGATATAACTTCCATAGTGACGGGATATTTTTCACCATAGGTCCATATTGTTGGAACATCGGCCCCAGTTGTTGAGCGGTCTGGAGCATTTGCTGTGTATTGGATAAAAAGGAATTCACATTACCGGGGTTCAATAAGCTCTGGAGGATTCCGCCGGCTGCCTGTGGAGATCGTTCAAAGCCAGTCGTGTTGGAAGGTGAATCCCCTCTGGAAAATTGTTGTAATAATCCTCCGCCTGTATTCTGGTTATCCCCCTTTTTAAGAAGCTTAGACAATAAACCACCTTTACCTGTACCCCGGCTTTTTCCTCTCTGGTTCATCCCCATATTGAATCCTTGATTTTGGCGTTGTCCTCCAAACTGAAACGGAGGTGGCTGCGTCTGCCCCTGCGTCTGCCCCAGTCCAAAGCCATTCCTTTTAGGCTGCTGCATTCCGAACCCGTTGAATCCCCGCTGCTGTCTCATCCCGAAAGGATTTCGCATATCCTGGCCCTGATTCCTCATTCTTCTAGGCGGCATTATGACAGCCTCCTTTCATTCGAATAAATTCCTCGTCAGTATAGAGTATGCAATAGGTGAAAAAAGGGTATTCATACAATATCATCTCAAATTAAAATAAGTATGAACTAGATGTTTTGCCAAAAAAATATTATAATGGTTAGATGTTCTTTAAATATGACGCTTGCTAACGTTAAGATAAAATCACTCGTGGTGATAAAGTGATCCGTAAATTTTATATATATCTATGGTGATTGATGTGTTCGACTTTGCATCCATCCCGATGACAGCGTAAATAAAAGGATATTTTGATAAAAGGAGATGTAAAGAATGAAAAAGAATTTATTTCTACAATTCGGTTTCCAGTCTTTCATTAATGAAGCTGTAGAAGAACTGGGTTTCTACGAACCAACAGAAATTCAAAAGAAAATGATCCCACTGATTTTAAAAGGGCAAAGTGCGATTGGTCAATCCCAGACAGGAACGGGAAAAACACATTCATATCTATTGCCGATCATTGAGAAGGTGAATTCAGATTCTGAACAGGTACAAGCAGTGATTACTGCTCCAACCCGTGAACTTGCACAACAGATTTATCAAGAAATACTAAAGATCACGAAGGATAGCAACATTGTTTCCCGCTGCTTTATTGGTGGAACGGACAAGCAGAGAACGATTGAGAAATTAAAACATCAGCCTCATATTGTGGTTGGGACTCCCGGCCGGATCAATGATTTAGTGAAAGATCAAGCCTTATTTGTTCATACTGCCAGTTTACTGGTTATTGATGAAGCGGATCTGATGCTTGATATGGGATTCATTGAAGACGTGGATCAGATTGCAGCTAAGATGCCTGAAAAATTACAAATGCTTGTATTCTCTGCGACGATTCCAGAGAAACTGAAGCCATTCTTGAAAAAGTATATGGAAAATCCACAATATGCACATGTAGAGCCCGAACAGCTATCTGCAAAGAATATCCAACATGTGATCGTCCCTCTTAAGAGTCGCGATAAAATTAACCTATTATACAATATTTTAGTGGATATTAATCCATATTTAGGTATCGTTTTCACCAATACTAAACAAAAAGCAGATGAAGTGGCAGATGCTTTGATCGCTAAAGGATTAAAGGTTGGACGGATTCACGGTGACCTTTCTCCACGTGAGCGTAAGAAAATGATGAAGCAAACGAGAAACTTGGATTATCAGTACATCGTAGCGACTGATTTAGCAGCAAGAGGGATCGACATTGAAGGTGTAAGTCATATCATTAACTTTGAGCTGCCACAAGATCTCGATTTCTATGTTCACCGTTCCGGCCGTACAGCGCGTGCAGGTAATACAGGGATTGCCTATACCATTTATACACCTTCGGATGAAGATGCATTGAATCGTCTGGAGAAGCTCGGAATCAGCTTTGCTCATCAAGACATTAAGAAAGGGGAATGGTCTGAGTTACCACCTCTGAACAAACGTAAGAACCGTCAAAAAACGAATGTTGATGAGATTGATGAAAAAGCGAAATCAATGGTTCGAAAACCGAAAACAGTCAAGCCGGGCTATAAAAAGAAAATGAAATACAAAATGGATCAAATCAAGAAACGTGAGAGAAGAAAGAAAAACAGAAGTAAATAAGTGTTTTAACGTGATTCATTTGTACACATTCGATACAATATAGAGAGATTTTCTTAGGAGTTGAGAAGAATGGTTAAGATTGGATCCCATGTTTCAATGAGTGGTAAAAAAATGCTATTAGCCTCCAGTGAAGAAGCCGTTTCTTATGGAGCGAATACTTTTATGATTTATACTGGTGCTCCTCAAAATACGAGAAGAAAAAAAATCGAAGACTTAAATATTGAAGCGGGAATCGCTCACATGAAAGAAAATGGGATAGAGGACATCGTTGTTCATGCTCCCTATATCATCAACATAGGAAATACCACGAACCCTGCTACATTTGAATTAGGTGTCAATTTCCTCCGTTCTGAAATAGAGCGCACAGAAGCTCTGGGAGCGGGGCAGATTGTGCTTCACCCGGGTGCTCACGTAGGTGCAGGAGCAGATAAGGGAATCGATAAGATTATAGAAGGTTTGAATGAAGTGTTAACAAAAGATCATAAAGTGCAAATTGCATTGGAAACAATGGCAGGGAAGGGTTCTGAATGTGGAAGGTCTTTTGAGGAATTAGCTCAGATCATCAATGGAGTAGAACTGAATGATCGCCTTTCTGTTTGCTTCGATACTTGTCACACCCATGATGCAGGATATAATATTGTGGAAGATTTCGATGGAGTCTTGGAAGAATTCGATAAGATTGTCGGGATTGATCGCTTAAAGGTTCTGCACATTAACGATAGTAAGAATGAACGTGGAGCCAGTAAAGATCGCCATGAAAATCTAGGATTCGGACATATCGGATTTAAAGCACTGAACTATATTGTTCACCATCCACAGCTGAAAGAAGTACCTAAGATTCTGGAAACACCATATGTAGGGGAAGATAAGAAAAATAAAAAACCTCCTTACAAGTTCGAAATTGATATGCTTCAGAGTCAAACATTCGATGAAGATGTATTAACGAAAATACTGAATCAATAAAAAAGGTAATAGAGGAGGTCATCTCTCATCAATAGGGACGCCTCCTCTTCTTTTACTATCTGATAAGCTGCAAAAAGAGTTGGTTGATTTCCTTTGCCTTGGAAGGACCTATGATCCTGGCTAAGTCCTTCACCAATTTACTGCGTCTCTTGTCATCAAAAATATTGATGTTCTTTCCTTTAACACTAGCGACGATGCTTGTTGCCTGCTGGGACGTCAATGAAATGTTATATTGATTGGCGTACTTTAATAATTCTTCATTTGTGATATTGTTGATTTTGTGATTAATCACGTTTTGTAATAGCTTCATGTTTATCACTCCTCAAAAGATACATATGTAACTCGTGATCAGAAAGTGACATTTTTATAAGAAAATAAAGTGAAAGGAAAGGAATTGCCGATGACCCAAAGAGTGCATAAAAAAGAAAGTCCCCTTCATTTTATTTACCGATTGATCTTTATTACGATCGGAGCAGCCTTAGCTGCTATATCCATTGAGTTGTTCCTTGTTCCAAATAATATCATCGATGGTGGAATTATTGGTGTTTCGCTGATATTGGATTATTTAGTTTCAGACACCATTCCATTTGTAAACTTTGCAACCCTGCTCGTTCTCCTTAATCTCCCTTTCATGTATTACGGGTATAAACATATCGGGAAAACCTTTGTCGTTTCTTCTTTGTTTGCCATTATCGCACTGGCAGGTATCGAAAGCCTTTTACACCATATTGATCCGTTTGTAACAGAGAAAGTGTTAGCCACTGTTTTCGGAGGATTGACTCTTGGAGTTGGGGTCGGCCTGGTGATACGCCATGGTGGATCTCTGGATGGAACTGAAATCCTTGGTATCCTTTTAACGAAGAAGCTTCCGTTTTCAGTGGGGGAGTTTGTTATGTTCATCAATATTTTCATTTTCGGCTGGGCAGCATTTGTCTTCGGACTTGAAGAAGCGATGTATTCCGTTATGACCTACTATATAGCCTTTAAAACGATTGATACGGTGATTCAGGGAATGGATGAAACGAAGGCAGTTATCATTGTTTCTGACCATTACCTTGATGTATCCGACGCAATACTTAAGAGACTTGGCAGGGGAACAACGATGTTAAAGGGTCGTGGAGGATACACAGATAATGATAAAGAGGTCATTTATGTCGTGGTCACCAGACTTGAAGTAACAAAGTTGAAATCCATCGTTTCTGATGTGGATCCCAATGCCTTCATTACGATTATGAGTACACAGGAAACGAAGGGTGCACGATTTAAGTCTGCGATTCATTGATTTAGCATACAAATAAAGGACTGCTCACTCAAATTGAGCAGTCCTTTTATATGGTATTAGGGCCTGAATGATTTACAATTGTGCACTCATCATGTATACTACCCTATGTACTTTTAAATCGTAATGATTCTTATAAAGAGAGATGATTAAAATGGATACTACAAATCCTATTATAAAATTAGAAGATGTGAATTTCAGATATGAGCGGGAAAGAGTGCTCGAAGATATAAACCTAAGTATTCCGAGAGGGGCATTCCTTGGGATCGTCGGACCTAATGGTTCAGGAAAATCGACATTACTAAAGCTTGTCCTTGGCCTTTTACGAGTAAAACAAGGCAATATTGAGCTATTTGGGATCCCCCAGCATAAATTCAAACAATGGGATCGCATTGGATTTGTTTCCCAGAAGGCTAATAGCTTCAATACAGGCTTTCCAGCCACGGTATATGAGGTGGTGGCGAGCGGGTTAGCGAAAAAAGCTGGCTTGTTCAAGAGGATTTCATCTAAATATAAACAAGATGTTTACGGTGCCATAGAATCGGTTGGGATGAGTCAATTTACTAAACGTAACATTGGAGAATTATCAGGTGGACAACAGCAAAGGGTGTTCATTGCCCGGGCCCTCGTCAGCCAGCCTGATGTACTGATCCTTGATGAACCGACAGTTGGTGTGGACAGTCAAAACGTCCAAAACTTCTATGATATGTTAGAAACCTTAAATAAAGATTTAGGGATAACTCTCGTTCTTGTCACTCATGATATAGGATCGATTTCGAACAAAGTGACTCATGTCGCTTGTTTAAATAAACATTTACATTTCCATGGCAAAACAGAAGAGTTTGAGAAGCTAAAGGAAAATCAGCTTTCCTCTTTTTATGGTCATGATGTACATTTTTTAAATCATGAACATGAACATCATCATTCATGATCGATTGGAGGGAAGACAATGCTACAAGCTATTTTTCAATATGAATTTCTACAAAATGCTTTTCTAACGGGGATTCTCATTGGAATCATCGCCCCCTTATTAGGAGCATTCATTGTCGTAAGGAGGCTTTCTTTAATTGCTGATGCCTTGAGTCACGTCACTCTGTCAGGTATTGCAGCGAGCCTGTATTTAAGTAAAACAATGCCTGCTTTTTCGGGATTGAATCCACTCTACTTTGGAATGGTATTCTCTGTCATGGGCTCATTGTTCATAGAACGTTTGCGTATGTTATACAAGCATTATCAGGAGCTTGCGATACCAATCATCCTATCAGGGGGAATCGGGATAGGGGTCATCTTCATTTCGCTGGCAGACGGTTTTAATACAGATTTATTTAGTTATTTGTTTGGAAGTGTCAGCGCAGTCAGCAGAGGAGATTTGTATCTGATTGGAGGAATCAGCGTTCTTGTCATAGCCGTGATTTTCCTGCTTTATAAAGAATTGTTTCTTCTATCCTTTGATGAAGACCATGCAAAGGCGTCAGGTATCCCTGCTAAGGCGATCCACTTTATCTTTATGGTCATGGTGGCACTTGTGATTGCCGCTTCCATGCGCATCGTCGGGATCCTGCTCGTTTCGTCTCTTATGACATTACCGGTTGCTGCAAGTATAAGAATTGCCAATGGATTTAAACAAACGATAGGGTTTTCACTGTTATTCGGTGAAATCTCTGTTATTGTTGGATTGATCAGTGCCTTCTATTTGAATCTTGCACCAGGTGGTACGATTGTCATGACGGCTATTTTAATCCTTCTCATTACAATTGTGATAAAAAAAATAAGAACGTCGAGTCATTCTTCTAGAGTTGAGGTGTAGAAAATGAATGTTACGGAAGCAATGGACCTGTTAAAATCAAAAGGTTATAAGCATACAGGAAAACGCGAGCAATTATTAGAGTTGTTTTCCAGTTCTAACAAATATTTGACGGCTAGGGATGTTTTGGAAAATATGAAAGCTGATTACCCGGGGCTCAGTTTTGATACAATCTACCGTAATTTGAGCTTGTTTGTTGAACTTGAAATCTTGGAAGAGACTGAGCTATCAGGTGAAAGACATTTTCGATTTACATGCGAAAGTCATCACCATCATCATCACTTCATTTGTATGGATTGTGGGAAAACGAAAGAAATTCACACATGCCCAATGGAAGCATTAAAAGAAAATTTAACGGACACAGGGTATGATATATCCGGCCATAAATTCGAAATTTACGGCAAATGCCCTCAATGTCAGTAGAGAGATCCTTTTTAGGGTCTCTTTTTTCTTTTACAGAAACGTCCAAAGTTTAAGTAAAGGAAAAAGAGGGAAAAAATGCATTTATATATGAAAGAAACTGAGAGGAGATGCAGCCATGGAAACAGTGCCTTTTACTCACTGCCCGACGAATAAAAAAAACTGTGTGAGCACAATTGATCTCACATTATATCATCGGATAGCACCACTTCCCATCAGTGGAAGCATAGAGGATACGAAGGAGAGCATCCGTAGTACCCTAAGCAAGTTCGATCATGTAGAGATCAAGGAAGAGAAGTCACATTATGTGCATGCGGTTTTCACATCAAAATGGTTGAAATTCAAGGATGATCTCGAACTCTATATTGATGAAAGTACACATCTTCTACATATCAAGTCGGGTTCACGTCTCGGATATTATGATTTTAAAGTGAATCGGAAACGGGTGGAACAATTTAAAGATTTATTTAATAAGTAATGGAAAAAGCCTCCTACGATCAGAGGCTTTTTCTTATGATTCATTTTGAAGCCAGGTTTGAACCCAGGAGTTCGCTTCCTGCCAGTCATTTACGCGAATGACTCCATTAGGGATCGGTTGTTGATTGTAAGGTGTGTTAAATAACAGAACGGGAATCGATAGTTCTTCAGAAATCGCTACTGCATTATCATGTTTATCCTCAAAGAAAATATCGACACCGTGTTTTTTTGCTGTTGAAATTTTGTCATGTGAACCGATTAATTCGATGTGATGATACATCAAGTCCTGGGTATTGAACCATTCTTTGGTTAATTGGATGAGATCGGATCTTCTTGCACTTATGAAATAAAGCTCATGTATTTCTTTCCATTGATCCAATATTTTCTTTGCGCCAGGAGCAAGGGGGGATTCTTTGTAAATGGTTGGTTCCGCTTCCTTGAACCATTTCCCGAACGTTTGAGGTGAAATATTCAGAACTTCAGTCAGCTCGTATTGAGTGATGTCTTGTAAGGTTAAATTCAACTTAAAATAATCATTTATGTGAGGCAGTAAAGATTCAGGTGACGTAACTGTCCCATCAATATCGATTCCAAAACGTTTCATTCTTTATCATGCTCCTCTTTATAAAAACTCCTTCAAGTTTATCACATTTCTGACCAGTAGATAAACGATGTTTTCAAAAAGCAATGAATGGTTTAAAAAGTGAAAGTAAGCTAACAAAAATGACAAACATTAGCATAGTAAATATAGTGAATTGACACACAATAAGAAGGCTCCCAAACACAGAAAGTGAGGGATTGCTGTATGAATGATGAACGACGCGAATTAAACAGCGTTGATCGAAATCTACAAGATATCGACGTGTATTACGACAATCCGGAAACAGATGTGAGTAGAGAATACCGTGAAGAAACAGCAGCAGAAATTGCTGCTCCAATGAGTGTAAGCCGCGACTTTGAAGAGGATACCGCCGAAGATACGACAACATCAGGTCGTGTATTGGGTTACTCTGCACTAGCTCTATCCATTCTTTCCTTATTTATTCTCCCGGTTATCATGGGGGCTGCAGGGATTGTTCTTGGATTTGTGGCAAGAAGAAGAGGAGCAGAAATGCTCGGTGCCTGGGCAATCGGAATTGGGGCCGTATCGATAATTATCGGATTATTTGTACTGCCGTTCTTTTAAGAATCATGCTTTTTCTTGAAATTGGGAGCATTTCAAGAAATAAAAAAAGAGGACTGATCTAAGATCAGTCCTCTTTACATGCATTTATACTTCTTGTTCTTTCTTCTCTGCTTCTTGCTGTGCAAAATATTCTTCTGCGATCTTGTCGATTTCTTTCTTTAATTCCTCAACCATCGTCTCTTCAGGAACTTTCCGGACAGTCTTTCCTTTTCGGAATAAAAGTCCTTCACCACGAGCCCCGGCAATGCCGATATCCGCTTCTCTGGCTTCACCTGGTCCATTAACTGCACATCCAAGGACAGCGACTTTGATAGGTGCTTTTATGGTGGAGATGTATTCTTCCACTTCATTGGCTATTGAAATTAAGTCGATTTCGATACGTCCGCATGTCGGACATGAAATTAAGGTAGCTGCATTGGAAGCTAATCCAAACGACTTTAATAGTTCTCTGGCTACCTTCACTTCTTCAACAGGGTCAGCACTTAACGAAATACGCAGTGTATTTCCAATGCCAAGACTTAGAATCGCCCCTAGACCTGCCGCACTCTTAACTGTTCCTGCAAATAATGTACCTGATTCAGTGATTCCAAGGTGAAGCGGGTAATCAAATGCTTTAGCTGCTTTCGTGTATGCTTCGATGGCCAAGTTTACATCAGATGCTTTCATGGAAACGATTATGTCATGAAAATCTAAATCTTCCAGGATCTTGATGTGGTGAAGGGCACTTTCTACCATACCGTCAGCCGTTGGGTATCCGTACTTTTCAAGGATTTTTCTTTCCAAGCTTCCGGCATTTACCCCTATTCGAATGGGAATCCCTTTTTCTTTCGCTGCTTTGACAACTGCTTCCACTTTTTCACGGCGACCGATATTTCCTGGATTGATCCGGATTTTATCGGCTCCGCCTTCAATGGCTTTTAAGGCTAGTTTATAGTCAAAATGTATATCGACAACAAGTGGAATATTGATTTGTTTCTTAATATCAGCTATCGCGTCTGCTGCACGTTCATCTGGACAAGCTACCCGGACAACCTGACAACCTGCTTCTTCGAGACGGTGAATCTCTTTAACCGTTGCTTCAACATCATGTGTCTTTGTAGTAGTCATACTTTGAATAACAAGTTCATTGTTACCGCCAATAGTTAAATCTCCGACTTTGACCGGACGTGTCTTTGAACGATGTATAATTTCACTCAAGTGTAATTCGCTCCTTTAGAAAGGTTCTAAAACCATTCATTATAAAGTAATACGAAGTTATTGTAACAGTGTTTTGTGTAAAATGACAAGAAATAGGTGTATTTTGCATGTCTGAATTATTGATAATTCGGGATTTTGTATGTTTTTCCAATTTGAATCTTTGCAGGGGGCACATCATTTAATTCTTCGAAATCGGTAATCACACGTTCGATGGGAACAGGTATAGACCCATCAAGAAGATCTTCTACAAGACTTAAGACTGTATCGCCGGGCTTTACCTCCATTTCCACGTAAGGCATGGAGGAGGGATCTTCCTCTGCCGTTTCCTGTGGCACGGTTGGAGACGCCTGATTAACCTGTGGCTGGGCTGTTGCGACAGTGGATTCTTTATAAAGCAGCCTTAAGGTTCCTTTATTTAAGTCATAATAGATACTATAAAGAAGAATGATAATACCAAAGAAAATAGCCATTCTTTTCATATATACTTTCCTCCCGGGTTTTTTAGAATGAATATGACTATGAAGGGGTTACGAATCATGACGAATAGGCTTCTCCAACTGGTAATCGGATTACTGCCCATATTAATGGTACTGGGAAATTCTATGCTTATTCCCATTCTCCCGAGTATTGAGGCAGATTTACATTTGAATAGCAGCTGGTCCGGTTTTATCTTAAGCTCATTCACGATACCTGCAGCAGTGGTGATTCCGTTTGTGGGGATGTTGTCGGATCGTTTCGGTCGTAAACGAGTAATCATTGTTTCACTATGGATAATGATTCTGGGAAGTGTACTTTGTGTTGTGAGCGGAACAGCAAATGAAACGGTTAGTCTCTTCATGATTGGCCGAGGTTTACAGGGTGTAGGGGCCGCTGGAACGACACCTCTGGCCATGGCATTGATCGGTGACATCTTTCAGGGACGGGAACGCTCAAGGATGTTAGGCTCTTTAGAAGTGTTTAATGGGGTAGGCAAGGTTGTCGCACCCCTTGCCGGTGCCACACTGGCTATCCTTGTCCATTGGAATCATGCATTTTGGGTGTTTCCTGTCTTGTGCCTGGTGATTTTAATTGGAATCAGAAAAACGGTTGAAACGAAAGAGGGTTATCACAAGGCTGACAAAAAGGACCTGTACTCCATCCTTATTTCAAAGGGACGCTTATTATTTCCACTATATGCGATTGGGGGGATAGGCTTATTTTTATTATTCGGCATTCTCTTCTTCCTTTCCTACCACATTGAAGATACTTTTCATATTGATGGTTTTTTCAAGGGATTTACATTTATCTTTCCACTTGGTGCGATGACCATTTGCTCTTACTGGTGTGGGGGGAGGATAAAGACGGATGAGGAACTAGGGTGGACGTATATGAAATGTGGGTTGTTCATGATGTCGTTCCCTTTAGGCTTTCTGATCTTTTTTTCATCATTGGGATTTTTGATGTTCTTTATTACGGTCAGCTTTGGTGGATTGGGCTTAATGCTGCCGGTCATTAATACCTTTATTACGGGGAGTGTTTCGGAGCATGAAAGGGGATTTATTGTCAGTATTTATGGAGCTGTTAGGTTCGGTGGGGTTGCCCTTGGACCTATTGCTTACAGCCTTTGGAAACACGATGTGTTGCAAATGTATTTGATCACCTTTGCATTTTCCCTTCTTAACTTCATGTTATTTATGCTTCTGTCAAACCGTAAGCAGGGGGTCTTTCGTCCTAAAATTCAATAAACCTTTACACAAGCTTTACATTTCCTTCATCTTTCTTTGAGAAAATGAAATGTGGAAAGATTAGGGAAGGGTGTATGAATTTGTCGAAAATATTGAACTTCTTAAGAAAACGGCCTCAGCGGATTAAAAGGGTTCTAAAATGGAAAATGACTGTTCCATTTTCCAAGAGTTTGACATTAAAGCATCGATTATTGGTAGTCATTTTACTCCTGGTTGTCATTACTGGCTCAACAATTGGAGGGATATCTTATTTAAAGTCGAAACAGGCTACGATTCATCTTATGGAACAGCGTTTGGATCGAGAAGTGACCTCGATGAGTGATATCGCACAAAGCTTGATGCTCATTTATGTCGGTAAACAGGACCAGTTTGAGAAAAAACTGAATGATGTGATCAAGAAACAGGATACAGCATTGATCCAAGATAATATTGAAGCACAATTCTATTTTATTAAAGATTCTGTAGCTGTACCATTTTCAGTTAGTAAAGGTTCTGAATTGCAATTTGGGAAACCTCTAATAGATGAAATCGAAGAACTTGAAAAAGGGACTATCGAAACAACCATCGAGGGAGAAACCTATACGATGGCTTTTCATTCGATTCAAGAGCTGCAAGGTGAATACGTGATCGTTGTACCTCAGGAAGAGTATATGCAGGACATTCGGTCGATGGCTGTCTATACACTGGTTATGATTGGTCTTAGCGTTGGGATTGCCTTTATCATTGTTTTATTTTTTGTGAACCGGTTGACCTTACCGATCGCTCAATTGCGTGAATCGATGAAGAAAATAAGGGATGGTGATCTGGCTGCCAACATCCCTGTCGAAACGACGATGCCGGAAATCGTTTCCCTTCAAAAGAGTTTTGATTCGATGACACTGAAAATGAAAGACTTGATACATAATATTCATCAAACAACAGACAGCCTAGCATCCACAGGGATACAGCTTCAAACCTCTTCATCTGAATTATTGAAAGAAAATGAGTATATGGTAGAAACGGTAAGAATGGTGAAAGGGGGGGCAGAAGAAACGGCAGGTACTTCCGAAGTAAGTGTCAACCACTTCCAAGAAATGAATATGACCGTAAAATCCATATTTATGAAAATGAATTCTGTCTTTGAGAAAACAAAGGATATGAATGATTCTGCGGGTGACGGGGAGTACAAGGTTGATAAAATGGTTGGGGGGTTGAACAGGGTATCCGGAGACTTCAAGCAAATGAATAAGATCATTAAAGAAGTCCATGATCAATCGTCCTCCATTGTCACAGTGATTTCATTGATTAATCAAATTGCTGAACAAACGAAACTCCTCGCCCTCAATGCCACGATTGAAGCCGCAAGGGCGGGTGAATCCGGTCGTGGATTTGCGGTTGTCGCCAATGAAGTGAAGAAGCTTGCAGATCAATCATCAGTTGCTACCAAGAATATTAGTGAAACCATTCATACTATGGAGTCAATAACCTTAAATGCTTGCAGTCAATTCGATCAATTTTTCAAAGAATTTCAGTACTACGTATCAGAAGCTACTGAGACACGGGAATCGTTTGATCAGTTGAAAAATGAAATAGATGGTGTTACGACGGATCTGCAAAATATGAAGGCGGACTTGAGCTATTTAGAAATATCTCTCCCAAAGGTGGAGGCTTCAACAGAGGCGTTTTCTTCCGTTTCACAAGAAACGTTAGCGGGAACGGAGCAGATGCTTGCTGCCTTTGAAGAGCAACACGAAAAGGTTAGGAATACACATGAAGTAGGAGAAAAGCTATTGAATGCTTCTAACCAACTAAAGGAATTAAGCAGGCGATTCAAGTTATAGGATGTAACCGAATGGTTCCTATAAAAATGAAGTAAAAGGGTAATCCCTGTCTCCGGGTGAGACAGGGATTCTTATTATGCCCGGATCCTCTTTTGAGGGATCTCTTTCACGACTAAGTAAAGAATGACGGTGATTACAAACCAATCCAATATCGGGGCTGCAGGAATATAGGTTTGCAGCATTTCCATTAGGGTAAAAAATAACGTGGAAACCGTCGCGGAATAGGCGGTGATGCGAAAGCTTTGCCGGTAGTTAACATTTCGTTTAAGAACATTGGCAAACGTAACACCGATTATGGCGAAGAGAGTGATCTTCAAGAACGTCATTCCGGAAGTGAATAAGTATAGAAAAAATAACGCTACGGGAAGGAGAATCCATTTCATATCTATTAACGAATCCAATAGATCAATTAAGCCATCCTTTGTAAGAGCTGTATCGCCAAATAAACTATAGGAAGAAGATTGGACATTCCCTTGATTGATGACTACGAAACTCTTTTCCAAAAAGGCTATCGTATCATCGTTTGCGTCAAGTTTTTCTTCTTTGAGTTCGCCTGAACTGTCAAAGATGATCGTGATGCCTTCCTTTTCTAATGTGATCGGTTCTGATTGATCGGAAGATAACGAACCATTTTCGATTGTAAATGGTGGAAATTCAGCTTCCACTGATTCTCTTACATTGTCGATGGCACTAATCGCAAACGATATAAACTGTACAGCCACTGGTAAAATAGATATTAGTGCCAGTAAGAAAACGTAACGGATCGTCTTGCCAATTCCCTGAAAGCGGAATGTTGCAATGTCTTTTGGGGAATAGATACTTTTATACAATTGTTGAAATACATTCATTTATACTCTTTCTCCTTTCGTGCATACCCTTTCTATTTTATGCTTGTCTTTCATTTGCATCAAGTATGGAGAATATAAACAATTTGGAATGATTATACTTTGTAACATAATTGTAATAAAAGTCGAGTTTTATTAACCTATTGTAAATTTAGAGTAAAAAGTATTTACCTTTTCTATAGAATATATTAAAAATGATATGGGGTTTTTGTTGTTTAATGTCGAAAATTTATGTAGGGGTTGAAAAAATGGAATTAAATTGGCAAGAGATGTTGTTTCAGTTCTTTGGAGGATTAGGGATTTTCCTCTTCGGGATAAAGTATATGGGGGACGGACTACAAAAGTCTGCAGGTGAACGCCTGAAAGAAATTCTTGATAAGTTCACGACCAACCCATTCATGGGCGTATTGGCAGGTATTTTTGTTACAGTCTTAATACAGTCCAGTAGTGGAACAACGGTTATCGTAGTCGGATTGGTAAGTGCAGGCTTCATGACACTCAGACAAGCGATCGGTGTCATCATGGGTGCGAATATCGGTACAACGGTAACAGCGTTTATCATCGGGATCGATATTGGTGAATATGCATTACCAATTATTGCAGTAGGAACAATTATGTTATTCTTCTTTAAGAATAAAAAAGTACACAATTTTGGACAAATGATTTTTGGTTTCGGTGCATTATTCTATGGATTGGAATTAATGGGTGGAGGAATGAAGCCACTGCGTTCACTTGAAGCCTTTCATGACTTAACTGTAAGTATGAGTACAAATCCAATTCTTGGAGTGGTAATTGGAACTCTATTTACTGTAATTGTACAAAGTTCATCTGCAACAATCGGTATTTTACAAGAGCTATACAGTTCAGATTTAGTGGATATCCAGGCAGCACTTCCTATTTTATTCGGGGATAATATCGGAACGACCATTACGGCAGTTCTGGCAGCCTTGGGTGCTTCAGTCGCTGCAAGAAGAGCTGCAGCAGTCCATGTGCTCTTTAATCTGATTGGCTCGACAATCTTTTTAATCATATTGCCATTTTTCACAAAGTTTGTTCTGTTTTTACAATCTTCATTTAACCTGAATGAACCGATGACAATCGCTTTTGCTCACGGCTCATTTAATATAACGAATACGATTATTCAGTTTCCGTTCATCGCCCTATTAGCAGTGATCGTAACGAAATTGATCCCAGGGCAGGATTCACTTGTTGATTACAACTCTAAACATTTAGATCCAATGTTTATTGAACAATCACCTTCCATCGCTTTAGGTCAAGCGAAGGAAGAGGTACTGCGAATGGGTAAATTCGCTGTCAAGGGATTAGAAGAAACCAATGAGTTCTTAAAGTCAAAGAGCTCTAAAAATGCTGAAGCAGCTTATCAAATTGAAGGTGCCATTAATAATCTTGATAAGAAAATCACGAATTACCTGGTTGATTTATCTTCAGCTTCTTTATCTGAAAACGAATCAGAAAGACACTCTATCCTAATGGATACCGTTCGCGACATCGAACGTGTAGGAGATCACTTTGAGAATATCGTTGAACTGATTGAATACCAACAAACCAACAAGGTTAAAATTACAGATGATGCAATGAACGACCTTGAAGTAATGTTTAATCTAACCATTGAAACAGTGGAAAAAGCGTTGAAATCTTTAGACTTAACCGATACTGATATTGCAAGGGAAGTTGCTGAAAAAGAAGATCAGATCGATAAAATGGAAAGAAAGCTTCGCAAACAGCATATTCTGCGTATGAACGAAGGAAAATGCTCGGGACAAGCAGGAATCGTGTTTGTTGATATCGTCAGTAACCTAGAACGTATCGGGGATCATGCAGTCAACATTGCCGAAGCGGTTTTAGAAGTAGAGTAATACAATGTGCTGACTCATTTGATGTTTGTCAAATGGGTCAGTATTTTTTATACTTTATAGGAGGTGTTAAAAGATGGAAATTGTTTATTGGAGTATTATCATCGTATTAATGATTTTAGCCTTTGTAGGATTGATATATCCGATCTTGCCGAGTGTCGTCTTTCTGATTGGAAGCTTTATTTTATATTGTGTGTTATTCAGCTTTGAACCCTTTAGCTGGTTATTCTGGACTGTGCAAGTATTGTTTGTGATGCTTCTATTCGGTGCAGATTATATGGCGAACCTCATAGGGGTAAAGAAATTTGGTGGCACGAAAGCCGGAATCTGGGGAAGTACGATCGGTTTGCTTGTCGGCCCTTTTGTCATTCCTGTCATCGGAATTTTGATCGGCCCGTTTTTAGGTGCGATCATAGGGGAATGGGTCGTGCATAGATCCAATCTAAAGACCGCCGTAAAAGTGGGGGTTGGATCAGTCGTTGGATTCATTTCCAGTGTAGTGACAAAAGGAATCATCCAGATTGTCATGACTGTATATTTCTTTTTGGTTATTTGAGGGGAAAAATATTCTTATGACTAGTAATGAAAATATAGGGGATTTTATTCTTGTATGAGAAAAAGTGAGAAATAGAAGGCAAAATATTTGAACAGATATAGTAGTTTTGGTAATCTTATACTGAAACGGCCTGAATTCATTGTTCAGGAAACTATACATAGGGAGGAATTTATAATGGCTTACGAATTACCGCAATTACCTTACGCATATGATGCATTAGAACCTCATATCGACAAGGAAACAATGAACATTCACCACACGAAACACCATAACGCATATGTTACGAAAGTGAATGATGCACTTCAAGGTCACGATGATTTACTAAGCAAATCCATTGAAGATCTTGTTTCTAACTTAGACGCTGTTCCTGAAGGTGCTCGTACTGCAGTACGCAACAATGGTGGCGGCCACGCTAATCACTCTCTATTCTGGACAGTATTATCTCCGAATGGTGGAGGCGCTCCATCTGGAGAGCTGGCAGATGCCATCTCTTCCAAGTTCGGTAGCTTCGATTCATTTAAAGAAGAATTTGCTAACGCTGCTGCTACCCGCTTTGGCTCAGGTTGGGCTTGGCTAGTGGTAAACAACGGTGAATTAGAAGTAACAAGCACACCAAACCAGGATAGCCCTCTAATGGAAGGTAAAACTCCTGTTTTAGGTCTTGACGTTTGGGAGCATGCTTACTACCTGAATTATCAAAACCGTCGCCCTGACTACATCGGTGCGTTCTGGAACGTTGTAAACTGGGATGAAGTAGCGAAGCGCTATTCAGCTGCTAAATAATTTAATCGTACGAGGAGAGAGGTTCTTTCAAGAACCTCTCTTTTTTTTGTATAACTTCCCTCCCTTTTTCACAAGATAGGGGTACGTTAAAGGGGAGTTTTTCAAATGAGTAGCTATAAAAAGTTATTAGGCGATATTGATTTAACAAGAGATCTTACTCTGCTGCTGTTGATTGGCGGACTATATTCTTTGAGTATTGCGCTCTCAAACACATTTGTAAACATCTACTTGTGGAAGCAATCAGGTGAATTTATTGATTTAGGCATCTATAATTTAACCGTTGTCATCTTTCAGCCATTAACTTTTATATTAGCTGGAAGGTTGGCAAAGAAAGTAGACCGGGTGATTGTATTACGCTTCGGGGTTATTTTTTTGGCTCTATTTTACATATCTGTACTCTCGTTCGGGGAGTCGGCCGAAAGTTACCTGGTTGTGTTAGGGGCGTTGCTCGGTATCGGCTACGGCTTCTATTGGTTAGCGTTTAATGTACTGACCTTTGAAATTACGGAACCTGAAACGAGAGATTTCTTCAATGGTTTCCTCGGTACATTAACGTCAGCTGGAGGAATGATTGGCCCGATCCTCGCAGGTTTTATCATCTCCAGATTTGCTTCGTATAAGGGCTATACCATTGTATTCGGTTTATCTCTCCTGCTATTTGCCATAGCCGTTCTTTTAAGCTTCTTTCTAAAAAGACGACCTGCGTCGGGGCGATATCTATTCCTCAGAATTCTGGAAGAAAGGAAAAACAATGCTAACTGGCGCTTCATTACAAACGCCCACTTCTTCCAGGGGTTGAGAGAAGGAACGTTTATCTTCATTATTTCTGTGTTTGTGTTCATCAGTACAGGAAGTGAATTTGCCATCGGTACATTCGGACTCATAAACTCAGGGATCGCATTCGTAGGCTATTACATTGCATCGCGGGTCATTAAAAAAAAGTTTCGAAAAAAGGCCATATTATTAGGTGGAATCCTTCTCTACCTGGCAATATTCTTGATTGTGTTTGATGTCACTTACACGAAGTTGTTGCTCTATGCCGGGGTGATTGCCATTGCATATCCCATCCTTTTGGTGCCTTATATTTCAATGACATATGATGTAATCGGAACCGGATGGAACGCCGCTGAAATGAGAATCGAGTATATTGTCGTGAGGGAGATTTTCTTGAATTCAGGAAGGATTGTGTCAGTCCTGGCTTTTATCATTGCCGTCACATTTTTTAACCACGAAGAGAGTATCCCCATCCTCCTATTAATGCTTGGAGCGGGCCATACCCTCATATATTTCTTCGTGCGAAAAGTGGACTTACCCATTTAGGATATGTAAGCAAAGGGAGGGAAAGATTTCCTCCCTTTGCTTATGTCTAGATTATCCTTGTATTTTTCTATAAAATAAGAAGGGATGGTAACGATATAAAGATATTTTTACATAGAGGAAGGGTTGGAAAAGGTTGAAAAGAAATAAGAGAAAAAGAAAGACGCATGTTCCCGTTCGGATGAATCTGCTGTTTTTTGCCGTATTCTTATTATTCTCTCTTCTGGTTCTTAGACTGGGACTCGTTCAAATAGTGAACGGAGAAAGCTACAAGAAGGAAGTAGAAAGAACAGAGGATGTTGTCGTCAATACAGGTGTGCCAAGAGGGAAAATGTATGACCGTTATGGTAATGTGATCGTTGATAATGTACCGTTAAATGCGATTACGTATACACGTGCAAACAACACCAAGGTCGAAGAAATGATGGAGGTTGCAGCCAAGCTTTCTGAGTACATTGAAAAAGATACCAAAGAAGTGACAGAAAGAGACAAGAAAGATTATTGGTTATTAAACAATAAAGAACAAGCAGACAAAAAGGTGTCAGAGAAGGAAATTAAAAAGCTTCAAGGCAATGAAGAGTTATCTGAAGACGATGTGAACGCGAAAGTGTACCAAATGAGACTAGATCGGATCACAGAAGACGAGTTAGCGTCACTGACTGAAAAAGATTTAGAAATCATTGCGATTTATCGAGAATTCTCCAGCGGATATGCATTAAATCCACAAGTTGTGAAGAACGAAGGGGTCACCCCGGAAGAATTCGCCGTCGTCAGTGAACATCTTAGTGAACTTCCCGGCATCAATACCACTACAGACTGGAAGCGGTCCTACGTATTCGATGATACATTGAGGACGATCCTTGGGAACGTTTCTTCCTCAAGAGAAGGTTTGCCGAAGAACCTGGTAGATTCCTATTTAGCGAAAGACTACAACCGGAATGATCGTGTAGGGAAGAGTTACGTTGAGTTAGAATATGAAGATGTCCTGCAAGGCCAAAAGGAACAAATCAAAAACGTCACTAAAGGCGGTAGCGTATTGGAATCTGTGCTCGTTCAAGAAGGTCAACGAGGAAAAGATATTGTTCTGACAATCGATATGGAGCTTCAACGTGAAGTCGAAAAAATTATAGAAGAAGAATTACAAAAACAGATTGTGAATCGAGGTGAGTCTCCTAACCTGGATCGTGCTTACGTGGTCATGATTGACCCGAATACTGGGGAAATATTAGCCATGGCCGGAAAACAGTATGTGAAAAACTCTGAAACAGGCAAGTACGAGATGAGAGATGCTGCATTAGGGACCTTTACCTCTTCTTATGAAGTTGGATCTGTGGTTAAGGGTGCCACCGTATTAACCGGTTATATGACCGGGAATTTAAAACCTGGAGAAGTGTTGATCGATGAACCATTAAAAATCAAAGGGACAAAGCCCAAGTCATCATGGTTCAATAGATACCAACGAATTCCCATGTCAGACTTGTTTGCTCTGGAGAAGTCTTCTAATTCATACATGTGGAAGGTTGCCCTTAAAGTAGCAGGGGGTCAGTATGTACCGAATGAGCCGATTGTGAATAATCCGGAAGCCTTTGACATTTTTCGGAACCACTACGCTCAATTCGGATTAGGTGTGCCGACTGGAATCGACTTACCTGGTGAGTCTTCCGGATTGACAGGTACAGACACCACTCCTGGTTTCTTGCTGGATTTAGCGATTGGGCAGTTCGATACGTATACAACGATGCAATTAGCGCAGTACATTTCTACGATTGCCAATGATGGTTATCGTGTGCAACCACACATCATGAAAGAAATAAGAGAGCCGACAAATGATCAAGAAAGCCTGGGACCGATCCTGTTTGAAAAGGAAACGAATGTGCTGAATCGTATCGATGCAACACAAGCCCAGATTGAGCACGTCCAACAAGGATTCTATCGTGTGTACCACTATCCGGATGGTACGGCGTATGATCAATTCAAGGATGCACCATATAATGCGGCAGGTAAATCGGGTACCGCTGAGACGTATGTGGATGGAGAGCTGAACTACAACACGACTCTTATCGGATACGCCCCATTTGATAACCCTGAAGTGGCGTATGCCACGATGGTTCCAGCTTCTCATATCCAAGCAAGCGGAGTAGCCGATCCTTACGTGAATAAATACATTTCCAAACGTGTGATGGATACGTACTTTGAACTAAAGAAGAAACGAGCAGAAGAAGTGAAAGATCCCACTTCAGTTAACAAGAAGGTAGAAAACGCTGAAGAGGCAGAAGAACAAATGCAAGAGGAAAGAGAACAGAATAACTAAACAAACGTTAGCTGATTTCCACGAAATAACTTTCTGGGGATCAGTTTTTTTATTGTGGTATTTAAGTCTTTTTACTTAAAATCAAAGGATCATTTTTATAATAAAAATGAGAATCAAGGTCAAATCGATAGATATTTGACCTTTTTTAATGGAAGCTACATAATT
This sequence comes from Rossellomorea sp. ABR4_004, assembly GCF_056159585.1. Lineage (NCBI taxonomy): Bacteria > Bacillati > Bacillota > Bacilli > Caryophanales > Bacillaceae > Rossellomorea > Rossellomorea sp. ABR4_004. Next base: position 794,009 of record NZ_JBSWVM010000001.1, on the reverse strand, counting down.
TGCAAATCATTGTCTAATACTATGTTTAATAAGGGTTTGACGAGATTTTTCAGGTTATGGGAAGGTCTAAAGATGAAGAAAAATGTCGAATTTACAAAACCTTTACAAACGGTTAAAACCTCATTAACACTCATCTATTAATCTATTACTCGTAGGACAAAACAACCAAGTTTCTTAGGGGGAATTTAGGAATGAAAAGCTTTAAGTATCTGGCAATGTCAGCAATGATCGGATCAGCTCTTGTATTAGGAGCATGTGGTGCTCAAGGTGGAGCAGAAGGCGGCAATGGTGAAAATGCGGAGCAGTTATCCGGAAATGTAAAAATGGATGGTTCATCAACAGTAGCTCCAATCATGGAAGCTGTTAACGAAGAATACGCAGCTACACAGCCTGATGTGAAAGTATCTATCGGTGTTTCCGGTTCTGGTGGTGGATTTGAAAAGTTCATCGCAGGTGAAACTGATCTTTCAAACGCTTCCCGTCCAATCAAAGACGAAGAAAAGCAAAAGCTGGAAGAAGCTGGTATAGATTTCACTGAATTCGAAGTGGCTAAAGATGGTCTTACAATCGTTGTTAACAAAGAAAATGACTGGGCAGAAGACATGACAGTTGAAGATCTTCAAAAGCTTTGGGTAGAAGATGGAAAGACAAAAAAATGGTCTGATATCAACCCGGAATGGCCCGATGAAGAAGTGAAATTCTATTCTCCTGGTACTGACTCGGGAACATATGATTATTTCAACGAAGTCATTTTAGAAGAAAAAGATATGGTTAAACAAAACATTCAGCTTTCTGAAGACGATAATGTTCTTGTACAAGGTGTAACGGGTGATAAAAACGCAATCGGATTCTTCGGTTATGCTTATTACCTTGCAAATAAAGAAGAACTTAAAGCAGTGAAAATCGGCGGAGTTGAGCCGAATAACGAAACAATCGAGAGCGGGGAATACACTCCACTATCACGTCCATTGTTTGTTTATGCTAAAAACGCTTCTGTTAAAGATAATGAAGCTGTATATGATTTCATGAAATTCACTCTTGATAACTCTGCTGAAATGGCAGAAGCAGTTGGATATGTAAGTCTTCCTGAAGATAAAATCAAAGAAGCTACTGAAAAATTAGAAGGTCTTAAATAAGTATTAATCGTTGTTAAAGTCAAAATGAACGGATGAGAAGCGATTACTTGCTTCTCATCTTGTCATGTGGATGAAAGGGGTTTGCATTATATGGCTACAAATTCAAAAGGATCATCATACTCTGTTTCAGAGATGATTGCACAAAAAAGTGGTAAAGGCATAAATCGTTCTGTTGAAAAGTCTATACCATGGATCTTGTTTGCAATAGCCGGGGTTTCAGTATTAACAACCATAGGTATCGTATTTACTCTTATCTTTGAAACATTTACATTCTTTTCAAGAGTATCCGTATTTGAGTTCATAACAGGAACAGAATGGTTTCCTTTTTCCATTCAGAATCCAAGTTACGGAATCATTCCTTTAATCTCGGGCACATTGAAGATTACCGGAATAGCTGTAGTGGTAGCAGTACCGATAGGACTTGCTTCCGCCATTTATTTGAGTGAGTACGCAACGGATCGTTCAAGACGGTTCATCAAACCGATATTAGAAGTGTTAGCGGGGATTCCAACGATTGTATTTGGATTCTTTGCTCTAACATTTGTTACTCCTTTATTGAAGTCATTTATACCTGGATTAAGTATATTTAATGCATTAAGTCCTGGAATTGTAGTGGGGATCATGATTATTCCCATGATTGCTTCTCTATCTGAAGACGCGATGTCGTCTGTTCCGAATTCCATACGTGAAGGTGCACAGGCATTAGGGGCAACTAAATTAGAAGTGGCACTTAAGGTTGTTTTGCCCGCTGCTGTATCAGGCATCGTTGCATCGATTGTTCTTGCCATCTCCCGTGCAATTGGAGAAACCATGATTGTAACGGTTGCTGCAGGAGCTTCTCCAAACCTTTCTTGGAATGTTACTGATTCCATCCAAACGATGACAGCGTACATCGTTCAGGTAAGTACAGGAGATGCAGGGTATGGAACGACGATTTACTATAGTATTTATGCAGTAGGTTTCACATTATTCTTATTCACGCTTGGTATGAACCTGCTTGCCCAATACATCTCTAAGCGATTCAGAGAGGAGTATTAATCATGAAGTATATCAATCATGAAAATGTCTTAAAGAAGATGTCTTCCAGACTAATGGTGAATAGCGTCTTTAAAGGGCTTTTCTTCCTGGCGACTTTATTTGGCTTAGTCGTGTTAGCTGTACTTTTATATCGGGTATTCACTCAAGGAATTGGATACTTGGATCTGCAATTTTTACAAAATGTGGGATCGAGGTTCCCCGAAAAAGCAGGGATTTATGCAGCCTTTATGGGAACGATCTGGCTGATGTTCGTTGTTGTCATCGTTTCATTCATATTAGCAGTGGGAACGGCCATTTATTTAGAAGAATATGCTAAACAAAACAAAATCAATAAATTTATCAAAGTTAATATTTCTAACCTTGCAGGTGTTCCTTCCGTTGTATTTGGTCTTTTAGGTTTAACGATCTTTGCCCGGGCTTTTGCCCTTGGTCAAAGTGTACTGGCAGCCGGTTTGACGATGAGTTTGCTTATTCTGCCTGTCATTATTGTTGCAGCACAAGAAGCGATTCGTTCTGTACCAAGAGAGTTAAGGGACGCATCGTATGGTATGGGAGCTACAAAGTGGCAGACTATTACTAGAGTCGTATTACCAGCCGCAATTCCCGGAATTCTGACAGGAAGCATTTTAGCGTTTTCCCGTGCAATCGGAGAAACAGCTCCACTCGTCGTTATTGGGGTACCAACGATTTTACTATTTACACCAGGTTCCATCTTGGATACATTTACAGCACTTCCAATGCAAATTTACGATTGGACGAAACGGCCACAAGCAGATTTCCATGATGTAGCAGCAGCAGGTATTATTATCCTGTTAGGCTTACTGTTACTAATGAACTCGATCGCAGTGTTGATTCGTAATAAATTTCAAAAAAGATATTAATATCTCTTATTTATTGGTTTTTAATGGATGAAGGAGGCTTTCAATTATGGAAACAACAATGGTGAACAACAATAATAAAGGAAAGATCAATAGTTCGGTAAGTAAAGAGCCCGTTTATCAGACAAAGCAGCTTAACTTATGGTACGGTACGAATCACGCGTTAAAAAATATTGATTTAGATATTATGGAAAATGAAGTGACGGCCATCATCGGTCCATCCGGTTGTGGGAAATCCACTTATATTAAAACATTAAATCGTATGATCGAGCTGATTCCAAGCGTAAAAACTTCAGGCGATATCTTTTATCGTGAGCGTAATATTTTTGATCGTAATTATCGTGTCGAGGAATTAAGAACAAAGGTGGGAATGGTCTTCCAAAAACCTAATCCGTTCCCTAAGTCGATTTATGACAACATTGCGTACGGTCCCCGTATCCATGGAATTAAAAACAAAAAAATGCTGGATGAAATTGTGGAAAAAAGCTTAAGGGGAGCAGCGATTTGGGATGAAGTCAAAGATCGCCTGAATCAAAATGCATATGGTCTATCGGGTGGACAACAGCAGCGTATCTGTATAGCAAGATGCCTTGCTATTGAGCCGGACGTCATTCTGATGGATGAACCTACGTCTGCTCTGGATCCGATTTCTACATTAAAGATTGAAGAACTGGTTCAAGAGTTAAAAACAGAATATAGCATTATTATTGTTACTCATAATATGCAACAGGCTGCACGTATTTCAGACCGCACAGCTTTCTTCCTGAACGGGGAAGTAATTGAATTTGACAAAACAGATAAAATCTTCTCTACTCCATCTGATAAGCGTACAGAAGACTATATCTCCGGTCGTTTCGGTTAATTCACATTTGAAGAAGGATAAATATCACTGGATGTTTAATTCCTACTATTGAGAAGCTTAAGTGTTGAAAGAGGAAGGGGTATAATCATGGCAGTAAGAGGACAATTTGATGCGAATTTGAAAGAGCTGCAAACCAAACTAATGGATTTGGGTAATATTGCGAAGATTGCACTTGAGAGAAGTATCGTGGCGTTAGAAGAAAAGGATGTTGATACGGCGCTTGCCATTATCGAAGGAGACCAGAAAGCCGATGATCTGGAAGAGGAAATCAATGATTTAGCCATTCTGACTATAGCTAAGCAACAACCGGTGGCAACTGATTTAAGAAGAATCATCGTGGCTATCAAAATTGCTTCAGACTTGGAAAGAATCGCAGATTTCGCTGTGAACGTAGCGAAATCAACGATCCGTATTGGTAATGAACCTCTGATCAAACCGATTCATCATATTAAAGAAATGCATGCCATCACATCTGAAATGATTCAGCTTACATTAGAGTCATTTGTCGAAGAAGATGTGGCGAAAGCAAAGAAAATCGCTGATATGGATGATAAGGTGGATGACTTATATGGTGAAACGATTGTAGAGCTTCTGACTCTCAATAAAGAAAAGCCTGAATTCACGGCTCAGATTACCCAACTTTCATTCATCTGCCGCTATCTTGAAAGAGCTGCTGATCATTCAACGAACATTGCAGAAGGTGTATTCTATTTAGTGAAAGGCCGTCGTTACGACTTGAATGAATAGACACTTTTAAAAAAAAGCTGTCCCACAAGGACAGCTTTTTCTATGCATTCTATTGAGTATCATGTTAGTCAGTGAATGTAAGGTTCATTCATGACCATCTTTTTATAGCTTCGAAATAAGTTGCTGAACTTCATATTTAGAAAGTGCAGATTGCTTTGCGATTTGTTCGACAGGTATCCCTTGTTGATACAGTGCAATGACTTGATTTTTCACAACCTCATGAATGGGTTTCCTGACAGGTGATGTTCGTTGTAAAGGAGCATCGCCATTCACCATCAACTCTTCTTCCAGTACCCTTATTCTCTTCTTTAATTGATAATGCTCTTGAAGAACATTCATTGACAATTCTTCTATGTCTTTTTCAATATCACGATACCGATCCCGTTGGAAAAACGAAATGACAAGTAATAGGATAGAGAAGCTTACTAATCCAATGAATAGTAAATCCACTATATCACCTCATGCAGTATTATTCTCCTTTAGTTATAGCATAGATAATGGCTTATCTCTATAAGATAGAAGGATAAATTTGTGGAAAGAACCAATATTTTGTCGAATCCCACTGGTCAATTATGAAAGAATCTTGTCGTTCAGATAATGTAATCGCTTTAATATCATTCCAGCATAATAATTTGTAAAAAAAATGCATGATAAACCCCACTATCTCCACGTATAACAAGATACGACAAAATGCGTTTATTGTAGGTTTTTGAATAGGGTGTTACGATGAAATTATAGATAATTGTCATAATTTTTAGATTGAAAATATATAATATTTGGTTACTCTTTAGGAGGAATTGTTTTGATCACAGAAATCATTCGGTTAAAAGAACAAGGAGTGTCATTCAGGAAAATTGCCAAAGAGCTGAATACTACCGTCGGTAAAGTTCAGTATCAATGGGTGAAGTACCAGAAGGCTCAGGGAAACTCTACTGCAAATGAGGTTGCCCCTGTAGAAGTGATTGAGCCGAAAATACCCAAAAAACGGGTTGGGAGAGCTTCCTTTGGAAGAAAGATGCCTAAGCCCCGTGCGAAAAACCCACGAGCCACTGAATTATCGATCATGTTCTCTACGTCATCCAGAATCTACTGCTATTGGAACATTACTCAAGAATGGATTCGCCATGTGAAAAGCCATTTTAAAATGAATGCTGACCCTCAACCATTTGTCCTTCGTTTATATGATATTACATCGATTTCTTTTAACGGACATAATCATCACACATACTCCGATTCATATGTTCCCCATACGGAGAGTGATTGGTTTGTAAATGGCCTAAAGGAAAACAGAAGCTACTGTATGGAAATTGGATTACGCATACCATCAGGTGACTTTGTTGCATTCACCCGGTCCAATGTACTCCACACCCCTAGAACGTCCCATCAGCAGGAGTATCATAGTATGAAAGAGTTATTTGAATATGAGCAAGGATTAATTAAAGAACCGAAATGGGTGGAGCATGTGAGCACCTATTCGTATTATGTAATGAATCAGGAGGAAAAGGCATGAAAGGACTTTCCGCAGTGATGATTTATCCACAATTTAACGAACTGGCTTTTTCACAATGGAACGAACGGGAAGACATACTCACTTCTATCCTTCTCGAAAATAGTGCATTGGTAGATCTTCTGCAGCGTAACGGAGCATCCTCAATACCAGTCGTGATGAACCCTATCCTCTTCTCACTTTTTATGAGTGAAGAGTTTAAGGAGAAAGCTCACTCAATCATTCAATCCAACCTTCTACAAGCAAAGCCGCATGAAAAGAGTAAATGGCAGCTGGTCTATTCACAGTGGTCGACCCATGACATGAATTTCGTACAAGCCTATAAGAGTCTGGTGGTAGAAGGTAAAGCTACCGTGATTCCTACGACTGTAAGCTCATTTCCACTGACACATTACAGGACTCCGAGGGCGATTGAATCTCAGGTGCGCATGAGTACATTATTGTATAAGCAGTATTTCCAAATGATTCCGAAGTTTTTTTGGTTACCACGTGCAGCGTATGTTCCTGGAATTGACCTATACCTTACTAAACAAGGAATCGAATTCACATTTATTTCCTCATACTCGTATGAACATAGTGAAAAAGAGAAGGACAGCGGTGTCATTAGAACACCTAGGGGGTTAAAGTTAATACCGGTTTCAGAAGGAAGAATCGGGGCATTAGAAGAGAACGGTCATTCACTCTCCGTTGTTTTCATCGAGGATCATTCAAGCTATGATGAATGGATAAAAGGGGAGTCCACACACTCATTAGAGGAGAAGATGGATTCTTCCACTGCTCTTTCCAGAGTAGGTTTCGGATATCTTGGGATGGAGAAGCAAACCCCTATTCTTTCTGACACGGCCATGAAGAATATTCGAATCATTCATCGTATGGAAGAGAAACTTGACGATCTGTATTCATCTGCAGGACAGACAGAGGTCGCACATCAACTAATGAGGGAATGGATCGCTAGCCTGGAAGGGACGAATATCGAGTCTAGCCTGACGACTATTCATTTTGACAGCTTACTTGATATGGTAACGGAAGGTCTGGTTGATGAACACTTATTCCTTCATCGTAAGAGGGTCGTTCCATTTCCATCTGATGAAGTCCTTGAAAAGCTTTTCGCAGGCAATGTAGAAGAAAAAGGAATGAAACAGGATTCCGTTCTGATCCTCTCATGGGAATACCCGCCGAATATCGTGGGGGGACTCTCGAGGCATGTGTATGATCTGGCAAATAATCTTGTGAAAAAAGGGAAACAGGTGCATGTACTTACAACGAAAGCCAATGATGCCCTGGCTATTGAAAGAATGGAAGGTGTGACGATTCACCGGGTGCACCCCCTGCATCCATATGAAGAAGACTTCTTTAAATGGGTATTTGATTTAAATCAGGCGTTCATTCATTACGCTCATGATCTAATAAGAGATGAAAGAATCACTCATATTCACGCCCATGATTGGATTGTCTCCACTTCAGCAATGAAACTGAAAGAGTACTATAGGGTTCCTCTCATCACAACCATTCATGCTACAGAACATGGACGCAATCAAGGAATATATACCGATTTGCAACACAAGATTCACCGGGAAGAGCAGCTTCTCATTCGTGCATCTGACCACCTTATTGTGTGCAGTGAGCATATGAAGGACGAAATCAAGAGCTTATTTACAATCGAAGCACCAGTCGCTGTAATACCAAATGGCGTGGAGTTAGAGAAGCTCTATCAATCTTCTCCTTATAGCATTGAACGGCCATCCACCCCGTATTTCTTTTCGATCGGGCGGATGGTTCATGAGAAAGGGTTCGACACGATAATCAGGGTAGCCTCACAGTTAAAGAGAGAAGGATTCAACATCTCTTTTGTCATAGCAGGAAAAGGACCGATGTTAGAGCATTATCGACAAATGGTAGCCCATGAAGACCTGAGTGATTGTGTGTCCTTCATCGGATACATTTCTGATAGGGAGCGGAATGACTATTTGAAAAATTGTTTAGCGGTCATTTTCCCAAGCCTGTATGAGCCATTCGGCATTGTTGCCCTGGAGGCGATGGCTTTCCGTAAAGGAGTGGTAGCATCCAATACAGGAGGACTAAAATCAATCGTGAAACATGAACAAACCGGCTTATTATTTGAGCCCAATCATGAACAAAGCCTTTATGGACAATTGGTCTCATTAATTGAAAACCCTTCAAAATCGGAGCAATTAGGGAATCTCGGTTTCAAAATGGCTGAATCCATGTTTAGTTGGGATCGGATCGCTGAACAAACCATCCACGTATACGATGATGTACTGCTTCAATCAAAAGTAGAAGGCATAAAAAGATGAAGGCCGTGATATTGGCAGGTGGAGAAGGCAAGCGGTTAAGGCCCTATACAATGTCGATTGCAAAGCCGATGGTTCCGATTTTGAATAAGCCAATTCTGGAATACAGCATCAACCTCCTCAGGTCCTATGGCATTAAAGATATTCTCATCACGACCTGTTACAAAAGTGAAACGATTAAAGACTATTTTGGTGATGGGAAGCGTTTCAATGTAAACATTACCTACCTTGAGGAAAAATCCCCACTTGGAACAGCAGGAGGGATCTTCCTCGCCAGGCACAGACTTCGTGAACCGTTCCTGGTGTTAAGTGGAGATGCATTCACGAATATTCCAATAGATAAAGTCATTGAATTCCATTACGAGAAAAGAGCGGTAATGACCGTTGTCTCAAAAGAAGTTGAGAACCCAAAAGAATATGGGATTTGTCATACAGACGAAAATCGTAAATTGGTTAACTTTACTGAAAAGCCGGAAGAGTGGGTAGGAAATGAGGTGAATACGGGGGTATATATGTTAGATCCACGATTGCTCGATCGCTATGCTCATTTAGGAGCGAGGGATTTCGGTCAGGATTTCATTCCTCAGCTTCTTACGAACAATGAGGAGGTCTATGTTTTTAAAACAAATGCTTATTGGAGAGATATCGGAAACCCGGAAGAATATAAATGCGCCCGTGATGACCTCATGAGGGGACAATATTCTCCCCCCTCCTTAAAAAAAGGCCTCCACCATTCTAAAGACTTTATTGAGCCTTTCATCACCAGACTTCAAGTAGCGTGTCCAAATGGTAAAAAGCCCATCGTCCTTGCTAAATTACTGGAAACCGTTCCGTCTTCCTCCAGTCAGAAAGAGATCGTTTTTGACCATAGAGATGGCGGCCGAACGAAAATCATCAGTGATCCAAAAAGAGGATTCATCATTTATTCCAAAGCTGACAGACGAAATCTGGCAAGGGAGCTTGCCAGATATTATGGAAAAAAAATAAAAATCTGGCAAAAGGTGTAGAGGCTAATGAAGGAGAATCCGAATGGAAAATTCCATATACAAGGAATAGCCTGGACCAGGAATAATGAATATGTACCCCTTTACTCAGAGAAACTAACCTCTCTTACCGGCATAAGTGTGAACATTCATGAACATATTGAAGGATGGGGGGAATCCTTGGCCTTTGAAATGGAAAATACCACAAAGGAAAGCAGGCATCTAAAGGTTTTCTTTCTAATTGAATGGCTCGCCTGTAAAGAAGATGGAGTTGGGGTATTATCACTATCCAAGGATACGTTCTGGAATTACAGTGGTAAACTTGTTGCCATCACGAACATTGTTTCCTGCGCGGGCTCTGTTAAGAAATCCATCTATCCCCTCAACTTGAAAGGCTTACAATTATGGAAGAAATCCCTGAGTAACGGAAGCCTTTACTACTATCCGATCACCAATGGCCTTAATATGATGGTCTATATGTTAGACTTCTCATTCAAGCCTTTTGAAGTGAAACAAGGCAAAGTGTATGCCATTGAAGGAGCATTGGAGGAAGAGGTTTCAAATTTAAGCGATAGAATAAAAAACGGACTAGCATTTCCGAAAGAAAAGTGATATTATAGAAAAGTCGTATGAATAGTAGAAGATGTATATGTTTGGAGGGAAACAATAATGCGTGTAAACATTACTTTGGCTTGCACAGAAACTGGTGAGCGTAACTATATTACTACAAAGAACAAGCGTAACAACCCAGACCGTCTTGAGCTAAAAAAATATTGCCCGAAATTAAAGCGTGTGACTCTTCACCGCGAAACGAAATAAGCAGCCGGATTTTATCCGCTGCTTTTTTTTATGCTCATAACTGTTACAACATCGCAATTACATAGAGAATCCATTAAAATAATATCTGTATAGTAGTATGGAGGGATAGTATGTCTAAAAAAGAACTACGGAATCTTCAGCTTCAATCATTAAAATCAATCAATCATATCGCGTTTCAACAAAAGTGTTTTAGAATAGAACAATTACTCTTTGAATCTCCTGAGTGGAAGAAGTGCAACACCGTAGCGGTGACCATTTCAAAGCCTCCGGAAATCAATACGTGGACTATTATCAAACGGGGTTGGGAGGAAGGGAAAACGATAGTAGTCCCTAAATGTTTTCCAAAAAACCGTGAATTAGTCTTCTTTGAGCTTCATGATTTCCACCAGCTCGAACAATCCTATTTTGATTTGTATGAACCGAATCCCGACAAGTCAACCATTGTACATAATGATGTTATTGAATTGATGATCGTTCCAGGTTTAGCTTATACAGAAAAGGGCTATCGTCTGGGGTTTGGCGGCGGATATTATGACAGGTTACTCTCAAGTTATTCAGGTCTGACGATGTCTCTTGCCTTTGTGGAGCAAATGGTCGATACATTGCCAATCGAATCTTTCGACATTCCCGTAGGAACGATCTTGACGGAAAAGGGACGAATCGATTGTGATGAATGAGTATTTCTTTCTTCTCCTTATTATTTTCACTATCGCCATAGCAGGATGGAAAACCAGTAATTTAAGTCTTTCAGGCGCTGTAATGGCCATAATGGTAGGCCTGGCTATTGGATGGTCATATGGGTTTAGTGGGCTGTTTATATTAGGCGTATTCTTCCTGTCATCGAGTATATGGTCTCGCCTTTTTAAGAAAAGCAAGCTAGGAATCGAGGAGCGCTTAGCGAAAACGTCCATTAGGGACTGGCAGCAAGTGTTGGCGAATGGTGGACCTGCAGCCCTCTTTGCCATATTATTCAGTGTAACGGGAAACGAAGTCTGGACACTCGCCTTCATTGCGTCAATCGCGGGGGCAAACGCTGATACATGGGCCTCTGAAATCGGTCCTCTCAGTCATAAAATGCCGTTTTCCATAAGAACGTTCACGAGAGTTCCCAAAGGCACATCGGGTGCTGTTTCCGGCCTTGGTACAGCAGCGGCTATCTTTGGAGCAGCCCTTATCTCACTAGCATCATTGATTTTGTTGAATGTCATGGATGTATCGCTCTTTTTGCTTCTTCTCCTTTCAGGCTTTTTAGGAAATATCCTGGATACACTACTTGGCGCGTTCGCACAGCTTGAGTACCGGTGTAAGGTCTGCGCACTTCGAACAGAGTCATCCGTACATTGTGACCATCACACAGAAAGGACGAAAGGGTTCCCGCTCATGAACAATGAGACAGTGAATGCGCTTTCGAGTCTTTTTGCAGGAGCACTTATGCTCATATTCTATTGACGGTAACGAAAGAAAGTATCGTTTCCTTGTAATTTAGTGGGATAAGCTTCTCTATATTGATCCAAACTACTAGCAGGAGGGATCATCATGAACGGATGGACAAAATGGTTAGTGCTGGGCGGTTTGGTTCTTTTTCTGATTCCGAATCGATATCGACTGTTGAATGTACTTCTAGGGAACTTTCTGATCAGAAAATTTGCTGTGAAAGCAGCGATGGGCATACCTGGTATCCGCTCTAAATTCATTCAAGGTGCATTCAGAGGATAACAGTCAAAAAGACTGTAAGGGGGGAAATCCCTCTTACAGTCTTTTTGTTTTACAGTTTAAGAAAAGGTTCGGTATAGTAGGGGGAGAATAGGATTCCTTAAAAAAGAAAGTAGTGGATGATGTGGATTTACGTTATCATTATTTGTTTTGGAAGATAGCTTACCATTTGGTTGAGAATAAACGCTATAGAATTCTTAATCTCTCACCCAATCAGGATGAAATATGGCTTGAGAACACCGGAGAGAAAGAAGCGAATGTCATTCGAATGGTCCTGAAAGATCTGGATTGGGGAAACTGGGTCAAGAGGGATATGGAATTGACGTCGGTGAATGGGGAGAAAATCAGAAAATCCCTTGGAAAAAGGCAGCTTCAAATGAAGAATATCTATGTCTCTACTTATCCGCCTGTAGATGCAAATCCGGATTTATTCCAGGAATCCCTGAACTATCAAAAGACATCCGTTCAGCCACTTCTTCTTCATGGTGATCACAGTATAGAAACGCTTAGGAATGACCCATTTTTCAATGAAGGGGAATGGGAGCTCCCCCCTGAAGTATTGGATGCCAATGTAGAGTGGATTAAAAGCATGACCATGACTTCTTCTTCCAAACAGATACAAAAGGAAAGGCAGCTGTTTGAAAAAGGAAAGCCGCTTTTTACCTATTTCTTCATTGCACTCCAATTGATCATGTTCTTAATTCTTGAACTAAATGGTGGAAGCAAGGACCCACAAACACTGATTGAGTTCGGTGCGAAGTACAACCCCCTCATGATTGAAGGGGAGTGGTGGCGCCTTGTAACCCCGATCTTTCTCCATATAGGAATACTTCATTTACTTATGAACACACTTGCACTATTTTATTTGGGAATGGCAGTGGAGAAAATGTTCGGACGTCTCAGATTCATCTTCATTTATATGCTATCGGGAATCACGGGATCTCTGGCCAGCTTCCTTTTCACTTCCAATCTCTCTGCAGGAGCCAGTGGAGCAATCTTCGGCTGTTTCGGTGCACTGCTGTATTTCGGTGTATTATATCCGAAGGTTTTCTTTAGAACGATCGGTACCAATATTATTGCGGTCATCCTGTTGAATTTAGTCCTGGGGTTTACTATCCCGGGAATTGATAATGCCGGCCATATCGGAGGGTTGGTGGGAGGTTTTCTAGCAGCAGGAATTGTCAGCTTGCCGAATAGTCACCGCCCACTGCGTCAATTGCTTTTTCTGGTGGGAAGTATCCTGCTTGTTGGAGTTCTTGTATCGAGGGGTATTGGTGCAGATCCAACCTCTTGGGACGTTAATACCGTGAATGGCGTGGCTCAAGAAAAGATTTCCAATCAACAGTGGGAGGAAGCGGAAACGATCCTTCTCCCGGTGGTTGAAGAAGGAGCGCCAAATGCACAGACATATTTCTACTTATCATACGCTGAAATCAAGCTGAACAAATTAGCACTAGCAAAAGATCATTTGAGAGCTGCGATCGAAGAAAATGGTGAGTTTCATGAAGCTCACTACAATCTTGCGTTAATTCTCATCGACTCAGGTGACAGAAAGGAAGCTCTTGTTCATGCAAAAAAAGCCTATGAATTAAATAGGCAGGATGAAAATTATGAAAAACTTTATAAAGAGTTACAGGAGAGCACTTAAATGGAAATCTGTTGTTTAAGTAAAGAAGCTTCTCCGTTTTTATCAATCAGTAACACGAGAACTTCCTTTCGATCTTTTTTCACTAATATAAGTGGGATGGCACTGTCTATCGACTCAATGACAGAGCCGTCCTCTTTTTTAATTCCTAAATAATAGTTTTTATAAAGTCCTTCCCATAGGTTTCCTATTACACGTTCCCATTCTTGCTCCGTGAATCCTTCCAAAGGTTGATTTTCTAATGTAGGGAGTTGAGTTAACGGAAAGGATGTATAGTCTTCCATAGGGATTTGCATGGAAGCAATTGCCTTTTCCCAAAGATAGTCTAGTTGTTGAGAGGTCACTTTGTCCAGTATCTTCTTCCATTCTATTTCTGCATCTGTACCGGGTTGTCGGAAGGCGTTTAAAGGGCTGAAATTAGAGTCAATTACGTACAATGTATCTTCAGACATTTTCTGGGCACTCGTAAAATCTGTTTCCGTTTCATGAATTTCAGAATAATGGAAAGACACAGCTTGAAGGAGGCTGCTTTCTTTTCCCTTTATGGTTGACTCCTCAACAATTTGATCGGTGTCCTGTTCCCATTCGTTCATGAGCCCTTTTAGTCTTCCGTTCATAAATAAAAAGCCGACATCCTGACGTAAATAGGCAGGTGTATCAAGCTTTGAAGATACCTTCCAGTTTACCTCATAATGATCATTTTTCTTCTCGGGTTGAAGCATCAGAATGGTAGTGGCAGATTCATAGGAAACATGTTCATTTATCGGGAAAAAAATAATGCTTTCCTCCGTTTGGGGCTTGTAAACAAATTGAATCCCAAGAGCAACAATGCACATGATGACAAGAAAGGGCATGGCTTCTTTTAGTCGTTGTTTCATTTCGTTCACTCCAGTAGTATGTCCATTTAGTAAATAGTATGAAGCTCATGATATCAATATGATAGGATGTATGTTTTCTAGCTGCTTTGTCTAGGATGGTAAAGATGGAAATTCATGTAAAGGTATTGGGAGTGAAGGCTAATGACAAATCAAAAGAAAAAGCCTGTGTCTACTCAGATTGAAGAAAACACCAATTATCTAAGGGATACCTTAGCAGTAGACAAAAGCTTTGATGTCATTCAATTGGATTTGGAGTATGCTGAGAGAAAAATGGCGATGTTTTTAGTGGATGGCTTTGTTAAAGATGATATTATGCATTATCTGATGAAGCTTTTGTCGGGACTTAGTCCTGAACAATTAGAAGAAGATACGTTAGAAAAATTATTGAAGACGTACATTCCTTACATAGAGATCGAGCAAGTGGATGATCTGAACCAAGTGATTGATTTAGTATTGGCAGGTCCGACAGCCCTTGTGGTGGATGGTATTGACAAGGTCATTATGATTGATGCAAGAACGTATCCAGTCAGAGGACCTCAGGAACCCGATATCGAACGGGTGGTGAGAGGTTCAAGGGACGGGTATGTCGAGACGATAGTGTTTAATACCGCTTTGACAAGAAGGAGAGTTCGTGATCCTTCGCTTCGAATGGAATATATGCAAATTGGGAGAAGATCCAAAACCGATATAGTCGTCAGCTATATAGAAGATATTGCCGATCCAAATTTGGTCCATAAAATCAAAGATGCCCTATCGAAGATCGACACAGATGGACTTCCCATGGGAGAGAAGACACTGGAAGAGTTTATTGCCGGGCGCCACTGGAATCCATATCCCATGGTCCGTTATACGGAAAGGCCGGATACAGCTGCAGCACACTTATATGAAGGACACGTCATTATTATGGTGGACGGCTCACCGAGTGTCTTGATTACGCCGACAACTTTTTGGCATCACCTCCAGCATGCAGAGGAATATAGGAACAAGCCCTCAGTTGGAGCCTACTTGCGTTTTGTCAGATTTATCGCTGTGTGGTGTTCGATTTTCTTACTGCCGTTTTATTATTTATTTGCGATTCATCCCGAGCTATTGCCGGAAGCATTGAGTTATGTGGGGCCAAATGATGTAGGGGAAGTACCATTATTCCTTCAATTTTTAATCATTGAAGTCGGAATCGATATATTAAGGATGGCTGCCATTCATACCCCTTCTTCGTTAGCTACGGCTCTTGGTCTCGTTGCTGCGTTAATGATTGGTCAAGTGGCGGTGGAAGTTGGTCTCTTAATTAACGAAGTCATTCTTTACCTCGCCATTGCAGCAATCGGTACCTTTGCAACGCCAAGCTATGAGATGAGCTTAGCCAACCGGTTGGTCAGGATTTTCTTATTGATCTGCACTGCATTATTTGGAGTGTACGGATTTGTTGTGGGTATACTGCTATGGATTATTATGCTTTCAAGAATGAACTCCTTTGATATTCCCTATATGTGGCCATTCATTCCGTTTAACCTGAGAGCATTCCGCGACGTCTTCCTGCGTTCGCCAATGCCCTTAAAAAACAGACGACCACGATTCCTACACCCGAAAGATCCCGATCGTTAATATAAGTTGAAGAGATTTCCTTATTGAAGATTCCATTAAGGAGGTCTTTTTTTGTTTGTTAGATAGGCTATGCTCTGTTCATGAATTTTTTCTTGTATCAGTTTTTTGCGAACAAAAAATTGACCGTTCCTTTCCGCTCCAGGCACTTCCTTTCCGCGGGGAGGAAGTCGAGCCTCCTCGACGTTCCGTCTGTGGGGTCTCGACCTTTCCTCTATCTCCCGCAGGAGTCAAGTGCCTTCCGCTACAATCCACTCTGTGCTATTACATTCAAACTGCCTATAAATATAGATAAGAGATCACAAAAATAGCTCATATTGTAGAAAGTTTGTTCATAAAAAGAAACTTCCTACTAGAATACAAAAACACTACTACAAGGTGGGATTTAACCAGAAATGAAAACGCACATAAATAATGTGGTGGAACATTGGACGACTATTCTCTCGATTGCTAATCATGCCCCAGTGTTTTGAAAGTCGTAACCAAATTCTTAGAAAGGCTGTTATCATTTTAATTGTTTTTCTCACTATTAAACTCTGTTATGAAAAACTATTAAAGATGGTGAGGGGAACTGCGTAGACTCCTGCGGAAGTACGGGCGTGCCGAGACCCCGTTCGGCTAAGCTGAGGAGGCTTCGCCGCACGCTAGCTGCAAGCGGAGCAGTTCCCCTCACTATCCAGCACACTCTGGTTGACAGAGTCATATCTCCCTTTGTTATTTAACAACAACCTTCGTGAAAAGAACCTAGAAGGGATATTTGACAGCTGCGTATTGAGAAGAAAGGGATTTTCACTTATACTTTAATGTGAATGATAGAAAGCAGGGTGTATGTTATGAAAACGATTTATGATATCCAACAGTTATTAAAAAGTTATGGAACCATTATCTACGTTGGGCATCGTCTTTCCGACCTGCAACTAATGGAAGGCGAACTTATAGAACTTTATCAATCCCAGCTGATCGACACGCGGGATTTTCAAACAGCATTGTTTTTGTTGCGACATGAAATAGAAATTGAAAAAGAAAAACAGGACAGGTGATAAAGATGACAGAAAAATGGTTGGTCGGTGTAGATTTAGGAGGGACGACGACAAAAATTGCGTTCTTGAATAAATACGGTGAGCTCTTACATAAATGGGAAATCCCTACTGATAAATCAGAAAATGGTAAAAATATTATTGTAGATATTGCTAAAGCGATTGATAAGAAGCTTGAAGACCTGGATCAGTCAAAAGATAAGCTGGTCGGAATCGGAATGGGTGCGCCGGGACCTGTCGATATGGCGAAAGGGATTATTTACGAAGCCGTTAATTTAGGATGGGACAAAAATACGCCATTAAAAGATTTACTTGAAATGGAAACAGGATTATCAGCCGTTATTGACAATGATGCAAACTGCGCGGCACTGGGTGAAATGTGGAAAGGTGCAGGAGACGGAGCGAAGGATATTGTCTGTGTGACACTTGGAACAGGTGTTGGCGGGGGAGTCATAACAAATGGAGATATCGTGCACGGGGTGAAAGGTGCAGGTGGTGAAATCGGGCATATTACCGTTGTTCCTGAAGGTGGATTCCAGTGTAACTGTGGAAAGACAGGTTGTTTGGAAACGGTTGCTTCTGCGACTGGAGTCGTTCGTCTTGCAAATGAAAAACTGGATGCGACCACGAAAACGTCTGTCCTGCGTGAAATAAGAGAATCTCATGGAACAGTCAGTGCAAAGGATATTTTTGATGCAGCCAGAGAACATGATGAACTTGCCCTGGAAGTCATTGATCAATTATCCTTCTATTTAGGGTTGTCCCTCGCAAATTTAGGGAATGCACTGAATCCTGAAAAGATCGTCATTGGTGGAGGAGTATCCAAAGCGGGTGAGATCTTATTAACCCCTGTCGTGAAATATTTCAAGCAATTTTCATTCCCTACCGTCCGTACTTCAACAAACTTGAGTATTGCTACACTTGGAAATGACGCAGGTGTGATCGGTGCAGCCTGGTTAGTTAAGAATAAAATCTGATTAGATAAGTTGCATAATTATTTTTTAGAAAGAGCTTTCCTGTAAGGGAGGGTTCTTTTTTCTTGGATTCTACTAAAAGTCAAAACTGGTCTTTTTGGCATAGGGACGAAGGAACCGTTTTAATAAAATATAGTTATTTTGAAACTTTCAACGGTTTCAATCGTCTAATAGTATGGGTAAGAGAATAAGACTTAAATATTTATTGTACATGATCAATGTGAAATGGAGTTTGACGTTTTGTAAAAAAAGTATTAAGATAGGTCAAGGTTGCACGTCTGATTTTACCTGATTTTACCATTACAAATATTACATGAATTTGTTACATACGAATGAACCGTTTGTAGCAAGGAGGTTGATTAAATGAAATTAAAAAAGACACCAAAGGCTTCTCTTATTATCATCGCTGCATTGCTCCTTTGGGTTAAAACGTACATTGTCTATAAAACTAGTTTTGATATAAAGATAGAAAATACACTCCAAGAACTTATACTCTTCATCAATCCACTAAGTTTCTTACTATTTATCTTCGGAGTAGGATTACTTCTTAAGAAGGATAAGTCTCGCACCCGCTATATTATCGCTGCAAGCTTCGTCCTTTCGTTTATCCTTTACGGAAACGTTGTTTTCTATCGATTCTTTGATGACTTTTTGACACTCCCAGTCCTGTTTCAAACAAGCAATTTCTCTGATTTAGGTACAAGTGCCAGCGCAATTATGAGCTGGAAGGATTTGTTCTATTTTACAGATGTCATTGTGTTAATTCTGATCATCAAGTTAAAACCAACATGGTTCTCTCTGCAAAACTATAGCAGAGCCAATCGACGTGCGTATTTCCTGGTTGCCACGGCCCTTGTTTTCTTTAACCTTGGCTTGGCAGAATCGGAACGACCACAGCTGCTGACAAGAACGTTCGATCGTGAAATGTTAGTAAAGAATATTGGAACGTATAATTACCATGTGTATGATATTTTCTTACAATCAAAGTCTTCCGCTCAACGAGCAATGGCAGACGGCAGTGAATTAGCGGATATTGATAATTATGTTCGCGCAAGTTATATCGAACCTGATAAAGAAATGTTTGGTGTAGCAAAGGATAAGAACTTGATCATGGTATCACTTGAATCACTACAGAATTTTGTCATTAACAGCGAAATGAACGGTCAGGAAATTACACCTTTTCTGAATGACTTTATTGGAGAAAGCTATTACTTCGATAATTTCTACCATCAAACTCAGCAAGGGAAAACGTCAGACTCAGAGTTTTTACTCGATAATTCTCTTTACCCATTGAACAGGGGAGCAGTATTCTTCACTCATTCAGGAAATGAGTTTGAATCCATGACTGAAAAGCTAGGTGAAAATGGATACTATACAACCGCTATGCATGCTAACAATAAAAGCTTCTGGAATCGTGACATTATGTATGATTCCCTAGGATACGAACGTTTCTATTCTTTACCTGACTATGAGGTAACGGAAGAGAATTCTGTTAACTGGGGTATGAAGGATATTCCGTTCTTTGAGCAATCAGTTGAGCATATGAAAGAGATGCCTCAACCTTTCAGTACGAAGATGATCACACTGACGAACCACTATCCCTTCACATTAGATGAAGAAGATAAGCTTATCGATCCTTACACATCCAATGACGGTACGGTCAATCGTTATTTCCAAACTGTCCGTTACATGGATGAAGCTGTAAAGAACTTCATTACAGACTTAAAGGAGTCAGGTTTATATGAGAACTCTGTTATCGTGATGTACGGAGATCACTACGGCATTTCCGAAAATCATAATAAGGCCATGAGTCAATATCTTGGCAAGGAAGTTACACCAGTTGTAAGTACACAGCTTCAAGAGGTTCCTTTAATCATCCATGTTCCTGGACAGGAAGGGAAGACCATTTCTAAGGTTTCCGGGCAAATCGACTTAAAACCAACGATTATGCATCTGTTAGGAATCGATACCAAGGAAGATATCCAGTTTGGGTCTGATATATTCTCCAGTCAGCATGAAGATCTGGCCATTCTGCGTGACGGTCGATTCATCACAGAAGACTATGTTTTTGCAGGTGAAAAGTGCTGGAATAAAGAATCCGAAGAAACAACGGATATGAAATACTGTGAGCCTTACAAAGAGCGTGTAAATGAGGAGCTGGAATACTCCGATAAGATCATTAATGGAGACCTCCTTCGCTTTTATGGTGAAAATGAAGAAGATGATGAATAAGTAAGGAAGAGCTTGCGAAGAGATTCGCAAGCTTTTTTTGTCATGAATTATAGAACCATTCATACATGTAAATAAAGACGTATGTATAGGGAGGTTCCTTCATGAAAGTGAAAGTTCGTAGTGGCGATTCTCTTTGGTACTATAGCCAGTTGTTTTATATTCCAATCCAATTAATCATTGATTCGAACCCCTCTGTTGATCCGAATGGATTGAAGATTGGTACAGAGATAGAACTTCCTGGATTCAAAAAAGAAAGCCATACAATTAAAAGAGGCGATTCCTTTTGGACGCTTGCCGAACAGTGGAATATTGGAGTGGATTCCTTACTCCTGCTGAACGAAGGAGTTAATCCTAACCGTTTACAAATAGGGTCAAGCATTTTTCTGCCATCAAGAGTGGTATATCCGGTAGTCAATGGGAAACAAGCCTATAGCTCCGAAACATTCGAAGAAGATGTAAAAAAATTAAAAGAAATCTATCCGTTCATTAAGTTAAACTCGGTCGGCGAAAGTGTCCTTGGAAAAGATCTCATTGAAATGAGAGTCGGAACTGGAATGAAAAAGGTTCACATAGATGCTTCTTTTCATGCAAATGAATGGATTACCACTTCCATCTTAATGACGTTCATCAATGACTATTTAATATCGTTAACGAATGGAAATCTCATGAGAGGAATTCAAACCCTCCCTCTATATGAAGTCGTGACCATATCGTTTGTACCTATGGTTAATCCGGATGGAGTGGATCTCGTCTTGAATGGTCCGCCGAAAGACAAACGAAAAGAGTTGATCGAAATCAACCGGGGAAGTTCCGACTTTACAGGCTGGAAGGCAAATATAAGAGGAGTAGACCTGAATAACCAATTCCCTGCCAAGTGGGAGCTTGAAAAAGAAAGAAAGGAAGAAAAAGCTCCTGCTCCGAGAGATTTCCCAGGATATAAGCCTCTCTCAGAACCTGAAACAGTTGCTATGGCAAAACTGGCCAGACAGGAAAAGTTCGACCGGCTGCTTGCCCTCCACACTCAAGGGAAGGAATTCTATTGGGGCTATGAGGGTTTAGAGCCGCCGGAAGCTTCGAAGCTTGCAGAAGATTTTAACAGAGTAAGCGGATATGAATCTGTCAGATATATTGATAGTTACGCGGGTTACAAGGATTGGTTCATTAAAGAATTCAAGCAAGCAGGGTTTACGATAGAGCTAGGAAAAGGAATAAATCCTCTTCCCCTCTCTCAATTCAACGAAATTTACCAAGACATGCTCGGAATCTTCCTCGTATCCATCTACCGCTGGTACTAACAAAAGCGCAGGCGACTTGTTCAGCCCCGACAAGCATAAGATGAATTGGCCAGGAAGGCGTCCTTTGCCTTCTTGGCCAATTTAGCTTATGACCTCGAGGGGCTAGCCGCCGGAGCTGGACGAAACAAAAGCGCAGGCGGCTCGATCAGCCCCGACAAGCATAAGACGAACCTGCCGGGGAGGCGTTCTTTGCCTTCTTGGCAGGTTTGACTTATGTCCTCGAGGGGCTAGCCGCCGGAGCTGGATGAAACAAAAGTTCAGGTGGCTTGTTCAGCCCCGACAACACTGTATGAATTTCGACTTCATACAAAAAATGACTCGAAAAATCTTTTGACAGGTTCCATAAATAACTATTGTAGAAAGTGAAAATCAGGAGTAAAATAAATCATCATCCTATTTAAAGAATAACCGATCGTGGTGACCCAAATGGTGTGTGAGTGAACATCTGGTCATCACTTTTTTGAATTTTTGTAATGTTTTTTTAATAATTTTGAAACATTTTCTGCTTTGAAACGTACTAATTATCATGGAGTAAATTGAGGGAGGGAGAAGGATTTTGAATAAGAAAAAGGTAAGTGTTTTGCTGTTATTGCTATTAAGTATACTATGGCTGTCAGCTTGTCAATCCGAACAAACTCAAACTTCTTCCCCCGAGAAAGAGAAGACTGAAAACAAGGAAGTTGTTTCAGGAATTCTTGCTCAAGACAGTTTTGTAGAAAACATAGGCTGGCTTTCAGATTCAGAGATTCTATCCGTACAAAATGATGGTGATCTATCCTCTTTATATATATATAATCTCTATGATGGAAGCACTAAGAAGATCTATGATATTCCTTCGTCATTTGTGAGTGCAAGCATTTCACCCGATAAGAATAAAATACTCATCCACTCTGCACCAGCGTCTTATTCAGCCCGGGTGACGATTATAGACAGAGCAGGAGAGGTGCTATTTCAAGAAGACATCCCATCCTACGAACTGACTCATTCCTGGAACAAGTTTGATGACAATGCATTGCTTATGACTAGCTTCAGCGAAGATTGGAGCTTTCAAGTCTTTCATATTGATGTAGAAGAGGGAACAATGGACCCTATTGAAGTAGAGCAGCCATTTGTGCAATGGCAATCGAAATCTTCCATTCTTTTTCAAGATTGGAATACGGAAGAAATAAGCATTGAGGCTCCACTCATATCCCAGAATATTCAGGGTGGCGGGAAGGAAATGATCGTGGATACAAGCGTCCACTTCAATCAATTTAACAATTCTCTTTTATCTATCTTTCCTCGTGAAGAAGAAGGTCCTTTTTCGTATCAATTCATTACTTCAAATGGTGAGATTCAGTCAGAATTTACAGTAGATCTGTTAAGTCGTTATTCTGATTGGTTAATTCCTCATTATGATATGATAGAAGGGAAGGGGCAGTTGATTACTTTCGTGGCAAATGAACCAGGTTCCTTTGATACTTACTCTGGTACATTCTCATTAGAAAAATGGGACACGGTTTCAGGAAAAGACAGTGTTCTTTTTGAAGATCTTCCTTTGGAACCTATTCAGTGTTCACCAAATGGGAATTATTGTTTATATGGAAATCAACTTGAGAAAGTAATCGATATGACAAACCCAACCATCATTCAACTACTGAAAGAAGGGGCAGATTTATAATGGCAATCGTTGATGTTACAGTCATTCCAATCGGTACGGAATCACCAAGTGTAAGTTCCTATGTAGCGGACTTACATAGAATACTTAAAGAATATGAGGAAAAAGGGAAAATCCGTTTTCAACTAACTCCGATGAATACCATCATCGAGGGGGATCTTCCTGTTTTGTTTCAGGTCATACAAGACATTCATGAATCTCCTTTCCAACAGGGGATCAAACGGGTAGCAACAAATATTCGAATTGATGATCGCCGTGATAAGGAGACGACATTGGAAGGAAAGCTATCTTCTGTACAGCGTCGACTCGAACAATAAGCAACTAACAAGGGGTGAGTATCTTATAGATACTCACCCCATTAGTTTCCTGGACTATGCTTCCTCACTATCCACCAATACTTCGCTTTTGTCAGAATAGGTTTTCTCAATATGCTGTTCTCCCCATTCACATAACATATCTAAAGGTCCTTTTAACGACCATCCATACTCAGTTAATTCGTATTCTACTTTTGGGGGAACTTGATTGTAAATAATTCTATTGATGACTCCATCTGCTTCGAGCTCTCTTAGCTGCTGCGTCAGCATTTTCTGAGTGATTCCAGGCATTAGTTTCTTCAATTCACTTGTTCGTCGTTTGCTTTTAATCAAATGACAGAGAATCACAACTTTCCACTTGCCCCCGATGACTTCTAAGGAGGCCTCCACAGGTATATTATATTTTTTCACGGGTAAACCTCCGTTCCAGAACGATTATTTCCATATAGGATGGACTGCTACACTGGCTATTATCCTGATCGGCTAAATATATTTCCATTATAACGTACCCATTGTAAAGGTCTATAGGGTACTTTTTAGTGCCTACATAACTAATAATTTATTTATCATCAGTGGTAGTGTGAAAACATGGACCGTTCCTTTCCGCTTCAGGCACTTGCTTTCCGCGGGGAGGAAGTCGAGCCTCCTCGGGCTTTGCCCTGTGGGGTCTCGACCTTTCCTCTATCTCCCGCAGGAGTCAAGTGCCTTCCGCTACAATCCACTCTGAGCTACTATATTTTAACTTTATAATGATGGATAGACATTCACAAAAAAGCTCCTATTGTAGAAAGTTTTTTAGTGGTTTCCTCTTGTACTAGAAACTATTTTTATTTTCTATAGATTTTTTGTCCCGCTCTGTCACGAAGATTACTTATAAATGGTGAGGGGAACTGCGTAGACTCCTGCGGAAGTACGGGCGTGCCGAGACCCCGGAAGCGAAGCTGAGGAGGCTCGGCCGAACGTCCGCGGAAAGCGGAGCGGTTCCCCTCACCATTTAGCACACACTGTTTGACAGAGCGCTTGCAGATCTTATTTATAAAACCGAATGTTTACTAATAGAGCCAAAGTAAAAAAGCCGTCCGTTATGAAACGGATGGCTTTTTTATGATGATTCATTTGTTTAATTAATGCCCACCTGGGTAACCAGAGTGAAGGACAGTCATAATTGTAAACCAACCAAAAACACCTAATGTTGCCAGGGAGAAAAGAATTCCCATAGCGTTCTTGTTTTTGAAAGTGCTTACTACCGCAAACAAAGCTAATAATGTAACCAATGCTGTAATAATTACAAAGCCCATTTATATGACCCCTTTCATTAAGATGCGTTTTACTACCACCATATGTACATAAATGCACTCATTAACATTTTATATTTTTTTCCTCTGTTTGTCGAGGTCAAAAATTTGACACTTCTATGGCGCTCTTGCCACCATGTTTTTATGATGTGATAAGTTCTGCTACAATAATAGTATCACATTTGGAGGTGGATAACGTTGCAGTGGAAACAAATTCCTTTAGGTCCCTTACAAACCAACTGCTATATTCTATGGAACACAAAAAATGAATGCCTGATCGTGGATCCGGGTGGAGAAGGGGAGAAGCTGATTCAGTGGTTAGAGAATCATTCGTTAACCCCGTTAGCCATTCTCCTTACTCATGCCCATTTTGACCATATTGGAGCAGTTGATCAAGTTCGCGACAACTATAGCATACCAGTATATATTCACGAGAAAGAAGCTAAGTGGTTACTGGATCCTGCTCTAAACGGATCTCAATTATTCATGATGGGTGATCTGATCCGACTTAAGCCTGCTGATTACATATTAACAAATGAAAAACAACTGACCATTGGCGATTTTCAGCTAGAACTATTTGAAACGCCTGGTCATTCACCAGGTAGTATTTCTTATTATGTACAAGAAAGTGGAATCGTATTAGCAGGAGATACGTTATTTATGGGTAGTATCGGGCGATCCGATTTACCTGGAGGAAATCATAAAGAGCTCTTGGCGAGCATTCATGAAAAGTTGTTATCGCTGCCTGAGGCCACGACGGTCCTACCTGGTCACGGACCGGAAACATCGATCGAAGGAGAGATGGATTCCAATCCATTTTTAAATGGATTTTAATTCAAAAAAAAATTCCCTTTAGCCATAAGCTAAAGGGAATTTTTTTAGTGTCCTCCTGCACCCGGAGTCATCATAAAGGTCGTCCAATAGGTAAATCCAGCAAAGAACACTGTTAAGTAAGCACCAAAAATGTAAATATACATACGTTCGGACAGTTTTAAATAGCTAAGCATAATGAAGAATCCTGTTTGGCCTAAAAAGATTAATGATGTCGTGGTCATATCACCAAGATAGAACATTACAGCAAAAATACCAGTCCAAAATCCAAGAACTCTAAACATACGATCCATATGTAACCCTCCTTTGCACCCTAAGTCCATCATTCAATATTATAAATGAATACTACCATAAAAGTAAATATCCGTTTGCTTTTAGTTTGTGACGATTACGTGATATCTACACGTGGAACAGTCATTTATCATATTTTCTTCTTGTTTAAATTCTTCCACTGAGTATAGAGTTTCAAACATTCCTTTTAATAATGCATTGTGTAAACCACATATGAACACCGGTTCCAGCTGAGCATTCTCAAAAAAAGGGCAATGATCATAGTGGAACTTGATTTGATCTGAATCACTGATTGCCTCATCTAAAGTAAAGCCGATCGATTTGGCGATTTCTGATAATACATGCAGCTTTTCAGCATGAGTTAACCCAACTAAGGATAGGTTACGGCTTTCAAGGTAGTGGTCCACCAAACTTTTACCGTACTCATATCCTGTCTCCACCAGAACCCTAAAACCTTCTTCTCCCAGCTTGGCTAGTGAGGCAATGGTGAGGTCGCTAAGTAAACGGAAGTCTCGAGGAGGAAATGATAACTGGACGAGTTCTGCAGATGGAATATATCGTTTGCCTGGCCTGCCACCTTTGCCGGTCTTAACATATTCTGATTGCAACACTCCAATTTCCTCAAGCTTTGATAGGTGTAGACGGGCAACATTCGGATGAATATGAAACGTCTCGGCGATGTCTTGAACTGAAAGCTCATGTTTTCTCTCATTAATGTACAAATAAATGGAATACCGGGTCGGGTCTGAAAGTACGCTTGTAACCTTCAGTGTCATATCCATTAATAAAACACCTCAATATTGTAGTTAATAACTCTATTATAAGCCTCACGAAAAAGAATGGATATGAAGGGAAAGCCTATTATAGCTTGCTTCATTCATTGTTTATAAAAAGTTCACAAATCTCCAAGGGATATTACTATACAAATGTTATACAACTGATGTACAATATGTTTAATATATCGTAAACATGCAAGCTCAAATTTAAGGAGGTCATGAAAGTGAATAACCTGACATTTTTTACTTATCCAAGCTGTACCTCTTGCCGAAAAGCCAAAAAATGGCTAACTGCCCATTCCGTTGATTTTGATGAAAGACATCTATTCAGAGAGACACCTACCCATAGAGAGCTAATGGAGCTACTATCTCTCACCACCGATGGACTTGATGAAATATTGGCTACAAGAAGCCAAACCTTCAAAGACTTAGGCAAAGATGTGAACGATTTACCTCTATCAGAAGTGATCAAATTAATTATTGATGAGCCAAAACTTCTTCGCAGGCCTTTATTAACAGACGGTAAAAAGCTGGTGGTCGGATACAATCCAGAGGGTTTACAAAGCCTTGCGAACAAGAACAGATCGTTGAAGAAAAGCAGCTGAATGTAATAATAAAAAAGGTTTGATTGAAAACGGCAGGCACTTTTCACAAAGTGCCTGCCGTTTTCAATGTAGAAGTGGGGCTGAACGAGCCGCCTCCGCTTTTAGATTGTCCAGCTCCGGCGGCTAGTCCCTCGAGGTCACAACTGAGAAATCCCATAAGGCAAAGAACGCCTTTTGGGATTTCCCAGTTGTGCTTGTCGGGCCTGAACAAGCCGCCTCCGCTTTTAGATTGTCCAGCTCCGGCGGCTAGCCCCTCGAGGTCATAAGTCAAAGCTGCCAAAAAGGCAAAAAGCCGCCTTTTCAGCAGCTTCGCCTTATGCTTGTCGGGCCTGAACGAGCCGCCTCCGCTTTTCTAACTGGGCTAGCTGGATTCGAACCAACGCATGTCGCAGTCAAAGTGCGATGCCTTACCGCTTGGCTATAGCCCATTGTCGTCTTTACAAAATATAGTATGGTTGTATTTTGCCATTCTATTCATTCGTATTTTAAAAAAGTTCCTCCAGGTTTTTAAAAGGTTTTTGGAATGCACTGACGATAATAACAAGGGTTTGGCTGATATTGATAATGGTAAGGGGAATAGGCGAAATGGGATTGTCGTTGAGGTACATGCCTTTCTGGTTCTAAGCAGCCAGGACCGATGTAAGTACTTGGTTTCACTTTTTCTGTCGTTTTGATCCACTCGGATTCATCCATACAATAATTGTAAGCCATGACGCTTGAAGGGGTGAATTTTAAGATGTCAGAGCCCAATATCACCTCAGGGGTAGATGCATTAAATATGGCTAAAAGGTGAGTTTGATCTTTCGTTGCTTCTTCATAATGCCACCAGCCTTGTGGAACATTTGCCACCTGTCCAGGTGAAACACGGAAATTCAAGACTTCCTTAGTATATGGATTGAGCATGGAAACAACAGCTCCACCAGAAATGCAATAAACCAGTTCAGCTGCGTTCTGATGGTAGTGTGGTTCCACAAAATTATGTTTACTTAAATAGATATCAAGCAGGGAAGAGTTATCCAACGTATTCAACTGATTTACCCCTAAGATATTGATTAAATTTTGATTGTCTTTTTTAAACAAGGGATTTTTATTAACATCAAAAAAAAATTGAGCTTCCGGAGAGGTGTAATCCATGTATTTACTCATGGGATATTGTCACCACTTTCGATTTTATGATTTTTATTCTTTTTATGTATATGGGCGAGGGGGGAATGTGTGAATGACTGAATGACTGAATGACTGGGGTTGGGTTTAGTCGTGGAAGAAATGATTTCAATTATCCTTGAGTATGTGGCGAGAAAAATTCAAAAGAAAAAGAAGGATTTTGTAAGTTAATGTCGTATACCTTAAGTTAAGAAAACAGAAAGGTGGTGCACATGTATATTTCACTCAGTAGAATCCCTATCGGAAGTAATGATTGGAGAAGCTTTCGGCGTTGATGCGACAGATGTTCATGTCATACCGAGAACGAAAGATTACTTGATTCAGTTTAGAAAGCTCGGGGTATTAGTACCGTTTCAGACCATTGATTCGGATCAGGCAGAACGATTAATAGCCCATTTAAAGTTCATGGCTTCCATGGACATTGGAGAAAAACGAAAACCTCAAAGTGGCTCCTTCAGTCTTACCGTTCGAAGTACACCTCTATCACTCAGAATTTCTACCTTACCAACCACTCATTTAAAAGAAAGTCTCGTCATTCGAATACTCCCTAAAAAGTATCAAATACCAATCGATAAAATGTCCCTGTATCCTTCATCTGCAAAAAAATTACTCGCTCTACTTATGTATTCTCATGGCCTCATCATATTCACAGGTCCAACTGGTAACGTGACGTAAATACTAATAAAACAAAACATTAGAAATAACGATCAAATCCTTACCCTTAAGGTGTTTATCCGGTCTTTTTGGAGGCTGAGGGATTAAGTTGAATTCAATCTTTTTCATGAATCGTGATATGAATTCTTTTTTTTCATCGTTTGTGAGTAAAAAGAAAGTCTGATTAAAAGTGAACACTATGTCTTGAATTGCCTTTGTGTCTAACAACACAGGGGCTTTTATTTTTTTTAGTTTCTCTTTAATAAAGTTGTAGGATTCCATCGTTTCCTTCATACGTTCCTCAAACTCATTATCAGTAATTAAATCATTTGCCCATGCTTTCTGGAACTTTTCTCTTTTCTTCTCGATAATTTGCTGCTGCTTAATAAGGTCATCACGTTCATCGTCTTTGCTTTGTGGTGCTTCTATATCCGTAATTACTACATCCTTCATGTAATCCTTAAGAGCATCTAATACACGGTTCTCACCAATGGAGACCATCTTCAAACCTTTCTTCCAACATGCCTGGCACTTATACAGCGCACTTTGATAGGAGGTGTCATCTTTCTTTTTTTTCAAATATCGATTGACTGATAATGGCCGGTCACACTCCGGGCATGCCAAAATTCCTTGAAATAAATAAGTATTCTTCACTTCCCGGCGGTGGTGAACAGTACGATCGGCAAGAATGTCTTGAATCTTATTAAACTCCTGTTTAGATATCAATCCCTCATGAGTATCTTCAAACACCTTATCATTCCATCGGGTTGCACCGTAAATAGCTGGATTTCTGAAAATTCGAAGGACCCCTTGAGCATGCCATCTTCGGTGATCGTAACGAAGGTTCAAATGATCAGCTATTCTTTTTGCTGACATACCTGATTTCAATAAATCAATCATTTCTAATACGATTGGAGATTGTTCATTCTTTACCAGTTTTTCATCTTCAGATAAATCGAAACCAAATGGTACATTACCAACGCGCTCTCCATCGGATACTTTCTCTTCAAGTGCCATTTTGACACGCTCAGAGAGATTCTCACGCTCCCATTGAGCCAGTAAGGCAACCAAACCTATAAACATCCTACCCATAGCATTAGAGGTGTCATAGAGCTCTGTTGCAGATTTAAAGGCACACTGGTGCTTATCTAAAAAGTCGAGAAGGGTATAAAGGTCCATAACTGATCGAGTAAACCGGTCTAGTCTATATACCAGAATCGTTGCAATCGTTCCGGCCTTCACATGGTCCAGGAGTAATTGTAATTGTGGGCGGTCGGTATTCTTAGCTGATATCCCTTCATCCACATAGAACTTGTATTCAGTCCACCCCTGGGCGGCGCAGTATGCAGTCAGTCTTTCTCTTTGTGCAGCGATTGAATATCCTTCTTTAGCTTGCTCTTGTGTACTTACTCTTATATAAATTCCTACAGTCATGATAAAACCTCCCTAGTTTGTGTTAATTGTTACTTTTATGTAAAAAAGCGGTAGATAAAAGGGTATAGCAAGTTTATAATTAAAAACACGTTCGTATTTGTTGCGAACATGCACTTGGCGGTCGGGACGGTGCAAAGAAATCTTCCCGTCCTATCCTCTGGCAGACTTATTAGTGGTCTTTTTTCCACTCATACAGATCTTCCATGTAACACCCAAAAACAGCAGCTATATTTTTTAGATTTTTCAAATCAGGCCTACTCACTTCTTGCTCATATTTTGAGATGTTAGAACGATCAACACCTGATTTGTTTGCTAAGTCACTTTGGGTCATATCGAACTGTAGTCGCCAGTCACGGATTTTACACCGACCGACCGTATACAACCTTATCACCACCTTACAAAACATAAAATGGGGGATAAACACTATGAAAAACCTTTCAACAAACACCTTACATAAGATGATTAAATTAATCGCAAAAAGCGAAAACTTGAAAGAAAATAAAAACCACTCTAAGGTTCAAAAATAACTTTTACTACTTTACCTATAATTCTTGAAGTTTTTTTGAAAGGGATAGGTGCGTATTTTTCGTTTGTAGAAACAAGCCATACTGACCCATCTTCATATTTCTTTACTTTTTTGAGAGTGGCATCTTCGCCATTCACATTGATAACAGCAATTTCACCGTTTTCCACTTCAGGTTGCATCTTTACTAATACCTTATCTCCAGGATATATTCGGCTCCCTCTCATTGAGTCACCTTTGACGATTAACATAAAATGATCTTTATTAAATTCTCCTGGTACCTCTTCATAATCAATAATATGTTCATCTGCAAATATAGGTTGACCAGCTGCAATATAACCTAATATAGGTACTCTTACACTGCTCTCAGTTAGTTCAACATCATTCTTTGTATAATAATTTTCTTTGCTTTCAGCTTTATAAAAATTTTCATTTTGAGGTTGATAAATTGAACTAATATTTACATCTTTTTTTAACAGTAAAAGAAACTCTAATTTTTCTTGAAAAGTTAAGTTGTTAAATAACTCTTCCCAAAAACTTCTCTTTTTCATATTTTCTTCGCTAAAATACTCTTGTAAATTTGAATCCATTCCAGATACATTGCCTAGAAATGAATCTCTGAATGCCTTGATTACTTCTCCATTATCAGATATACCGTTGAAAAATTGTTCAAATGCATATTTAAATACTTCTTCTATATCCTCTAATTTCAATAACTCTAAAGCTTCATCGTTAATATCTTCTGTAATATAACCAGCCATTCTCATCAATTCTGTATATGTAACACCAAGATGCGGAGCTAACTTCTTAATAATCTCTGGAGATGGTTTACCTCGTTTGCCGTTTTCTAATTGAGATAAGTATGCATTGGAAACACTAGATAGAGATTCAAGTTCTCTAATCTTCAATCCTTTGTTCTGTCTCAGTTCTTTTAACTTTTCTCCAAACTTCTTTTCATCAAATACTTCTATACTACTCACTAAATTCTCACCTCACTGAAAACATTATAACGTAATGAATTAACTATTGTTAGCATTATGAACAAAAAATTATAAAATTATGCTTGCATTTGTAAATTAGTGGTGGTAAATTGATTACAGAAGCAAGATAACAATTGCAAGCAACGGATTGAAAGGAGGTTTCAACATCATTGAAAGTTAAATTGAAAGATCCACACGAGTTACGGAAATTGATTTTACAGAACGGCCATTCACAAAGATCTTTCGCTGAACACATAAAGATTTCTAATCCTTACTTAAGCCAAATAGTAAATGAAGAAAGGTTCTGTAGTGGAAAGATTGCTAAGCAAATATCAGATGGATTAGGAGTAAATTTTGCAGATATTTTTTTTATCGAAGATGCTTGCAATTGTAATCAAGAAGATTCACCAGTTAGGAACTCGATAACTTACTAACATTTGGATGGTGACATAAATGGGGGAAAAACTTAAAGAAAACGTAACACCACCAAGAATAAGCAAAGAAACGATGAAAGAAATGGCAGCGTTTTTTGCAAGAACTTCAATTCCTAGAATTATTGAAAATATGGAAGCTGAGGAGAAGAATAAGTGATCAAATTCGATGACCTTCCACAAAAGAACCAGATGGAAATTATCCAGTTACTATTGTCTCTAAGTGATTTAGAAGTCGTGAATATTGAGGAGGATGAAAGATGAATAATGAGATCGTTCACCGTATTCATTATTACACCAGGAAAGTGGCCGAACGTAGTTCATTTAATCGATCAGAGAAGTTGCCCAGATGGTACACATCTCGCCACCAACGGCTAATGAAATATAAGAAGCTAATGCATGACCAAATCAATATAACAGGTTTAAGTTTAAAAAACTGAGCTGGAAGCAGCTCCTTCTTTTTCGACATCGTTGCGAAAAATGTTGTCGAAGATAAGTGAAACGTAAGTGAATTAGTAGTTTCCAAAATTAGTTGTCGAACGATGAAATTGATAACCAGTTCAGAAGTATAAGTGGTTCATAACCAAATAAGAAGCAGAGGAGATTGATTAGTATGAACGGCGTGTTTACCGCAAGCAGAATGATGAAAGCGAGTAAGGTCCTTCAGATGTGTAGGGAAGCAAAAAAGAATCCGGCATTACTTATCGCTGTGGAATTAGAAGCGAAAGAAAAGTTATTCAAAATGAAAATAGCAACTAAACCCCACAACGTTCAATCAGCTTAATCGGCAGCTGAAACCTTGAAAGGGGGTGAGAAGAGTGAAGGAGCTTAAAGATTGCAATGTGAACTTTGAAAATGATCATCCAGTAGAGGACATTATGGGAGATGAGATTCAGGTAGACGATGTGTATTACAAGATTGGTAACGATATCGTTCTTGAAGAAAATCTAAAAGTGTATTTGATTAGTAACCATAAAGTCGAATGTTACCAGGCACAAAAATAGACCCGTGCGCCAACACGAGTCACTAAAAATAAAAAATCAATTAAAGGTATTGTAACAGAAAAGTGTGGAGGAGGAAATAGATGCCTTACTTTGACACGAAGAACGGCTTAGTTCATGCACCGGATAACCAGAGTTTGAACGGTCTGTATGAATTGATAAAGAAACATCAAGACACTCTGGGGAACAGCAGGTTTTATGAAGACTTAATCGATGTGTATGAAACATTAGATCTTGATCTTAAGGAGGATAAATAATGGCAAACGTAAAAATTGAGCTGGAACTTGATTGGCTAAATGAAGATGAAACACTTGATGAATCAATTAGGAGACAGGTTATCTGTAATCTCCAAAATAGATTAATCAAAAATGCTGAGAATCAAATCGCTGATAAATTAAACGCTCAGCTAAAGGAAATTGCTGATCGTGTAGCATCTAGCTTCATTGAAAAAACTCTAGAGTCAAAAATTGAAGATTTAAAAATCCCACATAAGACTAGCAGCTGGGGTTCAGAGGTTGAATATATTCCGATTAGTCAATATATCGGAATGAAATATGAACAACATCTAAATAAAAAATCTCTTGATGAACACGGAAGGGAAGCGAAATACAGTAGTGATCAAAAGCTTTCAATTAGCGAGTACTTCATTAAGAATTACCTTGCTAAAGAGCTAACTGGAAAAGTAAGCACAATGATTCAAACGGCTCGTAAAGATGCAGAGGAAACCATTGTTAAAGCACTCGAAAACAACCTGAAAGAACAGTTGTCAGTGGATATTATCGAAAGACTTAACATTCCTAAAATGTTAGAAAGTCTGCAAAATAAAGCTACTGAATTAGGAACAGATAATAAGGAGGAGAACTAATGAATCAATTACAGCAAAATGAACTTATTGAAGTTGAAGAAATGGATGAAGTCGCACATCAGCGTTTTGAAATTAAGGATATGGACAGTTTGAACTGGGCTTTTCGCAAGATCTCAGCTCTAAAAGCTAAAGAGAAGGAAATCAATATTTTAGCTGATTCAGAACGTCAAAGGATCTCAGAATGGGAGAATAGTGAATTGGCTCCCATCCACAATAGTATCAGCAATTTTGAAACTTTGATTGCTCATTATCATTCTAAGCAGCTGGCCGAAGATCCGAAGGCTAAAACAATCAGTACACCTTATGGTAAGTCGAAAACCCGAAGCACTAAGGAAACACCAGACAAAGAAAATGAGGACCAGATCCTGCAACATGTACTTGAATCTGAATTGTTCGAGTTTGTAAAGCAATCACTTAAATGGGGAGATTTCAAGAAGGGTCTAAAAATAGTGGAAGTCTCAGGTGAAAAAGTTGTTGTAAATGAAGATGGTCAGATCGTACCGGGCGTAAATGTCAAACCTGCATCCATTAACTACAGTGTGGAAGTTAAATAAAGCAAACTTAGAAAGGAGGGTTAATTTTGGAACTAACAAATGGTAATGAAATCACAAAGAGTACAAAGGCAAAAATCATCATTTACTCTAAGCCTGGCGATGGGAAAACAACCGTTGCTGGATTACTTCCAGGTAAAACATTGGTCCTTGATATCGACGGGACAAGCCAGGTGTTACAAGGGTATTCAAATATTGATGTTGCAAAAATCGATGGGACGGATCCACATGACAGTATCCTTAAATTCTTTGCACTAGCAAAAGCGAACATCGGTAAATATGACAATATCTTTATCGATAATCTAACACACTATCAAAAGTTGTGGTTGATGAATAAAGGTGAAAAAACAAAGAGTGGCATGCCAGAATTGAAAGATTATGCTCTATTCGATAATCACCTACTAAAGGTTGTAGAAACTTTTAATGGCTTGGATGCCAATATTATCTACACTGCATGGGAAACCACTCGAAATATCATTCATGATGATGGCCAACAGTACAATCAGTTCATTCCAGATATTCGAGATAAAATCGTCAATCATGTTATGGGTATCGTACATGTCGTTGCTCGTCTAATCAGAAAGGCAGATGGTACAAGAGGCTTTATGCTTGAGGGAAATCAAAGTATCTTTGCGAAAAACCATTTGGATGATCGCAAAGGTTGTGTGCAAGAAGAGTTAATCGTGTCATCAACAAAATAATAAACTGGGGGAAATAATAAATGTCATTCTTTAAATTTGATGAAGAAAACGCAAGTGCTGGATTTGAATTAGTTGCAGAAGGTAAATATGAAGCCGTAATTGTAAATGCTGAGGCAGGCTTAACGCAAAACAAAAAACCTAAAATGCAAATCGATTTTGAAATTCGTAGTGATGTACCTCAAAATCACCAGGGAGCAAAGGTCCTATATAACACATTCACCTTTGAACATGAAGTAGCAGTCAGGATCGTTAACTCATTGTTAAAAGCATGTGGGTTCCCTAACAATCAATCGTTTAGTTCGCCGGAGGATATGGCCAAACAGCTTATCAATAAAAATTTGAAAATCACTGTTAAGCATGAAGAGTATGAAAAACTGGTTGACGGTGAAAAACAGAAACGAACTGCTGCCAAAGCAAAATATTATGATCCATCAGATGTGAACCCGATTTCCCAAGGTGGAGGGATCAATATCGGGGATGACGATCTACCGTTTTAATTAACTGAATAGAGGAGTTGGTTTTACCCAGCTTCTCTTTTTTATACCCAAATTAGGTAAATATAGCTTCATTGGAGGGCGAAATGAAAGAACATCCGTACAATTTCAACGAAATCCCTGCCGAATTAAAAGCCCTTCCTCAATGGATTTTGTGGAGATCGGAGAAACGTAATAATAAGCCGACAAAAGTACCTTACCAAGTAAATGGGGAAATGGCTCAAGCGAACAATAGACGTACCTGGTCAACATTTGCTACGGCAGTCAAATTCTACTTAGAGGGTGACTATGACGGCATAGGGTTTGTTTTTAGCAGACAAGACAACTATATCGGAATCGATATTGATAAATGTGTAACAGATGAAAAACCCAATTCTTTTGCAACTGAAATCATTGACTCATTAGACAGTTATACAGAGTTTTCTCCATCTGGAAAAGGTATTCACATCATCATCAAGGGGGACCTTCCACAAACTGTTTTAGGTACCGGTAGAAAGAATACCAAACACGGCTTAGAGATTTATTCATATGGTCGGTACTTTAGCTTTACCGGGAACAGAGAAAACTCAAATGATGTTTATGATCGTACTGATGAGTTAGCTGAAGTGTTTGAGAAATACTTTGATGATAGTGACATACAAGGACGAGTTAACCTTGCTGAGTTTGAGAAAGACGAAATAAAGATATCAAACGAAGCTTTATGGGAAAGAATATTTCGTTCTAAAAACGGTGATGAAATACGGTCATTATTTAATGGCCAGTTAATCAACAATGATCATTCTGCAAGTGATTTGGCTTTATGTAATCACTTAGCATTTTGGACAGGTAAATCATCAACTCGAATGGATACAATGTTTCGTGAATCTGGTCTCATGCGTGATAAATGGGACGTTATCCATTTCAGAGAAACGAATGAAACCTATGGAGAGAGAACTATTGCAACTGCCATTTCTTCAACTTCTACAACCATCTTGGACAACAAAGAGCAGTTCCAGGAGTTCTCTTATGATTTTCATTTCGGTGATGCAGCTGCTGTTGTGGAGGAAAAGCCGAAAAAGAAATTCCGTTTAACCGAGCTCGGAAACGCTGAACGAATCGCATACGAATATGGTCCAGTTATTAAGTATGTTAGTGATATGGGTTGGTTAATATGGGACGGCAAGCGTTGGAAATTTGATAACAAAAAAGAAATTGAGCGCATAACGGCCAAAGTACTGCGAGGGCTTTATAAATCAGAAGAAGAGTCTGAAACTAAATGGGCCAGAATGTGCGAAAGAAGAAACATAAGAATGAATAGCATTAAGGATCTCATGCCACTGGTACCAGGAGAACGCGAAGATTTTGACCAACATAAATACTTACTAAATGTTGAGAATGGAATATTGGACTTGAAAACTGGTCAGCTGAAACTTCATGATCGGGACTTACATTTAACTAAGATCACAAACATTGAATTTGATGAGAAAGCTAAGTGTCCTGAATGGCTTAACTTCCTAGATCAAATATTCCAGGGTGATAAAGAGCTTATCGATTACATGCAAAGATTAATCGGCTATTCGCTCACTGGTGAAATATCAGAACAGATCATGGTCTTTTTAATCGGTGGTGGATCCAATGGTAAATCTACATTTATCAATACAATTAAGGACCTCATGGGCGAATATGGAAAGCAAGCTAAGTCGGACACTTTTATCAAGAAAAAAGAAACTGGTGCAAATAACGATATTGCAAGATTGGTAGGTGCTCGCTTCGTATCGGCCATTGAAAGTGAAGAAGGTGAGCAACTATCTGAATCATTCGTTAAACAAATTACTGGTGGAGAGCCCGTGCTTGCTCGGTTTTTAAGACAAGAATATTTTGAGTTTGTTCCAGAGTTTAAAGTTTTCTTTACAACAAACCATAAGCCGGTCATTAAAGGTGTTGATGAAGGTATCTGGAGACGTATCCGATTAGTTCCTTTTAATCTTCAACTTCCAAAAGAGAAACGGGATAAGAAGCTTCCAGAAAAATTAAGCCTAGAAATGTCCGGGATTCTGAATTGGGCTCTTGATGGCTGCATGAAGTGGCAGAGGTCGGGACTTAAGGATCCAGCGATCGTAATGAAAGCTACTGGAGATTATAAAGAGGAAATGGATATCTTGGGACCCTTCATGTTCGAATGTTGTTTCAAACGTCCTGATGTACAAATTGAAGCAAAAGAATTGTATGAAGTGTATTCCAACTGGTGCTTCAAAAATGGTGAACACCAACTAAAAAATCGTGCATTTTATAGAGTTCTAGAATCCCAGGGCTTTAAAAGAGAACGAGGCAATCGAAATAAGTATTTCATCAAAGGTGTTACTTTAGCAGAGCGAAAAAATACTTTTTCTCAGCAAAAGTTACTGAATAATGATGAAAATAGCGAAAATGTTACTAAAAGTAACACGTTTAAATTCTCTTAAAATCCTTATGTACCAAGGCTTTAACTTACTTTTTATACCTTTTTTGTTACTTTTGTTACTAACTGAGTATATAAACAAAAAAATAATATAAATATATATATTCTATTAGGAGCAACAAACGACTCAGACGGTAACACCAGTAACACGAAGTGGGTTAATCGCTTGGGGCTGTAGGGATTGTAACGTGTTACTAAATTAAAAATCACTGGATTTTAGGTTGTTTTTTAGATAAAAACCAGTCATTTCCGTAACACATCTAGTATCGGAGGTGGAATTTATTTGGAAAAATTTATTGAAGAAAATTTAGAACGAGATATTAGTTCATTTGAAATAACGGATGATTTATACGAAAGGTATTTAATGTTTTGTGAGTTTCATAAAGTTGACCCTTTTTCTAGAATAAAGTTCGCTCATAGTTTGGGAAAACTGAATGTAGGTGTTACCGACAAAAGGTTAAGAAAAGGCAAAGTGGTCAGATGGGGAGTGAGGTTACTTCCATGCAAGTATTAATGATACTTAGTCAAATTTGGAAATCTGGCGCGGATATCTTTCTTGATGAAACCGATGATCGGCTGGCGATTAAGAATCAAAACTTAATCCCAGCACCGGTTATGGAATCTGCTGAACATAACTTTCAACAAATTGATGATTGGTTCCAATCCTGGAAGAAAGAAACAGGAGAAAAAATCACACTAATGAAAATGATTCATCATATTTGTGGGTGGCAGCATAATGAGAAATTGGAAAAATGGCTATGTAATGAAGTTGATTCACTGATGCTATTTGATGATTGGATGATCGTGCTTTCTAAGAATGGATGGAAAGACATTTATGACGATTATCGGCAGTTTGAAAATGATGAGTCTAATAAAATGGCGAAAGAACTATACATCCGTGCAGTTACATACGCCAAGAAAGGATCGTGAGTAAGTGATTCATTTTAGTTACACGGACACCGAATTAAATAAAATACTTAAAACACTCACGATTGTAATCGATACACGCGAACAGGTAAACGGCCATATACTTGATTATTTACGGCAAAAAGATATTCCCATTAAGATTCAAAAATTAGACACCGGTGACTATGCCTGCATGATTCCTAGGAATGAAGAGTTGGGGCTATCCCGGGATATATTTTTAAAAAGTCGGGTGGAAAGAAAAGCTCACATGGATGAAATCACAGGGAATTTGCAAAAGGATACTCAGACAGCTTTTGAAAATGAATTGATAAGGTCCAAGGATATTCCCTTCACTTTGATTGTGGAAGATTTACAAGGTTATGAAAAGATGCTGAAAGGTGATTATCGGTCCAAATATAATCCATTGG
Organism: Rossellomorea sp. ABR4_004; assembly: GCF_056159585.1. Taxonomy (NCBI): domain Bacteria; kingdom Bacillati; phylum Bacillota; class Bacilli; order Caryophanales; family Bacillaceae; genus Rossellomorea; species Rossellomorea sp. ABR4_004. Next base: position 754,016 of record NZ_JBSWVM010000001.1, on the reverse strand, counting down.
CTTTGCTTGGCAGGCTCAATACCTTTAAAGCCAAATATAACTTCGAAATCGTGTATTTAAACCAGAAATACACCGGGAATTGGATATATCACCATTTTTATTATCAAGCCAAATATTATCTTAAAACAGGGGCTTTTTAAATGAAAACGGAAGGGCGAATTAATATGATTACCAAGGTCCATTATGGACAATTGCGAAAAGGAATCGAAATTCAAAAAGATTTCTTCAAAAGTGAATTACTGAAAATGAATTACTTTAAAACTCCATGCGGGAAACAATTATTCGAGTTGACTCTAACAGAACTAGAGCAAATTTATGAAAATGAAAAATGTAGGAGGAACCAGAAATGACAAAAGTACAACTTAATCAAAAAGAACAACATTATGCAGATACTCGTGAAGAAGCAGAGGAGATTGTATCGGCAGCAAAGGAAAATGATTATCTACAAATGCACAAAATTGCTGAAAAATACAACAAACATGGTCAGTATTTTCTGATCGATCTAACCTACTCCTATGAAACTCCAAAAGAAGTAATGGAAAGTCGTCCAAAAGATGAAAATGTACCGGAAGGACAAATGAGTATAGATGAACATGAAGGCATTGAGTATTCTGTAGATAGCGATGGTAATGTCGATGTCCCAAAGGACCAAATGAGCATTGATAATGTGGACGATGAAAAAACTGACGACCAGGAAGGTAATAATTCGCTTGAAGAAAAGGAAATACATTAATTCATATGCACATACACTTCTGGAACTTCTCAGGGATTGCATCCTTGGGGTTCCGGAAGCCCTTGAAGAATATGAGAGAAGGTTTAAAACTCCACATATAACGAAAAAAAAGGAACCGGAAAAACATACCGATTCCTGTAGATGAGTTTAAAATTGGTGAAGTAAACAACGAAAGGAACAAACAATGTCTCCACTATTAACTTATGTAATCATTACTTTTTTGCTTGTGTGTTTGCGGACTTCACTAATTTAGTGCAATTGTTTTCAATACAAAATAAAAGAGACTATCTAAGATTGGCCATTTAGAAGAGCAAGAGGAAAGTTTGAAGGCTTTTGAAAAAGAAGGTTTTTAGCATTTCCCAATAGTATTGTATGCAAACAGATATCAAGTGATTGGGTGAATCAAAGTAGACTTATATTGCGACACTAAAATATTTAGCATACACTAAGTATTCTCTGGAACAGGAGTATTATCAGCGCTTCTAACTAATCCAATAAAAGTACGGGAAATGAGAAAAGTCAGGCTCAAAGATAAAAAACTATGGTAAATATTCCAACCATTTTTAAATTTAATGAGACTTGTATGCTTTTCAAAAAAGTTTTCGAGAAGAGTCATTGGCACACTGAAGTAAAATGTTCTGACAATAATCAAGAAAAGATTTGAGGACTTAGTGATTTGGTTATAGTAAACACACACAACTGGAAAAAGTAAGTAATCAAAAATAAAGCTAATATCAAACCATTTAACTAATTTAACAGGATACACTATTTTATTTTTAGTGACTGCTGTTTTATCGAGTATGGATGAGATATATCCTTTAAATAGGAAAATCAAAAGCCAATCTTTAGCCGGAGGTTTCCTAATTAAATTTGCAAACATAACTACTCCGAGAACCAATAGAAATCTTAGAGTGTATCTTTCAAAACGCTGAGTCATTATTCGAGCCTCACTTTTATTTATGGAAGTAGAATTAGATAAGATAATAACTATGGTTTCCTTAATGAATTTTATTATGTATGCTGCTCAATACTACTATGAAATGAAGGAGGCTAATACCTAAAGGTTACCAGCTATTCGATCTTCTCATCTACATTCTAATTGAATATGTAAAGGAATTAATGAAGCCACAATGATTACAGTAAACTTGAAACTTGTAGAACTTGTCACTCACTTTCTTGATTAAGTCGGCATCTGTAATGTCTTCATTTAACTTATAGGGTGAAAATGATGGGGAAACATCATGGCTAGGAGATAGGCAGTATTGCCATTTGATTTTTCGATTGCATTTTTCACATTTGATAAAACTTTTTATTAAACGAGTCATAATTAGCAGACACCCTTTATTGTTTTAAAACAAGTGTATCGAAAAACATCCTGAAATTTCCATAGTTATTAACAGGTTAATATTTTTTCTGAATCGCGCCTGATTAGTTATGAGAAGGGTGATATTTGGAGGTTAACGAGAGAATAGCTCCTGTGATAGCGAGAAAAATAAGCATTACAGAAGCAAATGTTGCTGTTATGTGATTAAATAGTTCACGTTTTGAAATTAGGAACAAAAGGAGAGGTAGTATGGAAGAGTACAAAATCACATTAGAATCAATTAAGGATCGTGTTAAAAACGGCCGCATCACTGTAGAAGAAATAGAATGGTTGATTGCTAAAGTTGAAGAAAACAATAAAAAATAGACCGAGATTCCTCCCGATCTACAAAATATTTTCGCTGTGAATATTTTACCATAACGGGAGGGGTCAATGGTGGGAAATCAATTAACATTTAAGCTTCCTGAGATAGACAGAAAAGAGACTCAGCAAAAAGTAGAAGATGCGCTTGAAATGTATCGCATGTACTTGCTAACTGTTCCAGAAGAAAGACTCCCTAAAGTAACGGCTACTTATTCCTTAGTTCCTCCATCTAATACTAATCAGTTTCATTCATCTACTGAAGATGCAGCAATAAATAAGGCAGACTTCGAGAAGGAACGAGATGCATACATTGAACGGATCAGGAGAGCAGTGAATCGTTTGACGGTTAGAGAAAGGGAAATGGTAATTCGGAAATACTTCGGGGAAGAAGAACTCTTTGATTATGAGATATACAACGAGCTGGGAATGGGAGAGACATTCTACAATCAGAAGTTCAAGCCAAGGGTCTATTACAAATTAGCGTTCATCTTAAGAATTGAGGTTTATAAAAGTGAGGTCGATAAAGAAACCGTAAAGTAAAGATAACAAAAGTGTAAAAGATGAACGATGAGCATTTCTTCCCAGAGGTGCTAATATGGTATTAACGAAATATTTCAAAGAGGGCTCCTTTCAGACGAAGGGAGCCTTTTTGGTACTAAGACATTCGAATGGTCTGCAAAATTGAAACTGAGCCAATCTGAGAAGAATTTGAGGGTGATTGAAATGAGGATAGTAGATCATCTGAGCGAAGGTCAACTTGAGAAGTTAAATTACAAAAAGAAGAAACAACCTGAGCAAAAGAAGAAAGTTCATCATGAGCATGTGGATTGGGAAGAGGTTATGGGGATGAACAGGGATACTTACCGGAGGAAGAGAGGGGCGATTAGGAGAAGATAAAGCAGGAAAAAAATCTCCTTATGTATAAGTAGATATACAGGAGGGGGATTAAAATGGATAAAAATAAGTTGAGAAATAGAATGTTTCCTCGTGAAGATAACGATTCAAGTTTTGAATCTTATGTATCTGAATTACTTGAGATGAAACGAATTGAAGGTGCAGCTGTAACTGGAATTGCGAAACAAATAGTAACAAGAGGCGTAGAGAGTTTAAGTGAACCTCAAATTAAAACCTTTATTGAGTTTGGTTTGAGTAAAGAGAATTATGTGGAGTATTGTGATAGATGTGCGGAAGAAGTGCCTTGGTCTGAAATGTTCTTTGCGCTAGATGATGAATATTGTTCGTACTGCAGACACTTAATTGAGAAAGATGAATAATTGTAAAGCACTCTCATAAAGGGAGTGCTTTTTATATGTAAAAAGGAGATGAATGAAATGAATGTCGAAATGAGAAAGACGGCACAGGGCACTGAGTATTGGGACACTAAGGAAAAGAGGATTCGTTTTGTACCTGCAGGCAAGGAGCCGGGCTTTGAAGTGACAAAGGAGCCTAAGAGTATGTTGCCGGAGAAGGATGAAAAGAAGGAAGATAATGAAAATGAGATTGACCTGGATTCAATGAATGCTGATCAGCTCAAAGTCTTTGCCAAGCAGAATGACATCGAGGTACCAGGCAACATGAAGAAAGAGGAGACTATTCGCGCTCACATCCTCGATTCATTAACTGCAGCTGATGAGTAATGAAGTACTGTGATTTCAATGGCTGCGGAAATAAAATAGACCGCGGTTATTACTGTGAGGACCACAAAAGGTCCCGTAAATCGGTCCTGAGGAAGCGTAAGAAGAAAGACATCTACCACCATGACAACAAGCAGTTCTATAATTCGAAGCCTTGGAAAAACATGAGGTCATTCGTTTATCAAAGAGAACGAGGCTGTTGTCAGAAGTGTGGACGGTTCATCTTCGGCAGGCAGGCACATGTTCATCATGAGATACCAATCAAAGAAGATCCAACATTAAAGCTTGATGAAAACAATCTAAAATTATTATGTCCGAAGTGTCACACTGAAGAAGAGAACAAGGATGACAAAGGAAAAATATTTCCGAGTTATTTTGGATAACCCCCCCTACCCAATCTCGATTTTTTACCATTAGGGAAGATAGGTAGCAAGGGAGTCTTTTCTATCGTTAGACAATATTTTAAAAAACAAAGGGGGGGTGTAAATGTTGTCTACAAGAAAACAGCGTGAAAAAATGGTTGCTGAAAAAACAGAATCGGAGAAACAAAGGATTCTGGAAATCATGAGAGACGCTGAAATTTACACCCTTACACTCGATCCGTTGATTGAATCTTACTTGGATATCTTTGAGGTGTATATGACCATGTACATCCAGTGGAAGGAGAAGGGATTCCCGGCCACTCAACGTCACACTAACAAAGCCGGGGCAACCAATAACTCCAAGCATCCTCTTGCTCAGCAGGTTGAAACATGGGCTGACAAGAAGACAAAAGCACTGGATTTACTGGGACTCACCAATAAGTCGAAACCGGGTAAGATTGTAACCGGTGGATCAACAGTTAGAAAAGATGAAGAAATGAAAAAGCCGAAGCCGGTGGAGGATGAACTATCGGCTCATAGGAAAAAGTGGCGGAGTTCAAAATGATTGAACGCGGGATAAATTATGCAGAAATATTTGCAAGGAAAGTAAGGAAGAGTCCTAAGAAGTACCCGGATACAATCAAGCATATGGTGGACCGTTACTTCCGATGGAAGAAGCGGAAAGACCTTTGGTTTGATGTGGATCGCGCTAATGAAATGATGGACTGGGTGGAAACATTTGTCCGGCATACAAAAGGTGATCTTGCCGGCCAGCCTTTCATTTTGGAAGAATGGGAGAAATTCGCGTATTCGTGGATCTATGGCTGGGTTCATAAGAATGAAAAGGGAAAAGTGGTCCGGGTGACCCGGGAATGTTATATCCAGGTACCAAAGAAAAATGGTAAAACGTTGATTGCGGTGGGTGCCCTCGGCTATTCGATGTTTGGTGAAGGAGTCCTCAGTGCCGATTGCTACTGTTGTGCCAGTGATTTTAATCAGGCTCAATATGCTGCAAAGCCATTCGCGGCCACAATCATGAACCATGATGCCTTGATGAACGCTTCCCATATATACAAGGGCCCAAAAGGTACCGTTTCATCTGTAACCTACGACTACATTCATAATGACCTGGCATATACTAACCAATTCATCGTAATGAGTAAGAATATTGATTCCATTGAGGGTTCCAATCCACACTTTGTCCTCAATGACGAGCTGCACAAGCAGGAGAACATGGATCAATATGATAACTTCAAGTCTGCCCAGGTTGCCCGGGACGAACCGATCATGTTCAACATCAGTACAGCTGGTAAAGGTTCCTCAAGTGTGGGTATGCGGGTGTACCGGGAAGCCAAGGAAGTCCTGAAGAATGACGATAACGATTCAAACTTTGTCATGATCTACGAGCCTAATAAGAACTATGACTGGACAGACCGGAAAGTATGGGCGATGGTCAACCCGAACATCGGTATCTCGGTAACAATGAGCGCACTTGAATCGGAATTCATCACGGCTAACCGGTCAGCCCATAAGAAAGCGGAGTTCCTTTCCAAACACTTAAATGTATTTGTAAATGGTGCAGATAACTTCTTCGAGCAGGACCAGGTTGAACATATTCTTGTGGATGATTTCGGGGATCTGCAGGGAGAAACGTGTTATCTCGGACTGGACTTATCAAAGACCACGGACTTAACCTGTGTGAATTTAAATTTCCCTACACATGATGAGGAAGGACGCTCCATTCTTAAGGTCAAACAGATGTACTTCATTCCTAACGCAGATATTGAATCGAGGGAGAAGGAAGACAACGTGCCTTATACCGACTTGGTGGAGCGGGGATTTGTTCAATTCTGTGATGGAAAGATGATTGACCAGGATCAAGTGATGAATTACATCTCGGAATGCATGGATTTGTATGATGTGCAGCAGTTGAATTATGACCCGGCCATGTCCCAAAAGCTTATTGAGAAGTGTGAAAACTTGGGACTTGAATGTATCGTGGTCAATCAATACCCAAATGTTATGAATGCCATGATCGATGACGCTGAAAGGCTAATTTATGAAAAGAGAATAATGACCGACAATCCATTGTTTATCTACTGTGCTCTTAATCTGGTAGTAGTGACAAATATTAATGGAATGAAGGGTCCGTCAAAGCGACAGTCCAAAAAGAAGATTGATGGATTTGTTGCTTTTTTAGTTGCTCATAAAGAGACGATGATGCTTATGGATGACATTGATCAAGATGGAATGGATGACTTGATCAGTGAAATTTATAGATAAAAAAACATGGAGGTAACAACGCTAACTCCATGTTTTTGTGATGTGTTTTATTCAGGGATTTCTACAGCCTTAAGTTTTAAAAGATTAGCTAAATCATTATAAGCTTCTACCAATTCACTATAGTACCCAAACGTCCACTGCATACTGTGGTTTATTTCTCTGCTAGATACAAATTCTCTACTAAATTGTTCAAACTTTTCAATGAAGCTATCAAACTCACAATGTGATAACTCATTGTTTTGTAAGTAGTAAGACTTCATTGTCATGAATGCAGAAAAAGCCATTGAATGATACCCATAAAGAGCTTGTTCATTTATCTGTTCTCGGTCCAATTCATCAGATAACAACCGAAACATCCGTTGGCAATTAAACATGGCAACAGTAGCGAAATCTTTAATGTTTTCTTGATGTTCTTCAAATCTATCCATATTTTTACACCTCCTTCCAAGTTGATTTTAACAAATCTGGAAAGGGAGTGTAATAAATTTTTTGTTAATTAAGGAGGTGAGACATTGGGATTAAGAAATCGATTCTCAAATTATCTATACAACCAATTGGAAAAGCGTGGCTGGTTCGAAGACATCTACTCGAATACAATCCGGTATGGGGGTAGGTACGTCAATGATGACAACATCCTTGAATCTAGTGATGTATATGAGCTCCTGCAGGATATCAGTAACCAGATGATGTTGGCCGAGATTGTCGTGGAGGACAGGGACGGAAATGAAATAAAAAACCATTCAGTTCTTAAATCCTTGAAAAACCCGAACAATTATCTGACCGGATCCGAATTTATAAAGTTGATGACTAATACTTATCTTCTTCAAGGTGAGGTTTTCCCTGTGCTGGACGGTAACCGGCTCCACTTAGCATCAAATGTTTATACAGAGATTGATGATCATCTGATAGAGCATTTTAAAATTAGCGGGGAAGAGATTCCTTCGTTCATGATCCGGCACGTCAAGAATATGGGAACAAACCACTTGCAGGGGGTAGGGTTGCTCCATTTAGGGAAGAACACTTTGGAGGGTGTCATGAGTGCTGAGAAGGTCCTCACAGACAAATACTCTAAAGGTGGGCTTCTGGCTTTCCTTTTGAAATTAGACGCTCACATCAACCCGCAAAATGCTGCACAATCCAAATTGATTAAAGCAATTCTCGATCAGTTGGAAGCAATAGATGAATCGCGGTCTGTGAAAATGATACCGATGGGGAAGGGGTACAGCATTGATACTCTAAAGAGTCCAATAGATGATGAAAAGATACTTTCATACTTGAGTATCTACAAGAAGGACTTGGGCAAGTTCCTGGGCATCAACGTGGACACATATACATCATTGACAAAATCGGATCTGGAGAAAGCCATGATGTACCTGCATAACAAAGCAGTTCGACCTATAATGAAAAACTTCGAAGACCATTTAAGTCTTCTTTTTTTTGGTCGCGATTCCGACAAGCGTATCAAGTTCAAGATTAATATTCTTGACTTTGTTCCATACAGCACCAAAACAAATATCGGTTACAACATTGTTCGTACTGGGATCACGGCACCGGACAACGTTGCTGACATGCTTGGGTTCCCTAAACAAAATACACCGGAAACACAGGCTGTCTATATCTCAAACGACTTATCAAAAATTGGAGAAAAGAAAGCCACTGATGATTCATTGAAGGGAGGTGATGAAAGTGACAAAGAAGAAGGAAATGCGGATCGTTGACATCACCAACCTTCAGACCCGGGACGGCACCGGGAATGAACCTGTGATCATAAGTGGGTATGCTGCCGTTTTTAATTCAAAGACATCGATCGGAGATTTTTTTGAAGAAGTGATTTCGCCTGGTGCCTTTGCCCGGACCATTTCAGAAAACGGAGATATACGGGCCTTATTCAATCATAACTGGGATCATGTGCTTGGCCGGACAAGAAACGGGACCTTGAAGGTAGAGGAAGACAACCGGGGTCTTAAGTTCGAGGTAGAGCTGCCGAACACATCGCTTGCCCGGGACTTAGCTGAGTCCATGAAACGTGGTGATATCAACCAATGTTCATTTGGATTTTGGGCAACCTGTGAGGCATGGGATTACTCAGTTGAGCCCGCCGTCCGGACCTTGAATGAGGTTGAACTTTATGAGATATCGGTGGTGTCAATACCCGCATACGAGGACACTGAGGTGTCTTTGAGAAGTAAAGAAATAGATGAACAGGTAGAGAAAAGAATAAAAATTTTAAATCAAATAAAGGGAGTTTTGGAGAATGAATAAAAAACAATTGCTTGCTATGCAAAAACGTAATAAGGCTCGTTTAACTGAACTGCGCGGCCGTCTTGAAAAGAATGAAGTGCGTGCTGAAGACCTTGAAGGTGTTCAAACAGAAGTACAGGAGCTTGCTGACGAGGCTCAAGCAATCGCTGATGCCCTGGCTAACATTGAGGGTGGAGATGGCGAAGGAGAGGACACAGGATCTGCTGAAGGTTCTGAAGAAGGGCGTTCTGGTGATGAGTCAGGAGAAGGTGAAGAAGGCGGGGGATCCGGTTCTGAAGATGATGACGAAGAACGTGGTGAAGGTTCTGGTGAAGGAGAGCAGCGTTCAGGTATTCCAGCAGAACAACGTGACGGTATCATGAAAAAGATTGGTGCAAGCCTTTCAACTCGTGGACACAAGTCTACTAAAACTAAAGAAAAAGAAGTCCGCACAGCATTCGCTAAGTTTGTGGTCGGTCAAATTGATGAAACAGAGGCACGTTCTTTAGGGGTTGTAACGGGTAATGGATCAGTAACGATTCCAGAAGTCATTGCTTCTGAAATTATTACTTATGCTCAGGAAGAAAACCTCCTTCGTAAATATGGTACTCGTCATAAAACTAAAGGCGATGTGAAATATCCAGTTTTAGTTAAGAAAGCGGCTGCCAATGTAACAAAAACAGAACGTGATACAGGAACTGAAATTCCTGAAACAGATATTGAATTCGATGAAATTCTTCTTGACCCAGCTGAGTTCGATGCATTGGCAACTGTTACGAAAAAGCTTATCAAGATGAGCGGTGTTAATGTGGAAGACATCGTTATTGAAGAGCTGAAGAAAGCGTATGTTCGTAAAGAAACGAACTACATGTTTAATGGGAATGACTTAGGAAATGAAAACCCGGGTGCCCTTGCTAAGAAAGCTGTTGCTTACTATGAATCTACTCCTGTGGATATTACTGCAGCGGGATACTCTCAAAAGCTTTATTCTCAACTGGTCAAGCTTAAAGGACAACCTGTTACAGAGGTCCTTAAGAAGTCCATGTGGATTGTTAACCGTGCGGCTCTTACTGTGCTTGAAGATATGACAGATACTACTGGCCGTCCATTGTTGCATGCTGCAGCAGATGGGGTTGGGTATAAACTGCTTGGTCATAAATTAGATTTCACCGATTCAGCTGATGGAACGGATTCAACTAAACCAGTATTCTACTTTGGTGATTTTAAAGCCTTCCACATTCAAGATGTTATTGGAGCTATGGAGCTTCAGAAGCTTATTGAGAAATATTCTGGTGTGAATAAGATCGGATTCCAAATCTACAATCTTTTGGACGGTCAATTAATCTACTCTCCATTCGAGCCGGCCGTGTACCGGTACGAAGTAGGAGCGGTAGAAACTCCGTAATAGGAGGGATGATTCATGACTGAAGAAGAATACCTTGCAAAGTTAAAAAGTCATATTCACTGGGAAGAGGGCATGGATGAAACCATGCTCCCTTTTTATATAAAAAGTGCTCAAAAATATGTTCAGACAGCTACCGGTAAGCAAGACGACTATCTTGTGCTTATGGTGGCCGGAATTATGAATGATTATAGAGTCTCTGAAAAGGAATTGGAACAGGCACTCGATGCTTTGACTCCTTTCTTTGTCCAGGAGGTATTCAACGATGCCGAAACGACAAACGAATAATCTTAGGTGGAAAGCTGAACTATTGAAGCTTGGTGAAACTGTGGACCCTGAAACAGATAGAGTCGTGATGGGATATCCTAAAGAACGGAACTTGAAATATAACAATATTGGAGTAACGGCAGCGGATAAATTCACTTTCAAAGATGCCCAGGAGATCATGAAGAAAATCGAAACTCGCCTTGACCGGGAAGTTGAAAATAACCATAAGGAATACCGAGTTAAAATCAATGAACGGATCTACGATATCGAAAGAATTTATGTGCGTGAAGATGAACGCATAATGGAGTTGAGTTTGTCTTATGCAGATTAACTTCCAGCAGTTAAGGACGATCATGAAAGAATCCGGCATCCCGGTGTTCCGGGGCAGTGCACCGACATCAGCAACCTATCCTTACATCGAATATGAATTTGTGAATGAGCAACATAAAAGAGCATCTTCAAAAGTACTGAAATCTATGCCCCTTTATCAAATAGCCGTGGTCACGAAAGGAACCGAATCAGACTATGAACCATTAACGGATGTGTTCAATGCTCATGGTGTACCTTATAGCCAATTTGAAGGGTTTCCTTATGACGAGAACGATGCCACCATAACGCAGTTCATTACGATGGTGAGGTGCGTTAATTAATGGCTTCCAATAACAATGGATTTGCTGATGCACTTAATGAAATCAATACATTGATCAAAGTGAATAAAAAAGTTGAGCTAGATGTTCTGGAACAAGCAGCTGAATACTTTGTGAAAAAATTAAGACCTAGGATTCCGAAATCAAGTCAGAGTGGTAAACACTTACGTGATGCCTTAAAGGTTGTAGTGCACAATGATCACGTAAGTGTTGAATTTGAAGACTGGGCATATTATTGGCACCTTGTAGAACACGGCCATAAAAAAGCAAGCGGACGCGGGAAAATTAAAGGTCGTCACTTTGTCCAAAACACCTTTGATGCTGAAGGGGAAAAAATAGCGGATATTATGGCTAATAAGATATTAGACACAATGGGAGGATGAATCATAAATGACAAAAGCACAAGAATTGTTATATGTAGTGAGTATTGAATCATTATACTTGGCATTCATGACCGGTGGTAAGGATAGTCGTGATGCTATTCCGACATATGATCCAGAGATTTATCAACTAGATAACATCACAGAATTGGGTATCGCAGGTAACACAACAACTGTAGTTAAATGGGCATCTGGAAAAATGTTTGTAAATGCCTCTAAAAACTCAAAGTTTACATTGAGTTTGACTCACGTTTCTTTACCACAAGAAGTACAAGATAAGATTGATGGAGTGACACCGGTTAAGGGTATAACGTTTAGTAACTCGAATGTTAAAGAATACCCAATGTTTGCAATGGGTTTTACTGCAAAGTTGAATGACGGATCACGCGTTGCGAGATGGTACCCTCGAGTTCAAAAGCTTCCATCTGAAGAGACATTTGCAACTTCTAATGATGAACCAGAAGTTAGAGATGTGTCAGCTACTTTTGAGGCCACCCCACTATTATTCAACGACAATACTGAGGTGAAATTTTCTGAAACACGTGATAGTGCTACAGGTGTTAAAGCCGCGGATTTTATGGCACAAGTTGTTGCTGACGAATCTCAAATCGAAACATTATTCCCAACAGTTTAATTTTAGGAGGAACATAGATGGCTAGATTAAGTGATTTAGTAAATGTTGATATTAACCGGAGTACGATCAAGATACAAGGGGTCGAGATTCCGGTTATTTTTACCTTCAAATCCTTTCCGTACGTTGAAGAAGCATTTGGGAAGTCCTATGGTGCATTTGAAAAAGAAATGAACCGGATGATGAGCCAAGGAAAAATAACCTTAGGCAAAAAAGAAATAAAATTAATGCATTCACTTATTTATGCCATGATAAAATCTGGGGGAACAGATTGTACAGTAAATGAAATTGAAAATGCTATCCCCCTCACAGATCTTCCTGCCATCTTCCAAGTTGCAATTGAACTATTCAATGATCAAAATTTCCAAAAGACTGATATGGATAAACTGAAAACTGAAAAAAAAAATTAATTAGTTCGAACGATGAGTCTCAGTCTACAGAGTTAGATTGGGACTTTTATTTTTATGTAGGGAATACTCTTCTCGGATTGAGTATGGAAGACTTTTTCAATATCACTCCTAATCATTTACTAAAGCAATATATCATGCATGTAAGGTATCACAATCCGGATGCTCTTGTGGAAGAGAAGACATCTCAAGTCTATACACTAGATCAAACTCCTTTCTTATAAGTGAGGTGAGGACATGACAAATAAAGAGAAAAACGTCGTTCTGAATTTTAAAATGGACGGTCAGGTGAAATATGCAGATACTCTTCGAGAAATAAATGCTGTTATGAATACGGCAGCCAAAGAGTATAAGAATCATATTGTTGCAATGGGTAAGGACGCTAAGGCAACAGACAAATTAGCTGCTGAAAAGAAGAAGCTTGAGATACAAATGCAAGCAGCTGAGAAACGCACCGGCATGCTGAGAGCTCAATACGAAGCAATGAGCAAAGACACGAAAACCACTACAGGACAACTTACACAAATGTATAGCAAGCTCCTTGATGCTGAACGAGCAGAGACTTCTCTCCAAAAGGCAATGGAGCGTGTGAATGAAGGGTTAACAGACCAGGCACAGGAGTCTAGAGATGCAGAAGAAAAGCTTAAGAGTTTGAAAGATGAAAGTGCAAGACTTGAAGAAGAACAGAAGAAGTTGACTAGTTCATTCAAGCTTCAAGCTTCTCAACTTGGAGAGAATGCCAGTGAATCTGAGAAGTTCGAATTGTCTCAGCGCCAAGTTAAAAATCAAATGGCACTTACTGAACGAGCAGTTCAGAATTTGGAAAAACAACTTGAGCAAACAAAAAAGGTTTATGGAGAGAATTCAGTAGAAGTTTTAAAGATGGAGACTCGACTAAATGAAGCCCGGACGACAGTTAATAAATTCAAAAGATCGATAGAACAGGTGGAAGATAGTAGTGAAAAAGCTACAAAGTCCATTAAAGGCCTTGGAAGTGGAATGCAAGCTTTAGCAGGAGCGGCACCTGCAGCAGCCATCGGTGGTCTTGTTTCAAGTATGCAAGAGTATAACGAAGTTCTAGCGAGACTCAGAACCAATGCGGCAACATCAGGGAGAGACTTAGGGGTTGTGGAAGAGGCATTTACTAAAATTACAGCCGTCACGGGGGAAGCCGATGCAGCTGGAGAGACATTAGCCAACTTACTTGCCAGTGGATTCAGTGATAATCAATTAGCTGAAGCAATTGATCTTGTGAATGGGGCATACATTAAATTCAGTGACACACTCAAAACTGAAGGTATTGCAGACGGGATCCAAGAGACATTGGCAGCCGGAGAAGCAGTCGGTCCCTTTGCTGAGTTATTAGAGCGAAGTGGAGTTAAACTTGATGATTTTAACAGTACGCTAGCCTCAATGATCACAATCGGAGAAGGGTATAATTACATTCTTAAGACATTATCACAAGAGGGATTTAGTGAAGTGTACAACAAATATCAAGAGTTAAACCCTGAGGTTCAAGCAAATGCAGAGGCAAATGCACAGATGCAGAAATCTCTAGCGGAACTGGCACTCATATTAACTCCCTTAGTTACCCAAGTAGCAGATTTTACAACCAGGGTAATCGAATGGGCAAACGAAAACCCTAACCTCACTGCAACAATTGGGGCAGGAGCGGCAGCAATTGGAGGATTGGTTACGATCTTAACCATAGCGGCACCGATCATCACTGCTGTCACAGTTGCTGCCGGAGCAATGGGGATAAGTATTACGGCTGCAACATGGCCGATCTTAGCAATTATCGCGGCAATAGCGGCTGTCATTGCAATAGGTGTACTACTTTATAAGAACTGGGACACTATTAAATCGAAAGCGGCATCTCTAATGGATAGAATCGGACCGGTGAAAACGGTTCTGCTTGGTCTCACTAACCCTATCGGTGCTCTTATAGCTTCTGGTGTGGCTCTCTATAAAAACTGGGATACCATCAGAGGGAAGGCAAGTCGGCTAAGAGAAAAAATTAAAAACCTATTTACAGGAATAAAGTGGGTGCTTCCTAGAGTGAAGTTACCTCATTTCAGCATAAAAGGAAAATTTGATTTAATGCCACCAGGAATAAGTGTCCCTACGGTTGGAGTTGATTGGCGGGCAAAAGGAGCCATTTTCACTCAACCAACCATCTTTGGTCAATATGGAGGGAAATTACAAGGTGCCGGGGATGCAGGTCCAGAAGCAGCTTTACCATTAAATAAGGAAACGCTAGGTATGATAGGTGATGGAATTGCAAAAACAATGAGCTTGAAGCAACCATTGATTGTCCAAGTTATGACTCCGAATATGCGTGTATTGGCAGAAGAAATTGTTGATGATATTACAGGAATTCAAGAATTTAATAAGACAAGGTTTTAATCATAAGAGGAAAGGAGGACGATTATGTCTTATTCCTTTACATTTAATCAACAAAGAAAAGAATTCGTCTATTGTGAAGAAGGTAAACGCCGATCAGTATTTGCACCGATTACAAGAAATTTATTAAACATTCCAGGTCGCGCTGGTGCTTTATTAGACAGCTCTCAAACCAATGTTCGTATCATCGAGCAACCAATTTTTTTCAAAGGAATCAATAATGAAGATCTGCGATTGCTAGAAGAAGAAATCTCTGGTTGGTTAGTAACTGATACCCCAGCCCCGTTAATCTTTGATGATGAACCACATAGGACCTACTATGCTATCGTAGATGGCAGATTGGATTTGGAAGAAGCACTATTTGTGGAAGAAGGTGTCATTACTTTTCTCTGTTTGGATCCTTATAAATATGGAGAACTACATGACGAAACCTTTAGGGGTTCGGAATTGAGTGCCCCTATTAACTTAGTAAATTACGGGTCTGCCCCTGCCTTTCCTCACATCACTATTACTCTATCAGGTCCGACTACCTTGCTGGATATCATTGGTGATGAGGACTATATGAGAATTGGTAAACCACTGACGGTGGATGAAGCCCCTTTTGAAAAGTATGAAACCGTTTGGACTGATGATGGGAATACAACAGTTAGTTGGGCGAGTGCCGGCTATGTACCGGATGGAGGAGTTAACTCCGGTACCATGACAACAGCCAATGGAGAGTTTTATGCCTCCAGTTACGGAAGCGGAACAAGTTGGCACGGTCCTGCCCTTGCAAAATCAATTGGTTCAGTATTAAGTGATTATGTGGCTAGAGCTTACTTGGATGTTTCATCATCCAATGGAAGTCAAAGAGGACGGGCGGAAGTGTATTTACTCGATACCTCAAATAGAATAATAGGAAAAGTGGCAGCTGTCATTAGAAAGTCTACGGGTGAGGTTGAAGTGGAAATCGCGCTTAGGAATGGATCCATTAAGCATTATGTAACATCAATGGACTGGACTTACAAGAATTTTTACGGATATCTGGACATCATCAAAGAGGGAACATCTTTCATCGTTTCAGTTGCTCAACAAGGGAATGACGGGACAAAGGTCTATACGCGCCACAAGCAACAATTTCCTTACTTAGACATTAACAATGGATTTCAAAGTGATTTAGCAGCCATCGGGATTCATACGGCTACACATGGGAGTGCTTCGCCAAGTAAGGCAGCCATCAGAAAAATTGAAGTCCAAAAGATCAATCAAAAAACCAACGGAGTCCCATACATTGGCGATACTGGGGACGTGTTTGAGTTCATCATGGAAAAAGCCCTTATATTGAAAAACGGAGAACCGTTTATGAAAAAAGATTTTGGATCTCGATTTTTCCCATTAAAGCCAGGCAATAACTTTTTCGTACTCAACAACCCAAGCGTTATTGCAGAATTTAATGCGAAATGGAGGGATCCATATAAATGAGTATGATTCATATTCTTGATTATCAAACAGATGAAGTGGTTGGATGGATATCGAATGTCATCACAGATACCCACAGACATGCAATGACGAATGAAGAAACCTATGATTTTATCCTTCCCACCTCAGAGTTAGGGGCTGACAAGCTAACAAAGAAGCGTAAGATTCTAATTCCTTCAGAAGAGGGGGGTTATCGGGAGTTCATTGTCCAACAAGCTGGGACGTATACAACGGAAAAAGAAATGGACATCAAGACCTCCGGATCGTTCTTGGAATTGAAAAAACTAAAGTGGATCCCTCCTCAAGTTCTTGAAGGTCAAACAGTTGAAAGCTCCGGGGCATTTATACTGGAAGGTTTACCGTGGGACCTTGGCATTGTTGAATATAACGGAATTCGGAAATGGACCATCGATAAGGATATCAATGCTTATGATGCATTAAAAGCGATCGCCTCTTTATTTGACTGTGAAATTCGTTTCCGCGTGGAAGTGAAAGACGGAGAAGTCATAGGACGGTACGTGGACTTTATCAAGAAAGTCGGGCAGGACCGTGGGAAAGAAATTACGGCTGGTAAGGATCTTATCGGAATTAAAAGAAAAGTGAATTATGATCGGGTGGTAACAGCCCTTATTTGCCTGGGACCTGAGCAAGAAGATGGAACGAAGTTAAGAGTAACAGTAACAGACGACGCAGCGTTCCAAAACTGGAATTATCAAGGGTTGCACCTCATTGAGTTATACGAACCCGAAACTTCTGATCAAGAGATGACCGAGGAGAGGTTGGCCCAACTAGGGAACACAGAACTGAAGAAGAGGATTTCAGCAGCGGTTGAATATGAAGTAGAAGGTGCCTCTCTGGAACATATCCTAGGTTATGAACACGAAAAAATCACTCTAGGTGATTCTAGTAGAGTGAAAGATGAACTATTTGACCCTCCGATGTATCTCGATTCGAGGGTTATTCTTGTTGAACGATCTGTTTTTGATAAGACGAAAAAGCGTTTTCTCTTAGGAGAGGTCATTGAGTACAAGAAAGAAGACGTCTTCCGTGTCTGGAAAGACCTTCAGGCGTTGTATGCCATTCAGGTTATCAAGTCACCTGATCCACCAAAAGGTAGAAGCAATATCATTTGGATCCAAACAGGTGGAAAAGTTGAAATTGCTCACACCTGGGATCCCGAAATAAGAGAATGGGTACCGACCGGAGGCAGTCTATACACTTGGGTCATGTATGCAGATAATCAAAATGGTGAAGGAATATCATCCTCTCCAGTAGGGAAATCATATGTTGGTTTTTCCTACAATAAAACAGAAGAGACTCCTTCTACGAATCCAGCGGAATATGAATGGATGTTGCTGAAGGGAGATCAAGGGGAACGAGGACTTCAAGGTTTACAAGGTCCTCAAGGAGACCAAGGAATCCCTGGAGTAAAGGGAGAAGCTGGAGACTCCTCTTACACCCACATAGCCTACGCTACTAACAGTACAGGAACAAGCGGATTCTCCGTAAGTGACCCTGTAAACAAGACTTACATTGGAATTTATGTAGATCAGACATCTACCGATTCAAATGACCCTTCAAAGTACAAATGGACACTCATAAAAGGAGCAAAAGGAGAACAAGGAACGCCTGGACCAACTGGTGAGGATGGTTTAACGCCTTACCTTCATATTGCCTATGCCACAAATAGCACCGGGACGAGTGGGTTCTCTGTTAGTGATTCTACAGGAAAAACCTATATCGGTACCTACACGGATTATGTACAAAATGATTCTGTGGATCCGAGTGATTATAATTGGACTCTAATTAAAGGAGAAAAAGGTGATAAAGGGGATCCCGGAGAACGTGGTTTGCAAGGGATTCAAGGTCCAAAAGGGGACCAGGGTATTCAAGGACCGACTGGTCCAGATGGTAAAACGAGTTACACGCACATAGCTTATGCTACCAATTCCACAGGTACCACAGGCTTTTCGACCAGTGATCCAACGAACAAAACCTATATTGGGATGTACACGGATTTCACGGCTGCAGATTCCACTACTCCGAGTAAGTACAAGTGGACCCTGATTAAAGGTGCCGACGGTAATCAGGGAATTCCAGGACCTACCGGATCTGATGGTAAAACCAGTTATCTTCATTTGGCCTATGCAAACAACAGCACGGGGACTTCTGGGTTTTCTACTACTGTGTCAACTGGAAAGACGTATATCGGTCAATATACGGACTTCACTTCTGCTGATTCAACTGATCCTACTAGATATAAGTGGACGTTGATAAAAGGGGATAAAGGAGACACAGGTGATCGCGGCCCAACGGGTCCAACAGGACCCGGAGGGCCACAAGGGGAACCAGGATTCAAATTGAATTGGGTAACTTCAGGGTATGGTAAAGTCGATGCTCAAGGAAGGATTTACAAAGACGGCGGAACGTCCTGGTATGAAGGTGCATACTCAATCGAGAGTTATATTGGCGGGTGCTTTCTAAGTTTTAAGCCTGCTCAAACCAATAATTCAATTATGTTTGGGATTGATTCTTCACCAGATAATGCAAATTATTACTATTACAACATGGATCATATGTTTTATCTGAAAAATGGAGGAACATTTGAGACCAGATATAATGGTGGAAATTCCATTGATCATGGGGCTTACTCGGCAGGAGACAGTTTCGTGATTATTTATGATGGAGAAACCGTTAAATATTATCATAATGGAACCCTTAAAAGAACTATAAATAAGAGTCCAGATATTAGTTTCTCAGCGATGTTTTCTGGTTCCTCAAGTAAATCAAGTTATCAGATATATGATATATACTTTTCCCCTTCTGGTTCAAGAGGTCCTAATGTGGTGGATGAACACACAACGTTTGGTGTCGACTGGCTAGAAGCAAATATGATCAAATCTTTAAATGGTTTGAACATTAATAATCAGTTTGAGGTTGATGGTTCTGGGAATGTATCATTTTCAGGACACCTTAACGGGGCAACTGGTAGCTTCTCCGGAAAGCTAAACTCCTCCCAGATGGAGGTTGGCCCACCAAACAATGAGTCAGGTTCACCTACAATTTTTGGGCTTCAGTATAATAACACAGCTGATGGCGGAAATACCTTCTACACGGACGGTATTATGGCTTTTGAAGGATGGGCTGGAGGGTTAACTGTATATCACCGGAAAGACGGTGGAGGATCAGATTATTTAACACGGTTTAATGTAAGTGCTCGGTCAATGAATTTTAAAGGGGGTCCATTTTCTGCTGACAGTATAAATTCTAGAGGAAATATTGAGGCGTCAGAAAGGATTGTATCGGGGAGTGATATCTACTTTAATAACAATGCGTTAATTGCTTCAGGAAGTGGTACAAACACTGATCACTTATGGCACGATGATGGAGCTAACGCCTGGCATTTTGTATCTGACTCATCATATAAAGCGACAGGGAACTCCAAATTAGTTGCTGGATCATTGTTACTAGGTGGAGGAATCGAAATAGACCCCTCTGGTGGTCATATGAGAATGAAAGCCGGGAATGGTCATTATATTTATCAGAACGGGGATGCAACAGGTAATAGAAGAGGTTCAATGTATTTCTATTTTGACGACATCATTGGTGTTGAGATTTATAAGAAATTTGAAGATTATGGCCACATGGCTTTTGTGCTTGGTGAAACGACCATCCAAGGCTTAAACGGTTCAACACCTGCAGCACAGATACGAAATAGAGCAAACACGGCATACGCACGTATTGACGCTTCGGATTTTAGGACTGTATCAGATGAGCGACTGAAAGAGAACATGATTGAGTTTGAGAAGAATGAGATTCTTCAAGAGTTCTTAAACATTACTCCAAAACAATATAGTCTCATCACAGACGAAACCCAGACAATGAGAATTGGCTTATCTGCCCAAGAAGCTCCAGAAGAACTCAGAAGTGACTTCGGGGACGAACTGGGCATAGACTTGTATGCCATGAATACCTACCTTTGGAAAGTCCTGCAGGAAGCCGTAAAAGAAATCAATATGTTAAAACAAGGGTGGCACAGCCACATGAATTAGAAAGGGGAGTTTTTATGGAACAAAAGCCATTAAGTTTAGAAGAAAAAGTGATTCTTCAATTGCAAAGTAAGATTGGTCAATTAGAAGGGAACTTAGCTTTTGCTAGAGCTGAACTACAAGAGTTTCATCAAAAAAACGCTGACTTATCCCATGAGGTTGCTAAGTATCAAAAAAATCCACCAAAGTCAGAAATTAACCCACAAGATTAAAGTCTTTTCAAGAAGGCTTTTTATTTTGCCTGAGAGGAGGTGATCCCACTCATGTTAAAAAGAGAAGGGGGCAATTGCTATGTCAAATACGGTGGAGGGACATCATGAAATGAATCATTATGAGAAAGACATTGTGGAAATGAAGAGTGACATTAAAATCCTCGAAAAAGAAGTAAGTGACCTGAAAAGCACGACAACCCGGCATGAGGAACAGATCACCACACTCAACAAGACACTTAATAAGATTGATGAAAATACAACGTGGATTAAACGAAAAATAACCGGCGCGATTATTACGGCAATTAGCTCTGGAGTAATAGGAGGAGCAATTGCTATTTTTTATGGGTTTATTCAGAAATAGAAGGGAGATTTATAAATGAAAAAAGACATTTTTACATTGCTCGGAGGTTTTTTAACTTCCGTATTTTTATTTCTCGGTACGATTGGTGTAAGTTTTGACTGGTTCAATCAGGTTAGTATCGACGCGTTTGTATTTATGGCAGCTGCAGCTGTTACCTTTGTGGTAAATCTATATGCGATTTGGAAGAACACACATGTGCGAGATCGATTAAAAGAGAATGCATTGAAGAAACAAAAATTGATGAGGAAATAAGAGCTGCCTTTAGGGTAGCTCTTTTCATTTGAAAGGAGAGATTTGAATGACGGTCAAACTTAATTACCAGAAGAAGCATATACGAAAAAACGAGTTCAGTAGACCAGGTTATAAGCTTTTACGGGTACAAGCCGTAATGGACCATTACACGGCTAATGCAGGAGCAGATGTTGAAGATCATTACAATTACTTTGATAAAACAGTTATACAGATTAAACGATACGCTGGAGCTCATATCTTTGTCGATCGATATAAGGCACTTGAACTGATTCCTTTAGACGAAGGAACATTCGGAGGGAACGATGGGGGCAATGCAGCTCTTAAGTTACCAGCACTCAGAGCCAGGGATTCTCGTTATCCGACTCGTACTGGAGACGGGAATGCTAACCTTTTATGTATTCATGTGGAGATGTGCTTAGAGCCTGATGGAACTATCCATCCGGATACAATCAAACGTACTGCCCTGGTTCACCAGTACCTTCAGAAGCTGTTCCCCCAATTGAAAGACACATACAATCGATTCGTACGTCATTGGGACGTTACTGGAAAATTGTGCCCTGCACCTATGGTAAAGGATCCTTCTCTATATAAATATTTACTTGATATGACAGCAGGAAAAATTGAAATTAATCCAACAGTAAAACCGGCAGTAAAACCAAAGGAGGAAGAAGAAGTGATTAAAATGGCAGTAGTAGTGTATTCTGATGCAGATTTAAGTGTGGGGTATGATTTGGCAAGCGAAAAGAAGTGCGGTCTCTATAACCGTAAGTCCTTGGCAAATGAAGCACTGAAGATCAACGAGCTCATGGTAGTCGGTGGACCGACTGAGGGGCTGGAGAAGAAGACGAACCGTGTCATTGATCTTTCTGGTACTGATCGTTGGGATACTCGCAAAAAAGTTATCAACTATTTAGGGAAGTAATGTGATTAAAAATAAATTGTATGGCAAATAATAGCTGTACAAAATAATTTAACTTCTATTTAAAAGAGTCCTTCTCAATCGAGAGGGGCTTTTTGTTTTGTGAGAAGTATGTAATTACCCAACCATTTAATAAAATGCAATTTGACTAAGATAATAAAGAGGTTACTCCAGGCATTGGAAAATGCAAGGCGGTTCCCTCTTTTAATGTTTACTTAAGGTTGTGGTGTTACATTAATACTATTGCATGTTAACTTAATGACCATCAAATCCATTAGGATATTCACTTGATATCTACCTTGGTATTTACTTTTTGTTTCTTTATCTAATTCAATTACGCTGATGTCTTGAATTGAAAAAGGACTCATACCATTCTCCCAATGTTTAGGAGATGTTTCTTCCTCGTTTGAAACATGATAGTTCTCTAGGTTTAGATTATTACACCCGGTGAATTGGAAAGAGCCTTCATCACATTTCAATGTTATTTCATCTGCAAAATAATTAATGTCTAGGCTAAGTAGGGGTGAATCCCAGTAATGAATAGAGTTTATTAATGCTTGAATATCCATTATTACCACCTTATATATGGGATGTGTTTTGCTTTAAAATTATGCCTAAAAGAATAATACATTTAAGTTAGCTTGTGATAAAATACCTAAGGATCGACAAATCCCTTTAGCATACATAGTGCTGCCCTCTCGAATGAGAGGGGCTTTTTTGTGTCTGTGATTAATTTTTTGGCGCTAATATTGAAACCTCATTCCATTCCACTTCATCCCAATTATAGTCTTTTAAACTATCTTCTCCAATGAATGAATATTCATCAACAATATCACCTTTCCCATTAATGAATTTAACGGTAAATTCTTTTAAACCTTTCTCTTCACTCGCTACTTTCATAGCCTTTTTCATTTGAGGGAAAATGTCCTGGTGACCGACTTCATTCTTCACTCTTACTTCTATGCTCGTTTGGTTATACTTTTCTACAAAATAATGGTCTGTCACGGCATTTTCTTTTAATTTCAATTCTGAGAATGCTTGATTAAAAATACATTTCATATCATCTTCCAATGATACATCTTCACATGAGATATCTTTTGCTGCTATATCGTCGTTTGAAATATCCACAATTAATAAAGTCATGACGATTAAAAAGAACGTACCAAAGGATATCCCTATCCATTTTAAAATTTTTTTCACCATCTTTTCCCCCTTCATATGTATTTAATTTTATAGTACTTAAAGGGGGAATTTATTACAATGATTTTCCTTTTTAACCTTAAGCTCCTGTATTTTTATGGTATTATATATAGTTGTATTTTCCAATTTTTTAGGTGAGAGGAGATATTTTATGGAAACCCTTCTAAATTACAGTGATATTTACGATAAACATAATGACTACTTATTATTCGGAAACGGCTTATCGATCTCGATTTGGGATGAGTTTAAATATCATTCACTATACGAGATTTGTTCTAATGATCACATGGAAGAAGGATCTCTTTTGTCAAGGGATGCTATTGAGTTATTTGAATCATTTAATACTACAAATTTTGAATGGGTATTATATGCTCTTAATATAGCTACAAAAATTAATACTACATTAGGTGTTGAACCTGAAAAAGTTATTGATATCTATGAGAATATTAAAAACGCCTTGATAAGTGCTGTACATAAAACCCATATTTCCTTTGAAGATTTGCCTTTAGATAAACTCGAAACTCTAAATAAATTGTTTAGAGGATATAGTAAGGGAATATTTACAACTAACTATGACTTAATATCATATTGGGCGTTAATGACAGAGAGGAAAGGGCTGAGTGATTTATTCTTTAGAGATCAAACTTTTGATATAAAGGATCCCATACCTAATAATTCAAAGGTTCCTTTGTTTTATCTTCATGGTGCCCTTCACTTATATAAAGAAGACGGTAAAACAAAAAAACTGGTGAGAAATTCAAAACGACTTCTTGATGTAATTGAAATGACAATGTCTGATGGTAACACTCCTATTTTTGTTTCGGAAGGTACTTCCTCACAAAAATTGAAGACGATTACTACAAATGATTATCTTAATCACTGTTTCAAACAAATAAGCAATATAAGTGGTGGGATAACGATCTTTGGTAGTTCTTTAGGTCGTGAAGATGATCATATTGTTGATGCGATCAGGAGTTCTGGGATAAAAAGAATTGCTTATTCAATATATATAAATTCAAGTACAACTGAACACGCGATTAATAAAGCAACTGCTAAAATTAAAAGTAAATTTGAAGGTGTCGAGGTTAAGTTTTTCAAACATAATTCACTCTTCAATGGTGTTTAATAAACGAAGCGAATACGGCTTCGTTTATTTTTATATTCAGATTAATATACGATTTGTGATGTCCTTATTGTTAACCGTTACTTTCTCAATGACCATCTCTCTATAACCGTATTGCTTGTGAACCTCAAATATCCACTCCTGAATGCGCTCAATTAATTTATACTTACCTCTATACTCATTAAACTGAGTTACACCTATACCTTCCACTTTTACTCGTAACTCTATAGTGTATATCATCTTTTTTCTAATCTAAGCACTTCGTCGATTACTTCTATGTCACTTACGACATCAACAACCGCGTTCCAAAAGTCATTTTTGCTGGCCTTTTCATCATCAGTCATTAATCCGAGTTCTAATATTTTCTTTTTCACATCACCTAAATGTGATTTTACTGTTAATAAAGTGATATCATCCATATTATTTCACTCCCGATATTTTTGTACTATATCCTTTCTAACCATCATAAGTATTTATTAAGTGGTTCACAAGTGGGCCATAAACTTACGGTAAGGGAGAGGTCAAGATGAACATCAAAAGAATAACACTTTGCTTAAATGTGGATGATCCGGAGCAGAAAGATTTATTTGAGTTTGTTTCTAAGCTTCCAAATGGAAATAAGCGAAATGGAAGCTCATTCCTAAAGACATTGGTCGATCGTGAGTATCAGAAAACACTCCAAAAAAAAGAGGTAATTAGGTCGGCAGGGGGAGGCATTACTCTAAGGTTATGACCTCCTCCCACCCTTCATATTTGTTACATTGTTACATGGTTGACACTGTCAATTGTCATGACATTTGGAAGGAGGTGTCTTCATGATAGAAGGGAAGGGGCTAGGGAATAAGAAAGTGAACAGGGTGAACATCTCGCTTACAAACAAGATGAGTACAAAACTAAATAAGTTGTCCATAGCTTGCAATATGAAGCCAACCACTCTCGCATGTCTCCTGGTAGAAACGTGTTTAAACAATTCTGAGTTGGTGTTTAAACTGCAGCAAGAACATAGTGTACATTCTGCCTATAGAGTTGTACCGATTAAGGACTTCAATAGTGGCGAAATAGAATATGTTCTAAGTGAGAGGGGATGAATATGTGGTTTCATTTATAGCTGGGATAATATGTTCTACAATGCTTTTCGCTCTAATTAAGGATAATGTGGAAGAATGGGAAGAGATTGAGGAAGTACCCGGGGATCCAGGTGGAGTTGAAATTAATGACCATTCAATACGGCATGTAACATTATCCTGCCAGACATGCAGGAAGCTGAAACGTCATAAGGAAATTAAACAAAATTTGTTTCAATGTGTGAAATGTATGAGACACGTTGATATTCGTGCCTCATAGACATAGTAAAATCATGTTTGAATTTTGTTGTATTTACATAACACGTTCTACTGGCAGTGGGAAAACGACAACTTTGTATTCCCTTGTCCACCATTGTTCCGTTGCCCTGAACCGTAATGTGATCACTCTTGAAGATCCCGTAGAGAAGCATCATGAAGAAATGGTGCAGATTCAAGTGAATGAAAAAGCGGGGATTACGTATTCCGCTGGATTAAAAGCGATTTTGAGGCATGATCCGGATATTATTATGGTAGGGGAGATACGGGATCGGGAAACAGCGGAAATTGCGGTGAGGGCTGCTTTAACTGGTCACCCAGTCATATTAATAGAACCATGCAAATATTCAATGTTTAAATATCTATATACTACTATAATTTATCTTTTACTAAAGAGCAGGTCTATTGAACAGTTATAGATTGGAGAAAAAGGAGATTATTAGTGAATTCTAAAGCAATCATTAATACAATTGTATTCATCCTAAATTTGCTTTTTACAACAATTATTGCATTATCTGCTTTGTGGAGTCCGTTGCCACAGTGGATTTATTTTTTATGGTTATTTATTGGAGTAATTAGTACATTCTATTTTTCTTTTTGGTTCAAGAGATTTTTAAACTGGAACGAATTTATATATATAAGCCTGTTACACGGGGGATTCACTTATTTTGTTATTGTTATTTTTATTGCAATACATTCAATTATTCATTCTTTAATAAAACTTATCAATCAAATTTAAGTTCGGTTCTCCTTCAATAATCTAGGCTTTAATGTAAGAAGGAAATAACAAAGCACCTAGAATTTCCTAGGTGCTTTTAGCATTTAAATTTAATAAAATTCAACCTCTTTAATCTCTAAACAATCAGGTTTCAACTGGTTACTAACCCGATCGACCACAATCTTTTTTGTGAACATCTGAAGCAATAATTTTTTCTCTAAAGCGTCAAGTTGGTTCCAATTAGATTTTATATCCAAGAGAATATCAGAAAGATCTTCCGTGTTCATTTTTTCCCCGGAAGGCTGAAGAGAAGAGAGCTGCTTATTTACATCCTCTTCTTTACTTTTTTCCTCATTCATTCGAACAGAGAAATCTTCATCATTTATCAAGTCATTTACCCAGGCGTACTGCCACTTTTTTCTACGTTTATCTATTTCCTTTAGTTCTTTATGAAGTATATCAAGTCTATCTTTAGATTCATCAATTTCATCTATTTGAGTAAGGTCTTCAACGATGTCTGGATTAATATCAAATGTATCCAAGTACTTAATAAACTGAGTTTCTAAATAACGCTCTGACATATTTCTCTGATCGCATTGACCCAATCTACTACTAGAACAATAATAGGCTCTAGGCTTATAGACGTTTTCTCCTCTTTTAGAATATCCATATTTGCCAGCGAGAGGACTGCCACATCGTGCACATCTCGCGGTTCCTGAGAAGATAAATTTACTTGTAGCTGCTCTTGGATGATCAACAGACCTTCTTTCCCGAATTCTTTGTACATTGTCATAAGTTTCTTTAGAGATAATTGGAAGATGCGTATTTTCTACTTCAAAGTAATTTTCCTTGTTCACTCTAAAGTTATATCTCATGTTCCCAATATAGGTAGGGTTAGTGAGGATGTATCTTACTTTGAAATCATTCCATGTGGCATTTGTTTTTGTGCGAATTTGCAATCGATTTAATTCTACAGCAATACTATTTACTCCCTTCCCTTCGAGGTAGTATTCAAAAATTCTTTTTACAGCAAGAGCTTCCTCTTCATTTATTTTTAGTGTCTTGTTTTCTTTATCTAATTCGTACCCATAGGGAGCCTGGTTAATTACCCAATTCCCCTCACGAGCTTTTTGCTCCATTCCCATACGTATTCGTTCACCGGTATTTTCTCGTTCCCATTGGGCTAATGCAGCCACTATGGTTATGAACATTCTACCCATTGCAGTGGTCGTATCATAAACCTCGGTAGCTGATTTAAACTTGCAATCATTTTTATCAAACGTTTCCAAAATGTTATATAGATCTCGTACGGATCTAGTCAAACGATCCAGGCGATAAACCAAGACACAATCAATCAAGTTTTGCTCAATATGTTTCATCATTCTTTCCAGATTTGGCCTGTTGGTGTCTTTTGCGCTATAACCATCATCAATATAGATTTCGAATATATCCCATCCCTGGGACACACAGTAAGCTTTTAAACGGTCTGTCTGTGCTCGAATAGAGTAGCCCTCGGAGGCTTGTTCAGTGGTACTAACACGGACATACACTGCTGCTTTCATTCAATCACTTCCTTTGAAACTAAAATACTATTAAATTAAGAACAAAAAAATAGAGAACTTGGTAATTTAATAAACGCTCCTTTGATAATGATTTCTTCGAATGATTTGTTCCAATCGTTCTTCACATAGTTCTGGAGATACCAAGAACATATCAGACATTTGTTTAATCACATCTCGATCATTGATAGGAATGTATTTAATCATGTGATAGGGGATAGCTGCATACTGAGTAAAATGATGTGCATCCCATTCCTGGAGCTCTCTAAACGAAGCAGGCATAATTGTTTGAACGCCTGAATGTCTAAGGATATGGCATAACTCATGAAAGAATATCTCTCTGTGTTTTTCTATCGGTTCTCTACTATCAATTACAATGTCTTGGTATCTACCAATCACGTGAAAGCTACTTGGTATTGGTTTCTTCTTCACATAGATACCCAGGAACCTTGATATTCGTTCCTCACTTATTAAATTAGGGTTTATTATTCCAAGCTTCAAATAGAATCTTGAAACCCAATCTTCTAATCCGGTGGTTCTGTATGCTAACTGGTACATTTTGTTCACCTCGGAAACATTATACAAACATATGTTCGTTTTATCAACAGAACGAATTAATAATGATATCACACCAGTTATTAATAATAGCGTGGTTCATCAGATTAATTTGAGTTTTTAGAAAAGATTTACTTCTAATTTTTCTACATTTTTTTACATAATGTTTAAATTATGGTGTTATAATCAATTTTTGAAATAATGATTTGAAAGGCTCGTAAAAAGTCATTTTATGTAATTTTAAGAGGTAATAAGTTTGTGTTTCAAAAGGGGAAATTTCTAAAAACAACCAAGGGGGAACAATTATGTTGAAAAGTTTGCAAAGTAAGTTTGGAAAAAGGGAAGGGTCCAAAACTGCTTTTTCATTCAATAGCCTACGGATGAAGATGATTTTGATTTTTTCATCAGTATTTACCATCATTCTAATTGGATTAGCTGTTTTTCTATACTCTCAACAGAGTGAGAAAATAAAAGACGATGTACAGAATAAATCAGAATCGATTGTGAAACAAATCGACTTTGGTATTAATATGTTTCTTGAAAAATATGATTCAAATATCGATATTTTAAGTAATCAAGCTCTTATAGCTGATTATTTAAAGGGTTCAGTAAATAAGAAAGAAGAAAATTCCTTTGAATCTAAACTACTGCAAACAAGAGTTTCAAATGAATTTGCATCCTTTATTAGAAATAATCCAGCAGTAACAAATATCTATGTAACCGGTATGAATAAAAAGATATTAATAGAGCCACATGCAACTCTCCCTTCTGATTTTAATCCATTAGAAGCACCTTGGTTTAAGGGAGCTAGTGCGAGTCTAGATGAAGCCTTTTGGAGTGAACCTTATGAAGATAAATCTTCTGGTGAATTTATTGTGACTTTATCAAAAGTAGTTAAGGAACAAAATTCAAACAAGGTTTTAGGGGTAATTGCCTTCGATATAAAAATCGATCAGCTAAATGAATTAGTGAAATCAATTAATGTTGATTACAGTGGTTATGCGTTTCTCTTTGATCAGAATGCGGTTGCGATGGTTCATCCAACAGAAAAAGGGAAAAACCTAATGAATCTTGATTTCATTAAAAAAATGTATGATTCCAATGAAGAAAGTGGAAGACTAGATTACGTTTTTGATAAACAAGAAAGAGTATTATTTTACGACACAATTGACGAAACAAACTGGAAAGTTGGAACTGTATACATAGAGAAAAATATGTTAGCGGAAGCAACAGACCTTAGAAACACTTTACTTGTTATTACGATAGCTATCATTTTGTTAATCTCTTTAATTACTACTCTAGTTGCAAGAAATATTACGAAACCTCTAATCGAATTAAACAAACAAGTAAGTAAAGTAGCTAATGGCGATTTAACAGTGTCTGTACAATCAACTTCAGATGACGAAGTGGGACAACTTACAAAGAATTTTAATTCTATGGTTGTTAGTATGAGAGAAATAATTCATTCTGTACAAAACTCAGTGACTCAGGTAAAAGAATCAACTGAGAACCTAAGTGCGATATCAGAGGAAACTACTGCTTCAAGTGAAGAAATAGCAAGAGCTATGGATGAGGTTGCGAATGGTGCAACTCAGGCTGCCTCAGATGCGGAAGTAGGGAATCAAAGAACCATTGATTTATCTACTCAAATTGAAGAAGTGGACGAAGCCTCAAATCAATTAATTTCACTTTCAAATAACGCGTCCGTGACAAGTGAAAATGGATTGAAACAGATGACAAATTTAAAAGAGAAGGCAACTCGGTCAAATGAGGTTCTGCACTCAGTTGAGTCAGTTATTGAAAACCTAACAAAGAAAATTAATGAAAT
The DNA here is from genome assembly GCF_056159585.1 of Rossellomorea sp. ABR4_004. Classification (NCBI taxonomy): domain Bacteria; kingdom Bacillati; phylum Bacillota; class Bacilli; order Caryophanales; family Bacillaceae; genus Rossellomorea; species Rossellomorea sp. ABR4_004. The sequence goes on along the minus strand of NZ_JBSWVM010000001.1, from coordinate 723,365 downwards.
CGATTCAGTTATTCATTCCATCAATGAAATTTCTGATCAAACTAATTTGCTTGCACTTAATGCAAGTATTGAGGCTGCGAGAGCAGGAGAACACGGTAAAGGTTTTGCAGTAGTAGCTGAAGAGGTTAGAAAATTAGCAGAGCAATCAGCCAAGGCAACTGATCAGGTACGACATACCATCAAAGATATACAAAATGAATCTGATCACGCTAAAAACGAGATGAAAACCACCAGATCAATCGCTGATGAACAAAATGTAGTGGTTATAGAAACAGAAAAAGCGTTCAATTCAATTTCATTAATGATCGATAATATGGTCTCATCTATACAAGGAATTTCCCAAAAGGTTGAATTTATGACAAGTCATAAAGATGATGTTGTGGGAGCTATTCAAAGTATTTCTGCAGCTGCGCAACAATCAGCAGCGGCTAGTGAAGAGGTCAGCGCATCAACTGAACAGCAACTAATGGCACTAAACTCAATTAATGAGTCAGCATCCATATTAAATGAGGCAAGTACAAATTTAGCTAAGATAAGTAACAAATTTAAAGTTTAATATACGTTAGAAGGAAAAGGTGTAATAGTAAAATGAGCTCTGAAGAATACAAAATATATTGTTATTGTGTTGAATTCCATTCCGAGTTAAGAAGAAGGTTTTCAATGAAAGAAACAGCTATTCAACTTTTTAGGGTGCTCTCGAAAAAGTTAATGTGTTCTCAAATTCAACAAGTGATTCAAGACATTGAACTAATCAAGAGAAGAAATGGGAGCGTGTTGAACTATTTTATCACTTTACTTTATCCCATTTTTAATGCTTCCCATAGCAATCCTCAAAATATATAGTAAAGAACCTCTTCTTTTATTAGAAGAGGTTCTTCTTTATTTTCTGAGAAGAAATATTCTTAACTTCTCTAAAATAAATACTTCATTGCCAGTTGATCATCTTCATAAAAATCAGGATAAGGATTAACACACTCAGTCATTTTAGAATCTTTAATATTAAATTTTACTTTATTCCGTAATTACAAAGGAGAACCTTAGTGAATTATGGAATGGTAAGTATAAGAGTCTAAATATTAATGCTTAATCTAAAAATATTTTTGATTAATTTAATTACTAAATAAGGTTGTGAGTTATTGAATATTACAGGATTTGTTGGAAAGAAAATCAGATATTATAGGAAAAATAAGGGGAAAACATTAGAGGAATTAAGCAGCATTTCTGGTCTAACGGTGAACTATTTATCTTTGATTGAGAAGGGAAAGGCTAATGCTACGCTCATGAAGCTGGAGCCTATTATTTATGCTTTAGAGATTACTTGGACTGATATTATTCCAATAAAACATGATGAGGAAAAAAGATAAGATTCTATTTGTTTTTATTGAACTATGATTATTCTTATTTAGTAGATTATTGGCATTCATCCCATAATACACTGATTCAAAGTAATAAGGTTTGGTCAGTAAATATCTTAAACCTCACTCATTCTTTAGGGAGGTTTCTTTGTTTTTCTGTAAATTCACCTATATTTTTACAGGAAAATATTAGATTAGTAGTTATTTTGTGCTATATTTAAATTAGAAAAATTAATAAGGTGATGATAAAATGGAGGATTTTAAAATAGAGCAAGATTTATTAAAAGCGATTGAAAATGATAACTTAGTCATTTTTGTTGGCTCTGGTCTTTCTAAAGAATACCACTTTCCAGACTGGAAAAGCCTAATCTTTAATATGTTAGATGAGTTAGCTGCTGATGATGATCATTATAACGTTTTGAAGTATACATTGGAAAATAATGTATTAGATGAAATAGATGTTTTAGATAAAATGCTTGATCACAATCCGCAAATCAAAAGAAATATTTACCAATCTCTTGAAAAAGCTATTGATGTGGAGCTACCGAAAAATGATTCTATTATTCATAAAAAACTTGGTGATTTATCTTCAAATATCATAACTAGTAATTATGATAGAGTTTTAGAGAGCGCATTGCCCAGTTTCAAAAAGATCAGTAATGATAAACATCATATTGCCAATTTAAATGAATATGAACAGTACATATTTAAAATTCATGGTTGTATAGACTCGCCAACTGAGTGTGTACTTTTTCGAAAAGATTATGAAGATCTTTATTATGATTCTGCTAAACTAGCGAGATTTCAATCAATAATTACTGACAAGACTATATTATTTATCGGATTCAGTTTTCAAGATAGATATGTAAGAAATACATTTAAGTATATTCAAAAATTATTCTCGAATTTAAGTAGAAAACATTATATTATTACCACAAATGAAGAGAGTTTAACCGAGTACGGAATAAGTCCGGTCAGGATAAATTCTTGGGAAGAGCTTCCATTACTTTTAGATGAATTAATTACATATAAAAATTATTCTTTCAACAAACCTGCGCCAGTAATTGCACATGCAGAAGGCTTAAATGATGAGAAAAATTTATTTAAGGTGGGAATTTTATATGCGAACCCTATAGATGTTGAGCAATTTTATAACATTGATAGCATTCTCAAGTATTTTGGTAAATATAAAATTGAAATAGAAATATTTAGATTGTCTGAAGAGAGTTTAAATGATTTGGATGATATTGATTATTTATTTTTATTTACTAAAACAATTAATGGAAAGGTAATAATTGAAGATAGGTACTTCAAGAGAAAACTTATCAGTATAAATGAATTTGAAGATTATTTGTATCTTCCAGAAGTAAGAGGGATTTTTATATTTATAGACCAAGATATTTTAATAGATAAAATAGAACAAATAGACTTTCCATTAATAGCATTAGAGTATGAAGAAAATTTAAATAGTACTTTATTTAAATTATTTAAGAAGGCAGATATCAATGCAGTAAATTATTTTAAAATAATTAATAAAAATGAATTTAATTTGTCGCCCCTTTCCAAAGGAAGTCCAACTATTAATAAAGAAGAGAATAAAAATCTTCCCGATAAGATAGAAAAGAAAAACCTAATTAATTTTGTAGGGCGAAGAACAGATATAAGTGATGTTATTAGGAAAATAAAAGATGCAAACGGAAAGATTATTACAATTAAAGGTTCTGGAGGAATCGGAAAAACAACATTAATAAAAAAGGTAGCTGTTGAATTTGCAGAAAGAAGTTATTTTAAAGACGGGATAGAGTTTCTTGATTGCGAATCCATTAATGAGTACGAGACTTTCGAAAAAAATATTGCACGTTCTTTTAATCTAGAAAATTCTTTCGAATTCATTGAGTATATTAAAGAACATCAAACTAAACTTAATTCGCTAATTATTCTAGATAATTTTGAATCAATTTTGGCCATAGAAGATGTAGATAGAATTAAAGATTTGGTTACTTTTATTAGTAATTATGTAACTATAGTTGTAACATCACGTCAATGGATTGGTTTTGATTTTGAAGAGAAACATGAACTAAGAAATTTTACCACAGATGAAGCGTATAATTTATTCAAAAAGAACTATAATTCTAGAATAAATCCTAAAGATGAAAAAATTTTAAAAGAGGAGATACTAGAAAAGTTATTGAATAATAATCCCTTAGCAATAAAAATTATCACAAAAAACCTGCCTAAATCTTCTGACTTTATTGCATTAAAAAATGAACTTAGTGAGGATTTTTTTCGGACAACAGATAATGGGAGTGTTGATATTTATGATAATGAGACAGATAGAAATATTGAGAGATCAGAGTCATTATATCACTCAATTAACTATTCTTATGTTCGATTAAATAGTAAGGAAAGACTTGTCTTTGAAATATTATCTTTATTCCCAAACGGTATTCCTTTAGAAGCGTTTAAAAAATTTTTTAGAACAGAAGAATTTAGAAAAGATTTATACAAAATTACAAATAAGGATATAAAATCTTTGGAGGATAAATCTTTAATTGAAATTAACGGAGGATTTATTAACTTACAATCAATTATAGGAAGGTTTGCTGATGCTCAATTATCTAAACGAGATAAGAGTGAAAAGAAAAGATACTATAACAGAGCATATGAATTTAATTCATATATCCTTACTCTAATAGAAGAGATTAAGCAATCAAATCGTGTAAAAGCTTTAAGGGTAATGGATAATACAGAGGATAATTTCATCAAAAGTTTAGAGTATTTATCACATGTGGAAGAAGAAATTGAAACTTTAATTTTTTACATTATTAAAATAAGTCAATATTTCAATGATATAGGGCAAGAAAGGAAGTTTGCTCGTAATCTAGTCAAGAGTAATGAGATATTTGAGCAAGAATTAAATGGAAATAAGTTACAAGATGCATTATATTTTTCATTAATTTATTTTGATGGTGATTTTGAAAATTCCTTTGAATATATTAGTAAGAACTTAAACTTGGCAATAATAGATAATTTAGAAGAAGAAACTATAGACGTTGTAAAAGAGTACTTAACCTTAACAATTATTAATATTTATTGCCTTGAGGGATACGAGTTTGAAGTACTAAGATTTTTAAAAGAGAATAAAGTATATTATTTAGAAATTCATGATATTCTATTTAGATTAGGCTATTTTGAATTTATTACAGATGAAACAGAAATGAAGGAAGATTTTTTCTACTATGATTTATTATATAACATTGGTAAAGTCTCAATTGAAAAATTGAGTGATTATCTAAATAATAGGGTTTATAATAAAGAGTATATTGAAATAGTACAAACAAATTATGTTAAAACGAAAATGGGCTTTAATAGTAAAGAGGATATTGAACCTCTTGTAGTTACAAATCCTTTTACAGTGGGCCTGAAAAATTTAATGCTTGCTTTAGTGGAAGAAAATCGAGATAAAAAAAGTATCCTGTTTGAAAGTTCAATTGAGAAACTATATCATATAAAGTATTATTATGTAGAAGCGATACTTTATTACTGTGAATACTTATATTCAATAAATTCTAATGATTTTTCTTTGTGGTACGAACTAGGTAGGGGATTAAGTGTAAATCATAAATACGGCTTTTTAACATTTAAATTTGAGTCAATAGTTAAGAATGAAATTATGTTCTATGAGGAAGAGAAATATATAGATCCCAATGACCGTGACATTATTGCAGAGTTTAAAAAAGAAATAAAAGTAAATGTCTAATTTGATAAAAAATAGACCCATCGATATTGGGTCTATTTTTTATTCCTTTGATTTGCCTGAAACACCACATACTCAAAATGCTTCTTAATCTCCTCAATATCCTCAGAAGAAAGATCCTTCCATTTTTCAATATCAAAGAAACCAAATTGTTCTATGCCGTACTCCTTAACGAGTTTGTTTATTTCAGATAGAGAATCTGAATTTTCATTATCATTTTTCGGCTTTTCATTAATTAGTACGTCAGTAGATACCTCAAGAACATTAGCTAACCGGGCAATATCACTTGAATCAGGAGTAGTGTATTCTCTCTCCCAATTTGAAATTACTTGAGAGGATACTTTAACTCTTTCTGCTAATTGTTTCTGAGTATAGTTTTTTCTTTTTCTTAATTCTTTTATTCGGCGACCAATAGTCATATTGCTTCACCCTAGTATCAGTTTATTTTAATTAATAATAACAGGAACTAACGTATTTCGATAGAAAACTAACGGAAATTGAGAATTTTTTTATAAAAGCGGTTGACACTAACGGAATTGGTTAGTATATTGTTAGTAACGGATAACGTTAGTTGTTGGGAGGTGATGAATTGATTCATACAAATGTTGAAAAGATTCGTATTGCTAAAGGAGTAACCAAAACTTTTTTAGCTAACAAAATTGAACTTTCACTACAAGGTTATAGACACATAGCAGCAGGTTCAGTAAGACTCGATGTAGAACGCCTTAAAACAATTGGTAATGTATTGAATGTAGATCCAAGTATTTTTTTTGATGATAAACTAACGGAATCCGTTATTTATAAATTGAATAATGACCATACAAGAAAGGAGGTGATCTAATTGAACCAACCATCAGATGAAACAATCAAAAAAATCCTAAGTTACTTCCTAAAAACATCTGTCCCAAGAATCATTGAAGAACGTGAACGGAAACAAAAATCTGAAAAAGTAAGTTAACTTCATTTTATGAACTATGCCCGAACATTGAAATCCATATATAGGTAAAGGAAGGAGCAACCCTTATGAAAGTCATGGAAGGGGAGGAGCTTGCTAGTGCGAGAAAGCGCAAGAGCATAACACAACAACAATTATCACTAAAGCTTCCGATTTCAAGAGAAAGCATTGCAAAGTACGAAACGGGGAGACAGCGTTTTCCTAAAGATTTAAGAGCGTTAACAGCTGAGGCAATCGACGATGAAGAATATTACTTCGTTAGATGGAACGAGTCAGCTGGTGATGTATCAATACCCTATTTAAACGGAGAATTCATCGAACACCATCCAACATCCATGATGCTACTGGTCAAAAAAGAATCACTTGAAGCATTAGAACATCTTGAAAAAGCATGTTGGTTTAAGCCAGTAAGATCTCAAAGCGATACAGAGCGAGAGGAAATGAAAAAGGTTGCATTTGAAGTATTAGATGCTGCAGCAAGTATGATCAACCTTGTCGCTCTAATATCCAAAGAATATCAATTCTCCATGATACAGATTTTCAAACAATGGAGATTAACCCTAAAAGCACGGAGGTTACAAAAGTGATCACTCAAACATTTAAGAAAGAAGATTTACGTAAGGCAGTTCAACATCAAAGAGGTTCCTGGAATTCGATTCAGGCGATTGAGGAAAGAATGGAAGAAGGAAAATATAAAGATGCCATGTTATCAACGGTTGATCTACTTAATTCGATTAAAGAGCTTGATAGATTGGCAGAGAAAAAAGTAAAGCAGGATGAATTACATCATATTACTCAAACATTTGTGAACGTCATGATGAATCGAAGCTAGAAGGGGTGAAGGTGAAGGCCTTGAAGATCAAAGCAGGTGAATGGTTAAAGCTTTCTTCATTTGAAAAGACTCTTTTACTTAGAAAGAAAACAAAAAAAGCAGCAAGCTAAGGCTGGCACCAAAGCTTACTGCATCTCACTATTTTATGCGCAAAAAGAATTATATAACGTGAATGAGTATGAATGCAAATTTCATGCATTAACAATTTAAGGAGGTGAAATAAATGCTTGAACATCCGGATATCACAAGGTTAGAGAGATATGGATACACCAATATGGTCTCTCAGCCGGAACATAACGGAATTGATTATTTCGGGAACGAGATTTTGGCTGGAGATTCAATTATAACGGATCCAGATAATGGGGAAGTCATCTTGGAAGAAAATTTAGAGGATTACTTGATTGAAAAATGTAAGTTTCATTTCTCAATAGCAGAATAAAGACCTGTGCTGGCACACAGGTCTCGTTGGAAAGAGGGGTCAACCCTCAAAGAAAAAGTTTCATTCATTCTATAGTACTTTGAAAAATAAATCAATCGGAGGGGAATTTATGCCAGCGATATTAGCAACCACAAATAATATGGATCGTAATGAATGGTTAGAAATGAGAAGAAAAGGAATTGGAGGATCAGACGCTTCCATCATCCTCGGACTTAATAAATATAAAACACCTTTTGAATTATGGCTTGAGAAAACAGGTCAGGTACTCATTGAAGAATCATCCAGTGAAGCTGCCTACTTTGGAAATCTTTTTGAGGATATGGTCGCAAAAGAATTTGAAGTGCGGATGGGGAAGAAGGTACGAAAGAGGAATGCTATTCTTCAACATCCTGATCATGAGAACATTATCGCTAACATTGACCGGAAGGTTGTTGGTGAAGAAGCGTTACTCGAATGTAAAACAGCTAATCAGTTTCTTGCGAAAGATTGGGAGAGCGAAGAAATACCTGAATCGTATTTGGTACAGGTGCAGCATTACTTAGGGGTACTCGGATACCCCAAGGCATACATCGCGGTCTTAATAGGTGGTAACAAGTTTATTTGTAAAGAAGTGGACCGTGACGAAGAATTGATCAAAATTATTTTTGAAGCTGAAAAGCATTTTTGGGAATACCACGTAATGGGAGGGAATCCCCCGGCCCTGGACGGATCGAGTGCTGCTGAAAAGTATCTAAAAGAAAAGTATGCCAAAGCTGAAAAAGGAAAGTCCATCGAGTTACAGAGTGCCAATAAAGATCGAATACTTGAATACTTCGATTTGAAGAAGACCATTAGCGAATTAGAAAAACAGAAAAAACATATTCAGCATGACCTGCAGCATGAATTAAAAGAAGCTGAATTAGGCTTCTGCTCAAACTATGAAGTAGCCTGGAAACCGATTGAATCAAATAGAGTAGATTCAAAGCTATTAAAAGAGAAGTTTCCGAATATATATAAAGAAGTAACCAAAAAGAGTGCTTATAGACGATTTGATATCAAGGAGGCTAAATAATGGCCACCAATCAATCTCTTAAAACTCAATTAGCTAACAAGAATGGACAAGCTCCTTCTACTCAAGGTTCCACTATGAAAGGGTTACTAGCTAGTCCTAGTGTGATTAAGCGCTTTGAAGAGGTATTAGGTAAACGAGCAACACAGTTTACCGCCTCTATCCTTAGCCTTTACAACAATGAAAAGATGCTTCAAAAAGCTGAACCAATGTCAGTTATCTCTTCAGCGATGATTGCAGCAACATTAGATCTTCCAGTAGATAAGAATTTAGGGTATGCATGGATTGTCCCATATGGAGGCAAGGCACAATTTCAACTTGGATATAAAGGTTATATTCAATTAGCCCTTAGAACCGGACAGTACCGGTATATAAACGTCACACCGATCCATGAAGGGGAATTGATTAAATGGAATCCCCTAACAGAGGAAATCGATATCGATTTTGAGAAAAGAGAATCAGAAGCCGTCATTGGATACGCAGCTTATTTTGAACTACTGAATGGATTTAGAAAAACTGTCTACTGGACCCGAGAGCAAGTAGAAAAGCATCGGAAGAAATTCAGTAAATCAGATTTTGGTTGGAAGAATGACTGGGATGCTATGGCCATGAAAACGGTACTGAAGAATCTCTTATCTAAATGGGGCATTCTATCAGTCGAAATGCAAAAGGCTGTTATTGAAGATAACGAAGATCGTGAAATGAAAGATATTACACCTGAAGAAGATGACAACACAATCGAATATGAGGTCCAGGAAGAACAAACGGAAGAACCGGCAAAAGAACCTAAATCAAAGAAAAGCAATAAAGAATCAGCACAAGACACGATGGACATGAAGTTTGATTAACAATGAAGTACCTTACAGAGTCCTTCTTCCAAAATGGATTTGGGAGAAGGCTCAGAGTAAGGAAGAGCTGAAATGTCTCGTATTGGACTATATGAAGCGATATCCCTATTATCACGTAAAAGGTGTTAAAGAGGGGAAAGCGATATGTGAAAGGAAGGAAGAGGAATTATGAAAGCAACTGGAATCGTGAGGAAGATCGATGAATTAGGTAGAGTGGTTATCCCAAAGGAGATTAGAAGAACGCAAGGTTTGAATAGTGGCACCCCATTAGAAATGTTCCTAGATCATGGAGGGGTTGTCTTCAGACCTTATCAAACGGATGTAACGAAGAACAATACACTTACATGGCTTGAGAATGCTTTGTCAGACGCAACGAATCAGGAAGACAGGGAATCTATTTCAGCAGCTATTTCATACGTAAGACAAGCATAGAGGTGATGACTTGAATTATCTAAAGGAACTCAAAGCTTTTAAGGATTGGTTGCTACTGAACGATCTTAATACCAGCGCAATTGCGTTATGGCACACACTGATGGCTATAAACAATATGGCTGGCTGGAAAGAACGATTCAATGCGCCCAACTCCACAGTAGAGAAATTAACTGGCCTTTCTAAACAAGGGCTGGTTAATGCTCGAATAAAGCTTATCGAAAATGAATTGATTGAGTACGAAAAAGGCAAGAAGGGGAAGGCTCCCATCTATAAGGTAAAGTCATTGGTCAACTCAGTTGACCAATCGCTATACCAATCCGATACCCAATCCGTATACCAATATGGATACCAATCCGATGACCAACAGTTGACCATACCTAAACATAAACAAAACAAAACGAAACTAAAAGAAGATGTAGTAGATGATGCACCTGCATCGCTCAATCCGTTTCAGTTTTACGAGCAAGAGGGGTTTGGGATCTTGGGAGGTTATATACCGCAAAAGATTGTGTCTTGGTGTGATGATCTCTGTGAGGAATTGGTACTGGAGGCCATGAAGATTGCTGTAGAGCAAGGAACGAAGAAATGGGGATACGTTGAAGCCATTCTTAAGAATTGGTCTCAGAAGGGGATTAGAACTCTGGAGCAGTCTCGAGCTGAGCAACAGCAGTTTAAGGAGGAGAGAACTAAGCGGACGCCTGCGAGGAATGGTAAGGTTCGGCCAATTCGTACTGAGAGATTACCAGAGTGGTTTGAGGAGAATAAGACTTCCACACAGAATCAACGCAGCGAGTCTAGTGACTATGACTTTGAGAAAGAAAAGGCAAAGCTTGAAGCAGAGCTTTTAGCATTTAAAAGGGGGTAATGAAATGGGTGTATTATTTGATTCTATTAAGGTTAGTCAGGAAGCGAAGTCACAAGGGATGATCAGTGAGCTCCTTACCTTAGATGTTACTAAAACGAAGAGTGGTACAAGCATTTATGACCTGAATTATTATGAACTAAGGCAAGAATTAGCCATTGCTAAATTTAGAAACAGGAATGTTGAGAGTTCTGAGAATGGGTGGTTTTGAGTAATGAAGATGATTCAATTTACGGTCTATGGAACTCCCGTAGCCCAGGGGAGACCAAGGTTTAGCTCTCAAGGAGGATTTGCCAGGGCTTATGATCCTAAGAAATCTAAGGACTTTAAGAAGTATGTAAAGTTGGTTGCTGCTGAGCATCGACCGAAGAAACTGCTTGAAGGACTACTACAGTTGTTTATCAGGGTATATAAGCCAACTTTGAAGAACTTCAGCAAAAAGAAGTTAGCTGCAGCTGAGAGTGGCGAATTAAGACCAGTAACAAAACCTGATGTAGACAACTATGTGAAAGGAATTAAAGACGCTTGTAACCAGATCCTCTGGAAGGATGATAGCCAGGTGGTAGAGTTATTAGCTAGTAAGTGGTATAGCGAGAAGCCAAGGATTGAGATTATGGTGGTACCCATTGATCAATAAAAAACAGGAGAAACGACTAAGTGCAGCGTTTCTCCTGTTAATAGAATTAGAATTTCTAAGTAATGATTAGTTAAGGAACGTATTCATTTCTTTTATATCTATTTTGAGTTGAAGTGCATCTTCAATCAGTCTTATGAAGTCTATGGAAGTTCCAACTCTTTTTGAGTCTACTAGTATATCCTGAAGTTTTTCTTCTGATAAAACAATTAATGAGTTCAATAAAATCATCCTTTCGGCTGCCGAAATAACTGCTTAGGATTATTTTACTGTTATTTACAGAATAATGGAATAGATTTGGATAATATTATTTGTGACTAAATTGTGAAAATATCATTATTTTAACTTTTTGATTTCTGTTTTATGTACCAGTTCTATATTTGAGTAACCTTGAGCTATTTCAATGTACTCACTGTCATAAATCCAAAGTATGTTATATTCCTTATCTTGGTATAAAACCTTGTCCCTTAAATTATATTCCATGTTAATACCTCGCTGTTTTAGTAGGTAAATACTATCACATTAGAAGAATTAAAGATTTATGCACTAGGTACATTCCGTGGAATTGTAACTGGCTATTTCGTGTAAAAACTCTTGGTTTTATTGAAAAATATTAATATATGTATATTTTCTGGTTTCTTAAATTAATCGTTACGAGGATGGATCTTTTCACTTAAGATTTTGATTTCCTTATCTATTTTTTCTCTGATTTTAGGAGAGTTGCAAGCTTTGAATTCTTTAAATAGTGATCCTAATCTCTTTATGGCCAATAAAATCTCGCATTCTTTCAAATATATCACCCCATACCATTATAGTTGGAAAAGGCATGGGTAGTAAATTTTTAACAAAAGATAATTAATTTAGAATTAAATGAAAAAAGCCAGGAATTCTCCCGGCCAGCTAACTTAATTATAACATAGGAGGAGTTCTGGTGAGGTTATCAGATGTAGAAATTAATCCTAGTACTTTAAAACTAGAAATTGATATAATGGATAAAGAAGGAAGTTTTGCTGTGGTGGTTTGTGATGGGAAGGCGAAAGTCGCTGAGTTGCCCAAACATGGAGAAACAAAGATTGTTACTCACCAAGGCAAAGTGAAAAGGGTTAAGTTTGATGAGGGGGAAGAGTTTTAGCTAAGTAGCTAATTAGTAGTATGGAGAATTTATATAGTTATTTGTTATTACAGACCAACGATACAATAAAGTATTTAAAGAAGTTAGAGAAAAAGACAGGAAAATTGAAAAGTTTTAATGACATCGAATATTTTAAAGAGTTTCTGAAAGAAAATCATTCTAAATCTCTGATTAATTATTTTATTGAGGATTTAGAAATAACTAATGGTAGTATTATTAATTATTCTAACCAGCTATTGGGATGGATAATTTCATTTGTAGGAATCATGATAACTATTTCAATGGGGATATTTGTTTTTATTGGTAATACAGGAGCTAAATACATTGATAGTAAGGAAGGTGGAATTAATCTTATAAAAAGTGCAAAATTATTTTTTTATGAAATAATGGATGTTGCAATTTTGACATTCTTATTTGTTGTAATACTAATTTTTTTAACTAATTATTTGTTTAATAGAAATAGACATAAATATATTAAATTGCTAAAAAGTATTGATTTTGATAAATAGATTAAATTTAATTTATTTAATCAAAGCACCTCAACATTTTTAATAGTTCTACCAGCCAACTGGAGGACACTGATCTAACACATGTAATGGTGTTGATTGGTGTCCTTTTTTATATTTCTTATAAGGGGTTGTTAGCTATGAAGAAAGAGCAAGTAGCTTTAATATTAAAAGATTATCACTGGATGATAAACTCTATAAGGGTTATCAGGGAATCGCTTTCTGATGCTGGTGAGGGAATTACAGCACAATATGGAGAAGAGGCAGGGCAACCGAAAGCTAAGGGAACTACCAGTGATCCAATTTATAAAGAAGTGTTGAGAAGAGAAAAGCGCCACCGAGTTATAGATAAATACAAAGCTAAGATATCGATTATCCAGGACAAGTTACATCTTATCAATGATGACCGCGAGATTGAAGTGCTTCACTGGTTGTTGGAAGGAAAAAGTTATCGGTGGATTGGAATGCATATGGGGCTTTCCTACTCTCACATTAAAAGAATAAGAGACTCTATCGTTGAACAATTGGTTTGCGAAACAAATGGCACGAAGGACACTAAATTGTTTTGATAAATATTGTTGAATATAATAAAAGGAGACAATACAGTTAATAAAAGGATTAACACTTTTTAATTCAGAGACTAATTAAACTGAAAGAAAATCAACCTTATTTCTTCATAAAATTTTCCTCTTTCCGATAATATTGAAAGAGGAGGTGTAGAAATGAAAGGTAAAGTAATTAAATTTTTCACAGAAAAAGGTTTTGGGTTTATTACAGACACAGAAAGAAATAACAGATTTTTTCATATATCAAATATAGTAAATGCAGAAAATCCTAAAGTTGGGTCCATGGTAGAATTTAAACCTTCAACAAATGATAAAGGATTAATTGCACTAGACATAAAATTTATTGATACTGTTAGTGTGCCTACATTTCTCGTTTGTGGGAATACACGTATTAAATTGAGCAACATCAAGAACTATGGTCTAGATTCTGAAACCGAGACTAATACAAGTTATATAAAGAAAAAATACACTCAGGATCAGAAAAGAAAGAGAAGGAAGGAAGCATTACCTAATGCACTAATTAATTCATTTAAACATCCACTTATGGGTGTAGCATCTTTTGCTGATAGTATGTTGGAAAGTTATTACGAAGAAAAGGTTATTACCAAGAAAGAATTTAATATTTTGTACATAACAACTTATCAGGGAGATAATTATAGATTCCATGAAAAGTATGAAAGTTTTGACGTTATAAAGAAGTTGAAGGAATTAGATGATTATTTTTCTTGAGAAAAGCATCCTTTGGGATGCTTTTTTAGATATACAACTTTATTAATTGGAGGTGGCAGGTGAGATGATATGGAATTAACAGAAAAACAAAGACGATTTGCAGATGAATACGTAAGAACTGGGAACATTTCATCTTCATATAAAATTGCATACCCAAGTGTGAAAAAGGATTCTGCTGCAAGGGCATCTGGAAGTAGGCTGCTAACAAAAGCTAACGTGAAATCTTATATTGAAGAACGTTTGGAGCAATTGAAAAAAGAGTCAATCGCCAAACAAGATGAGATTCTTCAGTTTTTGACGGCCGTCATGAGGGGAGAACATACAGAACAAATCCCGGTAGGTATTGGTGAAGGTGCTCAACAGCTAGAAGACAAGGATCCTTTTCTGAAAGATCGTGTTAAAGCAGCAGAGCTCTTAGGTAAGAGATATGTCATGTGGACCGATAAGCAGCAGGTAGAGACGATAACCCCTGTATTTGTAGAGGATGTACCAGATGAAGACTAAGCAACATAAAATCTCCATCAAAAAGAAGATTGGTGGAGGGTACAACCGGTTTTGGAACAACAAGCAGTTCTACCGGGTAGTAAAAGGTTCACGTGGTAGTAAGAAATCAAAGAACACCGCATTAAATTTCATTCACAGAATCATGAAATACTCATGGGCGAATCTATTAGTAGTCCGGCGATATTCAAACACCAACAAACAATCCACTTATACTGATTTAAAATGGGCAGCCACGCAATTAGGGGTTGCCCATTTATTTAAGTTCAATGAATCAATGCCAGAGATAACGTACATGCCTACTGGCCAGAAGATCCTGTTTAGAGGTCTTGATGATGAATTGAAGATTACATCAATAACCGTTGATGTTGGGATATTGAGCTGGGCATGGTTTGAAGAAGCTTATCAAATTGAGACTGAAGCTAAATTTAGAACTGTTGTTGAATCAATCCGGGGTAAATATGATGATCCGAACTTTTTTAAACAGATTACAGTTACGTTTAATCCTTGGTCTGAACGACACTGGCTTAAGAAAGTCTTCTTTGATGAAGAGACCAGGGAAAAAGATACGTTTGCTATTACAACGACCTTTCGAGTTAATGAGTGGCTAGACGACGTAGACCGAGCCAGATATGAAGACTTATATAGAACCAACCCTAGACGTGCCAGGATTGTTTGTGATGGTGAATGGGGAGTAGCTGAAGGGCTGGTATTTGATAACTTCCATGTCAGGGATTTCGATATTCAGCAGAAAATCAAAGAGATTCAGGAAACGGCACATGGTATGGACTTTGGTTTTACAAACGATCCTACTACCTTACCAAGTTCAGTAGTGGACCTGAAAAATAAAGAGCTTTGGATATATGATGAGCATTATGAGAAAGCGATGTTAACGGAAGAGATATACAAGATGATTGTGAGTAAAGGACTTCTTAAATCAGTCATCACAGCTGACTCTGCAGAACGACGATTGATTCAGGAATTAATCAATAAAGGTGTTAGAAGGATGAGAGCTTCAGTCAAAGGGAAAGGCAGCGTAAATCAAGGAATATTGTTCATTCAAGGATTCAAGGTATACATTCATCCCACATGTGAACATACCATTGAAGAATTTAATACGTACACGTTTGATCAGGATAAAGACGGTAAGTGGTTGAATACACCGATAGATGCAAATAACCATATTATCGATGCATTGAGATATAGCCTAGAACAATACCATTTGGGAGTGACTAAGAAAGACGATACTTATAATGCTATAAAAGGATTAGGTTTATAGGAGGTGGAACATGAATCACGTTAATAATTTTGAGCTTGGTGAAGATAAGTACAGCAGGACGAAGAAAAGGCGGTTCAGTAAAGAGGCAAATATTCAATATACGTTTGAATCAGCTAAATCGCTGGTCCAAAATACAAGTGACCTTTCTGCCATTCTAAAACATCATATTGAACACCAGCGTCCAAGGCTCAATGTCTTGGACGATTATTATCTTGGGGAGAACACGACAATCTCAGTCTCCAAACGGCGCAAAGAAGACGATAAGGCAGATCACCGGGCCAAGCATAATTATGCTAAGTATGTATCAAACTTCATGCAAGGATTCTTTGTTGGTATGCCTGTTTCAGTCCGTCATAAGGATGAAACCACTCAAGAGAAAATTAATGAAATCAACGAGACGATCGAAGATGCAGCGCTTAATGCAGATATAGTCCTTGATTTATCAATCTACGGTCGGGCATATGAACTGATACACCGGAATCAACTGGATCAGACCAAGGTATATTTGTCTTCGCCATTAGAAACCTTCTTAATCTATGACACTACTATAGAGAAAAACGTTATTGCTGGGGTTCGATACTTCTCAGTTGGTTATGGCGGACAACGAAAGATTAAAGTCATCCTTTATACAGACAAGAAGATCTACACGTATTTCACTTCGAATATGGGTGACTATAATTTGACGATTGATAGTGAGGTTGATCATCCGTTTGCGGAAGTCCCGATTAATGAACACAGTAACAATCGATTCCGTCAGGGGGATTTTGAGAATGTACTGGACTTGATTGATTTATATGATGCAGCACAATCTGATACGGCAAACTATATGACTGATTTGAATGATGCCATGCTGAAGATACTCGGTAATGTGGAGTTGGATGCGACCGAAGCGAAGAAGATGAAAGAGGCAAATATTATCTTTCTGAAGCCGTCACAAAATGCAGATGGCAGAGAGGGCAATATTGAAGCTGATTATATTTATAAACAATACGATGTATCTGGAAGTGAAGCGTATAAAGGAAGGCTTCAAACGGATATTCATAAGTTCACAAATACACCGGACCTGAATGACGATAACTTCGCCGGCCAGCAAACTGGTGAAGCTATGAAGTACAAGTTATTTGGTCTGGAACAAATACGAATTAACAAAGAACGATTATTCAAAAGGTCTCTCAATCGACGTTATAAGCTGATAAACAATGTCATGCACCTGGCGAGCGAAGCGGGCAAAGGGGAGTTTGAAGGGTTAGCCTATAAATTCACTCCAAACCTTCCGAAGAGCACGAAAGAGGCAGTGGATATGTTCAATGCACTTGGAGGTGAGTTGTCGCAGGATACGAAGCTGAAGATTATTCCAATGATTGTAGAAAACCCAGAAGAGGAAGAAAAAAAGATATCAGGTGAAAGGACCGAACAAAGACAATCGATGTCCTCCGAGTATATGGGGAATTGAGGTGTGGTAGATGGCTGTTGAAGAATCCTACTGGATAAAGCGTGAAAGAGACAATATCAAGCGTGAGCAAATGAAAGATGAAGAGGTATCAAGAAAATTAAAAGAGATAATTGATCATGCTCTTCGCGAGGTAGAAAAAGAAATCAATGCTTTTTATTCGAGGTACGCAGAAAAAAATACGATAACGTTAGCTGAAGCTAAGAAGAGAGTTTCAGAATTCGATGTTCAATCATTCGAAAGAACAGCAGCACGATATGTGAGGGAAAAAGATTTCTCTCCGAAAGCGAATAAGGAGCTCTACACCTACAATACAAAAATGAGGATAAACCGGCAGGAGCTCCTTATGATGTATTTGAATGCTCACTTGGTATCGATGACGAATGAGCAAGATAAGACCTTTCAAGAGTACCTGGAACAGGCAGGAATATCTGAAGTGTTAAGGCAAGCCGGGATTTTAGGAGTCAACATGGCAATCACCACTCCAACTCTTAAATCAATTGTAGGAGCCTCGTTTTACGGAGCCAAGTGGTCTTCAAGGATATGGGGGGATATGAAAGCCCTCAGAGAAGAATTGGACGGTATTATCAATAGTGCAATCGTTCGTGGTGTACATCCTAGTAAGTATTTAAAAAAGATTCGAGAGCGATTTGAAGTCAGTTCATTTGAAGCAAAAAGGTTATTAATCACTGAAACTGTCAGAGTCCAAGTGGAAGCACAAAAGTTATCGTATCAGGTGGTTTCTAATGATGAAGAAGCTGAATATGAGTATGTTGCTGTAATGGACGGGAAGACCACTAAGAGATGTAAACTTTTGAATAAGAAAAAATTCAAAGTGAAGGAAATGAAGCCAGGGATCAATGCTCCTCCCATGCATCCATTTTGTAGGAGTTCAACGGCACTTGTTTTGGGAGACTGGAGAAAGGATTTTTTCGCAAGTATGAAAGAGAAATATACCTTATAAGAATTTGTTCGAGCGCGTCTTTGAGCACCAGACGTTATAAACAGGCTTATTTGTTTTGTTAATAAACGTGTGAGGACGTTAATGATGGGCATCTGCGTGTTGTTGCGTGTTCATGGGTTAGGAGGAAATGAAAGTGAAAAAACCAATAAATGTGTTTAATCCAGCAGCCTTTAAGAAACAGTTTGAACCTTTAAAACTAGATCTGCAGTATTTTTCCGAGCCGAATGACCCGCCTGCGGATCCACCGAATCCCGATGATCCACCAAACGATCCACCGGAAAAGGTTGAGCTTTCGGCAGAGGAGCTTCAAAAGAAGATTGAAGCTGAGTCAGATCGGAAGCTTGCAAAAGCTCTTGAGAAGAAGCAGAAGGAATGGGAGTCTCAGCTTGATCAAAGAATTGCTGATGCTAAAAAGGATGCAGAACAATACGCAAAAATGACTCAAAAAGAAAGGAAAGATGCTGAGTACAAGAAACGCCTCGAAGAACTTGATAAGCGAGAGCGTGAATTAAATACTAAGCAACTTCGTTCCGATGTGGAAGCTGATCTGAAGGATAAGGGTCTACCTACTGCTTTTTCAGAGTCTCTTATTAAGCTTGAAGATAACGAGAAAATCAAAGAAGCGGTGACCAGTATCAAAAAGGAATTCGATGTTGCAGTTAATAACGCAGTGAAGGAAAAGCTTCGTCAGGATCCCCCTGAAACGGGCGGTTCAAAACTAAACAACAGCAGCCATACGACAAAAGCAGAAATGGCAAGGAAGAATAGAATCATTAAATAAGAGGAGAGAAATCATATGGGAACAAATCTATTAAAACTTGATCTACAGTACTTTGCACAAACATTTAGCCCAGATAACGTAATGGTTCACGAAGCGAAAGATGGTACAATTCCGGATAAATACAACACAATGATCTTGAATGATGTAATGGAAAACTCCAAGATCATGCAGCTGGGTGTTTATGAGGAAATGACGGATAAAGAAAAGACATTTGAATACTTTGCCGAAGGACCTGGGGCTTACTGGGTAGGAGAGACTGAGAAGATCCAAACTTCAAAACCAACCTTGCTGCAAGTAAAGATGATGGCCAAGAAGCTGGCTGTCATTCTACCAGTTTCCCGTGAGTATCTACAATACAGGGTTTCGAATTTCTTTGAATTGATGCGGCCGAAGATTGCAGAGGCATTCTACAAAAAGTTTGATGAAGCAGGAATTCTGAATGTTGCTAACCCATTCACTCAATCTATTGAACAATCAGTAACAGCTGCAGAAAATATAGTTTATGACGGGATCACTTACGACAATATCCTGGCTGTAGAAGATGAGCTTTTCGAGAATGATGTGGAGCCGAACGCATGGATTTCAAAAGTGCAAAATCATTCTGCCTTACGCAATGCTCAAAAAGCTGAAAATGGAACATTACAATCATTGTATGATCGTTCAAACAATACTATTGATGGATTGCCAGCAGTAGATTTAAAAACTGCAAATCTTGCAAAGGGAACTCTTTATACTGGTGATTTTGATCAATTGCGTTACGGTATTCCTTTTAATATTGATTATGCAATTTCAGAGGAAGCACAACTGTCTACTATTACAAATGCAGACGGGTCACCTATAAACTTGTTTGAGCAAGAAATGGTTGCCCTGCGTGCCACAATGGATGTAGGTCTTATGATCATTAAAGATGAAGCGTTCGCTAAGTTAACGCCTGACGCTCCACCGGTAGGATAAATAATATAAATGTTAGGAGGAATCTTAATTGAAATATACAGTATTACGTTCATTTACAGATAAGGACACCAAGAAAGCATACTACAAAGGGAATTCTTATCCAGGTGAAAAAGTGTCTAAGGAACGATTAGAGGAGCTCACAACTAAGAACAATACGCAAAAGAAAGTGTTGATTGAAGTAGTGGGACCTTCTAACAAAGCAGATGTAGAAAATTCCTATGGCGAGCCAGCAGATCATGATGGTCAAGACGGAGAATTCCCAAAGCATACAGGCGGTCCTTGGTATGTATTGTCTAATGGAGAAAAGATTCAGGGTAAAGAAGAAGCTCTTGCTGCAGAAGCAGAATTGAAGTGATTGAATGACCATCAAAGATAATGTCAAAATCATTGTGGGAATTCAAGATGATCTTCAAGACAGCCAGATTGATAGACTAATCACAAATGTAGAAGCTAGATTGAGAGTCTGGTTTATGCAAAATGCTGGGCTGCCAGGAATACCTGAAGAGTTAATGTTCATTGTTGAGGAGTTGGTGGTGAACCGGTATAACAAAATCGGTAGTGAAGGGATGAAGTCAGAATCCATCGAAGGCAGGTCTGTTACATTTACAGAAGACGATTTTAAGCCCTATCATTCCATCTTAGAAACGTATATTCCTAAAACAGAGAATTCAGGAAAGGTAATGTTCTTTTGATGAGGTACTCCGATCGGATCACACTCCATAAAGTTATAGGCAGGGCATATGATCCTTCTGTAAGTAAGACAGTTGTTAGGGTGGATGATGGTGTCACACTTCCCTGCGACACGTCCCCTATCAGCTTGGAAAGAGTGAAGGTGTTATTCGGTTCCTTAGACAAGCAAATCACCACAGTTAGACTACAGCGACCATATAGAAGCAAAGTAGATAAAGCTATCATCAACGGAAAGAAATATAACGTTCTCCGCCATGTTCCATACAGGTCGGAGAGCGTTTTGTTTTTGGAAGGGGTGAGCGAGTGGACTTAGATGGACTAGATGCCCTGCTTGCAAAGCTTGACCGAATGAATAGGGATATTGAAGATGATGTCGGAAAAATCGTGAAGAACAATACCATTGAAATGACCGAAAAGGTAGTAAAGAATGCTGAATTTACCCAAGGTTACCAAACGGGCTATACAAAAAGAAATATTGAAACGAACATGGTAAGTAAACTTGCTGGAAAGACAATCAGTAAATCCGAACACTCTGGTTACCTTGAATTCGGAACACGGTTCATGGATGCTCAACCATTCATCTTTCCTGGATTCTACAACCAGAAAAAGCAGTTCCTCGATGACCTAAATAGACTTGTAAAGTAGGTGAGTAGATGAAATCACCAAAGATCCAATTGTTTAATGAAGTATTCAATAAATCTATTTCATTGGGATACGACACATACGATTATCTTCCAGGAAAAGATGAGGGAATTTCTTATCCGTTTGTTCATTTAGCAGGTTCGATAGGATCTGATGTCATTAACAACAAAGAAGTGATTACCGGTAATCTATCACAAACCATTCATGTTTGGGAGATTGCAAATAACCGATCGCATTTTGCCGAAATGATCTATAATCTCGAAATGGCATTGCGAAGGCTAACGAATCTTGATAATTACTACGTGAGACTGGTTTCACTTGATTCAAATGAAATCTATGATAATACAACAACGGACAATCTGCTTCATGGAGTTATCCAAGCAGAATACAGAATAACTTAGGAGGTTAGTAGTATGGCCAACATTGCCAAAGGGGTACATAAGGTACTCTATTTTCGAAAGCTCGGTGAGGCTGCAGAAGGAGCAAAGCTAGTATTTCAAACTGAACACTCAAAGTCCTATTCCCGTGATAGAGAATCAACTGAGACCAAGGATGGAAGTGTTTCAGGCTCAGGGGCACTTGAGGATGAAGTAAGCATTTCAGCCCTCCAGGCAGAAACAGACCCAACATTTACAATGCTCAGTGATTCTATTGTTGATGATTATCCAGTAGAGATGTGGGAAGTGGACTTAGCTGATAGAGAAGAAACAGGGACCGAACCTGATACAATTACAACCTTTGCTGCAGAATACCGACAGGGTTATATAACAGAATGGGAGACTACGAATCCATCAGAAGACGATCCTGAGGTGAGTGGGACCTTTATAACTCAATTTAAACGGCAAAAAGGAAGAGTGACACTGCCTTCAAATGATATCGAAACATTAGGTTATGTATTTCATGACGTTTTAGCAACGGATCCAGCCGACGACGGACTTGGAACACCACCAGAAGCATAATAGGAATTCGGAGGGGGCTAACCCCTCTTTAATTTTGATTTTTTTAGGAGGAAAATAATTTGCATATTAACTTTAACGGTAGAGATATTGAACTTTCATTTGGACTTCGAACCCTTACGACAATTGACCGATCCTTGGGTTTAGAAGTGGAGAGTGTGAGCTTGGGTCAAGGGTTAGAAACCATGTTGGTTCCAGGTCTTCAATCAGGTAATGTCATTTGTCTTTATAAGCTGATTCAAGCAGCAACTGCTCATGATAAGAAAAAGCCAACTACTGATGAAGACTTTGAAGCAATCTTGAATGATATCGCAGACAGTGAAGGCCTAGATGAATTTGCTCAACGCGTCATGTATGAACTGGGAAAGCAACCTATGACCCGAAAGCTGGTTCCAGAAAAGTATCAAGCAGTGAAAAAAGTGAGCAAAACGACAGAGGGCTAACCTATAACGAAGTAGTTATATATGCACTTCGAAAACTTGGTATAGAGCGATTAGTTGATGTTGAAGAGATGACATTAAGTGAGTTCCATTTTAAAAGGTATGCCCAGGAGTATAAGGAAATAGATGACGAATACAAACTGCATAAGCTTGCTTTTCTCATTCGGAACGCTGAAGCGAAAGTCAATAAAGGGACCGAGAAGAAACCAAAAGAGGAATATGCATTCAAAGATTTCAACGACTTTTTTGACTATGAGGAAGCATTAAAAACTGTTGATCAAGGATTTATTGTACAAAGTACCAATAAGCCTACAAAGAAATTATCTCCTGCACAAATTGCTCTTCAACGAAATTCTAGAAAGGGGTGAATACATGTCTAACTACTCTGTAGAAGCTGAATTGAAAGCGAATGTTACGAAGTTCAGGAAGGCTATTCAGAAGGCAAGAGACATAACGGAAAAGTTCAAAAGAGATTCAGAGAGTGTAGAAGATACCACATTAGATGCTGATATTAAGCCACTGAAACGTAACATAAAAAATGCAAAGAAAATGATGGATAGATTCACTAAAGGCAAAGTGAAAAAAGAAGTGGACGCGAATACAGTTAGCTTCTTTAAGAAGATCAGCAATTTACAGGCAAAGGCAAAAGCGATTGCTCGAGATAAAATCATCATCCGAGTGGAGGCTCGAGTGGATAAATTTCAACAGAGGATAGATCGTATAGCCAAGACGATTAATTCTGTTGGAACTGTTACAGGTAATTTCTTTAGAGGTGGATCTCTAGCTGCACTTCCTGCATTAGTACCTATAATTACAAGTTTGGCTGGTGCTCTCGGAGGTTTGACTACATCATTTGCTGCAGCTGGAACGGGTGCTATTTTATTTGGGACTGTGGCTACCTCAGCTTTAAATGATGTGTTTGAAGCAAACAAAACGATTAAAGATTTACGAAACGAGCTAGCAAACACCACTGATTTAGAAAAAAGAGCCGAAATACTAAAAGAGATTGAGAGTGCTCAGGCGAGTTTATCAAAAGAGCAACAAAGAGGGTTAAAAGCACTCCAATCATTTAGTAAGTTTTGGGGGAAGTTTATAAAGCAATTTGAAAAGCCTGTAATGGACATTTTTATCCGGAGCTTAAATCAAGTACAGTCGTTACTTCAAGAATTAAAGCCTGCATTTTACGGAGCCATTAGCGCAGTGGACATATTATCTAAAAGTCTGGGGCAATCAATAGAAGCAAAAGAGTTTAAGGAATTCATTAGCTTTTTAAACAAAAATGCAGGTCCAGCGATGGTAGCTCTAGGAAAATCATTCGGGAATACTATGCAAGGAATTATGAATCTAATGGTTGCATTTACACCATTATCTATTGATATGCAGGGTGGACTGGTCGGCTTAACAGAGAAGTTTGCTACCTGGTCTGCTACATTAGATGAGTCAAAAGGATTTCAGAATTTTATTAAGTATGTCAGAGAAAACGGACCCAAGTTAATGGCACTAATAGGTAATATCACTAACTTTCTAGTGCAACTGGGAATTGGTATGGCTCCTCTAGGTTCAAAAATACTTGATATAGTTAATGGATTTTTAAGTTGGTCTTCAGAAATGATGAAGGCTAATCCATTGATTGCTAAAGTCATTACCATGATTTTGTCACTAAGTGGAGTTTTGTTATCTTTAACACCTCTTATCATACTAGTTAGAACAGCTTTCGGTGGTATGGCTACCTTTATATGGCTTAAAACAGGAATGATGCGAGCCGGTTTAGTTACTGGCATTCAGATGATGATAAAGTCTTTAGCTCAATTCATTTTATCAGTAGTCACTACTGTCGCTCAGTTTATTGTTCAATCAGCTATCTTTATTGCTAGGTGGACTCTGATGGGTGCACAGGCACTGATACAAGGTGCTAGAATAGCAGCAGCTTGGCTACTTGCAACAGGTAAAAACATGGTGATTGCATTGTCTAAGATGGTAGCAACTTCAGCAATCTTCGTTGCAAAGTGGGCCTGGATGGGAATTCAAGCATTATTTCATGCTGCTAGGATGGCTGCAGCCTGGTTTATTGCATTGGGACCTGTCGGATGGGTAATCGCTGCGGTGGTCGGGTTAGTAGTGTTAATCATTGCAAACTGGGATAAAGTCAAAAAATGGACAGTGAAAATCTGGTCTGCTGTTTGGAATTGGATTAAAGACATAGCAAGTAAAATCAAAAATTGGGTGTCGGATAAGTTTGGTGCTTTGAAAAATGCAGTGAATGAAAAAATGTCTGCAACTTGGATGATTATTAAAGCAATTTGGAGTAACATATTAAGCTATTTTAATAGCATCGACCTCTATGAATCTGGTAAAGCAATCATTCAAAGTGCTATAGATGGCTTGTCAGCAATGAAGGGAAAGATCCTGGGAACAGTTGAAAATATAGTTGGTGCCGTCCGTGATTTCTGGCCATTTTCTCCTGCAAAAAGAGGACCTTTGAGTGATATTCATAGAATGGATTTTAATGGGCCCATTAAAACATCCATTGAAAAAGCGAAAGCTCCACTTGTAAGAGCAACGACAAAACTTGCAGGTGGTGTGAAAGAAGCTTTTAACCCAAGTCTATCTGTCAATCGTTCACAAATCAGGACAGGTTTAAGAGGACTGAAAAAGAATAGCACTACTCAGGTGAAAAGTGCAATAAATGCAGAAGTTCAAGTCACAAATAAACAACCTGCCCAAATAAACCTTCAGTTAGGTAGGAAAGCATTCAAAGCTTTTGTAGAAGATATTACAGAAGTACAAGATAGAAACGTACATTTTCAAAGTTAAAGGAGGTACTTTATGTATGAGTTTGTAGATTTTTCAGAGCCTGGTACTTTAAGTACCTCTCTATCCATCCAGACTATTTTTAATGGAACCAATCTTGATGAAGCTCTATCTGATCATTTAGGTAATTTTACAACTCTAACAGTCTCGGGAAGAAGTAACCTGAGTAATCGGATCAATGCGTTCGAAATTCCCGGAAGAGAAGGGCTTATGGAATCGAGTGACGTGACTAGTAAAGAAAAAGAAATCACGATTAAATATAAAATTTCTGACAGGACAAATGAAGGATTCCGTCAAAGATATAACCGATTAAATGCCTTGTTAAAAGGTTCAAAAAAAGAGCTAATATTTACAGATGAAGGTGCTACTTTCAATGCAACCCTATCTCTAACGATGTACCAGAAGAGGATTCAAATATATTAATTGGGAGTATCACTTTCTTCTGCTCAGATCCAAATAAATATGGCAGATTAAAAAATCCCATTTTCACAAACTTAGCCAGTCCGATTACGCTGCATAATGGGGGTACAGTGCCTACTCCACCAACATTCCGATTTGTTCTTTCTCAGTCAACAACATACCTTGACATCATTGGAGATGAAAACTACATGCGGATTGGTCGTCCGGTGAGTGTGGATCAAACACCATTTCAAAAGTACACTAAGATCTTAAAAGCAAATGGCGAAAACATGACAGGCTGGGCCAATGCATTGTTTGCACCTGACGGAGGAACCAATTCAGGCACCATGACTGCGGACGGTCTTGATTATTACGCTTCAACATATGGATCAGGTACTTCTTGGCATGGACCGACCAAGTCTCGTTCCACACAAGAAACAGCTTCTGATTATCTGATCAGGGCATTTTTTAATGTGGGTAATAATCCTTCCCAGCGAGCACGTACGGAAGTCTATTTACTGAATGCTTCCAGTCAGGTGATAGGAAAGGTATCGGTCGTCCTTAGGAAGTCCACTGGCGGTGTTGATGTGGAAATCAACCTACGGAATGGGTCAAACTCAAAATACATCGTCTCAATGGATTGGACCTATTCAGACTTCTTTGGATATATGGACTTAGAGAAAGAGGGAACCGAGTTTAAATTCTCTATAGCGCAACAAGGGTTACGTGGAGACGGTTCAAATTACACCAGGCATAAACAAACATTCAGCTTTAACGATTTAAACAACGAGTTTCAGCAGGACTTAGCTGCGGTTGGAATGCACATAGGAACACATAGTAATTTTCCTGCACCGTCAAAAGCAAGAATTCGCTTAATTGAAGTGTACAAGATTAATACTGAGCCTGAAGGAATCCCATACATTGGAGAAGGTGGGGATGTATTTGAGTTTAATCATAAAGAATCAAAGATTTATAAAAATGGTGATCCGTTCACAGGTAAAGATTTTGGAGCGCGTTTCTTTCACCTTCAAGAAGGTGATAACGTTTTTGTGATTAATCCTTCTAATGTGGTTTCGGAAGTCCAGGCAATATGGAGGGATGCATTTCAATGAGTATCATACACATACTCAATCATCAAAACAGTGAGATTGTGGGCTGGATTACTAGTGTCTCCTATGACAGCCATCAGAGTTCACTTGATAATGATGAGAAATACGACTTTATTGCACCGGTAACAGAAGAAGATCTCGATAAGATACAAGGGAGATCCCGACTCCTCATCCCGGCTGACGAAGGGGATTACAGAGAATTCATTGTATACGAGAAAATCGACTTAACCATTACTTCGGAGGTTGAAGTGTATTCAGAGGCTTCATATTACGATCTTCGAAAGCTAAAAACCATCCATCCTCAAGTAAGAGACGGTCAAACTGTAGAATCTGCAGGTGAATTTGTCCTCGAGGGAATAAGGGGGTGGGAGATAGGAATCACCGAATACAGTGGCATTCGTAAGTGGATCATTGATAAAGACTTGGATGCTTACGATGCGTTAAAAGCCATTGCTTCTTTATTTGATTGTGAGATTCGGTTTAGGGTCACGATATCAGGAAATAAGGTAACAGGTCGATATGTAGATATTGTTAAAAGGGTTGGCCAAGACTCTGGAAAAGAAATCGTGGAGGGTAAAGACCTTCTTGGAATTAAACGTAGACTATTGGCCAAGCGAGTAGTTACTGCGCTGATTTGCTTAGGACCTGAAAGGGAAGACGGCACCCGATTAAAGGTTACTGTCACTGATGCGGCAGCCTTTCAGAACTGGAATTGGCAGGGGCAGCATCTTGTAGAAGTATATGAACCTCATTCTACTGACACAGAAATGACGGAGGAACGTCTTACGCAACTCGGGGAAGCGGAACTTAAAAAGAGAATCACTGCAGCTGTCGAGTATGAAGCAGAAGGAGCTTCCCTGGATCATATTTTTGGTTACGATCATGAAGTGGTCCATTTAGGGGATTCAGCCAAAATTAAAGATGAGAAGTTCAACCCTCCGATGTATTTAGATTCAAGGGTTATTTTTGTTGAGCGGTCTATCTTTGATAAATCCAAGAAGAAATACAAATTGGGTGAAGTCATTGAGTATAAAAAAGAAGATGTGTTCCGAGTTTGGAAAGACCTCCAAGCTTTGTATGCCACTAAAGTTATTAAATCACCTACACCTCCAGAAGGAAAACCAAATATTATATGGATCCAAACCGGGGGAAAAGTCGATGTTGCACATACCTGGAATGAAACCACACGAAAGTGGGAGAAAATTACCCCAACTAAGGCAGATGAAGTCGGATCTTATTCACAACCAGAGATCGATAACAAAGATCAAGGCACCTTTGAAGCAGGAACAATTTATGCTGATCAAGTAGCACAAAAAGCCGAGGATAATGCGAAGCAGCATACAGAAACCTATTCGATTGACAAGTCCACATACACGCAGAAGATTCAGGACATCGAAAATGAGCTTACCGAAAAAGTGAGTACGTTGTTATATGACAACAATCTCTTTACCCTTCAGCGGGATATCGCGGCTAAAGCGGGACTTGAATATGTGAATGGTCAGTTGGTCTCCAAGGCGGATAAGAACAACACATACACAAAAACGGAAGTGGAGAATCAGTTAAACAGTAAAGTCTCCACCACTAAGTATACGACTGATCAGGACGGTGTCGTCACACAGTTGACGAACCATGAGAGTAGGATTAATCAGACTGAGGATGGATTAACTTCTAAAGTTTCACAGACAACCTATAATCAAAAGGTTTCTTCATTAGAAACTCAAATTAGTCAGGCACACACGTTGATTCAACAGAACAGTCAACAGATACAATTGAAAGCTTCCCAATCTGAAGTGGATACTTTGAAAGGTAGGGTGTCTAGTACAGAATCATCGCTATCCGTCCAGGCAGGATTGATTGAGAGTAAGGTGTCGCAGGTTGAGTTTGATGGTTTAGAGATTGGTGGAAGGAATTTAGCAGAAAGTACATCTTCTGATTACAAAGAGGCGAATATGGGGGCGTATAACTCCACTGTACAAGTGAATAAACCTTTAGAAGAAATGGGTTTGAATGTCGGGGACCAATTAACATTTAAAGCCTACATTAAAAATCCTCCAGAAGGAATAGATAACATTTACCCGAGATTTTCGTTCTATCGTGCAGACGGTTCTTACTCTATAGCTACAGGAGGGGAGAAAATAGCCCCGGGAAGCGAAGGGTTTTCAACTTATACAGTTACTGTTCCTCAAAGCGCCACGGGTGTCGCGTTATATTTTCAGAGGGATAACGCTTCATCGAGTTCTACTGCTTTTCCGTTTCAGTATAAACTCTTGAAAGTTGAAAAAGGAAATAAGGCAACAGCATGGACTCAAGCGCCGGAAGACACGCAAGGACAAATCGATACCATCACTGGGCGAATAAGTAGCGCTGAAACAAAAATAACTCAAAACACAAATGCTATTGCCCTAAAAGCCTCTCAGTCCACCGTAGATTCATTATCAGGGAGAGTTTCAAATGCAGAATCTCAACTAACAGTCCAAGCAGGTCAAATTACAAGTAAGGTGTCTCAAACATCATTTAACTCATTAAGTGGTCGGGTTTCTTCTGCCGAGTCTACCATTAATCAACAAGCAGGAATAATTGAACAAAAGGTTTCAAAGAATGGTGTTATGTCTGCTATCAGTCAAACCTCTGAAACTATTAAAATTGCCGCATCCAAGATTCAATTTGAAGGTGCGATTTTTGGACAAAATGCGAGGTTTGCAGGATCAATTGTTTCTACAGACGGCAGCAACACATTAAAGATTGATGGTGACTCAATATCAATAAATGGCCGTGATATCTTCGATTCGGAGAGTACATTGCCGAGTATGTATGATGGAAACCTCGCTTATCCGATGGTTTCATCATACGGAAAGATGTACTTGCAAGAAATTACATTTCCGATACCTTCTGGAACACACTCTCCGGGATTCTATATAGAGAAGACGTTAAACATATCCAATTACACGAGAGTGGCCATTCCGGAAGTCTTAGGGTTCTTTTGCCATGCTGTAGCAAAGGAATGGTATGCATATGAAAATGACAGTACTCGCGTTTACGGGGGAACAGACCTCATGAGAACCAAAATCCGCATTTCCCCTCATTACAAATATACGAGCGGAGGATCCAGTGTAAAGGTCTATATCATGATTGTCGGATACAGATAGGGTGGTGAATAGAATGAGAAACCAAAATATTGACTTGTTGTTGAAAAGCTTGAAAGAAACCGTGGGAAAGCTTGCTGAAGAGAAAGCCATCTATGAGGCCATGGCTATAGAAAAAACGTCATTGATTCAACAACTCCAAGAACAAATCAGTCAGCTAAAGAGTCGCATAATTGAATTGGAAGATTCTATAGTGATCGAGGAAGCCGAATAAGGCTTTTTTATTTTTTTCAACATCAAAGGAGAGATTTAAATGAACTTTCGAATTTCTAACGTTCAAATCAAATATTCTGAGGATGGTCAATTGGAAGCTGTACAAGTTTACTTTATTGGGAATGAGCAGGATAACTCAATCAACATGAGTGGAAACATTCCCCTCACTGCTGAGGAGTATGCAGGAAACGAAAGTGTAGCTTCACTGGCAGCCCTTATTAGACAAAGAGTCATTGAACGTCTGCAAGCTTAATTAAAATAATACCGACAGGGTGAGAGAATTGGAGGAAACATCATTGTTCTTAGATTTTGAAACGTTAGATCTAGCAAAAACCTATTTATTCGGAAATGTAAAATTCTTAGACTTATTAGTGTTATTGAGTGTTGCTGATATTTTCACCGGAGTAATTAAAGCGTGGAAGGAAAAACGATTACGCAGCCGTGAAGCATGGTTTGGGTACGTGAGAAAAATGTTAAGTTTTCTTGTTGTCATCGTGGCAAATGTAATAGATCAAATTCTCGGATTGAACGGCGTTCTTACTTTCGGAACCGTTCTTTTTTATATTGCAAATGAAGGGCTATCAATTGCTGAAAACCTTGCTCAAATTGGAGTCAAGATTCCAAAAGCCATTACGGATCGATTGCAGGTCATTGAAAATCAAAGTGAAGAGAAGAAATAAGAGCTGCCTTTAAGGTAGCTCTTTTCATTTGAAAGGGGAGATTTGAATGGCGGTCAAACTTAATTACCATAAGAAACATATTAGAAAAAATGAGTTCAGTAGACCGGGGTATAAACTTTTACGCGTACAGGCTGTAATAGATCATTACACTGCTAACCCAGGTGCGGATGCAGAAGATCATTATAATTACTTTAATAAAACTGTGTTACAAATTAAGCGTTATGCAGGAGCTCATATCTTTGTCGATCGATATAAGGCACTTGAACTAATTCCTTTAAACGAAGGAACATTTGGAGGAAACGACGGGGGCAACGCTGCTCTTAAGTTACCAACACTTAGAGCAAAGGCCCCTCGTTATCCAACACGTACAGGAGATGGAAATGCAAATCTATTGTGTATACATGTTGAAATGTGCTTGGAGCCTAATGGCACTATTCATCCAGACACAATCAAGAGGACTGCATTGGTTCACCAGATGTTACAGAGAAGATTTCCTCAGTTAAAAGACACTTACAATCGATTCGTACGTCATTTTGATGTAACAGGAAAGAATTGTCCGGCACCAATGGTAAAGGATCCTTCTCTGTATAAATACTTACTTGATATGACACATGGAAAAATTGAAATAAATCCGACAGTAACACCAGCAGAGGAGGAAGAAGAAATGATTAAAATGGCAGTAGTAGTATATTCAGATGCAGATTTAAGTGTGGGGTATGATCTGGCGAATGAGAAGAAATGCGGACTCTACAACAGAAAGTCCTTGGAAAATGAAGCGCTAAAGATCAATGAGCTCATGGTGGTCGGTGGACCGACTGATGGACTGGAGAAGAAAACGAATCGTGTCATCGATCTTTCTGGAACTGATCGATGGGATACTCGTAAGAAAGTTATTCACTATCTGGGTAAGTAATGTGAATAATAGAGAAGTACTGAGTGAATAATAAAATTACACCATCAAGAAATAGCATGGCTCATAAGATTTACCCTCTTCCCTCTGAAGAGGGTAATTTTATCCTCTTGGATATTATCCTCATACCACTCAAATTTTCACTAACTACTCCAACTCGCCTATAACCATATGATTCAAATGTACTTCCCCTGAATCTGCCAGTATGGTAGAATTATATAGTATTTTCCATTTTAAGGAGGTATCATATGAAAAAAGTATCGTTTGTTTTATTTTCTATTATTTTAGTGATTAGTAGTATTATTGTTTATCCGTTTTCTAGTGAAGCAGCAAGTGATTACACAAGACTTTCTGGAAGCACTAGGTTAGACACAGCTATTGAAGTATCAAAAGAAGGGTGGCCAAATGGACTTACCTCTTCTGAAAAAGCGGTTGTGTTAGCAAGAGCTGACAATCCTGCTGATGCATTAGCTTCAGCGAGTTTAGCTGGAGTGAAGGATGCTTCCATTCTACTTACATATCCAACAAAATTAGATCAATCTGTAGTAGACGAATTAAAACGTTTAGGTACTAAAAAGGTATATTTGCTTGGTGGAGCTGCTGCTATCTCTGCTAATGTAGAAAACTCTCTAAGATCAAAGGGATATAATGTACAACGTGTAGCAGGAAAAAGTAGATTTGAAACTGCTTCTGAGATAAATAAAGTGGCAGGTACTTCGAAAGGTTCCAAAGCAATTCTCGCTAATGGATACACTGTTGCCGATGCCCTATCTGCTTCTGCAGCGTCCTCTATTAATCAAGTACCTATTTACCTAACAGAAAAAAATCAACTTAGTATGAATTTGCCTTCTTCTATTAAACAAGTAGATGTATATGGAGGAGTAGGTGTTATTTCAACTAATGTTGAAAAAGAGTTGAAGGCTAAAGGGATTTCAGTAAAACGAATTTCAGGAATCAATCGTTACGCAACAAGCGTAGCTGCAGCAAAAAATTTGAACATTAATTCAGATAACATAATTTTAGTTCGTGGAACGTCTTCATCTACTACAAAA
Source organism: Rossellomorea sp. ABR4_004 (assembly GCF_056159585.1). Taxonomy (NCBI): domain Bacteria; kingdom Bacillati; phylum Bacillota; class Bacilli; order Caryophanales; family Bacillaceae; genus Rossellomorea; species Rossellomorea sp. ABR4_004. The sequence goes on along the minus strand of NZ_JBSWVM010000001.1, from coordinate 690,296 downwards.
CAAGATTATCCTGATGCGGTTGCTGCTTCTGGTTTAGCTAATAAAATGAATGCAAGAATACTCTTGATTCACCCTGAACATTCAGCCAGTGAAACAAAACAATATTTAAGTGATAAAACTCTTAATACATATGTATTAGGAGGAGAAAATGCAATTTCAACCAATGCCTTAAATCAATTAGGATATGATTCTCCAGCGAGATTATTGGTACATTTCATTGATGTAGGACAAGGTGATAGTATCTTCATTGAAATGCCTAATGGTAAGACGATGCTTGTTGATGGAGGTAAGAAATCAGCAGGTGATGAGGTTGTTAGTCACCTAAAGTCACAAGGAGTTAAAAAGATTGATGTTATGGTCGCGACTCACCCAGACGCTGATCACATCGGAGGATTAATCGATGTTCTTAATGAGTTTCCAGTAGGTAAAGTAATCGATAGTGGAAAACCGCATACTTCAGAGACTTATCTAGAATATTTATCATTAATTGATCAGAAGAATATTCCATTCGAGGTTGCAGAAGAAGGCGACTTTATTGAATTAGATCAGGCAGTAAACGTAGAAGTGCTGAATAGTGGTGCTAATAATACGGATAACAACGATGCTAGTGTCGTACTAATGGTTTCTCATGAAGAAGTTGATTACTTGTTAACCGGAGATGCGGGAGTAGACGTAGAAGAACGTTTAATTCAAGAATATGACTTGGATGCTGAAGTACTTAAAGTAGGTCATCATGGCTCTTACACAAGCACATCGCAAGCCTTTGTCGAAGCAGTAGATCCTACTTTTGGAATTCTTTCTTACGGTGAAGGGAATCAGTACGGTCACCCACACAGTGAAGTTTACAATAGATTAATGGATTATGGTGTAGATTTAATCTCTACTGTTAATGGTACAATAGAAATGTCTGATGATGGGGATTATATTTATATTGGTCAACAACCAACCAACCCTGATCCAGAGCCAACTCCAGAACCAACTGCTAATGTTTCACTAACAGGTGTTAATCTAAACACAGAGGTTGTAACAGTGAAAAATAATGGCAGCAATGACACTAACATGACAGGATGGACTTTAGTAAGTGTTGAAGGGAATCAAACCTTTAAATTTCCAGCAAACTTCATCCTTAAATCAGGAAGTACAGTGAATATTACTTCTGGAGCTAATGCAATTAACAATCCTCCAACCTACTTAAAATGGACTGGAGCTTATATCTGGAATAATAATGGGGATACTGCTCAACTATACAATTCTCAAGGAGAGTTAGTTAGTGAATATTAAAAAATACACATTGGATCAAATAGAAGGAAACAAAGCAACACTTCTTTTAAGATCAAATGAATCTGAGGAATTAATCGTTGATAAGGATATAGTACTTCCTGCAGTAGAAGGGGATATTCTTGAGGTTACTTTTTCAGAGACTAACGAAATACTGTCAACTAAGGTGTTAGCTAAGGAAACTACAGCTGCTAAGCAAAAAGCTAATGATTTACTACAAAAACTTATCAATAAGAGTAAATAAACAAGAGCCCAACTCAATTGAGTTGGGCCCTTTACATTTCATTTATATGTTCTCCAAGCTAAAACTCGACAATGATTCTCAATAGAAACCTTAGTCAAGCAAACTGTCACTAAAAAAAGAATACTTTTTTACGATTTCTTCAAAGGTTCCTTCATCAACTATTGGAAGGTTCTCATTGTCTGGGCAATCAAAGTGTAAAATGCTGTTGGCATAATTTAGAGCGACTTGATCTTGTGGTTGATAATATTCCTTACAGTGCACACATCTAATTTTATTCTTCAACATACTTCCTCCTTTACATTGTTAATAAAATATTCAAGAAAGCGATACTATTTTCCTGCATAAATTACAAATATATATGTAAAGTTACTATTTTATGTGTAGAAGCATTAAAAAGAACATCACACAAAGTGATGTTCAGGTTTTAATCTTATTCTGAAGCAATAGGAGAAGGTTGTTTTTCCCAATTAGTTGGGCCCTCGTTTGGTTCGATGAATTTTCTCCAATACTCACCAGTTTGTTTATCATAAAGAATGATATTTTGTTCGTTTACTGGAACTAGTTCATATCTAGATTCGTCTTTTGCAACAGAATCTTTCTGTAATGAATTCGAAATTAGCCAGGAACCTAAAAGGATACAAACTCCTAAAAAACAAATAGATAAATACATTAGATTCTTACTCATGGTTGCCCTCCAAGAAATAAATGTGATGTAAAAAAATGCACTTTAGTAAGAATAACAAATTCTAAACTGCTAATTTTTCTAAATCTTACATGAATTTTTTAAGTATTACAATAATTATTCTCGTAAGAATAATTATTCTTTTAGGAATATTTATACAATTCAAGAAACTAATGGATTATAATCGCTTTAGAGACTATTTAGGCCTAAATACCTCTATGTGAATTTATTTTTGATTAAATTTACGCAATTTTATTTCATATATGAAGTAAAGTAAATCTTTTATTAGAATTTGAGCGAATATAATACTATCAGTGAAAGGATGTTCATTTTGAAATCATCGAAAATATTATTATCACTAGGTCTTGCATTATCACTTTCAAGTTTCTCATTAAGCTCGGTAAGTGCACAAAAAAACCCGGATCTAAAAATTTCTGATCAACCCAACGCTTGTCCGGAGGTAGGTTCATATACTACTTCTTATAAAAGTAAAACTACTTCAAATAAAACAGATTTTACACATTATGCATATAATGGTAGTTCTAGTAATGATTCAGTCAGTCATTCAGTAGCGATTTCCCATCAGGCAACAGTATCACTAGGTGGAGAGGCATCCTTTGATGCTTTGGTAGCAGGAGCTAAAATAAATGCAAACGTTGGATATGGATATAACAATACAAAAACAATAACTAAAACTTGGTCAATTCCTAAAGGGAATTGGAAGTTAACTGCTGGAAGTAGATGGGTTAAATCTACTGGGACGCGTTACTACATCGCTCCACCATGTAACTTAACTAATGGAAAAACAACCACTGCAAACTATACTTATGCCACATGGAGTTCTAAAACTGAGCAATAAGAAAATAAATTTAGAAAACTCGATGAAGAAATTCTTTCATTGGGTTTTCTTTTTAAACGAAATGATCATTTTAGGCTCGGGTTATTAAGAACTAAATTAAATACATATATAAATCTTTAAAATAACGGGGGAAATACAAAAATGCTAAAAAACACTAAAATGTTTGTGGTTATTATTTTGGTCATGTTTTCCTTACTAGGATGTTCAACTATAGAGAAATCTTCATCTTCTGATAACGAAAACAAAAACGAAACGACAGCCACACATCAAGATAAAGCAGTTAGTCAACAAGAAGCACAGCCAAAACAGGATTTAGCTCAAGCTCATCTGGATAACAGGTATACATTAGAAAAAAAACTGTTGCCACCTAAATTTGTCATTACGAATTTTGAGATTACTTATGATTCTTCAAAAAAAGAAGTGAAATACCTTGTAGATTATTTAATGGATTTAGACATTTATGAAAGCTTGACTAAAGGGAAGCAAGAAATGTATTTTTCATTAGAATATCCTGAGAATGTGCATGAAATTTATGAAACACCATTTTCTACATTAGTAAAGTCAGAAGAACCGATCAATAATAAAATGAATTACCAGGTCATAATTAAACAAAAAGTTGGATCAGATATAAGTACACAAGAGATAAATGATATTACGAATAATTTAGAGAAATATAATTTACATATTGCAGATAAAGATAAAGACACAATAGCGATATTTGATGACATCATTGGTTTTATGGATTATGAACCTGGAGTTTCAAAATCTGAGCACATTGATGACACGAATTAATAAATGTTAATAAATTTCTAAGATCAATAAAAGGTCTTGAGTGGTTGGCAGTATTTCAGCAGACACAGTAGTACCCCTTCTTATATTGAAGGGGTATTTTTTTAGTATGGTCCTACTATTATTACTGGTCATTTAGTGATCACGACCATGCATACGAGGGATGCAAAAGGTGCGGTTTACCGTTTAATGGAATTAGGAATTGAATGGCATGATATTCAACAAACACTGTTAGCCGTATCAGCACAGAGATTACTAAAGTTAGTTTGTCCGATCTGCAAAACGGAGTGTGGGGGGAATTGTCTTCGAGGTAAAAAGGTTAATAGAGCTTCTGTCTATGAAATTATTACAGGAAGTGCTTTGAAAGAAGTAATAAAGGAGGCGAAGGGGGAGTCGGTCCAATATCAATATCCTACACTCCAAACCTTGATCAATAAGGGGGTGGCACTAGGATTTGTTTCAGAACTTGAATATAGGAAATGGATACATGAAGAGAAACGATGATCAAGGCAAGTTTCTTAAAAGACTTGGAGACCTCCTCCAAAAGGGTTATAGTTTTTCAGAAGCCATCGATTTTCTCCTGCTCCCTAAAGAAAAAAATACGCTCAAATTAAAAAAGAGAATGATTATATCGTTGCAAAAAGGAGAGTCCGTCTCTTCGGTCATCAACAAACAGCTGAACATCCCTAGCCACGTCAGTGCACAAATTTATTTTGCCGAGCATCATGGCCAAATGGGCCAGACTCTGTCAGAGGCGGGAAGCTATCTGATAAAAAGAAGAAAAAATCAGCAGAAAATCCAACAGGTCATTCAGTATCCATTAATACTCATCGTTGTATCGATAGTAACGATGGTCTTGCTACAAAAAGTGCTTTTCCCAAGATTTCAATCTTTGTATACTTCTATCGGATATGAACCTTCAGCGAATTTAAAGTACCTCTTACACTTCATTGAAAGCTTCCCATTTATTTTCAGTATATTTTTACTATCACTCATTCTCTGCACCATAGTATTCTCCCTGTTCCAAAAAAGAATTTCTCCAATTAAAGTCTCAGTTACACTATGCAAAATCCCTTATCTGTCAAATTATTTAAGGCTTGGTCACTCACACTTTTTTGCGAGAGAACTAAGCTTCCTTCTCACAAGCGGGGTATCCATCACAGAGTCCCTCCTCATCATTGAAAGTCAATCCTTCCGACCAACATTACAATACGTTTCAAAAAAATTGATTAAAGGATTAAAAGAAGGGAAACCATTTCATGACTGTTTCTCATCTCTTCCGTTTTTTCAAAAAGAGTTACCTTTTGTTGTCCATCACGGGCAATCCAATGGACGATTAGCAGAAGAACTGGGACTTTATAGTGAAATATGTTTCCAAGAATTAGAAGAGAATACTAATGCATTACTTAAATATATTCAGCCGATGATCTTTACTTTTGTAGGTTTATTCATCATGGTGATCTACTTCTCCATTATGATGCCGTTATTTCAGATGATGCAGGGTATTTAGAAAATTAGCAATGCCTCTACACAACAGCAAATGAAATGAATTTCGTCGTGTCACCACATTCTCATCAGAAACAAATTCACAAAACCGAAGGAGGAACACCATGCTCAAAAACGAAAAAGGCTTCACCCTAATCGAAATGATGATTGTTCTATTAGTCATATCTGTATTGCTTTTTATTACGATACCCAACGTCACTAACCAAAGCAATTCAATTAATTCCAAAGGCTGCGAAGCATTTGTTCACATGGTGGAAGGCCAGGTTGAGGCCTACAAAATGGATGGGAATGCGCTTCCGGTCACAATAGATACCCTCGTCACAGACGGGTATTTAAATGAGAATTATAAAGCCTGCCCCGACGGAAGTGCCATCACCATTGATGCCGAAGGGAAGGTATCCTCTAATTAATGAAGTAAGATATGGGGAAGCTGGGTATACACTTATTGAGATGCTTGTCGTCTTATTGATTTTCACGACCCTTATGTCTTGGGTCAGCTTTTCCATCCTTCCTATGAAAGAAGTGAATGAAAAGGACTTATTTCTTTCACAGCTACAATCAGACCTCTACCAGATCCAAAGCTACAGCATTAGACATCAAGTTCCCATCACAGTGACCTTTTACCCTGGAACAAATAAGTACGTTGCGAAAACCGCTACTAGACAAACGATTGTCTCAAGAGAGATATCGTCTTCCATTCAGATTACATCAATAAACAGCTTATCAGACATCACATTCTATCCGGATGGAAATACAAATCGATTCGGCAAGCTGAACTTTAAAATGGGAGATACCATGATTCAGCTCATGTTTCAAATTGGGCAAGGGAGGTTTTATGTACAAGAATACTAAAGGTTTCTCACTTCCGGAAACCCTTATTGCCTTCAGTTGCATCTTTATGATAGCAGGCGTATTTATACCTTTTCTGATCCAATATGCTTCTCAACTTCAACGACTTCAGTATGAAGTGGAGGCTTTGAAATTTCTTGAAGAAGGGGTGAAAAAGGCAATCGTCACTCACGAGTATGTGAATCATTCAAGAATGTATAAAGGTGTCAGATATGAACTCGATTGGAAAGGGGGAGTCAATGAAGAAGCGTGTGTCCACTATCATAAAAGAGGCGCGGATCCCCATGAAGTCTGTATCTCAAAGGCTGAATAACAAAGGGTTTACATTAATCGAGGCTCTGTTAAGCTTTACAGTATTTTGCATGATTTCACTATGCATTCCACTCATCATGAAGGGCTTCTCTTCGATAAAAAATGATATGGTTCCGCCACATTATTATGAATGGAATCTATTCAATGAAAGTTTGAGAAATGAACTATGGAGAGGGGAAAGTGTAGTGATCACGCCTGATAAGGTTTCTTTTCTGGTGAGTGGTGAATCCATTTCGTATGAAAAGTATAATCAATCTATTCGAAGGAGGGTAAATAATCAAGGGCATGAAGTGGTTCTACAGTCAGTGGATTCATTTAGCTTTGCATCCATTATTCAGGGAGTGCATATGGATTTGGAGTTTGTGGGTGGAGAAAAAGTGGAGGGGGAGTTCTTTTACTTTTCAACCGAAGCAGGAGAAGGAATGCATTAACAATAAGGGGTTTATATTGCCATACACTTTATTCCTTCTGATGATTGTTTTATCTGTAGGGTTTGCTGCAAAGGATCTCTTTATAAGTAAATATCTATACTTAACAAATATGAAAAACATTTATGAAAGAAATGTAAGTGTATCCCATGCGGTCCTGTTGGAGATGGAGAGTGGGATGCTTACTTCCAAACAATTGAAAGGAAATTATGGTGAAATCGTGACCAGCAGCGATATGGTCACCCCGGATGAAATACGATTGGAAGTGACGTTCAAACGGGATGATAAGCTTTTTCTTCCAACGACGGTTGTGTATAATAGGGAAACAAAACACATAATAAGTTGGGAGTAGAATATGAAACCGATTTTTTTTATTGGATTTATGGGGGTAGGAAAAACGACGATTGGGAAACATCTTGGGGAATTACTGAATCTACCGGTCATTGATATGGACAGTTACATTGAAAACAAAGAGAAAAAGCCTATTAAAGAGATGTTCAATCAGCAGGGGGAACAACATTTCAGAGATCTGGAAAACAAAGTGCTCCTTGAGTTAGCCAACAAGCAAGCGATTATCACTACGGGTGGTGGAGTGATTGAAAGGGAAGAAAACCGGGAGATCTTGCGACAACAGGAATTTGTATTCCACCTGACTTGTCCTTTTGCTTCATTATGGTCCCGTTTAGAAGGCGATGAAAATCGTCCACTCGTACAAAAATATTCAAAGGAACGGTTATCGAGTTTATTCACCCTTCGCTTCCCACTGTATGAGAGTGGAAGCTCCATAACGATTCATACAGACAATAAAACCATAGAAGAGGTTATTGAAGAAATACTGCCTTATCTAGATCGGCAAGCTGAATAAAATTTCTTATAGCCGGTTATACTGATAAAAGCAGGAGGTGGTGCTTTTATGTCAGTGAATGATTATGTTAAATTCATAACACAAACATTTGTCCAACATTATGAAAAATCACCTCATGAGCGTAAAAGTTTAAAGAAGCAACGAAAAAATGAGCGAGAACCATTCCTTTTTCGCTGGTTCGGGATCATCCCATATGCTTTCATGATCATGTTTAAGAAAAATAAATAGGTAACGGCTGCCCTTTTGGCAGTCTTTTTTTTGGATTTAAACGGAGTAAGCGTCTGAAGAACTTACTCCGTTTAATCATTAATTGTTGTTCTGCAAATAAAAGATCCCGCCGTTAATAATATCAATGAAAATCTTAGGTTCATATTGTTCTTTTAAGGCTTGTTGTTCCAGGAAATAGGATTCGGGCTTTTCCTCTTGATCTCCATAAAAGTGATTCAATAATTGTAAATCTTCCTCCCACGTCTTTCGTGCCTGCTCAGCCCATTCAACAGGTTCCTTTTTGATCTCTTCATACAGGTACGTTTGAATGCGGTTCACTCCGCTTTTCGGTTTGATGATCGGAGTCAATGTGAACGAGAAATCAGGAATCTTAGGTGTCAGATTTCTTGACATCAATGACGAATGAAAGTTTTCCTGAAGTACGCCATTGATCAGATTTAATCCGATACTTCGAATGCTGTCTTTCTTTCGGTTGGATTGATACGAAATTTTGATATTCAGTCCGAGCCAGGGATGAAGAGGGGTTTGCTGACCACTCGGTGTGAGCCGGTTTTCGTATAAGCGAATATACCCTGCTAAATTTCGTGTTGAATGGAAGATTTGGTGTAACCTTGGAGAACCAAAGTGAATAGGTTCCCCTTTTAATTCTTCAGGTGCTTTATCCGGATTCGTTATTAGGGACAATGTCATCGGATTTGGAATACCTCCCGTTTTCTCAAGGTAGTGCCAATAGAAAGGGCGGTTCATCAGCTCCTTATCCAAATCAATCGTGAGCTGGACGGTCATATGACCGTTTCCGTTCGCAACCAGGTCACATCCATTAGCCACGAAGTATCTCTCAAGAAATTGATGAATTTCGTGCTGCTGCATTTGATTTCTCCTCCTTTAATTGTTCGGCAAATTGAATCATACTCGTTAAATTCTCCATTTTAATCTTCATTTCCCCTTCCGTTCTGGATGAAGAAAGAATATCGGTTACATGCTCTTCAAAGTCCCGGAAATCCAGGCGGGTAAGGATTTCATCCAATTGTCCGATCACTCGTTCAAAGAGATTGATCTTCTCATAAAGAAGTTTTAATATATGTTCTTCGACCGTGTCTCTTGTAGCGAAATTGTAAATATGAACATCTTCTGTCTGTCCTAGACGATGGACACGACCGATTCGCTGCTCTAACCTCATAGGATTCCAGGGCAGGTCAAAGTTGATCACATGATGGCAGAATTGGAGGTTGATTCCTTCCCCTCCTGCCTCAGTAGCAATTAGCACCTGTGCGTGCTTTTGAAAGAGTTCACGCATCCAGTCCTTTTTCCCCCGTTTAAATCCACCTCGGAAAGGTACGGAGCTTATTCCGTGCTGTTTTAAGAACCATTGCAGATAGAGCTGTGTTGCCCGGTACTCTGTAAAAATGATCACTTTATCATTGATCGATTGAACGATTTCCAATGCTTTCTGAGCCTTGGAGTTCATTGTCACGTTTTCTACTTTTTTCATCAGGGTGCCAATCGTATCCTCAAAACCAGCAGTCGGAGCTTCCTTCTTCTCAAGCATGTTTTTAAGAGTATAAAATACTGCTTCACGAGAGCTGCATGCTTCTCTTTGAAGTGTCAACAGGGAGAAGGAACTTGAATTTGCCCAGTCATCATAGTTCCCCCTGAGTAAATCGATACTGTTATATAGATCTCTTTCGGCGTCGTTAAAATCGATTAAAACAGTCTTTACATGCCGTTTTGTCCATTCAATACCCGTATCGCTGCGTCTGTTACGAATCATCACTTTGTTAATGAGACTTTTTAAATGTTCGTCCTCTTGAAGAGTACGGTCCCCTTTTTTATATCTGTCAGAAAACCCGGATTCATTTCCGAGATGTCCAGGCTTAAGGAGAGAAACCAGATGAAAAATCTCTTCGACACGATTTTGGATAGGTGTTGCTGTCAGAAGAAGGCAGAATTTCTTCTTTAGGTTCTGGACAAATTCATAGTTTTTGGTTTTATGATTTTTTAGTTTGTGAGCTTCATCGATAATCACCAAATCATAGTCCTGTTCATAGACTTTTTCCCGATGTGGGCTCCGCTTAGCCGTATCCATGGATGAAACGACTATATCGCACTGATCCCATACGTAACTTTTTCGTTGGGGAACAGCAGGAATGAAAAACTTACTGTTTAATTCATAGGCCCATTGAGAGACCAGGGAAGCAGGAACCAATATTAATACTTTCTTCACTAATCCTCTAATCATGTATTCTTTTAATATCAATCCGGCTTCAATGGTTTTACCTAATCCAACCTCATCTGCAAGGATCGCTTTTCCGTTCATCGTTTCGACAACCTGCTTTGCTGCTTCAAGCTGATGGGGGAGCGGAGTGACATTTGCCAAATGTTTTGGTGCTTGCAGGCCTTCAAAGTTCGGAATTGCAAGATGATGTTCAAATTCGATGGCCAGCTTATAAAGCTCCCAATTTCCCCATGGGCCATCGTTATCAATTAAATTTTCGAGACCCTCGCCCCATTCTTCATCAAATAAAACCTCAACATTCATCTGAAAAACATCTCCTTAATTCTAATAAAAATGATTGCTCAATCCTCGTATTTAATGGTAGGATGAAAATAGATTTTCTAATGTTAAAAAAACTCGAAAATCCGAACATTCACATTTACTACATTTCTTCTGTATATTTCTAGTATGACCAAATGTTTCAAGGAATATTGGCGAATGATAACAAGGGGAGAGACTGTGCATTCAGCGCCGAAGGAGCAAGCACATTTAAGTGTGAATCTCTCAGGCAAAAAGACTCTTGTTGGACGCAACTCTGGAGAGTGTTTCCGTACGGGAAACCACCAAAGGGGAAAGCCGTTCTTCGGTAAACTTTCAGGTGCAAGGACAGAGAAAACTTCTTTATGAAAAGGGGTTTTTCTGTCCTTTTTTCATGGGATAAAACTTGGTTAAGGATTATGCATGTAAGGAAGATAAAGGGGGAAAAGTCATGTCAGAGTTAAAACAAACACCTTTATACGAAGTGTACAAAGAGTATGGAGGAAAGACCATCGACTTCGGTGGCTGGGCTTTACCAGTACAATTCTCAAGCATTAAAGAAGAACATGAAGCGGTACGATCCCGGGCTGGACTATTCGACGTTTCTCATATGGGAGAAATTGAAGTGAAGGGTGAAGGGGCTCTTGACTACTTACAAAGAATGATGACCAATGATGTCTCCAAAGTAAAAGATGGAGGAGCGCAGTATACGGCTATGTGCTACGAAAACGGTGGGACGGTCGATGACTTATTAGTTTATAAAATAAAAGATAATGATTATTTGCTCGTTGTTAATGCGGCAAATATAGATAAAGATTTTCAGTGGCTGAAGGAACATGAAGTCGACGGCGTGGAAATCAACAACATCTCTGAACATATGGCTCAATTGGCACTTCAAGGTCCACTTGCTGAACGGGTTTTACAAATACTTACAAACGAACATTCACTAAGCGATATCGGATTCTTTAAATTCCAGACCGAAGTGAATATAGATGGTAAGCATGCACTTGTTTCACGTACCGGTTACACAGGGGAAGACGGATTTGAGATTTACTGTGATGCAGGTGATGCGGCTGCAATATGGAAAGCGATCCTGGATGCAGGAAAAGAACATGGTGTACTTCCATGCGGACTTGGTGCACGTGATACCTTGCGTTTTGAAGCGAACCTTGCCCTTTACGGTCAAGAATTATCTCAATCGATCACGCCGATCGAAGCAGGGATTGGATTCGCCGTAAAAGTGAATAAAGAGGTTCCATTCAATGGTCAGGAAGTGCTGAAACAACAAAAGGATGAAGGCGCCCCAAGAAAAATCGTCGGGATTGAAATGATCGATCGCGGAATTCCACGCCATGGATATAAGGTGTATTCCGGTGAAGAAGAAATAGGGGAAGTCACAACCGGTACACAATCGCCAACATTAAAGAAAAATGTAGGATTAGCATTACTTGATAAAGAGTTTACTTCTTTAGATACGGAAGTGCTGGTTGAAATCAGAGGGAAAAAGTTAAAAGCGAAAGTAGTAGCCACACCATTCTATAAAAGACCAAAGAAATAGGGGAGGAATGACGGTCATGAAGCATCGTTATTTACCGATGACAGAGCAGGATCAAAGGGAAATGCTAGACAGCATAGGAGTAGACAGCGTTAACGATCTATTTGAAGATATTCCTGAGAAGGTTCGTTTCAAAGGGGATTACAAAATCAAAGAAGCGAAGTCAGAAACGGAATTGGTAAAGGAACTGACCAAAATGGCAGCGAAGAATGCTGACCTGAAAAGTCATTCATCCTTTTTGGGGGCAGGAGTATACGACCACTACATGCCGATCATCGTGGATCATGTGTTATCACGCTCTGAATTTTATACAGCTTATACACCATATCAGCCGGAAATCTCGCAAGGAGAACTTCAAGCCATTTTTGAATTCCAAACGATGATTTGTGAGCTGACCGGCATGGATGTAGCCAATTCTTCCATGTACGATGGAGGAACGGCTCTTGCAGAAGCAGCTATGCTTAGTGCAGGGCAGACCCGTCGAAAAAAGGTACTGGTTTCAAGCACTGTGCATCCGGAATCACGTGATGTCCTGAGATCTTATGCAAAAGGCCAATATATAGAAGTCGTAGAAATCCCACACAATAACGGTGTTACGGATGTGGAAGAACTTAAGAAATTAATGAGTAGTGAAATTGCAGCGGTAGTCGTTCAATATCCTAACTTCTTCGGCCGGGTAGAAGAACTAAAAGCCATCGAAGAAGTGACTCATGCTGAAAAAGCGATGTTCGTGGTTTCTTCAAACCCGCTTGCATTAGGGGCACTTACTCCTCCTGGACAATTAGGAGCCGATATCGTCATTGGTGATGCACAGCCATTTGGTATTCCAAGTGCATTCGGTGGACCGCACTGTGGATACTTCGCCGTTAACAAAAAGCTAATGCGTAAAGTTCCAGGCCGTCTTGTTGGTCAAACAGTTGATGAAGATGGAATCAGAGGGTTTGTTTTGACTCTTCAAGCACGTGAACAGCATATCCGTCGAGATAAAGCCACGTCGAATATTTGTTCAAACCAGGCATTAAATGCACTCGCTGCATCTGTAGCCATGACGGCACTTGGAAAACAAGGCGTTAAAGAGATGGCACTTCAAAATATCCAAAAAGCACATTATGCAAAAGAAGCCTTTAAAGCAAGAGGGTTCTCCATTGCATTTGAAGGACCATCATTCAATGAATTTGTCGTAAAGGTAAATATGCCGGTTAATGAAATCAATCAAAAGCTCTTAGGAAAAGAAATGATTGGTGGATACGATTTAGGATTAATGGATGACAGCTTATCACAGCACATGCTCGTGGCTGTTACTGAACTTCGCAGCAAAGAAGAAATTGACGCATTCGTAGCAGAATTGGGGGATTGTCATGAATAAGCAAGATCAACCTCTTATTTTTGAATTATCTAAAGAAGGCCGTGTCGGGTATAGCTTACCTGAAATGGATGTACCACAGGTGGAATTATCGGATCTCATCCCATCGGATTATATCCGTTCGGAAAATCCAGAGCTTCCAGAAGTATCCGAACTGGATATCATGCGCCATTATACGGCCTTATCAAAACGTAATCATGGTGTGGATTCCGGTTTCTATCCACTAGGGTCTTGTACGATGAAGTACAATCCGAAGGTGAATGAAAACGTTGCACGCTTAAATGGATTCGCTCATATCAATCCTCTTCAAGAAGCGGAAAGCGTTCAAGGTGCCCTTGAATTGATGTATGATCTTCAGGAGCATTTGAAAGAGATCACTGGCATGGATGAAGTGACCCTTCAACCTGCTGCAGGTGCTCATGGAGAATGGACGGGTCTTATGATGATCCGTGCTTATCATGAAGCAAATGGCGACACTCACCGTACGAAGGTCATCGTACCGGATTCTGCTCATGGAACAAATCCTGCCAGTGCGACTGTAGCAGGTTTTGAAACGGTAACGGTCAAATCAAACGAGAATGGATTAGTTGATTTGGAAGATCTGAAGCGTGTTGTAGGAGATGATACAGCGGCCCTGATGCTGACCAATCCGAACACACTTGGATTATTTGAAGAAAACATTCTGGAAATGGCTGCTATCATTCATGAAGCAGGCGGTAAGCTGTATTATGATGGTGCCAATTTAAATGCCGTATTATCAAAAGCCAGACCGGGGGACATGGGATTTGATGTCGTGCATTTAAATCTTCATAAAACCTTTACGGGTCCTCACGGAGGCGGTGGTCCGGGAAGCGGTCCTGTCGGAGTGAAGGAAGACTTGATTAAATACCTCCCAAAACCGGTCCTGGTGAAAAATGGAGATAAATTCGAATTCGATTACAACCGCCCTGATTCCATTGGACGTGTAAAACCTTATTATGGGAACTTTGGAATCAATGTTCGTGCCTATACGTACATCAGAACGATGGGTCCAGACGGGCTGAGAGCCGTTACGGAAAACGCGGTCCTGAATGCAAATTACATGATGCGCCGACTGGCTCCTCACTTTGACCTTCCATACGATCGTCATTGTAAGCATGAATTTGTCATCAGCGGAAAACGTCAGAAGAAGCTCGGCGTCCGTACATTGGATATTGCGAAGCGACTACTCGACTTCGGATATCATCCACCAACGATTTACTTCCCATTAAATGTGGAAGAATGCATGATGATCGAGCCAACTGAAACAGAATCTAAAGAAACACTCGATTCCTTCATTGATGCCATGATCCAGATTGCCAAAGAAGCAGAAGAAACGCCGGAAATCGTCCAGGAAGCACCTCATACAACCATCGTCAAACGTATGGACGAAACACTCGCAGCAAGAAAACCGGTACTGCGTTATACAAAAGAAAACTAAAGAATATAAAATTGGAAATCCCCGCAGCCAATCGCTGCGGGGGTTTTTTTGAGGGACGGACCTTCAAGGAGGTGGGGGGAGAACCACCAACGCCAATCCACCCGGCTATTTCCACCAATTAAAAAAGGATCGCCTTAAAGGCAATCCTTTCACATTATTTTTTATGTTTTACTTTACCTGTCCACTTTTTAAAGCCGCCCTGCAACTGGTGAAGATCTCGGTACCCTTTGCGGTGAAGCATTTGAGCTGCTCTTCCACTGCGGAGTCCGCTTTGGCAATAAAGGTAAACGGGCTGATCGGCACGGATTTCCTTTTGTCTCATTTTAATTTGAGAGAGGGGGATATTTCGTGCGCCAAGTACGTGACCGTTATCAAATTCATTCGCTTCACGAACATCTATCAACTGAGCTTTCCGATATCCTGCTCTAAATTCTTCTTCAGTCAAAGTATTCACAATTCTCTTTTGATAGAAGAACGTAAAGAGTGAATAAACAATGATTCCACCAAGTACGACTAAAAGAATATATAATCCTTCCATCATTCATGCTCCTTTCTACAAATGCGCTAACTTCTATTATATTCATGAAAGCCCTGAGAATCAAAACAAATTTATTATTTTACAGCAAACACTTTCCAATCTGTTTTTCTTTGTTTTTTCTTTTGGATTTGATAGACTAGTAACGGACTTAAATGAAGTTGATGTTTTACATAACAAAATAATATTAAAGAGAAGACGTAAATGAGGTATGATGCATGAAAAAAGAAACATGGAGATTCATTGACTCAGGGAATTGTTCCCCTTCTTATAATATGGCACTTGATGAGGCGCTATTGGATTGGCATAGCGAGGGGAAGATTCCTCCCACGATCAGGTTTTATGGCTGGGATCCCGCGACGCTCTCGATCGGATACTTTCAAAAGGTAGAAAAGGAAATCAATCTTGATGCAGTGAAAGAGCACGGACTGGGCTTTGTCAGAAGACCGACGGGAGGCAGAGGGGTTCTGCATGAGCATGAATTGACGTACAGTGTCATTGTTTCCGAAGAACACCCTGAGATGCCTAAAACGGTTACGGAAGCATATCGAGTGATTTCTGAAGGGATCTTAAAAGGATTTCAAGGACTTGGACTCGAAGCCTACTTTGCTGTTCCGAAAACAGCAGAAGAGAGGGAAGGATTAAAAAATCCACGTTCGGCCGTTTGTTTTGATGCTCCAAGCTGGTACGAGTTAGTCGTTGAAGGCAGAAAAGTGGCTGGAAGTGCCCAGACGCGGCAGAAAGGCGTCATCCTTCAACACGGTTCCATTCTATTGGATCTTGACGAGGATAAGTTGTTCAGCCTGTTTAATTATCCATCGGACAGGGTGAAAGAGCGTATGCAGCGGGCATTTAAAAGCAAGGCAGTCGCGATGAACGAAATCAGTTCTGAAACGGTCACCATGGATATGGCGAAGGAAGCGTTCAAAAAAGGTTTTGAAGAAGGATTGAATATCCACCTGGAACCATATGAACTTTCTGAAGAGGAAACACAATATGTTGTGGACCTTGCCAGGACCCGATACGAATCAGATGACTGGAATTTTAAGCGATAAAAATTTTTTTGTAGAAAAAAAGCGATGCTTGTCGCTTTTTTCCTATTTTACCAACTATTACGCGGCTTGGATTTATATCAAGTTCTAAATTAATAGAAATGGTCGGAGGTTTATATGATTTTCTATAATTTCCTCCTGTTTTCTATTTTTATTGGCTTATTATCCGTTTGACAAACAATTGACCTATTGACCTGAAACACAATATGTGGTGTGTCGAATAATTTTTAACACACTATATATTGTGTTTATTTATTGCTTTTCTAATAGAGCTATGATATCGTATTACTTGATATTAGACATCAAAGTAATCAACATACAATTGAAAGATTTGAGATAGAAGGAGTTGTCTTTATGACTGTTGCGTCGAAAAACACAATGAAATTAAACATCGAAAGATTAAATCAGGATATCGGATTATTTCCTCAAGTACATCCCATAACCCCAGATATGAATACTACACACAAAGGTGTATCCCGTCTTGTCATGATTGATCGCTATTCTTTCAAAGACACGGAAAAAATCACTCTTTCTGAAGGGGATTTCGTGGTCCTCACCATCAAAGAAGATCCTAAATTCCCTGCAAGAGGATTAGGGTACATTTCGAGCATCGACTGGGAAACGAAGAAAGCAGATGTTTGGATTGAAGAAGAGTACAGAAGTGCCATCGACAAGCCGGAAGAAATGGAAACCGGTATCGTCTCACGAACACTCGATGTAATCGAAAAGCCACTGGAAGTCTACTATGAACAAATTGCGAAGCGTAACGCAACAGGCTTGGCAGAAGTGGAAGAAACTCCTGAAAAGAGACAAGTTTGGTTTGAAAAATTCTATCATGAGTTAGTGAACCTTCATTTTGTTCCTGCTGGCCGGGTACTTTACGGGGCTGGTGCCGGAACGGACGTAACGTACTTTAACTGCTACGTGATGCCTTTCGTACAGGATTCTCGTGAAGGAATTTCGGAACACCGCAAGCAGGTGATGGAAATCATGAGCCGAGGCGGAGGGGTCGGAACGAACGGATCGACTCTTCGTCCGCGAAATACTCTGGCTAAAGGTGTAAACGGTAAATCCTCCGGGTCGGTTTCCTGGCTGGATGACATCGCTAAATTGACTCATTTGGTTGAGCAGGGTGGATCAAGACGTGGAGCACAAATGATCATGCTTTCAGATTGGCATCCCGATATTATCGAATTCATCATATCTAAAATGCAAAACCCGCGTATCCTACGTTATCTTCTTGAAAATACAGAAGATGAAACCATTAAAAAAGCAGCACAGGATAAGTTGAAATTCACACCTCTGACAGAACAAGAGGAAGCGATGTATCAAGGAATCCTTAATTATAGACAAATCCCTGGCTACGGTGGATTTGATGCGAAAATCCTTAAGAATGCAGAAGAAAAGCTTCGTACAGGCGGAACGTACAGCGTCCATAATTCAGAATTCCTGACAGGTGCGAATATCTCGGTTTGCCTGACAAGCGACTTTATGGAAGCTGTTGAAAACGATCGTGAATATGAACTGCGCTTCCCTGATGTGGAAACTTATAACGAAGAGCAAATGAAGTACTATAATGAAGAATGGCACAACGTAGGTGATGTCCGTGAGTGGGAAAAGCTGGGCTACAAAGTGCGCACTTACCGTAAGATCAAGGCAAAAGAGCTTTGGAATCTTATCAACGTTTGTGCAACTTACTCAGCGGAACCTGGAATCTTCTTCATTGATAACGCGAATGACATGACGAATGCGAAGGCATATGGTCAAAAGGTAGTTGCTACGAACCCATGTGGTGAACAGCCTCTTGCTCCATATTCCGTGTGTAACCTGGCAGCTGTCAACCTTGCTCAGTTTGCCAATAAAGAGACGAAATCTGTTGATTTTGAAAAATTGAAGCGTACCGTTGAAGTGGGTGTGCGCATGCAGGACAATGTCATCGATGCGACTCCGTACTTCCTTGAAGAAAACAAAAAGCAGGCACTTGGAGAGCGCCGTGTAGGTCTTGGGGTAATGGGTCTTGCAGATTTGTTGATCTATTGCGAAAAAGAATATGGTTCTGAAGAAGGCAACAGACTTGTGGATGAAGTATTTGAAGTCATCGCAACAACCGCCTATCGTGCATCTGTTGAATTATCCAAGGAAAAGGGAAGCTTCCCATTCCTTACAGGAAGTACCGACGATGAAACGAAGGCTTTACGTAAAGCGTTTGTAGAAACAGGTTTTATGAAGAAAATGCCTGAGGATGTTCGGAAAGACATTCAACAGTTCGGGATTCGAAACTCTCATCTATTGACCGTTGCCCCAACAGGTTCAACAGGTACGATGGTTGGAGTATCTACTGGTCTTGAACCTTATTTCTCATTCACATATTACAGAAGTGGACGTCTTGGTAAGTTCATTGAAGTGAAAGCGGATATTGTAGAGGATTACTTGAACAGAAATCCGGATGCAGATGCTGACAATCTTCCTGAATGGTTTGTTTCTTCCATGAGCCTGGCGCCACAAGCACATGCCGATGTCCAATGTGTGATTCAGAATTGGATCGACAGCTCAATTTCAAAAACGGTTAATGCCCCTCGTGGATATACGGTCGAGCAAGTAGAGAAAGTGTATGAGCGACTTTATAAAGGGGGAGCAAAAGGTGGAACCGTCTACGTTGACGGAAGCCGTGATTCACAAGTTCTTACCCTCAAGGCAGAAGAAAACAGCTTTGATGACGAGGACGAACAGGAACAAAAAGACATTCCTACCTCGAAAAAGCCGATCGTATTACTTGATACGATTCAGGACGTACGTTCAACTGACGTGACCATAGGTTCTGAAGTCGGGAATACGTGTCCGGTCTGCCGTAAAGGGACGGTAAAAGATATGGGTGGCTGTAATACTTGTACAAACTGCGGCGCACAGCTGAAATGCGGTCTATAATAAATGAAGAAAAATAGGAGGGGACTTGTTCCCTTCCTATTTTTTTAGTCTAAAACCCTTCATTGTGAATTAAAGATGTAGTAATAGACATTGAAGGAGTGGGGCCTTTGGACATCGATGGTGTTTTTTCAGGTGGAGGCATAAAGGGGCTCGCGTTAATCGGAGCATATCAAGCATTAGAGGAGAAGGGCTACAAATTTAAAAGGCTCGCAGGAACAAGTGCCGGAGCGGTAATTGCAGCATTTATTGCTGCAGGTTATTCGAGCAGGGAGCTCCTCAAAATTATGGATGATATAGAAATTAGTAAATTGCTGGACTCAAACGCGATCATCTCTCTCCCTATTATAAAATGGTTTAGGGTTTACTATCGTTTAGGTTTATATAAAGGAGTGGCGCTTGAAAGCTGGGTAGAAGAGAAGCTGAAAGCAAGAGGGATTTATACGTTTGCCGATTTACCACCCCATTCACTCCGGGTCATCGCTTCGGATTTATCGAATGGCAGATTATTGGTTCTTCCAGATGATCTGGAGAAGTACGGCATAGCGAAAGAAACCTTTCCTGTGGCCAGGGCGATACGAATGAGTGCGAGTCTTCCTTACTTCTTTGAACCTGTAAAGCTGCGATCTTTAGAAGGAATAAGTTTCATGGTTGATGGTGGGGTGCTCAGTAACTTCCCAATGTGGTTGTTCGATAGGGAAAATGTGAAAAAGGTAAGACCGGTCATCGGGGTGAAGTTGAGTCACGATCTAGTCGGAAAGCCAAAAAAACAAATTAAAAATGCGATTGATATGTATGAAGCACTCTTTACTACAATGAAAGATGCACATGATTCAAGATACATTTCCAGAAAACTTGAAAAAAACATCATCTTTATTCCGACTGAAGGTGTGCTCACAACCGAATTCGGATTAACACCGGAAAAAAGAGCAGAACTCATTCAGTACGGAAAATCAAAAGCAGAAGCATTTCTTCAAAAATGGCCGTATTAATAAAACAATCGAGCTCCTAAAATGAGGCTCGATTGTTTTTCTTATTCTTTTTTCCTTCAATTACGGTAAGGTTGGCATTGGATTTCTTTCGTATCGAACGTTTCTTTGAGGCGTTTGATACTTGAGGCTTACTTGGAGATTTTTTCTTATGCCGCCTCTTTGATTGTTTGGCTGCTTTAAGAAACGCTCTCTGTTCATTACTATTACCAGACCGCCTTCCGCTGAACCATCTTCGGTAAATGAAGTAGATAATTCCGATTACAGCTGCAGTAACAAATAATTGTTTAACCAACCCTAAAGGATTTCCGAATAGGGAAGTTAAGAGCCCTACAATAGCTAACAATATTAATGTGAAAACAAAGATATTACGAGCGTTCAACAAAGCCACCTCCTTACATACAATCCATTATACATATCTATACTATTATTCTAGACAATTTCCTTGTTATTTAACCATATTAGTTATCGATTTTCTGTAAATATTACTGGGCCTATTTTTTTGAAACTTGGAAAGATACTATCTATTTTACTAAAAAATCAAACAAAGGACTAGAGATAGGATTTTATCATCCATATTTCCTCACCATTCACAGATGAAAAATAAGTAAAACCATGCAAATGTTTAAACGAATGGGACATACTACGAATGGAGGTGTTACAGATGGCTGAACAAAAGGGACAGCATGAAAAGGTTCAGGATGGAACAGAAGAAAGCAAAGAGAATCCGCGTTTAGAGCAGAATCAGGGTGAAAAACCATTATCGTTCATGGCGATGGTCGTAGTGACGGGCTTTATAGGTGGGATGTTATGGAGTTCAATTGCCTACATTTGTTACTTTTTTTCCTTTACGAAAATCGAGCCAAATATTATTTTTGAGCCGTGGGCGGTTGGTGACTGGGTGGACAAATGGATCGGGATCGTTCTTTCCATTGTGGCATATGGAGTGATTTCTATAGGTGTGGCCCTCATATATTATGGTTTATTACGAAAATTCAAGTCAATGTGGGTAGGGGCTGCCTACGGTGTAGCATTATACTTAGCGTTCTTTTTCCTGCTTAATCCGCTCTTCCCGAGCATTGAATCTTTTACTTCCATTGATTATCATACTTTGATCACAACCTTCTGCCTGTATATTTTGTATGGCGTATTTATCGGCTATTCGATTTCTTATGAAGAAAATGAATTGAGACATCAGAATGAAAAAGAAAAATCAGGGGAAGTTTCACACTAACAAATCCTCATTATCAGACAATTATGTAGGTATAGGTATAAGGTTTGTGTTAGAATGTTCATGATGAACATTCTATTTTTTTAGGGGTTTACATATGATGAAAATCTTGCTTTTAAATGGTCCTAACTTAAATAGGCTCGGAAAACGTGAACCAGAGATTTATGGCTACGTCACCTTGCCGCAACTTGAGGTGAAGCTTTCGAAACAAGCAGAAGGTGAAGGCTTTCAACTCGTTTCAGCTCAATCGAACCATGAAGGGGAACTGATTGATTACATACACAAGGCAGAGGATGAAGGGTATGGGGGAGTCATCCTGAATCCCGGTGCTTTCACACATTACAGCTATGCGATAAGAGATGCAGTGGCTTCGGTTTCAGTACCGGTAGTGGAAGTGCATATATCTAATATACATGCCCGTGAAACGTTTAGGCATCAATCTGTCGTGGCCGCTGAAACGATTGGTCAGATCGTCGGATTGGGACTGTTTGGTTACGAGCTGGCTTTACAAGCGATCATAAAGAACATTAAGGGAGTGGAATACGATGAAAATTGAACGATTAAGAGAGACTTTTTCAGAAAACGAACTTGACGGGATCTTACTTACAAGTACCTACAACCGTCGGTACATGACAAACTTTACGGGTTCATCAGGAGTTGTTCTGATTTCTAAAGAGAAAGCGTTATTCATAACAGATTTCCGCTATATCGAGCAAGCAACCGAGCAGGCTGCCGATTTTGAAATCGTCCAGCATACTGGACCCATCCATGAGGAAGTAGCGAAACAAGTGAAAAACCTGGGGATTAATAAATTGGGCTTCGAGAAGAACTACATGACTTATAGTGCGTATGATAGCTATCGTGAAGTGTTGGAAGCAGAACTTGTACCGGTATCAGGGCTGGTAGAAAAGTTACGCTTGATTAAGACACCTGAAGAGCTTAAGATAATTAAGGATGCGGCGGATATTGCCGATGCAGCATTTAAGCATATATTAGATTTTATTAAACCGGGTGTGACAGAGTTAGAAGTTTCCAATGAATTAGAATTCTTCATGAGAAAAGCGGGAGCGACATCTTCATCTTTTGATATCATCGTTGCTTCAGGTAATCGTTCTGCACTTCCTCATGGGGTTGCCAGTGATAAAGTCATTGAAAAAGGTGATTTTGTAACGTTGGATTATGGTGCATACTATAAAGGATATTGCTCCGATATGACACGTACCTTATCTGTAGGAGAACCAAGTGAAAAATTGAAAGAGATCTATGATGTCGTTCTACAATCACAACTTCTGGCTATGGAAAAAATCAAGCCTGGTATGACAGGTAAAGAAGCGGATGCTATTGCACGTGATTACATAACAGAAAAGGGTTATGGAGAGTATTTCGGACATTCATTGGGACATGGAATCGGCCTTGAAGTCCATGAAGGACCAGGATTGTCCTCCCGTTCCGATGTGGTACTGGAGCCTGGAATGATCGTAACGGTCGAACCGGGCGTCTATGTTCCAGGTGTTGGCGGTGTTCGTATTGAAGATGATACACTCATAACAGAAGATTCCAATGAAACACTGACACATTCTACAAAAGATCTAATCATTCTACCATTGTAGGCCTAAATACAGGTCTACTAGACTATAGGAGGAAATAATTATGATTTCAGTAAATGATTTTCGTACAGGTTTGACAATTGAAGTCGACAACGGGATTTGGCGAGTAATCGACTTCCAACATGTTAAACCGGGTAAAGGGGCAGCATTCGTCCGCTCCAAGCTTCGTAACCTGCGCACAGGTGCCATCCAGGAAAAAACGTTCCGTGCAGGAGAAAAAGTAGGAAAAGCTCAAATCGATAACCGTAAAATGCAATACTTGTATGCGAATGGTGACATGCATGTATTCATGGACAATGAGAGCTACGATCAAATCGAACTTCCTGCTTCTTCCATCGAATATGAATTGAAATACCTGAAAGAAAACATGGAAGTGTCCATTATGATGTACGGTGGAGAAACTCTTGGAGTAGAACTTCCAAACTCGGTTGAATTGAAAGTAACTGAAACAGAACCGGGCATCAAAGGCGATACGGCTTCCGGTGGTTCAAAGCCTGCTACAGTGGAAACAGGATTAGTGGTTAACGTACCGTTCTTTGTCAATGAAGGAGACACATTGATCATTAATACAACAGACGGATCATACGTATCACGTGGATAAATAATGTGAAAAGCCTGACGGGATTACTCCCGTTCAGGCTTTTTTTAATTGGCAATGAGGGCTTTGTCGCCCTGAGTATTGGTTTATCTTCGACATTTTCATTTTATCTCCCGAATTCCCCGTTCCCCTTCATCTCCCTCACTCCAAACCAAATCTCTCAATCCCCACCACAAATCTCCCAACTCTACTGTCATAATCTCATGCCACTAGAATACATTGTATTATCGGGAAGCATGTACGAAGGTTCGTTATGTCTTCATACAATCCGAAGTGGAACAAGATTAGGAGGTACCTATATGAAAGAAGTTCTAGCCTTACTACCCAGCACTATTTCTGACAAAGTCCTGACCCTTCCACAAGATCTAATTGACCGAATTGAAGAGATTAGGGTTCGTACAAACCGTGTGTTGGAGGTCACGGCCAGGGGGAAACCATATTTTCTTTCTTATACCGTAACCGAGGAAGATAGCGAACAGCTTATTAACAAACTATCCCGGCATTCATTTTATACATTGGAAGAAGAACTGAAGAGAGGGTATATCACGATTGAAGGCGGACATCGGGTCGGTCTTGCTGGAAAAGTCATTTTAGAGGGTGGTGTGGTGAAAGGAATTCGGAATCTGTCTTCCTTTAACATCAGGATCGCGAGACAAAAGCTTGGCATAGCTCATTCAATTTTCCCATATGTTTATGAAAGTGGCTGGAAGCATACGATGATTATCGGCTCGCCTCAGACAGGTAAGACGACATTGCTTAGAGATCTTGCACGCATGATATCGACGGGTATCCCTGAAAAAAATATCCCCCCTTTTAAAGTAGGGATTGTCGATGAACGCTCCGAAATTGCCGGCTGTGTAAACGGAATTCCTCAGCTGATGTTTGGACCGAGAGTGGACGTGCTGGATGCATGCCCGAAGGCTGAAGGGATGATGATGTTGATCCGCTCGATGAGTCCCGACGTCCTGATTGTGGATGAGATTGGTCGTGTAGAAGATGGTCAAGCTATCCAGGAAGCCGTTAATGCCGGTATTACCCTTGTGATGACGACTCATGGATCTTCATTTAGTGAAGTTGCGAAGAGACCAGTCATCAAGGACATTGTGAATCTCCAAACCATTGAGCGGTTTGTTGAACTAAGGAGAGGGGATGAGCCTGGTAAGGTTCATGAAGTGTGGAATGAACATGGTCAATCTCTTCTGAAAAAAGTGAGTGTGACATAAATGATTAAACTAATCGGTGCTGTTTTCATCCTGCTTTCTACTTCCTGGGCTGGTTTCGAAGCGTCTAAATATTTAACGGAAAGACCGAGGCAGCTTCGGTTATTGAAGGTGGCCCTCCAGTCATTGGAAGCAGAAATCACTTACAGTCATACCCCTTTGCATGAAGCGACCAGAAAGATTTCCAAGCAACTGCAAAAACCTGTTTCATGGTTCTTCGAAACGTTTTCAAAGAAATTAACGGAGCAGGAGATTTCAGTGAAGAAAGCGTGGGAAGAAAGTCTGAATGATATATGGAAATTAACGGCTTTTAAAACAGGTGAGTACGAGATCCTGAAACAATTTGGAGAAAACCTGGGCAAACACGACATGATGACTCAGCAAAAACATATACAGTTAGCGTTAAAACACTTGGAAAGAGAAGAATCAGAGGCGATAGAAAAGCAGAGAAAATATGAAAAGATGACGAAGAGCTTGGGTTTTTTATCAGGTTTATTACTGATCATCCTATTACTATAACGATGCATTAAAGGTCAATACTTCTAAACATGCCAATCGCTTGCGAGAACAGCTTTTACAAACCGGGAGGGAAATGAATATGGGAATTGATGTGGATATTATTTTCAAGATCGCAGGGGTGGGGATTGTAGTGGCCTTTTTGCATACGATTTTAGATCAGGTCGGGAAGAAAGAATATGCACAGTGGGTTACATTGTTTGGGTTCATCTATATTCTTTTCATGGTGGCCTCGATTGTCGATGATCTGTTCCAGAAGATTAAATCAGTCTTCTTATATCAAGGTTAGAGGGGGCGTCCGCGATTGAAATCATTCAAATTGTTGGTATAGCACTGGTTGCGACCTTTCTGGCTTTGATTGTGAAAGAGCAGAAACCGAATTTTGCTTTTTTGCTTATTGTGTTTGTAGGATGTTCGATCTTTTTATTTCTGATCGATCAGATTTACTCCATCATTCATATGATTGAGAAGCTTGCTGCGAATGCAAATGTGAATATGGTGTATGTAGAAACCATTCTCAAAATTATCGGCATCGCCTACATAGCGGAATTCGCTTCTCACATTACAAAGGATGCCGGCCAAGGAGCACTTGCAGCGAAAGTAGAGCTTGCAGGTAAAATCTTGATTTTAGCAATGGCGGTACCTATTCTAACAGTGATTATCGAAACGATTATCAACATGATCCCAACTGGATAAGCGAAACGTTAAGAGGTGGAAAAAATTGTTGCAAATATATCGAATACTCGTCATAGCACTCGTGATTTTTTTCGTAGGAGCCTCCAGTGGACAAGCTGAAGAAGGAGAGGGACAGAGTCTGCCCGATTCGACAATTCAACAGCAAATGATCGATCAGCAATTAGATCAATTAGGAATCGAAGAATTAAAAGGATTCTGGAACAGTATCGTGGATCAATACGGTGGCTATCTTCCCGAAAGTCAAAAGGGGAGTTTGGTTGATTTTATCAAAGGGGAAAAAGAGTTTTCTTTTAAAGCATGGTTTAGTGGAATCTTCAAGTTCGCCTTCCAGGAGCTTGTGATGAATGGGAAGCTATTAGGAACACTGATTATGCTAACGATTTTCAGTATGTTCCTACAATCCCTGCAGAATGCATTTGAAGGAGGGAGTGTCAGCAAGGTTGCATACAGCATTGTGTTCATGGTCCTGATCATCATCGCCCTAAATAGTTTTCACGTGGCGATTGATTACACCCGGGATGCCATCTCCACCATGATCCACTTCATCATTGCCCTCATACCCCTGATGTTAGCGCTTATTGCCGCTTCCGGGGGAGTTGTATCCGCAGCATTTTTTCATCCTGTGATTATCTTTTTAATGAACACAAGCGGTTTGCTGATCCAAAATGTCGTGCTTCCCCTGTTATTTCTGGCGGCATTATTAAGTATCGTAAGTACCCTTTCCACTCATTATAAAGTGACGCAGCTAGCCCAGTTATTGCGGACATGGAGTATCGGGTTATTAGGAGCCTTTATGACCGTTTTCCTTGGTGTTATCTCCGTGCAGGGAGCCACGGCAGCGGTGACAGATGGGATTACGATTCGAACAGCGAAATTTGTTACAGGGAATTTTGTACCTGTGATCGGAAGGATGTTCACGGATGCGACGGATACAGTGATAAGCGCTTCCGTTCTTTTAAAGAACACGGTGGGAATCGCTGGCGTGGCCATTGTTCTGATCATTGCAGCTTTTCCCGCAATCAAGATCCTCATGATTGCGTTTATTTATAAATTAGCAGCGGCTCTCCTGCAACCACTCGGTGGCGGACCGGTGATTGAATGTCTCGATATCATTGCCAAAAGTGTGATTTATGTCTTTGCTGCCCTTGCCATTGTGTCCTTTATGTTCTTTTTGAGTCTTACCGTCATCATTGCGGCAGGAAATATCACGATGATGATGCGATAAAGAGGAAGGAGTACCGTCATGTCATTTCTCACCGATTGGATTACAAATATCATAATCTTTGTTCTCTTAGCCACCGTCATTGACATGCTTCTTCCCAGTTCCAACATGCAAAAATATGCGAAAATCGTGACTGGCTTATTGTTGATCACCATTATCCTTACACCTTTGTTTAAATTAATGGCCACCGACTTTGATAAGGTGATGGAGTCAATTGATATAAATGGAGATTCTCAGAATAATTCTGTAGAAAATTTAATAGAAATGAAGAAAAAAGAAATACAAGCCTCTCAACGTGCATATATTTTAGAACAGATGGCTGTCCAAATGAAACAACAAGCTGAAAAGGAGATGATGGATGAACACGGTAAGGTCATTGAGAGGGTTGTAGTGAAAGCAGATGATTTGGAGAATGTCCCGGATAGTATCACAGAAGTGACAGTGGTAGTTAAAGAAAAACAGGAAAACACTACGATTGAAACTGTTCAAAACGTGGAGATCGATACGGGAGCTGAGCCGAGAAAGAAAACGCCTGAAGAAAGTACGTCCCTAATGGCCTCCTTACTTGCCGAGCAATGGAATCTTACACCAGACAAAATAATCATTACTGTTGAAGGGGGGACTGGGGAAGCCAATGAACTTTAATAAAGGTCCGCTTAACGCATTGAAGGAATGGCTGTCAAAGGAGAATGCAAATTCACCGCCAAAGGATA
Organism: Rossellomorea sp. ABR4_004; assembly: GCF_056159585.1. Taxonomy (NCBI): domain Bacteria; kingdom Bacillati; phylum Bacillota; class Bacilli; order Caryophanales; family Bacillaceae; genus Rossellomorea; species Rossellomorea sp. ABR4_004. The sequence goes on along the minus strand of NZ_JBSWVM010000001.1, from coordinate 662,045 downwards.
AAAAAGGGAATAAGTTTCAATACTTTCTCATTGTGCTGTTGATAGGTGTCGCCTTTATGCTGATCAGTGATCTTTGGAGCAGGGATAGCAGCATGGAAGTATCTAATTCAGTAGACCAAGAAGCTCCTGAAGAGGTCGCAACATTCGGCTCCGGCCATAAGGAATCGGATGGCTCCATGAGAGGGTACGAAGATCAATACGAAAACCAGCTGAAAGAAGCCCTGGATCAGATTGTCGGGGTGAGTGAAGTGCATGTTGTTGTCAATGTAGAGGCAACAGAGTCAAAAGTGTATGAAAAGAATGAATCCACACAGTCACAAACAACCTCTGAAGAAGATAAGCAAGGTGGAAAACGATCGATAGAAGATAAATCACAAGAGGAAGAAATGGTCATCGTCAGGGATGGAGAGAAAGAAGTTCCCATTGTGAAAGAAACTAAAAAACCTAAAGTCAGCGGTGTCCTTGTTGTAGCAAAAGGGGCCGATAATATACAAATCAAAAAATGGATCATAGAAGCTGTTACCCGTGGATTAGACGTACCAAGTCACAGGGTTTCGGTTCTGCCCAAAAAATAAGGGGGAAATGATAGATGTTACTTAAAAAACAAACAGTTTGGTTATTAACGATGTTGAGTCTTGTGATCGTGCTTTCAGTTTATTACATTACTTCTCCAACACAGCAAGTGACAGATATGGCATATGAGGAAAAGGACGGAAAGGAGCAAGCGAAAGAAGATGGGAAGGAAACTATGTCTGACATGGAAGTTGTAACAGACGCAGCTGGTAATGAAATGTTCGAAGCTTTAAGAATTGAAGTATTGGACCAACGCGAACAGCTTCGCGAAGAACTGGAAGCGAAAGTAGCGAACGCCGATGTATCAGCAGAGGAAAAAAGCGCTGCCTATGAAGAGATGGAGAACTTAAGAGAGTTGGCCATGACAGAATCAGTATTGGAAACAATGATTAAAACAATGGGTTATGAAGATGCGTTAGTCAGAGCTAATGGTGAAAATATCCGTATCACAGTGAAATCCGACAAGGAGCACTCAACAGCCGATGCGAATGAGATCATCCGCCTCGTGATGAGTGAAGTCGGGCAGATGAAACCGGTAGCAGTAGAATTCCAACCAACAAATTAATGTGAAAACCAGTGCCGCCGAAGGGGAACCTTCAGGTGGCTATTTTTTGTTTGAAAAAGGAACTGCAATGACTTGCAGCACACATAAAAGAACCAACAGATATCAAAAAAATTCTTCTATTATTTTATTTTTTTTCTAAAAAGGTCTAGAATAGAGGATAGGGTTGTATGCGCTTTACAGATTGGTAGGAATCGCATATTGAATTTATACGAGGTATTATCGTATGATATTAGTAGCTAGTCATAATTTTTTAAACTATAAGAGGGGTGTCAACCGTGTTAAAAATTCAAGAAATTCGTGAAATAATCAAACTCGTAGATCATTCTAGTGTTGATGAGTTTACATACGAGCATGATGGTTCGAAAATTAAACTTAAAAAGAATAATGGTGTAACAGTTTCCGGACAACCACAAGTCGTTCAGGCAGTAGAGGAAGTGAAACCTGCAGCTCAAGCAGTACAGCAGGCTCCTGCGCCTGTTCAGGAAGCAGCTCCTTCTGTCAATACAGAAGAAAAAGAAGCTCCACAAGCAAAAGCTGAAGATTCAAACTTACATAAAATCACGTCTCCAATGGTAGGGACGTTCTATCAATCTTCTTCCCCGGAAGCAGGTCCATATGTGAAGGTTGGAGATAAAGTCGAAGAAAGCTCTGTCGTATGTATCGTAGAAGCGATGAAATTATTTAATGAGATTGAATCGGAAGTAAAAGGTGAAATTACAGAAATCTTAGTAAAAGACGGTCAATTGGTTGAATATGGACAGCCGTTATTCTTGGTCAAACCTGAATAAGGAGCGAAAATAGATATGATAAAAAAGGTATTAATCGCCAATCGAGGAGAAATTGCGGTACGTATTATTCGTGCATGCCGAGATTTAGGCATCGAAAGTGTAGCCGTTTATTCGGAAGCAGATAAAGAAGCACTCCATGTTCAATTAGCTGATGAAGCTTATTGCATCGGACCGACTGCATCGAAAGACAGCTACCTGAATTTCACAAACATCATTAGCGTGGCAAAACTGACAGATTGTGATGCGATTCACCCGGGTTACGGATTTTTAGCCGAGAACTCTGACTTTGCAGACCTGTGCCGCGATTGCAACATCATCTTCATAGGTCCTTCACCAGAAGCGATCTCGAAGATGGGTACGAAAGACGTGGCCCGTGAAACCATGAGAGAAGCAGGCGTTCCGATTGTACCGGGTTCAAAGGGTATCGTGAAGGACGCAGAAGATGCGGTTCAGCTTGCAGAATCCATGGGTTATCCTGTCATCATCAAAGCCACTGCAGGTGGTGGAGGAAAAGGGATACGTGTTGCGAAAAGCCGGGAAGAGCTTGTTAAAGGGGTGACGATCACTCAGCAAGAAGCCATGACTGCATTCGGTAACCCTGGTGTTTACATTGAGAAGTTCATCGAGGACTTCAGACATGTGGAAATCCAGGTACTGGCTGATAATTTTGGGAACGTGATCCATCTTGGAGAACGTGACTGTACGATTCAGCGCCGTCTTCAAAAATTGATCGAAGAAACGCCATCTCCTGCTTTAACAGAAGAAATTCGTGTTAAAATGGGGGAAGCAGCAGTAAAAGCAGCCAAAGCGGTTGATTATACTGGTGCCGGCACGGTAGAATTTATATATGACTACGTTAATCAATCCTTCTACTTTATGGAAATGAATACCCGTATTCAAGTAGAGCACCCAGTAACGGAACAGGTAACAGGAGTCGATTTGATTAAAGAACAAATTCTCGTGGCATCAGGAGAAAAGCTTTCCCTTACACAGGAAGAAGTAACATTCACTGGTTGGGCAATTGAATGTCGTATTAATGCAGAGAATCCTGAGAAGAATTTCATGCCGTCAGCAGGACGAATAGAAATGTATCTTCCACCAGGCGGCATTGGCGTAAGAATCGATTCTGCCGCATATCCTGGTTATATGATCCCTCCATACTACGATAGTATGATTGCCAAAGTGATCACTTATGGAGCGAATCGTGAAGAAGCGATCTCAAGAATGAAGCGTGCTTTGAGTGAATTTGTGGTTGAGGGTATACACACAACCATTCCGTTCCATTTGAAACTATTAGAACATGAAACCTTTGTTGGTGGAGAATTTAATACGAAGTTCTTGGAGAAATACGAAGTAATGAAATCCTAGTGTGAATTCAGGAGGTGCCTTACATGGCGGAAAATCAAAACCTTTTACAAATGTCTCACGGTAAAGACGGCCTTGGGAAGATTGAAATCGCACCTGAAGTGATTGAAGTAATTGCAGGTATCGCTGCTTCAGAAGTAGAAGGTGTATCACAAATGCGTGGTAACTTCGCAACAGGTGTCGTAGAGCGTCTTGGAAAGAAAAACCACGGTAAAGGTGTCAAAGTGGAGCTTGCAGAGGAAGGAATCATCGTGGATGTTTACTGCATCATGAAATTCGGTGTAGCCATCCCGACAGTGGCTCAAAAAATCCAGGATAACATTCGTCAAGCCCTGCTTAACATGACTGCTCTTGAAGCAGATGAAGTAAATGTTCATATCGTAGGCATTCAATTTGAGAATCAGAAATTTGAAGCTGAAATTGAAGACGAAATGTAAGAGAGGGACGGTCCTTAAGGGGGCCGTTCTTTTTTTTGTGTGTGTTTGTGTCTGAATTGGTGTTTTTTGTAAAGAGGGTGGATTATTGCGGGATTTGGCCGGATTCTTCAAATGTGAGGGCCGCAACCCGCCTCCGCTTTTCTACTTGTCCAGCTCCGCCTCCTTGTCCCTCGAGGTCATAAGCTAAATGGTCCATGATGGCAAAGAACGCCTTCCCGGCCCATTCATCTTATGCTTGTCGGGCCAGCCCAGTCGGCTCCGCTTTTCTGATTGTCCAGCTCTGGCGGGTAGTCCCTCGAGGTCATTTCTTGAGAATCCCCAAAGGCAAAGAACGCCTTCAGGGATTCTCAAGAAATGCTTGTCGGGCCTGACTAACCAGCCTCCGCTTTTATTTCAGAATATTGATTTTTTTACATAGACGTGCGTATTGCCCTTAGTTTGTGCTATTATCAAAGGTATGAAAATTGATGGATTAAAAGGAGTAAATATAAGATGAAGAGAAGAGTTGCTCGTGAAAAGGCCTTACAAGCGTTATTTCAAATAGATATGAGTGGAATTGAGCCGGATGTTGCGTTAACCAATGTGCTGGAAGAAGAGGAGATGATGGATGCGTATCTTCAACAGCTTGTTCTTGGGTTTATCGAGAATCAGGAACGTATCGATGGGCACATTCGTGAAAACCTAGAGAAATGGTCATTTGACCGCCTGGCAAAAGTAGATCGTAACATTTTGCGTTTAGGAGTGTATGAACTCCTGTTTGTGACAGATGTTCCAAATAAAGTAGTCATTAACGAAGCAGTTGAAATTGCAAAGATCTTTGGAGATGATCAATCAAGCAAGTTTATCAATGGTGTTCTATCAAAGGTGAGTCAATCTTAACAATGGTAGGGGGCAAATGGAATGTCAGCTTCTATATTTGATGGCAAACTCATTGCAGGTCATTATCGTGAACAATTAAAAAGTCAGATCGAGGGGCTTAAGGAAAAGGATGTCATTCCCGGCTTGGCTGTCATCCTGGTAGGAGATAACCATGCTTCTCATTCATATGTCAAAATGAAGAGAAAAGCGTGCAGTAATCTTGGCATTCATTCGGAGCTTTATCAATATGAATCCAGTTTGACTCAAGATGAACTGCTGAATAAAATTGAAGAATTAAATGACCAGAGTCATATTCATGGCATTCTGGTTCAACTGCCTCTCCCTGAGCATATTAATCCAATAACCGTGATTGAAACGATTTCTCCATCTAAAGATGTGGACGGGTTTCATCCCGTGTCGATAGGAAAAATGGTGACTAATCAAGATACCTTCTATTCCTGTACGCCGCTTGGAATTATGAAGATGCTTGAATATGAAAACATTTCAGTAGAAGGTAAACACGTCGTGATTTTAGGAAGAAGTAATATTGTCGGAAAGCCGGCGGGACACTTATTCTTGAATCGAAATGCGACGGTTACGTATTGCCATTCGAAAACGAAGAATATGTCTTCCTACACAAAGCATGCAGATATTATTGTTTCTGCGGTAGGGAAAGCGAATTTAATCGGAGCGGAAGATATTAAACCGGGAGCCGTAGTCATTGACGTCGGAATGAATCGTGATGAAAACGGTGCACTTTGTGGGGATGTGAATTTCTTAGAAGTGAAGGAAAAAGCAGGGAAAATCACACCGGTTCCTGGTGGGGTCGGCCCTATGACCATTACGATGTTACTGTACAATACAGTGAAATCTGCAGAATGGGCTCTTGCTAATCGCCAAAACGGTTAAAAAATAGTACACTATAGGTAACATAAAACGGAAAGGGACAGCCAATCGCTGGTCCCTTTCCGTATTCCTACATATAAAAGCCTTTACAAATTGCAAGAAACAAAGGAGTCACTTGAGCATGGAACTCGATCAATCACGTTATTTAACGGTACAAGCTCTGACAAAATACATAAAGCGCAAATTCGATAGAGATCCCCATTTATCCAATCTATTCGTACGGGGGGAAATTTCTAATTTCAAAAGGCATTCAAGCGGTCATATGTACTTTACCTTGAAAGACGAAAAAGCACGTATCTTGTCTGTCATGTTTTCAAGTAACAATCAATCACTGAAATTCAGACCTGAAAATGGAATGAATGTGTTGATTCGGGGAGATATTACCGTTTACGAATCAGGCGGTCAATATCAGATCTATGTAAAAGAAATGCAGCCTGACGGAATCGGTGAGCTGTATTTGGCCTATGAGCAGTTGAAAGAGAAGCTCGAAAAAGCAGGCTATTTCGATCAAAGCCGGAAACGTGTGATTCCTAAGTTTCCGAAGCGGATTGCCGTTGTGACATCTCCAACAGGTGCTGCAATCAGAGACATTATTACAACCATTAAAAGGCGATATCCAATAGGGGAAATCCTTATTTTCCCTGCTTTGGTTCAAGGGGAGCAGGCGGCAGGATCGATTGCCGGGGCAATGAAGAAGGTAAATGATCTAGGCGATATTGATATATTGATTATCGGCCGTGGCGGTGGTTCGATTGAAGAATTATGGGCGTTTAACGAAGAAATCGTGGCCAAAGCCATCGTTGAGTCTAAAGTTCCAGTCATTTCTGCTGTGGGACATGAAACAGACTTTACGATCGCAGACTTTGTAGCCGATCTAAGAGCCCCTACACCGACAGCTGCGGGAGAATTAGCGGTTCCTCACATTGATGATTTGCTGGAAAGAATCATGAATCGTAAATTACGACTGATCAAAGCGTTCAAGACTAAGCTTCAAAGCGAGCGGAGCCGCTTAAATAGTTTAACTAAGTCCTACGCTTTAAGAAACCCGCGTAATCTGTATCAACAAAAAATTGAAACCGTCGACCGTTTGACCGACCAGCTGCAGAAAAACATAAGCTTGCATGTGAGACAAAACCGTGACCAATTAACCCGGCTTCACTCAAGACTTCAACGTGTGCATCCTTCACAACTCATCACCATTCAAAGCGAGAGAGTCTTATTTATGAAGTCGAGGGTAGAGAAGCAATTTAAGCAGGTACTGAAAGAAAAGAACAACCGTTTCAGTTCTTCCCTGTCTACCTTGCATGCCCTCAGTCCTTTAAAGATTATGGACAGGGGGTACAGTCTGGTTTATCAGGATGATGATACATTGATCAAATCATCCAAGCAAGTCAAAGCTGGAGACCGTCTCGAGATCAATGTCAGGGATGGAAAAATACATTGCGAAGTTGAATCCGTTGAGGAGCGTGAAAATAATGGCAAAGTCTAAAGAAGAACTATCGTTTGAAACAGCTATGGAACAATTGGAAGAAATTGTTGAGAAATTAGAAGAGGGAGAAGTTCCTTTGGAGAAGGCGTTAGAGTTCTATCAAAAAGGAATGGATCTTTCGAAATACTGTCATGATACGTTGCAAAAAGCAGAAAACCAATTAACAAAAATGATGACGGATGAAGGGGAAAAAGCCTTCGATCTGAATGAGGAGGAATAAAGGGTGAATCCTCACGTTGATCTGAAAGAATTTCAACAACAGCATGGAGAAATGATCACCAACCAAATGGTCGAGACGGTAGAAGGCCTTTCTGTGCCCTCAAACTTGAAGAGGGCTATGATCTATTCGTTGCAAGCTGGTGGAAAGAGAATACGCCCCATCCTCCTTTTAGCAACGATCAAAGCCTTTAACAAGGATCCTTTACTCGGGATTAATACTGCGTCTGCCCTCGAAATGATTCATACCTATTCCTTGATTCATGACGACCTTCCTGCCATGGATGATGATGATTTGAGAAGAGGGAAGCCGACCAATCATAAAATGTTTGGTGAAGCGATGGCGATTTTAGCCGGTGACGCTTTATTGACCTACAGTTTTCAAATGATCGCAGAGGATAAGGGCCTTACAAGTGATCACAAGGTGAGGCTCATCGGTCTCTTGGCAAAGTGCGCGGGACCCGAAGGCATGGTTGGTGGACAAGTAGCGGATATTGAAGGGGAAAATAAGAAGCTTACTGTAAAAGGACTCGAAAGCATTCATGAGCATAAAACAGGTAAGTTACTGACGTTTAGTGTATTGGCAGGCGGAATTATCTCCGATGCGTCGGAAGAGCAGCTTGAATTATTAAAGCAATTTGCTTATCATATTGGCCTTGCCTTTCAAATTCAGGATGACATTCTTGATATTGAAGGCTCCGAAGAAATTATTGGAAAGCCTGTAGGGAGCGACGAATCGAAACATAAGAGTACATATCCAAGTCTTTTGACGATAGGAGGAGCTAAGGAAAAGCTTCACTTCCATTTGAATGAAGCGTTATCCTCACTGGATCAAATGACCATCGATTCCAGTCTCCTTACCGAAATTGCCCAATTAATCGTTGCACGGAATCATTAAAACCATTCTATGTTTGAGCAAATTATTTAACATATGTTATACTATCTCTAGAATGAAAATTTGGGTGGTGCAGTATTCTAGTCAGTCCACCAATCCTGAAGGTGGGCCTAAAAATCCACTAAAGGGCACATCGATGAAGTTCCTGGAATTGGCTTGAGGCGCCCAGCCTTGGGTCATATCTGGGAGTAAGGCTTGAGGGCGATCCACAATGGCATGTGGGCGTTGACCCGCAAGCCGCGGAGGCTTTGTTTCTTATGCTGGCATAAGCATATGCAATAAGAACAAAGTATGAACCTGCGATGTGATGATTCACTAGCAGCGTAGCCTGCCTTGAGTGAAGAGAGAGGGGATTATGGTTACAAGGTACACATCAGTTGGCCATTGATATGTGCTTTTTCGCCCATATGAAATCCTCTTTGCAAAAGAGGCTAAGGATTGCGTTAAGGACTGTTGAGGAAAACTCCTAGACTGTTCATATTCGGACATATAAAGAGGATTATAGTGCGGACTAAGTGGTAATCCAGTCTAGCTTGTGGTGACGCGGCTAAGTCGGGTTTAAAGGGAAACCGCCGGTATGGCAACATCCGGTATCCGATTGGGAAAACCTACTGGACCTAAGCTGCAATTTTTACTCTTTATATGGCCATCCAATTACATAGTATTGATAATATTTACACAATAGAAACGGTGTGTTTAAACGATAATGAATGAAACAATGAAAAACTCAATAAAATGGAGTGTCAGCATTGCCGTTATCACATTTGTGTTAGCGGCTATTTTTTCAGTTACATCCAATATGGTTTTAAATGGAGTCGCATGGTACACAGGACTGGTTGTTGTGTTAATCATCGTCTTTATCGGAATCTTCTTTGATATGCTGGGGATTGCTGCAACGGCCGCTGATGAAACTCCATTTCATGCTATGGCGGCTAAAAAAGTGTACGGTGCACGTTATTCCATCAAAATCGTCCGGAACGCAGACCGGTTCGCTAGCTTCTGTAACGACGTGATCGGCGATATTTCAGGGATCATAAGTGGTACTGCGTCTGCGATTGTCATTATACAATTAGCTTTATCTTTTCAGCTTGAAGGCGGCTCCTTGAGAGAATATATTGTAAGCGTAACATTGACAAGTATCATAGCTTCCTTGACCGTTGGAGGCAAAGCGCTTGGAAAAACGTTTGCTATCACCTATTCTAAGGATATAATATTTAGAGTTGGTAAAGTTCTACAATTTTTTGAAGATCGATTTCACATAGTAGTGATTAAAGATAAAAAAGACAAAAAAGATAAAAACAAGAAAAAACGTTACAAGCGTGCGAAACAAAATATTTAGTGATGAAAGTGAGTGGACCCCATGGATTTATTATCAATAAAGGAGCCTTCTTTTCTTAAAAATATGTCAAATGAACAATTAGAAGAGCTCAGTCAAGAGATACGCCATTTCTTAATAAAGAATCTATCTAAGACTGGCGGTCATATTGGTCCAAACTTAGGGGTGGTTGAATTAACAGTTGCCCTTCATAAGCATTTCTCAAGTCCAAAAGATAAAATCCTTTGGGATGTTGGTCATCAGTCGTATGTACATAAGATTTTGACTGGCCGTGCTTGTCAATTTGATACGTTGCGACAATACAAAGGGTTATGTGGTTTCCCTAAACGCAATGAAAGCGAGCATGATGTATGGGAAACGGGTCATAGCTCTACTTCACTATCCGCAGCCATGGGTATGGCAATCGCAAGGGATGTCAAAAAAGAAGATTCATTCATCATCCCTGTGATCGGGGATGGTGCCTTAACTGGCGGTATGGCACTCGAGGCACTTAACCACATCGGTCATGAAAAGAAAGATATGATCGTCGTTTTAAATGATAATGAAATGTCCATTGCCCCAAACGTTGGAGCCCTTCACAGTGTCCTTGGCCGACTGCGCACTGCCGGGAAGTATAACTGGGTTAAAGATGAAATGGAATACATTCTTAAACGAATCCCTGCTGTCGGTGGAAAATTAGCAAGTACGGCTGAGCGGGTGAAAGATAGTTTAAAGTATCTTTTCGTTTCAGGTATGTTCTTTGAAGAATTAGGATTTACCTATCTTGGTCCAATCGATGGCCATGATTATAATGATTTATCTGAAAATATCCAGTATGCGAAGAAAACAAAAGGTCCTGTCCTTTTACACGTCATTACGAAAAAAGGAAAAGGGTTTCATCCTGCTGAATCAGACAAGCAGGGCACATGGCATGGAACAGGTCCATACAAGATTGACACAGGAGACCTGATAAAACCTATAAATGCACCACCTTCCTGGAGTGGGCTTGTAAGTGAAACCGTCAGAAAGATTGCCCGTGAGGATGAACGAATTGTCGCAATCACTCCAGCCATGCCGGTAGGGTCCAAACTGCTTGGATTTGCTGAAGAATTCCCCGATCGAATGTTTGATGTAGGGATTGCCGAGCAGCATGCCACAACTGTTGCAGCGGGTCTTGCTACCCAGGATATGAAGCCATTCCTGGCCATTTATTCAACATTCCTGCAAAGAGCGTACGATCAAGTGGTTCACGACATTTGTCGACAAAACTTAAATGTCTTCATCGGGATTGACCGTGCCGGCTTAGTCGGTGCCGATGGTGAAACGCATCAAGGTGTATTTGACATCGCCTTTTTAAGGCATTTACCGAATATGGTGATCATGATGCCGAAGGACGAAAATGAAGGTCAACACCTTGTCAATACGGCTCTACAGTATAATGATGGTCCGATAGCGTTACGCTATCCTCGTGGAAACGGATATGGAGTGCCGATGGATTCAGAGCTGAAAAACATTCCAATCGGAACATGGGAAGTGTTAAAGCAGGGGAAAGATGCTGCTATCCTGACGTTTGGTACCACAATCCCAATGGCGATGGAAGCTGCGGCAGAGCTTGAGAAACAAGGGCTTTCCGTCCGGGTCGTGAATGCGAGATTCATTAAACCAATGGACGAAGCGATGTTAAAGAGTATCCTTGGAGAAGAAATGCCTATTTTAACGATAGAAGAGGCGGTTCTTCAAGGCGGGTTCGGAAGTGGTGTTCTTGAGTTCGCACAAGAGCAGGGTTACCATAACGCCGTGATTGACCGCATAGGAATTCCTGATTACTTCATCGAGCACGGCAGCGTGAAGGAATTGCTGAACGAAATCGGCATGACTAAAGATAATGTCGTAGACCGTATTTTAACCATAACACCAAAAAAACAAAAAAGGGCTTAATGATGAAAGTAAAAAAACAACGCGTAGATGTACTCCTGGTAGAACGAGGATTAATCGATACAAGAGAAAAAGCAAAACGAGCTGTCATGGCAGGACTTGTTTACTCCAATGAAGTGAGACTGGACAAGCCTGGGGAAAAAGTAAGTGAAGATATTCCCCTGACGATGAAAGGGAAAGTGATCCCATATGTCAGCCGGGGAGGCTTGAAGCTTGAGAAAGCTTTACAAGTCTTTGATGTAGACGTCAACGATAAAGTGATGATTGATATCGGGGCGTCTACTGGAGGATTTACCGACTGTGCTTTGCAAAACGGGGCGAAGATGTCCTATGCCCTTGATGTAGGGTATAATCAGCTTGCCTGGAAGCTTAGACAGGATGATAGGGTCGTCGTGATGGAAAGAACCAACTTCCGCTACGTAACGCCGGCGGATTTACAAGGTGAAATGCCGAGTTTTGCATCCATTGATGTGTCCTTTATTTCCCTTTCTCTCATATTACCCGTCCTTAAAACCCTATTGGTGCCTGGTGGGGACTGTATCGCTTTAATTAAGCCACAGTTCGAAGCAGGTAAGAATCAAGTCGGGAAAAAAGGAATTGTAAGGGATCCGGCCGTGCACAAAATGGTCATCGAGAAGATTATGGCCCTGGCTACTAAAGAAGGCTATCACATTGCAGGTTTGTCCTATTCTCCTATTACAGGAGGAGATGGGAATATTGAATTCCTTATCCATCTGAAATGGTCCGGGGATGCAGATAGTGGCGAATCTTTCTTAAGCAATACACCGGATGAGGTTATTGAGGAAGCTCATAATCAGTTAAAAGCGAATACGCAATAAGGAATGGGCTGCTCTTCATGGAAGAGCGGCTTTTCTTTTTTATTGTACTTCCATTCAAAATAGGCTAACATAAGCGTAGAGGTATATTTATACAGGTTTTAATCAAATGTAAGAGGTGTATGTTCTATGATGAACAAAGGGCAAAGACATATAAAGATCAGAGAAATCATTACGAATAGAGATGTGGAAACACAGGATGAGCTAGTGGAAAGTCTTAAAAATGCTGGCTTTAATGTGACCCAGGCTACCGTGTCTAGGGATATTAAAGAATTGCATTTAGTTAAAGTGCCGTTGATGGATGGGAGATACAAATATAGTTTGCCTGCTGATCAGCGCTTTAATCCTCTGCAAAAACTTAAACGTACCCTGACGGATGCGTTCGTCAAAGTGGACCAGGCCGGGCATATGCTGGTCATGAAGACTCTACCTGGTAATGCCAATGCTATCGGTGCTTTAATTGATAACTTGGACTGGGAAGAGATACTGGGAACGATTTGTGGAGATGACACATGTTTGATCATCTGCCGCACTGAAGAAGAGACGAAGATTGTTTCAGAACGTTTTTTAGACATGCTATAAATTGTAGGATCAATGATTCTAATCTAATTGGGCTGGTTTTTTGCAGCCCTTCATACAAAATCCAATAGGAAGCTTTTCTTTTAATTTGTTTGAGGGAAAAGTTCCTTTTTATTTGAGGTGGATGTTTTGCTACAAGAACTATCAATCAAAAATTTCGCCATAATTGAATCCCTCTCTCTTTCTTTTGAAGAAGGTCTGACCGTTCTCTCAGGGGAGACTGGAGCTGGGAAGTCGATTATCATTGATGCCATTCACCTATTGGTTGGTGGAAGAGGATCTTCGGAATACGTTCGGCATGGGGAGAAGAAGGCTGAAATTGAAGGGTTATTTATTCTTGATAATGAAACGCATCCTTGCTTTCTGAAAGCGGCGAGCTTCGGGATAGAGATCGAAGAAGGCATGATCATCCTTCGAAGAGATATCTCGAGTACAGGGAAAAGTGTTTGCAGGATCAACGGTAAGCTCGTGACGATTGCGATCATGAGGGAAATCGGGGCTTCACTTATTGATATTCATGGACAGCATGAGCATCAAGAGCTGATGAATGAAAGCCTGCATCTTTCCTTATTGGATCAATTCGGCGGAAAAGAGATCGCTTCAGGTCTCTCGAGTTACGGGGAAGTATACAAAGAGTACCTTTCCATTTATAAGCAACTAAACAGGCTTAATGAAAACGAGCAGGAGATGGCTCATCGATTGGATCTCATTCAGTTTCAGCTGAAAGAAATTCATGATGCCGATCTGCAATTAAACGAAGATGATGAGCTTATGGAAGAGAAGCGGAAGCTTATGAACTTTGAAAAGCTTTTTGAAGCGCTTCAGACTTCTTATGACAGCATTCAAGGCGAGAGAAAAGGGCTGGACTGGACAGGCCTTGCCATGAGTCATCTCGAGACAGCTGCAGAGGTGGATTCTCAATATGATAAGACCCTGGAATCTGTTTCGAATGCTTTTTATATGCTTGAAGATGCTGCTCAACAAGTAAGAGGGGAGTTAGATCAACTTGAATTTGAACCGAATCGTTTGGATCTCATCGAGACGAGACTGAATGAAATTAACGGTTTAAAGAGAAAGTATGGATCCTCTGTGGAAGAAATTCTCGCATACAGTTCAAAGATTGAAGAAGAAATTGAAACCATCATGAACAAAGATTCTCATGTCGAACATTTACAAAGTAAATTACAATCACTTGAGAAAGACTTATCATTAGAGGCGAGAAATCTGTCGCAAACGAGAAAGCAGTGGGCGAAAAAGTTAACTGCAAGTATACATGAGCAATTAAAGCAACTTTACATGGATAAAACGAAATTTGAAGTTCGTTTTGTGAAAAGTGGGGAAAATGAATCGTTTTCCTTCCATCATTTTAAAAAAGATGGCTGGGATACAGTGGAGTTTTACATATCCACCAATCCAGGTGAGCCTTTAAAGCCGCTATCCAAAGTGGCTTCAGGTGGAGAACTCTCCCGGATTATGTTAGCCATGAAGACGATCTTTTCCAAGCACCAGGGAATTACCTCCATCATTTTTGATGAGGTGGATACGGGAGTAAGTGGTAGAGTGGCACAAGCCATCGCTGAAAAAATTTACCAAGTGGCCATTCATTCCCAGGTGATGTGTATATCTCACTTACCACAAGTAGCTGCGATGGCGGATTGTCATTTGTTTATTTCGAAAAAACTTTCAGGCGGCAGAACGAGCACAATGGTTAAACGCCTTCAAGAGGAGGAAAAGATTAAAGAAATCTCCAGAATGATTTCCGGAGTGGAAATTACAGATTTAACATTGGAACATGCAAAGGAATTGTTGCAGTTAGCAGGTTCCATTAAAGAAACATGAAAAGCTATCCAATTCGGGTAGCTTTTTTTTCATGATTACCAGTTATAAATGTGGCTGTTAAAGGCAAAATTAAAACTGTAGCCAATAGTTAGTGTGTGTGGATTAGAAGCGAGGAGAGTGAATATATTGAGTTTAGATTGGTTAAGAAAATGTATAGGTGGAATTCTCCTTGTTTCGCTTTGCCTTATTGGTTTCTACAAACCGGTTCAACAGTTTATCAATACTCCGAACTCTGTAAGGGTGATGGAAGGGGATCAAGTTGCTCTCCCTAAGGCTGCATCCGTTACGACGATGGGTTCGTCTGATAATCAACATGTTCAATTGAAAGAAGAGGAAGGTCAGCTCTCAATCCAAGGAAGTTCTGTAGGCAAGGATGAAGTGGTATTTGAGTTAGCTGGGTTACCCATTAAAAAAGTCGATGTAGAAGTACTGAAAGATTTCAAGGTGATCCCGGGTGGTCAATCCATCGGGGTGAAATTAAATACTGTCGGGGTGTTAGTCGTAGGTCATCATCTGGTTGAAACAGATGCAGGTAAGATGTCTCCAGGTGAAAAAGCCGGAATTCAAGTAGGGGATATGATCACAGAAATAAACGGAACCAAAATTGAAGAACTTGCGGATGTTGCTCCTTTTGTTCAGAAGGCAGGAGAAGAATCCCGTTCTTTAGACGTTGTGATCAAACGTGAACAGAAGACCGTAAAAACTCAATTGCTCCCGTTAAAAGAAAAAGGGGAAAAAAACTATAAATTAGGGTTGTATATTCGTGATTCTGCAGCTGGAATCGGAACAATGACGTTCTTTGATCCGAAGTCCAAGAAGTATGGCGCGCTTGGCCATGTCATTTCTGATATGGATACAAAAAAACCGATTGTCGTTGAAAACGGTGAAATTGTTCATTCAGAAGTAACGTCCATTCAAAAAGGGACGGACGGAAAACCAGGTGAAAAACTAGCCCGTTTTTCTTCTGATCGCAATGTAATTGGAAATATTACCAGGAATAGTCCATTCGGGATTTTTGGTGAATTAAATCAATCCATCGATAACGATCTCATGGATAAACCAATGCCCATCGCACTTTCCCACCAAGTGAAAGAAGGACCTGCCCAGATATTGACTGTAGTGGATGGAAAAGATGTAGAAATGTACGATATTGAAATCGTCAGCACCATCCCACAGAAATATCCGGCAACAAAAGGAATGGTTTTGAAAGTAACAGATCCAAAGCTGTTGGATAAAACCGGTGGAATTGTCCAAGGAATGAGCGGAAGTCCGATTATTCAAAATGGCAAGGTCATCGGAGCCGTCACACATGTGTTTGTAAATGATCCTACAAGTGGCTATGGCGTTCATATTGAATGGATGCTGAGTGAAGCGGGAATCGATATTTACAAGAAAAATCATGACCGAGCAAGCTAAAAGTGGAAAACCCTTACTAAAGTCCCGATCGTGGGTGCTTATAAGGGTTCTTTTTTATCTTAACAATTGGTTTTGAAAATTTAACCATTAGGAGTATGTGTGAGATATGATTAATAAGAACAATTTAAAAAATAAGGAAGGAAGGAAGGAAGGAAGGTTTGCCAAACTCACGTTAAACTTGTTAAAATAAAGAATATTCGACAAAACGATGAGTGAATATCGAATAGGGTCGAAATATAAAGAAATCTTTAGAAAATCAAAGAAAATATAATATTTTTCAAGTTTTTTTCAAAAATAAAAGGAATTTAGGTTGCATTGTCGAAAAAGTAATTTAGAATAAAATTACAGATAAGAATTAATTAGGATTGAGGAGGAAACCTGTAGTGAAATCGATTAAAGTATGTGTTGTGGATGATAACCGTGAACTTACGTCATTATTGGAAGACTACATTGCTTCACAAAATGATATGGAAGTAGTAGGGATTGCTCATAATGGCCAAGATTGTTTAGATTTGTTAGAAGAAGTTGATCCTGATGTCCTGGTATTGGATATTATTATGCCTCATTTGGACGGGCTCGCTGTGCTCGAACGACTTCGTGAAAAGAAGAGCATTCCTAATGTCATTATGCTGACAGCTTTCGGTCAAGAAGATGTTACGAAGAAAGCCGTCGACCTTGGAGCTTCTTACTTTATCCTAAAGCCATTTGATATGGAAAATCTAGTGAGTCACATTAGACAAGTAAGCGGTAAATCAAACCCAATCATCAAAAAACCTTCCTCATCCAGAATGCATACAGAGCAGAAACCCAGAAACTTAGATGCAAGTATTACAAGCATCATCCACGAGATTGGCGTTCCGGCACATATTAAAGGTTACTTATATTTAAGAGAAGCGATTTCTATGGTTTATAACGATATCGAATTACTTGGTTCAATTACAAAGGTCCTTTACCCTGATATTGCAAAAAAATACAACACTACAGCATCGAGAGTAGAACGTGCCATTCGACATGCGATTGAAGTTGCGTGGAGCAGAGGGAATATCGATTCCATTTCTTCATTATTTGGATACACAGTGAGTATGTCGAAAGCAAAGCCGACAAACTCAGAGTTCATTGCGATGGTCGCTGATAAGCTTCGTCTGGAACATATGGCTTCATGAAAGGGTAAGGAATAGTACGATCATTTCTTAACTGAATAGAACGATTTAAAACCCTATGAGCCCAGGTGGATTCGTGGGGTTTTTTGGTTTGAAGAAATCTATACATATCCGTGTTTTCTAATGTAGAAATCGCCTCTTTTTTCAAAAGTAGGAGTACGCCCTTACGGCTTGTCCATTCTTACATAAGATACAATGTAATACAAAATCAACTAAAGGGAGGTGAGACAATGGGATGCTTCCGTGATAGAGATGATGTTGCTGGTGCTTTTGACAGAGACAGAGACGACTTTAGAGTTCCTGTGAGAGCTTTTATTAGAGGTGAGGATTTCTGCAGAGCTGTACGCCGTTGTGACAGAGACGATGTAAGAGGTATTGAAGACCGTCGCCGCAGAAGAAGATGCTGCTGGTTTTAATTAGTTGAATTGAAACAAAAAAATCCTGAGATTCTCAGGATTTTTTTATAAAGGTTTCATCCTTTGAGAAGATTTAAAATAAGTATATACTATGAATAGACAAACATTCATAAAGCTCGATATAGAATGTACATACAGGGTTAGATTAACTTAAGAAAAGGGAGTGCGCTCATGACGCTAATCTTTGCACACCGTGGCTCAGCCGGGACTCACCCGGAAAATACGATGGACGCTTTCTTTGAAGCTGAAAGAGTAGGGGCGGACGGGATTGAATTAGATGTTCAGCTGACAAAAGATGGAGAAATCGTCGTGATTCATGATGAAACGGTTGATCGCACAACTAATGGGAAAGGGTTTGTCAAAGACTATACGCTGAAGGAAATTCAAAAGCTGCAGGCAAATTTCAAATTTAAAAGTAAAATATTTAAAAAAAATCGTGTGCCTTCATTGAGAGAGGTATTTCAGTGGTTAAACGGCAATAATATGATTTGTAATATTGAGCTGAAAAACAGCATCATGGACTATCAGGGCTTGGAAGAAAAAGTGATCGGATTGATTAGGGAGTTTGGGTTTGAGGATCGAATCATCATTTCTTCATTTAATCACTATTCGATCGTGGCCTGTTACCGATTGGAGCCCGCAGTTGAAATTGCTCCGCTCTACTCATCGGGTCTATATATGCCATGGATTTATGCCAGGTCCATCAGGGCGAAAGCGATACACCCCAATTTAAAGGCTGCACCCGATAAGATCATTGTGGAGGCCATGAAAAACGGGATAGCTGTCAGACCTTATACAGTAAATAAGATAGACCAGATGGAGAGACTTCTGAGAATTGGCTGTTCAGCAATCGTGACGGACTTCCCTGAAAGAGCATTGAAGTTAAGAAATCATAAAAAAAGCTAGCGTAGAAAATTACGCTAGCTTTTTTTGGTGAATCGGGACTGTACTTTATTCCGTTTTCGGTCACGGTGCAGAACAAATCCCGCAATAAAACCGAGACCGCATACAAAGAATAGCAATCCGATGACGAACTGCAGCCATAAAAAAGGAATGGGGGGCTGCAGAATACCAAATAACATATCTCTCATTAATTTAATCCCAAGTGCAGCAAGTGCGCCAGGAATCAACATTATAATAAGGGCAATTAATCGGACCATGAGGTACATAACTCCTTTTTCGCTTCCATACTAAAATTCTAACTCCAACTAGAAAATTGTCAAGTTTAGAAAAGTAGTGTAACATTAGGTTTGTGAAAAAAATTGCAGGTATTGATAGTCGGGGTGAAAAATGTTGCAAGAGGTTCTAATTGTCGGTGGGGGTAAAGGCGGGACAGCCATATTAAGAATCCTCCACGAAGCTTCCGTCATGAAAGTGATTGCAGTTGTAGACCTAAATGAAAACGCTTCAGGTATTTTGTTGGCTAAAGAACTTGGGATACCGGTTGGTACTGATTGGCGACAATTCCTGAATGATTCTGTTGATATCGTCATTGAAGTGACCGGTGAACAAAAAGTGTTTGAAAATATAAGAGATAAACGGGGGAAGAACACAGTCATTATTCCAGGCAGTGTCGCCTTTCTTATCTCGAAGCTTCTGGAAGAAAAGGAAGATCTCATCCATCAGTTAACAAGTGAGTCGTTTAAAAGGGATCTTATATTTAACTCGACTGATGATGGTATGGTCGGGATCGATGATCAAGGTAATGTGATGCTCTATAATAAAAGTGCAGAGCGGATGATTGGGAAGGAACAGGAAGCCGTTATCGGGATGCATATCTCTGATGTGATTCCTGAGAGTAAGTTAACTACCACGTTGGAAACACGGCGTACTGAAACCAATCAAGAAGTGGTGTTAGATAATGGGCTGAAGATCATCTCCAATCGTATTCCGATGATTACTGACAATGATGAAATAATCGGTGCTTTTTCTGTGTTTAAAGACATCACGGAGGTCGTGAATCTTGCAGAGGAAATAACGAACCTCAAAGAAATCCAGACCATGCTTGAAGCGATCATTCATTCCAGCGATGATGCAATTTCTGTAGTCGACGAAGAGGGGAAAGGGATACTGATAAACCCTGCCTACACAAGAATTACAGGACTCACCCAAGAAGAAGTAATCGGAAAACCGGCAACTGCAGATATTTCCGAAGGTGAGAGTATTCACTTGAAAGTCCTGCAGACAAGAAGAGCCATCAGGGGAACACGAATGCGGGTTGGTCCGAAACGTAAAGAGGTTATCGTTAACGTAGCCCCAATCATTGTGAATAATAAGCTCAAGGGTAGTGTCGGTGTCATCCATGATATGTCTGAGATTCAGTCACTCACCCAGGAGTTAGATCGTGCGAGAAGAATCATTCGTACCCTTGAAGCGAAGTATATGTTTGAGGACATCATCGGGGACTCAGAGGAAATGATGATTGCCGTAGAACAAGCTAAATTAGGGGCGAAAACGCCTGCCACTGTTCTTCTTCGGGGAGAATCCGGTACGGGAAAAGAATTATTTGCACATGCGATACATAATGCGAGTGATCGAAAGTTCAACAAATTCCTGCGGGTCAATTGTGCTGCATTATCGGAGAATCTATTGGAAAGTGAATTATTCGGATATGAAGAAGGTGCCTTTTCTGGAGCAAAGCGAGGAGGTAAACGAGGGTTATTTGAAGAAGCCAATAATGGAAGTATATTCCTGGATGAAATTGGAGAGTTAAGCGCCAACACTCAAGCCAAGTTACTGAGGGTCCTGCAGGAGAACGAAATTGTTCGAGTTGGAGGGACGAAATCCATTCAGATTAATGTCCGGGTCATCGCGGCTACGAACGTAAACTTGGAAAAAGGAATTGCCGACGGATCTTTCAGAGAAGATCTTTACTACCGGCTCAACCGAATGCCCATTCAAATACCTCCTCTGCGGCATCGTAAGTCAGATATTCCGCTCATTTCAGAAACCTTGATTACCAAGATCAACCAGGATTACGGTAGAAATGTTGAAGGGGTTACAGAGGAAGCGATGTATAAATTAATGAATTACCATTGGCCGGGGAATGTCAGAGAGCTCGAGAATGTATTGGGAAGAGCGATTATCTTTATGAACTACAACGAAGTAAAGATAGATAGCAATCATTTACCACAACTGGAGAATACATCTAAGAGCCATGTCATAGAAGTTGCTGCTGATGCACCAGGAATCCACAAAGATTTGGCTACCCAAGTAGAACAATATGAAAAAAATATAATTCAGAAGGTTTTAGAGCAGAATAATGGTAACAAAACAGCAGCAGCCAAAGCATTAAGTGTTTCAGTGCGAAATTTATATTACAAAATTGAAAAATATGACATTGAAATAACTAGCATGAAATAATTTGCATGCTGTGAAAATAATTGCATGGTCAAATGTATGAAAATGAAGCGTTTTCAACACTTTAAAAGTTGGCACGGTTCTTGCATGTAGTTTAATGGGAGCAAAATAACAGAAAAAAGGGGTTGAAACGACATACATGAATCTACAATCTTTGGTGGAAAAAGCAACCCAGATAGAAAATTCTACTGTAGCGGTTGCAGCTGCAGAAGATAAAGAAGTCCTTGGGGCTGTCGCAATGGCAGTTGAAAAAAATATGGCCAAATTTTTATTGTTTGGTGATAAAGAAGAAATTATCTCTCTTTTAGAAGAGGTTGCGCCACAGCTTCGATCACATGGCAACATCAAAATCAAGCATGCTTTTTCTCCGCAGAAAGCAGCGGAACTTGCTGTGAAGGCTGTAAAGGAAAATGAAGCAAGTGCTTTAATGAAAGGGAATGTTCCTACTGCTGTTATTTTAAAGGCAGTGTTAAATAAAGAGTGGGGACTCCGCACAGGAAATGTATTATCACATGTTGCAGCTTTTGAGGTGGCTGGTTTCGATAGATTGACATTTATTACGGATGCAGCTATGAACATTGCACCTGACCTGCAGCAAAAAGCGCAAATTATTGAAAATGCCGTTTGGGTTGCCCGATCAATCGGTGTTAACCATCCGAAAGTTGCCCCGATAGCAGCGGTGGAAGTAGTGAATCCGGCCATGCAGGCAACAGTGGATGCCGCTTCCCTTACGATGATGAATCAAAGAGGTCAGATTCGTCATTGTGCCGTCGATGGACCATTAGCACTTGATAATGCAGTTTCTCAGCATGCTGCGGAGCATAAAGGGATTGAAAGTGACGTCGCAGGACAAGCAGATATCCTGCTCGTTCCGAATATCGAAACGGGTAATGCCCTTTACAAGTCCCTGATCTACTTTGCGAAAGCGAAAGTTGGGGCTGTGATTGCGGGAGCAAAAGCACCAATCGTGTTAACATCCAGGGCAGACAGTGCAGAAAGTAAATTATACTCACTGGCACTGGCTATATGCTCTGCTTCCAATAAATAATTTTTACATCAAACATAATTAGACTTTAGGGGGAAATAAAAATGAAAATTTTCAGCTATATGGAACAATATGATTATGAGCAATTGGTATTTTGTCAAGATGAAGCATCAGGGTTGAAAGCGATCATCGCGATTCATGATACAACTCTTGGACCTGCACTTGGAGGAACTCGTATGTGGACATATGAATCTGAAGAAGCAGCGATTGAAGATGCTCTCCGTCTTGCAAAGGGTATGACGTACAAGAATGCAGCTGCCGGCCTTAACTTAGGTGGAGGGAAAACAGTTATCATCGGAGACCCTCGCAAAGATAAGAATGAAGAAATGTTCCGTGCGTTTGGTCGCTACATCCAAGGATTAAACGGTCGTTATATTACGGCAGAAGATGTTGGTACTACAGTTGCTGATATGGACTTGATTCATGAAGAAACAGATTATGTTACAGGTATTTCGCCAGCCTTTGGTTCTTCTGGTAACCCATCTCCTGTTACGGCTTATGGAGTATACCGTGGAATTAAAGCTGCAGCGAAAGAAGCCTTTGGAACAGATTCACTGGAAGGGAAAACAATCGCCGTTCAAGGAATCGGGAATGTTGCCTACAATATGTGCCGCCATCTTCACGAAGAAGGAGCAAATCTGATCGTTACAGATATCAATAAAGAAGCTGTTCAGCGTGCTGTAGATGAATTCGGGGCAAAAGCTGTTGATATCAACGAAATTTATGGAGTTGACTGTGACATCTTTGCGCCATGTGCTCTAGGAGCGATCATCAACGACGAAACCATTCCTCAACTAAAAGCAAAAGTCATTGCAGGGGCTGCGAATAACCAATTAAAAGAAACCCGCCATGGTGACGCGATTCATGAAATGGGTATCGTTTATGCACCTGACTATGTTATCAATGCAGGTGGAGTCATCAACGTAGCGGATGAATTATACGGGTACAATAGTGAAAGAGCGATGAAAAAAGTGGAGCAAGTGTACAACAACGTTGAGCGGGTTATTGAAATCGCTAAACGTGATAATGTTCCAACTTACGTAGCTGCTGATCGTATGGCGGAAGAAAGAATCGAGAAAATGCGCCGTTCAAGAAGCCAGTTCTTACAAAACGGTCAACATATTTTAAGCAGACGTGGATAATTAGAAGAAAAAACGCTTTACCTCTAACAAGAGTAGAGCGTTTCTTCCCTGTTAATGCAGAAATCGAACAGATTAAGGGGTTATCTATCATAGGGGAAAAATTCTACGTACAAACATTACAATAATAGCTACCCAAATGGAGGTAACAACAGTGCAAGAAAACAAACATCGAATATTAGTCATTAACCCTGGATCGACATCAACCAAAATTGGTGTTTTCGATGATGATCGATCTATCTTCGAAAAGACAATTCGTCATGATACAGAAAAGATTAATGAATTTCCAACCATCATTGATCAGTATGAATTCAGAAAGGATACCATTCTTCAAACGTTAGATGAAGAAGGGATCAATATTTCAAAACTAAGTGCTGTTTGTGGCCGTGGTGGCCTTCTTAGACCGATAGAAGGCGGCACTTACTTAGTGAATGATGACATGCTGAAGGATCTGAAAGAAGGGTTCTCAGGTCAGCATGCTTCAAACCTTGGTGGGATTCTGGCATTTGAAATTGCCTCTGGATTAAACATTCCGTCTTATATTGTCGACCCTGTTGTAGTGGACGAGCTACAACCACTTGCCCGGGTTTCAGGGTTTTCACTCATTGAAAGAAAGAGTATTTTCCATGCGTTAAATCAGAAAGCGGTAGCAAGAAGAGTCGCAAAGGAACTCGGAAAGAAATATGAGGACCTAAACCTGATCATCACTCATATGGGTGGTGGAATTACCGTCGGTGCCCACCGCAATGGGAAAGTGGTAGATGTGAATAATGGTTTACATGGCGATGGCCCATTCAGTCCTGAAAGAGCAGGTACTGTTCCAGCGGGTGATTTAGTTGACCTATGCTTCTCAGGTGATTATTACCGTGATGAAATCATGAAAAAACTCGTTGGTCAAGGTGGCTTAGTCGGTTATCTTGGAACAAACGATGCGGTAAAAGTAGAGAAGATGATTGAAAATGGCGATGAAAATGCCAAAGCCGTCTACGATGCGATGGCGTATCAAATTGCGAAAGAGATCGGGTCAGCAAGTGCCGTCCTTAATGGTAAAGTAGACGCCATCGTGTTAACGGGTGGTCTTGCTTACGGTAAAGAGTTTGTAAAAGCGATAAGCAATCGAATCAATTGGATAGCAGATGTCGTGATTCAACCAGGAGAAAATGAACTGCAAGCTCTTGCGGAAGGGGCATTAAGGGTCTTACGAAGTGAAGAAGACTATAAGGTGTACCCTGGAAATGTAAAAGAAGAAGCAAGAGTATAAGAGCAAGGAGGACTCAAGATTGGCAGAAGAATATGATTTAGTCGTTCTAGGGGGAGGCACAGGTGGCTATGTAGCCGCCATTCGTGCTTCTCAACTTGGATTAAAAACAGCAATCGTTGAAAAGGGAAAACTGGGGGGGACATGCTTACACAAAGGATGTATACCTAGTAAAGCTCTTCTTCGCAGTGCTGAAGTATATGCTACAGCTAAACATAGTGAAGATTTTGGTGTGAAAATCAATGGAGTAGAGTTAGATTTCACAAAAGTTCAATCTAGAAAAGACGGGATCGTTGAACAGCTTCATAAAGGAGTTCAACACTTGATGAAACAAGGAAAGATCGATGTCTTTGAAGGACTTGGACGTATTTTAGGACCTTCTATTTTCTCCCCGATGCCTGGGACGATTTCGGTTGAAATGAACAATGGGGAAGATAATGCTATGTTGATCCCTAAGAATGTGATCATTGCAACAGGTTCCAGACCTCGTTCATTACCGGGACTTGATATTGATGGAGAATACGTATTATCATCTGATGAAGCGCTTTCACTTGAAGCTCTTCCTAAATCGATCATCATCGTCGGCGGAGGGGTCATCGGTATTGAGTGGGCTTCCATGCTTTCTGACTTTGATGTAGAAGTAACCGTGGTGGAATACGCTGATAAAATCGTACCAACCGAGGACCATGAGATTTCTAAAGAAATGCAGCGCTTAATGAAGAAAAAAGGCGTCAAAATCGTGACAAGCGCAAAGGTACTTCCTGAATCCTTGGAAAAAGGAGAAGGAGAGGTCACCATTAAAGCTGAGCATAAAGGAGAAGAAAAAGCCTTTACAGCAGAGAAAATCCTTGTATCTGTAGGCAGACAAGCGAACGTCGAAGGCATTGGCTTAGAGAACACAGATATTAAAGTGGAAAAAGGCTTTATTGAAGTGAATGATTTCTTCCAAACAAAGGAATCTCATATTTACGCGATCGGAGATGTCATCGGTGGACTTCAATTAGCTCATGTTGCATCTCATGAAGGAATTACAGCAGTGGAACATATGGCGAATGAAAAGCCTCATCCTATTGACTATTCCCTCATTTCAAAATGCATCTATAGTAATCCTGAAATTGCTAGCGTAGGGATTACAGAGCAGGAAGCGAAAGAAAAGGGATATAACCTGAAGACCGGAAAATTCAGTTTCAGAGCGATCGGTAAAGCACTTGTTTATGGTGAATCGGATGGATTCGTTAAGATCATTGCAGATAAAGATACCGATGACATTCTGGGTGTGCACATGATTGGTCCGCATGTAACCGACATGATTTCAGAAGCGGGACTTGCTAAAGTATTAGACGCAACCCCATGGGAAATCGCGCACACAATCCACCCTCATCCATCCCTTTCAGAAGCAATTGGTGAGGCAGCACTTGCTGTAGATGGAAAGGCAATTCACTCATAGAAACGCGTAGCCTACTGTTTTTGGGCTACAAGTAGACAATTAATTTTAAATAGGTAAGGTAGAGATCTTCTCTACCTTACCAACCATTAGATAGTGTAGGAGGTAAATAAAATGGCAGAGAATCGTCATGAAGAGTTAGGACTTTCCAATGAGAAAGTATTAGAAATGTATGAAACAATGCTGCTTGCCAGAAAAATCGATGAGCGCATGTGGTTACTGAACCGTTCGGGTAAAATCCCATTTGTTATTTCATGTCAAGGTCAAGAAGCGGCTCAAGTTGGTGCTGCCTTTGCTTTAGACCGTGAAAAGGATTATGTACTCCCGTACTATCGTGACATGGGTGTTGTATTAACATTCGGGATGACCGCCCAGGAATTAATGCTATCAGGTTTTGCAAAAGCAGAAGATCCAAACTCAGGTGGACGTCAAATGCCTGGTCACTTTGGTCAAAAGAAAAATAATATCGTAACGGGTTCATCTCCTGTAACCACTCAAGTGCCACATGCAGTTGGTATCGCTCTAGCCGGTAAAATGGAGAAGAAGGATGTTGTGACGTTTGTGACGTTCGGTGAGGGGTCTTCCAACCAGGGAGATTTCCATGAAGGCGCAAACTTTGCAGGTGTACATAAACTTCCTGTCATTTTCATGTGTGAAAACAACAAATATGCGATTTCAGTTCCGATTGAAAAACAATTAGCGTGTGAGAAAGTGTCCGATCGTGCCATTGGTTATGGAATGCCTGGAATCACAGTTGATGGAAATGACCCAATCGAAGTATATAAAGCGGTCAAAGAAGCAGCGGATCGTGGCCGTCGTGGGGAAGGTCCGACCCTTGTTGAAACAGTTTCGTATCGATTAACTCCTCACTCCTCTGATGATGATGATCGAAGCTATCGCTCTCCTGACGAAGTGGCAAAAGCGAAAACAAACGATCCAATCATCACGTTTGGTGCTTACCTGAAAGAGACAGGCGTTATGAACGATGACATTGAAAAAGAAATCAATGATCGCATTATGAAGCTCGTGAACGAAGCAACGGATTATGCAGAAAACGCTCCATATGCTGAAGCAGAATCAGCGATGAAGCATGTTTATGCAGAAGAGAAGTAAGGGGGAATTCAATTATGCCAGTAATTTCATATATTGATGCCGTAACAATGGCCATTAGAGAAGAAATGGAACGTGATGAGAAAGTATTTGTTCTTGGAGAAGATGTAGGGAAAAAAGGTGGAGTATTCAAAGCGACTCACGGATTGTATGATCAATTTGGAGAAGATCGTGTCCTTGATACACCACTTGCAGAATCAGCTATTGCAGGAGTTGGAATCGGAGCTGCCATGTATGGTATGAGACCGATTGCAGAAATGCAGTTCGCTGATTTTATCATGCCTGCTGTGAACCAAATCATTTCTGAAGCATCACGTATTCGTTATCGTTCGAATAATGATTGGACCTGTCCGATGGTTATTCGTGCACCATACGGCGGTGGAGTTCACGGAGCACTTTATCACTCTCAATCCGTTGAGGCGGTTTTCGCTAATCAGCCAGGATTGAAAATAGTCATGCCTTCTACTCCTTATGATGTGAAAGGCTTGCTGAAAGCGGCGATCCGTGACGAAGATCCAGTATTATTCTTCGAACACAAACGTGCTTACCGTCTAATTAAAGGAGAAGTACCTGAGGATGATTATACTCTTCCAATCGGAAAAGCAGACGTGAAGCGCGAAGGGGAGGACATCACAGTCATCACTTACGGTTTGTGTGTTCACTTTGCCCTACAAGCAGCAGAAAAGCTTGCCCAAGACGGAATTGAGGCGCACATCCTTGATTTACGTACGATCTATCCATTAGATAAAGAAGCGATCATTGAAGCAGCTTCTAAAACCGGTAAGGTTCTGCTCGTGACAGAAGACAATAAAGAAGGAAGCATCATGGGTGAGGTTTCTGCAATTATCGCTGAAAATTGTTTATTCGAGCTTGATGCTCCAATCAAACGTCTTGCCGGTCCTGACGTTCCTTCAATGCCATATGCACCAACAATGGAAAAATACTTTATGATTAACCCGGACAAAGTAGAAAAAGCAATGCGTGAACTCGCAGAATTTTAATCAAAATAACCAATTAAACTCAACAGTAAGGAGGGTTCCTCATTGGGTATAGAAAATATGAAAATGCCTCAGCTAGGGGAAAGTGTTACAGAAGGTACAATAAGTAAATGGTTGGTTTCACCTGGTGATACCGTCAATAAATATGATCCGATTGCGGAAGTTCAAACGGATAAAGTAAACGCAGAGGTACCATCATCCTTTACGGGTACCATTAAAGATTTGATTGCTGATGAAGGAGACACTCTTGAAGTCGGAGAAATCA
This sequence comes from Rossellomorea sp. ABR4_004, assembly GCF_056159585.1. Classification (NCBI taxonomy): domain Bacteria; kingdom Bacillati; phylum Bacillota; class Bacilli; order Caryophanales; family Bacillaceae; genus Rossellomorea; species Rossellomorea sp. ABR4_004. Next base: position 633,838 of record NZ_JBSWVM010000001.1, on the reverse strand, counting down.
TTTGTTCGATTGAGGTAGAAGGTGAAGGTTCTGCATCTGTTGAAGAAACTCCGAAAGAAGCGCCTAAGAAAGAAGCGGATGAAACGCCTCAATCAGCACCTAAAACGAAGGCTCCAAGTAAAGATAGTGGGAATAAAGCAAGATATTCCCCTGCCGTGTTAAAGCTATCTCAAGAGCATGATATTGATCTGAATCAAGTGGAAGGCACTGGAAACGGCGGTCGTATCACTCGTAAAGATCTCAAGAAGATCATTGAGTCAGGTAATATTCCAAAAGCAGGAGATGCTCCGGCGCCTATGGCTGAAGCTCCGGCGCCTCAGCAAGCGCCAGTGAAAGAACAAGCAGTTCAACAACCGGCCAAGCAATCCGCACCTGCAGCGAACGTTCCTGTTTTACCTGGTGATATTGAAATCCCGGTTTCGGGAATTCGTAAAGCCATCGCATCCAACATGGTTCGCAGCAAGCATGAAGCTCCTCACGCATGGACGATGATGGAAGTGGATGTTACAAACCTTGTTGATTATAGAAACTCACTAAAAACGGAATTCAAGCAGCGTGAAGGTTTTAATCTGACATTCTTCGCATTCTTTGTGAAAGCTGTAGCGCAAGCCCTTAAAGAGTATCCGCAAATCAACTCTATGTGGGCAGGGGACAAGATTGTTCAAAAGAAAGACATCAATCTTTCCATTGCAGTGGCCACAGATGATGCACTATATGTGCCTGTGATCAAAAATGCAGACGAAAAGACGATCAAAGGAATTGCAAGAGAAATTACTGAGCTTGCCGGAAAAGTCCGCAGTGGTAAATTAACTTCTCAAGATATGCAGGGAGGCACATTTACAGTCAACAATACCGGTTCATTTGGTTCAGTACAATCGATGGGTATCATTAATTATCCTCAAGCAGCGATTCTTCAAGTGGAGTCGATTGTGAAGCGTCCAGTTGTCATGAACAACGGGATGATCGCAGTTCGTGATATGGTGAACCTGTGTATGTCACTTGATCACCGTGTTCTTGACGGATTGGTATGCGGAAGATTCTTGCAGCGGGTGAAAGAAATCTTAGAAAATACATCAAAAGAAAATACATCTGTCTATTAATTAGTGACAAGGACTGACCCTGGGTGGTTGGTCCTTGTTTTTTTTTGCTTCTGGATAGAAAGGATTATTAAAACTAAAGGGTAAGCCCAAGGAATCAGGAAAAAAAGGAAAATTATAACTGGAAGAATATCCTGACGATAATGATTTTACTATTTATAGGTCGTTTTCCGAGTGCTTTCAAGATTGAATATCCTCCTAAGTCTTCTCTCTCATTTATTTCCTGCTTCATACAAAATGGTAGGGGTGCTTCATCCTTTTAACCTATGAGATGTGCATCGAAATCCAAAATATTCCTGTAGTTATATTATCTGTGTGACTATATGCATACATGAAATATGCGAGAAGGTGACTTTTCTATTAATTTCCGAATATTCAGATTTAATCCGACATAATTTTACAACATTTTACATTGTTATTTGGGTATCTTTGGTTCAACACCTACTTTTTACCAAGTAGTGAATCAGGGAGGTGTCGGGTTTACTGAAGGAATCAAAAATTACTGGGAGGGAATTAGATGACAGGTAGAAAGCGAAAGGCAAGATGGTTATCCATTGTACTCACCTTAGTAATGTTTGTCCCATTATTATTTCCATTCAATGCTGGGGCAGCGAATACCTCACAATCAGCTTTGGCTAAAGAAAAACCATCCACTTCGGCAAGCGAAAGCGCAAAGGTAAGTCCACAATCAAAGATCACATCGAAACTACATGATCAATTCAAGAAAGATAAGCACGTCACATACTTAGTGAAGTTCAAGGAGCAGCTTGATACGAAGGCTGTAGCTAAGAAGGCGGCTGAAAAAGCGAAAAAGCAGAAGCTGTCTGCTAACAGCAAAAAATTACTGAAACGAAATGTGGTCGTTTCCGAGCTTCGTGCCACGGCCCTTGAATCTCAAGCAGAAGTGAAAGAATACTTAACGAAACAAAAGAAGTCCGGTGCAGTAAAAGAAATAAAAGACTTCTACGTTGTAAACGGAATGGCCGTTACTTCCACAAAAGAGGTAATGGATAAAATTTCAACCTTTGCTGATGTTGAGAAAATCTTGCCGAATGAAACGCGTCAGCTTATTCAACCGGCAAAAGTTGAAGATTCAGCTAGCGTTGCAGAAAAAGAAGTCCAAAACAGTCCGGCGTCGATTGAATGGAATATTGACAGAGTCGGTGCACCGGCGGTTTGGGATATGGGAATTGATGGAGCTGGAACTGTTGTAGCATCGATTGATACAGGTGTTCAATGGAATCATCCGGCTTTACAGGGGAAATACAGAGGATATGACCCTCAAAATCCTGATGCCCCTGATCATGAATTCAGCTGGTTTGATGCAACAGCTGGGCAAAGTGCACCTTATGATGATCAAGGACACGGTACACATGTTACAGGAACAATGGTTGGTTCAGAACCTGACGGCAGCAATCAGATCGGCGTCGCTCCGGGAGCAAAGTGGATTGCTGTAAAAGCATTCACGGCAGATGGAGGAACAGATGTTGATTTGTTAGAAGCGGGAGAATGGATTCTTGCTCCTAAGGATGCTGAGGGCAACCCGCATCCGGAGATGGCTCCAGATGTTGTCAATAACTCATGGGGTGGCGGTCCCGGTCTTGATGAGTGGTACCGGGATATGGTGAACGCATGGAGAGCGGCCGAAATATTCCCTGAGTTCTCTGCTGGTAATACAACCTTATTTAATCCAGGTGGCCCGGGTTCAATTGCAACACCTGCAAATTATCCTGAGTCATTTGCAACGGGCGCAACGGATATTAATGACAATCTTGGAAGTTTCTCACTACAGGGTCCTTCTCCATACGAGGAAGTTAAACCTGAAATTTCCGCCCCGGGAGTGAATATTCGCTCTTCAGTACCGGGAAGTAACTACGAAGGCGGATGGAATGGTACATCAATGGCTGGTCCTCACGTCTCTGCAGTTGCAACATTATTGAGACAAGTGGATGCAAGCTTGACGGTTGATGAAATGGAAGAAATCTTAATGTCAACGGCCGTTCCATTGACAGACGGTACCTTCCCTGAAACACCTAATAATGGATATGGTCATGGCTTGGTTAACGCATTCGATGCCGTTTCATCCGTGATGAGCGGTATTGGAAAAGTAGAAGGGCAAGTTTCAAAAGAAGGGGATGACTCTGAAGCTCCAGTAATCAGTCATGAAGCCCCTGGTGAAGCATTTGAAGGAATGAATCTACCACTCCAAGCGGAAGCAAATGATAATGTGAGTGTAACAAATGTTTCATTACATTATCAAAATCAGGATGGTGCTTGGGAATCTGTTGAAGCAACAAGATCTGCAGGTGACTATACATCAGGAACATATGAGGCTACCATTCCTGGAGAAGCACTGACAGGAGAAAGTGTTACGTATAAATGGTCCGCAATGGACTTTGGCGGAAATGAAGTAGAAACGGATGCCTATTCTGTCACTCTTCTTCCGGGAATCACAGTCGGATATGAGCAGGACTTTGAGTCTTCTCCAAGTGGCTGGAATTCTTATGGACCAGGAAACAGCTGGGAGTGGGGTGTACCGGTAAATGGTCCTGGAGCAGCCACTTCAGGAGAAAAGGTATATGCAACAAGTCTGGATGGTACGTATGACAACAGTGCCAACATGTCATTACAAATGCCTCCGATTGATTTACCTGAAGGAAATAGCTTCTTACAATTCAAGCAGTGGCATGAGCTAGAAAGAAACTATGATTATGGTCATGTGTTTGTTTCCACGGACGGTGAAGAGTGGACGCAGGCGCTTCGGGTAAATGGGGATACGGATGGCTGGATCGACGGGGAAGTGGATCTAAGTCAATATGCTGGTCAGCGAATCTACATCGCTTTCAATGTTACATCAGATGGAAGTGTTGTGAAACAGGGCTGGTACGTCGACGATGTGAAACTAAGTGCTGAATCGATTCTTCCAGCTAAAAAGATGAACCTTGGATTGAAATCGAAGGATGAAAAGTCATCATCCGTTTCAAAGAAACCGAGTGTAAATCCGAATAAAATCAAAATGGCTAAACATGTAAGCAAAGAAACTCCGGTAGAAGGAAACGTACCAGGGCCAGTGCTGCTTCCACTGCAAGCGGAAGTAAGCGTGCTGGAAACAGGACGTTCGGTGTATACGAACCCTGCCAATGGATCGTATGAAATGACTCATGCAGCCGGAGAGTTTACGCTGCAAGCATCAACCTATGGATTCAGATCAGAAACACAAAGTGTAACCATAGAAGCCGATCAAACATCTAACGCCAATTTTACACTTGAAGAAATTCCTCAAGGAAATATTACGGGAACAGTCACAAATGAAATTTCTGGAGAACCGGTTGAGGGAGCTACTGTCTTCGTACTTGAAGATGCTGTTGTGGAGCCGGTAGAAACGAATGAAAATGGTGAATATGAACTGGAGGCATATGAAGGTGAGTACACCCTTAAGGTAGTTGCACCTTACTACTATAGTAAGGAAATGACCGTAACAGTTGAAGGTGGAGAAGTCACAAATGCCGATGTTTCATTAGAGCCTTTCATCGGGTATCCTGGTGAAATTGGTTACGATGATGGAACAGCTGAAAACGCACGTGCATTCTATGATGCGGGTAATGGATGGGCTGTGAAAATGTCTCTTGAAGAAGGAAATGAAACTGCATTGGTTACAGGTGGGTTATTCCGCTTCTGGGATACAGAATGGCCAGTACCAGGCGGTACAGAATTCCAAGTTGCCGTTTATGATGCATCTGGTCCTGATGGCGCTCCTGGTAAGAAAGTAGCTGGTCCGTTTGATGGAACTGCTTTACGTAACGGGGAATGGACACATGTAGATCTAAGCGAGCATGGCATCATGGTAGAAGGAGATTTCTACATGGTTTACATTCAATCAGCTCCAAATCCGAATGCACCAGGACTTGGGACAGATGAAGATGGCGAATATGCCGCAAGAAGCTGGCAATTCGTCGGAGGTGCATGGTCACAAGCACCAGAAGAGGAAGGGAACTATATGATTCGTGCAACAGTGAATTATGAAGTCACTGCACCGGTCATCACATCACCGAAAGATGGATCATTTACAAATAAGGAGTCGGTTACCGTTGAAGGGACTTCTGCCCCGACCACAACCGTCCACCTCTTAAATGGTGACGAAGAAGTGGCAACAGCAGAAACGATGGAAGATGGTACCTTCTCAGCGGATGTTCCATTACAAGATGGAGAGAATTCGATTACAGCGAAAGCAGCAACCGAGCAAGGGATGACAGGACCATCTGAGCCTGTAACCATCACCCTTGATCAAGTGAAGCCAGAGCTTGCCATCACATCTCCGAAAGAAGGCATGAAAACGAATCGTGAAGCCATCACGGTAGAAGGAACGATTGTCGATGAAAACCTCGCCTGGGTAAAAGTAAACGGCGAGAAAGCTTCTGTAAGTGATGGACAGTTCAGTCATAGACTGCTTCTGAATGAAGGAGAAAATGTCATCCAGGTAGTAGCGAAAGATAAAGCTGGAAACAAGAAGAAACAAAGAGTGACAGTCTTTGCTAAATTTGGTGACATCGCTGTTGAAAATCTTCTTCCTGCTGAAGATAAAGAGCTGAAGAAGGGTGAATCGGTTAAAATCGAATTTGACAGTGAGCCTGGTTTAGATGCCACATTCGTCATCCAAATGCCACTGACAAATGCGCGATCCCAAGTAACAAACGCAAATGAGCTTCCAATGATGGAAACATCAGAAGGTCACTACGTCGGTTATTATACAGCCACGTCCAATGTAAAGGCACCTGGAGCACTTATTGAAGTGAAGATTTCCGATGATTATGGAAATGTCACAACGAAACGTGCAGAAGGTAAATTGTATATCAATACAAAGAAATAAAGCTTAAGGGAAGAAGAGTCGACCCCGTCGACTCTTCTTTCTTTTTTGATTCATTTACCAGAGAGATTGAAGAAATACGTTTTCTTTTATATACTAAAATAGTATTAGTATAAACATTTCGAATGTTCTATGTGCATTCATGCTAGTTAAGTGAGATTCTTCAGATGTAAATGTAAACGATTACAATCATGCAGGTCGAAAGAGGGGTACTATGAAGCTTAGTGATATGAAAGAGCAATCATTCAGTCGACGAACACTTACAGAATGGCAAGAAGCAGCTGAAATAGCGTTAAAGGGGAAAGGGATTCGTTCCTTACATACGAAAACCTATGAAAATATTGAACTTAAACCGTTATACACGAAAGAAGATTTACCAGGAGTGGATAGGGTGAATGCTTATATCCCTAATGTTCAAGGGAAATTGGAGAGGACTCCAAAATGGTTCATCGCTCAACCGGTCAAAAGGGGCTCTTGGGAGGAACTCACTTCTGCAATGAAGGAAGCATTATCCCGGGGGCAGAACTGTGTTTCATTTCAAGTAGGTGACTTAGACATAAGAGAAGGCTTCCATCAATTTATAAAAGAAGTCGTTGAGTTAGAGACTCCTGTCTTTTCCATTGAAAAAAAGACAGCACTCTCTATTCAGCGAATGATGGAAATTCCTGAACTGAGGGACATCAAAGGTGTAATGGGCTTTGATCCAATAAATGAAAATCGGGAGTTGTTTGAAGATTGGTTGGAGGTTGTCAAAGATGTAGATAAGCATCTGCCTAATCTGAAGACCATAATCATTAATTCTGCCCAGTATCATAATAGTGGAGGAAGTGCCACGCAGGAATTGGCATACGGCCTGAGTGAAGGGGTCGCTTATATTGAAACACTTCAGGAAAAAGGATGGACTATAGAAAAGATTGCTGGAAAAATGCATTTTCACTTTTCAGTAGGTAGCCATTTCTTTATGGAAATAGCCAAAATCAGAGCCTTTAAGAAATTGTGGCAAGAAGTATTATCGTCTTATGGACTTTCAGAACAAGCGATCGCTCATTCGGTCAGCTGCAGTGCGGAAACGTCTCAGTTGAACAAATCCACACTCGATCCGTATGTCAATATGCTCCGCGGGGGAGGAGAAGCGTTTTCTGCCATTCTTGCTGGGGTGGATTATCTTCTTGTTGCTCCATTCAATGAAGTGAGTGGGGAAGTGAACGCGTTTTCTGAGAGAATTGCCCGGAATACGCAACTGATCCTTGGGGAAGAAGCTCATTTGGATAAAGTGGTCGACCCTGGAGGCGGTTCATATTATGTGGAATGGTTATCAGAAGAGGTAGGTAAGCTTGCATGGAAGGAATTTCAACAGGTCCATGGAGATGGGGGAATTTTTGTCTGTCTGAAAAATGGTTCCATTCATGAAAAAATAAATAGAGTGAGAGAGTCACGTATTCATGATTTAGCCACAAGAAAAAACTCAATGATCGGGACGAATATCTATTCAAATCTTGAGGAGACATTTCAAACTCCATCATCTAATAATGTGGGTGAGCGATTGTCGCTTCCTTTTGAAAGATTAAGAGAAAGGACACACGAGCTGACAAGTAAACCGGTGGCAGGTTTAATAGGGTTAGGAAAGCTAAAAACCCATAAGCCTCGGGCTGATTTTGTAAAAGGATTTTTAGCGACGGGTGGCATTCATGCAAATCAAAGTAAAGAGTGCTTCTCTAAGGAAGATATACTTCAATTTGTGGAAGAAACCCGTTATCCATACTATGTGGTTTGTGGAACAGAGGAAGAATATCAAGACAAACTGCCTATGCTGATTGAGTCGATTCATCATATTGATTCGACCATTGTGATTGACGCAGCGGGGAAAATACCTGATGAGCATGAGTGGGTTCGTTTAGGACTGAATGGATCCATTTACAATAAGCAAAACATACTGAAAAAAGTAGATGAGCTATTAACCATCTGGGAGGAGGGAACTGACAATGACAAAGCCTGATTGGCAAGAAATCAACCCTTATTCGAAAGAAGCGAGAATGAATGATGGTTCTCTAACAGGCAGCACCTATGAGACAAATGAGAAGATCGTCATTAAATCTCTTTATTCAGAAGAAGACTCAAAGGATATATCCCATGGAGAAGACCTCCCAGGCTTGGCACCTTATACAAGGGGACCGTACCCGACGATGTATGTGAATCGTCCTTGGACGGTAAGGCAGTATGCAGGATTTTCAACAGCAGAAGAAAGCAATGCCTTTTATAGAAGAAACTTAAGCATGGGGCAGAAAGGTCTGTCTGTCGCTTTTGATTTAGCTACTCATCGTGGCTATGATTCCGATCATCCACGGGTGGTAGGGGATGTAGGAAAAGCGGGAGTGGCCATCGATTCGATTCTGGATATGAAGATTCTGTTTGATGGAATACCTCTTGATCAAATGTCTGTTTCCATGACGATGAACGGAGCGGTGCTGCCTATCCTTGCCTTTTATATCGTCACCGCAGAAGAACAGGGCGTTTCGCAGGAGAAGCTGTCCGGTACGATTCAAAATGATATTTTAAAAGAGTATATGGTGCGGAACACCTATATTTATCCTCCTGAAACATCCATGAAGATAATTGCAGACATCTTTGAGTATACGTCCAAACATATGCCGAAGTTTAATAGCATTAGTATTTCCGGGTATCATATGCAAGAAGCGGGAGCGCCTGCCGATATTGAGCTGGCTTATACGCTGGCAGATGGTCTTGAGTATGTGCGGACAGGTCTCCAGGCAGGGATCGATATCGACTCCTTTGCACCAAGACTTTCATTCTTCTGGGCGATTGGCATGAATTATTTCATGGAAGTGGCCAAAATGAGGGCGGCGAGGAGAATCTGGGCGAAAATGATGAAAACATTCAGTCCTGATAATCCGAAATCGTTGGCGCTCAGAACCCACTCCCAAACGTCCGGATGGAGCTTAACGGAGCAGGATCCGTATAATAATGTCATTCGTACACTACTTGAGGCGCATGCGGCTGCTATGGGTCATACGCAATCTCTTCATACCAATGCATTGGACGAAGCGATTGCCCTGCCGACAGACTTTTCTGCCCGGATCGCACGTAACACACAGCTATACCTTCAAGAGGAAACCGCTATTACGAAAGTGATTGATCCATGGGCCGGTTCACATTATGTTGAATCCTTGACTGATCAGTTGATGGAGAAGGCCTGGGAGCATATCGAAGAAATCGAAGAGCTTGGCGGCATGACCAAGGCGATTGAAACCGGATTGCCGAAGATGCGGATCGAGGAAGCGGCTGCAAGAAGACAGGCAATGATTGATTCCGGGGATGAAGCGATAGTCGGGGTAAATAAGTATCGCCTGGACAAGGAAGATCCGATTGAAACGCTGGACATTGATAATACAGTTGTAAGACAAAAGCAAATTGAGCGAATTCAAATGCTTAAAGAAGAACGAAATGAGAATAGAGTAACCGAAACGCTCGAGGCATTGTCGCTTGTAGCAGAAACAGGAGAAGGGAATCTCCTTGAAAAAGCGGTAGAGGCAGCGAGAGCCCGGGCGACACTCGGAGAAATATCTGATGCCATTGAAAAAGTATCAGGACGACATAAAGCAACGATCCGGAGTATAAGCGGGGTGTACAGCTCGAACTTTTCAAATGAACAAGAAATCAACGTCGTGAAAGAGATGACAGAAGAATTCTTGGAAAACGAAGGAAGAAGACCGCGTATCCTGATTGCAAAGATGGGACAGGACGGGCATGACAGAGGTGCTAAGGTGATCAGCACAGCGTTCGCAGACCTTGGCTTTGATGTGGATATCGGACCATTATTCCAGACGCCGGAAGAAACGGCTCTGCAAGCAGTCGAAAATGACGTGCATGTCATCGGTGTAAGTTCACTTGCCGCAGGACATAAAACACTCTTGCCTCAACTGGTAGCAGAACTAAAGAAATTAGGAAGAGAAGACATTCTCGTTGTCATTGGTGGAGTGATTCCGGCTAAGGATTATGACTTCCTATTGAATAACGGAGCCTCTGCCGTTTTTGGACCAGGGACGATCATTCCCGTTGCTGCACAAAAAGTCATCAAAGAAATTTATGAAGTGCTGGGCTATGAGGAAGTGGCTGAATAATGGCAGAGCATGAATCAGGGCGAAAGAAGCGGTTTGTGAAGAAGAAAAAGGATTCTGTATCGATTACCGATTTAAAGGACGGGGTCTTGAATGGTGACCGTAGCTCCTTGGCCAAGGCCATCACGCTGATTGAAAGCAATGCAGAACAGCATTATGTCAAGGGACAGGAACTGTTGCAGGAGCTCCTGCCCTATACGGGAAAAAGCTTTCGGATCGGCATTACAGGTGTGCCGGGAGCCGGTAAAAGTACATTTATAGAAGCGTTCGGGGAAATGTTATGTGAGCAGGGCCACCGGGTTGCCGTCCTTGCAATTGATCCCAGCTCATCCATTTCTGGTGGCAGTATTCTGGGGGATAAAACAAGGATGGAACAATTATCGAAAAACCCCCGTGCTTTTGTAAGACCTTCCCCTACTGCAGGTACACTTGGTGGAGTACACCGGAAAACCAGTGAAACACTTCTCTTATGCGAAGCGGCCGGATATGATCTGATGATCATTGAAACCGTTGGAGTCGGTCAAAGTGAAGTGATGGTGAGGCAAATGGTGGATTTCTTCCTCCTGCTCGTCATCACTGGAGCCGGGGACGAGCTTCAAGGAATGAAAAAGGGGATCATGGAGCTCGCCGATGCATTACTTGTCAACAAAGCGGATGGAGAAAATAAACCTCTCGCAGAGAAAACAAGAAGAGAGCTGAACCAAATCCTCCACTTCTTGACTCCCGCAACTAAAGGTTGGAGCTCAAAGGCTTATACCTGTTCTGCATTGAAAAATGAGGGATTAAAAGAGATGTGGAATGTGATTCAACAGTTTGAGAAGCAATCAAAAGAACAGGGAGTATTTGAAGAAAGGCGACTTCTCCAAAAGCAGGAATGGTTTCATACGATGTTGAAAGAAAGAGTCTTGTCAGATTTCTTTTTCCATAAGGATATAAAGTCTGCCCTTCCACACATGGAAGGGCGTGTGAAGGAAGGGGACTACACGACTACTCAGGCAGTAGAAGAATTGCTAAAGCGATATAAGGGTGCAATTCATTAACGGGTTTAGTTAATTTTAATTGAAACATAGGGTTTGAAATTGTTATGATAGGGGTACATCAAAATTCCTGCTCTTATGGAGAATGATTAAGTCAGCGATTAAAAGGAGAGTTCAAGCATGGATATAGATTTCAATTTATTTATGAATGATGTTGTTCGCCAGGCTCGACAAGAAATTGAACAAGCCGGTTATGCTCAGTTAACAACAGAAGAAGAAGTAGATCAAGCTTTCGCTAAAGAAGGTACAACACTCGTGATGATTAACTCCGTTTGTGGTTGCGCCGGTGGAATTGCACGTCCAGCAGCAGCTCATTCCATTCATTATGATAAACGACCAGATCAATTGGTAACGGTTTTCGCCGGCCAGGATAAAGAAGCCACTGCGAAAGCGCGCAGCTACTTTACCGGCTATCCGCCATCTTCTCCGTCATTTGCTCTATTAAAAGACGGTAAGTTATTGACAATGGTAGAAAGACATGAAATTGAAGGTCATGACCCAATGTCGGTTGTGAACAAAATTCAATCGTACTTCGATCAGTATTGTGAAGAAGTGTAAGTAAGATGAAAATAGCCCGTCAGGTTTCTCACAAGTAGAGTGAGAAGCTTGACGGGTTTTTTATGTTGGTTGGAAGTTGGGAATTGATATATTCTTTTTTTTACTAAATTACGCAATTAAAATGATCCCTCTTACCGGATCCATACTCAATTCCTCTCAATTATTTGTGAAACTTACCTCAATTGTGACAGCCAGAAGTTTCGACGACGCTCAATTCCACTAATAATGAATATTATTTGAATAATATTCATCCTTCTCTATTTCCTCTAACTAAAAAAACCTAATAAAAATCACTTTAATTTTCAGAAAATATAAACATTTATCTATAATTATTAAAACTATTGCATAAATATTTATCTCTGCTACAATACGAATATAGTAATTAATATACATTATATATTATATTTATACATTTTGATCGAGGAGGAATTACAATGAAAAAGGTATTATCTCTTATATTCGTATTAATCGTTTCTACTACTCTTGCTGCGTGTGGTGCAGGAGAAGAGAATGCAGGAACCGCTTCAGGTGAATCAAAGAAACTGATTATGGGTACGTCGGCTGACTATAAACCATTCGAATATGTCGATACGGCAAACAGTGATGAATTTATCGGGTACGACATTGACTTGGCTCATTTGCTGGCAGATGAACTTGGATATGAAATCGAGATCAAAGATATGGAGTTCAGCGGATTAATTTCAGCGCTTAAAACAGGCCAGGTGGACTTTGTGCTTTCAGCTATGACCCCTACGCCGGAACGACAAAAGAACGTTGACTTCAGTGATGTCTACTACACCGCAAAAGATATGATCATCTCAACTAAAGAGAGCGGAATTCAAAGCGAAAAAGACCTTGATGGGAAAACGGTTGGGGTTCAGTTAGGTTCCATCCAACAGGATGCTGCAGAAGAACTTTCCACATCCATCCCATTAAAAGTAGAGACCCGTGACCGTATTCCTGAGCTGATCCAGGATTTGCAAAATGGACGTTTTGATGCCATTATCATCGAAAATACAGTAGCAAATGGTTATTTGGATAAAAATAAAGAACTTCAAGGAAATACAATGGACGTGAACGAAGAAGAGGCCGGTTCTGCCGTTGCACTTCCAAAGGATAGTGAGCTTACAAGCGAATTCAACGATGCATTGAAAAAGCTCAAGGAAAATGGAGAATTGGATAAACTGGCTGAAAAGTGGTTTAACGGAGAACAGTAGATTGATAGAAGGGCTAACCCATCATCGGTTAGCCCTTCCTATTTAACAGCACGATTGGAGGAGAATACAATGCCACTTGATTTTCAACAACTGATCCCTTCGATTCCTTTTATTTTGGAAGGATTGAAGGTCACTCTTAAAATTGTCGGGCTAGCAGGAATAATTGGATTTGCCTTCGGTATTCTGCTTGCTCTTTGTAAAATAAGTTCCATCAAACCTTTAACATTCCTTGCAGATATTTATACATCGGTTTTTCGGGGGACTCCTTTAGTTCTGCAATTAATGATCATCTTTTATGGCTCGCCTCAGCTTTTTGGAACTCAGATCGAACCGTATACAGCAGCGATCCTTTCTTTTTCCTTAATTCAGCTGCCTATATTTCCGAAATCATCCGTGCGGGAATCAATGCAGTGGATAAAGGGCAGAAGGAAGCGGCCGTGGCCCTTGGGGTTCCATATCGTTTGATGATGAAAGATGTGATCCTGCCTCAGGCCATTAAAAACATTTTGCCTGCCTTAATGAACGAATTTATCACCCTTACGAAGGAATCTGCCATCGTCACTGTTATCGGAGCCGCAGATGTGATGAGACGCTCGTATATGGTAGGTAGTGATTTGTATTCCTTTTTCGAACCACTCTTATTTGCAGGACTGATTTATTATGTTCTTGTCATGATTCTAACCTTATTAGGGAAAGCACTGGAAGGGAGACTACGTGGGAATGATTAAAGCAAAAAAAATCACCAAGTCGTTCGGTAAGCTTCAAGTATTGAAAGGGATAGATTTCTCCGTAGAAAAAGGGGAGGTTGTCGCATTGATCGGTCCTTCGGGTTCCGGGAAATCCACTCTGCTCCGCTGCCTCAATTATTTAGAGGAACCAACTTCAGGATCGCTATACTTTGAAGAAGCTGTTGTGAAAGGCAAAAATATTAGCAAATTGAGACAAGATATAGGTATGGTATTTCAACACTTTCACCTCTTTCCGCATATGACGGCGTTGGAAAACGTGATCTACGCTCCACTGAAAGTGAAGGGGCTAAACAGAACAGATGCAAAAAAATTAGGGACGGACCTTCTAACAAAAGTCGGTTTGAAAGAAAAAAGTGATGAGTACCCAAACCGATTATCAGGAGGCCAAAAACAGCGTGTAGCGATTGCAAGGGCACTGGCCATGGAACCGAAAGTGATGCTTTTTGACGAACCGACATCTGCACTGGATCCGGAAATGGTCAAAGAGGTGCTGGAAGTCATGAAATCACTTGCTCATTCAGGGATGACGATGATCATTGTAACCCATGAAATGGGCTTTGCCAGAGAAGTGGCAGACAGAGTCTTATTCATGGATGATGGTAAGATTGTCGAAGAAGGAGAGCCTCTTCCTTTTTTCTCGAACCCGCAAAGCGAACGTGGAAAAGAATTCTTAGAGAAAATACTTTAAACGATGGAAGGATTAGCGACAGTTTCGTTAATCCTCCTTTTTATGTTCAAGGGGAAATATGGTATTCTAAAGTAGCTAAAAAAAGAAAGAGTTAGGAGAAAAATGAATGTTTCGAATCGGGTATCGAACACTTAAGACTGGGATCGGCACAGCGGTTGCGATCAGCATTGCACAGTGGTTTCAGCTGGATAACTTTGTATCAGCAGGGATTTTGACGATACTGTGCATTCAGAACACGAAGAAGAAGTCGGTTAACGCTTCATGGAGCCGGTTCCTGGCCTGTGTGATTGCCATGGTGATTTCGGCTGCGTTCTTTGAGTTCATTGCCTATCATCCTGCCGTAATCGGCTTGTTATTACTTGTGTTCATTCCGATAACGGTAGCCTTGAATATCAAAGAAGGAATCGTCACCAGTTCCGTTATCATTTTACATATTTATTCGGCAGGAAAGGTGACCCTCGGACTATTCGAGAATGAATTAGGCATCATTGTCATCGGGATCGGGATCGCTCTTGTTATGAATTTGTATATGCCAAGCGTTGATAAAAAGATGATCGAATATCAAGAAAAGATCGAAGCCAATTTCTATAAAATCTTTTGTGAAATGATCAACTACCTGAGAACAAATGATAGCCAATGGGATGGAAAAGAAATCACTGAAACAGAACAATTGCTTAAAGAAGCGAAGACGATCGCATTCAAGGATGTTGAAAATCACTTTCTACGACATGAGAACTTATATTATTTGTACTTTAAAATGAGGGAAAAACAGTTCGAAATCCTACAACGTATCTTACCGATTGCGACATCGATCTCATTGACGATAGAGCAGGGACATCGGATTGCAGAATTTCTGGATGAGCTGAGTGATCACATACACCCGGGAAACACGGCCCTGTTTTATTTAAAAAAATTGTACGATATGAAAGTGGAGTTTGAACAGATGGATTTACCGAAGACGAGGGAAGAATTTGAAACACGCGCCGCTCTCTATCAATTTGTTCAAGAGATGGAGCAGTACCTTCTTCTGAAAAGCTCGTTTAAAGGAATAAAGAAGGATGAAAATGATCAAAAGGAAGTAAACTACACCTAAAACACGAAAAAGGTGATAGGATGCGTATACTTCTTGCCATTATCTTGTTCGCTTCTCCCATATGGCCGCTTGGAAGGAATCCACTGCCCGGGGATCCATTTATTATCGTGAACAAGGAAAGTAATCAACTAGCCTACATCGACGACGGGAAGGTTCAGCGCACATTCCCGGTAGCAACAGGGAAAACGACGACCCTCACCCCGGAGGGACTATTTAATGTAACAGTTAAAGCCAAGAACCCATATTACCGTAAGAAGAATATTCCCGGTGGAGACCCGCGGAATCCATTGAGTTCAAGGTGGATCGGATTTGACGCAAAGGGGACAGATGGAAGGATCTATGGAATCCATGGAACGAATCAACCTTCAAGCATAGGCAAATATATCTCAAATGGATGCATAAGAATGCATAATAAACATGTCGAATATCTCTTTGATCAGGTGCCGGTCGGAACAAAGGTTCTAGTCGTCAAAACGAACAAAAGCTTCTATCAGCTGGGAAAAGAACACGGTTCGATAAAATAAAAAGGATCTGCTAATCGACCGGGTCGAAAAGCAGATCCTTTGTTTTCTATTATAATAAGAAAGTCAGTCCCGCCATGATTGTCGATGCAATCATCGCAAACAACATGACAAATACAATTATTTTTTGTAATTTTTTATTACCCATTGTATCTCTCCATTCTTCATCTCGCCTTAAAGAGGCGATTTTCAACTCTATTTTATCGTGAATAGTCAGAGAAAACAACCATTGGCAAAAAAGAAAACGCTTTAATTATTCGTCGGATTAGGAGGGAATTCGACAACGTTTATCGAATACTATACGGGTGGAGCATGTAAACAACAAGGGGATGATAGGGATGAAAAAGGTAGACCATATCGGAATAGCAGTATCATCAATAGACAATGTTCTTCCATTTTACGAAGATACTCTTGGGCTTTCACTCGTCAAGGTCGAAGAAGTGGGAAATCAAGGTGTGAAAGTAGCATTTATTGATGGTGGAAATATTAAGCTTGAATTACTTGAACCACTACATAAAGAAAGTCCGATTGCCAAGTTCATTGAGAAAAAGGGAGAAGGTATTCACCATATCGCCTTTGGTGTCGAAGGAATTGAAAAGCGGATCAAGGAACTGCAAGTGAGTGGAGTGCGGATGATCAACGAAACACCGAAAACGGGGGCTGGCGGAGCTGCAGTTGCCTTCATGCATCCAAAGTCAGCGCACGGTGTACTATATGAACTATGTGATAAATCAAACATCAAGGGGGAGTAACATAATGGATATCTATGAAAAGATTAATGAATTGTACGATCGCAGAAGAGAAGTAGAATTAGGCGGCGGAGATAAAAAAATAGATAAGCAGCACGAAAAAGGAAAATTGACTGCCAGAGAACGAATCGATATATTAGTGGATCCGGGCAGCTTTGTTGAGCTTAATCCATTCATTGAGCATCGCTGTTCAGACTTTGGACTGGACGGGGTTCAAGGCCCCGGAGATGGAGTCGTCACAGGTTATGGAAAAGTAAATGGAAAACCCATCTACTTATTTTCTCAGGATTTCACGGTATTTGGCGGCGCATTGGGGGAAATGCATGCGAAGAAGATATCACATGTCATGGATCTGGCAGTCAAAAATGGTGCACCTTTCATTGGATTAAATGATTCAGGGGGAGCAAGAATTCAAGAAGGCGTCGTTTCTTTAGATGGATACGGACATATCTTCTATCGAAACTCCATTTATTCCGGAGTGATTCCACAAATCTCCGTGATCATGGGACCTTGTGCAGGAGGAGCGGTTTATTCCCCTGCCATCACGGATTTTGTGTTTATGGTGGATGATACAAGTCAAATGTTCATCACAGGACCGAAAGTAATTGAAACAGTCACCGGTGAGAAAATCAGTTCAGAAGATTTAGGCGGTGCGAAGGTCCATAACTCCATCAGCGGGAATGCTCATTTCAGAGGAAAAACGGAAGAAGAGGTCCTTCTCGAGGTTCGAAGACTATTAGCGTATTTACCACAAAATAATGAGGAGAAGCCACCTCGTTTGGAAGTGGATGAAGAAGATGATTATCGTGGAAATTTAACGGATCTGATTCCATTCGATGCTATCCGACCTTATGACGTCCGCACGGTCATCAATGAAATTGTGGATGAAGACAGCTTTATGGAGGTCCAGAAAGAATTTGCCAAAAATATCGTCGTTGGACTGGCCCGTATCAAAGGAGAAGTCGTTGGCCTTGTCTGTAATCAGCCAAAATTCATGGCAGGAGGGCTCGACATTGATTCCTCTGACAAAGCAGCCCGCTTTATCCGTTTCTGTGATTCCTTCAATATCCCATTGATTACCTTTGAAGATGTTACGGGCTTCTTCCCTGGAATCAAGCAGGAACATGGCGGGATCATCCGTCACGGTGCGAAAATCCTCTATGCCTATTCAGAAGCTACGGTCCCAAAAATGACGGTGATTTTACGAAAAGCCTATG
Organism: Rossellomorea sp. ABR4_004; assembly: GCF_056159585.1. NCBI lineage: Bacteria > Bacillati > Bacillota > Bacilli > Caryophanales > Bacillaceae > Rossellomorea > Rossellomorea sp. ABR4_004. The sequence goes on along the minus strand of NZ_JBSWVM010000001.1, from coordinate 615,912 downwards.
GAGGTGCTTATGTTGCACTAAACAGTAAGTCCATCGGTGCAGATTTGGTTTTTGCATGGCCAAATGCAGAAATTGCCGTCATGGGTCCTCAGGGAGCAGCAAATATTATTTTTGCAAGGGAAATTGCAGGAAGTGACAATCCTGAAGAGCTTCGGGAACAGAAGATTGAAGAGTACCGTGAGAAATTCGCTAATCCATATGTAGCAGCCTCCCGTGGAATGGTTGATGACGTCATAGATCCGCGTGAAACCCGGATCAAATTGATTCAAGGATTGGAAATGATGAGAAATAAACGGGAAGAGAGACCGAAGAAAAAGCACGGAAATATTCCATTGTAGAAGCGATACTATTTGTTGAACCGGCCTGTTCACGCTATACTATAGAAGTGAATACATAATTGTGGAGGTCGACTAAATGATTAATCATGAACGTTTATTGAATGAATTCCTGGAATTGGTCCAAATCGATTCCGAAACGAGAGAAGAAGCGGAAATCGCCAAAGTATTAACAAGAAAATTCTCTGATCTTGGCGTAGAGGTATTTGAAGATGATACGATGGGTGAAACGGGCCATGGTGCCGGAAACCTGATCTGTACGCTGAAAGGGAATAAAGAAGGCGTAGATACCATCTACTTCACTTCTCATATGGATACAGTTGTCCCTGCAAAAGGGGTTAAGCCTACGCTCAAAGATGACGGCTATATTTACTCTGACGGCACGACCATTCTTGGAGCCGATGATAAAGCGGGACTTGCAACGATGCTTGAATCTGTTCGAGTACTTAAAGAGAACAATATCTCTCACGGTGATATTCAGTTCATCATTACGGTAGGGGAAGAATCAGGATTAGTCGGAGCGAAAGCACTGGATTCTTCTCTAGTAAAAGCAAAATACGGTTTCGCCCTTGATAGTGATGGGAAGGTCGGTAATATCATCGTTGCCGCTCCTACACAAGCGAAAGTGAGAGCAACGATATATGGGAAAACAGCACATGCCGGTGTAGCTCCTGAAAAAGGCGTATCTGCTATCACGATTGCCGCTAAAGCCATTTCCAAAATGCCACTCGGCCGCATCGATGAAGAAACGACAGCAAACATCGGACGCTTCGAAGGTGGGAAAGCAACGAACATCGTCTGTGAACAAGCGGATATTCTTGCAGAGGCACGCTCACTCGTCCCTGAAAAAATGGAAGCCCAAGTAGAGAAGATGAAATCTGCATTCGAATCCGTAGCAGAAGAAATGGGTGGAAAAGCAGAAGTTGAAGTACAGGTGATGTATCCAGGCTTCAAGTTCAAAGACGGTGACGAAGTAGTCGAAGTGGCAAAACGCGCTGCGAAGAAAATCGGTCGTCCAAGCGAACTTCTTACAAGCGGAGGCGGAAGTGACGCCAACGTCATCGCAGGTTTCGGAGTGCCAACAGTCAACTTGGCAGTAGGTTACGAAGAAATCCATACAAAGAGCGAAAGAATGCCTGTTGAAGAACTGAACAAGCTCTCTGAAATGGTAGTAGCGATCATTCAGGAAGTAGCTGGAGAATAGAAAAGCGTAGGCGGCTTGCTCAGGCCCGACAAGCATAAGTTGAATCTGGCGGAAAGGCGTACTGTGCCTTTTGGCCAGATTTAGCTTATGACCTCGAGGGCCTAGGCGTCGGAGCTGGACAAATAGAAAAGCGTAGGCGGCTTGCTCAGGCCCGACAAGCATAAGATGAATCTGGCTGAAAAGGCGTACTGTGCCTTTTGGCCAGATTTAGCTTATGACCTCGAAGGCCAAGCCGCCGGAGCTACAGATCTTCTAATCATCCAAATGTCCATGAACCGAAGTTCATCCTTCGTTCGTGGACATTTTCTTCTTTCAAAACCAGCACCTAACCTTTCTAAAATATGGTACATTAGGAGTATACATATCAGAAGATTAAGAGGGGACGTTATAAAATGCCGAAAGTAGTCGTTTTTCATGCTGGAAAAGAAGAATATGCACTACCGATTGAGAACGTAGTATCGATTGAAAAAGTGGAAGAAGTGAGACCCATCCCTCATCTGCCTTCATTTGTCCAGGGACTTGTAAAGGTAAGGGGAGAGCTGATCCCTGTCCTTGATTTAGCGAATATCCTTTATAACACGAATGCAGACGCAGAAACAGGAATGTTTCTTCTCGTCGTTCACACAGAAACAATGCAGATCGGTTTGGTCGTCAAGGAAGCGAAAGAAATACTCGAAGTACCGGGTGACTCTTTTACAAACGTAGGTTTACTCTCGTATTCAAAAACAAACTATTTCTCAGGAATCATCAATCTTGAAGATTCCCTCATCACCCAGATCGACCCCGATGTTTTAGTAGCGAGTTTAGAAGGTATGAGAGAGATAAAGGATTACGTGAACGAGCAAAAATCCCATCAAAATTAGACAAAGAAAGCCGCGATATAAATGAACTCACATTATCCAAAAAACGGACGAGTGATCCTTCATGTTGATATGAATAGCTTCTATGCCTCTGTTGAAATGGCTTTTGACCCAACATTGAGGGGCAAACCATTAGCTATTGCCGGGAATCCCCAAGAGAGACGAGGCATTATCGTGACATGCAGCTACGAAGCGAGAAGCTTCGGAGTGAAAACGACAATGCCTCTTTGGGAAGCCAAAAAGCTGTGCCCTGGACTCATTATCATGACGCCTAACTTTGACCGTTACCGCGCAGCCTCCAAAGGAATATTTGATATCCTCAGACAATATTCAGAATTAGTGGAACCGGTCTCGATTGATGAGGGATATCTGGATATCACGGACTCCTATGAAAAAGGCACCCCTTTACAAATTGCCTCAGACATTCAATCCCAAATTAAAAGTCAACTCGACCTTCCCTGCAGCATAGGGGTGGCCCCCAACAAATTCCTGGCCAAAACCGCCTCAGATATGAAAAAGCCTATGGGAATCACCGTATTAAGAAAGCGTGATATCCACGAAAAGCTCTGGCCACTTCCTGTCATCGAAATGCACGGCATTGGACAGAAGACCGCAGAAAAGCTCAATTCGTTTGGAATTCATACCTGCCATGATCTCGCCCATGCCAATGATATACAGTTGAAATCACTGCTTGGAATCAATGGTCTTCGTCTCAAAGAACGCGCCAACGGGGTCGATAGGCGAAGCGTGGACCCTGATTCCATCTATGATTATAAAAGCGTTGGAAACTCCACTACTTTACCAAAGGATACAACGAACCAACACGAGCTATTAATGGTTGTAGAGAAACTATGTGCAAAAGTGTCATCACGCCTGCAGCAGAAAGACGTTCTGGGGATGACCATCCAGCTCATGATCAGGGATAAATTCAGAAAAACCATTACAAGAAGCAAGAAACTGGAAAATCCGATATATAAAAAAGAAGATCTATTTCATTATGCTAAGGAACTAATGTTGAAGCACTGGGATGGAGATCCCGTAAGACTTTTGGGTGTCACCGCCCAGGATATTGTAGAAAAAAGTGAAGCGACCGAACAGCTGGACCTGTTCTCTTATAAAAAGGTTGCAGAAAAGGAACCACTTTACAACGTTTTATCACAGCTTCAGGAAAAGTTCGGGAAAGATTCCATCTCCCAGGGAATAAAAGGGAAGAACAAGAAGAAAACCTTTGACTCAAAACAGGACACAAGCTTCAACAAAGATTTTCTGAGGGAATGACCCAGGAAGAAAGAGGACACCTTAAGGTAGATAGTGAACACTTCAAACGGATTATTTGCATCACCACACTATTCTTGTTAGATTGAAATAGAGTGCGAAAACAGGTTTTTAAAAACTGGTCAGCTGGAGTTTCCCTACATAATGCTGATCGTTTAAAAAGAAAAAACCAGTATTCTATAAACGAAAGGATGAATGGCATGTCTCAAGAAATTGGTGTTATCGGTCTAGCCGTAATGGGTAAAAACTTAGCTTGGAATATTGAGAGCAGAGGGTACTCTGTTTCTGTATATAATCGTTCCCGTGAAAAAACGGATGAAATGATAAGCGAATCTAAAGGAAAGAATGTCGTTCCTACATATACGATTGAAGAATTCGTTAATTCTTTAGAAAAGCCTAGAAAGATCCTCTTGATGGTAAAAGCAGGAAACCCAACTGATGCAACCATTGAACAATTAAAGCCGTTCCTGGAAAAAGGGGACATTCTGATTGACGGAGGAAATACGTTCTTCGAAGATACGCGCCGCCGCAATCACGAATTAAGCGAATTAGGCATTCATTTCATCGGAACGGGTGTCTCCGGTGGGGAAGAAGGTGCTCTTACTGGGCCTTCCATCATGCCTGGTGGACAGAAGGAAGCGTACGACCTTGTCGCCCCTATCCTGAAAGACATTGCTGCGAAAGTCGATGGAGACCCTTGTACGACGTATATTGGTCCTGATGGCGCGGGTCACTATGTGAAAATGGTGCACAACGGAATCGAGTACGGGGATATGCAGCTGATTGCAGAATCGTACTTCCTGATGAAAAATGTCCTGGGCTTAAGTGCCGAGGAATTGCATGAAGTGTTTGCCGACTGGAATAAAGGCGAGCTTGATAGCTATCTCATCGAAATCACAGCAGATATCTTCACGAAGAAGGACGAAGAAACAGGAAAGCCTATGGTGGATGTCATCCTGGACAAAGCAGGACAAAAGGGTACAGGAAAATGGACAAGCAAGAGTGCGTTAGATCTTGGAGTTTCCTTACCGATCATCACTGAGTCGGTCTTTGCCCGTTTTATTTCATCCATTAAAGATGAGCGAGTGAAAGCAAGCAAAATGCTAAAAGGACCTGACACGAAACCATTCCAAGGCGATAAAAAAGCGTTGGTTGAATCTATCCGTAAAGCTCTTTACATGAGCAAGATTTGTTCTTATGCTCAAGGCTTCGCGCAAATGCGCTCTGCTTCTGATGAGTATAAATGGGATCTTCAATACGGGGATATCGCAATGATCTTCCGAGGAGGATGCATCATCCGCGCTCAATTCCTTCAAAAGATCAAAGAAGCTTACGACCTTGAGTCAAATCTTTCAAACCTTCTATTAGATCCTTATTTCAAAGAGATCGTAGAAAGTTACCAATACGCACTTCGCGAAGTCATCAGCGTAGCCGTGCAAAATGGTGTACCGGTACCAGGCTTCTCTGCGGCACTGTCTTACTACGATAGCTACCGTACAGAAACCCTGCCTGCAAACCTGATCCAGGCTCAGCGTGATTACTTCGGTGCCCATACGTACGAGCGCGTGGACAAAGAAGGAACCTTCCATACTGAGTGGATGAAATAATCGAATGAGTAAAGCCCCTTTCCTTTTAGGAGAGGGGTTTTTATTTTTGAAAAAATAAATTATCAGAATTTTATCGTGTGCAAGAGATAGAATGTGTTACCATAATATTGCATAAACGATAGGCTTGGAAAACGCTTAAGATATAAAAGAAAACATAGGAATGAATTTTAGGTTAGTCAAGGAGTGATTTCCAGTGCCCGCCATTGAAATAAGAAGACCACGCATAGAAGACCAAGAAGAACTGAATCAATTTTTTTCTAAAGTCATTAAACATACCTTTTCCAAAGAAGGTTTAGAAGAGCTGCTTGATGACATCCAAAATGAAATAGAGAGCAAGAAACAATACTTAAAAAGTGATTTGGACACCAATGGGTCGAACCGATACTTTCTAATCGCTTTAGACAAGAAAAATGCTCTCATCATCGGATCGATTGAATACGGTCCAGCCAGTGAACTGATTACCACCTGCACAGATGGAGCGATAAAAGAGATGTATGAGGTCGGAACGGTGTTTGTGCATCCCGATTATCAAGGACGTGGCGTAGGTACATTCCTTTTAAACGTCATGTTCCTTACTCTCCTAAACAGGGGGATCCAGGAGTTCTGTTTGGACAGCGGGTACGCCAATGCCCAGAAGATATGGAAGCGGAAATTTGGTGAACCTGATTATTGGCTGAAGGATTATTGGGGTGATGGGGCTGATCATATGATCTGGAAGAAATCATTGAACGATATGCCCATCATCTTTAAAGAGTGAGTTTACTTCATATAAGATCATTACTATGGAGAACAATTGGGGGGTAAGATGAAACCACTAGAAATCAATATTGAAAAGCATATGGAAGAGTATCGTGTAACGGGATTAAGCATGGCAACCATTGATGGTGGCAGTATCAGAAGTACAGAATGCTTCGGATTACTTGAAGCAGGAACGGATAAACGGGTGGACAGTGATTCGGTATTCAGTGCTTGTTCAATCAGTAAATTTCTAACCTCCGTATTGGTGCTGACATTGACGGAACAAGGCATTCTGGATATTGATGAGGATGTAAATAATAAGCTTACATCATGGAAGGTCCCCCTCCATGGATATTATGGAAGAGTTACCTTAAGACATTTACTCAGTCACCAATCGGGGATAGTCGATCCTGAAGGAAGCTTCAATGAACTTAATTCGAAGTTTGATACGCCGACGGTGGTTGATCTGTTACAAGGTAAAACCGCTTATTGTAAGGTCCCAATTGAATTGAAATATGAACCAGGAAGCGACTTTCACTATTCCGATGCAGGCTTCTGTATCATACAACTGTTGATAGAAGATGTTACTGGAAATCCTTTTTCGGAAGTCATGAGCGAACATCTTTTTCAGCCGTTACATATGAAAAATAGCACATTTGATCCTCCGTCTCAAAATGTCTCATGCGGTCATACGAATGAAGGAAAAGTTGTGAATAATAAACATCCAATTTATCCGTATCCTGCTGCTTCGGGACTGTGGACAACCCCTTCAGATCTAGCCCTTGTAGTGGTTGAGCTCATGCATGCGTTAAAAGGGGAAAGCAAACTCAAGCTCTCGTCAAGTAAAGCAGCCGAAATGATTCATCCACAAGGGGGTAAGGCGTGGACCGGACTGGGGGTTTTCCTGGATCAAAACGAAGGTATTGAAATATCATCGCTTGGGTGGGGCGTCGGTTTTCAATGTATGATGGTGGCCTATCCCCAATTGAAAAGGGGGCTGGTCGTCATGACCAATACAGACTCAGGTGTTCATCAATTAAAAGGGATCATTGGTGACGTGTACAAGGCTTTTTTAATGATTGATTAATGAGGGGATTTAACTTTTATAGGGAAAGTAGGAATAAGGGACACTGAGCTACACAAAAGGGGGAATCAAATTGAAGTTTGTTCTCAGAGAAGCAACCTTAGACGATTACGAAAAAATAAAACCAATCCATAAAGAGGTTCACGATCTCCACGTTTCAGGAAGGCCTGATCGATACAAACCGACTGTACATACGTTGGACATGGGTTACTATAAGGGGTTGATTATGAACGATGATGCGGGAGTGTTTGTGATCGATCTTTGCGATGAAATCATCGCCTTTACATTTTTAAGGAAGAACGAGACCCCAGACCGAGAAACTATAGTGAAAAAAGAATATGTCTTCATAGAGGACTTCGGAGTAACAGAAAAATATAAACAAAAAGGATTAGGAAAACAATTGTTTACTAAAGCAGTAGAATTTACAAAGGAGACAGGAGCCGAAAGCCTGGAGCTCGGTGTCTGGGAATTTAATGATACGGCTATTGAGTTTTATGAAGCAATGGGAATGAGGACACAGGCAAGGAAAATGGAAATCAGGGTACATGGATTAGGTACGTGAAAATTACCGAGAGTGGGCTCTCTTAAAAATGGGAGCCTTCCATATGGAATCTAAGCATTGAGTTTAAACTATGAATTGGAGGTTCATTCATGACAAGACTAGTAATCATGACAGTTGGTAAAACCCATAGCGGAAAATCAACCTTCGCCAGGAGCCTGGAAGAGCAATTGTTGAATTCCGTTGTGATCGACCAGGATATCCATGCTGAATTCATCAACACCTTTTATAGAAGTCTGCTTCCAATGGAAGGACCAAATACCCTCAAATATGCCGTCAGTCAAACCATTGTTGACTATGCCATGAATGAGACTTCATTTCACCTCATTCTTTGTAATTCAAATCTTAGCCGCAGTGGACGGTTGAAGCTGTTGGATTACTTCAAAGGGAAGGAGTTTACCACCATCCTAGTCCATTTGGATATCCCCGACCGGATTCTTCAATCCAGAGTGGTAAACAGTGAGAGGAGTACAGCCATCTTCAGGAATGCCACTACCTTTGAAGAAGTCCTGAACCGGCAACAGACTGACGCTTACTTCAAGGATGTAGCGGCACCTGTTGAGGGAGAAGCTGATGATTTATATATCATCAGACATTCGGATGAAGTGCAGAATGTCATCGAGGAAATTATGGATACTCATTTGGAATAAAACGACATTTTTACCGATTTCGTTTCTGCACTTGTATATTATTTTATTACATCTTTAGGTATGTTTTTATTTTTAGTAACGTTATTGGGTTTCATTTTTTGGAGGTGCTTTCTCACTTTTTTATTTCGTCTGTCCGGTATTGACCAATTTCATCTTTATATCCAGATTGATATCCAATGTTGGATAAACATCATCCCAATTGATCTTCTCCCACTGCTCAAAAGTAAGCTTGTTTCTTACGTAGCTTCCGAGGCCGATCGGGTCAACTTTTAATTCCTTGGTCAGATCTATCAACACATTGGATTTTTTCATTAAATATTCATTGATTTTTTTTTCTATCTTCTTTTGTGCGTTCTCTGTATCTGTATGTTCTTCTCTGGTATATTCCAAAACACTTCCTTCTAATTCGATAGAAATGTCTATAGCAATCGGCTCATGATCCTTTACCTTTACATCCACCTTGTATTTTGTTTTTTTGTAATCAAACATTAATTGGTCAGGGAATACATGTTCATCATCAGGTGGAGCGATTTCAAAGCTAAATGTCCCTTTGGGTGTGTCTTTTCGTAAGGCAAACAGCACTCCTGAAAGAGTGGGGGAAAGATGATGAATAAAGTGATCATCTTTAAAGAGAGCGTACCCATCGATAGCGATACTTTGTTCCCTAATCTTATAATAAGGCATGATCGGATCGATTCCATCATCATAATAATCTCTGATAAATTGGTATGTGTTATAGTTTACCCGTTCATTTTCACTATCCAATTTTTCTAGAAACGTACGCAAGTAAAGGGAACTGTTTGTTCCTTCCTTCGGTTCATATTCCAACAATTCTCTGGCCGTCCCTTCTGCTACTGCAAAATATACTCTCGGTCCTAAGCTTGGGTCCCGCATATAGGTATCCAATATATTTTTTATACCGACTTTTGCTAAATTTTCTCCAAACAATCCTACTGTAATCTGACCGCTTACGAACTTCAAATTCGATCGATGATTCAAGCGAATTCTGGAATCCTTGCTGGATTTTGCATTGACTGTTAGTATCTTGTTTTGATATACTCCCTGCTTTGTTACATTTGGATAGTTGACAGTAACCATAAGAGGGTTTTCTCTTTCCTCAGAAAGGTCGTAGCCTACAGCATCCAACATAGCTAGTTTATCTATAATGTTCTTCTCGCACCCTGAAAGAAAAAAAACAAGGGCGACCAGTCCATACACAAACTTCATAGCGTCACCTTTTTCTGCTTAACCTTATGAAGACCTATGAACGCAATTAACACAATCGGCAGTAAAAAAGCGATTCCAATATCGATATAAGTCAACCATTTTAGCCATTGGTCTACTTCCCTGGTAATATCAGGTATGAATGAAATAAGTGTTCCAACCGTTAGCAGGGACAAACTGATGAAGTCGGATTTGAGTTTTGGGAACGAGTGTGAGACTAATTCTTTACTCGCCCACAAGTACATAACCACAGTAATTAATACTTTTAAAGCGAATAGAGTGAAAATGAGGTTTTCCACACGTTCCACAAATGGAAACTTTACATATTCAATTAAGGTGATTACAGGATAAAGATCATTGAGTAAGTATTCAAAGCTGAAGAACCCAAAGCAAACAAAACTGACTGAGATGTAAATGAATGAAGTAATGATATTTCCAAAGAATACTCCTTTTATGAAGTTTTTCTGAACGTACGGAATGAGAAACAGACTTAGTTCAAATCCGAGAAAAGCAGCAAAAACATTTAATCCACCCTTTAGGAGATCCTTTTCTCCTTCCATTATGAATGTTGTCATTCGTGTGAAGCTGAATTCCGAAAGGTGAAAAGTGAGTAAAAGCATCGTCCAAATGGTTAAGAAAAAAAGAAGTACTGTTGCCTTTCCGATTTCGTAAATACATCCTCTCAGTAAAAAGAAACTTAGAAGGAAAAACATGCCTACAAAAATGATGGAGGGTGTATCCCGGAAAAATAGCATCTTTAATATTAAAATATACTTTTTAGTCACTAAGGTAGCGAGGAGGGTAAATACAGCGCAAATAAAAAGATAGAAAGGTACGAAGAGCCACTTTGGAAAAACATTCTCTATGATCTTAAAGATGGATTGTCCATGACCATATTTATATACCAGCCCAATCAATAATATGTTGAGCGTGACGATTCCAACTAATATGAACAGACCAATCCATCCGTTGGTGCCAAAGGCTTCCGCAGATAATCTCGGGATACTGAACAGAGTTACGCCTGATTGTATCATGTAAATGAGTAATGCTATTTGAAAGGGATGGAGTTTTTCATTCATGTACAATCGCCTACTTTTTCATCTTATTTATTTCCTCATTACTTGTTCTCACCTGAGCCGGGCGGTTCTTGATGAACATAAAGGGTGCCCTGATCATTGTGTCGAGCCAATCGCTAAAATAAGTTGGAGAGAATGGGATCATATATGGGGTCTTTAAGGATGTTAGAGAGGTCAAGTGTATGATTAATACCCCAAGTCCAAACACCAATCCCATATTTCCCCACAAACCTGCCAATATAATGAATGAAAATCGTACTATACGAATGGAAGCACTCATCACGTAGCTAGGGATGACAAAGGATGATATAGCAGAAACAGCAACAGCTATAATTAATATATTACTTGTTATCCCAGCTTCCACTGCAGCCTGTCCAATTACAATCCCCCCTACAATCCCAATTGTTTGACCAATTTTAGTAGGTAGCCGTGCACCTGCTTCCCTTAGAAGTTCAATAACCAATTCCAGAAAAATGGCTTCTAGCAATGGCGGAAATGGTACCTTGCTTCTAGATTCAATCAAGCTCGGTAGCAACTCCTGGGGAACCATTTCATAATGAAAGGTTGTGATGGATACATAAAGTGCAGTTAATGCAACCGTTATGACAAAAGCAAACATCCTCAATAATCGGATAAACGTTCCCGTTATCCACCTTTGACTGTAATCATCAGCTGATTGGAAGAAATCAAAGAAACTGACCGGGGCACAAAAAACATAAGGACTTCCGTCAACAATACCGATTATTCTGCCAGCCAGTAGTTTAGAGGCCACCACATCCGGCCTTTCTGTCGTGAAAAATTGAGGAAAGGGAGAGAGAGGTTGATCATCAATCAATTGCACAAGCATGTTGGTGTCAAGAATATCTCTGTATTCTATATCATCAATGCGTTCCTTTAAGAGTTCCAACTCCTCTTGTGGAGCTATATCTTCAAGATACATTAACGTAATAGATGTTTTGGTGATTTCACCAGCGCTCAAGTTGACGGCTTTTAAATGAGAACTTTTCACTCTCTTTCGAATGAGCGAAATATTCACATCGGTGGATTCAATAAATGCCTCGTGTGGCCCTAATATGATCGACTCTGTTTCAGATTCCTCGATACTGCGGCTTTCCCCGCCATTAGCTTTTAAAGAATAAACTCGACTTTCAAAACTAAGGACAACATCTCCATTTAAAACAGAAATCACTGCTTGTTTATTTGAAGATACTTCTTTTAACTGCGAAGATTCTATTTCTCGATGTACCTCACAAGTTTCTCCTTTATTTAGCCAATTTAATAATTCTTCCTTAAGAATTTGTTTATCTACAAGGTAGTCAAAATATATAAATTGGATACCAAGCTCTTTAAATTGGCGATGTTGTATATCTTCACAGTCCTGAAATTGTTCAAAAATATGCTTGAAATCCAGTGGATGTTCATCAAGGCCCGGGTGGGGTTTTGGATGCTTCTTTTGTGCTGGAATTTCCTCTTTCAATGTCAGTTTTTTCAATAATGTTCGTAAGCGCATAATAAGTCCTCATTTGATAACAGTTTGTGCTATTTTTTCCAAAACAGACATTTTTATTCTAAGCATGAACGTCCCATTAACTTAATAAAGTTAAGTAAAGGGAGAAAGGGGTAGGTTCTATGGGATTTGAGAAGATTACACCCTGGCAGGAACATGAGTTTTGGTTGGGGATATTAAAAGATCATGCCTATTTTATCCGTGATTATTTAAGCCCCACAGAAGATAAATGGGTCAAGCAGGCGGAATATTACATTGAGTGGTTCGGAAATGTTGAGGAGGAAATGAAGAAAGTCCCAAGGAATTTGCCTCCTTCAGCTTCTGAAATGATTCAGCTTTCAGAATGGGCACAGGATGTCTCCTACCAATATTATACGTTTGAAGGCCATCTTTTACATTTACGGCTATTCAATCAGGTGAATTTAAATTTGTCTCCGAGCTACTTGAATGGGACATTGGCAGAGAATAGGGAATATTTACGTATTTTGAAGAGCTACATGAAAGGGAATGAGTATGAGGCTCTTTCCCTGGTGAATTTATTGGATTTGTGGCTTGACGATCAACGGGGACATGCGGCTTTACTAGTTGATATACTGGATAGCGTCGAAATTGATCTTATTGAAAGGGCAAGTGCTTTAATGGTCCAATTTTCACAATTCATGGTGAAAAATGATATGTTCAAAGGTTATTTGCACTTTACTCAACCTGGTTTCCCGGCTCAAATCCGATTTGCTGAAGATGTTTCAATACAGGTTGTAGCTTTCACTAAGCTGGTCGAGGACGTTCTGCAAATGTATGTGAAGGACGAAGTGCTGAATAATTCTACACTCCGGTTTCTTGAGCATCATTTCCCTGAAGCATGTTACTTCATGAAGAAGCTCTCGTATTATGCTCCTTCCATTCACTATCCGGATTGTAAGCTCACCAAACCTACATTACGGAATAACACAAAAGCTTGAGGGATGAATCCTCAAGCTTTTAGATTTCATTATTAGAATGAAAAGGCTGTTGTAGGACTTACGTTAGAAAAGTTTAGAGATGACCGTTCTATACTCGAAATGGATGATTCTTAGTGTGGGATGGGTAGCCCCCCTAAACATGAAAAAACGACTCACCGGGAAACCAGAGAGTCGTTTTAAGATTTCATTTCACCCAATCAATTCATCGAACAACAACACACGAGCAGGTGATGCATCGGTGTTTTCAATCTTTAGTGGGGCGGCAACCATGAAGTATTGGCCGGCTTCAATGTCTTTCAGTTGAAGTCCCTCCATGATGATGACTCCGCTTCCCATTAAACTGCGGTGAGTAGGGTGTCCTTCCTGGGCTCTTTCAATCCCAAGTGCATCGATTCCAACCCCTGAGATTTTTTTGTCTGCAAGGTACGCTGCTGCATCTTCTGCTACATAGACGAATTCAAAGTTGAATTCGGTATCCCATGAATTTTTTGTTTTAAAGAGGATGAAATCATTTTCTTCAATTTCTAATCCGTCGATATCTTTCAGGCTGATTTTCTCATCTGCTTTTGTCAGATCAAATACTTTAACGGGGCGGACGAGCTGTTCGATATCGATGGTTTCGATGGTTTCACCTTCGTTGATCATGTGAAGTGGAGCATCAACATGTGTTCCTGTATGAACATCCATTGAGATGCGGGACTCTGTTACATGACCATTCGTTTTTGTGTCGATCGTAGGTTGTTTTTCCGGTTTATTCTTATATACAGGCATTCCATTAAAGATTGGAGCTGTTACATCATAAATTTTCATTGTTTCCACACCTTCCTCAGCATTGGTCTACGTCTAGATTCGCAATTGGCCACCAGTAAAAGCCATCTTTAGCCAGCAGGTTGTCGGCTGCTTTCGGACCCATTGATCCTGCTTCGTAGTTCGGGAATTCTCCGTCACGTGTATGTTCCCATACTTCAGAAATCTTATCGACGAATGCCCAGGATAGCTTCACTTCATCCCAATGAGTGAAGTTGGTTGCATCCCCGCGCAGGCAATCGAATAGAAGCTTTTCGTATGCTTCCGGCGTGTTCATCCCGTCTACACTGGTGTTAGCAAAGTTTAGTTTCACTGGAGTCGTTTCAATGTTTTGTCCGGATTTTTTCACGTTTAAGTGAAGGGTAATTCCTTCTTCAGGCTGAATGTGAATCACCAATAAATTCGGTGCAAGCGGCTTATCCGGATTGTAATACAGGTTCATTGGAATATCTTTGAATTGGATGACGATTTTCGTTGACTTTGTTTCCATTCTCTTTCCTGTGCGGATATAGAATGGAACCCCAGCCCAACGGAAGTTATCGATCATCAGTTTTCCTGCAACATAAGTCTCGGTATTGGATTGATCATCAACGTTGTCTGCTTCACGATAACCTGGCAGGTCCTGATTACCGGATGTTCCAGATCCATATTGACCTCTCACGAAATAATCTTTCACTTCTTCATGTTCAAACGGACGCAGGGATCGTAATACACGGACTTTCTCACTGCGGATTTCGTCTGTCGTCAATTTGATTGGTGGCTCCATGGCAAGCAGCGCAACCATTTGAAGCAGATGGTTTTGAACCATATCGCGAAGAGCTCCACTTTTTTCGTAATAGCGTCCACGATCTTCGACACCCAGCTCTTCAGAGGAAGTGACCTGGATATTGGAGATGTAACGGTTGTTCCATAGGGGTTCAAACATCGCATTGGCGAAGCGGATGACTTCGATGTTTTGAACCATTTCTTTCCCAAGATAGTGGTCGATACGGTAAATTTGATCCTCAGAGAACGATTCGCGGATCTGGCTATTCAGTTTTTCGGCTGAAGGCAGGTCGTGACCGAATGGTTTTTCGATGACAAGTCTTTGGAAACCGTTTGTATCGGTTACACCTTGATTCTTTAACTGCTCTGTAATCGTTCCGAAGAATTCAGGAGCCATCGCCAGGTAGAAAATGCGATTTCCTTCTAACTCATATGTTGCATCCAGTTCATCAGAAAGGTTTTTCAACGCTTTATACGAGTCACTGTTTGAAACATCATTCGGCTGATAGTAGAAATGAGAGACGAACTCATCTATGTTTTCGTTACTGCCTAACGCTTTATGTACAGATGTTTTGACGTGTTCCTGGAACTCTTCATTCGACCATTCACGGCGTGCTACCCCTACAACGGCAAAACGCTTCGAAATTTTCCCTTTACGGAACAAGTGATAAAGAGATGGATAAAGCTTTCTTTTTGCTAAATCACCAGTGGCTCCAAAAATCGTAATGAGAGATGATGGTGCAGTTGAATTATTCAATGTCATGACCTCACTTTATCTTGTTGCTAGATTGTTTAATGTATGTCTTCTTATTTAATATCCCTATACAATTACTTAATTTTAAAGACTTATGGTTCAATTAGCAAATTATATGCTGATGACTTTCTTCATTAAAAACATGAAAACGTTTTTTCAAAATCTCTACGTCATTATATTGGCTCTAATTCACGTTCTTATTACTCATTTGTATTTTAGGGGGAGATAACGCGTTATGAACGATGGGAGAGAAAGGTAAATGATCGTTGGATGTGCTAAAATAATGGCAGTAGGGCTCATCATAGGAGTGAATAAGTTGGAAATATTATTTTTAGGAACCGGGGCAGGGGTACCCGCAAAACTGCGGAATGTGACCAGTATTGCTTTAAAATTATTAGAAGAACGGGGTGCGGTTTGGCTTTTTGATTGTGGGGAAGCAACGCAGCATCAAATTTTACATACTAGCTTGAAACCGAGAAGAATAGAGAAGATTTTCATCACCCACTTACACGGGGATCATATTTATGGGTTGCCAGGATTATTAGGCAGCCGCTCCTTTCAAGGTGGAGAGTCAAAGCTTACAGTATATGGACCTAAGGGCATCAAAGAGTATATTCACGTGTCTCTATCAGTCAGCCGTACGCATCTTCAATATCCCCTGGAAGTGATCGAGATCGAAGAAGGGGCCATTTTTGAAGATGAAGGATTTATTGTAGAGGCGAGGGAGCTGGATCATGCTCTGCCTACCTTCGGATACCGTGTGGTGGAAAAGGATAAACCGGGTGTCCTTCAAGTTGATCAATTACAGGAAAGAGGGATTCAACCTGGACCCGTCTACAGGCAATTGAAATTAGGTGAATCCGTCAAGCTGGAAGACGGCACTGAACTTAATGGAGAGGATTTTCTTGGACCTTCGATTCCAGGACGGGTTGTCACGATTCTTGGAGACACCAGGGTTTGTTCGAGTGCTGTCGATTTAGGTAGGTCAGCAGATGTACTCATTCATGAAGCGACCTTCAATCGTGATCAGGAGGAAATGGCTCGGGAGTATTTCCATTCGACGACAAAGCAAGCCGGAGAGACCGCTTTAAAAGCAGGGGCTAAATTGCTGTTTTTAACCCATATTTCCTCTCGATATGCAAAAGAGTCATGGGAAGAATTGGAGGGGGAAGCAAGGGACGTATTTCCAGAATCATATATCGCAAAAGACTTCATGGAGTATGTAATACCTGTAAAGAAGTGAGGGGAAGCAAATGAAGACAATTTATTTGGTGCGTCATGCGAAAGCCGAGGGGCAGCCTTTTCATTCGCCGTTAACAGAGGTGGGGAAACAGCAAGCAGTCGAACTGGCTGCATTTCTGGAAAACCGATCGATTGAGGCGATCTATTCCAGTCCTTTTGTAAGAGCCATAGATACGATAGCACCCTTTGCCAAAATGTCCGGATTAACGATTCAAGAAGACGATCGCTTGGGAGAAAGAGTGTTAAGTGATCGGGAACTTCCTGATTGGATGGAAAAGTTAAAGGAGAGCTTTGATGACTTTTCACTTGTTTTACCTGGTGGAGAATCGAATGAGCAGGCAATGTGGAGAGCAAGGTCCTTTATAGAAGACATATTAGAAAGAGAAGAAGATCATGTGGTGTGTGTGAGTCATGGAAATTTAACGACGCTGCTTTTAAGATTGTTTGATGGGAAATACGGATATGATGAGCTTTTTGCCCTTTCCAATCCTGATGTATTTGTAGTAAAAGTCGAAGAAGACGCTGTATCTGTTCAACGGGTCTGGGAGTAAGTTCATAGAGGAAAAGGGGAGTACGAATGAAGGAAATCACATTTGACCATATTTACAATCCAGGACATGAAATAAGTGAGAATGATCACTATAAACATATTCATTTTCCAGAAATGTTAACAAGGTATGATAGTAACTTTCTTGAATTCAAAAAACATCCAACCCTGGCTGAATTTAAAGAGGCTGCTCACTTTTTAAGAGAATTTCATCTATCAAAAGGGCAAAAGCATGTGAAATTTTATTTTCCCCAGGATACAAAACTATCAGAGGAATTGATGGATCATTTTTCACGTGAAGGGTATGAATCAGGTTTTAATGAATTATACAGTATAGAACCTGGTCAATTTCCTTCTATAGACGATCATTCTGATATTGAAGTGAAAGTGGTGACCGACAGGGAGTTGGATGCGTACCTGGATTTTCAATATAGGCAGGATTTAGAGTACGGTGAAGCCTTTGCAAATCAAAAGGTCGGCATGCATAAGAAGAATTTTCAAAATCCCCGTTTGATGCAGGTCCTCGCTTTCTATAAGGGGACCCCGGCGGGATCCGTGGATGTGATCGTTGAAGACGGGACAGCAGAAATCGATGGACTCATGGTTCATGAATCGTTTCAAATGAAGGGGATCGGCAGCAGGCTGCAACAGTTCGTCATGAGACAATTCCCTGAAAAAACCGTGATACTGGTAGCGGATGGAGACGATACCCCGAGATTGATGTATCAAAAACAAAATTACCGTTGTTTAGGGTTCAGGTATGAAGCCCAAAAAGTATATGAGTAAAAAAGAGAGTTGCATGTCTGTTGACATGCAACTCTCTTTAAGTCTCTGACAAAACATTTCTTACCAGGCGCGATCATACTGCTTAGGCGCCTCGATCTCTACACCCAGCTCTTTGGCCGCCGTTCTTGGCCAGTAGGGGTCACGAAGTAATTCACGTGCGAGTAAGACGAGGTCGGCACGTTCGTTTCGCAGAATTTCTTCTGCTTGTATACCAGTCGTAATCAGCCCGACTGCACCAGTATCGATCTTCGCTTCTTTTTTAATGGTTTCAGCAAGCTTCACCTGATAACCGGGGAACACCGGAATCCGTGCAGGTACGACGGCACCGGAGCTTACATCGATCAAATCGACTCCTTGTTCCTTCATCCATTGGGCGAACACCACATAGTCTTCAATGTCCAATCCTTCTTCGGTATAGTCTTTCGCAGAAACACGAACAAGGAGAGGTCCTTCCCATACTTGTTGAATTCCATCAATGACTTCACGAAGGAATTGGTAGCGGTTCTCAGCAGATCCGCCATATTCGTCTGTACGTTTATTGGAAAGCGGGGACAGGAATTCGTTGATTAGATACCCATGTGCCCCGTGAATTTCAATCACATCAAAGCCCGCTTTCTTCGCTCTTTCGGCTCCTTTGATGAAGGCAGTGATGGTCTCTTTAATATCATTCGCCGTCATTTCGACAGGTGTTTTCATCTCATCGTTGAACGGGATTGCAGATGGAGCAAGAATGTCCCCTTCGAGAACGGCCTTTCTTCCTGCATGAGCAAGTTGAATGCCTGTCTTCGCACCGTGTTCTTTGATTAATCCCACTAACTCTCTTAATCCCTCAATATGACCGTCATCCCAAATCCCTAAATCTTGCGGGGAGATTCTTCCTTGGGGAGTGACAGCTGTAGCTTCCTGAATGATAAGCCCGACGCCACCCACTGCACGGCTTGTATAGTGAGTACGATGCCAGTTCTCGACTTTTCCATCTTCGTTATGAGAAGAATACATGCACATAGGTGCCATTACAATTCTGTTCTTCAATTCTACATCTTTAAGTGCATATGGTTGAAATAGCTTTGCGTTCATTTCCGATCACCTTCCATGACGTTGTATTTATTTCGGGTTGCTAAATAGTACTGCACATGAATTATAACAACACCTTTTTTGTTAGAAAAGAAATGTGCTTTACTTTCTTTTCGGCTTCAGTTCCTTATATGAATAAACCGTTCCACGCCACTCGATTCCGCCTCGTTTAAAGGTTAAAAACGTAGCTCGTCCGATGGAATAGATAAATAGTAGGGCTGTTACGGGTAATGCAAGAAAAAGAAGAGGAGACTCATTCGTCATCTGCTTTATGACTTTGAAATACGTGATGCCAATGAATAAAATGATCAACAGACTCACGATTCGAATTGAAAGTGACGCTGAAAAAATCGTGATGAAAGGAAGTACGGTAGAGCAGAAGACTCCAAACATGGCAAACACAACGAGAAGTATGGAATAATGCAGGCCTGCAAATGTATTTTTTTCCAATCCGTTGAAGGCTTCTTTCAAGGATCGGTACCATTCCACTTCCAGAGACTGAAGGGCCGTGAGGAAGAATTGTTTTTTATGGTGTTTCTTTATCTGGACCCCCAGCTGCAGATCATCATCGGGCATATGCTTAATTGCTTCGTGAGTACCGATTTCCTCATAAGCCGGACGGGTGATGAGGTTGAAGGCTCCAATGCCCATGCCTGTCTTAGAGGAGGGGTCGTTCGCTTTCCAGGGTCTTTTATAAAAAGAGAAACCGAATAAGAAAAAAGCCACAAAGCATTTTAGCCAAAAGGATCCCGATCGAATATAAGGAGCCAGGGTAACGTGGTCCAGGTTCTGTGATTGAAGAAAGGACACCGCCCTGGATAAGATGGCGGGGTCTGTAAAGATGACGTCGGCATCGGTGAAAAGGATCAGGTCTCCTTTTGCCATTTGATACCCTTTATATAATGCCTGATTTTTCCCCAGCCATCCCTGTTCCAGTGAGTCGATATGAAGGACACTGATTCGTTTATCCAGTTCGACCAAAGCTTCAAGCTTTTCAGGAGTTCCATCTGTTGAACGATCATTGACTACGATCCATTCAATGTGGTGATAGTCCTGTTTCAGCTGCGACAGGATGCTATCTGTTATCGTTTCTTCTTCGTTTTTCGCCGGTACGATGACAGACAGCGGCGGCCCTTGATCTGTATGGGAGAAGTCTTGAATGGAAGAGAGCTTTGATACCCCCCTCCACACATCTATGGTAAGAACCAGCCAGACCACAAGTACAGTGTATAGTAGAATGAGTAGGAAAATCATTGTGCCGACCTTCTTTTTTGCTTTGATTGTATCAATGGAAATATAAATTTGCGAATGATGATGGGTTTTCACCTTATTTCTTTAAAGATTGTTTTTTTAATTCCTTCCCAAGAACTTCAGAACGGCTTTTCGCAGAGGAGATACATTGGAAAAACGCATCTCTAACCTGGTAATCTTCCAATGTGGTGATTCCCGCCTCAGTCGTTCCACCTGGACTGGTCACGTTTCTCCTTAATTCCCGGGCTTCCAAACCGGATTCTTCAAGCATTACACTTGCCCCTGCAATCGTTTGGGTAACGAGGCTTTTAGCGAGTTCCTCCTGCAGACCTAACTCTACTGCCGCGTTCTTAAGTAATTCAGCTACATAATAAATATAAGCAGGGCCGCTGCCCGATAAAGCCGTTATAAGGTCTAATTTTTCTTCCTCTACTTCCACTGCTGTTCCGACGGATTGAAATAGTGTCGTCGTCCATTCTTTCTGGGAGTCAGAAAGGTTCCGGTTGAACGATACTGCCGTAGCTGATTTTCCCACGGCCGCACTTGTATTGGGCATGGCTCTTGCAATGGCTCCGTTAAAGGCGAGTTTGTCGCTAATATGCTCCATGGTGATCCCTGCTAAAACAGAAATGACCAACGTATTCCTTGAAAGGTGGGTCTTAATAGAATCTGCTGCTTCATGAAAGTCTTTTGGCTTCATGGCCAGAATGACGACGTCGTATGGGGAATCATGTTCCACATGACGCACACCGAACTTGTGCACGATTTCATTTAAGCGCTCTTGGTTGCACCGATTGGTTACATGCACGTTTTCATTCTTCAGGACCCCGGCCTTCAGTGCTCCACTCATTAAAGCGTAAGCCATCGACCCTGCTCCAATAAACAATGTCTTCATTTGTTCATTCCTCCTCCATTTTTTCGAAAAAAATAGCAGACCCTCTCATCCATAAAGGACGAAAGGGTCTGCTTCCGTGGTACCACCTTGTTTTGTTCATTCCTCAATGGTTGAAATGAACACACTTCACTTCCAAGTAACGCTGGAAAAACGTTCTGCTTTAAGACGCTCAAAAGGCAGGTTCACAAATAGAGGGGATGACGGTGCCTTTCAGCCGGTGAGCACCGATCTCTAACATCATCTATTCATTACTATTCTTTATCATCGCTTTTTTAATTATTGTTATGTAAGGTGACTTTTTAATAGTAAACGTATATTATAGGTGATTATCATAGAAAGACAGCTTATCTGTCAAGTGTTTATTTCAGTATATTCAATCATTTTAAAAATGACATTTGTTAGGAAAAAATGTACACTATTAAATGAAGAGTCATTCATTTTTTGTTAACATCAAAGAAATGAATGCTTGAAAGGGAAGGGCATGTCGTTTTGACTGCCTACCCTTTTATTATGAAGAATGTGGTGAATTTATGACAACCTTAGTGAATGATATTGCAAAAATTACTCTATCAACTCCATTTGCCGTTGGAGATGTGAATGTTTATTTGGTGAAAGGGGACTCCTTGACGTTGGTGGACGCAGGGCCGCTTACAGACACGGCCTGGGTACAGTTGACCGATCAATTATCCCTTTTGGGGTATACACCTCAAGATATAGAACAAATCGTTCTGACCCATCATCATCCCGATCACGCAGGGTTGCTTGATCGGTTCTCTTCGACGGTCAAAATATATGGGCATTCCTATAACAAGTTTTGGTTGGATCGCAATGACCATTTTCATGAAGTGTATGATCGCTTTTTCCTTCAATTAGGCATTGAATCCGGTTTACCTCAAGAGTATCTTCGAGTAATCCATAAGTTCAAGAGTCCCTTGAAATTTATGGGGAACCGAAAACTGGATATTCAAATTAAGGAAGGGGACGTCATTCCCGGGATGGAAGACTGGACGATCATTGAAACATTAGGGCATGCTCAGAGTCACTTGTCTTTTTACAGGGAGAGTGATGGTGTTCTGATAGCCGGAGATCATATACTTGCGACTATTTCTCCTAATCCTCTCATTGAACCACCTTTTGAAGGGGAGTTTGAACGTTCAAAGCCATTGCTGCAATACAATGCGTCTTTGAAAAAGTTATTGGACTTTCCCATTTCCCTTGCCTACACCGGTCATGGGGACGACATTACGGATGTTCATGGATTAATTCCCAGGAGATTAGGGAAACAGGATGAAAGAGCACGTGGTGTACTCGAAATGATCAAAGGTAATCGTCTGACCGTATTTGACATCTGTAAGGCATTATTTCCTTCCGTCTATCAAAAGGAACTTGGCCTGACACTCTCTGAAACAATCGGACAATTGGATTATCTTGAATCCCTTCATTACATAAAGAAAGAAATGAATGAAGGAATCTATTATTATTTTGCCTAGAAAGATGGGACCAGACATGAACAGAAGAATACAAGGGAAAACCATCGTCATTACCGGTGCCTCTGGAGGGATCGGGGAACAAATGGCCATTAAAGTAGCAGAAAACGGCGGCAATCTTGCCTTGATTGCACGTCGTGTACATCTGCTTGAAGCATTAAAAGAAAAGCTCATGACCGAATACAACTGTAAGGTGGAAGTGTATCCGTTAAATGTCACGGATTACGGCGAAATCCCACGAACCTTCCACACCATCCTGGATGACTTCGGAGCGATTCATGCATTGATCAATAATGCAGGCTATGGAATATTCCAGGAAGCACATGAAACGTCTTTCCAGGATGTAAAGGGAATGATGGATGTGAATGTTCTTGGGCTTATGGCATGTACGGGGGAAGCTCTTCCTTATATGCGTCAACAAGGTTCTGGTCATATCATCAACATTGCCTCTCAGGCAGGTAAGTTTGCTTCGCCAAAATCGAGTGCGTACTCTGCCTCTAAGCATGCTGTACTGGGGTATACGAACAGTTTAAGGATGGAAGCGAAAAGGTACGGTGTGGGGGTGACTGCAGTGAATCCCGGGCCGATTGCCACAGATTTTTTCTCCATTGCCGATGAATCAGGGACGTATGTGAAGAATGTAGAAAAGTTTATGCTTGATCCTGCATATGTCGCTCAAAAAGTCGTGGAAGCCCTTTTTACAAATAGGAGGGAAATCAATCTGCCGCGATGGATGAATGTGGGGAGCGTCATCTATCAATTATTCCCATCTTTTGTAGAAAAAGTAGGAAATAACCTTTTTTTCAAAAAATAGTGAAACCAAATCATGCTCTCATTCGTCTAATCTAATAAGGGGGGAGTCTATGAAGAAGTGTTTGACTGTTCTGATCCTTTGTTTCTGTTTTCTGTTTACCGGTTGTGGACCTTCAACCTCTGTAAATTCATCAAAAGCCAGCGCAAATTTCATAGGCTTTGTGACCCAGCTTGAAGGCAATCAAGTGCTTATTAATGATGTTTGGTTTTCGTTCAGTGACCAAACCGTCATGAAGACAGATAAAGAAAAAAAATTGCATAAAGATGATATAAAGATGGGCAAAAAAGTGAATGTGACGTTTGACGGTGAGCTCAAGGAGTCCTACCCTCGCAGGGCTGCCGCTGATCAATTGGTTTTTCTGACGGATCAACAAAGTAAAACCGAGGAAAGCGTCGTCAGATTAGTTGTGAAAGACCCCCGGTTTTCACAGGTCGTCATCCAATCCATCGAAAAAAATCCCACCGGCTTATATTCATTACGATTCAAGGATCTTTCCATCGACAGAGATGTACACGTCATTGTGAATGTCGAGAATGAGCGAGTGATTGTGCCGATACATACCTCTACAAAATGAGAAATAAGAAAGCGTTGATGATAAACCAGCGCTTTCTTATTTTTGTTTTGAGTACCTCTAATTTCTCCATTTTGATTAAGGACGAAATGCCATATTGTATTCGTTTGTCCATGTGCTACTTTCTTCGCATGCTGATGATCCATATTTCCACCTCACCCAAGTGATTATACCGGACAAAATGAGGGTATGCATCAGAGAGTGGAAAAAATAGTGGTTCTCCTGTCATGAATGGCTAGAATGTTCGTTTCAGAGGAAAACTATGATTATTGTTGGAAAAAAGGATGTGGACGTATGATAGGGATTCTTTTAGCCCTGATCCCCGCAGTAGCATGGGGAAGCCTTGTGTTTGTAAGTGTAAAGCTTGGAGGGAATGCCTACAGTCAAACGGTTGGGATCACCATTGGGTCACTGTTGTTTGCGATGGGCGTATTCTTCATCAAATCCCCGGAATTGACGTTATTTGTGTGGGGAATCGGCTTTATTTCCGGCATTTTCTGGGCTGTCGGACAAGTGAACCAATTAGCGAGTGTGAAATACATAGGTGTTTCGAAAACCGTTCCGATTTCAACGGGAATGCAGCTGATCGGAACGACTCTCTTTGGCGTTTTAGTGTTTAAGGAATGGAAAACGACAGAAACGATCCTCCTCGGTAGCGGAGCCGTTTTCGCTCTGATTATCGGTGTGGTGTTAACATCATTCACACAAAAATCCGACGGAGACAAAGGGGCTCAACTGAAAAAGGGTCTACTCACTTTACTGTTATCCAGTTGCGGATACATAGCCTATGTCGTCATTTTAAGATGGTTTGATATTGACGGATGGGAAGCGATTTTGCCTCAGGCGATTGGAATGTTTATCGGGGCGGTTGTCATTACGTTCAGGCATAAGCCCTTTACAAAATATACGGTACGAAATATCTTGACCGGTCTGATGTGGGCATCGGGGAATCTGGGCTTGCTGCTCGCTCTTCCACGCATCGGGGTGGCAACGAGCTTTTCCCTATCTCAAACAGGGATTGTTATTTCTACCCTTGGAGGTTTGTTTTTCTTAGGTGAAAAGAAATCCAGGAAGCAGATTCTTCTCGTCATTGCAGGATGTATTCTTATCATTATCGGCGGTGTTCTATTAGGCTTTACGAAGGATTAAGGAGGAATGGCTATGTATTCGGATTTAACAGGTAAGGTTGTCGTTATAACAGGAGCAGCTACTGGAATAGGAAAGGCGATTGCGAAACGATTTGCCAGTGAAGGCTGTAAAGTGGTCATTAATTATTTCAAAGAAGAAGAAAATCCTGAAGAACTAGTAAGGGAAATCGAAGAAGCAGGGGGAACAGCCTCCATTATTCAAGGGGATGTGTCAAAAGAAGCAGACGTTCAGAGCTTTGTCCATTTTGCGCACGAGACGTATGGCCGCCTCGACATATATGTCAATAACGCCGGGATTGAAAATGAAGTCCCTTCTGAAAACCTTCCCATTGAAGATTGGCAAAGAGTCATCAACACCAATCTGACCGGTACATTTCTCGGGTGCCGCGAAGCAGCGAAATACATGCTTGATCATAAAGTCAAGGGCTCGATCATCAACGTTTCGTCTGTACATGAAATCATTCCCTGGCCTCACTTTGCTCATTATGCGGCCAGTAAGGGCGGGGTGAAATTATTAATGGAAAGTCTTGCATTAGAATTCGCACCCGATGGAATCCGGGTAAACAACATTGCTCCCGGAGCCATTGATACTCCCATCAATGCCGAAAAATTTTCCGATCCCGAAAAGAAAAAAGGTGTGGAAAAGCTCATTCCAATGGGCTATATCGGGGAACCGGAGCAAATTGCATCCTGTGCAGCCTTTTTGGCTTCAGAGCAGGCAAGTTATGTTACAGGGACCACCCTCATCGCTGATGGGGGCATGACGAAATATCCAGGATTCCAAGCCGGGAGAGGCTGATGGAAAAAGGCCAAAATCAAAATGTGATTTTGGCCTTTTCTGTTTTTCACAGAATAAGTATTCTTAATCGACTATGGTGATAATCGGTGGCTTTTCTAAGTACTTCATGAAGTTCGGAACGTCGTCTTCAACCGCTTTCCATTCTTCTGAAGCAAACGCTTCTTTCATATCCGTTTTGTTTTCAAACTCGATTTCCGTTATTAGGTAGAGTGACAAATCCGTATTCTGATTGGATACCACCCTTTGTACGTTCGCATTTTTTACATGGGGGACCTTTCCTGCAATCGGCATATGGGTGTTAAAGTAATACTCCTCGAATCCCTCTTGATCCTTGGGCTTTTCATACATCACAATCACTTTCGCCATGTTACTCCTCCTCGTCCTGACAATTTGTATTCATTTGAATTTTAGCAATTATAGGAAAATATGACTATGCATTTCGTATCAAAAATCTCGACAGTATTTGACTTTGGCTATCTTTGAAATGGTTGTCGGGCCTGACCAAGCCGCCTTCGCTTTTCTTTTGTCCAGCTCCAGGGCTTAGAGGCTCGAGGTCATAAGTCAAACCTGCCAAAAAGGCAAAAACCCGCCTTTTCAGCAGGTTCGCCTTATGCTTGTCGCCTCTGGGCAAAGCCCTTCCGCTTTTCTTGATGTCCAGCTCCAGGGGCTTGGGGCTCGAGGTCATAAGCCAAGTGACCCAAAAAGGCAAAGAGCGCCTTTCCGGGTCACTCGTCTTATGCTTGTCGCCCCAGGGCGAGCCCCTTCCGCTTTTCTTGTTGTCCAGCTCCGGCGGCTAGTCCCTCGAGGTCACAACTGAAAAATCCCATAAGGCAAAAAGCGCCTTTTGGGATTTTTCAGTTGTGCTTGTCGGGCCTGATCAAGCCGCCTCCGCTTTTCTATTGTCCAGCTCCAGGGGCTTGGGGCTCGAGGTCATAAGCCAAGTGACCCAAAAAGGCAAAGAGCGCCTTTCCGGGTCACTCGTCTTATGCTTGTCGCCCCAGGGCGAGCCCCTTCCGCTTTTCTTGTTGTCCAGCTCCGGCGGCTAGTCCCTCGAGGTCACAACTGAAAAATCCCATAAGGAAAAGCGCCTTTTGGGATTTTTCAGTTGTGCTTGTCGGGCCTGACCAAGCCGCCTCCGCTTTTCTTGTTATTCTCTCTATTTCCATTAATTTTTGTTGAAAGGGAACGTATATTCGGTTAGAATCATAACTATACTATATAAGAACGTTTGTTCTATTTTGGGTAAAATGGAGGACGAATATATGACTGTCGATTACAGTGTGCTGCCACACCATAAGATTCTGTGCATCGATATGAAGAGCTTTTATGCTAGCTGTTCGGCTGTCATGCTGGGTCTCGATCCCCTTGAATGCCATTTGGCCGTAGTAGGGGACAGGGACCGCCAAGGAAGCATTGTGTTAGCGGCATCACCCAGGCTGAAGAAGGACTTTGGGATCAAAACGGGCTCACGGATGTTTGAAATCCCAAAGGACCCGCGCATCCGTCTTGTAGAGCCCAAAATGGCTACGTACGTCAGGATCTCAACCGAGTTGACGCGATTGTTCCATCGCTACGTACCGAAAGATGCCATTCATACGTATAGCGTGGACGAAAGTTTTATCAAGATTGATGGAGCGACGAATCTCTGGGGGGATGCCACGACCATTGCCCGCAAAATCAAGGATGATATGGAAAGGGAGTTTCAGCTGCCGTGCGCCATAGGGATCGGTCCCAATATGCTGTTATCTAAGCTTTGCCTGGATCTCGAAGCAAAGAAAGAGGGGATCGCCGAATGGACCTATGAAGACGTTCCGGAAAAGCTGTGGCCGTTATCGCCTTTACGTGAAATGTGGGGGATTGGCGGACGCTTGGAAAAAACGCTCAATCGCATGGGTATTTTCTCTGTCGGGCAATTGGCGCAGTATGACCTGGAGAAGCTCGAGGCCAAGTTCGGCGTTATGGGAAATCAGCTTTATTACCACGCATGGGGAGTTGATTTATCTGAAATAGGAGCTCCGATCATGGATGGTCAAATCAGCTTTGGCAAGGGGCAGATCCTGCTGCGCGATTATAAGGAGAAAGAGGAAATCAAACGTGTCATTTTAGAAATGTGTGAAGAAGTCGCCAGACGCGCCCGTACCCATCGCAAGGCGGGGAGAACAATAAGTTTTGGCGTCGGTTACAGTCACGAAGAATTTGGTGGAGGGTTTCACCGGTCGCGGACCATCGAGGAGCCGACCAATATCACCATGGATTTATATCGTGTATGCCTGGAGTTGTTTGAAGAGAATTACAACGGGAGAACTGTACGGAAAATCAACATCGCTCTTTCAAATATTGTAGATGATGGGGCCTTGCAGATTTCTTTGTTCGAGCCGAATCGATGGGAGAAGCGGGAGCTGGGGTATGTAGTGGACCGCATCCGAAATAAATATGGATCAGCAGCCCTTCTCCGGGCCGTATCCTATACAGAAGCAGGAACAGCAAGGCATCGTGCCCGCCTGGTGGGTGGACATAAATCGTAAATATAGGAGGTGAGAGAATTGATCCGCGACCGAGGAAGAATCAAATGGACATCTATGATGTTGCCGGAGCACGTGAAATTACTGAGGGATTGGGCAAAGGAAGATACGCACGAGAAGAGGATCGAACTTGACGAGCAGGAACTGGACAGGATGAATGAAGTCGTCGCAGAGGCGATGGAATTTGGTAAATTGGTGTCGATTACTCACTATGTAAAGCACCGTCATCAATTATCGATTGGAACCGTTCATCATGTCGACTCACTGGAAGGGAAGCTGCACGTCGTAGACAGGTTTGAAGACGTACACTATATTCCACTTGCTAGCATTGTCGACATTCGCTTTTTCGATTGACAGCTCAATGAAAAGAGAGACTTCATCCTGGTGAAGTCTCTCTTTTCATTCCATTTACTCTTCGTCCAATACTTTTTCTGCGCGCACACATGATTCGAATTTTCCTTTATGAGACGCGTCACAAAACGGCATGTTTGTAGATAAACCACAACGGCAAAGAGTAAACACTTGTTTCGTTGGAAATACATTTCCGTCAGCATCAATCAGTTCAACGTCGCCACTTACACGAAAAGAACCATTATCGTTCACTTTAATTTGAGCTTTTGCCATGAAAAACCACCCTTTCTAGAAAATACAAAAGAATCCCCCTTATCGATAGTAAAGTGAAAACAGGAAAAATGCAATATTCTAAAGGAAACAAATGAAATGTGATAGGATAAGGGATAGAGGAGGTCGTCGTCGGATGAAAATTGAACTAACCAACGAAGCAACCAAAAAGATTCAAGATAAAATCGGAACCCAGAATGGTCACCTTAAATTGAAATACGATACAGAAGGCTGCGGCTGTGTTGTCAGCGGTATTCCTACCTTATGGTTTGTCCATCACCCTGTTGAAGGTGAAGATATAAAGATAGAAACGAACAGCTATCCGATTCTGGTAGAAAAATCAAAAAGGGTATTCCTAGACGAAGAGTTAAAAATTGATTTTTCTTCACAAAGCAATACGTTTCAGCTAAAGAGTCCTGGCCAGATCATAAATGGGAGAATGAACTTTTTGATGTTTCCGGGAGAATGAAAATAAAAGCCTCAGATCTGAGAACATCGAAGATCCGAGGCTTTTTATAATATAAAACAATTTATGATAAAGCAGCGGTAATTGGTTCTATAGATACTAATCTAGTTCATTCACCAATTCCTCAAACAGGAGGGCCACTGAAACACCAGTCTTCCACCCGTCCATCCCGTCCTCTATCGACCAGTATGCAGATAAAACCGAATGACAGAACCCGTAAAGAATCAACCGTTCATAAGAGAGGGAAAGTAGAGAGGTCATTGTTTGAATTCTGTATCGAAGTAGTTCTATGGGAGCATCCCATTTCTTCCACTCATTTAGCATGAATTGAATACAATCATACTCTCTCTCTCCGATAAGCCCTTTGGGATCAATGGCCGTCCAGCTGGAAGATTCGGAGTAAAGAATGTTTCCGTGATGCAGGTCACCGTGTAGAAGAAAGAGCTCTGTCGAGGTGTTGAGTAACTCAGGAAAGAGGGTTTCAGCTTTTAAGACAAGCTCTTCAGGAATGGGACCGCTTCCACCATTGAATCTTTCCCGCAACCGCCCAATTCCCTTTGACCAGGAGTGAACCGTAGGGTAGGTATGAGAACTGACAGGCTTATGCCATAGTCGTTGGGCTACACGGGTGAAGATATGGAGGACTTCTTCTTCGTGCTCAATAGAATGAAGGGAAAATCCAGGAAACAGACGATCTAAAAGAATCCATCCCTCCTCCTTATTGAAATCGAGAACTTCCACCATGCCCCTTCCTTGAAAATCTTGAAGAGCATGAAACTCATTTGAGAAGTCGTTGTTCGGATACCCGATCTTTAGAACTGCATCCCGTTCATGATCAATTCGGACAGGAACCACAAAATTGTAGCTTAATGAAAAGGGCTCGCCGTAGGTTAAGCACAGCCTTTCTTCCAAAATCACCATAAGCTCTTCCACGTTTGAAATCCATCCTTCACCCGATTCTCCGTACATGGTTTGCATTTTTGACCTGAAATCAGTTGGAATCAAGAAACATCATCCCTTTCATTTAATACAAATTGGTGAAGAAACCGTTGAATCAATTGTTCATATTCCTCAGGGTTGTCATTATACGATTGAGCATGAGTGCCACGGAAATCGAGAAACAGCTCTTTTGGTCCCTGTTTTTTTTCATATAAATCTCTCGTCATTTGAGGCAGGATAAAGTCATCATTTGTACTGTGGATAAATAACACGGGTTTCCTGATATTTTGAACAACCGATATAGGTGATAAATCCTTTAATGTGTACCCTTGTCGCAGCTTTAGTGTGCCACCTACGAGGGGAAGGAGAAATTTTGCCGGCATTTTCACTTCTACACTCATACGATAGGCGAGCTGTTCGCCAAAGTCGGAAAAAGGGCAATCGGCAATATAAAAATTGGCCCGGTCTTCCACACTGCCGGCGTATAAAAGGAGAGTCGCAGCCCCCATGGATTCACCATGGATTCCAAAGAACACGTCGTCCCCTTCACGACGGATCAACTCATCCACAACAGCCTTTAAATCATACTTTTCAAAATATCCGTAACTTGTCGTCTTCCCACCGGACTCCCCATGCCGACGATGATCATAAATCACGGCATTGAATCCCTGTTTGATGAAAAGGTTCATATACTTGATCGAGTTCCATTTGTTTTCTGTAACCCCGTGGGAAAAGATCATGAATTTTTTATGGGGGTGAGGCTTCACAAAAATCGCTTTAATGTTATATCCGTATTGGGAAGGGATCAACACC
Organism: Rossellomorea sp. ABR4_004; assembly: GCF_056159585.1. Classification (NCBI taxonomy): domain Bacteria; kingdom Bacillati; phylum Bacillota; class Bacilli; order Caryophanales; family Bacillaceae; genus Rossellomorea; species Rossellomorea sp. ABR4_004. The sequence continues at coordinate 584,533 of NZ_JBSWVM010000001.1, read as the reverse complement.
TCTTCTTTAGGAAGTGAGTCATAATCCTCTTCAATCAGCCTGGTCGATCCTGTTTCACGAGAACGGATAAAGTCATCTCCCTTTTTGGGTAAGTACATAAAACGATTCGTAATATAAATCCCAAGCAGACCTATGGACGAAAGGGTACCGCCAAGGATAGCGAGTTTCTTTTTCATCTTCAACACCTCAAGCAATATCATTCTTACTCATATTGTAGCAAAAGGAGGAAAAAAGAGGAATTTTTGAACAGGGGAATACAAAGAAAAAGTGTCCCTTAAAAAGGGACACTTTCCTGAATGGATATTTAAGATTTAGCATTTTGCCCTTTAGTAGGATGAATGGCTTTTTCAAGTTCTTCCTTAGCCATCGGATTAGAAACCGTATCTGAGTTAGGTTTGCCCTTTTGGCTGAAGCCTTTATCACGTTTTTGACTCATTGAACTCATCTCCTTCTAGTTTTATCTAGATTAGAATGCTCGAAGGAGAAGGAAGGTATTCATGATTGATTTAATTCATACAGGCGGTAGTAACCGCTTTCAATGGGGCGGCTGACATGGGGCTTCACCAGCTCGATGGCATGGGCCAGTTTCCCTAAATCAATTTCGGTGGAGACTCCCATTTCTTCTAACATATATACAACATCCTCAGTTGCTACGTTCCCTGTTGCCCCAGGGGCGAAAGGACAGCCTCCCAGTCCGCCGGCAGAGGTGTCAAAGCGGTCAACTCCCGCTTGAAGCGACGCAAGGATATTAGCAAGTGCCATCTTACGTGTGTCATGGAAATGCGCTGTCAGTAAAGTGTGGGGCAATTCCTGTTTCAGTAACGCAAAGAGATGATATGCTTCAGATGGGTTAGCCCTTCCTATCGTGTCAGCGACGCTCAATTCATCCACACCCAATGAAACAAATTCCTGACAAAGAGAAAGAGTATTCTCTGGTAAGACCTTCCCTTCATATGGGCAGTAGAAAGCAGTGGAGATACAAGCTCTCACGAAGTACCCCCGCTCTTTTAACTCTGAAATCAGAGGGGACAGGCCTTTAAGAGCTTCATCTGTCGTTTTATTAATGTTTTTCTGATTAAACGTATTGCTTACCCCAACAAAAACGGCCACTGATCGACAGCCCGTTTCATATACCCGCTCGATTCCCTTTTTATTGGGTGCGAGAACGATATCTCTTGAATCAATTGTCATGCAGGAGTCGACAATATCACTCGCATCCCTCATCTGGGGAACCCATTTGGGAGACACAAACGAAGTCAGCTCCATTTCCCTGATTCCTGATTGCTTCAGCCGAAGGATAAACTCTTTTTTTACATCAGTCGGAACAAAGTTCTTCTCGTTTTGTAATCCGTCTCTCGGACCTACTTCAATAATCGTTGCTTTTTTAGGTAAATTCATAATTTCCCTCCCTCTTTCATTTTAAGAAAATTTCGACATATAAATCAATATAAAAATTTTTTGACAAATTTAGAGGGATTTAACCGCTTACATAGAATGAGTTAAAGTGGAACTGTTTATAAATGTTAGTCATAGGCAAACCAATCAGTCAGAAGAGAAAGGGAGGAAGAAAGATGTCGAATGAAGTCGTCATTGTGAGCGCCGTGCGCACAGCCATCGGAAGCTTTAACGGAACTTTAAAAGGCATTTCAGCTCCGGAACTTGGAGCGATTGTCATTAAAGATGCCTTAGAGAAGGCTGGATTAAATGCAAGTGATGTAGATGAAGTGATCATGGGGAATGTATTGCAGGCAGGATTAGGTCAAAATCCGGCCCGCCAAGCATCCATCAAAGCGGGACTGCCTGAGCATGTACCTGCCATGACGATAAATAAAGTGTGTGGATCAGGATTAAAAACGGTTCATCTCGCAACGCAGGCCATCCTTGCCGGGGATGCAGATATCATCGTTGCAGGTGGAATGGAAAATATGAGTCAGGCTCCATATTTATTAAAAGGAGCAAGAGAAGGATACAAAATGGGAGACCAGAAGGTGGTCGACAGCATGATTTCCGACGGCTTATGGTGTGCCTTTAATGATTATCATATGGGAGTAACGGCAGAGAATCTATGCGACCGCTATTCCCTTACACGTGAAGAGCAGGACGAATTTGCGGCCTGGAGCCAGCAAAAGGCCGCTGCTGCAATTGAATCCGGCCGATTTGAAGATGAAATCGTACCGGTACATATCCCTCAGCGAAAAGGAGACCCAGTTGTATTCAAGCAGGATGAATTCCCTCGTAAAGGGTCGACTGCCGAGAAGTTATCCGGTCTCCGGGCTGCATTCAAAAAAGATGGCAGTGTAACAGCAGGAAATGCATCCGGTATCAATGATGGAGCCGCTGCCGTTGTCGTCATGTCGAAGAAGAAAGCAGACGAACTGGGCATCACACCTCTAGTGACGATTAAAGGGAACGCCAATGCCGGCGTTGATCCAAGCGTTATGGGGATCGGCCCTGTTGCTGCCGTTAAAAAAGTATTGGAAAAAACAAAGCTGACGATTGAAGATATGGAATTAATTGAAGCAAATGAAGCGTTTGCCGCTCAATCATTAGCGGTGGATAAAGAACTTCAATTCAAAAAGGATGCTCTAAACGTAAACGGTGGAGCCATTGCATTAGGTCACCCGATTGGAGCCAGTGGAACGCGGATTCTGGTGACACTGATTCATGAGATGAAGAAAAGAGGCGTACAAAACGGACTGGCTACCCTTTGTATCGGTGGTGGACAGGGAGTAGCAACAGTCGTTGAACTTCATAAATAAGCAATAGAAAAGATCCAGATTCAAGGAGGGAATACAATGAAAGAAGTATACACTTCATATGACGAAGCGGTGGCAGACATCCACGATGGAGCCACTTTAATGGTTGGAGGATTCGGTCTGTGCGGGATCCCTGAAAAGCTCATTCTTGCCCTTGTAGAAAAAGGTGTGAAAAACCTGACCGTCATTTCAAATAATTGTGGTGTAGACGACTGGGGCTTAGGTTTATTATTGAAAAATAAGCAGATTGATAAAATGATAGGCTCCTATGTCGGGGAAAACAAAGAATTTGAAAGACAGGTCTTATCTGGTGAACTGGAAGTGGAGTTGGTTCCACAAGGTACGCTTGCAGAGAAAATCCGCGCAGGTGGAGCAGGGATTCCTGCATTCTACACGCCGGCAGGAGTCGGGACACCGGTAGCGGAAGGAAAAGAGACCCGCACATTTAATGGAAAAGAATATTTATTAGAAGAAGCCTATACGGCAGACTTCTCACTTGTACGGGCGTGGAAGGCGGACAAGATGGGAAATCTGATTTATAACAAAACGGCTCAAAACTTTAACCCGATGATCGCGGCAGCAGGGAAAGTGACGATCGCTGAAGTAGAAGAGCTTGTTGAAATCGGGGACATAAACCCGAATGAAGTGCATACCCCAAGCATCTACGTGCAGCGACTGATTCAGTCAGATCAGGAAAAACGCATTGAAAGAAGAACTGTGAAACAAGCATAGAGGGGAGAGTGGAACGTGATGGATCGTGCCAAAATGCGTGAAAGAATCGCAAGAAGAGCGGAAAAGGAAATAGAAGATGGTTTCTATGTCAACTTAGGAATCGGGATGCCTACACTGGTAGCCAACTATATTACAGAAAACAAACAGGTTGTTCTTCAATCTGAAAATGGATTACTCGGAATCGGACCATATCCGGCAGAAGATGAAGTCGATGCAGACCTCATCAACGCCGGGAAAGAAACCGTTACGGCGATTCCAGGCTCCTCTTACTTTGATAGCTCGGAATCATTCGGGATGATCCGTGGAGGCCACATCAATATTGCCATCCTGGGTGGGATGGAAGTAGCCGAAAATGGTGATCTTGCCAACTGGATGATACCTGGAAAGATGATCAAAGGTATGGGTGGAGCGATGGATCTCGTCCACGGAGCCCAGCGCATCATCGTCATCATGGAGCACGTGAATAAAGCCGGTGAGAGCAAAATCCTGAAAGAATGCACCTTGCCTCTGACAGGGAAAGGCGTCGTACACCGGATCATCACCGATCGAGCCGTGATGGATGTGACGGATGAAGGCTTGCTGCTTCGTGAAGTTGCCAACGGCTTCTCTGTGGAGGATATCCAATCATCCACAGATGCGACGTTGATTGTAGGAGAAGATGTGAAATTGGAAGCCTATTGATGGAAAGAGTCGGTTATAAGGGGCGTGTCCCCTTTTGACCGGCTTTTTTTGAGCCTGACTTTTGACTAAAACCCAAAAAAGATTTATAACTATGACAGATAGGGGGAATCAGCACATGTCTAAGAAAAAGAAACAGGAAGCAGAAATGACGTTAAAGAATTCGATCAACCAGGATCTATTCGAACAATTAAAGCAGAAAAAGAAAGAGCTTGAAAAAGTAGAGTCTGTGAAAAAGGAAGAAGAGCGTCTAAAAAAAATAGAAGAGAAAAAGCAGCGGGAAAAGAATAAGAGCTTTGAAGAGCTGCTGAATGAAAGCAGCATGGATTGGAAAAGTTACAAGGATTGATGAGGGATGTAAAAGTAGTACCACATCAAGCAGAATGGAAAGAAAAATTCGAAACAGAAAAGCGTTTACTCGAAAAGATTCTCCCGGATGCAACCATCCATCATATCGGCTCGACGTCGGTGCCAGGATTGGCCGCCAAACCGATTATCGATATTCTTATAGAAGTACCTGACCTTGAAAGTATTGATGACCGGACAGAAGAATTCAGCAAACTGGATTTTGTAGGGAAAGGGGAGAATGGTATCCCGAACCGTCGCTACTTCTATAAGGGAGAAGGTAATGAGAGGGCCGTACATCTTCATGTTTTCCCTTATGGAATCAATCATGTGATCAGGCACTTAGCGTTTCGTGATTATTTAAAGGAATATAGTGCGGAAGCAGAGAGATATGGTGAACTGAAATCAAGGCTTGCAAAGAAATTCCCACGTGATATGGAAGGCTACATTCAAGGGAAAGACCAATTTGTGAAGGATTTGGAGAAAAAGGCGGTAAATTGGTATGAAAAAAATAAGCGGGAAGGGAAGTAAGAACCCTGCCCCGCTTATTTTTTTGTACACTCAATCCCTATGTTGCTCATACCGTGATAATTTAGTTAAGTGTTTAAGCATATCCAACGCCTCAGTAGATAATGGCCTTGCATTGACCGCATCAATATTCTCCTGAAGCTGCTGAACGGAACTTGCTCCCGGAACCACGGCTGCAACCGGTTGGTGGGAAAGAATATATTGGAGGGCAAGCTCATTCATTTTGTGCTGGTCGCCCATTTCGCTATGAATGGACTCGATCGTTTCTTGAAGCTCTTGGTAAGAATAGTCCAGATACCCACTCTCTTTCATTTTCGCAGAAGCTTTGGAAAGCATTTTATCAGAAAGAATTCCTTTTGCCAAAGGCCCCCGGGCCACGATACTCACCTTATGCTCATCCAATAGGTCCATCCATTCTTCCGGGCGGCGATCCAGTAAGCTGTACTGCATCATCACGCTCTCTATGGAAGAACTCTTCAGGAATCTCTTAATGACATTCGGCCGGATGGAGGAGATTCCATAATGGCGGATCAAACCTTCACTCTTTAATTCTTCAAATGCCTCGATCGTTTCTTCAAAATGATCTTCAATCGTCCCGCCATGAAGCTGATAAAGATCGATATAGTCGACATTCAGGCGAGATAAGCTATCCTTGACGGCAGACTTGATATAGGATTTGGAAGGATCCCAGCGCCAGCCATCTTCCACGTCATCCCAACGATTTCCTACCTTTGTGGCAAGAATAATGTCATCTCGGACCTCACGGATAGCGTTACCCACTATTTCTTCATTTTGACCAAAGTCATATAAATCAGCGGTATCAAGATAATTGATCCCATTCTCTAAAGCGTGTTGTACAATTTCCTTGGCAGCTTTCTCTTCAGTTCCAAGTGACATACAACCGAGTCCCATCTTTGATACAAGTAAATCGGAACTCCCTATTTGTCTTTTTTCCATTGTATCCGTCCTTTCGACTTTAGCACTCTCTATTATATTAACGAAAGTCGGGACGAATAAACAAAAGATACGGCTGGTTTCAACGATTGGCTTCGATCCATTCCTTCACCGTAGCGTAGGTTTGATTATATTGCTTCAGCTTCTCCCTGATTTCCCATGCCTTACCTACCAGGATGATCCGGTCTTTTTCAGCAATCACCTTCAAGGGGTTTCACCTCGATCCTCGAATGGGATATGGTAAAATGTATGAGGACAAGGTCAATGACAGAACAAGGAGAGTTGAGCGGATGAAAAAATTTGAAGAAAAGACGATTAAAACAGAAACCATCTATCAAGGGAAAATCATTGATCTTCAGGTGGATGAAGTAGAGCTTCCCAATGGAAAGACTTCCAAGAGAGAACTGATTAAGCATCCTGGGGCTGTTGCTGTTATTGCGTTAACACCCGAGGGGAAACTTGTCATGGTGGAACAATATCGCAAAGCGTTGGAGAAATCCATCATCGAAATTCCTGCAGGGAAGCTCGAACCCGGGGAAGAGCCCGGTAAAACAGCCCTTCGCGAATTGGAAGAAGAAACGGGCTACGGATGTGGGAACCTGGAGCATTTGATTTCGTTTTACACGTCTCCCGGATTTGCAGATGAGCTAGTTCATTTGTATATCGCTCACGATCTTTATCCCATTCAGGAATCGAAAGAAACGGATGAAGATGAATTTGTAGAGTTGATTGAAGTAACAGTCGAGGAAGCGGTGCAACTAATAAAGGAACAGCGGATTTACGATGCAAAAACGGCTTATGCCGTTCAATATCTGCAACTGCAGATGCTTACTAATTAAGAGATATATTTGAAAGAAAGCTGGACTCCTTAGGAATAGGAGTTCAGCTTTCTTGCTCTTGGTAAATAATGGTTTATATTGAAGAATTGACGCAATTAAGACTAATTTTGACGCAATAAACGCCAGAATGACGCAATCGGGGCTTCACTTTCCCGTATTCGAAGCGCCCAGCCCCTGTTTTGAGAGCGTATTCTCCCTCAATGAAGTCATTTTTCAGCTGAAAAACTCAAAAGGTAATGGCTTTAACTCTAAATGGACTAAAATGTTCATGGATTCACAATCTTTGTAACCCAATCAATTCCCACGAATATCAAATGATTGAGTCCCCTGGTATCAGAGAATAAACACATGTATTTTGTGCAGCTTTCCCATTTTCGTCAAGATGATCATGACGAATGATGCCTTCAAGAGTAAATCCCAGTTTTTCAGGTACTCTTTTGGAACCTGCATTTCTCTCATCGCAGCGAATTTCCACCCGCTGGCAGCGAAGGTCATTTAAGGCGAAATGTGTTAACGCATTCACGGCTTCAACGATATATCCTTTTTTAGTGTGCTTCGTGTGAAGCCAATATCCTATTTCCACTTTTGGCACGTTCCAATCGATGCGGTGCAAACCTGTAGATCCAATAAATTCATCTGTTTCTTTCAGATAAATATGGAGTCGGATGTCGGTCTTTTTTATAAATTCTGCATAGGAATCCCGTACTCCCGCCTCCACTTCTTCCAGGGATTGTTCTTTACGGGCGAAGGGAAGCCAGGGTTTTAATTCATTTCTTGATTCAGAGATGGCAATAAAGACTTCAGATCCGTCTCCGGGCATGCACGGTCTAATATAAAGGCGGGGTGTTTCAATCTTATCGGGAAACTCGATTAAACTTGGATTGCTCATAATATGTTCCTCCACTTCCACCATAAGGTTTCTATGATTATACGGTTATCCCCATGGAAGTTCAATAGAATAGAAGAGAGAAGAATAAACCTGTCCCGGCCTACATATAGATTAGTAATCGATATCTAGGAGGAGCACTGTGATGCGCAAAAAAATATCAAATTCAAATCCACTCGTTCAACATGTACAAGCACATTCCTCGATCTATTTATTTATCATTACGCTATTTTTAATGGGGATCATTTTTGGGGCAATCGTAGTCAATTCATTGTCTTTTGCCCAAAAGGAAGACCTTTATTTCTATTTAAGTAAATTCTTCAGCGAAATGGAAGATGGCAGTATGACCTCAGCAGAAGAGTTGTTCCGTCAGAGCTTTCTTCATAATGTAAAGTATCTTGGATTGATGTGGTTACTGGGAATCTCGATTATTGGACTTCCCCTCATCTTCGTTCTATTATTTATGAAGGGTGTAGTGGTTGGATTTTCAGTAGGTTTCCTGGTGAATCAAATGGGATGGAGCGGGTTTTTATTATCATTTGTCAGCGTCCTACCGCAAAATATCATCATTATTCCGGCGTTTATTTTCATCGGAGCGATCAGCGCCAGTTTCTCTCTTACGCTGATTCGAAAGATATTCATGAGGCAGACTTCATCCATGCAGTTTCAGATGATTCCGTTCTTATCCAGGTACGTGATTTTCTTGGTGGTGGCTATAGGGATCGTCACGATTGCAGCCAGTATAGAAGCGTATCTTTCTCCTAACTTAATGGAAGCGGTAATTTCAAAAATAAAATAAAACGATTCTTATATAAGAATCGTTTTATTTGTTTAATTATAATTATTTTATTTTGCTTATTCCTCCCTTTTTGATATAATAGTAAGGACATTGACGAGGGAGGAGAGGACTATGGAAAGCCGTATTGAAAGAATCAAAAAGCAACTTCATTCTGCCAGCTACAAGCTTACGCCGCAGCGCGAAGCAACGGTACGCGTTTTATTGGAACATGAAGAAGATCACCTCAGCGCCGAAGATGTATACCTCCTCGTTAAGGAAAAATCTCCGGAAATTGGACTGGCAACCGTATATCGTACGTTGGAATTGTTATCTGAACTGAAAATTGTGGATAAAATCAATTTTGGCGATGGTGTATCGCGTTATGATCTCAGACAAGAAGGGGCAGCCCACTTTCATCATCATTTAGTATGTATTGAATGTGGAGCGGTTGATGAAATACAAGAAGATCTCTTAGAAGACGTGGAAGCGATAGTTGAACGAGATTGGAAATTTAAAATAAAAGATCACCGCCTTACCTTTCATGGTATTTGTTCCAGATGCCAGGATAAAGAAGAGGACCCAGAAGAATAAATATGATGCCGAAAAGCCCTTAAAGATTCCTGTCGTTGTTTCTTATTTGAAACATCCCATACATACTCTTTAAGGCTTTTTTATATACACGGACAGAAATTTTCACCGTTTTAACTCCATAAGGTATAAAACAGATTAAAAACGTCATAGCTTGTATTAATAAGCGTTAGTACCGAATATGGAGGACGACAGGATGATAAAAGGAATTCAAATGGTATGGCAAACCATTAAAGTGTTTATTTTGTTTACCGGATCAACGATTTTGTTTTACTATGGTATTATGTGGATCAGTGAAGAATACGAAGGCTATCACAGATATGATGAACCCGAAGGAGCAGCAGTCAAGGTTTATTCTTCTGTGACGGATGAAGAAAGCCATTGGTATGATAGGCTATTATTTTTTTATATGAACGGGGAGTAATGCAGTGTGGAAGACCATATTCAAGATTTCATGCACTTTTTAATAGTAGAAAAAGGACTGGCCAAAAATACGATAGAGTCGTACCAGCGTGACTTAAAGAATTATGCACTATACTTAGCGAAAGTGGAAGAAATATCGGAACTGAACGCCGTTTCGAGAATGAACATAGTCCAATTTCTCGGTCACTTAAAGAGTCAGGGGAAATCTTCAAAGACAGTTGCACGTCATGTTGCATCTATCCGTTCTTTCCATCAATTTTTGCTAAGAGAAAAAGCGACGGAACAAGATCCGACTGTGCATATCGAGACACCAAAAACGGAGCGGACGCTTCCGAAGATTTTAAGCATAGCTGAAGTGGAAGCTTTACTCGAAGCCCCAGAGGAATCTACGCCACTTGGGATGAGAGATAAAGCGATGCTTGAAATCCTTTATGCGACAGGTATCAGGGTAAGTGAACTCATTCAACTAAAACTGGATGATGTCCACTTGACCATGGGATTTGTCCGATGTATAGGAAAAGGGAATAAAGAACGGATTATCCCCATCGGACAAACGGCCATGAATGTTCTTGAGAAATACTTAGAAGATGCCCGGTTGAAATTAAGAAGCAAGAAGCATCGGGATGATCACCTGTTTTTAAATCATCATGGTAAAGGGCTGACAAGACAAGGATTCTGGAAAAATTTAAAATCTCTTGCAAAAAAAGCTAATATCGAAAAAGATCTGACTCCTCATACACTCAGGCACTCATTCGCAACCCACTTATTGGAGAATGGGGCAGACCTCCGGGCAGTACAGGAAATGCTCGGTCATGCAGACATTTCCACCACCCAAATTTACACACATGTAACGAAAACACGCTTAAAGGATGTATATTCACAATTTCATCCGCGGGCTTAAAAGGCGAAGAGAGATGTCTTAAAGAAAATAGTATTCTTTAAGGGATCTCTCTTGTTTTTTTAGAAAGGAAAAAGTAGAATGTAGATGTCAGACTTCTGACGTTAAATCCTGTCGATTGCTATAATGCAGTTAAGGGTAAGATACGATTAAAGATTTAAAATGTAACCGCTTTTTTTAAATAAGAAGCTACATATAGGAGGTTTATTTGAATGAGTAACTATACATACAAAAGAGTTCATCTGATCGTCATGGACTCAGTGGGCATCGGTGAGGCGCCTGATGCAGACCTATTCAATGATGTAGGATCGGATACGATTGGTCACATTGCTGAACATATGAATGGACTGAACATGCCCAATATCGGAGAGCTTGGACTTTCGAATATTAAAGAAGTGAAGGGAATTGAAAAAGCTGACAAGCCGTTAGCATACTTCACCAAAATGCAGGAAGCGTCAGTTGGGAAAGACACGATGACTGGTCATTGGGAAATAATGGGCCTTAATATTGATAAACCGTTCAAAACGTATCCAGACGGTTTCCCTGAAAAATTAATTCAAAAACTTGAAGCTGAGACAGGCAGAAAGATCATTGGAAATAAGCCTGCAAGCGGAACTGAGATTATTGAAGAATTAGGAAAAGAACATATGGAAACAGGAGCTCTTATTGTTTATACTTCTGCAGATCCTGTCCTTCAAATTGCAGCTCATGAAGACATCATTCCAATTGATGAGCAGTACAAAATTTGTGAGATCGCCCGTGAAATCACGAAAGAAGAGGAATATCTCGTAGGTCGTGTGATTGCTCGTCCATTCGTTGGCGAACCAGGCGAGTTCAAACGAACATCCAATCGTCATGACTATGCGTTAAAACCTTTTAACCGTACCGTGATGAATGAACTGAAGGATTCGGGGTTTGACGTGATCGCCATTGGTAAAATTTCAGATATTTTTAATGGCGAAGGAGTGACTGAATCGATTCGTACGAAGCATAATATGCACGGAATGGACGGACTCATTCAATCATTCGATCAAGACTTTACAGGATTGAGCTTCCTGAATCTTGTCGACTTCGATGCTTTATTCGGACATCGTCGCGATCCAGAAGGATATGGAAAGGCATTAGAAGAATTTGATGCACGCCTTCCTGAAGTGTTCGAGAAAATGACGGAAGATGATCTTCTTATCATTACAGCCGATCACGGGAACGACCCGACCGCCCCAGGAACAGACCATACAAGAGAATATGTTCCACTTCTCGTTTATTCAAAACGCTTTGACGGAGGGAAAGAGCTGCCTATCTCTGAAACATTTGCAGATATCGGTGCTACCGTGGCAGACAACTTTAATGTGACCATGCCGAAGTTTGGTCGAAGTTTCTTATCACAATTGAAATAAGTATTTCTGAATAAAATTGAAAGGGAGAGGGATGAAGGTGCGGTTACGACGGCCCATTTCCTCCTCTTTACGTTGAATGATAAAAAAGGGAGTAATGAATATGAATTACGAAAACATCCAAAATGCAGCAAACCATCTGAAAAATCAATACACAGGCCAACCGAAGATCGGACTCATCCTTGGTTCAGGGTTGGGTGTGTTAGCTGATGAAATCCAAAATTCAGTAAAAATACCTTATAAAGAAATCCCTGATTTTCCTGTTTCGACAGTGGCAGGACACGCAGGACAGCTTGTATTCGGTCAATTGGCGGGTAAGGAAGTCGTGGCCATGCAAGGTCGCTTTCATTACTACGAAGGGTACGGTTTCGATAAAGTGACATTTCCAGTCCGTGTTATGAAAGAACTAGGAGTCGAAGTTTTAATCGTGACAAATGCAGCCGGTGGAGTGAATGAAAGCTTTAAAGCTGGGGACTTGATGCTGATCACGGATCATATTAATAATATGGGTGGCAATCCACTAATTGGGGCAAACGATTCTCGCTTAGGACCTAGATTCCCGGATATGTCAGAAGCATATTGTAAAGAACTGCGTCAAAAAGCGAAAGAAATCGCAGAGAAGCTTTCAATTGAAGTGCAAGAAGGTGTATATGTAGGGAATACAGGTCCTGTATACGAAACTCCAGCTGAAGTTCGTCTTGCCCGTACACTTGGAGGAGATGCAGTAGGAATGTCGACTGTACCTGAAGTAATCGTAGCCCGCCACGGGGGAATGAAAGTGCTTGGAATCTCATGCATCTCAAATATGGCTGCTGGTATCCTTGATCAACCCCTTTCCCATGATGAAGTGATTGAAACAACCGAAATGGTTCGTGCAAACTTCCTGGCATATGTAAAAGAAATCGTCAAATCAATCTAAGAGTTGTACGATTTAATTTGAAAACTACACTAAAGGGGCTTCCCTTTGACAATACTAGAAGAGCGGGTGAATACAATGAGAATGGTTGACTTAATAGAGAAGAAGCGTGAAGGTAAAGAACTCTCTACAGAAGAAATAAAATTTATCGTTGAAGGATATACAGATGGAAGCATACCTGATTATCAGGTAAGTGCCCTGACAATGGCCATCTTCTTCAAAGACATGAGCGATAGAGAAAGAGCGGACCTGACGATGGCAATGGTCGAATCAGGAGATCAAATCGATCTGTCTGCAATTGAAGGAATTAAAGTAGACAAGCACTCTACAGGCGGTGTTGGTGATACAACGACCCTTGTTCTTGGACCACTGGTTGCTTCCGTTGGAGTACCTGTAGCGAAGATGAGTGGAAGAGGACTTGGACACACTGGAGGAACCATCGATAAGCTTGAATCCGTCGAAGGTTTCCATGTGGAAATTGAAAACGATGAATTTATCCGATTGGTGAACAAGAATAAGTTAGCCGTTATCGGACAAAGTGGAAATTTAACACCGGCTGATAAAAAGCTTTATTCATTACGTGATGTGACGGCAACGGTCAATAGCATTCCACTGATCGCAAGTTCTATCATGAGTAAAAAAATAGCAGCTGGTGCGGATGCTATCGTACTTGACGTGAAAACGGGTGCCGGAGCTTTCATGAAAACATTGGACGATTCAAAAGATCTTGCCAAAGCAATGGTGAACATCGGAAACAACGTCGGCAGAAAAACAATGGCGGTCATTTCGGATATGAGTCAGCCACTGGGCTTCGCGATCGGAAACGCACTTGAAGTGAAAGAAGCGATCGATACATTAAAAGGTGAAGGACCAGAAGACTTAACGGAATTATGCTTAACGTTAGGAAGTCATATGGTCTATCTCGCTGAAAAAGCAACAACATTGGAAGAAGCGAGAGAGCTATTACAAAAAGCGATTGAAGATGGGTCGGCTCTTGAGAACTTTAAAGTATTCCTGGAATCACAAGGTGGAGATCCATCCGTTGTGGATGATCCATCAAAACTTCCACAGGCGCAATATAAGGTTGAGCTTGAAGCGAAAGAAGATGGCTATGTATCAGAAATCGTGGCCGATGCAGTAGGAACGGCTGCCATGTGGTTAGGAGCAGGCCGTGCAACGAAAGATTCTGTTATCGATTTAGCGGTAGGTCTTGAGCTGCGCAAGAAAATCGGTGATTCTGTCAAAGCGGGAGATTCTCTTGTGACGATCTATAGCAATGAAGAAAATATCGACAATGTAAAAGACAAATTGTACGAAAGCATCAAAGTAACATCTGAACATGTGAAAGCACCTACGTTGATTCATACTGAAATCACGGGTTGATTTTTAATTTTGATCGGGGCCTTTGCCAAGAGGATTATCTCTTTGGCAGGGGCCTTTTTTATCATTTTGTCGGGTAATGCGAATACCTTATTATGGAAAAATAAGCAATTCCAGACGTGGATGACGCAATTAACGTTCAAATTGACGCAATTCACCACAAAACAGACGCAATAAATTGAATTTTGACGCAATTACTTCTGAAAATGACGCAATGAAATCCTTCAATAGCACTCTCTCACACTCAAAAGAGCTGATTTCACCTTACAAAATGCTGCATCTCAGTAATCTTGATGAAAAACACATCGTTTCATCCCATATTTAAAGAATCCCCTTTAAATCTAGCCATCTTTCAACCCACTTACAATCTATCATCCATGAACTAACCTCACTTTTTTACCAATGTTTGTATAAAAATGATGCAGTTGGAAAAAATGGGTCTATGAGTATTGATTTAAAACGAGATTTGATTGGAGGACAGTTGGATGAAACGTTTTGCGTATATAGTGATTACATTTGTTTTAGCAGCTTTTTTGTTTCCTTCAATGGGGTTTGCCCAGGAGAAGAAATCGGAATTAGCTGAAGTAGCGAAATCGGCTGTTTTGATTGAGCGGGATACTGGAACGGTATTATATGAGAAGAATAGCCATGAAAAGCTGGCACCAGCATCCATGACTAAGATTATGACAATGTTGTTGATCATGGAAGCCCTTGAAAAAGGTCAAATAAAGTGGGAAGACAGTGTTCGAGCGAGTGAATATGCCGCATCGATGGGTGGATCACAAATCTTCCTGGAGCCCGGTGAAAGCATGACGGTTGAAGAAATGCTCAAGGGGATTGCGATTGGGTCGGCCAATGATGCATCAGTAGCCATGGCAGAACATATATCAGGAAGTGAAGAAGCGTTTGTTGAAAAAATGAACAAAAAGGTAGAAGAGCTTGGGTTAAATGACACTCGATTCAAAAACCCGACAGGCTTACCGTCCAAAGATCATTATAGTTCGGCACATGACATGTCCATGATGGCCAAGGAACTTCTAAAATATGAAGGAATCACCAAGTTCACAGGCAGCTATGAATCTTACTTACGTGAAGATACAGAAAAAAAATTCTGGTTGGTAAATACAAACAAATTGGTTCGTTTCTATGACGGCGTGGATGGACTGAAAACCGGATTCACCAACGAAGCGAAATACTGCTTAACGGCAACAGCGAAGAAAGATAATATGAGAGTCATTGCTGTCGTGTTCGGGGCACCGACTCCTAAAGAGCGAAACAACGAGGTAAGTAAAATGCTGGATTATGCCTTCAATCAGTATTCAACGAAACCTCTCTTCAAAAAGGGAGACTCCCTGGCACAGGTGAAAGTATCGAAAGGGAAACAAAACAGAGTGGATGCAGTGACGGAAGAGCCCATCTCCCTGTTGACTCAAAAAGGTGAAAAACTGGATAAAATAGAACAGAAGATAACACTCTCTGAAGACTTGAAGGCTCCTATCAAAAAAGGAGATAAAGTCGGGACCCTTGTTATCATGAACAAAGGAGAAAAAGTGTTGGAAAGCACCCTGGTCGCTAAGAAAAATGTAAATGACGCAAGCTGGTGGGAGCTGTACAAAAAATCCTTTGGACTTTTCACGAAAGTTGGAAAGTAATCTGACTTTACGATTTATCATAAAAATAACCTCTAATTATGACGAATTCCTTCTAGTTTTGTCATGGAGAAGGAATTTACTAAAAGAATAGCGAAATGACTCACTATACGACAGAGAAGGAGGCTTTCTGATAGTGAGTCTTGCTATTAACTTAGAAGTCAAAAAAGATGTTTTGTGTATTCGTTTAAGTGGTGAGTTGGATCATCATACTGCTGATGAGCTTAGGGAAAAAGCTTCGAATCTGATTGAAAGTGAGAATGTGAAGCATATCATTTTGAATTTAGAGGAACTAAGCTTTATGGATAGTTCAGGATTAGGTGTGATTTTGGGTCGATACAAGCAGATTAAACAAAAGCATGGAGAAATGGTTGTGTGTGCGATTTCCCCTTCTGTAAACCGATTATTTGAAATGTCCGGATTGTTTAAGATTATCCGTCTTGAGCCGTCTGAAGAAAACGCATTACAAAGATTGGGGGTCGCCTGACATGAGAAATGAAATGAACATTCAATTCAGTTCTTTAAGCCAAAATGAGTCCTTTGCCAGAGTTACCGTTGCTTCATTTATTGCACAGCTGGATCCGACGATGGATGAGTTGACTGAAATCAAGACTGTCGTATCTGAAGCCGTTACAAATGCCATCATTCACGGATATGACAACAGGCCGAATGGTATCGTCTATATTTCTGTCATCATGGAAGAGGATGGGTATATCGATATGACCATCCGCGATGAAGGAGTGGGGATTGGTGATGTAGAGGAAGCCCGCCAACCGTTGTTCACGTCCAAGCCTGAGCTTGAGCGTTCTGGCATGGGCTTTACCATTATGGAGAATTTCATGGACGAAATAGAAGTGTCATCACACCCAGGTACAGGCACCACGGTAAGACTAAAGAAGCACTTGACCAATAGTAAAGCGCTATGCAATTAAGGAGTCGTGCCCATGGATGTCGAAGTTAAGAAAGAAAAGGAACAGACCTTTCTGAAGGATCATGAGGTGAAAGAGCTCATAAAGCAGAGCCAGGACGGTGACCAAAGTGCACGGGACTTGATCGTCCAGAAGAACATGCGTTTAGTATGGTCCGTCGTCCAGCGCTTCCTCAATCGGGGATATGAGCCTGATGATCTCTTTCAGATAGGCAGTATCGGGTTGCTGAAATCAGTCGATAAGTTTGATTTAAGCTACGACGTCAAGTTTTCAACATATGCAGTTCCGATGATCATTGGTGAAATCCAGCGGTTCATCCGCGATGACGGAACAGTAAAAGTAAGTCGTTCCCTTAAGGAGATGGGAAACAAGATTCGTAAAGCCAAGGATGAACTTTCCAAGAAATTTGGGAGGGTTCCGACGGTGAGTGAGCTTGCTGAACATCTGGAGTATTCGGTTGAAGAGGTGATCATGGCACAGGAAGCAAGTCGTGCCCCTTCTTCCATTCATGAAACCGTTTATGAAAATGATGGAGATCCCATTACCCTTTTGGATCAAATTGCGGATAATAGCGATAATAAATGGTTTGACAAAATTGCCTTAAAAGAAGCCATTAGGGAACTGGATGACCGGGAACGGTTGATTGTGTATTTAAGGTATTACAAAGACCAAACCCAATCGGAAGTAGCGGATCGACTGGGTATATCCCAGGTCCAGGTATCGAGACTGGAAAAGAAGATATTACAAACAATGAAAGATCATATGCATACAGAGTCTTAGGCAAAATAACCTTGTTGTTTCAACGAATCATGCTGAAACGACAAGGTTATTTTTAATTTGTGAAATCAATTCAACAGGTGATTATATATTGACCCCGCATTCTCCCTTTGAAATTGTTGCCATTTTTAAAAGCTCCAAACCTTCAGGATCTATACTATTTCTCACTTCCTTCTCCAAGCATCCCAAACCACCACATCGGTCATTACATAAATTATTTCCGTTAATCCATACTATTGGTACGAAGGGAAAATCATGTTTTCAGGAAGTGAACTGCATGGAAGGAATTTTGTATATACGCTTACGTCACCGAGTGCAGGTAAAGGAAGAGAGTAAAGTCAAGCTTGGACAGCTTGCTCAAATCATAGCACCTGAAAATATTCTTGATGAATTAAGGCAAATCCCGATTCATCAAGTGACAGCATCTGATAAGAATATCATTGTGGTCGATGTGATGAGGGTGATAAAAGAAATATGCAAGAACTTCTCGGATCTTGATATCCAAACGATTGGACCCACACAAAGTATTATTGAAGTGATCTATGAGAAAAAGAAAGTCTCTCTTCCGCTCTTCATTGGCGTTTGGTTACTATTATTCATCGGTGCAGCCCTGGCAATTATGAATTTTCATGAAGATGTAAGTATGAGGGAAGTTCATCAAAGGCTGTATCATTTTGTAACTGGGGATGAGGATCCTCATCCATTACTGTTTCAAGTTCCCTATTCATTCGGTTTAGGCCTTGGGATGATCTTATTTTTCAACCATGTGTTTCGAAAGAGACTTAATGAAGAGCCGAGTCCACTAGAAGTAGAAATGTTCAATTACCAGCAGGATTTAGATCAATATGTCATCATGCATGAAAATAAAGAAAGTCAGAAAAAAATAGATGACCATTAGCGTATTGATTACAGTATTTATTGGATTTGCTGGTGGACTGGCAGTCGGTTCCGGGTTTGTAGCTTTTCTAACCGTATTAGGAATCATCCCAAGGTTAACTCAGTTAACAAAAACAATGAAAATGATTCACCACTATGAACTTGCTGTCATTACGGGTGCACTGGCAGGAGGATTTGTCAGCTTAAATAATTATACGCTGCACTTTTCCCCATTCGTTCTTATGCCCATTGGTTTAGCGAGCGGAGTGTTCATCGGGCTGTTGGCGGCTGCATTAACAGAGGTATTGAATGTGTTCCCGATCCTCGCAAAGCGGATTGGGATTGAAGGTCAAATCGTCATTCTCATTATGGCGATTGTATTTGGGAAAATTGTCGGCTCACTTTTTCATTGGCTCTACTTGGTTCATCAATAAACAGCAAGAGGCAGGGGTTCATATGGACGACAAAAGAAAAGTGATCCTGATTACAGATGGAGACGAATATGCCAAGCGGGCAATCGAGTGCGTGGCAAAAGAATATGGAGGACGATGTATCTCAAGCTCCAAAGGAAATCCTTCATTATTATCAGGACCAGAGATTGTGAAATTAATCAGAAGTGCAAAGAATGACCCCGTCTTTGTAATGTTTGATGATAGTGGATTTATTGGAGAAGGTGCAGGCGAAAGGGCACTAAAGTATGTTGCGAACCACCCTGGCATAGACGTGCTCGGCATCATTGCGGTAGCAAGTAAAACGAGGCAGGCAGAATGGACAAGAGTGGATGTGTGTATTGATAAATTTGGTGAATTGACTCCATATGGGGTAGATAAATTTGGTGTACCTGAAATGGATTTGGGAAGATTAACGGGTGATACGGTTTATTGCCTTGATGAGCTGGACGTTCCCGTTATTGTCGGAATTGGTGACATTGGTAAGATGGCCAAAAGGGATCACTACTCACAAGGTTCGCCCATTACGAAAAAGGCTGTTGAAATCATCTTGGAAAGGAGCGGATATCATGCCTGAGAAAACGAAAGAAACACCAATATCAAAAGATTTAGCTGTTATAGAAGAGTACATGAAGAATCATGTCGGATTAAACAAAAGCTTTGATTTAGGTGTACGTAAACTCATGATTTTGAAAAAAGGAGTGCACTTCTATTATATTAACGGGTTGACAGATGCTTCCTACATTATACAAATAGTGGAGGAACTCGTTGAGATCAATGATCATGAACGTGCAACGAGCCGATTATATGAGATTGTACATAATCGCCTTGTTCATCAATCGGTTGAGCCAGTTAAAACGATTGAAGAAGCAGTTGACGAAGTCCTGTCAGGATTAATAGCAGTCTTTGTCGAAGGCTACCAAGAAGCAATCATTGTTGATGTTCGTAGTTATCCCGGGCGACAGCCTTCAGAGCCTGATACTGAAAAGGTAGTACGCGGTTCCCGAGATGGTTATGTAGAGAATATTATTGTGAATACTGCTTTAACAAGACGAAGAATTCGGGATCCACGATTGAGGTTTGAAATATTTCGTATAGGAGAGCGATCTAAAACTGACATTTCCATAGCCTATATTAATGATGTAGCAAATCCGAGCTTAATTGAAGTCATCAAGAAAGAATTGAAGAGTATTAAGATAGACGGATTAACGATGGCGGATAAAACGGTTGAAGAGTTCCTTGTGAAGCAAGGGTATAATCCATATCCTCTCGTTCGATACACAGAAAGAGCAGACGTCGCAGCCACTCACTTATTAGAAGGACATGTTCTTATTTTTGTTGATACTTCGCCGAGTGTCATCATTACACCAACGACATATTTCCATCACCTTCAGCATGCGGAGGAATATAGACAATCACCGGCTGTGGGGACCTTTGTCAGATGGACTAGATTCCTTGGGATATTAGCATCGCTATTTTTACTCCCGTTATGGTATCTATTTGTGTTGGATCCATCCCTCTTACCTGAGGTTATTAAATTCGTAGGACCAAATGAACAGACGAATATTCCCGTAATTGTTCAGTTGTTCATAGCGGATTTCGGGGTTGAAATGTTCAGGGTGGCAGCCATTCATACTCCAACCCCATTATCCACAGCAATGGGTCTGATAGCGGCAGTCTTAATTGGACAAATAGCCATTGATGTAGGGTTATTTCAACCGGAAGTCATCCTGTATGTAGCCGTTGCATCCATAGGGACATTCGCTACACCAAGCTATGAATTGAGTGCCGCGAACAAGATGGCCAGACTGTTTCTCCTTATTGCAGTAGCCCTCTTCCATATTCCTGGACTGATGGTGGGAACCACACTTTTTATCTTATTCGTTACAAATATAAAGTCTTTAAATACCCCTTACCTATGGCCGTTAATGCCATTCAGTCCTATAGCATTCATGCAGATTCTGATCCGTCGCTCTATGCCGGGAGCCAAAATCAGACCTAGCATTGTGCAGCCGAGAAATAAGTATAAGCAGCCGGCGAAATCTTAGAAATATTGCAACAACTCTCATTCTGTGGTAAATTACGTTTAATTAGCAGAGCATTTAAGAGGGGAATGAGACGTTTCATGCATCTTCATGGATCAGCAGAAATAAAAAATGGTCATTTAAAGATAGGAGGGGTCAGTACCTTAGAACTGGCAAAACAGTACGGTACACCCCTTTATGTTTATGACGTTGCACTCATTAGAGAACGGGCAAGAGACTTTAAAGAAACATTTGATTCCCTTGGAGTGAAAGCGGAAGTTGCCTATGCCAGTAAGGCATTTTCATGTATCGCGGTCTTTCAATTGATGAAAGAAGAGGGATTATCACTGGATGTGGTTTCAGGAGGGGAGTTGTACACTGCCTTAAAAGCAGGATTCCCCCCTGAACGCATCCATTTTAATGGGAATAATAAATCTGAAGAAGAACTGATGATGGCTATTGAAAACAACATAGGCTGCATTGTCGTCGATAATTTCTACGAGCTGAAACTTGTGAATGCCGTCTCACAATCCACTGAAAAAGTGACGAAGGTTTTATTAAGAGTGACGCCTGGGATAGAAGCCCATACTCATGATTATATTTTAACCGGACAAGAGGATTCCAAATTCGGATTCGATTTGGAGAATGGTCAAGCCCGGGATGCCATGAAAATGGCGATGAGCTATGACGGTATTGAATGGTTAGGTCTTCATTGCCATATAGGCTCTCAAATATTCGAGACGACAGGCTTCATTCTTGCAGCAAAAAAGATTATTGAGAAGGTGGCAAAATGGAAATCTCAATATGATTATGATCCGAGAGTGATCAACTTAGGCGGTGGATTTGGGATTCGATATACCAAAGATGATGACCCGATTCCGCCTGCACAATATGTGAAGGAAATGATTGCGGCTGTAAAACAGGAAGTGGAGAGATACAATCTTGAAATGCCGGAGATTTGGATCGAGCCGGGCCGTTCCCTTGTTGGTGATGCAGGGACCAGCCTGTATACATTGGGGTCAAGAAAAGAAGTGCCCAACATCCGAAAGTACTTAGCCATTGATGGGGGAATGAGTGATAATATAAGACCGGCACTATACAAGGCAAAATATGAAGCGGTGATTGCGAATAAAGCAGATCATCCCCCTGAAGAAACCGTGTCAATCGCTGGTAAATGTTGTGAATCCGGAGATATGTTGATTTGGGATTTACCCCTCCCTCAATCAGAAGCTGGTGACACTCTTGCTGTGTTCTGCACTGGTGCATATGGGTATTCAATGGCGAATAACTACAATCGTATTCCCCGTCCCGCTGTCGTATTTGTCGAGAATGGAGAAGCAAGATTAGCTGTTCAAAGAGAGACATACGAGGATATGATTTCACTCGATCTAACGTTTAAATAAGCCGGAAACATAGTCTTTAAGTATATCGTACTTAAAGACTACTTTTTTTGCATATTTAATTACATACTTTAACAAATAGTGATTTTACTATACAATAACAATGACATATATAGATGAATATAGTGTAGACAAAGGAGTCATTTATGAAGATCAGCAATAAGGGATTGTTCTTGCTTTTGTTGGTATCTGGCATAGTATGGGGAGTCATCTACTGGCTGTTCCTGGCTGGAAACTGATTGGTTAAAGTTGATTAATAAAAGTAAATTTAGTAAGATAAATAAACGTTCATATCAATTAAATTTCTAGTTTTTGTCTATAATAGGAAATAGATAGATTAGACATAAAACATAACGAGGGGTAAATATGTTAATTCGGTATAAAAAGGCGTTTGAAAAGATCGCAATGGGATTATTATCTTTCATGCCAAATGAAAAGGATTTGAAGAAGCTTCAACAGACGATGAAGCAATACGAAACTGAAGATAATTGGCAGCTCTTTTTATGGAAAGAAGAGGACATAGTAGGTTTAATTGGAGTATTCAGGACAGATAGTACGTTAGAAATTCAGCATATATCCGTTAATCCATCCCATCGGCACGAAGGAATTGGGAAATCAATGGTGAAGCATCTTAGAGACATGCACTCTGAACATGAAGTGAAGCCGAATTCAGAGACCGCTTCATTTTTTGAGAAGTGTGATGATATCGACCAAGAGAACGTATTAGGCGAAGAACAATAAAGAGGACGGCCACCGGATCAGCAGGTGGTCAGCCTCTTTTTTTTCGTTGTAACGCATTTTTTCGTTCTAAAATCACTTCTGAACGGTCACGCAGCGAATGACGATGAATGAGCTCGATATTGTTTAAATCACTTGGAGAACACCAGGAGTACCCATTGTCCTCACACAGTGATTGGACCTGCTTTTGTAGAGTCGAATCTGTCAGGGGGATATTGATGCTCTCATAGGGCTGATTGGTACTTAGTCCATGACTGATATTAACGAGCTTTTCCTGAAGTTTACCAGGGTGGATCCCTAATCGGGAAAGTTCATCCTGATTCAGTTCGGTATTTTGAACGGCTTTCTTAAGTGTCCGGGCTGCTCCTGAAAGATTACCCCTTCTGTAATGATACAAACCCACAGCAATCTGGATTAAACCCACCCAATGGGAAGAACGGTTCTTAGGATCCACATGTTTCCAATATTCTTCCAACACTTCATGGCACTCGAAGTAATCACGATTTCCATGGAAATACATTAAGAATTCTAAGTAAGGTCTAGGATAAACCATGTGAGTCCCTCCTTTATTATGAAATAACGTTTGAGTACTTAAAGTGTAGCATATTCTCCATCTTTGCCAAAACGACATGTACATCCTCTTTATGCAAAAACTTTCTATTGGAGAATAGTGGTCAATCTACTATACTATTAAGTAGCGATCAGGAATGACTGTAATTAGAAATTTGGTGATAAAGTGGAATACAATGTGAAGATTGACGCTTTTGAAGGTCCGTTAGATCTTCTTTTGCATCTGATTAATTCGTTGGAAATTGATATATATGATATTCCTATGGCTCAAATTACTGAGCAGTATATGTTATATGTACATACGATGAAGAATTTGCAACTTGATGTTGCCAGTGAGTACTTAGTGATGGCCGCTACATTATTGGCGATTAAAAGTAAAATGCTCCTCCCTAAACATGATGACGGCCTTTTAAATGATGAAATTGAATTCGAAGAGGAAGATCCCCGTGATGAATTGGTTGAGCGATTGATTGAGTATCGCAAGTTTAAAGAAGCTGCCAATGAGCTGAAGCACCGTGAGGAAGAACGGGGACAGGTGTATACGAAACCTCCTAGTGACCTTTCGGAATTTACGGAAGAGGCGGATTTAAAGAATAGCGAAGTTCAAGTATCTCTATATGATATGTTAGGAGCTTTTCATAAATTATTGAGGCGCAAGAAACTGCAAAGGCCAGTGCAAACCAGAATAACCAGACAGGAAATATCCATTGAGAAAAGAATGAGTGATATTCTTCATAGTCTGCGAAATATCAAAGAGCGTACACCCTTTACTAGTCTTTTCCCGTCTGATAATAAAGAACATCTCGTTGTTACTTTCCTTGCCGTGCTTGAATTGATGAAGAGAAAGCAGATCATTGTCAATCAAGAAAAAAACTTCACGGAAATATTTGTTGAAGCAGGAGAGGAGGTAGGTCTAGTTGAACAGTAGTAATTGGAAAGGGATCCTCGAAAGCTTATTGTTTGCAGCCGGTGATGAAGGTCTTTCACTTAAGCAAGTTTGTTCTGTGTTGGAAATCGGTGATCAGGAAGCGATGGATGTGATTGAGGAGCTAAAGTCGGATTACGAAAAGGATCCCAATCGGGGGATTTATATGATTGAGATAGCAGACACCTTTCAATTGGTGACAAAAAAAAGCAACGCCGATTACTTAAAGAAATTGGTTGAGTCACCAAATGTCAGTTTTTTATCGCAAGCAGCTCTTGAAACACTTGCGATTGTCGCTTATAAGCAACCCATCACGAGGATGGAGATTGAACAAATCAGAGGTGTCAAAACCGAGCGTCCCATTCAGACCCTTACATCAAAAGGGCTCGTGAAGGAAGTTGGAAGAGCAGAAGGGACAGGTCGTGCCTACTTATTTGGTACGACAAAAGAATTTCTGGACTATTTTGGTTTAAAAAGAATAGAAGAACTCCCTCCCCTCCCTGAAAATATCGAGGATGAATTCATGCAGGATGAAGCGGACTTGTTTTTTGAGAAATTTCAAGAAACGATGGAATCGAAAGAGTAGGGCAAAAAGAAATATAAATGGACTGGCTTGGGACCGGTCCAAAAAGAATAGAATCACGAAAAAGACACAGCAGAGGTTCTCTGCTGTGTCTTTTTCGTGGGTTAATTGCCAGTAATTGAACCTAAGCGTGAATTCCGGATTTTCATTCATATTACCCCTTGTCCTGCATAAACTTGTACAAACACGTTAGAATTAAAGGAGTAGATGGGTGTGAAGCGAAAGAGAGTGAAATATTACATATATTATATTCTTATCCTCACCTTGCTATTTGTAGTGGTTTCCAATGAAGTTCAGGCCGCACCTTCTGTTAGTTCACAGCGGGCGATTTTAATGGATCAGGAGACGGGGCGGATTCTGTATGAAAAGGATGCCCATAGCCAAAGTCGGATTGCAAGCATCACAAAAATCATGACGGCGATTCTTGCGGTTGAATCCGGAATGATGGATAAAGAAGTAACGGTATCTTCGAATGCAGCGGGAACGGAAGGTTCGTCCCTTTACTTAAAAGCGGGAGAGAAAATCAAGTTGGAAGATCTCGTTTACGGGCTTATGTTGAGATCCGGGAATGATGCAGCAGTCGCTATCGCAGAATCTGTTGGAGGAAGTCTTGATGGGTTTGCTTATATGATGAATGAAAAGGCGAATGAAATCGGTATGAAAAATACGCATTTCTCCAATCCCCATGGTCTCGATGATCATGAAGACCACTATTCCACTGCTTACGATATGGCAGTTCTGACAAGATATTCAATGGAGAATGAAGTATACAAGGAAATTTCAGGAACGAAAGTGCATACAGCTCCAAACCCGGAAGAAAAATGGGATCGTAAGTGGAAGAACAAAAATAGATTATTAACAGAATTGTATAAACATAGTACGGGTGGGAAAACGGGATATACAAAACTAGCCAAAAGAACGCTTGTGTCCACTGCTTCCAAGGATGGGGAGAACCTGATAGCCGTTACACTCAATGGGCCCGATGATTGGAATGATCATATCGGAATGTTTGAATACGGGTTTAAGCAATATGATTATAAGATCGTCCTGGAAGAAGGTACGATTGAAAAAATGGATGACGATATTTACAAGGATCATGCCTATCTTAAACGGGAGTCCGTTCTAACCCTTAAAGATGATGAAGTGGATGATGTGAAGGTAGAGTACAAAATGTTAAAGCCTAAAGAGGAATGGTTAAAGAATAAAAATGTACCTGAAGTAGTAGGGAAGGCTGTCGTGTATTTAGAAGACCAAGAAGTAGATACTCTTCCGGTTTTCTTTAAAACAACGGATGAAGCTGAAAAAGAAAAGAGCTGGTGGAAATTCTGGGCCTATTCCTTTGAGTCCTTGATAGGAGTCAGGGATCATGGTTAATCTCATTTGGGTGGGGATGACCATCATCGGTTTAGTGTTCGCTATAATCAATGGCAAGATGAAGGAAGTAAACGAAGCCATTTTCACTTCTGCAAATGAAGCCGTTACCCTCTGTATAGGGTTGGTCAGTGTATTGGTGTTTTGGTTGGGAATCATGAGGATTGCCCAGGAAGCGGGACTATTGGATAAGCTGGCCAGGCTGTTCAGGCCCTTTGTCACCCGGTTGTTTCCAGAGGTGCCTGATAATCATCCAGCGATGGGGTATATATTATCGAATATGATGGCCAATATGTTTGGTCTTGGAAATGCAGCAACACCTCTTGGGATTAAAGCGATGGAGCAATTAAAGGAGTTGAATGGTGGAAGAGACTATGCCAGCAGGTCGATGATTACCTTCTTAGCCATTAATACGTCGAGCCTTACCATCATACCAACAACGGTCATTGCAATCAGGATGAAATATGATTCTGCTTCCCCGACTGAAATTGTGGGACCAACCTTGATCGCGACCATGCTCTCGACCATAGGAGCCATATTGATAGACCGGTATTTTCATTATAGACGTACACGTAGAGAGGTGAAGTAGATGCAATGGATATCCACGATTTCATTATGGTTGATCCCCATTATGATCGGCTTCATTTTAATCTATGGAACACTCAAAAAGGTACCTACGTATGAAGTGTTCGTCGATGGGGGAAAAGAAGGCATTAAAATTGCCGTGTCCATCATTCCATTTCTCATTGGGATGCTTGTAGCCATAACTATTTTTAGAGAATCAGGGGCACTTGAGTTCTTCGTGAACCTCATCCGTCCGGGATTGCTTGCACTCGGTATTCCACCTGAAATTGTGCCACTTGCCATTATCAGGCCAATTTCAGGAACAGCTGCCCTGGGTATGATGAGCGATATAGTGGCTACCCACGGGCCAGATTCCTTTATCGGAAGACTTGCATCAACCTTACAGGGAAGTACCGATACGACACTTTACGTACTGACCGTGTACTTCGGGGCAGTAGGGATCCGGAAGATGGGAGACGCCCTCAAAGTTGGATTACTAGCAGACGTCGTAGGAATCGTGGCTGCCATCTTCATCGTTACGGTTATGTTTTAAGGGTTGGTTTATATTAAAAAGGCGCTTTTCGAATAGTTTGTTGCTATTTCTAGAGAATAAAGTAGTGGATGACTTCCGCTCCAGGTTGCCATGGTGTTGCGGAGAGTCTCTTCAGTTGAGGAACTGGGGTCTCACCCGGTGGATTTAGGAACAATAGATCAAAAAATAATATTGTTGTTTTTCTATCTTTGGAATTCATATAAATTTTATCATTCTCTTAACCTGCTTCTTTCTTTTCATAACGATGAAAGTGGCAAGGTTTATGGAGATCTTATGCATGCCTTTCAAAGTCCTTTTTGGGTTATATTCCAAGGCATCCCTGACTTCGAGCCTCGCAACAATGTGAATTAGCTCAGAGTGGATTGTAGCGGAAGGCACTTGACTCCTGCGGGAAATAGAGGAAAGGTCGAGACCCCACAGGGCAAAGCCCGAGGAGGCTCGACTTCCTCCCCGGGGAATCTTGTGCCTGGAGCGGAAAGGAACGGTCCATATTTCAACACTACCACTTATGTAAAAAACAAAATCAGCGGAGCGGTTCCCCTCACCAACTAGCACACACTGATTGAAAGAGCACAGGCAGAAGATAAGTTAAAAACAACTTTCTTGTAAAAAATCTATTATAATGGAAACAATAAGGTATAAAGAAATCGACTGAAAAGGTCGATTTTTCTTTATACCTTTCTATTTTGTCTGGATTGTGTAATAATTCATGAAGACAAATGTATTGAAAATTAAAAGAGGTGAAATACCGTGGAACGATTACAAAAGGTTATTGCTCATAGTGGTGTAGCGTCACGACGAAAAGCGGAGCAATTAATTATAGAAGGTAAAGTAAAGGTCAATGGTGTAGTAGTGAAAGAATTAGGAACAAAGGTTTCCAATTCCGATAGAGTTGAAGTGACAGGGATTCAGATTGAAAGAGAAAATAAAGTATATTATATGCTCTATAAACCAAGAGGGGTCATTTCAGCTGTGACTGACGATAAAGACCGTCAAGTCGTTACGGATTTCTTCCCTGAAATACAAGAAAGAATCTATCCGGTAGGAAGACTGGATTATGAAACGTCAGGTATACTTCTTCTAACCAACGATGGGGATTTCGCTAACTCCCTGATGCATCCAAGTAACGAAATTGAAAAAACGTATGTAGCGAGATTAAAAGGAATCCCACCTAAGTTCAAAATTAGAGAACTTGAAAAAGGGGTTAAACTGGAAGACGGCATGACGGCTCCAGCAAAAGTGAAAGTATTAAGCATTGATAAGAAACAAGGAAAATCCATCGTCGAAATTACCATTCATGAGGGCAGAAACCGCCAAGTGCGCAGAATGTTCGAAGCCCTTGGATATCCGGTTCAAAAGCTGAAACGAGAAAGATATGCATTCCTGACTCTGCATGGTTTGAACGCAGGAGAAGGAAGGGAACTTACTCCACATGAAGTGAAACAGCTAAGAACACTTGCTGAAACGGGAACCATTCGATAAAGAATAACATGGAAAGTGTCACATATCCTTCATATAATTTACACTATCTATAAAGTGATAAATGATATAATGAGAAAGGAATTTTACCTTGAAATATAAGGGATATTTCCCTGCTTATTATGAAGGAATGGAACATTACATTATGGCAGGGACTGGTCTCATAAGTGAATTCTTATGACATCAGGCCCTTTGCTACTGTAAAGAGAGAAAAAACTTTTCCATTTTTTGAGAACGATTTCAATATGGGAGGCACACGTACATGGATAAGAAAAAACGCAGATTACTCATCCGGACCATCATCCTCATTGTACTGACTTCTGCGGTTGCATATACCTTATATGCAAACTTTACGAAGGATGAAAGAGGGAAGTTGAAGGTAGGGGATCAAGCGCCTGACTTTGTTTTGGAGGATATGGAAGGGAATAAACATCGTTTGTCCGACTATGAGGGCCAAGGGGTATTCCTGAATTTCTGGGGAACATGGTGCAAACCATGTGAAAGAGAAATGCCTTATATGAATAACCAATATGCGAAATATAAAGATCAAGGTGTACAGATATTGGCTGTTAATGTGGGGGAATCGGATTTTCTTATCAATCGTTTCGTATCGAAACACGGTTTAGAGTTCCCTATTGTAGTGGACGAGGAAGAAGAAGTTCAAAATGCATACGGCATTGATCCGTTACCAACGACCTTCCTCATTAACCCTCAAGGGAACATCGAAAAGATCATTACAGGAACGATGTCAGAAAACGATATCATTGAAGATTTAGAGAGCATTAAGCCTTAGTTCAGCAGTTTAACTTGATATAAGGAGTTTTAACATGAAAGAGATCAAATGTGTATGCGGTCATGTAAACCCGAATGGTACCGTTCTCTGCGAATCTTGTGGACGTGCTTTAACGGATGAAGCGAAGAACGAGAAGCTTCATGACATGCGATACGAGGGTAGTGCTAGACGTTCCCAAACGTATAACAAATCGATAGTCGATAAGATTTGGAATTTCTTTTCATCTGTTAAGGTTGGTGTATGGTTAATTGTCATCACACTTATCGCCTCTGCAGTCGGTACGATTTTGCCCCAGGAACAGTATATTCCGAATGGACAGCCGGCAAATGAATACTATGAAGATGTATACGGCTTTTTTGGAGAGTTATATTATACGTTAGGGTTCCATGATTTATATAGTTCATGGTGGTATCTATTATTAATCGCATCAATTGGAGTTTCCCTCGTGATCTGCAGTCTGGACCGGGTGATTCCCCTCTATCGTGCCCTCAAGAATCAACGTGTTTCCAGACATGTTGGTTTCCTGAAGCGTCAACGAATCTATGGGAAAACAGAAATGGTAGAGGTCAATGATTCTATAAGTAAGATCAGGGAAAAGTTAACTCAAAAAAAATACAAGATCCGGGAAGAAGACGGAAACATTCTTGCAGAGAAAAATCGTTTCTCGAGATGGGGTCCATATGTCAATCATATTGGTCTTATCATTTTCCTTTTCGGGGGCATGCTGCGATTCGTCCCCGGTATGTATATTGATGAAACCGTGTGGATCCGTGAAGGTGAAACAAGGGCGGTTCCTGGTACGAAACAGGAATATTACTTAGAAAATAAAGGGTTTACGTTAGAGACATACGACAAAGATAAAGACAAAGAAGTATTTGGGGAAGCCATTGATAAGAATGGAACCATCGCAAAGAATTTCCAGTCTGACGTAGTACTGTATAAAGAATCCGGAGATAAACTTCCAGGACAAACGGCTGACCGGGAAGTGGAAAAAGAAGATTCCATTAAAGTGAATCATCCCCTTAAATTCGGGAATTTCGCTGTCTATCAAACCAGTTACAAGTTAGACGAATTTAAAGCAATGTCCTTTACACTCAATAATAAAGAGTCAGGGGACAGCTTTGGTAAATTTACCGTCGACCTATTTGATCCTCAGAATACCTATGCATTTGAAGAAGGTTATAAAGTAGAATTGATGGGATATTATCCTGATTTCTCTGGATTTAATGAACAAGGAGAGCCGCAAACCAAGTCTCCTTTACCGAATAATCCTGCATTCCTTTTTAAATTGTTCTCTCCTGAAAAACCCGATGGTGAAGTGAGCTTTGTAGGAATCCAGCAAAACCTGGAACCACTTGGTGACAATCAATATAAATTGTCATTTGCGGGTGTTGAGACGAGAGATGTATCTGCTTTAACCGTTCATAAGGATCTCACTCTTTGGATATTGGCCGTTGGTGGAGCCATCTTTATGATAGGTGTCGTACAAGGGGCTTATTGGCACCACCGAAGAATCTGGATCAGGCGAAGTGAAGATGGAGTCATCGTAGCCGGTCATACGAATAAAAACTGGCATGGAT
Source organism: Rossellomorea sp. ABR4_004 (assembly GCF_056159585.1). Taxonomy (NCBI): domain Bacteria; kingdom Bacillati; phylum Bacillota; class Bacilli; order Caryophanales; family Bacillaceae; genus Rossellomorea; species Rossellomorea sp. ABR4_004. The sequence goes on along the minus strand of NZ_JBSWVM010000001.1, from coordinate 553,178 downwards.
TAAAAAATGAAATCAACTTCGTTTTGGAAGGTACCGGAATTCAGGAGCCTGAAGATCAACAACAAAAAGACGAAGTAAGGAGGAATGAGGATGTCAACGATAACAATGGCAGAGTGGAGTAGTAATTTACTCTATGTATCCTTCATGATGTATTTGATTGCTACGTTGTTTTTTGGTGGCAGTATCCGCCAAAAAAATACAACTGAAACGAATCAGCAAAAATGGGGCTTGATTGGAATTGTTTTAACCCTTATCGGATTTACCTCTCAATTAGGTTACTTCTTTTTAAGATGGGGAGCAGCAGGACACGCTCCAGTAAGTAATTTATTTGAATTCACAACCTTTTTCGGAATGACGCTTGTAGGAGCATTTATCATTCTTTACTTTATGTATAAGACAACGATACTGGGTGTTATCGCATTACCGTTTGCACTATTGGTGATCGCCTATGCCAGTATGTTTCCTAAAGACATTAGTCCATTGATTCCTGCTCTTCAAAGTGATTGGTTGAAAATCCACGTCACAACTGTTTCAGCAGGAGAAGCGATTTTATCCATCAGTTTTGTGGCAGGGTTAATCTATTTATTGAAATCAGTACAGCATACAAAAGGAAGCAGGCAATCGTTTTGGCTTGAAACCGTCATGTATTCTTTAGTTGTCGTATTAGGGTTTATTGTGGCATCAACGGCCTTTACCCTGGGGAATTACGAAGCGAACTTTCAATATGTCAATCAAGAAGGGGCCGAAGCGATTTCTGAATACACACTCCCGGCTCTTGTCGGACCCAATGAAGGCCAATTATTAACCGACAACGTAATGAAGCCACTGGTTGAAATGCCCGCCCTTATTAACGCTAAGAAACTTAATACCGTTATTTGGTCGTTTCTGATAGGAACTGGAATTTATCTTCTATTACGCTTAATCTTCAGAAAGCGAATAGCTGCGAAATTACAGCCTTTGGTGAAAAATGTGAATCTGGACCTGATGGACGAAATCGGTTACCGCTCGGTATTAATCGGCTTTCCGGTCTTTACATTGGGAGGGCTTATCTTCGCAATGATCTGGGCTCAGATTGCCTGGACTCGATTCTGGGGATGGGACCCCAAAGAAGTATGGGCATTAATTACATTCTTATTCTATGCAGCATTTTTGCATCTGCGCCTCTCTAAAGGGTGGCACGGTGAGAAGTCTGCATGGTTAGCCGTCATCGGGGTTGCCATTATTCTATTCAACCTGGTGGCTGTTAACCTCATCATCGCAGGACTGCATTCATATGCTTAAATAACGAACGGGAGGGAGCTGACTATAACGAGAGTGATATTCTCTTTGAGTCAGCTTCTTTTTTCATATAAAATATAGGATAATATGGTTTAATTAGACAAAAGGGGGATGTACCCATGGAGGAAAATATTCGAATTTTAGTTGTAGATGATGAAGACCGGATTCGCAGACTATTAAAGATGTATCTTGAAAGAGAAAACTATGAAATTGATGAAGCGGAAAATGGAGAAGAAGCCTTGGCGCTTGCTCTGGAGAATAATTACGACTGTATCTTACTGGATATCATGATGCCGGGAATGGATGGAATCGAAGTATGTAAGTACCTTCGTGAAAAGAAAGCGACACCCGTGATCATGCTTACTGCCAAGGGAGAAGAAGTGAACAGAGTGCAAGGGTTCGAAGTGGGAACCGATGATTACATAGTGAAACCTTTTTCCCCTCGCGAAGTGGTACTGAGAGTGAAAGCGTTATTAAGACGCTCTTCAAAGACAAGCTTTATTCAAACAGATGCCAAGGCAAAGGACCTGATTGTCTATCCTCATCTTACGATTGATAATGATGCCCATCGGGTAACCGCTGACGGTAAAGATGTGAACTTAACACCAAAAGAATACGAGCTCCTATATTTCCTTGCAAAAGCTCCTGACAAAGTGTTTGACCGCGAGCACCTGCTTAAGGAAGTGTGGCATTATGAATTCTTCGGCGACCTGCGTACGGTCGATACCCATGTGAAACGATTAAGAGAAAAACTGAATAAAGTATCCGAGATGGCTGCAAAGATGATTGTTACCGTATGGGGAGTAGGCTACAAGTTCGAGGTAACAAATGAATGAGGCTATGGCGTAGTGTTGTAGGGAAGCTGTGGCTAACGATTCTGCTCTTGGTTTCCTTTGTGTTATTCATCCTTACGATTCTTTTATTGGAATTCTTTCAAAACTATCACGTTGATGTGGTCGAAAAGGAATTAACCCAAACAGCTGAAAAAGTGGCGAGAGTCATTGAGAATCATAAAGACCTGGAGCTGGGGATGGAACTGGGGAAAGAAATCATCGATGATCCAGTCAATATCATTATTTCATTAGAACAAAATGAATCACTATATTCCCAGGATTCTTCTGCGTTTCAAAAGAATATTCATGAGTATATTTCAAGTGATAAACAACTTCAATCGGTGAAAACAAAAGAGATCACCATTAAGAAAGAGATTGAATTATCCTCGGAAATGTCATCGAACAGATATGAAAATGTCATCATTGTAGGGACTCCTCTTCATATTGATGAAGAAGATGGAGCGGTTTATCTCTATCAGTCTCTTGGTGTTATTAAAGATACAACCCGTCAAACAACGAAACTGATCTTGCTTGCTGCCGGGATTGCCATCATTCTAACGACTATCTTTGCTTTTTTCCTTTCCACACGTATCACTGCACCACTAAGGAAAATGCGGGAAGCAGCCTTTGAGGTAGCAAAGGGTAAGTTTGATACAAAGGTTCCGATTTTGACGAAGGATGAAATAGGTGAACTCGCAACAGGTTTTAACCAAATGGGCAGGCAGCTTAAGTTTCACATAAACGCATTAAGCCAGGAGAAGGAGCAGCTCTCCTCTATTTTGAGCAGTATGGCTGATGGAGTGATCACCTTTAATCGGGACGGCACGATCTTGATCACTAATCCACCTGCCGATCGATTCCTGCAGCATTGGTATTATGAGCAAAGTGAAAACAGTGAGGAAGCCATCCCTACTACTGTAAAAGAATTATTGCAGAGCGTGGTCGTTACAGAAATGGAGCAGACAGGTGAATTGAGTCTGCAGGGGCGTTCGTATGTGGTGATTATCAGTCCTCTCTACAATAACAACAACATCAGGGGAGCCGTGGCGGTGGTGCGCGATATGACAGAAGAGAGAAGGCTGGATAAGCTTCGGAAAGACTTTATCGCCAATGTCTCTCATGAACTCCGTACGCCAATCTCTATGCTTCAAGGATATAGTGAAGCGATCGTTGATGATATTGCGGAAACAGAAGAAGAAAAGAAAGAGATAGCACGAATTATTTATGATGAGTCATTGCGAATGGGGCGTCTGGTCAATGACCTTCTGGATTTGGCCCGTATGGAAGCGGGGCATATCACGTTAAATAAAGATGTCATCGGTGTCATGCCTTTCACCGAAAGAGTAACGAATAAATTTATTGGACTGGCCAAAGAAAAAAAGGTATCCGTATACTTTGAAAGTGACGTAGGAATCAAAAATGAAATTCACATGGATCCGGACCGAATTGAACAAGTATTAACCAATCTTATTGATAATGCATTAAGACATACTCCTACTGATGGAGAAGTAACCGTTTCCCTGACGGAAAGCAAGGGTGGTTATTTATTCAACGTAAAAGACACGGGTTCCGGGATTCCTGAAGAAGATCTTCCTTTCGTATTCGAGCGATTCTATAAAGCGGATAAAGCCAGAACAAGAGGGAAGTCCGGTACTGGTCTTGGCCTCGCGATCGCAAAGAACATCATTGAGTCCCATAAAGGTCATATCCAAGTACAAAGTAAAGTCGATCAAGGGACAACCTTCACTTTCTTTCTTCCCATTTAGCCAAGAATCGATGATATCCTTAGAAACTTGGCGATTTTTCTTGTTACATGGGAAACATTCTTTATTTTTTCACTGCGAGTAGAAAATGATGTTGAAAAAATGATGAAAATATGAGAAGTCAACAGGGGATAAGTACCTTGTTGACTTTTTGTTTGAAGTAATTTTGAGGGGAAACCTGTATTCAATATAAGTCTTTCCTTTTTCCCAGAAAAATACTATATTGATAGTGTGTAACTTTTTTACAGAAAAAACGACTAATAAATTGACGGGGAGGGACGCAAGTGGACTCCGTTTTTGAGAAATTATACACTGAGTATCATCAGGATGTCTTTCAGTTCCTTATATACATGGTGCAGAATAAGCAGCAGGCTGAAGATCTGGTGCAGGAAGTATATATCAGGGTGCTTAAATCGCATGAGCGTTTTGAAGGTAAAAGCTCAGAAAAAACGTGGCTTTTTTCGATCGCAAAAAATGTAGCCATCGATCATTTTAGAAAACAGAAGAACTGGAAGCATCGGATATTGGATAAATTCGATTGGAGCCGGAACGATGTGACAGACGATGGCGCACTCCCGGAAGAAATTACTGTAGCCAAGGAAGAAGTTCAGGTATTGTACGAATGTTTGAAAAACTGTTCGACGGATTATCGGATGGTCATTATTATGCGTTACTTACAAGAACTTTCAATTGTTGAAACATCTGAAGTCCTCGGCTGGTCTGAAAGTAAAGTGAAAACGACCCAGCATAGAGCCATAAAGTGGTTAAGAATTGAAATGAATCAACGGCTACCAAAGGAGGAAAGAGACATTGAAGCAGTCAGAATGGAAAGATCGTGATATAGAGGATCTCGTCAAAAAGCTTCCTCAAATCAAAGATGATCGAACTCCTCAATCAATCTATGCAAAAATAGAACGTCAGAACAAAAAGAAGTTTATTGCTTTTAACCGTTTTATTCCTACAGTAGCAGCGCTGGCAGCCATTTTCATCATGGTCATGCTTGCTCCAACCGTATTAAATCAATTCAATGAAAATAGTATGGAAAATTCAGAAATGAAATCAACGGAGTCTTCAAATGGAGAGTCAACAACGAATTCAGCACAAGGATCCTTGGCGAAATCAGATGATAAATCAGAAATGATATATGATGACGCCGATAAAGACCAAATGACAGTTGAAAAGGAGCCTAGTTCGGCTGAGACTGAAAAAGACCTTCAACCAGCTACGGCAGAAAGATTATCTTTATATGAAGAAGACTTGGAAGGGCAGGACTACTATTCTTATGGACTCGTTTCACCGGAAGCGGTACCTGTTCCTATTTCAATTGTCGATCGCCCGGTAAATGGGGAAGAAGGCTGGTTGACCCGTCATGAAGAAATTGCAGGTGAACTACCCGAAGGTGAGTGGGGGATGGAAGAATTTCTCCCGTTAAAAGGCAAATTTACATTGGGTGAAAACAAAGTCATTTTCACTTTGGATCCTGAGCATTCATATAGTGGCGGTAGTGCAGTGGAATACGCTTTTTACCATACTCTATTATATTCATTTCAGCATAAGGGGTTAGATGAAGTGGTTCTTCAAGAACAAGATGGCTCAGTTCCGGAATTTAGCTCCACCGGGGAATTCTCAAAAATCGATCTTAATGAAGATGCTCATACGGCTTATTACCTTTACTCGCCAAATGGAAGGGAACGCTTCCTCGTACCGGATAATATAAATAGAGGAAATGTCAAGGAGTCCATTCAGGCAATGAAAAGCTCAGAAACGAGCCTTTTCCAAAGTGTAATTCCTAAAAATATCAATATCAGTGTAACGGAATCAGATGAATATTTAATCATCAATTTCTTAAATGAACTGGACATAGAAACAATAGACAATGAAACAGCCATGGAAATGATTGAAGGTATTTTACTGACAAGCAAAAGCTCCGGGTATGAAAGAGTTCAATTTGAAAACATTAAACAGGAAAGCTGGAATGGATTCATGTTCAACGAGCCCATTGAGACTCCTATCAGCCCGAATAAGAAAACATTCGAAAATTAGTTATCAAAGAAAGACAGGAAGCGGAAAAGGAATCCGTTTCCGGTCTTTTTTTTTGTGTGGGGCATGCTAGTCGGGTCTGAACGAGCCGCCTCCGCTTTTGGGTGTCTAGCTGCGCCTCCTAGTCCCTCGAGGTCACTTTGGAAAAATGGCATAAGGCAAAGAACGCCTTTTGCCATTTTCCCAAAGTGCTTGTCGGGCCTGACCAGTCGGCTCCACATTTCCTATCATCCAGCTCCGGCGGCTAGCCCCTCGAGGTCATAAGCTAAATTGGCCAAGAAGGCAAAGAACGCCTTCTCGGCCAATTCATCTTATGCTTGTCGGGGCTGAACGAGCCGCCTCCGCTTTTGGGTGTCATCCAGCTCCGGCGGCTAGAGGCTCGAGGTCATAAGTCAAACATGCCAAAAAGGCAAAGTACGCCTTTTCGGCATGTTCGTCATATGCTTGTCGCCTCTGAACGAGCCGCCTCCGCTTTTGTGTCATCCAGCTCCGGCGGCTAGAGGCTCGAGGTCATAAGTCAAACAGGCCAAAAAGGCAAAGAACGCCTTTCCGGCCTGTTCGTCTTATGCTTGTCGCCTCTGAACGAGCCGCCTCCGCTTTTGTGTCATCCAGCTCCGGCGGCTAGAGGCTCGAGGTCATAGGTCAAACAGGCCAAAAAGGCAAAGAACGCCTTTCCGGCCTGTTCGTCTTATGCTTGTCGCCTCTGAACGAGCCGCCTCCGCTTTTGTGTCATCCAGCTCCGGCGGCTAGCCCCTCGAGGTCATAAGCTAAATTGGCCAAGAAGGCAAAGAACGCCTTCTCGGCCAATTCATCTTATGCTTGTCGGGTCTGAACGAGCCGCCTCCGCTTTTGGGTGTATATTTATCTCAGACTTAGACAAACTACTCAAAGGAAAATTATCTCATTCACTTGTGAATATTGAATGGAGGGTCTACATATAGTGGGGAGTGCATGAAATGATGGTGAGAAGGTAAGAATGGGTTAATAGACGAAAAGGCAGCGGACGTGAAGTTTCAGTAGGGAAGGAATAAGGTATTGCGTTAAATGGGTAAGGAGGACAAGCATGATTTTGGATTATGTAAGAAGGCTTTTAATCGTATTCCTGTTAGCATTGTGTGTGAGCATTATGTTCTTTACAGGAAAGATAGCGAAAGCGGAGACGAATAAGATCGTGGAGGAAACGGTATCCTGGACATTTCCTGTTGAAGGGATGATAACGGATTCATATGGTACAAGGTCTGGTACTCATAAAGGGATGGACATAGGAGGAGACATAGGCTCTCCTGTTTATTCTGTTGCCAAAGGTAAGGTGATTAGATCATATCTATCTCCAAGCTACGGACATGTGGTATTCATTAGGCATGAAAATGGGTATGAAACCGTTTATGCTCATCTTGAGAACCGCCTTGTTGAAGAAAATCAAGAAGTTGGCCAAGGTCAACAGCTTGGAAATTTAGGAAATACAGGCAGATCGACAGGAGCTCACCTGCATTTTGAGGTGCACAGGGGAGAATGGACGATTGATAAGATAAATGCAATCGATCCCTATATGGTATTTGGACAAGGTGAGGTCGGGCAGCTTGTATTTGCTCAGGAAAGGGATCCCTATCAGGCCGTGGGTGTTTCTGGAACAGCTGATATCACTCGTGATGTAAGTACGGAAGAAATTCATAATCATGAAAACATGGTAAATCATGTCGTACATAAGGGAGAAACCCTCTGGGGGATTTCTCAACAATACAATATATCAGTAGAGGATATTAAAAGTGCCAATGGATTAGATGAAACCAATTTGGAAATTAATCAAACGTTAGCCATCCCTCTGTCCGGTATTGGATATGTAGTGAAACAAGGGGACACCTTATACTCCATTTCAGTCGCACAAGGAGTCGATGTGAATGACTTGGTGGCTTGGAATGGATTGGATCTTAAGACACCTATATATCCTCAACAAGTATTAAACATACAATAATGGAAGCGTAAACCTGAATAGACCATGAGTAAACAAAAATATTTCGAATTCGAACTGTTTTCCTTCACATAACCACTGTCATTATGTATAATGAAAATGTATAAAAAAATAAAGATTCGTCTTCGGGGCAGGGTGAAATTCCCTACCGGCGGTGATGGGACATTTGTCTCTAAGCCCGCGAGCCTTCAGGGGCAGGATTTGGTGCGATTCCAAAGCCGACAGTATAGTCTGGATGGGAGAAGATGAAGGTTTATGCCAGAACGTTTAGAAATGGGAAGCTGAACGTTTATTAGGGTATGCCTTTACATTCTCCTAGATATACGTATCTAGGGGTTTTTTAATGCTACCTTTGGCTTGAGCTATCTTCGATATGAGATGAATCTCCTAAAGGAGAGAGGTTTATGAGAAAAATGAATACACGCACGTTTGTAACGGTTGGTATGTTAAGTGCCATATCCTATGTGTTAATGCTTTTTAACTTCCCAATACCACCATTTCCAAAGTTTTTAATGGTAGATTTCAGTGATGTGCCTGCATTGATTGCGACAGTGACATTAGGTCCTCTTGCAGGAATATTAGTTGAATTATTCAAGAACGTGATTGATTACATCATGACAGGAAGCGATACCGGCGTTCCGATTGGCCATGTTGCAAATTTTATGGCAGGAGTGCTTTTGATTCTTCCGACATATTATATTTATTCACGTTCACAATCTAAAAAAGGCTTGTTGATCGGACTTATCACAGGTACTGTGGTCATGAGTATCAGTATGGGAATTCTTAATTATTTTGTATTCCTTCCCGCATATAAATACTTCATGAATTTTGAACTGCCTGCTGAGGTTATCATTACAGGAATTGTTCCTTTCAACATCTTAAAAGGAATCCTTGTAACATCAGTCTTCATCTTACTATTTGTTCGTCTTCAAGGCTGGTTGGCAAGACAGACAGCCCTAAAGAAAGCGGCATAGTGCAAATATAAATAATAACCCCCTCAATTTCATTTGAGGGGGTTTTCTAATGTCATCAGCACAAAAAGAAAAAGCTAAGGGGAAATTCCCTTAGCTTCGGAACTGCTATTCAAATTTAAGTGCATCCCCGTCGAATGGCTCGTCAGCTACTTTAATGGAATCTGTAGGACAACCTTCGAATGCATCAACCATATCATCTTCTAATACGTCAGGAACTTCGACCGTCCCCTGGTTATCATCTAATGTTACAAATGCAATACCTTCATCATCATAGTCATAAATATCTGGAGCAGCAGCTCCACACGCTCCACATGCAATGCATGTATCCTTGTCGACGATTGTATATTTTGGCAAAGAAAAAACCTCCCGAATAAATAATTCTATATAATTCATCATTATACACAATGTAAGTTTGTGAAAAATCACTTAATGTTTATTTTATAGAGGATTGTATAACTTTTCAATAGTTAGGTGGTTTCTTTTTATTTTTATCCTATATATGAAAAACAAAACATGGTTAAACAACAAATTCATGGTACAATATTTGACAATAACCTACATGTTAAGGAGTAGAGAATTGACCTATCTTAATTATGTGATTTTAAATTGCTTCATACAAATAAATGGAGAGCGATCGATTTACTCTGTTTTTCATATCTTAAAAGGAAAAAAGTCTTCCCAGTCGATTCAGGATGCTCACCTCTTTTATTTGCAGCCGTTTTTCCTTTCTTTACCTAAGCTTAAACGAGCGTACTTTAACCAGAAGGTAAAGGAATTGGAGAAATTGGGGTATGTCATTGTCGATGATAGTGGGAAAGCGATTGTGACAACTGCTGGTACTGAATCTGTAAAAAAAGATTTTCAAGGTGACTCCTTTCCATCCAATATGAATGGTCTTGTCTACGGTGATCAAACGTTTCTGTTTTGGAAAAGATTAAGCCTCCTTGTTCAGGTTCTATCAAACGGGAAACAGCAGGAAACGCTCTATTTTCCTGTACAACGTAACAAGAGCATACAAGATTGGGTAAAGAGCTGTTTACGGGCGAACACTAATATTGAAAAAATGGCTTCCGATTTGTATAAGGAGCTGTATACTCTGTTGACCAGTCTACCACAATCCTTGAATCCAGACGTTCTCGTATTCCGCTTAACGGGCTACAAGGATTATGGATGGACGGAATTGCAAGTTGCTGAAAAATTGGATATGCATGAAGAAGAATTCCGCTTTCAGTTTCTTGATTTAATCCACGGGATATTATCTGAATTAGAAAGAGATCCTTCAACTTATCCCTTATTATATTCAATCAGCTTAAAAAATGATCAGCTGCAAAATCTGACCATTTCAACAAGCAAAACATATGAGTTGTATCAAAAGGGTCATTCAATCGAAGAAATCGCGCGTATACGTGATTTAAAAATAAATACTATTGAAGACCATGTGATTGAACTAATCTTAACACAGGAAGAATTTGCAATAGACCCGTTCATGTCTCAAGAGGAATATGAGAATGTGCTTATAGTTATGAACGACGCTCAAACTAAAAGGCTAAAACCGATAAAAGAGAAGATTCCTCATTTATCTTATTTTCAAATTAGAGTAGCGATTGCGAAGGCAGGTGAGAACCGTGAATTTGCAACAAGAACTTAAAGAGAGATTTGGCTATTCATCCTTCAGGGAAGGTCAGGAGGATATCATTCAATCCGTTCTAAATCAACGGGATACGGTGGCGATGCTCCCTACAGGAACCGGTAAGTCGCTGTGCTATCAATTACCCGGGTATCTAAAGAAAGGACAAGTATTAATCGTTTCTCCACTTCTCTCTTTGATGCAGGATCAAGTGGAGCAGATGAAAGTAATGGGTGAAAAACGGGTGATTGCGCTGAATTCGTTTTTACCTTATATGGAAAGAAGAGCGGCCCTTGAGCAATTACACGATTATAAATTTATATTCATATCACCGGAAATGTTAATGAGTCCGGTGATTATTCCCTTACTACAAACTTTACACATTTCATTATTTGTCATTGATGAAGCACATTGTATATCTCAGTGGGGTCCTGACTTCAGACCTGATTACTTAAAACTTGGGGAACTTAAAGAGAAGATTGGCAATCCGACGACCTTGGCATTAACGGCGACTGCCACAGGTGAAGTGAGGAAAGATATTAAACGAGTGCTCCAAATGGAAGGTGCTGTGGAAAAAGTCTATTCAATTAATCGTGAGAATATTGGTCTGTTCGTTGAGAAAGTCACGAATCATGGCGATAAACTGGATAAGCTTTTACAGTATGTGACAACATGGGGAGGGCCGGGCATTATCTATTTCTCAAGTAAACGTATGGCAGAAGAGGTTTCGTTATGGCTTGGGGAAAATGGTGTATCAGGAGTTGCTCACTATCATGGGGGAATGGAGCAAGAGGATAGGATACTGATTCAACAACAATTTCTATCCAATAAGCTAAGAATCATATGTGCCACTTCTGCATTTGGCATGGGGGTAAACAAGGAAAATATTCGATTTGTCGTTCATTTTCATTTCTCTTCAAACATAGAAGCATTCTCACAAGAAATCGGAAGAGCGGGACGAGATGGGGAAAGCAGCGTGTCTGTCGTGTTATACTCAGAACAAGACCTTTCGATCCCACTGCAGCTTATTCAAAGTGAATTGCCTGAAGATGTACAAATACAAAGGTATGTAAAGGAAGGCAGGCAGGCTCAGGCGAAGGAAATAATCGACCTGTTGCAACTGTCGGAGATTCAATATCGATTTCTTACGTATTATTCAGGTGAGCTGACTCGAAGGCGGACACTTAGTCAAGATAGATTAATAGAAAAGATGAAACAAATTCGCAACAATCGTTTACAATACAAGAAGGACAAACTGCTCTCTATGATAGAGTGGTTACAGGTTGATTCCTGTAGGAGAGAGAAGCTCCTTCACTATTTTGATGAAGTGCTTGAACAGGAGAATAGCTTCTGTTGTGATCAATGCGGTTATTGCCTTAAGGATTTCAAGTGTCGGCCAACCGACACTCAAAACCCGATTGAAACAAGATGGGAAAAAAGGTTGGAAAAATTATTATTAGGATAAGTGGTATTCATGCAGAAACAAGGGGAAGTCATACAACAGCTTTCTAAGAACCAGCTAACATTTCATTTGTATTTCACTCAATTCTTACTATTAACGATTGCCTTAGGATTAGGTATCTTTTTATTTGACACATGGTCCGGTTTTTGGAAACAGTTTTACATTTCCCCGACTATTTTGACCATTGGATTAACAAGCGGTTTGATGATTGTGCTCATCGACATCGTATTAATGAAGCGTTTACCCAATAAATACTATGACGATGGTGGGGTGAATGCACGGATATTTACGGAAAGAAGCATTGGTGAAATTGCACTGCTTGCATTGATCATCAGCATCAGCGAAGAAATATTATTTAGAGGTGTGTTGCAATTTCACTTTGGTATAATCATTTCAAGTATTATATTTGCTCTGATACATTTTAGATACTGGGCTCACTGGTTTTTAATTGTCAATATTGTTCTGCTTAGCTTTTGGATCGGTTTCATTTATGAACAAACAGAGAATTTATTGGTAACAATCATCATGCACTTTGTCATCGATTTCTTACTGGGGATACATATGCGTAAGAAGGGAAGACAAGGAAGTAAAGAAGGGATGTCTCATGAGTAAAGACCCATATCGAGATCAAGCAGCGAAATTAAAGCAAAAGATTGAACGAGTCCCAGAGAAAGCATCAATTAAAAAAAGAGAGCCTCTTCCAGCGCGAAGTGAGGTACATAGAGAGAAAAAGAAGAAAAATAAATGGAGAATGAAATATCCATTGATCAGTATGCTGCTCTTATTTTTTATTCTTTTGCCCTTGACGGTTTTTAGCATTTATTCGTATTTTGATAGCAGGAATGGTCCCCTGGTGGTCATGTCAGAAGATGTGGACGATGTGGAAGAAGTTCGCTACGACCAATCCGATAATGATAATGAGGAGAGCATTGGAGAGGCTGATTCCAAAGAAGAAGAAGCCGGGAATGACAAAAGTGAAGAATCCTTGAATGAAGTTTCTCCCTCAATGACTGGTAAGGAACAACCAGCATCCACTGAACCGGCTTCTCCATCACCTGAACAGGAATCAGCAGAGGAAAAGCCGAAAGAAGAGGTAAATGACGAACCAGTGGAAGACCAGCCAACAAACAAGATTGTGTATCACACGGTCGCACCAAAAGAAACCCTTTACAGGATTGCTATGAAATACTACAATTCCCAATCAGGGGTTGAACGAATCAAGGAATGGAATAATATTCAAAATAATGAAATTCAGTCAGGACAAGTACTGGAAATCCCATTAGATTAATAAAAGGCACTCCCCCAAGTCGATTTGGGGCGGGTGCTATTTTTTTACAAAAATTTGCGATAAAATTTACATTTATTTATAAGAAGCATTACAAACCTAAAATATAATGGAGGTGACAGAGCTAAAGGAAAAGGAGTTGGTTTCATGGACAGAATGCTTACGCGCTTTCGAGAAGTGGATGACCTTTTGTTTTACAGAATCAATGGAAGTAAGCAGCTGTATCGTTCATTCTTCGGCTATGTTACTCATTTGGGTGGAGCGAGGATTACTGTAGCCTCCGTCCTGATCTTGTTTTTCTTGAGTCAATATTATTCACAGATGAAAAGAACGGTATTCGCCGCCATGATAACGTTATGTATCAGTCATATTATTATGTCGATCACAAAGAAATTGGTTAAACGTATCCGACCTTATCTAACTTTACCCGATGCAATGATACACGGCTATCAATTTAAGGACCATTCATTTCCGTCTGGTCACTCAACCGCCATTTTTTCCATAACGATTCCTTTTATGATTCAGTTTCCATACACGATGCTTATCCTTTTTCCTTTAAGTTGGTCAGTGGGATACTCCAGAGTGGTGCTCGGAGTCCATTATCCTTCAGATGTACTGGCGGGAGCATTTCTTGCATTTGCTACAACTTTAATGGTCCTTTTGTTTATGGGTTAAACGTATAAAATTTACGAATTGAAAGGCAATCAAAAGGGGGAAGAGTACATGCGAGTGGCATTGTTTTCGGATACTTACTATCCTCAAGTGAACGGGGTCGCAAGAACGTTAAAAAGATTGACGAATCACTATGAGAAAAGGGGAATTGAGTACAAAGTATTTACACCTGATCTACAAGAGAAAAAAGAGCCCTATCCAAATGTACATTCCTTTACAAGTTTTCCCTTTTTCTTCTATCCTGAATGCAGAACGGCAATTGCCAACCCGAAAACGATTGAAAAACAGCTGAAAGATTTTTCACCTACACTGATTCATGTAACCACACCTCTTACAATGGGACTATATGGGATTCGCGGTGCAAAGAAAATGAATATACCATTGGTTGCCTCTTACCACACCCATTTTGATCTGTATTTGAATTATTACAAAATGATGTGGGTGGCACCATTATTATGGAAATACATGAAATGGTTTTATTCACAGGCAGATCGAATTTTTGTCCCCTCGATTGAAACGAAACTTCACTTAGAAAACCAGGGTTTTACCGACTTATCCATATGGAGCAGGGGAGTGGATTGTCAATGCTATTCTCCGGAAAAACGCTGTCCTGAACTAAGGAGGAAATTCAATAAAAACAAGAAATACACTCTTCTTTATGTGGGGCGTTTAGCACCTGAAAAGGACTTGGACACACTCGAAAAGGCGATAAAATATCTTCCTCAAACATTAAAAGATCAAGTTCAATGGGTGATCGTCGGAGATGGACCGATGAGGAATGAACTAATGGAAAAAACCAAAAACGAAGATGTAATCTTTACGGGTTATGTAACAGGAAACGAATTAGCGGAAGTATATGCATCCTCAGACCTATTCGTCTTCCCCTCTGCCTCAGAGACGTTTGGAAATGTAGTATTAGAAGCATTTGCCTCCGGTTTGCCAGCGGTAGTGGCTGATAAAGGCGGTGTAACGAACATCGTAGAGCATAATCAAACAGGAAGGATAGCGAAAGCTCATCAATATTCTTCGTTTATTCATCAAATTGAAGAGATAATAAATGGAAACCTCCTAGCAGAAATGAAAAAAAATGCTCTTCAAATGGCTGAAAAACAATCGTGGGATTGTATCTTTGATCAACTCATAACAGAATTTCATGAAGTTAGTTTTCTTCACAATCGGAATCAGATGTCAGGGTAGAAAACTTAACCCGCCTTCCTGATGTTCTAAAGGACTGAAAGAGGTCCTTTTTTTATTCTACTATTCTAACTTTATGGACAAGTTCATAAACTATAAAGGAAGGAAAGGAGCGGGTGGGGATGAACTTTGGAGAATGGACAGATCAAGCAACGGGACAGATGCTACATAATTTAATAGACAAAAAACAAAAGTTTGATAAAGCCAAAACGGTACACCTCTATACCTTGTGGGCAACCATGTTTGCTTCCTTCTTTTTTCTCTATTATGTGACGAAATTTGTCCTTGGACCATATTCTTATTCTTTTGCAGCGATGTTTTCTGTATTTGTATCCAGCTCTTTTCATCTATTTATCACTATGCTTCTTGTCGGACTTTTCGGTGCTACAAGAATCTTATATGAGAAAAAGGAGAAAAAGGAAAAAGAATATCATGCATTAAGGTGTGAGATCATTGATCGCAGTAAAGATTTATGGAAAGAAGAAGCCTGGAAAAAGAGACATCATGTGTATGAAAAAATGAAAAAAGAATGGGATATTAATTTATTTCATGGTAGTAAGTGAGACTAAACGTATGTACTAAAAAGCAAGCCCGTATTAATAAAATAGTAAAATAATAGGCCCATTTCTTTTTTAGGAAGAAATGAGCCAAGTTTCCATGCATTAAAAGAATACCTTTTTATCTCTCTCATCCTTAAGTATTTCAACTGCTTCACGGAAGCGTTGGGAGTGGATGATTTCACGCTCCCTTAAAAACCGCAAACCATCATTCAGATCAGGATCGTCACTCATATTTATGATCCACTGATAGGTAGCCCTTGCTTTCTCTTCAGCGGCTATATCCTCATATAAATCAGCAATCGGATCACCTTTAGCCGCTATATACGCTGTAGTAAACGGCACACCTGCAGCATTGTGATAGAAGATCGCTCCATCATGATTAACATAATGAGGGTCAAGTCCAGCGTCCTTCATCTGTTGGGGAGTTGCATCTTTAATTAATTTATAAACCATTGTCGCGATCATTTCCAAGTGAGCAAACTCCTCCGTGCCAATATCCGTTAACAATCCGATGACTTTGTCAGGGATGGTATAGCGTTGATTGAGATACCTTAGGGCAGCGGCAAGTTCTCCGTCAGCACCGCCGTATTGTTCAATCAAAAATTTTGCCAGTTTAGGATTGCATGTACTTACTCTGACCGGATATTGAAGTTTTTTCTCGTACACCCACATTGTCATGCACCTCCCAAAATATTAAACTTGCCATGGCCATGGAGCATCTTTCCAATCCCAAGGGTAATTGGAGTAGCTATATCCAAAGTTTGTCAAAGGACCAAATTCCTTTTCGAATTTCTTCTTAATTTGTTTTCGCGTTTTGATATACATATTATATTGAGAGATTGCATCATAATCTTCAGGGTGTGTATCAAGGTAAAGGGTAAGGTCAAGAATCACGAAATCTACAGCCTGTAACTCTTCCAGCACTTCATAGTAATGGGGGGGAAGCTGTTTCATGTCAGTCTATTCTCCCTTCATCTTTTCATACGGGCTATAGTAGGGATCATAAAACACTTTCCAAAGAGTACCTTTTTGTAACGCTTCTTTTGGTGAATATTGCTCCAGGTTGGGAGGTTGAAACCCTAAATAAAGATTAGGGGGCGTAGAATAGACTTTCCGGGTAATCGGCTTACACGGATCGAATGGGCTTACATATGGGTAATAAGCTTTGTAAAATTCGTGCACGATAATCCCTCCTTTAAAGAAAATCCTTCGTAACAACATATGAAAAGGATAAATAGAACATGTTAATTAATTTAAATTCATAAATATGAAGGGAAACTTTGTGAAAATGTTGAATACTAAAGATGTAGGATATTAATGATGAGGTGGTCAAATGTTTGTAAAAAGTGCCATGATACCGAAACACAAATGCTATGTGGTTGATGAAAATGACTCGATTGAAAAGACCCTTAACGTTCTGGAGCACCATAAAATTGATGGAGTGCCGGTCCTCTCGAATGAAGAATATAGAGGGGTGGCAACACGCTACAATATTTATCAGAGCTTCTTCCTTTCAGGAATGGATAAAGAAGCCTTTCTCAAGGAGAAAAAAGTTCGTGATATTATTGCCGATACCGACAAATATATAACCGATAAAGATGTATTTGAAAATGCACTGGTCGAATTGAAGGATTCTCCGATTCTTCCAGTCGTAGGGCCAGATAAGAAGTTCCTTGGTTTGATTACCCGCTTTGATGTACTTGATCAATTCAGAAGTGCATTCGGTATGGATCAAAAGGGAGTGCGAATCGCCTTTTCTTCTGTGGAAACAGAAGGACGGATTGCCCGACTTGGAGATATCGTCCAGCAGTACTCGGAATCGGTCATCTCCCTGGTTACCTTTGATGAAACCGATAAATTATTGCGACGTATCGTACTAAAGGTCGAAAAGAAGGACAATATGGATAAATTCCTCAATAAGCTGGAGAAATCAGGATTCCGCATTCTTGATATTCATGAAGATGAATAATTGACTGAAACCCTGTATGAAAAAAAATCCCTCTCATAAGATTTATGGGAGGGATTTTTTTGATCAATCATACGGTTAAATTGCTTATCACGTTTCTATTAGGGTATCTATTCATTAAATGGTTTCCGGCGGCGGAATTGCTGAACAGCTCTGAGTTCATTGTGGAGTTAGTCTTAAATCCCGTGCCATTCTTTGCGGCAATGATGGCCTTTATGATCGGGTTAATGGTTCAAGGGAATTTATTGAAATTCGAATTGTTTTCTATTCTAAGATTAATGAATGGTAAACTACATAAAGAATTAGTCTTCATTCCATTTCATATAGGCATCATCTATTTGTTGAGCACTTTCGGAATGTGGCAAACAATGATTTTTTCCTTCTTATCCATCTTTTATGGTATTATTTCTATAGATTTCCACCGACAAGGAGGCCACAATGCTTGAATTTAGTATATTTTTATTAGTAGGGGGAGTCAGTCTCCTCTTATTTATGTTATATGAAGCACGTAGAAATGTTGTGAAATTGGAGAAGGTAAAGCTTCCTGCCCTTCCTTATCATATGAGCGAGATTTCGATCTTTTTTATATCTGATATACATAAGCGGGAAGTGTCAGACGGAATTATTGATGAAGTGAAGGGAAAAGTCGATTTTGTCATCATTGGCGGGGATCTTTTGGAAAAAGGAGTGCCATACTCAAGAGTTGAGCAAAATTTAGATAAACTATTGACACTGGGAACGGTTTATTTCGTATGGGGCAATAATGATCATGAAGTGAATACGATCAGGCTGAAGGATATTTTTAAACAGAAGGGAATCATTGAAATCGTAAATGATTCAGTAAGTGTGCCTATTCATAAAGGGAAGATTAACCTGATCGGAGTGGACGATGCGAGTACGCAGAGAGCTTCTTACTTTTCTTCCCTAAATAAAACAATGCCGTATGAATTTAATATTTTGATCAGTCATGACCCGAGGCTTGTGAGGCAGGTACGTAAAGAAGAGGGGATTGACTTGATGTTGAGTGGCCATACACACGGTGGACAAATTCGATTGTTTGGGTGGGGATTGTATAAAAAAGGAAGACTTGAAAAGCTCCCACAGACCACCCTATTAGTAAGTAACGGCTATGGGACAACTGCGCTCCCATTACGCTTGGGAGCTCCGGCAGAGACCCATTTACTGAAAATCGAAAAGGAATAAAATGAACATTTGTTGTTCAATACCTGTACAAATTTTACACAGTGCAGTTTCTCGATTATAATTTTAGAGAGAAGAGAATTACTTTGGGGGACTATTTATGAGCAATGACAAGAAGTTAGAAGGTAAATACAATATAAAGGCTGTGTCCACAATCTTAGGAATACAACCAGGTACATTAAGGGCATGGGAGAGAAGATATCAGATAATTGCTCCTGTACGTAATGAATCAGGTCATCGTTTGTACACAGAACAACATTTAAATATATTAAAATGGCTGGTTGAAAAGGTCGATCAGGGATTCACCATTAGTCAGGCTGTGGCGTTACTTGATAAACAAGAGCTGGAAGAAAATGAAATTGCATCCTCTGAACGAAAGGACCGCACCCAGAGCATTTCGGATGATTTGTTGAAAGCACTCTTAAGCTTTGATGAAACAAAAGCCCATGAATTAATCAACCAGTCGTTTGCTGTTTACACAATTGATAAAGTGGTGATTGATATTCTGGGGAGCTTGCTGGTTAAAATTGGAGACCTGTGGGAGAACGGAAAAATCACGACGGCTCACGAGCATTTTGCAACCTCGATACTTAGATCCCGTATCGGTATCATCATGCACTCTTTTCCACACAACGGAATCTTGCCTAAAGTAGTAGCAGTTTGCGGCCCGGAAGAATGGCATGAATTGGGCTTGTTAATCTTTACGCTTTATGTAAGAAGAAAGGGATTTGAAGTAATCTATTTAGGCTCCAGCATTAAAGAAAAGGATATCGACATCGTTCTTGACGAAGTCGATCCTAAGTTTCTATTCTTCTCCTGCACCTTAAGGGAAAATGTAGACAATCTGTTGTCACTCGTTACTTCGTTAAAGGATGAGCGGGAAGGCCTGGAAATTGGAATAGGCGGTTTTGCTGTAGACCATCTCCCAAATGACAAGAAAGAGGAATTTAAGGAACACATTGTCGGACAATCCAAATCTGATTGGGAACTATGGCTGAAAAGTAAATTATAATTGGATTATGCACTGTTTTCTGCCCCTTACATAGTATGGTGATAAATCGTCACACTCTAGGGGGTACGAAGATGAAGCTTGAAAGAATTTCTGACAACAAAATAAAATTTTCCATTAGTGTGGAAGAGTTAGAGCAAAAAGGCTTATTTGAACAAGACCAATGGAAAGATTCCTATATGTGGCATGATCTTTTTGAAGATATGTTAGATGAAGTTCAGGGCAAGTTCGGCATTGAAACACAAATGGAAATCACCGTTGAGATTGAGTCATTTGATGATCAGGAAATCTGCATGATCCTCACATTAGAGTCAGAAGATGACTTTTCTGATTGGGAAGACGAAAGTGGAATCATGAAGTCCATGAATGATTTTGATGTACTCGTTTATTTTGATGATTTCGAGGATGTACTGGGCCTCCTTAAACGTATCAACGAATTGAACAAAGTGAACAATCGCCTGATACAAATAAGCATTTATTATTATGAACAAAACTATTACTTACTTATTGAAAACCTATTGGAATACGATAGCTTGGTCATGGAGGCTATTTGCGCTGAATACGGTCAGCAATCAAAGATTACGAAACATATCCTGATGGAGTATGGCCGTGCTGTTTTAATAAAGGATTCCATTGATAAAATTCTGTTTTATTTCTGATCGTGTTATAAGGAACCGAATCTTCACCCCCCCTTTAGATATATGTTTTACTATGATTTATAGAAATATAGATCTTATTTTGCACTTTTAGGGTGATTCCTGAAAGTGTTTTTTGTTATGGTGAAGGTTGTTGTGATTTTTTGAATTGCCTGGCAAAGCCCTTCCGCTTTTCGCGATGTCCAGCTCCAGGGCTTAGAGGCTCGAGGTCATAAGTCAGTCCCACCAAAAAGGCAAAGAACGCCATTCCGGTGGTCTCGCCTTATGCTTGTCGGGCCTGCCCAAGCCGCCTCCGCTTTTCGTTTATGATAGCGTTTTCAAAAAAATACACTATTTTTGATTTTCCTTCTTTGCAAGAAGAATTCAAACGTGTATACTATGTCATGAAAGCGGACGAGGTTCCGTTAAACAGTGAAATATACTGGGAGGTTTACATAAATGGTAGCCGATAAGGGGAAAGAAAATCACCAAGCATCTGATCGACACGATGTATTGAAATCTACACAAACGGTTATTCATCTTGCACTTGATAAATTGGGGTATTCACAAGAAGTTTATGAATTATTAAAAGAACCTGTACGGATGTTAACGGTTAAAATACCAGTCCGGATGGATGATGGGAAAGTAAAAGTTTTCACGGGATACCGTGCTCAACATAATGATGCAGTTGGACCTACAAAAGGCGGGATTCGATTTCACCCGAATGTAACTGAAAAAGAAGTTAAAGCGCTTTCCATATGGATGAGCTTGAAATGTGGAATTGTAGACCTTCCGTACGGTGGAGGGAAAGGGGGTATCATTTGTGATCCCCGGGACATGTCATTTAGAGAGCTTGAGCGGTTAAGTCGTGGTTATGTACGCGCAATCAGCCAAATTGTCGGGCCATCGAAAGATATTCCAGCCCCCGATGTTTTTACAAACTCGCAAATCATGGCGTGGATGATGGACGAATACAGCCGAATTGATGAGTATAATTCTCCAGGATTTATTACAGGGAAGCCATTGGTGCTCGGGGGTTCCCATGGTCGTGAAACAGCAACGGCGAAGGGTGTCACGATATGTATTCATGAAGCAGCCAAGAAAAAAGGAATAAAGCTTAAAGGAGCGAGAGTAGTCGTTCAGGGCTTTGGTAATGCCGGTAGCTTCCTTGCAAAGTTTATGCATGATGCAGGAGCAAAGGTGATCGGGATTTCTGATGCCTACGGTGGACTTCATGACGAAGATGGGCTGGATATTGATTATTTGCTAGATCGTCGGGATAGTTTTGGAACGGTGACGAAATTATTTAATAATACGATAACAAACGAAGAACTATTAGAGCTGGACTGTGACATACTTGTGCCTGCAGCCATCGAAAATCAGATCACAGAGAAGAATGCTCACAACATAAGAGCAAGCATTGTAGTAGAGGCAGCGAACGGACCGACAACGTTGGAAGCAACGAAAATCCTCACAGAGCGTGGGATCTTACTGGTTCCTGATGTGTTAGCCTCATCGGGCGGAGTAACGGTTTCTTACTTTGAATGGGTACAAAATAATCAGGGTTATTACTGGTCTGAAGAAGAAGTGGAAGAAAAATTGGAGAAGATTCTGATCAGCTCCTTTAATAATGTATACGAAACTTCCCAGTCCAGGAGAGTCGATATGAGACTTGCCGCCTATATGGTAGGAGTAAGAAAAATGGCAGAAGCATGCAGGTTCAGAGGTTGGATTTAATTCCACTCAAGGATGAGATGAATGACATCTCATCCTTTTTCTATTCTTATCGATGGCGCATTTCAATAATTTCAGCTGAAATTAGAAATCATATTACTGACGGGATCATGGGGTTCGAGTGCTTCCTTTTGACCAAATCGTAATCTTATAACATAATAATTGGGTAGAAGATATTTTAACATCTGAAGTGAACGAACGTAAATGACCATTCAGATAGAGGAATTGAAGGAGTGTCTGAATTTGAAAATGGAAGAATGCATTATTGTAGGTGGGGGACCGTGTGGGTTGTCAGCTGCTATTAGTTTAAAAGAAAAGGGAATCGATCCTTTAATCATTGAAAAAGGGAATATTGTGAATGCCATATACCACTATCCCACTCATCAAACGTTTTTTTCATCAAGTGAAAAGCTCGAAATTGGTGACGTTCCTTTTGTTATTGAAGAACACAAACCAAGGCGGAATCAAGCACTCGTGTATTATCGTGAAGTAGCGAAGCGGAAAGAATTAAGAATCAATCGTTTCGAGACAGTTCATAAGGTGGAGAAGCAAGATGGCCGTTTTTCCGTTGCCACCTCAAAGGGAACGTATGAAAGTAAATACATCGTCATTGCCACCGGTTACTATGATCATCCCAATTATTTAGAGATCCCAGGAGAGGAATTAGAGAAAGTGTTTCATTATTTTAAAGAAGCACATCCCTTTTTTGACACAGATGTGGTGGTGATTGGAGGGAAGAACTCAGCGGTTGATGCAGCACTTGAATTGAATAAAGCGGGAGCAAGAGTCACCGTTATATACCGGGGAAGCGAGTACTCGAAAAGTGTTAAGCCCTGGATACTCCCTAACTTTGATGCGCTTGTCAGAAATAGTGAGGTAGCAATGGAATTCAATGCGTGTGTAGAGGAGATCACAGAGGACTCTGTCATCTACAAGGTAAATGGTGAGAAGAAAGAAATCAAAAATGACTTTGTGTTTGCAATGACAGGTTATCATCCGGATCATAGCTTCCTGACGAAAATGGGAATAGATATTGATAAGGAAACAGGTAGGCCTGCTTTTCATCAAGAAACGATGGAAACGAATGTAGAAGGTGTGTATATTGCAGGTGTTATTGCTGCGGGAAACAATGCGAATGAGATCTTTATTGAAAATGGTCGTTTGCATGGCGGGTTGATCGCTGAATCCATTACACAAAATAATAAATGATAAAAGAAAGAGGCTCTGACGGTGGTTAACCCCAAAAGTTAGAGTTTTGTTATGCAGCTGATTGGATGGACTGATTTCGGTATTCGACTGGACTTAGTCCATCCAATTTTTCTTTTGAACGTTCATGATTGTACCAGTGGATATATTCTTCAATCAGGCTTCTTAAATCCTCAAAGGTAACTAATTTTTCTCCATAATACATTTCCTGCTTCAAAACACCAAAAAAGTTTTCCATTACAGCGTTGTCTGCGCATGTAGCTTTCCGTGACATGCTTTGGAATACATTATTCTTCTTTAATGTCTTCACCCATTGATTGTGCTGGTAATGCCAGCCTTGATCAGAATGTAAGGTGGTTCGATAGATTGCGTGATTTCTTATTATTTCTATCGTTTCATGTAAAGGTTCCATGACTAGACCTAACGTTGGACGTTTCCTGATTCCGTACGCTATGATTTCTCCGTTATAGAGGTCAAGAATGGGATTTAAATATAACTTCTCTTCGTTTAGACATTTAAATTCTGTAATGTCAGTTACTAATTTTTGTAGAGGGACATGCGTGTTAAAACGGCGTGATAACCGGTTCTTCGCTACCTTTCCAACGTTCCCCTTATACGAATTGTATTTACGGGATTTCCGCATGAATTTTACACATTTCAATCCGAGGTCTCGCATAATACGATATACTTTTTTATGATTGATATGATGACCTAATTTCTTTAATTCCTTCGTAATCCTTTTATATCCATAACGTTCATGAAATTTTTTAAATAAGGAAGTAATGAGTTCTTTTAATTCTGTATTCGAATCCTCTTTGTCAAAACCCTTCACATGATAGTGATAGGTTGCTTCGGGGATCCCCACTACTTGGAAAATATCTTTTAATCGGAATCCTTCTTCTTTAAGTTCGAATGCGAGCTTGGCTTGTGCTTTTCGCGGAAGGCATTCGGATTCTCCCGAAAAGCTCTCAACTTTTTTAGGTACGCATTTTCCAGTCGCAGTAATTCATTCTCGCGTTCTAATTCCTCTTCGCGTGTTACCTTTTTCTCTTCCTTCTTCTCCGATTTACTAGGTTTCTTAGACATAGAAGGTCTCCCCTTTAATTTAGGTTTCAGGCCATCTACTCCTTGTTCATTAAATATTTTCGTCCAAGAATGAATTAATGAAGGATTGTTCAGCTTAAATTGTTCCGCCGTTTCCTGATAAGAAGCGCCTGTCTCTAACATAAATAGTATCGTATCTAATTTAAATTGAACAGAGTACGCTTTGTTTATTTCTCTTCGCTTTATACCTTCTATTCCTTGTGTTTTATAAGCTCGTACCCAATCTTGTAGTGGTGTCTTAGAGGGGAGGTTATATTTTTTCGCCAATGATTTATATCCAAGATGGCCATCCAGATACTCGGTGACAAGTTTTAGTTTAAATTCCTCACTATATTTAGCCATAAAAACACCCCCAAAAGTTAGTTTTCTACTCTAACTTTTGGGGGTCGATACCGACGTGAGCCTCTTTCTTTTATGATGCTTACTTAGGATTCTGTTGGTGAGACAACCTTAATTTTTAAAAATCGTTTCTAATTCTTTAATGTCATCGGTTTGGGACAAAGCCACCATTAACTTGATCCTTGCCTTTTGACCATTAAGACCATTCGAGAAGATCACTCCTTTTTCTTTCAGCTGTTTTCCTCCTCCTGAATAGCCGTAAATATCCTGAACGATCCCATTAAAGCATCTCGAAACCAATACAACCGGGATATTAGCAGCTAACAGTTCATTAATCCCATCTACCGTATCTGGAGGTAGATTTCCTTGCCCTAATGCTTCGATTACAACTCCATCGTACTGTAAATCTCTTATGGCAACTAATAAGCCTGAGTCCATCCCGGCATATGCTTTGATCAGGGTAACCCTCTTGGATATGTCACAAACCTGATAATGCTCATTTGATGTAGGCTGATGATGAAATAGAACGCCTCTTTTAGTTACAATCCCGATTGGTCCATATTGTGGACTTTGAAAGGTAGAAACATTGCTTGTGTGAGTTTTGGTCACGTTCTTAGCAGAGTGAATTTCGTCATTCAGAACGACTAAAACCCCTTTGTTCTTGGATTTGTCATCAGCAGCTACCCGAACGGATGAAATGAGGTTATAAAGACCGTCCGCTCCAATCTCATTACTTGATCTCATTGCCCCTGTAACGACAAGGGAGACTGGAAGAGAAAGGGTTAAATCCAGGAAGTAGGCAGTTTCTTCTAGCGTATCTGTTCCGTGGGTAATCACGACTCCGTCAAATGATTTTTCCTTATATTTTGTTTCGATTATCTCTTTTAATTGCTGCATATGCTCTGGCGTAATATGGGGGGAAGGCAGATGAAATGCTTCTATGACCGTTAGATTTGCTAAATTCGATACGATAGATGTTTGTACCGAAAGGGGATTTTCCTTCCCGGGAGTGACTGCTCCAGTCTGTTCGTCTTCCATCATAGAGATGGTACCCCCTGTATGTATGACCAAAATATCTTTCTTCATCGTTCATTCCTCCAACCAAATAAATTCCTGTTTCCATTCCTACATTAACATGATACGATTAAGAAAACAGAAAGAAAAGAGGACTTTTTTATGCTGGTGATTTTATCAGCGGGTATAGCACCAGGATTAGCACTGCTAAGTTACTTTTATTTGCGGGATGAATATGAGGCAGAACCTATTACGCTAGTATTCAAAACCTTTATGTATGGGGCCCTAATCACATTTCCTATTATGTTTTTACAATATGTATTAGAAGTTGAAGGAATCATTGATTCTAATTGGTCGACGGCTTTCATTTCTTCCGGGCTTTTAGAAGAATTCTTTAAATGGTTTATTTTAATGTTTGCGATTTTCCAACATGTTGATTTTAATGATCCATACGACGGCATTATTTATGGAGCAAGTGTGTCACTTGGATTCGCGACTATTGAAAATATTTTGTATTTGGTTGCAAACGGTGTAGAACATGCATTTGGAAGAGCGATCCTTCCCGTTTCAAGTCATGCGTTGTTCGGTGTCATTATGGGATATTACTTAGGAAAAGCAAAGTTTTCCTCCAGTGAAGAAAGGCATAAGTGGCTTTTTATTGCGATTTCTGTGCCCCTACTGTTACACGGAACATATAATTACATCTTTTTAGCCGAGAAAAACTGGATCTATTATATGGTGCCGTTTATGTTTTTCTTATGGTGGCTTGGTTTGAAGAAAGTGAAAAGTGCCCATCGATTAACAGAAAAGAAATACACCGGTACTGATTTCGAAAAAGAAATTATTTAAAAGGACGCTTTCTATGTAAAGCGTCCTTTTTGCATTTTCAGATCCCGTATAATCTCCCGTAAAAAAAACCGCCTAGGGAAAGGCGGTTTAATAAAATATCTACTTATACGCAGCCGCAAGGTCGGTTTTAGGAGCCTCTTTCCGTTTCACTTCATCAATTTTATTCACGAACATTTGAAACACTTTTCTTTTTTCGTCCAATTCGCGTATGTATTCCTTCAGTTCATTGTACTTTTCTTCAAAAGGCTTATGATACATTTCCCTGATATTTTCGATGATTTCCTCATTCACGGTTGATTGAATGACTTGCTTTGTAATGCCGTACTTATAGGAATATACCTTCAGTTCTTTCTTTATCTCTTCATAGTCAGTATTAATTTGATCCAACACCTCTGAAATATCTTCTTTCCACTCATCTAATGACTTCGCTAAATAGTCTTCCATCATGACCTCCCCCTCTTATTGCGGATTTGTTTGAAGTAATCCTCATTCTATTTTAACTCAGATTGTTTACATGGCTTTTGCTGGGACATTACAGAGTCATATCAATGTTGTTTTCTAAATTTTATTATTCACTTGTATAAAATGGGAGCCTCTACAAAAACTAGAGTTAATGTTAATTGAAGATATGGAGGTTAAAGCATTATGAATAGTCGTTTCAAATTGATTTCTACTTCAGTCGTCATGGTGCTTATGTGTTCTCTTTTTATGATTTCGTCTGAAGGAGAGAAGGCAGACGCTTTTACGAATCAAGTGATACAACATGGCGCAACAGGTGAGGATGTAATCGAGCTTCAGTCCAGACTTCAATATATCGGGTACTATAACGGTGATATTGATGGAGTATTCGGCTGGGGCACATATTGGGCTCTTAGAAACTTTCAATATGAGTTCGGACTTCCCATTGATGGGTTGGCAGGGGCGAAAACGAAACAAAAATTGGTGAAAGCCTCAAAGTATAACAAGCAATTTGTTAAAGAGCAAATTGAAAAAGGCAACAATTTCAGTCATTATGGCGGAACAGATTTGAATAAACAAAAAGGTCCTGGAGGTGGCGGGGCGAAAGGCGGAACATCCGGTGGAAAAGCAGCTCCTCAAAAGAAACCTGCTCCAAAGCAAGCGCCAACTCCATCCAAACCAACGGCAGTGAACACGCCTAATGGTTTTTCACAGAACGACATTCAACTTATGGCAAATGCCGTATATGGAGAAGCCCGTGGTGAACCTTATGAGGGACAAGTTGCAGTAGCAGCTGTCATTCTCAATCGGATAGACAGCTCAGCATTCCCGAATACAGCCGCAGGTGTCATTTTCGAACCTGGTGCCTTTACAGCGGTAGCAGACGGCCAGATATGGTTAACACCAAATGAAAAAGCGAAAGAAGCGGTTTTGGATGCCATAAACGGCTGGGATCCTTCTTCAAGTGCTCTCTATTACTTTAACCCTGTGACAGCAACAAGCAAGTGGATTTGGTCACGTCCACAAATCAAGAAAATAGGAAAGCACATATTCTGTAGTTAAAGAGGTGAAGTAAATTGCTACGTGTCATTTTAATAACGGTGCTCGTCCTTGGTGTTGCAGGAACCGCATTCTGGGGATACCAAGAGCATCAGGAAAAAAATGCGATATTAATCAATGCTGAAAATAACTATCAAAGGGCGTTTCATGAGTTAACTTATCAAGTGGATCTGCTTCACGATAAGATTGGTTCAACTCTTGCCATGAATTCAAGAAAATCATTGTCTCCGGCACTTGCCGATGTGTGGAGATTAACTTCTCAGGCACACAGCGATGTAGGACAGCTTCCGTTGACACTTCTGCCATTTAATAAAACAGAAGAGTTCTTAAGTAATATTGGAGATTTCAGCTACCGAGTGGCTGTAAGGGATTTAGACAAGAATCCATTAACGGATAAAGAATATAAATCACTTGAAAATTTATATGAGCAAAGTGCAGATATTCAGAATCAGTTAAGAAAGGTTCAACATCTAGTGATGGAGAACAATCTGAGATGGATGGATGTTGAGCTCGCATTGGCGTCAGGGAATGAACAGGCTGATAACACCATTATCGATGGCTTTAAAACCGTTGAAAAGAATGTATCTGGATATGATGAAGCAAACTTTGGTTCTACAACATTTGTGAATACTGAGAAGAAAGACCAAAATTTTCAGAAGATTAAAGGGAAAGAGATCTCAAAGGATGAGGCTGTTTCAATCTTAAGAAAATATTCCGGGATAAGTGAAAAGGTTGATGCAAAAGTAACAAAGAGCGGAAAAGGCTCTGACTATAAATTTTATAGTGTTACGGTTGAAAAAGGTAAAACACATGCAAGTATGGATATTACTCAAAAAGGTGGATATCCAATCTGGTATATTAACAATCGGGAAGTCCAGAAAGCAAAAATCAGCTTAAATAAAGCCGCAGAGAAAGCGACTGCCTTCCTGAAGGATAACGAATTTGAGAAGTTAGAACTATTCGAAAGTGCTCAGTATGACAACATTGGTATTTTTACCTATGTAACAGCATTGGATGGTGTAAGGATTTATCCAGACTCTGTTAAAATAAAGGTAGCATTGGATAATGGACAAATCGTCGGATTTGCTGCCGAGGAATATTTGAAGAATAATCATGACAGAGAAATCGGACAACCGTCCATTACTCAAGCAGAAGCTAAAGAAACGACTAACCCTAATCTAAAAGTAATGGAAGAACGTAAAGCGGTAATCGTGAATGATCTTAATGAAGAAGTGCTCTGCTACGAATTCCTAGGGATGCTGGGTAAGGATACCTTTAGAATATTTATCAATGCAAACACTGGAGAAGAAGAAAAAGTAGAGAAGCTCAGAAAAGCAGAACCGATTTATGAAGAAGTCGTCTAAGCTTTTAGAGGGACGGACCTCCGATATGGAGGTCCGTCCTATTCTTTAGATGTAGAAAAATTCAGAATAGAGATTCAAAAATGTATGGAAAGGTGAGGAATGTCATGCCATAATATAGATACATAAAATGGGAAAGTGGGAGTATTGTACTATGATAAAAGCAGGTACCACATTACAGTTGGAACCCATACATAATGATACATTTGAACGGTATAGGTGCCGGGTCGTTGAGATCGGGGAAGAAGGGCTCTTTATCGATTATCCTATTCATACAAAAACAGAGAAAACCGTTTTCTTAATAGATGGTAAACAACTTAAAGCAAGCTTCATCGTTAATGAACAGACGGTGCTTATGTTTGAAACAGAAGTGAAGGGCCGTAAACTATCGAAAATACCTATGATCCACATCCATTATCCAGGTGAGGAAGGTTTAGAAAAGGTTCAAAGAAGACAATTTGTGCGAGTAGAAGCGAACACAGATATTTCAATAAAAATAAACGAGAATTATTTTCCTACGATTACAGAGGATATCAGTGCAGGAGGATGCGCGGTATTGGTGAGAGATGGGATGGAAATGAAAAGTGGTTCTAGAATATCTACGACCATCGTTCTGCCTATGCAAACGGGTGAGAACCAGTATGTAGAAATAGAAGGTAAAGTGATCCGCGTCTGGGAAAAAGATCACAAAAAAGTTGCCAGTATTGAATTTGTTCATTTAACTGAAAATCACCGCCAGCTTATTTTAAGATATTGCTTTGAAAGACAGTTGAATTTAAGAAAAAAAGGGTTACTTGAATAAAATTCCATAATTTACACATACTTTTTCTATAATTATGAATAGGAAAAGGGTGAATACAATTAAATCCGTTGAGCGAATATTAATCAAATTAGTCATTATACATTTCATGTTATTAATAGCAGTCCAATTTGTCATCCATGAATTAAATATCCTTCCCGAGCTCAATAAGATCGTTTTTTATGAAGGCGTCGAAAAAATGGAGTACAGCGAAATAGTCGAAACCTTATCCGGTAAAGCAGGTAATTGATTGCCTGCTCTTTTTATTGAATAAAGATTCTTTCAACGTGGTGTGAGATTTATGTTAAAATAGGTAAGAAAATTATTAGGAAATTAAGTAGGTGGATTAGTTGAAGAAATTAAGAATTGCGATCGATGGTCCTGCAGCTGCGGGGAAAAGTACAGTGGCGAAAATTGTAGCAGGGAAATTATCTTATCTTTATATTGATACTGGGGCGATGTACCGCTCATTAACATATAAAGCTTTGAAATTGAATATAGACTTGCATGATGATAATGAGTTGAAGGAATTATTAGCTCAAACAATAATCACCCTTGAACCGACTGAAGATGGACAAATTGTATATGTAGACGGGGAAAATGTGACAGATGAAATTCGTCAAGCCACAGTTACCAATTCAGTATCTCATGTGGCCGTTCATCCTCAAGTTAGAGAAGAAATGGTGAGCAGGCAGCAGCAGTTGGCTAAACAAGGGGCTGTCGTGATGGATGGAAGAGATATCGGGACCCATGTTATTCCCGACGCTGAAATAAAAGTATTTTTACTGGCAAGTGTAAATGAAAGAGCCCAAAGAAGACATGAAGAAAACATTTCTAAAGGGTTCCCTTCTGATCTGGAACAATTA
Source organism: Rossellomorea sp. ABR4_004 (assembly GCF_056159585.1). Taxonomy (NCBI): domain Bacteria; kingdom Bacillati; phylum Bacillota; class Bacilli; order Caryophanales; family Bacillaceae; genus Rossellomorea; species Rossellomorea sp. ABR4_004. Next base: position 521,921 of record NZ_JBSWVM010000001.1, on the reverse strand, counting down.
AAAGTAGAAATTGCCCGCCGTGACAAAATCGATTCAGAAAGAGAAGTGGCTCCTCTTAAGAAAGCGGACGACGCAACTGAAATAGATACAACTTCACTATCCATCCCTGAAGTAGTGGATCAAATTATGCTGTTAGTAGAAAGGAAAGGTTAATGTGAACTTGTATTCATTTGCTAAAGGTCTCGTGAAATCGATTCTTTCCCCTCTCTATCGCATTGAGGTCAAAGGTTTGGAGCATTTCCCTGAAGAGGGGGGAGTCTTATTATGCACCAACCATATTGATAACTTAGATCCCCCGGTGGTGGGGATTTCAGCTCCCAGACCTGTTTCTTTCATGGCTAAAGAAGAGCTTTTCAGTGTCCCGGTATTGGGTAAGCTATTACCCGATTTACGGGCATTCCCGGTGAAAAGGGGAATGAGTGACCGGGAGGCACTAAGGAAAGGTTTGCAGGTCCTCAAACAAGGAGATGTTTTAGGACTATTCCCAGAGGGTACTAGAAGTAAGACAGGTAAAATAGGTAAGGGATTGGCTGGAGCGGGTTTCTTTGCCCTTCGATCCGATGCTTACGTTGTACCTTGTGCAATCATTGGACCCTATAAGCCTTTCAGGAAATTAAAGGTCGTATTCGGACCGCCTATTGCGATGGAGGGCATTCGAGAACAAAAACTGAATGCTGAGAAAACAACTGAAATTATTATGCAGCACATCGAAAAACTAATACATGAGCATGAATAATATGAGCTTTCTCGCTTGACAAAAAGTAGTATTTATTAGAAGTTAGTAGAAAGAATATTTAAATTGTGAAGTCTCGCAATTATCAAAAATCTTTGCAGTCATGGATTAAGGAGGAGTACATAATGGAAGACATGAATGGAATTGAAGTGAAAAATCTTGAAATCGGTGAAAAAGTTAAAGGAACAGTCACTAAGGTTGAAGAGAAACAGGTCTTAGTCGACGTTCAAGATAGCAAAGTGGATGGCATCATTCCAATTAGTGAACTCTCAAGCCTTCATATCGAAAAAGCTTCTGATGTAGTCAGTGAAGGGGATGTACTTGAGTTAATCGTGACAAAAGTTGAAGAAGAACTTCTTGTTCTTTCTAAACGAAAAGTAGATGCTGAAAAAGCATGGGAAGAAATGAAGGTTCGCTTTGAAAATGGCGACATCTTTGAAGCGGAAGTCAAAGATGTGGTGAAGGGCGGACTTGTAGTTGATCTTGGTGTCAGAGGATTTGTTCCTGCATCATTAGTCGAGGACTATTATGTCGAGGATTTCTCGGACTATAAGGACAAAACATTGACGTTCAAGATTGTTGAATTGGATCAGGAAAAAAATCGTCTGATCCTATCACACCGGGCTGTTGTAGAAGCGGAAAAGCAACACCAGAAAAAGCAGCTCCTTACGGATATTGAATCTGGTGCTGTTCTTGAAGGTACAGTTCAACGTATCACAGATTTCGGAGCGTTCGTAGACATTGGTGGAGTAGATGGATTGGTGCATATCTCCCAACTTTCTCACGAACACGTTGAAAAGCCTTCAGACGTAGTAACTGAGGGACAAAAAGTACAGGTCAAAGTTCTAAGCGTCGATCGTGACAACGAACGTATTTCTTTATCCATTAAAGAAACCCTGCCAGGACCTTGGAGTGATATTTCTGAGAAGGCACCTAAAGGCAGTGTTCTGGACGGAGTGGTTAAACGCCTAGTATCATATGGAGCATTTGTAGAAGTGTTACCTGGTGTTGAAGGTCTTGTTCACATTTCTCAAATTTCACATAAACATATCGGTACACCTCACGAAGTCCTTCAGGAGAACCAAGAAGTACAAGTGAAGGTATTGGATGTAAATGAGAATGATCAACGCTTATCTTTAAGCATCAAATCTCTTGAAGAAAAAGAGGAAGAAGTGACTGATTACGAAATGCCTGAAGAAAATACCGGCTTCCAATTAGGTGAAATGATTGGTGACAAATTAAAAGATCTTAAGTAATGGTGATGAATAGTGACAAGAGCTCAAAGAAAGCAAGACCACATTAATTATGCTTTATCGACAGGCCAACAACGAAGAACAGGTTTTGATGAAGTTGCTTTTGTCCACCAAAGCTTACCGAATATAGCGGTAGATGAAGTTCATCTACAGGCAGAGATTGGCGAACTTAATTGGAGTTCGCCAATTTTTATAAATGCTATGACAGGCGGCGGTGGTGAATCAACTTCTAAAATCAATGAAGAATTAACGATTCTTGCACGGGAAACAGGTCTGGCCATCGCTGTCGGATCTCAAATGTCCGCACTAAAAGACCCTTCTGAAAGAAATACGTATGAGATCGTTCGTAAACATAATCCGAATGGAATCGTTCTTGGGAATTTGGGAAGTGAGGCAACCGTTCAACAGGCAAAAGATGCCGTAGAGATGATTAGTGCCAATGCGTTGCAAATTCACTTAAATGTCATACAAGAATTAACCATGCCCGAAGGTGACAGGGACTTCAAAGGGGCCATGGACAGAATACAGGAGATTGCTGCGAGTATTCAAGTACCAGTCATAGTGAAAGAAACGGGTTTTGGTATTAGTAAAGAGACTGCAGAATCCTTGTCCCAATCCAACATTTCAGCCATTGATGTCGGGGGATTCGGTGGTACCAACTTCTCTAAAATCGAAAATCAACGCAGAGAACGAATGTTGGAATTTTTCGATGATTGGGGTATACCCACTGCCATTTCGATTGCTGAAAGTCATGCAACATCGAGGAAGCCCATTCTTGCTTCTGGTGGTGTCCAAAATAGCTTAGACATCGTTAAGTCGCTAGGTTTAGGAGCATCTGCTGTAGGAATGGCCGGCATCATTCTTAAGCAGCTATTAGACTCGGGTCTTAAGGACACCATTGAAGAAGTGAATCAAATTCATACGGATATTAAATTCCTGATGAGTGCGCTGGGGTGCAGGCGTCTAGAAGATCTTCACAATGTTCCACTGGTGCTATCAGGCGACGTGTTTCATTGGCTGGACGTTAGAGGATTGAATCCTGCAAATTATAGCAATAGAATGTTTAATAAGTAAAAAGAACGAATTCTCTTATGAGAATTCGTTCTTTTTTTGTTGCTTGATATTAGTTTCGGATATATTGGGTATTTTTGTGAAGTGGCTGAATTAACACATAAAACGGCTGGATTTTTGTTGAATTCCGCCGGATTATCATTCAAAACGGCCGAATTACTTAGGATTTTGGCTGAATTCTTTCTTTGGAATACTAAACATCCAGCCAAGTATGCTTGTCGCCTCTACCAAGCCGCCTCCGCTTTTCTTGTTACCTCTGTATCTTTTTAGCTTCTTCGGGTCCTTGCAGGCTTGTTGCTCCGTTGTAGTGCAGGCCCTGGTCTCTGTCTGATTCGACTCGTTTGCTTTGTTTTAGTTTCTTTTCTTGACGATCTTTACCCATCATAAACACCTCCCTTTCTTATTTTTTCTTTGAAAAAATGATTCATACATGAATGAGATACATAAAGATTTTCCATAATGTAGATAATAGGAGGGAGTGAGTATTGTGGATGGGATTCTGTATTTATGGCTGATTTGGGGAATTTGGATTTTTACGACGTTTATGATGAATAAGGCACACCCATATCGTTTCCATTATTCCTTCGTTTGTTTAGTGTTATTATGCGTCTTTCCGTATGGCTTGAAAGTAGGTTCTGTGGAGGTTGCGGTACCGGTTTTTGTTTTTGGACTTATTTGTATCCATTACATAAGAATTTTTAGTTTGAAAGAAAAATTATATATGCTTGTAGCCATTCTAACGATGGGGATGCTTTATGCGGGTATAGGGTTAGTGGCCATTTATGATCCTGTTCTAATGTTCATTGATCGAAACCTAATAATGGCTCTATCGCTTGCTTTCCTGAGTATTTTCTTCTATAACTCGTCTTCGTATATGTTCCGGATGGTCGCTGTTGCCGGGAGCAGTATAGTAGGGGAAGTGTTTATGAGTATCCCATTAAAGAATGTAGGATTTTTATATCCCATCGGTGGACCTGTTTACCTCGATGTCCTGGCTATTTCCGTCGGAATTCTATTAGCTGTTAAGTTATTTGAAGAAATAAATCAGTTATTTAACATCAAAGTACAAACAAACAAAGGGGAAATGAAAAACCTATGAATGAGTATGTGTATCCTGTCATCTTCGGAGTAGTGGTTGGGACATTAACCAGAATCTATATGCTGCGTACAGACTATCGCCAATATCCCACTTATTTGCATGGGAAGATTATACATATTGCTCTTGGATTTATTGCTGCTGGTTTAGGCACCATCGCGATTCCTGCTTTACTAGAAGAGAACTTTACGGCGATTACGTTCTTAACCGTTGCTGCGTCTCAATTTCGGGATGTGCGAAATATGGAGAGGAACACATTGACAGAGCTAGATGCATATGAACTTGTCCCCAGAGGGGCTACATACATCGAAGGGATTGCCGTAGCCTTTGAAAGCCGAAATTATTTGGTCATTTTCACTTCTCTCTTAGCCACATTAGCTTATATTGTCTTTAACTTCTATGTAGCGCTGGTGATCAGTTCAATATGTATGGTGATGGCACATAAACTAATGGCTGGAGGCAGATTGAAGGATATCGTAACGATTGAATATGTGAAGCCTCATTTTGATGGGGCCGGACTTTACGTTGATAATATTTACATCATGAATATTGGATTAAAGGTAAGACAAGAAGAAATTTTAAAGTATGGAATGGGGTTTGTCCTTTCTCCCAAATCATTCGATGCCAGATCAACGGTAGCGAACCTTGGTCAAAGGCAGGCCATTCTTCATGATATGTCTACTTCGTTGGGGATATTTAAAGATTCAGGGACTCCGGCATTAACGCCACTGGCCAAGAGGGATTTAGACGATGGTCGAATAGGTGTCTTCGTCCTTCCGCAGCGAAAGGATGTAGAGAAAGCCATTGCCATTCTTGGACAGGTGCCGACATTGGAAAATGCGATAAGAATGCCGTCAGAATCGAAAGCGAATCAGGAGGGTGGTAAATTAGAATGAGTACAACGATCCAAAAGTTTATTCTCGCGACGGTTACGACATCACCTGAAAAAGTTCCAAGTGGAACAAGCGTCTTTTATTGTAAAACAGATGAGGAGTTGCAAAAGATCTGTGCAAATTTAGAGGCGATTCTCGATGGCATTGCCCATGAACTGGATGAAGGACTATTTATCATTGTAAAACATTGATTGCTAGTTTATTCTTTTATTGATAAAATAGTTAAGTTAGGGGGGACTGTCCCATAAGGAAACAATACCTTAAGGGCCGGTCCTTCTTATGCATAACTCCGATTGATGATTGAAAAGGTATAATAAGAGGAAATGTAAGAATAGGACAACCTTCTTACAGAAAGGGTGAATAACGTGACAAAACCAGTAGTAGCAATCGTAGGGCGTCCAAACGTTGGGAAGTCCACGATCTTTAATAGAATAGTTGGTGAAAGAATCTCCATTGTTGAAGATGTGCCTGGTGTAACAAGAGACCGTATATATAGTTCTGCAGAGTGGCTGACTCATGAATTTAATATTATAGATACAGGTGGGATTGAACTGGGGAATGAACCATTCCTTGATCAAATCAGGCAGCAGGCTGAAATTGCCATTGATGAAGCGGATGTGATTGTCTTTTTGACGAATGGCCGTGAAGGTGTGACAGCTGCAGATGAAATTGTGGCCAAAATCCTTTATCGCTCTAAGAAACCTGTCGTACTGGGGATTAATAAAATTGATAACCCCGAAATGAGGGAAATGATTTATGATTTTTACTCCCTTGGATTTGGAGAGCCGTATCCAATTTCAGGTTCTCATGGTCTTGGGTTAGGAGATCTTCTTGATGATGTGGTGAAAAACTTTAAACAAGAAGAAGAAGAGGACTATGCAGAAGATGTGATCAAATTTTCATTAATTGGTCGACCGAATGTCGGGAAATCCTCCCTGGTTAACGCCTTATTAGGCGAAGAGCGTGTAATTGTGAGTAATGTTGCAGGAACGACGCGGGATGCCATTGATTCTTCTTACACGTATGATGGACAGGATTATGTCATTATTGATACTGCGGGTATGAGGAAAAAAGGGAAAGTGTATGAAACGACCGAAAAATACAGTGTGTTAAGAGCTCTTAGAGCGATTGAACGTTCCGATGTCGTCTTATCTGTCATTGATGGAGAAGAAGGGATTATCGAGCAAGATAAAAAAATTGCCGGGTATGCTCATGATGCAGGTCGAGCAATGGTAATCGTCGTGAACAAATGGGATGCCGTTGAGAAAGACGAGAAAACCATGAACAAATGGGAAAAGAATATCCGCGAACATTTTCAATTCCTTGATTATGCTCCAATCGTTTTTCTATCTGCCAAAACAAAGAAGCGCATTCATACATTACTGCCGATCATCAATATGGCAAGTGAAAATCATGCCCTACGAGTACAATCGAGCGTGTTGAATGAAGTGGTGATGGATGCAGTAGCAATGAATCCGACTCCTACAGATAATGGGAAGCGACTCAGAATCTACTACGCGACTCAAGTAGCTGTGAAGCCGCCAACATTCGTGGTATTTGTGAATGATCCGGAATTAATGCACTTCTCATACGAACGATTCTTGGAAAATAGAATACGTGATGCATTTGGATTTGAAGGAACTCCTATTCGTATTATTGCTCGCGCAAGAAAATAATAAGGTGGGTGTAAAAATGAAAAGTTCAAAGAATATAACGGTTATTGGCGCAGGGAGCTGGGGGACGGCACTTGCGATGGTCCTGGCTGATAATGGACTGGAAGTAAGACTATGGGGACACAAAAAAGAGCAGATTGATGAAATTAACACTCGACATACCAACGAAAAGTACTTGAAAGATGTCAAGCTCCCGGAATCCATCAAGGGTTATCATGATCTTGGTGAGTCTTTAGATGGCGTTGATACAATCATTCTGGCTGTACCGACGAAAGCGATCCGAGGAGTATTGGGTCAAATTCAAGAGGTTCAACGTGCACCATTAACCGTTGTTCATGTGAGTAAGGGGATTGAGCCTGATTCACTTCTAAGAATTTCAGAAATGATTGAAGATGAAATGAACCCTGATAACTTACATACAGTGGTGGTATTGTCAGGACCTAGTCACGCTGAAGAAGTGAGTCTGAGGCACCCAACGACTGTGACCGTATCCTCCAAGGATATGAAGGCTGCTGAAGAGATTCAGGACTTATTCATGAACATGAATTTCCGTGTATATACGAATCCCGATATGCTGGGGGTTGAGATCGGTGGAGCCTTAAAGAATATCATAGCCCTTGCAGCCGGAATTACAGACGGCTTGGGTTATGGAGATAATGCAAAAGCCGCTCTTATTACGAGGGGACTTGCAGAAATTGCACGTTTGGGAACAAAGATGGGGGCAAACCCATTAACATTTTCTGGTTTGACTGGAATCGGTGATCTGATCGTTACATGTACAAGTGTACATTCAAGAAACTGGAGAGCTGGAAATATGCTTGGTAAAGGTCATAACCTTGATGAGGTCCTGGACAATATGGGGATGGTCGTTGAGGGAGTACGTACAACGAAAGCTGCTCATCAGTTAGCAGACAAGTATGAAGTAAATATGCCCATTACCAACGCTTTGTATGATGTGCTATTCAATAAAGTAGAAGCGAAAGAAGCGGTAGACCATTTAATGGGACGTGTAAAGACAAATGAGATGGAAGACCTTGTGAACATTCTCGGTGAGCGATTAAATTAAGTTGATTCTTTTACGGTAGAATGCATGAGAACTTTCACTAATGAATCTTTCGAAACAATGAATTAATATTGGAAGAATAGGCATTCGAGGATGCGAAGTGCGCCCCTGTTGCATACACTGTCATGAATATATACAGCTTTGCCTATGGATGGGTAGGTCTCGCTTTGTTTAGAGCAGCTCAAGTATTTTGACATCATTCAAATGATGCTTAAATACTTGGGAAGCTCTTTTTTTTTGGCTCTTTTCGTAAAGTTTGTTGCTAATGTAGAGGAGAAAGTAATAGTTGATTTCCGCTACAGGATGCTCGCTTTCCGCGGGGCTGGCGGTGAGCCTCCTCGGCTGCGCCTCCGGGGTCTCACCTGTCCAGCTATTCCCGCAGGAGTCGAGCCTCCTTCCGCTCCAATCAACTTTCCGAGCATGAATTTTTAATTGAAAACAATTAAAACAAGAATTTTAGCAAACAATCTCATTTAAGGTAAGTAGAGATTGATTTTCCTTTTAAGGAAGAAGAATTATTTTTTCTAGTTACACTGTTTTCTTACACACTTTGAAGCTCTGTCATGAAATACTGTTAAAGATGGTGAGGGGAACTGCGTAGACTCCTGCTGAAGTACGGTCGTGCCGAGACCCCGGAAGCGAAGCTGAGGAGGCTCGGCCGAACGCTAGCTGCAAGCGAAGCAGTTCCCCTCACCATCCAAAATAAACCTGGTTCACAGAGCAATGGCAGATTCTATGCTAGAAAACAACAATCTTTGCCAAAAGAGCCTTTTTTATGATCATCTCTGCCCGGGATCGTCAGTATAGGTACTATTGAGGTTTGTAACAGATTATTGAACAACGATTCTTTTCTATTCTTTTGTAAAAATCTTATGATATAATACATTCGATAACAGGAGGGATGTATGTTGGATTCAATGATGAAGATGTGGATTTCGTTTGCATCGATGGGATTCATGTTTTTTGCCATATTAACGATCTATTTTAGCAGGTATAAGATCAAACAGAAATTTTTGCGGTTTATTACAGCATTCATGGCATATATAATGATGATTGCCGGTGGACTCATGATGATCTATATTGTATTTAGTGGACCGACCAATTAGGTTGCTGTCCGATTGAAAGGACGTTTTTAGATTGAAACGCTTCGGTTTAATTGCATTTCTTCTTATTATAGCTATGAGTATTCTTTCTGGATGTATGTACCCTGAGGAAAAGCTTAGTCAGAATCAGATCCCTTATGAAACGCAGGTGAAAGCTGTACAAGATGCGGTCGTAACCTATCAGAAGGACAATAATGGGTTGCTTCCAATTAAGACCCGAGACCAGGATACACCTATTTATCAGAAGTATCCGATTGATTTCAGAAAGCTTTCACCTCAGTACTTAGCAGAGATCCCAGGGAATGCTTTTGAAAATGGTGGTATTTTTCAATATGTTTTGACTGACGTGGAGGAAGATCCTCAAGTAAAGATTTTTGATCTTCGGCTGGCGGAACAAATAAGGGAATTGAAAATCAGAATAGAAGCTCAAGGTTACCCGCCATTTAAAGAGGAAGTAGCCAATAATGTATATACTTTAAATTATAAAGAACTGGGGTATGATGATGATGTGTACGTAAATAGCCCATACTCCAACAAGAACCTTCCCCTTGTCATTAATGGTGATGGTGACATATTTGTAGATTACTCAATGGACTTATTTGAACAAATTAAAAAGGCTGATAACGAACTGGAAACCGGTGCAGATATCCGGAATTTACTTGTCGAGGACACTTTATTTGTTCCAGCTTATTCTTTACCTTATACGGTAGATGAAAATAACGATCCTGTCTTTATGACAAAATAGGCATAACCCTTTCCTTGCAAAATATATTGTAAGGGAAGGGTTATTATTTTTATGTCATCCTTTATAGGGAAATTTCATCAAACTAATGATCATAAATGCTAAAGACATAATAAATTTTTATACTTTTAATCATAAGGGGGGAAAAAAAGCATATTAATAGTCATAAGTCATTGGGACAACATCATAAATATAGAATGTGAGACAGAATACACGGATGAAACATCCCTGGAATATAAGATGGGAGGGAATCTCTTGGAAAGAGTCGATCTATTTAAGGACATTGCCGAAAGAACAGGCGGAGATATCTATTTAGGTGTGGTAGGAGCAGTTAGAACAGGAAAATCAACATTCATCAAGAAGTTCATGGAACTTGTCGTCCTTCCTAATATCGCAAGTGAATCAGAACGAGCAAGAGCGCAGGATGAGTTACCTCAAAGTGCGGCAGGCAGGACCATCATGACGACTGAACCGAAGTTCGTTCCGAATCAAGCCATCTCTGTTCATGTCGATGAAGGTCTCGAAGTGAATATTAGATTGGTAGATTGTGTGGGATATACGGTACCGGGTGCTAAAGGATATGAAGATGAAAATGGGCCTAGAATGATCAATACACCATGGTATGAAGAGCCTATTCCATTCCATGAAGCGGCCGAGATCGGTACGCGTAAAGTCATCCAGGAACACTCCACGATCGGAGTTGTCGTGACAACCGACGGTTCCATCGGGGAAATTGGCAGAGGCGATTACATCCAGGCGGAAGAGAGAGTCATCGAGGAATTGAAAGAAGTAGGTAAACCATTTATCATGGTCATCAACTCGGCGAGACCTCATGCTCCTGAGACAGAAGACCTAAGAGTAAAACTTCAAGATAAGTATGACATTCCAGTTCTCGCCATGAGTGTAGAGAGCATGAGAGACTCAGACGTCCTCAACGTGCTGAGAGAAGCACTATTCGAATTCCCGGTACTTGAAGTGAATGTGAATCTCCCAAGCTGGGTAATGGTTCTGAAAGAAGAGCACTGGCTAAGACAGAACTATCAGGAAGCCGTGAAAGAAACTGTTAAGGATATTAAACGACTGCGGGATGTGGATCGTGTTGTTCATTACTTCAGTGAATTTGACCATATTGAACGGGCAGGACTTGCCGGCATTGATATGGGGCAAGGGATAGCGGAAATTGACCTGTACGCCCCTGACGAACTGTATGATGAAGTACTGAAGGAGATTGTAGGGGTGGAAATTCGCGGGAAAGATCATCTCCTGGAATTAATGCAGGACTTCGCTCATGCAAAAGCGGAATACGACCAGATTTCAGATGCATTGAGAATGGTGAAGCAGACGGGGTATGGCATTGCAGCACCTTCGTTAAATGATATGAGTCTCGATGAACCGGAAATCATCAGACAGGGTTCCAGATTCGGAGTCAGTTTGAAAGCAGTGGCGCCATCTATCCACATGATCAAAGTGGATGTACAGTCCAAGTTCGAACCAATTATCGGTACAGAAAAACAGAGCGAAGAACTAGTGCGCTATTTAATGCAGGATTTCGAAGATGACCCGCTCTCCATCTGGAATTCCGATATCTTCGGCAGAAGCTTAAGTTCCATTGTAAGAGAGGGAATCCAAGCGAAACTTTCCTTAATGCCTGAGAATGCAAGATATAAACTCAAAGATACGTTGGAAAGAATCATCAACGAGGGATCAGGTGGATTGATCGCCATCATATTATAAATGTCTATGGACCTTCTTAGGAGGGTCTTTTTTTGTTTGGCTTATTTAAAATCTCTTATTTCTATTTTATAGATCTGAATTTTTCTTTAAGAAATCCCTACTTTATTTTGCAGATTTCCCTATTGTATATTTATAAATTTATAGCTGGGGCGAAAAGATTTTGAAAATACTATGGAAGGCTATGAAGCCTTGATATATATAGGTTTCTGTAATAGGGACCTATAGAGGGATACATCACCATGGATATTCATCACAGATGAAAATAGGGGTGTCGATGTTTAAGGAATTCCAAGGTTGGGAAGTAAGATAGAGTACCTGACGACGGAGGTATAAGTTGCAGTCATCGAAAAGAAGTGATAGGTTGAATAGAGTGCAAGAATAAAGGGCTTTGAGGGGATTCTATTACATTTGTGTTTCAAATAAGAAAAGATTCCCATTATTTCTTGATTTGTTCTTGCTAAGGTTAATCTATTGTGATAATCTTTTAACAGAATTGTTGTTGAATATTGATTCAGCAACGTTTTCAAGCGTTTTTTCTACACTTTATGTATAGAATTCGCTAAAGTTGTTTACTAATGATATTAAAGTAAATGAATCATGACTGAGACATTTCCTTGGGAGGAGGTGAATGGCATGAATAAGACAGAACTAATCAATGCTGTTGCAGAAGCTGCTGAGCTATCTAAGAAGGACGCTACTAAAGCGGTTGACGCTGTTTTCGATACAATTCAAAATTCACTTGCAAACGGTGATAAAGTACAATTAATCGGATTCGGTAACTTCGAAGTACGTGAGCGTGCAGCCCGTAAAGGTCGCAACCCACAAACAGGTGAAGAGATCGAAATCTCAGCTAGCAAAGTACCTGCTTTCAAACCAGGTAAAGCGCTTAAAGAAGCTGTAAAATAATTACATACTTTGAGCGTAAAGAAAAGGTCGCATATTTATGCGGCCTTTTTTGCTATTCATTTATAGTATGGTTATTTCTCCTTAAAATATGTACGAAGGTTTATTCCTTTAAAGGAAGTTTTATATTATTATAAAACTTCTAAAGCACTAGTCTTTGATGACATTATAGGCTTGTGCTAATATTAACAATGTTACTATTTCTTTAAGATATTTTAGGAGGACAACATAATGGCACAAGTCAATCATGGCCAAATAGAAGAAGCAGTTCGATTAATATTAGAAGCTATTGGAGAGAATCCTAATAGAGAAGGTTTATTAGACACACCAAAACGTGTGGCGAAGATGTATGCAGAAGTATTTTCGGGGATTGGTCACGATCCGAAAGAATACTTTGAAACAATATTCAGTGAAGAGCATGAGGAACTGGTGCTTGTGAAGGATATTCCTTTTTATTCAATGTGTGAACACCACTTGGTACCTTTCTACGGAAAAGCTCATGTAGCATATATTCCTAGAAACGGAAGAGTGGCTGGACTTAGTAAACTGGCAAGGGCAGTTGAATCTGTTGCTAAACGGCCACAGCTGCAAGAAAGAATCACTTCGACAGTGGCTGATACGATCATGGAAACCCTTGAGCCTTATGGTGCAATGGTAGTGGTTGAAGCTGAGCATATGTGCATGACAATGAGAGGTGTAAAGAAGCCTGGTTCAAGTACAGTGACAACTGCGGTAAGGGGCTCGTTTAAAGAAGACTCTCAAGCACGGAGTGAAGTTCTTTCTTTTATAAAGAATTAGGAGTGAGCCGAGGATGAATTCAAATGATTATATTGTGATTAAGGCGATTGAAGATGGCGTGAACGTGATCGGTCTGACAAGAGGGACAGATACCCGATTTCATCATTCAGAAAAGCTCGATAAAGGTGAAGTCATGATTGCTCAGTTTACAGACCATACCTCTGCGATTAAAGTTAGAGGAAAAGCAACAATCGTTACAAGTTACGGTGAAGTCGAAAGTGATAATAAGAAATAGTACTCTGAGCATTTACGTTCCAGAGAAGATTCAGGTGGGACTGACTATGAGTAGTTGAACTTCGTAGTCGTCCCCTTTGTTATACTAATGCAAAGTATGGGGCAAGACGGATTCCCTATTGCTGAGGATTTTATGATATAATATCTATTGCTGAAATTTTTAGACTGATACATAGTAGAAATGGGGATTAAAGGGTATGAAATTCATTGATTGTAACCATCAAGCGAATATCATTCATCAATACATAGAAGAGCAGTTGCATCACTCTTATTTAAAGGAATATATCGATCAGCCTTATATCGATCGGGATCGGATTTATTTCCTGCTCCTTCCTTTTGTCAATGAGGGACGGACCTTGAACAAAGAAGTTGTACAGTGGATTTCGACTGCCATGTTATTGCAGATAGCCCTTGATACCCATGAAAAGGTTACAATTTCTGAGCTTGATCCATTGAAAGAGAGGCAGCTTACGGTACTTGCAGGAGTATACTTCAGCAGCCTTTACTATAAAATCCTAGCCGACACAGATGATGTGGAACTTATAGCAGTATTAGCCAAGGCGATTAAAGAAATCAATGAAAGCAAAATATCCATTTATAAAGAGGAACATCAAAACCTGGATGGACTAATGTCAAGCTTGAAGACAAGAGAATCAGCGATCGTATCAAAATTCTTTCGTTTTTTTGAAGATGACAAATGGATTCGGATTGTTGAGCAAGCCCTTTTATACAAAAAGCTCGTTCAAGAGAGAATTTGTATTGAGCACTCACAGAGTACGAGCTTTATAAAAGCGTTGTCGACTTTAACGCTCGAATCGGCCAGTGAAACACCATCTTTAAAGCTAACGAAAGAAGAGTCCAGACATTTGCTTTCAAAGGTGGATAAATTAATTTCCTCAACGAAGAAAACCATACAAACTCAGTTAGAGAACATAGAACCGGTAACACCATATTTTAAAAAGCTGATTGTAGAGCTATTACCTTATGCTGAGCCTGAACCTATGACCAAACTATATGCGGAAGAAGGGTAAATCGAAATGCAGCAGTCCAAAGAACAAAAAGTCCACGGAGTATTTGAAAAAATATACTCGAATTATGATAAGATGAATTCCGTAATCAGTTTCCAACAGCATAAAAAGTGGAGAAAAGATACCATGAAGCATATGGACGTGAAGACAGGCTCAAAAGCGCTGGACGTTTGCTGCGGAACTGCGGATTGGACGTTAGCAATAGGAGAAAAAGTCGGAGAAACGGGCCATGTAGTGGGGCTGGATTTCAGCCAAAATATGTTGTCAATTGGTGAAGAGAAAGTAAAAAAATCCCCCTTGAACAACATTGAGCTGATTCATGGAAATGCAATGGAGCTGCCTTTTGACGATAATACCTTTGATTATGTCACGATTGGCTTCGGTTTACGGAATGTTCCTGACTACCTCCACGTCTTAAAGGAAATGAATCGTGTGGTGAAACCAGGAGGGATGGCTGTTTGCCTTGAAACCTCCCAACCAACCATGCTCGGATTCAAGCAAATGTATTATGCATACTTTCGTTTCGTGATGCCCCTGTTCGGAAAGATCTTTGCCAAGAGCTTTAATGAGTATTCATGGCTTCAGGAATCAGCTAGAGATTTCCCGGGGATGAAGGAGCTTGCGAAGATGTTTGAAGAAGCCGGCTTTAAAGATATACATGTGAAACCATATAGTGGCGGAGTGGCTGCCATGCATTCAGGCAGAAAGTAAGAAATTCGTAAATTAGGTGGAAAAACTATGAAGCTAAACAGGATGTATTCGTTTTTAAAAACGGATATTGATGAAATTGAAAAGGAATTGGAAGTTGCGATTGAGTCAGAATCACAACTTTTACAAGAGGCGTCCCTTCACCTACTACAAGCGGGTGGTAAAAGAATCCGACCTGTTTTTGTCTTGCTCTCTGCAAAATTCGGACATTATGATATTAACATTGTGAAAAACGTAGCAGTGGCTTTGGAGTTAATTCATATGGCATCCCTTGTTCACGATGACGTGATCGATGATGCAGAGTTAAGAAGGGGAAAGCCAACGATTAAAGCTCAATGGGACAATCGAATTGCCATGTACACCGGAGATTACATCTTTGCACGAGCTCTCGAGTATATGACGAATATTAAAGCGCCTGAAGCACATCAAATACTTTCTCACACCATTGTTGAAGTATGTAAGGGTGAAATCGCTCAAATAAAAGATAAATATCGATTTGACCAAAATCTGAGGGATTATCTTCTTAGAATCAAGCGAAAGACAGCCTTGCTGATTGCTGTAAGCTGCCAGATCGGTGCCATTTCTTCCGGGGCTCCTGATGAAATACATCGACGCTTATACAGGTTTGGTTATAATGTGGGGATGAGCTTTCAAATTACAGATGATATATTAGATCTGACAGCAAGTGAGGAAGAACTGGGTAAGCCTGCCGGCAGTGACTTGTGGCAAGGTAATATCACCCTTCCGATTTTATATGCAATGGAAAACCCTGCTCTTAAATCGAAGATAGAAAGAGTGACTGAATATACTTCTCCCGAAGAGATGAAAGATATCATTTCGTCCATCTTGGCGACCGATGCCATAGAAAGATCCCACCAGCTTAGCAGAATGTATTTAGACAGAGCGCTGGAAGATCTGAATCATCTCCCATACAACCGCGTGAAGAAAACATTGAAGAATATCGCAAACTTTATTGGTAAGAGAAAATATTAAGAAAATTTAAAATGGAAACGTTGCCAAAAACCCCAATCAGTGTTACTATTTTCGTGGGATGTCCTTAGGACTTCTATACATACATATTTAGGAGTGGGGAAAATGGAAAAGACATTTTTAATGGTAAAGCCGGACGGAGTACAAAGAGGGTTAATCGGTGATATCGTATCACGTTTTGAAAAAAAGGGCTTTCAATTAGTAGGGGCAAAGCTAATGAGCATCTCCAATGAGCTTGCTGAAGAACATTACGGCGAGCACAAGGAAAGACCATTCTTTGGAGAACTTGTTGACTTTATCACTTCTGGGCCTGTATTTGCAATGGTTTGGCAAGGTGAAAACGTCATCACGACAGCTCGTGGAATGATGGGAGCAACAAACCCTAAGGATGCTGCCCTTGGAACAATCCGCGGTGATTTCGGCTTGACAGTCGGAAAGAATATCATCCATGGATCTGACTCTGCTGAAAGCGCTGTTAGAGAAATCGGATTATTTTTCAAAGAGGAAGAAGTGGTAGAGTATTCTAAATTAATGAACGAGTGGGTTTATTAATATCTGATAAATGATAAGGTTTTTTAGGGCAAGTCGTGTTAAGGCGACTTGCCTTTTTTTATGGAATAGGGTTTAACTTTTCTGAATGACGTTCGATATAATACATATAGTCTTATACCTTTTATGTAGCAAAGTGAGTGGGTCCTTATGTCAAATGATTATCTTGAATTTATTCAAGGGATAAAAAGAAAAACAGGTATCGATCTTTCCCTTTACAAAGAGGCTCAAATGAAAAGGAGATTAACGGCCCTGTATGAAAAAAAAGGCTGCGGGAGCTTTCAAGAGTTTTTCAGTAAGCTGAACCGTGACACTGAAGAAATGGAAGAGTTTCTTGATCGAATGACGATCAATGTTTCAGAGTTTTATCGAAACTACAAACGGTGGGAAGTTCTCGAGACAAAAATCCTTCCCAGACTCCTTCAGGAAAACAAATCGCTTAAAGTGTGGAGTGCAGCTTGTTCTACGGGGGAAGAGCCGTACACGATCGCCATGATGCTGTCGGAACATATGACTCTTTCAGGACGGACCATCACCGCGACTGATATCGATAAAAATGCCATTCAACGTGCAAGGAATGGTCTCTACCCTGAACGGTCGCTGAATGAGGTCCCCTCCGTAATGAGAGCCCGTTATTTCACTCGGGAAGGCGCCTTGTTCAAATTGAATGAAGAGATAAGGAGAAACGTGACTTTCAAGCAGCAGAATCTGCTGTCAGACCCGTTTGAGGGGAACTACGACTTGATTGTTTGCAGAAATGTGTTAATTTACTTCACGGAGGAAGCGAAGAACCTATTATATAAAAAATTCAATGCATCACTGAGACCCGGTGGTGTACTCTTTGTCGGGAGTACCGAACAAATCTTCAACCCATCTCAATACGGGTTCGAGACAGAAGACACATTTTTCTATAAAAAGATTTAGAATTTACGATGTCGATCCTGTATTTACTGGACGGCTGTACGCTTGCTTTTGGGTAACGCTACAGTTTAAAAGTCAAATATGTTGGGTTACATCGTTTTTTTCTGTGAAAGAGAGTTTTTTAGAAAATTTTTTAAACTTAAGGGCTAGGAAATGATCTGAATTCTATGTTATATTGGTACATAATTCTTTAACGAGTTGAAGGGGGAAAGTGAAATGAGGTACTTAACATCTGGAGAATCACATGGACCACAATTAACGACCATCATTGAAGGGCTGCCTGCAGGAATGCCATTAGAAGCAGTGGATATCAATGATAACCTGGCAAGAAGACAAAAAGGCTATGGCCGTGGCCGGAGGATGCAAATCGAGAAAGATCAGGCATCGATCGTTGGAGGAGTGAGACATGGATATACTCTGGGATCTCCTTTAGGATTGGTTGTGGAGAATAGAGACTGGACTCACTGGACGAAAGTGATGGGCATCGAACCTTTGGAGCCTGGAGAAGAGGATGAGGTAAAGAGAAAGATTTCAAGGCCAAGACCGGGACATGCAGACCTTGTTGGTGGTATGAAATATGGACATAGGGACCTGAGGAATGTGTTGGAAAGGTCATCAGCCAGAGAAACCACTGTAAGAGTGGCTGCGGGTGCCGTTGCGAAGAAGTTATTAAAGCTGTTGGGTATCGAGGTTGTCGGTCATGTTCTTGAAATTGGTGGAATTAAAGCAGAGAACCTACACTATGATTCTATAAATGATCTAAGAGATATTACCGAAGATTCTCCGGTCCGATGCCTGGATAAAGAAGCCGCACAGAAAATGATGGACTTAATAGATGAAGCGAAGAAAAATGGGGATTCCATTGGTGGTGTGGTTGAGGTCATCGTTGAGGGGATGCCTTCAGGAGTCGGGAGCTATGTTCATTATGACCGTAAGCTTGATGCAAAGATAGCCATGGCCGTCATGAGTATTAATGCATTCAAGGGGGTCGAATTTGGCTTAGGATTTGAAATGGCGCGAAAGCCGGGTAGTGAAGTTCACGATGAGATTGCCTGGAGTGAAGAACAGGGATATTACCGTAAAACGAATCGTTTAGGCGGCTTTGAAGGCGGTATGACGACAGGTATGCCCATTCGGGTTAAAGGGGTCATGAAGCCTATTCCCACCCTGTATAAACCATTACAGAGTGTGGATATCGAAACAAAGGAACCGTTTAAAGCAAGTATCGAGAGGTCCGATAGCTGTGCCGTACCTGCTGCAAGCGTAGTGGCAGAGGCTGTTGTTGCGTGGGAGCTTGCTTCTGCTATCGTGGAACAATTTCATAGTGATCAATTCGATAAGCTCCAGGAAGATATCAACAGACAACGTCAAGAGTCCAAGGAGTATTAATGAATGAAACAGATAACCATTCAAACTGCTTCCAAAACGTATGACGTGAAAATTGGAGTGGAAATGACGAATGAAATTGTTTCTTTTATAAAAAAGACCTTTCCACAAGTATCTAAATTGTGGATCATCGCTGATAACGAGGTATTCAACCTTCATGGAACAGCTTTTTCAGAGGTTTTAAGTCGAACATATGAGGTAACGACTTATCTTGCTCCCAAAGGAGAGCAGGCCAAAAGTTTCGCTATTTATGAAGATGCCATCACCCACGGTCTTGCAAATCATGTCGATCGCAGAGCCCTGGTGATAGCCTTCGGAGGCGGAGCCATCGGAGATCTTGCAGGTTTCGTGGCTTCCACCTATATGCGGGGGATCCCCTTCATAGGTGTCCCTACAACGATTCTCGCTCATGATAGTGCTGTTGGAGGAAAGGTGGCGATTAACCACCCCCTTGGCAAAAACATGGTAGGGCAATTTTATCAGCCTGAAGGTGTGTTTTTTGATTTGGATTATATGACGACTTTACCGAAAACGGAAGTTCTATCCGGATTCTCAGAAGTGATCAAGCATGCCTTTTTATCCGATCGAGCTTTTTTACAGGAGTTGATGGATAATTTTCATTCCCCGGAACAGTTGGATCATGTATTTCTAACGGATTGTCTGATGAAAGGTATCCGTGTTAAAGGGAATATTGTTGCGAAGGACGAGAGGGAATCGAATATCCGAGCGTTCTTAAATTTTGGGCATACGTATGGCCATGCCGTTGAAAGTGCCAGCGGATACGGAAATCGAACGCATGGTGAATCGGTGATGATCGGGATGATTTTTGCTCTGCATCTTAGTGAGCAATACTGCGAACTTGCATTCGATCTACAAGGATTTATTGATTGGGTCGCTTCACTTGGGTACAATCTGACCATTCCATCTCATATCACTTTTGACTACTTATATGAAGGAATGAAACTTGATAAGAAATCCCAGCATGGAAATCCTGTTTTTGTTTTATTGAAGGATATTGGGAAACCATTGATGGTGAAAGTATCTGTAGAGGACTTAAGACGGGCTGATCAATTTATTAGAGAGAGATCCGGTCTTAATGAATCACAAAAGTAAAAATAGAGCTCATTAGCCGGAGAAAAGGGAGAGTGGAAGAATGATCAGGGGAGTTCGAGGCGCCACTACAACGGATTGTGACAATGAAAAGGATGTTCTCCTTTCAACTGAAAATCTCTTAAGGGAAATGATTTTACATAATGATATCTTGGCAGAGGATGTTGCATCTGTATTTATTTCTGCCACCAGTGACATCAGGAGTGTATTTCCGGCAAAAGCATTAAGAAGGATTGAAGAGTGGAAATATGTTCCCGTCATGTGTATGCAGGAGTTGGATCTCCCTGATGCATTGCCGAATTGTATTAGAGTGATGATTCATTTAAATACATCTACACCTCAGAAAGACATCCAACATATTTATATGAAAAATGCAGTCAGCCTACGTCCTGACTTGAAAGATACCCCACCTATTACGAATGAAAACGATTGAAAGGAAGGTAAGCATGAAGTGGAGATCTCAGATTCTAAATCTTAAAGCATACCAGCCCGGGAAAACAATGGATGATGTGAAAGAACTATTCAATCTCGAGAAGGTAGTGAAGCTTGCTTCGAATGAAAATCCATTCGGCTGTTCAAAGAACGTTGAAACCTTCCTCAAGACAAACGCTGTATCACATGCGATTTATCCCGACGGCTATGCGAAGGAACTGCGAATGAAGGTGGCAGAGCAGCTATCTGTGGACCCTGGACAATTACTTTTTGGGAATGGATCAGATGAAGTGATTCAGATGATTTCAAGAGCATTACTGGACGGTGAAAAGAGCACGGTTATGGCTACGCCGACTTTCCCTCAGTACAAGCACAATGCCATTGTTGAAGGAGCAGAAATAAGAGAAGTTCCCCTTGACTCATCTGGTAGACATCAATTAACCAAGATGCTTGCTGAAATTGATGAAACGACCTCAGTCGTTTGGCTTTGTTCACCGAATAATCCAACAGGGGAATATATTCGCAGTGAGGAACTCATCACCTTCCTGGATGCTGTTCCAGCGCATGTATTAGTCGTATTGGATGAAGCTTATTATGAATATGTGGTGGCCGGGGACTATTATAATTCATTGGAATTATTAAAATCATACCCTCAATTATTGATTACACGCACTTTTTCAAAGGCATACGGATTAGCCGGCTTTCGAGTAGGGATTGGTATTGCAAATGAAGATGTGATAGGGAAATTAGAACCACTCCGGGAACCGTTCAATAATAATGCTTTAGGTCAGGGAGTCGCAGCCGCAGCAATTGAAGACCAGACGTTCATTAGAGAATGCAGGGAGCATAATCGCAAAGGGCTGGAGCAGTATTATCAGTTCTGCGAAGAAAACGGACTGCATTATTTTCCATCACAAGCAAACTTTGTATTAATCGATTTCGGTGTAAGCGGTGATGATGTGTTTCATTATTTAATGAGTAAGGGATTCATTGTACGGTCCGGAGAGGCTCTGGGATATCCTCATTCTGTTCGGGTAACGGTAGGCTCTCATGAACAAAATGAAGAGGTTATTGAGAAAATGAAGGAATTTCTAGTGCTTCAAAAACATGTGTGAAAAGGAATGGATGGTCGGAACGGCTTGGAATTTTGAGCCTTTTCCGACTTTTTTTCAAATCAAATGAGGGGGACAATCATGAAAGGGACGGTATTGGTCATTGGGATGGGATTAATCGGAGGCTCATTGGCACTCTGTATAAAGAGCGAACATCCCGATGCTAAAATCATTGGACATGATATTAATCATAAAGAATTAAGGTTGGCGAGATCACTCGGAATTATCGATGAAATGTCACTATCTTTACAGTCTGCTGCTGAAAGAGCCGATCTTATCATCATATCCACACCAGTTTTTCAAACCGAAAAGATTATTGCCCAGTTTCAATCATTCGCTTTAAAAGAAACGGCGATAATCACTGACACGGGGAGCACAAAAGAACAAATTATGAAGTGTTCCGAGGAACTGACTTCTAAAGGGATTCAGTTCATTGGTGGACACCCGATGGCAGGTTCTCATAAAAGTGGTGTTGCAGCAGCTAAAAAAATCTTATTTGAAAATGCTTTCTATATGCTGACTCCAGGTTCTGGTGCTACTGGTCAAAAAGTAGAAGAACTTCAAGAATGGCTGAAAGGAACACATGCCAAATTTCTGATCGTAGAACCCAGGGAGCACGATGAACTAACAGGTACGATCAGTCATTTTCCACATATTGTAGCGGCATCTCTTGTTCACCAAGCGAAAGAATCATCTGTACACCATCCTTATTTGCGGAGGCTCGCTGCTGGCGGTTTCCGTGACATCACGCGGATAGCCTCTTCTAACCCGACGATGTGGAAGGATATCACGCTTCAGAACAGAACGGTTTTGCTTTCACTTCTCAAACAGTGGAAATCAGAAATGGATGAAGTCATCACCATTATTGAAGAGAAGGACTCACAGGGGATCTTTGATTACTTCACAGAAGCGAAAACTTTTCGCGATGATCTTCCAATCCTTGAAAAAGGGGCCATTCCTTCTTTCTATGACTTATTTGTTGATGTTCCTGATTATCCAGGGGTGATTTCTGAAGTTACTGCTTACCTTGCCGGGGAAAACATAAGTTTAACCAACATAAGAATCCTGGAAACAAGAGAAGATATTTACGGAGTATTAGTCATCAGCTTTCAGACACTCGAAGATAGGGAAAGAGCTTTAAACTGCTTAAAAGAAAATACGGACTATGAATTATTCTTAGGGTAAAGGGTGATAAGGATGGAAGGAAAAAAGAAATTAATAAATCCCCAAAAGGGTCTAAATGGAGAACTGCATGTTCCCGGGGATAAATCGATCTCACACCGGGCTGTTATGTTTGGTTCAGTTGCGGAAGGGAAAACCGTTATACATAATTTTCTTATGGGTGAGGATTGTTTAAGCACAATCGAATGCTTCCGTAAGTTAGGTGTTGATATCCTAGTAAAAGATGGGGAAGTGATCGTTTCAGGTGGAGGCTGGAATCATTTAAAAGAACCACAGGACATACTCGATGTTGGTAATTCGGGTACCACTACTCGTCTTATAATGGGGATATTGGCAGGAAGGCCTTTTCATTCAATCCTTATTGGAGATGACTCGATTGCTAAACGCCCAATGAAAAGAGTGACAGAACCATTAAAAAGGTTTGGGACTAAAATAGACGGTCGTTCAAAAGGTAACTATACTCCTTTATCAATCCGCGGGGGTGACCTGAAAGGAATTACATACACGTTGCCTGTAGCGAGTGCACAGGTGAAGTCTGCTCTCTTGTTGGCAGGACTTCAGGCAGAAGGTACTACTGAAATTCAAGAACCTGAAAAGACAAGAAATCACACTGAAAAAATGATTATCGAATTTGGTGGTCATATCGAAAGACATGGAGATACAATTAAGGTAAAGGGCGGTCAGGTATTAAAAGGAACTGAAGTCTATGTCCCCGGGGATATTTCCTCAGCAGCCTTCTTCATGGTAGCTGCTGCGATTGTGCCGAATAGTAGAGTGCTCCTGAAAAATGTCGGCCTTAATGAAACCCGTGTGGGAATTGTTGAAGTGATGAAGAAGATGGGGGCATCCATAGAAATAATGGAGAGTTCAAAAGGTGGAGAACCGATAGGTGACATACTGGTGGAGTCTTCAAATCTCACAGGAATAGAAATTGGTGGAGAACTAATCCCATCGTTAATTGATGAAATCCCCGTTATCGCCCTGTTGGCTTCCCAGGCAAAGGGTAGGACCATCATTAAAGATGCAGAAGAGTTAAAGGTCAAGGAAACAAATCGAATCGATGCCATCGTACAAGAGCTTGGACATCTTGGTGCTGACATTCAAGGTACCGAGGATGGCATGATCATTCAAGGGAAAACGCCTTTACACGGTGGTGAGGTTCACTCCTGGGGAGACCATCGGATTGGGATGACATTGGCTGTCGCTTCTTTAATAACAGATTCTGACGTCTATCTTGAAGGTGCGGATGCAGTGAACATTTCGTATCCAACTTTCTTTGAGCATATAAACAAACTTTTACAGAAATAATAATTCCTTTTGGAAGGTGTAAGGACGATAGTTTAGTCCTTACACCTCTCCTTTTATATGAATGCATAGCATGATTTCATCCCTTCTTTCATAGCTTGTCTATAAAGGAAGGTGATGGTGATTTGAGTACGTATATTATAGAAAATGCGAATTGGATTAAAGATTCCAAAGTCACTCAAACTTCTTTACTCGTTAAAGACGATAAAATATCGGCCATAAGAGACAGGTTTTCTTATTATCGATACATGAGGATGGATGTTTCATCTTTCATGATGACCCCCGGACATGTAATGTGTGACTTAGAGGTGCCTGAAGGAACTGATTTTCTTTCAATAAAGAATTATTACCTGGATGAATTTATCCACAAAGGTTGTACTACTGTCCTGACGGCATTTACATTAGGGTTCGAATACGAATTCTTAGCTAAATTGAATGAACGCAAAACCTCCTTGTTAAATAGTCCTCTTGATTACACGATAGGGTTAAAAACCTCTGCAAATCTTATTACTCCTTCAGTCATTCGGTCGTGTAAAAGACAAAAGGTTCCCGTTGTCTGGATTGACATTGATGAAATAGATCGATTCAAGGAAATTCGCTGGGGATGGATCAAAGGATTTTTATATGATTATCCTATTACTTTTGTCCCTTTTTTTACGACAAATATAGACATGAAAACAAAAATAAAGCATCTTAAAATATGGCAAAATACGATGAAAAACGAGAAAATTCCTCATCTTTCAAATGAAATCCCGCAAAAAGAACCATTGAGGCTAAAAGAACTGAAGAAAATTGGGATATATCCCCTTAGAGGAAATTTTTTGGTGGGTGGAGAAATAAGTTATAACCTCTATATGAATATCGACGGTGAAACTGGTGCTGAGCCCTCTGCATTTAAAACGGACCAACATGTGCTAAAATGTACAATGAATAAAGGAAAATGTTATTACTTAAATAATAGAGGCTATTATTATCCTGGTGCTGGTGAAGAACTTATCATTCAAACACCCGGGTACTTTATTTAAAGACAATTTAGCTTTTTTATAGAAAGGGATTGACCATGTCATACGCTGAACGAATGTTATCTTCATTAGAAGAAGGAAAATTGGACGAAGCAAAGAAACAGTATAAGCAAGCATTGAAGTTTGGAAGTCATGAAGAAAAATTCAGCCTGGCTGAAGAATTGCACCATTTAGGGTTCCTGGAGGAAGCAAAAGAGTTGTATGAAAATCTTCTGGAGTATTACCCGGGAGAGGGAGAGCTTCTGATTGAGCTCGCAGAGGTGATGGTGGAGATGGATAATGAAGAAGAAGCGATAGACAAACTCGCAGAATTGGATGAAGAAGACCCCACCTATCCAAGAGCATTGCTGCTTTTGGCAGATCTGTATCAAATGCAAGGTTTATTTGAAGTTAGTGAACAGAAGCTTTTACAAGCCAAGAAGCTATTACCAGATGAGCCTGTCATTGATTTCGGACTTGGGGAATTATACTCTGAAACAGGCAGGTTCCTGGAAGCGATAAGGCATTATCATACCCTTATTCAGAGAGGTACGACCGAACTGGGTGGAACCAATGTTCATCAAAGGTTAGCCGAAGCTTATAGTGTAGGGGGAGCCTTTGAAGAAGCATTGACACATTACGAAAAGGCCCTTCTAGATCACCTGGAAATCAATACACTATTCGGATATGCTGTTACTGCATATCAGGCTGGATTCTATGAAAAAGCCATTGAAAAGCTTATCTCGGTTAAAGAGCTGGATCCGGAATATCATTCGGTGTATTTATTATTAGCCAGGTCATATGAACATGAAGAAAAGCTGCAGGAAAGCCTGGAAACCATTCAAGAGGGCGTAAAACAGGATGAATACAACAAGGAGCTGAATTTGTTTGGTGGGAAAGTTTCCTTAAAGCTTGGGCTGGAAAAAGAGGCAGAGACATTTTTTAGGGAAGCTTTAGCCTTAGATCCAGGTTATGTCGAAGCAGCTTTAGTCATAAATAAATTGTTTTTCACGCAAGATCGATTTGAGGATGTATTGGAGATCGCCCAGATGCTTACGGTTGAAGGGGAAGAAGAGCCGCAAATCAACTGGGATCTTGCAAAGGCCTATGAGGGGCTTGAACAATTTAATCATGCATTAAAACAATACCGTATTGCATATACTTACTTTAAGAATCATCAAGAGTTTTTACTAGAGTACGGACAATTTCTAGTAGAAGAAGGACTCAGAGGTGAAGCGGTAGAAGTATATAAACACCTGATTGAAATGGATCCTTCAAATGACGAGTGGCAGGACCTGATTGAAAGATTACAAGACTAAACGACGTCGGTGGTACAAAGGGATTTGACTGGTGTGTAAACATGAGAACACCTTGGAGTTGTTAACGTTTTTGAGCTGTAAGTCAAAAGGAAAACGGACCTAAACTAAAAAAGATTCTGCAGAGGAGGGAAAACCATGACCACCCCTGTTTCTGTCAACGAGAAGAAAGAATTTATTCGCTGGTTTTTAAATCGATATCAATTAAAGAGAAGAGAATGTGTGTGGATACTGAATTACCTGATGAGTCATGATCAATTGATGAAAAAAGTTCATTTTGTTGAAGAATCTCAGTACTGTCCAAGAGGTCTTGTGATGTCCACACATTGTGTTGAGGATGTGCCATTCCGATTCTATAAAGAGAACATCATGACAACTGATGCGGAGAAGTCATTTCACGATATTCGTTTAAATAAGGACGAAGATATTTATATTCAATTGAACTTCAGTAAGGCAAATTCAAGTTATCAATTCGCAGCAGTACTTGAAGAAAACCCTTTTATGCCGAAGTATTTATTGATTAATGAAAAAGACAGGATTGTTGCAGAACAATTCCTCAAAGACAGTTTGCAAACCTTTCAACGTGATCGATTGCTAAAGGCCATAGATCAGGCTCTTGATACCGGTGACGAAAAATCTTTCAAGAAATTAACCAAAGAATTGAATAGCTTAAGCTAAAAGCTCGAATGAAGAGAAAGGTACATCTCTTCATTCGAGCTTTTTTATTCGGTTGCGGGGTCTCAACCAATGACTTTGCAAACTTCAAAAAATTATTTTTATCATAAGTGTTAGTGTGAAAACAGGGATCGTTCCCTTTCACTCCAAGCACAATGAGCCCCATTCTATAGGTTCAGTTAAATAGGAATAAGGTTTATGGAGCATACTATTAAAAAAGTGAAATCGCTTTTAAACGAGTGTTATAAAGTGATATGATGGGAAGTGAAAATGAAAGAAGAAACGAGGTTTTACAATGAATTGGAACGTAAAAGATATTGAAGTCTTTGAATCTGAAAAAGAATACATAGATACTGCCGTCATTCCGATTGTTCCTGTTGATTTCCTAAAGGATATCAAAACGTCCGCAGCACAATCCGAATTCATCACGCTGCTTACCTTTCACCTTGAAAGACAATTTAAAGGCAGGATGATCATGACACCTCCATTTACGTATACTATGTCTGCTTCAAGAGAGAATGAGGTTTCAAGATTAACCCAATGGGCCGGGGAATTAAGTACCAGCGGAGTGAAGCATACGTTCTTTCTTACATCGGACAGCGAATGGAAAAAGGTAGAGGGTGAATTGCATGACCGCTTGATCTGGGTGCCCTCCATACCGCTTGAGCATTTAGATGAACAGTACAAACATTCCATCATGGAAGATCAAGTGAAGCAGCTCTTAAATGTGATTGTACAAAAATGGCAAAAAAATTCATAAAAACTTCACATTGTGTCCATCATTTAGATTAGAGAGTTATTGACCTTGTATAGAGTTTAATATATCATAGTTATGTCCTAGTTTTATATTTGTGCGAAATATGTCCGATGGACTTACCTTACGATAGAGGGGGGAAAAGGATGAGCAAACATCGTGTATCTAGACGTCAATTCCTTAACTATACACTTACGGGTGTAGGCGGTTTCATGGCGGCAGGAATGTTAATGCCGATGGTTCGATTTGCTGTAGATCCAGTATTAAAAACTTCAGCTGCTGGAGAATTTAAAGCGACAAAGCAAAAAGTTTCAGAATTAACAAATGAACCAGTACGTGTCGATTTCTCTTATGAACAAAAAGATGCGTGGTACACATCAGAAGTAACACAAACTGCATGGGTTTATAAGAACAAAGAGGGGAATGTTGTTGCTCTTTCACCAGTATGTAAGCATCTTGGATGTACGGTTAACTGGGCGGGCGACAAGAGTAACCCAAACAAGTTCTATTGCCCTTGTCATGGTGGTCTGTATGAGAAAAACGGGAAAAATGTTCCTGGTACACCACCGACAGCACCGTTGGATGTATATCCAACAAAAGAAAAAGACGGTATTTTATACCTTGGACAACCTGAACCAAATAAATATGTTAAGTAAGGGGGCGTAATCTGTGCTGAACAAAATCTATGATTGGGTTGACGAGCGTTTGGACATTACGCCTTTGTGGCGCGATATTGCGGATCACGAAGTACCTGAACATGTAAACCCGGCGCATCACTTTTCAGCGTTTGTTTACTGCTTTGGTGGATTAACATTCTTCGTTACCGTAATTCAAATTTTATCTGGAATGTTCCTGACAATGTACTATGTTCCGGATATTAAAAACGCTTGGGAATCTGTGTATTACCTGCAAAATGAAGTTGCATTTGGACAAATTGTCCGTGGAATGCATCACTGGGGAGCTAGTTTGGTTATCGTAATGATGTTCTTACATACACTACGTGTCTTCTTCCAAGGTGCATACAAAAAACCTCGTGAATTGAACTGGGTTGTTGGAGTACTTATTTTCTTCGTAATGTTAGGACTTGGTTTCACTGGTTACTTATTACCGTGGGATATGAAAGCGCTATTCGCTACGAAGGTTGGTATTGAAATCGCAGCTGCTACACCATTTATCGGTGAGCAAGTGAAGATCTTACTCGCAGGAGATTCTACTATCATTGGTGCACAAACACTAACGAGATTCTTCGCTATTCATGTATTCTTCCTGCCTGCAGCATTGCTTGGACTAATGGGGGCTCACTTCCTGATGATCCGTAAGCAAGGTATTTCAGGACCACTATAAGATACGAACATAAATTAATAAACCTTAAATTAGAAGGAGGGGGACGCTATGCATCGAGGAAAAGGGATGAAGTTTGTAGGGGACTCACGTGTACCTGCAGACAGAAAGCCGAATATTCCTAAAGATTATTCGGAGTTCCCTGGAAAAACAGAGGCTTTCTGGCCAAACTTCTTACTAAAAGAATGGTTAGTTGGAGCTGTTTTCCTAATCGGTTATCTATGTTTAACGGTTGCTCATCCATCACCGTTAGAGCGTGTTGCCGATCCAACAGATACTGGATATATTCCATTACCTGACTGGTATTTCTTATTCTTATACCAATTACTTAAATACACATATGCATCTGGACCTTATAATGTTATTGGAGCATTCGTTATTCCTGGAATCGCATTTGGAGCGCTTTTACTTGCTCCATTTATCGACGTAGGACCTGAACGTCGCCCTACTAAACGTCCATTTGCAGTAGGATTCATGTTATTGGCACTTGCAGCAACATATTTCTTGACTTGGGAATCAGTTGTGACTCATGACTGGGAAGCAGCGAAGGAACAAGGTAAGATTCAGGCTGAAGTGGATATCGATAAAGAATCTGAAGGATATAAAATCTATGCAGACCAGAAAAATGGTTGTATTAACTGTCATGGTGAAAATCTGCAAGGTGGAGCAGGACCTTCTTTAGTTGCAACTGGCCTCTCACCTGAAGAAGTAGCGGATATTGCTAAAAACGGTAAACCACCAGGCATGCCTGCAGGTTTATTTAAAGGATCAGACGAAGAGCTGGACAAACTGGCTGAATTCATCTCTGGTTTAAAAGAATAAATAATGAAAAAGGGCCGGCTTACGTTGGCTCTTTTTTTTCTACTTGAAAGAGAGGATTAAATATATGCTCTGGATCATGTCCATCCTGAAGAATAAAACGTTTATATGGTTGCTTCTCATTGTAAATTTGTTTGGCACGATATACGGTTATATATGGTATATCCCTCAACTACAAAATACTCCCTCGCAATTTTTAGTGTTTGTTCCCGACAGCCCGACAGCCAGTCTGTTTTTTTGTTTCGTTCTCATAGCATTTTTACTGAATCGCAATTGGCCACTATTTGAAGTGTTAGCCATTATCACGCTGTTTAAATATGGGGTTTGGGCCGTGGTTATGAATTTGTTGACACTGTGGGTTTCAGGTGATTTACCTTGGGAAGGATATATGCTCATGGCGTCACATGGAGCAATGGCTATACAAGGGATATTGTATTCTTCCTTTTACCGGGTAAGGATTTGGCACCTTATAGTCGGTGCCGTATGGACTGTACATAATGACATCATTGATTACGTATATATGCAGTTTCCCGTTTACTCAAGCTTGTATATGTACATACAACATATTGGATACTTCACTTTCTGGTTAAGTATTGTCTCGATTGTTATCGCATATTTCTTCACACAAAGAACGAAACGATTAGATATTCAACTCTTGCCATAGTCTTTTTTTGGTCTACTCTTGTCCACCCTTTCATAAACTTTACTAGTAGTTTTAGGGGGGACAAGTATGAAATTTATCCAATTCTTTATCGCGCTTTTCTTTTTTCTCATTTTAATACCTCACCCATTAAATGCAGTAGAGTCGACGTCTCCGATGAACGAGCTTGATGAAGTTGCAGACCAGGCCTTGCAAATGACAAAGGCTGGAAGATATGAAGAAGCGAAACATCTACTGGTTTATTTCTCTGATGAATTTGCGTCTTTGAGTGCCCAACGGTCTTTTTCAATGGATGAGCTTAGAATTCTCACCATCTCACATAATCTGGCAGTAGAGAGTATCAACCAGACCTCTGCTGACATGGAGCAGAAGGTGAACGCCGTTACAAAGTTCCGCCTTGTGATGGATGCTTTAAGCAGTCAATATCAGCCTTTGTGGGTAGAAATGGAAGACCCGATTATGGAAGCATTTAATGGAGTGAAGTCGGCAGCGGAAAATGGAAATGTAGATGAATACCATACCACATTGAATATGTTTTTATCGAAATATAATATTATTCAACCGAGTATTAAATTAGATATTCCGGTCGAACGTTCTCAAGCACTGGACGCAAGAATTTCTTACTTGGATCATTACCGGCAGGACGTGTTGGAAAGTACGGAAACCATGGCCGAATTAACATCCTTGGAAACTGATCTAGAGAAGCTGTTTGAGAATAAACAAGAGGATGAAGCAGATCCTTCCCTTTGGTGGGTGATCATATCAACCGGCAGTATCATTGTCTCTACATTATCTTATGTAGGTTGGAGAAAATATAAGGGACAAGGGGAAGCAAAGAAGTCAGAGCGTCAAAAAAATTGACAGAATCTTTATAGCACTATAAAATTTAGGTATCTAAACATCTGGAGGTTATTACGATAATGGCAGGATTTATCATTTACTTTTTACTCATTGCTCTTATTCCAATCGGAGCTCAAATGCGTGTAAAGAGTACGTTTAAGAAATATTCAAGAGTGGCCACTACCTCAGGTATGACCGGCAGGGAGATGGCTAGAAGGATTCTCGACGACAATGGATTACACAACGTGAAGGTTGTGGAAGGCAGAGGGTTTCTAAGTGACCACTACAACCCGATTACCAAAACGGTTGCATTGTCACCTGATAACTATCACGGACATTCTGTAGCGGGAGCAGCTGTGGCGGCCCATGAAGTCGGACATGCGATTCAAGATGCTGAAAGCTATGCATTTTTACGATTCCGCCATGCTTTGGTTCCGGTTGCGAACATAGGCTCCAATATGTCCTGGATCTTCTTACTGATCGGAATGTTCACTCAAATGACTGGAATGTTCCTGCTTGGTATCATTCTGATGGCAGCAGGGGTTGTATTCCAATTAATCACCCTTCCTGTAGAATTCAACGCTTCTTCCCGGGCGATGAATCAGATCGTTTCACTTGGTCTGATTCGGAATGAAGAAGAACGACATGCACGTAAAGTATTGAACGCCGCAGCGATGACATATGTAGCTGCTGCTGCAGTTGCGGTTATAGAATTACTAAGACTTGTATTAATCTTTACTGGGATGAATGGTGACGATTGATTCAAAATAAAGAAGAAGCTGGACTCTAGTTTTGAGCCCAGCTTCTTTTTGTATATTGAAGATCCATGTTAGTCATGTAAAGGATTCT
This sequence comes from Rossellomorea sp. ABR4_004, assembly GCF_056159585.1. NCBI lineage: Bacteria > Bacillati > Bacillota > Bacilli > Caryophanales > Bacillaceae > Rossellomorea > Rossellomorea sp. ABR4_004. The sequence goes on along the minus strand of NZ_JBSWVM010000001.1, from coordinate 489,646 downwards.
TGTCTGCGTCTAATGTAAATCCTTCGCCAAGTACGTCATGTACGACGGTGACGGAGACGAATGCATGTGGATCGACGCTTGTGATAATATTTTTCAGCCGGACGATTTCATTTTTCCCGACCACACAGTAGAGCACTTCCCTGTTTTGTTTCGTGAACGAACCATGTCCTCTCAGCACGGTTACTCCCCGATCCATTTTTTCGTTGATCACACTCGCTATTTCTTCATGGCTGTCGGAAATGATCATAGCTCCTCTGGCTGAGTATGCCCCTTCCTGCATAAAGTCAATGACCCTTGCAGCAACGAATACAGCTACCAGTGTATACATGGCTTCCCTGTATTCGAGGTACGTGATGAGAGAGACCCCAATGACGACGGCGTCAAACATAAACATCGTTTTCCCCATGCTCCATCCAATGTACTTATGGGCGAGTCGAGCGATGATATCAACTCCCCCTGTCGTACCGCCATATCTGAAAATAATCCCGAGTCCAACCCCGATAAAAGCCCCTGCAAATAATGCTGCAAGAAACAGATCGCCTTCCAGGTTGATCGTCATTTGATATCTTTGGAAAATCCATAGAAATACAGAGAGGCTGACGGTTCCGAGTACAGTATAGTAAAAAGCTTTCTTTCCGAGAAGCTTCCATCCTAAGAAAAATAGGGGGATATTTAAGGCGAGGTTGGAGTAAGACGGATCAATGTCAAATAAAAAATAAAGGATAAGTGTTATTCCGGTAAATCCGCCTTCAGCCAATTTATTTTGGATATTAAAATGGACAAGGCCAAATGCGAAGATAGCTGACCCCAACAGGATGAATAATATATTCTTTAAACGTAATCCCAACATATGTGTTTCCCTCCTTCTATTCGTATTATCTCGTTGACAGAGACATTATATAAGAAGAGAAACAAACTGGCAATGAAGAGTTAATAAAACAAACGTAATATTTGTCAAACGGGAAGGATTTAGCTAACATGATAGGAGATACTGAAGGAGTGTGGCTTCTTATGGATAATAAAAAAACGATGGATCAATTACAAAAAGAAGTAGACCAATACATAAGTCAATTTAAAGAAGGATATTTCAGTCCATTGGCAATGGTTGCGAGGCTCACGGAGGAACTTGGTGAACTGGCACGAGAAGTGAATCATTATTATGGAGAAAAACCTAAGAAGAATTCAGAGGAAGAGAAAACGATTGAGGAAGAGCTCGGGGATTTATTGTTTGTGGTCATTTGCCTTGCGAACTCCCTGGATATCAGCCTGGAAGAGGCACACGATCGTGTGATGCATAAATTTAATACAAGAGATAAAGATCGCTGGACAAGAATTGAAAGTGGGGATGAAGATGGAGCAAATTAACGTCACTATTGCTGGACCAAGAGGAAGAATGGGGAGAGAAGCGGTTCAGTTAGTAAAGGATACTGAACATTTTACGCTTATTAGTGTGATTGATTATAAGAAAGAAATAGATATAGATGTACCGGCGTACGCGGATATTGAATCATGCTTTCAAGATCAAACCCCAGATGTGCTTATTGATTTAACAACTCCGGAAGTGGGGTATCACCATACGAAAACGGCCCTTGAATATGGTGTAAGACCGGTTGTGGGAACGACAGGTTTCTCTACAGATGAATTAAATGAACTTAAGACCCTTGCAGAATCAAAGTCATTGGGATGTATCATTGCCCCCAATTTTGCGATTGGTGCAGTACTTATGATGAAATTTTCCCAGATGGCAGCTAAGTATTTCAATGATGTCGAAATCATTGAATTACATCACGATCAAAAACTGGATGCACCTTCAGGGACTGCCGTTAAGACAGCCGAAATGATCAGGGAAGTCAGAGGATCGAAGCAGCAGGGGCACCCTGATGAAAAGGAAACGCATACTGGTGCAAGGGGGGCGATTGTTGATGGCATGCATATCCATAGTGTCCGCCTGCCTGGATTAATTGCTCATCAACAGGTGATGTTAGGGGCGGAAGGTCAGGCATTAACGATCCGTCATGACTCTTTTAACCGGGGAAGCTTCATGTCTGGAGTGAAAGTTTCCGTTGATACGGTCATGAAGCTGGATACACTTGTGTACGGGCTGGAAAATATTCTAGATTAAAGGGTGAGTGTTATGAATATCGCATTAATAGCTCATGATAAGAAAAAAGATGATCTTATTCGTTTCGTATTGGCATATAAGTCAATAATTGAAGAGCACGCTCTTTTTGCCACTGGAACTACGGGAAAGAGGATCGCGGAAGAAACGGGATTATCTATCCATCGCTTCCGTTCAGGTCCACTGGGGGGAGACCAGGAGATAGGTTCTTATATCGCCAATAATAATATGGATCTTGTCCTGTTTTTTAGAGACCCTTTAACAGCTCAGCCACATGAACCTGATGTATCTGCACTAATCAGACTATGTGATGTGTATCAAGTCCCATTAGCTACCAATATGGGAACAGCAGAAGTATTGGTGAAAGGGCTTGAAAGAGGAGATATCGAGTGGCGGAGTGTGGTAAAGGATAAGGAGGAGTAAAGTGGATCAACGAATAGACATCCTCGCATTTGGGGCACATGCCGATGACGTGGAGATCGGTATGGGGGGCACCCTTGCAAAATATGCAGCCGAAGGAAAGAAAATTGTGATTTGTGATCTCACAGAAGCAGAGCTTTCTTCAAATGGAACCGTTTCTTTGCGTAAAGAAGAAGCATTGTCAGCTGCATCTATAGTAGGTGCTTTCAAGAGGGAGACCTTGGATATTCCTGATAGAGGAATTTACATAACAGATGAAAACATTCAGAAAGTGGTTAATGTGATCAGAATGCACAAGCCCAAAGTGATATTCGCTCCCTACGATCAGGATCGTCATCCTGATCACGGGAATGCTTCACGATTGGTCAAAGAAGCTTTTTTCTCAGCTGGAATTCGAAAATTTCATTCCGCAACCCCGGCACATAAAGCGGATAATCTGTATTTTTATATAATCAACGGCTTTCACAAACCTCAATTTGTAGTGAATGTTGAGGCCTATATGCATACGAAGATTCGAAGCTTAGAGGCATATACGAGCCAATTTACTCAAGGGGCTGAAGGAGTGTCTACTCCTTTAACGGAAGGATACATAGAAGCGATTGAAGCAAGGGAGCGAATGATGGGGAAAGAAGCAGGCTTACGTTATGCAGAAGGATTCTTTTCGTATAACACCCTAATACTGCATCAAGATTTGTTAGGAGATTAATGGTATGAAAATGAAAATAGGTATTACCTGCTACCCGACTGTTGGAGGTTCTGGCGTAGTAGCTACAGAACTGGGAAAATTATTAGCAGAGAGAGGCCATGAAATTCACTTTATTACCTCGAGTATTCCATTTCGGTTAAATAAAATGTATCACAACATTTATTTTCATCAAGTGGAAGTGAGTCAATATTCAGTGTTTCAATACCCGCCTTACGATATAGCACTGGCGAATAAGATGGCAGAAATCACTGAACGTGAAAACCTGGACATTCTTCATGTACATTATGCGATCCCACATGCAGTCTGTGCCATTTTGGGTAAACAAATGTCTGGTAAAGATGTAAAGATTGTCACCACCTTGCACGGCACAGATATTACCGTACTAGGTTATGATCCTTCTTTAACAGGAGCGATTCGATTTGGGATCGAAAAGTCAGACGTGGTGACCGCGGTTTCTTCCGCATTAGTGAAACAAACCAATGATTTGATACAGCCGGATAAGGACATTCATACAGTCTATAATTTCATAGACGAAAGAGTTTACAAAGCAGTAGATTCTCAGCATCTTAGAAATGAATATGGAATTAAGGATAATGAAAAGGTCATTATTCATGTTTCCAACTTTCGTGGGGTGAAAAGAGTAACAGACGTTGTAGCTGCATTCCATCTTATACAAAACGAGATCCCTGCAAAGCTCCTTCTTGTCGGGGACGGACCTGAAATGACGGTTATTTGCAGGCAGGTGGGAGAACTCGGATTAGAAGATAAAGTATTGTTCCTTGGAAAACAGGATAACTTGGAGGAGCTTTATTCGCTTAGTGACATTAAACTGCTGCTTTCAGAAAAAGAAAGTTTCGGTTTAGTTGCCCTGGAGGCTATGGCATGCGGTGTGCCGAGCATCGGTACTAATGTAGGGGGCATTCCTGAAGTCATTGAGGATGGATACAACGGCTTTATTTGTGAAGTCGGAAACGTTTCTCAAGTTGCCGAAAAATCTCTGCTATTGCTTAAAGATGAAACACTTCACAAAGAACTTTCGGGAAATGCCCTACAAACGGCCCGAATAAAGTTTCACTCCAGCAAAATTGTAGAGGAGTATGAACGGATCTACAAAGAGCTTCTATCATGATACAGTTGGAAGGTAAAGATCCGAGTAAAGCAGGTGTTAAATATGTTACCGAGTATATTCCAACAAGCCATACCCGTTTTAAAGAAGATTGAAAGGGCTGGATTCGTTGCCTATTTCGTGGGTGGATCTGTCAGAGATCACTTCCTAAGCCGTTCGATTAATGACGTAGATATCGCAACGTCAGCCTATCCACAAGAATTAAAGGGGATATTTCCAAAAACAATTGATATCGGCATCGAACACGGGACTATCCTGGTAATAGATGAGGGAAGAGAATATGAAATCACGACATTTAGAACTGAATCTGGATATGCGGACTTTAGAAGGCCGGATAAGGTAGAATTCATCCGCTCCTTAGAAGGGGATCTGGAGCGCCGTGACTTTACGATGAATAGTATGGCCATGGATGCTGATGGAAAAGTGTATGATCCCTTTAAGGGCATGGATGACATACATAATAGAGTGATTCGGACAGTTGGATCACCGGACCTGCGGTTTGAAGAGGATGCTCTTCGTATGATGAGGGGAGTGCGCTTTGTCAGTCAATTAGGCTTCAAGGTGGACCCTGATACATTGAATGCGTTAGAAGAGCACTCAAGGCTTCTTGAGCATATAGCCGTAGAAAGAAAAACGATGGAGTTCGAGAAGATTTTAGGAGGTAAATGGAAACGAGAGGCACTTGCCCTTCTTATCAGTACTAACCTATATCGTGAACTTCCTCATTTAACTCAACAGAAAAAAGCTCTTCAAGATGTAGCGAATCTTCTTCGATTAGAAAATACAAATAAAGACCAAACATGGTTACTTCTATTAGCATATATCGAGAATGTTGATACAGAGGAGTTTCTAAGGGGCTGGAGGCTCCCGACGAAAACAATACGGGAACGATCGAAGGAGCTTGGAATCTTAAAGGAAAGAAGGAAGTCCGGATGGTCTAAGCCCTTGCTTTACCGTGCTGGCCTGGAAGCAGCCATTAATATTGAGAAAGTCTATGAATGCTTAGAATCCAAACCTGTTTCTTCTGTAGAAACCGTGAAGGAAGAATATCATTCTTTAGCGATTACATCGAGACAACAACTGGATGTAACAGGAAATGACTTAATGACATGGGCGAACAAAAAGGGTGGTCCATGGATGAAGGAACTTTTGGCTGAAATTGAATGTGCAATTGTAACCGATACAATCAATAATGATAAAGAAACGATAAGGAGGTGGCTACAGACATGCAATCGACTATAAAGAAGAAACTGCTTCACGCTTTATCTGAATCGAATCAGGAATTTTTATCGGGACAATCACTGGCTGATATAGCAGGCTGTTCAAGAACGGCTATTTGGAAGCATATTGAAGAACTTCGCAAAGAAGGTTTTGTGTTAGAAGCCGTAAGAAAAAAAGGATATCGAATTGTTGAAACCCCTGATAGTGTGACAGAAAGTAAGATCCGCTTAGGATTACAAACGAAAAAGTTAGGCAGGGTGATCCACTATGAGGAGTCGGTTCAAAGTACACAACGCATTGCTCATGTACTGGCCGGCGACGGCGCATCAGAAGGTACATTGGTCATTGCAGATGAACAAACTGCAGGAAGAGGCAGGTTAATGAGAGAGTGGCACTCATCAAAGGGAACGGGAATTTGGATGAGTCTGATCTTAAAGCCCCTTCTTCCCCCCCAAAAGGCCCCGCAGTTTACACTCATTACTGCAGTTGCCGTCGTTCAAGCGATCGAGGAAGTGACAGACCTTCATCCGCAGATCAAATGGCCGAATGATATTCTTATTGACGGAAAGAAAGTGACTGGGATTTTGACGGAGCTGCAAGCTGAATCTGATAAGATAAATTCCATTATTATCGGGATCGGTATGAATGTAAATCATTCGAAGGAACACTTTCCTGATGAACTTCAGAAGATTGCAACCTCACTCGCCATTGAACAAGGAGAACCTTTATCAAGATCGGAAATTGTCCAAAAGGTGTTAGAACGAATCGAAGCCCTATATTCTATGTATATGAAGGAAGGCTTTACTCCGGTCAAGCTGTTATGGGAGAGTTACGCAATCAGTATAGGTAAGAAAATCCGTGCACGTACGATCAATGGAACGATTGAAGGAAGGGCACTCGGAATAACCGATGAAGGCGTTCTGAAGATCGAAGACTCAGCAGGGACCATTCATCAGATTTATTCTGCAGATATTGAAGTGAATATTTAAGTGAAACCGGGATGGAGGCTATTCGAATGCTTCCATACCGGTTTTTTTATGGTATAATCTCATTGGGCAGTATCCTTGGAACTGCACCCCTATGCGTTCAGCTTTTAAAACTATAATACAATTTCTGCCTTGATCCATTGTGGACTGGGACAGAGGGTCGAAACAATGATACTAAACACTTATGATCCTTCTGTCATTTATTCAGAAGGTTTTTTATTTCTGTAATGAAAGTGCTTTCATTTCGTTTCGTCACCTCTGACTGAAAAGAAGGAGGATACTATGAAACAAACAACAGATTTTATTAAGATGAAGAATAAGAGAGAAAAGATTTCGATGCTTACGGCGTATGATTTCCCAAGTGCAAAGATAGCGGAAGAAGCGGGAATTGATGTGCTCCTTGTAGGTGACAGCCTTGGAATGGTTGTATTGGGTTATGACTCAACGGTACCTGTTACAGTTGAAGATATGATCCATCATACGAAAGCCGTAAAAAGAGGGGCGATAGATACCTTTATCGTCACTGATATGCCGTTTATGTCCTACCATTTGTCAAGGGATGAAACTCTTAAAACAGCGGCTCAGATTCTTCAACAGGGAGGGGCTCACGCTGTGAAGGTTGAGGGGGGAGATCATGTGATTGATCGTATCCATTCCCTTACAAGTGCCGGGATACCCGTTATGGCTCATTTAGGTTTAACCCCTCAATCCGTCGGTGTCCTTGGAGGATATAAAGTACAAGGGAAAACAGCCGACTCAGCCAAAAAGTTGATCGATGATGCCATAAAATGTGAACAGGCAGGTGCCTTTGCACTTGTGTTAGAGTGTGTGCCAAAACAAATAGCAAAAGAGATTTCAGAAGCATTAACGATTCCGACGATTGGTATTGGTGCAGGCAGTGAAGCAGATGGCCAGGTGTTAGTGTTCCACGACCTTGTAACATATGGGGTGAATCGTGTGCCTAAGTTTGTTAAACAATACAGCAATGTATCAGACGCCATTCATATCAGCATAAAAAACTATATAGAAGAAGTTAAAGGGGGTAGCTTCCCATCAGATGATCATTCCTTTACGATGCGGGATGAAGAATTGGATGCTCTCTATGGTGGAATGAAAAAATGAAAGTGATAACGAACATACAAGATCTGAAAGCTTCGATACAACAAGTTAAGAATTCAGGGTCCTCTATCGGGTTTGTCCCTACAATGGGTTACCTTCATGAAGGGCACATGACTCTAGCGGAGGAAGCGGGGAAAAACAACGATGTTATCGTGATGAGTATTTTTGTAAACCCCCTGCAGTTCGGTCCGAATGAAGACTTCGACCGCTACCCTCGTGATGTTGAAAGAGATACAGTGTTAGCAAGGAATGTTGGGGTTGATATACTCTTTATTCCTGAAGTAGTAGAAATGTATGATGGGAAACAGTCTGTAACCTTGAGTGTGATAGAGCGGGTAGAAGTACTGTGCGGACGAAAACGGGAAGGTCATTTTGACGGAGTGGTAACCGTACTGACTAAATTGTTTCACCTTATTCAGCCGACCAGAGCGTATTTCGGGTTGAAGGATGCCCAGCAGATTGCAGTAGTGGAAGGGTTAGTAAGCGATTATTTCTTTCCGGTGGAAATCGTGAGGGTTACTACCGTCAGGGAAGAGGATGGATTGGCGAAAAGCTCAAGAAATGTCTATCTTTCAAAAGAAGAAAAAATGGAAGCTCCTTCACTTTATCAAAGTCTGATAGAAGCAAAAAATCGTATTGATGCCGGGGAGAGAGACCCCGATTCGATTATTTCCATGATTTCAATGAACCTTCAAGAAAACACCTCAGGAAAAATCGATTATGTGGAAGTGTACTCTTATCCTGAGCTAACGGAACTGTCCAGATTACAGGGGGAGATCATTGTCGCTCTGGCAGTTCAATTTCAACGGGCCAGATTAATTGATAATATAATCATCAGTGTAGAACCAGAGGAGGATTTAAATGTTTAGAACAATGATGAGTGGTAAAATCCACAGAGCGACTGTAACAGAAGCGAACTTGGATTATGTAGGAAGCATTACCATCGATCAGGATATTTTAGATGCAGTCGGAATGATGGCGAATGAAAAGGTTCAGATTGTAAATAACAACAATGGAGCCCGCCTCGAGACTTACATTATACCAGGTGAAAGAGGAAGCGGCGTCATTTGTTTGAACGGAGCTGCTGCAAGACTTGTGCAAAAAGGTGATATTGTCATCATCATATCGTATAAACTGGTAGCTGAAGATATGGTCCATGATCATATTCCGAAAGTAGCTATCATGGGAGAAAACAACCGCATCATTGACATGATCGGTACAGAACCTGAAGCGACTATACTATAAAAGAAATCGGCAAGTCTTCTAATTTTTGAATAGGAGACTTGCTTTTTTGTTTATGGTACACTTATTTAGAAATCTTAAGAGTATCAAGTAGGATCTATATAAAGGCAGTGAAGAACATGTACCCATTTAAACTCGTTGTTATCGATCTTGAAACAACAGGAAATTCTCCTAAAAAGGGAGAAAAAATCATCCAACTATCAGCGGTTATTATAGAAAACGGAAAGATCATTGACCAATACACTTCATTTGTGTCACCTGGAAAACCGATTCCTGCGTTTATTGAGGAATTGACGGGGATCAATGATGAAATGGTCAAGGACGCTCCGGCTTTTCATGAAATTGCACCGAAAATACTTGAGCTTCTGGATCATGGCGTTTTTGTTGCTCATAACGTCCAATTCGATCTATCATTCCTTCAAGCAGAACTGGAAGATGCAGGCTATAATCCATTTACGGGTCCTGCCTTCGATACAGTAGAATTAGCTAAAGTGGCCTTACCATCAGCAGATAGTTTTAAACTGACGGAATTGTCCAATTCTTTGGAATTAAGCCACGTAAGGCCACACCAGGCAGACAGTGATGCCTATGTGACAGCCGAAATTCTTCTTTATTTTATGGAAGAATTGTCTAAGCTTCCCTTAGTCACACTTGAAAATCTTCACAAGCTTTCAAATCATTTGAAAAGTGATCTTTCCTTAATGTTTGACAGTATTGTGAGTGAGAAACAAAAACATGTAGAGGATCTTCCACCACAGTTAGAGGTGTATCGAGGACTGGCTCTTCGTAAGAAATATACTTCAAAGAAAGATGTTACACCGATGGAAGAGCTCCATGTTGATGAACCTGATATAGAAGAACACTTGGAACAATATGTCCCCTTCTATGAGAAAAGGGAGCAGCAAATGGAGATGATGGATGAGGTTCAACATGCTTTTCATGAATCCCGCCATGTGGTCATAGAAGCGGGAACAGGTGTTGGAAAGTCACTGGGCTACTTATGGCCTGCGGTTATGTTTGCCAAAGGATCCCATGAAAAAGTGGTCATCAGTACTTACACAATCCAATTACAAGAGCAATTACTTCATAAAGAAATTAAATTGTTGGAAAAAATAAGCCCTACACCATTCAGAACTGTACTGCTAAAAGGGAAAAATCATTACATAAACCTGTTTAAGTTTGAACAGTCTCTTAGGGAAGATGAGTCTCAATATGACGTAGTTCTGACAAAGATGCAAATTCTGGTATGGCTTACCCGAACAGAGTCCGGTGATATGGATGAACTTAACCTTACTTCTGGGGGGCAGTTGTTCTGGAATCGTCTAAAACATGACGGCTGGCACTTACCCCATACGAAAGATCCCTGGGTCGGGAAAGACTTTTATCTTTTCGCTAGAAAGAGTGCTCAAGAAGCAGATATCATCATTACCAATCACTCAATGCTACTGACTGATATCGCGAAGGAAAGCAGCATGCTTCCACCGTACGAATACTTAGTGATAGATGAAGCTCATCATCTGGAGAAGTCTGCAAGACAGCATCTTGGAGTTGTAATGGATTATCTCTCGATTAAGTTTAGTACGTCCCAGTTAGGAACCCTGGACCAAAAACAGTTGTTCTATCGACTTGATCAGCTTATTTCCAAACACTCAGTTCAAATGAATACTCACTCATTTGAATTGAATTCTCGTATCAGTCAGTTTTACGTTGATTTAGAAGAGGCCATCGGAGTGTTAACGAGCGTCTTCTATAAGAAAGCCAAAAAGAGGACCGGGGTACAAAAAATACAGCTGAGAATTACGGACGAAATGAAGAGGAGCAGCTACTTTCAACCTGTACTCATGTCCATGGAACGGGTTATTTCAGGAATGAAGTTTGTGGAAAGAGAGTTTCAGCAGGTTCTGGCGGCAATAAAGGATAAGAAAATCAAGCTTGAGGATAAAGAAAAAGCCCTGATTGAAGAATTCCACAGCTTTTTAGTGGATTGGGCAGAGTTGAGAATGAATTTTCAAACGGTCTTTTTAAGAAATATGAACAACCATGTTCTCTGGTTAGATGGAGATACAAGATCATTACCGAATAGTCTTTCTATCCAAGCTCAACCAGTTACCGTCAATCGTAATCTTCAAGATGAGATCTTTGCCAAAAAGAAAAGTGTCGTCCTTACTTCAGCTACCCTGACCGTCAGCGGGTCTTTCACTTACTTCTTAAACGAGGTTGGACTCATTGATGAGGGGGTAAAACAGATACAGCTTACTTCTCCTTTTGACTACAATGAAGTGTCAAGATTATTCGTCCCAACAGACGTCCCTGAAATTCAGCAAGTCCAAAGTGAAGAATACATTGAAGCAATAAGCTCGCATTTAATAGGAGTGGCTCAAGCGACGAAAGGCCGAATGCTCATCTTATTTACGTCTTACGATATGTTAAGGAAAACGTATGAACTGATGAAAGAAAGTGGTTTATTAGAGGAATATGTATTGATGGCACAAGGAATCACCTCTGGAAGTCGTACACGGCTGACAAAGAACTTCCAGCGATTTGACAAGGCTATATTATTTGGAACGAGTAGTTTCTGGGAAGGTGTAGACATCCCCGGAGAAGACCTGTCTTGTCTTGCCATGGTCAGACTCCCATTCTCTCCACCTGACGAGCCTGTCAATCAGGCAAAATCAGATATCCTTAAAGCTCAAGGGAAGAATCCGTTTTCTTCTCACTCTTTACCCGAAGCGATTATTCGATTCAAGCAAGGGGTAGGAAGGCTGATTAGAAGAAGCAGTGATCGTGGAATCGTGATTGTATATGACCGCAGAGTGATGACGACAAGGTACGGTAAGGCTTTCTTGCAGTCAATTCCTTCAATGGAAGTAAAAGAAGGCGATTTATTTGATTTGGTTACATGGATTGAAGATTGGCTCTAATACAGATTAAACTTCAGTGATAAATTTCACTCTTTAACACAACCTAAAGAGTAGATGTTAAACTGGAGGATTGAAAATGAAAGTGATCTTTTCGGTAATGCTGACTTTTTTCCTTGTCATTTCAAATGCTTATGGAATGAAAGTGCCTCAGGTGGATCTGCATGTATCACATGAGGAGTATGCGATTAGTTTTCTTCCTGTTTTAAAAGGGGAGGTAGCCGTTCTTCAATTAGCTTCCGGGAAAAATTATTTAATTAATACAGGACCCCTTCAGGAAAGGAAACAATTATATTATTATTTGAATCAAATCCATATTGACAATATAGTGGGAATCATCCTCACGGAAAAAAGAGAAGTGCATGAGGATATGATTACTGAACTTGATAAGAAGTACTCCATTAAAGAAATAATAACGGGTAAATCCCTGACTGAAGTAATACAGAAAAAAGATTCCTTTACGATACACACGATTACAGAAGATCAATCATACCCGCTTTCAAAAGAGTTAGCATTAAATGTGATGCATGAAGGCAATGAGAAAGGTGAAGGACTGGACTTTTCCATAACTTTCTTCCATCATCGCTTTTTGTGGCTGAGCTCACAATCATCGCATTCTGAAGAGGTTTTACTTACAAAACCCCTTAGGAACGTCAATATTGTCAAAATACCTCTTCACTCTAAATCGGAAAGTATGTCCCATAGTCTCCTGAAGCATATCGATCCTCAGACGGCTTTACTTTATCGTTCTAAGGAAAGGCTTCTTAATGGTGAAATGCTTGAAGCAATCAACGAGGCGTGGATTGATCTGTATTTAACCGGGCAACATGGTTTGATTGCCATCAAATTTAATAAGCGGAATTATGAAGTGCTTACCTTTGATCAAGAAGATGGAGTGTTTAAAGAAGAGGGCGGAAATCACTAATGCCGAGAGAAATTAAAGTCAGGCTGACAAATCTGTCAGCCTGAACTGAGTGTGGATTTGAAAAAAGTTTTTTTCGGATACGCTCTACCATAATAGTCATTAATGTTGTTATAATGTGTGTAGCGTTTCTTACTCATAATGTGAGGTTAGCAGTGACATCATGAGTGGAAAAAAATGATTTTTAATAGAGGAATATCTTAAGTAAGCGGGTAAAAGGAGGAACACCATGGAGAGCCGAATTGAAATTCTTTCCACCGTTCGTATCGAATATACGGATAACTTATATAAAGTGGTTGATACATTAAATAGAACCTTAAAAAAAGATGATTATATGTTTGGTTTAGCCTTAGATCCGGAAGATCAGAATCAAGCAGTATTAACAATATATCGTACATAAAGAGTGATTGTAATGAAGAAATGGATAACGATTATTTCTCTATTGTTCATCGTCCTTGGGATAGCGGCTACAGTCGTACTATATCAAGTTCCAAGGAACCCATTGGATAATCAGGCAGAGAAGGCGCTAAATAGAGTAAAAAACGAAACGGCTATTGTGGAAGTTGAAAACACGAGCTTCTATAACGGTTCTAAGTCATATGTTGTGGTGACAGGTAAGGATGATCAAAATGAGAAGCTCGTCGCTTGGGTACCCAATAAAAAAGGGAAAATAATTGAGAAAAAATGGGCAGATGGTATTTCAAAAGAACAGGCAATCAATAAACTAAATGATGAAAAGCAACCGAAAGAATTATTATCGGTCCGTTTAGGATATGAATCTGTAGGGCCTGTATGGGAAATTACCTATTTAGATCAACAAGACAATTTAAATTATTTTTATCTGCTGTTTTCTACTGGAGAATGGTGGAAGAAAATTGAAAATTTATAATCAACTCTAGGGGGAATACGTCCATGAAATTTACGTTAGCTGACAGAGTAAGTGCTTTAACACCATCAACAACTTTAGCGATCACTGCAAAAGCAAAGGAAATGAAGTCACAGGGGATTGATGTTATCGGTTTAGGTGCTGGTGAACCTGACTTTAATACTCCTGAACATATCATCAATGCTGCGTATGCGTCCATGACTGAGGGTCACACAAAATATACTCCATCTGGTGGTATGGCCAAATTAAAAGAAGCAATCATCCATAAGTTTGAAACAGATCAGAAACTGACGTATAAACCATCTGAAATCATCGTGACAAGTGGAGCAAAGCATGCTCTTTATACATTGTTTCAAGTTCTTTTAAACGAAAATGATGAAGTCATCATTCCTACGCCATACTGGGTGAGCTATCCTGAACAAGTGAAGCTTGCCGGGGGAATTCCCGTTATCGTTGAAGGGAAAGAAGAGAACGAGTACAAAGTGACTCCACATCAGTTAAAAGAGACGATAACGGCCAAAACGAAAGCAGTCATTCTTAACACACCTAGTAACCCTACAGGAATGTTATACACCCACGAAGAGTTACAAGCGATTGGAGAAGTATGCTTAGAGAACGACATTCTGATCGTTTCAGACGAGATTTATGAAAAGCTTGTATACGACGGGAATTCACACACGTCCATTGCTGAATTGTCTCCAGAACTTAAAGAGCAAACCATCGTGATTAACGGGGTGTCGAAATCTCATTCGATGACGGGATGGAGAATTGGATATGCGGCAGGGAACGAGACAATCATTAAAGCAATGACCAACCTTGCCAGTCATTCAACCTCTAACCCAACGACAACTTCACAATATGGGACGGTTGCTGCCTATTTAGGAGATCAACAGCCTGTAGAGGAAATGAGACAAGCGTTTGAAGAGCGCTTAAACATTGTTTTTGATAAATTGAACAGTATTCCAGGGTTTCATTGTTTGAAGCCTCAAGGTGCTTTCTATCTATTCCCGAATGTGTCAGAAGCGGCAAAGAAAACAGGCTACAACAATGTCGACGAATTTACTAAAGCTTTGCTGGAAGAGGCAAAGGTAGCGGTTATTCCAGGTTCTGGTTTCGGATCGGACAATAATATCCGTCTTTCTTATGCCACAAGTCTTGATGCACTCGAAAAAGCAATTGAGAGAATGCACGAATTTGTTGTTAGGAAGAGTAAATAATACAAGGTTTGCAGACCGTGTTCGTTTCGGTCTGCTTTTTCCTTAAAATCATCTCGTTTTGCTGTATCTATTGCGGCGGGATAACGGTAAATGTATAATAAATAACGATACATAAGCGTCTTAAGTTTTTTTGGAGGGAAAAAATCGTGAAAACTACTATATCTCAAGTAAGTAAGTTTGTTGGAGAAGAAGTAACTATTGGTGCTTGGCTTGCCAACAAACGTTCAAGTGGAAAAATCGCCTTTCTTCAGCTTCGTGACGGAACTGGATTCATTCAAGGGGTTGTCGTAAAAAGTGAAGTGGAAGAAGAAATCTTTCAAAAAGCAAAATCATTAACTCAAGAAACATCTCTATATGTTACAGGAACGGTTTCAGAAGATTCCCGTTCTCCTTTTGGTTACGAACTGCAAGTGAAAAGCGTAGAAGTGATACATGAAGCGGTGGATTATCCCATTACACCGAAGGAACACGGTACAGAATTCCTGATGGATCATCGTCACCTTTGGCTTCGTTCCCGTAAACAGCATGCCGTGATGAAAGTACGTAACGAAATCATTCGTGCAACATATGAGTTCTTTAATCAAGAAGGATTTGTAAAGGTAGATCCCCCTATCCTGACTGGCAGTGCTCCGGAAGGAACGACCGAGTTATTTGCCACTAAATATTTTGAAGAAGATGCCTATCTTTCTCAGAGTGGTCAGCTGTACATGGAAGCAGCAGCCATGGCGTTAGGGAAAGTATTCTCTTTCGGACCGACTTTCAGAGCCGAGAAATCGAAAACCCGTCGTCATTTAATCGAATTCTGGATGATCGAGCCTGAAATGGCATTCTATGATTTTGAAGATAATCTGGAAGTGCAGGAGCAATATGTTTCTTATATCGTTCAATCGGTTCTGGAAAACTGCAAGCTTGAATTAGACCGATTAGGAAGAGATACATCAAAATTAGAGCAGATCAAAGCTCCTTTCCCGCGCATCACTTATGATGATGCTCTTAAGTTATTACATGAAAAAGGGTTCGATGATATCGAGTGGGGAGACGATTTCGGAGCTCCGCATGAAACAGCCATTGCTGAAAGTTACGATAAGCCGGTATTTATCACGCATTACCCGACGTCGTTGAAACCATTCTATATGCAACCTGATCCAGACCGTGATGATGTCGTATTATGTGCCGACCTGATCGCACCGGAAGGATATGGAGAGATTATCGGTGGCTCAGAGCGTATCCACGATGCGGAACTTATGAAACGTCGCATTGAAGAGCACGAACTTGCGACAGATGCATACAAGTGGTACTTGGAACTAAGAGAATATGGATCCGTTCCTCATTCAGGGTTCGGTCTTGGACTTGAAAGAACAGTGGCTTGGATCAGTGGAGTAGAACACGTAAGAGAAACCATCCCATTCCCACGTCTGCTAAACCGTTTATATCCATAATACAAACATCGTACAAAGAACCGCCTGGTTTGCTTAAAAAGCAATCCGGCCGGTTCTTTTATTTTGGCTTATTTTTGTTGAGATTGTGGCTACTTTATAGATGAAAGTAGGAATTCATTTCTGATATAGTATGCTCACTTACCGCGGGGATGGTGCTTGTTTACCTCCAAGAAAGTGAGTTTATTATAAGTGGTAGTTTGAAAACAGGGACCGTTCCTTTTCGCTCCAGGCACTTGCTTTCCTCTATCTCCCGCAGGAGTCAAGTGCCTTCCGCTACAATCCACTCTGTGAATCCATATTTTGACTGCAAAATGACTGAAAGAAAATACAAATTATTGTAGATTTATTGATTCTTTGTTCCTAAAAACAAATGATGTACAAAGTAGCATAAGAAATTTTCCTTTTAGATTGTTTTTACACTATTAAGCTCTGTCACGAAAATCTCTTAAAGATGGTGAGGGGAACTGCGTAGACTCCTGCGGAAGTACGGTCGTGCCGAGACCCCGGAAGCAAAGCTGAGGAGGCTCGGCCGAACGCTAGCTGCAAGCGGAGCGGTTCCCCTCACCATCCAGCACAAGCTTGTTGACAGAGCTTCTTGCAGATCCATTGTTACAAAACAATATCCTTGTGAAAACAGCATTTTTGTCCAGTTCCCCTAATGTTCCTTAAAGGCTTGTTGGTCCTGAAAAGTCGGCAAATCTTTTCTTATTTCCATCTTTCTTCTAATTCATAACCATGTCCTCATATACTGAACCATGATATACTAGTGAGTGAGGTGTGCCGAATATGGATTATAAACGTTTAATGGTGTCCTGGATCGAACAGGGGACACTTAACATTCCGCAATTATTATTATCAAATTACAATACCCTGGGTTTAAATGAGTCAGAGTTTGTTCTGTTACTACAAATTTACGGTCATCTGGAAAAGGGAAATTATTTCCCTACACCAGAAGAGCTTTCAGAACCTATGAGTATTTCTACTGAATACTGTTCATCACTATTAAGAAAATTAATGCAACAACAGTTTCTATCGATCGAAGAGGGATCTTCACCTGATGGAATCCTGTTTGAAAAGTATTCTCTCAATCCTTTATGGGAGAAGATGGCTGAGTTCGTAATACAGGATTCTAAAATGAAGCAGATGGAGAAATCCATGGAAGAAGAAGCAGATATATACACGACATTCGAACAGGAATTTGGTCGTCCACTTTCACCGTTAGAATGTGAAACCTTGGCCATGTGGTTGGATCAGGATGATCATAATGCTATTATTATTAAAGCAGCATTGAGAGAAGCTGTCATATCCGGCAAGCTGAATTTCAGATATATCGATCGGATTCTATTTGAATGGAAGAAAAACGGTGTGAAGACCATTGAAGATGCGCGTAACCAAAGCCAGCGCTTCCGTTCTCATCAAAACCCTGCAGCTTCAAGTGATTCCGCTGCTTCGCCTAAACGAAAAACAGTACCATTTTATAATTGGCTTGAACAATAAGACGATTAAAGGGGCTGACTCTCAAATGCTTGAGGGTTGGTCTATTTTATTGTAGATAATCTAGTTGATTTATAAGACAAGATGGAGGGATTAGGATACATGTTAAATAAAAAACAAATACACATTTGCTTAGATGAAATGAGAGAGATGTTTCCAGACGCTCACTGTGAGCTGCGTCATGAAAATCCTTTTGAGCTAGTCATTGCGGTCCTTCTATCTGCTCAATGTACTGACGCACTCGTGAATAAAGTCACAAAAGGCTTATTTGAAAAATATAAGCAACCTGAAGATTATCTGAATGTTTCATTGGAAGAACTTCAACAGGATATACGCTCCATCGGGTTGTACCGAAACAAAGCGAAAAACATTCGTAAACTATGTGAAATCATTCTGACGGTGCATGGGGGAAATGTTCCTGAAAGTCATGAGGAATTAGTGAAGCTGCCGGGCGTAGGAAGGAAAACTGCAAATGTAGTAGTATCGGTTGCATTTGGAGTGCCGGCTCTTGCAGTAGATACACATGTTGAACGTGTAAGTAAAAGATTAGGGATATGCCGTTGGAAAGATAGTGTATTAGAAGTAGAGAAAACGTTAATGAAAAAAATCCCGAAGGAAGAATGGTCCGAAACTCATCACCGCTTGATTTTCTTTGGAAGGTATCATTGTAAAGCCCAATCACCCCAATGTGATGTATGCCCGCTGGTCGATTTATGCAGAGAAGGTCAGAAGAGACTAAAGAAAAAAGCTAACATATGAAAGATTTGACTTTGACTATTCCATTACAACTAAATGATCCCTTTTTCTTCCCTGAGTCAAAAGTTAGAGTGGATGATTCCCGTATCATACCCGATGACCCATTTTTTGCTTATGAAATTCTCTATTACAATGAGAAGGCTACAGGTTCGCTTCCCTGGGAGGATCATGAACTTTTCATAGGTATCATACTTAACAGCTGGAGAGAGGGGGAGGAATGTCTAAAAACGTTATTTACAAAACGTTCTAAGGATACATTGCCCCTAATGAAAAAGAGTATTGCGCAAGTTTATATGTTTTTATACTGGAGTAATTCAATGCCGGTACTATTAAATTCTGACAATGCTCAAATTGATAGCCTTTCCATTAAACCAGTCAACGTGGGGGAGAGAATGTCGTTTATCAGGAACAATCCAACCCTTTTCCATTCATTCATACAGTTATCTCAGCTATTCGAGGAACAACATAAACAATTTGCTAAATCTCTGGCTTTAAAACGAGCCAGAGAAAATTAAAAAGGCAACGAGAACATGTTCTCGTTGCCTTTTTATCTTACTCTTGTTCTCTTCGGGAGTCTGATTGGGTAGCAGGAGCACCGTTCGTGGCGCCATCTCCAGCTCCTGAGCCGTCGCCAGTGCCGTCACCAGTTCCATCTCCGGTTCCAGTGCCATCCCCAGTTCCGTCATCTGTATCTCCCTCACCAGAACCATCTCCTTCAGGTGGAGGAGTAGTGCCATCATCGCCACCTGTGTCTTCACCTTCATTACCTGAATCATCTTCATTTCCATTTCCTTGACCGTTACCATTGTTATCTCCATTGTTGTTACCATTATTATCCTGATTTTCATCGTTGTTTTCATCTTGATTTTCTTCATCTTCACCATCAGTAGCCTTAACATCAACATTGACCGTTGCAGGATTACTGCGCTGATCTCCGGATATCGCTACAACCTCAAAGGTGAATGTTCCTTGGGATTGAATGTTCTCGACATTTAATCCTTTCTTATCAGTGGTCGTCAATACTTGTTTTGCTTCACCATTAATCGAAACCGCCACTTCAAACTGAACGTCCTTCTCTTTGCCATAGTCCCAGGCAAGAGTGATGGTTTGATCCTTCTTGTTGAATTTACCTTTCAGATTTGAAGGTGCATCAATCTTGTCGAATTCTTTTGAAACCTTGGAAGGTTCTGTTCCACGGACGAATAGTTCAGTGATCACTCTGTCATCTGGAGTGTATTCACTTGGCAGTCTAGCAGGGTTGCTTCCTAATTCAACCTTGGATTCAACTACACTGTCCGGTTTATTAAAATCAGGTGTGTCAACGCCATCATGCACATAGCTCATCAGGTCACTGACGATGTATTGGGACACCCTTCTATCCGTAGGGGATAGTGGGATGGAACGAGTCTTATATCCAGTCCAAACCGCGGCTGTGTAGTTTGTGGTATAGCCTACAAACCATGAATCAGGAGCGCCTGTTTTAGCAATTCCGTATTTCTCGCGTTCTTCTTGAGTATAGTTCGTGGTACCTGATTTCCCGGCCATCGGTAATCCTGGTACCTTAGCATAAAGGCCGGTTCCTCTCGGATGATCGATGACGCTCTGCAGCATATCAGAAATCATATAAGCTGTATATTCCTTCATTGCAGGCTTTGGTTTATTATCATTCTTAATCTCTGTTTCACCATCGCGCAACACCACTTTTGTAACCGTATGTGGTGTGTTGTAAATACCTTCATTACCAAATGCGGCATAAGCTCCGGCCATCTGTACGGAGTTTACACCGGGTGAAACACCACCGATTGAAGCAGATTCATAATAATGATCGAACTTTAATCCGAGACCATTCACAAATTCCTCTGCTTTCTCTGGACCGACTTCCTGAAACGCTTTTAGGGCAGTAATATTTCGGGAATCCCAGAGACCTTCGCGTATCGTGATGGGTCCCTTGAATTGACCGTCATAGTTATTGAGTTCCGTTCCGTCTGAATATTTATAAGGCTCATCTTTTAAAATATGATACGTCGACCATTTTAAATGCTCAATGGCAGGTGCGTAGTCAATTAATGGCTTAATCGTAGATCCGGGCTGACGCTTTGTATCGATCGCAAAGTTAAATCCACGCTGAACGTTTGGATCCTGTTCTCTACCGCCACCAATCGCCCTGATTTCTCCCGTTTTCGTATCCATCAGGGTTACCCCTGCCTGCATTGGCTCATCTGGATTCTCTGGATAACTGAAGCTGGTATTTTCACCTGCTAAAATTTCTTCCAAACGTTTTTGAGCATCCGGATCAACAGTTGTATAAACCTTTAAACCATCCGAAAACAGATTATAGTCACCCATTTTTTGTACTTCATCAATAACTGCATCCACAAATGCTGGATATTTGTTTCCGTTTTTCTTTTCGACTTCTTCAGCTGAAACCAATCCTTCAGTGATCGGGATGGCCTGTGCTTCCTTCTTTTTTTCTTCAGTTATTTTACCGTGCTGTTCCATTAAAGAAAGAACGATATTTCGTCGCTTTTCCGCTTTTTCAGGGTATTTAAAAGGGTTGTAATTGTTTGGACTTTGAGGCAGTCCGGCAATCAGTGCTGCTTCATGAAGCTCAATGTCTTTAATGTCTTTACCGTAATAATAGTCTGCAGCAGTAGCCATACCGTTAATCCCGGCGGACATATACACTTTATTGAAATACATTTCAAAGATTTCTTCTTTTGTATATTCCTGCTCAAGCTTAAGGGCCAGCCATGCTTCTTGTGCTTTTCTTTTTAACGTTTTCTCAGGGCTTAAAAAAGATCCCTTGATCACTTGCTGGGTAATCGTCGAGGCACCTTCTGATCCGAATCCGCCTGTCACATTGGCTATGACAGCGCCCCCCAGTCGAATCAAGTCGATCCCGTTATGCTTATAGAATCGGTTGTCTTCTGTGGCAAGGACCGCGTCCTGCATGATCTTAGGGATGTCATCGAAGTTTGCGTATTCCCGTTTTTCTTTACCAACGGTCGTGATCAGTTCCCCGTTCATATCATAAATTTCTGATGCAATCGGATCTTTGAGTAATTTTTCATCTAGCTTAGGTGCACTGGAAGCATAATAAGCAAATAACCCAGCGCCTGCAAGCATCCCGATAATACCGATGATAAATAATGATATAATGACGCGTTTAACCATAGAGCCTTTCTTCTTGCTCTTTGTGGATTTTGACTTTTGTTGGGCCAGACGCTTTTCTTCCCTTGACTTATATTGACCAGCCATATTTGTTTCCTCACTTTCAATCTTCAGTGTTTTTAGTATTGTCTAAGATTTAAAATATACTACTGATATTGAGATAAATTATAGATTAACTCATTTTTCATAAACTAAAAATATAACTGATGGACTATTTTTAAATAATCGACCCTGGGATGCAGTCCTAAAGGAATGATGACTCCTTTTTCCTCCAGTTCTTCCCGTTTGATTGATTTTCTTCCTCCACTTATCATGCGGTCCCAATAAATTCGTAGAGATTTGTAGGGAAGTAAGAATACTTCTTCGGAAGCAGAAAACCTTACTAGTACAAAGGTAATGCCGTCTTGATTATGGACGTTTTCCATATGCTGAATTTGATGCTCGTGAAAATTTTGAAGTGGAAAGGACGTTTTATTCTTTGTTTCTTTCGCTTCAAAGTCGATATATCTTCCATTGTACACACCATTATAATCCGTCGTGGAGGGCTGCTTAAAGTATGCTTCCTTAATGACTGCGGCACTTCTCGATGGATAATGGACATCCACTATTTGAACGGGTGTCGGTTTTTTGTGAATGACTGCTTTATGAAACGTTAAATAATATTGGTTCGTCTCATTAATGTCTTCTTCAAGGGTCATACCTCTGTTGCTATAAGATAGTTGTTTCGGTTTTGCCTTCGCTTTTTTTGAGGGTAACGACGCTTCCACATATTTCTTCCCATTAGGATAATGGAATTTCATGGTAATTCACCTCGCAGACTAATCTATATCATAACAGAAACCACTCCAATTTGTGTGAATAATTGTTTACAAATCTCCTCAATCTATGGCTATAGGAGGGAGGGGGATAAAAGGGATGGATGAAATGAGCAATACTTATCGCTTTTTACCCTATATACCTGAACCTAAACGTACAAATGAATGGATTCATGAAATCAACCATTTAGTTACTATGCACAATCAAGATAATATATCAAGAACGATGGCTTATCAAAAATTTTTCCTTCTTCATCCTGAAATAAAATGGTCTTTCCTGGCTTCAATGGTATCAAGAAATGCCGGATGGAATATGACCGACTTAACGGGTGATATCTTCCCACGTCTTTTACATCCCTCTACTCGTGATGTTCTATTTATGACGTACGAAAGAGCGAACTGGAGTATTTTTCAGGATGCCTTTCCCCAACTCCTTCTTTATCATTATTCGACGAGGTATAAGAAGAAAATGTTTCATTTATTTAAAGAATTTCATATTTCAAGCTTCATGGAAGAGGAGTGGAATCGTTACTGGGAGGAGAGGGATGAGAGCAGATTAGTCCATTCTCTTGTAATAAATGAGCAGCACCTCATTCAAGAACCAGTCATTGACCATGAGGTATATAAGAAGAGGGTGTTTGGCTCATCTCTATTTTTCATAGAAGATCATCTGCATTTCAGCTCCGTACTATTTCCTACATTAGAAGGTGAGCTTTTAGGTGCGAGTGTCCATGGATTCAGAAAAATCGAAAATAGAATCCAGTTAGGAAATCGATTATTTATGATTTTATTTCATCCTGATTACCATTTTTCCTTTTTGAATTTTGCTTTACAAGTAGAGCATACAGGATCCAGAAGAGACTACGAACAGTTTTGTAAAAGTGAGCCCAAAACGAATACGCCAATGCTCCATCAGGCTTATGACGAAGTTCCACATCATTGGAGGTCTCATACGGACTGGTCGATTAAAAAGAAAATTAAAAACGGTTGGTACAAAGAGCAGGAACTCCCTCATGAAATTGAATTAACAAACTGGTTTTTTCATAAGCAAAGGCAGCTTGAGAAGGTCGCGAATGTAAAAGAGGGGTTAAAAAAGATCTGGACGAGGGATAGAAAGAAGAAGAGACCAACACTCTAAGGTTGTGTTGGTCTCTTCTTTGTCATGCTTGTCTGATCTGAACGAGCCGCCTCCGCTTACTTATTAGTCCAGCTACAGGGCTTAGAGGCTCGAGGTCATAAGTCAAGAACACCAAAAAGGCAAAATGCGCCTTTCCGGTGTTCTCGCCTTATGCTTGTCGCCTCTGGGCAAAGCCCTTCCGCTTTCTTATTAGTCCAGCTACAGGGCTTAGAGGCTCGAGGTCATAAGTCAAGAACACCAAAAAGGCAAAATGCGCCTTTCCGGTGTTCTCGCCTTATGCTTGTCGCCTCTGGGCAAAGCCCTTCCGCTTTCTTACTAGTCCAGCTCCGGCGGCTAGACCCTCGAGGTCATAAGTCAAACCACCCAAAAAGGCAAAGAGCGCCTTTCCGGGTGGTTCGTCTTATGCTTGTCGGGTCTGAACGAGCCGCCTCCGCTTTCTTATGTCGAAGGTCGGTTTTCCCCTTCAAGTTTAGGGTTGCCTTTTGAGGCTTTGGTTTGGGCTGAATTTGTTGTTTGTTGTTTGTTTTGTTTGTTTTTCTGATTTTTCATTGGGTAACACCTCCACCTATATTATTTTCAAGTTGCCGCTTCTTTTATTCAGTAAGTGTCGAAACACAATTAACGGAATGTCCTTTTAACACTTTCTTTGGCGAAACCCTTCTAGTTTTGTCAGGGGGGAAGGGAACGGGTCATAAAGAGAGAATTACAGTATTAATCCAAAAAAAAAGGTGGGAGGATTCACAATGCTTCCAAAACAAGATATTATGTTGAAATTAGCTGAAATTGAGGAAAGTTTGAATCAATTAGAACAAAGTCTGCATGATCGAATCTCAGTTGAAGAGCAAGAAGGAATGAATTCGTTATCGAATCAGATACAGAAGATCGACAGTAAATTGAGCTCAGTGGAGAGAAAAGCGGAATCTAAAACTGTTCTTATGAAAAATAGAGAAAAGTCCTTTGTCTTACAAAAACTTGAATTATCCTATAAGACGTCTTAAACTGAATTTATAAGAAAGTAGCCTTGTGCTACTTTTTATTTTTGTCAACATTTTTACGGAGGGCTTTTTTTGAAACAATTGAAGCAAGTAACGGGAGAATTGATCATCCTTGTTGAGCAGATGATGAAAGAATATAAAGGCAGACGTGAATCAGGTGAAAAAGGAGATTTTTACACCGAAGTAAAACCTTTTGCTGATAAAGTAAAAGGGGAGAATGATGCGTGGAAAGAACTGTCCTTGATTTGGATCAAGGAACAAAGGCCAAAACACTTACATTTCCCTCAAATTTTAAACACGTTCGATAATATTGAAATGCTATCGGTTCACTGTTTCTTTCCAGAGTCCAGTTACAACCGGTTTATCAGTCATTATCAATCTGTCTCATATGTACTGCAAACCCAGTTGGATGAATTGAATGAAAAATAAGAGGCTGCCAACCGGCAGCCTCTTTACATTATGGAGTCGAAATTGCTTTTTCTTCTATTGTAATGATTTGCTTAGACAGTTCTTTATAATGATGCAATGAAATCTCATTAGAAATATAAAGTTTTTTGGCCATTGTAAGAAGTTCTTGTTGATCCGTTGCTTGATAATGTTTACTACTTTCGTATCTCTTCAGCAGTTCACTCAGGTTCATCTTGATTCCTCCCAATACTTATATTTCGTTGCGTTGCATCTACAATTATCCTATCATAGAAAACCCTTTCTTTAAGTTGTAAGAATAGTGTAACTTCCGACATTCTTCTTGAGTTTGTCGAAATATCTTTATGGGTCTTTTCACCATTTATCCAGTTAAAACATAAAGTATAGTAACCATTATTAAGTAAGGGGGCTAAGTATGAATTCTTTACCTCATTCGAGACAGATGCGTAACTATCATCCAAGTTATCATTCGCAATCACCGTATATGGGACCAGTGATGAACTATCAAGGACAGGGTATGAGACCTCCAGAATTTGGATCTTTCCAACCTAATTATTATCCTCAACCAGAAGCCCAATATCATGGACCGGGATTTCATATGAACCAATATCAACAGATGAACCAGCATCAAATGAATCCATATTTTGAAAATCCTCTACAGCAGAAAGAATACAATCCGTACCAAAAGAAAGCAATGGAGCAGCAGGCTTATGCAAATCCATATCCGAAAGCCTCGTTCATGGCTAAACCTTCGTCAGGTGGAGTAAGTTCAATCATGAATTCATTCAAGTCACAGGATGGATCTTTAGATTTCAATAAAATGATGAATACAACAGGACAAATGATGGGGGCAATTAATCAAGTTTCTTCTCTTGTAAAAGGCTTAGGAGGGATATTTAAATTTTAAAAAAAGGAGCTGCCGATTTGGCAACTCCTTTTTTAAAATGGTTTTTGGTCACTTATTCGATAGGTATTCGTTTACCGGATTCTTTGTCTACCTTCACAGTAAGTAATCCATCTTTATGAGATGCCTTTACATTCTTTTCATTAACCACCCTTGGAAATGGGATTGTCCTGCTGCTCTTTTTCATGGATTGCTTTCTTCTGATCATTTGATTTTGATCATTTTCCTCTGAAAACTCTTCTTTATTGGTTACAGAAATCGTAATGTATTGAGGAAACACGTCAAGTTGAATCTGATCTTTCTTAATACCTGGAAGTTGTGCAGTCACGATATAATGATTGGCTGTTTCAGTTAATTCAACCGGGAAGGAACCAAATGGGTTAGATGATGATGTGAAAAATTCATCAATGCTTTGAAGCATTCCTTTCATAGGTCTTTCATGAAAAAACTCGTTCATTGAATGCATCAGATCACCAAAACCTTTTTTCTCGTTCGACATGGGTATGCTCCTTTCACGCAAAAGTATTCATACTAGTGTATGAATGCAAGCTGAATATGTGCATTTGTCCCATATTTCTATATAAACCGATTTTGCCACCTTTTCCTTCTAATTAAATCATTGAGGAAAAGATATCCTGGTTTTTTTTCTTTAGTTTCGAACATAGATTCGGTAAAATGAATAGAAGAGGTGATACGTGTGTTTAAGAAAAACAACCTTCAACAGTTGATTGAACATTTTAAAAGAGACGATGATTTTAATAAGCAGATTGTTCACTGGCATACTTTAGCTGAAAAACCCGCTCAATTGGTAGATATGCCACAGGAGATAAATGAAAAAATAAAAAATGCGCTGCAAAAAAGAGGCATCGAAAAGCTATATACCCATCAACATTCCGCTTTTCAGCTGGCAATGGAAGGAAAGAGCTTTACCGCAGTAACACCTACAGCCTCGGGAAAGACTCTTTGTTATAATCTTCCTGTATTACAAACAATCATAGACAACCCGGATGCACGGGCGTTATATATTTTCCCAACTAAAGCACTCGCACAAGATCAGAAAAGTGAGTTGAACGAAATCATCTCAGAAGCTGAAGCTTCTATTAATAGCTATACATATGATGGAGATACCTCCGCCAATATCCGGCAAAAAGTAAGGAAAGCTGGGCATATTGTCATAACGAATCCTGATATGCTCCACTCAGCCATCCTTCCTCATCATACAAAGTGGGTGTCTCTTTTTGAGAATCTTAAATACGTAATAATTGATGAACTTCATATATATAGGGGAGTTTTTGGTTCCCACGTAAGCAATGTGGTCAGGAGATTGAAACGAATTTGCGAGTTTTATGGAGCTTCTCCCATTTTCATCTGTACATCGGCAACGATTGCAAACCCGAAAGAACTGGCAGAGCATTTAACCGGGAATGAAATGAATTTAATAGATAATAACGGTGCACCAAGTGCCAAAAAGCATTTCGTATTCTACAATCCCCCTATTGTAAATAAACCGTTGAATATACGTAGAAGTGCGACCCTGGAGGTCAGGAGAATTGCTGGTGAATTGTTGAAGAATAAGGTGCAAACGATCATATTCGCCAGAAGCAGGGTAAGGGTGGAAATTATCCTTACCTACTTGCAAGAATTAGTGAAGAGTCAATTAGGAACGAAATCAATCAGAGGGTACAGGGGAGGATATCTGCCGACTCAACGCCGTGAGATTGAAAAAGGCTTGAGATCTGGTGAAATCTACGGAGTTGTCAGTACAAACGCCCTTGAATTAGGGGTAGATATTGGTCAATTACAAGTGTGCATCATGACGGGCTATCCCGGTACGATCGCAAGTGCCTGGCAGCAAGCGGGTAGAGCCGGTAGAAGGCATGGGGAATCTCTGGTCATCATGGTAGCAAGCTCAAGCCCATTAGATCAGTTCATTATTGAGCATCCGGATTACTTCTTTGAGCAAACCCCGGAAACGGCGAGAATCAACCCTGACAATTTGATTATTCTTATTGATCATATTAAGTGCGCTGCCTATGAGCTCCCCTTCAAGGAAGGGGAACAATTTGGCAGGCACGACATTGATGATATTCTAGAATTTTTAGTGGAAGAACGTGTGGTTCATAAGAACGGTGAAAAATGGTATTGGATGAATGATGTGTTTCCTGCCCATAACATCAGCCTTCGTTCAGCTTCCCAGGAAAATGTCATTATTATTGATCAAACAGACATCTCAGCCGTGAAAGTAATAGGGGAAATGGATCGTTTCTCTGCTATGACCTTATTGCATGATGAAGCGATTTATTTACATCAAGGAGTTCAATTTCAAGTAGAGGAACTTGATTGGGAAGAAAAGAAAGCGTATGTAAGGGAAGTGGACGTGGATTATTTCACCGATGCCAATCTGGCTGTACAATTAAGAGTATTGGAAACAGACAAGATTCGCACGGGGGAAAGGTATGACGTAGCTTACGGGGATGTAACTGTTCAAGCAATGGCAACGATTTTCAAGAAAATTAAATTTGATACACACGAAAATATTGGATCAGGACCAATCCATCTTCCTGAAGAAGAATTGCACACGAGCTCCAGCTGGATTTCTTTAAGAGAAGCTGCTTCATTTAGTCAGGAGCGTTTGGAAGAAGGCCTCATCGGGGCAGCACAAAGCTTGAAATCGATTATTCCTTTATTTGTGATGTGTGACCCCAGCGATATTTTTGTGGTGCCACAAATAAAAGCTGCACACAATGAACAGCCTACGATCTTTATCTACGATCGGTACCCTGGGGGGATCGGGTTAAGTGAAAAGGTGTATGAACAGATGGAGAAAATACTCCTTGAGGCATCTGCAATGATAGAGCGATGTCCGTGTAAAACTGGTTGTCCATCATGTATTGGAATGGATCATTCACTGGACACAGCCAAAGTGGATACATTAAAGCTTCTTCATCTTTTCCTTCAATAAAAGAAGGAGGGAATCAATATGTCACTTAAAAATAAATTATCAAGAATGAAAAAACATCTTATTAGAGAAGAAGACGCTGAAGAGAAGAAAGGTCAGCCCCCCATATTGAAGCAGGAATCGGCAGACATGCCATTTCTTGATTTATGGAAACAAAATGGTGCCACTGTGTACGATATTGACGGTGATTTCTGTCTGGTGAGAGAGAAGCGATATCCAATCGATCATCGACATGGGGACTACACGTTTAAAGATTTTATTAGCGCGGTGGATGCTTGGCAGGACTTTGCAGGTGTCCATCCCTTGTCTTCAAAAGGGCATACTCATGATCAAATGTTTTTCTTTGATACGGAAACGACGGGTTTAGGTGGGGGGGTTGGAAATACAATCTTCTTATTGGGACATGGGAGGGTGACGGAAACAGAGGTGATTGTGACCCAGCATTTTTTGCCTCAACCGGGAAGTGAAATACCTCTCTATCACAGTTTTTTAAGCCATGTGGATTATAACACGCTCGTGACATATAACGGAAAAGCGTTTGATTGGCCTCAAGTTAAGACAAGGCATACACTCATTAAAGATCATGTCCCCAAATTGCCCGCATTTGGGCATTTTGACCTTTATCACGGATCCAGAAGACTCTTCAAGCACAAGTTAGAGTCTGTAAAATTAATAAATGTAGAGCGAAAGATTCTTGGATTTAATAGAGTAGACGATGTTCCAGGATATTTAGCCCCTATGATTTATTTTGATTATATTGAGCGCAAGGATCCAGAAGGTATATTCAAGGTTATGACCCATAATGAGCTGGATATATTGTCATTGATCACTCTATATACGCATTTAACGTTTCAACTATTGAATGTCCATAAAAAAGCCACTGACCAAGAGCGCTTCGAGGTCGGGAGATGGCTTGAATACACAGGTAACAGAGAGATTGCAAAAAAACGTTACCAAGAGATTATTGGAGAAGATGATAGAACAAATTATGAGGCGATGCACCTCCTCGCTCTTCAATACAAGAAAGACAAAGAAGATTGGAAAGCGATAGAGTTATGGGAACGATTGTGGAAAGAAGCCCCTATTGCCATTAGAAAAGTCGTACTGTTGGAACTGGCTAAATTGTATGAGCACAAAACGAAGAATTTACAGTTAGCATTAGAAAGATGTGAGCAACTCGAATCACTGCTGATTGAAACGGAAGAAGCAAACAGTCAAAAGCACGAGGTCTTTATAGGGAAACTTCATCATCGAAAGAGCCGGTTAACAAGAAAATTGAATAAGAATACAGACCATCCATCCTAGATTCACAAGATATTATAAATTATCCTAAAAAAGTGGTTCAAACTCCTTATTTTTATATTGAGAATTTTCAAAAGTAGATGTAAAATAGTTAATTGTGTTGAAAATATTTAATATTTAGATGGGATGATGAAAATGAACCGAGCGATCTTAATTTTGTTCTTTGTCGTCATTGGTTTAACGGCTTTTGTTTTTACCAATTATCCGGAAAGTTTATATAGCTTTATGTAAGCCTGCAAAATGTTTTCCTAAAAATAGGTATTTGCATTAGTACATGTACCCTCTTCGTTTCATAGGCTATTAGTGTAACAACTAAGAGATGAAAGGAGAGCGTTTCTATGTATAAAAGACCAAGACCTAATCAAGTACTTCCTGCAGTCATGCACCCGACAAAATGTTGTGTGAATCAGTCATGCAACACCTATGAGGTGCCACACATTCACCCTACTCACACGACAAATGTAAATAATGTTATGTATCAACATAAACATTATTTCCCACAAACACAATCACAAGTAGACAGTGTTTCACACCAACATTTCAACTGTGGCGGTGGACCGGGTGGACCAGGAGGACCTCAAGGCCCAGGAGGCCCAGGAGGACCGGGGTTTGGCCCAGGATTTGGACCCGGACCGCGTCCAAGACCACCATTCGGACCATACGGTATGGGACGATAATTTTCTGAGTGAAGACTTCCGAGGGATGCCTCTAAGAGGTTAGTTTCAATTGCAGAGTGATACACTGTGTCACTCTGCAAAAAGTGACTAATAACGATTAGAGTCATCTCTTCTTTATGATGGTGAATTAGTATAGAATAGACTGATATCTTGACATCGCAATTCGTAAAATATGTTACAATAGAGTGTAAAGGATTGGGACACACTAAGCTTTAAAGAGAAACAGTCTGTGTCCTGAAAGTTTAATGAAGGAGTTTTGCATTTGAGTAATGTTGCATGCATAACCGGATATAAATCCTTTGAACTAGGAATTTTCAAGCAAGATGACCAATCAATTTACTACATAAAGCAGGCTCTAAAGAAAGAATTAGTTTCTCTTTTGGATGAAGATTTAGAATGGGTACTCATTAGTGGGCAACTTGGGGTTGAGCTTTGGGGGGCAGAAGTGGTTTTTGAGCTTCAGGAAGATTATCCTGATCTTAAACTGGCTATATTAACTCCTTTTCTCTCCCAAGAAGAAAATTGGAACGATGTGAATAAAGAGTACTATGAGCTCATTCTTTCTCAAGCTGATTTTGTCGAATCAATCTCAAAAGAACCTTACAAGAGTCCACAGCAATTCCGAAACAAAAATCAGTTATTCTTGCAAAAAAGCCAAGCATTAGTGATACTGTACGATGAAGAAAAAGAAGGCTCACCCAAGTACTTCTATCAAGAAGCGAAGAAGAAGAAAGAAAGTGATCCTTCCTTTGAAATTAGGGCGATCACATTCCATGATCTGCAATGGGTCGTCGAAGAAGAGCAGTGGAAGATTGAGTAGAGGTTGTTTTATCACTCATTAACACTTTCGGAATTGTATAGCCCCGAAAACAATTATAATTGACAAACTGATGGTTATTTGAAAAAATGATAGTGATAAATATAGAGGTGAATATAATGATCTCAGATAAAGTGAAATTAACCGCAAAGGATATCCTCGAAAAAGAATTCAAAAGTGGTATGCGGGGATATAAACCAGAAGACGTAGATAAATTTTTAGATTTGATTATTAAAGATTATGAAACCTTCCATCAAGAAATAGAAGATCTGCAACAAGAGAACCTGCGATTAAAGAAACAAGTGGAAGGAGCAAGTAAACAACGCTCCGCTGCTCCTGCTCAACAGACAGGTACAACGAATTTCGATATTCTTAAGCGCTTGTCTAATTTAGAGAAACATGTATTTGGAAACAAATTGTATGACTGATATTTCCAGTTGAATACTTGGAAGAACTACTGTATAGTTAGTTATTGCTGATCCTTAATGGTGTTCGGGTAATCGCTGCAACGTTAAGTTGTAGAGGAAAGTCCATGCTCGCACGGTGCTGAGATGCACGTAGTGATCGTGCCTAGCCAATTCATAAGCTAGGGCAGCTCAAGTTTTGAGTTGACGGCAGGGAAAACACCTAAGTCCTTTGGATATGGTGTGACTACCTTGAAAGTGCCACAGTGACGAAGTCCTGTTAGAAATGGCAGGAGTGGAACGAGGTAAACCCCACGAGCGAGAAACCCAAAATTAGGTAGGGGAACCCTCTCAGAGGAAACGAACGAAGAGAGGGACAAAGGAGCTTCCTTTGTAGATAGATGATTACCACCCGAGTACGAGACGAAAAGTCGTTTGTAGTACAACGGAACAAAACATGGCTTACAGAACACTATTACGGGATAAGAGCAATAAGGACTAAATAATGCAAGTGACTGATACATGCAGGTAATACACTGCTCTTTTGTATCAGTCCTTTTTATATTTAAGGAAACAAGACTATACTATTGGAATAAAGATAATGATTAACGGGGTGACGAATATGAGTACATATACATTAATTGCAACGGCAGCAATGGGGTTGGAAGCGATTGTTGCGAAAGAAGTAAAGGACCTGGGCTATGAATGTCAGGTAGAGAACGGGAAAGTCATCTTCAAAGGGGACGAAACGGCTATCGCAAGAGCCAATATGTGGCTAAGAACAGCTGACAGGATCAAGATTCTCGTCGGAGATTTTAAAGCGTACTCCTTTGATGAACTATTTGAAAATACAAAAAACCTGCCATGGGAAAACTTCCTCCCAGTAGACGCGGAATTTCCTGTTCAGGGGAAATCGGTCAAATCGAAGCTATACAGTGTTCCTGATTGCCAGGCGATCGTAAAAAAAGCAATCGTTGAGCGTTTACGTACAGCATACAGACGTACATCGTGGCTTGACGAAACCGGTCCCTTGTTTAAAATCGAGGTGGCGATCCATAAAGATGTGGCAAGCATCACCCTGGATACGAGTGGACAAGGTCTTCATAAGAGGGGTTATCGAATCGGACAAGGTGAGGCTCCTTTAAAGGAAACACTGGCAGCTGCCCTTATCCAATTAACGACATGGAACCCTGACCGTCCATTTGTAGATCCATTTTGCGGGTCTGGAACCATTCCGATTGAAGCGGCCTTGATCGGGCAAAATATTGCTCCAGGATTCAATCGTGAGTTTTTGTCAGAGAACTGGCCAATGATGCCTGCTGAGGTCTGGGAGAAAACACGTTTGGAAGCAGAGGATCTGGCTAACTACGATCAGCCTCTTGAAATACTGGGTACGGACATCGATCACAGAATGATCGAAGTTTCCAAAGAGAATGCAATGGAAGCAGGGCTTGGAGACTTGGTGAAATTTAAACAAATGCAAGTCAGAGACTTCACTTCAGAACTGGAATATGGCATCATCGTCGGAAACCCTCCTTATGGTGAACGTTTGGGAGAAAGGAAAGAAGTAGAAAGAATGTACCAGGAAATGGGGAGAGCTTTCGAGAAGCTCGATACTTGGTCTGTTTACATGATGACTTCCCATGAAAACTTTGAACAATGCTATGGTAAACAAGCGACGAAAAAACGAAAATTGTTTAACGGATTCATTCGAACAGATTATTATCAATACTTTGGCCCACGTCCGCCTAGAAAAGGATAATCATTTCAGGTTCTCGAAAAAAAGAAAAGAAGTTCAGAATATCCCTTTCACTTCCTGCGTATAATAGTTCTATCATTTTCAGAGGAGTGAAAGAGGATGGACCATTCCTTCATCGATTACCACAAAATCTATCAGGCATTACAAAGCTCTATTTCTTCCATTTCAGGAGAAGAAGGAGCAGCCATTCAAGCAGGCTTGGATGAAGCAGCGAAAAACCTTGATCAGGCTTTTCAATATGAATTGTTAAGAAAAAAGAGAATATACGACTGAGTGCATTCTCGGGAGACTAGGGACATCCATACAAGTGGTAGATCTACCCTTGTATGGAGCGTCTCTTTTCTTTTGTTAAGGCCTTCAATTAAATAAATTACGGTTATCCCTTTTCAATAAGAAAGAATTCTAGTAAATTAGAAATATTGTGTAACGCAGGAGGTCCTCATGAGAAGAAAATTACCATTTGAATTAACCAAGGAGCAATCATTTTATGAAGCATTATCCGACTGGGTCGGTGACGTGTTTTATGATCTATTGCCTGAAAAGGGATTTGATTTACGGGATGAACAGGTATTTATGGCCTTTCAGCTAAATCAAGCCTATAAAAATAAGCAGGTTATGTTTGCAGAGGCAGGTGTAGGTACGGGGAAAACCCTTGTCTACCTATTATATGCGTTATCATTTGCCAGATATACTGGCAAACCGGCTATCATTGCGTGTGCGGATGAAACGCTCATTGAGCAGATTGTGAAAAAAGAAGGGGATATACAGAAGCTTGAGAAAGCACTGGATCTTGATATAGATGTTCGATTGGCGAAGTCCAGAGAACAATATCTATGTATAAAAAAACTTGAAGAAAATACCCCCAAAAACGAGGGGTACCAGGACATATGGGAGGAATTACCGGGTTTTGTACACGATAATTCTTCCATGAGAAGTTTTAGTCATTATGGGGATAGAAAAGAATATGCTCATCTATCTGATGAAGAATGGAATCAAGTTGGCTGGGATTCTCTTCAGGACTGTATGTCTTGTTCTTATCGCCATCGCTGTGGCCTTACCCTTCATCGTGAACATTACCGGGGGGCATCAGACTTGATTATCTGTTCCCATGATTTTTATATGGAACATATTTGGACGAAAGACTCTCGCAAACGGGAAGGGCAACTGCCACTTCTGCCAGAAGCGAGTTCTGTTGTATTTGACGAAGGTCACTTATTGGAATTTGCTTCTCAAAAAGCGATGACTTACCGCATGAGGATGGAGACCCTTGAAGGCTTACTGGAGAAGCTTTCAGCGTCTGATATGAGGGAAGAAACGTTGTATGTCATTGAAGATATCATTCTGGATAATGAAAAGTGGTTCGAACTCCTGGAGAAAGAATCCAAAGGAGAGACTGGTTCTGAGAGACAATACATTTCGCGTTCCGAAGCCATATTACGGCAAGGAAGAGCGCTGACTGAGAAAATTGAAAATCTCTTAAATGAACTTGTCTTTGAATCTGAAATGTATGTCATGGATGATTATTTACTGAAGGTAATGGAAGAGTATCTTGAGCAGATTCAGTTTTCCTTGAAACTATTCATAGATGATGAAAAAGGAATCTATTGGTTGGAAACGTCAGAAGAAGAGCATACCTTTGTAGTGATGCCAAGATTGGTGGAAGAAATATTGAGAGAACAAGTTTTTTCTCAAAATATCCCATTTATTTTCTCTTCTGCCACCCTTTCTTATAGTGGAGACTTCTCTTATGTTTCTCAATCGCTGGGGATTGAAAAATATGAAAGGTTCTCGGTAGAGTCTCCTTATGAATACGAAGACATGATGAAAGCTTTTCTTCCTTCATTGGAAGAAGGCAGGGATTCTAAAAATCAGTATGCCTTTGACATGTTGAAGAAAAATCAAGGGAAGTCGTTGATTCTCTTCTCTACTAAGGAAGAAATGAATGTTTTTAGACAATATCAAAAGCAGCAGGGAAACCAGGGCTGGAATGTGATTTATGAAGGTGACAGGGAGATTAGTGAAACCGTACAGCAGTTCCAGCAGGAAACCTTTACAGTTCTTTGCTCCTATCATTTATGGGAAGGCTTGGACGTGCCTGGAGAGTCACTTTCCCAAGTCGTTATCTACTCCCTCCCATTCCCTCCTAAAGATCCTGTGTTTGATGCGAAACGAAATCATGCTGAAAACTCAGTGGAAGAAGTGGATATTCCCTACATGCTCCTTCGGCTGAGACAGGGAATTGGTCGATTGATTCGGACGAGCGAGGACAAAGGAAGCGTTCATGTTTTGGTTAACGGTCATGAAGCAGCACATAAACAGTTGGTAGAATCCGTATTACCAGTTGGAATTGAAGTGTTGAATTCATAAAGTGTTGAAAGAGCCGCCTGAATTGGGCGGTTTTTTTCTGTATGAAGAGACATCTCCTCTTCGACTACTATGACTTCTCTAATCGTCTCTCTATCAATCTTTCTAACCCAAGTTGCCAGAAAAATATGATAAAATAGATTGAATGTTAAAAAAAGGGGGCTATTTTTAGAATGAAAGAATCAGTAATAGAAATAAGAGATCGTTTCCATGATTATGTAAAAAAAATGTCTGCCTACAACGAAGCACTTGGTTTGATGTTCTGGGATTTACGGACAGGTGCTCCGAAAAATGGCGTTGAACAACGATCTGAAGTCATCGGGATGCTTTCATCTGAGCTTTTTGAAATGTCGACCTCAAATGAAATGGCTGCATACCTGACTAAACTGTCGCCAGAAATGGAAAAATTGGATAACATGACACAAAAGCTGTTAGAAGAGTGTCAAAAAGAGTATGATCGGAATAAAAAAATTCCCGCTTCTGAATATAGGGAATACGTGGTGTTACAATCGAAAGCTGAAGGTGTATGGGAAGAAGCCAAAGAAAAAGCGGATTTCTCTATGTTTCAGCCCTATTTAGAAAAACTGGTTGCATTTACGAAACGCTTTATTGATTATTGGGGCTACGAAGGTAACAAATATAATACGTTACTGGATATGTATGAGCCAGGTGTAACCGTTGAAGTGTTAGACAATGTATTTGGCGACCTTCGAGATCAAATTGTCCCGCTTGTACATAAGATTTCCGAATCGGAACATAAGCCACATACTGATTTCCTCTTTGAACACTTTCCAAAGGATAAGCAAAAGGATTTCAGCTTAAAGATCCTTGAGCAAATGGGGTATGATTTCAACTCAGGGAGATTGGATGAGACGGTCCATCCATTTGCGATTGGTTTAAACCCTGGTGATGTTAGGGTAACAACTAAATATGACGAGAAGGATTGGAGAACAGCCGTGTTCGGGACAATCCATGAAGGTGGACATGCTCTGTATGAGCAGAACATTTCCAAGGATTTGATTGGTACGCCACTATGCACTGGAACGTCTATGGGGATTCATGAATCTCAATCTCTGTTCTATGAAAACTTTGTAGGAAGAGATCATTCTTTCTGGAAGCATAATTATTCATTACTGAAGGATTTCTCTTCAGGACAGTTTGATTCCGTTGAACAGGACGATTTCTATCGGGCAATCAATGAATCGAAGCCATCCTTAATCCGAATCGAAGCGGATGAACTAACGTACGCGTTACATATTATCATCCGGTATGAAATAGAAAAGGGATTATTTAATGATGAGATTGACGTGAAGGATCTACCTGAAATCTGGAATCAGAAATATGAAGAGTACTTGGGTATCCGCCCTTCCCATAACGGTGAAGGTGTCCTTCAAGATGTTCATTGGGCCGGTGGGAGCTTCGGTTACTTTCCGTCTTATGCATTAGGATATATGTACGCTGCACAGTTTAAACGCGCTATGTTAAAAGATCTTCCTCATTACGAAGAGCTGTTGGAAGAGGGGAATCTTGCTCCCATCAGAGAATGGCTGACAACAAACGTCCATCAGTGGGGCAAGATGAAAAAACCGCTGGAAATCATCAGGGAAGTGACCGGAGAAGGGCTTAATGCAAAGTACTTGGCCGACTATTTAACGGAGAAGTATTCAAAGGTATATTCCTTGAATTAACGAATACATTGGAGGCAAAATCATGGAAGTTAACGTTGCATCATTAGAGGATAAATTGCTTGTTGGAATAGGCTGGACAGGTCCGTATGGAAGAGGGGCTGAGATCCCGAGACTATTCACTAAGTTTCTACAGATGATCCCATCCATTCACCATATCAATGGAGATGAAGATGAATGCATATACGCTCCTTTCCATGACAGAGCGACTGATTTTACGTATTATTGTACGGTAGAGGTTGATCGTGTGGAAAAGCTTCCACCAGGGTTAGTGGAACTGTCTCTCCCTGCAGGCGTCTATGCTCACGCTCTTTATGAAGGGCTGTCAACGGAAGTAGAACAAGCATACTTTTCGATCTTTCATTGGATTAAGGAAAATGGGTATGAAAAAGACTACTCCAGACTGAGTGTCGAGAAGTATCTATCTCAGGATAGAGAGATCAACGAAACGGAAGATAAGCGGAAATTAGAGTTGTTTGTTCCAATTAAAGAGAAATAGAAAAGAGGCTGCCCGAGGCAGCCTCTTTTCTATTAGTATACATTTAGTTATTTCGTTCCTGCCCAAGCCGCCTCCGCTTTTCGCGATGTCCAGCTCCAGGTCTTAGAGGCTCGAGGTCATAAGCCAAGTAACCCAAAAAGGCAAAGAGAGCCTTTCCGGGTTACTCGTCTTATGCTTGTCGCCCCAGGGCGAGCCGCCTCCGCTTTTCGCGATGTCCAGCTCCAGGGCTTAGAGGCTCGAGGTCATAAGTCAGCCCCACCAAAAAGGCAAAGAGCGCCTTTCCGGTGGGGCCGCCTTATGCTTGTCGCCTCTGGGCAAAGCCCTTCCGCTTTTCGCGATGTCCAGCTCCAGGGCTTAGAGGCTCGAGGTCATAAGTCAGCCCCACCAAAAAGGCAAAGAGCGCCTTTCCGGTGGGGCCGCCTTATGCTTGTCGCCTCTGGGCAAAGCCCTTCCGCTTTTCGCGATGTCCAGCTCCAGGGCTTAGAGGCTCGAGGTCATAAGCCAAGTAACCCAAAAAGGCAAAGAGCGCCTTTTTGGGTTACTCGTCTTATGCTTGTCGCCCCAGGGCGAGCCGCCTCCGCTTTTCTATTTACCACAAACGATATCCCTTAGATGCAGGAGGAGCATTTTGAATCATGTCTATGAATGGAACGGTATAGGCAACGAGAATGAGAGCTGCTAAGATGGTTAACCAAATCCTCCAGTTTTCAAGAGCCATTGGTGTTTTCTCAGCGGCTTCAGCTTTTTCACCGACCGGGAATTCTTCCTCTCCTTTAGGTGCGAAGAATGCCAGATTGATAAAGATGTATAGAACCAGAATGATACCTATAAAAAGGATCGTCCCCCCGATGGCTTGTGCGATTTGATATGGAATCCATTCAAGGGCTTGCGGTGCGTCCCCATAAGTTGAAAAGGAGGATCTTCTTGGGGCTCCGAGTAAGCCGGCAGCATGCATGGCACCTGACATGATGCCCATTCCTGCAGACCACACAATGGCTTGCACGATCGCCAGCTTATTCATTGCTTTCGTCAAGACGCGTCCTGTTAAATGAGGTACGAGCCAATAGGCAATACCGAAAAACGTTAACACAACAGAGGTAGCCAAGGTTAAGTGAAAGTGACCGGTCACCCAGATGGTGTTATGAACAACCTGGTTCATCTGGTTCGATGCATTGATTAATCCACCTGCTCCTGCAGGGATAAAGGCAACCATGCCGATAAATGGCACTGTAAAGCGTGCATCTCCCCATGGTAACTTTTTAAACCATCCAAACAATCCGGTTGCTCCTTTTGATCTGCCGTACATTTCAAAGGTTGCGAACAGAGAAAATGCAGTCATCAAGGAAGGGATGACAACCATAAAGGTAAGAACAACCTGTAAAAACTTCCAATACGCGTCGATTCCCGGTTCCACTAATTGGTGATGAAAACCAACCGGGATAGAGAATAGGAGGAACAATATAAAGGAAAGTCTGGCTAACGAATCTGAAAATATTTTTCCGCCAATGATTTTTGGAATGATGACATACCATGCCATATAGGCAGGCAGCAGCCAAAAATATACAAGGGGATGACCGAAATACCAGAATAATGTTCTGCTAACAAGTACATCTACCCGATCAACGAGACCAAGAGACCAAGGAAGTAGCTGGAATAAAACGGTTCCAGCCACACCAATGGTGGCGACAATCCATAAGACGGTATTGATGATGGCCATGAATGTTAACAGAGGGCTTGGTTGTCCAGGGTTTTCTTTTCGCCAGCTTACATATTTGATGATCATGCCGGCTCCGCCCAACCAGCTTCCAACAACGACGAAGGTCAACCCTAAGTAGAATATCCAGTGGGCCTGCAAAGGAGCATAGAAAGTGTAAAGTACAGTTGCTTCATTTAATAGAATCATAACAGCGGCCATGATTGTGCCGATAAGCATAACCCAGAAGCCTAACCAGCCAAACAAGCGGGATTTCCCGGAATAGGTGCCGGAAGTTCGCGAAATGGCAGCATGCTGGAATCCTAAGATGAAGAAAGTGGTCAATACTAATCCCAGTAATACACCGTGAACCGTTAACACCTGATAATAGCCGATCCCTGCAGGCAATGTGAACTTTCCTGACCTTACCAGCACTTGTAATAATCCTGCTAATCCTCCTAGAACCAAGGCAATAAATCCTACATAAATATGTGCCATCGCCAATGTAGCATCTCTTTTATCAATCCTTACAAATTGTTTCATTTTAGTCCACCACCTTAATCATAGATTTCATTGTGTGATGACCTACACCACAATATTCATTACAGACAACGAGAAATTCCCCTGACTTATCAAGGGTTGTAGTATATTCACTAACAAACCCTGGTTCAAGCATCATATTAATATTTGTTCCTGCAACTTCAAATCCGTGAACTACATCTTTTGTTGTGGCGATGACCTTAAGAGTAGATCCTTTTGGTATTTCGATTTCCCCGGGCGTGTAAAGAAAGGCAGATGCGACAAACACTAATTCGTAATCCCAAGCCTTTCCCTCTACTTTCTTCAACCCCGGCTCGTTAAAAGGCGAGGTTTTATCCACTTGCTCGGGATTGACGTATGCCTTCGCGCTTGGAGGTTGATGTCCTTGGTGAAAAGCACTGATGCCTAAAATAATTAAAAATAAAATAAGAGCCCCTGTTCCTAACGTTAACCACCATTTTTCATAACGATGCATGTGCATGTATACCACTCCTTCAGTATTAAAAACGATTTAAAAATAGGATGAATACCCCTAGCCATGTAAGCACTAAAAATCCGCCTAAAAACAGGACGGAAGTAAAAGTGCCTTTTAAAGAAGTAGACTCTTCGACCTTAACCTCTGTTTTTTGATGAAATTCCGGTTTCGGCATATATCTCATTCCTTCCATTCATTGGATGATTGATTTTGTTATCACTATCATAAAGGTGTAAACCGCTATGAATCTGTGATAAATGTCACAGGTTACTTGAAATATTGTGAAAAAAATGTGAAGTCATGAAGGGATTGGCCCCTCAACTGGTTCACATCTGTCAAGAATGTGCATAGAGTGTATGAGTGGGCAATTTATGGGAGGCTATTCGATGGAAAAATATTATTGTAAACAATGCTGTCAGATATATTCTGAGAAAACGGTTTGTCCTCAATGTCACATTGATGTCGAGGGGAAAATCAATATTCATGTTCAAAATGGACAAGGAAATAAGAAAAACGGTTAAAGTTTTATCAATAAAAGGACTGTGTTAATATATAGAAGATTCAAATAATGGGTAAGGTGGTGTGAGGATGTATTTACCTTCATTTTCATTAAACGATAAATTGGCAGTGGTCACCGGGGCAGGCCGTGGAATTGGACGAGCTCTCAGTATTGGTTTAGCAGAAGCAGGAGCGGATGTTGTCCTGCTATCTAGAACGCGGAATGATTTAGAAGATGTGGCAAGTGAAATAGATAAGCTGGGTAGAAAATCATATATCATCCCTACAGATATAACATCAAGGGAAGAAATTCGAAAAGCGATTGCTTACATAGAAGATCAAAAACGTTCCATTGATATTCTGATTAATAACGCAGGAATGAATATCCGTTCAACTGCCCTTGAGGTTACGGATCAAGAGTGGCAAACCATCATGGATACAAATTTAAAATCCGCTTTTATGATGAGTCAGGAAACAGGTAAACATATGAAGGAAAAGAAGCAGGGGAAAATCATTAACATAGCGTCTGTTGCTGGTCATGTTGCCTTACGTACGGGGGTTGTGTATGCTTCGACGAAAGCAGCCATGATTCAAATGACGAAGGTTTTAGCCATGGAATGGGGAAAATACAATATCAATGTGAATAGTATCGGGCCTTGGTATTTTAAAACACCATTAACGGCAGAATTATTGCAAAATGAAGAATATGTAAATGATATTTTGGCCGTAACACCTTTAAAAAGAATCGGTGAACTGGAAGAACTTGTGGGACCGGCTGTTTTCCTATCCTCGGATGCTTCGAATTATGTAACCGGTCAAACCATTTATGTAGATGGCGGCATGACGATTCAAGGTTTCTAAACATTAAAAGGCTAACCAACATACTTGAGGTTAGCCTTTTATCTATTTCAGGGCAATTATTCAATCATTAGAATCACTAAGAAATGTCCCACATTCTCAATGACTATGGGCAGCTTTAGGGCTTTTTCGAACCCGTACATTTTTGATTGACCAACAATGACGGTAGGGGGAGTGATGTCCAGGGTATGGCCGGCTTGAGCTAATAGAGTTGCAAGGTTGCCTGCAATCATATTTCCTAATTCACCTGCAAAAGATTCAAGCATTTCTCCTTCTAATGGCATACCGAACATTGAAGCCCCCAGGGAACGAAAGCACTCTTCTTCACCATCTAGAATCATTCGGCCCCTTACATCCCCGGTAATTCCAATGAGTACACCGATTTTATGCTGACTAAAGGGCTCAGTCAATAACGAGGGCTGTAAAACGTCAATGTATAAGGGGATCACCCCTTTAATGGCTTCAATTGAACTATTTAAAATATCTGTTACACTTCTCGTTAAAATCATGTCGTATCCTCCGCTATTTTGTCACTGTAATCATACCATAATACCCGGTACTAAAGATGTGTAATTTAGTATTATTTTCATAATAATGAACTTTTTGGAGGATTTAATCACTCCTTTTGTAAAAGAAGAGGAATCCAATACATGATTTTTGAGTGGATGGAAAAGCTATCCTTACATGGAAGTGTAAGGAGTGATTTGATTATGCCCAAAATTCTCTCAGTCGAAACCGAGATTCCCCCTGTGAAAATTACGCAAAAAGAAGCGGCAGAATTTGCGAAACAGTTGTTTTCCAAAAATTTTAAAGATATCGGACGTCTTCTCTCCGTGTTTGAAAATGGTGAAATAGACAGCCGTTATTTCGTAAAAGATATCGACTGGTTCTCAGAAGAGCATACCTTTCAAGAAAAAAATGATGAATTCATTCATCATGCAGTTGAATTAGGCAGCAAAGTTGTTAAGAAGAGCTTATCCCGACATCAACTTACATTAGAAAATATTGATGCGATTATTACGATATCAACCTCAGGGATAGCGACACCAAGTCTCGAAGCGAGAATCATGAATCATCTGCCATTCTCACCTCATGTAAAACGAATACCAATTTGGGGATTGGGGTGTGCAGGTGGAGCGAGTGGATTGTCACGTGCCTATGAATACTGTTTAGCATTTCCTAAAGCGAATGTCCTCGTCCTTTCCATTGAACTTTGTTCTCTCACCTTTCAGCATGGAGATCGGTCAAAGAGCAATCTGATTGGTACATCGTTATTTGCGGATGGGGTGGCTTGTGCCGTTATATGTGGTGATGATAGTCCAGTGCTTAAAGGCATTTCGCATCCTTTGCCAACCATATTTGCCACTCAGTCGACACTGCTCCGGGATTCCCTTGATGTGATGGGGTGGGAAGTAAAGAATAATGGACTGTATGTGGTGTTTTCAAAGGATATTCCAACACTTGTAAGGAACTGGCTCCGTCCGAATGTGGAGGGATTCATCAACGATAATGGTCTTAGGCTTGAAGACATTAACCATTTTGTAGCTCATCCCGGCGGCAGGAAAGTAATTGAAGCCTATCAGGAAGCTTTAGGGATTGATGAAAGTATGACCTCTGAATCTATGAAGGTATTGAAGGAATATGGGAATATGTCTTCTGTAACCATCTTGTATGTGCTGAAGGAATTTATGAATAAAGGCTGTGAGCGTGGAGATATAGGGTTAGGTACCGCTTTAGGACCTGGATTTAGTTCAGAGCTGCTTTTGATGAGGTGGGAATGATGCTCTATTTCATTCTGTTTTTTTTCGTACTGATGATTCAAAGGTTTGTGGAGCTATTCATTGCCAAGTCAAATGAAAAGTGGATGAAGGATCAGGGAGCTAAAGAATATGGAGAGTCCCATTATAAAATGATGGTTGCCATCCATATAGCGTTTTTTGTTTCTTTATTAATAGAAGGAGGGATCTTTCATAAAGGAGTTAATGCCTATTGGCCGCTCCTGTTGACTGGTTTTATCCTAACCCAGCTGGGAAGAATATGGGTGATTTCTTCCCTCGGGAAGTATTGGAATACGAAGATCAT
Organism: Rossellomorea sp. ABR4_004; assembly: GCF_056159585.1. NCBI lineage: Bacteria > Bacillati > Bacillota > Bacilli > Caryophanales > Bacillaceae > Rossellomorea > Rossellomorea sp. ABR4_004. The sequence goes on along the minus strand of NZ_JBSWVM010000001.1, from coordinate 445,014 downwards.
TGTGCTTCCGAACGCTGAAGTGGTCGCGAAAGGTCCTTATAAATATTTGAAACATCCTAATTATTTTATCGTTACATTGGAATTCTTAGTTGTGCCATTGCTCTTTAATGCTTATTGGACACTTTTTATCTTTGCACTATTGAATCAATTCATTCTCTCTATCAGGATTCCATTGGAGGAAAAAGCCCTCCGGATTGAAACCGATTACGAAAGGATTCATCTCCATACAAAAGGCTGGATTCCCCTATTCAAAAAAGAAAAATAATTTTCTTATTGAAAATGATTATCGTTTTTGATAAGATTCTAATTGAAGATGAAAATTATTCTCATTTATATATTAACAAAAGGGTGGGGACTAATATGGTATGGTTTCTGATCGTATTTACTGTAATAGTGTATGGCTTCATGATGAAGTATGTTTTATCAAATGTGATGAAGGATTCAGCAAATAAAAAGAAAATATCTTCATACCAGAAAAACTCAAAAACTTTTGTTCATTCAAACCTGATTGCAACCGACACAACGCGATAGATACATAGCCTTCTTCTCCGGAAGAGGGCTTTTTTGTTTTTTCACTCAATACAACATCTGCATATACTGATACCGTTATCATTATTTCCTTTGCTTGATATGATTTCATAGAGAAATTGAGATAAATACGATAAAATAAAACCGTTACCATTTTTCTGAAAACAGAAAGGAACTAGTATAATGAGTCAGATAAAGCATAAAAGTACACAATTACATAATACATTGCAACAACTTACAGCCTACCACGATCGGTTCCTTCAATCCGGAGACGACGAGCGGGCTGCAAAGGTAGAAAGATTAGCGGAGAAATTACACAACCATGAATTGATTCTAGCCTTTTGCGGCCATTTCTCTGCAGGGAAGTCAACGATGATCAATTACTTAATGGGAGAAGAAATCCTCCCGTCTAGTCCAATCCCTACCAGTGCAAATTTAGTAAAGGTGCACCATGCACCAACGGATTTCGCAAAAATTCATTATCATCATTCCCAAAACCTATACTTTCAGGCACCGTATGAGTTTGCCACCATTAAGGACTTTTGCAAAAACGGTGAGGAAGTATACTCTGTTGAAATAGGTCGTAGCAAAAGTGAGATGCCGGAGGGTGTCTCTATTTTAGATACACCGGGTGTAGACAGTACGGATGATGCCCACAGACTATCAACGGAATCGGCCATCCACCTCGCCGACGCCGTCTTTTATGTGATGGATTATAACCATGTTCAATCTCAGGTGAACTTCGAGTTCACAAAGGAAATGATCCGTCATGGAGTCAAGCTGTATCTCATTGTAAATCAGATTGATAAGCACCAGGAGGAAGAATTGTCATTCAGCGACTTTAAAGAAAGTGTAGAGAATTCCTTTGCATCTTGGGGTGTTGTACCCAATGGGATGTTTTTTACAAGTCTAAAAGCCCCACATCATCCTCATAATGATCTTGAGAAATTAGAATCATTGATTGAAGAGCAGGTGAAGAAGAAAAGTGAACTGATTGAAGCTTCTGCAGAATCGGCCATCTCCCAATTGAGGTCTGAGCATGAAAAGTGGTATGAGGAAGAACTCGGAAAAATCGAGGAAAAAGGAAGAAACATCTTGACACCTGAAGAATGGAATGACAAAGACTCCCTTCTTCTGACTGAGAAAAGCTTGATTGAAACATTAGCCAGAGGAAACGTAAAAGTGATAAAAGAGAATTTTGAGGAAGAAAGAAGGGAAATTCTCAAAAATGCGTATTTAATGCCGTTTGAAACGAGAGAATTAGCGAAGGATTTTCTGGAAAGCACACAATCAGACTTTAAAGTAGGATTTTTATTTTCAAAACAAAAAACAGAAGACGAAAAAGCTGTCAGGATCCGGAAGTTTAAAGAAGATATAAATACACGGATTGAATCTCAATTAGAATGGCATCTGAAGACATTGGGAAAAACCATGGAGAAAGAATACATTCCTTCATCAGACCAACGCTTGAAGTGGGATCAATTATCTCTTGAAGTGAATGAACAATTCCTCATCGATATGATCAAACCTGGTGCAGGAATAACGAGTGATTACGTTCTCCAATACTGTGATGATCTTTCTGAAGAGTTAAAGAGGAAAGCCAGGGCCTATACAAATGATTTGATTGAAGCAGCGTTGAATGAAATTAAAAGCACCTCTTCAGAAGAGAATTCAACTTTAGAGGAAGAACTTAAGGAACTCCAAAAGAAAACAGCATTCATCTATCAATGGAACGCATTGCATGAAGAGAAGGTCACTCAACTTGGAAAGTTAATGAGTGTTAAAGTCGAGCAAAGTCAGGCTGATCTTGTGATCAAACAATGGATAGAGAAATGGAAAGCAACAGCGGAAGATTATATTACTGCTCCTGACATGGAGACTGCGCAGAAAGAGAAAACAATTCGAACGAGGGAAGAGTTTTCGCCGAAGTCACAACAAGACCAACAAGCTTCTATTGAAGAGGTTATCGAACGTTTAGAAACGATGACCCGTGTATTCAGGAAATACAATGGTTTTGGAAAGACGGCAGATTTATTAGAAGGAAAGAAAGAGCGACTGTCCAATCAATCCTTTACCATCGCATTATTCGGTGCGTTTAGTGCGGGGAAATCATCATTTGCCAATGCACTATTAGGGAAGAAAATACTCCCGGTGAGTCCGAATCCGACAACGGCCTCCATCAATCGAATCAATCCCGTATCAGAAGTCGGTGAGCATGAGACCGCTCATGTCCAAATCAAGACGTACGACCAGCTATTTCAAGACATTGTTCATTCTCTATCCTATTTCAATCGCAGTGTTTCAACACTGGATGAAGCTATGGAGGTTGTCCCTGCTTTAACGAGTGAAGGCAGCGGTAAGGAAAATGTACACCTTTCATTCCTGCAGGCTTTTTATAATGGTTATCCGACCTTTAAAGAAAGTCTTGGAATGACAAAAATGGCCAACCTTGAAGAGTATAGAGGATTTGTAGCCAATGAAGCTCAAGCTTGTTTTGTGGAGTCCATCGATCTTTATTACGATTGTGAGATCACTAGGCAGGGAATCACACTCGTCGATACACCAGGAGCAGATTCAATTAACGCACGTCATACGGGAGTAGCATTTGAATATATCAAAAATGCCGATGCGATCCTATTTGTGACCTATTACAACCATGCTTTTGCCAAGGCAGACCGTGAATTCCTCATTCAATTGGGCCGGGTGAAGGACACGTTTGAATTAGATAAAATGTTCTTTGTCGTCAATGCCATCGATCTTGCAAGCGACGAGGAGGAAAAGAATGAAGTGATCGACTATGTGGAGACGCAGCTGATTCAATATGGAATCCGTTTTCCAAGGATCTTTGGGGTATCTTCTCTCCAGGCTCTAAGAGAATCAGATTCTGAGAAGTCAGGAATGGATCTATTTAAGAAGGAATTCAAAACATTTATACAGAATGAATTAGTAAGCATGAGTATTGAGTCCGCTCTCAGTGAGTGGGATAGAGGCCTGAAACGATTTAAACAATATATTCATACAGCTTCAAGTGATAAAGCGTATAAGGAAGTACGCAAACAGGAGCTGAACAGTGCAAAGGTTGAGGTTCGCTCACTTATCGATGCCAAATCCGTACACCCACTTGAAGTCGAAATGCAGCAAGAATCAAAGGAACTTGTCTATTACGTGAAGCAAAGGGTATTTTTCCGGGTATCCGATTTTTATAAGGAAGCCTTCCATTCAGGAATATTTCTGCAATACTCCAACCAATCCCAAGCGATAAAGGAAGGATTGAAGGAATTTCTTGTAAGTGTCGGATTTGATCTGGCGCAGGAAATGAGAGCAACTTCCCTTCGCATTCAGCAGTTCATTCAGAAAGTACTGAGTGAGCAGTGGCTGGTGCTTGAAGAAATGATTCAACAGGTGGAGAAAGAACTCGTATTTTCTCCTCAGGATTACAAAAACGAAAGTACCATTGAATTTGAGAACGCATTTAAACAAACAGAGCTGCGACTATTCAAAGAAGCCTTTTCTTCATTTAAGAATCCTAAGCATTTCTTTGAACAAGGCGGAAAAAAGCTTGTTCAGGAAAAATTGGAAGAATTACTTCAAGTGCCTGCAGATCGCTATTTAGAACAGGAGCAGGTACGGCTGGAAGATTGGGGAGTTTCGTATTTAAACAGAGAGTTTGATACGCTTAAAGAAGAAATGTTGATTCAGGTGATGGAGCAGATCAATTCAAATATAGATGCATTAGAGACCGTTCAGGACCTGAACAAGCTAAAGTGTGATTTGGAGCAACTCGAACAGATTCAAGCTTAAAGAAAAGAAGGAGGAAGGTCGTGGCGAATACTTATCATTGCTGTGCAACTTGTATTCACATTCGAGATGTCAAGACTGATCAGAAGACCTCCTATTTCTGTTCCCGCCTGGGCTATGAAACCAGAACCACTTATCAATTCTCTTGCTGGGAACCTAAGGAGGAAGTACTGGCATTAATGAAGAAGAGGGGGATAATATCATGAAGGCAATTATCGATAAGGATTGGCTAGAAGGTCATATTCATGATGAAAATCTAAGAATCATTGATTGTCGTTTTTCTCTGGGAAACCCGGCAGAGGGTAGGGAGAGGTACAAAGAAAGTCATATTCCGGGAGCCGTATTTTTCGATTTGGAAAAGGATCTATCAGGATATGTGAAAAAGCATGGGGGGCGCCATCCGCTTCCGAATATGAAGAATTTTTTGCGCAAGATTGAGGATGTCGGTATTGATAATGATACAACGGTAGTCATTTATGATGAAAAGGAAGCTGCCTTCGCTGGCCGGTGCTGGTGGCTGTTCCAATACATCGGACATGAGAAGGTATATATCTTAAATGGTGGTTTTGCAGGTTGGAAAAAGGCTCTGGGGAAAACAGAATCGACCGTCCCTGTGTACCCTTCAAAAAGTTATCGTCCAAGCTTTAATGAAACGATTGTGGCTTCTCTGGATGAGGTGAGGAGTATTGCAGATGGGGATCGAGCCACTTCTTTAATCGATTCCCGCAACAGGGAAAGATACTTAGGCAAAGAAGAACCGATTGACCGCATACCGGGTCATATTCCTGGAGCCACCAATCTTCCGTGGACCGAGGGTGTGAAGGATGGATATTTTATTCAAGGAGAACAGCAGAATGACCGCTTCGCTGATCTTAATAAAAATGAGCCAGTGATTGTCTATTGCGGTTCAGGTGTAACAGCGACTCCTAATTTCATTTCTCTTAAGGAAGCAGGCTTCAATCATGTGAAACTTTATGTTGGAAGCTACAGTGATTGGGTGTCCTATGAGAATCACAAGGTGGAGAAGGAATAAAATGCGAATAGCTAATTGGAAATGGTTCATCACTTTTCCAATTAGCTATTTATTCGTATATGTTATACTTTATAAAGTGAACAAAAACGAGAATGAGCGATGAGGAGTGTAAGAATTGAATAATAAAAATGAGCATTTATTACTTATAGATGGTATGGCACTATTATTTCGATCTTTTTTTGCAACAGCCGTAACGGGTCAATTCATGATGAACTCAAAAGGACTTCCCACTAATGGAGTTCAGGGGTTTATGAAGCATTTACTAATGGCGGCGGATCATGTAAAGCCGACACATATCATAGTATGCTGGGATATGGGGAGTCAGACATTTCGTAATGAAGTATTCAATGACTATAAATCGAATCGAAACGCACCACCTGTTGAACTGATTCCTCAATTTGATCTTGCAAAAGAGGTGGCAGAAGGATTCAACCTTTCGAATGTTGGTGTAGTTGGTTACGAAGCAGACGATTGCATTGGGACTCTTGCCAAAATTCATCAAACCGATCGAAAAGTATCCGTTCTGAGCGGTGACCAAGATCTCCTGCAGCTATTGGACGACAATATTGACATTATGCTTCTGAAAAAAGGCTTTGGTAACTATCAAACCTATACGAAAGAGATTTTTGTGGAAGAGAGGGGAATTACTCCTCAGCAGTTTATTGATGTGAAAGCATTAATGGGTGATACAAGTGATGGATATCCCGGGGTAAAAGGGATCGGAGAGAAAACGGCACTAAAGCTGATTCAACAATATAAGGATATCTCAGGTATTCTCGAGAACATGCACGAGTTAACCCCATCTCAACGGAAAAAGATTGAAGCCGACCTTGACATGCTTCATGTGTCAAGAAAGTTAGCCGAGATTCACTGTGGGGTGCCCCTATCTGTTTCGGTAGAGGACGCTCGGTGGAATAACGTAGCTCACGAAACTCTTTCCTTCGTGGACGAATTAGAATTAAAGGTGCTTAGAAGATATTTAGTAGGTTCTAATGTGATGGTTGCCACAAGCTAGCCATTTATAGGGGTGTCAGGGATCCGTTTGGCCCCTGACCTTTTTTTATGTGGAAATGCTTACTTTGTATTCGATTTCTTAGCCGCATTTTCCAATTGGCTCTTCGGCTCCATGGCAAATTCTGCATCCTGTGATATTCCTTGTGGATTCACGCTTTTGGCATTTTTACCTTTGTTTTTGTTATTCCCTTTTGTCATACCGAAACCCCTCCTTTTCTGTCATCATTATTATTTTGGCTATGTTCATAATAAATATCCTATGTGCAGAGAAATTTAGGACAAACTAATGACAGGGAGGTGTAAGGGTGAATAAAGGGATTGTTACAGCACTTATCAGTATAGCTCTCGCACAGGGTCTGAAGATACCACTGCACTTTTTGAAAAAGAAGGAATGGAAGCCTGAGCTGTTCTTCCAAACCGGGGGAATGCCAAGTTCTCATAGTGCAGGGGTTGCTTCGTTAACAACATTTATTGCTTTAAAGAGGGGGGTCAGAACCATTGACTTTGCTCTTTCATTTATCTTTGGTCTAATCGTCATGTACGATGCACAAGGAATTCGTAGACAAACAGGTGAACTGACCCTTAAAGTGAATAGTTTGGATGAGCTCGTTCGCAAAGCTCATGATAAAGAGGCGGTAGAATTCGAAGAGAAAAAGCCTAAACGGCTGAAAGAAATGCTGGGACATCAACCTCAAGAAGTAGTCGGAGGAGCACTACTCGGTTCATTTATGGGCTACATGGCCTTCCTGTTTTCTAAAAAGGATAGGCAAAAGAAAAAAAATTCTGTAAGATAAGAGAAGACAAAGTGGCGATAAGGTGAGGAGAAACGTGAAAAAGACAACAGAAGAATTTCTCATAGATCTTGAAAACAAAGGCTTCAAATTTCAAGAAGACGCAATTGGCTTCATCTATTTTGGTAAAAAATACACAGATGCCCCGGATGAACTGGTCAATAGCGCCATTGAAATCACATTAAAAGCTCAAAAACAATTCGATAGCAGTTTTTATATGTCTATATTAGAAAGACTTCATTCCCAAAACATCCCATCTCGAAAAGAAGCGCTCAGGTGGATGGAGAAACAGGGCTTGGCCTAAGACACTTGACCACCAAAAATGATTGTTTCTTTTTTGGTGGTCTTTCCTATTGTCTACTCATAAAAAAATAGGATAGCCACCAATCGGCCTCCCATTTCACTCTTTAGTTCAGATGAATGGCTTTTCGTGCCAGCTCATCTGCAGCTCTATTTTCCTTACTGGGTATCCACTTTACGAAGAAAAGATCGATTTGCTTGGTCAAGTCCAATATATCATCGAGCAACTGTTTATATTGAATATTCTTTACAAACTCTTTCTCAATCGCATGAACGACAGCTTGAGAATCACTTTTCAGCCAAACGGTATCAGCACGTTTTTCTAAACAGATCTCCAGAGCTTTCCTGCAGGCCATAAATTCAGCCTCATGATTATCCATGCTCCCTAAAGGAATGGAGTGTTTTTCCACTTTTCCGTTGTCTTTAATAAATATACCGGCTCCACTTGGCCCGGGGTTACCAGCACTTGCTCCATCAATATTCACTTCGATCATATGTGTTCACCTCAACGTACATCTTTAGAATAAGTTTATAGTAGCATATAAAATAGAGGCAGGGAGAACGAAACCATATTTCATCCCTCCAATAATAGAGCCTGGGGAAAACCAGTTCCCCAGGCCCCATTCAACTATCACATTTCTTTAGGGAATCGTTTTGCCACATAACCAAATGGGGTATCAATAATGGATATGACCCATTTGAGGAGATAAGTAGTAATGAATATTTCAAACCAGACTTCCATCGGATATTCTCCCAGGAAAGCAATGCTTGTGAAGACAAGAGTATCCAAAAGCTGACTTACCATGGTACTTCCGTTATTGCGAATCCAAAACTGTGAATCTGAAGGGAATTTCCTCTTTAAATACGTGAAGATATACACGTCTGTTAATTGACTCACGAGGTAAGCGACTAAGCTTCCAAGAGCAATTCTAGGAATGATCCCAAAGATTGTTGCCAGCGATTCTTGGGCGAAATCTTCAGGATGTGGTTGAAATACTAACACGAGCTGCATAATAATAGTCATAACGATTAAAGTGAAGAACCCCAGCCACACCGCTTTCTGGGCTTCTTTTTTTCCATATTTTTCGTTAAGGATGTCTGTTACTAAAAAAGCGGTTCCGTACATGGCATTCCCTAAAGTAGCGGTCAACCCGAAAATTTCAATCGTTTTAACGACCTGTAAGTTAGCAAGTATCGTGGATATCCCTATCCATACAAACAGTCCAGTTCGTCCAAACAGTCGATACATAATCAGAAGTAAAGAGAATGTAATGAGTACGAAGACTAATCCAAACCATATATTAAACATATAAAGTCCTCCTAATGAACGTGTAAATGAAACAATAGTCCTCATTATACAAATAAAAGTATAAATGAACAATCATATGAAGAAAAAGGAGCGAATGATTATGGAAATGAAACTAAAATTTAAATATGCAAGTAAAACACCGTCGAGTATATGGTTTGAATCCAACTACTTCCCAAGAAAAGAAACAATGATTCATATCGATGATCTGATGAAAACCGGAAGAGTCCATGATCTTGAAGTCATAGATGAAATGGGGAATTCGTGGTCAAGGAAGGAATTTATCAAACTGAATCAGGAATTAGACAAGGAACCAGAAAACATCGTTGTGTATTTCGACGGAGGGTTTGATAAGGAATCGCTCATTGCCGGTGCAGGTGTTGTCATCTATTACGATAAAGGTGGAGAATCATTTAGAATCAGAAAAAATGAGCTTCTCGAGGAAATTGAAAATAATAATGAAGCAGAATACGCAGCCTTACACATTGCCCTCGGGTTGCTTGTTGAAATCGGCGTGAAGAATGTTCCTTGTACGATTAATGGAGATTCCCAGGTGGTAATAAAACAGTTGGAAGGGGAATGGCCTTGTTATGAAGAGAGCTTGAGTCGGTGGCTCGATCGTATTGAAGCCCTCATCAAAAAGCTTCGATTAAAAATCAATTGGATCGTGCTGAATAGAAAAGATAATAAAGAAGCGGATAAGCTGGCCAATCAAGCTTTACAAGGGACAAAAGTCCACAGTAACAAACGAATAGAATAATTTCGTTCCCTATTATATACTCTATAAATAACGATACCCAGGAAGTCCTTGAACAAGCTTAGGAGTGATCACATGAATCGAAAAGAAGTGGTGGATAAAGTGGATGAGCTCATAGACACCTACTGTAACGACTGCTTACTCAAAGCTCACTTTCGCAAAGAGTATGGTAAAACCTATGCTCACCGCTTTTGTATAGAAAAATGCACCATCGGAGAACAAATTCGAAATTTCGGACAAAAATTGCATTGAATAATAAAGGGCAGCAATTCTTAGGTGAACCTAAGAATTGCTGCCCTTTGGTATGCTATATAGTTCGAACAATTATAATTTAACTACGTTTGCTGCTTGAGGTCCACGATTTCCTTCAACTACGTCGAAAGAAACTTCTTGACCTTCTTCTAATGATTTGAACCCTTCACCTTGAATCGCTGAGAAGTGAACGAATACATCGTCTCCACCTTCAACTTCGATGAATCCAAATCCTTTTTCATTGTTGAACCATTTTACTTTACCATTTTGCATCTTCGAATCCTCCTAAATCGTTCAAGCACGTTCGTGCCTCTGAAAAATATTTTTCACGAAATGATTGACTCTCATACATTGGAATAAGCATAAAAATCGTACACTTCAATGATGTCTTTACTATACAATATGACGATTTTCGAGTCAACATTCCTTCTTTTTTGCTGAAATGTTTAAACAATTTGGTTCATATGTATTGACAAGTATTGAGTAAGGAAATAAAATTTGCACTAAGGAAACTTTTATTGCACTAAGGAAACTTTTGTAGTCTTATAAAAAAGAAATTACTTGTGTAAAAAAAAGTGAACAAATATAAGTTTGATGAATAAGGTAGATGTAGTAGAAATCAAAAAAATTGGGTTGGAGAGGAGATCAAACATGAAAATAAGATTAATGGCTCTTATCGGGATGATCATTATTTTAGCGGCAGGACTTATCCTATCAGGCTGCGGAGCAACTACCACTGGTACTAAAAACGATAAAATAGTCGTTACGACAACAATAGGGCAAATAGGGGATGCGGTTAAGAATATTGGCGGAGAGCATGTAGAGGTTCAAAGTTTAATGGGCCCTGGTGTGGATCCTCATCTTTACAAAGCTAAACAGTCGGATATTGGTAAACTTCAGGAAGCAGATATTATTTTCTATAGCGGTCTCCATTTAGAAGGGAAAATGCTTGAGATCTTCGAAAAAATGAACAAAGAAAAACCGACTTATGCGATCGCTGATAGTATACCTAAAGATAAACTGCGTAAAGATCAGGCAGATAATACGGCAACTGACCCACATGTGTGGTTCGATATTGATTTATGGAAAATTGCATTGGAGCAAGTGCGGGACGGATTGATCGAGAAAGACCCTGAAAACAAAGAAGACTATATTCAAAATACTGAAAAGTACTTTGCGGAATTAGATGAACTGAAAGCATATGCTACGGAAGAAATGTCAAAGATTCCAGAAGAACAAAGAGTTCTTGTAACAGCTCACGATGCATTCAATTACTTCGGAGCAAAATACGATCTTCAAGTTATGGGATTACAAGGTCTGAGTACAGATGCTGAATATGGATTAGCAGACGTGCAGTCTCTTGTAAATACATTGGTAGACAGAAACATCAAAGCTGTGTTTGTAGAATCAAGTATCTCTGAAAAATCGATCAACGCCGTTATAGCAGGTGCGCAGGATAAAGGCCATGAAGTTGAAAAAGGCGGGGAATTATTCTCAGATGCCATGGGGAAAGAAGGAACAGAAGAAGGAACGTACATTGGTATGTATAAGCATAACGTTGATACGATTGTAGAGGGACTAAAGTAAGTCTTAGGAGGCAATACCATGAATTCAGTTGATATTAAGGGGTTAACCGTTGCTTATCATAGAAAACCGGTTTTGATGGACGTAGAGTTTTCTGTTCCAAAGGGTAAGTTAATTGGAATTGTCGGTCCTAATGGTGCAGGGAAATCGACATTAATTAAAGCCATTCTGGGGTTGGTTCCCCGCTCGTCCGGTGATATCAAAATCTTTGAAAAAGCCTATTCCCCTAAAAGCAAAGTAGTTGGGTACGTCCCCCAGCGTGGATCTGTAGATTGGGATTTCCCTACAAATGCATTGGATGTCGTATTAATGGGGAGATATGGTCATTTAGGATGGTTTAAGAGACCATCAAAAAAAGATGTTCAATTTGCAATGGAGTGTCTCGATAAGGTAGGAATGACTCAATTTGCATCAAGACAAATCAGTCAGCTATCAGGAGGGCAGCAGCAAAGGGTTTTTCTTGCGAGGGCACTGGCTCAGGAAGCGGAAGTGTATTTCATGGATGAACCATTTGTTGGTGTGGACGCTGCAACGGAAAAAGCAATCATTTCGTTATTGAATGAATTAAAGGAACAAGGAAAGACTGTACTTGTTGTTCATCATGATTTACAAACTGTTACAGAGTATTTCGATTGGACGCTGTTACTGAATAGAAAAACGATAGCCTACGGTCCAACAAAAGATGTGTTTAGTGTAGAGAATTTACAACTGACCTATGGAGGGAAACTATCTTTCCTGGAAAAGGATAAAATGCTGATTCATCCATAGAAAGAGGTGAGTATGATGAATCATTTATGGCAATCGATTTTAACGGACGGAAATACACAATGGGTATTATTGAGTACCTTGTTACTGGGTATTGCCAGCGGAGTTTTAGGCAGTTTTGCTTTACTAAGGAAACAAAGCTTAATAGGCGATGCGGTCGCCCATGCAGCATTGCCGGGAATCTGTTTTGCATTTATGTTCATGGGGGAGAAAAATTTCTTTGTACTATTGATTGGTGCTGCCGCCACGGGTCTACTTGCTGCTTACACGATACAACTCATTACGAACACAACGAGAATCAAGGAAGACACGGCTATTTGCTTAGTATTGTCTGTATTCTTTGGATTAGGCATCGTCCTTTTAACAAAAGTTGCTCAAATGCCTACGGGTAACCAAAGCGGCTTGGATGATTTCATCTTTGGGCAGGCAGCTTCCCTTGTGGGGAGAGATGTTCAGCTTATGGGCTTGACGGCAGCGGCTTTAATTATTATTACGTCCCTTTTATTCAAAGAATTTAAGGTGAGTACCTTTGATCCTCAATTCGCAAGGGGAATCGGGCTTCCTGTAGGATTCTTGAATTTCCTTTTTGTTTCCTTATTAGTTATTACGGTTGTCATCGGAATTCAAGCAGTAGGTGTCATCCTGATGGCGGCTATGCTGATCACTCCTGCCATATCAGCAAGATACTGGACGGATTCATTGCGGACAATGGTCTTTATATCTGGAATGGTCGGTGGCTTATCAGGGGCAGTCGGAACGCTGATCAGTACCCTTGGTAAAGGGTTATCGACCGGCCCATTCATTGTCTTGACGGCTACAATTATTTTCATCATATCCATGCTGTTCTCTCCGAAGCGCGGATTAATCTCAGTTATATTGAAAAGATTGAAAAATGATGATCGACTGGCTGTGCGCTTTATAATGAAAAAGATGTATGAATCCGGTAAGCAAACGATAGGTGTAGATCATTTATTTCAACAAAGCAATATTTCTAACTTAAGATTTAATCGGGTATTGAAGCATTTAATGAAAAAAGGTTACCTGAATCAAGAGGATGGAATATTGACGATTACAAAATCAGGGCTAATGAAAGCGGAGCAATTCAGCTTTGTTGATGAAATCATGGAACTGAAAGAAATGTACCCGAGTGAGTTGGGATCACTTGATATCCAGTGGATTGAAAAGGAAGAAAAAGAGGCGTTATCAAAAGAGCAACTCACAAAGCTGCAAATGAAAATGTCCGATATTTATATGCAATATCCTTTCTTAAACGTAAAGATGTCCAGCAGAAGAGGGGGGCAAGGATATGAGTTATGAATTATGGATTCTTCTGACTGGTAGTTTAGTAGGTTTATCCTGTGGAATCGTAGGATGCTTCTTAATCCTGAGAAAGATGTCGATGTTAGCAGATGCAATCAGCCATACCGTGCTCCTCGGATTGGTTATGGCCTTCATTGTCAGCCAAAGTATGAATGGATTTTATATGTTGATCGGTGCAGCAGTGGCTGGATTGTTGACTACCTTTATGGTTCAGTTATTGAATTCCAGCGGGATCCAGGAAGATGCTGCAATAGGTGTAGTGTTTACGTCCCTGTTTGCTGTAGGGGTCATCCTCATTTCATTATTTGCTAAGAATGTTCATTTGGATGTGGAGCATGCCTTAATGGGTGAAATTGCATTCGTCCCTTGGAACACCTTGTCATTGCCAATACTTGGGGACATTCCTAAATCAGTTGTGATGCTGGGATCTGTGTTGCTATTGGATATTCTCATCATTTTCCTTCTGTTCAAAGAGTTTAAACTAACTTCTTTTGATCCAAGTATGGCAGCGGCTATCGGTATCCCGGTACTTGCGGTTCATTATATATTAATGGGTCTGGTATCCGTTACGACCGTATCCGCATTTGATAGTGTAGGTGCGATTCTCGTGGTAGCGATGCTCATTGCCCCTGGAGCTACAGCATATTTACTTACTGACCGTTATAAAGTGATGCTTCTTCTAAGCGGGGGCATTGGAGTCTTTGATAGCATCATCGGATATTACGGGGCAAAGATGTTCGATGTGTCCATTTCAGGTGCAATGGCAGTGGCCGCGGGACTTGTTTTCTTCATCGTATGGATGTTATCACCGAAACACGGGTTGGTATCCAGGATCCTGAATCAACGGTTGACAGAGGAGTAATTTAAAGAGCTTGGGTTGTATTCATTCTGTAGTTATAGTAAACTTTTAATGATATTTATGGAAAATTTGGAGGGTACAGAATGCCTACACCAAGTATGGAAGATTATATAGAACAGATTTATATGTTAATTGAGAACAAAGGTTATGCCAGAGTATCAGATATAGCAGAAGCTTTATCTGTTCACCCCTCCTCGGTTACCAAAATGGTGCAGAAGTTAGATAAGGATGATTATCTCATTTACGAGAAATATCGCGGGCTTGTTCTGACTCCAAAAGGAAACAAAGTAGGAAAGCGTTTAGTATATAGACATGAACTATTAGAACAATTCCTTCGTGTAATTGGAGTGAAAGAAGAGCATATTTATGAAGACGTGGAAGGAATCGAACACCACTTAAGCTGGGATTCCATTGATCGTATTGGAGATCTTGTCCAATTCTTCGATGAAGAGAAGGACCGGGTAGAAGAACTTCGAACCATTCAAAATCGTAGTGAATAAAAATCATGACAACTGGAACAAAGAAAAAAGGACTTCATGCAACAGAGCATGAATGTCCTTTTTGTTGTTTTAAGTATTGTTTCTAAGTGCACAAATCAGGAAAAGGTCCCGTTCAAAAAATTGAAGGATAGTCATTGAAGCTTCCATCATCAACGGACATACTTGATAATTCTGTTTCTCCCCATTCATTCTCATTTAAAGTCACTCCTTGTAGTAATCCCTCTGAAGCTTCTAAAACAGCTTTTCGATAGGAGATTATACGGCCAGAAGAAGTTTGGAAGCTGATTATGTCTCCATGATAGTTCCGTTGAACTTTAGAAATCTCTTCCATACAACATCACCTTTCTTATTCTGATTTTAAGACTAGTATGGACAAAGAGGATGGAAAACATAATCGTTTACTAATGCGTCAATTAAGTTTACATAATAATATTATTGATTATTCTAAGTTCTCCAAGTCTTCACTCTTGGAAAGAAGGATTTTCGCTTATCGAATGAGAATATAGAACTAACGAGAAAAAAAGAAAATATTATTGAGGTGTACATATGAAAAATTCAGAATGGCATACAAGTGCGAAAACCCGCTGGGAAGACAATGCGGATTATTGGCACGAAAGAAGTGTTGAAATGTGGACGAGTGGAAGTAGGAAAGCGATCATTCCATTTTTCACTAAACATATTGATACTGGAAATCGTGTAGCTGATTTAGGATGTGGTGACGGATATGGTTCATACTTGTTATATAAGAAGGGGTATGAGGTCACAGGGATGGATTTTTCTGGGAAGATGGTTGAAATAGCGAAGAAGCAAGAAAAGGACCAACTATCATTTCTACAGGGTGATTTGCGATCCCTTCCATTTCAAGATGGACAATTTCATGCCGTCATGGCGATAAATTCAGTCGAATGGACTGAAAATCCCTTACATACTCTAAACGAAATCGAGCGGGTTGTAACTCCGAATGGGTACATATGTATTGGTTTACTAGGTCCCACTGCTCACCCAAGAGATAATGCCTTTCCACGTCTTCATGGAAAGGAAGCGATATGTAATACGATGATGCCATGGGAGTTAGAGAAACTGGCTGGTGAAAAAGGGTGGAAGAAGATCGATGAAGACTGGGTATATAAAAAAGGTGTGAAGTCGTCCTTAGCAGAGAATCTCACAAATGAATTAAAACAGGCTTTAACCTTTATGACATTGTTTATGTTCCGAAAATAATAAAACATGATCGATCCCATTTCAGGGGTCGATCATGTTTTTTATTTACTTACTTCATTGACAAGTTCTTTTTTGATGCGCTTATACTGAGTCGGATGATGGAACCACCCTACATAGCTTTTCTCCAGCGATTTGTGATGTGAGAAAACCCAGATCGCTTTAAATGGGAATCTCCTGCCTTTTCGAAAACGTAAATCAATCCATCTTACTTCAAGAGCTTCTTTTCTTTCAATCACTCTTGGATAAACAAAAATTGTACTGGTTATGAAGTTGGAGATATCCTTGTTTTGCTTTGAAAATTCTATCCACGAATGTGAAGTTTCTTTCTGGAGAACAGAGTCCACCACGAATTTCCCCCATGTGTACCTCCCAAGAATATAATCCTCTTCACCTTCTATGATCACCTGCCATGAATAAAGGTCCATATTAGGAAGGATCTTCATTCCCTTGGACTTTAGAAAGTGAGCAGTCAACTGATGATAAATATAAGAGCGGATTGCAAACCTTACTAATAAATAAATGAAGAGTAAGAGATATAGGGCGAGAAATGTTTTCCCGGGATGAAAGCCTGTGAGTGAAAGAATGATACCAGAAATGTGTAATAAGAAAATGAAATAGTCAAATAAAGGAATACAATCAAAGCTGAACCATTTTTCGGTAAAAGGGCGAAATACCTGAGTGCCGTGAAAATTGAGCAAATCTGTAAGGACGTGTACAATGACAGCTCCTAAATTCCATAAGAAAAGGTGTTGAAGGAATTCTGTTTCCGGATAGATTAAGGCAATTCCTGCTGTAATCAGAAAGGCCCAAAGAGGCAGCATAATAAGAGAATGGGAAAAACCTCTATGAAGTTTATAATATTCACTTTTCCCTTTTAACTTAAAAGCATAATCAAAGTCAGGTGCATTGGAAGCCAGAATACAGGAGACGTAGACAGGCAATGGAAATTCCTGAAGAATAGGATCCAAGGAAGCTAATGAAGCGATGCCGACACCAAATAGGATGTGTGTGGATGTTTCCAAGTCACATTCTCCCTTCAACAAGTATGTTTTTCTTGTGGTCGTGTCGAAGAATATCCTCTACGATTGTGGTACAGGCATTCTTGTTAAATAACGAGGATACATTTTTTGATAAAGAATCTATCGTATTTTTATTATAGAGGCATCGATAAATGCTATCCAGAAAGTCTGTTTGATTCGAATAGGTGAGTGCTGCAGTCTGTTTTAATAAATAATTGGCATTCTCATTCTCCTGGCCGGGTGCAGGCTTAAAAATGATGATGGGCAATTTAAAACAAGCGGCTTCTGTTAAGGATAAGGCACCCGACTTAGTGACCAGACAGTCGGTAAGGGAAAACAGTTTTTCCACTTTGGGTATATATCCGAAAATGTGGATGTTTTCGTTTGAGTTTTTTTCCAGTTGTTTATAAAGTTGATGGTTCCTCCCACACACAACGGCTACCTGAAGATTTTTATCTTTGGATAGAGAGCTTAAAAGGGGTTCGATATTTGGAAGCAAACCCAGACCGCCCCCCATAATGGTGATGGTTTTCCGTTGTGGTGAAAGTCCAAATTCTTTATAGTTTTTTTCGACAGTATGATGAAAGCTGGACCGGATGGGTAAACCGCTAACGAAGATTTTCCCTGTCTCTACTCCGTAAGAGATGAGAGTCCTCTTTACGTGATCTGTTGCTACATAGTATTTCTCGATCATCGGATGAATCCACAACGGATGGGCACAGTAGTCTGTAATGATGGTATATGTAGGTATAGTTAAGCTTGAGCGAAGTCGCAAGTATGGTGCTGCATGAAGCGGGAATGTCGTGACAATGCATGATGGTGAGTAAGTTTCAACCAGTTTCATAAGGCGCTTTTTTCCTAAATGCTGATAAAAGTAACTCAAACCTTTTGAGGAGAGTTTATCTGTTCCATAGTAGAATGCTTTATAGAAAGGTGTACCGAATTTGGAAAATCCTTTTTTTAATAAATTTTGGGCCAGGGAGTGCATGGCAGGGTAGGCTTCTCCATATAGATCACAGATGTGCACTCGTTCAAATCCCTTTCTCTTAAATGTATGAGCCAGAGTTTCAGCAGTTTGAATATGTCCTTCTCCAAAACGTGCGGTCAAAATGAGAATCGACTTTTCTTTCAGCAATCTTATTCCCCCCTATAAAAGGCAATAATGGTGGAGATATAAAACATAGTGTAAAATTAAGTTACACTTTAATTTAAGATTACAAATGGATTGTAAATGAAGTTTAAGAGTAAACATGAATTTTTGTAAAATTTATATTTATGGCTCAGACCCTATTTCAAATTACATAACTAGAAGGTGAATTCAGGTGACAATGACAAAGAAGATAGTGAAGTCAGATATTGATATTGCTCAACAAGCGACTATGAAACCGATACTGGATATTGCAGGGCAAATCGGCCTAACAGAAGATGATATTGAGCTTTATGGTAAATACAAAGGGAAATTATCCTATGAAGCGATACATAAACTCAAGGACCATGCCAATGGGAAATTAATCCTTGTAACCTCGATTAACCCGACTCCTGCAGGCGAGGGGAAATCAACGGTTACGGTTGGACTCGGTGATGCGTTAAATCAGTTAGATAAAAACACCATCATTGCCATGAGGGAACCATCACTTGGTCCAACGATGGGAATAAAAGGCGGAGCAACAGGAGGAGGGTATTCACAAGTCCTGCCCATGGAGGATATCAACCTTCATTTCACAGGTGATATCCACGCTATTTCGACTGCGAATAACGCTTTAGCCGCATTGGTAGATAATCATATCCATCAGGGAAATGAATTGAATATTGATCAAAGAAGGGTCGTATGGAAACGGGCTCTGGACATGAATGACCGTGCCCTCAGACAAATCATCGTTGGTTTAGGTGGACCGGTACAAGGTGTTCCCCGTGAAGACGGATTTGATATTACAGTGGCTTCTGAGATTATGGCTGTTCTCTGTTTATCTGAAAACCTTGAGGAATTAAGAAGAAGGCTTGGAAGAATGGTTGTCGCATACAACTTTTCAAAACAACCCGTGACCGTCGAAGATTTAGGAGTTGAAGGTGCGCTGACCTTATTGTTAAAGGATGCCTTAAAACCTAATCTCGTTCAAACGATCGAACATTCTCCTGCCCTTATTCATGGAGGGCCATTCGCAAACATTGCCCATGGGTGTAATAGTGTCATGGCGACCAAAACGGCTCTTAAACTGGCTGATTATGTTGTAACGGAATCTGGGTTCGGTGCTGATTTAGGAGCCGAGAAGTTTCTGAATATCAAATCTCGAGCTGCAGACATAGCACCGGATGCCATCGTGCTTGTTGCCACCATCCGTGCTCTGAAGATGCATGGAGGTCAAGGGAAAGGTGATCTTCAAACTGAAAATCTTCAGGCACTGCAAAAAGGATTATCTAATCTGAAGAAGCATATGGAAACGTTAGATCATTTCAACGTACCTTATGTGATTGCGGTTAATCGATTTGTGACGGATAGTGATGACGAAATCCAGACCCTTATTAATTGGTGTGAAAACCTGGGAGTACAAGTTTCACTAACCGATGTATGGGCAAAAGGTGGAAAGGGTGGAAGAGACTTAGCTGAAAAGGTATTGCATGAGATAGAAGGGAACACGAAAGAATTCTCTCGTCTATATGAACTTTCTGATTCACTCCAATCTAAAATCGAAACGATTGCGAAAAAGGTTTACGGAGCGAAAGAAGTAGATTATACGGTGAAAGCACGAAAGCAGCTCCAGCAGTTTGAAGATCAAGGGTGGGGGATACTGCCCGTTTGTATGGCTAAGACTCAATATTCCTTATCCGATGATCCATCTAAACTTGGGCGGCCTGAAGATTTTACGATCACAATCAGAGAGCTTAAGCCGAAAATTGGAGCGGGATTTATTGTTGCATTAACAGGAGAAGTAATGACCATGCCTGGCCTGCCAAAAAAACCCGCTGCATTCGGAATGAATGTAGATGATGAAGGCAGGGCTATAGGGTTATTTTAACCATCGAGGTTTGAAAGGAGAGGAGAACATGTTTGATCCAACAGCATTTGATAACTTAAAGGTAGTCTTTGAGGGAGCTGTTTATGATCTTGATTTGACAGGTGAAATCCAAATTCTTGACCGGAAGGATTTATTTGACTTTGCCCACTATGAACGTTGCTATCAAATTCACTATTCTTTACCTTACAAAAAATCCATTTCGATAAAGTTTCATTTGAAAGCTGATATGGGTCATCTTCTGGCAGAGAGAAAGATGATGACAGAAATGAATACGGCAGGAGCTGACATCCTCATTGTCTATGAGGGCGATGAGAAGTTGCGCCATTGCCGGTCGTTTCTTGAAGAAATATGGAGCAAGGATAAGAATTGGGAATGGAAAGAGATTACATCTTCTCTACAACCGACTGCCTACAAGGGGGTTCTGACTTTTAATAGAGTCATTACAGAAGAAATGGTGGATGATGTTCTTCAAATGATCTCATTTTCGGTTGATACATTACAACAGCTTGACCGAATAGACTTCTAGTACTAGAAAGAGTTTATCATTATATAGAAAAAGGGGATTTTACAATGAGAATAGCCTGGGTAACAGATAGCACAGCATTTGTTCCAATTCATTCAAATAGTAAAGAAAATCACATCTATATCGTTCCAATGATTATCCTTTTTGGTGAGCGGGAGTATCAAGACGGCGTAGACTTATCTCCGGAAGAATTGTTCTTGAAATTAAAAGAAGAAAAGGTAGAAGTGAAAACCTCACAACCTTCAATCGGGACGTTTAAAGAGTTGTTTGAAGAATTATCCAAGGACTATGATTATATCTTTTCGATCCATGTTTCTTCCCATTTCAGCGGCACATATTCATCTGCCCATCAAGCTGCAGAACTGTTAAAGGATACACTACCGAACATAATCTGTATAGATTCCAAAGTCATTTCCAATCCATTGACAGAATTGATCCTGTACGGTCAAAGACTGCTGCATGAAGGGAAAGACCCACTGCAGATAAAAGCAGCAATTGAAAAAAGAATCACTTCTTGTGAAACCTATGTAATGGTGGGCAGCTTAGAGCAACTACATAAAAGTGGACGAATGAGTGGGCTTTCTTTCTTCCTGGGGAGTGTTCTCAATGTAAAGCCTATGCTTGCCATAGAGAATGGAAAACTTGAAGTGAAGGACAAGGTAAGAAGTATTAAAAAAGGATTGACGAGCATGAGTGATCGCTTAAATCAAGCTCTATCTGTGAAAAACATTAAGAAAGTATCCGTATTACACGGGTTAAACCGGGAAGATGCATTAGAATGGATAGAACAATTGAAAAAAACGTACCCGGAGTTAGAATTCGGGGCGTATCCTTTGGGAGCTGTCATCGGAGTACATGCAGGCGCTAATACGATTGGAATAAGCTGGTTTGGAGATAACGAAGAGAATTAGTAGAGAAAGGAGGGATGTGAAGAATCATACATCCACTCCTTTTTATTCTGATTAGAGGATATTATTTGGTACAATAGAGGAGAAGGTGACCATGGAACGGAAAGAGCTGGACGGTATGATCGACTATTTGAAACGTGAGTACCTTGGTGAGTCAACAGGACATGATTGGTATCATTTGGATCGGGTACGAAAGCTGGCTAGGATCATTGCCAGGGAAGAAAAAGTACACCATACATTTATCATTGAGTTGGCTGCATTGCTGCATGATGTTCCGGATGATAAGTTTGTAGAAGAAGAAGAGGGGAAGAAAAGGCTGGATCACATCCTTTCCACTCTGTCTCTTACGGAAACTGAAACGAAATTACTGGAATCGATTATTTATTCCATATCATATAAAGGTGGACACGAAGCAGTATTAACTACTTTAGAAGCGAAAATCGTTCGGGATGCCGATCGCCTAGATGCCATTGGTGCCATAGGGATTGCAAGAACGTTTGCATATGGAGGAAAGAAAGGTCGACCACTTTATAACCCTGAATTTCAAGTCAGGACGGAGATGACCATAGAGGAGTATAGAAATGGGGATAGCTCAAGCATCCATCATTTTCATGAAAAGTTATTGAAGTTGAAAGACTTAATGTGTACGGAAACGGGAAGGAAGCTGGCAGAGGAGCGTCATGCTTTCATGCTGCGGTTTTTAGAGCAATTTAATAAAGAATGGACTGGTCAAGAATGAGAATGTTAACAGCTGAGAATCTTTCTAAAACGTATGGAGAGAAAACTCTATTTAAAGATATATCGTTTTCGATTACCGAGAAAGAAAGAGTAGGACTGATCGGGGTGAATGGAACGGGGAAATCAAGTCTGTTGAAACTCATTGCCGGGATGGAAGAATATGATACCGGAGAGCTTTCTAAGCCGGGCGATTATCATATTGCCTACCTTCAACAAGAGCCTGCTTTTGATGGGGATTTAACCGTGATACAACAAGTGTTTCGTGGTGAAGCAAAAATCATTCAGGCTATGCGCAATTATGAAATGGCCCTTATGGAAATGGAGAACAACTCAGAAAATCCTCGAATACAAGAAGATTTATTTGAAGCTCAAAAGCAAATGGATATCCTTCACGCCTGGGATGCAAGTGCAAATGCGAAATCCATCTTAACAAAATTGGGAATTCACGATTTTTCAAAGAAAATGAGGGAGTTGTCAGGTGGTCAAAAAAAGAGAGTGGCGCTGGCAGGCGTCCTGATTGAAACACCTGACTTATTAATCCTGGACGAACCGACCAACCATTTAGACTATCAGTCCATCAAATGGCTCGAAGATTATTTAGGGAAGTATAACGGGTCTGTGTTGCTCGTGACCCATGACCGATACTTCCTCGATAAGGTAACGAACAGAATCTTCGAATTGGATGGAGGAAACCTTTACTCCTACAAAGGAAATTATGCTTCATTTATCGAGGCGAAGGCTTCCAGGGAAGAAGTGGAGCGCCAATTATCCGAAAAACAGCAAAACCTTTATCGAAGAGAGCTTGCCTGGATGAGAAGGGGAGCAAAAGCCAGAACCACTAAACAAAAGGCTCGAATTCAACGATTTGAAAATTTAGAGGATACGATGTCTTCAGGTCCCTCAGGCGGCCAGGTTGACATGGCAATCGGAGGAAACCGTCTGGGTAAACAAGTGTTTGAGTTCAAGGATGCTTCAAAAATGTTTGATGACAAGCGAATTTTAGATGAGTTTTCTTTCCTTATTAAACCTAAAGACCGAATCGGAATCGTAGGTAAAAATGGGAGCGGAAAATCAACATTTCTTAACCTTCTTACTGGAACCGATGAGCTTACAAGTGGTGAATTACTCAAAGGCCAAACCGTAAAGGTCGCATACTATACTCAAGGTCATGAAGAACTTGATGAGAATATGCGTATGATCGAATATATAAGGGAAGCAGGAGAATATATAACGACGGATAAAGGCGAGCAAATCTCAGTTACTTCCATGTTGGAAAGATTCCTATTTCCAATGAGTACGCATGGTACATTGATCCGAAAGCTTTCCGGAGGAGAAAAACGAAGACTCTTTTTGCTTAAGCTATTGATGTCAAAACCGAATGTCCTTTTGCTTGATGAGCCGACGAATGATTTAGATACAGAAACCCTCACCGTTCTGGAGGATTATATAAATGAATTTTCAGGTGTCGTCATAACCGTTTCCCATGACCGCTACTTTCTAGATAAAACAGCTGAGCAATTACTGGTCTTTAATGGAGATGGACAAATCGACTTTTACTTTGGGGAATATACTGAGTACTTGGAAAAGAACGAAGCGAAAAGTAAGAAGCAGGATCCGGGTAAGAAGCAAGAATCTGCTCCCGTGAAGGAAGAAAAGGAAAAAGAGAAAAAGAGGCTTTCTTACATGGAAAAGAGGGAATGGGACGAAATTGAAGAAAAGATGGCCGACATCGAGCAGAGGATAGAAGAAGCAGATGCTGAGCTGCAAAAGGTAGGCAGTGATTTTGAAAAAGCACAACAGTTAATGAACGAAAGTGAAAATCTCAACGAGCAATTGGAAGGGCTCATTGAAAGATGGACATATCTTTCCGAATTTGCAGAATAAGTCTCTCCGTTTAAGGCATCATGGATACTGTGTTAGAATGGATGGTATAAGAACTGTTTATAGAAAGGGGTAACAAGCTTGAGGATAGTATCGATTGAACCTACTCCAAGTCCTAATACAATGAAGGTTCTTCTTGATCAGGAAATGAAAGCCGGGAAGAGCAATAATTATAAAAAAGATGAAGCGGAAGGGGCTCCTCCCGTCATTAAAGATATCCTTGCCATAAACGGCATTAAAGGGGTCTATCATGTTGCCGACTTCTTAGCCGTTGAGCGAAATGCGAAATTCGATTGGCAGGAGCTATTGCCACAGGTTAGAAAAGCTTTCGGTGAAGATACTTTGGACCAGGAAAATGAATCTCCCATGGAAGAACATTTTGGTGAAGTGAATGTTAGCGTGCAGATGTTCAAGGGAATTCCGATGCAAGTTAAGGTGACAGACGGAGAACAAGAGAAGCGATTTTCACTTCCCGCCCCATTTCTGGAGGCGATCGGTCAGGCACAAAAAGATGGGGATAATGTCGTCCTTCTCAGAAAGTGGAAAGATTACGGTATCAGGTACGGAGACTTAGATGAGATTGGTAACAACGTGACGGAAGAACTAGTTGCAGCCTATCCTTCTGAAAGGCTGGCAGCACTTGTAGAAGAAGCACAGGAAACAACCGATTCCAAAGGACCTCTCATTTACAAGAAAAAGCAAAAGGTAAGTGTCGCGGACTTTGAAGCCCCGGACTGGCAAACAAGGTATCAAAAGCTTGATGCGATGGAGGATCCGACTTTAGATGACCTGCCTCTGCTGGAGAAAGCCCTGGAGGACGAGAAAGTATCCATTCGCCGATTGGCTATTGTCTATTTGGGGATGATTGAAGATGAAAAAGTTCTTCCTATGTTGTATAAGGGTTTACGTGATAAGTCAGTCACAGTAAGGAGAACGGCTGGAGATTGCCTTTCGGACTTAGGTTTTGCAAAAGCCACTCCGGAAATGATTCAAGCCTTAAAGGATAAGAGTAAACTTGTGAGATGGCGTGCTGCCATGTTCCTTTATGAAGTAGGGGATGAATCTGCATTGCCTGGATTACGGGAAGCGGAAAATGACCCTGAATTCGAAGTGAAGCTTCAAGTGAATATGGCTATCGAACGAATAGAGGGCGGCGAAGAAGCGAAAGGATCTGTTTGGAAACAGATGACCGAAGCACGTAACCAATAATAGTGGGAAAGGGTTGATTATAAATGTCAATGGCTTACGAAGAGTATATGAGGCAGTTAGTTAAACCGATGAGACAAGAACTTACACAAGCAGGTTTCAAAGAATTGGGTACAGAAGAAGAAGTAGAGAATTATATGGATAATGCAGATGGAACAACCCTGGTCGTTATTAACTCAGTATGCGGGTGTGCAGCGGGACTTGCAAGACCCGCTGCAACGCAATCAGTCATGAATAATGAAAAAACACCGGATCACCTCGTTACTGTCTTTGCCGGGCAAGACAAAGAGGCAACCGCCAAAATGAGAGAGTACTTCGAAGGGTACGAACCTTCTTCCCCGTCAATGGCTTTACTTAAAGGAAAAAAAGTCGTTCATTTCATCCCAAGGGAAGAAATTGAAGATCATGACATTTCGTCTATCATTTCCAATTTATCCACAGCTTTTAACGAAAATTGTTAAAGACCAAAAAAACGGGTGACTCTGTCATCCGTTTCTTTTTATGGTAGGATAAATAAACATTAAAAAATTCGTACAAGCAAAATGGTACTATTAAAGGAGAATGTTTATCGTGTTTGTCACAACATGTGGGAGAGCGAACCAGGAAGTCATAGAAAAAGCATATAAAACAGCAGAGGTACTCGATATTCCCTATATCCCCAGAAAAAAGAGATCGATTTTACACCATATAAATCTGCACGAACAAGACTGTTTAGTGATCGGAAAAGAGAGATTAGAACTTCATACTAGAGAAGACAATGGCGAGCCATTCTTTTTCCACCCTAATTCCGCTTCCTTCCGAATCAAAAGAATCATTCGCGGAGAGACCGATCCTCTCGTAGAGGCCGCCGAACTTAAAGAGGGCATGAGTTTTCTGGACTGTACTCTAGGTCTTGCATCAGATAGTATCATCGCCAGCCATATCGTCGGCGAAAAGGGCAAAGTAGTCGGAATCGAAGCGAATAAGTATATCTCCCATATCCTTCATCACGGACTTAAGGACTGGGTATCTCCACTTCACGATCTGAATAGCGCCATGAATCGAATCGGTGTCATCAATGGACATTTTCAGGAAGAATTAAAGGGTATTCCGGATGATGCATTTGATGTCGTTTACCTTGATCCCATGTTTGAAGAGGCCTTAACAGATTCTCATGGAATCAACCCGATCCGCCATTGGGCAAGCTATACAGGCTTAACAAAAGAAGGAATAGAAGAAGCAAAAAGGGTGGCCAAAAAGCGGGTAGTATTAAAAGAACACTATCAGTCCTCATTATTCGAAGAACTGGGATTTGACGTAATCAAAAGGCCATCAGCCAAATTTCACTTTGGCATCCTGCGTGTGTAAAAGCCCTCATAAATTAAACAATAAAATAGACAGGCATCTTTTGCCTGTCTAATCATCTAAGTATTAATCAGTAAATCCTAGTACAATGAAATAACCTAATAGAAGTAAGTATCCGATATTGATCATAAGTCCTGTATCCATCTAGTTATCCTCCTTACAAAGTATCCTCTTTAATATACTACCACATAAATATTTTTATATCCTACAAAAAAATGAAACCTTTTTCACTTTTTAACCGTAAGAAATAGTATAATAATAGACGTAATACATAGGAAAGGACGTTATCTATGTCAATCTGGCTCAAAAAGTCGTTTTTTATCCTGCTATCCATTCTAACATTTGGACTTGTTTCCCCTTCACAAGCCTTCCTAAATGAACAAAATCATACCATGGCAAAAGGCAATGGAAAGCCTTCGTCGGTTGAATCTGTTCCAGAAGAAGTACTGGAAGAGGAGTCTTCCATTTCTCATGAGGATTTTATAGTGAATATGATGGTCCAAGCAGAGAAAAACGCTTATGAAAAGTTTGGGACTAAGATCAAGCCTGTCATTGAAGACGAATTCAAGTCTTTAATCCTTCCAAAGATCGAAAAGGCGATAGCTGATACAGCTGTTCAATTTCCAGAAGAAGACTTAACGTCACTTACTATTTCAGAAGTGCCCCAATATGCAAAAACAGAAAAGATTTTTCATATTTATGACCAACGCTCTGGTGAAGATGTCATACGATTTCATGTAAGAAAAGACCATCCGCCTAAAGATGGCTATTACTTCAACTTTCACTATCATACAGTGCATGATCAATTTCAAGCACATCATGATTTAGGAAGTATCTATTGGGATAAAAACACTCCGCCACAATGGATGAGTGTCTCCTGATTCCAACGTCCATATAAGAATAAAGGCAAGTGCGTGAGTTATGCGTGCTTGCTTTTTTGTGTCACTTTGCATGGCAGGTTCGTCTTATGCTTGTCGCCTCTGCCCAAGCCGCCTCCGCTTTAGTTATCATCCAGCTCCGGCGGCTAGAGGCTCGAGGTCATAAGACAAACCTGCCAAAAAGGCAAAGAGCGCCTTTCCGCCAGGTTCGCCTTATGCTTGTCGCCTCTGTACAAGCCGCCTCCGCTTTAGTTATCATCCAGCTCCGGCGGCTAGAGGCTCGAGGTCATAAGTCAAACCAGCCAAAAAGGCAAAGAGCGCCTTTCCGCCAGGTTCGCCTTATGCTTGTCGCCTCTGTACAAGCCGCCTCCGCTTTAGTGCCATCCAGCTCCGGCGGCTAGCCCCTCGAGGTCATAAGCTAAATCGGCCAAGAAGGCAAAGAACGCCTTCCCGGCCAATTCATCTTATGCTTGTCGGGGCTGTCCGAGCCGCCTCCGCTTTAGTTATCATCCAGCTCCGGCGGCTAGAGGCTCGAGGTCATAAGACAAACCTGCCAAAAAGGCAAAGAGCGCCTTTCCGCCAGGTTCGCCTTATGCTTGTCGCCTCTGTACGAGCCGCCTCCGCTTTAGTGCCATCCAGCTCCGGCGGCTAGCCCCTCGAGGTCATAAGCTAAATCGGCCAAGAAGGCAAAGAACGCCTTCCCGGCCAATTCATCTTATGCTTGTCGGGGCTGATCGAGCCGCCTCCGCTTTAGTTATTGGAAACAATCTCTCCTAATAACAACTCTATCATTATGTTAAAATAGTAAGAACATCATGATACTTTCCTTAGAAGAAAGGAGGGACAATAATTGAAGCGTATATTCATCATCCTTGCTATTTCGGTTACTCTGGTCATTCTGTGGACCAACTCAAAAGCCAACTACAGTGGAACCCTCTTAAAGCATTCTCCTCTTAAAACACAATTACAACTTCAATCCAGTAAACAGTTAGAAAATATGGTCCTGTTGCCACATGCGGCTTATGATAAAACAGCTGCTATGGAAATGATTGAAAGATTAGATCATATTCCGACCTCACTCTTAGAGTCTACGAATTCACAGGAAATCAAAATAAGGCTGTTTGAAAAAAAATTAACCGATTTTTCTACCACAAGTCACTTGAAAGGAGTAACCCCAAGAGGGTACACTAATAAAAGTATTACATGGGATGACGTTCCCGGGATCGGTGGATCGAAGCTTGTATTAGTGAAAATCGGTCATAGTGAGAAAGGGAAGGGGCATAATTCGACTAATCTGGAATTACATGAACTCGCTCACAGTATTGATCGTTACGTCTTAACGGACCTTAATTACGAGCTGGAATTTTTGCCTATTTGGAGGAGGGAAGCTCCACGGGTATTCCCGGATGAACCCTATTTCCTTCAATACAAGGAAGAATATTTTGCAGAAACATTTGCTATGTATTATTTAAACTCTGAAACTAGAAATCTGCTAAAAAAGAAGGCACCAGCAACATATCAATTCTTTAAAGAACTATAAACTTATAAAAGGTGTGGTCGTTGTGAAGCAATATCTAGACTTGTGTAAACATGTCCTTGAAAATGGCACCAAGAAAGAAGATCGAACAGGTACAGGCACGATAAGCACATTTGGTTATCAAATGCGTTTTGATCTAAAAGAAGGATTCCCTCTACTTACAACGAAAAAACTGCATGTGAAATCCATTATCCATGAACTCCTTTGGTTTCTAAAAGGAGATACGAACGTTGAATATCTTCAAGAAAACGGTGTCCGGATTTGGAATGAATGGGCCGATGAAAATGGAGAGTTAGGTCCCGTTTACGGCCACCAATGGAGATCATGGTCTGGAGCAAACGGAGAAACGATTGACCAAATTACGAACCTCATTGATACGATTAAAAATAATCCCGATTCCAGAAGAATGATTGTAAGTGCCTGGAATGTTGCGGATGTAGATCATATGGCTTTGCCTCCTTGCCACTGCTTATTCCAGTTCTATGTAGCCGATGGCAAATTATCCTGTCAGCTGTACCAACGTTCCGCTGATGTATTCCTCGGAGTTCCATTTAATATAGCTTCATACGCTTTATTAACGATGATGGTAGCCCAGGTATGTGATCTGGAAGCTGGAGAATTTGTTCATACTTTTGGAGATGTCCATATCTATCAGAATCACCTTGATCAAGTGAACTTACAACTTTCCAGAGAACCTAGATCATTACCAACATTATCTATCAATCCAGAAGTGAAAGATATTTTCGGATTTAAGTTTGAAGATTTCAACCTTGAAGAATATGATCCACATCCACATATTAAAGGAGTCGTGAGCGTATGATCTCATTTATTTGGGCAATGGATCAGAATCGACTGATTGGAAAAGACAATGGATTGCCATGGAGGCTTCCTGAAGACCTGAAATTCTTCAAGAAAACGACGGATGGACATGGAATCGTCATGGGAAGAAAAACGTTTGATTCCATCGGCAAGCCGTTACCAAACCGGGAGAATGTCATTCTCACAAGAAATACAGGCTTTCAACCGGAAGGCTGTCTTGTCCTGCATTCTGTAGAGGATATCCTGGAATGGGCGGAAGGAAGAGACTCAGAAACCTTTATTATGGGCGGAAGAGAAGTGTACAAGCAGTTCATCCCTCATGTAGATAAGTTGTATGTAACAGAGATTCATCATGAATTTAAAGGCGACACGACCATGCCTTCCATCCCATGGGAGGATTTCACTTGCATCTCCTCTATTAAAGGATTGAAGGATGAGAAAAATCCTTACGACTATGAATTTAAGGTATATGTACGTAAATAGATGAGAAGATAACAAAAGGGTACTGACGGGATATTCCGTCAGTACCCTTTTATCGAAAAACCATAACCATACTTAAACGTAGAACAAAATACAGAAATACATAAAGCTGCTTCCTGCCAGGACGAAAAGATGCCAGATTGCATGGTTGTAAGGCAGTTTGTTCCACACATAGAAAATAGCTCCTATGGAATACATGATACCACCTGCCAGCAGCAGTCCGAACCCGGCACCAGTAAGACTTGCGTACAACGGTTTAATGGCAATGATAACGAGCCATCCCATCACCAGGTAAAAGAGAGTGGAAACGACCTGGAAACGTTGAACAAAATAACATTTAAATACAATCCCTACAATGGCGAGTCCCCAGACAATCCCAAACAATGTCCAGCCGAGTGCGCCTCTCACACTGACTAGCATAAACGGTGTATACGTACCCGCGATCAGGATATATATCGCCGAATGATCTAAAATGGCAAATAGATTTTTTACCTTTGAAGGCTTAAAGCTGTGTAACAGGGTTGAAAATAAGTATAGAAGTATCATTGAAGCACCGAAGATAGAGAAGCTGACAACGTGCCATGCAGTGCCTTCGTGAACGGCGAAAATGATTAACATGACTAAAGCGGGGATGCTCAAAATTAATCCGATTCCGTGGGTAATGGCGTTCGCAACTTCTTCTTTCCAATTGGAAAAATCGAAATCATATGTCAAAGAAGTTTCATCCTTTCTATTATCCCCTCATTGAACGCTCAATGAGTCAATAGTGTATATATTTATGATAATCCTCTTATCGTCATTGTGCAATCATTAACATAGTAAAGGGTTAAAGTGCGCCTTTTGGATTAGAAATTCTTCTCATAATGATGTATA
This sequence comes from Rossellomorea sp. ABR4_004, assembly GCF_056159585.1. Lineage (NCBI taxonomy): Bacteria > Bacillati > Bacillota > Bacilli > Caryophanales > Bacillaceae > Rossellomorea > Rossellomorea sp. ABR4_004. Next base: position 413,766 of record NZ_JBSWVM010000001.1, on the reverse strand, counting down.
TTCCTAAATAAAGAAAACGAATGAGGTGAAAATTGTGTGCGGTAGATTTTCCTTAACAACCCCTCTAGAAGAATTAGTAAGGCAATACTTAATTGATGAATTCCTTGAAGAGTGGCAGCCAAGATATAATATTGCTCCAACTCAAAAAGTATTGTCCCTTATTTCACATAAGGGCAAGCGCAGAGCAGGAGAGATAACGTGGGGGCTCGTGCCTCATTGGGCCGATCGGAAGAAGTGGAAACCGTTGATCAATGCCCGCAGTGAAACCTTATTGGAGAAACCGAGCTTCAATTCCCTTGTCCATTCGAAAAGAATGGTGATTTTTGCCGATGGATTTTATGAATGGAAGAAGGAGAAAGATCAAAAGGTGCCTGTAAGATTTCAATTAAAAAAAGAAGATCCATTTGTGTTTGCTGGATTGTGGGATCGCAATGGAGAGTTCACAACCTCGACGATCCTAACGACAGGGGCAAATGACTTTGTACAACCAGTACATGAACGAATGCCTGTTATTCTCACGAGTCAGGAAGCGATTGAGAAATGGTTAAATACAGACGATTACTCTTTTGAAGAAGCTTCTTCGGTTTTAACGCCGCTTCAAAAAGACGAAATGAAAGGGTACCAGGTATCCGATATCGTCAATTCATCCAAACACGATTCCCCCGAATGTATTGTGCCTGTTTCATAACCGATTTTGAGAAAAAATATTAGTATTTTTGCACGATTAGACATTTTATGCGTCATTAAATGGGGTATAATAAGAGTATAAACGGGTGAAAAAGAGGATTGATACTTTGCTGACAAAAACCATTGAGTTCAAATCAAAGGATGGACGGAAGGTCAAAATCTTAGAAGTTCCTGTCATGAAGGAAGATAGCCCGCTCTATCTAAGGGTAAATCTCAGGCTTCATCAATTCATTTCAAAGGTTGTCAATCAGAATGGGCCTAAGACCATGTACAGCTTTAGAGAACATTTAAAGAGAACGACGAAATGGTCAGAGTATGAAGAAATATATCAATCAGAAGAGTTAAAGAATAATGCATAATTTTCTTGGGATCTGGTCTTTTAGCGTATTGTTACGTGGGACCAGTCCTTTTTATATGAATATCACTACATATATGTAACAATTACGGACAATACATGTTCAAAAAATATATATCAATTTAGACAACCGGTTGCGGAAATCCTTCGTATCTATTTAATTCCTTGGCATTTAACGATATAATACTAATGATATGGGAGATAGGATGTGGCAAAATTGACCAAAATTAAGATTGTAACAGACTCAACAGTAGATTTATCAGATGACGTCGTAAAGGAACTGGATATTCATGTAGTTCCTCTATCCATTTCAATCGATGGAGAGACATACTTAGATAGAGTTGATCTTTCACCACTTAGCTTTCTGGAAAAAATGAAAGCTTCTAAGGAATTACCAAAAAGTTCCCAGCCACCGGCAGGAACATTTGTAGAACTTTATGATGAATTAGGAAAAGATGGTTCGAAAGTTTTATCCATACATATGACAGGTGGAATGAGTGGTACTGTGCGCTCAGCTGAGTCTGCTGCAGAAATGTCTTCAACAGATGTGGCGGTTGTAGATTCCCGCTTTATTTCTAAAGGACTGGCCTTTCAGGTAATTGAAGCTGCCAAGCTTGCTAAAGAAGGAAAGCCATTGGAAGAAATTCTAAAAGCAGTTGAAACGATCCGTCAAAATACAAACTTGTTCGTTGTGGTAGATACACTTGAGAACCTTGCAAAAGGCGGTAGAATCGGAAAGGGACGTGCAATGATCGGTTCCTTGCTCAATATTAAACCAATCGCTTCATTAGAAGGAGGCGAATACACTCCAGTTGCAAAGGTTCGAAGTCATTCACAGGTGGTAAAATACTTAACAACGCAATTTTTAGACGATGTAAAAGGGAAGACAATTCGTGGTGTAGGGCTGGTTCATGCAGATGGTCTGGAGCTGGCTCAAAATCTTAAGGCTAAAATTATCGAAAAAACAGGTTACGACCAAATCGATATAGTTCCGACGACACCCATCATCAGTACCCACACAGGAATTGGTGCAATAGGATTTATGTATTACACTGATTGATCTATAACGTAAGACGAAAGGGAACCTTTTTCCTTTCGTTTTTTCTTTTTAAAAAAAGACAGCAGAATCAACTGCTGTCTTTACTCATTATGAAGGCATAGGCGTTGGCGTAGGCTTAGCGTAACCTTCATTATATTGTTCATCGATAAAGGTTCTAATTTGCTTGATGGATTCACCATTTTTGTACTTCACAATGGATTCTGCCGCAATTTCCAAACACACCTGACATCTGGTGCCGTGATCATCCCAGACCACTTTGTCCCCTTTTATTTCGTAAACAAAGCAATTCAGATTACTTTCGTGCCCGGCAGAATCACCGCACCCGCAATAACAAGGGATATATTGTAACAGCTCAGGGTTTTTAGCAGCTGAAGAATAGATAAGCTTCATATTGTCGTCCTTATCATCTAGAAAAGAGGGAAGTGTATCAACGGAAGAAGTTTCCTCCCTAAGATCCCCATTGGCGGCTGTATGATCATGATGAGCTTCCTCCTCCTGATTGCTTGAACAACCGGCAAGAATACCTAATAAACCAATAACAATAGTGAAATATAATAAGAGATTTTTCTTCATAAGTTCCCCTTTCCTATGCGATTATATATGTATTGTACCACTTTTAAAAAAGCAGGTTTGTCCCTTTTATTGATGATTTTATGAATCTTACTGCGTCCTCATAACCAATGCAATCATATCATAGAAGTATAATAGGTAAGAAGTTTGGTCTCATCTCTCCAGTAGATGAAAAATAATCTTTCTTATTAAATTGAAATCAAAAGAAAGGAAGTGGCCGGACTTGTCTGATAAGAAAAAAGTATTGGTGATTTCAGACTTTGGGATCGATGATATTGTCGCAGTATTATATGCTTACTACAGTGATACGATTGAAATTGTAGGAATTGTTTCTGATTATGGAAATGTCTCTAAAGCGAGTGCATTGAAAAACGTCAAATATCTTCAAAGTATTACCGGAATCACCGATATACCTGTTATCGGAGGGGCGGTCTCTGCTTTAACCGGCATACAACCGCAATTTTTTCCTGATATACATGGTATAGATGGCCTGGGACCGATATCACTTGATGGTATAGAACTCGACAACTCAGAAATAAGCGAAAATTTTTATGAAATCAATTCACTAATTGATAAGTATGCAGGTGAGTTATATATATATTCTGCAGGTCGTTTGACTTCCTTGGCAACTGCCTTTGTGTTATACCCGGAAACAATGAAAAAGGTAAAAGAATTTTATGTGATGGGAGGTGCATTTCATGTACCGGGGAATGTGACCCCGACGGCAGAAGCGAATTTCTATGGAGATCCATATGCTGCCAATATCTTGATACAACTCGCCCCCAAACAAATTCATCTCATCCCCTTAGATGTAACCATGTATGCTCTTTTAACACCTGCAATGATTGATCATCTCCATGAATTTTATTTGAAATCAAATGACAAAGTCGGGCAGATCATCAAACCGATGGTGGATTATTATTATGAGTTCTATAAGAAGACGTACCCGGATATTTCGGGAAGTCCCCTGCACGATTTATTGGCCATGTGGGCACTTGCGGACGGAGATAAAATGATGTTTGAAGAAGTTCCTATCCGGGTTGCCACCAATACAGGCTGGACTTTTGGTCAGAGCATAGGAGATTTTAGGCAGTCAAAGGAAAAAGAAAAATGGCAGGTCCATAAGATCGCAAAGCAGTTCAACTATAGGCAGTTTATCACAGAGGTATTCGAGACGCTGAAATCTGGTCCCAGCCGGTAGATTGACAAAGTCACATAAATTTACATGTTCTTAATGATTTGTTTACAAAGGTTTCATGACGAAACAAGCGTGATATAATTATACTAAAGTGCAAGCGAGGTGACGCATATGAAAAAACGACCGATTATCATGCTCGCTTTTGTTTTTTTCCTGTCAGGGTGTTCGTTAGAAGATGCTGCTGAGCATATTACAAGGGAAGTATCCATGTGGGATAAAGATAATCCGAACGATACCTTCATACCGAAGAACTTAAAAGTTGTTTCAGTGGGTGATTCATTAACTCAAGGTGTGGGTGACAGTACGAAAAAGGGTGGATATGTACCATACTTAGAGAAACATCTGGAATCATTGGATGGAGTAAAAGACGCCCAATTTCATAACTATGGGGTAAGAGGGAACCGTACCGACCAATTATTAAAAAGATTGAAGAAAGAAGATGTGAAAACTTCGATCGAACAATCAGATTTAGTCATGATCACGATTGGCGGAAACGATGTTATGAAAATTTTTCGTGAAAATCTTTCACACTTGAAGTTAGAAGTGTTTCAAGAAGAGAAACGACAATACCAATTACGATTACAAGAAATCATTGAAACGATCAGGAACTATAACCCAAATGCAGGAATCGTTCTTGTAGGGTTATATAACCCATTCAATACATGGTTTTCTGATATTGAAGAAGTCAACCAGGTGATTCATGATTGGAATGATGCCAGCCGGGAGATTCTTTCAGATTATGATAAAACCTTATTCGTTAAGATAGAGGACTTGTTTATTGATGCAGGTGATACGTTATTATTTGAAGACTACTTTCACCCAAATGATGAAGGGTACAAAATGATAGCAGATCGCATGTTTATAAACCTGACAAACGGGGAAACATTAGCTACATTAACAGATAGAAAGAAACCTGTTGAGGAAGAGGAGCAGCCGTCATGAAGAACAAATGGAAGGTAGGGTTTTTTGTTCTTTTAGGAGTTGTATTAATAGGGTTAGCCATCATTGTTTCAATGATTTTTATGCCGATTAAAGATGATGCACTGCCTAAAAACAACAAAAACACCAATCAAGAAGTAGGATTTAACGTAGAAACAAACAAAAAGGACTTAAATCTTATTATTGAACATTATATTGAAGAAGAAGGAATGAAGGGACCTGTTGATTATGAGGTTCAGTTAAAAGATGACGTGGAATTAATGGGTTCTGTTCCGGTTTTTACATCCAACTTAGACTTTAAGTTGGAATTTGAACCTAAAGCACTGGAAAATGGAGACATCCTCCTGAAACAGAAATCCATATCAGTAGGACAATTGAATCTGCCGGTTTCATACGTATTGAAGGTAATGAGAGATTCTTATAACTTTCCGGAATGGGTGAAGATACAACCTACCGATGAATTAATCTACGTTTCATTACAGGACATGAAATTGAAGAGTGATATTAAAGTAAGAGCGAACGAATTTAATTTAAAGGAAGATAATATTTCATTCCGGTTATTAGTACCGGTAGATCGTGCTCAATAGGAAAAGGTGGCGTCCCGATGGAAGCCACCTTTTTCGTATGCGGGCGTAAGTAGGCACAAACCGGGACACGGGCATGATTATCCTTTTAATAGAATGGCTTCTAATTCAGGGGTTCCGTTGGCTAACCCGACAGCTACGATGGTGTAAGCTTGATTAGGGCTTAATTTAACATTCGGAACACTCAGCACGGTATTTTTGCTTCCTGCCACTCTGGCTTCCAGATTGACCGTCATAGGGGTTAATCCAAGGTAGTCTGTAGCTTGTTTGAAGGATATATTCGGAAATACGACGTCTCCACCCTTTACTGCGATATCCACTGCAGGGGCGTCAGGGGAAAGATGTATGAATTTAACCTTTGTTTCTCCGCTGGGAACCGTAGGATCATCAAGGAACGGAAGAAGTTGCAGTTTATTTAGAGTCCCTACAGCGGCGAGAGTATAAATTTTTCCTGGATCAATTTTTACTTTTTTACTGATAACAGTCGTTACACTTGTACCTGCAGGGTAGACATCGATATGATATTTACCGGCTGGCAAGGTTAAATAATCACTGACATCCTTAAAGGCCACATCCCGTAGAACTCGGTTTCCATTCACATAAACGTCCACATTCGGTGCATCGGGTACAGCATGTAAAACGCGGACATAAGAAGGCTGTGTGGATGTAGTCATGTCAGCGCGCTGAGCTTGCAAAGCAAGCCTCATGTATTTTAAATGCTTTTGATAATAATGAATATGCATGGATGGGTCTGTGTATTTATAATAACCGGATAATAAGTCATACATCGCTGCTTTATTCAAATAATCATGTTGGCTCATCCGTATCTCTCCCTTTGTTTATTAACACAATAGATTATGCGGAAGAGGAAAAATGGTGAAAGTACCTATTTTTTGAATAAATCAGAAATATTTCTTGCGTTAGAGAAGAAAATAATGGATAATAAAATTACTAATTGAGAAAGTGGGTGATGACATATGAACTTATTATTGATTTGTTATACAAGTAAACTAAATATGCTTCGTAATGGTTCAGCACGTCAACTCACTTTTAACGGGATAAATTGATTATTTTCTTTCAAACTTGAAAATCCGTTGGCGTGTTGAATCACGCAACGGATTTTTTAATTTTTGGGAGGAACCAAATTGAATAGCAGAGAAAATGTTTTTGAAATGATGAAACACCTTGAAGAAGAAGGATACATGTTAGGAAGGGTTGTGACCGAGCAAAAGGGTGCCTTCATGGTCATGACCAAAACAGAAGATCGATTAAGTAAAATCTCAGGGAAGCTCAGGTTCCAAACGGTAAAGCGGGAAGACCTTCCTGCAGTAGGCGATTGGATTCTCTTAAGCGAGGAAGGCGCAATCATAGACAAGGTGTTGCCCCGAACGAGTAAGTTTTCAAGAAAGAAGGCAGGCGAAGAAGCAGAAGAGCAAATCATTGCTACGAATATAGATACCGTATTCATTCTTTCTTCTTTAAATGATGACTTAAACAGTAAACGGATGGAGCGGTATGTACTTCTGTGCTGGGAAAGTGGGGCAAATCCCGTTATCGTACTTACAAAATCGGATACATGTGAAGATGTTGAGGAGAAAAAGAGAGAAGTAGAAAACGCATTGCTCGGGGTTAAAGTAATTACGATAAGCACGATAAATCATGAGGGAATTGAGGAGCTGCATCCCTATCTGGAAATGGGTAAAACGGTAGCGCTTGTCGGTTCTTCTGGTGTGGGAAAATCGACCCTCACAAATCTCCTTGTAGGAAATGACGTTCAGAAGACCAAACAAATCAGGGAATCAGATGATAAAGGGCGTCATACCACAACACACAGAGAGTTATTTTTATTGGATAGTGGTGCATCCATCATTGATACGCCAGGTATGAGGGAGATTCAACTATGGCAGGGACAAGAAGGGCTATCCACTCAATATCACGATATTGAAAAGTTGGCACTTCAATGCAGATTCACCGATTGTCGTCATGAGGATGAACCTGGTTGTAAGGTTAGAGCTGAGATACAAGAGGGGTCTTTGTCAGAGGAACGATTCGGGCATTATTTGAAATTGCAAAGAGAAATTGCCTATATGGAGAGAAAAGGGAATAAGCGACTGGAGTCGGTAGAACGAAAAAAATGGAAGAATATCGGTAAGCAGAGGAAACTTAAATATTAGATGTAAAAAGGACCCTGGATGACTCCAGGGTCTATTTTTCATTGTGAACTGTAAACCAAATCAACAAGCTTAATATTTTCCCTTTTAACGTGAATGCGTTAAAATCTCTTACAAAGGGAATAGTGAAAGAGAATGAAATGGAAAGGATGATGAGCATGACGGAAGCTTCGCATTATGAAAAAGCTACATTTGCCGGAGGTTGCTTTTGGTGCATGGTGAAACCATTTGATGAACAGCCGGGGATTGGCAGTGTGATTTCAGGTTACACGGGAGGAACCGTTCCGAATCCAACTTATAAAGAAGTATGCTCAGAAACGACTGGTCATTATGAGGCCGTTCAAATTGAATACGATCCATCAGTGTTTCCTTACGAGGAATTATTGGAAGTATATTGGCAGCAAATTGATCCAACCGATCCGGGCGGACAATTCTTTGACCGTGGACATTCGTATAATACGGTCATTTTCTACCATAATGAACAGCAAAAAAAGCTGGCGGAAGAATCTAAGAAGAATCTTGGGCAGTCAGGCAAGTTTAAAAAGCCGATTGCTACTCAAATTCTGCCTGCGAAGGAATTTTATCCTGCAGAGGAGTATCATCAGGGTTATTACAAAAAGAACCCTGGTCATTATAATCGATATAGCCGAGGATCTGGAAGAATAGCATTTATTGAAAATCATTGGGGGGAAGATAAATGAGTAAGGAAGATTTAAAGAAAACGTTAACTCCTGAACAATATGATGTCACACAAAAGAACGGCACTGAACCTCCATTTAGTAATGAGTATTGGAATACGTTTGAGGAGGGAATCTATGTAGATATCGTATCAGGAAAACCTCTCTTTAGCTCTAAAGATAAATATGATGCCGGATGTGGTTGGCCAAGTTTTACAAAGCCGATCGACGAAGAGGAAGTCACTGAAAAAGAAGACCGCAGTCATTTTATGGTCAGAACAGAAGTGAGGAGTAAAGAAGCAGATTCTCACCTGGGTCACGTGTTTAATGATGGGCCGGGACCAACCAAGCTTCGATATTGTATAAATTCAGCCGCTCTTCGATTTATTCCGGCAGAGAAGCTTGACGAAGAAGGATATGGGAAATACAAAAAATTATTTTAATATAACGAAGTGTTGTGAAACTCTTCACATATGTGCTAGAATAGATTTCTGATGTTTACATTGCGCTACATATGTGTATATAAAATATATATAGGAAGGTGAATGATTATGTTAAAAAAGCTTTTCGGTAAAAAAGAAGAGGCACCTAAAACCGTCCATGCAGTTGCGCCTTTAACGGGAACATTAAAATCACTTGAAGAGGTTCCAGATCCAGTATTTTCTCAAAAGATGATGGGAGATGGGATTGCGATTGATCCTACTGTAGGTAAGGTCGTTTCACCTGTAGACGGCGAAATCATGCAGCTTTTCCCAACAAAGCACGCAGTTGGGATCAAAGCGAAAAACGGTGCTGAAATTCTTATCCACATCGGTCTTGAAACAGTCTCAATGAACGGTGAAGGCTTTGAAGCACATGTTTCAGAAGGGTCCAAAGTGAATATCGGAGATCCATTAATTACGTATGACTTAGAGCTTGTGAAAGAAAAAGCAAAAAGTACCATCACACCAATCATCTTAACAAACGGTGATGACATGGCTGAACTAGTGAAAAAAGAGTTGACGTCTGTTACAGCAGGACAAGATGAAGTATTGGCAATTTCAACTAAATAATATAGTAGGTATGGACCGGCTTGATTGCCGGTCTTTTTTTATAAGGTGTCCATCAGGACCGGAGCCAATCTCCGCCCCGTTATTGTCTAATCAGCTTATCAACTATTTTTCCTTCTTCGTCGTCATTCCCCCAGACAATATAAACTTCATCGCTTCTTCAGATTTTATATCCAGTATCTCAATATCTTTTTTGGGAATCAAAAAGGTGACTCCTGCTACTTGAAACGTTTGAGGTACGTATACTGCTACGTGATCTTGCAGGTCATTATGCAAATCTGCAAGGTTCTCTGTCGTAATAAAGCCCAGGCATTTCATTGTTGTACCAGGCATTTTGACGAGTGCCACTTTGGAAAAGGACTTCTTTTCTCTTAAGAAAGAGTGAATGGTATCTTTGATGACCGAGTAAATCGTTTTCACTAAGGGGATTTTTTGTAAAAGGATATCAACTATACGAATGATCGTACCTGTAAAAAACTTTGTGGAAAGCCAACCGAGTACGGTTAATAGAACGATGGTTGCGAGTAGTCCAATACCGGGAATATAATTTTCATCAAGATATGGCTTTAAAACATTTACTAATAATCCATCCAGGAATAGAAACATTTTATAAACTACATAAGTGACCAATCCAATCGGAACAATTGTTAGAACACCGTTAATAAACGATTTTAAAAACCATTTCATACTGTCATTTCTCCTGTCTTCTCTTAAAATCTATTCCTATTATATAGAAAGGCTACTGTACAGAAAAGGAGTAGCCTTAAATAAATTAGGCAAATACACAAACCATTTCTAGGTGAATGACATACAGTGTAATGTAAATAAATAATTTTTGAGGAGTGATAGGTATGAACTATGGTTATGGTTGTGATCCATGCTATCAAGGTGGATATGCTTATCCAGTTGCCGGTGTAAATAATTTTGCGTTGATTGTTGTGTTATTCATCCTGTTAATTATTATTGGAGCCGTTTGCTACTGCGGGAAGTGATTCCAGGTTTTATCGTTAGATGAGAAATGAAAAAGAGCCGTCACACGACGGCTCTTTTTTAATATTAGATTTTAAAACTTGAAACAAGTTCTTTCAATTTTTCCGCTTGTTGTGAAAGCTCTGAAGCGCTTGCCGTTACTTGTTCCATTGCAGCTGACCCTTCCTCGGAGGCAGCAGCAGTGGTTTCTGTGTTAGAAGCAGTAGCTTCCGCAATTTCATTGACCAGGGCAAATGAAGCTGCTACATCATGACTGAGACTTAGGGTTTCCTGAATATGGCCAACCATCTCATCCACTACAATTGTTGTTTTTGTGGTTTGATTTATTATATCTTCAAGGGAGGCGTTTGTTTCATTTGTGATTTCGACCCCTGCGATAACCTCTTTTACTCCATCCGAGTTTTGCTTAATAATGACGTTCACTTCTTCTTGAATACTGTGCACGATTTCTGTAACACCTTTTGCCGCTTGTCGGGATTGTTCAGCCAGTTTCCTGACTTCATCTGCCACAACGGCAAAGCCTCTTCCATGCTCTCCGGCACGTGCCGCTTCAATGGCAGCATTCAAAGCAAGAAGATTGGTTTGCTCTGCAATATCAGTAATGGTACCGATAATCGTCGTGATTTGTGATGAACGCTGTCCTAACGCTTCGACGGTTTCACTTGTATTGGACATGGTTTCTTCAATGTTCAACATTTTAGATGAAGAGGCTTGAACGGTTTTGCCGCCTCGTTCAGCAACTACCTTCATATCACGTGCAGTTTCCCGTACTTGTTCTGCTTGATTGAACAAAAAACGGGCGGCTTCTTCCAAACTGTTCATTTTTTCTAATGAGGTAGACATTCGACTTGTTGTTTGATCGCTTCCAGCTGCAATTTCTGTGGATGTTTCTGCAATGGATGTAATCGTCCTTGATGTTTCTTCGGCTGAAGCAAGAAGTTGCTGACTGCTGGCTGATACGTTTTCGGCCATTTCCGAAACCTGCCTCACCAGGATGGCGATTCCGGAGATAAGCTGATTTGTATCAGATGCCAGGTCAGCTAGCTCATCCTTGGATTTCACATGAATTCGTTTTGTTAAATCTCCGCCTGCGTTTGCTATCTCTAAAATAGAACGACTGATTTTCCTGGTGTTCGTCTTAATTGTATGAGATAAAATGATGCCGAAGAAGATAGCCAATAAAACCGCAAATGCCGATAAGCCAATGGTAACGACTTTGGACAGTAATACCTGTTGATTTAGAGAATCAATACGATTATTCAGATCTTTTTGTTGGTCGACTACAATCATATCTACATATGAGCGGATTCCGTCCAGATACTTCTTACCCGTACCAGATTCAACGAGTGTTGCTGCTTGCTCAAGCCCTTTATCCTTCCTTGTCTCGATTACACGATCAACGAATTGAATCCAAAAACTATATTGAGCTTCTATCTTATCTAATTTATCAAGCTGCTCCTGATCGTCCTGTAATAGAGTATTCAAGTCTGCAATGTGACTTTCTACCTGACCTTTACCATTTTGATAGGGTGCCAAAAATCCCGTTGCCCCTGTAATGACAAAGCCTTGTTCTCCAATTTCAATCTCATTTAATACCTTTGACAAATCCTTCACCTTTGTATCAACCTGCATATCATATGTAATCAACGTGTCGATCTCTTTTTCAAGCTTCATCATATTGAAGTAAGAAGTAGAGGCAAGGACTAGAAGGACAATGGTCAATAAACCGAATGACAGAACCACTTTTCCACGGATTGTCCGGAAATATGAGAAGGCTCCAAAGGTCTTTCTTTGTTTTTCCTTCTTATTTTTCTTCGTTTTTGGTGCTTTTTTTAAATGTTTTTCTCTTGTCTTTTTCACCATTTCCCCCTCCTGAAGATAAGCAAAAAGTAGCATCATAGGATGAACTTACCATTATTTTATACATATCGACCTAATTTATCTAGTCACTTTGTAAACTTTTTGTCGAATTTTTAAGAATCTTAGTACATTTCACTCAATAAACTCTTATTGAAAGGCTCTTTTCGCAAAGATTGCTGTTTTCTAGCATAGAATCTGCCAGGTCTCTGTCAACCAGGTTTATGCTGGATGGTGAGGGGAACTGCTCCGCTTTCCGCGGACGTTCGGCCGAGCCTCCTCAGCTTCGCCGAACGGGGTCTCGGCACGACCGTACTTCCGCAGGAGTCTGCGCAGTTCCCCTCACCATCTTTAACAGTATTTTCATGACAGAGCTTCAAGGTGTGCAAGAAAAAAATGTAAATAGAAAAAATAATTCTTCCTTAAAAGGAAATTCAATCTTTACTTACCTTTAATAAGATTGTTTGCTAAAAAGCTTGTTTAAATTGTTTTCAACTTAGGATTCATGCTCAGAAAGTTGATTGGAGCGGAAGGATGCTCGACTCCTGCGGGAATAGCTGGACAGGTGAGACCCCGGAGGCGCAGCCGAGGAGGCTCACCGCCAGCCCCGCGGAAAGCGAGCATCCTGGAGCGGAAATTAACTATTACTTTCTCCTCTACAATAGCAACAAACTTTACGAGAAGAGCCTAATGAAAAAAATTGTGATTTTTGATGAGGCTTTGAGCTTTAATAAAAATTTATTTGTATTATTCTTTTTTCTTAAAGAAAAGAAAGATTCTGTTTTTCATACATATGAATAATGGTAGGGAAATCTTTTTATGCAACCAGATGAGCGAATCGAGAGAGAGTACGAATCTGATTCTTTCAGGAGGGGGATTATGCCTCATTCGCATTTAATAAAGCCTTTGATTGGTGAACATTATCCGACGATTGATTATGGAAAAGGTGTGTATTTGTACGATACTGATGGCCGGGAGTATATAGATGCTTGTTCTGGAGCAGTTACGGCAAATGTAGGACATGGTATGGAAGAAATTCTTCAATCAATTGTGAATCAAGGAAATAAAGTGGCCTTTGTGTATCGCTCTCAATTCAGTAATCAGCCTGCAGAGGATTTAGCATCCTTTCTTCACGATAAGACAGGCTATCCATGGAGCTTCTTCGTGAATAGTGGTTCTGAGGCGGTCGAGACGGCCATCAAAATTGCCATCCAGCATTGGCAGGAACAAGGAAAACCGATGAAAAGAAAGATTTTATCCCGATGGCTGAGTTACCATGGAATCACTTTCGGTGCATTATCCGCATCTGGACATCCTTCCAGAAGAGAACGTTTCGATTCCTTTTTAGGTGACTGGCCGACCGTCGAGCCGCCTTATTGTGCTCACTGTCCTTTTGGAAAAACGCATCCATCATGTGATCTTGCCTGTGCTTCTCAATTGGAAACGATGATCAGCAGAATAGGAGCCGATAATATTGCTGCCTTTATGGCAGAACCGATCATCGGTGCGGCAGGTGGGGCGATTACTCCTCCAAAAGGTTATTATAAACGGATAAAGTCAATCTGTGAGAAACATGATATTTTGTTTATTTCAGATGAAGTGATGACAGGCTGTGGTCGGACTGGAACCTTTTTAGCTTTAGAGCAGTGGCAAGTAAAAGCCGATATTGTAGCGATAGGAAAAGGATTAAGTGCAGGATATGCCCCTATTGCTGCCACGCTCATTTCCGATACCATTATGGAGCCGATTTTGAATGGATCAAGAGTCATTATGAGCGGTCATACATTTAGTGGAAATCCAATGTCTGCAACAGCAGCACTTGCTGTTCTAAAGCTGATTGATTCAGAAAAGGTGATTGAAGGTGTCGATCATAAAGGAACATACTTGAAAAATCTAATAGAAAAATTAAAAACTGAATTTACCTTTGTGCAAGATGTAAGAGGAAAAGGACTGATGTTGGGAATAGAGCTGAATTCCCTTGGAGCACCATTTACTTCTTATATTGTTCAAGCAGGGGTTGAATGTGGGGTTTTATTATATCCCGCAGCGGCGGGGATAGATGGTAGGAAGGGATCCGCCATTATGGTTGCTCCTCCATTGAACAGTTCGAAAAGGGAGCTCGAGGAAATGGTTAAGAGACTCAGAAGGACCTTTCAACTAGTAGAAGAGAATTGGAAGGAGATCTAAATATGTCCCGTCTTCATAATAAAAGAAGCAGCTATGAACATATAAAACATTTTTTTAATGATGGAATGACGTTGATGTTTGGCGGCTTTGGAGGGGTGGGTTCTCCTCCTACTTTATGTAAGCACTTATTGGATTGGGGAACGAAGGATATCACGATTATTGGAAATGATACAGGCTTTCCTCATATCGGAATTGGACAACTGGTTGCACAATACAGAGTAAAAAAGGTGATTGCCTCCCATATCGGGTCTAACCCGGTAGCAGGTCGGTTGATGAGTGAAGGGAAGCTGGAAGTTGAATTCTCACCACAAGGGATATTGGCCGAAAGAATCCGGGCTGGTGGTGTGGGGTTGAAGGGTATCGTAACCGAAATTGGTGTGGATGATCCATATTTAAATAAAGGAAAAGAGATACTGGAGATAGATGGGGGCCGTTACCTATATGAATCTGCCCTGGATGCTCAAGTAGGGATAGTATATGCAAAAAAAGCCGACACATATGGGAACCTTATTTATGATAAAAGTGCCAGAAACACGAATCCCCTTGTGGCTATGGCAGCAGATATCACGATTGTAGAGGCAGAAGAAATTGTGAATGTCGGAGAGTTGGATCCTGAGGAAATCGTCACGTCGGGTGTTTTTGTAGATCATATTGTTTTATCTAAAGGAGTCGACTGGAAATGGGCCTGGGAAACGAATTGAAAGATAAGTTAGCAAAGCGTGCGGCTTTAGAAGTGAAAGAGCATATGATTGTAAATTTAGGGATCGGAATCCCTTCACTTGTACCAAATCATCTTCCGCCGGGGTTCCCCGTTGTTTTTCAATCGGAGAATGGAATTATTGGAATCGGACCTGCACCTGGGCAAGGGCGGGAGGACGAAAACTTGTGTAATGCAGGAGGATACCCTGTTTCATTGATGAATGGTGGCTGTTATACAGATAGCTCCATCGCATTTGCCATGATTCGACGGGGCAAAGTCGATTTAACGATTCTGGGTTCCCTGCAAGTCAGTGAAAAAGGCGATCTTGCCAATTGGATCATACCAGGCAAAAAAGTACCGGGAATGGGAGGTGCAACCGAACTTGCCTCGAAGGCAAAGAGAGTCATAGTGCTCATGACCCATTTGGATAAAAAAGGTGGAAGCAAGATCGTTCGGGAATGTACGCTTCCAATAACCACGAGGTCATGCGTTTCAATGATCATTACAGACAGGGCCGTATTTACAATTGAGGATGGTAGATTGATATTAAAAGAATTATTTAATCCATACACACTTCAAGATATTGAAGAGACAACAGAAGCTCAATATACCCTGAGCCCCGCTATCAAGTATTTAGACTAGGAGGAACCGAATTGGAAACTCACCGTCTCATCAAGAAAATAATAGAAGATAAAAAGAAAAGTACAATCAAGCTCCTGCAAAGGTTAGTGCAGGAAGATAGTGTAAGGGGCAATGAATCTAAGGCCCAGGCGATTGTCATCGAGAAATGCCGGAAGCTTGGCTTGGAGTTGGACATTTGGGAAGTGAAAGAATCGGATATGTTGGAGCATCCTTTCTATCGCTGTGATCGTGAGAACTTCGAAGGCAATCCAAATGTAGTCGGTGTGTTAAAAGGAACTGGTGGGGGCAGGAGTCTCCTGTTAAATGGACACATTGATGTCGTACCAGAAGGTGACAGGGAGAATTGGACATATGACCCATACGGTGGTGTGATTGAAGAAGGAAAGCTGTACGGAAGAGGTTCAACCGATATGAAGGGGGGATCTGTTGCTTTACTCCTTGCATTGGAAATCGTGAAGGAGTTAAACATCCCACTGAAAGGTGATATTCTCTTTCAAAGTGTGATAGAGGAGGAAAGTGGCGGGACCGGGACCCTTGCAGCCTTAGTGAGAGGGTACAAAGCAGATGCTGCCATTATTCCCGAACCCACCAACATGAAGATCTTTCCGAAGCAACAGGGATCCATGTGGTTCCGCCTGAAAGTTAAAGGGAAATCGGCACATGGGGGCACCAGGTATGAAGGGGTAAACGCCATCGAGAAAGCCTATACCGTCATTCAAACTCTTCAAGAACTGGAATTATCCAGAAACAAGAGGGTGAATGATCCTCTGTATAGAAATATTCCCATCCCATTACCAATCAATATTGGAAGAATTGAAAGCGGGAAGTGGCCATCCTCCGTTCCTGATCTTGCTATCATTGAGGGAAGGGTAGGGGTTGGACCATGGGAGTCCTTGCAACAAGTAGAAAATGAGGTAGTAGATGCCCTTTCTAAGATGGATAAGGTTGATTCATGGTTTGATCATCATCCTGTGGAAATCGAGTGGTTTGGTGGAAGATGGCAGCCGGGAGACCTTTCCTGTGATCATGAATTAGTGGAAAAGCTTTGCTATCATGCCAATGAAGTATTGCAAACCACCCCAATCATCGAAGCCTCACCCTGGGGAACGGATGGTGGAATTCTATCCAGGGGAGGGAATATTCCGGTCGTCGTTTTTGGTCCTGGAACAACTGAAGTGGCTCATGACGCAAACGAATACATCGAATTGAATAAAATCTATCAGACTGCTGAAATACTTTCCTTATTTATTTTGGATTGGTGTAACAAAGAGTCATAATTTTCCTGTTTACGGGTATAGGGTAATAAATGTTATTTACTCTTTCACATACCGTTGGTCAGCTTCAATGTTTATTAACTTCATATCATCCACAGAAGGAACAACTCTCATGATTTAAGACATAGGTTGTTCCTTTTTATTATGGTTTGTTTCATAACTTACCTTATCACTTCATATGTTGGTAAAAAAGGGGCTTATAAGAATGCAGACATACGAATATATAAATAAACCGAAGATAGAAGCTGCTATTTATAAAGATGGCTATAACCGAAGGCTACGGGTGGATGAGTTTAGAGGCAACCCGGTATTATTGTGGGAGTATGTGAAGAAGGCAACTCAGTCCAATCTTTATGAAAAGGTAATTGTGAAAGCAAGAAGGGATCAATCTCTCTATCTTTTCGAAAAAGGTTTCATCTTGGAGGGAGGAGTAAACGCATACTTTAATGGGGATAAAGCTTTTTTTATGAGTAAGTTTTTAACAGATGAAAGAAGAAATAGCTCGTACTGGAAGGATGAGGATGCCATTCTTCAATCCGTGCAGGAGCTCGGTGCACATGAAAGCGAAGGGTCTATACCGATTTCCGTCGCGACCGAAGAGCATGCAGGGCAGTTGGCCGATCTTTATCAGGAAGTATTTAAGTTATATCCTGTACCATTACACAACCCCGACTATGTGAGACAGTCAATGAAAAGTGGGACAATCTTTGTTTATATCGAGGAGGAAGGAAGAATCATCAGTGCTGCTTCCGCTGATGTGTCATCAACCTGCAAGAACGCCGAATTGACGGATTGTGCTACACGCTCTTCCTATCGAAAAGGCGGGTATATGAAACATCTTATCCGAAGATTGGAATGGGAACTGCTTAACCGCGACATTTTCTGTGCCTATACGATTGCCAGGGCACTTTCATTTGGTATGAATGCGGTATTCCATCAGCTTGGATATCGATACGGCGGAAGACTGGCGAACAATTGCATCATCTTCGACAAAATGGAAGATATGAACATTTGGGAAAAAGATTTAAGTGTAATGTAAAAGGATGAAAACCGATTGGGAATCTATTTCATAGGCTAATGTATAGTTCTGTTCCTGGTGGAAAGATACTTTGATGAAAGTTGGTGGAGTAGATGAAAATGAATCTCTATAAACCGAAAAGGGATTGGAAGGATATTGAGCTTTGGAAAGACGTTACGGATGAACAATGGAATAATTGGTTATGGCAGCTGACGAACACCATCAGAACCCTTGATGACTTAAAGAAAGTGGTAAACCTCACACCGGATGAAGAGGAAGGTGTAAAGATTTCGACCAAAACGATCCCGCTTAATATCACGCCTTATTATGCATGGTTAATGAACGAGGATGACGCGCGATGCCCTATCCGGATGCAATCCGTTCCGATTGGACAGGAAATTCATAAAACGAAGTATGATCTGGAGGATCCTTTACATGAAGATGAAGATTCCCCTGTTCCTGGATTAACGCACAGATATCCTGACAGAGTGTTATTTCTCGTAACCAATCAATGCTCCATGTACTGCCGTTATTGTACGAGAAGAAGGTTTTCGGGACAAATTGGAATGGGCGTACCAAAGAAGCAACTTGATGCGGCCATTGCATATATCCGGGATACTTCCAGCGTAAGAGATGTACTGCTATCGGGTGGGGATGGTCTACTGATAAATGACCAGATTCTTGAATACATCTTAAAGAATTTAAGAGAGATTCCACATGTCGAGATCATCCGGATTGGAACGAGGGCGCCTGTAGTATTTCCACAGCGGATTACCGAGAACCTGTGTAATATTTTGAAGAAATATCATCCCGTGTGGTTGAATACTCACTTCAATACATCGATCGAAATTACGGAAGAGTCCAAGAAAGCGTGTGAGATGCTTGTAAATGCAGGGGTTCCTGTAGGCAATCAAGCAGTTATTCTCGCCGGTATAAACGACAGTGTGCCTATTATGAAAAAACTTATGCATGACCTTGTTAAGATCAGGGTACGTCCATATTATATTTATCAATGCGACTTATCAGAAGGAATCGGCCACTTCAGGGCACCTGTTTCCAAAGGACTGGAGATTATTGAAGGCTTAAGGGGACATACATCCGGCTATGCCGTACCTACCTTTGTGTTAGATGCCCCCGGTGGTGGAGGGAAAATTTCCCTGCAACCGAATTATCTTATTTCTCAAAGTGCTTCTAAAGTGGTCGTCCGTAATTTTGAAGGAGTCATCTCCACCTATCCGGAACCTGAAGAATACGTAGCGGGCAGGGCAGATGATTATTTTAAAGAAGTGTATCATGATGAAGAGATTAAAGAACCTACCATTGGAATTGCCGGCTTGATGAATCAAACCCATTCTTCCCTCACCCCGAGTGGAATTAAGCGCTTGGAACGTAGAAAGGAATATCAGGAAAATCCGGATCACAATTCCCTTAAGGATTTCAGAGGAAAGAGAGATCAGCTTAAAGAAAAGAAGCATAAAGCGATGCTATCAAAAATGGAACAAGATAAAAATGATGATAAGGAAAAAACCATCAATGGATAAAAATAAGGCTAAAATATGCGAATGGTGTGAAGGTGAGACAGCTCATAAGGATCAATCGAACGTGTATTGGGAGCTCCCCGATGGTACTAGAGCGATTCAAATCTCTAATGTCCCCAGTATGAGCTGCAGTCATTGTGGAATGGAGTATCAGGAAGAAGCGGTCATCAATGAAATAGAGGACCAGCTTATGTTAATCGACACCAATTTAATCGATAAAGTGATCACTTACACTGATTTAATGGAACTTCCCCGTTTTCTAAAGAAAAATTACTTTCGATATTAACCGTGGATCATTCCGATAAAAGTACTCACGTAAAGCAAACCCTTTACGAATTCATTTTCTTCGGCTATCCTGTTAGAAAAGAAACGACAAGGGTAGGTGGAACAGGTGAGAAAATCCTTTTATCATTATTTAATGAAATATAGGCAGCCTACTGCCAAGGATGAATTAACTCATTTCGCAAATTCAGCTTATGATGATCACGGCTTTCCTAAACAATCAAAACAATACCATGAGATTAGTTCTTACCTTGAAATGAATGGTCATTATCTTGAAAATATGTCCATTTTCGATATGGCATGGGACGCCTATTTATTGGAAGAAAAAGTTTAACCTTTTCATCCTTAAAGCCAATGGGACTGACATTTGTTCTAGACAAATGTCGGTCCTTTTTTAAAAAGGCTTTTCGTGTATACCGTTATGCTTATTGTTGCATATCATATAAAAAAGGCGATTAAGGGTGAGGGGAGAATGAAGAAACGAAAAGAGCCTAGATTCAGAGTTGGAGAAACGGTAGTCGTAACTATCTATGGTACTGTCGGGAAAATAACCGATATTAAAAAACTTGATGGTGAGTTTTTATATGAGGTAAACGAAAGTGAAGGGCTTTTCAAGGAGAAGGCATTAGAATTGCTTGATTCTTATGATGGATACATTTTTGAACAGGAACAGATCGATATTGAATATAAATTTCTATTCGGGGATCTTGTTATCGTTAAGGGGTATGAAGAGGATCTCTTTAAAGTGGTTGGCTTCAGGACAGAGATATGGCGTTATAAGGACGATGCCTGGGAAGACGTCATTTATGAGTTAATGAGAATTACAGATGGAGAGTGGTTAGAAGCAGACGAAGATGAAATCACCTTAGTTGCAGATGAAGAGCAAGCAGAAGCCTTTATTAAGAAATACGGATTCGTATTTCCGCAGAAAAAAGAAGGCAAAATTAAATCGCTTCGTTCACCTGCTCACCCAAAGCCGAGTTGGATTGATCAGCTTCTGGATCATTATAATGATTACAAAGCATTGTATCTTCTCTTTGAAGATACTAAATATAAGAATAAGATGGACTATGTGTTAGAACAATTGAGAACTCATACAGACTCGCAATCTATTGTTAAAGAGAAGGAATAAGCCACATGATATACAGAAAAACTGGAACGCTTATGATTAAAAATGATAGCAATACAACCCGAAGAATCCACTGCATTCCTGAAACAATCAGTCCATCACCATTTTCTAAATCTTTTAATATCGTTTTCGTTTTTTGAGTAAATGTGCTTAACATCGAATCGCTCCTTATCTTTGATGATAAAGTCTATGCTTGTCTTTTATGTCTTATGAAAACTTTTTTCTAATAGCATAACTGGAAGCATTCTGTCATAAATTGAGAATCAAAGGGGGCGATCACATGCGGGAGATAGAAGTCTTTATCGACACCGAGGAAATTGCCGAGTTCTTCATGAAAGAACTCGTTCAAAGAGGATATGTACCGTCAGAAGATGAGCTGGAAGAAATAGCGGATATCACATTCGAGTATCTGATTGCCAAATGTATCATTGATGAAGAATGGGAAGAAGATGTATAGAATCTTTTCAACCATCGAATTGGAAATCACATCGTAAGGAATGTCCTTTCATATAATGGGGATTAACTCTTAAGTGCCTGTCATGTTTTTCGGGTTGCAGAAAAACATGCAGGTACTTTATTTTGAGTTAATCCCTCTTTAGATTCACAAGAAATGAGGTCAACGCTTCCCACTTTTTTGTCATAGAAAAACGATCAGGCATCACCATCGTCAATAGAGGTGCCATCACTTCGGTCGGCTGGTCAGTAAACCAGTCAGACGGAGGAATTGAGAAAGGAGGCATGTTATCCCAAACAGAACATAGGGTGGGACTATATAGATGAGTTTTTTTATCTTCTGTTGAATAAATGTGTGGCCAGTAATCTGCTCTCGAGCCGCTATGGGAACGGTGAATGGCAAATGAGTATGAGGAAGGAAAAACAGAGTGATGAAATAAAATTCCATATAACTTCTTGCCTAATAGAATTCTGCGCTTAACCTGTTCAAAGTGAGATACAGAAAGCCCGGCAAGAGAGAAGGGTGAAGGTTTTCCATACGGGAAGAGAATAGAAGCAAATTCTAAACGATCCTGCAATAGAAAAAGCCATTCTTCCACTCCCATTGATTTCTTCATACCGGATAATATTCTCTTTTGAATCATATGCTGTTCATTCATGATGAGCCCTATGGTTAAAACGTGTTCATTACCCGTTGTGAGAAAATCATTCCATATACTTTTCATGAAAATGGAAACGTTGAATTTTTTGAGAAGATGAAAGGAAGAATGCCCCGTACTTTTCCAGTGTTCATATAGCAACAATTGAGGATATGCATCTTGAAATATGGCTGCGTTACACAACTCGAGAAATGAGAAAATCGCATCTTGCCCTTTTTGGGACAACAAGTGAGAAAGCAGATTATTTCGAATGTCAGTCATATGATAGCCTGCATTCCTCGATACCATATGAGCAAGAAACGACCAGTGGATTTCAGGGTTTTTCTTGAAAAACTCAATGTAACATGCAGTTCTTGTTACGTTATTGAGATTAGCATCTCTTACTTTCATCAAGATACGTTCGTACAGTTCAAGATCATGAGGGAAATAAACAATCGGAGCAGGGTCTTGGATGGCTATATTATAAAGTTCACAAATAGATTTCTCTTTAAGAAGCGGCCTCGTATGGTCATTGTTTCCGGTCTTGATAAGGTTTAATAACTTCTGAAACGGTGAAAAGGTCAAGGGATCACGCTCCACCAAGATATTTTTTTTGTTTGAAACTAATTCCTAAATAAAACGTATATAGTAATACAAGTGGATAAGAAACATTCTTGGGAGGTTTGCTTATGTTAAGGAAAATAATAAAAAGTCTGTTAGGTTCGAAACATCATCGGTACAGCTCCAGTGATGCCTGGAAAAAGTATAAATCACCTAAACATAAACACTTTGGACATCAGCATTATAAGAAGCATAAGAGTAAAAGCTTTTTTTCCAGCTTTTTTAGCAGTTGATGGAATGAGAGGAAACGGTTTATGGTACACATGCTTTTTCGCAGACTGATCGATGGCTTTGAGCAGCCTTGGAAACCTGGAGAAAACATCAATGGCTACCATATCATTAAATTAGTCGGCAAAGGAAGCTATGGTACAACTTACTCCGTCACCGACCACTCAAGTGGAAAAGAAGCCATATTAAAAAGAATTCGCCCTTACAAAAAGTTATTTTCTAATCACGTCCAATATGTTCAAAATGAAATGAATGCACTACAAACTTTATCTCATCCCCGGTTTCCATCCGTTTATACAAAAGGTGAGTATAGGAAGACCCCTTATTTCGTAATGGAAAAAATGCACGGTCAAACATTTGAAGAGTTAATTTTCAAGGAAGGAAAAACATATTCGGAGGTAGAATCACTAAAGTTAGGTGTACAATTGGTCATCCTGGTTCAATGGATCCATGAAAATGGATACGTCCATCGAGACTTAAGGATCCCTAACATTCTACTGGATCATGGAACGCTTCAAATTATAGACTTTGGTCTTGCTTGTGAAATGAATGCAACATCAGAAACTGTCCCAGGGAAACATAAGGATTATATGAGGGATAAATCGAAGAAGAGTGATTTCTACGCAATCGGGCATTTTCTGTTATTTTTATTGTATTCTTCGTATGAACCGACGATGAAAAAGGAAAGAAGCTGGGAAGAAGAACTTGCCATTCATCATGATACCAGGATGGTGATCAGAAGACTTCTGCAGATTGATTCTGGGTTTACGGACGCTGAGGAGATTCTGGGGGAATTATCCCGAGTGATTGATACGCTACAAGAACGATAATCGAGGAGGAAAATCATATGTCATTTTTCAACAAAGTGTTTGCTTCAATAGGAATCGGAGCAGCAACAGTAGATACAAAATTAGAAAAATCAAGCTATCAAGCAGGTGAAACAGCAAAGGGTATAGTAGAAATTACCGGAGGGAGCGCAGATCAAAACATCGATTCAATTTATTTAACTCTCTTTACTACATATATTCGTGAATCAGATGACAAAAAATATACAGATTATTCACCCATACAAAAAGTGCAAATATCCGAGCCATTCACCATCGGCGAAAATGAAAAAAAAGAGTTTCCTTTTACCTTTACCTTGCCTTTTGAAACCCCCATCACGTATGGAAACACAAGGGTGTGGGTAGCCACCGGCTTGGATATTAAAAATGCGGTTGACCCTAAAGACAAAGATTATATAGAAATCATACCGAATGAATTGACGAATGCGGTGCTCACATCAGTTCAGGAACTGGGCTTCAGGATTCGTAAGGTTGAATGTGAGGAGGCACCACGCCGCTATAGAGGACGATATCCATTCATACAGGAATTCGAATTCGTACCGGTCAATGGCCCATATCAACGAAAATTAGATGAACTTGAAGTGATGTTCCTCAATCAATCGGAAGAACAAGTGGATCTGCTCCTGGAAGTGGATCGACGGGCAAGAGGGTTAGGTGGATTTTTAGCAGAAGCTCTTGAAATGGACGAATCCATGGTCAGACTGACAATTAGAACGTCAGATATCCCACATCTCTCATCTAAACTGAAAGATGTGATAAATAAATTCGCTTAAGGGATCGATTCGACAAAGATTCCTATGTTTCCACGAAGGATTCGACAACGTCTATGTGTAATAGTATGAGTACAACATAATGACGGAGGGGTGCTCATGCCTTTACTTGAAAAAATCATTCGTCCCAAGCTTTTGAGATCGAACTATGACATGACCATTTTCCAAACTCCAAAGTATGGAGAGGATAAAGGCTATGAAAAGGTGTAT
Organism: Rossellomorea sp. ABR4_004; assembly: GCF_056159585.1. Lineage (NCBI taxonomy): Bacteria > Bacillati > Bacillota > Bacilli > Caryophanales > Bacillaceae > Rossellomorea > Rossellomorea sp. ABR4_004. The sequence goes on along the minus strand of NZ_JBSWVM010000001.1, from coordinate 389,094 downwards.
CGTATCTCGGTTGAAGCAAATAATCATGAAGAAGCTCTGTATAAAGCGTTCAGAACATTTAACGTACCGGATTTGGTTCCTAAAGATTATCAGGGCAGATACATTGCTACACGTGATATTATCTTTATTGACGAGGGGCGGAGGGGTCATTATTATTATCGCCTTCAACCGAATGGATGGAAAAGAGTGAACAGGATCTTGATTCATTAAAATATGGAACAACGGAAAAAAGGAAAGAATCTTTCATCGAGGTAAGATTCTTTCCTTTATTTTATTGGCAGTACTTATATGTGATTACCCGGACCGTTTTTCCGGTTCTGAGCTGAATTCTCCTTAGCATGTGCATTGTGCTCTGCATCCAGTGCTTCTTTTGGGATATGGTTATTTTTCTTAGGAGCATTGATTCGGTTTCGGTGTTTTTTACCCATAGAAATCTTCCTCCCCGTTATGATTTAAGTCTTTCAGTTCTTGAAGAGTTAGGTTGTGTCCCTGTACGGGTAGAAGGGTTTGTTTCATTTGCATGCTGAACTGCTTGCTTCAGCTTCTTACTCATTTTTTCTTTAGCCATGTGAATCCCTCCTTCTGTCGTTAGTTTGACCCCATACACTGTATTCTATCCTTCCATTTTCAAGCGTTGCATAAGAAATAAAAAAGGATTACAATGGTGTTTCAACAGACTTGTTAGGAGGAAAAGGAAATTGAGTATACATATTAATGCAAAAGAAAATGAAATAGCAGAAACGGTTTTATTACCAGGAGATCCACTTAGAGCAAAGTACATTGCAGAAACATTCCTGGAAAATCCAACATGTTATAATGAGGTTCGTAATATGTTTGGATACACTGGGACATATAAAGGGAAAAGAATTTCGGTTCAAGGGACAGGCATGGGCGTACCATCCATTTCCATTTATATAAACGAATTGATGCAAAGCTATAACGTACAAAACCTGATCCGTGTAGGTACTTGTGGAGCTATCCAAAAGGATGTTAAGGTTCGGGACGTCATTCTGGCTATGACTTCATCAACTGATTCTCAAATGAACAGATTAACGTTTAATGGGATTGACTATGCACCGACAGCTAACTTTGATCTACTTAAGCGAGCTTATGATGCCGGCGTGCAAAAAGGCCTTAACTTAAAGGTAGGAAATGTATTTACTGCAGACATGTTCTACAATGACAATGCAGAGCACGAAAAGTGGGCTCAATACGGCATTCTGGCAATTGAAATGGAAACGTCAGCTCTATATACATTAGCTTCAAAATATGGACGCAACGCACTATCTGTACTTACAGTCAGTGATCATATATTAACAGGTGAAGAAACGACAGCAGATGAGCGTCAGACAACATTTAATGAAATGATTGAAGTTGCATTGGAAGCTGCTATTCAAGAGTAGATCCATTTACGATCAATAGAAACTGCTTACATTCCCACTCCGGGTGTATAGGCAGTTTTTCATTTTGTGAAGTATATCCTGCTTACAGAAATCTTATTACATGATAAGATGTTGGATGGAAACATTTTAGAGAAACTAGGTGAAAGTATGAAAAAGATCATCTTCGTAACGGCTGCTTCCTTGATTATGTTATCGGGATGTTCACAAGTACAAGATTGGTCAGAGAATTTATTTGGCCAAAAACAGCAAGAAACGAAAGAAAAAGAACCTAATCAGCAATCTCAAGGAAATCAACCTGAGCAGGATGAACAGCCGGAACAAGAACAAACTCCCACTTCAGAGGAAGAAGCAGTTCCCCCTGAACTACAATTAGAGTCTCAATACTTTAATGATGTGAAAGTAGTGGATGGAAAACAAGTGATTCAAAATCCCTCCAACCTTTTAGCGCTTGTAAATAAGGAATACGCATTAGATGAATACAAACCTACTGATTTGGTTCGCCCAAATGTTCCATTTGTATTTGGTGATCAAGAACTTGAAAAGGCGTATCTTCGTAAAGAAGCGGCAGTGCAGCTGGAGGAAATGTTCGCTGACGCCAAATCACAAGGGGTTTTACTGACGGCTATTTCTGGTTACCGTTCATATGAATATCAAAAAATGCTGCTGGAAAGAGAAATTGCTCAATTCGGAGAAGAAAAAGCCGTAATGGCCGTGGCACCGCCGGGACAAAGTGAGCATCAATCGGGATTAGCCATGGACATATCAAGTCAAAGTAATAACTTCCAGGTAAATATTGAATTTGCCGATACGAAGGAAGGGAAATGGCTTGCTGAAAACGCCTATAAATATGGGTTCATCCTTCGGTATCCAGAAGATAAGGTCTCAATTACAAACTACCAGTATGAGCCCTGGCATTTCAGGTATGTTGGTAAGGATGCAGCTAAAGTCATTCATGAAAACGATTGGTCTTTAGAGGAATATTTCAATAATGTGAAAAAGATATAATGATTTTTAAAAGGGTTAGGGGCTGTTGGCTTCTGACCCTTTTCTTTTTGACTTGTGTATGATAATGGCATCTCTTATTCGATCATTACGTCCTCTCTTGTTCTGTTTTCTCAAGATTTCACATACAACAATAATAGGGGCTGTCCCAGTATGAGGTGAGCGGGTGAAACGTATGTTGAGGACTTTTAGCATTATTATCATAGGAAGTGTATTTGTAGGAATCGGCATCAATCTTTTTTTCGTGCCGCATCATTTCCTGGACGGGGGTATGATTGGGATTGGCCTTATTGCCCATTACTGGTTTGGTTTTAAGCCTGGTCTCACGATTATCTTACTGAGTGTGCCGTTATATACGCTGGCTTTTTTTGTGGACAGAAAACTTTTCTATAATAGTATTCACGGTCTCTGGTTATCCTCGTTAATGATAGACTTTTTTCATCATTGGAAGAATATGTTCACTCTTCCCCCGCTTATGAGTGCATTCTTAGGAGGGACATTTGTTGGAATTGGAATCGGCCTTATGCTAAAAGGAAACTCCGCCACGGGAGGATCTGATTTAATGGCTCAACTGATTGGAAAAAGTTTTCAAATGAATGTAGGGAAATTAATTTTTGCATTTGACAGCATCGTGCTGGTGGTTGGTTGGCCGATCATCGGTACGGAGTCTTTCTTATATTCTTTATTTGCTGTCAGTACAGTAGGGTTTTTTACAACGATTTTGACACATCATAATCATGACAATGGATTTTCCTTTCGTTAATATTGAAAAGCTGATAGAATAAAGAAGCTATGAGCAGGAAGATTGCTCATATAGCTGTTTCGTGATAGTGTAGTCGGTAAATTCACACAAGATACATAGCAACGAAAGTGGTGGAAAGCTTTGGAACAAGATAAGACGGATCAGTCACAACAAGAAACCGATACAAGTTTTATAAAAATGAAGAAGTTTAAATTTGTCATGCTCTTGTTTTTCCTTGTATTTGCAACTGCAGGAATTACAACATTTGCACTGGCGTTTGGAGACGAGAAGGCAGTAAATGTAGGAGTTACCGAACGTTCAGAGTTTCAAAAACTTTATGAAGCGTATGATAAGTTAAATGAAAGTTACTTTAAAGACCTTGATCAGGACACGTTAGTAAACGGTGCTATTAATGGGATGCTTGATAGTGTGGGAGATCCTTATTCTGACTATATGAATGTTGAGGAAGCTGAAAAGTTCCAGGAAAGCATCTCTTCTTCTTTCGAAGGGATCGGTGCAGAAATACAGGAGAAAGAAGGATACATATCCATCGTTTCTCCGATAAAAGGTTCTCCGGCAGAGAAAGCTGGATTACAGCCGAACGATACTATCACGAAAGTGGATGACAAAAGTATTCAAGGAATGTCTGTTACCGATGCGGTACTTCTCATTCGTGGTGAAAAAGGGACAAAGGTTACATTGACCATTCAACGACCAGGTCAGGATAAGCCAATGCAAGTAACCATTACTAGGGATGAAATACCAATTGAAACGGTTTATGCAGAAATGAAAGAAAATGGTGTAGCTGAAATTCAAATTACGAGCTTTTCGGAAAATACGTATAAAGAATTAACGGAAGCATTAAATCAAATGAACGATGAAGGAATGAAGAAGCTTGTTCTTGATTTAAGACAAAATCCCGGTGGATTGCTTGATCAAGCTGTGAAAATCTCTAACTTGTTTGTTCCTGAAGGTGAAGTTTTATTCCAAGTAGAAGACAGCAACGGTAAAGTGGAGAAGTATGTTTCCGAATCAGGGCAGAAGCTAGATGTGCCAACTGCTGTGCTTGTTGATGGCGGAAGCGCAAGCGCTGCCGAAATCTTAGCAGCAGCTGTAAGTGAGTCAAACGATATACCTCTTGTTGGAACGAAAACCTTTGGTAAGGGAACGGTTCAAACAGCCGAAACCTTCCAAGATGGATCAAACATGAAGTTTACAACGGCTAAATGGTTAACGCCAGATGGCAATTGGATTCATGAAAAGGGAATCACTCCTGATATTGAAGTGAAGATGCCTGAATATGCGCAGCTTCCATACATCAATCCTGAAAAGGAACTGAAGGAATCAGACCTATCCGATCAGGTGAAAACAGCAGAGCAAATGCTGAATGCACTGGACTTGAATCCAGGAAATGTTGATGGATATTACGATGAAGATACAACAAAAGCGGTTAAGCAGTTCCAGGAAAAGAATGAACTAGAGGTAACTGGAACGTTAAATGCTGAAACGACGGTTAAGCTTATGTCCAATCTTCGAGATAAATTAAAAGAAAATGATCCGCAAGTGAAAAAAGCGATCGAGGAATTAAACAAAAATAATTAAGTGGAAGATCTCAGGTCAAAGTACCTGAGATTTTTTTTTGGCTATTGGTTTCTTCTTACTCGTATAGAATATATGAGATGTACCAACAATGAGAGTATATATGAGGTGATCTTATGAAAAAAACGGCGTTACTGCTGACTTTAATATTTTCTGTATTCATTGTTGTAAGTTGTTCGCCTTTCTGGGGTATGCGAGAACAACCGGCACCCAAAGATGAAGTTCAATCCCAAAAGCATTTCTTAGAAGAAAAGGATGAATCGATTTTCCCTTTGGTCCTTCAGGATAAACAATCTCCTGTTAATGTTCTTCTTATCGGTTCAGATCAACGAAAGAACGAACCTGCCCGTGCAGATGTATTAATGGTTGCTCAATACACTCCACAATCCACATCCATCAAGATTGTTTCCATCATGAGGGATACATTTGTAAACATCCCTGGATATGAAAAGAGCAAAATTAATCATGCTTATACGTGGGGTGGAGAAGAGCTTCTGGTCGAAACAATCAAAAATAATTTCAACATAGATGTTCACCATACAGTGAAAGTGGATTTTAATGATTTCATAAACGTGATGGATCTCGTTTTTCCTGAAGGGGTCGGGGTTACAGTGTCAGAACCGATGATCAATTATTGGAAATGGACTAAGGAACCCGGGAAGCAAATGTTAAGAGGGGAAGAAATCTTACAATATGTAAGGTTTAGGGGAGACATCAAAAGCGACTTTGGACGAGTGGAGAGACAGCAGGAAATCATGGCGTTAGCTGAAAAAAGTCTAATGGAGCAAATGCAGTCCGGTGAAGGCATTTCAACCGTCGTTTCCATTATGAGAGAAGGTTTAAAAAACGTAGAAACCACTACACCAATGAGTGAAGTAATAAAGTATGGAATGTCATTAATGCTAAATCCCGTAGACCGGGTGGATACACTTCGAGTACCAATAGAAGGGAGCTTTACGGACCTTTCTACTGTGAATGCTGGACAGGTATTAGACATGGACGAACAGAGGAATCTAGAAGCCATCAGTGAGTTCCTGAAAACGGTTGAGTGATTTACCAAGAATGAAATTCGGATGAATCCAGGTCCAGGAAAGTTTCTATCTTTTTCATCTTTCTTACAATCAAATCATGCAGGTATTTTTTGTACTTCAGGTCTTCAGCTTGATCATGTTCCAAATGCAGAACTTTAAGGTGATCCAGATGTTCTCTTAATGTACGCTCATCACTATCCGACCCCCCGGACTGGACTTTGCGGAGAATGACGTCCACCAATTTTTCGTGGCTTGCTTCGATTGTCTTCGTCCCCTGTCTGGCATAAATGGCCCCATACCGTAATTCACCTCTTGTCACAATAGAGGTATATGGAACATATCGGGGATCATAGTCAATGATGAGAACCTGGAACCGTTTTAAGCTCAACAATGGGTGAATCCCTTTTGGGAAAATGAAATCCTCGGTGCGATAACGTAAATATTTCGGAAGCAGATGCTGTAGTTTATTATCAACATCTGCTTTATCTAAAAATTCCTCATCTGACAATCCCTTTAAATCTAACGATCCATCATCGTCTTGCATCACTCCTATAATGATGCATCCGCCTCCTGTATTGGAGATAGCCAGAATATGCTTCGCCATTTTTGTGAATTCAATCCAATCTGATTTGAAATCCACATAATCCGTTTCCCCAGTATTATGAAGCAACAGATCCTTCAATGTTTCATGAGAAGGATTCTTCAAAAAGTCTCTTAACTTAAGCGGAACAATCTTCTCATAGTACAATGACAACCCCACCTTTATCGTACTCACATGTTATGAATTCTGCCGTAATGGAACGGTCTTTTATAATGATTAATGGAAGAAATAACTAACATCCAAAACCTATCTTAGTCGACTCAATTCCTGGTAATTTCATTCTATGCGTAGAAAAACAATAAAACCCTTTTTACAATGGCTCTTTTCTAAAAGTTTGTTGTTTTTGAATTCATTGTGTTCACAAGCGCTTTCTAATAGAATATGTATAGGATCTATAGAGAGGAAGATTAAATGAAGAAAGATGTTTATATACTATCCGGATTCCTTGGCAGTGGAAAGACGACCTTATTAAAAAATTTACTTCAAGCCTTAAAGGATCAGAATAAAAAACCGGCTGTATTAATGAATGAATTAGGAAGTGTATCCATCGATAGTGATGAAGTTGAAAATGATACGGCTTTACGGGAGTTGCTTGATGGATGTATATGCTGCACCATATCAGAAAAGCTGGAGTCACAGCTTCAGGAATTACTGCTCAACGAAAATTTCGATGTACTGCTTATTGAAACAACAGGAGCAGCCCATCCCGTCGAGGTTGTCGATTCCATCTTATCCCCACTGTTTGCAAATCAGTTCGAATTTAGGGGGATTGTTACTATTGTGGATGGACTACAGTGGAAACATAGGGGTGAATTCAGTCCGGCAGTCTTACATTTGATGAGGGAACAAATTCGCCATGCGGAGTATATTGTGGCAAATAAGATGGATTTGCTTACAGAGATGGAGCAGGGAACATTCTCGTATGAACTTCAGCAAATCAACCCAAATGCTAAAGTGTACTTAACGAACTATTCAAAGGTCTCTATGACTGACCTATTCTCTTTAAAACCAGATAACCGAAATGGTTCTTATGAGAAAGCATCCATTGGAGAGCATCTAACCTTACAAGCAATCGTGTATACTTTCAATGGATCAGTCAATGGAGAAGCGTTTGAAGAATGGGTGAAAAATCAACCTGACAGCATTTATAGAATGAAGGGGTATATTCCTTTACAGGGTCGAAAAAATCCAACCTTGTTTCAATATTCATATGGTATGCCCTTATTTATGCCGGGAGACATGAAATATCCTACCAACTTCGTCATAATTGGAGAAGATTTACATAAATCAGAAGTAATACGTTCATTGCAGGAAATAGATATAACCGAATAACCTAAGGGGTGGAGAAACAATTCATGGTGTTTCTATTGTTTAGTGTAGAACTGATCTTATTTATCGGTGGACTTTACGGGTTGAGTATACATGAGACCACTCTGCAGTTCATTATCTTTACGGGTCTCATCGTACTAAGTGTCATCATGTTTATTTCAACGATCGTGTATTATCAGCGAAAAAAACAGAAAAGGGAAAGGACCAATGATTGTTGGGACTGTGCAATTTATTCACCTGACTGCCTTCCTTTTCCACGGGGAAAGAAGTTTGACTGTGATTCACCGGACTGTGACTGTACTCCGGACTGCAGTCCATAGGAGGGAATAGAGTGAAAGGCATCCTTACATTATCCTTTATGCCCTGTCATAGAATTCGAGAACGTTCACTCGTCTTCAGGGGGAAGCAATTTCCCGTATGTTTCCGCTGTATGGGTATTCTCATGGGCATTCTAATCGGGGTCCCGTTCGTTTGGTTGTATTTCCCTTTGGGTACATTCGTTCATTTGCTTTATGGGGGCTTGCTCATCTTCCCCCTACTGGCAGATGGATACACTCAGAAGTGGAACTGGAGAACAAGTACTAATTCGTTACGGTTGCTGACCGGTCTCCTATGTGGGATCGGACTATCGATCAGTATCATTTTATTCTCCAAACTGGGAGTCAGAACCATCATGATCTTGACTGGTTCATAACCATTGACAGATCATAAGAAAATGTTTAAACTATAATAGTTAACTTAGTGAACTATTTATTTAGTGCAAGAAGTGAGAAAGGTCGATTTTTATTGGGAAAAGAAATGTACGAATTAGAGGGATTATTCAGATCCGTTTTTAGAATGATGAAATCAGATATTCGAACCATTTTTGGTGAGTTCATTTCTAATGGAGAATTTCGGGTACTCCAGCTCATTAGCGAGAATGGGGCATTAAAATCCTCGGAAATATCCAAACGTATGGAAGTATCGGCAAGTCACATCACGTCCATTACAGATACATTAGTAGAAAAAGGCTATATCACAAGAATGCGGTCGAACGAAGATCGTAGAGTAGTAGAGTTAGCTCTGACACCTCAGGGCGAAGAAATGCTTTCTCAATGTGAAGAAAAAAAGACTCAATACTTTCAAGAGCTATTTGTGAAATTTAATAAAGAAGAGATAAACCACCTGATTGAACTGTTTGAAAAACTATTAGCATCGAATCGCAAGTAATAAGTGTAAGCATGAGAGAGTGAGGGTTGACCGTAATGGGTCATCCCTTCTATTATGCTTAATTACTTAAGTAAGTGAATTATTCTTATTATAAATATTAAGGGAGACTTAAAAATGGAGCACTTAGAACATCGTAAAAAAGTAATGATCATGATAGCTATCATGTCAGCCATGTTATTCGCAGCATTGAATCAAACGATAGTAGGAACCGCTTTACCAAGGATTATTTCTGAGATTGGTGGAATTGACTACTATAGCTGGGTGTTTACAATCTTTATGTTAACCAGTTCGGTAACTGCCATATTAGTAGGGAAATTATCGGATATGTATGGAAGAAAACCATTCATCCTCCTTGGTATAGGAGTCTTTATGATCGGGTCATTCTTGAATGGACTTTCTTCCTCAATCATTCAATTAATCATCTTCCGGGGGATTCAAGGCTTTGGAGCCGGGATGATCATGTCTACTGCGTTTACGGCTGTAGGAGACTTATTTTCGCCTCGGGAAAGAGGGAAATGGCAAGGGTTAATGAGTAGTGTATTTGGTCTCGCAAGTGTGTTCGGACCTACATTAGGAGGCTGGATCGTTGATAATGCAGATTGGCATTGGGTATTCTGGGTCTTCCTGCCAGTAGGTTTCGTCGCCTTCGGGATGATTTATAAAATGTTTCCTTCACAAAAACCAAATAGAGGACTGAAAGTGGATTATTTGGGCTCTGTTATGCTTACTCTGACGATTATTCCATTATTATTGGCCTTTACATGGGGTGGAAATGACTATGAATGGGTTTCCCTTCCGATTATTGGGTTACTGTCAGCAACGGTGATATTCTTTGTTTTATTTATCATTACGGAAAAGAAAGCAAGTAATCCCGTTCTTCCACTTCAATTGTTCAAGAATAAAATCTTCACGCTATCCAATATCATTGGATTTATTCTGGGTGCCGGGATGTTTGGAGCCATTATGTATATGCCGTTCTTTATTCAAGGGGTCATGGGTACATCTGCCACTAAGTCGGGGTTGGTGATGATGCCGATGACATTGAGTATGGTGATTGCAAGTACAGTTGGTGGGCAGATCATTACGAAGACAGGCAGATATAAATTTCTGGCCCTAATCGGTTTGTTCGTAATGAGTGCAGGAATGATTCTTTTATCCTTTATGGATACGAACACTACCAATACAACGGCCCTTATCAATATTATTATAGTAGGAACTGGTCTTGGGCTGAGCTTTCCTGTGTTTACTTTAACGGTTCAAAACGCTGTTCAGCATAAATTCCTTGGTGTGGCTACCGCTGCGACTCAATTATTCAGGCAAATAGGAGGTACCATTGGTGTAGCCATCATGGGTACCGTGATGAATACTTCCATGTCTTCAAAGATGACTGAGAAAATGTCAGAAGTAAAAGACTCACCTCTACTTACAAATCCTGAAACCTCAGGAGTGTTGAAGCAGCTTCAGGATCCTCAAAACATTATGAATGGTGAGAAATTAAAAGAATTACAATCAACATTACCTGAAGAATTCCAGGGGATTTACGCAACCATTCTCGAAGGAGTGAGAGAGTCGTTAAGTTTCGCTTTAACGAATGTCTTCTTTATTGGTGCTATTATACTTCTTGTTGGTTTTGTATTAACGTTCTTTATGAACGAAATCCCATTACGTATGTCGAATAAAGATGTAACGGAAGAAGAGAAAGAAACAAAACTTAAAGAAGCTTCCAATCATTGATTGGCACCAGTTCTAAATAAGAAAAGGGGTAACCGGGTGGATCTGTATTTAAACACAGTGCCAACCAGTTGCCCCTTTTTAATATGAATTACATCGTGCTTTCTCCAAATTTCTTAAACGTCATCTCATCCTCTACTAAACCGCAAGCGGCACATTGTACTTTTAAGTCCGGTCCATTGTATGCAAGATGAAACGGCTCGGTCTGCCCTTCTTCATAACTTTGTACAACTTCTCCAGAAGCAGGGTCGAGTTTCACACTCTGAGATACTTGTTGTATAATATTAAACCGGGTGCGATTCGTTTTACAGCTGGGACAGCGATAGGGTGTAGTCATGTACATCACCTTTCTTTGTTTTTTTCTAGTATGCATTATTAATAAACTTTTTATGTAAGGGCTGATTGAACATGGAATTAGAATCATTCGATGCATTATTAGAGGCATACAGGCAGATATGGAAAAACAGACTATTAATAAGTGAGGGTACTTCTTCAGAAAAGATCCTGAAGGAAACCATTAAACGTGAATTATTGGACGGCAATAGTCATCCAAGAGTGCGTAAATCAAAAGAAGAAAAATACCTCTCAGCTACCAAGAGAATCATTGAATCGGACCTGACGAGTGAAGAGCAAGTATCATTAATAAAAGTACATCTTGAAATGGTCTCACAATTGAATGGAGATACATAATGGTATTAAAATGTTTTACAGGTATAACTAAGGACAGACCTTGCGTAACCATTCACGATGGAATATATAAAATATTCAAATCTTCTCATTCTGAGCATTTTTCTTCATTTTATACCTGCATAGGTATAAAATGAAGATTAGATTATTATGAAGGATGATGCCAGTATGCTAGTGATAAGCTTACTTCTTTTTAGTGTACTTTCTTATATGTTGCACTATCGATATTTCCCTGTCAGAACAAAACAGTGGTCTTCTTTTGCGGTAACTTCCCGACATGTGGTGGTGGATGTCCGGGATTATCAGGATTCTTCAAAAGGGGATTGCGATAACATTATAGCAATCCCATGTGGATATATAAGAAGGCATTCCAGCGACATCCCTGATGGTTCTATCGTGGTATTGGGGAGTAATCCCATTGAATGCAATGTAGGTATTAGACAATTAAAACGACTTGGTTTTTCCGTAGAAGGATATATCATCATCGAATCTGACAAAAAATGTAATGAATACCTGTCTTTAGGATAAAACAGCTTGTTATGTGAAATGTTACTGTAACATCCGTTACAATGAAAGGTCCTTTAAAAAGCTGTCAATATTGATATACAGGTAATTATTAGTCTTCAAGACTAAATAATACAATCATTGGAAATGTAAGTAAATCATTTCAGGAATACAATTCTCCCTACTAGAATCAGTGATTACTATAGTACTATAGAGTAATTGTCTTTCAAAATAGAACAATTGATTCCTAGTTACCAAGTTCTCCCGTAAATGTAACAAAAACAGGGTGGTATGATGAATGTGCAGCAAAGAAAAACACATTCACTAAGGAGGAATTCATTTTTATGAACAAGAAAATGATGATTTCAACTGCAACAGCATTCACTTTATTAGCAGCACCATTCGCGGCAGGTAAAGCTGACGCTGCAGCACCATGTCCGACAGATAAAGTTGCACAACAAGTGAACGCATTTAAATATAGTGGTAATCAAGAAGATTTAAATAAATTTGTACAAGATACTCTAGCAAAATACCAAATCGATGGTAAGAATATTAATGTACAAGAGCTGTTAAATGGCCAAGCTCCTAAAGCTCAGGCAGCACCAGCGCCTGCTAAGGAAGCATCAAAAGCAGAGGCTCCAGCTCCTAAAACAGAAGCACCAAAATCAGAAGCACCAGCACCAAAAGCAGAAGCTCCAGCACCAGCACCAGCTCCTGCAGCAAACGAACAGCAACAACAACCAGAACAACAAGCTAGTGAAGAAACTGGTCAATTAAGCCAATATGAGCAAAAAGTGGTTGAATTGACAAATCAAGAACGTGCAAAGCAAGGTCTTCCAGCTCTTAAAGTCGATACTGAGCTAAGCAAAGTTGCACGTGAAAAGTCTCGTGATATGCAAGCGAATAACTACTTCTCACATGATAGCCCGACGTACGGTTCACCGTTCGACATGATGAAGCAGTTCGGCATTGAATACAGCTCTGCCGGTGAAAACATCGCTATGGGTCAACCTACTCCGGAAGAAGTAGTACAAGCTTGGATGGACAGTGATGGCCACCGTAAAAATATCTTAAGCTCAAACTACACTCATATCGGTGTAGGACATGTAGAAAACGGTAACTACTGGACTCAACAGTTCATTGGTAAATAATATAACACAATCATGAAAGCAGCCTCTCTTTAGGAGAGGTTGTTTTTTTATGTGTGAAAGGATGTAGCATGTTTAGGTTAGTCTTCTCTCAGCCAATGAAAATATGCAAGAAATAATACTCTTTTCAATTATGAAGGCATTATTTAAGAGCTTACATTTGCAATTCGACATAATCATTCTTACTATTGAAGTATAACGAGTACGTGGAGTGAGCTTGATGAAAGAAAAAGTTGTACTTATAACGGGAGGGTCGAAGGGAATCGGCCGGCGAACGGTAGAGGAATTTTCGAAACAAGGGTATACCGTTATTATTAATTACAGGAAAAACGATCCATTTGTTAAGGAACTTGTTTCCCGCTTGAAGGAAAAATTTAATAATCAAATAATAGGGATCAAAGGTGATATTTCTGTACCGGAAGAATGTGAACGAATGGTAACGGAGATATGGAATGAAGTGGAAAGTATCGATATCTTAATTCATAATGCAGGTCCTTACGTGAAAGAGCGGAAGTCATTTGCTGATTATTCCCCGGAAGAATGGAATTACATAGTAAATGGAAATTTAAATAGCGTTTTTTATTTATCCAGGCTGATCATTCCCAGAATGCGTGAAAAGAATTGGGGAAGAATCATTACGTTTGGTTATGATCGAGTTGAAACAGCACCAGGTTGGATCTATCGTTCCGCGTTTGCGGCAGCAAAAGCAGGACTCGCTTCCTTTACGAAAACGATATCAATAGAAGAAGCTCGTAATGGAATAACAGCCAATATGATCTGTCCTGGAGATATCGTAGGCGAATGGAAAGAAGAGGAGATCAATAAAGCTAAAGAATATCATGATCCTGGCACACCGGTCGGACGACCAGGGACAGGGGAAGACCTTTCGAGGGTCATTTCTTTTCTTTGTAAAGAAGAATCTGATTTTATTACCGGCTCCATCATTCCTGTTACAGGGGGCAAGGATGTGCTGGGAAAGGTATTTCGTCAGTGAATGAAAGAATAGACACGGCAGAAAAAGAATCTGCCGTGTCTATTGATTTCATTTATGGGTTTAATCATTTTTAATGCTATATTGTTTTCGATACTTTTTTTGTATGAATAATAGCCTGGCTGACAATGTTATGGCACCTGCCGTTAATCCGGATGTCAGACCGAGCCAAAATCCGTATGGACCAAAATCAGTATGGTTTGCCAGGAGATAACCCAGAGGTAATCCTATTACCCAATAGGATATGAGTGCCATCAGAAAGGTGATATTAACATCCTTGTATCCTCTGAGTGCCCCTTGGACCGGAGCCTGAATGGCATCTGATAGCTGAAAGAATACGGCATACAATAAGAAATGAGCCGTTAATTCCAATACATAAGCATCATCTGAATAAAGGTGCGAGATTTCTGAACGGAACACGAGCAAGATCACGCCATATATGATTGCCAATAGCAATGCAAAGCTTACCCCCATCCAGCTGTAGATTTTTGCATCCCGGAGCCTTTTCGCCCCTACCTCAAACCCAACAACGATAGTTAATGCCATGGATATACTCAGAGGGATCATATAGAGAAAGGATGCAAAATTGATCGCTGCCTGATGAGCTGCAATAACAACGGTGTCATAGTTGCTCATTAACAAAGTAACGGCAGAAAAAATGCTTACTTCAAAGAAAATCGATAAACCGATGGGCACACCGATTTGAAAGAGCTCTTTCCACTTAAGTAGGTTTGGCTTATAAAGGGTTTTAAAGACCAAGAATTGATTAAAAGGACTTTTCGTATGCACGACCCAAAAGGCAATGAGAGTGATGACCCAATAGGTGATGGCTGATGCATAACCCGCACCAACTCCTCCTAATGCAGGGAAACCTAGTTTTCCGAAAATCAGAATATAATTAAATACCACATTGATCGGAAGAGAAAGCAATGTAATAAACATGGTGACCCTTGTCATCCCTAAAGCATCAATAAACGATCTCAGAACATTGTAGATGAACAATGGAATCATTCCAAACGAAAGTCCGATAAGGTAATCCTTGGCTACAGTACGGACCTGTGTTTCTATGTTCATTCCATTCAGAATTGGATTAAGAACGAATGCACCGACAATCATCACGAAAAGTGATAGAGCAATGGCAGCATATACGCCTTGAAGCACAGTGTGAGGAACCTCTTTCTTATTTCCTCCTCCTATTAATTGAGCGACGATTGGGGTGACCGCGAGAAGGATGCCACTTAACCCTGTAAATACCGGTACCCAAAGGGAGGAACCGATGGCGACACCTGCCAGGTCAATGGGTGAATACTTCCCTGACATGATTGTGTCAAAGAAATTCATCGCAAACATACCAAGCTGGGTGACCAGAATGGGAATGAGAATAAGGGAAAGTTGTTTGATTTTATCTTTAATCGTGTGTGTTTCTCTCATAGAATGAGCTCCTTTACTAAACGTCCCTTGAACAAATGATAAATTCACTATCATACTGTATCATATTTTCAAGTGATAGAGAGTCAAATATGCATTTTATCGTATCACTCATATATAATGGGTGTTGAAAAGATTAACTCGTCAGGGAGGCAGAGAATGATTAAACAATGGCAGGACTGGATTTGGATTGTGTTTTTAATATGGTACGGAGTGGGGATCATTCTCGTTTCTCTTGATTGGCTTCCTCCATCCCTGCAATGGGCGAATGCCGTTTTTTTATATTTGGCCGGTTTTTTGGCTATTCTTTATGCTATGAAGAAATTCGGAGGACAAATCGGGGGCATCATCGCGTTGGGTATTATGCTGCTTACGATTTTCGCGGAGTCTTTAGGCGTTCATTATGGTCTGATATTCGGTTCTTATCATTATGAGAAAGACTTTGGCTTTCAACTGGTTGGTGTACCAATCACCATAGGCTTTGCCTGGGTCATGGTGATATTCACGAGTATGGCACACTATGAATTTCTGCTATATCAAAGAAAGACTGTAATGGGAGCGTTTATCTATAGCACAGTTACGTCCATGTTAGCGGTGACGATGGACCTGATTATTGATCCCGTAGCCTTTAAAGGCCGCGAGTATTGGGTATGGGATGAGGATGGGATGTATTATGACATTCCAACTCAAAATTTCTTAGGCTGGTTTTTTGTTTCTTTCTTCATACAATTTTTCCTTTACTATTGGATAAAACACGAGGGAGTTTCTTCACATTGGAGCTCGAGGATGAGACGGTTGTATTTCCTCGTGATCTTTATGTTTATCGTGACAGCGATCGTAGAAGGCCTGTGGCTCGCTGTATGGGTTACGTTGGCATTTTACGGTGTGTCACTCTTACTTAGAAAACGATTGGAGAAGGTAGTATGATCGAACCGAAGAAAAGTCCGGGATTTCAACGCATCTTGGCCAACTACCTTACTTTTCAGTTGAAAAAACAATTTTATCGTGTATGGATCGATGACCAGAGGGAGGGAACGAAATCACCTTCCGGACACTTGATACTCGCGAATCACTCGAGCTGGTGGGACGGGTTGATGGTCTTTTACTTAAATCATTATGTTATAAGAGAAGACAGCTATGCGATGATGAGTCAGAAAGGGATGGAGGATTATTCTTTTTTTCGTAAAATCGGAGCATTCTCTGTGAACCCTGATTCACCCAAAGACCTAGTCTCTTCTTTAAAGTTTGCTGAAAAATGCCTGCAACAGAAAAAAACCGTCTGGATCTTTCCACAAGGGAAGGAAGAGCATCTTGAGATGAGACCTCTTTCATTTATGAATGGACCGGGCTTTTTAATTGAACGTAACCCAGGGATAAAGGTTACGATGGTCACGTTTTATTACACATTTCGTCATGATCAAAGACCTGAATTATTCATCCGGATCTGTGAAGAGAATGGAGATCATAAAAATCAATCAAGAAAAGAGCTTACAGACAGTATAAGGACGATTATGGAAATAAGGCTCGATTCTCTAAAAACCGATATCATTCAAGAAGACCTGTCAAGTTTTCAATTATTACTCAAAGGATTTCCTACGAATAGTGAATGGTTGAGTTTCTGGAAAAGAAGGAAGCAGAGGTGAATAGACAATGAATTATTATATTCTCATCACGCTCATATTTGTTTTGGTCACATTCATCAATCTCCTCTTTTTACCGAAGCTTTCCAGTAAGTTATCTTCTAATGAACTTGTTTCTGTCCTGGTTCCAATGAGAAATGAAGAAAGAAATGTGAGAGGATTAATTGCAAATATAAAAAAGATTACCCATTCACATGTTGAATTTATCATTTTAGATGATGGCTCGACGGATCGTACGCGAGAGCTTCTATCTCAACTTACGACAGGGGATTCTCGTTTCAAGGTTGTCAATGGGAAGCCTCTCCCAAAAGGCTGGGTAGGAAAGGTCCATGCATGCAAGGAGCTTAGCAGACATGCAGGCGGAACGTATTATTTATTCCTTGATGCTGATGTACGGGTGTCCCCGTCGATCATTGAAAAAGTATTGTTCCAGATGAAACACTATAACGCAGGGCTTGTGACGGGATTTCCACAATTCCCCATTCCTACTTTACTCAGTAAGATGCTGGTTCCGTTTCAACACTTCCTTGTATATTTTCATTTACCCATTGCAGTTGCCAATCATACGACGAATAAAGCATTTACGGCTGCACACGGGGCTTTTATGTTTTTTAAAAAGGAAGCGTATGAAGACTGCGGGGGGCATGAAGCGGTGAAATCCTCTTTATTAGAAGATGTGCATATTGCGAGGAAAGTGAAAGAAAAGGGTTGGAAGGTAACAATCGTTAACAATACATATGACGTGACTTGTCATTTGTATGATACCAATAGGGAAGTATGGGAGGGTTTCTTGAAAAATATTTATATAGGATTAGGGAGAAATCCAATTTCCGTTTTTATGCTTTCCCTTTTTTACTTTGTATTTTACATATTGCCCCTTCCTCTGTTCCTATATGGATTAATAGCAGGGGAAGGGAGCTATTGTGTTCCGTTGGTTGCGATATGGGTACAAACCCTCATGATTGATATTGCATCCAATCAATCCAGATGGCATTTTCTTTTCATGCCGGTTGCTTCTATAAGCTTTATCATCATTATGTGGGCTTCGATGCTGAGAGGAATGAAGAAACAGGGATACGCTTGGAAGGGGAGGACCTATTCATGAAGGATATCGTCATTATCGGAGGAGGACTAGGGGGATTGTCCGCCGGAATTTCTCTCCAAAGCAAAGGTTACAATGTAACGATCATAGAAGAGAACCCTCATCCGGGAGGGAAAATGATGCCTGTTGAAATGGATGGATATTCCTTTGATTTTGGTCCGAATACCATTACCATGCCTGAAGTGTTTCAATCGGTGATCAATGATGCAGGAGGAGAATCTTCTCATTATTTTCAGTTTGAAAGGCTTGTAAAACATACGAAAAATGTCTTTCACAATGGGAGAATTCTATATCAATCAGCGGACCCGGAGGAAATGATTGCGGAACTTGAAAAGCTGGATCCGTACGGGGCATTTCATTACAAAGAGTACTTAAGGGAAGTGAAAAAGTTATATACATTAGCCGAGCGGGGGTTTTTCTACCGGGTTTTCGGTTCATGGAGGGATTATCTTTCCCCGCAGCTATCCTATAGCTTTATGAAGGTCCGTCCCTTTGAAAAGATGGATCATTTTCATCGAAGGTTCTTTCAGGATGAGGATGTGTTGAAGGTGTTCAATCGATATGCAACATATATTGGATCATCACCGTACGCGTGTCCTGCGACCTTTTCGTTGATCGGCCACCTCGAGATGACAGAAGGGGTGTATTATACGAATGGTGGAAACACTGAGATAGCTAAGGGTTTCTACCAATTCTTTAAAGAACAGGGGGGGACTTTCCACCTGGGAAAAAGAATTAAAGAGATTGTAGTCAAGGACAAGAGAGCAGTGGGTGTTATAACTGAAGAAGGAGATAAAATCTCTGCTTATGATGTGATTGTGAATGGAGATTTTATCACGGCTACGAAGAATCTTATTGAAGAGAAAGATAGACCAAGCCATCCTGATAGGAAATTGGATTCCTATGAACCTTCCATTTCCGCATTTGTCATTCTGGCAGGGTTACGGACCTATCAGGATTCCGTTCATCATCATCAAGTGTATTTCACGGAAGATTATCAACAGGAGTTCTCGGAGATTTTTATTAAGCAAGAGCTGCCAAGTGATCCTACGATTTATATAAGTCATTCAGCTGCCACAGATCCCCGTATTACAAAAGGAAGTAATTTGTTCATCCTTGTGAATGCTCCAGCCGCTCCGTTATCCCACGAGCAAGCAGATGCGTATAAGGAGAAGATCTATCAGAAATTAGAAGCAAAAGGTCTACCTATACGTGAATCATTAGAAGTAGAGAGAGTATATACTCCGAATACGATCAAACAAAAATTCTCCGCCTATAGAGGCTCTCTATATGGCCTTGCTTCCCACCGGATGACTGAAGCGTTCCTTCGCCCTTCCAACATCAGCAAGGACATCGAGCACCTCTTCTATGTCGGAGGTACGACTCATCCGGGCGGTGGTTCCCCGATGGTCACAATAAGCGGAAGAAATGTAGCGAACTACATACTGAAGCGAGATAAAAAAGCACTGTTTTAGGAAGTCTTTACGACATCCTCCTATGGGTTTTTCGCGAGAGATTCAAAAGGGTTCCTATTGATCATGACAGGAGGAACCCTTTTCTTTTGTCAAATTTTCGTAGTTCTATACCACCTGCATTTTTGGTAAAGTGTATAATGATGAATGAGAAAGATAATAGAAAATCGAGTTAGGAGTTTATACATATGAGTAAACGTATTTTATTTACAGGTGGTGGATCAGCAGGTCACGTTACGGTAAACACGGCACTGATCCCACACTTTGAAAAAGAAGGCTGGGAGATTACGTATATTGGATCTGAAGACGGAATCGAAAAGGAAATCATAACAGAACAGTTTCCTCATATTCCGTACGAAAGTATTTCAAGCGGAAAGCTCAGACGATATTTTTCATGGAAAAACTTTTCAGATCCATTCCGGGTGATGAAGGGCGTGTTCGATGCACTAGCTGTCATTCGAAAGGCGAAACCAGACATCATCTTTTCAAAAGGTGGATTTGTTTCTGTTCCCGTCGTCATGGCTGCCAAGTTTGCAAAGATTCCAGTTGCGATTCATGAATCGGATGTAACACCGGGACTCGCGAACAAATTAGCGGTTCCATTCGCGACCAAAATCTTCACCACTTTTCCTGAAACAGTTCAATCACTTCCAAGTGATAAATCATTATGTGCAGGATCGATAATACGTGAAGAGTTGTTTACTGGAGATGCAAGGGAAGGAAAACGATTAACTGGGTATTATGAAGATAAGCCTGTATTGATGATTATGGGTGGGAGTCTTGGTGCCAGAAAAATTAACGAAGCGGTAAGAGGGAATCTGGATGATCTGATATCCCATTTTCAAATCATACACATATGCGGTAAAGGGAATATCGATGAATCCTATACCCAGAAAGGCTATCGACAATATGAATTCATAAAAGGTGAGCTTCCTCACTATTTAGCGATGACAGACTATGTGATTTCGCGTGCGGGATCTAATTCGATCTTTGAATTTCTTGCGTTGAAAAAACCAATGTTACTTATCCCCCTTTCAAGGGAAGCGAGCCGGGGAGATCAGATCCTTAACGCTAACAGCTTCGTAAAGCATGGATATGCATTAAAGATCGAAGAAGAAGAGTTGACCGAAACGAGCTTCCTCGTGAAAGTCAAGGAGTTAAAAGAAAATCGAGATACCTATATCCACAACATGGAAAAAGGTCAAAAAGCTTATACCATACAAGACATGTATGAGGAACTTTCATCTATGTCCCGATAAAAAGTCATTGTACTCTCCTTTAAGCATATAGTATATAAATGGTTGAAGGGGAGAGGTACAATGGCTTATCAATTTTCAAAAGGGTGGTACCTTCAAGAGCTTAAAAAGGCGGGAATCACTTATCATCCGCTGGAAAAAAGAAAATTGGAGAATTACAAAACCTATGTCGTTAGAAATTTGTATTTCGAGAAAGTAGCGAAAAAAAAATAAAATAGGGAGCTGCCTGTAGTTAGTGCCTATCTTTGGAAAGATCAGATGTCAACTATCAGCAGTTCCTTTTTTGTGTGAGCTACAATGATTTTTTTGAGATAATATCATTCGTTTTCCCGCTGAATCTGTGTGAGGATAAGTTTTCTATATTGTTTTAAACAAAAACCCGATTTCCTCATATGGAAATCGGGTTTTTATCCTAAGCTTCCAAAGCTTGCTCTTCGTCTTGGGATTGTTGATGCTGATAAAGATAAAGAGTGTATAAATCTTTAGGGATTTCATATAAATCATATACCTCTTCTTGAGCATTTAATTGTTCGTAAAGAGATTTCCTTGTTTCATTCGCTTTTAATACATATGGAAGTTTTTCTGCTGCTTTTTGGGAGCGTGTATTCACTTTGCGGATTCTCATGAAGATGGTTTCCATACCCAGTTCAAAGAAAAGCTCAGCGAAGAAGGCGTCTTTGGCGGGTTGGTTGTATCCTTTTCCATGATAGGGCTTACCGATCCAGGTTCCCAGGAATCCAGCATTTTCTTGAATATCAAATAAGTTTATCGTTCCGATCGGGCTGCCCCATTCGTCCAAAATTGTTCGTGAAATGAGTTCTCCACGTTCCTCAGCTTCAATCGTTTGTTTCGTTAAGAATAGGAGTTCCTCATAGGATTGAGCTTTTTGACGGACAAAAGGGAAGACATCCGGGTGCACCATCAGGTCATAGAGCTCATGACACTCATGTAATTCACGTTTCTTGATCATAGTAGACCCTCCTTGAGGGCAGTCTACTTGCGTACGATCCCACCCTCGAAATTTTTAAATGGTAACTAAAAAATTTCGGGGTGGGAATCGAACCCACTAAGACCAGTCAAGAAACTGGTGGCGCACCTTTTGCCTTCCCTTCATTACAATACTCTATATAAAAATAAATCTCGTTAGAACAATGTAATCGGAAATATATTATCCTTTTGTATCATATACGAAATATCTCAAAAAGGAAATAGGTAAAATGCTAATTTTTGATGAAAATTTTTAACAAATTTCTACACGTTTTGATAAGCGATTTCTCCATTCACCATCGTAATGATGGGCTTTGCCATAAAATGAAATGGGTGGTGGCTCCAAAGGACTAAATCGGCGTCCTTGTTCACCTCAATACTACCTATCCGGTCAGATACACCAAGGTTTCTGGCGGGCAGGATGGTGATGCCTTCAAGAGCTTTTTGTTCTGCCAATCCTTCACGAACAGCGATAGCCGCACACATATTCAAGTATTGAATGGGAGTGTAAGGGTGGTCTGTCGTGATCGATACTTCGACACCAGCTTCCGTCAGTTTTTGATACGTGATCCAGCTTTTGTTTTTCAGCTCTACTTTCGATCTTCTCGTAAAGGTTGGCCCTACTGAAACCTTTACATTCTTTCCATGAAATTCTTCGGAAATAAGATGACCTTCAGTACAATGCTCAATACGAAAATCCAAATTGAATTCCTCGGCAAATCGGACGGCAGACAAGATATCATCTGCACGGTGAGCATGTATCCGAACAGGGATTTCACGTTTTAATGCAGATACTAAAGGTGCAACCCTGAGATCTTCAGGTTGATCACAATATTTAGCTGAGAAAAATGCTTCTCTAAGCATACCCATTATGCCCATTCTTGTTATGGAATCATTGTTGCCGGTGCTGTGGATCCGCTTCGGGTTTTCCCCCAGGGCGATTTTCAATCCGGAGGTTTCTTTAATAAGCATCGTACGAATCGTTGAGCCATATGTTTTGATCACAGAAGTCGTGCCACCAATGACATTTGCACTCCCCGGCATGACATTCACCGTTGTAACACCATACTTCAGAGCATCTTTAAAACCGGGATCCAATGGATAAACGCCATCAAACGCACGGATATGAGGGGTCATGGGCTCGATGGTTTCATTGGCATCATTACCTGCCCACCCTGTACCTTCGTCGTATAATCCAAGGTGGGTATGGGAATCGATGAAACCGGGAAAAAGAAATTTCCCCTGGCAATCATACACTGCAGCCTCAAGGGATGATTCAACGCTATGTGAGTATATCTGTTTGATCTTTCCGTCTTTTATGAGTACAGAGCCGTTTTGAATGGGCTTTGATGTGATGGGGTATATGGTTGCGTTCTTTAATAGTATAGAATTCATAGGTATTCCTTTCGTAGGTCTTTATTCCTTCTTATTTTAAACAATTTCATGGAAAAAAAGAAGTTAATCCTTCCTTTTATTTCTCCAATAGGAAAAAAATAGATAGATAAATGTTCCAATAACTGCAATGAAACTCAAAGGCTTAATATAGCGTACTCCGATTACTTCAATGTGCTCCCAGTGAGTACCGAGCTCCATCCCGATGACCATAAACAATAATGTCCAGGGAAGCATGGCTGCAAAGGTATAAAGACTAAAAGTAGAAAGAGGCATCCGGGTGATGCCAGCCGGAATACTGATGGCGTGACGGACAATCGGAATAAATCGAGCGGTGAAAATGACGATGGTACCATGCTTCTCAAACCACGTTTCAGCAGCCGTCAAATGCTTTTGCTGAATAAGTAGATACTTTCCATATTTCTCGAAGAAGGGGCGGCCACCATAGTAGCCAAGCCAATAGAGAAATAGTTGTGCAAGTGTGCCCCCGATAACACCGCTAAGGAACGCTCCAATGAAGGAGAGTTTACCGGCATTCACCATAAAGCCTGCATAGCTTAATACAAGCTCGCTTGGAATCACTTCTATCATGAGTGCAAGTGCGATTCCTGCGTAACCCAAATCAGTTAATTGTGTCAGGATTTGTACAATCGATTCATGGTTCATCGTGTTCCTCCTACATAATCCCAGAGTATTGAAGAAAGAGAATCAAGAGCCCCAGAGTCCACACATAGTAGGAGAAAATTTTAAGGGAGTGCTTTTTCAAAAAATTAACCATCGTAAGGATGGCGAAGTATCCGAATACTGCGGCACTTACTGTTCCGATGGCTAAACTTGAAAATGAAACCGCCTCAACAGTTCCTCCAATCATTTCCTTTCCTTGAAGCACGATCCCTCCGAGTATGGCAGGGGTAGAGAGAAGAAAAGAAAAATATGCCGCGGTTTCCCTGTCCAGTTTTCTGAATAAACCTGCCGCAATGGTTAATCCTGACCTTGATAATGCCGGGAAGATGGCTGCTGCTTGAAAGCTCCCGATCACCAATGCATCTGTGTAAGAAAGATCATCCAGTTTTTTATAGCCATTTTTCACTCCATCGGCAAAATACATAATACATCCCGTTGCAAGAAACTCCCATCCGATGGTGGAACCAGACTTTGAGATTGAGTCGAAGAAATCTTCGAACAAAAACCCAACGATTACAGCCGGGATGGTCCCAATGATGAGAATCCACGATAATTTACTAAAGGGGTGCCTCAGCATATAGAGAAGTTCCTTCTGATACACAACGAGAACAGCGATCAATGTTCCGATATGAAGCATCGTATCCAAGAAAAGTCCAGCTTCCTCCAAGCCAAAGCTAAGCCTACCGAGATATAGGTGACCTGTGCTTGAGATTGGAAGGAACTCTGTTAAACCTTGTATGATTCCCAGAATAAAGGCTTCAAATTTATTCAAATCCACCACTACCTTTCTGCAAGTCCACTAAGGACAAACTCCTCTTTTTAACATATATTCCACCCTTTCAAGTTTCATGAGGACTGTACTGAAGTTTGATGAATTTCTCTTCAAGGGTTCGTAAAAAAAATACATGATTGGATGAAACTTTCTGACTGAATGCACGTAAATATAGAGGAGGATAGAATCAAACTTTCTGTTTACTCTAATTTAAGGTGAGCAGTGAAAAGGAGGAATTTCAATATGCCGACAAAAGATGAAAGAATGATGGCTGCTCTTATTTATATATTAAGCTTCTTCACAGCATTCATTGGACCATTGATCATCTGGCTTATTAAAAAGGATGAATCAGAGTTCGTGGACTTTCATGGGAAGGAATACTTCAACTTTCTCATTTCATATGCCGTTTATGGATTGGTAAGCACCATTTTGATGGTGGTGCTGATTGGATTTGTTCTGGCTCCTGTCGTGGGGGTCCTGGCCTTGATCTTTACGATATTGGGAGCGATCAGAGCCTATGAGGGAGAATATTATAGAATTCCAACGGTCTTTCGATTACTTAAGTAGCAGCTGGGAACCCATGAGCATTCATGGGTTCTTTTTTTCTGATGCATTAAAAAGCATTTTAGAATTAAACTGTTGACAAAAATATCGGAATATTGATAGTTTTATAAAAATGTCTTTCCGTTTAGATAGAAAGGTTTGTCCCTGAAAGGAGCATGTCAATATGACGAGGGTGGATAATAAAGAGAGAGTGCTTAGGTTGATGGGTATTTTGAGTGAAGAGACGGATGAGGATCATGAGTTGAGTTTGGATGATATTATTCTGCGTTTTAAGCAGATGTTTGGCCCTGATGTGAAATTGAATAAGAATTCATTAAAAGATGACCTTGAGCATCTCATCAGAAATAATTTCGATGTTACCATAAACCAGGAAAAAGAAGGGTTGCCTAAATATTATAGTCATCAATATCGCTTGTTCGAGCTATATGAACTTCGTATGCTCATCGATGCAGTCGTTTCTGCCAAATTTATATCAAAGAAGGAAACGAGGCAGTTGACTGGAAAAATAAAACGGCTCACAAGTCTTCATCAAGGGAAAAAGCTGCATAATGAAATTCAAATCGATTCCTCCATTAAAAGTGAAAGTCCCTATATTCGCCTCGCTATCCATGATATTCACGAAGCAATAGCAGAACGTAGAATGATTACGTTCCAATACGGCCGTTACGATGTGAAGAAACAGTTTAACTTAAGCCATGAAGGAAAGCTTTATAAAGTGAAGCCCTATGCCCTCGCTTGGGCAAATGATTTCTACTATCTCATTGCCTATTATTTTGAAGCAGACGAAATCCGCCACTACCGTGTGGATCGATTAAGGAATGTAGAACCCATTTCTGAAACCTTTCCATACGAAGCCTTTGATGTATCTAAGTATGTACAATCAACCTTTCATATGTTTGCAGGTGATGAAGAATGGATTAAGGTTTCATTTAAAAACCACCTCATCAATGTGATTATCGATAAGTTCGGAAAGGATGTAGACATTCAAGGAGATGGTGAAGACCATTTTATTCTAACAACAAAAGCCCGTATCAGTAATGGACTAGTAAACTGGATTTTAAATTTTGGCAGTGGGGCGAGAGTCATATCTCCTCCTTCTCTAGTGGACACCGTTAAAACGGAAGTGAGTAAGCTCTATTCCTTATATCATCAGTAATGAAGCACTGAACCCCATTGCATGGGGCTCAGTGCTTTTTATTTTCAGAAACTTATTTACGCTCTTTTCTCAAAGATTGTTGTTTTTAACATGAATTCTGCAAGGCTCTGTCAATTAGTGTGTGCTGGATGGTGAGGGGAACTGCTCCGCTTGCAGCTAGCGTTCGGCCGAGCCTCCTCAGCTTAGCCGAACGGGGTCTCGGCACGCCCGTACTTCCGCAGGAGTCTGCGCAGTTCCCTTCACCATCTTTAATAGGATCTTTGTGACAGAGCTTCAAGGTGTACCGGAAAACAAAATAACTAGAAAAAATAATTCTGCTTCATTAAGACAATGAATCTCTACTTAACTTAAAAGAGAATGTTTGCTAGAAAGCTGGTTTTAATTGTTTTAGATTAAGGATTCATGCTTAGAAAGTTGATTGGAGCGGAAGGAGGCTCACCGCCAGCCCCGCGGAAAGCGAGCATCCTGTAGCGGAAATCAACTATTACTTTCTTCTCTACAATAGCCACAAACTTTAGGAAAAGAGCTTATATTTAAAAGAAAAATGAACGATTTTCATTTTCCTCCGTCATATATTTGAAAAACAAAAGGAGGATTCGAGATGAACGAATTACAAGAAGCATTTCAGTCAATAAATTGGGGGCTAATTGCTCCTGTCATCCTTATTCAATTTATACTCATGGTGGTTGCAGTGATTGATTTGATCCGGATTAAATCAACGAATGGACCTAAATGGCTGTGGGTTCTCATTATCCTGTTTATCAATATTATTGGGCCGGTTGTGTATTTCATTTTTGGAAGGAGACAAAATGGATGAACGTATTAGAAGTAACATCGTTAGAAAAGAAGTATAGGGAAAAGATTGCCGTAAAGGACCTTTCCTTTCAATTAAAAGAAGGTCGTTGTACAGCTCTGCTGGGTCCCAATGGAGCAGGGAAAACCACTACTCTAAATATGCTTGCAGGGTTGATTGCACCTACTAATGGATCAATTTCAACAGGGGGTGCCACTAAGGATATACGGCAATTGATAGGCTACCTGCCCCAATATCCTTCCTTTTTTGAATGGATGTCAGGAAAAGAATTTCTCGCATTTTCCGGTGAAATCGCAGGACTAACCAGGAAAACATCTCACTATCGATGTGAAGAACTTTTAGAGTTAGTCGGTTTGTTAGAAGGAAAGAATCAAAGGGTTGGTCAGTACTCGGGTGGAATGAAGCAGCGATTAGGGGTAGCTCAAGCACTCATTCATCGGCCGAAGCTTTTAATCCTTGATGAACCTGTATCTGCCTTAGATCCTTTCGGAAGAAGGGAAGTGCTTGAGCTGTTAAAAAAGTTAAAGAAAGAAACGACGATCCTTTTTTCTACACATATTTTGAATGATGCAGAACAGGTTTGTGAGGACGTGTTGTTCTTGCACGGTGGAGTGCTGATTGAAGAAGGACCGCTAGTAGAAGTGAGAAAAAGACACCAGACACCGAGATTGAACCTGTATTTTAACGAAGATAGCAAAAAGTATAAACAATATCTGCTGCAAAAAAGTTGGGTTCATGATCTGATCGCAGACGGAAATCGACTCTCTTTCGAAGTAAGTGAATTGGAGAGGGATAGAGCGAGAGTCTTTTCTTTGATCTCAGAAAACCAATGGGGAGTAACCAGGTTAGAAACAAGTGAACAGAGCCTTGAAGAACTATTCATGGAGGTGATTAAAAAATGAAAACAGTCTGGGTCTTATTCAGAAAAGAAATGCTGGAACTAACACGAAATTATAAGATGATCTGGATGCCCATCGTATTCATTTTATTTGGGTTAACGGAACCATTGACGGCATTTTATTTACCAAACATTATTCATACAGTTGGAGACCTGCCGGATGGAACGGTCATCAGCATTCCAACGCCATCATCTGAAGAAGTGCTATTATCGACTATCAGCCAGTTTAGTACCTTTGGTGTCCTCATCATCGTATTAGGATTCATGGGAGTGATTGCAGGAGAGAGAAAGAGCGGAAATGCTGTTATGGTATTGGTGAAGCCCGTCTCATATGCAGCTTATATTTATTCCAAATGGATGGCTGCCTTTGTTTTGGTGTGGGTCTCCTATGGTCTTGGGATGATATCCAGCTGGTATTATATTCATGTATTATTTAACGGAATTGGTATTACAGCAATCGTACAGGGATTCCTCGTTTATGGTTTGTGGCTTACCTTTATCTTAACAATGGTCGTCTTCTTTAGTAGTTTAGTAAAAACGTCGGGCCTGGCAGGGTTCGTTACAATCGGGATCACCTTATTGTTAACCGTTGTGTCAGGATACATGACCAAAACCTTAAAGTGGTCTCCAGGGCAGCTTTCCAACTATGTAAATGAAATCGTCCTTTACAGCACGTGGCCTGACCACCTGACAGGGACCGTTATCTTCACTATCATCCTTTGCCTGGCTATCCTGCTCATAGCACCACCACTCTACAAGAAAAAAGATTTGATCTGACCAGGTCAACTGTCTTTTTTGAGGGACGGACCTCATTAAAAAGTAAAAGGATTACCTTAGAGTATGTCGAATAATGGTAATAGAAGGGAGGGGCAGCATGATAGAACTTCAATACACCAATAAAGTGAACAAATTGATTCGAAACGCTCATATGATTGCCGAAAAGAATCATCATATATGCGTCCAGAGCATGGATCTATATTTAGGAGCCGCTCACGTAAAAGAAGGTACTTTAAGGGAGATGTATCACCATTTGGAACCCTATATGAAACAGATAGAAAACATATCTACTATCATTCCTTCGGAGCCTTCTGATACAGAACGAATTGGTCGCTTTTCCATTCCATTATCGACACAAGCAAGAAAGGTATGGAACACGTCGATTGAAGTCATGAAAAGATACAATCAAACGTTTTTAAACGAAGGTCATATTATCAAAGCGTTTTACACCCATCTACCAGAACACCCTCAGCTGCATAAAGAACTTAATCCTATACCTCATGACAGGATTATCCGATCCGTTACTTCGGCCCGAGATTTGACGGTATATTTATTGAACAAGGATTGGAGTTATGAAGTGAACCCTGAATTCCAAATTTGCCCCGTACAGGCTGAAGATGAAAAAGAACTATTGAAATGGGTCGAGGAATATTTTGGAGAATCATGGTCAAAAACATTGTTACAAGCCTTTCAATCATCAGAAGAATTCATCCCGATTATCAAAGCGGAAGAAAAAGGTAAATTAATTGGGTTTGCAGCATTTGATGTGTATAAAAATAAAAAAGGGATTTACGGACCGATGGGGGTTCTCCCACACACCCGTCATAAAGGAGTTGGAAAAGGACTCCTTTATCATGCATTACAGGGCATGCAAGAGAAAGGGTATATGTACGCCGTGTTAAAAGAAGCCGGACCCATCGAATTTTACGAAAAAGAGTGTAACGCTAAGCTTATTCCTGTGGAGAACGATGAATGAGAGATCGAGTCGGAATCATCAAGAATGAAATCAATAAGTGGCTTGATCAGTGAGCAAGTTAGTACACATTCTTACAATTTTGTGGGAAGATAATATCGTTTATTCAATGCTGGTGACGAAAATTTTTGCATCATTAGGGAGGTAGACAAAAGATGTTGATTGAAAACACAGGCCTCGTTCTCGAAGGCGGAGGTATGAGGGGGATATACACGGCGGGAGCATTGGAATACTTCCTTGAAAGAGGTATTGAGTTTCCCTATGTTGTCGGAGTCTCTGCAGGTGCATGTAATGCCGCATCCTATTTGTCTAAGCAAAATGGACGCAATAAAAAGGTGAATGTAGACTTTATCCGTGATCCGAAATATTTATCTTGGCGAAACTATTGGAAAACAGGAGAGTTATTTGGAATGGATTACGTGTTTGATGAAATTCCAAATAAGCTGGTCCCTTTCGATTATGAAGCTTTTCACTCTAATACAACGGAATTTATCGTCGGCACCACAGATTGTCATACAGGAAAACCGGCGTATTTCTCAAGAAGAGACTATGGTGAGGAGCTCCTTACGATTATCCGTGCGTCAAGTTCCCTGCCATTTGTCGCTCCGACCGTTGAATTTGGATCCCGGCATCTTCTGGATGGAGGAATAAGTGACCCTGTTCCCATCGAAAAAGCTGAGCAGGACGGGTTTAAGAAAAATGTAGTCATATTAACCAGAAACAGGGGCTATTATAAAAAGCCTTCACGATTTTCTTTCCTTGTGAAAAAAAAGTACCCTCAATATCCTGAATTACATAAAACGATGTTTAACCGGTACTTGCGTTACAATCAAACAATCAAGGAATTAGAAACGAGAGAAAAGAATGGGGATGTCCTGATCATTCAACCTCAACATCCATTAAAAGTAAGCCGTATTGAAAAAAATCCACAAAAGCTGGATGAATTGTACTGGCAAGGCTATCATGATGCAGAGGCAAAGGATAAAAAAATAATGGAATGGAATCGCTCAGCCATTCCAGTGCACTCATAACATATAAGCCAACGAATGGCAGAAAAATCTTCTCATTTCTTTATTGAGGGTTCTGCAACCGTTGGCTTTCTTCTATTTGAATGGTCTATTTAAGGGATTTTTACATACATATGATAGAGATTCCTTGAAAGGACGAGCATTTCATGAACCTCTACCAAATCTACAAAAATGAACAATATACGTTGCTTTATCGCAGTATCATGTATTTTCTCATAGGTGTAGGAATGCTGATTGTGACCAAACAGTTATTTTATTTTCCACTGTTAATCTTTATACCTGCGTGCTCAAATTTATATCTCAGTTTTAGTATGAAGAAGGAACTAAAGAAAGCGAACCGATTATTTTATGAAACAATACCTGAATCCCGGCATTCATTAGTCGGGGTTCAGACGAAAGAAGGTTCCTATTATTTAAAAACGAATGGATGGTCAGAATACTTTATTCAAAGGACGTCCTTGATCAATAACCCGAAACATTATATGCTTCACAGAAAGCATAAGCAACCGCTGACTTTCTTAAAATGGAGCAGATCGATGAAAATCGATATGGGCGGAGCAGGAAGGGTTTTTCACTTGAAGTACCAGAGCTCTACTGCTATTGAATGGCGCAGTGATGAAGGTGACACGATTATCATTTATAAAGGAAACAAACGATGGATCTTGAATTATAATAAAAAAAATTATTTATCCTTACAAAAAGGATATCTTCCTCAAACTGTTCAAAAGCTCTTCGACTATCACCATAGTTATGTTTCTTTTTATGAAACATATAGCGAAGAACTGGATTGGCTCCTTATTTTCCTATGGTATGTAGACAGTGATTATTTTCTTACCGCATAGTAATCCTTTTTCCCCAGTTGGGAATGCTAAATAGGAATGTTCGTGGAGGTGAGATGATGAATGCTGATTACAAACCATGTTTAACGGCTTTGCACCGATGTCTGGAAGCATGTAATGTATGCTATCATGCATCCCTTAAGGAAGAAAAAGCAATGATGATGTGCATTGAGCTGGACCGGGAATGTGCGGATATTTGTTCCTATGCCATTAATGCCATGCAGCGAAGCAGTAAATTTGTTCAACAAATTCTGGTCCTTTGCGCAGAAATCTGTGATGCTTGTGGTACAGAATGTAATTCTCATGACCAACAGCATTGTAAGGACTGCGCTGAAGCCTGTTTTGAATGTGCGGAAGAATGCAGAAAGCTATCAACATAATAAATGAAGAGGTGCTTCTATTTAATGGAGGCATTCTTTTTTATTCTTGTAGCATTTTCTTAGTGCTTCCAATCAGAAATAGAGAGATATTTCTAATATATATTCAAATAATTAGTACAAAAATAAAATTTTAGAGCTCCTTACATGATTTCATTGATGAAACTATGATAGAATAATGTTAATCGAATAGGTTTCCTTCGGGGCAGGGTGAAATTCCCTACCGGCGGTGATGAGCGCATGCTCTTAGTCCGTGACCCGGCTAATGAAAATTAGACGGTGGATTTGGTGAAATTCCAAAGCCGACAGTGATAGTCTGGATGGGAGAAGGAACGGCAGTATTTACTTGATGCAGACGCGAGAAGTCTATCTTTTTTGAGGATTATGTTTCCAAAAAAAGTAATCATGTAAATGCTTTATTCAGTCATGCCAACTTCCCCCAAGTAAAAACTTACTTGGGGTTTATTTATTTTAGAATAATAGTGATAAAAGAAGGGAGGTAAAACGATTGGACGATTCACAATATATGAAGCTTGCCCTCTCTATTGCCAAGACCACCCAAGGGCAAACATCACCCAATCCTGCCGTAGGAGCGGTTGTGGTGAAAAATGGAGAAGTCGTTGGGATGGGTGCGCACCTCAAAGCAGGAGAAGGTCACGCAGAGGTTCATGCCATAAAGATGGCAGGAGACAAAGCACAGGGGAGTGACGTCTATGTGACGCTGGAACCATGCTCTCATTACGGGAAAACACCACCCTGTTCACAGCTGCTGATTTCAAGCGGAGTGAGGCGGGTCCATATTGCCAGCACTGATCCAAATCCCCTTGTAGCGGGAAGAGGAATTCAACAGTTGAAGGATGCAGGCATAGAAGTAATGGTCGGAGAGCTTGAAGAAGAAGCACTCGAACTAAACAAGCATTTTTTCCATTTCATTCAATACGGAACACCTTTTGTAACCCTTAAGACAGCTGTCACATTAGACGGGAAAACAGCTTCAGCTTCAGGAGATAGCAAATGGATTACGTCAGAAGCTTCCCGCACAGATGTCCACTATGATCGTCACCGGCATGACGCGATATTAGTAGGAGTCAATACCGTTATACAGGATAACCCACACCTTACCACCCGTTTGCCCCAAGGTGGAAAAAACCCCATTCGAATCATATTAGATACCTTTTTACGAACACCTCTCAACTCTCATGTAGTGAAAGACTCGGAAAGCAGGACCCTCATCTTTACAGGCAGTTCTGTCAATGAAGAACAGAAGCGGCCCTATATGGAGTCAGGCTGTGAAATCATCACCCTTTCAGAGGAAAGGATGGACATTCACACAGTATTAAAAGAACTGGGTGACCGGAATATAGGATCCCTTTATGTAGAAGGTGGATCTACCATTCATTCTTCCTTTTTAAAGGGAAAAGCCTTTCAGGAATTGGTTATGTACATGTCCCCCAAGCTTGTAGGCGGAAGCTCTGCCTTCTCCAGTTTTGGAGGTGAAGGATTCCAGACCATTGCAGAAGGTCTTGAAATGGAGATTAAGAGCATTGAACGAGTAGGAAAGGACATTAAAATAATTGCTTTACCTAAGAGTTAGCCTTTTTGAAAGGAGGAGAAAGGGTTGTTTACTGGAATCATTGAAGAAATCGGCTCAATTGAACGCATGAAAAAATCCTCCTCATCCATGGAACTGACGATAAAAGCGGGCCGCATTCTGGAAGACGTTCATATTGGAGATAGCATCAGTGTGAATGGTGTCTGTTTAACCGTCACTTCATTCAACTCCATGCAATTCCAAGTGGACGTGATGCCTGAAACCTTTGAAGGCACAACTCTGCGGGACTTGTCCCTTGGAACTAAAGTCAACCTGGAGAGGGCGATGGCTGCAAACGGTCGTTTCGGCGGGCATTTCGTTAATGGGCATGTCGATGGAGTAGGGACGATTGTTAGAATAGAGAAAGTTGAAAATGCCTGGTATATGGACATATCCATTCCGGAAGATCAGAGCCACTTATTTATCATGAAGGGCTCTGTAGCAATAGACGGCACTTCCCTTACTGTTTTTGGTGTACAAAATAATACCATTACGATTTCGTTGATCCCGCAAACGAGAGGGGACACGGTTCTTGGTGAGAAAAAAGTAGGGGATCGTGTCAATATTGAATGTGACGTAATGGCGAAGTATTTTCATCGCTTCTATGAAGCAAAGGAACAGTCTAAGAGTAATTCAAGCCGCATCAGCTATGATTTCTTAACTCAAAATGGTTTCGCTGACTAATAGAAAGGGGTTGCCACATGTTTAATAAGATCGAAGAAGCTCTTGAAGATTTACAGGCAGGTAAAGTCGTCATCGTAGTAGATGATGAAAACCGTGAGAATGAGGGAGACTTTATTGCCCTTGCAGATAAAGCGACTCCAGAAGTCATTAATTTTATGGCTAAAGAAGGAAGAGGGTTAATTTGTGCCCCGATAACAGAGGAGATTGCGCATAAACTAAAGCTTTCACCCATGACGATGTCAAATACGGATCCTCATGGAACGGCCTTTACGATTTCTGTCGATCATAAATCAGCTACCACTGGAATTAGTGCATATGAGAGATCGACCACCATACAGGAATTATTGAACCCGGTCTCAATGCCCGAGGACTTTAAAAGACCCGGTCACGTGTTTCCCCTTGTCGCCAAAAAAGGCGGAGTACTAAAGCGGGCAGGACACACAGAAGCCGCCATCGATTTGGCTGTTCTGTCAGGGGGACAACCATCAGGCGTCATTTGTGAAATCATGAATGAAGACGGCACGATGGCAAGAGTACCTGAATTAATGAAACTGGCTGATAAATGGGATCTTAAGATCATCTCCATTGAAGATCTGATCAGATACAGACGCAAAAAAGAAAAGCTTGTGACGAGAGAAGTGGAAATTGAACTTCCAACCGAATTCGGAAACTTCAAGGCGGTTGCTTACACAGAAAACCTTACAGGAAAAGAGCATATCGCACTTGTCAAAGGCGAGTGGTCCGAGGATGAAGATGTACTGGTCCGTGTTCACTCTGAATGCCTGACGGGAGATGTATTCGGGTCCAATCGCTGTGATTGTGGACCGCAGCTTGCCACAGCACTGACTCAAATTGAAGAGCATGGAAAAGGTGTTCTGCTTTATATGAGACAAGAAGGCCGTGGAATTGGTTTAATCAACAAATTGAAGGCCTATAAGCTCCAGGAAGAAGGCTATGACACCGTTGAAGCTAATCAAAAGCTGGGCTTTGGTGATGACTTGAGGGAATATGGAATCGGAGCACAGATATTGAGAGATTTAGGCATAACAAAGATGCGTCTACTGACCAATAATCCTAGAAAAATTGCCGGAATCAACGGTTACGGATTAGAAATCGCAGATCGAGTGCCGATCCAAATGCCGGCGAAATTCGAAAATGAGAAGTATTTAAAAACAAAGCATGCTAAGCTGGGACATTTACTTAAATTTTAGGAGGAAAATACAATGAAAACAATTTATGAAGGTAATTTAGTCGGATCAGGATTAAGGGTCGCCATTGTCGTTTCACGTTTCAATGAGTTCATCACATCAAAGCTTCTGGGTGGGGCGGAAGATGCATTAAAGCGCCACGGCGTTGAAGAAGGAAATGTTTCTGTCACTTGGGTTCCAGGTGCATTCGAAATCCCTATGATTGCAAAAAAACTTGCCCGTTCAGGGAAATATGATGCCGTTGTTACCCTGGGAACGGTCATCCGCGGAGCAACCGCCCATTTTGAATACGTAAGCGGAGAGGTTGCAAAAGGAGTGGCCAATCTAAGCCTACAGGAAGAGGTACCCGTCATCTTTGGAGTCTTAACGACAGATACAATCGAGCAGGCCATCGAAAGAGCCGGCACAAAGGCAGGAAACAAAGGATGGGAAGCAGCGGTATCGGCCATTGAAATGGCCAATTTGATTCGTGAGATAGATAAGTAAAGATTTTCAACCAAACCAAGCCTCCAATTTGGGAGGCTTGGTTTTTTACGAGGGACGGACCTGAGGAGTGTGTGAGGATAAATTTGTAAAATGGCTGAATTATTCACCAAAACGGCTGGATTCCTGGATATTTCGGCTGGATAATTTCAGGAAACGGGCGGATTTTTCACAAAAGCCGCTGGATTTTTTTACTTTTCGGCAGGATTTCTCTTGGAGAAAAAAGAATCCCGCCGCCTGTACCCATCAAAATATATATTGGCAAACGTCAGACCTTTTGCTAGAATAGTATTTTGTGGCTCCCCTTATTATGGGAGGAGCGGGTAGGGAGAGGGCAGTTTTATAGGAAGATTATGATATGAAAGCACGTGGAGGTATTTTTCAGTTAAAGAATCACGGTACCACGATGAAGCAGGAGATGATGGCTGGAGCAATCGGTTATTTCACGATCGTGTACATCATCGCTGTGAATGCTTTAATTCTTTCTGAAGCTGGAATTCCATTTGAAGGAGCGGTTATGGCAACCATTCTTGCCTCCTTCGTTGGGTGTTTGGTGATGGCCTTTTGGGCAAATGCACCAATACTTCTGGTTCCAGGAATGGGAATTAATGCGATGTTTACGTTTACACTCGTAAAATCATCGGGCTTAACGTGGCAGGAAGCTTTAGCTGTCGTTGTGATTTCAGGAATACTCTTTATGATCATTGCATTTACAAAGCTTTCAAAAGTATTATCAGAAGCGATACCCAAAACATTAAAAGAAGCCATCACTGTAGGGTTAGGGATGTTTTTAATGTTTATCGGTCTTGAAAAAGGCGGTCTCATCCAAAGAGGAGAGAGTGCCATCATCATGATTGGTGATTTTGGGGAATTAAAGGTGTTAGCCACTGTGCTGACTTTCCTGGTGACGATATTTTTGTTTGTTCGAAATGTAAAAGGTCAATTTTTATGGAGTATTGCTTTTGGAACCATGCTGGGATTCATCTTTGGAATCGAACCGTCGATTCAGTCCAGTTCTTTCCAATTAAGTGAATACAGTCAGGTTTTCGGTCAAATATCCTTTAGTGCCATTTTGGAGATTCCGTTTTGGATTGCGGTTTTTTCTGTTACGATGGTGCTGGTATTTGAAAACATCGGTCTCGTTCATGGACATACGGATATGATCGATCAACCTCATAAATACTCTAAAGCGTTCCAGGCGAATGCATTTTCTGCCTTTACATCAGGATTCTTCGGAACGAGTCCGACGGTTTCTACTGTTGAAAGTGCTGCAGCCATGACAGCAGGTGGTCGTACGGGATTAACGAGTTTGACTACTGGAGTATTATTCTTGGGATCTGTGTTGTTTATTCCATATTTAAAGTGGATTCCAGATCATGCTATCGCCCCAATCCTCATTATCATTGGCGGCTTAATGATTCAAAATATACGACATATGGATCTTCGTGATTTAACAGAGGCATTTCCAGCCATTTTTATCATTGCAATGATTCCATTTACGTACAGTATCGCAGATGGAATTGCCATCGGTTTTATTCTGTATCCTATTTTAAAATTGGCTACAGGTAAAGCGAGAGAAGTATCCATTCCTCTATATATCATTGCTGCATTGTTCCTTATGAACTTTTTTGTTCATTCGATTCATTAAAGCGGTAAAGAACTCAAGTGGATTTGCTCATCATTACGATTGAAATCGTAGTTGTGACCTGTCTGCTTGAGTTTTTTTGTCCTTACAGCTACTTCCAAATTCCGTGGACTTTCCACATGTTTCTTGGTATTATGATAGGAAACAATGAAACTTTTGAACTATTTTTATACATATATCAGGAAATCAGCAGGGGTGAGTGTAATGGAAGTGTTTGTAGCGAGACAGCCAATTTTTGATCGGAATGGAGAAACCGTAGCTTATGAGCTTCTTTACCGAAACAATGAATTGAATATGTTTCCGAATATAGATGGAGACCAGGCCACGGCCGACGTCATAATTAATAGCTATTTAAATATTGGTCTTGAAAGCTTGTCCGCTGGTAAGCCGTGCTTCATCAATTTCACAGAAAATCTTTTACGGGATAGAGTCCCTACCTACTTCAATCCCAAGGAAATTGTCGTGGAGATTTTGGAAAATGTCATTCCAAGTCCTGAAATCCTGAAGGTTTGCTTAGAGTTAAAGGAGCGGGGTTATAAAATCGCATTAGACGATTTTGTCTTTAATGAATCGGATCCTAACTACTTAAAATTAATGAAAATGGCGGATTATGTGAAGGTTGATTTTCTTCATACAACAGACACTAACCGGGGAACGATTGAAGTTTTCGCTAATTTACTGGGGTACAAGCTCCTGGCAGAAAAAGTGGAGACAGTGGAACAATATGAAGAAGCAAGGAAAAACGGTTACCATTTCTTTCAAGGGTATTTCTTTAGTAAACCCAAAATCATATCTACCCGTGACGTACCTACCTATTTTCATTCCTATTATTCAATTATTCAAAGCCTGGAAATGACGGAACCGAGCATTGATGTGATTAGTCGATTGATTGAACAGGACCTTTCTTTATCCTATAAACTTTTAAAATTAATCAATTCACCGTCATACCGCCCTAAACATAAAATTCATTCTATTCGACAGGCAATTGTTCTATTGGGTCTTCTGGAAATTAAACGGTGGATTTATGTTTTAGCGGTTAGGGAGCAGGTTGGTAAAAGGAAGCAATTAGAAAACGAAGTTATTACATTATCTTTAACGAGGGCAAAAATGTGTGAGTTGCTGGCAGAGAAGCACAATCGCGGTTCAATGAAGTCGAGCTATTTCCTTACGGGTATGTTTTCATTAATGGAAACGATATTATCTATGCCAATTGAAGTAATCCTGAATGAATTACCATTGAATGACGAAATCTGTGATGCACTAACGGGTACCTCAAACGAGTTCAAAGACATTCTGGATCTGGTTATTTTGTTTGAAAAAGCTGACTGGACAGCAATCGAAACAAAAATGGCCGAACTGAAGTTGAACAAAGGAGATGTGATGGAATGCTATCAAACATCATGTAAATGGACACGGGACCTCTTACATAGTGAAATAGCAGAGATCAGTTAGTTACCAAACAGGTTTATATTCCCCTGGAGTCAGATATTTTCTTTGGGGCTTTATGTATCTCTTCAATTCAATTAGAAGTAAACGCTGGAGGTGCTTGGAAGATATTTGTCGGGCTACATCTTTAGGAAAAGGATAAATGCCGATTTGATTAAAACGCACCCGAAAGAGACCTTCTTGTAAAAGGTCTTTTTTGTCATTCAGAATATGGGCCAATACAGTCACTACCCGGGAATGGAATTCGTCACCCGCTTCTTCTACCTCTTGAACTTGAAACCGAAAAGTATACTCATCCTTCATGATCATCACCCATCCCCATTGTCTCTAAATGGTCGAAGAAATTCAACTTTTAAGTTTTCTACAAGACACACCATGAGGATTATCTTAAATAATATTGGGTGAGATGATTGCGAAAAGAGCTTGTTTGTGGCAAGCTAAGACTAATAAGAATAGTTTACTAGTAAATTACCGTGGAGGGATTCACGATGAACTTGAATCTAATTAAATGTCATGGCTCAGGAAATGACTTTTTACTGATTGATGAAATGACGAATGGATATGAATTCACTGAAGAAGCAAGGCAAAATCTTGCCCTTGCACTATGTGATCGAAAGTCGGGTATTGGAGCGGATGGAATCCTATTTGTGTTGTCAAGTGAACATTGCGATGCACAAATGAGGGTATTCAATGCAGATGGATCTGAAGCATCCATGTGCGGGAATGGACTTCGTTGTGTAGGTCGCTATGTATGTGAGCTTCTAGACAAAACGACGATTGTGATTCAGACGATGAAAGCTGATCTGCGTGTTTCAGCCCAAGAGGCTATCTATGAAAATATACCGACGTATAATGTTGAAATTTCTCCGGTATTATTTGAATTGGATAAATTGCCGATGAATATGGATCGTGAGGCGTTAGTGGACGAGATGATTCCTGAAATTTCAGATCGATTATCGTTTACTGCACTAGCGGTCCCCAATCCTCATCTAATTAGTGTTGTAAGCACAGAACATATTCTTTCGAATGAACAGAAGACGATTGCTGAAACAGTAAATGGTCCCAATAATCTCTTTCCTGATGGAGTCAATGTAAGCTTTGTTCATCCATTAGAAAAAGGCGCGATTTATGTTCGTACCTTCGAAAGAGGTGTAGGCTTTACCAATGCTTGTGGAACGGCTATGTCTGCTTCCAGTCTTGTGACTTGCTTACTCGATCAGAATGAATTCGGCAAGGAAATAGATGTATATAATAATGGTGGAAAAGTACGTGTCGTGGTGAACCAATTAGATGAAGGGCAATACAATATGGAGTTGATCGGGAACGCAACATATCTCTACCAGGCCCAGTTTGAATTGTCTATCTCGCATCCTGAGGATTATCGTGAGATTTCCAGACAGGATTTCACTGAAGAAGGAACGTACGAACTACTTCAAAATCATGCCAAATCAATTGTTGATAGTAAAGTATTTATGAGCGCATAAACGAATAAAAGAACCTGATGTTCAAGTTCAGACGAGAGTGTCCAAAAGAGCTAAGCTTTTGGGACACTCTTTTTTTTGTTGTTGGATTGCTGTTTCAAAAATTGAATCACCTTATCAAATGGCTGGAGGTCTTTTACCCATTCGAATTGAGTAAAGGGACATCCCATCTTCTGGAACCTCTGCAGAACAACTTCTATAGTAAAATGTTCTGGATGAAGGTCCTCATTTACTTCATACCACCAGAGTGGAGTCGCGACTAAAGCATCTTCATTACCCCTTAAGGAATAAGGAGCAATGATGGTTTTTCCTTCTCCATGCTGAATGTAGTCCACGTATAACCTGCCTTTTCGGTTCTTTTTTAACCGCTCGATTGTAAAATCTTCAGGATAATTGGTAACAAGGTAGTGTGCGATGAATTCAGTAAACAAGCCGGTGTCCTTCCATGTGTATCCCGGAGGTATGGGAATATACACTTGCAGACCCTTATTCCCCGACGTTTTCACAAAACTATGCAGGTTGAGTCGGTCGAATAGTTCTTTCATAATGGAAGCAGCTTTAACCGCCAGGGAGAATTGATCTCTGCCTGGGGGATCTAAATCAAAGACTACTTCGGTGACAGATGTATCCTTTGTCCTTTGGAAAGGAATGTGAAATTCCAATGCAAGCTGATTCCCAAGCCAAATCAATGTCTCCAAGTTATTGCATACCGTATAATCGATGTTGTCCTCCTTGTACGTTTCAATAAATGAAGGGGCGTAATCAGGCGTATTTTTTTGATAAAATGATTCACCAAAGAGCCCGTGTGGAAAACGAATACAAGTCAATGGCCTATCCTGCAGGAAAGGCAAAATAGCGACGGACATCTTCCGAAGATACCGAACGTAATCAAGCTTAGTCATTGAGCCTTTCTGGAACAATTCCTTATCAGGATGAGTGATTTCAACCCCAGGAGGAAGGGATGCTTCGTCCAGCTTGAATTGCTC
Organism: Rossellomorea sp. ABR4_004; assembly: GCF_056159585.1. NCBI lineage: Bacteria > Bacillati > Bacillota > Bacilli > Caryophanales > Bacillaceae > Rossellomorea > Rossellomorea sp. ABR4_004. The sequence goes on along the minus strand of NZ_JBSWVM010000001.1, from coordinate 347,434 downwards.
CATTGTGCAGGATTCTGGAGAAATGGAGAATAGAAATCGATGGAAATGTGGTTCTCTCAGTTGACCCTCATACCAATTCAAATACGAAATGTCCACAGTGATAGCCGGGTCTATGTAGTGAAGGGAATGCTCATTCTTCGTACTATTCTTTTTAACCATTGCTTTTAATGTTTTTTTCTCTTCAGGAGAAAGACCAAAGTGAAATAAGCCAATAGGAATAATCTTTCCGTCATCGAAAACGCCAATGTGAAAGTAATCGTTCGCTTCATCAAGGGCAGTGATGAAACAGTGACAGTGTTTCCAATTCTTGGTTTTCACCCAGCTCGTACTTCGTTTTCCCGCTTCCCACTTACTATGCTTCCTCTTGGCAACAACACCCTCACCTTCCTCTTTTTCTACAAGTTCCCATATTTCCTGCCGATCCTTGAAATAGGGGACCATTTGAAGGGAAGATGGGTGAGAAGGGGACGGTTCTAACGGCAATTGAAGAAAGGTAAAAACCTCTTTCAATTTTTCTTTTCTTGTAAGGTAAGGTTCGGGAGCAAACGATTTCTTCCCAAACTGGAGTAAATCGAAAGCCAGAAATTTAACGGGTCTCCCGTCTGCAGCATGATCAATTTTCTGCTTATTGCGCATTCTGCCTCTTACCTGCAATTCAAAGAATTCACTGCTGCAGGGAGAACGTAACAGGGCAATCTCCCCATCCAAAATGATAGGAGCAGTCAATTTTTTTTTATTGAGTAAAGTTTTAATCTGTTCTTCAATTTCAGGAAAGTGAGGAAGCAATTCCTTCCCGTTTCGACTTTGAAGGCTTATCTGATTCTTAGAATGAACGTTGAGAACTGCGCGAAATCCATCATATTTCACTTCATATAGCCAGTCCTCATTTGCAGGGAGTTCATCATATAAGGTAGGAAGCATTGGTTTCATATTTATTCACCTGATTTTTAGTATTAGTGTGACCAATGAGGGTTTATTTATTTCCAAATGTTTAAGGGAATGAAGAGTATCGGTCAACTAAATGATAATGATAAGGGATTAGTTTATGTGAAGGAGGGTATTGTTATATGCATACGATTTGGAAGGGCTCTATCAGTTTTGGACTGGTGAACATCCCCATTAAACTTCATTCTGCTACAGAAGATCGTGATATAAAGCTTCGTTCACTTCATAAAGAGTGTCATACTCCGATTAAATATGAAAAAGTATGTCCAGCTTGTGAAAAAGAAATCGACCATGATGACATCGTTAAGGGTTATGAAGTGACCAAGGGGAAATTTGTCGTTCTTGAAGAAAAGGAATTAAAGGAATTGAAAGAAGCAAACGGGGATAAAGCAGTGGAAATAGTCGACTTTATCAAAATAGAGGAAATCGACCCCATATTCTTTGATCGGAGTTATTTCGTTTCACCTAATGATGGAGGAAAAAAAGCATATTCATTATTGCGAAAAGCTCTTCAGGAATCCGGGAAAGTTGGGATTGCCAAGATCACGATGCGTTCGAAGGAACAACTCTCCATCGTTCGGGTGTATGAGAATACGCTTGTAATGGAAACCATTCATTATCCAGATGAGGTAAGAGGCACGGGTGATGTACCGAATGTTCCAGAAGAAGATGAAATAACGGATAAAGAGCTGGAAACAGCAACGATGTTGATTGATCAGCTTACAACTGAATTTCAACCGGAGAACTATAAAGATCAGTATCGTGAACGCTTGAGTCAGTTGATTGAATCGAAGCAAAACGGGGAAAAGGTAGTCACAACGAAAGAAAAAGAGCCAAGAGAAAATGTGACAGATTTAATGGCGGCACTTCAAGCTTCCATTGATTCATCCAAACCTAAAAAGACAAAAAAACAAACGAAAAAGAAAACGACTTCAAAGAAAAAAGCTCAATAAAATATAAGTCGTGAATAAAGAGAGGGACAAGTTTTGGAGGAGAAAGAAATAAAACAAGGAATATTTGTTGTCCTATCAGTCATTTGCCTAATTGCATTTACATGGGGATTCGTCACGATTGTCGAAGAGTGGAAAGAAAATGAAATCGCACAATTTGACAATGGTGTTTCTGAGATTGTAAGAGGGTTCATTTCCCCGAGGTTAACGACATTTATGACGTCGATTACTTTTTTGGGTGGCGTGGAAGGGATCACAATATTTGCAATTTGTGTTGTGGTCATACTTTTGTTTCTCAAGAAGTATCCACTTGCTCTGTTTGTAGGAATTACCATCACAACAGGAGCAGGATTTAATTGGCTGCTAAAATGGATTTTTAAACGTGAAAGACCTGATATTGAAGCACTGATCGAGCAAGGTGGTTATAGTTTTCCCAGTGGTCATTCCATGAGTTCCTTTATATTCTACGGGACCCTTGCATTCATATTATTTCGGGCATTGGATCATAAACGGTATAAGTGGGCAAGTGTCATCGCTGTCAGCTTCCTGGTGCTATTAATTGGTCTTAGCAGAGTGTATTTAGGGGTACATTATCCAAGTGACATTCTTGGAGGTTTCACTGCGGGAGGGGCATGGTTGACGCTTTGTATCGTCATTTATGCTTACTTCCATAAACGAAAACATTGGAAAGAAAGAGAGAATTAAATTGAAATAAAGCGCACAGAAAGAAATTCTTCTGAGCGCTTTATTCTATTTATGATTAAAATAAATTAAAAATATACGGTCCAATTAAAGTGGCATAGAGTAGAATATAAATACCCATGAAATAGAATACTCCACCAAAAGTACCCCAGTCAGGATCTCTCCCAACTTTCCATAATAGTGAAGTAATGGCGCTGATAACGATTAATACTATATATTCACTTCCTGAAAACATCAGATATTCCGGAGCAGCAAAGTAGAAATAATCGCCCATCGCTTTAGTGATGAAGGTTATCGGCATTACTAAAAACATAATGATAGAGGCATATTCAACCCAGTTGATCTCTTCCTTCTCAAATATATTTGGTTTAAAAATATAAAGCAGAATTAAAAGAAAAAGGGAAGGGAGTACCCAATAAAACGAAACCATGATCGTGATTAAGCTGCTGAATAGCATTAATACGGAATTGTTAAAGGCTTCTTTGACACTTCGTTTCGACCATTCTGTACTATTGGCGATAACTTGTGCATCCTGTGAAGCAGCAAATAATTCATACGTATCCCCATCATAATCCAACCAGGCAACGCCAGACTTGTTAACCTGAAGTGGAGAATACGTAAAATGTTTTGTTGTGCTGATTGGTGCCGCTGTTAATTGACTAGAGTCACTGAAGGGTGCTACATATAGGCTGATTGCATTATCATCCCCAACCCGATGACCTTCAGATGTGAAGAGAATGGATTTTTCTCCATTAATGGAAAGAAGTTGTGCGGTTCTTGGACTTTGAAGTTTGCTCCCTGACATTTCGTTCGTAAAATCGATTTTTGTGGGCTTCAAAATAGAAGATCCTATTTCATCCATCGGTGTTTGCAATTTGAAAATCTTATATGACAGTGTTCCCTGGGCTCTCATCTCTTCATTATATAGAAGGGTTAATTGATTATTTTCCGCGGTAAAGGTTAATCCATTAATATGGTGATTCGTTGCTGTGTTTACGATTGCAAATGGATCTTTCACTACTTGGAACGTATCATCCATGTAGTACAGGTGAGAGTGACTGTCATTTATTCCAACCTGTACTACGGCACTACCACTATTTCCGATATAGACGTCCAGGATTTCATTAGAGAAGCTGAAAACCTTTTTCGTTGATAAATCAGCAGTGTTAAGAGAAAAAAGGTTCTCTTTATTCCAGAAATACATAGAGTTCATTGCCACGCTGGTCCCTGTTGCTTCCTCAGCAATCGTCGTTAGTTCATTACTTTCTGAAGAGATTAACTGGTCATCCTTGATCTGAATGACCTTCGTGCCGTCTGTCCAAAAAGGGTGGCCGCGGGTAACGCTGGTGTCCAGCGTTGTTTTCCGGGGTGAGTCAAATGATCCCTCGAAAGTAAACTCTGTAATTTTCCCGTTACTTGCCAAGAAGAGTCCTTTATCTCCATTAAAGATAACAGGGCGTTCTTCAGAAGTGTAGTTTAATGGGATGGATCTACTCCAATCTGGCTGTGGTTGTTGTTTTACTTGTAACAGCTGGTGGAGAAATAATGCTCCTATAAACAGAACGATTAACACTAAAGGTATTCCAAATGATTTGAATTTCTCTCTCAAACATATCCCCTCGATTCTCTATCTCTATAATATGAGCTCAATTTAGAATTTTATCATAATTCACATTTCGAGGCACCAAATATTTCCTTATATAAATAAAAGTTTTATGTTGACATTTATGATTAGAGGGATTACAATGATATTGAAAATCATTCTCATTTGAACAAAAGAGTTCCCCCTCTTTCAATTGAGAGAATGGTTCATGAAAAACCCCCTTTATTAGATATAAAAAGACAGACGGGAAGCATATGCTTCCCGTCTGTCTTTTTATATTGCATTTCATTTCTTCCTGTCGTAAATTGTTAAAGGATGTGTATTTCAAGGAGGGATAATAGTAAGTGGATCATAAAGAAGATAAACGGTTCAGGGTTGCTGGTCACGAGGCACTGATAGGAATAGCACTTGTTCTTATAAATTTCTTATGGTGGTATGGTTTTGCATTCGGTTTAGGAGGTCAACCGGTTTCAGATTACGATTGGATCCTCGGGATGCCTGAATGGTTTTTTTACAGCTGCATCGTTGGCTTTTTTCTTATGGTATTGTTAGTGATTATCGTCGTAAAGTACATGCTTACCGACATTCCTTTTGAGGATGAGGAGGATGTTCATGAATAGTATGGCACTGATTCCCTTATTCGCTTTTTTAATCTTGATTTTTGTTGTGGGCATTTATACGTCCAGAAATGTGAGTAGAGCAGATTCCTTTGTCCAGGAATACTTCTTGGGAAGCCGTCAGCTTGGCGGATTTATCTTGGCGATGACCATGATTGCGACCTATGGAAGTGCCAGTAGTTTCATTGGAGGGCCGGGCGCAGCATATACATATGGTTTATCGTGGGTTCTTTTGGCCATGTCGCAGGTTGTGACAGGTTACTTTGTTCTCCTTATACTTGGGAAAAAGTTCGCAATTATGGCCCGGAAATACAAAGCCGTTACTTTGATCGACTATCTACAAGGCAGATATGGCAGCAATAAGATCACGATTCTATCGGCCATCAGTATCATCATCTTTTTATTCTCAGCCATGATTGCTCAATGGGTGGGGGGAGCACGGCTCATTGAATCTTTAACCGGTTTATCTTACGAGAGTGCTCTTTTTCTGTTTGCCGTATCGGTACTTGTTTACGTCATTATCGGGGGCTTTCGTGCGGTTGCCATCACGGATGCCATTCAAGGTGTGGTCATGCTAGGTGGGACCATTATTCTGTTGATTGCCACCATTATAGCCGGAGGTGGCATGGAGAACATCATGATGGGATTGAAAGCGGAAAACCCTGACTTATTAAGTCCACATGGTCCTGATGGAGAATTAAGTGCCCGCTATATTTCTTCTTTCTGGATATTAGTGGGTGTGGGTGTTGTCGGATTACCTCAAGTGGCAGTTAGAGCCATGAGCTATAAGAATTCCAGATCCTTGCACAGAGCGCTCATAATCGGAACCATTGTGGTCGGGTCGATTATGCTCGGTATGCACTTGATTGGTGTGCTTGCAAGGGTCGTAGTCCCGGGAATAGAAGTGGCTGATAAAGTCATGCCCCTTCTCGCTTTAGAAGTTCTTCCACCATGGCTTGCCGGGATCGTCCTGGCTGCTCCGATGGCCGCGATCATGTCGACAGTGGATTCGTTATTATTGATTGTATCCTCAGCAATTGTGAAAGATGTGTACATGAATTTCATCAATAAGGAAGCAAAGGAAAAACAAGTCAAAAAAATAAGCTTTTGGGTGACTAGTCTAACGGGAATACTCGTTTTTCTTATGGCGCTGAGTCCGCCTGAATTAATTATCTGGCTTAATTTATTTTCATTTGGAGGTCTTGAAGCTGTATTTATCTGGCCAATCGTTTTAGGTTTATATTGGAAAAAAGGAAATGCTAATGGTGCCTTTGCTTCTATGATTTCAGGACTGGTAGCGTACATCTTATTTCACAGTTTCGCACCTAATTATCTGGATATGCACACGGTCATTTTCCCAATTGTCATTTCGTTTTTCATGTATGTGGTCGTTTCCCTGTTTACACAATCACAGTATCGGCAGAATGGATGGGTTTAACCCATCCATTTTTGTATTTAACAAGGGAAAAGCGTACATTTTAGAAAAGAATCAATGAATGGGGTGAAGTATCTTGAAAAATTCTGTTGTCATAATAGGTGGAGGAATCGGAGGTCTGACCGCAGCTTCACTCCTTGGAAGTGCTGATTACAATGTACAGATTCTTGAGGCTTCCAGGGAATGGGGAGGATGCGCTGGTAAATTCCAGAGAGGAAATGCCTTATTTCCTGTTGGGGCGACTCTTGGAATGGGTTTTGAAAAAGGAGGGATCCATCAGCGTATTTTTCACTATTTAGGGATAGAACCCCCTGCGTCTTTCATGCTTGATCAGGTTATGGACGTTCATCTTCCTGGCAAAACACTGATATTTTACCGTAATAGGGAAACACATGTAAATGAGTTGAAGAAAGCATATCCTGAAATATCAGCGAAGGTCAACGCTTTTTATGAAGAACTGTACAAAATAGCCGGCGAAATTAGAAGGCTGATGGTCGCGCTCCCGATCCTTCCTCCTAAAACGCTAAAAGATTGGATGGAACTAACGTTAAGTCTACATCCCAGGTCTCTGACACTGATTCCTTCCTTTCAGAAAACAATGCTCGATTTATTAGAAAAACACGGAATCCACCAACATTCTTCTTTTAAGCATTTTATCGATGGGCAACTGATCGATAGCATGCAGGTGACCAGTGATCAATGCTCTTTATTGCTGGGATGCCTGGGTTTGGATATTTATCATGAAGGAGCATTTTATTTGGATGGTGGATTATTCGAAATAGCCCATAGTCTTGTCGGATTTTCAGAATCCATAGGGGTTAAAGCGACATTAGGGAGAAGGGTGGTTCGCATCGACCGTGATCATTATGGTCAAGAATGGATAATCCTTGATCATAGAGGCAATGAATATCGTGCAAATCATGTTGTATGCAACGTTCCAGTACAATCTTTAAAAAATCTTTTTCCCCCACAATATACACCCAAACTTGATAACTATCTAAAATCAAAAGAGAATGAAGCTATTTGGGGCACCATGTCCCTATACATGTTATTGAGAGAAGAATCATTACCGGAATCCTATCCTTTGTTTTCCCAAATTTGTGCAAGCCCAAATGGAAATATGACAGAAGGAGACCATCTCTTCTTATCGCTATCCCATCCAAATGATCGTCAGCGTGCCCCTAAAGGATTCCGTACCTTAACGGTATCAACACATACTAAATTAGAAAAATGGAAGACCAAAGAAAGATACGATGCATACAAGGAAAATCTCAAGGGAAAAATGATCGATTCCATAGAGTCAGTCATTCCCACTATAAGAGATAGTGTTGTAGATATATACCCTGGGGCACCTAAAGCCTGGGAACGATTTACCGGGCGGCCCGGGGGCATAGTCGGTGGATTTCCTCAATCTAATGACCATGCTCTCTTCAAGAGTCTCTCTCACAGGACTCCATTGAAAAATATATGGGTATGCGGTGACTCAGTCTTTCCAGGTGCAGGGACCATCGGTGTATCTGTAAGTGCTTACCATGTATTTCACTCCATTACAGGCAGAAAACTTCAGAAGTAAGGAGGAACCTCGACTACTTATGTCGAATTCTGGGAATGGGGTGATAATATGTATAAGCTGATACCGTATAAAGACCCGACAGTCTTCCACGAAAAGGTCCATGCCCTTTTAATGGAGGATGAAGCGGCGAATAACCTGCCTTTGGGTTTGTTGAACACGATGAAAACGAGTGACAAATATAAAGATCCGCTACTTCTTTTAGTGGAAAATGAGGTCGGTAAGGTGGTGGGATCCTTCATCATGACCCCTCCTCATTACCTTGTCAGTACACTTAAGGTGGAGAAAGAAGGCGTATATGAGATAGTCAAAGAGCTCCATTCGTTTTGTGAAAATATGGGTATCAACTTCCCGGGCTTTTTAGCAGAGAAGGAGCTCGCACTTCAATTGACACATGCTTGGTGCCATTTAACGGGAGATAGATACAATGTGAAAATGAATCAGCGTGTATATCAATTGGGTAAAGTGAATGATATCCCGTTAAGCGATGGGAAGATGATAGCTGTGCGTAAAGAACATGAAGAGCTCCTTACCCAATGGTTGATAGGATTTGTAGCAGATACCGGGGAACTGCCTCTTACTGAAGAAGAGGCTATGAATCGGTCGAGGGACATGATTGAAAATGAACAATATGTGTATGTTTGGGAAGTGGACGGAAAGCCTGTTTCCATGGCACGGGGGGCAAGAAGAACGGAAAACGGCATTACAGTAAACTTTGTATACACCCCTTTAGAATACAGGAAAAAAGGATACGCATCTTCTGTTGTAGCAGAACTGAGCCGTCTACTGTTGAAGGACCACTCCTTTTGTTCCCTTTATACGGACCTGGATAATCCCACTTCCAACAAGATTTATATTGAAATCGGCTATAAGCCCGTTTGCGATTCAATGATGATTTCCATTGTGTGAACCTTTTGATACATACCAGAATATTATTTTATATAAACAGTTGACATTATGAAGGAAAGCTATTAGTATAATAAACAATTAATTAAATGAGCGAATGGCTATGACGAAGAGGAGTACCTCTGATCGACACTTAAGAGAGCTGGTGGTTGGTGAGAACCAGTGTGAACGATCTTTGGGAATGGACTTCTGAGCCTCCAAACCGAAACTTCAGGGAGTAGGCTTTGGCGAATGTCTTATCGTTACAAAAGACGCGTATTCAAGCAAACCGCTTCGATACGATTGAGTGGACTGTTCAGGCAGTCAACAAAGGTGGCACCACGGGTATCTCGTCCTTTACATGATGTAAATGGATAGGGATGCCCTTTTTTTATAACTGAATAATGATAAATCGTTGAGTAAGAGGAGTACATTCAAGTGATGCATGACAGAGAGCTAAGGATGGTGAGACCTTGGTATGATAGCTTGTATGGAATGGACTTATGAGAGATGATCTGAATGGAAGTAGGGTCGTACGGAATTCCACCGTTAAAAGGATAGAGTATCGGGTGATAGACCCCGTACTTGAAGCAAGAGGGGATACGTCAACGTATCCCAATCAGAGGTGGCACCGCGGTCAGCATCGTCCTCTATGAACAGAGCTTTCTGTTCATAGGGGACTTTTTTTATTTTTATTTTAAGCGGAACATTGAATTGGAGGCATGAAATGATGAAACAGCAAGCGTTGGATTATGTGGTGAAAGAATTAAACGGTGACATATTTACTCCCATCTCACTTTTTCAATCGTTAAAAGGTAAGAAGAAATTTTTATTGGAGAGCTCATTGAAGCATGAACAATCCGGTCGGTATTCATTTGTAGGGAGTGATCCATTTTTAGAATGTAAAGCATACGGAAATACCGTCCAGTTGAAAAAAACATCTGCAAATGAAATGGATGAAATAGAGGGAAATCCCATTGAAATCATTCAAAACCTTATTCCTACCCACGATCTAAAAGGTGCACCTTTTCCTTTTACAGGAGGGGGGATTGGATATCTGGGATATGACGTTATTCGACACTACGAAGAGATCGGTATAACTCTCCAAGATGAACTAGAAATGCCGGATATTCATCTTATGTTTTATGAAAAAGTCATTGTGTTTGATCATCTGGAGCACAAAGTATTTATTGTCGTCATGAATGAGTGGACAGAGGATCAAATGGGAGATTTGGATAAAAAGGTGAAGGAAGTAGAGGCTGAGCTGAACAATGTGTATTTGGAAACTCATAAGAAGAAACTGGATCGCCTTTCCTTCCATGCTCAAACCTCCAAAGATGAATTCATGGAAAAGGTGGAGAGGGCTAAGCAATCCATAAGAGAAGGTGAAATCTTTCAAGTCGTGCTCTCTCAAAGATTAAAGGCGTCCTTTTCTGGAAATCCATTTTCATTCTATAGAAGCTTGAGGAAATCCAACCCGTCCCCTTACATGTTCTTCATTGATTTCGAGGAATATGTCGTAATGGGTGCATCACCAGAAAGCTTGCTGAAAGTTCAAGGCAGAGAAATCACCACGAATCCAATTGCAGGTACGCGAAGAAGGGGAGAAACACATGATCTGGACAGGGAGCTCGAGAAGGAATTACTGACAGATGAAAAAGAAATCGCTGAACATCGAATGCTGGTAGACTTAGGCAGGAATGATTTAGGCAGAGTCTGTGAGATCGGCTCAATTTACCTTTCAAAGTACTTAACGATTGAGAGATATAAATATGTCATGCACATCGTTTCTGAAGTAAAGGGTGAATTAAAAGAAGAAGTAACACCTCTGGAAGCATTAACATACTGTTTACCGGCAGGGACCGTCAGTGGAGCACCGAAAATCAGGGCCATGCAAATCATTAATGAACTTGAAACAAAAAAGCGCGGAGTTTACTCAGGTGCCGTCGGGTATATCGGGGTAAACGGGAATTTGGATTTTGCCCTTGCCATCCGGACGATGGTTCTAAAAGATAAAAAGGCATATGTTCAAGCCGGTGCCGGGATTGTTTATGATTCAGACCCAGAGAGTGAATATGAAGAAACCATGAATAAAGCTAAATCATTATTGGAGGTGACAGGATGATCCTTCTTATTGATAACTATGATTCCTTTACGTATAACCTGTATCAGTATATAGAAGAGCTCGGTGAAGAAGTAATCGTGAAACGGAATGATGCTATTTCATTAGAAGAAATCAAGGAATTGAATCCTGCGGGAATCATTCTATCACCTGGTCCGGGGAAACCGGAAGATGCGGGCATTTGCATCTCGATAATACAGAATCTTCACGCTAGTGTGCCGATTTTAGGGGTTTGTTTAGGGCATCAGGCAATCGGGGCAGCATTCGGAGCAACTATCGAAGTGGCTGAGAAAGTCATGCACGGAAAAACATCCCTTATTAAACACGATGGCGGCGGAGTATTCGAATATCTTCCACAACCATTAGAGGTGATGAGATATCATTCCCTGGTGATAAAGAATGGGACCCTGCCGACGCAATTAGAAACTGTCGCTATGTCCATGGATGATAGAGAAATCATGGCGATAAAGCATATGAAGTATCCGATGTACGGGCTTCAGTTTCATCCGGAATCCATCGGTACGAAAACAGGAAAGAAAATCATTCAAAACTTTTTAGTTCAGATGAGAAAGGAGAATAACCGTGAAACCCTATCTACAGAAGTTATCTAACGGTCATTCATTAGATAGAGAAGAGATGAGAGAGGCAGTAGAAAAATTGTTCATTGAAGAAACAACGGATAGTCAAATCGCCTGTTTCCTGACCTTGTTAAAAATGAAGGGGGAAACTGTAGATGAAATTACCGCTCTTGTTGAAGTTTTAAGAGAGAAAGCGATGCCGATTAAAAGCACGGCACCCGGAATATTGGATAACTGCGGAACAGGTGGAGACGGATCCCAAAGCTTTAATATTAGTACAACGAGTGCATTTGTTCTTGCGGGGGCCGGGGTGAAGGTTGCGAAGCACGGTAACAGAAGTATTTCCAGTAAAACAGGAAGTGCAGATGTGTTAGAACATTTAGGGGTAGCACTCGATTTCCAATCTCATGAGGTGGAAAGTTTACTGGATGAAACCAATATTGCTTTTCTATTTGCACCTCATATTCATTCAGGTTTAAAGAAGGTAATGAAGGTCCGGAAAGAATTAAGGATTCCTACCATCTTTAATCTTATTGGACCGTTAACGAATCCGGTTCATCTGGAAACTCAACTCCTAGGGGTATATAGAAGAGATAAATTAGAAACGATGGCCCATGTTTTACATGAATTAGGCAGAAAACGAGCGATTGTGCTGAATGGAGCTGATTACATGGATGAAGCCTCATTAGCAGGAGAAAATCATCTCGTTCTGCTGGATCAAGGGGAAATTACTTCACTCACATTAAAGGGAGAAGATGTCGGCCTTCCATGTTATTCCCTCGAAGAGATACGAGGAGGGGACGCGGGAGACAATGCCATTATTTTAGAAGAAGTATTAAATGGGAAGGAAGGAGCCTACACTGATACGGTCTTATTCAATGCAGGAATCGGTCTATACGCTCATGGCAAAGCAGCCACCTTTCTAGAAGGTGTAAAGCTTGCAAGGGAAAGTATAGAAAGCGGTCGTGCAAAAGAAAAGCTCCACTCCTTGGTCCGCTACAGTCAACAACGTCGAAAGCAGGTGATTTAAGTGTCTACCATTCTACAAACCATTCTTGAAAAGAAGAAAGAGGAAGTGGAAGAGTTAAAGAATGCAGGGTATAAATCCCATAATTGTAAGAAGAATCCTGGTCGTTCCTTATATGGAGCGTTAAAATCAGCATCCAGATTGCAGGTGATTGCAGAAATTAAGCGGGCATCTCCATCAAAAGGAGATATCCGAACAGAAGTGAATCCCGTGGCACAAGCCATGAAGTATGAAGAAGCGGGAGCCTGTGCCATATCGGTATTAACCGATGCTCCTTTCTTTAAAGGGAGTATGGAAGATCTTGCGAATGTTCGAAAAGCAGTCTCCCTCCCTATTCTGTGTAAAGACTTTATTATCGATGAAATCCAGATTGATCGTTCTAAAGATGCCGGGGCAAATATCATTCTCCTTATAGTGGCTGCCCTGGACGATAATAGATTACAAGAACTTTATTCTTATGCAACGAAGCTTGGCCTGGAAGTCCTGGTGGAAGTTCATAATGAAGAAGAAATGAATGTTGCTATGGATTTAGGGGCAACTATAATTGGTGTGAATAATCGTAACCTGAAAACCTTTGAAGTAAATCTTCTGATTACAGAAACTCTCGGCTCCTTGGTAAATGGAACAGATATCGTATTCATAAGTGAAAGCGGAATAAGAAATGAAGAGGACTGTCATCGAGTCGTAAACGCAGGTGCGGATGGGGTTCTTGTCGGAGAGACGTTAATGAGAAGTGATGACCCTGCAACTAAGCTTGCCTCCTTGCAAGTGAGAAAAGGCGTGGTGAAATGACCAAAGTAAAGGTGTGTGGAATAAGAAGACAAGAAGAAGCTCTGTGGGCAGTTGAAGCAGGAGCTGATGCGATAGGGTTCGTGTTCGCTGATAGTAAAAGAAAAATTGATGTAGAATCAGCAGCACTTATAAGTGCTTCACTACCTTCGCATGTATTGAAAATTGGCGTGTTTGTAAATAAGGATAAAGAGAAGATGGGAGAAATAACCAAAATGGTAAATCTAGATTACGTACAGCTTCATGGCGATGAATCAGTCCAATTTTGTGACAGTCTCGATCTACCATTTATCAAGGCGGTTTCGATAAAGAAAAAAGAAGACCTAGACGGGATCGAACACTTTGGCGGAGAGATGATTTTGTTGGACAGTGGAAATGGGCCACATCGTGGAGGGAATGGGACGACGTTTAATTGGGATTATGTCCATGCAATAAACATCCCTCAACACTTGATTCTTGCCGGTGGATTGAATCGGGAAAATGTTCGGGAGGCGATCACCAAGGTCCGTCCCTATATGGTGGATGTTTCAAGTGGTGTGGAGACGGATGGGAAGAAGGATAGAAGAAAGATAGAATCATTTATTCGAGAGGCGAAGTCGGTATAACGATTTTTTAAATCAATGAATGGAGGAATTGAGATGATATACGCACAACCAGATCAGAAAGGGTTATTCGGGCAATTCGGGGGAAGGTTCGTTCCGGAATCATTGATGAAGGCTGTTCAAGAATTGGAATTGGCTTATGATGAAGCCTCCAAGGATGAAGAATTCCAGGAGAAACTTCAAAACTACTTAAAGGATTATGTAGGAAGAGAAAATCCACTCTACTTTGCTGAAAATCTAAGCAAACAGGTGGGAGGAGCGAAAATCTACTTGAAACGTGAGGATCTCAATCATACGGGTGCTCACAAAATCAATAATACAATCGGTCAGGCACTGCTCGCTGAACGGATGGGTAAAAGGAAAATCGTAGCGGAAACAGGAGCAGGGCAGCACGGAGTCGCTACGGCAACCGTATGCGCCCTATTAAACCTGGATTGCGTCATTTTTATGGGGGAGGAAGATATTCGCAGACAGAAGCTCAACGTATTCAGAATGGAGTTACTGGGAGCGAAAGTGGTGAGTGTCACCCAGGGGAGTGCCACATTAAAAGATGCAGTCAATGAAGCCCTGCGCTACTGGGTCGCAAATGTAGAGGACACACACTATATTATCGGTTCCGTGTTAGGGCCACACCCATTTCCTAAAATGGTACGGGATTTTCAAAGTGTGATCGGGAAAGAAACAAAGCGACAATTCTTCGAAAAGGAAAAATGCCTGCCAAAGGCAATCGTCGCTTGTGTTGGAGGCGGCAGCAATGCCATCGGAATGTTTCATCCGTTCATTGATGATAGGGAAGTGGACTTATACGGTGTGGAAGCGGCTGGAAGCGGGGTTGATACCGACAAACATGCAGCCACATTAACAAAGGGGTCCGTCGGGATTCTTCATGGCAGCATGATGTACCTGCTGCAAAATGATGAAGGGCAGATTCAAGAAGCCCACTCTGTTTCAGCAGGTCTTGATTACCCTGGTGTCGGGCCGGAGCATAGCTACTTGAAAGACATTGATAGAGTGGAATATACGTCTATTTCAAACGGGGAAGCATTAGATGCATTTAAGCAACTGTCCCAGACAGAAGGAATCATACCAGCACTGGAAAGCTCTCACGCAGTCGCCTATGCAGTGAAGTTAGCTGAAAAAATGAGAAAAGAAGAGTCAGTAGTGATTTGTTTATCCGGCAGAGGGGATAAAGATGTAGAACAAGTGAAAGAGTTACTGGGAGGTAGTCAACATGGGTAAATCATTTCTTGAAAATACGTTTAAAGCTGAACTGGATAAAGGAAACAAACTATTCATTCCTTACGTGATGGCAGGGGATGGGGGGATAGAGACCTTGATATCGACCTTGAAAATGCTCGAAGAAAGAGGGGCAACGGCCATAGAAGTCGGGATTCCGTTCTCTGATCCCGTTGCTGATGGCCCGACCATCCAAGAGGCAGGGAAGCGGGCACTGGAGAATGGGACGACACTGCAAATGGTGTTTGAAGTGCTAAATGAAAGTAGAAAGGAAATTGGCATTCCGTTAGTCTTTATGACGTATATTAATCCCATTTACAAATATGGAGTAGAGCGTTTCTTTCAGGAATGTAAGAATACAGGGGTGGACGGTGTGATCATTCCTGATCTGCCACTGGAACATCATGAATTGGTTAGGGAACCATCTCAAGAAAATGGAATCGCCATTATTCAATTAGCAACGCTTACGAGCCCGTTACAGAGAATTCAGGAATTGGCTTCCGTCACTGAAGGGTTCCTTTATGCTGTTACGATTAATGGTATTACTGGAACGAGAGAGGGATTTGGAAACAATATTTCAGACCACCTGAATAAATTGAAAGAAAACAGTCAAGTCCCAGTACTTGCCGGGTTTGGAATATCTACTCCTGAACATGTGCGTACCATGAGTAAATACTGTGATGGAGTAGTCGTTGGAAGCAAAATAATCGATTTGATTCAGCATGGATCATTTGATGAAATAGAAGAATTAATCAGTGCTTCAAAGGCTAAAGCATTAAAATTGTAAAAATTACCGAATTCTTCGTAAATATATGAACGCCTAGATTAACAGATTCTAAATGTATGTTAAATAAAGGTAAATAGCCTTCTTTTTCCTCCTGAAATCAGTATGATAGAGATGTAGTTGAACAAAGCATCATAACAGGAGGCTATTAAAAATGAAAAGTATGAAAAAGTGGTTATTAATGTCAATGACAGCTCTATCAGTAGTAACATTTGCAGCCGGATGCAGTGGAGACACAGAGGAAGACACAGGTACTGAAACCGAAGAGAACATGGAAGAAGAAAGCAATACTGAAGAAAGCAACAATGAAGAGTAAAATGATAACAGTCAGCCCTAAGTGGGCTGGCTGTTTTATTTTTGGATCAGAAATTCGAAGATTAAGGTTGTATTGTACTACTATTTCTATTAATCTGACAATATAAGACATATTTGATAGAGAGGTCAAACGGATGACGATTCCAAATCGATTAAAAATAGGAGATACAATCGGGATTTGTTCCCCATCTTCACCAGTCGCTGCTCATTGCCCTAAGAGATTGAAAAGAGGGATTGAAGAGCTTAAGAATTTAGGCTTTAACGTGAAAGTAGCGCCAAACACGTTGAAAATTGAAGAGTATATGGCTGGTACCATTGAGGAAAGAGTGGAGGACCTACATAATCTCTTCAGGGATAAAGATGTAAAAGCCATCATCACCACTATTGGAGGAACCTGTTCTCATCAACTATTGGATTTTCTGGATTTCTCTTTAATCCAAAAGCATCCAAAGATATTCCTCGGATACAGTGACATAACGGCTCTCCACTTGGCCATTTATCAAAAGACCGGTCTCACAACATATCTTGGACCTGCTGTTCTGCCACAGTTTGGAGAATATGGAGGACTGCAAACATACACAAAGGAACACTTCTTCCAATCACTTGTTCAAGGTGAAAGAGTAGATTACTCCGCCTCTTCTTCCTATGTAATGGAACATCTATGGTGGGACGAAGAAGACAATCGATTAAGGGAACAAATTGTAAATAAGGGACCTCATGTAGTCAAAGAAGGGAGAGCAGAAGGGAAAATCATTGCAGCCAATATGGGCACCATGCTCCTTCTTGCGGGTACAGAATACTTTCCAGATCTCGATGGTGCCATCTTATGTATTGAAGATGATCCAGAGGAAACTCCATCGTCAATTGATCGATACTTAACTCAACTCAGTCACATGGGGGTATATTCGAAAATTAATGGTCTTGTCGTTGGACGTTTTCATGATCACGTTGGCTTTAAAGAAAATCAACTGGCCGGCATTTTATCCCGTGTCACAGAGGGATATGGAATCCCAGTCGTTACGGATCTGGATTTTGGTCATACTGACCCTATGTTTATCCTTCCAAACGGAATCCAAGCCCGGCTTGAAGTTCACGAAAATCAAATTGATTTCCATCTGGTGGAAATGCCGGCTACATAATAAGGAGGAGTTCACATGATTCAAAGAAAAATGAATACAGTGTTTATTCCCGTTGTTAATCTAAAGGATTCTGTGGATTGGTACGAAAGAGTAATGGGTTTTGAAATCGATCCAGTGCAGTATAATGAGATTGAGGAGCTTCCCGTTTATACTTTTCAGATGGGGGAAACATCACTAACTTTAGAAGAGGAAAAAGGATTCACTCCACCTGCTTCAAATGTTCCAATATGCAATTTCCATACCACTCAAATTGAAAAAGTAAGAGAAGGCTTCTACGAGAAGAAAGTCACATTTGAATCCGGGATCATCACGTTCCCCGACTTTTCTTTTTTTAACTTTAGAGATGTCAACGGGAATTTATTAATGATTTGTACGGGTTAAAAAGGATAAAAACATGTAAGCGGTAATGAAAAACCTCCTCTAAGAATTGATTTTCTTAAGGAGGTTCTTGTTTATGCAAATTTACTTCACACACTTCACACATACCGTTAAAGCCGGTTTAACATTTTTATAAGAAAGAGTGATATCTTTAAAGCCAGCATCATGCAAAGCTTCAGAAATACTTTCGCCATAGTATTTCGCCCTGCTATCCCTTTCTTCATCCCCGCGAGGTTGGACGGTAATGAGAAGGATGCCACCTTTCTTTAACATAGTATATAAATGTGAAAGTGATTTTTTCTGGTCCTTCCATAGAGGATAGTTATTGACGGAAAAAATCCGATCGTACTCTTCATTGTTCAATTCAAATTGACTAATATCATGAACAAATAACCGAACTCTTCCATTCTCAATGGCTTTTTCATTCTTATTCTGTGCAGCATTCTTCATTGTCTCAGAGATATCAACCCCATCCACATGCGTTTTAGGAAAACGACTTGAAATGCGATGAATACAATATCCAGGCCCGTAGCCTACTTCCAGAATATGATCGCCATCTTTAATGGATAATTGCTTAATGGACCAATTATTTATCTTTCGATTATCGAATTCCATTACTTTTCCGACAAACCAGCCAAGTAATCCATTAGGACGCTTGAATTGCTTTTGTAATGAAAACAACAGGGCATCACCTCTTTTGCTGAAATCTGTTCTAATAAAATAGTATCGTCTATTCACCTTTCCACAAATACTCACAAATAAAACCTTTAAAGCGATGTTGCAATTTTTTGAAAAAGTGGCATAATATAAACAAATCTAATTTGCGTTGATGAGAAGAGTACATAGATGAGTCCTTAAACAGAGAGCTTCGGATGCTGAAAAGAAGCAGGGTAACTCGTTATGGAAAATGGTCTCGGAGCATTCTATCTGAACCGATTTGGTGTAGGGTAGAACGGGAGTGGGCATCCGTTATCCATGTCACGGTATAAGAGCTGTTTATATGCTCCGTACTTGCTGAGATAGACTTGTGTGAGCAAGCTATAAACTAAGGTGGTACCACGAGTTCAACCCCTCGTCCTTAGATGTCGATCGATATCTAAGGACGAGGGGTTTTTTATATTGTTCAGGAGGAGGAAAAGGTCATGACTATATTTATTGGTGGCGCTTGGCCATATGCAAATGGGTCGTTACATTTAGGTCACATCGCCGGCCTATTGCCAGGGGACATTATCGCACGATATTACCGTTTAAAAGGAGAAGATGTTCTCTACGTATCAGGAAGTGACTGTAATGGGACCCCCATCGGTATTCGGGCAAGACAGGAAGGAACAAGTATTGAAGAGGTCGCGAATCGATATCACAACGAGTTCCTGGAGTGTTTCCGCGCTTTAGGCTTTAGTTACGATGAGTATACAAGAACTGATCACTCACATCATCATAAGGAAGTTCAACACATTTTTACCACACTTTATCGGAAGGGCTTGTTATATGAAAAAGAAGTGGAGCAAGCGTATTGTGAGCATGATCATCAATTTTTGCCGGATCGGTTTGTGGAAGGAGTCTGTCCCGTTTGTGGTTCGAGGGCAAGGGGTGATCAGTGTGATCAATGCTCGACGGTTTTAGACCCGACTGATTTAATGGATAAAACCTGCAAGCTCTGTGGACATGAACCGGTGCAGAGGACGACAAAACATTTATATTTCTCCCTTTCTAAATTGCAGGAACCTCTTCTACAATTACTGATGGATAACGGCACCGGGTGGAGAGATAATGCCCTTAAGCTTACAAATCGATATTTAAAGGAAGGCTTGCATGACAGGCCGGTGACAAGGGATTTAGAGAATGGTGTGCAGGTCCCTATTCAAGGTTTTCAAGATAAGAAAATTTATGTATGGATAGAAGCAGTGAGTGGCTATTTGAGTGCTTCAAAAAAGTGGGCGAGGGAGCATCAGCGTGAGTGGAAGGACTTTTGGCAGGAGGAAACCACGTCCTATTATGTTCATGGAAAAGATAATATCCCTTTTCATAGTATTATCTGGCCGGCCATTCTTATAGGAATTGGCGAAAGGAATCTTCCTGACTATATTGTTTCAAATGAATACTTGACGCTTGAGAAAAGGAAAATTTCAACGAGCGGGAACTGGGCTGTTTGGGTGAAGGATCTTCTCAACGACTATCATCCAGATTCCATTCGGTATTTTCTTACCATTAATGCACCTGAAAAGAGAGATGCAGATTTCTCCTGGAGAGAATTCATTTATAGTCATAACAGTGAACTGCTGGGAGCTCTGGGGAATCTGGTACAACGCACGTTAAAATTTTATGGGAAAGAATTTGGTGATAACGTTTCGCTTTCTATTGTACCAAATGTTGTTAAGGATAAAATAGAAGAAACATTTTATTCGGTTGGCCAATCGATTGAGGAAGGTAACACTCGACAAGGAATTGAAATAGCATTCGAATTCATTCGATGGTCGAATAAGCGTTTTGATGAATTGAAACCGTGGAATGTATTAAAAGAGGATAGGGAGGAAGGAAGAAAGATACTAGAGGAATTCCTGTACCTATTATGTAATTTAAGGAATCTCATTCAACCGTTTCTTCCCTTCACTTCTTCAAAATTGACTGATCAACTGGGGATGAGCGGGCAATCCGTTTGGGGGCCGGTACCTTTGCCGTTTGGAATAAGCATTGAAGCTACAACACCATTGTTTAACCGGATTGACCTTGATCAAATTGAGACAGAACGGAAACAATTAAATGAGAAAGCACAGTGAAGCCAAAAGGAGTATGAGATGAAGATTATAGTCGTGTCCGATACCCACATGCCTAAAAAAAGGAGAGGGCTTCCGGAAATTCTGAAGGAAGATCTCATGAAAAATGATTTAATCATTCACGCCGGAGACTTTCAAACCCTTGATGTTTATCGAGAGTTTATGGAGTACGGAGAACTGATTGCCGTTGTCGGAAATGGGGACAATGCAGATCTTCAGGCGCTTCTTCCCCAGAAAAGAATCATCAAGAAAAAAGGATTGAAAATCGGTGTGGTGCACGGAGACGGGAAGGGGAAAACAACGGAAAAAAGAGCTCTGGAAGCGTTCGAATCCGATGAGGTAGACTTGATCGTCTTTGGTCACTCACATATCCCATATTCCCGCTATATGAAAGGGAGACTGTTGTTTAATCCCTGATCTCCCACTGATAAACGTAAACTTCCTTACTTCTCCCATGGTGTTTTGACCATTGAAGACACGTGGAAAATAGAACATAAATTTTACCGTTAAAAAAAGCACAGGGGTCTGAACCTCTGTGCTTTACACCATAATATGGCTTAAAGCTTATAAAGAGAACTGGTAGTAATCCTGACTATAGAAGGTCTGAAATCCACTTGATTCATAAAGTTTAAGGGCATTCCTATTCGTAGCAGCTACATCCAGGTAAATATCGCCGGTACACTTGGATTCCTTCATCACGACTTGAGACAGGGCATTTCTACCGATGCCTTTTCCTTGAAGGGAGGGACGGATAGCGAAGCCATAAATAAAGCTTCGATTGTCCACTCTTTGAATTCTAATCTTCCCGACGGTAGCCCCATTATATTCAATCATTAAGTTGCCTTCCCCTGATTCTTCAAGCAATCTCTTGGTATAGGCTTCAGCATCAGATCTTACAACATGAAAGCATTTTTCATCAAGATCAATGATGGTTTCAATATCCTTTTCAGTCGCACTTCTTAGTTGGACATCAGCGGCGTTTATAGATAAGCTTTTCTTATTCCACTTCATTTCATATTCTGTAAAATCATAAGAGGCGTTTATTTTCTCAATAAACTCCTTTCCGGAAGCTGAAGAGCCGGGAGAATTAAGTAAGAGTTTTTGAATAGATCGTGACCTTAGTGATTGGATGGCTTCCTGGAATAGTTCTAGAAATAATTGTTGTTTACGGTATTCCGGGTGAATCATCCCGCATAATTCATATGTTTCACCAAAGCCGTACAACCCTAAAAATCCGATCAATTGACCCTCTTCGTAAAGAAGAAAATCATCCAGGCTGTTTGTACGGTTTTTAAGCATATCCCAGTTCAGTTTTAAATTGATCTCTTCGTGTTTTTCGCAGACGATCTGCAGGTTTTTAATGTCTTGAAGCTGTTTTGAAGTAAGCATGATTCATCTCCAATTAATCAAAATGTAAAGAAATTTCTTACTAAATTTTATGAAAATTCTTTCATCTAGACAAGTGTTTTTTAAAAAGGCTCTTTTCGCAACGATTGTTGTTTTCTAACATAGAATCTGCCAGGGCTCTGTCAATCAGTTTATGCTGGATGGTGAGGGGAACTGCTCCGCTTGCAGCTAGCGTTCGGCCGAGCCTCCTCAGCTTAGCCGAACGGGGTCTCGGCACGCCCAAAATCCGCCGGAGTCTGCGCAGTTCCCCTCACCATCTTTAACAGAATTTTTATGACAGAGCTTCAAGGTGTGAAAGAAAACACTGTAACTAGAAAAAATAATTGTTATTCCTTAAAAGAAAATTCAATTGCTACTTAGCTTAAAAGAGACTATTTGCTAAAATTCTTGTTTTTATTGTCTTCCATTAAGGATTCATCCTCAGAAAGTTGAATGGAGCGGAAGGATGATCGACTCCTGCGGGAATAGCTGGACAGGTGAGACCCCGGAGGCGCAGCCGAGGAGGCTCACCGCCAGCCCCGCGGAAAGCGAGCATCCTGTAGCGGAAATCAACTATTACTTTCTCTTCTACAATAGCAACAAACTTTACGAAAAGAGCCTTTAAAAAAGAGCCATGTAATTTAAAACATGGCTCCGTCTCATTCTTTTTCTTGTATTCGTTGAATCACTTCATGCAGTTCATCAGGCTTTAAAAATTCAAGGGGGGAGAAGCCTTTTTCAAACATGACGGACTCGCTTTCGATCATCAGTACATATCGACCGTTCACTTTCGCCAGATGGATGCTGTCACCAAAGTCGGAAAGAAGGGCTTTAACGGAGACATGATCAAGTTTCACCTTCAGTTCGACTTCAGGTGACTGTTCGACGATTTGAGAGGTGGCTTCTACCACTTGTTCAGTTGTGAACCTTTCCTGAAGCTCACGCTTTGGACTGATTGCCCATTCTTCCACCGCTTCTTCAAACTCGACACGTTCATCGCTCTCTTCAGCATACGTTTCAGAAATATGTTCCTTCACCATCCCGTAAACTTGGGATTTCACGATTTCGGGCATGGACTTCTCATATTCAACCCATTTTAAGAAATCTTCAAAGTATCTGGCATGTGATGCTTGATGGATTTTGATTTCGCCAGCGTCCATCATGCCTTCCTCCGGCATATAGGGATACTGGATGGATTTCATGTTTTTCGTCGTAATCGCCATTTCGACATTGTGAATCAGAGTCGCTTCATCGGTTATAGTGGCAACCTTTGGCTCAAAATCGCATTTCATGATGAACACAAAAGGATCGTCGAAGAATTTCGTCAGCTTTGCAGTCGCTACGAGGAATGCACCACCGCGGATAGCACTTGCTTCTATGTACATTTGAACGATTTGATCACAGGCTTCGCGAAAGTCCTCTTTGTTGTCGGCATAACGTGTGCGGTGAAATAAATTAAAATTTGGATTGGAAGTCAGTTCGTGACCTGGTTCCACTACAAATCGTCCAATTTTGGTTGGGGCAGACTCTGACTTTGAATGTCGATCTACTTTCCGCTTCACAATTTTTGTTAGTTCGCCATCTAAAAAACTTTTTAATGGACTTTCTTCATATTCGGTTCCAGTTAACGTCTGAAAATGCTTATGCCGTTTATCGGCTTCTTCGCCTTTGCCCTCTACCTGTATCAAGTAGAAGGAAAGGTTTTGAATAGTAAAATCCATGTTTTGTTCTCCTGACCTTAATTTCGTTTTATGTAATCATCTATACATTCATTGTTATAGTATAGAAAAGCTGAAAAGGTTCGTCAATTGGCTTATGAAAGTTCTTTCTGGTGAGATACTACTTGTTAAGAATTAAGTATAGGTGGTGTGAAATGTGGGGGATCAATCTTTTTTTTCATTAGTGAAGAAAGGAAACAAGTCATCGTTTTTCGCTATGGTGGGGAACGGGATTTTGGCAATTGCAAAGGGGATAGCCTACTTCATCAGTGGAAGTGGAGCAATGTTTGCCTCGGCGATGCATTCGTTAGCTGATGCAGTGAATCAAGGCTTTGTATTTATTGGAAGTGTTCTTTCTGAAAAACAGCCAACCGAGAAGTTCCCGACAGGCTTTGGAAGAGTCATCAATCTTTTCTGCATGATTGCGGTTATCGTTGTTTCCATCATGGCCTATGAAACCATACGGGAAGGGATTCATTTACTTAAACATCCCGCAGAGGTAAAGGGCATTTGGCTGAACGTGTCGGTATTATTACTGAATATCCTTATCGATGGGGCCATTCTCTATAAAGTAATGAAGGAAATCGGACAGGAAGCAAGAGCTGAAAGCACGGGTTTGGGAATTTTCTCAGGAGCGTTTAAAAACGTAAAGCGTGCTTCACCGCCGACAAGGCTCGTTTTTTATGAGGATTTGGTCGCTGTTTCAGGGGCTATCTTAGCTCTGATTGCCGTATTGGTGTCCTATTTCTCTGCCTATCAGCTTTTGGATGGAATCGTCACCATTGTCATTGGATTCCTCATGGTTGGAGTCGCCTTCAGAGTCGGTTATGACAACATGGTCGGTCTGATAGGAGTGGCTGCTCCAAAGGAAGTCGAGGACCGAATCGCAAGTGCGATCTTTGAGCACGAAGCAGTAATCGATATCTTTAAACTGAGAATCACTCAGGAAGGTCGTTACTATCATGTTGAATCGTACCTTGAACTGAAAAGGGGATTACCCCTATCGGAAGCAGATGATATTAAATTCTCTGTTCAAGATAAATTAATGAGTGATCCGGACATTGCCGACGTAACATTGGGGATCATCGAAGACGATGGAATTCAGGAATGGAAAGGAAATAATTCCTAAACACAATAGCATCCTGCCGATAAGTTCAGCAGGATGTTTATTTTATTGGATTATCAGGCAGTGAACTAAGGTTGTTGGAAATATTGTGGGAAAGATGATTTCCAATACGAAAAATACTACTTCTATGATTCTTTCAGCATACGAGATTGTTATAGATAGAATAGGGAAGTGAGGAAACGGATAGTTTGGTCTTGCTGCTCGTTCATACTATAATAAAGAAAATCATAGAATGGATTATCTAAACAAGGGGGGATAGTATGGATGTGAATGAGATACTGCAGCTATTCAAAGATAGAACTCCGAAAGTGCTTGGAAGTGAAACATTTTCTGAATATGCTATTCTACTTCCTTTGATTGAGGTTAACGGGCAAACACATGTTTTATTTGAAGTTCGTTCCTTAAACATGAGAAGACAACCTGGGGAAATTTGTTTTCCTGGAGGGAGGATAGATCGAAGTGATTCGGATGAGAAAGCAGCAGCTATTCGTGAGACATCAGAAGAACTGGGAATTCAAACGGACACCATTACAGATGTGTATCCACTTGATTATATCGTGTCACCTTTTGGGACGATTATTTATCCATATGTAGGCAAGATAAATGTATCCTTAAAGGAATTAAAACCTAATCAAGCTGAAGTGGAAGAAATCTTCACTACACCATTAACCTATCTACAGGAAAGGGAACCGGACTTATATAACATCAAGTTCAAGATGGAACCGGAAGAGAGCTTTCCCTTCAAACAAATCCCGGGTGGAGAAAATTACAACTGGCAAGCGAGAAATATGAAAGAACATTTTTACTACTATGAAGACAAAGTAATATGGGGGCTAACAGCCAGGGTTCTTCATCATTTTGTAAAACTCCTTTCGTAAGTTCTTATTAATAGGCTCTTTTCGCAAAGATTGTTATTTTCTAGCATAGAATCTGCCAGGGCTCTGTCAACCAGGTTTATGCTGGATGGTGAATGGAACTGCTCCGCTTGCAGCTAGCGTTCGGCCGTGCCTCCTCAGCTTAGCCGAACAGGGTCTCGGCACGACCGTACTTCCGCAGGAGTCTGCGCAGTTCCCCTCACCATCTTTAACAGTATTTTCATGACAGAGCTTCAAGGGGTGTAAGAAAACAATATAAATAGAAAAAAATTCTTCTTCCTTAAAAGGATATTCAATCTTTACTTTAATAAAATTGTTTGCTAAAAAGCTTGTTTAAATTGTTTTCGATTTAGGATTCATGCTCAAAAAGTTGATTGGAGCGGAAGGATGCTCGACTCCTGCGGGAATAGCTGGACAGGTGAGACCCCGGAGGCGCAGCCGAGGAGGCTCACCGCCAGCCCCGCGGAAAGCGAGCATCCTGGAGCGGAAATCAACTATTACTTTCTCCTCTACAATAGCAACAAACTTTACGAAAAGAGCCTTTTAATAAGATGTTTTCTAAAAGTTGGTTGTTATAAAATACAATTTCTTCAACGAGATCAACTATTATTAAACATGATTTGAAAGTTAAACGAGACCTTTTTAAAAAAAGAATTCTACAATTACCTATACGTATTGACATGCGTTTTCAATTTATACTTTTTTCGATAGGGCAACATGTCGGAGAAAGTATTTTTGTTTGTAAATATGTAGCAAATTGAAGTGTTTGTAATGGTTGAAATGGAGGTAAAGAGAAGTAAGTAAAGAGGATGAAAATAAGGAGAGGGGAAATAATTATGATTATTCGTGCTAAATGCTGGAGAATGTTAAGTCTACAAGAAAAAATGTTTATCCTTAAGGCTGTATGTAATAAGCATCTCAAAAAGTGATGAATAGAGATTCTTTTATTTTCTCTAGCTGGCGATGGCTTAACAATCGTCCGGCTTATTTACTGGATGTCATCGATTGGTGGTAAGATCAAACAAACATAATGAAATATTAAAAAAGCTATAAGGTATATCGGAAATCAGTATGCACTCCATTTCCTCAAACAAAGAGTTAAGATGGTGATTTTGATCCGACCACCAAGTAATTTTTCGTATGTTTATCAAACGATTTTATTGAATGACAAACCGACCTCTTTTTAATCCACTCTTTCACCTCAATATGACCCCTGGCCTGTATTCCCATACTGCCTTCTATCATTAAATTCCACTAATTTTGCATTAAAAGTACATTGAAAATTGTTTCTGGCACTTTTCATTCAACATTTGGTAAAATATTATTGCACATACATATAAGGAGGACACCTTAGTGAAAGGATCAAAAGTAGTAATCATTGCCGGAATACTTATGGCCGTTCTATTGAGTGGATGTAACAGGAATTCTGCAGAAATGGTCGTGAGTGGTGGAGTGACAATAGATGAAAAGGCCAATACGATTACATTCAGAGGAGTGGTCACAGACAAAGCACTTGAACCAGATACTCCGTTTCAAACCCGTTTCTTTCTGCAGGGAACCACGATTAAAAATGCCTTGGGAACGGATCTGATCTATACAGATGAAGAGTTAATGAGCCGTAAACAGGGAGAATCACCACAAGAGCTTGAGGTGATGAAAACTGTAGATATTAAAAAACCTGAAGAGATCGACAAGTTGATTAGAGAAATAAAGAATAAAGACAAAGAAGCTGTCACAATTGAACTTGTTAATGATAACGGTCGAATCGATGATGCTGTTCTTCATAACGTAAAAAAGGAGTAGGACAGCAATGTCCTGCTCCTTCGTATGTATTG
This sequence comes from Rossellomorea sp. ABR4_004, assembly GCF_056159585.1. Taxonomy (NCBI): domain Bacteria; kingdom Bacillati; phylum Bacillota; class Bacilli; order Caryophanales; family Bacillaceae; genus Rossellomorea; species Rossellomorea sp. ABR4_004. Next base: position 320,043 of record NZ_JBSWVM010000001.1, on the reverse strand, counting down.
ATTATCTAGTATTTACCGGTCTTTTTAAGGCATACAAATCATCTTCGAGTAGAAGCATCTTATCCATTAATACATCTTTAGAATCCATCACTCCCTGATTATAGAGATAGGGACCAATCTCTTTCATAAAGAAATCGAACCAATTTTCAGCACCTAAATCCCCAATTTCGTCTCCGGTCTGATCATAATAAAACGTTTGAATCCGTTCAATCATCGTGTCTTTCTGTTCTTTTGGTATCTTCGTATACATGATAAGTTTTCCTCCCATTGTCTTTTTTCCATCGTAACACAAGCGGACCTATAACGGGAAAGAAGCTAAGAAAAGGAAAACGTTTGATATTGTAGATAGTCTTCCAGAACATCATCTGTTCTCTCCTTTCCCATGTAATTCTAACATACGGGTGTAGCTAGAAAGAAACTCATACTATATATTTGTATAATTGTGGCAAACTAATTCCTGACAGGCTAAGTTCCTGTACTTCAATGTAAACAAGGGGAGAATGCGAATGTGGCAGGAGTTTAAAAAGTTTGCCGTGAAAGGAAATGTCATAGATCTTGCAGTGGCGGTCATTATAGGTGCAGCTTTTGGGAAAATCGTCAAATCCCTGGTGGATGATATCATTATGCCTCTTCTAGGTATATTGCTTGGTGGCATCAGCTTTACGAACTTAAAAGTTACGGTAGGAGACGCTGTCATTACATATGGAGTCTTCCTGCAAAACGTAGTGGATTTCTTCCTCATAGCCCTCGTCATATTCTTTATTATTCGGTTATATAAGAAAATGGAACGCAAAGACGAGATCAAAGCGGAAATAAAGGTCGATCAGAAGGAAGAGCTGCTTAAAGAGATACGTGATTTATTAAAAGATTCCCAGAACAGTCCTAAATAATTGAACAATCGACAAAATAAACAAGGAGTTTTCCTATATTTATCCAATATATAGTAAGAGAAGAATAAGACGGGGGGAGAAACAATGGAAATCAACTCAAAATATTTAATTAAAGAAAAAAATGGAATGAAGAAAGACTTTTCTTTACTCCTATCAATGATGGACTATGCACGATTCACTTCCATCAGTGAAGTGGAGAACTTACCGGTGGAAATACTTGACTACAGATGTCATGATGAAGCAAATTCAATTGGGATGCTCCTTGCTCATTTTGATGCAGTTGAGAAAATTTATCAGGTCCTGACCTTTGAAAATTTAAGTGATGATGAAATTGAGGAATACGCAACGACCTTGGAACCTGCCTTAAGCTTAGGGAGTAAGGCAGCCGAATTGATTAAAGAAAATAGAGTCGAATTCTACCTTGAAAACTTGCAGATGACCAGGAACAAAACGGTGGAACAGTTCAAACAATTGGATGAAACTTGGCTATATGAAGAAACGGACTGGTGGTATGGTGAAAAAGGAAATAACTTCTTTAAGTGGTTTCATGTATTTGAAGATGAAATCAATCATAGGGGACAAATACGTATGATCAAAAAACTCTATGCAAAAGAACAGAAGCCTACAATGGCAGACTAATAACACACTGGTAATTTACAAATTGCCCCATACAGTTCTTGAGTTTTGCATGAGATTCTGTTATAGTTAAGATAGTTATTTTTGTTCGGTTAATATGCATGATTGAAGAACATTCGTCTTGAATCTTAATCAGAGCAGGAATATAAATATTTTTATGTGCAACTGCACTAGGAGGTACTTGTTTTATGTTACAAGGTAAAGTGAAATGGTTTAACGCTGAAAAAGGTTTCGGTTTCATCGAAGTTGAAGGTCAAGACGATGTTTTTGTTCACTTCTCTGCTATCCAAGGTGAAGGATACAAATCATTAGAAGAAGGTCAAGACGTTACGTTTGAAATCGTTGAAGGTGCTCGTGGACCACAAGCAGCTAACGTTCAAAAGTAATTCAATCGTAAAACTCCAAACAGAGTGCGTCAGCTGACGTACTCTGTTTTTTTGTGTTTTCAAACTTCCAGTTGATTCCAGACTCTATTCAGTTCGCCTCTATAGTGGTTTTCTCTAAAAAATTCTGTTACTGTACTGTTAACGATATTTATTTACTGGAGTGCTGAATTTTGTGGAAAAATGCTAAGAAATTTTTTGTTTTTATTGGAGTTTTTATAGGAAGTAACATCATACTAAGTCTTTTTGCTGGTCTGATTTTAACAAATTTGTATCATAGTGATGGATTTAAAGGGTCTCCCGTTATTGGGACCATCATTAATGTCGTAGCCGCAGTACTTGCGGTTTTTGTTGCGTACAAACCATTAAAGAAGAAAGATCAGGCATAACCTGGCAGGGGAAATCGGTGTGAGTTTCTTTTCCCCTCTTATACTGAGTATATCTTAATTCTGTATATGTGCACACTTCATACCATCATGAATAAGCTAATCACACTAACCTCTCCGGAACAATCCTGGGAGGTTTTTTTATGTAAGATATATGAGGAATATGCTCATCAATAAAAGAATCTAGCAAACCAATAGGAGTTATTGCGAAGATTCATTTACACTTTGGGTTAAAGAAATCCTGTGCTAAGAGAAACAGGCTTAATAGAAAGAGACTAGTCAGTTGACTAGTCTCTAGTTAAGTATTCAATTGTGTCACTATGTTTTATTTATTTTGTTGGTTTTGTTGATTTTGTTGTTTAGCAGCTTTTCTTGCTCTTTCAGCAGCGTTTTGCTCTTGTGCAAATTCTGCTTCATTTTTTTGTTGTTGTGGTTTGTTGTTGTTGTTGTTAGTCATGTTTATCACCTCCGTCTACTATAATTTGCCCCGAAATGAAAAAAAGATACATGAAAAATGAATATAAAAATGTGAATGTTGTATATGAAAACTTAAAGTGAGGGACGGACCTTAAAAAGGTCCGTCCCTCACTTTCCAGTTACTTACTAGTTTAGCTCTTAGAAAATGGGGGTAATAATAAGTTTGTGCATTTATTTTCTTTACATACCTATTTCTACATGATAAAGCTACATCAAAGAATTAAGGGGGAAGTCATTTGAAAAATTTTACACCAATGTTTTGGATTGCGATTACAATCGGCGTCATTTTTGTGGTTTGGGGAGTCATTTTTCCTCAGGCATTGATTGATATCATGTCCAATACTCAAGGAGTTCTACTAGACAAGTTTGGCTGGTTTTATCAATTTTCAGCTTCATTCTTTTTCATCATCGCTATCTTCTTTGCCATTAGTAAATATGGGAAGATTCGATTAGGGAAGGACACTGATAGACCTGAATATTCAACATTGACATGGTTTGCCATGCTCTTTAGTGCAGGAATGGGAATCGGACTGCTTTTCTATGGGGTTTCAGAACCTGTTTCTCATTATTCCACTCCACCATATGGGGAAGGTGGGACCATTGAATCAGCTAAGATCGGATTACGCTATACATATCTTCATTGGGGATTCCATGCCTGGGCTATTTATGCGGTCGTAGCACTGGCCCTTGCCTATTATAAATTCAGGAAGGGCATGCCAGGACTTATGAGTGCCACATTATATCCTGTCATTGGAGATAGAGTGAAAGACCCAATAGGGTATATTGTTGATATTGTCGCTGTGTTTGCCACGATTTTCGGTGTAGCGATTTCACTTGGGATTGGTGCACAACAAATTAACAGTGGACTCAATTACCTGATGGGAACCCCGATTGACTTTAAAGTTCAGCTTGTCATCATGGGAGTTGCAACGGTTCTATTTATCACCTCTGCTGCAACAGGATTATCAAAAGGAATCAAATATTTAAGCAATGCCAATATGATATTGGCGGTCTTACTATTCATTGTCTTTCTCATCGTAGGTCCTACACAATTTGTCCTGGAATTGTTTTTGACCACTTTTGGGAGTTATGTTCAGAACCTTCCAAGTATGGGTTTACGCTTTTCACCATTTAATGTGGAGAATAATCAGTGGGTGAAGGATTGGACGATATTCTATTGGGCGTGGTGGATCTCATGGACCCCGTTTGTGGGAACTTTTATTGCCAGGGTTTCAAAAGGAAGGACAGTTCGGGAGTTCATCATCGCCGTCATCATCGTTCCTACCATCGTATGCGCTCTATGGTTTGGAGTATTCGGAGGAACAGGATTGTATTATGACTTCGTTCAAGGTGTAGATGTAGCAGGTCAAAGTTTGGAGACTGCATTATTTTATGTATATGATCAAATGCCAATAAGTGGTGTTCTGTCGGTTATTTCCCTCATCTTAATCATTACTTTCTTTGTGACATCGGCTGACTCTGCCACATTTGTACTGGGGATGCAAACGTCTAATGGAAGCTTGAATCCTCCATTCTTCGTGAAGTTCAGCTGGGGGATCGTACTAGCTGCCATTGCAGCAATCTTGATGGGCACTGGTGGAATCAGCGGTTTGCAAGCCGCCACCATCATCACAGCATTACCATTAGGTATCATCTTATTTGTCATGACATATGGATTAATTCTCTCATTCCAAAAAGAAATGAAATTGAAGAAGAATAAAACGCCAGGTGCTGGTAAGTGATTTTATTAACAGAAGAAGTAATAAAATGAGTGATCAACCCTCTATTTCGTATAGAGGGTTTTTCTAATGGATTTTTTCTTGAATTTTCAAAAAATGTACGCTAACGTCACAGATTTTGATAGGATTAAGATACTTATTGAGGAATTTCGAATAAAAGGAGAGTGTTGATTCAATGAAACAGATTATCGCAATGGGTGGGGGAGGATTTTCCATGGAGCCTGAGAACCTGCTCTTAGATCAATATATAGTTAAGCAGGCCGGGCAATCAAATCCAAAAGTTTGCTTTTTGCCTACGGCCAGTGGGGATGCAGAAGGGTATATAGAGCGATTTTACAATGCCTTTCACTCACTTTCGTGTGAGCCTTCACATTTATCACTATTCAAATTGCCTACCAAAGATTTAGAGGGGTTCCTTCTTGAAAAGGATATAATCTATGTGGGTGGTGGCAATACAAAAAGTATGCTTGCCCTATGGAGAGAGTGGGAGGTCGATTCTATCCTCAAGAAAGCTTGGGAATCAGGGACGGTTCTTGCAGGTTTGAGTGCAGGTTCGATCTGTTGGTTTGAAGAAGGAATTACGGATTCGTATGGTGAAGAATTAGATACGATTGAAGGTTTGGGAATTTTAAAAGGAAGCCACTCCCCTCATTATGACGGCGAAGAAGATCGGCGTCCCCTTTTTCATTCATTTATCCGGAAAGGGCTACTTCAAGCAGGCTATGGGGTGGATGATGGTGCTGCTTTACATTTTATTGATGAAAGTCTTTATCAAGTAGTGAGTTCAAGAATTCATGCTTCGGCCTATTGGGTTGAAATGAGAGATGATGATATGCACGAAACGGTTTTATCGACAGAATTTCTAAAAAAGGGGTAAAAAGATAGTCCCAGAATCAGCATACTTTTAAATTGGATGACATAGGGATAGTGATGAGTCTTTTTCTAAGGAGGAGAACATCATGGCTGAAGATAAACGAAATACTCCAAGTGACTTTGTAAAGAACACGTCAAAGCAAGCCAGCGGGCTAGTGAATAAAACGGCAGACACAGCGAACGAAATAATCAAAAGTGTAAGCGGTAAAGGCGGACTTGTAGGGAAAGTGTCAGATACATCGGCAGATTTTGTGAAAAATGTAAGCAATACAGGGAACAAAATGGTCGGGAAAACAGTAGACACGGCAAACAAGGCAATCAAAGGTGCATCAAACAAGATATTCAAAAAGAAATGATTAAACAAGAGGAGCGATCTCCTATGGAGGGGAATTGCTTCTTTTCTTTTTCACCTCAAATAGGACGAAGATGCTATGATAAAGTAGGGATGAAAAACTCAGATCAAAATGGAGGGTGGAAATGATTCACATTTGTTTTATTTCAGCTACCGATACATATGCCATTAGACAACAAATTTTAAGGCCCACGCAATCGATAGAGGAGTGTCATTATGAAGGGGATTTAGACGACAGTTCTTTTCACGTTGGCGTTTTTGAAGGAGAGGTGCTAATCAGTATCGGTTCCTTTTATCAGGAGGCGCAACAAGGTTTGAATGGAAATCTGCCTTACCGGTTAAGGGGAATGGCCACCCTTACGGATTACAGGGGAAATGGCATTGGAAAGCAGCTCATCCAATTCAGCGAAAAGGTTCTAAAAGATAAAGGGTGCGAAATGTGGTGGTGCAATGCCAGAATTTCGGCAGGGGCATATTATAAGAAATTGGGATTAATTCAGTTGGGGGATGTATTTGAAATAGAGCCAATCGGGCCGCATGTGATTATGTATAAACAGATATGATTGTCGCGATGAAGGCAATCATATCTTCTCCTTAACCTTCTTCCGGTTCAACCTACACGTTCTTGTCACGTCATAAATAAACAACCGGGCAAGCCCGGTTGTCTCTCCATTATCATTCTTGAATCGCAGATCTTCTCAGTTTAATAAACTTCACTAAATTTAAGACAATGGTTTTTGTTACCGCGTAAAAAGGAACGGCGAGGATCATTCCTAGAATACCTGCCAGGTTTCCTGCAACCAGCAATAATATGATAATCGTAGCTGGATGAGTATCCAGACGCTTTCCTAAAATAAGGGGTGAAAGAAGATTCCCTTCTATTTGCTGTGCAATGGTGACAACTACGATGACGAGAATCGCTTTCGTCGGTGAATCAAACAATGCCACGATGATGGCAGGTGCAGCACCGATAAAAGGACCGATAAATGGAATGATATTCGTTACCGCCCCAATTAACGCCATCACCAATGCGTAGGGAAGTCCAATAATCAAATACCCGATAAAAGTAAGGGTCCCCACGAAGGAAGCTACTGTCAATTGTCCCTGTATGTATGCGGCAAGTGTATCACTCGTATCCTTTAACGTGTTGATCCCTTCTTCCCGGTAGGCAGGAGGAAGGAATTTTGAAATGGCCTTTGGAAATTTATGGCCGTCTTTAAACATAAAGAATAATAGAAACGGGACGGTGACAATCAGTATTGTAATACTGGTCAAAACACTTACTAATCCTTTTAGAGCAGTTGTAATATTATCAGGTAAAGTATTGGCAAAGTCCATTAGCTGTTTTTCTACATCTTTAAGTGACACATAATCTTGACTCATCATCCATTTGAATTGTTGAGTTTCGGATAAGTATTCGATAAAATTCCTCGTTTGTCTTGCATACTCCGGAAGTTCATTGAACAACCCAGTTATCTGCTTCGAGAGAATAGGCGCGATATTCCCTATAATTAAAACCATCACACCAATAATAGCAGCATAAAGAACGATAATGGCGATGGTTCTCGGCAATCTTGCTTTTTCCAGAAGGTTGACTAATGGATTCAATAAAAAATACAGAAATCCTGAAATGATGATCGGGAAGAATAATGTTGAAGCAAATACGACGATCGGTTCAAATAAAAATGAAATCTTAGTTGAAACATAAATGATGGTAAGAATGATGAGAACCTGCAGGCTCCATGAGTACATCTTTTTCTTGGTCAAGCTATTCACCTCTATCTATCGACTTGTTTGTGTGATTAAGTATATCAAATACTGAAAGGAAAACCCTACTAATATATATAGGATAAGGAGAATTATTTTGTGAGAAAAATCATTCTGGATGAGTTGAAAAATATCGAAACAGAAGAAAGAGTAAGGATTCTGTATGCCGTCGAAGGCGGAAGTCGGGCATGGGGCTATCATACAGATGAGAGCGATTATGATGTGCGGTTTATATATATTCGGGAGGTAACGGCATATTTAGATCTTCAAGAGACCAAGGAGGTGATTGTAAAGTCTACCCAGTATCCCATTGAATTCAGTGGATGGGACCTTAGTAAAGCACTCAAACTTCTTCGTAAATCAAATCCGTCCCTGTTGGAATGGTTAACAAATGAAAACATTTATAGGGAGCACTCGGCTATAGAGAAAATCAGGGAGCTCCGAGACATGACTTTTTCTCCCGCCCGCTGTGTAAAACATTACAACAACATGGTTAAAAACAATATGGAAAAGTATTTGAAAGAGGATATCAAAGATTTGAAGAAATGGATGACGATTATCAGGCCGTGGCTTGCTTATAAGTGGATTAAGGAGTATCAAACGTTTCCTCCGAATGGGACGAACGAAATGGTTGACTCTATTAATGTGACTAAAAAAATAAAGGATAACATCTCCTCAATGCTCCGATCGAGGGTCAATGGGAAGGAAGTTCCTCTCCATATTTTAATGTATATGGAAGAGTACATAAGAGAAGATTTACTAAAAATGGATGGGAATCTGGAGGATCTACATAGCAAGGATTCTTTTCAATGGGGAGAGATAAACCAAACTTTCTTAAACATTCTAGAAGATATATGGGAGGTACATTTAAACAGAAAGGAACGTTGATAGGAACCTTGCACATGCATAATAGCATCTCATTTGGGAAGCATAGAAAAAAAGATTCTTACTGAAGGTGCTATTATGAGCTCGTTTAATAAAAGAAATAGAAGAATTCCAAAGCAGCTGCTTTCAGAAAAAGAAGAAGTTGAGCCTGAATTTCTCACAATAGAAGAGAAAATTTCATATTTTCGTAACGGTCTGTTTAATACAGATGATTTAAATATAAGAGAACTCACCTTTAATAATAAAAAAATGACCATTATGTTTATAGATTCAGTCATTGATAATAGGAGCTTACAGACGTATATTATTAAGCCGATATTAGAAAAAGGCTCCGGCAATATACGTAATGTCATAAGTACTAATAGTATTAAAGAAACACTGTATTTAGATGAGGCACTCAGCGCAATGGTGGATGGACACTGCCTTTTAATTACGGAAGATAGTGAAATCCTGACCTTTATCAGTATGCCTAAAATTCTTACTAATCGTTTTGAACCAGTAAATGAAAAGGTGATTAGAGGATCACATCAGGGTTTTAGTGAAAATATCACAGAAAATGTGCATCTTATAAGAGAGAGAGTTTCCAGTCAGAAATTGACAGTGAAATACTCAAGTGTAGGAGAAACAACAAGAACAAAGTACGCTTTAGTTTATTTATCTCATTTGACAAATCCTGAATTGTTGAAAACGATTGAGGACCGGATCAATTATGTCCAAGCAGATGCGATTCAGTCACCGGGATACTTTGAAGAATTTCTAGAAGATAATTCGTTTTCTCCATTTCCCCAATTTTTGAATACGGAAAGACCGGATCGTGCAGCCGGAAATCTAATGGAAGGCAGAATTGCACTTATAATGGAAGGGAGTCCTACCGTGTTAATTCTGCCTGTGAATTTTTTCTCTTTCTTTCAAACGGCAGAGGATTATAATAATCGGGCATTTATCGGTTCATTCATCCGATTCATTAGATTAATCAGTTTTATCGCAACGCTTTGCTTACCCGCTTTTTATATCGCTGTCATTTCTTATAATTATGAAATCATACCGGTAGAAATAATATTTTCGATCAAAAGCTCACTGGAATATGTTCCATTTCCTCCATTGATTGAAGCAGCCATCATGCAATTGACCTTGGAATTACTTCGGGAAGCTGCGATACGATTACCGAATCCTATCGCCCAAACCATTGGGGTAGTGGGGGGACTTGTTATCGGGACGGCTGTTGTTGAAGCGAATCTGGTTTCCAATACGATGGTTATCGTGGTTGCAATTACAGCTATATCATCTTTCGTTATTCCATCTAACGAGATGAGTACTTCCGTCAGGATACTAGGATTTCCGTTAATGGTTTTTGCTGCTTTATTTGGGGTTCTCGGAATCGTAATAGGTTTAATGCTGCTGTTGATACATATGTCGACGCTTAAATCGTTAGGTCAATATTATTTATACCCTGTTGCACCTTTGGATTTTAAGTCACTAAAAGACACCTTTATTCGTGTTCCAATATGGCTGATGAAAGAAAGGCCAAAGGATTTGAAGCCACAGTATAAATGGAAAACGACGGATCCTCGAGGATGGAAAAAAAATGAAGAATCAGAGTAATCTTACTTCCATTCAATTGATATTATTCATCATTCAAACACAAATTGGAGTCGGGGTCCTTGGCCTTCCATTCAGCGTATTTTCCATATCTAAAGGTGATGCGTGGATTTCAGTATTACTGGCTGGCATTGTCGTTCAAATACTGATAACGTTTTTCTGGCTATTAGGCAGGAGGTTCCCTGCTAAATCCCTTTTCCAGTATTCGATACAGTTGGCAGGGAAAGCGGGAGGTACATTCATTAATGTTTCTTATGTCCTTTATGGGTTGCTTGTTACAAGCCTTATTTTGATGTATTCAACTGCCATCATCAAGACATGGGTGCTTACACTTACACCAAAATGGATCATCATGTTTCTCTTAATGGGAACGGCAATCTATCTGGGAAAGGAATTATTACGTGACATATGCAATGTATATGTAGTGGTTTCGGGGCTGATATTCTTTCTGATCATGATATCGATCGTTGTATTAATCATGTACCCTGTTGATTGGAGGTATCTTCTTCCGATTGGACATTCAGGTGGGATCAACATTCTCAAAGGGATAAAAGAAGCCTATTTCTCAATGCTTGGCTTTGAGTTGCTTTTGTTTCTCTTTCCTTATTTCCAGCATAATGGGGAACGGTCTGTCTTATTCTCAGCATCCATTGCCAACCTCTCTGTAACATTGATCTATACATTTCTCACCATTGTCAGTCTGGTAACGTTTAGTCCTGAGGAATTAGTCATCATTCCCCAGCCGGTCCTATATTATGTGAAATCCCTGTATTTACAAATTGTTGAAAGAGTTGACCTGGTATTCGTTTCGCTTTGGGTTGTAAGTGTCATTACTTCTATAACAAGCTACCTTTTTTTGTCTACTGAGGGAATCGCCAATACCTTTACACGAATCAAACGTCCTGTCATTACCATATTCTTTGGCAGTTTATCTTTTATTATTGCGCTAATTCCCAATAAAGAAGCAGAAATGGAAATGTACAACAAATGGGTGATTAATTCTTCTTATTTGTTCATACTTGTCATTCCATTTTTATTATTGGGAATCTCTTTTATTTTCAAGAAAAAGGAAAGAGGGAAGAACGCATGAACAAAAGATTCATCTTAATCACGGTTCTTGTTCTGATTCAGTTAACCTTAACGGGTTGTTGGGATCAACGATTGTTGAAAGACGGAAGGCTGGTTTTTTCCTCTGCCTTTGATTTAGTGGATGATGAAACCATAAGAGCTACAGCCATTATCCGTGATTTCAAAGATCAGACACCAACCAATGTGGTGGTACAAGGGGAAGGGAAAACCATTCGCGAGACAAGAATGTATATGGACCGGAAAATTTCCGGAGTTTTTGAGCCATCAAAGAATCGGGTGTTTTTATTAGGGGAAGAATTAGCAAAAAAAGATATATATAAGTTTTTAGATATTTTCTACCGGGATCCAAATAGCTCCATTTCTGCCAAATTAGCCATTGTGGAAGGAGAAGGTGGGGAGATTCTTACTAAATTAAGTGAAAAAAACGTATTGATTTCAGAATTTATCATCGAACTGTTCAAAAGTGCAGAATCTTCCACAGGCATTCCGAAACAAAATTTACAAACCGTCTGTACGTTTATGTTCGATGAAGGGAAGGATTTTGCCCTTCCCCTCATCAAAATGGAGAATGATGAAGTGATGTTGAGTGGTACGGGTATTTTCCATAAGAATTCTATGACTGGTACTTTGACTTTTGAGGAAACATCCATGTATTTAATGATGAACAACGAAGTGGCTAAGAGGACTCGGTTTGTATCCAAAATCGAAGAAGATAAGAAACTGAATATTGAAAATTATATAACGTACAATATATCAAAATCTAAATCAGAGCTTAAAATTGTTTCTGACTCACCAAACAATATACAAGTAGAGATAAAAGTAAACGCAGATATATCTGTTGTAGAATATCCAGAAGATAAATTAACCGATAAGAAAAAACTAAAGAAACTGAATAAACAAATTTCAAAACGGTTGACAGAAGATGCGGAAAAAATAATTGAAAAAATTCAAGTGGCTAATTCAGATTTATTTGGTATTGGCAGAGAGTTGATTGCTCATCATCCAAAAACATGGGAAAAGCTTGACTGGGAGGAAAAATACCCTGCCATTACGATTACCCCTGCGATTGAAGTGGAAATAGTTAGTCATGGAATAATCAATTGATCGATCTTGTAAGTAAGAAAAATCAATATTATAAGGAAACAAACTGTGTCCAGCCACTGAAAACAGCATATTCAATGGTTGGACACTAGTACAGTATTCATGAAACAATCTTTAAACCAATAATACTCCCAATAATGCAACTAATAAAAAATAATCTCTTTAAATCCTTCGTTTCCCTGAAAAAGATCATCCCGATAATGACAGCACCTGCAGACCCTATCCCGGTCCAGATGCCATATCCAGTACTTACTGGGATATCCAGTAAAGAAAGGGATAATAAATAAAAGCTTATTCCTCCTGCTGCGAAGCTTACGATGGAAGGGGCCAGCTTCTTGTATCCTTCAGAAAGCTTCATAAACGTTACCATCACAACTTCAGATAACCCGGCAAAAATGAGAAATATCCACGCCATTAGTATGACCTCCCTGTAGCTTGCTCTTCTTTATCACTCATTTTAAGGCCGATCACTCCGAAAATGAGTAGTGTAATAAACGCAACTTTTAAAATGCTAATCCCATCATTTAGGAATACCATTCCCACAACGGCAGTGCCGGCTGCTCCAATTCCGGTGAAGACGGCATATGCAGTTCCGATTGGCAATAATTTCATGGAATTAGAAAAAAAATAAAAACTGATTAAGATGAGAACAGCAGTGATAATACTTGGGACAGGTTTTGTAAATCCCTCTGAAAGGGATAACCCCGTTGCCCAGCCAATCTCTAAAATCCCACCAATAATAACGTATATCCAACCCATGATGCTACTCTCCTTTACGACTTGATATACCTAATTCATAAACCTTCCAAGCCGATTCAATTCGTTGTCTGAAAATTTCTTCTGTATAATAATGATGCTCTAAAAATACTCCATCCACTAAACATAAAAAGGAGGCAATAAATTCATCCTCCTTGATTTCACTGAACAATTTTTGTTTTTGACCCTCCTGGTAAATCGATACCAAAATGGTTGTTGTCACCTGTTCAAAATGAATGAAATGTTTTTGGATAAGATCTTTAAACACTTCTGGAGGAAAGAATGTGACTCGTTTCCATAAAAGTGCTTCTTTTGTTGTAACTAATCGGTGACAAAATAAGTCAAAGAGTGTTCGTACATTCTTTAGAGGTTCTTGAAAGTTCATTTTTTCCGCTGCACTCTTATAGGCAGTCACTTCAGACACTCTTAAATCCTCAAGCACTTCCATAAATAAATCCTCTTTGCTTCGGAAGTGGTTGTAAATGGATGGCTTCTTAATTCCCACCTCGGTTGCAATTTCCGTTAACGAGGTATCCTCATACCCTTTCTGACCGAATAAATCCAGAGCGACCTCTTTTATGAGTTGTTTGTTTTCATTCTTCATATTCATTCACCTTCTCTTTAAACTAACTAACGGTCGTTAGTTTTATTTTATACCTCATTTATTATCATTGCAAGAGGGGAAAATTCATCCACTTTCTTCAAAAAGATCGAATAGATGTAAGATTCCTTTCATATAATCATCTGTTGATTTTATTTGGAAGGAAAGGGATACACATGATGGGTTTACGAGCTAAATTTGTGATACTTAGTATGTTACTTATTCTTCTGGTGGGGCTCTTTATCCTGAAGCAGGTGGTTATCAGTCATGAAGATTGGGTAATGATTGAGGAAAAGTATTTTCCGGCGAATGATAAAAAAGGTGCGGAAGGAATTAAGTCAGGTGAGGTTATAGATGAAGACAGCAGCCATCCGTCATGCTCTATGAAATTTGATAACGGTCACACCTATAAGTTGGATTGTGATCAATATTTAGATTTTAAAATAGGAGAGAAGGTCAAAATAGTCTCAGTCGAAAATAATTATGTAAAACTAAGAAGAAAGTAAATAATAATGAGGTCCATTTCTTTCCATGGTAAAATAACAGGTATTAAATGATAAAAGAAAGGGCTGATTAGACGAATGAATAAACGTGATCTCGTTCAATATTTTATTGTTAATAAGGAACTGAATATGTCAAAAGGGAAAACGGCAGCGCAAGTGGCACATGCTGCTACTCTTAGCACGCTGACGATGATGTCATCTGATTCACCTTTTCAAGATCGACAAACAGACTTTATAGAATGGGTGCAAACAGGAATGAAAAAAATTGTCCTAAAGGGGAAAACCGGTGAGCTGGAGAAATTAGAGGGTGATGGATATTTCACTATTCATGATAGCGGGTTAACAGAAATTAAAGAGGGATCTTTAACAGTAGTAGCACTTCCGCCAATGGAAAAGTTTGAAGCAAAAGAGATTGTCGGGCACTTAACACTATTAAAAAACTAGAGAAGAAGGAGGTAATTCATTGTTTTCTAAAGTTGATACAGTCCATATGAGTGTAAAAGATGTAAGAAAGTCTATTCAATGGTATGTAGAGGTATTGGAGTTTGAGCGCGTTTTTGATTCGGGAGAGTATGTTGTGTTTCAAATAGGTCAAGGAGACTCTACTTTAACGGTTCAAGAAGGAGAGGTCCGTCCCTCATCCGTCAAGCCGATTCTCTTTTCGGATGCGCTCGAAGAGACCCGGTTAAAGCTTGTGGCAAAAGACGTAAAGGTTGGTGAGATAAAAGAGGATGGAGAGGTTACATATTTTGAGTTTTGGGATATAGATGGAAATGGTTTTGAGGCTTGTCAGTATATAACGGAGTAATTCGGTCTATGCTTCATTACGTTAGCAGATTCAGTGAGGAGATTGATCAATGGGATACATAGAAGAATTAAGAGAAATTGTTGGAACACGCCCTCTTATATTAGTCGGATCGGTCGTCATTATTTTAAATGAGAAAGAGGAAGTGCTTCTGCAGCAAAGGAGATTTCCGAATGGCTCATGGGGACTGCCTGGGGGATTAATGGAATTGGGAGAGTCAACGGAAGAGACGGCGAGAAGAGAAGTGAAGGAAGAGACGAATCTGACATTAGGTAAGTTAAATCTGTTAAACGTATATTCTGGTGCGGATCAATACATTATAGCTGAAAATGGAGATGAGTTTTACGTAGTCACCACAGCCTACTTTACAAATGATTACAATGGAGAAATGAAAGCAGAACACTCTGAATCCATTCAACTAACGTTTTGTAATCTAGAAGAATTACCTGATAGTATTGTGGGGAGCCACGAGCGTATGCTGATTGATTATAAACAACATTTATACATGGCCAAGGGTAAACAGCGTTGCTAAAAGAAAAACATGGCACACGAGAGGGGTGGTCCCTTATAAAGGATAGGTCTTCCCTGTGAAATATAACAGGGTAACTCTGCCCCACTTTGTACACAAATAGGTTGGGTTTGATTACAAAAAAGCTGATCAGACAAGGTTCTGATCAGCTTTTATAGCGATTGATTCTATAGAGAGAAGCGATTATTTTAATGTATCTAGATACGCATAATATGCGGCTAGTTTTTCGTTGTTGTTTGCAGCCCGACCGTTCCCTTTTAATGATTTACCTATCGCGAAATATTCTTTATGAACAGGTAGAACGTGAACGGTAACAGCTGGACGCCCTCTATGCCTATAATCCTGAGGAACGTGAAGCATGGAAAATCGTTTCATTGAAATGCCTCCTTTAAGGAGAAAGCTACTCTACCCATTTATTATTTAAGTAGAATCAATAGTTGTTTAACCTTAACATAGCGTATCATTTGATTCAAATTTCAGATTATTCCGTACAATTCATCTCGAATAAATTTTTTAAAAGTACCCCCAAGATTGGGATTTTTCTTTCGTATTCTTTGATAGGAATGCAAAAGGTTTATAGCCATGCATAGAAGAAAAACAACTTGGAGGTATTTAAAAGTATGAACATTGATGATGTACTAGAAGATACCGTAGAACTTGGACAAGAGGATATAAATCGCCCAATCTATCGCATTGATATTGATAAACTTTTGGATATGACAAGTGATATGTAAGAGGAATATTATTATAAATGAGAAAAGGCAAGCCTTAATCCAGGCTTGCCTTTTCTTTATGGGAGCTATAGAACGGATTGCTAACTTGTCGCCTCTGAGCAAGCCGCCTACGCTTTAGGTTTCATCCAGCTCCGGCGGCTAGAGGCTCGAGGTCATAAGTCAAATCAACCAAAAAGGCAAAGTACGCCTTTCCGGTTGATTCGCCTTATGCTTGTCGCCTCTGAGCAAGCCGCCTACGCTTTAGGTTTAGTCATGTCTTTTATGCTTGTTTAGTAGTTCTTTTAGCATATTTATGATGGTGGCCCGTTCGCTTTTGTTAAAGGTTTGAGTCCATCCTGTGATAAGTCCTTCTTCTTCAGGTGATAAATCGCGCTGCAAACCATCGACAAAGACTTCTTTTATCTCATCTCTTGCATTAGGGGTGTTAGATTCAAATTTCATAAAATTACCTCCTTTATTCTCCTTTACTCTTTTCCCGTTGCAAAATAATGCAAACATCCAAACTCTCTTGCCACCATTTTGGTTATGTAATGAGTCGATTAAGGCAAGGATAGTAAGAAAAATCTAAGGAGAAATCAATGTCTCTTCCTTTCTTTATTTCCATATTTATCATACTGATTTATATTGTCAGTTTTATGCGAAAAAAGCTTTCATTCACTTCGAACTCTATACAGTTCATGGTGTTATCGATCATCTCAACCAATTATATTACGATTATGACCAATAAGCTGAAGTGGATGAAGGCGTCAGAGGATGTCACTCAATTTATCAGCTTACTGATAAACCGGGAATGCATTTTGCCATTAGTCGGGATTGTCATGGTGAATGGTTACTTGAATTACGGAAATAGAACTCATCGATTCTTATTATTTGTATGCTTGCTATGCTTTATCAGTATATTGGATCTCCTTCACATTCATTTTAAAACGCTTGAGTATCCTCAATGGAGCCTGTTAAATACCATTATCATTAATGGAACATACTTATTGGTTTGTATTTGGATAGGACTAGGGCTTTATCATTTGCAGAAAAAGGAGGATAGAGACAGTGGACAGAATCTATGAGAGGTCATTTGACTTAAACGAGTGGTTTATCATCATTAGTCTCATCGCTCTCCTTTTATTGATCTGGATCACTCCAAAAATATTTTCATTACTCGAAGGGTTAAGTTATTATATATATGGCATATCAATTGGAATGTTCTATGATCATACGATTAGTATTCCTCCATGGGATTTTTATGATGTCAATGACAGTTCCGCTTACCAGGCAATTGACTTTATAAGTTATATCATGTATGGCCCTTACAGTTATTTCTTCATATACATATATAAAAAGCTAAAGATAAGAGGGATGATGAACCTTGCTTATTTATTGATTTGGACAGCTTTTTCTATCTTGATGGAATGGTTCACGGTCAGAATTGGTATATTCCATTTCGATAAAGGGTATGAAATGTATTGGTCGATTCCCATATATATGGCTGTTCAAAGCATTCAACTATTATTTCATCATAAAATAAATAGGAGTGCCTAATGTTTGGAAATAACCGAAAAACCAGAAGCCATGTTGCAACATGGCTTCTGGTTTTTCATTATAGGGGAAGGACCACCTCATATTGATTGAATCCAATATCTTCAAGAGCCTGTTTTAAGCTTGAGCTTGTTTTTAAATCGTCGAAGGTTATACCCAGATTCCCTAATGTATGGGCAACTTCAGGACGGATTCCTGTTAATACCGATTGTACTCCCATCATTTTTAAAGCATTTACAATTTGATAGATATTATGGGAAACCATCGTATCCATGATTGCTACACCGGATATATCAATAAATAAATAGTCTAATTGCAATTCAGAGCTTTTCTTTAGTGCTGTTTCCATAACGGAGCTGGCTCTATGAGTATCAATTTCCCCAATAAGAGGAAGGATCGCAATTTTGTCAGCTATCGGCACAATCGGTGCTGATAGTTCATCCATAGCAGTATGAACCAGGGCCAACTGATCTTTCTGTTGCTTAATAAATAGCTCATTGAAAAGATAAGAAATTTCATCAAGCAAGGGATTTATCTTTTTGTTTGATTGCAGCATAATGGAGGCTGAAATTTGTTTGTCAATTTGATCATGGAAGAAATCCCAAATGGCCGTACGGAATGTTGAGAGAGTTTTTAAAGATTCGTTTAGGAAGATACCTTTTTCAATGGCAATATTCCCAACTCTCTGCGCCCACTCTTTTATTTTAATGAGAGAATCCTTTTGATTTTCAAATAAAGATTCTCCTAGTAATTGTATTAACTCAATTCTCCACTCTGTGACCTTCTCCATGTTCACACCTGAAAACTTAAGTTGTTCGGAGTATCGTTGTTCCTGATAGTCAATTACACCTTTAGCAATTTCAGATTTATGTGAAATGATTTCTTGACCAAGATATAATAATTCATCTCTCATTCTTTTCAGCCAACTCCTTATACTGTTCATTTATTTAAAACTTTCGAAATAATCTCTTTTAATGGTAATATAGTATATCATAAAATCTAGTAGAATTATAGCTTCTTGAAGCATGATATAGTACGGACAAATAGAAACATAATTTTGACAGAAGGAGTAAATGAAATGACTCATATATGCTTAGTAAGACATGGCCAGACTGAATGGAATCTTTTGGGTAAATTACAAGGTCAAACAGATATACCATTAAATGAAACTGGAAAACGTCAAGCAGAAGAATGCAGAGAGTTTTTAAAAAAATCAGATTGGGATGTTCTCATAACCACTTCCCTAAAGAGAGCGAGAAAAACAGCGGATATTATCAATGAATCATTGAAACTGCCAATCGTTGAAATGGATCATTTCAAGGAACGCCATTTTGGTGAGGGAGAGGGATTGTCCCGTGAAGAAAGGGAAAAGAGGTATCCCGATTTTAACTTCCCGTTTATGGAATCGTACGAAGAATTGGTCGTGAGGGTGCATGAGGGGATGGAAGAGATTCAGGCTCAGTTTCCCGACCAGAAGGTACTGTTGGTTGCTCACGGTGCTGTCATCAATGCAGTATTGCGGGAGTTTCATCAAGAAAAGGCAGTTCAGGAGCATGTGAAGCTTTTGAACGGCTGCCTGACCAATCTCCATTTTAAAAATGAACGATGGACAGTTCATTCCTTTAATGAAGTAGGTCACCTATCCGAGCATTCAAAACGTTGAGAGCAGGTAACTTCCTGGAATGAAGTAAGTATTCTATAATAATTAGAAGTAAATATTGGATATTTCATGAAACGGTGTGATTTCATTGGCAATAATTTTGTTTGATGGCATATGTAATTTTTGCAATAGTAGTGTGCGATTTATTATCGAACGTGATCCTGAAGGAATCTATCAATTTGCTTCCTTACAAAGCGATATTGGTCAACAATTATTGAAGAAGCACAACATTCCTCATACTACAGATAGCTTTGTTTTAATTGAAGAAAATAAGGCGTATGTGGAATCAACCGCTGCTTTAAAGGTTTGCACTCATTTAACATGGCCATGGAAGCTTATCACTACATGCATAATCGTTCCTAAACCTTTAAGAGATAGGGTTTACAGATGGATTGCGAAGAATAGATATAATTGGTTTGGGAAACAAGATTCTTGTATGCTGCCTTCGCAAAACATAAGAGAACGTTTTATAGAATAGAAAAACTCGGGGAAATGCCCCGAGTCTTTTCGTTCCTTATTCAGCATCAATCGTTTTAACCGAAACCCTTCTTCCAGAACGTGGACCATCAAATTCACAGAGGTAGATGCCTTGCCAAGTTCCCAAAAGAAGCTCTCCATTAGAGACAATGATTGTTTGAGAGTGGCCCACCGTACTTGTCTTTAAATGAGCAGCCGTGTTTCCTTCTCCATGAAGGTCAAGAGTATGTTCCCAAGGATATACCTCGTCTAATCGACGTAGAATATCCGTTTTTACATCGGGATCCGCATTTTCATTCACCGTGATTCCGGCTGTTGTGTGTAAGGATTGAACCACAACAACACCTTCCTTCATTTTTGCATTGAAGATGATGTCTTGGACATAAGTAGTGATATCAATCATCTCATCACGTTTCTTAGTATCGATTTTAAGAGTTTTTATCATAGCAATGACCCTTTCCATGTATGTCATATTCCTCTACATTCCACTATATGGTCTGCTTAAAACCAAACATTGTCTTTATCCAATTTCACTAGTTGGTAGAATCGCAGTAAATGGGAAAAAGAGTGTTATATAGGTAGGGGGTTTATTCCATTATGGATAATGAATTCATCTTATTTATCATTTTTTCTGCTGAATCGTTTCATCGGTCTACAAAAGCCTATTCACAGGATGCCTTCTGATTTTCTATGAACGTGCGCCCCTTACGCTCGAATGAAGCTATGTAACACTTACCGTCTGTTGTCTTGTATAGAGCTTCATACACTTTTTCTTTATTATCAGTCGTATGAGTTTGAATGATTCCTATGATGGTTGAGTCGGGAGATATGGTTTGTAGAGATGTTTCAATGCTAGAGTGCAAAAGGATCCGCTGATAGCCATATAGAATGATAGCGCAAGCAACAAGTAAGATGAACATCCAACGGAACCCTTCGAGTAGTAAAGTCTTATTCATTAGAGATTGCTCCTATCTTCTATACAATAGACAAATCCTTTACATTCTCCATAGAATAAGGGCTAAGTATAGCCCTTATAAAATTCAACTTAACTTTTCATATAATCTTTTAGCAAGGTTTAAAGCAGCCGTGTTATCTCCATGAAGACAAATGGTATCCGCTTTAATTGATAATATCTCACCATTTGTTGAAACTACTTCTTGTTTCTCAACCATTCGTAAGACTTGCTTTTCGACTTCGTTTTCATCATGAAGTAGGGCATTAGGAAGGGAACGGGGAGTTAGTGAACCATCAGTTTGATAGGTTCGATCGGCAAATACTTCATGAGCAACTTGCAATCCGATTTCTTCTCCTGCTTTTGTCAGCTCACTTTGAGAAAGGCCGAACAATGTTAATTCAGGGTCAAGGTCGAATACTGCTTTAGCAATTGATGCAGCCAGTTCGGAATCCTTTGCAGCCATATTATAAAGGGCACCATGAGGTTTGACATGTGACAACTTACCTCCTTGTGCCTGAATGAAAGCGAATAGGGCGCCAATTTGATATTGTACAAGGGCATACGCTTCTTCAGGGGTTACTTGTATCAATCTTCTTCCGAAGCCTTGAAGGTCGGGCAACCCGGGATGAGCACCTATTTTTAAGTTGTGACTTAATGCATGTGTGACTGTTTGTTTCATTACGAGAGGGTCTCCTGCATGGAATCCGCAAGCGACATTGACGGAGGAAACGAATTTCATCATTTCTTCATCTTGTCCAATTGTATATGTACCAAAACTTTCTCCCAAATCACAGTTTAAATCGATTTTCATTTTTCCATCCTTTCATCTACTAGAATGAATTGTAACATTCTGAATTCTTATTTATCATATCATAAATTCAAACTGGATGCTTTTCTGATAGAGTAGTGGAGAATCAAAGAAGAAAATGATTTTCTCATCAAATTTTAATCTTGTTCTAATAGAGTTCACTTTTTCAAACGTTACAATGAATCTTGCTTATGAATAAGGATTTATCACTCCCTAAACAAAAAGAAAGTGGGGTAGCTTTCTTTTTGTTTAAATCTTTATTATGTAAGACCCATTCTAATTTCTTTCCTTTGGAGACAAAAGTTTTGCTGAAGCTTTTGTCTTCTTTTTATGTATTTTTAGACAATATTGGTATTTTATGAGGTAAAATGAAGGGAGAAGGAGTGGGCAAATGGATATTGTGTTTAAACATAACCAAAACGTTTTTAATTACAGGGTAGTGGCCGTTTGGATAGAACAGGACCATATTTTATTACATAAACAAGTGGAAGACAGTTATTGGTCATTGCCTGGTGGAAGAGTCGTCATGGGAGAAGCATCACAAGAAAGTTTAAAGAGGGAAATGCAAGAAGAACTAGGGATTGATATTCATGTAGAACAATTGATCATGGTGAACGAAAATTTCTTTCCCTATAATGAATGGGATTTCCATGAAATTGGATTTTACTATATAGTGAAAGCTGCAAACAGGGTAATTT
This sequence comes from Rossellomorea sp. ABR4_004, assembly GCF_056159585.1. Taxonomy (NCBI): domain Bacteria; kingdom Bacillati; phylum Bacillota; class Bacilli; order Caryophanales; family Bacillaceae; genus Rossellomorea; species Rossellomorea sp. ABR4_004. Next base: position 297,807 of record NZ_JBSWVM010000001.1, on the reverse strand, counting down.
TTCAAAAGGACGCCTTTCATGGACTGGAAGGCGATCGTTTATTATATAAGTGGATTCCAATGAAAGAACTTTCAGAAGTACAATTATATCCTCAAGAGGTTAAAGATATGTTAGCACATCAACCAAATGAAACGAGGCATATTGTGTCAAAGAAGTAATTTAAGTTGAAGGCAGAGAAACACTTCTCCACCTCTAAGTTTATGTAGTATCAATTACTGTGAATGAGTCAGTTTAAGCTTTACTTTATGAAACAAAGATTTCATTTTCCCTTCACTTTTTTTCGTTTTGGGCTGAGGATCAATTACTTTTGTACGTAGAAAATAATTAATGACTTCTTCAGCAAGAATGAGAAGTACAAAAAGAGAAACAATCACGGTTATCCAAGTCATATATATTCCTCCCTTACGATCCCTATCATGTTTATGGATATATCTACCACATTATGAATCGAAATAAACATGTTGGAAGCGTAAAGTATGAGCTTCATTTATTCTACACAGCAGAGTGGGTCAGCAAAAAAAAAACGGAGCTGCATCGAGCTCCGTTTTTTCATCATGGAACGAATCTTTAAGCCTTTTTAGTTGAGACACTTTGCGGGGGAGTTTCTGGAAGCTTAATGAATAGCATTCCGACCAGGCTTGATAATAGGCTAAGAACTATGAAAATGATAAAGGTACTCAAAGGTTCAATCAATGCGACTAATGGAGGGCCTAAAGCGACACCTGTAAACCTCATTGAACTGTATATGGAGGTAATGGTTCCTCGGTGTTCTTTCTCGATTCCTTCTGTTATCAATGCATCTAAACAGGGAAGGGCTGCACCCATTCCGATACCAGCAATGGAAAATATGCTTAAGATGATCCATTTTCCTTCAGAAAAGATTAATGGAATGAAAACTACCGAGCTCATTAGGGATCCAAATACGATGACCCACTTCATCTTGTCTTTGCTCTTTCCGATCACTTTTCCGGTTATATAGGAGGTAAGGCATAAAAAAAGGAGTGGGACTGCTAAATATAGTCCCTTCATTACTCCTTTAATTCCATAAGCCTCCTCTAAGCGGGTTGATAAATAATATAAAAATCCAAATAAAGTAAACATGGAAATGATTCCAATAATAAAGATTCCGAAAATCCATTTCTTTTCCTTCCTAAGGACGATCCCCACTTCATGAACAAATTCCTTAATGGTTTGTTTCGCTACTTCTTCTTTATTAGCTGGGACTTTTACAAAAACGACGATCAGCAGAATGGATAAAAGTGAAAATACTGGAATGGAAAAAAAGGGAATAAACCAAATCCATGCGGCAAATAATGCACCAAGTATCGGACTTAGAACTTTGCCGAATGTATTAGATGTCTCGATTATACCCAACCCTTTGGTGATTTGATCATCATCCTCATAAAGATCACCGACAGTAGGGATGACAACGGGGAAGGCGCCGGCTGCACCAATTCCTTGAACAACTCTTCCTACAATCACAAAAATATAGGCGTTAGAACCGTATATGGAAGCAAATCCACAAATGAGGCCACCGATTCCTGCAATGACTAAACTGGGTATTAAAATGTTTTTCCTCCCGATACGATCGGATAAGTAACCGGCAATCGGAATGCAGAGTATGGCTATGATGGAGTAGACCGTAATGATCAAGCTTGATTGAAATCCAGTAATGTTAAGCTCCTTTTCTAATTGAGGAAGAACAGGGATCAACATCGAATTCCCGAGAGTCATGACTAAAGGAATAGAAGATAACGCCAGTAAATCTAATTTTTTCTTACTTCCCATTTCGTGCACCTCATTCTTATTTATACAACTATTATTTTCTTCAACAGGAACAATTTCATACAATTTAATTTCTTGGTTATAATATTATTATGTAAACTTAAGGTTACTTTCTTCTCTAAGTGAAAACTTACCCTTTTCTCATTCAATTTTAATGAAAGTAAAGGAAAATGACGGTAATGATAAAAGGGAGGTAAGAACCATGTGGATTCGAATAATTCCTATTTTATTTTTCAGTTTTACTGCCATTACTTTAATGACGTATCAAGGCATTGAAATCTTTCAAGCACTACATGATTTTATTTTCAGCAAAAGTAAAATAAAATAAGACGTATTACGCATTTAAAGCAGGTGATTTATTTGAAAAGAATTTTAGTCATAGAAGATGAAAAAAATCTCTCCAGGTTCATTGAACTGGAACTTAAATACGAAGGATATGAAGTGGGTCTCGCCTATGATGGAAGAGGTGGATTAGAAAAAGGTTTAAACGAGGATTGGGACATCATCTTATTGGATCTAATGCTGCCGAGTTTAAACGGACTTGAGGTTTGCAGAAGGATCCGGCAAGTGAAGGCTATTCCGATCCTCATGATCACCGCAAGGGATAGTGTAATGGATCGTGTATCAGGATTGGACAGCGGTGCAGATGATTATATCGTAAAGCCTTTTGCTATTGAAGAACTGTTAGCGAGATTGAGGGCCGTATTTAGACGAGCCGGAAATGAAGAAGCAGATTCGACACAGACAACCTATCATCACCGTGACATCACCGTTCAAAAGGAGTCAAGGCAAGTATTTAAGCTTGAACATGAAATCGAGGTGACGAAAAGGGAGTACGACCTTCTACTCGCCTTTTTGGAAAATAAAAATATCGTATTGACCCGTGAAGTCCTTCTCAATAAAGTGTGGGGGTATGATACCGAGGTTGAAACGAACGTAGTGGATGTGTATGTAAGATACTTGCGAAATAAAATTGATTCCCCTGACGAAGATAGCTACATCCAAACTGTACGCGGCACCGGGTATGTGATGAGGACATGAATACATTCATGAATCGTTTTAAGCCCACTTCTCTTAAAGTGAAGTGGGCATTAGCGGCCGGCTCAGCCATATTCCTTGCCTTTTTTTTATTTAGTTTTTTTCAATATCATGCAATCAGTAAATGGATGGTGGATGAAGAAGAAAAAAATTTTGGTCGTGTTCTGGATGAAATTTCAGTGTTCTTTAAACAAAAAGGGCCAAATATACAGCTCCAGGACATATATGATAGCAGGGATTTGATGAAACAAATAGCAGAAAAAGACCAGACTATACGTATTTTAGATCGTCAGGGCGATCAAGTATTGGAAATACGAGGGAAAAACGAATCGGCTTTTTACGTTCCTTTTCAACCCGTCAGAGAGAAGACAGTTACACTCATTGAATCTGAGGGAAGTCAAATGCTTATTGGAGGATATCCGATAAGATCAAGTCAATTCAACGGATACATCGAAATGATCCAGCCTTTAAACCGATATGAAAAGATCATGAAAAACCTGTTTTGGATGATGACCATCACGGGGGTATTAGCGCTATTGATCAGTGCAATCATCGGCTATTTTATGGCTAGAAGCTTTGTGCGTCCATTAAATAAGCTATCTGAAACCATGAGATCGATTGAAAGAAAAGGATTTCATGAAAGGGTGGAAATTGTGAAGGCCCATGATGAAATCAGTGACCTTTCTCAAATATTCAATAAGATGATGAGTGAAATCGAGAAATCGTTTCAGCAACAGCAACAATTTGTTGAAGACGCATCACATGAATTAAGAACGCCCATTCAGGTATTAGAAGGACACCTCGCTCTTTTGAACAGGTGGGGAAAAAAAGATCCGTCCATACTGGAAGAATCATTACAGGTATCATTGGAAGAACTTGAAAGAGTGAAAAGGCTAATAGGTGAATTGCTGGAACTATCCAGGGCGGATCGTGAGAAATTTGACCTTCAAACCTCGCGTGCCAATCCACAAAAAGTGGTTGATAAGGTTATTAGAGACTTTAAATTTCTGTATCAAGAACACACTTTTTTGTGCTTGGATGAGTTGGATTACGAAGCGATGGTGGTTATTATGCCAAGGCATCTGGAACAAATTATGATCATCCTGTTAGATAATGCCGTTAAATATTCTGAAAAGAATTCAAATATAGAAATAAAGCTGGTGAATCGTGAAGAAGATGTGATGATCGAAGTGAAAGACGAAGGGATCGGTATTCCAGAAGAAGATCTTCCAAAGGTATTTGACCGGTTTTACCGTGTGGATAAGGCCAGAAGTCGTGAAAGAGGCGGATATGGTTTGGGGTTAGCCATTGCCTCAAAGCTCATCCAAAACTACGACGGTGATATCTTAGCCTTAAGAAACGAACCTGCAGGTACCATTATTCGCCTCTCTCTTAAGTATGCTCACTAAATGTATTTTACGAGAAAAGACGTCTCAATATTTATCTGAGACGTCTATTTCTGTGTATTGCATGTCGATGCTTTTAGGTATTTTGAGCTCTAGTATGCCGTCCTTGTATTGAGCCACTGCGCCTTTTTTTTTCACTAGACAAGGGAGTGTGATGACCTGTCTTTCCCCCTGCTCAGGGATGTTCTCGATAATTGCCTGATTCGACGTGTGGAAAATTTTCAATTGCTTCATCGCCTCTTCACTTGGAACTTGAAACCGGATGTAAATATCCTCAAAAGATTCAAAGACATTTGCAGGTATTGAACTTGATGAAGGAGAAGGCTGCCCCCGCTGAGACTTCTGTTCCTGATTGCCCATCGGATTCATAAAGGATTGAGCCCCGCTCATCATATCATTCGGATTCATCATACCTTCCCATCCACCCGGGAACATTTTTTTCATCATACCTTGTATATAGGAATCCATTTCTTTCGGATTCATCTGATTCATTTGATCTTTCATATCTTTATTGAAAGGAAATAAACTCCATGGGAACATGTGAACCACCTCGCTTTAATCTATATAGACCAACTGCCATGATTGTTATATGGTATGCAATGCATGGGCGATGAGTTCATTGGCAATATGGAAGAAATTCATTACATAAAGTTTCTTTATCATTCTAATAATCTATAAAAATTTATGAAAAACAACAAAAAATATTTGGTTTTTTTTAGTAACAGTAGTAAGATGGTTTATGAAAAAAGTACCCTCACATCAAGGATACAAGAAGGTGAAAGAGAAAGCGCTTAATAAAATATTATTTCAGAATAGTCTATATACAAAAAGGTTTTCTTCTAATTTATTATGGGAATATAAGTAATATCTATATGCACCAAACTGAAAACAAAATTTTGAGAAATTTGTCATTAAGACTTTATCTTACTACTGCACAGTGATAAAATGTCCTTGTAAGCGTTTTAATGTGTTTAAAATTACTATTCTTGCATAATGAAATATGGTTTCTAAATTGTAAGAATACATGATACCCAAATTATACTAACTGGCAAAATAGTTGGAGGTTTTTCACAATGAAAAAGCAATCGGCAAAAGGGGAACCGTGGCAATCGTTTTACGGACCTAACCTAGGCTATGTAATGGAGGTTTATGAACAATTCTTGGAGGATCCAACAGAAGTAGATCCTGAATTAAAAGAATTATTCGAACAATGGGGCCCTCCTACAACTGAAGACGTACAAGTAATCGCAAGTGCTCAACATGGGGATACATCATTCACGTTGCCGGCACAACCGACCGCGTTAAGTAAAATGGTTGCTGCAGTCAAGTTAGCAGATAATATTCGTACATATGGTCATTTGGCTGCGGATATTAATCCCCTTAATGACCGAAATATAGACACAAGAAGGATTGAACTTTCTGAGTTTAATTTATCTGAAGAAGATTTAAAGCAGATTCCTGTTGATTTCTTATGCCCGAATGCACCTTCTCACATAAAGGATGGCTTGCAGGCAATCAATCATTTAAGACAGGTCTACACTAAAAAACTGGCATTTGAATATGCTCATGTTCATGAGCTTGAGGAAAAGAATTGGTTAAGAGAAAAGATTGAATCAGAATCCTATTTCACTCCTCTTTCTAAGGAAAAGAAACTTGCGTTATTAAAACGGCTTGCCGAAGTGGATGGATTTGAAAAATATATTCACCGGACATTTGTCGGTCAGAAGCGGTTTTCCATTGAAGGACTGGATTCTATGGTGCCTTTACTGGACGAGATGGTTCGCTATTCAGTTGAATCAGGTGCCAAAACAGTCAATATCGGTATGGCACACAGAGGGCGCTTAAACGTATTGGCCCATGTTATTGGTAAACCGTATGAGATGATTTTTGCTGAATTCCAACATGCCCCAAGCAAGGATCTGATTCCTTCAGAAGGATCAATTGGGATTACATATGGATGGACAGGTGATGTTAAGTACCATCTGGGTGCTGATCGCGAAATCTCACCTTTACAGTCGTCAACAGCGAGAGCACGTGTTACCCTGGCGAATAACCCAAGTCACCTAGAGGTTGTGAGCCCGATTGTGGCTGGTTATACACGTGCTGCACAAGAAGTTCGTGAAGATAAGGGTTATCCAGAGCAATCACCGGAATCTTCCTATGCCATCATGATTCATGGAGATGCTGCCTTCCCTGGACAAGGTGTTGTAGCTGAAACATTAAATATGAGTCAATTACGCGGATATAACACGGGTGGATCGATTCACCTGATTGCGAACAATATGATCGGCTTCACGACTGAAAGCCGTGATTCCCGCTCTACGAAATATGCATCTGATACTGCCAAAGGCTTTGAAGTTCCGATTGTCCATGTCAATGCAGATGATCCTGAAGCTTGTCTTGCTGCAGCGGTGCTCGCCTATGAATATCGTAAAACCTTTGGAAAAGACTTTGTCATTGATTTGATCGGCTACCGCCGTTTTGGTCATAACGAAATGGATGAACCGATGGTGACGAATCCATTAATGTACTCAGTCATTCAAAATCATCCAAATGTTAAGAAACAATATGCTGAAAAATTGATTTCAGAAGGAATCGTCACAGAAGCAGATGTAGAGAAAATGGACACTGACATCGAAGAAGAATTAAAAGCTGCTTACGATAAAGTACCGGCTAAAGACGAAGATCCCGATACCATTCTTGCTCCACCAGAGTACGTGGCAAATGGCTTACCTGAAATTAATACGAGTGTTGATTTTAACAAGCTTGAAGGGTTGAATAATGAACTGCTTCAATGGCCGGATGGCTTCAATGTATTCAAGAAATTGGAGCGCATTTTGAAGCGACGCAGCCAGGTATTCGAAGGTAAAGGGAAAATTGACTGGGCCCATGCTGAGACGTTGGCGTTTGCTTCTATATTGAAGGATGGTACGCCGATTCGATTAACAGGACAGGATTCAGAGCGTGGTACATTTGCTCAACGCCATCTGGTTCTTCATGATGAAAAATCCGGTGAAGAATACATTCCTTTACACAATCTAAAGGACAGTCATGCTTCGTTTGTTGTTCTAAATAGTCCTCTTACTGAAACAGCTGTAGTTGGGTATGAGTATGGGTACAATGTATTTGCACCTGAGACATTGGTTCTTTGGGAAGCTCAATTTGGTGATTTCTCCAATATGGCACAAGTGATGTTCGATCAATTTATTTCTGCCGGCCGTGCAAAATGGGGTCAAAAAACCGGCCTGGTTATGTTATTACCGCATGGATACGAAGGTCAAGGGCCTGAACATTCAAGTGCCCGCTTAGAACGATTCCTGCAACTAGGTGGAGAATATAACTGGACGGTTGCCAACTGTTCTACTGCTGGTCAATACTTCCATATTCTTAGACGTCAAGCGGCCATTTTACAAAAAGAAGAGGTAAGACCACTTGTAATCATGACGCCGAAAAGCTTGCTCCGTAATCAATTTGCAGCCGTTACAGCTGAGGAATTAGCCCATGGAGAATTCCATTCAGTTCTGGAGCAGAAGGGTCTTGGTGAGAACCAGGATGCTGTGGAACGGGTGGTATTATGCAGCGGGAAAATTGCGATTGATTTAGAAGAGAAGCTTCAAGATATCGATGATAAAGATTGGTTACACATTCTTAGGGTAGAAGAAATTTATCCTTTCCCTAAAGGTGATATATCAGCCATTCTGGAAAGATATACAAACCTTAAAGAAATTGTATGGATTCAAGAAGAACCTAAGAATATGGGAGCATGGACATTTGCAGAATCAAGACTCCGTGACATTGCACCTGAGGGTGTTGAAGTGCATTATGTCGGTCGTCGCAGACGTTCCAGTCCATCAGAAGGTGAACCAACAGTACACAAAAAAGAACAATCACGAATTATTAACGAAGCGTTAACTCGATAAGAAAGAGGAGGACATCACAGTGGCAGAAATTAAAGTTCCAGAATTAGCAGAATCAATTACAGAAGGTACAATCGCACAATGGTTGAAACAGCCGGGGGATTATGTGGAGAAGGGCGAATACATCGTTGAGCTGGAAACAGATAAAGTGAATGTTGAAGTCATTTCAGAGGAAGCAGGTACGATTCAAGAACTTAAAGCTGATGAAGGCGATACGGTTGAAGTCGGTCAAGTTATTGCCATTGTTGGTGCAGGTGGGGAAGCTCCAGCTACATCTGAAACAAAAGAAGAAGCACCTGCCCCTAAACAGGAAGAAAAGAAAGAAGAGGTAACGGAAGCAGCTCCAGCGAAAGAGGACAAAAAAAATCGTCCAATCGCTTCCCCTGCGGCTCGTAAGTTGGCACGTGAAAAAGGGATCGATCTTTCCGATGTGCCGACAGATCCTCTAGGCCGTGTCCGTAAGCAGGACATTGAAGCCTATAGCAATAAGCCGGCAGAAGCTCCATCAAAACCTTCTGTTCAAGAAAAAAAGGCACCTGCGAAAAAAGATGATGGAAAGCCGGTAGTTCGTGAGAAGATGTCACGCCGTCGTCAAACGATTGCGAAACGCTTAGTAGAGGTTCAGCAAACAGCTGCAATGCTGACAACGTTTAATGAGATTGACATGAGTAAAGTAATGGAGCTAAGAAAACGTAAAAAGGATAAATTCTTTGATGACCACGATGTAAGACTTGGTTTCATGAGTTTCTTTACAAAAGCAGTTGTAGCGGCTCTTAAAAAGTTCCCATACGTGAACGCAGAAATCGATGGGGACGAAATTGTTCTTAAAAAATTCTATGACGTTGGGGTAGCTGTATCTACGGATGATGGACTGGTAGTACCTGTAGTACGCGATTGTGAACGCAAGAACTTTGCAGAAATCGAAGGGGAAATTATGGAACTGGCTACTAAGGCTAGAAACAACAAATTATCTCTTGGGGATCTGCAAGGTGGTTCATTCACGATTACGAATGGTGGGGTATTCGGTTCATTGCTATCAACTCCAATCTTAAACGGACCGCAAGTTGGGATTTTAGGAATGCATAAAATTCAGCTTCGACCAGTGGCCATTGATAAAGACACAATGGAAAATCGCCCTATGATGTACATTGCTTTATCGTATGATCATAGAATTATTGATGGGAAAGAAGCAGTTGGATTCCTGGCAATGGTAAAAGATTTACTTGAGAATCCAGAAGACTTACTGCTTGAAGGCTAAGTAGTCCTGTTTGAATAAGAATAGATGAATGTTTTGGCTGATTCATACATCCTTTAGTGGATTGTGGATCAGCTTTTTTTCACGTTTTTTTGACTAAGAGAATAAAATATGGATAACTAAAATAAAGTTTGCTAAAGGAAACTCTTGGACAGTGAATAAGGGGGGAACACGTAATGATGAAGAATTTCAATTCGAAAAAAGTGATTCAGTATTCGTATCTATTTCATAAAATGGGATTATTGGATAACGAGCAATTCAAACAAATTGAGGAATACCATGGATCTAAAATTAAAAAACACACTTAAGGCATGGTTCTTTAATGAATGCGATTCAACATGTGTTGTTGATTTTTCTCAATCATTCGATAGGAGACAATGAAGATGAAATCAGTAGCATAGAATGAATAAGAATGAAAAAAGACAGACTCAAGTGAGTATGAGTCTGTCGTGAAAAATCGCATCTCAGGGGGTGAGATATAAGCTAATATTCTATTTTAATTTTCAGTGTCAAGATTTCCTAAAAGGCTTTAATCCTCGGTTACGAATTTCTTTCTTAAGAAGCAAAATCCAGTCTTGATCATTCCCTTGTTTCTCAGCATCACGATAAGCTGCCACCAACTGTTCATTACTTAAGATTTTCATGACCAACCTCCCAGGAATGTATAAAATATAGAATTTTCTATATTTTCTATATATTCTACATAGAAATTCCTCATTTGAAAAGGTTTTTTTATAAATTACGTCTAAAGTAGTATTTTTAGTTATTATGTAGAAAAAGGTTTAGAGAAGACGCTTTTTGTCTATATAAAAGGTTGGACTCAACGAGGTCATGTAGCAACATGTCATCTAACTCCTATCAATAGCCATTCACCTTAGAGAAATAAAAGACATAAGAAAATCCTCTATTAATTAGTTTGAAAATTTTAATTTTTGTGATAATATTACACGCATAAGGAACTGAAACTTTAACCTCTTTGACTTCATATACTTAAAGGTTCCAGGCTTAACATGAATACAGATAAAGGGGGATATTCATTTGTCGGAGATTTTACAAGCTACTGTAGGTGAATTACTAGAAGAAAAAGCTCGTATACAGCCTGAGGTTGAAGCGGTCGTCTACGCAGACAGAGGGTTAAGATGGTCTTATCATGAATTTAATCAACAGTGCAGGCAAGCTGCAAAAGGGTTTATGAATCTTGGGATCAATAAAGGAGATCATATCGCGATATGGGCTTCTAACACTCCCGAGTGGTTAGTAAGTCAGTTTTCGACAGGGAAAATGGGAGCTGTACTGGTAACCGTAAATACTAATTATCGTACCGCTGAATTAGAATATCTATTAAAGCAATCTGACAGTAAAACGATCATTTTGATGGAAGAGTTCAGAGGGTCTTCCTATATAGAGATGTTGTATGAAATTTGTCCTGAATTGAAAACGTCTAAGCCCGGAGAATTAGAGAGCTCAAAACTCCCTTATTTAAAAAATGTAATTGTGTTAGGGGAGAAGGCATATCCAGGTACATATAGCTGGCAGGATATTATGGATAGAGGGGATGATGTCAAGGATGATGAGTTGGATGAAAGACTTTCGAGCCTTTCTCCCCATGATGCCATCAATATGCAATACACGTCTGGAACGACAGGGTTTCCTAAAGGAGTCATGCTTACCCACTCTAATATCGTAAACAATGGTTATAATATTGCCGGGTGCATGAGATTGACGAACGAAGACCGTTTATGTATTCCTGTTCCATTCTTCCATTGCTTCGGTTGTGTATTGGGTACACTTGCTTGTGTATCTGTCGGAGCTACTATGGTTCCATTACAGGAATTCGATCCGAAACAGGTTCTCCAAACGGTGCAGGATGAAAAATGTACAGGTCTTCATGGGGTTCCAACCATGTTTATTTCCGAGTTAAACCTCCCTGACTTTGATCAATACGATCTTTCCCATTTGCGTACTGGGATTATGGCCGGAAGTAACTGTCCGATCGAAGTAATGAAGGGTGTCATGGACAAGATGGGGGCAGATGAGATAACCATTGCCTATGGTCAGACCGAATCTTCCCCTGTCATTACCCAGACGCGTACCCATGACCCGATTGAATTAAAGGTGGAAACGGTTGGAAAATCCTTGCCAAATGTAGAGGTGAAGATTGTTGAGCCAGGATCGAACCGGGAAGTTCTCCATGGGGTTCAGGGGGAGTTGTGTACTCGTGGGTATCACGTCATGAAAGGGTACTATAAGAATGAAGAAGCAACAAGGCTTGCCATAGATCATGAAGGTTGGCTGCATACGGGTGACTTAGCAGTCATGGATGAACACGGCTATTGTAGAATTACAGGAAGATTAAAAGACATGATCATTCGAGGCGGTGAGAATATTTATCCGAGAGAAATTGAAGAATTTCTTTATTCCCATCCAAAGGTATTAGATGTGCAAGTCATTGGAATTCCTGATGAAGTCTACGGTGAAGAAGTTATGGCCTGGATTATTTTGAAGGAAGGTCTAACCGCAACACCAGAAGAGATCAGAGAATATTGTACAGGGAAGATATCCCGTCATAAAATTCCAAGGTATATCGAGTTTACTGATTCGTACCCAATGACAGCTTCAGGGAAAATTCAAAAATTCCGCCTAAGAGAGCAGGCGAAAGAAGCAGCCCTGCCTAAAAGCAATTAACAAATTGAAAACGCTTCCTCTAAAAGGACATTCCCAATTCATCGGGAATGTCCTTTTCATACGGAAAAATAAAGTATAATAGAGTATTAGATAACTGAAATTTCAGAGACGATTTGCTAAAATAGTGAAAAGACTCATGAATATATTGATAATAATATAATTATGTAAACAATTGGAGGGTCATCTGTGTACGTTTTTGTTTATGGAACATTAAGGAAACACGAAAGCAATCATTTTTTATTAAAGGAAGCCATATTGATGAGGGAACAAGCTTGGGTGGAAGGAGTTCTGTACGATACTAAAAGAGGATATCCTGCACTAAAAGAAGGCAACGGGACCACTTATGGCGAATTATATAAAATCGACTCCAGTATATTATCACCGTTAGATGAATTGGAGGATTTCATCGAAGAACGTGAAGACAACCTTTATATACGAAAGCTTAAACTTATCCAAACGGATAATGGACCGCAGGAAGCGTTTGTTTATTATTCTGAAAACGAAGAATTATTCCAAGAAGAGATTCTTTCGGGAGATTGGAAAGTACATCAGTTCCTAAATGAAAAGCCTGATAGAATCCTTTATTTTGCGTATGGTTCGTGCATGGATGATGAGCGATTTAAATTAGCGCAAGTGGATCATCATTTTAAAAACTGTCTGGGTGCAGGGGTTCTAGAAGGATATTCTATGAAGTATCTCTTTAAAGTACATGATGGTGGCCGGGGGGACATCATTGAGGATGGAGGATCAATGGAAGGGGTAGCCTATGAGCTGCCTCAACAAGCAGTGGAATACTTGTTCACTAGAGAAGGGGTAGCCCCTGGATGGTATAGAGCAGCTTTCATCGACATACAGATTGGTGGGAAGCTTTACAAGGACGTATTAACCTTTATTGTGAAAGATAAGTTTCAGGAAACCTGTCCCCCAGATCATTATGCAAAAGAGATTCTACGTGGCAGCCGGCCACATGTAAGCAAGTCCTATCATGAGAAGTTACAGCAACAATTAGTTGGAATAGGGATGACAAAAGAGCAGGTGCAGAATCTTCTTTTCGAAGAAGAATAGATGTACGAATGAGTTCCGGGAGGTGAAGTCATGAAGGTACGTGATGATCTATCATTTACTGCAATAGAATCAAATCATTGGGACTATCCAGATCGATTGATACCGAGTGAAGTGGATAGTTTACACAGTGATGGAATCGTTGCAATTAAAAATAAACAGTTGAAAAATGTATTTGCTAATAAGGTACCTAAATTCATTGTGAACAATATGAATGAACTTCATGTAAAGTGGAAGCTGATTGAAGAGTTTTATGGGAAGGGATCCTTTAGTATGTGGATCAGGGAGCCACTTATCAATCTGGAAGAGGAATTCCTCCAATCACATGATGGTATTCTGGAAGAGCGTTATGAGGGGCTGGTATTTGATCTGAATCAGAGTCATTTCATCCCTTCACCTGCTCATAGCGTCATTACTGTTGAAAGTGACCTTCACATCCATGATCTTGTAGAAATCAGTTCCTCCATATGGGGATACCGGGAAGAAGACAAGCCGGTCATCTTTAAACAAAGAAAAGCGTTTATGAGCAAATGGGGATCGGATGGTGGGTTTACATTAGCTTACAACGAGGAGGGGCATCCTGTTGGATACGGAAATTATCGTTTCAGCCGTGATCATAAAGTCCTTTACCTCAATGGAGGAGGGGTACTCCAAGAAGCAAGGCATGGAGGAGTATATTCTTCATTAGTCGCCCATCGATTGGGTATGGCAAAACGAGCGCAATGTCGGTTTGTAACCTGTCAGGCGAGAGTCGGCCACTCTGCCCCCATTCTCAAGAGACTGGGGTTCCAAGCGTTTTCAACCTATCAATATTGGGTAGTGAATAGAAAAGCGCAGGCCGTTTTGATAAGTGAGAAAAAATAGTCTTTTGTGTGAAATGGGGTGGTACGATGGATTTTTTACTGCAATTGGTCGATCAATTTGGATATATCGCCATGTTTCTTTTTAGCTGGATTGTATTTTTAGGGTTACCGGTACCTAACGAACTCGCTGCTGCACTATCGGGATATTTATCTGAATGGAGAAATTTCAACCCGTATACCTCCTTTTTCTTTATGTATAGCGGATTGATCTCTTATGGAATGTTTGCCTTTTTAAACGGCAGATATTTCGGAACGAAATTAATATCTCGATTTATGAAGGGAGATAAATCGAGGAAACTCATTGACAATGGTGAAAAATGGATAAATAAGTACGGTCCATTTGCCATTTCGTTTAGCTATTTTATACCAGGAATCCGATTATTCATGCCTTATATTGCTGGAACGTCAAAAGGGATTTCTTTCATGAAGTTTCTCTTATATGCACTTCCGTCTGCTTTCGTTTGGGGTTTTGTGTATTTTCAGATAGGGAGGTATTTTCCAAAAAGTTTTCAGGGATTACTGGAAGAAGTTAGCGTGAAGGCAGGAATCATATTCTCCATTTTATTCATCGGGATTATCGTGTACAGTATGGTGTTAACCTTGAAAAAAAAACCAGATATCTCGAAATGGAAAAAGGTACGTTATCGAAAATAATAAAAGACTGATCAAAGATGCCTTCTCCTTTAATCAGTCTAGCTATTTTGTTCATCCTTAATAATAGTAAAATACTTCCCCAATATACCCAATGCCTTAATTGTGGTTATGGAGCCATTTTCATCCTCATATATTTTACCGGTTGTGTTAAATAGCAAGTAGCCGTTTTTAACATTTGAGCCTGTTTCAATCAGGATTGAATAAGAATTCCCTTCAAGTTTCTTCGTACATGAGATAGATTCATGACATTCTATATTATATTCATCTAAAAGCCATAAATAAAATTGTTCTTCATTAGGTCGGTGCGTGCTCATATAAAAAACGATCAAAACAAAAGTGAACATTCCTATTTTTTTATATCCGTTTCTCACCATCATAATCGAACCTCTCCTGAAATTCCCTCCTATAATATACCATATTTTCATATGGAAAGTGATAGTTTCACAAAAAAACTGACAAATGAGATAGTAGTTGAACTAATAGCTCTGTAAGAATATACTAGTAGCATAGTACATTCAAAAAGGAGGTTATTGAATTGATTCACAAAACTTGGACGGAAAACAATACCGGAAAAAAGGTAAAATGTGTACATACGGATGCGAAGAAATATACAGTTGAAAATGTTTTAACCATTGGTAAAGAATACGATGTGAAAAACGAATCTGAAGAGTATTACTTCGTCATCGATGAGAGTGGGAAAATGGGAGGCTTCTACAAAGAGTACTTTGAAGAGGTATAAGCCACTTCTTTCTGGCTGGTTTCTTTTTAATATGAAGAAACCGGCTTTTTTGATGGCTACTAAAATATGGTGCAAATGGGGAAAACAGAATGAAACACTCATTTAGTAAGCGAATCATTTCTATGGAGGACCAAGCATCTTTGTATAATCTTTTCAAGAGTTATGAAACTGAAGTATATGGAGAGCTGCAAACGAGTGAAGCTGATATTCAAGAAATGATTGATTCTATTCCTGAAGCGGACCGAAGAGGGCTTTGGGATGAAGGGGATCTAGTAGCTATCTCCATTCTTACTGAAAAAGATCACCGTTTACCTTCGTTAATCCTTGCTCTTCCTAACGATGATATGGAGCTCTATATAGGTGAGATGGCAGAAGAGCTTTTTACATCAGCCAGGAGAAAGAAAGAAACGAATTCAGACTCAAAAACCATTATCCTATCTGCGAATCTTGAGAAAGAGAAAAAGGCTTTTGAAAAAAATGGCTTTACACCAACTCGTTATTGGTTTCAGATGAAAAAAGACCTTAAAGATCTATCTGCTGCATCAGTCTCTTCTTCCTATTGTATTTCAAGTTTCAATCCCGATACCGAAACGGAGAGTCTTCATCAGGTGTTTGAAGAGGTGTTCTCGGACCACTTTGATTATCACCCATCCAGCCTGGATGAATTTAAGAAGCGTTTTCTTCGACCCTCATTTGACCCCAATCTCTGGTTTGTATTAAGAGAAGAAAATGAAGTGGTAGGTTTTGTTTTTTGCACGGTTAATAATGAAACAAAATTAGGGGAAATCACTCATTTGGGAATTTGCAAAAAAGTGGCGTCGCAGAGGGCTCGCCCATAATTTGCTCTATTATGCTTTTTCAAAATTGAAAGAGGAAGGAATGACTACAGCCGCTCTTTCAGTCGACAGTGATAGCTATACAGACGCAACCATCGTTTATCAAAAAGCTGGAATGTATGTATATCGGGGGTTCACTCGATATGATTTAGAAGTTTAAAAGCTGAAACACCCAATCCAGGGTGTTTTTTTACATTTTGGTATAGTAATTGGTTGCTAATCCAGAACTAAATAAATGCTTTTGAAATAAAATTAGGCATAGCCTTTGCAGTGTAAGCGTTATTACATGTAGAATGTCTAGTATGTGAATTGGAAAGGATGTCTTTAAATGAATGTTGAACGGTTATTACCAGAATCGGTTACTTATATAATAAACGAGAGAAAACAATTATTCTCTTCTCCTGAGCATTCTTCATTAATTGGAGATGGGGGGTATACCGCTAGTGAAGACTATATTATTGAAGATAGTATCATCTCTCTGTCATTAGGGAAAAATCTTCTTCTTAAGGGACCCACTGGTTCAGGAAAAACAAAGCTATCTGATACCTTGTCATCCATCTTCTCTCAACCGATGCACAGTATAAATTGCTCGGTTGATTTAGATGCAGAAGCATTATTGGGCTATAAAACAATCAGCGAAAGAGACGGAAAAAACACCATTGAGTTCATAGAGGGACCTGTCATTCAAGCGATGAAAAATGGGCATCTTCTTTATATCGATGAAATCAATATGGCTAAGCCTGAAACGCTGCCGATCTTAAATGGTGTGTTGGATTACCGCAGAAGTATAACGAATCCATTTACAGGGGAAATAGTTAAAGCCGCACCAACATTCGGTGTAATAGCGGCAATTAATGAAGGATATGTGGGCACTGTTCCATTAAATGAAGCGTTAAAGAATCGTTTTGTTGTAATCGATGTACCCTATATCGAAGGGGAAACGTTAAAGAGTGTGATTGAAAGTCAAAGCAAGCTGTCCGATTCTAAGCTTATTACTCAGTTTGTAGCTCTGTCTTCTGATTTATTGGTTCAAGTGAAAAATGGCCAAATTTCAGAGGAAGCGGCATCTATACGTGCACTTTTGGATGCTTGTGATTTAGCTGTTTACTTGCCTGCAAAAAGGGCTATACAACGAGGTATCGTTGATAAACTGGAAGACGAACGAGAAAAAGCGGCTATTCAAAATATAGCTGAAACATTATTTGAATGAGGGACATGTAATGCATCGATTTATCCAATTTAATGATGAAACCATTGACTCTTTCTTAGTGATGGAAATGGCTGACTTGACGAAAACACTTTCCAAAAACGCCGATATGAACTTGAAATACGGACCGTTCTCATATCTTGATTATAAAGAAGGTGCGGTTTATGTCAGTCATTTTTGGGATCACCGGAAAAAAGAAGAAGAAATACATGGATTGAAAAGTGATATTTATTTAAGGACGATCGGTAATCTGCATGAAACCATGAACGAAGAGGTTATCGATTATATTGAAAAGGTGAAAGCAACGTCTGTTCCCCGATTTGCCAAGCAGCTATTTGTCATAGGTGAAGAGGCTCGCTTAGAGGAAATCTGTAAATCAAAGCGTCCCGGAACAAAGAAGTCATTTGAAACGAGAAGAAAATTATATCGCCAGCACTTCGAAGCACAACTTAAAGTAAATATAACGAAAAGTGTTTTTACAGATGCATTATTTAATTCAATATTCCTTCTTCTTCATGCACAATCCCCTTTAGAAGAACCTGTTCGGATAAATGAAGATATTGATTTAGCAATGCCCTTTTTGCATCGGCAAATCACCCGCTTCTTTGAAACCGGAAACACAAAAGATGTGGTAAGAATTTGCTTGGAAATGGTAGAAGTAATCGATGAGATTGTTAAAAAAGATATGTTAAATGAATACTTCCATTTACCAGAAGATGTTTATAACACGGAGGAAATGTTTACTGAAACATTTGACGATTTAAAAAGAAATGACCCCCTAGCTAATCAGGATGTGTTGGAAGAAGAGAGCACAGGGGAGGAAGAAGTGATAGATGAAGAATTCCGAACTTGGCACCGGGAAACGAGTGACAAAGGGGAGTCATTCCTTCAGTTTGACTTAGATCAAGGGTCTCAATCCGATCTTATGGGCGAAGGTGTCCGTGAAGGAGATGATGGAGACCAGGCACTGGCTATGGTACAGGGCTCAGCTAAAGAAACGGAGCAGGAGCAGTACCAAAATGTGAAGGCAGAGGAGCAAGAAAGAGATGAACTTGGTGGTGGAAAAGCTGAATATGGAAAGGACAATCGCTTTGCTGTACCTCACTTTATTTCGCCAACCGTTCCAACTTCTGAAGACAAGTACCTGTATAACCTTAATAAAGGGATAATTGCCCCTTATCAAAAGAAACTTCAGAAGATGATCGAGAAAACATTGGAGCATAAGCGAATTCAGCCTAGAAGTGATTTGCACTTTGGCAGGCTGAACAAAAAGTTATTGCGTTTTTTCACAGACGATAACCCAAGACTTTTCTATAAAAAGCAAAACCCTTCATCTGAAATAGATGCTGTTTTCTCATTATTGGTAGACTGTTCAGGTTCGATGTATGACAAAATGGATCAAACGAAGCAAGGTATTACGTTATTTCATGAATCGTTAAAGTCTGTTCGGGTACCACATGAAGTTGTCGGCTTCTGGGAAGATACAAACCGGGCGACTAAGACCAGTCAACCAAATTATATGAACCCTGTACTGGACTTCTATTCTTCCTTAAAACCTAAAAGTGGTTCAGAAATTATGCAGCTCCACCCTGAAGAAGATAATCGGGACGGCTTTGCCATTCGGTTAATGACAGAACGGATTATGAGACGGAACGAAAAACAGAAATTCCTTCTTGTCTTTTCAGATGGTGAGCCAGCGGCCATGGATTATGAGCAAAACGGGATTGTTGATACTCATGAGGCTGTTTTAAACGCAAGAAAACAAGGAATTGAAGTCATCAACGTCTTTTTAGCGAACGGCGAAATAGATGAGGGGCAAAGAAAAACCATTCAGAATATATATGGGAATTACAGCATTCTTGTTTCAGATGTAGAAGAACTCCCTGAGGTTTTGTTTCCATTATTACGAAAGCTTCTGTACAAAAGTATATAGATGAAGAACCAAGACGATTACATGGGAAAACATGTAGTCGTCTTTTTTGGGAGGTGGGGGTTAGGAGGAATTCAAATCAGTCCTTAGGCTGAAACAAAATCAATCATCCATCTCATTCGGATCCCCTTTACCTGCAATATACTGAAAGTAATAACATGAAAGGGGATGGATAGGATGAACAATATTTCTGATATGAATGCGGCGATTCATGAATATCACAGAATGAATCATATCTTAAATCTAAAAGGGTGGAGGCAAGAAAGAACCTCTAAGAAACAATATTTCTCTCCATGGTTTGCTAAAAATCTGTAGGTGAAAAATTCGTTATGTTCAAAAAAATAGGAAAAAAATGTATAATAAAAAGAATGATTATTCTCACTTTATCGTAGAAGGTCATTCTTTTTTATATGGTGAAAATCATATAAATGAGAGTTGTATTCATGACGAAGGGAAGGTTAATGAATAATAAGATGAGGAAAAAATGTATAAAAAAAGGGAGGTCACGGTGATTATGCATGAGTTAGATATGCACCATATTTTTGAACTGGGACTTATTTTAGTGATGATCGCAGCAGGCATAACGGCAATTGCCAAGAAATTCAAACAGCCATATCCAATTGCTCTTGTCATTGTAGGTGCCCTAATCGGGTTATTCAATATTCCAGTCCTTGAGCCCCTCAAGGATTTTATAACAGAAGGGGAAGTATTTAATTTCGTCATTATCACATTATTTTTACCAGCGCTTTTGGGAGAAGCAGCTTTGAAGCTGCCCTTTACCCATTTGCGTGCTAACAAGGAGCCAATCATAGCCTTGGCCTTTGGTGGAACATTCATTTCGTTCTTGATAATAGGATTTACAGCGTATTACTTCTTTGACTTTCCGATTCCTACAGCCTTTGTTTTTGGGGCATTGATGAGTGCGACTGACCCTGTCAGTGTATTATCCATATTTAAAAGTGTAGGGGTAAAGAAGAGGTTGGCTGTTGTCATTGAAGGTGAAAGCTTATTTAATGACGGTTTAGCCGTGGTACTGTTCAATATTTCAGCTTACTTTTTACTATCCTATATCGATGCAGGCTGGGCTGGACTTGGAAGTGGTATTTGGGAGTTCATCCGGGTAGTTTCCCTCGGAGTCATTATTGGAAGCTCCCTCGGTTATGCATTTTCCATATTAACGAAGTACTTCGATGACTATCCGTTGGAAATCATTTTTAGTGTGATTTTGTTTTATGGTTCATTCCTTCTTGCGGAGAGTGTCCATGCTTCAGGTGTTATCGCGGTCGTCATTGCAGCTCTTATATTTGGAAATTATGGCGGTAAAATTGGTATGAGCCCTACAACCAAATTGAATATTAACAGCTTTTGGGATGTAGCCGCGTTACTTGCCAATTCCCTCGTATTCTTAATGGTAGGACTTGAAATAACAAGGATTGACTTAGTTGATAAATGGCCGTATATTTTCGCAGCCATAGTCTTAGTACTTTTGGCACGAAGTATTGCCGTCTATACAAGTTTATCTCTCATTGGGAATTTCCCTCATAAATGGAAGCATATTTTGAATTGGGGAGGTTTGAAAGGGTCGTTATCCATTGCCTTGGTACTTAGTCTGCCAAGAGACTTTCCTGGCAGAGAAGACGTCCTGATTCTTGGTTTTAGTGTGGTTTTATTCAGCCTTGTCATTCAAGGGCTGACGATTAAACCACTGATAAATATATTAGGGATTAAACCAAAGGAAGAAGGACATGCAGAATTTGAAAAATTACTCAGTCAACTCCACAGATATGAAACAGCCATCAGTGAAATCCATCGGGTAAAACAAAAGCTCTATATTATAGACCCTGTATCAAATGAGCTTATCGATACGTATACAAAAAGAATTGATATGTTAAAAGCTCAATTGGATGATCTATTCGAAAGAAATCCAGTGATAAAAGCAGACCAGCTTACGACACTGAGAAAACACGCATTATACGCAGAATATGAGGCCGTTGCCAAACTGGAAAAAGAAGATATCATCACAAGCACTATCGCTGAAAAGGAATATGATGCTATAACGGATAGCCTTGTTCATAATGAAGAAAAATAGCAAAAGAGGGGCCATTTGGGCTCCTCTTTTACTTTCTGATTTCAATGAGTTTTTGTTTTAAGTCGTTTTCCATCGTGACCATTTCCTGTTCTGCCTGCTGACGTTTCTGTCGTCCCTCTGCTTGAATGGCCAAGGTTTCCTCAATGGTGGAAATAAGGTTTTCTTGTGTTTTCTTCAACGTTTCAATATCAATGATTCCACGTTCATTTTCTTTCGCCGTTTCAATACTATTTGTTTTAAGCATCTCTGAATTTTTCAGAAGGAGCTCATTGGTGGTGTGCGAAACCTGTTTCTGAGCAGCTACAGCCTTTTGCTGATTCAGAAGAGTCAGCGCTATGGCAATTTGATTCTTCCAAAGAGGAATGGCTGTGAGTACTGATGCCTGTATTTTTTCTGCCAGTGCCTGGTTCGTATTTTGAATTAGGCGTATTTGGGGGGCAGACTGAATGGTCATTTGTCTACTTAGCTTTAAATCATGAATTCGTTTATCCAGTCGATCTAGAAACTGCATCGTATCATTGACTTCCTGGTAAATTAACTCGTCATCCGTTTCTTCCGCCTTCTTGCGTAATGTAGGAAGAAGTGTATGTTGAATCTCTTCACGTTTAATTTCTGCTGCTGCAATGTACATATTCAGGGCTTGAAAATAGTCTTTATTTTTTTCATACAAAGTTTCCAATAGTCGATTATCATCAAGCAGGGTCTTTTTTGAATGTTCGAGTCTGACTGAAATGCGATCGATCTGTGAGCCGATCTTTTGATATTTGGAAAGGACCTCCTGCAGGGAGGAAGAAACTTTGCGGAAAAGCTTTCTGAAAACACCCTTTTGCTTGGTGTTAAGCTCATCCGGATTCATTTGCTCGAGCTTTTTCATTAAATCTCCCAACACATCGCCAATTGGTCCGATGTCCCGTTTTTGTACATGATCGAGCATGGAGTGGGAGAAGGTAGAAAGCTGGGTCTGAGCGGCAGTTCCGTATTTTAATATCGCTTCATAGTCTTTATAGTCGATCTGAGCAGCTAATTGCTTTGCCTTTTCCTGCTGTTCTTTTGGTAAGCGGTCGAGTAGCAAGGGAGACTTTGTCTGCTCACTTACAGCAGGCATTTCATCTCCAAACGGGTTGGAAAGCAGCAGGTCCAGTTCTGATTGTTCATTTCGTTGCTCCATCGTAAAACCTCCGATATTTATTTTAAGTCTTTTTTATGAGATAAATGTTGATTGGCAAAGTTAAGTTCAAACTGTAGTGTATCCATATCATTAGCCAGTACGTTTTGCAGGTCATTTTCCAATGACCCTGTCAGATCATCGAGTGTCGTCCGGGTTTGTTGAAGTGATAAGAATGCTTCTTTGTTTTTACCGGATTGTGAAGCAAGAAACGTATATTTTTCTGTGATTTCAACAACTGAATCCAGATGGTAGAAGAAAAATGATTCTGCAGAAAAGAATCTTTTCGGCTCTTTCTTTACGAGTTGATAAATTCTTCTGCTCAATCTGTTCAATTCGAGGATTTGCTTAAATGCTCCAAGTGACCTTACCCTTAATTGTTGTTTTTGAAGGCGTTTTACTTTTTCTTTGGCTTCTTTTAAATTCTTGTTAATATATCGGAATTCCTGTGAGGAAAGTCCATTTTTTTTCAGCCACCATCTCTTTTGGAGTCCCTTTACGACGAAGAAAAGGAGGATACCCGTACCGAGACTGGACAAGAATGTAAGAGGAAATCCTAAGTCAAATAGGAGTAAGTAGGCGATAAAACTACCGGTCCCTATACTGAATGAGATGACTGTTCTTATTAAAAATTGAAGAAATGTATTCATTTCATCTACCCCTTATTAAAGATGCTTACGTTAAATACGATATAATGTGCAAAAAGGTTTCATATACATACTCTTATTTTATTGTAAATGATGGTGAAATGGAAATGTAGACCCCTTTTATTATTCAGACACTGAAATCGATGTCAGGATTTGACACCATTCTTTCAATTTCTTAACATTTCTCAGATTTCTGATTAAATAAATACCATTTTTGATAGAATGGGTTAGTACATTGACAAGACAGGTGTGTGGATATATGAAAAAATGGTTCGTTGTGCTGATTTTATTCTTCTTTTCTTCCTCTATCGTATCAGCTCAAGAAAATAATGTAAAAAAACCTAAAAACATCATTAGTGATTCGGCTATCATTATAGATTCTAAAACAAAGAGTATACTGTACTCGAAAAATTCGACTAAACGAATGAATCCTGCAAGTATTACAAAAATTGCTACAGCCATTTATGCGATCGAGCATGCAAACCTTGATGACAAGGTGGTAATAAGTGAGAAAGCAAGTAATACAGAAGGCTCCACCGTTTACTTGGAAGCAGGTGAAAAGGTTTCTTTGGAGCAGTTGCTTCAGGGGTTGATGGTCAACTCCGGTAATGATGCAGCGGTTGCCATTGCTGAACACACCGAGGGCTCCGTTCAGCAATTTGTAGAAAAATTAAACGCCTTTCTAAAAAACGAAATTGGCGTAGATAAAACGAATTTTGAAAATCCTCATGGACTGTTCGGTAAGAATCACTATACAACCGCTTATGATATGGCAGTGATTACTAGCTATGCTTTGAAGAATAAACAATTCCAAGAGCTATTTAGTTTGAAATCCATCGATTGGTCGACTGAGGGATGGAAGACTACTCTTTATAATCATCATAAAATGGTGAAAGGAGAACTTCCTTATCCGGAAGTGACCGGAGGGAAGAATGGTTTCATTGATGAATCCAAACATACGCTTGTGACTTCTGCTGAAAATAATAATCTTTCTCTCGTCATTGTTACAATGAAGGCTCAATCGAAGAGAGCTATCTACTCAGATACCAGAAAACTACTTGATTATGGATTAAACAGTTTCACTAGAAGCCATATTCCAAAGGGTACGGTCTTTCAATATGAGGATACTTCTTTTGAGCTTAAACAGGATTTCCAATATACACAACCTACGAATGAAGAGTTCACCGAGAGCCTGGATCGAAAGGGAGTATTAACACTATATAACGAAGATCAGGAAGAAGTGGCTACAACAAATCTCAGTCCTGTGAGGAAATCTCCGGTAAAACATAAAAACGCAGTTGCTTCGAGCGAAAGCACAGGATTATTTTTCGGAGATGAATTAAGTCAACAAATCCTGTTTTATCCGTTTTTTATATACATGATCCTGCTATTCATTATGGGAATATCTATTTTTAGAATAGGATCTGTCAAAAAATAATCTTTAAACGAAAAAGGGAGCTTGCGGCTCCCTTTTTTCATTGACTTTCTTGTTTTGCTAAAGAGGGTTGATGATGATAAAGAGTCTTGCCAATCATCGTTTGTAAGATGAGAAATGCCCCTCCAACTGTCCAATACAGGGGTAAGGCAGCCGGCGCATTAAATGAAAAAATAAAGATCATAATGGGCGAAAGATAGCTCATTATTTTCATTTTGGCCTGCTGTTCTGCAGGAATATTCATTAAAGATACCCGGGCTTGGGCTAAATAAACCAACCCAGCAATAATGGCCATTATATAGTCCGGCTGTCCTAAATTAAACCATAGAAAAGAGTGGCTTGCGATTTCAGATGAAGACCGAATCGCATAGTATAACCCTATCAATATGGGTGTTTGAATGAACAAAGGTAAACATCCCATATTAAGAGGATTCACTCCGTGTTTTTGGTAAAGCATCATCATTTCTTGCTGCAGTTTTTTTTGTACATCTTTATCTTTCGCTTCTTTTATCTTCTTTTGAATGTGGGTCATCTCAGGCTTGATTAAAGCCATTTTCCCTTTCATCTCCTGTTGATTCTTATATGTTTTAAGCATAAAAGGAAAAAGAATGAGACGAATAAGAAGGGTAATCACAATGATCGCAAGACCAAAATTCCCGTCTAGGAAGGTACCTATTTCGTGGATGAAAAACGAAAATGGGTTAACAAGATAGTCGTGAAAGAACGCCCCTTCAGTTGTTGCACTTTGACACCCTGATAAAGTGAATAGTGCCAGTAGTATGATGAATGAAATTTTTCTCAATGATAATTCCTCCTCTGTATAAATGCTTGCTGGTTAAAAGCTAACAGAAGTGGAATTCTTCATCATTATCGGTATGGTAAAATTGAAATTTCATGCATGTAATGAACCTGATCCCGATAGGAATCATTTCATTAGCTGCAACGCACTTTGCGATGATAAGTGGTCCTTCAACTTTCTTATCATAGGGTCGTACGTAAAGATGAAATGTGCCAGGAAAGTGATCCCAAATCAAAGCGATGATAAATAGTAATACGATACTAAAATGTAATGGACTTAAGTAAAAATCCAATAAGTCTTGTATAATGATAAATGTCAATGGAGAAGGCTCCTTCAATTTACTGATCAAATTCATTGTTAAGCATTAACTCTATTCCAGTTAAAGTATACTCCTAAATGGAAAAAGAAACGATGGTAATTGTACTTACGGAATTGTGAACAATAAGTTTCATAAAAAAATATAATCTTATAAAATAGGGATGTTATACAGAAATGAAATATTTACTAGTCGGAATCGGTGGAGCGTTGGGAAGTTTTTGCAGGTGGGTAATTAGTTATCTCTGGACCATTCAAAATGGGTTACCATTCGCGACACTAATGGCGAATCTACTTGGAAGCTTTCTATTAGCTTATTTCTATAGTCGATGGTCTTCTCAATATGAAAAATCGTATTTATTTATAGCAACAGGGTTTCTGGGCTCTTTTACAACTTTTTCGACACTTAGTATCGAGTTAATCACCTTTTTATTGCAGAAGCAATGGGGCATGCTTTTCTTGTATATGACCATAACTTCTTTTGGTGGAATGCTTTTTGCATGGTTGGGTTTTGTCTTTGGAAGAAAGGGGAGCGTGATTGGTCATGGGAGTTAGCATATTGTTGATCGCATTAGGGGGGAGTGTTGGGGCAATCGGACGGTTTATAGTTGCGAATGCCGTTAAGCGTTTCAGTAGTTCTCGTTTTCCGAAAGCGACTCTGTTGGTTAATGGGTTTGGCTCTTTACTATTGGGAATTCTGGTTGGAAGGGGTGCTGAGGAGACTGTTATGTTTTTTTTCGGGATCGGAGTGTGTGGAGCATTTACTACCTTTTCAACCTTAAACTGGGAGGTATTGAGACTTTTCCAGGAAAATAGAAAAATTGGCCTGTTTTATTTTTTCGCAAGTTATTCCATTGGGGTCGTATTTGGAGCAGCTGGGTATGCAATGGGCACGGCAGCGTAATATAATGCCATGCCCATTTTTCAAGATTTCCAAGGTGCTAACTTCCATGTTGGAGGTGCCACAAGTCATACATTAGTCAACTACTATATACGCAATCATTGGACCGTTACGATCAATAGTCTCATGTGTCTCGCATATCAGTCTATACGTTCCCTCTTTTGAAAACGATACATTCACAACGGTTTCTTCCCCTTTTTTTACAGTACCTTTAACATCAGTCCCCTCGATATAGAACGGATGTTCCATGCCGTTAACACCATAAATGCGCAATTCCACAGGATGATCTTTTTCAACTACAATCGTACCTGGATCCCATCGATATGCTTCTATTTCTTTTCCCGCAGGTGTTTCTGATTTGAATTCCCCTGTGACCATTTGAATGACTTGTTTCTCACCCGTTTTATCTGATAATGAAACGGTAGGGTAGGAGTTTTTAGAGGTTAATGCCCATATTGTGCCGACAGTCATGATCATAATGGTAACTAATATGGCGATGATGGAGCCTTTCTTCAAAACAATAAAATTCAAATGTTTTTCCTCCCTTTTATTTTAGCTTTGCTCCTAATAGGTCTTTTCTAATAAACCTATGCTTGTACAGGGGGGAACTTGTCAATAATTTAGAGTAGTATAGTTTAAATATTTTTCTTTCGTTCGTATTTTATGTACAATTTGGACAAGGAAAAAAGGAGGGTGAAGCATTGGATAATACTTGGAGAGTCATGACAACAAAAAGTGATGCAGAGCCTTGGTGGTTTTTTGAAGGCTGGGAAAAGGATATTGTTCAAGAATGGATGTTTCATAACAGGGATGAAGCAATCGAAAGGTTTCTTGAGGAAATGAGACGACTGAGTAAAAGCTATCGTAAGTCAAAAAGTAAGAAGTTGCACTCTATTGCGTTTTGGGATCCAGGAGAAGTGTTTTTTTGCGAAGCGTGTGACGACGATCTGCAGGTCTATTACGGATTGATCATTTTTGAAAATGACCGATCGATGGAAATTAAGGATGAGGCCGTCATCAATGAAATTACAAATCGAATTCAACAATAATAAGAAAGGGTCCATCTTTATTGGATGGACCCTTACGTTTAATCAATCACTCCTGTTCGAATGATTTTATTCTCTACCTTTACATGAAATGAAGCATCTTTGTACAGTTTATCCCACTTTTCCCTCGATAAATCTTCGTGTCCCCTTATACTTTTATACTCCATGCCAAATCCAATCGGATCCGTGCCTTCCTCTTGAAGCATCAAAATTATTTCTTTAATGTTCTTTTCGATATAATTCCCAATCTCATCTTCAAGTAATCTTAACACTTTCGGATCTGACAACTTCATTTCTTCAGACATTTCAAGTAAACGAGATTCGATCTTCAATATCACTTCAAAAGAGGGTGTTGCTTTTTTCTCTGTTTTAATCTTATGAGATGATTTTATACTATCAATCATAATATAAACCTTTTCTTTTTCTTGTCCCAGATGAGGACTTGTTAAGTAAGGTTTGAACTTTTCCAATGGTAGTTCCACTTCGACACTGCCGGCATTGTAATCTTCCATAAGAGATCGAATAAAAAAGATCTTGTCTTTTTTAATCTCTTTAATGAATTTATCCCTTGTAAACAATGCGAACCCATCCACACCAACCTTTCCGTCTGATGCCTTTAGCAATGGCAGGATCGGATCTTTGCCGACACTGCCGTAATCGGTGATGAATTCTTGTAGCGTTGGAGAAACAAGCATCTCCGATTCAACATTTTGCCTGACCAAATTATATAAGTATGTCCCCATGTTTGAAGGCCTTTCCGCCATTTGATAATTCAGGATTTGCTCGGCAGTCGAATCCGCAATTGTTAAGTACACCATGTTCCCAATGGAAGAATCCCGTTCCAACGTATCAACCAGGTGAGAAATCCCTTTTTCCGCAAGCTGCCTTCCGTATACAGTAATCCTTAACTGACCGGAAACAAGTTTATGATCGGTCTCTAAATTCTGTGACAAACGTATTCCTTTACTCGTCTTTGACTTACTTATAAGTACCTTTTCAACATCCTCCATGGCTGGGTTAAACTGATAGAGGACCATTGTGCCGGTTATTTTCTCGTCTTCAGCCTGATCATATCCAACCGCTGTAATCAATCCCAGCTTTTCTAAATATTTTGACTCCACGCAGCTGCTTAAGAAACATGTACATAGGCAAAGCAGAAGAAGCATGATGGTTCTAATCATACATCCACACCCTTTTCCTTCTTAGCGATGTATTTCAATTTAACGAGTATGAATAAGAAGCATGGATAAACGAATGAAAGAATAAAACTCGACGTCCCAACCTTGTCTGTGATGGTATTCATCGTAAGACGATCCTGCACGCATAGGGATAATATCCAAAGCAGGATGGCGAAGAGGTAAATGGATTTTTTTTGAGATACATTAAATACTCTTTTCATCCCTCTTGAAGCTGTCCAAAAATAGAGGCAAATGTTTGGAAGGATGACCAGCATCCAAAAAGAGACGGCAATGAACTCAAATCGCTCCAAGTTTGGGATCCTTAATATCTTGAACATGGAAAGGACTGGCCAGATGGTCTTTAAAAGGGCATCTTCTGAGAAGAAACCGATACTGACAACAGTCACAACCGTAAAGAGAATAGTGGAATATCCTGCTCCAATCAGGCCATATTTTAATACTTTTTTCTTTTCCTTGATGTATGGGTACACAAATAACATTAATTCAAAGCCAATGAGAGTAAAGCTTGATTTGTAAATCCCCATCATAATCTCCTTTGGGGAAGAGGTTAAGACTGGTTGTAAGTGATTGAAGTCCATATATTTGATGGGAGTATAGATCATAAATACTAACCAGAAGGCCAGGATGAGTCCTAAAAAAGCAATTCCGACCACGACCCGGATTCCCCCCAACACACAATAAACCATTAAAAAAATCAATAACCCCATTAAGAGCCATGTGGGCATTTTAGGGAATATCCACGCCTGGACCATCTCAATATAGTTCATTAAGATCACGTAGGTCACACTGAGATAATATCCAATATACAGGATGTTAAATCCTTTGCTGAACCATTTCCCATAAATGTCCAAGTGAATACCGTACAGATCGGGACTATCGTATGTTTCAAGCATTTTAACCATGATAAATAGAACAAAAGATACAAGAATTCCAGCCAATAGGACTGAAATCCATGCGTCCCGGTTCGCCTCCATGTAAATGACCCTGGGCAGCCCTGCAATCCCTACTCCGGTTTGGGCTGTGTGTAAGATAAACATGATCAAAAAGGCATTAAACATTAACCGTTCCTTTGGCTTTACATTAATATCCATACATTTCATCCTTTACTCATCAACGTCTTTCTTCTCTTTTGCTTTCTTCTCAGGGATTCGGCCCTGATCTGTGGGGTGATTGGAGATGGGACGTTGGACTAAATACTGATAGGGTAAGCGGAATAGACTGTACTTGAAGTCTGCAAACCTAAATGGGTAAATGGGAGATAGATAGGGTCTGCCCAATGTTGTCACTTTCAGTAAATGAATGAGAATAAAGCAGAGGCAAAACATGATTCCCACACCCCCGTATAACCCGGCCATGATGATGATGGGAAAACGGATGATTCTCACGGCTGTACCGATTGCATAACTCGGAGCAGTGAACGAACCCAAGGCGGATATTGCGATGATAATAATCAAAATGTTACTGGTGAATCCAGCTTGCACTGAGGCTTGACCGATGACGATACCTCCTACGATCCCCATGGTTTGCCCAACCTTTGTTGGTAATCTTGCTCCCGCCTCTCTCAGGAGCTCTATGATGAATTCCAATAAAATCGCCTCGAACACGGGAGGAAAGGGAACATTAGATCTTGACTGTCCCAGAGAAACAAGAAGAGCAGAGGGAATGACCTCATAATGAAATGTCAAGACCGCCACATAAGCAGGTGTTAAAAGGATCGAGAAAAAAATGGCCACAAAGCGAATCAATCTTAAAAACGTCCCCATATTCCATCTCATATATATGTCTTCCGTCGATTCAAAGAAATTCATAAACGTAGATGGTCCGATGATCGCTGTAGGACTGCGATCAACAAGTAAACAGATCTTTCCATGCAGGAGTGAGATGGTACAGCGATCAGGCAGCTCAGTAGTAATAAATTGCGGGAAGAATGTAAATGAATTATCTTCAATCATCTGAGCAAGTACGGTGGAATCCACTATACTATCAACTTCAATTTCCGTAATGCGCTGTCTAAACGTATTTACGTTCTCTTCTTCAGCAATGTCCTTTATGTAAACCATTTGAACTTTTTTCTTCGCTCTTGACCCAATCATAAAGGTTTCAACACATAGTTTAGGATCGTTAATATTTGAACGAATTAAATTTAAATTCTTCGTAATGGATTCTGTGAAAGAAATTTTAGGGCCAAACACAAGGGATTCTGTTTCAGCTTTTTCCAACCCTCTTGTGCCCTTATCAGAAACGTCCGCTAATATCCCATGAGTATCCCCTTGCTTGAAAATATAAGCCGTTCCATTGACGATGTTCTCTACAACGTCATTAATTTGATTCGTCTGTGTAAGTTTCGCAATATTAATCGTATCCTGGATGATTTGATAATTCAGGTCACCAGTGGATTCCTCTAGAGGCCTGATGATGCTGTCCTGCATCGATGTAGTATTGATTAAGTCATCAAAATATACGACTGCAAGCTCCTGTTCGCCTATTGTAATGATTCTAAATACCAAATCTTCACTATTGCTTACCAACGAAAGTATTTCTTTACGAAATGTATCTATATCAAAGCTATGGGGGGACCCGTTTTCAATATCATTCTTCACTTCTCTACGTCTAAACATAGAATTCAACACCCTAAACCTTAATTTATAGATTAGACTTCCCATGATTTCTGTTCCTAATCACAAGATGTCATTTTTTTCATTAAGGATAAAGGTGGTTGATACATACATATTCTGTAAAGGATTTGGGCAAGGTAGGAGTGGAGGTGAAGCATATGAGCAAGAAGAAAAAAGATCCGTCAAAAGCTATGCTGGGTTCTTCTCAAGTGGAAGGACAAGGTACGACCAACCAGGAATTATCAGGTGGGGTAGAGGCCCCTTCTTCCAGAAACAGAAAGAAAAAATAATGAAGGATTTTTTTCTTCCTTCATTACATATGGTGCGTTTGTTACCTTTACTGAGGAGTTCATATATTAAATTGGAGTCAAGTATGGTATAATGGAAACAATCGCAGAAATTGTTCGATTACACTGGCTACACATAACTGACCACATACTATCTGCAGCATAAATTACCACAATCATTATTTTCCTGTTAGAAAGCATAGCAAGGAAATCCTACTTACCTTAAAGGAGGACGTTCAATGGCTTTTGGTCGTAGAAATCAAGTTGAGGAAGAAATTAAAACAGAGGAAACAAAGATTTGGGCTTGTTCCGCTGAAGATTGTAAAGGCTGGATGAGAGATAACTTCAAAAGTGAAGATACTCCTAAGTGTCCGCTTTGTAAAGAAGATATGGTGACATCTACAAAGGTATTACAAGTTGTAGACAATCCACATCCTACAATGAAATCATCCTAATGAATCGTAGAGAACCAATCTATTCTGATTGGTTCTTTTTTCTTGTCGAGGCAAATGAGCCTCATATTCTTAGGTGTTTTTTTGAAAATTATTAAACTCTTTTTTTACATTTGAATAGGATGTAATGTATTTATGTATTAAAGGAGGTAGCACCATGTCTAACAAGAAAGAGAAAGAAGTAAAAAGTTCTTCAACTGAGAGTAAAGATACTGTATGGGATAGTTTTTGGAAACTGTCGAAGCCTGTTGAAGTAAATAAAGAAGAAAAAACAGTCAAGTGGTTTTAATGTAATGATAAGGTTGTGCATTACGTGTATGTATACGAATGTACAGCCTTTTGTTTGAAAAATGGGAAACCCTATTGGCACGTTCCCCGTTCTGGAATACAATAAAGGAATAGTTAGATTTATTGGGAGGGGAAAATGTGATTGTAGAAGCAAAACAAGTATTAAAACAGTACTTTGGATACGACGAATTCAGAGATGGACAAGCGAATATCATTGAATACATACTTGATGGAAAAAACACAGTAGGGATCATGCCGACAGGAGGAGGGAAGTCGCTCTGTTACCAAATTCCTGCTCTAATGCTTGATGGAGTTACACTTGTTATCTCTCCACTCATATCTTTAATGAAGGACCAGGTGGATTCGTTACTTCATCAAGGGATTCCAGCAACCTACATTAATAGTACGCTATCGAATAGTGAAGTAGAGAACAGGATGGAAGAGATTTCTTTAGGTGAATACAAACTCGTTTACATTGCTCCTGAGAGGTTGGAATCATTTGGGTTTATTCGATTCCTCAATTCTTTACCCATCCCCTTGGTAGCTGTCGACGAAGCCCATTGTTTATCCCAATGGGGTCATGATTTCAGACCAAGCTATTTAGGGATATATCACGCTGTTAATCAACTACAATCAAATCCCACCATTCTTGCATTGACTGCAACGGCAACTCCACAGGTACAAACTGATATCCTTCATCATTTACACATTCCAGAACGATATAAAGTATTAACTGGTTTTCAACGGACGAATTTGTTTTTCCAGGTTGTAAAAGGTGAAGATCGTAAGCGTTGGGTAGAAAGGTATGTACAAAAGAATCATCAGCATTCCGGCATCATTTACTGTGCTACACGGAAGGAAGTTGAAAACCTTTATATTTATCTTGAGAAAAAGGGATTTTCCGTCGGCAAATATCATGGGGGGCTGTCCGACACAGTAAGGCAGGAACAGCAGGAAGCCTTCCTGAATGATTCCATTACCATCATGATAGCGACCAATGCTTTTGGGATGGGGATAAATAAATCAAATGTACGCTTTGTTATTCATTATCAGATTCCTAAGAATATGGAGGGGTACTATCAAGAGGCTGGCAGGGCAGGTCGTGATGGAGTGGACAGCGAATGTGTCTTATTATTTTCACCTCAGGATATCCAGACACAGCGGTATATCATTGACCAGAATATCGTAAATCAGGAATTACATGATAATGAGATGCAGAAATTACGTGAAATGGTTGACTTTGTCCATACAGAAGCATGCCTGCAGAACTACATATTAGCTTATTTTGGTGAACATGTAGAGGAAGCATGCGGTCATTGCAGCAATTGTTTGGATGATAGGGAATCCGAGGATGTAACGAGAGAGGCACAAATGGTATTATCCTGTATGATGCGAATGAATGAAAGATTTGGAACCTCACTCATCAGCGGTGTACTGACGGGGTCAAAGAACAAAAAGGTTCTGGAATGGGGGTTCGATCGGCTTTCCACATATGGATTAATGAAGGAGCAATCTCAGAAGGATGTCGGCCTGTTCATCGATTATTTGATTTCAGAGGGTGTCATACAAGTTGAGGGGGGAAGCTTTCCTATCCTGAAAGTATCACCAAAAGGCAAAGAGGTGTTAATGGGGGAAAGAAACGTAACGAGAAAGGTCCAGCCTACTGTTTCGACCATCGTCCCTAAAGAAGATGGCTTGTTCCAGACCTTGAGAACACTCCGTAAATCGATTGCAGATTCAGAAGGAGTTCCGCCTTTCGTTATTTTTTCCGATAAGTCGCTTCAGGACATGTGTGTGAAGATGCCGAAAACATCAGAGGAATTCCTGCAGGTTAGCGGAGTCGGTGAAAACAAGCTGAATCGGTACGGTGAAATATTCATAAACGAAATTTCCGTTTTTTCACATGAGAATCCTGAACATGAAGTTGAGGTCGTCAAGCCTTCGCGATCACGGAAGACAAGTCATTCTGACACAGCGTCCCATTTAATCAGCTATGAGTTGTTCAAAGAGAGCATGGATATAAGAAAAATTGCGAAAGAACGGGGTATGAGTACAGCAACGATTGAAAATCACATTATCCGTGCTTATCAGGAAGGCATCACGAATGACTGGACCATCCTCTTTACTGAAGAAGAAGAAACACTTATAGAAGACGCAGTCCAGAAAGTAGGGACGGACCTCTTAAAGCCGATTAAAGAAGAATTACCGAAAAAAATAGGTTATTTTCAGATTAAAGGCTACTTGGTTAAACACGGTCAATATGAATGACCACGTAGCGAGGGAATGAAAAAAAGCAGGTGCCATTTGGCTGCCTGCTTTTTCTGATTCACATTAAGCTTTCATAGAAGCTTTCATCTCAAGAAATTCATCATAAGTCGTTTCTTTATCAATGACACCATCTTCCGTGATTTCAATAATGCGATTCGCGATGGTTTGAATAAACTGATGGTCATGGGAAGCGAAAATCATCGCACCTTTAAAGTTTATCAATCCATTATTCAATGCAGTAATAGATTCCAAATCTAAATGGTTTGTTGGTTCATCTAATAACAGAACATTTGATCCACTTAACATCATTTTAGATAACATACAGCGAACTTTTTCTCCCCCTGAAAGGACACTTGGCTTTTTCAATACTTCTTCCCCTGAGAAAAGCATGCGACCCAAGAATCCGCGAAGGAATGTTTCACTCTCATCTTCCGGTGAGTATTGACGTAACCAGTCCACAAGGGATGGTTCATTTCCTTCAAAGTACTTGGAGTTTTCATTCGGGAAGTAAGCTTGAGATGTCGTCACTCCCCACTTGAATGTGCCGCTATCCGGTTCCATTTCACCTGTAAGGATTTTGAAAAGAGTCGTTTTGGCGATTTCGTTTGCTCCGACAAGTGCAATTTTGTCTTCTTTATTCAGGATAAAGGAAACATTGTTTAAGACCTTTACTCCATCAACCGTTTTTGTAAGACCTTCAACACGCAGAACATCGTTTCCGATTTCACGCTCCGGCTTGAATTGTACATATGGATAACGACGTGAGCTTGGCTTGATGTCATCCAATGAAATTTTCTCTAACGATTTTTTCCGTGAAGTGGCTTGTTTTGATTTAGATGCATTTGCACTGAATCTGGCAACGAATGCCTGAAGCTCTTTGATTTTTTCTTCCTTCTTCTTATTCTGATCCTGAGCCATTTTAAGGGCTAATTGACTGGACTCATACCAGAAATCATAGTTCCCGACATAAACTTGGATCTTTCCAAAGTCAAGGTCAGCAATATGAGTACAAACTTTGTTTAGGAAGTGACGGTCATGTGATACGACGATGACTGTGTTCTCAAAGTTTATTAAAAAGTCTTCTAACCACTGAATCGCTTGTATGTCCAAGTGGTTGGTAGGCTCATCCAGTAAAAGAACATCCGGCTTGCCGAATAGAGCTTGTGCTAATAATACTTTTACTTTTTCTCCACCTGTTAGTTCGGACATTTGTTTCGTGTGAAGATCTTCATTGATTCCTAAGCCTTTTAGTAGGATCGCAGCTTCTGATTCAGCTTCCCAACCGTTGAGCTCTGCGAATTCACCTTCCAATTCCGCAGCCTTCATGCCGTCTTCATCAGAGAAATCTTCTTTCATATAGATGGCATCTTTTTCCTGCATGACTTCATATAAACGGGTATGCCCCATAATGACAACTTTCAGCACTTCATATTCTTCATATTCGAAGTGATCCTGCTTTAATACAGCAAGTCGCTCACCTGAACCCATCGATACATGGCCGGTCTGCGCTTCGATTTCTCCTGAAAGAATCTTTAAAAATGTTGATTTACCAGCACCGTTTGCTCCGATAAGTCCGTAGCAATTCCCTGGATTAAACTTTATATTCACGTCTTCGAATAGCTTTCTATCACCAAAACGTAAGCTTACATCTGATACTTGAATCATGTGTGATATACCTCCTAATACTCAATCTAAAAGATTATAACACGCGAGTATGCTAAAAAGATAGAGTGTTACCGCGAACAGTGAGAAATTTACCGGCTATTTACATAAGCGGATAAAGGATTTTGAATGGAATGTAGGGATGCGGGGTTCGCTACCGCTTTAAGGAAATGAGCCGAAAATTTTGAAGATCTTATATAGATTCGCTAAGTTCTTCCCTAATTTAGTTTGATATGCTAACGTAAGAAAAAAAGATTGGTGATGAGATACGAATGATGAGGTTTATGAAGCGGGTGAGATTTCTTTTTAATGTTCGCAGGTCGGTTCCGTTTCTGGTTGATTTTTTTCGGTCTAAAGAGGTTTCGCTATTTAAGAAGGTATTGTCAGTTGCGTTGGTGGGAGTGTATTTCTGGCTGCCGTTTGATTTGATTCCCGATGTTTTTATTTTGTTTGGAATTGTTGATGATTTGGCAGTGTTTGCGTTAGTTCTTCAGCTTATAGTGAAGATGGCTCCTGAAGAGTTACAGCATCGATACGAGTTAAAGAAATGATGCAGAGCATCACGATGGATGGGCTTCTATCATAGACTGTAAAAGACTATGCTTTAGATTTTTAACAAGCTTACAGAACTTAGAGCTAAGCGAAGGTTTCTAAGGGCAGCTTATGATGAACAGCTCAATGCAGAAATACTCAGGAACCTGTAAATGATGAGAACCGGAATCAGCCAAAAAATGGGCGGCTGCTTTCGGTTTTTTATTTTGATTTTTTCTGATGAATCCGCTACACTTTAATTACACAAATACCAATCAGAAAGGTAGGAATTAAAGTGGGATCACCTTCACTCAATTCAATACCGAAACCTTTAGTACAATTAAATCAGTGGTTCATCGTTTCTACTATAGCCATTTCATGGATGCTTCAAATAGAATTCATCTTATTGCTTCCATTTATGGTGGGATTATCAGCTATGATATTTAAGTTCAACCCAGTCATAAAGGCAGGGAGGATTTTCTTAAAGAAAGAGTATTCATCGTATCCACCTGAAGACGCTGACCTGCAGCGGTTTAACAACATGATTGCCGTGATTTGCCTAGGAGGAGCAATCATGAGTGCTCTAGCTGGATGGAACACAGGATTCTACCTTTTTTCAGGAATGGTATTTCTTTCAGCGTCCATCGCGCTTGGGGGATTCTGTGTCGGTTGCTTTATCCGTTTTCAATGGAAAAGGTTCCAATATAAAAGGTCTGTACAGTAGCCTATTGACAATGAATCCCATACATCGTAAACTATACATGAATTAAATTACTGTATACAAAGGGAGTATGTTTTATGTTAGGTGTCGTTCTTAACTAACCGTGAAATGAATACGGACATTTTGCAGGCAATAGCCTTAAAAACAGGTTATTGAATAAGCTTATTTAGCTTTGCCTTCAAAGTGTAGTTAAGAACAATGGTCATAGCATACTCAATCCTTTAATAGGAGAGCTGTGTCTTTGTGCACAGCTCTTTTTGTGTACATGGATCGGGAAATCTGTGCAGTCGTTTCAAACTTCCAGTTATGAACGATTCACGTTTTACGTAGACACATGCGATTATTATTGGTAAGTCAGTATACGAGTGAGTAAGACCACAATGGACATTGTTCGTTGTGGTCTATTTTTTTATATGGAGGAGAAAAACATTGAACGAAAAGACTTTTCAAACATTAGAATTTAACAAAGTGAAGGAAGATTTGACACGGTTTGCCCTTACAGAAGAGGGGAAAAAGGAATTAAGGAACATAATGCCATCAAACAACAAACGCCAAATTGAAATGCGTTTAGGTGAAGTAACGGAAGCTGTAAGTATCCTGGAAAAAAGTGCAAGTATACCGATTCACGCTTTGGATGGAGTTGAAAACATTGTAGCAAACCTGAATAAAGGGGTGCCTTTGAAACCAGATCAATTTACAAGCCTCTATTATTTTCTGGATGCATGTAAAAAAATTAAAAAATTCATGGAGGATAAAAAATGGGTGGCTCCAAGGGTATCTTCATATGTTTATTCAATTGAAGAGATTCCTGAGATCGGGGAAGAAATCAATCGATGCATCCGTAATGGAAGAGTAGATGATCACGCCAGTAAAGAGTTGTTAAGGATTAGAAAACAAATGGGGATTCAGGAGGATCGGTTAAAGGATAAAATTCAAGCGATTGTAAAGTCAGCCAAATATAAATCCTATCTACAAGAATCGATTGTTAGCCAGAGAAATGGGAGGTATGTTCTCCCTATCAAGAAAGAATATAAAGGAAAAATGAAAGGAGCGGTATTGGATTCATCTGCTTCAGGATCGACTCTCTATATTGAGCCTGAGGAATTAAGCATTCAGCAAGATCAGCTTTTATATTATAAACTTGAGGAAGACCGTGAAATTGAGAACATTCTGTGGGCGCTAACTGGGCTGGTTCAAACGTATGAACCACAATTAAAGCTGGCGATTGAGACGATGGTGCATTACGATGTCC
Organism: Rossellomorea sp. ABR4_004; assembly: GCF_056159585.1. Classification (NCBI taxonomy): domain Bacteria; kingdom Bacillati; phylum Bacillota; class Bacilli; order Caryophanales; family Bacillaceae; genus Rossellomorea; species Rossellomorea sp. ABR4_004. Next base: position 258,758 of record NZ_JBSWVM010000001.1, on the reverse strand, counting down.
TATTTGCTAAGGCGAAGTATAGCCGTTCCATTGATGGAGTAAGCGCGTTAGTAAATGAAAATCATCAAATACATTTAATGAATGCGGTTCATCCCCTGCTTGGAAAACAGGCAGTACCACTATCCATTCAGATGGGTGAGGATTTTCATGCATTAGTGATAACTGGACCTAATACTGGAGGTAAGACAGTCGCCATTAAAACGGTGGGCCTTCTCACTCTCATGACCCAATGCGGCCTTCATATCCCCGCAGAAAAGGGTAGTGAAATCAGTATTTATCAAGATATACTTTTAGATATAGGGGATGGTCAAAGTCTTCAGCAAAATTTAAGCACTTTCAGCTCCCATATAAAGAATATTATCCAAATATTAAAGGATACAAATGATCAAACGCTGGTTCTGTTAGATGAATTAGGTTCCGGTACGGATCCCCTTGAAGGAATGGGGCTGGCCACAGCCATCCTGGATCAATTATATGAAAAGGGAGCCACGATACTCGCAACTACCCATTACAGTGAAATAAAGCATTTTGCAGAAGAGCATGAAGGCTTCGTGAACGGAAGTATGGAATTTAATATTGATACATTACAACCTACGTATAAGCTCGTAGTGGGTAAGGGGGGCGAGAGTCAAGCATTTGCCATTGCGTTAAAGCTGGGGATGCACCCTGAGATCATTGAAAAGGCCCATGAAATCACGTATAGAGAAAAGAAATGCTATGACCTGGGAGAAATCGATTATCATGCGAAGAAGGAAATGGAAAAGCAGGTGATCGTAAACAAATATAAAAAAAGGAACCATAGTAAATCTTCTTCAAAGGGGGAGAGTGGAGGTCAATTATTTAGTAAAGGTGACAATGTTAAGATTTCAGCGAGTGGAGAATTCGGGATTGTATATGAAGGACCAGATGATAGAGGGGATTATACGGTGCAAATTAAGGGTGAGAAAAGAATAATTAATCATAAACGTCTGGATCTTTATGTTTCTGCGAAAGAGTTATACCCCGATGATTATGATTTTGATATTATCTTTAATAGTAAAGAAAACCGGAAAAAAGATAAGCTGATGGGAAAGCGGTTTGTTAAGGGTTTAACTATAGATCATGAAGAATAAACGTAAAAAACGTCCTTTAGCATTTGCTTAAGGACGTTTTTACTATACCAAAGGGATTATAAGGAAATGGTTACGACAAGTTTGTCAGTATATAAGAAAGTATGATTCCCAATGAAGATAGAAATCCGACAATGGGCCCGCCTTCTTCAAACGCCTCGGGCAGCATCGTAGAGGATACCATGGCTAATAATCCTCCTGCCCCGAACGCTCCGATTATGTAAGATATGCTTTCCGATGCATCTTGTAAGAGTGTATACCCGAGCAGGGAGCTAAGGGATGAGAGAACGACTACGCTTCCCCAAAGGGTAAGAATTTTACCTGTACTATATTGATCAAGCTTGAAACCGATACTGCTTGATAAGGATTCAGGTAAGTTACTTATGAAAATGGCGATGATGAACACCCATTGTATTGATTGGTCTCCTATAAAGCTGACTCCAATAATGATGGATTCGGGTATTGCATCCATTATGGTTCCTACATAAATTGCTAATCCTGAGTGACCATGGGGGTTCTTCTTTGACCTCTTTCTTTCACTTCCACCTTTCTTAGAAATGAAGATTTCGAAAAGAGTGAATAAGAGAGCACCTAGTAAGAACATAGATGTGAGATGGAATAGGTTCGCATTCCCTTCTGCCTCACTTAGTAAATCAAAGGTGGCAGAGCCTATGATCAACCCCGTTCCCAATGCCATGATATAAGCGACAATTCGTTTTGATATGTGCAAATAAATCCCCATAACAGCACCGATTAGTAGGGATAAACTTGTAATTCCTCCCCAAAAAGCAGCCTGGAACATTTTTTCACCTCCATAAACATTCTTCATATCGAGTTTTCCCTTATTGTGTGATGAATTAAACACTATATCAGTCGTTGAATAGTTTTAATGAACTGTGGGGATAGTAAGTTTGAATAATATTTAGGAGGTAGTCAAAATGAAAAAATATTTATTGATTTCCCTTTTGGGAATAATGTTCATGAGCATATCAGCGGGATGTGGAATGGGGAATAATATGAACGAAGAAGGACAGGAAATGAATAATAGGAATTTGGAAAAAGTGAACTATAAAAATAACCAGGCAAATCGTGATTATGTGAATAATCGTGAATACGTAAATGACGGCATGATGAGAGAAAATTATTCTCTTGCCGATAAAGAGGCAAATAAAGTCGCTAGTCTAAATGAGGTTGAAAGTGCTTATGTATTAACAACAAATCAAAATGCTTATGTAGCGGTAAAACTTGAAGATAATACGAATGATAATGTCTCAAAAGACTTGGAAAAGAAAATCTCGGATCAAGTGAAGAGTGTAAACGGGAATATAAATAATGTATATATTTCAACAAACCCTGATTTCACAGATAGTATGAGAGATTATGCAGATAAAGCAGAGAACGGAAAACCGATAGAAGGACTTGGCGAAGAGATGGCTGATATGCTAAGAAGAGTATTCCCCGACAGAGAATAATAAAATGGGAAAAAGTCGAACATTGCTTCGGCTTTTTTTATTTGCCTGTAGGAAATGGACAGGGAATTCAGTATACTATTTAGAGTAACGAAATAAAAGGGAGGAGTGACATTTTTGGCTCAAACAGCTGTGAAACCCCTGCAAAATCCTACTATTTACGGTATTCTATTAGCCATTAGCTCTGGTCATTTTATAAATGATACGTTACAGGCAGTTGTTCCGGCCATGTTTCCAATCATTGAGAAATCCTTGCAGCTGAGCTATACCCAAATCGGCTGGATCGCATTTGCCCTCAATATGACCTCTTCAATGTTGCAGCCAGTATTCGGTTATTATGCGGATATACGTTCGAAACCTTATTTACTTCCTTTAGGAATGCTATCAAGCTTAATTGGTTTGGTGGGCTTTGCATTATCAGGCCATTTTATATGGATCATTTTGTCGGTGTTGTTCATCGGCTTCGGCTCTGCCATCTTTCATCCAGAAGGTTCAAGGGTAGCATATATGGCAGCTGGAAACCGCAGAGGCCTGGCTCAATCGATTTACCAGGTAGGTGGGAATACCGGGCAGTCGCTTGCCCCATTGATTACGGCATTTATATTTGTTCCATTTGGCCAAAAAGGGGCTTTGTGGTTTTCCATTGTAGCAATATTAGGGGTCATTGTTTTATTTCATGTATCCAATTGGTACTCTGAACAATTACGTTCTAATGAAAAGGTGAACCGACATAACAAGACAAACGTGAAGAAAAACCCGATTCATAGAAGAATTAAATGGGCAATGGTATTAGTAGTGTTTTTAGTGTTTGCCCGTTCATGGTATGGAGCTGGGTTATCCAATTACTACCAGTTTTATTTAATTGAGGACTACGGCCTTTCAATTAAAGAAGCACAAGCATACATTTTTGTATTTATGTTTGCCGGAGTACTGGGAACCTTCTTGGGAGGGCCGCTAGCAGACCGTTTTGGAAAAAGGAATATCATTTTCTTTTCAATGTTAGGTGCTGCCCCGTTAACTCTTGCTTTACCTTACTTATCTTTAAGTATTGTCTATCCATTTATCTTTTGCATCGGTTTTATTTTGTCTTCAAGCTTTAGTGTAATCGTTGTGTATGCACAGGAGCTTTTGCCACACAAAATTGGTATGGTATCAGGACTGACCGTGGGACTTGCCTTTGGAATGGGAGCTGTAGGTGCAGTCATCTTCGGAGGACTCGCAGATCTATTCACCATTCGTTTCGTCATGATCCTTTGCAGCTTTCTCCCACTGTTAGGTATGATGACGTTCTTACTGCCATCAGATGAAAGTGTACGGGGGTTTCATAAACATCTATAGAACGAATAGAGAGTGATTGGACAGGTGAAAAAATCCAGCGATCACTCTTTTCGATTGGCTCTTTTCATAAAGTTTGTTGCTATTGTAGAGGAGAAAGTAATAGTTGATTTCTGCTCCAGGATGCTCGCTTTCCGCGGGGCTGGCGGTGAGCCTCCTCGGCTGCGCCTCCGGGGTCTCACCTGTCCAGCTATTCCCGCAGGAGCAGTTCCCCTCACCATCCAGCATAAACCTGGTTGACAGAGCCTTGGCAGATTCCATCCTAGAAAACAACAATCTTTGCGAAAAGAGCCTTTCGATTTAACTGAAAATGATCATTCGGTCAGTGTGATTATTTAATGTAAGAATTCTTTATTTTCTAAATTGAAGGTTTATTATAAAAATCTCCTTACACACTATACATAATCACTGAAAAAAGCTATATTTAGTGAATACAAAACTTGAGTAGAGAGAACTTAAGTTAATAAGTAATTGAAATAGGAGGAACTAGAATAATGTCTTCTTTAAAACCAGGTACGGTAGTGGATTTATACGTTGATCATGAAGTCCCTTATGGTTTCTTTTTAACGAATGAAATAGATCGTGTGCTATTGCACCATTCTGAAATAACAGAAGAGATTCAAGAAGGAGATACTGTGAAGGTATTTCTTTATCATGATAAGGATGTTCGCCTTACAGCGACAATGCGAATCCCTAAAGTACAAGTCGGTGCTTACGGATGGGCTGAGGTAGTGGATAAAAGGGAGGATTTAGGTGTTTTCGTTAACATTGGCCTTCCTAAGGATATTTTAGTCTCGGCAGATGATCTTCCTAAATTCCTGGAACTTTGGCCAAACCCGGGTGATCAGTTGTTTTTAACACTGAATCGTGATAAGCAGGACCGCTTATACGGACGATTAGCCACCGAAAATATCATTGAGCAGGTGTCTAGAAGAGCATCTACAGAAATGATGAATGCAAAAGTGCAAGGACGTGTGTATCGACTGCTTAGAGTAGGAACCTTCTTCTTATCCGAACAAGGCTATCGATGCTTCGTTCATGAGAATGAACGAAAAGCGGAACCAAGACTGGGAGAGCTGGTTGAAGGGAGAGTCATCGACGTTAAGGATGACGGGAACTTGAATGTATCGTTCTTACCGTTAAAGCAGGACAAAATGCTGGATGATTCGGAGATCATTCTCGAGTATCTGGAACAAAGAAATGGAGCCATTCCTTATTGGGATAAGAGTCTGCCCGAAGAAATTAAAGATCGCTTTAATATGAGCAAAGCTTCCTTCAAACGAGCCCTAGGAAAACTCATGAAGGAAGACCGGGTTTATCAAGAAGAAGGCTGGACTTACTTAAAAAAGTAAAAGCAATAACGGGAGGTTCGCCCAGAGGGTGTAGTCCTTCCTGGTTTTTATTGAACATATACAAAAGAGTGCTGACCAAAACTGTCAGCACTCTTTTGTATTATGATTCTATTTGTTTCACATTTTGCTGTGCTTTCTGCATACTTACGGATTTAATAGGCAGGATCGTGCCTATCAATGCGATGAATGCACATCCGATCAATACAGTTGGGTATCCTGATACTGCAATTGTAGATAACACCCCGAACACGACAAGGTCCAGGACGGAATCTACAATGGAAAGCAGGGAAATTGTAGTCGCCCTGATCCCGGACGGAATCAAATCATTGCTTAATTGAGCGTATATCGGATAACGGATGGCTCGAACCAGTCTTAATACGAAAAACGATCCCAGAACAATCCATAATGAAGAACCGAATAAAGCGGATAACAGTAAACCTATTACGGCTAACAAACCAGATACACTCATAAGCTTCACCCTCGAAACCTTTGCAGTCATCCATCCAATGGAATTAGAAGCAAAATAACCCACGACTGCCGAAATGGCGTAAAAAACGCCAATTAAATAAACAGGCAATCCAGCCTCCTTCATCAAAGGTTGATCGAAGTATTGATAAACAGCACCTGCAGGAATGAAGACCAATGTTACGTTTAGAAACATCATTAAAAGCTCAGGTGCTTGACGAATCACGCGGATACCACTTTTAATCTGAGAAAAAGGATTCTCCCTTGTGAAGGAGTCCATAGAGGGCTGCTTAATTCTGAGAACAAAGAAAACCTCTATTAAATGGAATGCCAATCCTAAGATAATAAGTAGATTAAATTGGCTGTCAGCTAAATCTTTAGCTAAATAAGAACCGAATAAAACGGCAATCAGCATACTGATAAAAGTAGCAGATTGAATTTTGCCCATAGCATGATCCATGCGATTTTCTTCATTGGATTCTTTGAGCGAGTCATAAATTAGTGCCTCGTCAGCCCCAGAAAAAAAAGTCACGCTAAACCCATTCAAAAAACTGTACAAGAAAAACATCCAGGGATCATAAGCAAATAAAAGAAGCACAATACTAAGGATTTTAAGCACAGAACCAAATAAAAAGGAATACTTTGCCCCAAACCGATCAGCAAACATTCCGGTTGGAACTTCTCCAATTAATACAGCTCCACTCCAAAACATGAGTAGAATCAAAATGTGAGAAGAAGTTAATCCTCTTTCGAAATAGAATAAAGTCAAGACTGGTTGAAGAAAACTGATCGTACCAAAAAAAGAAATCCAAAATAGCATCCGGATATTATGGGATGCAATCGTTCGTTTGTCCATATATGTCTCCTACTTCCTAATATAGTACTATTTGTCCCGGAAGAAGGAGCGTCGTTTCATGTATAAGGAACTTAAACGTTCACTCCTCCTTGAAATGTTGAAAGTGTTTTGAACGTTTTTTGCATGTTATTTCCTCCTTATAATTGATGCAATCAGTTTAGCACAATGATGAGAAAAAGAAGAGACTTATTTGTTCGACAAATATCTACATATAGGAGTCATATGGAACAAGGAGGAAACTAGAAGAGGGAACCGAGCAAATCGGGTGATGTATGGCTATTGAAGTGGAGGACTTCCTCGGTTCTTATCATTAAAATGGTCTAATTTTTAAAAATTTATTCACTATTTGTAAAATGGTTAGAGATGGGGGGACTTAGATGACTTGATGGTTTCGAAAGGAAATAACGAAATGAATAGTTACCCATGCGAAAATATTTATAAGGATGATCATTTCATCTTTTCATCCTTCCCTTTATCTAAATAAATGTATCGATCCTTCCACTTTGTGTTTTTCGTCAAAAATGTTGTAAACACCGAGTGGGAAAATGTCATCACGAAAAATAAAATATGGACTGGAAATAAAAGCGTCTCAAAAATGGTGAAATTTCCAATTCTGCTAAGAATGAAATACAAGTAAACACTTAAAAAAAAGTATTGAATCATATAAATATATGGGTCTGTCCATACCATTACCGGTGAATGTATGATAAAAGAAGTGAGTGAGGTAATCCACAAAGAGGATAGCACCAAAAGGATGATGTTTGTCGATTTTGCCCCCGAAGCGAAGCTCTTCGACCACCCGTGGAATAACTCACTTAACCCGTTCCCATACATTCTCATGGATATGGCATTTCTCCCGCTGGCTGCTTCTACTAATTCTCCACATTTTTTTGCGCGTTGACTTAAAGTAAAATGCTCCACCATATCGCCTTTGATTGCTTCGTGTCCACCTATTCGCTGATATACAGCTCTTGAACACAGGAAGCACTGTCCAAATCCACCCGAAGGCTTGACCAACCCGGAAAAAAGATGAGTTACACTTGTAGCGGCGAATACCATTAAATGAAACATCATGGATAAAGTCTCATATCCACTATTCATCTTATGATAGGGATGAATGCTCAGAACTCCCTGACATTGCTGTTCTTGATAGGTCTCACATATTCTAAGAAGTCCCGCTTGCTCGAACCATGTATCTGAGTCAACAAACAGTAAGAATTCACCCTTTGCTGCTTCCGCTCCATTCCAACAAGCCCAAGATTTTCCGTTCCATCCATTTGGAAGAGGGGGAGTATCCACGACTGTGGCACCGAACTCTTCAGCTATTGCCTTTGTTCGATCCTTGGATCCATCATTTACAACGATTACTTCAAACGGCTGAATAAATTGCTTTTGAATACTCGATAATAGATTTCCAATCGTATGTTCTTCATTTCTGGCAGGAATGATAATGGAGCATTTTTTTACGAGAAAACTATTCCTTACATGAATGGACTTTTTGACTATAGGGATTCTAATAAAAAGGAAAACCGTAAGAATAACGGTCACTAACCAAATATACATTCTTTCACCCTCTGATCTTTTGGTTTTTATCGACATTTTAACCATTTTCGTTAAAGGTGATACCTTTCTTCATCAGGATTGGATGTATTTTGTGTATAAGTTCATGTCAAATTTGTTTGAAGTCAATCAAAATGGGCACAATGGAATGCTGAATAAGCGATTTTAGTCGAAAACGATCTTTCTCTTAAGGAGGAAATGAAATGAAGAAGAAAGTGATAGTAGTAGGTGGTGGATTAGGAGGTATGTCAACAGCGATCCGTCTTGCCTCAGAAGGATATGACGTTACCATTGTTGAAAAAGGGGAAAGACTTGGCGGGAAATTAAACAAAAGAGAAGGAAAAGGCTTTTCTTTCGATACAGGACCATCGATCCTTACGATGCCGTGGGTACTGGAAAAAGTCTTTGCTCATGCAAGCCGTGATCTGTATGATTATGTGGATATTATCAGAGTGGAGCCGGGCTGGAGGACATTCTTTGAAGACGGAAAGGTCGTGGATGTATCTTCGGACCTTCCAACGATGTTAGAAGAAATGAAAAAGACATCCATGGAGGATGCGAATAACTTCTTTAACTATTTAAGCTACTGTGGAAAAATGTATGAGCTCACAATGAAAAGCTTCTATAAAAAGAGCATCAATGGTTTGCAGGACCTACGCACGATGCATCCGGTCAAAGAATTACTGCAAATGGATCCGATGAAATCCATGGATGCAGCAAATCGTAAATTCATTAAAGACAAGCATTTGCAGCAGCTGTTTAATTTCCTGATCATGTATGTCGGTTCGTCACCTTACCATGCACCAGCCATCATGTCACAGCTTACACATGTTCAGTTGGGGATGGGAGTCCATTACGTAAGAGGCGGAATGTATAAAATTGCAGAGGCAATGGCAAAGGTGTTGGAGGAACTCGATGTAGAGATTCGCTTAAATTGTGAAGTTGAGGATATCCTTACCACTGGCAGCCGTGCAGAAGGAATACGTACGAAAATAGGAGAAGAGCTGATGGCGGACATCGTGGTATCAAATTTAGAGGCGATTCCTTGCTATAAATCTCTTTTGGCTGATTATCATGAGTCTCCTAAGGAAGTCGGGGAACTAAGCAAGTATGCCCCTACCGTTTCAGGGTTGGTTCTGCTGCTAGGGGTAGACCGTAAATATGATCATCTTGCTCACCATAACTTCTTTTTCAGTAAGGATCCAAAAAAAGAATTCAGGCAAATTTTTGATGAGAATAAGCTGGCTGATGATCCGACGATTTATATTGGGATCTCGTCGAAATCGGATCCCACACAAGCTCCTGAAGGAAAAGAAAACCTGTTTGTGTTGACACACGTGCCACCATTAAAAGAGGGCGAGGATTGGACTCAATACAAAGAGTCTTATCGACTCAAAGTACTGGATAAGCTGGAGAAAATGGGTGTAACCAATTTAAGGGAACATATTGAATATGAATATACCTTCACCCCTAACGACCTTCAAACCCTTTATGGGGCGAATAGCGGATCGATCTATGGTACTGTCACAGACCGAAAGCTTAACGGAGGCTTCAAGATTCCAAATAAGAGCAGAGTGCTCTCAAATATGTACTTTGTGGGAGGTTCAACCCATCCAGGTGGAGGCGTGCCGATGGTCACGCTTTCAGGACAACTGACGGCGGAACTGATCATTAATGAGCAAGTGAAGGTGAATCGATTCATTGGTTAATATGAAAAGGTGAAGGTTAAATTTAGATAATCTTCACCTTTTTGTTTTTACTGCTTTTCTGAAGAATGATTATCTACCGTATCCGAGTTATTTACATTCTCTTCATCTTCATCAGGATAGGGGTCAAAGAAATTGACGACTTTCCCTGGACCTTCAAACCCGATTACCTGCTCTTTGTCTTCTGTATTTTTCTCATTTTTCTTCATACAAAAACTCCTTCCTGCCATTAGTTTGGCGAAAGGAGTATTTTTTCATCCCACTATTCAGTTCTTCCAATGATTATTTATGAATTGATCGCGTCCTGATTTTGCCCGGTCTTGTTTATATTCATCCGGATTTTTTTTGTAGAATTTTTGATGGTATTCTTCTGCCGGATAGAAAGTGGAGGCAGGAAGAATGTTTGTGACGATAGGCTTATTGAATCGTCCACTGTCAACGATATCATTCTTCGTTTTTTCAGCTAATTGTTTTTGGTGTTCATTATGATAGAAAATAGCTGTGCGGTACTGATCCCCTCGGTCATGGAATTGTCCGCCATCATCGGTTGGATCAATCTGAGGCCAGTATAGCTCTAATAATCTTTCATATGGGAATAAATCAGGATTAAATGTGATTTGAACAGCTTCGTAATGTCCACTGTTTCCTGCTTTTATTTCTTGATAAGTTGGATTTTCAAGGTGGCCCCCTGAATAACCTGACACGACATCAATAATTCCCGGTAATTCATCAAATGGCTTTACCATACACCAAAAACAACCACCTGCAAAGGTAGCGATTTCTTTTTTTTCATTCATTGCTGAACCTCCTGTACCATATGTGCTTCTCTAAAGCAGTAAAGCGATTGCTTGAAACAGATTTTATCACGAAAGAATGGAGGGGACAATCTTTCAGCTCAATAGGTTGCACCGTAAAATGTTTTGAAAAGAAGTATTTCAGCTATTTCCAGCAAAGTTTTTAAATTTCATTCACTATCCGTAGAATCTTGTGTATAATTCTGTTGAACGGAATAATTACATATGACATGAGATCAGGTGAAGCGGAAGTGACGATACTTCTTTGCTTCATAATAGGGAAGTTGGTGTAATTCCAACGCGGTCCCGCCACTGTAAATGGAAGTGAGCTGTATGAATGCCACTGTATCAATGGGTATGGGAAGGTGCAGCAAACAATAACCATGAGCCAGGAGACCTGCCTGATTTCTTTCGCACCACATCTACGCGGATAGAAAGGTGTAAAGTGCATGTTTAATGGTATAAAGCCTTTTATGCATCTTACACAGCATCTCTAGTCCTACTGGAGATGTTTTTTTGTCTGGGAATAAGTTCATTTACAGGAGGAAAACGTATGAAACACACATTCAAAATCATTCTTGTACTAATAGTATCTCTAGGACTCCTTTCAGCTTGCGGTACTGACGGTGAAAGTGTAGAAAAGAATAAAAATAGCGGGGAAACAAGTCAGGGACAATCTGCTTTTCCTTTGTCAGTAAACGACGCCTTGAATAATAAAGTCACGCTGGATGAGCAACCTAAGCATATTGTTTCATTGATTCCAAGTAACACAGAAATTTTATTCGAGTTAGGGTTGAATAAGGAAATTGTAGGGGTTTCAGATTTTGATAATTACCCAAAAGAAGCGGCGGACAAAGAAAAAATAGGTGGAATGGAATTTAACGTTGAGAAGATTATCGGTCTGAATCCGGATTTAGTTCTTGCTCATGAGTCCACTGCTGTGTCGGCAGAAGAAGGGTTAGAACAGCTTCGAAGTGCAGGGGTAAAGATATATATCGTACGTGATGCCAATAGCTTTGAAGAAGTGTACACCACGATGAAAAACATCGGCACATTGGTCGGCAAGGAAGATGAAGCTGAATCCGTCATTTCTGAGATGAAAGCAGATCTAGAATCCATTAAGGAAAAAGTCAGTGGAGTAACTGAAAAGAAAAAAGTGTATGTAGAGGTTTCACCTTCTCCTGACATATATTCGACAGGGAAAAATACTTTCATTGATCAAATGATATCGCTTGTAAATGCTGAGAATGTAATGAGTGAACAGGACGGATGGGTTCAGGTTAACCAAGAGGCAGTCATCGCTTCCAATCCGGACGTCATCATTACAACCTATGGTTTTTATAGTGAAAATCCTAAGGAACAAGTGATGGGCCGAGAAGGTTGGAAAGATGTAACCGCTGTAAAAAATGAAGATGTCCATGACGTACATTCAGATCTAGTCACACGTACCGGTCCGAGATTAGTTGAAGGAGTAGAGGAAATTGCAAAGTCGATCTATCCGGAGTTATTTGCAGAATAAAATATGGATAACATACGGGTTGGCTGTAACGTTTTTACTTTTCGCTCTCTTTACAGGCATCTCGATCGGAACCGTCTCTGTCCCACCGATGGATATTCTGTTCATCGTTGGAGCTAAATGGTTTGGATTCCCTATACCGGGAGAAATTGATCCAATGTTTGCAAATATCGTGTACTCCATAAGATTGCCCAGAGTATTACTGGCATTATTGGTTGGCAGCTCCCTGGCAATTGCAGGAGCTTCTTTTCAAGGACTATTGCGCAACCCGCTGGCTGATCCATATACATTGGGTGTGTCTTCAGGAGCATCGGTCGGAGCTGTTCTTACGTTGTTCTTTAATTGGAGCATTCCGTTCATTGGGAAGTTTACGCTTCCCTTTCTCAGTATTCTTTGTTCGATTATAACCGTCTTCCTCGTATTATGGTTTGCACAGAAGGTTGAAAGAACTATGAAGGTTGAAACCATCATATTGACTGGAATTATTTTCAGCTCTTTTTTAGGTTCCTTTATATCCTTAATGATTGCCCTAACGGGAGAGGAATTAAGACAGATCATCGGTTGGCTTCTTGGAAGCGTGTCCATGAGAGGGTGGGATTACATTACGATAATATTCCCCTTTTTCTTAATTGGAGTGATCGTTTTGTTCCTCAATGGCAAGGAACTGAATGGCATGAGCTTTGGTGAAGAACAAGCCCATCACATCGGAATATCCGTACAAAAAAGAAAACTCCTTATCTTAATTGCTGGAAGTATCCTGACGGGAGCGGCTGTCGCCGTATCAGGTACAATTGGATTCGTGGGGCTCGTAATTCCTCATTTTCTAAGAAGGATAGTAGGGCATGACCATAGACACTTACTTCCTTTGTCCATCATTGTTGGGGGAGGCTTTCTCGTGTTGGCTGATCTCATTTCAAGAACCATCATTGCACCAACCGAGCTTCCGATTGGAGTGATAACAGCTCTTATTGGTGCCCCGATGTTCGCTTATATTCTCCTGAAGAAAAGAGGGATTTCATCATGATAGATGTAAACGGTGTTACAGTAGGATATAACGATAAAATAATCGTGGAAGACATGAATTTTCATATAGATAAAGGAGAATTCTTTGGGATTCTTGGACCTAACGGAAGTGGAAAGACGACGCTGTTAAAAGCCATGACGGGTCTGCTTCCATTAATGGATGGAAGCATAAGGTTAAAAGGAAAAAAACTGCATCATTTTTCTTCAAGGGATCTAGCCACACAGGTAGCGGTACTTCCTCAGATATCGACAGAATCCTTTTCCTATGAGGTGAGGGAGACGGTTATGCTGGGGAGATATGCTCACCAAAAAGGTCTCTTTAAAGGAACGACTGAACGGGATACTGAAATCGTGGAAAAGGTAATGGATCAAACGGGGATTACGTCCTTTCAGAACCGCTTCCTTCATGAATTGTCCGGGGGAGAACGGCAGAGGGTATTCCTTGCCCAGGCTCTCGCTCAGGAGCCACAGGTCCTGTTGCTTGATGAACCTACTAATCATCTTGATCTTTCGTATCAGAAAGCATTGTTGGATTTAATAAAAAATCAAACGGTACACGAAAAATTAACGGTAATCGCGATCTTTCATGACTTAAATTTAGCAAGTTTATACTGTGATCGCTTACTCCTCTTAGACAAAGGAAGAACCAAACTTCTCCACCACCCCGAAGAGGTTCTGAAAGAGAAACATATAGAAGAGGTGTATCATACAAAGGTTCAGAAACAAGCTCATCCTTTAGTTGCTAAACCTCAAATGGTCATTGTTCCTGAGGAGAATGCGACCGAGAACTTTGTGTTAGATGAAAGTTACCTAAATGTGAGGGAAGAATACATCCATTTCTCTGCCCCTTACCCATTAAAATGCATGTCCTCAGGAATTATTGGTGCAGGAATCGGGTGGTACAGACACTTTATCAATCGCAGAGTCCCTGCAGATTATGACTGCTCAGATTATCAAGAGGATATGAAAGAATTTCTTGTTCAGAAAGACCTGGACCCCTCATTTTCTGTAGGCATGATGACGGCACTTCCACTAGATAATATGGTATGTGATCGTTTCGAAGTTCAGGGGCATTCCGTCTTCGTCGTAGTGACAGCCGGTGTCGGGAATGCGATTGATGTCTCTACAAGTTATCAATATGATATTGATTTAAGGCCAGGCACGATTAATACGTGGGTGTTCATAAATGGGAATCTATCAGATGAGGCATATATAGAAGCCCTTGTAACCTCAACTGAAGCGAAAGTGAGGGCCCTTCACGACATGAATGTGAGGGACAGAAGAACTGGTCAACTTGCAACCGGGACACCGACTGACAGTATTCTGATTTCCTCCAGTCAACAAGGTGAGATGGAACCGTTTGCCGGGCCGATTACTCCGATAGGGAAGTTGATTGGGCGCGGTGTGTATGAGGTAACAAAAAAAGCCATTCAACGCTATTTGGATCAAACAGAGTAGAATTATTTCAATGACAGGGTAATTGAGGAGAGGTGGAATCGGCTTGGGAACCCTATATCTTATAACCGGAGGGGTTAGAAGCGGAAAAAGCTCTTTTGCTGAAAAATGGGCAATTGAGAAGAAGAAGTCAAATGTTCCATTGGTCTATCTTGCTTGTGGAGTGAACACTGACAGGGAGATGGAGCAAAGAATCTTGAAACACCAGCAGGACCGGCAAGCGTCTGCTGTGGAATGGTCGACGATTGAATGTCCCAATTCAATTGAAAGGATAATCAACCAAATTCCTCAACACTCCGTTGTTCTGTTGGACTGTCTCACGACTCTTTTAACAAATGAAATGTATGGTAGTAGTGAGGAGAAAGGTCAGTATATAGAAGAGAAAATCTATCAGTCTATCATACAGTTGCTAAATAAAGTTGATGTACTGATCCTGGTTAGCAATGAATTGGTTTCTGACCTCCCAATTGATTCAACCGATATCCTTACTTTCCAGAAACGGCTCGGTGCATTACATATAAGAATGGTGAAAAAAGCATGTATGGCGATTGAAATGACGGCGGGAATCCCAGTTGTGAAAAAGAGGAGTCCGTATGAGGAAGGTCGGTTTCCTCATGATCCTAGTTAAAAGCTTTCTCCTAAACCTGCAGTTTTTTACGATTCTGCCGATCCGTAAAGAATTCTCAATAGGGAAAAGGGAAATGAAGTGGATGGTCCGGACATTTCCACTGATAGGTTTATTTGTAGGTGTGTTTCTTTTAGGAGGTTATGTTTTTCTGAATTCTTTTACGCACATAAGCCCTTTAGGTATATCATTCTTTATTTGGGTGATGCCAATCGTATTAACGGGTGGAATCCATTTAGATGGTTATATGGATGCAAGTGATGCCTTTTTTTCCTATAGAAATAAGGAAAAGCGATTAGAAATAATGAAAGATCCGAGGGTAGGTGCCTTTGGCGTATTGTCGCTGGTGGTATTGCTTTCATCACGGTTTTTATTTATTTATGAAACCATCCTTCAAACCCATTCCACTATTTTGATAGGTATGGTTCTTGTGTCGATTCCCTTTTTAAGTCGAATGATGATGGGGGCGAGTGTAATTCTTATCCCTGCTGCCCAGACGTCTGGAATGGGATATGGTTTCAGTAAGAATGTGACGGGTTATGACCTTATATGGATTGTTTCTGGTTTAGTGCTGGGTGGAGTCGGCAGCTTCTTATTAAATTGCTTTTATCTTTATGCTTTATTCAGCCTGGTGACGTTAGCTTTATTCTGCTTTGTTTATTCTAGATCCATCAAATGGTTTGGCGGTATGTCCGGTGATACAATCGGGGGCAGTGTAGAGGGGGTGGAGTTGTTTTTATGGATGACTATATGGTTATTGCATGTATTCGCCATGGTTTAACAGAGGAAAATGAGAAAGGGAAATACCTTGGCTGGACCAATTCCAGTTTATCTCGAAAAGGAATCGAATTACTTAAAAGGCAAAATGCTTTTTTTGAAGAGTATGAACGATGCTTTTCGAGTGATCTTAATCGCTGTTTAGAAACCGCTCATTTTCTGTTCCCTCACGCTCCATTAATCTCTTCATCCCTTTTAAGAGAGATACACTTTGGATGCTGGGAAGGTCAAACCTATGAGAGCTTAAAGGGTGACGATGCTTATCAGGAATGGTTATTGGACCCATCCATTTCTCCACCAAATGGGGAAGGGATAGAACAATTTGGAAAACGAGTCGATTTAGCCTGGGCACAGATCGTAGCCCAGATAGAAGAGCACAATGGGAAGCGGTACGCAGTTATTACTCATGGTGGAGTCATTCGACATCTATTAACTTCTTTATCTCCTGGACATGTTCACAGAACGTTTTGGGAATGGAAGGTCAACCATGGAGAAGGGTATGAAATGGTATGGAAGACAGAAAATGATTGGAGGAATCAAACATGTACTTCGTTACGGGAGGTTCCTTTAATGGGAAAAGCATGTGGGTGAAAACCCATTTTAATCTTAAAGAAACGGATACAACCTGGATTTCAGTATTTAGTGGAGAAAGGATTCATTTGGATGAAATCAACTTTTCAAACTCTGTCATCGTAATAGAGGGACTTGAGTATGGAATTCGATCAACCATTTTAAATAATGATTCCGAAGTCAGAAAGTCTTTTACAATTTTGATGCAAACCTTAAAGCAGTGGGAAGAAGAAGACCCTGATCGTAGAGTGATCTGGATAGGTTCAGAAGTCGGGAAAGGAATTGTCCCAATGGAAAAGCTGTCCAGGGAATGGCGGGATATGACAGGATGGGTTTATCAAGATCTGGCGAAAATGTCTAATCAAGTATGGCTGGTTTGGTATGGCCTTGCTACATCGCTAAAAGGATAAAGGAGAGGGTAAGTATGCAGCTTTACACAAGAACAGGTGATAAAGGTCAAACGAGTTTAATCGGTGGAAGAGTAGATAAAGATGATATTCGTGTCGAAGCATATGGTACATTGGATGAAGTGAATTCTTTTGTTGGGAAAGCCGTTTCAGAACTGGATGTCGAGCGTTTTCAGGATGTCCTACAGGATCTTGAGACGATTCAGCATGAACTATTTGATTGTGGAGGTGACCTATCCAACGTTTCTAAGCATAGAAAAATCAAACTTCAACCTCAATCCGTCAAAACGTTGGAGGAGAAGATTGATAGGTTTACGAAGGAAGCGCCTTCACTTGAGAAGTTCATTTTACCAGGAGGTGTGAAAGCTTCATCAAGTATTCACATAGCTAGGACGGTTACAAGAAGAGCAGAGAGAATCATGGTTTCGCTTTCAAAGACGGACGAGGACTTTCCCATTGTGACATTGCAGTATATCAATCGATTATCCGACTACTTTTTTGCCTTAGCACGCGTGATCAATTATCGTTGTAATGTAAAAGATGTTGAATATATTCGCAGCGCAAACGTATTTTCAACAGGTAAAGTTCAGAAAAAAAATGAAAAGTAATCTTAGGACTCTTTTATTACTTTCTTTGTTTATGGCTTTTTCTGCGATCGGTGGAATGGTAAAGATACCTGCTGTAATTGGGACAATTGCTTTAGATAGTATGCCTGCACTATTAATTGCATCCCTTTACAATCGGAGATGGGGGGCAATCGTTGCAGGTGGAGGTCACTTGCTTTCAAGCTTATATGTTGGATTCCCGCTAGGACCACTCCATGTTCTCATTGCTATTGAAATGGCCTTCTTTGTATGGGTATTTGGATATGTATTTGCGAAAGGAAAGAGGGTACTTGCAGCCATTCTGTTTTTTATAGGAAACGGACTACTAGCAGGGATTCCGTTTATATTCATCCTTAGCCCTTCATTTTACTATGCTATTATTCCTTCCTTATTAATAGCCAGTTTCATTAATTTAACGGTAGCACACTTCTTGTATCCTCCACTTCATTTAAGAGTGAATAGGGGGGAAACCGCATGACCAAGTTTCGAGATGTTCTATCCATTTCAATTTCAGATGAGGAAGAGCTGATACTGGCTTCTGATTGCAGCGGAGGGATTGGAAATAAGGAACAAGATGTAGTCCTTGCGGATCCTGAGACAGTGGGTTATTACTGTTTCCGTGTAGCAGTGATGGAATGTTTGGCCGTGGGAGCAAGGCTCAAAGCTATTCAATTACTGAACTTTACAAGTGATGCTGTATGGGATCAGTATTGCAGTGGTGTGAAGAAAGGATTAAGTGAAATGAGCATGGATGGTACTCCTATTACAGGGAGCACTGAATCGAATATCAGTCTTAATCAATCGGCCATTGGAGTTACGTGTATTGGCATGAGAAACAAGAAAAGACCCATTACCTCTTGTTCAAATCTTGCTTATGCGCTTATCGGAACCCCCTTGGTAGGAAATGAAGTGATAGACCAACATACATTCATTGCTCCACTATCTCTATTTATGAAGTGTGTTCATCACTCATCTATCATCGATATAATGCCAGTCGGCTCTAAAGGCGTTCTTCATGAACTTTCTCTCTTATCAGGGAAGCCTTTAAGAAGAGAGGATGTCGCTTCAACCCAAGACTTGGACAAATCAAGCGGACCTTCAACTTCATTCATCATTTCTTTCAGAAAAGCGGAGGAACTTGATGTAAAAGATCTTACGAACGGTTTCTTCCATTCACTTGATTTCCAGTGGTAGGAACAAATAAATACTTTTATGGATATTTGTGATAAAATAAACTTTCAAATGGTATGGAGAAATGTGTTAGTTCATCCAAGATTCTTCGATTGTCAATTTCATTTGAATAGAGTACTATTTCATACTATCATCAGTAATTCATGAATGTCATAAAAGTAGGTGAAGAAATGGATTCACGATTAGACCGCAAGTCTAAAAAGAAAAAACGCGGAAGAAAAGTGATATTGGTATTATTATTACTTATATTTAGTTTACTCGGTTATGCAGGGTTTCAATTTTATAGTGGATACAAAATGGCTGGAGACGATAAGCTTCAAGAAGAGTATACATTCAATGGTGTGAAAGATAAGGACGGCAAGGTCAACGTACTCCTATTGGGAGTCGACAGCAGAGGCGAGGAGAAATCCAGGACCGATACGATGATGCTCGCACAGATCGATCCGAAAACAAATGAAACCAAACTCGTTTCCTTTATGAGGGATATATATGTTGAAATACCGGGATACCAAAACTATAAGCTGAATACAGCATTTTATTTAGGTGGACCAGAATTGCTCAGAAAGACCATCAAACACAACTTTGATATCGATATTCAATATTTCATGGTAGTAGACTTCAAAGGATTTGAACAATCCGTTGATGTACTGGCACCGGATGGAATTGAAATGGATGTGGAAAAGGCGATGTCGGAAAACATTGGCGTTTCCCTTCAGCCGGGTGTTCAAAACTTAAATGGGAAAGAATTATTGGGATATGCCAGGTTCCGTGCTGATGCAGAGGGAGACTTCGGCAGGGTTGAAAGACAACAAAAAGTCATAAATGCTCTTAAAGATGAAGTCCTCTCAATAGGTGGAGTTACAAAGCTTCCTAAAATGGCGGGATCGATTCAACCCTATATTCAGACAAATATGAGTAAGCTTGATCAAATTTCCATCGCTAAAGATATCCTGTTGAGTAATAGCAGTGATATGGATAAGCTCACCATTCCAGTTGAAGGGTCGTATGGTTTTGGCAGCTATAGCGGTGTAGGATCGGTACTTGACATTAATTTTGAAGAAAATATACAAGCTCTGAAAGATTTTCTTAATGGTAAGAGCTCAGACGAAGCTACAACTGAATGAATTTATTAAGCCCGTAAAGCTGAAGATGCTTTACGGGCTTTTTTTGACGATTGAGAAGTAGGAATGAATACAGCGATAAGAACTGATCTGACAGTATGTGTTGGAAAAATCGACTGTCATTCAAGCAGTAAAGCAAAAGTAAAAATTCTGATTATACGCTCTCTGAGCCAATATATAGCCTTTAGAAGGAATCTGACTAACATAAATGGTAATGATAACGCTTCCACTTCGTATTTCGGCTAATTCCTAACTACTTCCTTTATTGCCCTTGATATCATATACCAGCATGTTACGATTATAAACGTTGTGAACAAACACACGACAACAAAGGTTTTTAGACACATTAACAAGGAAATTTAACAACAAACAATTCTTCATATTTAATATTAAACTTAAACAATGAATGTACGATTAAAAACCCGAAAAATAATGTAGGAAGAGGAGTGGATATGATTGTTAAAACATAAAACGGTTGCTTTTCTAGGTGCAGGAAACATGGCGGAAGCAATGATTTCAGGAACTGTACAAAGCGGAAAGATCCCATCAGAACAAATTATTGTTTCTAACCGAAGCAATCAAGGAAGACTTCAGGAAATGAAAGCGAAATACGATGTAACGGCTTTAACAAAAGATGATCTACCCTTTAATGAGATAGATATTCTTATTCTCGCAATGAAACCGAAGGATATTGATAAAGCATTAGATTCAATTAATCACTTAGTAAGAAACGATACAGTGATTATGTCGGTGCTGGCAGGAATCACTACTTCTCATATGGAAGAGCAATTACCTGCAGGTCAGCCTGTTATCCGAGTTATGCCAAATACGTCAAGTATGTTGAAAGAATCTGCTACAGCCATAAGTGCAGGTCGCTTTACTTCAAGAGAGGACATGGAAAATGCAAAAGAGTTATTATCGAGCATTGGTGAAGTGTTCGTGATTGAAGAAAGTCAGATGGATATTTTCACTGGCATTGCAGGCAGTGGCCCGGCATACTTTTACTATTTAATGGAGCACATTGAAAAGACAGGTGCCGAAGCCGGATTAGATCCTGAATTAGCACGTAAAATCGGAGCTCAAACCATTTTCGGTGCAGCCAAAATGATGCTTGAGCGTGAAGAATCACCAACTCAACTAAGAGAGAATGTAACATCCCCAAATGGTACTACAGCTGCAGGACTGGATGCGCTAGCAGAGTTCGGCGGAGGTAAGGCTATCTCAGAAGCTGTCAAGGGAGCAGAAAAACGATCGAAAGAAATAAGCTCATCCTTACAGTCCAAACAATTAGTAACTAGCTAAACAACATCGAATCGTAAACACCTCAAATAACAATTACCAACCAAACAAGAAATACAAGTCCGTCCCTACACACATAAAGAGGGGCGAGGGACGGACCTTTTTACTAGGAGTGATTGAATGTCCCAAAATAATCAGAAGAAACGTATCGTTATCAAGATTGGAAGTAGTTCATTAACAAGCCTGCATGGAGAAATGAGTCGTAGAAAACTGGAACGTCTTGTTGATGAAGTCGTCCGTTTAAAGGATGATGGCCATGAAGTATTGCTTGTTTCATCAGGTGCAGTCGCTGCCGGATATCGTAAATTAGGATGTTTAACACGTCCAAGCTCTCTTCCGGAGAAGCAGGCAGCAGCAGCTATTGGTCAAGGTCTATTGATTGAAGCGTATTCTGATTTGTTAATTTCCAACGGATACGTTGCTTCACAAATTTTGATCACTCGTAGTGATTTTTCGGATGAAGATCGATATAACAATGCAAGAAATACAATCAATGTCCTGCTCGAAAGAGGGATCATCCCAATTGTCAATGAAAATGATACAGTAACGATTGACCGATTGAAATTCGGAGACAACGATACCCTTTCTGCCAAAGTTGCGGCATTAGTAGATGCTGATCAACTCATCATTCTATCTGACATTGACGGACTATACGATTCTGATCCACGTAAAAATCCAGATGCTGAACTGCTGGAAAGCGTTACGGAAATTACAGAAGATATCGAAGACATGGCAGGAGAGCCTGGAAGTTCTGTAGGAACTGGTGGAATGAGATCCAAAATCGATGCATTTAAGATCACGATGGCTTCCGGAATTCCTGCGTTTCTAGGTAAATCAGGAAACTCAAATGTTATTTACGATGCTGTCCAACATACAGCAAAAGGGACGTACTTTGAATCTGCAGAAGATTCCGTAAACCTTGATTCCAAAAAGCAGTGGATTGCGTTCAACTCAGGTCCCGAAGGTGAAATCACCATCGACTCAAATGCGAAAGAACGTATTCTGGAACAAAAAGAAAGTTTAACAATTGATGATATTTATACTGTAAAAGGCCGATTTAATAAAGGTGCAGTCGTGCGAATCCTTGATAATCGAAATGAAGAAATTGGTTTGGGAATGGTCAATTTCCGTTCAGGACAACTGAAAAATCCTACAAATATCAAAGCGGATCAAATCGCAGTCGAAATTGACCAACTAGTATGTCATGTTGATTTACCCATTCCAGTAGGAGTATAAAAGAAGGAGTTTGTCTCCTTCTTACCCTGCACAATCCGATGGAATCTCTTTCAAAAAAAACAGGAGGTATTTGATGACTTTAACTATAGAAAAAAAGGATGTAAAAAAACAAGCGATGCTTGCAAAGAAAGCTTCAAAAACACTAAGTATGCTGACTACCGACCAAAAAAATAAAGCCCTTCATATCCTTGCCGATCATTTAGAGGCGAATTACGAATCTATACTAAAGCAAAATGAAAAAGACCTTGAAAGAGGGAAAGAAAAGGGCTTCGAAGCTGCATTTATGGATCGCTTATCACTTTCAAAAGAACGTGTTGAAGATTTCGCCAGTGGTCTCCGTCAGGTAGCTGACCTGGAAGATCCCACTGGAAAAATAGTATCCGATTGGACTCTTGAAAATCAACTGCAAGTTCAAAAAGTAACGGTCCCACTCGGGGTAATTGGAATGATTTATGAAGCACGCCCAAATGTAACGGTTGATGCAACCGGATTAGCTCTAAAATCCGGTAATGCCATTGTCCTTAAAGGTGGTTCAAATGCCATTACTTCGAACAAAGCAATTGTGGACGTCATGCATGAAGCACTTGAGAAAACGGATATTCCTAAGGATGCAGTACAATTCATTAATACAACCGATCGAGAAGCAACAAGTGAGCTATTTACGATGAAAGAGCATATTGATGTGCTGATCCCCCGCGGTGGAGGTGCATTGATCAATGCTGTCGTTAATAATGCAACTGTACCTGTCCTTGAGACTGGAGTAGGAAATTGTCATATCTATATTGACAAAGAAGCTCAAGTGGAAAAAGCATTAAACATCATCATCAATGCAAAAACAGACCGTCCAGCGGTATGTAATGCAGCTGAAACCGTCATCTTGCATGAAGACTGGTTTAAAGAAAATAAGAGTGCATTTGTAGAAAAGCTTAAGGAGCACAATGTATCCATTCACGGAGATGAAAAAGTTGTCGAAGCGATTGAAGATGCGAAGCCTGCCGGAGAAGAAGATTGGGCAAATGAATATTTAAGTCTGGATATTGCCGTGAAGATTGTACCTTCTTTGGATGAAGCAGTCGATCACATCGAACAATATGGTACAAAGCATTCAGAAGCGATTGTCACTGAAAACACAGTAACAGCGAAGAAATTCATGATGCTCGTTGATGCTGCCGCTCTCTATCATAATGCTTCCACTCGTTTCACTGATGGAGGAGCGTTGGGATTCGGTGCTGAAATTGGAATCTCTACACAGAAACTTCATGCCAGAGGACCAATGGGGCTTCCAGCGTTAACAACCGTTAAGTATATGATGCATGGAACTGGACAAATCCGATAATCAACATAGAAAAACGCTTGAGGAAATTTCCTTAAGCGTTTTTTCTCGTTAATCAGTTATCAGGAGGGAAGAGTTCAGATTAAAAGCCCGAGCTTGTCTCCTCCAGTATAAACTCATTCAATCCCTTTATCGTGTGAACCTCTTGCTGATAACAGATTTTTAATAGCTCTTCAAAGATTTCGGCGGTCATGATCGCGTCATTCAGAGCATGATGCCGTGTCCTGTAGCCGATGTCAAACCTTTTTACAAGGGCGTCCAGGTAGCAATCGTCCCGTTCCAATAATCCATTGGCAAGCGAAAAGGAGTCGACATATTCAGGATCAAATGAAGGGAGCTGCCATTTATAAATCCGTTTTTGGAGAAAATTTATGTCGAAACTAGCTGGGTGAGCAACCAAGATCGTTCCTTTACTGAACTCAATAAATCGCTCCAATCCGATAGGTAACGTAACACCATTCAGAAAGTCTTTTCGTCTCAGACCTGTAAATCGCTTCGTATCCCTCGACACCGTTTGAAGGGGATTGATGACCTGATAGAATGTATCTCTCCGTTGCACTTTACCTTCCTTAACTTTAACCGCTCCAATCGAGATGATTTCATCCCCTACCTCTGGAAAAAAGCCCGTTGTCTCAAGGTCGAATATGGTAAAGTCACAGTCGAATAAATGTTTTTGTTGTAGCGTGGGTTTTTCTTCTTCAAACTCTTTTAGGGCACGAGATAATTTATGATAGGAAAGCTTTTCTTTTTCCCGTTTCACTTGAAAGCGAAAGAAAAATTGCTGCCATAAATAATATTTCAGAATGCGATAACCCACATTAATTCCAATATCATTCATTAAACCACCCGGTTCCTATTAAAACTAATTTCCATCACTTGTTGAAGTCGATTAGCAATCTGGATGGATTCTTTTAATTTCTGACGATCTTCTTTTGAAAGAGTACGTACATCAATATCATTACTTAATGGTTTTCCTCCTATAAGTTCAAGAAGGTTTTGCTTTGTACGGAGAGTGAGGAGAATATGCATAGCTGTTTTTACATTTTCAGCATCCCTTGGATGGAATGCCTGCATCTTTTTCAATGCTTGAACCCTCTTTATAGTGTTGACTTCTTTAATTCCGTATTTTACCGAATGAATGCGAATCATATTGACGATTTGCAAAAGCCCCGACTTTTTGATGTTAAACAAATGATTCCTGGGTTTCAGGTTGACTCGTCCTAAAGGGCCTACAGGAAGTTTGAAACGAAGGGCATCTTTTCTTAATAATTGTTGCATGTTGAGAGACCGTTTCGATTTTTCCGCTAAATAATTTCGAATTTCCTCTGCGATAGAGTAATCACCATAAATGGGGCGGAAATCATAAAACATCGTAATGTTTTGAACTTCCTGTGCATCTATTTCGTAAAGCCATTCATCAATCGCCTTTTTCCAATCGGTATAGGATCGTTTCCATTTCTGTTCCTTTGCCATGATTCCACCAGTACATTCTGGAAAACCGCATGCTGCAAGCTTTAGATTGAGTTTTTCAGTAAATGCCTGGAAATACTGATCAACCTTCTTGAGATCCGATAAGTGATTATAATCATCGAGTATGATTCCATTATCCTGATCCGTATGAAAGCCTTGCTCACTCCTGCCTTGACTGCCCATAACGATAAAACAATAATTGATAGGCGCAGAACCGAAGCCTTCCTGACGCATTTCTTTTTCGGTTAATTGAATGATTTTTCGGTGAAGACGGTCATTATAGTTTGAGATCACTTCGCAAATATCGTAGCCAAAACTATCTTGAAGGAGTAGATCTTGAATGAACTGTTGAAACGTATTACTTTTAACAGTTGCCAGCTCTACAAGTTCGTCGTTCGAAACGGCTTTTTGGATTTTATATGAGAGGTCCAAATAATTTGAATCCTGTATATTGAGAAATGATGTACTGGTCAGAACTCCAACGACTTCATCATTGCGAATGATTGGTACAAAATCCACTTCTTCATGTTTGAAATAAGAAAGAGCTTCATAGGCAAAGGATTCATCACGGATCCAAAACGGTTTTTTCTTCATCCAGTCTTTTACTGATTCACTAATTATCGGGTTTGTAATATAAGACAGGATTTCACGTTGGGTAAGAATGCCTTTCATTTTTTTGTCTTGATCTACTACCACTAGACCATATGTATCTTCTTCTTTCATCTTTCTGGCTGCGACAAGAACAGTGGCACTTTCGTCAATGAAGGTGGGGCGATCCATTAACATATGTACTTTAGTTCGAAACAGGTTGATATTTTCGTCGTCGGATTCATTGGCAGATTTCGCTTTTATTTCATCGTACAATGTTTTCATACGATTTCCGATGCTTTCGAAGATGATCTTTGAAAAGTCATTGTTCTTGGTCATTATCTCCAATAATCGATCCTTTCGAATGCGGAACACAGTACAATCCTCTATTGCCTGTACGGAAAATGTCATTTCACCGCTTGTAAGCATAATCATAATCCCGATTAAGTCTCCAGGATAATAGAATCGGAGTGAATACTGTTTGCCGCTCGAGCGATGGAGAACATTCTTCGCAAGTCCTGAGACAAGGAAGTATATATCAAGTTCTTCTACCGTTTCATCTTCATGAAAAAGGAACTCACCCTTTTTAAAGGTGGTGTATTTAGAACCGGAAATAATGTAATCTAGCTGTTCAGTGGTCAGAACATCAAAGGGATAGTGATCTCGTATAATTTGTAATAATTCCTGCTGGTTCATCGAATACCTCCCGTTCTCATTAGTCCCATAGTACTTTACCATAGAATTCCCTATTTTGAAAACGATAAAACGGGATCTTCCGGACGTCCCTATGTAAGTTTGAATGGAAGTATCGAATGCTTCACGATAGGACGTAATAATCAAAAATGAGATAAAAAAAGGTGTTCCGTTTGGGGCACCTTTGACACTTATTTATTAGTGAGGATAAACTCAGCAGCATCCATTAAGTTAGTAAACATGTGATCGGCGTCATATAGATGAGAAGGGCTGTCTGAAAGTAAGACAGTAGTGCATCCCGCTTTGCGACCGGCTTCAATATCTACCTCTCGATCACCTACCATATACGATTGGGCAATATCAATATCATGCTTTTTTGCCAGGTCCAAGAGCATCCCTGCTTCAGGTTTTCTGCACCCACAACCCTCGTGCGGCTTGTGAGTACAACAGGATACCTCTTGGATGAACCCCCCGGCCTTTTCAATTTCCCGTAACATATGATCGTGAATGGATTGAAGTTGTTCATGAGATAGATATCCTAACCCAACTCCACCCTGGTTGGTAACGACAAAAACTTGAAAATCGGAATCAGTCAATAATTTAATAGCTTCAAGGACTCCCTCCAGGAAATAAAATTGATCGGGGCGATTAACAAATGTCACTCTTTCTGTTTTCACCTCATTAATTACTCCATCGCGATCAAGAAAAATAGCTTTTTTCATCAATAGACCTCCTTATTCGATCTTTTTCTCCAATAAGTTCAACCGATATGTCGGTTTATGCGGTTTCCGAGGAAATAATGACAGATTATTCTGTCATCTGCAGAAACAATAAACCTAAACGCACTAATTGAAATTCTACCACCTTTTCTCTAAATAAAGATAGGAGGAGGGACGGACCTATATGGTCCGTCCCTATCCATTATAGTTTTTGAATAAAGGCGACTTTTAGGTAATCACTTTGTTTGTATTGGCTGAGGGTTTTAAAGTCTTCCGGCAGTGTATATTCTTCGAGTATTTTATATTTTTCATTGGTTTCTTTAAAGGCTGTTTCAATAAAACTTTTGAATTTCTTCATATTGAAGGTGCTGCAATTAGTGGATGCCACAATGGTACCCTTTTTTTCAGTGATGGCAATCGCTTCTTTTAACAAATCTTTATAATCCTTAGCTGCACTGAATGTATGTTTCTTTGAACGGGCAAAGCTTGGCGGATCGAGAATCACGAGATCAAAGGAGAGTTCTTTTTTTACGGCATATTTAAAGTATTTAAAGACATCTTCCACAATGATGTTTTGTGCTTCGTAATCAATCCCATTAATACTGAATTGTTCAATCGTTTTACTTAAACTGCGATTAGCGAGATCAACGCTGGTTGTTTCCAGTGCACCACCGAGTGCAGCGAAAACAGAAAATGCTCCTGTGTAAGAGAACGTATTCAATACACGTTTTCCTTCAGAGTATGCGTCACGAATTCGTTTACGCACTTCACGTTGGTCAAGGAAAACCCCTACCATTGCGCCATCATTTAAATAGATGGCAAATTGAACGCCATTTTCCTTGACGAGAAGAGGGAATGAAGGGCGGGTTCCTTCAACGAAATCATCTTCTTCTACATATTTTCCTTCCTGTGCAAATCGCTTTTTCTGATAAATGCCTTTATAATCTGTTAATTCTCTTAACCCTTGCATAACTTCTTCCTTAAAGGCATAGGCACCTTTTGAATACCATTGAACGAGGTAGTATCCATCGAAGTAGTCAATGGTGATGCCTCCAAATCCGTCTCCTTCACCATTAAACATTCGAAATGCTGTCGTATCTTCACTATAAAAGAAGTGAAGACGTTGATTGATGGCAGCTTGAAGCTTTTTAAAGATAAAGTCTTTATCAATTACTTCCTGTTCTTTCCAACTCAGTAGCCATCCGATTCCTTTGTTCTGTAATCCCGAATAGCCTTTGGCGATAAAGCCATTGTTAGTGTCTACAAGTTTGAGAACTTCTCCTTCTTGAATATTCTCAATCGATGTTGTCACATTTTCTTTATTAAGAAGGGGGAATCCTTTTTGGAATTGTTGTATGTATTTAGGGTTTGCTTTAATGATTCTTTCTTTTGTCATTCTACTCATCCTAACCTTGAGGTTTAGTCTTGTGTAGTATAGAACGTAAAGGAAGTTTACGCAACTGTACATTAAAAAACTTCCCTATTCAGATATAAAACTATCTGGATAGGGAAGCAGATCATTTACCCCATAAGTGATCTCCTACAAGACGGTCTACTTTTATCGTTTCATGTAGGCCGCTATGAGAAATGGAAGGATCATACACGATCCTGGATTGATATTGGTTCTTTTCAAATAGTGATTGGCTGCCTATAGCACTTTGAACATTCACCACATCATCACCCGATCCTGCTATGGATAATACGTTTATATCGGAAGGGATTAAATGACGATTCAAAAACAATTTTTTCAATGCACGTGATTCAGGTTTTAAGTCTATAACAGCTGCGCCTGTATTGATTTGATCATAAGAATCCTTGGTAACACCAAGAAAAGGAGTGGCAATCGTAATAAACTTATGGGTCCGGGGGACAAACGAGCTATCTCTGGTATTTAATATATATTTTGTTGACGCAAGGCCGCCCATGGAGTGGCCCACAATATTTACATTTGAAACGTCAAACTGATGATGTAAGAGCTTCATGGCATTCTCTAACCAAATCGCCTGTTTCTCCAATGATGCTCGATTATCTTCAAAAATGACTTGAACGAGTGGAGGTGAAGTGGGATTTGTGGGAAGAGATCCTTTATACACCACACTCCCATTCTCAGACACATAAATCTCCAACGTTTTTTGACCCCAGCCATGCTGGTTTTCAAAACGTTCCAGCATCGTTCTGAAAGAATTGTATGTACCTTTGTACCCGTGGACAAAGACAGTGGGATATCTCTCTTCGACGGTTAAGGGTTTTTCACTGGATTGTACATTTGTGGTGCGAAATATTATATATAAAGTGAAGAAAGAGATAATGATGCCACTCCATAAAAACGAATGTTTGTGATTGATCGACAAGGAAATCGCTCCTTTAAAAAAGGTATACTTCTATTGTAAAGGATTCGTGAAGTATTGAATATGTTAAAAAAGAAATTTGTTTGTCATATTACATGTAACTTTTACCAATGATGGGGGATATATATTAGTAATCCTTTTCTCCAAAAGCGTAATATAGAGAAAACAACTTGTTAACGAAAATCTCAATAAAAAAAGGCTTAAATAAATTATTTAAGCCTGCACCATTATTCTTCCTTCTAAATCAAATATTAAACCCAATCACCGGCTTTGAAGATAGGTTCAATCGTCCCATCTGCCTTTTCGCCGTCAATGTCTAACTGAGCCGATCCTATCATGAAATCTACATGAATCATGCTTTCGTTAAAACCTACTTTCCGTAATTGTTCCGCCGTCATATTTTTGCCTTCCTCCACACACACTGATAATGCTCTACCCAGCGCTATATGACAAGAAGCATTTTCATCAAAAAGTGTGTTGTTAAAGATAATGTTTGTATTAGAAATAGGGGAGTTATGAGGAACCAATGCCACTTCTCCTAAGTAGGAGGCCCCTTCATCTGTTTCCAGCAAATTTTTCAAGGTTTCATATCCTTCCTCAGCAGAAAACTCTACCACTTTACCTTCTTTAAATGTCAGTGAAAAGTCCTTGATTAATGTTCCGCTATAGTTAAGTGGCTTCGTACTCGTGACAGTCCCATTCACCCCTTGTTTGACTGGGATTGTAAACACCTCTTCCGTTGGGAGGTTCGGAACAAATGGAATTCCTTGATCATTTGTGAACTGGGCACTGATCCATTTCGTTTGTGGGTGGAATTCGATAGAAAGATCTGTTCCAGGTCCTTTATAATGAAGCTTTTTGTATTTGCTTTTATTTAAACGGTCCGCGTTCTTATTCAGATTACTAATATGAGATTCCCATAGTGCAACCGTGTTCTCTTGATCCGTCCGGGTTGTATAAAAGATGTTTTCCCATAGTTTATCGATTGCTTCGTCCTGAGGGAGTTCTGGAAAAACAGTTTGAGCCCATTCAACTGTAGGGAATGCTGCTATTAACCAGCTAATCTTGCCGCCGCCGATATAAGCAGAAAAATCTTTCATTGCTTCCGCGGAAGCTCTGTTCAAAATAGCAACCCTTTTTGGATCTGAAGCTCTTAAAAGTGAAGGATTTGGTGCAGCTAAATTTAACAGCGCTACATTATTTTCCGCCATTTCAATAAATCCTTTTGCCTTCCAATCAGGAAACGCTTTCAGTCCTTCCTCAGAAGAATTGTCCAAGCGGATTTTCTTTAACTCTTCATCGTAGAAGTCGGTTAGTACATTTAATACACCAGCTTCATATGCCTTCTTAGTAACAAGTCGAACAAATTTATACGATGTAATAGGTGCAGAAATCAGAAGTTCCTGATCCTTTTGCAGGTTTAGTCCAACCTGTACGATTAGATCTGCGTATCTTTCTAAATTACTTTCAAATGCAATATTCATCTAAAATCCCCCTTAATATGTATTCAATACTAACTATATCTCTTTATTCAGGAAATTTCATTGAATAATTACAAATTTCAATCAATCGATAGAGGAACACATAAAGGATGTGAACTTTCTTTATATGCGATTGGCACTTGTTCACATATGGAGGATTACAAATGAGAGGAGCAATTGAAAAGGACCGGTCCTAAAAAGGCCAGTCCTGATTGCTTTGTTTTTATAATTTTCCTGAGTATGGTGGGAATTCTTCTTCATTGGAGTTGATTACGACAACTCCAGAGAGTGCCATAGCAGTCAGGCTTGTGATTAGTAATAATTTTTTCACCTTTTTCATCCTTTCACCTCCTATACAGTTAACATTTCTTCATAAATGAGATTAGCTTCATTTAGATGAAATGCTGCATATTTATATTTTCTAACCCCTTGGTAATATTGGCCAAGGAATTTAGAATACTCAGCATATAATAGAAGGGAACCGCTTTTTTTAAAGAAGGGGAGTGCGTACTCCTTCATAAACGCCTCAAAACCTTGTGGAAAATCATTTAATGCAAACTGATAATAAGATAATTGATAAAATTTATCCGGGAACTTTTCGTTAGAGCAAAGGTGTAATCCTTTAGGTAACCAGAAACGCACCTCGGAAAATTGGTTCTTTTTATAATATTCCTTGACCAGAGAGAGAATAGAGTAAAGCTTTCCTTCTTCGTCTGAGCCTTTCAATTCAATACTTCGCAAATAATGCTGAATGGCTTCATCGCTCTTGTTCAAAAAAGATTTTAAATATCCCAGGTTTTGCTCTACCTTTGAATTTAAAGATGTATAGTCTATGGATTGTGAAATAAAATTGGCCCACTCATAATGCTTGATCGCTTCTTCGCTATAACGTATACGCCGGTAGCAAATTCCTAAAATCAAATGCACCTCAGCGCATCTTTTCTGGAAGTAGACCCCCTGGAATATAGAGAGTGACTTCTCTCCATAGAATATTGCTAATCGGTACCTACTTAAACGGGTCAAGACCAGGCTGAATAAATAATATAAATCTGCTCTTTCCTCTTCATTGATCACATTTCCAAGGACATAGCAGGTTTCAGCTTCTTTCAGTTCTCCTTTGGCTTTATCGTACTCTTTAATCAAATAAAAGTAGTTACCTTTGTATTTGTGATAATAGAATTTTAGTGTATCGGTCAATTCTTTATAATTGGATTGGATTTGTTTCATGTGTTCCAACGCGTTATGAAGGTTCCCTTTAATTAATTGAACACGGAAGCAAAGGATTTTATAGAATAAATGTGGAATGAGATCATCCGTCTGATCAAGGTCCTTCTTAACGACCTCATTGATCGACTTAGCGTCCTCTGTTTTATTCCACAGTAGGGCATGGTTCCATTTCTCAAGTAAATTGTTCAAATGGTCAGTCGTATCAAGAAGATTATTCACACCTAATCGGTCACAGAGTAAATTAATTATGTCATTTGACGGAGTAACTTGATTGTTTTCCAGTTTGGAAAGATATGATACGGAAATAATCCCTTTTGATAAATCTTCTTGTGTCAAATTTCGTTTTAGTCTGTGAAAACGGATTTTAGAACCGATTGTCATATGATCCTTCTCCTCTAACTGGCTTAATTTACTCATTTCGTTCAGGTAATTGATTATTAAAATAGTAACATACCTAACAGATGAATGTTTTGAATATTCCTATAATTATATTTTTTTCTGGGTATTTTGTATGGTCTTTTATTCATCTGAAGGTTGAATCGTCAACTGCCTTTCTTTGTTATAATGAAAGTAGTTAAAGGTTTAAGAGGAGGTATTTCATTTTGATCGATTTAAG
Source organism: Rossellomorea sp. ABR4_004 (assembly GCF_056159585.1). Taxonomy (NCBI): domain Bacteria; kingdom Bacillati; phylum Bacillota; class Bacilli; order Caryophanales; family Bacillaceae; genus Rossellomorea; species Rossellomorea sp. ABR4_004. The sequence continues at coordinate 225,812 of NZ_JBSWVM010000001.1, read as the reverse complement.
AAGTGATACAGTAACAAAACCAACAGAAGAAATGAGAAGGGCTGCGTCTGAGGCTGAAGTAGGGGATGATGTGTATGGAGAAGATCCTACAGTCATAAAGCTTGAGAGAGAAGCGGCATCTTTACTTGGTAAAGAAGCAGCCCTATTTGTAACAAGTGGTACGCAAGGTAACCAGGTTGCTGTTTTAACACACACACGTCCAGGGAATGAAATTCTATTAGAAGCGAATTCTCATATTTTCTACTATGAATCAGGAGCGGTTGCCGCACTGGCAGGTGTTCAAACACGTACGATCCATGGGATAAATGGAGAGATGGATCCGATTGAAGTAGAAGCGGCAATACGTACTGAAGATCAGCATTTTCCAGAAACAGGGCTCATTTGTTTGGAGAATACACATAATCGTGCAGGTGGAGCAATTGTGTCTCCAGAGAATATGAAGGCCATCTATAAAATCGGGAAAAAACATTCCATTCCAGTGCACATCGATGGAGCACGGCTCTTCAATGCAGTATATGCTAGTGGAAGAGATATAAGGGAGTTCACTGATCATTGTGATACGGTGCAAATATGCTTATCAAAAGGGCTGGGTGCCCCTATAGGGTCTATCATTGCAGGTGATCATACATTCATTAATCGTGCCCGAAAGTGGAGAAAGCGATTAGGCGGGGGATTAAGACAGGTAGGTATGGTTGCTGCTCCAGGGTTGGTTGCATTAACAACTATGAGAGAACGATTAGTGGAAGATCATGAGAAAGCAATCATACTTAAAGAAACTCTTCAAGCATGTAAGGGTATTGAAGTGATCAATCAAGTTGATACGAATATTGTCGTTGCAGATGTAAAGGGAAGGGGGATCACAGCAGAGGAATTCATTGATGAGTTAAAAGAAAAGGGGATTCTGGCAGTGACCTTTGGCTCAACTCTTGTGCGTTTTACCACTCATTATGATGTTTCATTGGAAGAAATAAATAAGGTGTCTGAAATTTTGAGGAATCTTTCTTAATGACTGGAGGAGATATTCTGATCATTTAAGTAGCGAAGGGCAATAAAGCCCTTCCGCTTACTCTTTTTGATCTAGTTTTTTTCCATGGTGTGAATGTGGGTGCCATCTCATCATGTAGTCATTTTCTTTCAGTTTTTGATATTTAGCTTCCATCATCTTAAGTACGTTATCGCCCTGTTCTTTTGAGAAGACGCCATATTCTACATATTTGTTCACAAGTTCTTTTTTTGTTGAATACATTTCTTCATGCAATTTGGCAAGCTCCGTTTTTTGTTCTTCAGTAAGGTTTACCTTTGGCGTTTGAGGTTCACCTTCTGCTGCTGCAAATGTACCGACACTCAAAGTAATTAAGAATACAGCTAAGATAGATACTACCATTTTTTTCATTTTATTCACTCCTTTCCAATGTTTCTCTCATATTGTTTGCGGAAAATCCGCAGAATATGTAGGAATAGATGAATAAGAGGGGTATATGATAGGGTAAAGACAATTAGGTATAGGAAAGGTGGCTGAAATATGTTTAAACAGTTTTTGTCGAGTATAGGAATAGGACATGTGAAAGTAGATACAATCGTGCACAAAACGAATATTTCTCCTGGAGATTTAATTGAAGGTGAAGTGGTTTTGATCGGTGGTATGGCCGATCAGCCTATAAATGAAATTCGTTTATTGCTCCTTGAAAAATATGAAGAGGATAAAAAAGATAGTGACTTTTCCTATCATGAAAAAGATTTAGACACGATTATTCTTGATAAGATCGGTACAATCGGTGCGGGTGAAGAAAAGAGGATCTCTTTCACGTTTCCTACATCTTCAGATCATCCCAAAACAACGGATGCAAACAAAACCATACTAAGAACCACAGTAGACATACCCCAAGCGGTAGATCCCACAGATGAGGATAGTATATACGTCGTTTAACTTTAAGGCAGATTCTATTATTGAATCTGTCTTTTTATTTGGTTTACAGGACCAATTAGAGTAAATGTTCTCATTGAAATCCATAAAAACCCAATGTAAAATGTAGTAAGCGTATGCATTCTAAAAATTCAGATATTTAAATGTATACAAATTAAAAGAATAAGGAGGAATTTGATGGGTGGAATATGGTTAGCGGTAATAGGAGGGCTTGTCTTTTTATTTGGGTATAAATATTATTCCAAACTTATTGCTGAGAGGGTGTACCGTCTCGATCCGAATTATGTGACGCCGGCACACCAATACAAAGATGGTGTCGATTTCGTCCCAACGAATAAGTTTGTTCTTTGGGGTCACCATTTTACTTCTGTAGCGGGGGCGGCTCCGATTGTAGGACCGGCAATCGCCGTTTACTGGGGATGGCTCCCAGCATTTTTGTGGGTCATTTTAGGGACAGTATTTGCTGCCGGGGTGCATGATTTTGGAACTTTGGTTCTATCAGTTCGAAACAAAGGACAATCCGTCGGTTCATTAGCCAATAAGTTAATAGGGAAAAGAGCAAAAGTACTTTTTCTATTTATTATTTTAATTCTTGTGTTGATGGTGAACGCAGTTTTTGCCTGGGTTATTGCAAATCTGTTCATTACTTTCCCTGCTAGTGTCATCTCGGTGTTCATTCAGATTCCATTAGCAGTCTGGATTGGGTATTCGGTTTATAAGCGTAATGGCAGCATGTTGGTGCCTTCAATCGTTGCATTGGCAGTCATGTATGCATCAGCTGTCATTGCAAGCCGTGTTGATTTTTTGCAAATTGATTTAGTTCGTTACTTTGGTGGACAAGAGGCCACATCATTGTTTGGCTTAAGTTCAACAAGCATGGCTTTCCTGGTGTGGATCGTCATTCTGATGATTTATGTATACATAGCTTCAACTCTACCTGTTTGGAAGCTATTACAGCCACGTGATTATATCAACTCCCATCAATTAATTGTTGGGTTAGGATTGCTATATCTTGGACTTCTGTTTACAAATCCAGAAATTACCGCACCAATGACAAACGGAGCTGCAGATGTTTCCTGGTTCCCGTTATTATTTATCACGATTGCCTGCGGTGCCATTTCCGGATTTCACGGATTGGTTTCATCAGGCACATCGTCAAAACAGTTGAATAAAGAAACGGATGCACGCTTTGTAGGGTATTTAGGAGCTGTAGGTGAAGGGGCACTTGCATTGATAGCAATCATTGCATGTATAACATTCTTCCCGAACGTGGAAGAATTCCAAGCGACTTACAGCGGTTTTGCTGCAGCAAGCGGTGCTGGGCTGGGTGTCTTCATCCAAGGAGCCGGACAACTTGCAACAGGTGTGGGAATTCCTGCTGATATCGCAGCTACGATTGTTTCAGTGATCATTGTGAGCTTCGCTGCAACTACATTGGACTCCTCTGTTCGACTGATGCGCTATATCATCGCCGAGTTGGGAGAAGAGTACAACGTAAATCCTTTAACGAATGCTCATGTTGCAACGACGATTGCCGTTGTTTCAAGTGCGGCTTTAACATTATTACCTCAAGGCCCTAAAGGATTCGGGTCGGGTGGGTACCTTCTATGGCCGCTTTTCGGTACATCGAATCAATTGCTTGCTGGAATCAGTTTACTTCTGATTACCATCTGGCTTAAGCGTCAAGGAAGAAACTATATTGCTACCTTAATTCCAATGGTATTCCTTATGTTCATGACCTTATGGGCGATGATTAACCAAGTCGTGTTTGAATGGTCAGGTGTAGGAGAATCAGAAGGGAATATGCTGCTCTTTATCTTTGGAAGTATCATTCTCATTTTCACTTTATGGATTTTAATAACTGCCGCATCTTCCCTATCCAAAAAGGGGGATGACCCTTCACAGTTCTCTGCTTAGTCATGAGATAGATAAGGGGGACACGGGTTTTTAGTCCCCTTCTTTCTACTTCTTTTTGAAGGAGGAACAAGATTATCGAAATTAACATGTCAGATTACAGACACTACAATAAGGAGGGGAACACGAATGGATTCGTCTATGAAAGAAAAGTTTAAAAGAATCATACAGCTATACGATGACATCATTTCCCTCCCTCACAAAACGGAAATCGCCAGGGAATTGAGAGATGAGGATGATCTATTCTTATTATTGCTCTATTCAGATATGCTTGGACTGCCGAATCCCGTTTTTTACTACACATTGGAACTTTATCCATATATAATAGAGAAATTTCACGATTGGCATTTGAGAATGGGAATGGAGCACTCGCCCTTGGATGGAATCAGATGTTGTTGATGTATAGGGAGGGGAGATATAGACATGAATGAATTACAACACCAGACGATTCTATTTGTAGGCGGTAAAGGAGGAGTAGGGAAATCAACATCTGCCTCTGCATTAGCCGTAATGTTTGCGAATATGGGAGAAAAGACGCTAATCATCTCAACAGACCCCGCCCACAACCTGGGTGATATTTTTCATCAGGAAATAAAGGGGTATAAAACTCCTCTTCTTAAAAATCTATGGGGTATAGAAATTAACCCTGAGGTTGAAACACAGGATTACATTAACGGTGTGAAACGAAATTTAAAGGGAATGGTTAAATCAAAGATGGTCAACGAGGTTCACCGTCAAATCGATATGGCAGCTTCGGCACCCGGGGCGGAAGAAGCTGCATTATTTGACAGGATGGTTTCCATCATACTCAAGGAGGGAGATGAGTTCGATAAGATCATTTTCGACACAGCGCCAACAGGTCACACGATCCGACTTTTATCCCTTCCTGAACTCATGGGAGTATGGATGGACGGGATGCTGGAAAGGCGGAAGAAAACAAACAAGAACTATTCACAGCTATTGAATGATGGCGAGCCGGTAGAGGATCCCATTTATGATGTCCTGCAAAAGCGTCGTGAAAAGTTTTCTAAAGTACGGGGGATTCTATTGGATCAAAAAAGAACAGGATTTATCTTTGTACTCGTTCCTGAAAGGCTCCCGATACTGGAAACAGAAAAAGCCATTGAATTGATGGCTAACCACGGATTGAATATTGGGGGACTGATCATAAATAAGGTCCTCCCGATTCAGGCAGATGGAGAATTCTTTCAAAAAAGGAGGGACCAGGAAAAATTATACTTAAAGCTGATGAGGGAGAAGTTTACAAACCAGACCTTATATCGAATTCCTCTATTAGAAGAAGATATCTGTTCACCCCGTCATCTTGAAGAGTTTGTAGGTTATCTACAGAAAGAAATAATTAGTGGTGAAAGAACCATTTAACAAATGAGTATACATAGGAACTGCTGACCATTGGAGGAATTTTATCTAATGGTCATTTTTATTTTTTAGGAGGGAAAAATCATTTTTTGTCGAAAATGTAATGAAATCAAAGAAATAAGGGAGTGATGGCCATGAGTGAAGATATGAAACATTTACCGGGAATTCTTCCGTTGAAGAAAAGAGAAGAAACACAGAACCGATGGCTATTTCATCGACTTAATACCCTTTTACCTTCCTTAATGAAAAAGCATAATCTTGATATGTGGATTATTGCAGGCAGAGAGTATAATGAAGATCCTGTTCTGAAAAGTCTCTATCCGGCATCAATAGACGGTTCCGGGAGATTGACGATTCTAGTGTTTTATCTTGACGGAGATCAACAATTGAAAAGGTGGGTACTCCACCCTAATCCGAACTTTGAGCCATTTTATGAACGAATATGGAAACCGGAAGACTGTGATCAATGGGAGTGCCTTAAACGACTTGTTGAAGTTCAATGTCCTGATACAATTGCCTTGAACTATTCCCCATCGTTTGCTGTAAGTGATGGTTTAAGTCATTCGTTAAACCAACATTTAAGCATATTACTTGATGAGTACTCACATGAATTTGTGACTGCTCAAAACATCATTGTTGATTGGCTATCGATTAGGTCATCAAAGGAACTAACTGCCTATCCTTCAATAGCTGAACTTGCGAGGCAAATAGCTGCAGAAGCCTTATCCGGAACGGTGATCCATCCAGGTATCACAACGACAGAAGATGTAGTCGACTGGATAAGGCAACGTGTCTTGGATTTAGGAATGGAAACGTCATTTTACCCTACGGTGGACTTACAAAGAAAAGGGGCAGCGATGGAACGATTAGAAGGGGAAATCATCCGATGTGGAGATATTGTACATTTGGATTTTGGTATTCGTTATCTCGGCTTAGCGACAGACACCCAGCAACTCGCATACGTTCTCTATCCGGGTGAGGAAGAAGCTCCTGAAGGGCTTCAGTCCGCGTTACAAACAGCCTTGAGGTTTGAAGATATCATTACAGAAGAAATGAAAGTGGGTAGAACTGGAAATGAAGTGTTTCATCGTGTAATGAAAAAGGCAGCAGATGAAGAGATAGAGGCGATGCTTTATTCTCACCCCATAGGAAACCACTGCCATGAAGCAGGAGCATTATTAGGACTATATGATCAACAAAGAGATATCCCTATAAAAGGCGACCTCCCTCTAACAGCAAATACATGCTATGCCATGGAATTCAATATTAAACAATACGTTCCAGAATGGGATCAGATTGTGCCGATTTATCTGGAAGAGCCCGTTGCCTTCATTCAGAACCGGTTGGAATACATGGCGAAAAGGCAAGTGATGTTCTATCTTATATAATGAGAGAATGAGTACAATTTCTCCAATTGTACTCATTTTTTATTTTGCTGTTTTCAAAAAAAGTGTGAAATATCTCTTGACTTTATACCTAGTGGGGTATATTATTGTAATTGTAGCAGGAAACAATAAGCCAACAGGAGGTGTCTTTATGGAATACAATTCACAAGTTAAGAATCGAATTAAACGTGTTGAAGGGCAGCTCCGCGGAATCGTAAGAATGATGGAGCAAGGGGAAGATTGTAAAAACGTTATTACACAACTCTCCGCAGCAAAAACAGCTCTTGACCGTTCCGTAGGCTTAATTGTCAGTATGAACCTTGTTGAATGTGTAAGGGATTCACAAGAGACTGGTGAAAATACAGAAGACCTTGTAAAAGAAGCAGTGAATTTATTAGTTAAAAGTCGATAACAAAAAGAGTTGACATCTTTTTTTATATCATATAATATACCATTATGGGTATTGAAAAACAATTATTCTTAGGAGGAATTAGTAATGAACGCAGATAAAGTACTAGATGCAAAAGGATTAGCCTGCCCGATGCCGATTGTAAAAACTCGAAAGGCAATAAAAGAAATTGAAGCTGGACAAATTTTAGAGGTGCAAACAACGGATAAAGGTGCTAAAAGCGACCTGACAGCCTGGGCTAAATCTACTGGACATGAATTGCTCGAATCAAATGAAGAAAATGATGTATTTACATTCTGGATCAAAAAAGGATAAATTTTTTTAAGGGGATCAATACCCCTTACAGTAAATAGGAGGAGATACAATGTCAGAAAGAAAAACAACCAATATTATTCTATTTAGTGGAGATTATGATAAAGCGATGGCTGCATATATCATTGCGAACGGAGCTGCGGCTTATGATCATGACGTAACCATTTTCCATACATTCTGGGGACTGAATGCTTTAAGAAAAGAAGAAATGGTTCCTGTGAAAAAAGGATTTATGGAGAAAATGTTTGGGGGTATGATGCCTCGTGGCGCAGATAAACTGGGGTTATCAAACATGAATTTCATGGGAATGGGTCCTAAAATGATCAAAGGTGTCATGAAGAAGCATAATGCAATGCCTTTGCCTGATTTAATCGATATGGCAAGAGAACAGGATATCAAACTGGTTGCATGTACCATGACGATGGATTTATTAGGTTTACACAAAGACGAATTATTAGAAGAAATTGAGTATGCTGGAGTAGCTGCGTATTTAGCAGATGCTGAAAATGGTAACGTGAACCTATTCATTTAATTTTTTTTGCAACGAAATATACCCTATGAGGTAATTGGAGGTTTTATATATGAACACGATTGAATCAAACTTCGTATTGGATGCAAAGGGATTAGCTTGTCCAATGCCTATCGTAAAAACAAAGAAGGCAATGAATGACCTGGAAGCTGGCCAAGTGATTGAAGTTCAGGCAACAGACAAAGGATCAAAGGCTGATCTTCAAGCGTGGGCAAAAAGTTCCGGGCACGATTATCTCGGAACCATTGAAGAAGGAGATGTTCTGAAGCATTTTGTCCGCAAATCAAGTGGGGAAGAGACTGTAGAGCGTAAACATGAGTCAGTAACAGATAATGAAACATTGTCTACTAAACTTGGTGATGAAAATATCATCGTACTGGATGTCCGTGAAAAGGCCGAATATGCATTCAAACATATTCCAGGCTCGATTTCAATGCCACTTGGAGAATTGGAAACCCGAGTGGATGAACTTAATAAAGACAAGGATATTTATGTTGTATGCCGTACAGGAAACAGAAGCGACATGGCGGCGCAGCTATTAGCTGAAAAGGGATTTTCTAATGTAATCAATGTAGTACCAGGTATGAGCGATTGGACTGGAGACGTTGAATCGAACGTGAAGTAAGATGATACCACTAATACAGGGAGGTAAGATGAATGGCAGTTAAACCAATGAATACAAAAGAAGTAGCACAGAAAGTAATGAAAAAGGAAAATTTATTCATTTTGGATGTCCGTAATGAAGATGCCTTTGAAGATTGGAAAATTGAAGGTGAAAAATTTGAATATCTAAACATCCCATACTTCGATCTTTTAGATGGTGTAGAAGAAATAATGGGTCAACTACCACAGGATAAAGACATTCTAGTCGTGTGTGCGAAAGAAGGTTCTTCTATTATGGTAGCGGATATGCTTTCAGACGAAGGGAAGGACGTATCCTACCTCGAAGGTGGAATGAAAGCTTGGAGCGAACATTTGGAACCTGTTAAAGTGGGTGAATTAACAAATGGCGGAGAACTTTATCAGTTTGTACGTTTAGGTAAAGGTTGTCTATCTTATATGGTGGTGTCCAATGGGGAAGCAGCGATCGTCGATGCTACTCGTATGACTGATATCTTTATCGACTTTGCAAAAGAAAAAGGCGCAGCGATTACAAATGTATTTGATACTCACTTGCATGCCGATCATATTTCTGGTGGACGTAACATTGCAGAAGCAACAAATGCAACCTATTGGTTACCTCCTAAAGATGCTGAAGAAGTTACCTTTGAATATGCTTCACTGGAAGACGGGAATAATGTCGTGATTGGAAATACTACCATTGATATTACAGCTCTGTACTCACCTGGTCATACAATCGGGTCAACGTCATTTGTCATTGACGAAAAGTATTTATTATCAGGTGATATTCTTTTTGTAGATAGCATTGGACGTCCTGACCTTGCCGGGAAAGCAGAAGATTGGGTAGCTGATCTTAGAGAAAGTCTTTACAAGCGGTATAAAGACCTTTCTATGGAGCTTACCGTCTTACCGGCTCACTTTATGATTATTGATGAATTAAACGAAGATGGATCTGTAGGTGAAAAGCTGGGAACATTATTTGCAAAAAACCATGGTTTAAATATCGAGAGCGAGGAAGAATTCAGAAAGCTAGTATCAGAAAACCTTCCACCTCAGCCAAACGCGTATCAAGAAATTCGTGAGACGAACATGGGTAAAGTAACGCCAGATGAAGAGAAGCAGCGTGAGATGGAAATTGGACCAAATCGTTGTGCAGTTCGTTAATCAATCGCACTAATCTAAACAAATAACCAAAATGGGAACCTGAAAGATGGGTTCCCGTTTTATTAGAAGAGGAGGAACAACACGATGGATTTGGCCTTTATCATTACAATCTTTCTAATCGGATTTGTCGGCTCGTATATATCAGGAATGGTAGGGATCGGCGGTAGTATCATTAAATACCCCATGCTTCTTTATATTCCGCCATTGCTTGGAGTAGCAACATTCACTGCTCACGAAGTTTCAGGTATTAGCGCAGTTCAAGTATTCTTTGCCACACTAGGTGGGGTCTGGGCTTACCGAAAAGGAGGCTTTTTAAATAAAACCCTCATCACTTACATGGGTGTAAGTATTTTAATCGGTAGCTTCATTGGCGGGTATGGTTCAAAATTCATGAGTGAGGCTGGAATTAATATAGTGTATGGAATTCTTGCATTAATTGCAGCTATCATGATGTTCATCCCCAAAAAAGGCATTGATGATATAAAACTCGAAGACGTTACATTTAACAAGTGGTTAGCGGCGATACTTGCCTTGATCGTCGGGATTGGAGCGGGAATCGTTGGAGCGGCAGGAGCTTTCCTATTAGTTCCGATTATGCTGGTGGTCCTTAAAATTCCGACAAGAATGACGATCGCTTCATCCCTTGCCATCACGTTGATTTCTTCCATTGGATCAACAGTCGGAAAGATATCGACTGGTCAAGTGGAATATTTACCAGCTATGATCATGGTCGTAGCTAGTTTAATTGCATCTCCACTGGGCGCAATGGCAGGAAAGAGGATGAATACAAAGATTCTTCAAATGATTCTGGCCGTTTTAATCCTGGCTACTGCGATTAAAATCTGGCTCGATATACTCTAAATCATCTTGAGCTTAGTTCTAATTCACCTAGTATCTTCTACTATATAGAGGATTAATAGTGAACAGAACTAAGCTTTTTTGTGTTGTAGATTCGTTGATGGTATAGTAGTGGACAAAAAGTCATTGTAACTTTCCTCTGGTATTGTTCGTCTAATCAACAGGAAGAAATAAGACTCTAGATGGATGAACATACTTAATGTGACTAGTACAATGAAGAGTGGATTAGCTCTATTATCTATCCATCATGAAAAAGGGAGAATGATTAATGAAGAAATTGATTCGTATTGCCTTACTATTATCACTAATGGTGGGCCTCATTCAGCCAGCATCTGCTGCAGATAATGATAAAGAAAGCATCAATGAAAAATTCGGGCTGCCTATCGCCGTATACGGAGAAACACTTTCAAACAAACAGAAAAAAGAAGTTCAAGAGCAATTAGGGATTGATGAAGGAACACAAGTAGAAGAATTTACTGCAACAGGTGAAGACCTTGTAAAGTATATTGAAGGTGAAAATAGGAATGCACGCATGTTTTCCTCCGCCATGATTACTCGCAAAGAGAAAGGCGAAGGTCTAAAGGTTAATATTGTGACACCGGAAAATATTACGGAAGTGACAAATTCGATGTATTCCAATGCTTTATTAACTGCGGGGGTAGAGAACGCAGTAGTAGATGTGGCCTCCCCTGTAAAGGTAAGTGGTCATTCTGCATTAGTCGGGATTTATAAAGCGTATGATGTTAGTGGAGAGAAACTTGATACGGTTCGAATGGAGGTTGCCAACGAGGAATTAACGGTTGCAACAGAACTAGCCAAAGAAGCTGGGATTGATAAGGAAGAGGTCAGCAACCTCTTAACCGAAATCAAGAAGGAAATAGCCGAACAAGATCCAGCTACGAAAGAAGAAGTTGAACAAATCGTTGAAGAGAAGCTCCAAACTCTGAACATCGAGCTAAGCCCGGAGGATCGCCAGTTATTAATCGATTTGTTTGAAAAAATGAGGTCACTCGATATTAACTTTGATAATGTTCAACAACAGTTAGATGACCTAACGAATGACATCCAAACCACGATTAAGGAAATGGTCAAAGATGAAGGATTCGGGCAAAAAGTGTCTGACTTTTTTACTGGCTTGTTAAATGCCATCGCTGATTTCTTTAAATCTATTAAAAATCTATTTGGGTAATTGACTATTTTGTATTTATAGCAAAAGACTGAGTCTGCAAGTGACTCAGTCTTTTATTTCAAGTAAAGGAAACCTTAGATAGACCGTTGTTCCCCTGCCTTCTTCACTATCTACAGATAAAGAACCATCGTGTTTATGCATGATTTCTTTCGCGATTGATAAACCGAGGCCGTATCCTCCAGTATTTCTTGTTCTAGACAAATCCGAGCGGTAAAACCTTTCTCCGATGCGGGATAAGGAACCTGCAGGAATGCCAATACCGTTATCCACGATTTTCACAACAGCCATTCCATCTTCTTCGTATGATTGAATGAAGATGCAACTCTCTTCAGGGGAATACTTCAATGCATTATCAAAAATATTATAAAATACTTGCATGACCCGGTTGGAGTCCCCATTAATAATGGATTCTTCATTTAATTCGTGTTGGACATCCATTTTTTTGTTTCTTGCATTTGGACGTATAAGAGCTAATGAATCCATTAGTAACTGAGAGAGCACAATCGGCTCTATATCCAAAGAAAAAGAAGTATCCTCCAATTTATTTAATTCAAGTAGCTCAGTAATTAATCTTTGCATTCGTATCGATTCCTTTTGAATAAGATGAAGGCTTTCTTCCATTTCTTCAGGATTCGTTTGTACTTTGTCAGTCAAAGCCTTGGCGTATCCCCCGATATAGGTTAGGGGAGTTCTTAATTCATGGGCAACATCCGAAAGAAACTGACGCTTCCTTTCTTCTTGATGTTGAAGGGAATCGACCATACTATTAAAGGTCAATGCAAGCTCGGCCATTTCATCTTTGGAGGTGACATTCAGCCTGTCTGAAAAATCCCCTTTCGCGACTTTATTTGAGAATAACTGCATTTCCCTAACAGGTTTAAATAATGAACCTAAAGAAGATTGAATGATCAAGAACAATACAAAATAAAACATGACACCTGTAAGCACCAATATTGGGATCCCTTTACTAAAGACTTCCGTCATTTCAGCCAAGGGGATATAAATGAGTAAATACCCCATTAATCGTTCTTCGTTCATAAGAGGAAAGATAGCTCCAATCACATTCCGATTAAATTCTGCTACATATCCTTCTTTCATTACCGGATTTCCTTTAGCCAATTCTCTTTTGTCGTCGTTATTGATGAGGGGATTTTGGTCAATACGATATGGGAAGCTTTTGGTTAAGTCTTCAAGCTTTTCCACAACAGACACTTCGTAAGGGGAGATCACATTATACCAAAGGATTTTATCCTTTACACTTCCGCTTACGTCACCATAGTGATAGTGATCAGCTGTCCTTTGTCCTTGATAGAGCAGTGAATCCTTAACGGTCCCAATATATAAATCCTTATAGAGAAAATGAATAAAAAGAAATGAAAAGACAATGGTTAGAAATAAGCTGCTTAATAATAGGAGAGAGACTTTTTTATTGAGAGTCAGGTGTGGATTTTTCAAACGGATCCCTCGAACTTATAGCCAAGGCCCCACACGGTTTCGATCAAATGTCCATAGTTCTTCAATTTCAGCCGCAATGTTTTAATGTGGGTGTCCACTGTACGATCACTACCTTCATAATCACTTCCCCATACTTGATCGAGAAGTTGATCTCGCTTATACACTCTTCCTCGATTACGGGCAAGGAACAAGAAAAGTTCATATTCTTTTAGGGTTAAGCGAGGTGAAAGCTCACCAACTGAAATGGTCCTTGATGCTAAATTAAATGAGACCGGTCCATATCGTTCAACCATCGAATGTTGGGAAGGTTGAGTTCCGTAGGATCTTCTCAGAATCGTCTCGATTCGTGCAACAAGCTCTTCAGCATTAAAAGGTTTAACCATATAGTCGTCACTTCCAAGCCTAAGTCCTTTCACTTTGTCTAAATCATCTCCTTTAGCCGAAAGGAAGATAAAGGGCACCTCGTTTGTTTCCCGCACCTCTTTTAGTAATTGATAACCATCCATGAATGGCATCATGATATCCACAACCATGATATCCACATGTGTTTTCTTCAATTGATCGAGTGCAGCGAGTCCGTTCTCTGCATCTAAGCAGAAATATTGCTCCCTGTTTAAATACAGTTTGATCAGCTGCCTCATTTCCGGCTCATCATCCACAATCAGGACATTCCATTTTTTCAACGTAAACCACTCCTATCCATACTACACATGCAATGGCATAAGTTTTATTATAGACGAAATTAGTGAATTTTTTATGATATATGAAACATTTACCGTATTAGTTTTCTCCATTTTAGCATGAATTACAGCAGGGTTCAGGAGTGGAGATCCGTTCAGGGCTCACTACTTTTCCCGTAACATGGACATTTGCCCTTCCCTTTTTCCCATTTATTAATAGGCTAATAAAGAGGAGTGACGAAGATGTATGAGAGGAGAACCATATACAGAAAGAATTTGATGAACCTATTCAATACCGGATCCGGGTTTCCAAACCTTGGGAGTGGATATGACGGCAATCCTCCAGGAGGGTACCAAGGCTATGGACCATGGGAAGGGAACCAAGGAGGGGGATTTGGTGGAGGCCCCGGTTATTATAATCAAGGACCTTATGGAAATACAGTGGGAACACAAGGATTTCCCCCCCAAGGATTTCCACAGCCCGGTTACGGTCCACCACCATTTGGGCCGGCTGGAGGCTACGGGTTTGGTATTAATCCAATCGGTGCAGGTTTAATTGGTCTGGGATTAGGCTTCCTTGGAGGACAGATTGTAAATACCCCATTTAAGGGCCCCCATAAACGCTACTATTATTATCTATAAAATATCAAACCGGCTCTTAGGATAGAGTCGGTTTTTCTTAGGAGACACAGTACTTGACTAAATACCTAATGGGGTATAATATAAAAATATAAAGTAAATAACTTGAGAATCAGATTAATTTAGACAGAAGAGGTGAGATTTTGGAATTTATTGGAGTTATTATTTTAGCTATATTCATTTTTCTTTTTCTGATGATGAAGAAACCAGGAAAAAACATCAAACAAATTTCTATTGCTGAATTAAAACCATTATTCGGTGACAGTGACAAGCAATTTATTGATGTTCGAACGCCTGGAGAATTCAAACAAAATCACATCAGACAATTTAAGAATATGCCATTGCAATCTTTACAGCAAAACGGTTACAAATTATCCAAGGACAAAGAAATCATTGTGATCTGTCAAAGTGGTATGAGAAGTGCCAGTGCCTGTAACATCCTAAAAAAACAAGGGTTCACAACCGTTACTAATGTAAAAGGCGGGATGAACGCCTGGTCCAATTAGAAGGTTATATGACCTTAATGAAATAGGGGGAAGATGAATGAATTCAATATCAGCAAAAGAGGTAAATGAACGATTAACAGCTGGAGAAACATTAAATATTATTGATGTTCGCGAAGTAGCTGAGGTGAGAAGCGGGAGAATCTCCTCTAGTATCCACCTTCCATTAGGCCTTCTCGAATTTCGAATGAATGAATTAGACAAGAAGAAAGAATACATCGTGGTCTGTCAATCCGGTGGCAGAAGCAGTCAAGCTGTAAAGTTTCTAGACTATCAAGGATTCAATGTAACAAATATGAACGGCGGAATGCTTGCATGGGAAGGTAAAGTAAATTAAATTCTTTCTTCGATTTTCATTTTGATTGGCAAAATATTTATCATAAATACCCCTGTAGGTTTAAAGTGCGGAAAATAGGATAATTTATTTACGATGGGATGAAAATAGTAAGAGGGAGGAATTCATCATATGACAAAAGTAAAAGAATTGACGTCAAAACAATTAACGAAAAAGATACTCAATGGAGAAAGTATGTTTATTCTGGACGTTCGTCCAAAGGATGCTTTCGATGATTGGAAGGTAGAAGGGAAGAACGTAAAAATAATAAACAAGCCTTTTTCCGAACTGAAGGACAATCTGGAATCTGTTCAATCCACTTTACCACGTGATGAAATCATTTACGTAATATGTGCAAAAGGAAATTCTTCTACGAAAACGGCAGAGATGCTGGTAGAAGCAGGAATGGATAACATATATTCCGTAAATGGGGGCATGCAAGCTTGGAGTGAATATTTAGAGCCAGTTAAGATCGGTGATGTTTCAGGTGGTTCACTTTATCAATTTGTCCGAATTGGGAAAGGTTGTTTATCCTATGCGATCGTTTCAAATGGAGAAGTGGCTTTCGTTGACCCCAGCCGGCTATTGGAGCCTTATAAGAAATTTATTCAAGACCATAAGGTATCGGTGAAGGCAGTACTTGATTCCCATCTACATGCAGATCATATCTCAGGCGGTCGGTCTTTAAGTAATGAATACAATTCTCCTTATCATTTACCTCCTAAAGATGCAGAGAACGTTCAATTCGAATATAAAGAATTAAATGGTGCCACGGTCATTCATGTGGGGGACACGACCATTAAAGCTGTATACTCACCTGGACATACGATTGGGAGCACGTCCTTTATTGTCGACGATCACTACTTATTAACTGGCGATATTCTGTTTATTGATTCGATAGGCAGACCGGATTTAGCTGGTAAAGCAGAAGACTGGGTAGGGGACTTGAGAAAAACTCTGTATACGAGATATAAAGGTCTTGCGGATGATTTAATTGTCTTGCCTGCACACTTTATGACAATTGATGAGATGAATGAAGATGGATCGGTGTCTCATCCCCTAAAGGCTTTATATAGAGAAAATCATGGGTTGAATATTGAAGATGAGCAGGAATTCCGAAAAACAGTTACGGAAAATCTTCCTCCTCAACCAAATAGCTATGAAAAGATCCGTGAAACAAACATGGGTAAAATGCATCCGGAAGAAGATGAACAACGTGAAATGGAAACAGGTCCAAACAGATGCGCAGTGCGATAAATTAGAAAGGTGTAGTTAAAAGAGCATAGATAAATCATGCAAACATCCTCAAAGAGGATGTTTGCATGTAAATGGAAAACCAGGGAAGTGGACATGCATGAACGGAACAAATGAATCAAAATATATTCAGCAGCACTTAGCAAACGAACGAACATTCCTGGCCTGGATTCGAACAGCGATCGCTATTATCGGGATTGGTTTCCTTACAACAAGCTTGCATTATAACTCGCTTCAAGGAGATGCCGTCCAAGATCGAATCGCCGTCTCCATTAGTGGAGTTTCTATCTTTATCGGGTTAATTATCATTATTGGATCGACCGTTAACTACTACCGAACTAGGAGACATATAAATACACAAACATTTGTATCTGCAGATGCCTTCATCAAGATGATGGCGATTGTAGCAACTGTTGTCCTTTTATTTGTAACCGTATATTTTTTTATGCTGAATTGAAAAAGCTGAACGAGGGGGTTAAACCCACCCGTTCAGCTTTATTAATCTTGTTTTTTTTCATTGTAATATTGAACCGATGTCATGGCTCCTTCACTCACCATGGAATTGTCTTCAATATTTGCAGGGTCTGGGTTTCCACCTTTTTCAACAGGTAGGTCTTCTTTTCTTCTCTTTTTGAATTTCGTTATCAATCCTTCTTTAACATTGTGCAACTGATTACGTTTCTCCTTCGATGATAAGATCCATCCTAATGAACCAGCTGTAACCGTCGCACCAACAAGTAAGGTTTTATTTACTTTCATTTTATTCTTCCTCCTTCAGGAATAATATAGTTTGTGTAGTATGTTCTTTATTTTCCCGGCATACAAGAATTTAAACATTAGAGATAGATTCAAATAAATACAGGAGTGGACAATTATAGAGTTCTAGTTAAAAATATACATAGATGTCAAGCAAGGGAGGAAGGCAGTTAATGAAGAATATTACTAAACAAAGTGTCATTGGATTTATTGGAACAGGTGTAATGGGGCAAAGCATGGCTGGTCATCTGCTCGAGGCCGGTTTCGAGGTGGTCATATACAATCGCACGAAAGATAAAGCATTGAAGCTCATCAATAGAGGTGCAAAATGGGCAGACACACCAAGGCAAGTGGCTGAGATTTCAGATGTAGTCATTACGATCGTAGGATATCCTAAAGACGTAGAAGAAATTTACCTCGGTGAAAATGGAATTCTTCATCACTTAAAACGTGATTCACTTGCTATTGATATGACCACTTCATCTCCAAAATTAGCAGAGAGAATATTTGATGTAGGCAAGGATAAAGGAGTATCCACATTGGATGCCCCCGTTTCAGGTGGAGATATCGGAGCCAAAGAAGCAAGGCTTTCAATCATGGTAGGAGGAGACGAGGAATCATTCGAAACTGCAAGGCCCCTTTTAGACCTTCTAGGTTCAAATGTTGTGTATCAAGGTAAGGCAGGAGCTGGACAGCACACGAAGATGTGCAACCAAATCACGATTGCTTCTAACATGATGGGAGTAAGTGAAGCCCTTCTTTATGCGAAGAAATCAGGTTTGAATCCAGATATTGTGCTTAAGAGTATCACCTCGGGAGCGGCAGGCAGCTGGTCCCTTAGCAATCTGGTTCCACGAATGATTGATGAGGACTATGCTCCCGGCTTTTATGTAAAGCACTTTATCAAAGATCTTAAGATAGCCCTGGAATCATCAAGGGAGATGGAAATCAAAACACCGGGGTTAGAGTTAGCTCTCTCATTATATGAAGAGTTGGCTCAAAATGGTGAAGGAAACAGCGGCACTCAAGCTCTAATCAAACTGTTGGAGAATTAATATAAAAACGGCCCATTGAAGAATAGATGGAGCCGTTTTTATATTTTTCCAATGAAATCAGGATCTTTCTGAATCCCTGATTGGTTAGGCAGCCAATTTGCAGGAACGCCTGCTCCCGTTTTTCTTCCATATTGGATACCTTCGAGCATTCTCAATATTTCATAGGTATTCCGACCAACTTCAGGCGGGTAAATCATTTTTGACGTTATCAATCCTTCAGGGTCGATGATAATCGTAGCTCTGAACGTAGCTCCTGCACGCTCATTTAATACCCGATAAGATCTGCTTATTTGATGATTTCGATCACTCACTAACGGAAATTGCACTTTAGAAGCAGATGGCGATACTTCAGTAAACACTTTGTGAGCGTACACACTGTCTGTACTTATTCCAAATACTTCAGTTTGTAATGCTTGAAATTTAGGGTAAATAGCAGCGACCGCTGCCAGTTCAGTAGGTCAAACAAAGGTGAAATCACTTGAATAAAAAAATAAAATAACCCATTTACCCCTGTACGATCCTAAGTTAACGGTGTTTATTTTCTTTTGCGCGTTATCATATGCCTCAGCAACAAAGAGAGGGGCTGGATCATTGGTTTGTGCACAAAACGGTAAGGAACATTCTTCACTTCTCATTTCAGGATTAATTGAATAGTGGCGGTTATTCATCGGTTCACCCCTTTCAGAAACAGTACTATCAACATATGCCTGATCATGACCTTATATGATTCGATAGAAGGTTCCTTTCTATATCATACTTCTTTCATAAATGGGAATAATAGGAGAGTGTTGTTACAAATTTGAAGGTAAGGTGATTCTTTTGAAAAGAAAATCGTTTAAGCAATTATCGCCCCTTATATACACGTTTGGTTCTATCATGACCGTAGTTGCCTTCCTTGTATCCTATTTCCAAACAAAAACAATCATTCAAGCAATTAAGAAGTATAGTCCGTATAACTAAGATTTATTGTTTGCAATATCCATACATAACTTAGACAATGATAGTGAAGATAAGTGAGGAGGGATCCTGTTGAAGCTAACGGGTAAAAAAGTCATTCAATTAGTAAGTGCAGATTTTGAAGATCTTGAACTATGGTATCCTGTTTTACGTTTGCGTGAAGAAGGAGCAGTTGTACATATTGTCGGTGAAAATGCAAATCAAGAATACATCGGAAAATACGGGGTTCCGATTGTTTCAGAATACGCGTTTAAAGATATCAATCCGGAAGACTATGATGCCATCCTCGTACCGGGTGGATGGTCACCTGATAAGTTGCGTCGCTATGAAGATGTGATTTCTATGGTTCAAACCATGGATAAGAGTAAGAAGCCGATCGGTCAAATCTGTCATGCAGGTTGGGTTTTGATTTCAGCCAAGATTCTTCAAGGTGTAAAAGTCACAAGCACACCGGGAATAAAAGATGACATGGAAAATGCAGGGGCAACCTGGGTAAATGAACCTGTCGTCACAGATGGTCATATTGTTTCAAGCCGCAGACCACCTGACTTACCAGACTATATGAGAGAATTCATTGAAGTATTAGCAAAATAAATGCACAATTAAAAGGACTGGCGCCGTGAGAAACTGTAATGTTAGTTTCATGTGGACCAGTCCTTTTTCGCCCCTATTTCTTTTTTTCTCTTTTATTTCGATCATTCACCCGAGCGAAAAACGTCTGTTTAACAGATTGATGGGTTGTAATCGCTGCACCCGTTGCGATGAATCCATTGGCAATACCATTGAAATCAAACCCCAAAGTCCAGCCGCTGGCAGCAACTCCTGCGAGTAACAAGATCCAGATAATCAACCAATCCGGAATGTGAGGAGTTCGCTTCAATGCATACCCTAAAACCCATAGCACTGGAACGAGTACAGTGACTTGGGGATCGATTGAAATACCACTCAATAAATTTTCGATCATATGTTTCACTCCCTAAAAGAAAAATGACTTCTTTTAAAGCTTATTCGAACAGGTTGGTGTTTCATGACAACCTGTACCCGAAGATTTAGAGGATAGTGAAAACAGCAGGAACAAACGTTGAAAATAATTGAAGTGGTACGTTCAACGAATTGTTTTCCTATTGAAAACGGACCTTTAAAGTGACATTAGAATTGTTCAATGATATTATATTGATTGACCTATTATAAAAAAGGAGCTGTTACTAATGGCGAAAAAAGGATACATACAATTTCAGACAGGTGAAAAAATCGAATTTGATCTATTTCCAAATGAAGCACCAGGAACAGTGGCAAATTTCGAAAAATTAGCAAACGAAGGTTTCTACAACGGTTTAAGCTTCCACCGTGTCATCCCTGGTTTCGTGAGCCAAGGCGGATGCCCTAATGGTAATGGTATGGGTGGCCCTGGTTACACAATCAAATGTGAAACAGAAGGAAATCCACATAAGCATGAAGAAGGATCATTATCCATGGCCCATGCAGGTAAAGATACAGGAGGAAGTCAGTTCTTCATCGTTCACGAGCCACAGCCTCACCTAAACGGCGTTCATACCGTCTTCGGAAAAGTGACTTCAGGAATCGACATCGCTAAATCAATGAAAAACGGCGATGTTATGGAGAAAATGGAAGTATACGACGCGTAATGAAAGAGGGACGGACCTTGGTCCGATTCATTTGTTAGCTACTATCTATTGATGGTAAAGAAAAACAATAGTTGAAATGCAATTCATGATGATGTATTATACTAGTACAGGCTGCGTTGTACGTAATCATAACGAAGTTTTAACCTTTAAACTGTAATAGGGAGTTTTACATCGAAGTTGGAATGTCAAGCCTCCACGATTTGAGGACGACAGGAAACCTTCTGCAAACACCCACTTTGAGGAGTGGTGGTTTAAAACTTTCTTATATCAAATTACGGCAAATGTGGCTCCTTACATCAGTATCTCAAGCCAGTTCCCAATCGGGGGCTGGCTTTTTTCATATCTTTATAATGAATAGCCAATAAAAAAGACCGAATTCCTAAAGGGAATTCGGTCTGAAGGTTTTTTAGCGAGGCCCCTCCCGTCCGTACATGGTTAAGTGTCCCGCAACAAGCGAATGTTCGGGAGAGGCAAGATTATTGTATCACGCAAGGGCAAGATAAGCAAAAAGATTTAGCGCAGCACACCAATACATATGAGATGTTGCTCAATGTCATTAAAACTATCCACTTCAATATGAGGGGTATTGTTTTCTTTCAGGATATCCTGTAATGCTTTCATGGCAAAAGTGATGTTTGCCACTTTGGCAGGATGACTATCTGGTTCACTATCACCAGCAAAATATATGGTTTCATACTCTTTTTTAAGATCAGTAAGAACTTTTGATTTGTCGATTCCATATCTTTCAGAGTGATGTGGATGTTCAGGATCAATATTCAAATGTACATTCTTCTCTTTATAGTATCCTTCATTTGAGTATACATCAACGCCTTTAATTCCGTATTGCCCAAGAATATGATGTATATAGTAATCTGAACCTGCGCTTAATATATAGAAGTCCCCTCCTTGTGCCTGCACTTTACGGATGAAGGAAGGAACGTGTTCATCAATCTCCAGAGAATGTATATCTTCAATGATCTGACTTTCTTCTTGATGTATGGACGTGAAAACCTGACGCAAAAAGTCGATGTCCTTTATTTCTCCAGACTTCCATTGTTTGTATAAAGCTTGTCCCTCTTCAAAGTATTTCTCCAGTACAAGATGATAAAAATCCTTTTTAGAGATCGTACCATCAAAGTCAGAAACAAATGCCCATTTTTTCATACCTTCTCCTCCTCTTTATTAGTTCAATCGATTGTATCATGTATAAAAGCAAGGTGGGAAGTATGGGTAAACTTTAATAATATTATGTAAACTTAAACTGCATATAAATAAGTCACCTCACTAAAAAGTAAGGTGATCGTGTTTTATTTTTTCATGCTGGTAATAAATCCTTTCAAAACTTCTGGGGTGCGTTTGACTTCTTGAACGGTGTTGGTAATGGTTGTCTTTTTGTATTCGATATCTCCCTGAATCTCCCCTTGTGTTTCTTGTAGCAGCTTTGCTTCAGAAGAAATTTTATCCATTCTGATTTGAATGTTCGAAACCGTTTGATTCATTTCATTAATAATGGGTCTGGTCTTCTTCATTGTTTTCATTAGCGCGACTCCTAACATGACTATAGCAATCACAATTAACACCATACTTGCATATACAATCCACATGTAAAAATCACCTCAATATACGTTGTTTTTAGTTATATTCCCTAAAAACGTTGAAAATAACGTGAAGAAATTTATTTCTCTTTCTGGTTTACTAATTCCCATATAGCTAGTAATCTAAAATATAAGTTCAGGCGTAAACGAAAAAGGGGGAGAAAGAGATGATTAAAGCCATCATGTTTGATTTGGATGACACATTATTATGGGACTCTAAAAGTATTGAGGAAGCGTTTAAAGCAACTTGCGGTTATGCACAGGCGAGAGTAGGGGTGAATCCCCAAGAATTAGAGCTTAGTGTAAGAGAAGCTGCGACTAAGTTGTATTCAACCTATGATACATATAAATTTACACAAAATATTGGTATCAACCCATTCGAAGGACTTTGGGGAGACTTTCTGGATGAACATGATGAAGGCTTCCATAAGATGAAAGAAATCGTCCCAACTTACCGCAAAAAGGCCTGGACGTCAGGATTAAAGTCTTTAGGCATTAAGGACGAATATCTTGGGGAGGAATTATCAGAAAGATTTCGCATGGAAAGAAAAGAGAGACCTTTTGTGTACGAAGATACTTTTCGTGTGCTGAATGAAGTGAAGGAGAAATTTAAACTGTTGTTATTAACGAATGGATCTCCCCATTTACAAAATACAAAGCTTGATATCACTCCTGAACTCATCCCTTATTTTGAAGAAATTATCATCTCAGGAGATATCGGGAAAGGGAAACCGGATTCATCCATGTTCCTTCATGCATTAGAGAGGCTTAGGCTTCAAAAGGACGAAGTGATCATGGTGGGAGATAATTTAAATACAGACATTCTCGGGGCTTCAAATCTCGGTATCACAACGGTATGGATTAATCGCCGTCAGCAAAAACTTCAGGATATCATTCCTGATTATGAAATCAAAGAGCTCCATGAAGTTCTAGAGATCGTAAATAACATGAAATAGGAGGCTTCCTTGTGAAGCTTCTTTTTTATAAGTTCCACAAGGCATAATAGCCATTTACCATACATACTATTCACGGACCTCTCAATTAATAAGGAAAGGGGTACTTTCATGGGAAAAGGAATTCATCATGTTAACGTTCATGCATCACGCTCACATGTATGGGAATTCATTCGTGATATGAATGCCTGGGCGCCTCTTGTTCCTGGATACAAAGAGCATACCGTTATTTCTGACGTTCAATCGACTTGGAAATTCACCCTGCGTGTTGGAGTGATGAGCAAAAAGGTGCATGTAAAGGTACTGATTACAGAATGGAAGGAACCATCCGAAGTGAAGTTCATATTAAGGGGGATCAATCAAAAGTTTACAGGTGAAGGTTTTTTTAAGGCTGATGAAGTAAACTCTTCCATCACGGCTATGACGGGAGTGTTATCAATTGAATCCACGAGTTCACTGGCTAAAATTCTGGAATCTACATTTGATAAAATGGTGCAAGAGCTCACCATGGAACTAACAGAAGCGGTTGGGCAAGCGATTGAGAGAGGCAAGCAGTGACACGCAAGCCCCAAATTCGGGGCTTGCGTGTCACTGCTTCCTAATTTTATCATCAATTAGGTACAGCATGTATGCTATAATGAACTATTTGTAAGCAAGAGATTTGTTAGATAAAGAAGAAATACATACACTATAAAGTACATATAAGAATAACGCGTAAAACATATAAAGGGGTCTTACCATGCAAAACCTTCAAATACTTCGTGAAGAAGCCATAGAGGAAACAAAACGAAAAATAGAAGATGATATCACACTTTACTTAGAGAAACATGAGAAATGTCCCTCGTTTCAGGATTATGTTACAGAAAGAAGTGCTTTCTTTCACAATATCTGGACGAATATCTGGCTTAACAAAGTAACCAACGAGGTTCTTCGCAGCCATAAAAAAGCCTTCTTAAGAAAGAAAGGTTATGATATCGAAGGGACGGATAAGAAACTGATTAACAAGTTATTTCGCAATGAGATAAGAGATTTTCAGCCATTTCATATTTTAAACTGGTTAATGGAACAGCCACCTTCAACAAACGATTGGAAGGGGCGCCATCAACATGTTAGAGAAAACTATATAAAAAAGCACGAAGAAAAAAAGCAAGCAGCCCTTCAAAAGGATATTCAAAAAGAAATCCTCTCTTTCATAAACAAGCAAATGGATAAGTTTGAACTGCACTGGTATGTCGAGTTACGCTATTTATTTGCTAGAAAAATTGTACAAGATCTGGGATCAAAAACAAAATATCGACATACTGAACCATATATGCTGGAAGAGAGACTGGAAGAGGAAGGAAACTTCACTAGTGATTCTTTTACAACGGTATCTGACTTCCTTAAGGAGTTTACAGGCTCCATTCACAAGAAGAGTGAAAACTGGGATGGACACGTATGGGAATACGAAACCTATTTCTATCCCTATGAGCGCTTCGTCTTTTACTATTCAGAGCAAATTGTATACCGCTCGCTCCTCATTCATATGCCCGATGAATTATTGTCGGCTTACAATGAGGTATTCGATCAGGCATTATCGGAAGAACGTTTGAGCAGGCTTAGCCACCATTTTCTCCTTACGTTAAAGTCGACTTTTTTCACCAGGATTCAAGAGGAGTATGTTGTGGACTTATTTCAGCTTGTAGAAGTTCCTTTTGATGAGAATATTCACCTTTCCATATATGAAAGTGATAAACATAAGCGTGAGAAGAGAAAGGCTGCTGAGTTAGCAGAGTTGAAAAGGAAGCAGGAAGAAGAACAGCGAATGATGGATGATATTTTTGGAAGGGAGTATAGTCCTTCATTCCGTGGGGATATCAAGTATACACTCCATATCGGTGAAACGAATACTGGGAAAACCCATCATGCCATAAGCAGGATGAAAGAAGCGAAAAGCGGCATGTATTTAGCTCCACTCCGCCTCCTCGCACTGGAGGTATTTGATGCATTGAACGCAGATGGAGTCCCTTGTAATCTGAAAACAGGAGAAGAGGAAAAAGAAGTTCTTTTGGCAAAGCATGTATCGTCTACAGTAGAGATGTTCCGAGAAAAGGACGAATATGAAGTGATCGTAATCGATGAGGCTCAGATGCTGGCCGATCAAGATAGAGGTTTCTCCTGGTACCGTGCTATTACAAAAGCAAGGGCAAAAGAGGTACATATCATCGGAAGTGAAAATGTCCGGGACCTGCTAATGGAATTAGTGGGTGAAGGAAACATCGAAGTCCATGATTACAAAAGAGAAATTCCTTTGCAAGTCGAATCGAAAGAATTCCAATTGCGGCATGCCAAAAAAGGAGATGCTCTCGTTTGTTTTTCCCGTAAAAAAGTTTTGGATACGGCATCAAGGTTGCAAAATAATGGACATAAGGTCAGCATGATCTACGGCAGTATGCCTCCTGAAACAAGAAAGAAACAAATGATGCAATTCATTAAAGGAAAGACAAATGTAATTGTGGCAACCGATGCAATCGGAATGGGCTTGAATTTACCGATACGAAGAATTGTATTCCTGGAAACCGATAAATTTGACGGAACGAGAAGGAGAAGGCTGACATCACAGGAAGTAAAGCAGATTGCCGGTCGTGCCGGGAGAAAGGGACTGTACAATGAAGGGAAAGTAGCTTTTACAAAGGATATTAAAGTAATGAAGCTTCTGTTAGATCAGCCCGATCGATCTCTCGAAACCTTTGCCATCGCACCGACAAGCGGTGTGTTTGAACGTTTTCAACGCTATTACCATGACCTTGATACGTTTTTCTACTTTTGGGAGAAATTCAAAAGTCCTTATGGCACGGAAAAAGCCACCCTGTTTGAAGAAAGGGAGCTATACGAACTAATTCGTGGAACCGATATCGAGGCAAAGCTTACGTTAAATGACCTGTACGGATTTTTACATCTTCCTTTTTCAAAAAAAGAGGCTCAGTTAACCGAGCAATGGTTAGAGTGCATGTACGCCATTGTACACGGAGAAGAGTTACCCGAACCACCTATAAATAACAAAAACCTGGAACAAAAAGAGGTTTCCTACAAGGCTGTCGGTCTGCATCTCTTATTCCTATATCGGTTGGGAAGACAAACAGAGGCCTATTACTGGGAGCGGGTTAGAAGTGAAATTGCCGATGGAGTTTACGAAAGTCTCAGGACAGAGGTCACGAGTATGAGTCACTCCTGTAAACAATGCGGAAAGAAATTACCTCCAAACTTCGGGTTTCCAATTTGTGATAGGTGTCATACAGCCAGAGTGAAAAGAAGAACGAGAAGAAAGCCTCCATATTCGTAAACCGTGAGCAATTTACAAGAGGAAACATGCGATTTATGGTACGATCAGATAAGAATTGAAAATGTAAACAGAGGTGTTATGTATGAAAATTGAAATTTGGTCAGATTTTGTTTGTCCATTTTGTTATATAGGGAAACGTCATTTAGAGGAAGCTCTCCAAAAATTCCCTGAAAGAGATCAAGTCGAGGTCGCTTTCAAAAGCTTTGAATTAGATCCACATGCACCCGTGGAAACAGATATGAGCATTCAGGAAATTCTTTCGAAAAAGTATGGAACATCTCTTGAACAAGCAAAAAATATGACAAACAGTATGACGAAACAAGCTGCAACGGTTGGTCTGGACTTTCGCTTCGATACCAGTATTCCGACGAATACATTCGATGCACACCGCCTGACAAAATATGCGAAAACGAAAGGAAAAGAAGCAGAGCTTACTGAATTACTATTACAAGCTCACTTTACTCTTTCAAAGCATATCGGTGACAAGGAAACGCTGGTAGGATTAGCGGAACAAGCGGGATTGGATGCAGAAGAATCACTAGCCGTATTGAAAGGTCAAGAATTCACACGGGATGTACGTACCGATGAAGAAGAAGCAAGACATATTGGTGTACAGGGTGTCCCATTCTTTGTGATCAACCGTAAATACGCTATTTCAGGTGCACAGCCAAGTGACGTAGTTTTAAGCTCCATCCAGAAAGTATGGGAAGAGGAGAATCAACCGGCTTCACTTCAGCCGCTGGGAACCGATGGAATGGCTTGTGACGAAAATGGATGCGAGGTTCCTCCATCTAAACCATAACCACAATAAAATGCTCAGCAAAAAAGCAAGTGAGGGATCCTCACTTGCTTTTTTTAGTGAATATGAATTTTTACGTTAATTACTGAAGAAGTTCTCTGTGAAATAAGGCTGTGCTTTTCCATTGAATGCGACTCCGACACCTAAATGTTCATAATGGGGTTGAAGGATGTTTTCCCTGTGCCCTTTTGAGTTCATCAGTCCCTCATGGGCGAAGATGGAACTTAATTGTCCATAGGCTAAGTTTTCTCCTGCGGTACGAAAGGCTACCTGATCTTCTTCCATGCGGTCGAATGGGGATTCACCTTCTAGATTGGTATGACTGAAATAGTTCTGTTCCGCCATGTCGAGACTATGTTTTCTTGCCGTGTCCCTGACTTGATCGTCCCATGAGAGAGCATTTAACCCTTTTTCCACACGTGTAGCATTTGTGAGGTCAAAGAGCTGGAATTCAAATCCTTCTTTCAACTCGGGACTCGCTTCTGAATAGAAATTCTTCTTATTAGCTTCCAAGCTTTCATCGATTATTTGTATGGCAGTGACGGTGTCACTTTCATGCTTGTCATAGAACACAGTTACGTAGCTTCCATCCACTTGATAGACTTCCTGTTCACCATTGTTTTGGAGCTGATATAAAGTCAATCCTTTTCGGATATTTGAGAGTGGCTCACCGAGTTCATTCTGAACCACCTCTTTGGATACCCCCATTTCAATTCCCGATGAGGAGGAAAGGAGGTCTTGATTGGTGTAAAGGCCATTAACCTGGTTATTTTCATCATACGAAATCATTAAGAAATTACGGTAGTTTTCGTGATATGCATTCCAGGAAACTCCGTATTCATTAGTGGATTGTCTCTTTGCCTCTCCCAGCTCCTGTTCAAGCTTATCTTTTGAATCTCCCATTACAATATTATAAATAGAGAAGGTTTGATCACTTGGTACTGTTAAAGCAGGTTTTTCTACCGGGTTCTTTTCCTTTGTATCAGAAGGATCTTCGAGATCTCTAAATGACTCGTCCAATTTTATGAGCAGAAGGTTTACTTCGTTGTAAAGTTGATCGAAGGTGTCCTTCACTTTAGGACTGTTCTTTATTTCTTCAATTTTTGTGAGAACAGAATCGAATTCTGTTGCTTCCACTTTGTCTTCCCATGCGGGTTTTGATATATAGGCAAAAGCAACTATCATAATAAGAAAAAACAATCGTCTCAATTGTTAACACTCCATTCTATCTTCCATTGTATCCAAATTTATTAATAAGTAAAAAGGGAAATGCTTATTCACTATGTTTAGTACCCATTTTCAACCATCTTCAATCAAAAGAACCTGTTTTATCATGGTTGGCTCTGGGTAAGATAAAAGCATAGGCAGGCATGACAAACTTACATATAAGGGGAAATTCACAATGAAATTATCTCATGAAGAACGAATTCAACTACATGAATTTAATAACTTAACGAAGTCATTAAGTTTCAATATGTACGATATTTGCTATACTAAGACCCGTGAAGAGCGTGAAGCGTATATTGAATATATCGATGAACAATACAACGCTGATCGGTTAACAAAGATCCTGACACATGTTTCGGATATTATTGGCGCACACGTCTTGAACGTTTCTAAGCAGGATTATGTCCCACAGGGTGCGAGTGTGACCATCCTGGTTTCTGAAGGGCCGATAGTTGAAGTCCCTACGGAACATTTTGATGAATCACCCGGACCATTACCATCTACAGTTACGATGCACCTTGATAAGAGCCATATCACTGTTCATACGTATCCTGAGTATCATCCTCACGAAGGGATTTCTACTTTCCGGGCAGATATCGATGTCTCTACTTGCGGGGAGATTTCTCCACTTAAGGCATTGAATTATCTTATTCACTCCTTCGACACAGACATCATGACGATGGATTATCGGGTGAGAGGATTTACACGTGATATCAATGGTCGAAAATTATTTATCGATCATGATATTAATTCGATTCAGAATTACATACCAGAGGAAATCAAAGATGAGTATGACATGATTGATGTAAATGTATATCCTCAGAATATATTTCATACAAAATGCAAGTTGAAAGAGTTTGATTTAAATAATTATTTATTCGGCTATACAAAAGATAAACTGGATGAAAGTGAAATGGATGAAATTACAGATAAAGTAAAAATGGAAATGGATGAAATCTTCTACGGTAAGAACATATCTCAACCGTAATCATAACGGAAAGACACCACGTACGAATTGATTCGTAACGTGGTGTTTTTTACTTAAAATCTCATTATTGTGAAAAATCAATGGGAGAAGGGAAATGTACCTGTCTTGGAGAATAGGTAATTATGCTTGAATTTAAAAGGAGGAATAATGAATGAATTCACATGAAATCGAGTATAAATTGCATGGGGATGATATGCAGTTTGTTGAAATAGAATTGGATCCAGGAGAAAGTGCCGTAGCCGAAGCCGGCGGAATGATGATGATGGAAGACGGCATAGAAATGGAAACGATCTTTGGAGATGGTTCCAAGGGCAGTGGGACCGGGGGGTTTTTAGGAAAGCTTGTTGGTGCAGGAAAGCGTGTATTAACGGGTGAAAGCTTGTTCATGACCGTATTCACCAATGAGGGGCGGGGGAAAAAGCATGTATCATTCGCTGCTCCTTATCCAGGAAAAATCATCCCGGTTGACCTAAGTGAATTAGGCGGTAAAGTTGTTTGTCAAAAGGATGCCTTTCTATGTGCAGCAAAGGGAGTTTCTGTCGGGATCGATTTTCAAAAGAAATTAGGAACAGGCTTCTTCGGCGGTGAAGGATTTATTATGCAAAAGCTTGAGGGCGACGGATTAGCCTTCCTTCATGCTGGAGGGACGATTTATAGAAAAGAACTTCAACCTGGCGAATTGTTACGGGTAGATACGGGTTGCTTAGTGGCCATGACGAAAGATGTGGACTACAATATCGAGTATGTAGGGAAAATCAAATCTGCCTTCCTTGGAGGAGAAGGATTGTTTTTTGCCACTGTCCGTGGACCTGGAACCGTCTGGATTCAGTCACTTCCATTCAGTCGCTTAGCTGAAAGAATTTATGCGAGTGCTCCCCAGGGTGGAGGCCGTTCGTCTGGTGAGGGAAGTTTACTTGGTGGAATCGGTGACTTTCTAAACGGAGACGATTGATTCACAGCAATACATAAAAAGCATTTCCATTCGTGGAAGTGTTTTTTCGCTTTACTTGGGTATTCACCTATTTAGACCCCACATCATATGTTTAAATATATAATGTGAAAGGGTGATCTCATGAAAGGAAAGGTTCGTCATTATTATGCTGGGGGGAATACCGCTAAAGGCTTTTACAGTCTTTATGATTCGGTGTTAGATGGATTAGAGCGGATTTATATCCTGAAGGGTGGTCCCGGGACAGGTAAATCCTCATTGATGAAGTCGGTTGGAGAACGGTTTGAGGGAAAAGGGTTAGAGGTTGATTATTTACATTGCGCTTCCGATAATCACTCAATCGATGGTGTTCTCCTCCCTGAATTTGGGATCGGCATTGTGGATGGGACGGCTCCTCATGTTATAGAACCGAAAGCACCCGGTGTTATTGAAGAATATGTGAATTTAGGAGCGGCATGGGACTCAAAGAAACTATTGCCGCACAAAGAAGACATCCTTGGCTTAAACGATAAAATTGCCTCATTCTTTCAGAAAGCATACGATACCTTTGCTGCATCCCTGAGTGCTCATGATGACATTGAAGAGATATACATTTCCAATATGGACTTCACAAAAGCGAATGAATTAACAAATGAGTTAATTTCACTCTTCTTTGAAGATAAGAGTCTTTCAAAATCCTCGACAGTCAAACATCGGTTCTTAGGTGCCGCGACTCCTGAGGGAGCAGTTGACTACATTCAGAATTTAACAGAAGATGTCGATAAGCGCTACTTTATCAAAGGGCGTGCAGGTTCTGGAAAATCGACGATGTTAAAGAAAATTGCTTCTGCTGGAGAGGAAAAAGGTTATGATGTAGAGGTTTATCATTGTGGATTTGACCCAAATAGTCTTGATATGTTGATCATTAGAGAAAAAGGAATCGCTATTTTCGATAGTACTGCACCACATGAATATTTCCCGGAACTGGCATCTGATGAAATCATCGATATGTATGAAAGATGCATTACTCAAGGGACAGATGAAAAATATGCTGTCGATATAGAGCGAACGACAAAAGACTATAAAGATAAAATGAAAGAAGCAATTTCATATCTTAAAGAAGCTAAATGCCTTCGTGAACAACTTGAATCCATCTATATAAGTGCCATGGACTTTTCAAAGGTGAATACGATTAGAGAAGAAATCTTTCAGGAAATAAATGAAATAATAAAAAAGTAGTATATTGAGTGAAGACAAGAACGCGATGATCATAAGGTGATCGCGTTTTTTATTTAGGTGAAAAAATACCCAAGAGGGTTAACGAACGTTTAGCTTGAACGATTTGTCATTAGGATCCTTTTTGTTCTTGCTTTTTCACCATCAAACCTTCACTATTAGTAGACAAGTCAAATCTGTTATTAAGAAAGTAGGAATGATCTTTGAACTCGTTTGCATCACTGGGACTTTCAAAAAGTCTTCAGAAGACCTTATCTACTAATGGAATAAGTGAACCGACACTCATACAAGAAAATGTGATACCGACCCTTTTGGAGGGAAAAGATGTCATGGCTAAGGCTCAAACCGGGACGGGTAAAACCTTTGCTTACGTTTTACCCATTCTGGAAAAAGGTAAATGTTTCACCCCTCATATTCAGAGTTTGATCATTACCCCGACGCGCGAGCTGGCTATCCAGGTAACAAGTGAAATAAGGAAGCTCACAACGAAAAACAAAGGGTTTAGCGTTCTTTCCGTATACGGTGGTAAAAGCCATGAGGAGGAAATCAAGGAACTGGAACAGAATGTAACTATTGTGGTTGGAACTCCCGGGAGGCTATTAGATCATCTGAAAAGAGGGAATCTTGACCTATCTCATCTTATGTTTTTAGTCATTGATGAAGCAGATCAACTCCTCCAGATAGGTTTCCTAAATAAAGTTGAAGAAATTTTAAGGAAAACGCCAGCTCATCGTCAAACGATGCTATTTTCTGCGACGATACCTGCTGAAATCAAAAAATTGGGTCACAAATATATGAAAACTCCCCAATTTATCGAGGTGGCGGATGCTGAAAAATCCACTTCCATTAATCAATTTGCCATTTACACAGTGGATAGGGCAAAGCAAGAGACAGTTATTCAATTAATAGAGGCATTTCAACCGAGTAAATCCATCGTTTTTTGCAGAACGAAACGACGGGTCACGAAATTATATCAAGTGCTGAAATCAAAAGGGTTCAAAGTGGCTGAACTCCATGGGGATATCCCGCAGGAAAAGCGTGAAATTGTAATGGAACAATTTAGAGCCGGCGACATACCAATATTAGTTGCGACTGACGTGGCTTCCAGGGGATTGGATATTGAGGGTGTCACTCACGTATTTAATTATGACATGCCTGAAAATGCAGAGGCCTACATTCACCGTATTGGAAGAACCGGGAGAGCGGGTGAAACAGGATTAGCTTATACCCTTTATTCTTCAGAAGAAAGAAGCCTTCTGGACGGAATTGAATCAGAGCTGAATAGTCGGATTCAAAAGCAAAACCTAGGGAATACCATTTCTTTAAAATCAAGAACAACCGCTAAGAAAAAGGGAGATAAAAGACAAGGAAGTAAGAATAGTAAGGATCGGGAATCCCTGTCAAGGAAAAAGGGCGAGTTCAAAGATAAACAATTAACGAGCAAAAAATCCTCTAACTCATTAAAGCAAAAACCTTCAACACATTCGGAGGGGACAGCAAATGAAACGAAGCCTGCCTTTACAGGGAGAAGAACGGGAAAGAAGTCCTCTTCTAAATCTAATAATCAAAAAAATAAACGATAAAATCATGCACACGCATGGTTTTTTTGTGCCGAAATTTCAAGGGTGGGATGAAGTTATATCAGAATAACATCTCGTGTTCAAGTATGTTATATCAGTATAGTGAATGCCTTCGGGTGGTTTTATGGTAGGATAATAAAGGGTATTGCTATGAGTAAAGGAGTTAAATAGATTAATATGAAACTAATATCGTGGAATGTAAATGGAATTAGAGCGTGTGTAAAAAAAGGATTTTTGGAGTATTTTCAACAAATGGACGCAGATATTTTTTGCCTTCAAGAAACAAAGCTTCAAGATGGACAAATCACATTAGAATTAGATGGATACCATCAATATTGGAATTATGCGAAGCGAAAGGGCTATTCAGGAACGTCCGTTTTCACTAAAGAGAAGCCACTGTCTGTCTCTTACGGCATTAATGAAGATATGGAGCCTGAGGGAAGGATCATTACATGTGAGTATGATTCTTTTTATTTGGTGAATGTATATACACCTAATTCAAAAAGGGATCTGTCAAGGCTCAGTGAACGTCTGGAGTGGGAGGATACTTTACGGAAGTATCTTACTGATTTGGAACAACATAAACCTGTTGTTCTTTGTGGGGACCTGAATGTCGCACATACAGAAATAGATTTGAAAAATGACAAATCAAATCGGGGGAATTCAGGCTTTACTGATGAAGAGCGCGGGAAAATGACCATGCTCCTTCAGGAAGGGTTTGTCGATAGCTTTCGGCATATCCATCCAACAAGGGATGATGCCTTTAGTTGGTGGTCCTATATGAGTAATGTCCGTGAACGGAATATTGGGTGGAGAATTGACTACTTCATTGTGTCAAACCGTTTAACACCTTCTATAAAGACCGCAGAAATCCATGCTGAAATACTCGGAAGTGATCACTGTCCTGTATACTTAGAGTTAGAGTAGTGCATAAAAGAAGTAGAGAAATTACATTTGCGGAGGGAAAAGATGTTAAGAAAGAGATTGATGCAGTATATCGAAGAAATGAATGGTAGCGTTGCTTTATTTCCACAGGAAAAAGAATTTGCAGTAAAGCATGGAATCCTGGAAGGTGACAAGATAGTGACACGGGAATCAGGTTCGCGATTTGAAGAAGCATATATCGAGCGTTGTGAAAAGGAAACGGAAGAACTAATCGCTCAAGAAACATTCATATTCCTAGATCAGCCAATCACCTACTTGAAAAAACATAAAAACGAGTTTGTTTTCCTGGAATTGGACTGGTTTGATGTGATCGGGGTGGAGGCTGTTTCGATAGAAGTGGATGACGTGTTTGGAACGTATGATGCGATGCTGGGGTTGAAGCTTCAAAAAAAATATCGCAGTCAAATTGAGGATTATTTGGACAATGCTCTTAAAGGCCAATCATCTTATGACTTATTGTTTAATAATGATGATGGATTATGGGATTTAAACATTACTTTAAACGATCTCCCTGATTTTCATGAAGGCTTGTCGATGATTGCTACCTACGAGCTCATATACGATTTCCTATTCCACCTCCTTCAAAAGGTGGATGAGGCTTAAAGTTGTATCCTCCTCGTAATCGAGGGGGATTATTTTGCTTTTTTTCGTTTGATTGGTTCATAGTCAATTAATATACCTTCATATACCAGCTTCAAATGTGAATGATTTCTGAAATCTTCAGGTGTAATTAAAGCAGGAAGTTTATTCCATAATTTGATTCCTGAGCGTTGGAGAATCTCTGCCACAAATTGAGAACAAAAGTACGAGTTGCTGAATTCTACAGGTTCATTCAATGATACCCCGAAAACCCCTAATAAATTATAGAGAAATTTCGTGCGACTCCTCTTAAACACATTTAAAACCCGCCTCATTTTTACTATATCTCGTTCCGTTACTTCTAATTGATAAATTACACATGTGGTATTGGGATATTTGCTGTAGGTTCCATGGAATATATCCTCTTTAACAAATCCTCCACTAATGGGGTTGTTTGGATGTTTGCGCCCGAAGCTGTATAGTTCGTTTAAGTCTCGGTCAAAGGAGATTGAGGCATGGTTGTAAGGTGCTTTTGTATATTTCTTGATGGATTTGGTAAAAAGAGTTCCAGTGTCTGTCAGTAAAATATAAATATTATTACTTTGCATTTCTCATTCCCTCTTTTAAAGTAGTAGATTTTCCCATATGCTTAATTATACAGTATTTTTATCGTTTGAAATATAGTCATTTTAAGGGGGATGATGATGGAATCGGCTATATGGACTTTATTTGTTATTTTTATCGGTTTGGTCGTAGTGACCGTCCTCTTTTTACAGATTAAGAGGAAGCAAAGAGGTAAAGATTTCTCTCGAATTTCGTTACGGGTTAAAACCTGGTGGGGGATGTTTGTTGTCTTTTGTTTGGCTACCCTGTTTAATCCCATCGTATCCATGTTCTCCTTGATGATCCTTTGCTTCTTTTCTCTTAAAGAGTACTTTTCTATGATGCAAACGAGAAAAGCGGATCGAAGGATTTTCTTGTGGGCTTACTTATCGATCCCCATTCAGTTTTATTGGATTTATATTGGATGGTATGGGATGTTCATTGTGTTTATTCCAGTTTATGTGTTTTTGTTATTACCTCTGCCTCGATTATTGGGGAAGGGAACGTTGGGGTTCCTTCGCTCTGTCAGCTCGACACAATGGGGTCTGATGCTGATGGTTTTCGGGTTAAGTCACCTTGCTTATTATCAGGTTGCTAATCCAACAAGTGGTGCGAATCTAGTGCTTTTTTTAGTTGTGCTGACCCAGGTGAGTGATATTGTTCAGTTTGTTGTATCGATATACATCGGGAAGCGTAAGGTAGTACCAACCTCTAATCCAGCTATTACATGGGAGGGCTTTTTGGCTGCTGTGTTGCTGACGACGTGCGTATCTTATTTTATTTATCCTTATTTAACTCCTCTCGATATGAAATTCGGAATCCTATCGGGCTTGATTATCAGCGTTACTGGTTTTGTAGGGAGCTTGACGATTTCTGTGTTGAAACGTGATCTCCTGATCGGTGATCAAGAAAAATTTGCTTCATTAAAAGAAAGTTACCTCAATCGAGTCGATAGTCTAGCCTACACATCCCCCATATTCTTTCACATCATTCGTTACTACTTTGATTTCATGTAAAATGGGGACGGACCTTCACAAGGTCCGTCCCTCTTACTATTGACCCTTATTATCATGGCGCTTGCTGATTTCTTCTGTGACGACATGAGCCAGGTTGTCGTTTCCGAAAAGGGAGAGGACACCCAGTAAAGTTGTGTCGGGAATATCTTCAGACTCTTCTTTAGGGACCGTTAAGTCAATTCCTTGCAATAATGCGGGATTTTCCCCTTGATTGGGGTAGGCTTTCTGATAAAGGGCTGCAGGGTCAAGGTCATGATTCACACACCACTGCGCAAACACAAGAATCATCATATGCTCGTCCTTTTGATAGTTTTCAATGATTTTTTCTTGCATCTCTTTAGAATTCATTGCATTCTCTCCTTAAACTTTGTATCTATTTCTATTATAACGAAGTTTGGGGAGCAAGCCCATTCATTTACCTATTGAGCTGATTAGAGGAATACGTTTTTAAAATCCACCGGTTTAGGTGTATAATAGGATAATGAAAGAAACTTGTTTCACATTGAAAGGACGTTAGATAAATGAACATTACGAGTCATAGTGCCGAGGAACTGAAAGATCCTACTGGTATACTAAGTGGAGATCGATATGAAGTTATTCTTGATATTGAAGTACCCGAGGATGATGAGCTATACAGAGAACAGGGTATTTACATAAAAGTGATTTTTGTTCGCGACGAGAACGGTTCCAGGATCGTACAGTCGACCATTGTAGAAAGAAATACTGAGACGTATCTTGACTTTGAATTAGAAGAAGATGAAGAAAGTCTCCTTCTTTCATATTGTGAGGAAAATATCAGGTAATCGATAATAAGCTGCACCCTCTACGTTCGAAACCAAACGAATGTAGAGGTTTTTTTGTTATTGGTTCATTTATTACCTTACCATAATCACCCCATTTTAACCCATTCTCTCTTACGTGACTGATAATTCAGATACTTCGGAGTTGGCATGGAAATTGCATAATAATTAATTGAAAATAGATTAATAGAAGGGAGAAATGTTGATGAATGGTTATTGGGGTAAAGTGAAGAAACTATTCATTGTTATAACTGTATTTGCAGTTATAAGCAGCTTGGCAACGTCCAGTACATTTGCCAAGAAAAACGAAAACAGCATCAAAGGAAGTCTATTAATTGTCGGAGGAGCTTTAGGCAGCAGCAACTCGGCTGTTTATGAAGAATTCATAAAACTATCAGGGGGTAAAAAGAAAGCCAAAATAGGAATCATCCCTTCTGCTTCAGGCTCTTTGAAGTCATCAAATCAATTTAAGGAAGATTTGATTTCCTATGGTGTAGCAGAAACAGCTATTGAAATCCTTCCTCTATCTGCTCATGATTTCTCAGGGACAGAAGAAGACGAAAGCGAATGGAAAGATAACGCTCAAAAGAAAGAAATATCTAAAAAAATCAAAAAGCTGACAGGTATTTGGTTTGTCGGTGGAGATCAGCTTAAGATTACAGACACATTAGTTAAGGACAATGGAAAGAACACGAAAGCCTTAGATGAAATTTGGAAGGTTTACCGCAAAGGAGCCGTTCTTGGTGGGACAAGTGCCGGAGCAGCCATCATGAGTGATGTGATGATTACAGGCGGTGATAGTTTAGGAGGGCTTCGTCAAGAGTTTATAACTGAAGACGTATCCAGTCCTGATGAAGAATATGCACCTGTCTATATTGAAAAAGGCCTTGGATTCTTTCAGTGGGGAATTGTGGATCAACATTTTAATGAACGATCACGTCTGGGTAGACTAGTGGCAGCAGCCATCCGATACGAAACCAATAAAACCCATTTTGCTTATGGAATTGATGAAGATACGGCGATGGTGGTAAACAATGAAAAACAAACGATTTCAGTATTAGGCAGAGGTAACATTACGGTAGTGGATGTATCTCAGTCAAGACTATCAGGAAAAGAAATAAAGAATATTGATCTTAGTTATATTTCTCCTGGCGATGTGCTCAATGTGCAAACGAAAGAATTTAACATGAGCGAGGAAAAGGTTGAAACACGAGACTATGAATATTATAACTTTAAACCTCTGTCGGCTACCGGAGTTTTATCATCCTATGGAACATTACCACATTACCTGTCGTATTCCCTGGTTGACAATGAGGCGGTCGATGAGGTTTATAGTTATATTTACGATAGTGAAGGACATGGTTTTGAGCTGGAGTTCAAACAGACAGATGAAACAAACGGGTATTGGGGTTATCAGGATGGTCAAAAAGATTCATACTCCCTATTGCATGTGGAAATGAATGTTTCACCTGTTTCCGTCCATTTTCATAAGAAAAATCAGCTTTCACATGACTTTACTTCTTCCTCATTAGAAGTACCTGAAAGTTCTTTTGATCCTGACATAAAAGGAAGCCTGGTAATCGTTGGAGGAGCTTTAGGAAGTAGTAATGAAGAAGTGTACAGCGAATTTATCAATCGGGCAGGGGGAAATGGGAAGATAGGGATTATCCCTGCTGCAAGTTCCAGTTTAAAGTCTTCACATGCATTTAAAGAGGACTTGTCATCATTCGGTGTACCTCAAGAAAATATCGACATTCTGCCCCTATCCAACCATGATTTTAAAGGGACAGAAGAAGATGAGTCTAACTGGATGAATAATAAAAATAATTCGTATATAGCAGAAAGTATACTGGAGTACGATGCCATTTGGTTTGTAGGAGGAGATCAAACAGATATCACCGATACATTGTTAAACCAAGATGGAACTCAATCATTAGCCCTTGAAAATATTTGGGAAATCTATCGTAATGGAGCCGTTCTTGGTGGTACAAGTGCAGGAGCTGCAATCATGAGCGATGTGATGATCGCAGGTGGTGGAAGCTATGACACTCTATCAAAAGGCTTCTCTGATACGTATGACGGCATGTCTCAACAAGAAGGCGGTCCTGGATATCTTGAAAAGGGATTAGGATTTTTCCCGTACGGTATCGTGGATCAGCATTTTGATAAAAAATCACGATTGGGACGTTTAATTGCAACCACTGCTGAACATGGAGAAGAAAATGAATTCTCATATGGGATAGATGAAGATACAGCGATGATAGTGGATAACGAAGCGAAAACCATTGAAGTAAAAGGTAGAGGCGGCGTTTCTGTAGTAGATTTGAGTCAGTCAAATCTATCACAATCATCGCATACGTATAAAAATGTACACTTATCATGGATTACCTCAGGAGATCAATTAAATTTAAACACGAAGGAATATACGATCAGTAATCATAAAGTTTCAACAAAAGACTATGAATACTACAAATATAATGCTGCTCCCCATACAGGAGTATTAACTCCGCATCCTTCACTTGCAAATTATTTAAGCTATAGCCTTCTTGATAACTTTGGACAAGATGTAGTGAAAAGCTATAGTTTTTCTAAAGATGAAGGATTTGAACTGACTTTCAAAAAAGGAGATCAATCGCAAGGCTTTTGGGGTTATAAAGATGGAAACAAAGATGATTACTCATATCTCAATGTGAAGATGGATATCGAACCAGTACAGATCTCGATTGAAACCCAATAAAATTGAACGGAAAGCCTGGGCGGATTGAAGCTCAGGCTTTTTCAAAATGAATCAACGATTACTAGGTCATTTGGAAGTATATATAATTGCTAGCATTTGTTATACTAGTGATAACATAATGATAGCGGCTGCTAGCAGTTTGATAGGTAAGGAGGGTGAACCTTGTCAGATCAAGGAAGAATGCAACTTAATGTAAGGGTTAATAAAGAAACATCAGAGAAATTGGATGAAATCGTTGAATACTATCAGCAAAACACGAAAATTGGAAGAGTTTACAAAGGTGATGTATTAACAGATATTATTCATAAATCCTATGAAATCATGCAGAAGCAAAAGGCGATTCAGAATCGGAAATATTAGTAGTTTTTATACGATTTTCTTGTCTATTCGGCGGGGGAATTCTTATACCGTTTGTATGAAAATTGGTATAATTTATGTCATACTATAGGTTACATAGTTAAAAAAAAACTGAAAGTAAAAGAGGGTATTTTATTGTGCAAATGCCGAAAAAGTTAATCAATATTCAAAAAGGTTCCGGAATTTCCCCGTACATATGGAGCATCATCAGCATCCTGCCATTTTATTTTATCTTTCAGTCCTCCTCTACAATCGAAATAGTTGTAGGGATTTCCTTGACCATCATGTTCTTTATTTCTTTGCGATTTGCTTTTATTTCAAGGGATTGGCCGGTTTATTTATGGACATCGATATTAATCGCAATATCCATTACCATGACCATTCAATTTAATTTTATCTATTTTGCTTTTTACATTGCCTACTATAATGGCAATATAAAGAACCGGGTGGCGTTTTTAACCCTATATATCATTCACTTGGTGTTAACGACGGCATCGATCAATTATAATTTTGTTATACAGGATGAATTATTTTTATCTCAATTTCCTTTTATTCTGATTATTTGGATAAGCGTCATTCTGTTGCCGTTTAATATTTACAACCGAAATAAACAGGTGCAGCTCGAAGATCAGTTGGAAGATGCTAATAAACGTATATCAGACTTGGTCAAGCAGGAGGAACGCCAGAGGATTGCCCGTGATCTACACGATACATTGGGTCAAAAGCTTTCTCTTATCGGCCTGAAAAGCGATCTGGCCAGGAAATTGGTGTACAAAGATCCAGAGCAGGCCAGAAGCGAGTTAAAGGATGTTCAGCAAACGGCACGAACGGCTTTAAGTGAAGTAAGGACAATGGTATCTCAAATGAGGGGAATTCGACTAAAAGACGAAATCGTCCGGATCAAACAGCTATTAAAGGCAGCGGAAATTGATTTCGTGATGGATGATGAGATCATGCTGCCCCAGACATCACTCTTTTTGGAAAATATCTTGAGCATGTGCCTAAAAGAAGCCGTGACGAATGTTGTCAAACACAGCAAGGCGTCACACTGTGAGCTGATCATCGAAGAATCGGATAAAGAGATGACCATCATAGTGAAGGATGATGGAATGGGAATCGAGGGAGATTACACACAGACTAAAGGTAGCGGCTTAATAGGTATGAGAGAGCGGTTAGAATTTGTGAATGGGAGCTTGGACGTTTATTCCGATAATGGGACCACTTTGATTATGAGAGTGCCGAAAGTGATCAAGCAAACAGAAAGGGAGGGAATGGAATGATTCGAATTGTTATTGCAGAAGACCAGAGAATGCTATTAGGTGCCTTAGGCTCTTTACTTAGTTTAGAGGATGATATGGAAGTGGTTGGAAAAGCAGGGAATGGAGAAGAAGCCATTGCCCTCGTCCACGAGCTGCAGCCGGATATTTGTATCATGGATATTGAAATGCCTAAAAAGACCGGTCTTGAAGCAGCGGAGGAATTAAAAGGAGAGAATTGTAAAGTGATTATCCTGACAACCTTTGCCAGGTCCGGTTATTTCCAGCGTGCATTAAAAGGTGGGGTGAAGGGTTATTTGTTAAAGGACAGCCCAAGTGAAGAACTGGCGAACTCGATTCGTCTTGTAATGGAGGGTAAACGTATTTATGCACCAGAGCTCATGGACGATGTGTATAGTGAAGAGAACCCCCTGACTGACCGTGAAAAA
Source organism: Rossellomorea sp. ABR4_004 (assembly GCF_056159585.1). Classification (NCBI taxonomy): domain Bacteria; kingdom Bacillati; phylum Bacillota; class Bacilli; order Caryophanales; family Bacillaceae; genus Rossellomorea; species Rossellomorea sp. ABR4_004. Next base: position 183,478 of record NZ_JBSWVM010000001.1, on the reverse strand, counting down.
GAAGTGTTGGAGCTGGTTGCTGACGGGAAAAACACGAAGGAGATAGCCGATGAGCTTAGCCTCAAAACGGGTACCGTACGAAACTACATCTCAACCATACTCGACAAGCTTGAAGTTAAAAATCGAATCGAAGCCATTACTCAATCAAAAGAAAAAGGTTGGTTTAAATGATGGGCAGGGACGGACCTCCATGTTGGAGGTCCGTCCCTATAACCATAATCTATCGGATGTATATTTATCAATCCCTTCAATCACTTAAGTTTGCTTAGAAAGAGCTTCATGCTAAATGAATTCCATTTAAATTTTCATTGGGGGTATCCTTTGCTATGATTGGTTTTGTGTGGAAAGTGCCGATGGGAAATTGATGAAAGGTATTCTTTTTGGTGTTGACAAGTAAAAGAATCGTGGTACGATAACATCGAAAACAAATTTCATAGGACGATCCACTAGGGGTGCCTTCTAAAAGGCTGAGATTAAAGTGTGACTTTAAGACCCTTTGAACCTGATCTGGTTGAGACCAGCGTAGGGAAGTGGTGTTTGAAGATCACATAGAATCGAATTCTATTAAACTGATCTCAAGCCACTTTCTGTATGCGGTATGCATAATGAAAGTGGCTTTTTTTGTTGCCCATTTCGGGTCGTCTGGAAAAGGAGAAAGATACTATGTCATTTACAGCGTACTTAAGAAACGAAGTGAAGGAAATTTGGGAAGCGAGTTTTCACCATCCTTTCTTAAAAGGTATCGGGGATGGAACCCTTCCCCTTGAAAACTTCAGGTACTACATTCTGCAGGATGCCTATTACCTCTCACACTTTTCAAAGGTGCAGGCACTTGGTGCAGCCAAAGCAACAGACTTACATACTACATCCAGAATGGCAACACACGCAGTAGGAACGAATGAAGCAGAGCTTTCACTCCATGAGAATTTCTCAAACCGTTTAGGGATTACGGAAGAAGAAAAACGGCAGTTCAAACCTGCTCCTACTGCCTATGCGTACACGTCGCATATGTATCGTTCCGCACAATATGGGGGACTCGCAGATATTCTGGCTGCAATACTCCCCTGCTACTGGTTGTATTATGAGATCGGTGAACGCTTGAAATCATGTACACCTGAGGAGTCCATTTATCAGGAGTGGATCGCAGCTTATGGTGGAGAATGGTTTCGGGAGTTAGTGGATGAACAGATTCAGCGACTGGATGGATTGGCAGAAACGATGACAGAATCAGATAAGAAAAGAATGACAGAGAATTTCATTTTGAGCAGCATGTATGAATTACAGTTTTGGGAAATGGCGTACACCCTTGAGAAGTGGCCGTTTCAGACATCTCTAGATAAGGAAGGTAGAGTACATGTCTAAATTAAAGCTCACAGACATTTTAGTAACCGTCGTGATCTCCATAGGTTTTGGAATTATATATAAGCTATGGGGACCGGTTTACAACCTGTTAAAGCCATTTGGATTGCATGCTGATCAACTGATCTATGGTATGTGGTTCATGGCGGCAACCGTTGCTTTTTTAATCATTAGGAAACCTGGCGTCGCACTTCTGGCAGAAATTGCAGCGTCTTCAGGGGAATTTCTCATGGGAAGTGAATGGGGCCTCGAGGTGCTCCTGTTCGGTTTGATCCAAGGTTTGTTTGCAGAGTTGATTTTTCTTATCACCCGCTATAAGCGTTATGATGTCATCATCATTTGTACAGCAGCTGTGGGCTCTGCATTTGGCTCAATCCTGATGGACTACTTTAAGGGGTACATGGGAGACCTCGTTCTGTGGAATTTATCACTTTTTATTGGTGCCAGATTAATAGGATCCATCGTGATAGCAGGCATAGGAGCCTTTTATCTTGTTAAGGCTTTGGAGAAAACGGGGGTAACCAGTTTGGTCAGACGTGCGGACCAAAAAGATTATGATGTCTTGAATCAGTAAAGGAGGAAAGGACGATGCATATAAAAAATCTGCGCCTTACATTTTCCGGTTCAGAGAAACTGATGTTTAAAGACATAAGTCTTTCGATAGAAGACGGAGAAAAGGTATTGTTACTCGGGCCATCTGGTTGTGGCAAATCCACACTCCTCCAGGTTTTATCCGGTGTGATACCCCATTCCATAGATGTGCCGATGAAAGCTGGATCGATTGAACGCCCTGAATCCTTCGGGTATGTCTTTCAAGATCCGGACGCTCAATTTTGTATGCCCTATGTAGATGAGGAAATTGCTTTTGTTTTGGAGAACAACCAGATTCCAAGAGACGAAATGCCAGGGATAATCAAAGAATTGTTAGAGAAGGTGAATTTAAGTCTGAGGGATTCCCATACGAAAATCTCCTCTCTATCAGGGGGGATGAAGCAAAAATTGGCGATTGCTTCTGCCCTTGCGCTCCAACCCCACACGCTATTTCTGGATGAGCCTACATCGATGTTGGATGAAGAGAGTACAAAATCGGTATGGGAAACAGTGAAAAGGACATGTAAAGATAAAACGTTACTTATCGTTGAGCATAAGCTGAGTCACGTACTGGAGATCATTGATCGTATTATTCTATTCGATGCGATTGGAAGAATAGTGGCTGATGGTCCAAAGGCTCACATTTTATCACATTTCAAGGAAACATTGAAATCAGTAGGGGTATGGTATCCGGACGCGTGGAAAGATTATCTTTCTTCCCATCCTCCGGAGAAGGTGAACCCGTCTGGAAAAAAGAATTTAAAGCTAGAAAACTTCAAAGGGTATATACACAAAGAGGATAAGATTCACATTGAAAAGGCCGTCAGCTTTAAAGGTGAGTGGATTGCAATCACAGGAAATAACGGAGCAGGGAAATCAACATTACTCCACAGTCTCATGAAATTCATCCAAACGACCGGGACGTATGAATTATATGGGAGACAGGTGAAAGGAAAGAATGTTCCAGAGGAATGTACGTTTGTTTTTCAAAATCCCGAGTTTCAGTTTGTAACACACAGTGTGTTTGATGAAGTTGCGTATACTCTTCGGCTCAAGAGAGTGGACGAAGGGATAGTGGAGGAAAAAGTGCATGCACTATTGAAGCGATTCAAGCTTGATCCATACAAACATCATCATCCCTATCATTTATCCATGGGGCAAAAGCGCAGATTAAGTGTCGCAGCGTCCCTTGTCAGGAATAAAGATATTCTATTATTGGACGAACCGACCTTTGGGCAGGATTCCCATAATACGTATGCGTTACTTGAGATGCTTCAAGACTATCAAAAAGAAGGATCTACCATTCTGATGGTGACACATGATGAGAACATCATTACTCACTTTGCATCCAGAGTATGGGTGATTGAAAATGGGCGTCTCACCCAGGATTTCTATAATGAGATTGCAGGTAGTAAAGCAATATGAATATAGAAATTGAGCATAGAGAAACCTGGCTCCATCAAATCAATCCCAGCTTTAAGCTCTTGACCTTGATCGGGATTTTTGTATTTCTGCTTTTTATTCATTATCTTAACTGGTTGTTATATTTGAGCTTTCTCTTTTTTCTCCTGTTATGGGTTTTCTCAGGGTATTCATATAGAACCGTCAGTATAATGATCCTACCCTTTTTTCTTGTTTTCATCTCTACAGCTTCATCAATGATTTTATTTGGGAAAGGTGAAACAACATGGATGAAATGGGGATTGATCCACATTACCGAAGAGAGCTTTTATCGGGGGATCCATGTTGGATTGCGTACCATTGTATTCGCTATATTGGGATTACTATTTGCTCTTACTACGAGACCGGTGAAGCTTTTCTACTCCCTCATGCAGCAACTGGGATTAAAACCTAAGTATGCATATAGTTTTATGGCCGGATTCAGACTAATCCCCATTATGATTGAAGAATTCTTCACGATACGAAACGCCATGAGAGTCAGGGGAGTTGAAGAACAAAAAGGAATAAAACACGTATTCCATAAAATGAAATCGTATTCCATTCCCTTGCTTGCCCAGAGCATCAGAAGAGCCCACAGAATTGCAGTAGCCATGGAAACAAAGGGGTTTGAAGGAAGTGGGCAACGAACCTATTTCTACAAAGTGACCTTTTCCAAATATGATGGATATTTCTTGGGGAGCATTCTCATCATGATTGGGCTCAGTTATTTTTTTTCTACCCATCTACCTATTTTTCCGACGGGAGATGTTCGCTTTGGGAATTGAAACAAGAAAACAATTACATGTGATTTCAACAGGAAAACAATCAGTGGAAGAATTAGTGAAAATCTCGAAGTCCGTTTACCCATATCTCGACATGCTCCATCTTCGCGAAAAGCAGTGGACGGGGAAAGAAATGGCTGAGGCCATTGATCGACTAGTAGCAGCAGGAGTCCCCTTTAAAAAAATATGTGTGAATGATAGGGCAGACATTGCCCTTATGAAGAATGTAAGAGGGGTGCAGCTTGGCCATCAGAGTGCTGATATCAGCTTAGTGAAGAGTGCTTTTCCTTCCTTACAGATTGGTGCTTCTGTACATTCCGTTGAAGAAGCAAAACAGGCAACGATAAGCAGAGCGGATTACCTGCTCTATGGAAATATCTATTCTACCTCTTCAAAGCGGGGTATGCCTGGCAGAGGTTTGGCAAGCTTAGAGAAAGTGGTTCAATCTGTCCCGATTCCCACTATTGCCATAGGAGGCATTACACCTGAACGTGTATGTGAGATTACGGGAACCGGAGCAAAAGGGATCGCTGTCTTATCAGGTATATTGCTTTCGACGAATCCATTAGATGCAGCCCGATCTTATTATAAACAATTACACAGGGGGTGAGCTAGCTTGATAAAACAGTATGATGCTTTGATTGTTGGAGGAGGGGTGATAGGCTGCTCCATTGCTTATCAAATGTCCAAAAGAGGAAAAAAAGTTCTACTGATAGAGAAGGATAGACTGGCAGGAAAATCATCGAAAGCAGCTGCAGGCATGCTCGGCGTTCAAACCGAATTGAAGGGGGACGGCCCTTTGTATCATCTGGCGAAGGCGAGCCGTGATATGTATCCTTCCTTAGCGACGGATTTAAAAGAGATCAGTGGAATGGACATTGAATATGTGGAAAATGGAATGATTAAGCTGGCGAGAACGGAGGAGGAAGCACAGGAGTTAGTAGAAACGGCTTCTATAGCATCCCTTGGGGAACAAATTAGATGGCTTTCCCCCAACACTCTATTTTCCTATGAACCTCATCTTTCAAAAGATGTGGCAGGCGGATTATACATTCCGAAGGATGGGAACGTCTCAGCACCAAAGCTTACACAAGCCTTAGGGTTGGCTTCGGAAATGCAAGGTGCAGAAATCAGTGAATATACAGACGTGTATGATTTTATGAAAGAGAATAACAAAATCACTGGAGTCAGGACGTCTAAAGGTGACTTTTATGCAGATGAAACGATTGTAGCTGGCGGTGCTTGGAGTCAATTCCTCTTGGATCGACTGAATATGAAATTCAAAAGTTTTCCAGTTAAAGGTGAATGCTTTTCCGTTAAGGTCACCCGGAAAATAGTGGAGCGGACCATCTTTACAGAAGGCTGCTACATTGTTCCAAAAGCGGGTGGGCGTCTTTTAATCGGTGCAACGGAGCATCCCCGTACCTTTGATGAAACGATTACCATAGATGGATTAATGAACCTTATGCATTTGGCCACAACCATCCTTCCTGAATTGGTTGATGCCAAGTGGGAAAAAGCTTGGGCCGGGATACGGCCTCAAACAGAACAAGGGGTACCGTTTATGGGGAGAAGTGAAGAATGGGAGGGACTTTCCATTGCAACAGGGCATTACCGTAATGGTATACTCCTGGCGCCCATAACTGGAGTATTGATGGCAGATCTGATAGAGGGGAAGGAATACCATCCCCTACATTCATACGTAAGGAGCTGAGAAGGTGGATTTACGAATTAACGGACAGCTGGTCACGGTGCCGGAATCAATTTCAACAGTATTGGAATTGATTCATCATTTTAACCTGGAAAACCGAATGATCATCGTTGAACAGAACCAAACCATCCTTGAAAAACAAGAGTACAAGATCACCAAAGTGAAACAAGGGGATACCTTAGAGTTAGTCCAATTTGTAGGAGGCGGTTGAAAATGTTGAAAATCGGAAAGTACACATTCCATTCAAGACTATTACTGGGAACGGGAAAATACCCTGACTTTGATATTCAGAAAAGAGCTGTCGAGGTTTCAGGTGCAGAAATTCTTACATTCACGGTTAGGCGCATGAATATCTTTGAGCCCGGTCAACCCAATTTCTTAGAACAACTGAATCTTGAAAACTATTCATTATTACCGAATACAGCAGGGGCTAAATGTGCTCAGGAAGCGGTCCGGCATGCACAATTGGCAAGAGCTTCAGGGCTCTGTGACATGATTAAGGTAGAAGTGATCGGATGTGATAAAACGCTACTGCCCGATCCCGTCGAAACCCTGAAAGCAACAGAAGAATTAATAAAAGAAGGCTTTACAGTACTTCCATATACTTCTGACGATGTTGTTCTTGCAAGGAGATTAGAAGAATTGGGGGCCCATGCCATCATGCCGGGAGCGTCCCCTATAGGTTCTGGACAGGGAATCATCAATCCAGTCAATCTCCGTTTCATTATTGAGCAAACAAAGGTACCGGTCATTGTGGACGCCGGAATTGGTTCTCCCTCAGATGCAGCTCTTGCAATGGAACTCGGGGCGGATGCTGTATTACTCAATACAGCCATCTCTTCGGCTAAAGATCCCGTTATGATGGCGAATGCTATGAGGCTTGCGGTTGAAGGGGGACGATTCGGATTTGAGGCTGGAAGAATTCCGAAGAAACGTTATGCAACAGCAAGCAGCCCAGAGGAGGGAATGAGTGTTTGATAGAAGATAGATATTCAAGGCAAACGCTGTTTCACCCCATCGGAACAGAGGGACAAAAGTTAATAAGAAATAAACATGTGTTGCTGATCGGGGCGGGAGCACTGGGAACAGGCAATGCAGAAGCCCTTGTGCGTGCAGGTATCGGGAAGTTGACGGTTGTGGATCGTGATTATGTAGAATGGAGTAATTTACAACGTCAGCAGCTATATAACGAGGAAGATGCAAGAAATCGAATCCCCAAAGCTGTAGCGGCAAAAAAAAGACTCCAAGCGATTAATTCAACTGTGAATATTGAAGAGCATATACTGGATGCCATGCCGGAAGAGATGTTGAGACTTGCCAAGAACGTAGATCTTATCATCGATGCAACGGATAACTTTGATACAAGAATGATCATAAATGATATCTCTCAAAAATATTCCATTCCTTGGATTTATGGTGCATGTGTTGGGAGTTATGGACTATCATTCACTATTCTTCCCGGTATCACCCCCTGTCTTCAATGTTTGATCGAAACTGTTCCAATCGGTGGGATGACCTGTGATACAGTGGGCATCATCAGCCCTGCCGTTTCAACAGTGGTGGCTTATCAAACAACGGAAGCATTAAAGATACTGGTAGAAGACATGGAGGCACTTGGAAATAAAGTGGTCTCGTTTGATTTATGGAAAAATGAGCATACTTCCCTGGATGTGAGCAAGCTGAAAAGGCATGGATGCCCTTCATGTGGAGAGCATCGTACATTCCCCAGTCTGAAATACGAAAATCAAACCAAAACAGCAGTCCTTTGTGGGAGGGATTCAGTTCAGATCCGTCCAGTCACAAAACCTGACATCGATCTTATTGAACGATCAAAATCGTTAGAACTCCAGGGGAAACAAGTTGTTAGAAATCCATATTTGATTTCATTCGAGGTTGAATCCTATCGAATCGTACTCTTTCATGATGGACGAACTCTCATTCACGGAACAAAAGATATAAGGGAAGCAAAATCGGTTTATCATCGTTATTTAGGATAAAGGGAGGAGAACAACATGATTCAAAAAGCATTGACGATTGCCGGATCTGATTGTGGCGGTGGAGCGGGGATCCAGGCAGATCTTAAGACGTTTCAGGAGCTGAATGTCTATGGAATGTCTGCCATCACAGCAGTGACGGCGCAAAATACAAGAGGTGTACAAGGTGTGTATCCATTATCAGCTGAGGCTGTCGTTGATCAATTAACATCGATTGCTGAAGATTTACCTCCCCAAGCCATCAAAACGGGCATGCTGGTGAACGAAGACATTATTTCTCATGTTGCCGACTTTGTTCGATTACACTCCTGGAAGAAGCTCGTTGTGGATCCTGTCATGATAGCAAAAGGGGGAGCAGCTTTATTGGAGAGGGAAGCCGTTAACGCATTGATCAATGAATTGATCCCCCTTGCGTTTGTGGTCACGCCGAACATTCCTGAAGCCGAGGCCATAACCGGGCATGAAATCCTCACTGAAGCTGACATTAAAAGAGCGGCTAAAATATTGTTCCAAATGGGGGCAAAACATGTGGTGATAAAAGGTGGACATCAATCTCATGCTCAATCTAGTCAAGCGACTGACATCCTCTTTGATGGAAAAAGATTTTATGAGTTTAGCAGTCCGAGAGTCTTCACACCACATACTCACGGAACAGGGTGTACATTCTCTGCTGTGATTACAGCACAATTAGCAAAAGGACTTACGGTCAGTGGGTCTGTCCAAACGGCCAAACAATTTATCACAGCCGCAATCGGTGACTCACTGGGCATTGGGAGTGAGCACGGACCAACGAATCATTGGGCGTACCATGCAGGTGTGAATGCATGAATCTAAGAGAAAGTCTGCAGTTATATTTTGTGATGGGAAGCCCTAATTGTGAGAAGCATCCGGCACATGTATTAGAGGAAGCCCTTTTAGGCGGTGTTACCATGTTTCAATTTCGTGAAAAAGGTATGGAAGCTTTAGAAGGTGATGCGAAAGTTGAGCTGGCTCATGAGCTGCAGCGTTTATGTTGTAAACACGGTATTCCTTTTATCGTGAATGATGATGTAGAGCTGGCTTTATTAATGAACGCTGATGGAGTACATATCGGTCAGGAGGATGAACCTATCGAAAAAGTCCGTCGGAAAATAGGAAATAGAATACTTGGTGTCTCCTCTCATGACGTGAATGAAGCAAGGTTAGCTATGGAGTCAGGGGCAGACTATCTTGGAGTTGGTCCAATGTTTCCTACCAATACGAAGAATGATTGTAGAGAGGTCAGTGGCCCTAAAATCATTCGATCAATAAGAACAAATGGTATCGATATCCCCCTTGTCGGGGTCGGAGGCATTCATACGGGAAATGCTTCTCAAGTGTTGGCAGCTGGTGCGGACGGTGTAGCAATCATTTCTGCGATTTCAAGACATCCCTTTCGTACGGAAACCTTAGCCCAAGTTGTTCAACAAAGGCTTTTACGATTGTAATCGATCCACAATAAAAAATAAAACCACTATAACAACATATCTCATACTCCCTCATCATACTATACAGTAGACCTCGGTCTAACTTGTATCATCATCGACGATAAGAGGGAGGGGTAAGAATGAATGTCTGGTTTGTTTTGTTAAACATTTTGGTGTTTCTTGTTCTCATTGGTGTATTACTTTATATGCAAAAGAAAAATGTTTCGTTTTCAAAACGGGTGTTTACCGCTCTGGGGCTCGGAATATTATTTGGGCTTGGATTACAGTGGGTATATGAAGCCGGGGATGAAAATGTCACACAATCGATTGAATGGTTTAACATCGTAGGAACCGGCTATATTAAACTACTGCAAATGATTGTCATGCCTTTAGTGTTTGTGTCGATTATATCAGCCTTCACTAAATTAAAACGGTCCCATAATTTAGGAAAGATCTCTGTGCTGATCATTGGATTGCTGGTAGGCACAACAGCCGTTGCTGCAGCTGTCGGGATTGGTACGACCTTGGCTTTTGATTTGGAAGCGATCCAGATTGATCAAGGAGAGGCAGAAGCGGCAAGGGGTGTTCAATTAGAGGAGAGAGCAACGTCCTTAGAAGGTCAGAGTTATCCTCAAAAAATTCTCGAACTTTTGCCTGCGAATCCGTTCTTGGACTTTACAGGGCAAAGAGCAACCTCGACGATCGCTGTCGTTATTTTCGCTGCTTTCATCGGTATCGCTTACTTGGGGGCACAGCGCAAAGAGCCAGAGGCTGCTGAATTCTTCAAGAAGATCGTGGATTCCGTTTATGCTGTAGTGATGAGAATTGTGACTTTGGTGTTACGACTCACTCCATTCGGTGTGTTGGCCATCATGGCTAAGACCGTGGCATTAAGTAATTTTGATGCCATCATGAAGCTTGGAGAATTTGTTGGAGCATCCTATGTTGCCTTGATTATCATGTTTGCCATTCACTTAATCATGCTTACTCTTACTGGTTTAAATCCGGTCACTTATATGAAAAAAGTATTTCCTGTATTAGCATTTGCTTTTACATCGAGATCCAGCGCCGGAACACTTCCGCTTAACATTCAAACACAAAAGAATAAGTTGGGGGTTTCAGAAGGGGTTGCCAACTTCTCGGGATCATTCGGATTATCCATCGGTCAGAACGGTTGTGCAGGTGTGTATCCTGCCATGCTTGCAGTGATGATTGCGCCGACAGTCGGGATCAATCCATTAACTCCTTCCTTTATTCTTACGCTCATCGTAGTGGTGGCCATTAGCTCCTTCGGTGTTGCAGGCGTCGGAGGCGGTGCTACATTTGCGGCTATCCTGGTTCTATCCGCCATGGACCTTCCTGTAGCGTTAGCGGGTCTTTTGATTTCTGTTGAACCTTTGATTGACATGGGGCGTACAGCAGTTAACGTGAGTGGTGCGATGACATCCGGGGTGATAACAAGTAAAGTGACAGGGGATTTGGATAGCGAAACGTATAACAAAGAAATCATTGAAGCAGAAGCGTAAACAAGTGGGCTGGCTCATTCATATATGAGTCAGTTTTTCTTTTGTATGAAAATAAATTTAGGTATTTCCAGTGATTATGATTGAAAATTCAGACTATATTCTTTACTATAGAATTGAACATACCGACCGGTTAGTATCTGAGGTGTGTGAATGAAATGCTGTAAAAGATGAGGAGGAACGACCATGCATGTGAATGAATTATTTGATTTATCAGGTAAAGTTGCCCTTGTGACTGGAGGAGGCAGGGGGCTCGGAAAACAAATCGCGACAGGGTTTGCTGAGGCGGGGGCAAACGTTGTAGTATGCTCTAGAAACGTTGAAGCATGTGAAGACGTGAAGAAGGAATTAGAAGAAATTGGTGTCCAATCACTGGCATTGAAATGTGATGTCACTAATCCTGAAGATGTACAGCACGTTGTAGATGAAACGAAGAAGGTGTTCGGCCGCATTGATATTTTAGTGAATAACAGTGGTGCATCCTGGGGGGCACCTGCAGAAGAAATGCCTCTTGACGCTTGGCATAAAGTGATCAATGTGAATGTAAACGGTACTTTTATTATGTCACAGGCCGTGGGGAAATTAATGCTCGAGCAACAGCAAGGAAAAATCATTAATATTGCTTCCGTAGCAGGTCTTCAAGGTACAGACCCACGTTATATGGATGCCATTGGCTATAGCACCAGTAAAGCAGCGGTCATCAATTTCACGAAGGATCTAGCCGTGAAATGGGGGTCCCGCGGAATTCATGTGAATGCAATTGCACCGGGATTCTTTCCAACAAAAATGTCAAAAGGAATTCTATCTCATGCAGGGGAAGCCATTTTAAACGGAACACCATTAAATCGATTCGGTACAGAAGATGATTTAAAAGGAGCGGCACTTTTCCTGGCGGCTCGTGCATCTGACTTTGTCACTGGTTCAGTTCTCGTCGTGGATGGTGGATCCTCAGCGATGTAACCAAGTGGGAAGTATTACATGTGGTGGTTAAGAAAGGATGGATGTAATGGATTTCTCCTATTCTCCAAAAGTACAAGAATATCAAAATAGAATATCCCGTTTTATGGAAGAATACGTGTACCCGAACGAATCCCTCTATGAAAATCAGCTCAATCAGCATGAAACCCGCTGGAGTGGGGTTCCTACAATCATGGAAGAATTAAAAGCTGAAGCGAAGAAACAGGGATTATGGAACCTATTTCTTCCTCAAAGCGAATATGGGGCAGGGCTCAATAATGTAGAATACGCCCCTCTTTGTGAAATCATGGGGAGATCTCTGATCGGCCCTGAAGTGTTTAATTGCAATGCTCCTGATACAGGAAATATGGAAGTGTTGGAACGTTATGGGACGCCCACTCAAAAACAACAATATCTTATCCCACTTCTAAATGGTGATATCCGTTCGTGTTTCTCTATGACTGAGCCTGATGTCGCGTCTTCCGATGCAACGAATATAAAGGCGAGTATCATCCGGGATGGAGACGAATACATCATTAACGCGAAGAAATGGTGGTCATCTGGCGCCGGTGACCCTCGGTGCAGCTTTTCAATTTTGATGGGAAAAACTGATCCAGAAGCCAGTCGTCATGAACAGCAATCAATGATTATCATCCCGCTTAATACACCGGGTGTGAAAATTGAGCGTATGCTTCCTGTGTTCGGTTACGATCATGCCCCTCATGGTCATGGAGAAATCACCTTTACCGAAGTGAGAGTCCCTCTAGAAAATATGATCTGGGGTGAAGGAAAAGGTTTCGCTATTGCACAAGGAAGATTAGGACCGGGGCGAATCCATCATTGTATGAGATTAATCGGGGCAGCAGAGCGGGCACTTGAAGAATTATGTAAGCGTGTTCAGGATCGTGATGCATTTGGAATGGCGTTGGCAAATCAGGGGGTCGTAAGAGAATGGATTGCGAATTCAAGGATTGAAATCGAACAAGCCCGACTTCTCACAATGAAAGCAGCCTACATGATGGATACAGTCGGCAATAAAGCAGCGAAACAGGAAATCGCCATGATTAAAGTGGTAGCTCCTTCCATGGCTTTACGTGTGATTGACCGGGCCATTCAAGCGTTCGGGGCAGCAGGAGTATCGGATGACTACACGTTGGCAGCTCAATGGGCAAATGCCCGTACACTGCGCCTTGCTGATGGACCTGATGAAGTACACCGCGCCCAATTGGCAAAGTTGGAATTGAGAAAACACGAAAAAGCTTCTCCTGTAGAGAGCTAGAAAGAGAGTTGGATGATGATGAGATTACAAGGGAAAGTTTCCGTTGTTACAGGAGGAGGAGGAGGAATTGGGCGCGCTACAGCACTAAAGTTCTCAAAAGAAGGCGCTGCTGTGGTCGTAGCAGATCTGGATGATGCAAGTGGTGAAGAAACGGTCAGACTCATTCACGAAAAAAAAGGAAGTGCACTCTTTGTCAAGACGAATGTGCGGGAAAGTGAAAGCATTCAATCCCTCGTCCATACAACGGTAGAACATTTCGGAGGTTTCGATATCCTTATCAATAATGCAGGAATCGGACAGTCGGAAGTCAGGAGTATTGATCTGGACGAAAACGAATGGGATGCCGTATTGGATACAAACCTAAAGAGCATTTTTCTGGGAATGAAGTATGCCATACCTGAATTGATGAAAAAAGATGGTGTAATTGTGAATGTATCCAGCCTTCTCGGTTTAAAGGGCCGCAAATACGTGTCAGCCTACAATTCGGCAAAAGGAGGTGTCATCCTACTGACACAAAATGCTGCCCTGGAATATGGAAAGGATAATATTCGAGTGAATGCAGTAGCGCCTGGGGTTATTGATACGAACATCATCAATGGTTGGAAGAAAGATGAGAGGAAATGGTCGGCGATCTCTCAATCAAATGCTCTAAGACGGATTGGAAATCCAGAAGAAGTCGCATCAGCGATTCTGTTTTTAGCTTCTGATGAGGCTTCCTTTATAACCGGTGCCACACTATCTGTTGATGGTGGAGGATTAATCTTTTAAGGTACATTCAGAATTAGCATATGAGTAATCTGAAATGGAAGGAATGATTTTATGACAACTAAATCTTGGCTCAGTCATTACCCTGTAGCGTATGAGACTGAAATTCCTGCGATTGATTTTTCAATACCAGAAATGCTTCGACATACCGTTTCTTCATTCCCGGATCATCCATGTATTAGCTTTTATCAAAAGCGGATAACGTATGGTGAACTTCAAGGTGCCGTCTCCATGCTTGGTTCATCCTTTCAACATATTGGATTGAAGAAAGGAGACAGGGTGGCGATCATGCTCCCCAACTGCCCGCAATATGTGATCTCTTATTATGGAATCCTTACTTTCGGAGGAATTGTCACTCAGGTGAATCCGATGTCAGTTGAAAGGGAATTAATCCATCTGTTAAATGACTCGGGAGCTGAGACAATCGTCGTATTGGACCGTTTTTATCAAATGGTCAAATCCATACAACAGGAAACAGAGATCAAAACGATTATCATAGTCAGCCTCCAGGGGGAAAACAGTTCTTCGGACTACACATTTGATGAATTTTTAATGGCAGGGGATGGTGAAGTATCCGAGGTGTCGATCAATCCTGAAGAAGACGTGGCAGTCCTTCAATATACGGGTGGAACTACCGGTGCATCAAAGGGAGTCATGCTCACTCATAAAAACATTCTTTCAAATGTCATTCAAAGTCAACTCTTCTTTAAAGACAGCATTGAAACTGGGAAAGAAAGAAGCCTGAGTGTGATTCCGTTCTTTCATGTATTTGGGATGAATTCCTGTATGAACTTTGCAGTTTATTCAGCAAATGAGATGATCTTGCTCCCGAGGTTTGAGTTGACCGAAGTATTAACAACGATTAAGAACGAGCAACCTTCCCTGTTTCCAGGTGTGCCGACCATGTACGTGGCGATCACCAATCATCCCCATGCAGAAGAGTACGGCATTGATTCAATTAAGATTTGTAATAGCGGAAGCGCCCCGATGCCAGTTGAGTTATTGAATCAATTCGAAAAGAAAACAGGAGCAAAAATATTAGAGGGATACGGATTATCAGAGGCTTCACCGACGACTCATTGCAACCCCGCTTTTGCACAAAGAAAGCCGGGAACCGTCGGAATTGGATTCCCATCCACAGACTATAAGGTAGTCGATTTAGCAACTGGCACCAAGGAGGTCCCTTTAGGCGATGTGGGTGAACTCATTATTAAAGGCCCTCAAGTCATGAAAGGCTACTGGAATTTACCTGAAGAGACTGCTCACGCCCTTCGAGATGGTTGGCTTTACACGGGAGACATCGCCCGAATGGATGAAGAAGGCTATATATCGATTGTGGACCGAAAGAAAGATCTGATCATTGCATCAGGATACAATGTGTATCCCCGGGAAGTTGAAGAAATCATATACGAGCATCCAAGCGTACAGGAAGCTGTCGTAATCGGTGTCCCGGACTCGTATAGAGGGGAAACGGTAAAAGCAGTGATCGTCTTAAAGAAAGGAGAACAGGCAACTGATAAAGAATTGGTTCATTTCTGTGAGGAGAACATGTCATCATTCAAAGTTCCAAAAATCATTGAGTTTCGTGAGGAGCTTCCAAAGACGAGTGTTGGGAAAATATTACGTAGAGCTCTGCGTGAAAGCGTGACGTAATATGATATAATTCAGGTGATATTTGCAGATTGAGAGGATTTCAGATGAAAGAAAAACTTACAGAACATGCTGTACGCTTATTTGATGAAAAAGGGTTTACCGTTACTTCCATACAGGACATCGTAGAATCCATCGGTGTAACGAAAGGAACATTTTATTACTATTTTTCCAGTAAGGAAGAGCTGCTAAAGGAAATTCACATGCGCTATATTGATGGCTTATTATCTAAACAGGATAAAGTTCTTGGCGATGAGCGGAAGAGCTACATGGAAAAACTTTATGATATAGTCCATCTTTCCATTCTGGACATCAAAGAGCAAGGGGCCAGTGCGAAAGTGTTTTTTAGAGAAATGAGACACTTGAGCAAGGAAAGTCTGGATGCCATTGAGCCTAAGCGGGATATGTATCGCTATAATATTGAAACTCTCCTGAAAGAAGGTAGGAAGAACGGAGACTTTCATGAGGACTTTGACGTTTCGATTGTAGCTTTTGGAATTCTCGGTATGATGAATTGGAGCTATCAATGGTATAAGCCTGATGGTGCGAAATCCGATCAAGAAATTGCCCGGACTTTTGTGAATATGGTATTAAAAGGGATTGAGACAGCGTAAAAGGGAAATCATCTACAGGGTTTCCTTTTGAATCAACATACCAACTGGTTAGTATTTATATAGGGAGATGGCGGACTAATGGAAACCATTACGGTAACGAGTAGATTTTGCGAAACGGATGCATTAGGTCATATCAACAATACAACTTATTTTGTTTATTTAGAAGAAGCAAGAATTAAATTCTTTCAATCACTCGGATTTGATATGGATGTGAAAGACTGGCGTTTTATTCTGGCTTCTACCAAATGCGACTTTGTATCACAAGGGTATTTTAATCAAGAGCTGAAGATCACCACCTATCTATCAAAAATTGGATCAAAGAGCTTTCAGTTAGAGCATGATATCTTATGTGCGAACACCCATCAATTGATCGCAAAGGGAAATGCGGTTATCGTTTATTTTGATTTCCTTGAGCAGCAAAGCAAAATGATCCCTGAGTTGTTAAAGGCGCAGTTAAACACGCATCTGCACTCAGAAAAAACTGAATATTCTTAATGTTGGAGGGGTAAGATGTCTGAAAAAACAGGGTATGAAACGGTATCGGTGCGAGAAGGAGAAGAGCTGAATGCCACCAATCTAAAAAGCTTTTTGAATGAGCATTTCCCTCACTTCCTTCATGAAGAGCTTTCAATTAAACAATTTTCTGCGGGACACTCAAATCTTACGTATCTACTTAAAATGGGTGAATGGGAAGGTGTACTGAGACGCCCTCCATTAGGACCCGTCGCCCCGAAGGCCCACGATATGAAAAGAGAATATAGGATCCTTTCAGAAATTCAACCATTATTCGGGGTTACACCGGAGCCATATGTATTTTCTGATGATGAAAGGATCGTAGGCAGCCCATTTTTTATCATGGAGAGAAAAAAGGGTGAAGTATTTGATACTTCATTTCCCCCGCATCTCCATGTGACATCAGATGTGTGCAGGAAAATATCGGAGGAAATGGTTTCTAAACTGGTTGAACTTCATTCCATTGATCACCGAAAAACAACTCTTCATGAAATCAGCAAGCCCGAACATTTTATGGAAAGACAAGTATTCGGATGGATCAAACGTTACGAGCGTGCCAAAACAAGTGAGATCCGCGAAGTCGATCAGCTGACAAACTGGTTGATAAAGAATGTTCCAGCTAATGCTGAATCGACCATCATTCATTATGATTTTAAATTAAACAATGCCATGTTTTCATCTGACCTGAAATCAATGGTGGGGTTATTTGACTGGGAGATGGCGACCGTCGGCGATCCTCTTGCAGATTTAGGTGTCGCTATGGGGTATTGGATACAGAATGATGATCCAGAGTTATTAAAATTCGGTCTTGGGAAGCCTCCAATAACGATCATGGACGGTTTTTACAGCAGAAGGCAATTTATCGAAGAATATGCCAGGAAAAGCGGCAGAGACGTGAACAATATCCATTTTTATTTATCTTTTGCATATTTTAAGCTCGCAGTCATTGTGCAACAAATCTATTACCGCTTTAAGATGGGGCAAACGAGAGATTCACGATTTTCTCAATTTGATCGGTTTGCGGAATCTTTGATCACACTTGGAAACCAAGCTGCATTCGATCGCCAGGAATAAATACAAGGAGATGAACGAAAACGATGAAATCCTCTTTACTAATAGAAACCACTGACCGGGTGCTTACATTGACATTAAGCAGACCTGATAGCTTGAATTCTTTTGATGAGAGCATGCTTACGGGAATCGTTGAAGCACTGGAGCAGGCAGAACATAATCAGGAAATCAGAGTCATTGTGATTCGCGGTGCCGGGAGGGCCTTTTCTGCAGGCGGCGACGTGAAAACGATGGGGAGCGCCACATCAACTGAAGTCTATGAACACATCGGGATATTAAATAATTGCATTAAAGCAATAAAAGAATTAGATAAACCGGTCATCGCCTCGGTACACGGCTTTGCAGCAGGTGCCGGATTTAATTTAGCCCTGGCCTGCGATTTGATTATCGCTTCAGAAGATAGTCAATTTGCTTTAAGCTTCTCTAAAGTAGGTCTTATATCTGATGGCGGAGGGTCGTATTTTCTTCCACGCATCATCGGTCCACATTTAGCGAAAGAATTCTTCTTTTCAGGAGAACCTGTGGCTGCCGGAAGAATGTATAACTTAGGTGTGGTAAACCGTATTGTCCCATCTGAAAGACTTGAAGAGGAAACAACTGATTGGGCCGGAGAGTTAGCCTTGGGGCCGAGTAAAGCATATGGAATGATGAAGAAAATGATTGATCGTTCATTCACCACATCATTGCATGAAATACTCGAACAAGAACGAATCACACAAACCATGATGATTTCAACTGAAGATCATGCTGAGGGAGTTTCAGCATTTAAAGACAAAAGAATGCCAACTTTTACGGGAAAATAGGAGGGATCAGGATGAAAGCCATTCAGTTCAGAGAGTTTGGAAGCCCTAATGTATTAGAAAATGTGGATATAGATGTTCCTGCGCCACGAGGGAGAGAAGTCCTTATTGAAGTTCAAGCAGCAGCAGTCAATTATGCTGATACAGCAAGACGGGAAGGTCAATATGTGGTAAAAACTCCACTACCATATATTCCGGGTTCTGAAGTGGCGGGAATCGTCAAGAAAGTGGGAGAAGATGTGACGAGAGTAAGAAAGGGAGACCGTGTTGTAGCCATGATGGATTCCGGAGGTTATGCAGAATTTGCCATTACAGATGAGCGTTCGGTGATTCCGCTCCCATATGGATTGGATTTCAAAGAAGCGGCCGCCATACCTGTTCAAGGATTAAGTGCCTATCATATATTAAAAACTTTAGGTAGGTTGCAGCAGGGAGAAAACGTTCTGATTCATGCAGCGGCTGGTGGAGTTGGGTTGCTTGCCGTCCAACTGGCAAAACGTTTTGGAGCAGGTAAGATCATCGCTACGGCAAGTACAGAAGAAAAATTACGTCTTGCTGGGGACATGGGGGCAGACGTATTAGTCAACTACACTCTAGATGGCTGGGAAGCAGATGTCTTAGAAGCTACAAATGGAAAGGGTGTAAATCTGGCATTGGAGATGGCTGGCGGTGATATTTTCTATAAAACGTTAAAATGTCTCGATTATTTCGGAAGAATGGTCATATACGGAGTAGCAAGCGGGGAGCAGAGCAGGTTTTATCCTTCTTCTTTGATGGCAAAGAATCAGTCTGTTATTGGGTTCTTCCTGCCTCCTCTTATGAGAGATGCTGAACTAACGCAGAAAACCCTTCATGAAATCTTTCATTATGTCGCGTCAGGGGAATTGAAAGTAACGGTTGGTCATGTATTTCCTTTAAAGGATGCAGCTAAGGTTCATACACTCATGCAAGCAAGAAAAACGGTAGGAAAGGTAATCCTGCAGCCATAATACTAGCTGGTTAGTATACGATCCATCTTATAGGGGGGAATCTGGATGAACTTAAGGTTATCAGATGAACAAAGGATGATCCAAAAAACGATCCGTAAATTTGTTGAGAGAGAACTAATACCATTAGAAAATGAAGTGCTAAGAAATGAACGGGAAGGAAAACCAAGTCTTTCCCCGGAGAAAAGAAATGAGCTGCAGTTAAAAGCAAAGGAAGCGGGGTTCTGGGGAATCAATACACCAGAAGAGTACGGCGGAGCGGATCTCGGGCAAATGATGATGGCGATTGTTTATATGGAAATCTCCAAAACCTTTGTGCCTTTCAGTTTCGGTGGTTATGCAGATAACATTCTATACTATGCTAACGAAGAACAGAAAAAAACCTATTTGCTTCCCACGATAAATGGAGAGAAAAAGTCCTGCTTCGCCATGACGGAACCGGGAGCCGGGTCCGATACCCAAAACATCCGGATGACCGCAGTGAAGGATGGAAATGAGTGGGTGTTAAATGGTGAAAAAACCTTTATTACGGGCGGAAATGAAGCAGACTTTGTCATGGTCATGGCGGTGACTGATAAGGAAAAGCATCGTAGAACGGGTCGGGACGGAGTAACCTGTTTTATTGCTGATCGAAGCATGGGTTGGACATCTGAATACATTCATACCATGGGGGAATGGGGGCCTGCCAGTCTGTTTTTTGATGATGTGCGTGTGCCTGAAGAAAATATTCTGGGTGAAATCGATGGTGGCTACAATCTTGGCCTGGAATGGATCGGGTTCGCACGCTGGATTGTGGGTGCACAAGCGGTAGGCGCAGCAGAACGTTTACTGCAAATGGCGATTGATTATTCCAAGGAAAGGGAGACATTTGGAAAGCCAATAGCGGATCGACAGGCGATTCAATGGCAGATCGCTGATTCTGCCGTGGAAATCGAAGCTGCCAGATGGCTTGTGCTAAATGCAGCATTCACACTGGATCAAGGAGAAGATAATCGCCATGTTGCATCGATTGCCAAGCTGTACGGATCCAACATGGGCAATCGGGTAGTGGATCGGGTCCTTCAAATTCACGGAGGGATGGGCTACACAAGAGAGCTTCCCATCGAACGCTGGTACCGTGAAGCAAGATTGTGGCGGATTTATGATGGTACTGATGAAATTCAAAGACTGATCATCTCACGGAATCTATTAAAAGGGCATGTGAAAGTGGGCCAATTTGTTTAAAGGATAGGGAGGTAATGTGAATGGGTGAACGATTCAGAGGGAAAGTAGCTTTAGTAACAGGCGGGAGCAGGGGGATCGGTAAAGCGATTGCCAAGCTTTTTGCTCTAGAAGGGGCAAGAGTTGCCATCCTTGACGTGAATGAAAAAGCACTTTTGGAAGTCAGTGAGGAATTGAGCGAATATGAGCTATATACAAAGGTTGCGAATGTAGTAGAATCCCAGGAGGTAGAAGAGGCCATAAACGAAGTCTTTGAAACTTTCGGCTCCGTTGATATTGTCGTCAACAATGCAGGAGTCATCAGAGATAACCTGCTGTTTAAAATGACTGATACAGATTGGCAAACGGTCATGGATGTGCATTTGAAAGGATCATTTAACGTAGCGAAAGCAGCGCAAGGATATATGGTGAAGATCGGATATGGCCGAATTATTAATATCTCTTCTACCTCTGCACTCGGTAACCGGGGACAGGCAAATTACGCTACGGCTAAAGCAGGTCTTCAAGGTTTAACGAAAACTCTGGCTATAGAGCTTGGTCCTCTGGGTATTACGACCAATGCTGTCGCCCCAGGATTTATCGAAACGGAAATGACTAGAGAAACGGCAAAACGGATCGGAATAACCTTTGAACAACTGGTGGAAGCGAGTCTTCAAGGCATTCCGGTAGGAAGAAGCGGGCAACCGGAAGATATAGCGAATGCAGTGGCGTTTTTTGCGGATGCAAGATCGTCATTCGTTAATGGACAAATCCTCTACGTAGCTGGAGGGCCAAAAGCCTAATGGGGGAAAGAGGTGAAGGATATGTTTCAATCTTATATCGGTAAACGCTCAACTTCCATAGAAAATTGTGTAGAAAAAGGAGCGGTTCATAAGTTTGCCGAAGCCATCGGTGATCCACATCCCATATATGTGGATGTAGCAGCAGGAAAAAGGTCCAGATACAGGGGGAATATTGCTCCCCCTACTTTTCCACGAGTGTTCGACTATGGAACGATTGAAGGTTTTCATTTACCTAACGTCGGATTAATTCATGGGGAACAATCGTTTCATTATGAAAGACCACTGAAGGTCGGGGAATGTATTCAGTGTTATACAGAGATAAAAGATTACTATGAGCGGAAAGGTTCGGGTGGAACACTTGGCTTTCTTGTAATAGAAGATATAGGGGAAGACTCAGGAGGGAATAGGATTTTCACCTCCGAAGCGATCGTCATTATCACTGAAGCGGTCAGAGAGAGGTTGGGAAAATGACTAAACTATCATCCTTTAATATTGGTGAAAGGCTTCCCATTGTTGAATTAGCTCCAGTCTCGAGAATCGACTTAATCAAATACGCAGGCGCATCTGGGGATTATAACCCCATTCATACGATCGATGATGAGGCACATAAATTGGGTCTTCCAGGTGTCATTGCCCATGGCATGTGGTCAATGGGTAATGTCTCCAAGCTTTTTAGTGATCATTATGAAGAAGGATTTATCAAAGAGTATACCGTCCGCTTTAAAGGGATGGTTTTTTTGGACGATGTCATTACATTGAGTGCAGAAGTATCAGAAAAACAGGAGGATCATTTGCATTTTAACGTTTTTGCCGTCAATCAGGACCAGAAGAAAGTGATTGACGGTAAATTGATATTTCAATTATTTTAATCATCCTTGTCAAAATAGTGTCCTATAGCTTTCATAAAGCGAATAGAAATAAAGAGAATGAAAGATTTCCAAGAAAAATAAGTCAAAAGACTTAAATCCGATAGAAAAACTCGGGTTGACTTCCCGGCAGAATGTGATATTATTTAGAATATTAAAATTAATAACTCTTATCCAGAGTGGTGGAGGGATCTGGCCCCGCGAAGCCCAGCAACCTACGTTATGTAAGGTGCTAATTCCAGCAAAATGTGAAGTCATTTTGGAAGATAAGGTATCCTTACCTGAACAACTTTCCAAAATGGAAGGTTGTTTTTTTCATTCATGATTTTTCTGGATAAGATGAAAATTGGGGGAATCATGTGACTAAAGAAAATAATCAAGAAGCACAGTATGATGTAGTAGTGGAGAAGATCACTTCGATGTTGAAGACGATGAGTTTCGGGTCAATTACTATCGTGGTGCAGGACGGTAAAGTCATTCAATTGGAGAAAAACGAGAAAGTGCGAATTAAATAAGCTGACTAGACAAACTAGAGGCGCATAACACAGATAAAGGAAATCCCTATTATCTTGTTATTGCCTCTTTTTGTTTGGATGAGCGGGAAAGGGGTGTATCATGTTAACCTATCAAACTTGGAAAAAACCATCGGTCCAATTTGAAATTGATCCGGTCTATAAAGGAGCGGTAAACGTACTTGAGTGGACGTATGAACATTATGGTAAAAGTGTTGTATATGCATGCAGTTTTGGGATAGAAGGGATCGTATTAATCGACCTCTTAACCAAGGTACAACCTGAAGCAACCATCGTATTTCTTGATACGGGTGTTCATTTCAAAGAAACTTACGAAACGATTGAAAAGGTGAAGGAGAAGTATCCTGGTATCACCATTCATATGAAAAAGCCTGAATTGACGATCCAAGAGCAAGCAGAAACATATGGTGATAAGTTGTGGGAGCGAAATCCGAACAAATGCTGTCAGATTCGAAAGCTCGATCCTTTAAAAGAAACCTTAACCAAAGGAAATGCCTGGATTTCAGGATTAAGAAGGGAGCAATCACCGACAAGAAGTGGGGTTGAATTCATCAATAAAGATGATAAGTTTCAATCGGTTAAGATTTGCCCTTTGATTCACTGGACCTGGAAAGAGATTTGGAGGTATGTCCATAAACATAACCTATCCTATAATCCACTTCATGATCAGGGGTATCCAAGTATCGGATGCTTTCATTGTACAACGAAAGCCATAGACATCAATGATCTCCGCTCCGGAAGATGGAAAGGAAAAGGGAAAACCGAATGCGGTCTGCATTAGAAGAGGTGACATTCTTTGATTGAAGTATTCGCCCTGATCATAAGTTTGTTTTTCGCTATGAACATTGGTGCCAGTGGAGCGGCAGCATCGATGGGTGTTGCGTATGGAGCAGGAGCCATAAAGAACATCAGGGTTGCATTATGGATCTGCGCAGCCGGTGTCCTGAGCGGGGCGGTATTAGGTGGTGGAGAAGTAGTGAAAACCATAAGTTCAGGGATTATCCCTCAACATGTACTCTCCATCAAAATCGTGGTCATCATTTTGTTATCCGCCACCATTTCCTTGTTTCTGGCAAATGTGATCGGGATCCCGCTGTCTACAAGTGAAGTAACGGTCGGAGCGGTTGTAGGAGTCGGAGTCGCATATCAAGTTCTTTATGTGAAGTCACTTTTAACGATTATGTCATTCTGGGTGATTGTCCCGATCATTGCCTTCGGTGTGACGTGGGTATTCGGTATAGGTTTAGTAAAGCTTGAAAAGCGCGGTTTCCATTTTGAAAAAAGGTGGCTTGCATACCTTTTGATCATCACAGGGTTCTTTGAAGCCTTTTCGGCAGGGATGAATAATGTAGCCAACGCCATCGGTCCATTAGTGGGGGCGGGATTAATGTCTCCCTCGCGGGGGATTTGGCTGGGAGGTTTATTCGTTGCCCTCGGAGCTGTCTTACTGGGGAAAAAAGTAGTGGAAACAAACGGGAAAAAAATTACACACTATTCAAAAGCCGAAGGAATTGTCATTTCCTCTACAGGAGCGATCCTTGTGATGGTGAGCTCACTGTATGGATTACCGATCCCGCTGACTCAGGTTACTTCGTCCTCTATCATCGGCCTCGGGATGGCGAAGAACGGAAAACATATGCTACAAAAGAAAATTGTCAAAAAAATCGTCAAAATTTGGGTGGTCTCCCCCTTGATATCACTCAGTATTTCTTATTTTTTGGTAAAGCTCGTGATCGATAGCGATATGTATTCGATCGTGGTTCCAATAAGCGTCATTATCGCTACTGTGGGAGCATTATCCCTCATGCGAGTGATCAATGAAGAAAGGCGATCGGTTCACGAAGACGGAGGCGGAATTTAATCTTAATTCCGATTAAAACAATATGTTAAGGAGGATAAATGATGAGTTTACAGCCCCACGGAGGAAAGCTTGTTCAATCATATTTACCAGAAGAACCTTATGAGGATATTCTCCATGAGATTCCTTTAGACGAAACCGCGTTAAGTGATTTGGAACTCATTGGAATAGGTGCTTACAGCCCAATAAGTGGATTCTTGACCGAAGTAGATTATCAACAAGTGGTGGAAACGTTACGATTGGGAAATGGCAATGTGTGGAGCATCCCGATTACCCTGCCCATTGCAAAAGAAAAAACAGGAGACGTAAAGAAAGGCTTTAAGAGCCGTCTTGTTTATAAGGGAGAAACCTATGGACTCATTGAAGTAGAGGATATTTATGAACCAGATAAACAGAAAGAAGCTCTTCTCGTATACGGAACGACCGACGCGGATCATCCAGGTGTCAAGAAGTTATTCCAACGGGGAGATGTGTATGTAGGTGGGAAGGTCAGTCTTATTAAACGTATTTCCAAACCTTTCACCGAGTATACATTTGACCCAAGCCAAACCAGAAAGTTGTTTAAGGAAAAGGGATGGAAAACGATTGTCGGATTTCAAACGAGAAATCCTGTTCACAGGGCCCACGAGTATATTCAGAAAACGGCATTGGAAACCGTTGATGCACTCTTCTTAAATCCATTGGTTGGCGAAACAAAGGCGGATGATATCTCAGCGGGCATCAGAATGGAGAGTTATGAAGTTCTGTTACAAAACTACTACCCTAAAGATCGTGTGTTTTTAGGAGTATTCCCTGCTGCCATGAGGTACGCGGGTCCAAGGGAAGCCATCTTCCATGCACTGGTACGAAAAAATTATGGATGCACGCATTTTATAGTCGGAAGAGATCATGCAGGTGTTGGGGATTATTATGGAACGTATGATGCCCAGAAAATATTTGATCAGTTCAGTGAAGGTGAGATAGGGATTACCCCTCTCCGCTTTGAGCATAGTTTTTACTGTGAGAGATGCGAAGGGATGGCGACTACGAAAACATGTCCTCATAATAAGACCGACCACGTTATTTTATCAGGGACAAAAGTGAGAGGGATGCTCCGCAACGGGGAAGTTCCCCCTTCAACGTTCAGTCGCCCTGAAGTAATCGAAGTGTTGATTAGAGGTCTAAAACAAGAAGCTGGACATACGACTTAAGGAGGGTACGGGGTTGAATGAAAAAACAGGAAACATCGTATGGCATGAAACTGCAGTAACGAAACAGGAGAGACGAAAAAAAAATGGACATCAAAGCTTTATATTATGGTTCACGGGTTTATCCGCTTCAGGGAAATCGAGTGTAGCCAATGCATTGTCTCACTCCCTTTTCCAACAAGGAAAACAAGTCTATGTTCTGGACGGAGATAATGTCCGTCATGGATTAAATCATGATTTGGGATTCAAGGAAGAAGATCGTAAGGAGAATATCCGGAGAATCGGTGAGGTGTCCAAACTTTTCATCGATAGCGGACAAATTGTGCTGACGGCCTTTATTTCACCTTACAGGGAAGACCGTGCTCTCGTACGAAGTTTAGTGGAGACTGATGAATTTATCGAAGTATATGTGCACTGTTCGTTAGAAGAATGTGAAAAACGTGATCCAAAAGGATTGTACAAAAAAGCCCGTAAAGAGGAAATCACTCATTTCACAGGAATCAGTGCTCCTTATGAGGCACCTGAAAAACCGGAAGTGGTACTGGATACAGAGAAACATTCAATTGAAGAATGCGTGGAATACTTACTAACTGTATTAAACCAAAAACAGCTTATATAGGGGGAGAAAAGCATGGCATATTCAAAATCATGGGAGTCAAATGAAAAATTGAATAAAACCGAACAATGGAAACTGGAGAAAGACGGGTTGTCTATCTTTGAAGATATTCCATATTATGCGGAAAATGGATTCTCTTCGATTCCGAAAGAAGAGTGGGATAAGTTTAAATGGGCAGGTTTATATTTACAAAGACCAAAGGAAGACGGCTATTTCATGATGAGAGTGAACGTCCCGTCGGGCATCCTGACCTATGAACAGGCACGGGAGCTTGCTGCCATTTGTAAAGAGTATGGAAGAGACGTCTATGACATCACCACCCGACAGGCGATCCAATTTCACTGGTTGAAGATCGAACAGATTCCCGACATCTTTAATCGTCTGGAAAAGGTCGGATTGTCTTCTGCCGGTGCATGTGGTGATATTACACGTAATATCGTCGGGAACCCCTTGGCAGGAATCGATCCTGATGAACTTTTCGATACAAGGAGCATTGTAAAAGACGTATATGATTTCTTCCAACACAATGAAGATTTTTCAAATTTACCTCGAAAATATAAAGTAGCAATCTCCGCAAATATCAAGAATGCGTCGAATGCTGAAATCAATTGTGTTTCCTTTGTTCCGGCAAAAAAGCTGATAGACGGTAACGAAGAAGTCGGCTTCCATCTGAAGATTGGTGGAGGATTGTCCGCAAGACCATTCCTCGCGCAAGAGTTGGATGTATTCATCCTTCCTCACCAAGTGAAGGAAGTTGCGATAGCCGTCACCACGATTTTTCGCGACTTCGGTTATCGGGAAAAAAGACATTTGGCCCGGTTAAAGTTTTTAATGGCCGATTGGGGTCCAGAGAAATTCAAGGAAACTCTATTACAGTATGTTGAGCTTTTACCTGCTGGAGTGGATGCCGTGGAAGGGTGGAATGCGGGATATTTCTACGGAGTACATCCACAGAAACAGGAAGGACTCAATTATGTGGGACTGAATGTACCGGTAGGACGCTTAAATTCAGATGAAGTATATGAGCTCGCGAAGATTTCCAAGAAATACGGGAATGGAGAACTGAGAAACTGTAACTCTCAAAATCTTATCATTCCCAATATACCAGATGAACACGTTGCTGCTTTGCTTTCTGAGAAAATCTTTGATCGCATTTCAACAAGTCCCCTATCCTTCATCGGGTATTCCGTATCATGCACAGGGATCGAATATTGTAATTTAGCTTTAGTGGAAACGAAGGAACGGATGAGACAAATCGCCAATCAATTGGATCAGGAACTTTCATTGGATGTCCCTGTCAGAATCCACATGGTGGGATGCCCGAATTCATGCGGTCAACGACAAATAGCAGATATCGGACTTCAAGGAATTAAAATGAGAACGAAAGATAAGAAGATGATTGAAGCATTTGAAATATACGTCGGAGGAACACTTCAAGACGGTGGAAAACTGAATGAAAAGTTAAAAGGGAAAGTGGAGGCCGGCAATCTGACAGGGGTGGTCAAGCAATTGCTCCTTCATTTTAAACAAACAAAAGAACCGGGAGAAGCCTTTTTTGACTACATCAACCGGGTTGGTACCGCTCCCCTTCAAGAATCGTTAGATAAATTACTTCAGGAAGCTTAAGGAGGGACCTGGGATGAATTTGTATCGATTTGAAGTCACTACTCGGGTTTTTGTCACAATTGTCGTAGTTGCGGCAGAATCAGATGAGTTGGCATTTGATCTAGTAGAAATAGAACTGGAGAAGTATTTTTTGAAAAAACCTGATGTGGTAGACATCTCTCTTTACGAGAAACGTAGAATCCGGGGAAATGGTGCAGGGTTTGTTCTGCATGAACAGGAAACAATCATCAAATCTTAAGGAGGAATAATGGATGGGGAAAGTTTACCTGGTGGGAGCGGGTCCTGGAGATCCTGAATTAATCACATTAAAAGCATTGAAATCAATACAAAAAGCAGACGTCATATTATATGACCGTCTGGTGAATAAAGAGCTTCTCACTTATGCGAAAAAAGGAGCCGATTTGATATACTGCGGGAAACTGCCAAACTATCATACGATGAAACAAGAAACAATCAACCATTTTCTCGTGCGTTATGCTGCCAGCGGCAAGATAGTGGTGAGATTAAAAGGAGGGGACCCCTTCGTATTTGGAAGGGGAGGCGAAGAAGCAGAAGCACTTGCCAAGAAAGGAATTCCCTTCGAAATCGTCCCCGGTATCACTTCTGGTATAGCAGCGGCTGCCTATGCAGGGATTCCCGTTACACACCGGGAATCCAGTTCAAGTGTTGCCTTTGTCACCGGGCATAAACAAAACAATCAACAAGAAGATGAAAAATGGGAGAGTCTGGCAAAAGGAATCGATACCCTGGCTATATATATGGGGGTGGGGAATCTCCCTTACATTAAAGAAAAGCTCATTCAATATGGGAAGTGCAAGGATACTCCTGTGGCACTCGTCCACTGGGGAACAACAGAAGTGCAAAGAACCGTGACAGGGACGCTGGAAACAATAAACGATATAGTGAAAGAAGAAAAAATTGAGAATCCAAGCATGATCATCATCGGTGAAGTGGTCCGTTTCCGGGAGAAGATTCAATGGTTTGAAGAAACCTTTGAAAAGAAATCGATCATGAGCGAGGCACTTTAAATGAAACCCGCGATCTTATACGTGTGCCATGGAAGTCGTATTACGAAAGCCCGTGAAGAAGCCATAGACTTTATTAAAAGGTGCCAAAACCAAGTGGAAGTGGAAATCCAGGAAATAAGCTTTCTAGAACTGGCATCGCCTTCCATTGAAGAAGGGTTTAAAACATGTGTGGAAAAAGGAGCTTCACATGTTTCAGTCGTTCCCCTTCTTCTTTTGACTGCGGTGCATGCAAAAAAGGACATTCCAGATGAAATTCAAAACTGCCAAGAAGCCTATCCCTGGATTACGGTAACGTATGGAAAGCCCATTGGGGTTCACGATAAAATGGCTGAAAGTGTTATAAAGAAAATACACGAAGCTGCTTCAATTGACTCATCGACCGTTGCCGTATTGATAGGGAGAGGAAGTTCAGACCCCGATGTTACAAAGGATTTAGGAGTCCTTGCTGAACTTGTGCAAGCCATGACTAAGTTAGCAGATGTAAGGACCTGTTACTTAACAGCAGCCTCACCAAGCTTTTCAGAAACATTGGAATCTGTTAAGAATACAGATGGAAACGTCATTTTCATACCTTACTTGTTGTTTACCGGGTTACTCATGAAAGGAATTGAAAGGGAGATCAGCCAAACGGAAAATGCGCATATCATTCTGGGTGATTATTTAGGGTATGACCCTCTTGTGGAAGAAGCATTCCTGGACCGTGTGAATGAAACCCTCAGCGTTAAAGGAGAATCCTATGCTGCCAGTCATGATTGATGTAAACGGAAAACAAGTTACGATAGTAGGCGGAGGGAATGTGGCCTATCGGAAGCTCTTTGTATTTCTAGAGCAAGGAGCGATGATAAAAGTCATCAGTCCTGAAGCTGTTGATGGAATTCAAGCATTACATGAAGAAAAAAGGATTCTATGGATCAGAAGAGAAGTGGAACGAGATGATTTACGAGATGCTTTTATTGTCATCGCTGCCACGAATGAACGATGGGTGAATGAACAGGTAAAAATGTACTCTGAGGAAAACCAACTTTTATGCGTGGTGGATGACGGTGATTGCGGAAATATGCAGATGGTCTCCTATAGGCAGAAAGGGAATTTAACGATTGCCGTTTCAACCGGCGGAGCAAGTCCATTCTTAGCTAAAAAGCTTATCAATCAAATCTTCCAACCATTTGATGATTCCTATATAGAAAAGCTTGGTTTCATTGCTTCAAAGAGAAAAGAAATCAAGGCATCAGACTTATCTGATGGGGAGAAAAGGAAACGATTAAAGGAACTTTCTGAACGGGTGTAAAGTGGGTAAAACTTTATGCCCGTTTTCTCATTATACGAACGTTTTTATAAAAAATGAACATATTGTTAAGAAATGAATCTTTACAAACTGTCAAGTTCCCGTTATACTATCCAATATCAAATCAATAGTCGTTTTCACTCATATAATAGCGGGGATATGGCTCGCGAGTTTCTACCGGATTACCGTAAATGATTCGACTATGAGTGAGCAGTGGATTGTCCGTCCATTCGGACGCTCTTTGCCTAACCCAAAGGTCATTGTCTCACTCTATCCAGAGAACAATAGCCTTTGGGTTTTTTTGTAGACTTCCAGGTTCTATAACAGAAAAGGAGCGTTTTAATTATGAATTTATTAAAAAATAAAATTGAAGATGAAGGTGTCGTCCTTTCAGATACTGTATTAAAGGTGGATTCATTCCTGAATCATCAAGTGGACCCTGAATTGATGATGGAAATAGGGAAAGAATTTGCACGTCGCTTCAAAGATCTGGGAATTACGAAGGTGTTGACCATTGAGTCGTCCGGAATTGCTCCTGGCGTGATGGCTGCTCTTCAATTGAATGTTCCACTTGTATTTGCACGTAAGCGTAAATCGTTAACCCTTTCAGAAGGGGTTCTTACTTCGAAAGTTTATTCCTTCACGAAGCAGGAAGAAAACACAATCTCGATATCCAGTAAATTCATAGGAGAAAATGATCGTGTCCTATTGATTGATGATTTCTTAGCGAATGGACAAGCGGCCCTGGGATTAATCGATTTAGTGAAGCAAGCAGGCGCCAATGTTGCCGGAATCGGGATTGTTATTGAAAAGTCCTTCCAAGACGGAGGCAAGCTCGTTCGTGAAACAGGATACAGAGTTGAATCATTAGCGGAAATCCAATCCCTTGAAAATGGGAAAGTGACATTCAAGCAAGAGGAGGCGCGGGTATAATGAAAAATCAGCCTATCAAACTGGCTTCACTCGGGATTCAGCACGTACTCGCTATGTATGCGGGAGCGGTCATCGTTCCGCTGATCGTAGGAGGAGCATTAGGATTAACGGGAGAACAGCTCACATATCTGGTGTCCATTGATATCTTCATGTGCGGGATCGCAACCTTATTGCAAGTATGGAAGAATCGTTTCTTTGGGATAGGGCTTCCCGTCGTACTCGGATGTACGTTTACGGCAGTAGGGCCAATGATCGCGATTGGTGGCCAGTATGGTATTTCAGCGATCTACGGTTCCATTCTGGTTTCAGGTTTATTCGTCGTTCTAATCAGTAAGTACTTTGGGAAACTGGTTCGTTTCTTCCCTCCTGTAGTCACTGGTTCAGTAGTAACAATCATAGGGATTACCTTGATTCCAGTAGCCATGAACAATATGGCAGGGGGACAAGGGAGTGCTGATTTCGGTTCATTGGAAAATTTGTCTCTTGCTTTTGGTACGTTATTTTTTATTTTAATCCTCTATAAATTCTTTACCGGTTTTGTTCGCTCTGTCTCCATTTTGTTGGGGTTGATGGCAGGAACAGCCGTTGCATTTGTTTTAGGTAAAGTAGATTTTAGTGCGGTTGGCGATGCCTCCTGGTTTCATATGGCCAAACCTTTCTACTTTGGAATGCCGACATTTGAGATAACAGCCATTCTAACCATGATCCTTGTAGCGATGGTGAGTTTAGTGGAATCAACAGGTGTTTATTTTGCTCTCGCTGATATCAGCGATAAAGAGGTTACAGAAGAGGATTTATCAAGGGGCTACCGTGCTGAAGGGCTGGCAATCGTACTGGGTGGTTTATTCAATGCATTCCCTTATACCGCTTATTCACAGAATGTAGGCTTGATCCAGCTTTCGGGTGTGAAGCGCAACAGTGTGATTTATGCAACAGGAGCATTTCTCGTGATCCTTGGATTGGTACCAAAGATTGGTGCCTTAACGACAGTGATTCCTGCTTCAGTATTGGGAGGCGCGATGGTGGCCATGTTTGGGATGGTGGTTGCTTATGGGATCAAAATGCTAAGCCATGTGAATTTTGCATCTCAAGAAAATCTATTGATTATCGCCTGTTCAGTTGGAATGGGATTAGGAGTGACCGCTGTTCCGGAATTATTTGCTCAGATGCCATCCAGCATCCGAATCTTGACGGATAACGGGATTGTTGCAGGGAGTATAACAGCCATTGGACTGAATATGTTTTTTAACGTGTTTTCTAAACGCAAGCTTAATGTTGTGTTGAATGAGCAGAAAGCTTCATAATAGAAAAGAACGTCACCTTCTGACAGTAACGGGTTTACTTATGAGGTGCAAAACGATAACTCGCAGACCAGGTCTATTAGCAAATCACATAAACTTCACAGCATAATTCACAGTCAAAAAGGCTTAGAGATACAAATTTCTCTAAGCCTTTTTTGAATTTTCTTTTTTCACTAAATATCGCTAAAGCGAGTCGAGTCTGATAAATAAGCGGAGAATTTACTCATAATGAGGAAATAGCACTGAGGATAGCTTAAATAGACGGAAAGATTTCCCCTATTGACTCAAAAAATGTGAGAATCATTAATTCAGCTTTGCATAAGGGAAAAAACTCCCCTTATTCACCCCCGAATAGTGCTCTATTCCACAGAATAACGGAAAAATCTCCGCTTATTTTACCTATCACTGGTTGCTCAATTTTCTTACTAAATCACACCCAATTCGCATATCCTCCAATAATTATTTCATACCCTGTGATTTACTATGTGAATTAGGATACAATAAGCCATTAACATTCGTCAAAATGCTGCTGAAACAATAAAAAACGCACTGTGAATGATATGGTGAATTCAAGTGCGTTTTCCTATGTGTTTTACAATGTTTGCACCTCTAAAGTAAACCACTTGTTCTGACAGGTGGCGTTTTTCTTTATGAATATATTTCAGAATTATCAGATTTTAAAGAAGGGTATACGTACAACAATCTCGAACATAATGGATTAGGGAATATTGCAGTAATGGGATACCTTACTTAATAGGAGGAGAAATATGTACGCAACGACAGGATCCATTTTTGATCAAACGGTAGAAAAATTTCGGAACAAGGAGGCGATTGTAGAAGAGAAAACAGGTACCAGGTTAACATTTGCACAGTGGAAGGATGAAGTTCATCGTGCAGCCAACGCGTTGCTAAAGGCAGGTGTGAAAAAGGGAGATCGGGTTTCGACGTATTTATTTAATACGCTGGAGTTAGCAACTGTGTACTTTGCTTGTGGAAAGATTGGTGCGGTGATCAACCCGATTAATTTCCGGTTAAAGTCTCAAGAAATACACTACATTTTAGAAGATGCCGAACCAAAGGTGGTGATTTTTGAAGAAGCCCTCACCCTACCGATCGAGCAGATTTCACAAGACTTTCCACAGACCCTTTTTTGGTATGTTGGAGTAGATGCCCCTACCTTTTCTCAAAGTTATAAAGATGTTGTGAATCCATGCTCGAATGACTTAATAGACATCCCTGTAGTAGAAACAGACCCATATGCGATTATGTATACGAGCGGGACTACTGGGAGGCCAAAGGGTGTGCTTCACAGGCATAGGGATATGGCTGAGCAAAGCTTGATTTGTACATCTGTTATGGGGTTGACACCAAATGACATAGGTCTTGTTACAGCACCTATGTTTCATTGTGCTGAGCTTCATTGTTGCTTTCTTCCGCGCGTTCAAGCTGGCGCGAAAAATATTATCGTTCATCAGTTTCAGCCGCAAACCGTATTGGAAGTGATTGAGCGGGAAAAGGTCAGTTCCTTTTTTGCCGCGCCAACGATGTGGAACATGCTTCTGCAACACGGGGTGGATGATTATGATACTTCTTCTTTACGAATAGGTCTTTACGGGGCTGCCCCAATGGCACCAGTCCTTGTGAGGGCCCTCCATGAGAAAATGAAGATTGACTTGATACAAGCCTATGGTCAGACTGAGATGGGGCCGGCGGTTACCTTCCTCCTTCAGGATGAGCAGTTAACCAAGACAGGCTCCGCAGGTAGGGCTGCCTATAATCATGAAATACGTGTAGTCAAACCGAATGAAAACGGTCTTTCTGAACCGGATGATCTTTGTAAGCCTGGTGAAGTCGGGGAAATCATTGTTCGCGGTTCCTGTACAATGCTTGAATACTTCAATCGAAAAGAAGCAACGGAAAGAGCATTGTATAAAGGCTGGTATCACTCAAGTGATTTAGGTTATATGGATGAGGATGGGTATCTATACGTTGCTGACCGAGTGGATGATATGGTGATATCAGGAGGAGAAAATGTGTATCCCCGTGAGGTGGAGGATGCACTCCACGCCCATGACGATATTGTAGATGTAGCCGTTCTCGGTCAGCCTCATGAAAAATGGGGAGAACAGGTGATTGCTGTTGTTGTGTCCAAAAATCCTGCATTGTCTTCGCAAGATCTCGATCTCTTTTTGAAAAATGGGGATCTGTTGGCGGATTATAAGCGGCCACGTGAATATAAATTCGTAGAAGAACTTCCTCGGAATGCAAGTGGTAAGATTCAAAAGTTTTTACTTAGAGATAAAATTGTTCCGAAAGAAAATACACGATAAAACGAAGGTCCTTTCGAGGGACCTTCGTTACATTTTCTGATAATGTCGATTCGGCACTGAGTATAGGACAGTCCGACTACCCATATATTGATATGAGGAATATGGGGAGGGCGATATAATGCCGTTAATTAAGCATAACGAAGAAGAGGTTAAACTTCTTGCCAGGTTAATGAGAGCAGAAGCTGAGGGTGAAGGAAATCAAGGAATGATGATGGTCGGGAATGTAGGTGTAAATCGGGTATTAGGTGATTGTCTGGATTTTAAGAATATCAGAAGCATTAAACAAATGGTCTACCAAAGCCCTGGAGGATTCGAAGCAACGCAAAAAGGATACTTTTATCAAAGGGCAAGAAGCAACGAACTCGACATGGCTAGAAAAGTAATCAATGGTCGACGGATACATCCAGCAAGTTTTAGCATGTGGTTTTTCAAACCCGCGGGGAATTGTCCAAGTAAATGGTATAATCAAGCAAATTCGGGCCGATTCAAAAGTCATTGCTTTTATCAGCCTACCCGTACGGATTGTCCAACTGTCTTCCAATCCGGTTTGCAAGGATAAGAATAATCAAAATATATTATGTGGAAAGTATCGGACAAAAAAACATTTGAATTTTTCAAATGTTTTTTTGTTTTTTCTGTTTTTATTCCTTTTAAGAAAATCAGGGATAAGGAATTCACATTAAAGTTCATTATGCAAATCAGTATTTCTTTTCAATAATACATAAAGGTCGGTAAAATAATTTTGAAAAAATGTTCGCAATTCGCGTCATGAGACGAGATGTTTTGGGGATAGTAAGATTTGTAACTATAACTCTCAACATAAGGATGGTGTGCTTAAATGAAAAAGTTTTTAACCAAAAGATCTTACAAAGAAAAAAGCAGGCTGGGGGATAAAATCATTAAGGGGTTTGGTACTTTTGTTCTGGCACTTATATTGCTCCTTTCCATGTCTTCTGTCAGTAATGCTGTTGGAAAAGATGCAAAGGGACCCGATGTTTATGTCATTCAGGGAATGCTTAAGTCCATAGGGAGCTACGCAGGTAAAATTCATGGGAAGTATGATGGTACCACTGTTCAGGGAGTGAAGTATTTCCAGAAAAAACATGGTCTCCCAGTTACAGGTGCAGTGGATAATAAAACGTTCGAATCAATTACCTATACTTACTCAAAACTGAAGTTCCCATCACCATCAGGTGGTAAAAACGAAGGGAAAGGCGCAGGTGAAGGACAAGGCGCAGGTGAAGGACAAGGCGCAGGTGAAGGTCAAGGAGCAGGTGAAGGTCAAGGAGCAGGTGAAGGCCAAGGAGCAGGTGAAGGCCAAGGAGCAGGTGAAGGCCAAGGAGCAGGTGAAGGTCAAGGAGCAGGTGAAGGTCAAGGAGCAGGTGAAGGTCAAGGAGCAGGTGAAGGACAAGGAGCAGGTGAAGGCCAAGGAGCAGGTGAAGGCCAAGAAAAAGAAGAAGACCTGGGAGAAGAACAAAAACCTGAAAAAGAAGGTCCTGTGAAATTTGAAGAACCAAGTAAGGAACCAGTGAAAGAACCAAGCAAAGAACCAGCGAAGGAACCAGTGAAGGAACCAGCGAAGGAACCAGTGAAAGAACCAGCAAAGGAACCAGCAAAAGAACCTATCAAGAAACCAAAACAATATAAAGGCTCTCAAGAAAGTAACTAGGTTTAATAAACAAGAGATCATTCAATAGTTTTCCTAAAAATGGCGTCTGATAGTATATCTGACGCCATTTTTAGGTTGTGAAATCTTATTAAAAGGAAACAGTTCGCATTGATTGCACTCTTTCCACTTGTAAATATCAGAATTATATAATTACTTATTGAATATGAAGTATATAATACACTATACTATAAAAAACGAAGGATTTCCTTCGGTGTACAGAAAGGGGTAGTCCATGGGTCAAAAATCAATTGCACAAATCATTAAAGAAAACTATTCTTCCTTATCTGCCGGACAAAAAAAAGTGGCTGAGTTGATCCTTCAGGAGCAAGGTGAAGCAGCGATACTCACGGCTTTTCAGATGGGGAGGAAAGTTGGTGTAAGTGAAACAACTGTGATCCGACTAGGATATGCGTTGGGCTTTAAAGGATATTCTGAAATGCAGGAAGTGGTGCGAAGGGATTGGTTAGAGAAGAAAAAGGTTAATGAAAATGAATCATTTCCTTCATCCTTAACAGATGGTGATGAGGAGAGTGTATTCAGTAAGGTCATTGAGAAAGAAAAATCCGTCCTGGAGCAGCTAATGAGTCAATTAGACGTGAAAGAAATTTGGAAAACCATTGATCGCTTAATACAATCAGAGCGAGTTTACATTGGTGGTTTTGGGAGTTCTTATGGAGCGGCGTATTGGCTTTATTATACGTTAAAACAATACAGGGCAAATATATTCCTCTCTAGTCCAGCAGGATTTTCCCCTGAGGATATATGTGATTTGGACCAGCGTTCCACTGTGGTTATGTTTTCGTTTCCCCGGTTCCGCACAGAATCCATTGAGCTTGTGGAGGAGGCAAAAAAACGAGGTTCTTATGTCATTGCGATCACCAATAGACAATTATCACCTATCGGACAGATTTCTGACCTTACACTCACAACCGAAGAAGGGATGAATTCAGGACATCATTCAATTGCATCTGTCGTTAGTTTAATTGAAATCATTTTAATAGGTCTTCAACATCGAGATCAAGACAACATAAGTATTCGGCAAAGGAAGCTAGAGCAATTATATACAAATCAGGGGTTATTTATTGAATAAAACAGAGGGGTGGAGAGTGTATGAACGGGGTATCACAAACGAATGAAAAAATAGAAGCGAAAGCATTTACTACCAGTGACATATGGAAATTCCTGATTCCATCATTAATTGGAATCCTATTATTTATTGTACCGATAACAACAGAAGATGGCATCACGATTCCCGTTGCTTATTTAGCTGGACAAATTAATGTGCATTTAGGTGAAGTTATCCCTGCTATGACAGTAATGATTATGGCGCTTTCTGTAATAGGGTCATTCTTAGCGATAACGATCAAACCAGCTTTAATTACAAAAAGTCGATATTTGAGCACTCTTTTAATCATTCGTCCGTTTTGGCTTGTTGCACGTGTCCTTGGAACAGTGTTTGCTGTGATGACGATTTATCAATTAGGGCCTGGGATGGTTTTCTCGGAAAATACAGGTGGACTCTTAATCTATGATCTGATTCCTATTCTATTTTCTACTTTTCTGCTGGCTGGTTTACTGCTTCCGCTCCTTCTTAACTTCGGGTTATTAGAGTTCTTTGGGGCCTTATTGCTGAAAGTGATGAGACCAGTTTTCACTTTACCTGGCCGTTCTTCACTCGACTGTCTGGCGTCATGGGTGGGAGACGGTACAATAGGTGTTCTTCTGACGACTAAGCAATATGAAGAAGGGTATTACACCAAACGTGAAGCGGCTGTGATTGCCACTACTTTCTCGGTTGTCTCCATTACGTTTACGATTGTGGTCATTTCTTACTTGAACTTAGAGCAATATTTCCTTCACTATTATGCAACGATTATCTTTGCCGGGCTTGTAGCTGCATTAATCATGCCACGGATACCACCATTATCAAGAAAACCGAATACTGGATATGAAAGAACTGAATTAAAGAACGAAACAGGGATTCCATCCGATTTCTCCGTTGTTAAATGGGGCTTTCACCAAGCTGTAACGAAGGCTAAAAAGAATAATGGCCCTGTTTCTGTCGTGAAAGAAGGCATTCAGAACGTATTGGATATGTGGCTTGGTGTCTTACCGATCGTTATGGCGATAGGGACAGTATCATTGGTCATAGCAGAGTATACACCTTTTTTCACCTATCTTGGGAAACCTTTCGAACCAATCCTTACCATCATGCAGGTTCCTGAAGCAAGTGAAGCGGCCCAGACCATGGTCGTCGGGTTCGCCGATATGTTCCTTCCTGCTGTCATCGGTAGTGGAATTGAAAGTGAACTTACCCGTTTTGTCATTGCATGTGTATCTGTTACACAATTAATCTATATGTCTGAAATGGGTGGATTGCTTCTCGGTTCGAAGCTGCCTGTCAGTATCGTAGATTTGATTTTGATCTTTCTAATCCGGACATGCATTACTTTACCTATTGTCGTCGTTATTGCACATATGATTTTTTGATAGGAGGAAGAAACACAATGAAATTTGTAGATGAGCATCATGATGAGATTCTAAAAACCTATCAGGAGCTGCATCAACTGGCAGAACCGAGCTGGATGGAAGAAAAGACATCAAGCTATATAAGAACGAAACTTTCCGAGGCTGGTTTTTCTGTTAAAACATACGAAGGGCATTACGGATTTATTGCAGAATTAAAGGGTGAGCAGTCAGAGGTAATTGCTCTTCGTGCCGATATGGATGCATTGCTTCAAGAAGTGGATGGAGTGGTTAAACCGAATCATTCTTGTGGTCATGATGCCCATAGTACGATGGTTTTGTATACAGCTCTTGCTCTGGCGGAAAAAAAACTGAATCATACGGTTCGCTTCATCTTTCAACCCGCTGAAGAAAAGGCAGCGGGGGCTCTGAAAATGATAGAAGAGAATGTTCTCGATAAGGTCAAGTTTCTTGGGGGGATTCATCTTCGACCTGAAATGGAGGTCCCTTATGAAATGGCTGCTCCCGTCATCATTCACAGCTCTACTGCTACACTTAAAGGAACAATTAAAGGAATACCTGCACATGCAGCAAGGCCGGAACACGGGAATAACCCCCTGGAGGCAGCCTCTTTATTAATTCAAGCGGTCAAGCGGATCAGATTGAATGTCAAACATCATTATTCCATTAAGATCACGGAGCTGCACGGAGGTGAATCATCCAACTCCATTCCGGAAAATGCACATTTCACCTTCGATTTAAGAGCTGAATCGAATGACACCATGACAGCATTATTGGAAAAGGCAGAACAGGTGATTTCAGGTGTACAACAGGAGACGGATACCAGCATCACTTATCAAGTGGAAGAATATCTGCCAGCGGCTGTAAAGGATCCACGGGCAATCGAGCTAGCTCGTGAAGCAATTTTATCGGTTCTTGGAGAGAAAAATGTGGTATTGGAATGTATTTCTCCAGGTGCAGAAGACTTTCATTTTTATTCCCTCAATCATCCTGGTTTATCTTCCACTATGATTGGGCTTGGATGTGGTCTCTCACCAGGATTGCATCATCCTTCCATGGAATTTAATCAAGAATCACTTATTTATGGAACAAAGATATTAATACAGATGTTATTAGTAGCGGATCGGCACGACTGGTTATGAGGAGGCAGAGAACGTGAAACAAGAAATACAATCATCATTGAAAATCCGGAAGTTGCACTCTGTAGAGGATTTAGAGGCTGTCAGAAGATTAGAGTCACTTGTGTGGAGTTTTGAAGATTCTGTACCGGTTAATCAGAGTGTAGCTGTTGTGAAGAACGGTGGGTTCATTCTTGGAGCCTATTATCAGGAGAAGCTTATCGGCTTTCAATATAGTTTTCCCGGTTTTGATGGAAAAAAAGTGTACCTTGTATCCCATAGTTTAGGGATCCATCCCGATTTCAGGAAATTTGGGATTGGAGAAATGCTGAAAAGAGCACAAAAAAATACGGCTGGAGAAATGGGATATGATGTCATCACCTGGACGTATGATCCTTTGGAAACCGTGAACGGTAACCTGAACCTACATAAACTTGGAGCTGTTGTGCGTACGTACATCCCCAATATTTATGGAGAAATGTCCGATCAATTGAATGCAGGAATAGCTACGGATCGATTTCTTGTAGAATGGTGGGTACGTCAATCGAAGAGTAATAATGTGTTAGGGAATAACCTTCATTCTGCTGTTGATTTAAAAGAATGTAAACATGGTTGGCTTGTTGAAAAGGTAGATTTAACCCTCACACATCACCACATTTCCGTTTCGGTTCCGGGTCATTTCCAGGAAATCAAAAGGGCAGACCTTTCACTTGCTCTCGATTGGAGAAAAAAAACAAGAGACGTATTTTCTCATTACTTACATCATGGCTGGATCGTGACAGACCTTGTAAAAGATAAAAAACACCACGGGCAATACCAATACCTCATGGAGAAAGGTGATCATCATTATGCAAATCAAACGAATCATTCTTAGACAGATCAAGATGGATTTACTGCACCCTTTTACGACGAGTGTAGGGACGGAAACAGATAAAACGATTATTCTCGTTGAAGTGAAATCAGCATCAGGGATATCGGGATGGGGGGAGTCGGTCGCAATCACCCAGCCGATCTATAACGAAGAAACAGTGGAAACCAACTGGCATATGATGAGCGACCACTTGATTCCTCTTCTTAAGGGGGAATGGGTCCAACATCCTGAAGAGCTGTCAGGCAGATTTAAGAAAATCAGAGGCAATTTTAATGCCAAAGCGGCAATCGAGGGGGCTGTTTGGGACCTATATGCAAAGGAAAACAACCTCCCGTTAGCAAAAGCGCTAGGTGGGACGAAAGACAAAATCGAAGTAGGGGTAAGTGTGGGTATTCAGCAAAACGAGACCCTTATGTTAAATCAAATTGATGATTATTTAAAAGAAGGATATAAGCGGATCAAGGTTAAAATTCAACCAGGATGGGATATCGGGATCATCAGTTCGATTCGACAGGAATTTCCTAAGATCCCACTCATGGCCGATGCGAATTGTGCCTATTCTTTAAATGATTTAGAGACCTTCAAAGCTCTGGATGAATTCGATTTAATGATGATTGAACAGCCATTGGATCATGATGATATCATTGACCACGCCAAGCTGCAGTCTCAGCTTAAAACGCCAATCTGTTTAGATGAAAGTATTCACAGTTTTGAAGATGCGAGAAAAGCCATTGAACTGGGAAGCTGTAAAATCATTAATTTGAAAATTGGACGAGTCGGAGGGCTCACGGAATCAAAGAAAATCCATGATTTATGTGTGGAGCGCAATATACCTATGTGGTGTGGGGGGATGCTTGAAGCTGGGATAGGAAGGGCTCACAACATCGCCATTACGTCATTAGGGAATTTCACCCTGCCTGGGGATACGGCACCATCTTCTCATTATTGGAAACGGGATATCATTCAACCTGAGGTGGAAATGAAGGATGGATATATAGTTGTACCTGAAACGCCAGGTATTGGATACGAGCCGGATTTGGAGCAGATCGAAGCGTTGACTATGTATAGTAAAGTTTTTCATTTATAATGAGTTCTGTCGAATTTCATAACTGACACCAAATGCGAACACTTGTTCTTTTGTGTATTATTAGGCAAGTTGGTGCGAAAATGTCCGTAAAAGCGAGAAAAACAAAGATATTAAAAAGCGTTAACTAAAAATATATCATAAACTATTCGAAAAAAATTGAGCATGGGAAGCCCATGCTCTTAGAGAGTGAATAACCTCTTTATCAGATAAAACTATCAGTGGAATAGGGGCTTTCACTTAGAAATTGCGGTTGCATTTTGAACAATTACATTTATGGTGATGATCCTTCTTATGGCATCCACAAGGGTGTTCATGCTTTTTACATCCGCAATCACGATGATGGTGATCTTTTTTATGACAATTACAGTCATGTTTGTCCTTTATTTTAAAACATTTCACTTCTTGTTCTTCGAATTCTCTTCTTCTTGGCTTGTCGCAAACGTCATAGTCATCATCGCATGAACAGTGGATGAACATTAAGTTGTCCCAAAAACGGCAACAAGGAAAATCATCTCTTCTGTTTCTACCACACTGATTGAAAAATGGGAACCACATGATAAATCCCCCTATCTTCTATAAATTTGTCAAGGTAGACCTCGACTTACTCCATACTATGCAACTTTGTCCACTGTGCTTGGGCAGAAGTCATCATTTCTATGTGTTTTGATCAGAAAAGGAGGGAGCAGATGTTCATTTGTTTGATAATGGATGGATATCAAAGGGTGTACTCCAAGGAGCAATAGAACGTATTTGGTGGTATTATGTAGGAATATAGGGAGAAGGGAGGAAGGGCATCACCTAACTCAAGTGTTAGCAAAAGGACTCATCACTTCAGATCCTTTCTTATAAGGTCGAAGTCAGAATGGTGAATTTTGATAATAACGAAGAGTAGAAAGTATGTCTTTTATTTAGTGTAACGGTTGGCATAACTGGAAGCGACGAAGGCATCAGGTTTAATTTTCGGTTCCACACCCATTGCTTCCATCCTTGCGACCATCTCTTTAACAAACTTGCTTGTTTTATTCTGTTTTCCAGCCCCAATATCAATATGTCCCTCCATTGAAAATGTAGCTCCTTCATAAAGATATGGAAGGATTATATCAATTAACTGATTTTTTCTTTCCTCAGTAAATAACGAAACAATTTCCTCGGATAAAGACAATTCATAAGAAATTCGCTCATGCAATTGCAGCATTCTTCTAGGGATTAACACTTTTCTTATGCATGCCCACACACCATTTCCTTCATTTAATATCACAATTCCTGTTATGAAGGTGGTATGCGACTGATGAACTTGAGAATCAGTCCCTACCATTAATCGATAGGTACCATTTGGCTCCAATCGCATGAACTTTACAATATGTTCAAAGACCTTGTCAAATGACATACCAATTTCCTGTAGATTTTGAAATGAGAAGTAATCATCATTACAGTTTTTCATCTTGTCAAATCACAGCTTTCTTAACCAATTTGTGAATGAAGAGATTAGATCTTATCCATATTCTATGATAAGAATTTATTATCGTGTGAGGAAAAAGATGCAGGTAAGTTGATTTTTGGAATGATAAAGAATTTAACGAACTCGAGGTGAAGAATCTGTGTCGCACGGCAATCAGAAGTGGAGGTGTGATAAAGTGAACGTATACTTAACAATCGTTTCTAGTTAGTTTACATAATATATATTATAGGAATCTAAATAAAATAACCAATTTCAGTCTCATATCAAAAGTATACTGTTAATAATGAGACAGAAGAAAAAATGAGAAACTTTACATCAACAATTAAATTTGGTTAATACTTTTCATTTATTTTGGTTTATTCTTAAATTCATTCTGCTCATGACTCATTCAGTCATCTTAATCTTTGTATCAGGATATCAAATGTTTCTTTAAGGATTATAATCTTATTATCTGATAATTTATTTAGTTGATTTCAATACTGTTTTGTTTTTTCTTCTAATATGTATCATTCCATTTGTTAGCTGCTGCGTTCATATTTACTTATTAGTTTACATAATATCATGCCG
This sequence comes from Rossellomorea sp. ABR4_004, assembly GCF_056159585.1. NCBI lineage: Bacteria > Bacillati > Bacillota > Bacilli > Caryophanales > Bacillaceae > Rossellomorea > Rossellomorea sp. ABR4_004. Next base: position 139,174 of record NZ_JBSWVM010000001.1, on the reverse strand, counting down.
GTTTGTGGTTTTCTTTTACGAGCATTTCTACTTTATTAAGCCATTCACTCTGGCTTAGTTAACCCCGTTAATGTTCCATTCCTGCCGCTCTCATTTTAAATACTTGTAGTGAAGCTGCACAAAAATAAGCATAAAGAGTTCACATTGAATCTGAACCTCTTTATGCTTGAGCGCTATTTCAATAAATATTGTCTAGGTGTCCCAAAATATAGCGTTTGCTGAAATTCCGGGAATACAGATTCAAAGCAAATGATGATGGGTGCATCCAACAACCATGGATAGTACGTGTAGAATCCCTTATCACCGTTCACCATTGCTGCTAACGCCAATGGGAGTTCTTTTTTGAAAATCATAAACCGTACGTTGGACAGCTGTTGATCAAATTCTCCCCCACTCACATACACGGTTCCTGCAAGAGTGTATTGGCCAAGGTCTCTTCTCCATTCTCCTAATACTTCGTCCCGCATGGATGGATTGATCTTCTCTAAATCAAAGTGACAACCAACGCTTAGAAATAATTCACCCGTCGTATCAGAATGAGTCAGTGTATACTTTCGGTTATCGATGGGATTGAATATTGAAGCTGGTGGTAAATAGGTGACAGTTAGCTTTTCAGGCTTGAATTCACTCATGTGTAAGCCTCCTTTACAAAAATGGGCTTACAACAGATTATGATAAAAGCCTAGAAATGGTTCAGTTATTTATTTGCTTTCCACTTTATCTTCATCAAGTTCCATTGATCATTTTCATAATACCAATAAGATGTGGCCGTTCCGATGCCATCTGCCTTATAAGCACCGCTTATTTGCTGATATCCTTTTAATCCCTTACCAGGTTTGCCGGTGATTTTAGTCGGCTCAAAAAATGCATACGGTAAAACCATTAATTCCATAGGTTCATTTAAGGTTCCGTTTGTGTATAGCCCCAATCGATCATAGTCTTCTTTTCGGTCATGTAAATCGACTGTGTAGGATTGATTCGTATCTACAAAGGTAATAGAAGCTTTGTAATCATCTTCAAATTGAGCCTGGATGGTTAGCTGCTCAGGTAAGCCGATGTCGACCAGTTTATTATCTGCTAACGTATGGAGGGCTACATTATAGAGTCCGCCGCTTCCCCCTGTAGCGGATGAATACAGCATATCCTTAATTCCATCATGATTTAAATCAACGAATTGGATTTTCGGCTCATAACCACCTTCATAATCAATTCGAATCTTACTACCTTCAGACGTTTTAATATCCGCCCAAATCTGTTTCAGAAAAAGGGCATCAGGAGAAAACGGAATCGCCTTAAGCGTAATCGTATCCTTTTTACCATCGCCGGTTACATCTTTTGTATACACATTGACAGTCATTTCATTCACAGGCTGTTTTTCCATTGGTTCACTGGAGAAGTTTCCTGCAATGGCATGTAGGGACATAACGAAGAAAGCACCGAAAGCAAATAGTAATTCTTTTCTCATGATTCTCTCTCCTCTTTAGAAAATTATTCACTTTTATTTTCACCAAAGAAGGAAAATCTATGTAATGATAATCGTCTTTTTTTTCATTTTTCTTAGTATTAAACAAGTCAAAAAAGACCAACCCATCATATAGGTTGGTCCAATCATATTATTTTTGTTCTGTTGTTGTTTCAGGTTTTGCTTCCCAGCTTTCAATTCCTTTTAACCCCTTAATAGAGTTGGAGTAGAAAACAGGATCCTTCCCTTGTCTCTTTTGTTCTCGGTAATCTTTTAGTGCAGATATCGCGATTTTAGCTAATAACGTGATGGCGATTAAGTTGATGATCGCCATGAGACCCATAAATAAATCTGCCAGGCTCCATACAATATCCAGTTTGACAACTGCTCCGAAAATCACCATGCCAAGAACGGCCATTCGGTAGATGAATAGAGTAATCGGGCTGTATTTAATAAACTCAATATTCGTTTCCCCGTAATAATAGTTTCCGATAATCGAACTGAAGGCGAACAAGAATATTGCGACAGCGACAAATGTATCTGCCCATTCCCCTACATGGAAACTTAAGGCTGCCTGCGTCAGCTGAATGCCATCGATCCCTGTGGTGTATTGGTCAGACAGGATGATCATGAAGGCTGTTGCTGTACAGATAAGCAGGGTATCAGTGAAAACCCCAAGAGTTTGAATAAGTCCTTGTTTAACGGGATGAGTGACACCAGCAGATGCGGCTGCGTTCGGTGCACTCCCCATACCGGCTTCATTCGAGAATAAACCGCGTTTGATTCCCATCATAATGGCTGCCCCTACTCCGCCACTTGCTACTTCACGAATACCAAATGCATTTTCAAAAATGATCACAAACATATTTGGCAGCATGGTGATATTGGTGACTAGAATAAAGAATGCCAGAATCAAATATAGTACCGCCATGACTGGAACGACAATTTGAGTCACACTGGCAATTCTCTTTACCCCGCCGAAAATAACAAGAGCTGTTAACACGGCAAGAATGATACCAACAGTCAAACGATCAAAAGAATACGCTTCTTCCATCGCAAGAGAAATCGTATTGGATTGTACCGAATTGAACACAAGGCCGAAACAGAATGTAATGATAATGGCAAACAGGATGCCCATCCAACGAGCATTCAATCCCTTTTCCATATAGTAAGCGGGACCACCTCGGTAGCCGTCTTTTCCGTCTTTCACTTTATAAATTTGTGCAAGTGTACTCTCTACGAAGCTTGTTGCCCCACCCAACAGGGCAATCAGCCACATCCAGAATACGGCTCCTGGTCCACCGCCGGCTATCGCTGTTGCAACCCCGGCAAGGTTTCCTGTACCGACACGGGATGCGGTACTGATCGTAAATGCCTGGAAGGAAGAGATCCCCCGTTTTCCTTCTGCTGAGATCGTTGTTTTATCAGTTAATAATCTTCCCATTTCTCCTAAGTAACGGAATTGTGCGAAATTTGTTCGTAGTGAAAAGTATAAACCGAGACCGATAAGCGCCACAATCAGTATGTATGACCACATATAATCATTTAAGGTGCCTATTATACTTGTAAATAACTCCATGATTATTCCCCCTAGATGTGTGTGTTTATGACAAATAATGTATGATCCTATGTATGTTTACCCATTCAGACACTTTTATAATCTATCAAAAAACAGATGTCTATTCAACTGATAAATTTATATTGTTGAAATAATATTAATTGTTGTACAATTTTTCTTTGGAATTGTACAACAATTTCGAATGAATATGCATGTACTATTCACTCGATAGCAAATACATATAAAAAAACGACCAGAAAAAGTTCTGGTCGTTTTAATGGATATTATTCTTTTGTTTCGGGTACCAGTGATTCTGCCCACGTCTCACAAACAGATCCGCTATCACCTTCATCAATCACAAATGATCCGTTTGAATAACGGTCATTTGGTCTAAGATCTGAAAGGAGCACTTCTTCTGTTTTTCCCTTTTTCGTGATCAGACCTACCTTATCTGTATCTTTAACCACTTCTATTGCTACCACACGATGTGGGTTTGATTTCAATTCCCGCAACATGATGACTCCACGTTTGGCCCGGGATGTCTTTTCGAATTCGGCTAATTTCATTTTCTTTACTGCCCCTCGCTGGGTTGCTAAGAAAATGTAATTCTTCACTGGGTCTCTAATGATCTTACCTGACACAACATAATCTTCACCTTTAAGGTTAATCCCTTTTACACCAGCTGCCCTTGGTCCGACGATGTTCACATCTTCCTCGGAAAACCAAAGGCCATAGCTTAAGTGTGTAGCGATGAAAATATCATAGGAACCATCGGTTAAGTGTACATCGACCAGCACATCGTCGCCTTTTAAATTAATTCCTACAAGAGGACGGGAGTAGCGCTGTGCTTTGTACTGGGGAAGCTCGGATCTCTTGATCATTCCATTCTTCGTTACAAATAATAAATAATGGGATGGATCAAATTCTCTAATCGGTATCGCTTTTAGAACCTGTTCATCGCGATCAATCGGCACGATGTTCCCAACATGCTGACCAAGGTCTTTCCAGCGAATATCCGGGAGCTCATGTACAGGGCAATAGATGTAATTCCCTTTGTTTGTAAACACTAAAAGTACATCAGTCGTATTCATCTCATACTGACCAAGGAGTCTGTCTGTTTCTTTCATGGCCAGATCTTGCCCGTTTGAAGCAGAATAGGAACGTAGACTTGTTCGTTTCATATAACCATCACGGGTAACGGTAACCATGACATCCTCACTGGCGATCAGTACTTCAAGGTTGATTTTAATTTCTTCAATCTCATCTTCAATTTTAGTGCGGCGAGCATCAGAGAACAGCTTTTTGATGCCTTTTAATTCTTTCTTGATTACACTGTAAAGTTTGTTTTCGCTTTCCAGGATAGCCGTTAACTCTGCAATCGTTTTCGCTAATTCTTCAGCTTCTGCCTGCAGTGCAGTAATGTCAGTATTCGTTAAGCGGTATAACTGTAGGCTGACGATCGCTTCTGACTGTGCTTCAGTAAATTGAAATTGCTGAATTAAATTATCCTTCGCATCCCGTTTATCTTTCGAAGCACGAATCGTTGCTATTACTTTATCTAATATTGACAGAGCTTTCATTAAGCCTTCGACAATATGCTGGCGATCCTTTGCTTTATTTAGATCATGTCTGGTACGATTTGTCACTACTTCTTTTTGATGTTGAATATAAGCATCCAATAGTTCACGAAGTCCCATTAGTTTAGGACGACGGTTATGTATCGCAACCATATTAAAATTATAGGCGATTTGAAGATCACTGTTTTTATAGAGGTAGTTTAAGACGCCAGTAGCATCTGCATCTTTCTTTAACTCAATGACAATGCGCATCCCATCTCGGTCTGTTTCATCACGAACTTCTGCAATTCCTTCCACTTTGCGATCTACACGGAATTCATCCATTTTCTTGACGAGATTCGCTTTGTTTACCTCATAAGGAATTTCCGTAATGACGATCTGTTGTTTACTTCCACGGATGCTTTCAATATCAGCTTTTCCACGAACAACGACTTTTCCTTTTCCGGTTTCGTAGGCTTTTTTGATGCCGTCTACCCCTTGAATGATGCCCCCTGTTGGAAAATCAGGTCCTTTTAAGACCGTCATTAAATCTTCCACCGTGCTTTGTGGCTTTTCCATGCGCATAATTGTCGCATCAATGACTTCATCAAGGTGATGAGGTGGAATGTCAGTTGCATATCCTGCAGAGATACCAGTAGAACCGTTAACTAAGAGGTTCGGAAAACGTGAAGGCAAAACAGTCGGTTCACTGGATGTATCATCAAAATTTGGTACAAAGTCCACGGTTTTTTTATCGATATCACGCAAGAGCTCCATGGAGATAGCAGAAAGTCGAGCCTCTGTATAACGCATGGCAGCAGGCGGATCTCCGTCGATGCTTCCGTTATTTCCGTGCATCTCGACTAAATATTTACGCACTTTCCACGTTTGACTCATACGCACCATGGCATCATACACAGATGTATCACCATGTGGATGGTAGTTACCAATAACATTACCAACGGTTTTTGCTGATTTTCGGAACCCTTTTTCCTGGGTGTTACCATCCACGTACATAGCGTAAAGGATACGTCTTTGTACAGGCTTTAACCCGTCGCGTGCATCAGGTAATGCACGCTCTTGGATGATGTATTTACTATAACGTCCAAATCGGTCGCCAAGTACCTCCTCTAGAGGTAAGTCTTGATATCTTTCTACAGTTGTCATGTATTAACCCTCCTCTGCGACCGTAATGTTTTCATTTTCAAGAATACTTCCATCTTCTTCTAACCCGAAGGCTACATTGCTTTCAATCCATTTACGGCGCGGCTCTACTTTATCTCCCATAAGGGTCGTCACGCGACGCTCAGCCCGGGCAGCATCATCAATGCGGACACGGATCAGTGCACGTGTTTCAGGATCCATCGTTGTCTCCCATAGCTGATCGGCGTTCATTTCTCCAAGACCTTTATAGCGCTGGATCATATAGCCTTTACCAACTTTAGAAATGGCTCCTTGAAGCTCTTCATCCGTCCATGCGTATTCAAGCTTTTGTTTCTTTCCTGTACCTTTACTTACTTTGTAGAGAGGAGGAAGTGCAATATATACTTTCCCTGCTTCTAATAATGGTTTCATGTAGCGATAGAAGAAGGTCAGCAATAGAACCTGGATATGGGCTCCATCTGTATCGGCATCGGTCATGATGACAATTTTGTCATAATTGATGTCGCCGACGTTGAATTCCGGACCGACTCCACCACCTATCGCATGTATGATTGTATTGATTTCTTCGTTTTTGAAGATATCCTGAAGCTTTGCTTTTTCAGTATTGATGACTTTCCCCCGAAGTGGAAGAATCGCTTGGAATTTACGGTCACGACCTTGTTTCGCTGAACCTCCCGCAGAATCACCCTCCACAAGATAGAGCTCGTTACGGGCTGGATTTCTCGATTGAGCAGGCGTTAATTTACCAGATAGAACGGTTTCAGATCGCTTTCGTTTCTTTCCGTTACGCGCATCTTCCCTTGCCTTACGTGCTGCTTCCCGTGCTTGGGCGGCTTTAATGGATTTTTTAATAAGAAGGGAACTTGTATCGGGATTTTCTTCTAAGAAATATAAAAGGTGCTCCGAAACAACTGCATCCACGGCTGAACGTGCTTCACTCGTTCCAAGCTTTCCTTTCGTCTGCCCCTCAAATTGAAGGAGATGTTCCGGTATACGCACAGACACGATACTGGCCAGGCCTTCACGAATGTCGGTCCCTTCAAGATTTTTGTCCCGATCTTTTAAAATCCCAACTTTTCGGGCGTACTCATTAAAGACACGGGTCATGGCTGTCTTTGCTCCGGCTTCATGTGTACCTCCGTCTTTTGTACGAACATTGTTCACGAATGACAGAATGTTTTCTGAGAACCCGTCATTAAATTGAAAGGCGAACTCCACTTCGATGGTATGATTTTCCCCTTCAAAGAAAGCTACGTTATGAAGAACATCTTTTTCTTCGTTCAAGTATTGAACAAAGGCCTGGATCCCGCTCTCAAAGTGAAAGACTTCCTTCTGATCATGACGCTCATCAATGATTTCGATTTTTAACCCTTTAAGAAGGAATGCAGATTCCCTTAAACGCTCACATAGTGTTTCATAATTATAGGAGGTATTACTGAAAATCTCTGGATCAGGTTTGAAATGGATACACGTTCCTGATTTCTTTGTTTTTCCGATTTTCTCAAGAGTGGTTTCCGGTTTTCCACCTTTTGTGAAACGCTGTTCATACTTCGTTCCATCTCTTTCAATCGTCACAACAAGCCATTCCGATAGGGCGTTTACGACTGAGGCACCTACACCATGCAATCCGCCACTCGTCTTGTACCCGCCTTGTCCGAATTTCCCTCCTGCGTGCAGCACAGTCAAGATGACTTCAGGAGTGGGCTTGCCAAGTTTATGCATTCCAGTAGGCATCCCGCGTCCTTTATCCTGAACTGAGATGCTATTATCCTTATGTATCGTTACAATAATCTCATTTCCGAAGCCTGCTAATGCTTCATCCACCGAATTATCGACAATTTCGTATACTAAATGATGCAATCCTCTTGAATCTGTAGAGCCTATATACATTCCAGGTCTCTTACGTACGGCTTCTAAACCTTCTAAAACTTGAATGGCATCATCATTGTAATCCATGGTCTTATTCTGGTTGGCCACGAACATTCCCCTTTCAAAACTTCTCTAACCGTAAATAGTGCTTGTACGGTAGTATTGGTTATGTATATGTTAACTATAACATAAGAACGTTTGTTCGTTTACCTGTTTTGATCATTTCTGAGGTAAACCACTATGCTATATTGTAGCGTTTTATTTGATTTTCGCAAATGTAATTTCCTTGAACAGCTTTTATATCGGACTGTTTTCTTAAGTTGGGACCGGTTTTTTTAGTGCTGAAAGAAGAAAAGTCCACCCGAAAAAAAACAAGCGGTAAGAGCCGCTTGTTACGAGTGAGAGTTATTTGGTTAAAGCATGTTCAACCTTTATACAGCGATCCATAATGACTGTATACCCACGTTCTTTCAAAAAGCGATAAGCCTCTTCATTCATTACACCTTGTTGCGCCCAAAACACGTTAGAATCGATTTCATCAAATTCTATCGCGATCTGTGGTAGAAATTCTGAGCGTCGAAATACATTGACAATGTCAATCGGTCCTTCAATCTCCTTCAGAGAAGATACGGCTTTAACGCCCAATGCGGCATCAATGGTTGGATTCACAGGGATAATCTCATAGCCTTGATCCTGCATCGCTTTTGAGACCATATAAGATGTTCGTGAAGGATTGTCACTTAATCCGATCACAGCAATGCGTTTTGATTGTTTAAGAATGTTTCCGATTTCTTGTCGGGATGGGTTTTCCATAGATGTTTACAACTCCTTCGTGGTTCCTTATACATTCACTCTTGACTGTTCCTTAAGTCCTATTCTTCTTTTATACCATATTTCCCTTTAATTTTTCGAAATTTTATAAAAATATCTAAACAGAATGAAGTGTCAGATGGACAAAGGACGTGTTGATTTTCCTCTATCCATTCTGACACTTCTTAACATTTTACTCTTCAATTAATCCCTTGGATAGGAGAAATTCACGCGCTACATCTTTAGGATCTTGTTTATCCATATCCACCTTGGCATTCATCTCACTCATCTCTTCCTCAGAAATTTGTCCAGCTAATTCATTCAGGACTTCTTCTACTTCAGGATGATCTTCCAGAACTTCCTGACGGATGATAGGAGCGGCATCATATGGTGGGAAAAATCCTTTGTCATCCGTAGTTGTTTTCAGATTGTATCGTTGTATTCTTCCATCGGTTGTAAAGGCCGGAATAATATCTACATCTCCGTTCTTCACCGCTTCATACATAATGTTCGGGTCAAAGCTTTCTTTCTCTTTGAATTCGTAACCGTATGCTTCTGCAAATGCATCGTACCCATCACCTTCACGTTCATAGAATTGATGCGGTGCACCAAAACTTAAATCTTTCGATAGGGGAACAAGGTCAGAGAAGGTTTTGGCATCAAAGTCCTGATCTTGTGTATAAGCAAGGGTATACGTGTTTTCGAATCCCAGTGGCTTTAACCATGTCACATTGAACTTTTCTTCGTATCCTTTACGTACTTGAGATAGAATTTCTTCAGCTGTAGCCCCTTCCTTCGCCTGCTCTTTTAACACCGCTTCAAGTCCGGTTCCTGTGTACTCGATATATACGTCGATGTCGCCTTTTTCAAGAGCGGGTGTCAAAATCGATACTTCCCCGAGTCCTTCTTCCACTTTAACATCCAGGTCTGTTTTCTCTTTAAGAAGTTCAGCCATCATTTGCGTTAAAATAAACTGTTCAGTCCACATCTTGCCTGAAACCGTAATGGTATCTTTGCCCCCTCCATTTCCGCAACCTGCGATCACGAAGGATAGGGCTATTAATAAAATAAATGGTTTTAATTTCTTTTTCATTCTTACTCTCCTTTGAATATGCTTTATTTTCGTGCTTTTAATCCTTTAGGTGTTGTCATTCTTTCGAGTAGTTTTAATAAAAAATCAAAAGAAAGTGCAAGTAAGGCAGCAGGAATGGCCCCTGCAAGTACTAAAGAATTATTCCAGGTGGATAGTCCCCGGTAAATGAGATCACCCAGTCCCCCCGCTCCTACAAAGGTTGCAAGCGTCGCGACTCCCACCGTTAAGACAGTGGCGGTTCTGATACCCGCCATAATGAACGGCAGGGCGAGAGGAAGCTCCACTTTAAACAGTAGCTGTGAATTTGTCATACCCATCCCTCTGCCGGCTTCTATGACTCCCTCATCAACACCGATGATCCCTGTGTACGTGTTCCTGAGAATCGGTAAGAGTGCATATACGGTCAGGGCAATAATCGCTGTGATACTGCCTGTACCTAATAGGGGAATGAGAAAACCAAAAAGTGCTAAGCTGGGGATGGTTTGGAAAATGGCTGTTATTCCGATGTAGAATTCAGCTGTTTGCTTTTTTCGAGATATGTATATACCCAGCGGCAAAGAGATGGCAATGGCTATGAAAATGGATACGAATGATAAATACAGGTGCTCAAATAACCCGTTTAAGATGGCATCCGAGCGATTTGAAATGGTGTTGATAAAAAGTAGCGAGAATGTATTCATACCGAACGTGCCTCCTTTTTCCCTTCCGAGGCTACTGCACGAAGAATCCCGCTGGCCGTGACGCTTCCTGTCTTTTGGCCGTCTTTCGTCACCATGAGATATGGTTTGCCAGTCTCAAGTAGTACTCTTGCAGCTTCCTGGACCGTAGCGTCATAAGGTATCAACGTATATTCCGATTCTTCATAGTGCACGTAATTTGTATTATCCTCCATCATGTCGATTACTTGCATCTGAGTTTGTCGAGCGTTCAGGCGGTCCTCACCGATAAATGCCCGTACGAATTCATTTGCAGGTTGGGACAAAAGCTCTGATGGGGTAGCGATTTGTTCAATTTCTCCATCACGCATCACTGCAATCTCATCAGCGATCTTTAACGCTTCATCAATATCATGTGTGACAAACACAATCGTTTTATGTATCGTATTTTGAATGCTTTTCAATTCATCCTGAAGCTGCTCCCGGCTGATCGGGTCAAGGGCACTGAAAGGTTCATCCATCAGAATGATTGGGGGTTCAGCTGCCAGGGCACGAATGACGCCAACCCGTTGCTGTTGTCCACCGCTGAGTTCAAGAGGGTATCGTTTACGATACACCTTTGGTTCAAGGCCGACTAGATTCAGAAGCTCATCAACCCTGCCTTCATACTGTTCCTTCTTCCATCCTTTTAAACGGGGAATCAGGCTGATGTTCTCTTCGATTGTCATGTGTGGAAGCAATCCTATGCGCTGTATGACATAGCCGATATTACGCCTGAGCTCCACTTCATCGGTTTCAGATGTATCTTTACCATCTATGAAAATCTTACCACTGGAAGGGGAAATGAGCCTATTGATCATTTTCATCGTGGTCGTTTTCCCACATCCGCTTGGACCGATCAAGGCAACAAGTTTTCCTTTTGGAATCGTCAGGTTGATACCCTTTATGGCTTCTGTACCATCTTCGTAGACTTTCGTAACATTCTTAAATTCAATCATTTTTCCACCTGCTTTATGTACTGAGAAAATTTTCTAAACATAGAAGGGATACCCTCATTATACAAAAGGTAAACATGTTGTCCAAGAAATTGCCTTTGTGGCTTTAGTTTATGAATAATGTGGATTCCTCATACTAGATACTTCTTGATGTACAAGACAAGAAAAAGCCAGCAAACTATTGTTTACTGGCTTCAGTGTGATGTTTGTTCTTTAACAGGATATATTGTTCTACGATGATTCCTGTAATGGTTCCGAGTATCAATCCATTGTTCAAGATGGAGGCAACCACTACAGGCATGTCTTTAAAAGCGGATGGGGGTACAAACATGGCTCCTACCCCTACAATGAGAGAGATGCCGGCGACAAAATGGATTCTTTCGACGTTTTGTTCTTTTCTGTACTCTCCGAGAGCAAGGCCGACCATTTTGATGAAGATGACCGTAGTAACAGCATAGCCTACCGGAGCTGGAAGACTTGCGAATAGGTTCATTACTTTGGGAATCAGACTGATGATCATAATGATCGCACTCCCAAGGATAAAGGGAATAATCGAGTACATCCCTGTAGCGGCAACAAACCCGGCAGACCCGGAAATGGGTACAGATCCAATCGCTGAGAATATTCCACCGAACAGCTGATTCAATCCCGAAGCAAAGCCGCTCTTCGTAAACCTTTCATATGTGGGCTGCCCCTTTGCCTTCATCACTTCTTCCATTACTCGAATGGAAGCAATCATATTGGTCGTTAACAAGAATGTAATGAAAATGGATGTCACAATGACACCGGTATCGAATACAGGTGCTCCAAAGACGAACGTATCCGGTAATGAAAACCAGCTGTCAGAAACAGTCACACTTTCACCCAGTCCCATGAGAATAAAGACTAGCCAGCCCGAGATGAGGGCAAGAATAATGGAGTACTGTTGGATCCACTTTCGTTTATGACCTGAAAAGTATAAGGCTAAAAGGATGGTTATGATACTTCCTACTAAGACAAATGGCTGAAGAGATTGTCCCTCATGCTGTATCCCGAACATCCCTTTGATAAAAGATCCGCTTAATTGGAGAATCAACAGCATTAAGTAAATAAATGTAATCGCTGGTGTAAATAAAGATGATAATTTCTTTAGTAGTCCTGTTGCAGACAGAATAAAGAAAATCATACCGCTAACAATCATCCCACCTTGTAAGACGGTCAGCACTTCTTCGTGACTGCTGTACAGGGTTCCTGAAAAACCTGCATAGATGGCGAAAACCCCCCACCATAGTCCAGCCGGTCCTTCATTAATGGGAAGTTTATGACCAACCAATGCTTGGATAAGACTGGCGGCTCCTAACACAAAGATGGTCCGCTGAATAAACCCTGCAGTATCTGCTGGAGACAATTGAAACAGGTCAGCTATGGCAATGGGAGCGGCGATTGAGCCTGCTACCATAAAGGCCACCCATTGAAAGGCCGATAAAATTAATTGCATATATGTACACCTTCATTTCAACTATGTAAAGTGTGTTTATTTTAACATACTTCTCTCTTTGTGAATCAGTTTTAAGTGGAATAAAAGATATTATCTACTTTTATGAACAGGTACTAATTTTTTCGCTTATTTTCTCCCCATCCTATGGAAAACATGGTAAAATAAGAACGGATTAGTTATTTTAAAAGGAGCAGTGATGATGATTTTTGCCCTTATTCTTGTATTTGCTTATTTATTAGGCTCCATCCCTTCAGGGTTACTGATTGGGAAGACATTCTACGGAAAAGACATCCGTGAGCACGGGAGTGGAAACCTTGGCGGAACCAATACGTTCAGAACCTTGGGTGTGAAGGCCGGGATGATTGTCACAATCATGGATATTTTAAAAGGAACGGCAGCAACACTCTTACCATTGTTATTTGAAAGTGATGTACATATGTTATTGGCTGGGGTATTTGCTGTGATTGGTCATATGTATCCCGTATTTGCAAACTTTAGAGGAGGAAAGGCGGTAGCAACCTCTGCGGGTGTTCTTCTAGGCTATAATTACATCTTATTTTTAATTTTACTGGCAGTCTTCTTTATTTGCTTGTACGCAACCAAGTATGTATCACTCTCTTCTATGATAGCAGCGGTACTTGCCTTTACGTACTCGATTTTTACAGGAGATATTCCACTCATTATTGTCGTAGGAATCCTGACCATTTTCGTTGTTTACAGACATCGTGCGAATATTGTCCGAATCAAAAACAAAACGGAACCTAAAATCAAATGGCTGTAGTAAAAAAAGCGACCTAAGCGACAGGCTCTCCCTTATTCCATTGGAGAGTTTCTGGCTGTAGAGGTGGCTTTTTTTATGGTATTAGATAAGTCAAATAGGTATACCCTTCCATTCCTTTGAGAAAGATGATGGATATAAAAAGACAAATAAGATCATGATTAAACGAAATACCTCAAGATTCACATAAACATGAGAATAATCCTCAATATTTTCATAAATATGTCCCACTTTCCCCTGTTATTTTGTAAAATAGAGGTAATGTATAGATAAAGGATGATGAATATGAATAAAAAGCGAATAACGACAGGAGTATTCCTTTGTGTTCCTTTACTTTTAATGATCGGGTTTCTTGTAAATAAGCAATACACAGACTGGAACACCTCTGCTGAAGGAGAACAGAATAAGAACCTCTCCTCTTTGCTCCATACGCCGAAAGAAGTTCAAGCTTCAGGGAAATCGATAAAGTCAAATGCAACACTTGCCGCCATCGGAGATATTCTTCTCCATGATACAGTATATAATGATGCAAAAGATGAAAACGGGTATAACTTCACCCCTATGTTTGCACCCATCAAGGACATGCTGGCTGCCCCTGATTTTCTAATTGCCAATCAGGAATCAACCCCCGCTGGTGTAGAACTTGGCGTTTCCAGTTACCCACTCTTCAATAGTCCGAAAGAAATAGTGAAATCATTACAGGACGTCGGGGTGGATGCTGTCACAACTGCCAATAATCATTCATTGGATCAAGGCGAAAAAGGTCTTCTAAGTGCAATCGACTATTATGAGAAGATATCCATGCCCTATGTGGGTGCATTTAAAAGTAAGGAAGACAAGGAGCGAATTCGTACCTTCAATGTAAATGGAATCAATTTTGCCCTGCTTTCATACACATATGGAACAAATGGAATCCCTGTGCCAAAGGGGAAAGACTACTTAGTCAATCTAATCGATGAGCAAAACATGATACAAGAAGTCAAGAAAGCCAAAAGTATGAACGTTGATTTAGTCGTATTGAGTTTGCATTGGGGAAATGAATATCAACGCTTCCCTACTAAGGAACAGGAAAGACTGGCAAGTGTGTTAACGGAAAATGGTGTTGATATCATCTTTGGACATCATCCACACGTTCTGCAGCCAATCCAAACATACAAAACGAGTGATGGCAGGGATGCTGTAGTCATCTATTCATTAGGGAATTTTCTTTCAGGACAAAAAGATGATTTCAAAGATATTGGAGGAATGGTTACGGTTCAAGTAGAAAAAACGATGAAGCCGGGAAGTTCCAAGATTTCGTACCCTTCCATTGAATTTCAGCCAACCTTTGTTTCGGAAAATCATTACAATAACTACCGAATCTACCCTCTTGAGTTTGCTAAGAAAAATGGGTTGATTGGTTATTCAGAAGAAGAAATGGTCTCGCATATGGTGAATGGCCTGCCTGAATAAATAATGGCCAGATGAAATTTCTAAAGTCATCTGGCCATGTGGTAACACTTTCATATTCTAAGGTATAAACAAACGAGCCTCCTCTACGGGAAGCTCGTTTGTTAATGTCCACCGAATAGAAATGAATTAAAGAATATGCCTCCAAGGGCTAATACAGCCAATAAGGCGTTGGCCATCAAGAAAGTTTTGCGGCTGCCCTTAAAGAATAGAGTGACCATCCCATAATAAATGAGAGCAGCAATGATAATAAAGGTGCCGGCTTCAATCTGATATTTCGCCTCGTGTAATTGCAGGAACGTCAATACACTTAATCCGGCAAATATAAATGCACCTATGTAGTATAATAATGCTTGTGTATTCATCCATCTCATCCTTTATGCGTATTAGTAGATGTTCCTTCTTTTCTATGTATATAATATGAAATGAAACCTTCTTTGTAAAGAAACATGAAACACTCTGGGGGAATACTTGTAGAGAAAGGAGTCTCATCGATGAAGATACATATTTCAAAAGAAGCCCTGACGTGGTTTAAAAACGAAATGCTTGTAGAAGAAGGCGATCAAGTTCGTTTTTATGTACGCTATGGAGGTTCCAGTCCTCTGCATGATAGTTTTTCACTAGGAGTGAACAAAGACGAACCGGTTGATCTCGGTGAACGAATTGAAATCGAGAACAGGGAATTTTTTATTGAAGAGAGAGATTTATGGTTTTTTGATGGTCATGATTTATACGTCGAGTTTGACGATAAGCTTCAAGAACCTTCATATGAGTACAAAAAGTAAGTTTGCATGGAAAAAGGCTGGCATTCGCCAGCCTTTTTATGTTCGGTTTAGGAAGCGTGAGATATGGTCGTGGAGCCCCTCTTTAAGAAGAATGTCATATTGAATATCTCCTAGTAGATCAAAATGTGGAAAGCCGTCTTCCCTCACATGAATCCATTCTTTTTTCAACCCGTACTTATCTCCCCACTGAGTTAATGCATCGAGATCACAGCAGCCCACTTTCGTGACTGAACGTGCATGGGGAAATCGGTCATCTAGCCAATAATGAGTGAGAAATGCAATCTCTCCCCGCTTCACACGCTTCTTCCATGCGTGTAATTCATGTTTGGTTAAGCCGAACGCCATTCATGATCTTCCTCTCCGTCTTGCCTCTGTAAAATATTTTTCAAGGGACCTCTCGATTATGTAGACATTACTTCTTCGCCTTCTCGTATGCTTCATGCCAATGAGGGAACATTTTCCGGATGGAAATCGGACGGAAGTTTTCCTGTTTAACGCAAACATGCTTCGATTGTCCGGTGATGGCAAGCTGGTTTTGACCATTATAGATTTCATAAGCATATGTAATGCGGAGCCCATCATATTCTTCAACCCACGTTTTGATAAACGCTTTTTCACCGTAACGGACCGGTGATTTATAGCTGACATTGAGATCTATAACGGGAGATAGAATTCCTTCTTTTTCAATATCAGCGTACTTAAAGCCGAGATCTTCTATAAGCTGCGTTCTTCCTAATTCCATCCATACAAGATAATTCGCATGATACACAACACCCATTTGATCGGTTTCTGCGTATCGTACCTCTATGGTTTTTTCAGCAATATGCATCCTCTACACCCTCTTCATCTAATCAGTTTCCTTCCTCATTTTAACATAGATTGGAGAAGGCATTGAATAAATAGGCTTAGGAGTGAGTGGTACCTGCTAACCTTTTATTGATGAAAGAACCCGAACAGCCAGGTTCTCTTAAGAGCCTACTCCGTTCGGGATCCAGATGTTATTGCTCTGTTTGATGAGCTTCGTCTTTGATTTCATTACGGAAAGCTTCCAGGCTTTCTCTGCGACGCTCATTCTTCGCTTTAATAGACTGAAGTTGCTCTTCACTGTCTGTGAAAGCCATCGACTCCTCAGCCTTCTCCATATTCTCAATCGTATGCTGAACCATGCCTTGAAGCTTCTCTACATTATCACTACGATCATCCGGATTCGGTTTATCCCATGCCATCCTTCATTCCTCCTGCTATTTGTATTGAGGGACGGACCTTAAGACCGGTCCCTTTACATTTTTTGTCACAAGCGTTATTCACCCTTTGTTTGGATGACTTGCGCATGCTTACCTGACTTATCTTGCATTTGTTTTCCTTTGTTTCCGCCTGCTGCTCTTGATTGAGTACCAATATGGTTTGGTGCAAAATGATTCGGACTTCCCTTTGAATTACTCATTAACTTCCCCTCCTTACTAGTATGATTACCAAAATGATAAGGAAGAATAGGCGTAATAATTGGCAGTATTATTTTTGGTGCAAAAAAAATAAGCCTCGTAATTCCTTACTCGGCTTTGCCTATAGGGCGCTTTATTTCCAGTCTGGCATCGATTCGTTCTTCAATGGCATCAATGGCATCCTGATCTAGAAGAAGCTGCTTTTTGTTTTCTTTCACAAGATCCGCAAATGATTTTTTTCTCGGTCTGCGCAATCCAATCCCCTCACTCTCAATTGTGGTTTGTTATAAGTAGTATATCCAAATGTCAGATATTTTAAACAAAGGTCACAATAGTAGAGCCGGTTTTTCTGAACGGATTGTGGGATTTGGAGAATTGAATTTCGAAAAATCTGAAGTTTAGAGGTCCGTCCCCCGTTAACGATATTTCATAATTAAAGCAGTTTGAAGGTCCGTCCCTCACTTAATTAGCGCGGTGAAGGATTCAAGGCTGGTGATGGCGCCGATTTGTTTGTGGGTGATGATTCCTTGTTCATTGATGATAAATGTGGTTGGGACTGTTAGGATGTCATATGCGTTGTTGATTTTGTCGTCTTTGTCTAATAGGATCGGGAATGTGAGCCCCATTGCTTTTTGGTATTCTTTTACGTTGTATTGGGGGTCGATATTGATTGCCAGGATTTCAACGTCCTTCCCGTATTTCGTATAGAAGTCCTGCAAGATCGGCATTTCTTCTTTACATGGTGGACACCATGTAGCCCAGAAATTGAGAACCACTTTCTTTCCCTTTAATTCAGATAAAGTGATTGATTGCCCGGAAAGGGTATCCAATTTAAAGTCGATGGCCTTGTCCCCGACATTCGGTCCAGGATAGTGCTCTACAGGCGTAGTTTCCGACACCTCTCCTTCTTCTATATCGATTAATTGATCATATTCAGCTGCTTGCCCAAACGTGCTTTCAGAAAAGGAAGTGTGCTCTGACTTATTTTCCATATAAAATGTGAAGACTAATAAAGCTACAAGCAATATTCCAAAGATAGATTTCAAAGGAGTGCTCCTCTCATAGGAATGATATTACTATCATCTTATGAGAGCTTGTCTCTATTTAGTCATGGAATTTCAAGTGACCTCTAGCCATAATTGTTGAAGCAAAAAAAAGCCCCGGGAAGACCCGGGGCTTACGTCATGCACTATGCCTGTAATTTATTACGTAGAACCATTTGTAGAATTCCACCATGACGGTAGTAGTCTACTTCTACATCTGAATCAAATCGAGCCAGAACTTCGAACTCTGTTTTTGTTCCATCTTCAGCTACAGCTGTAACCGTTAAGATATCACGAGGTTTAACATCGTTTGTCACATTGACAGAAATCGTTTCTCTACCTGTTAAACCTAGAGATTCAGCGCTGTCACCCTTTTTGAATTGAAGTGGAAGCACTCCCATCATGACAAGGTTCGAACGGTGAATACGCTCATAGCTTTCAGCGATAACCGTTTTGATACCAAGAAGGTTTGTACCTTTTGCTGCCCAGTCACGGGAAGATCCCATACCGTAATCTTTTCCTGCAAGAACCACTAATCCAGTACCATCTTGTTGATATTTCATACAAGCATCGTACATTGCCATAACTTCATTGTCAGGCCAGTAGGTTGTGAAACCACCTTCTGTTCCTGGAGCAATTTGGTTACGAATACGGATGTTTGCAAACGTACCGCGCATCATCACTTCATGGTTACCACGACGAGAACCGTATGAATTGAAATCACGTGGTTCAACATTGTTAGCACGCAGGTATTTACCAGCTGGCGTATCCTTACCGATCGCGCCTGCAGGAGAAATGTGGTCAGTTGTTACTGAGTCACCAAATTTACCAACAACACGCAGTCCATTTAATCCTTGGATATCTTCTGGAGTAGTTGCTAATCCAGTGAAGAAAGATGGATTTTGGATATATGTCGATTGATCATCGAAGCTATAAAGTGGTTCATTACTTGTTTTGATTTCGTTCCAACGCTCGTTTTCAGAGAAAACATGCTCGTATTCTCTACGGAATAATTCAGGAGTAACAGTAGATTTCACAGCATCCTTGACTTCATCTTGAGAAGGCCAGATGTCTCTGAAGAATACATCATTTCCGTCTTTATCTTTACCCAGAGAATCTTTTTGAAGATCAATGTCCACTGTACCAGCTAATGCATAAGCAACAACCAGTGGTGGTGAAGCAAGATAGTTTGCTTTTACTAATGGGTGTATACGACCTTCGAAATTACGATTTCCTGAAAGTACTGAAGTTAAGAGTAAATCCGCCTCTGATACAGCTTTCTCAATCTCTGGACGTAATGGACCAGAGTTACCGATACAAGTTGTACAACCATACCCTACAAGGTTGAAGCCGATATCTTCAAGGTAAGATAGTAAACCTGAATCTCTAAGGTAACCAGTTACAACTTTTGACCCTGGAGCGAGAGAAGTTTTTACGTAATCAGGAACGTTCATTCCAAGCTCTACTGCTTTTTTCGCTACTAAGCCTGCACCCAGCATAACATATGGGTTAGATGTATTTGTACAAGATGTAATGGCAGCGATACCAATCGCTCCGGTAGGCATAACAACATCTTTACCATCTTCCGTTGAGTACTTTGCGGTTTTATTAATTTCAGACGCATCTAAACCGAAGCCTTGAACGCCTTCTTTAGCTGTAATTGACTTATTGAAAGATTCTTTCATATCAGATAGCGGAATCAAATCCTGTGGACGTTTAGGTCCGGAAAGGTTAGGTTCCACTGCAGAAAGGTCAATTTCTACTACATCTGTATAGGTTGGTTCTTCCTTTTCAGGAGTGAAGAACATATCATTTTTCTTTAAATATTCCTCAACCATCTTGATGTGGTCTTCGTCACGGCCAGTTAAACGAAGGTAGTCTAATGACTCTGAATCAACTGGGAAGAAACCACATGTTGCACCGTATTCAGGAGCCATATTGGCAATTGTTGCACGGTCGGCAAGTGGTAATGTTGCTACTCCTGTTCCGAAGTATTCAACAAATTTCCCTACTACACCTTTTTGACGCAATACTTGTGTAACTTTAAGAGCTAAGTCAGTAGCTGTTGCTCCATTAGGTAGTTCACCTGTCAATTTTACCCCGATAACTTCCGGGATTGGGAAGTATGAAGGTTGACCAAGCATTCCTGCTTCTGCTTCGATTCCACCTACACCCCAACCTAACACGCCGATACCGTTGATCATAGTGGTATGAGAGTCAGTACCGACCAGCGTATCCGGATACGCTTCAAAATCGCCATCTGTTGTTTCAACAGCGTGAACGACATTCGCTAGATACTCTAGATTAACCTGGTGTACGATCCCCGTTGCCGGCGGTACAGCACGATAGTTTTCAAATGCTTTTTGAGCCCAGCTAAGGAACTGATAACGCTCAGCGTTTCGTTCGAATTCAAGATCCATATTCGCTTGTAAAGCACCGACTGTACCATATTTATCTACTTGTACGGAGTGGTCAATTACAAGGTCTACTGGAATTTCAGGATTGATCTTTTGTGGATCTCCACCAATATCAGCCATTGCTTTACGTAAAGACGCCAAGTCAACTACTGCTGGTACTCCAGTAAAATCTTGAAGGATGACACGGGAAGGTTTGAATGGAACTTCCGCATCTTTCACTTCAGTTGAGCCCCAGTTTGCTAAATTTTCAACGTGGTCTTTGTTGATCACGCGTCCGTCAAACTGACGAAGTACAGACTCGAGCAATACCTTTACACTGTAAGGTAAACGATTAATTTTTGTTACTCCTGCTTCTTCAAGCGCTTTTAAACGATAGTAGTGATAACGTTTTCCTTCTAGTTCGAAAGAAGATCGTGCATTAAATACATCGTTCTTTGCCATTTCGAATTCCCCCTCTTAACTACATCACACAATAAGTCGAAAAGTTTTCGTTCTAAAACTAACGAACTTTTCTCACATTTACATCTTAATACAAGCGATTACATAAGTAAATAACAATAAAGTTATTGTTTTTGATAAGTTTTTCTTATCTAAAATAATAAACTCCTTTTGGTTTCAAGAAAAATATTGGTAAATCAACATTTTAACCCATGTCAAAACGTGTCAGTTGCATAAAATTATTATCGTGAAAAAATAAATCTGCTAGCCTTTCCCTCTTATAACGGATTGCTTGTGGTGGCATTCTATCCTTATGGAGGTGTTCAACAATGGCTAAACGTAAAGCAAACCATATCATAAACGGGATGAATGCAGCGAAGGCACAAGGAAAAGGTGCCGGTTACAATGAAGAATACTCAAATGAACCATTAACTGAGGCTCAACGTCAGTTTAATAAAAAACGCAAAACCAATCAGTAATTCTAATGATCGGTGATTGAACAAAGGAGACTCATGATGAATCCGGATTGATTTAATCACCGTCATTTATGTATATATCTCCATCTCTTTTCCCCTACCCTGTTTGTCCAAAAATAAAACCCGCTCTTGCGAATGTTTAGCAGAGCGGGTTTTATATTCTTTTTTTTACGATTGCCCATTTACTTCATTGACGATTGAAGACAAGTCTGATTTGAATTGTTGGAGCTGTGCTCTTTGTGTCTCAGATGCCACTTCAAGTGCATTTTCAATTTGTTGATACGCTTCGTTTACCTCATTCTTTAGGTGAGCCAGTTGTGAACCGTAACTTGCTCCATCTAATACAAGTTCATTGATTGTATTCTGTATTTCAGTAACGCTTTGCTCTGCAGCTTGGTACGCTTGTTGTTTGTCTTTATGGTAAGGCATGGATTATCTCTCCTTATTCTGAAATTAGCTTTTTTAGTATGGTCAGATCAGTTGAAAAGTATACCCATGAATAAACTGTTGCAGAGCAAAGCATTCTAATAACAGGAGGGATGCTTTATGAACAAAAATGATAGCAAAGATATGCGCAAAAATGCTCCCAAGCAGTCTGGGCAACAGGAGCCTTTAAGTGGATCACATAAAGTGAAGAATCGTAACCATACTCGACAAAAGCAACATAGCCATCACGATATGTAATCAATAAATAAAGGAGTGCAGGAGTTGTGATAAAACAATCCGCACTCCTTTTGCCGTCTAATGCAAATTCTTTAATACATGGATAATGTCCATTTGTTCAAGAGATGAAACAGTCCGTAGATCAAAGAGAACGGTTTCTTCTTGAATTCTTGTTAAGATTGAAGGGTTCCCCTTTCTGAGGTTCTCATGAAGTTCCTGGGCAGACAATTTGTCATGAGTAACTGAGACGAGATAAGTGTCTAATTCAACTTCAGGCATCGTCCCTCCACCAATCTGACTTTTACCTTCAATTATTTTATATAAGAAATTCGATTTCATGGAATTTCCTTCTTCTACAAAATGTGTAGATTGCTGAAGTATTTCTTCTTTTTTGCGGATAATGGATGCAATGGTGGGATTTTTATCCTGCTCCTCCCCTTTGATGTAATGCATAAGTGTCATCTCTAAAGCTGCCAGAGTCATTTTGTCTACACGCAGTACCCGGGCCAGCTGATGCTTTTTAAGCTGATCAATCCATTGTTTTTTTCCTGCAATGATACCAGCTTGGGGCCCTCCTAGTAATTTATCCCCACTAAAAGAAACCAGGTCGCTCCCTTTTTCAATGACAGTCTTTACCACAGGTTCATTACCGATACCCAGTTGTGCAAAGTCGTATAGAGCACCACTGCCTAAATCTTCATAATATAGGATATGGGGATGTCGATGGGTTAACTGAACAAGTTCATCAGTGGAAACGGATGATGTAAATCCTTTTATCACAAAATTACTTTGATGGACTTTCATGATCATGGCTGTTTCTTCACATAATGCTTCTTCATAATCCCTTAAGTGTGTTTTGTTTGTCGTTCCAACCTCAGAGAGAAGAGCGCCACTTTCTTCCATGATGGAAGAAATCCGAAATGATCCTCCGATTTCCACGAGCTCCCCTCTAGAGACAATCACCTTTTTATGTTTTGTAAGGGCTGTGAGAATAAGGTAAACAGCTGCTGCATTATTGTTCACAACCATGGCTGCTTCCGCTCCGGTTAACTCACAGATGAACTTTTCAGCATGGGTATGCCTCGAACCTCTAATTCCCCCTTCAATATCGTATTCTAAATTACTGTAGTGACCTGCAGTCATTTGTACATGTTCAATGGCATCTAGTCCCAATCTGGCCCGTCCTAAATTCGTATGCAATATGGTACCGGTGGCATTAATAACTTTACGGAGAGAAAGAGAATGCGATTCTTGCATCAAGGCATCTGATTGTGCAAACACTTCTTTTACAAAGTCTTCAGTAGATGGATGAGGTCCATGCCATTGTCCATTGAGCAGAGAATTCCGACAATCTGTAATCACCTTTTTTAGTAGGTCCGTCCCTCTTTCTTTTGTGAGGTGATGCTTATTGAGGAGAGTATGGAATTGATTGGATTGTTGTAGTTGGTGGATGGGTGGAATGTGTCTTACGAGTTGTTTCACTAAAAACCCTCCTTTATTCTTTATACTGATTATAACACCCTCACCATTTAAATTAGAACGAATACAATGTGTAAAAGAATAAGTTGGGGGTCAGGTGTAAATGAGCAAGGAAAGGGAGGATTTTTATTTAGAGAACTGGGAGGAGAATATGAAGGATTGGCTATTGGATCCTGCTACGGTTCAATTGGATGAACAAGAATTTAGAGTCGACTTTCTGGATACAACGGAAGCGTTCATCGTAGAAATCGAAACAGAAAATATTCATCCAGAGGAATTAATCATTAAGAAAAATAACACTCAATTGATCGTATCGATACTGATGAAGGACGAAATCAAGGTGAGGAATCGAACCATTCGCTTTCCCTTTTGTTTAAAGCAACGAGCAATCACCTACTCAATCGAGCATCATACCATCGAAATCAATGTCCCCAAAAAGGAATGTCCCACCCCCACTTCCTTCGTGATCAGAGTTCAGGGGTTATCGAATGAGTAACCAGCCTCTCTAAATAGATGAAAAGGTCTGAAGTGAAAACTCAGACCTTTAACCATGTTTATAGGGATTCAATGTAAGAAATGATGAGGTCTATGTCAGGAAACACTCCTGTATCTAATTTAGAATAAACCTTTTCTCCTCTTACTGAAATTTCAAAAGCGCCACCAGAGGACGGTTTTAACTTTAGTTCTTCAATATCTGAACGAAAATGGGTAAACAGTTGTTCCGCGAAACTCGCGGCTTTAGGTGCATAGTTTCACATCATGCAAAATTCAATAGTAATCGAGACCTTTTTCATCTTATTTTCCTCCTTTAATTATATATTTTCTTGTCTGCATAATATCATAGCTTCTATTTTTCTCCAAATACTTACCTTTTTTCTATATGCAGGACTGTTTTGATCTTTTCATTAAATGAAAATCCTGTCTTTGAGGTGCATATACTGATTTAGGAAGACTTCAAATGAAAATCCTCCTTCCCCCGCCTGATTTTTACCCCTCCATTACTTCTCCTTTGCCCGATTCTATTTTTATCCTGTACAATTAGAATATTCAACCATAAAGGGGTGAAGTGAATGAGCAGGGAAGAAATTATCCGTTTAACAGAACTTTCTTCAAAAGCTGGCTGAGGCTGCAAACTTAGTCCTAGTGACTTGACGCAAGTGTTGCGTCAACTACCCCCTCAACCATTTAATGAAGCATTGTTAGTAGGAAGTGAAACATCTGACGATGGTGGTATTTATCAACTGACAGAAGATCTCGCTATGGTACAAACCGTAGATTATTTTACCCCGATTGTGGATGACCCTTACCAGTTTGGTCAAATAGCAGCGGCAAACGCACTAAGTGACGTCTATGCTATGGGTGGAACGCCGAAAACGGTTTTAAACATTGTAGGGTTTCCAATTAAAAAGCTTGGAAGTGAAATATTGACCGAAATTCTGTCCGGTGCACAAAATAAAGTAATCGAAGCTGGTGCTGTGACGGTCGGTGGCCATTCCATTGACGATCAAGAGCCAAAATTTGGTTTAAGTGTTACTGGAATCGTTCACCCGAAAAAATATTGGACGAACAACGGTGCCAAAGAAGGAGACGTTTTGGTTCTTACAAAACCACTGGGTGTAGGAATATTAACGACAGGCATTAAGCGTAAGATGGTGTCGGCAGATCAAGAAAAAAATGTGGTCGAAGTCATGAGTATGTTAAATAAATCTGCAGCAGAAGTTTTACAAGACTTTCACCCGCATGCAGTGACAGATGTAACAGGCTTTGGCTTAATGGGTCATGCTTTTGAAATGGCTAAAGGCAGTGATGTATCCATAAAGTTCTCATACTCTTCCATTCCCTTATTAGAAGGGACGAAGGAATTAGCAGCCAAAGGAGTGATTCCTGGTGGGTCGAAAGCGAATCACCAATGGCTTGAAGAAAAAGTGCACTATGATCCGAGTATCACTAAGGAAGATCAATGGATTGTATGTGATGCGATTACTTCAGGAGGATTATTAGTAAGTTTGTCTGAGGATGAAGCGGAAAAGTATATAGAGGTGTTAGGACTTCACTCGATATCAGCTAGAATAATTGGTCGGGTTCTAACGAAGCAAAAATGGAGTATACTAGTTGGAAAATAATTAAGCGGCGACTCCTTTTGAGAGAAGTAGATTTCAAGCTACTAACTTTCAAAAGGACCACCGCTTATTTTTCTTCAGTCATTTTGAGGAATTGACCTGTGATTCTCTTCGATAAAATCCTCACATGATAAGGAAATCGGTTTCTTTCATTGGCAAAAGAATTGAACCAGATGACTTTTTCATCTAAGGCGATGAATGGAATACCCGTTATTCCTTTTTTAATTTTGAAGCTGTTTCCAGATTGCGAAGCACTGCCGTCTTTACATTGGATAATGACGTTTTTCTCACTGGATACTGTGCGTAATATGCTCAATAACTCTTGAGGGATATCTGTCACACGTTCCACGTTCACTACGATTTGTTGTTTAGCTGCCTTAAAATCTTTCACCAGTTTATTCTGATCACTCACATCGATCCACTTCATTTTCTTAGTCGAGGAAGGTCTGAGTGAGGAACTTGTTCCCTTATGCCCTTCCTGTTGAAGGTGTCGTATGAATTGATGAATGGGTTGGGAGGAATGGGTCTTCTCCTGAATAAATCGATCGTTCCCAATAAGAACGAACTTCCCCCTCGCTCGCGTAATCGCTACATTCAATAGCCTATCGCTTCCTTTCCGAGTAAGGAGTGCCCCCGGTTTCCCATGGGAAGCTCCATCAACGAGATCAAAAAGGATCATGTCATTTTCCGAACCTTGAAAGCCATGAACCGTAGCGGCATATAAATTCAATTGAGAATGTGTGGTCTTTACCAATTCGTCCAATAAAAGGTTATACCATTTCGCCTGAACACGGTAGGGAGTCACGATCCCGATAGATTGCATACCATCCTCGATCGCTTCCAGAGTAAGGTGGATCGTCACTAAACTCGATAGGACATTCCAACGTGAGCCTTTTTGAGTCTCTGCCCATTCCGTACCTTCATGGAGTGAAAATAATACCGCTCCATGTGAAGGAAAAGGCATTTTATTCGTAATCCCCGCTCTCATCAATTCTGCCGAATGGTGATCGCCTACCTTCGAATGGTAGATATAGTGATTGGTAAATGCCGAAATGCTTGGATGCATCCGCCGCTGTTCTGGAAGTAATAATAACTGAGGGTGGTCCTTGCCCTTATCAACGGCATTTGCCACCTGAGCCGAATGGAAGATGTCTTCTTTCAGCCACTTGGTTACCATCGGATGAAAGGAAGTAGAAATAGGCGGGAGCTGTTTAAAATCCCCGCAAATAATGATCTTTTTACCAAGGGATGCAGCAAATGCTATCTGAGGTATATAGGCCATACTCGCCTCATCCACGATTACAAGGTCAAACTCTTCTTCATAAAGAATGCCATCAATCGCAGCTTTAGATAAAGTCGTACCGATGACCCTTGCCTCTGTAACAAGTTCACCTTCTCTTCTTTTAAACTTTTCTTTGATTTTTTGATAATGGACCTCAAGTTGAGACAACCTTTCTGAATCATAACTTGAGTACGTTTTAGCCAGTTTATTTTTTAACCTTCTCCGGTAGGTTTCGACCTTTCCTTTTTCCTCTGCAAGGCTGGGGTCAAGGTGTTCCAATAATTGAAGGACACTTAAATCTGTAACTTCTTCCCTATACCCTTTCCGATTGGCACCATAGCGGAGGACTTCTCCTCTCTTCCACCGATCATGACTGCTGAGAAAGTGATGCATTTCTTCTATTAAGACATCAACTGCAGCGTTACTATGGGAAAGAAGCAGCACTTTTTTTCCTTCTGAATAATGATAAGCAGCTACTCTGGCAAGTGTATAGGTTTTTCCTGTTCCAGGTGGTCCCCATAGATAAGTGACAAAATTATACTTACTGCGCACATATGCTTCGTGTAAAGGGTTTTTAAACGTAGTCTTCGGATGCCTTGTTTCTTTCATTGGATTCATCACATGCTGAATACGCTCTGTTTTTACGTGGCGCTCTTTTGCTTCTTCTAATCTTTCTATTAACTTCTCTAATATCTCCCATGGTTCATGCAATATTTGTCCATGAGAAATGGTGTCTCCAATGAATTGATCGAGCTCAATCATGCACTCCCGATCCTCTGAACTAATCACCACCCCTGTGATTCTTGATTGTTTTCTTTTAAGAACTACGCCCCCTCCTTCTGGTAAAGACCCAGGGTAACTAAGGGTGAACCAATAAATATAGGCATTTTCTTCTTTTCGGATACATCTGCCTTTCTCTATCATAACTCCAGATGTTTCCTGTTTTTTTAGTTGTAGTATTTCCATATCAAGAGCGATTTGCCACTCTTCTATCATTTCAGTCGTTTTCATCTGAATCACCTTTGTCATACGTAAAAATTCAAGAACCTTATCATAACAATTTATTATGGGAGTGTATATGATTATTGGGTTATTGGGAATATGCCCCTCCTTTTTCAACCCAGGTCAAAAAATAAAAAAGAACCGATAGTACATTCCGGCTCTTCTCCATAAATATAAAAATTACATAGCCTCGCCTGACTCCTCTTCTTCATCTTCTACAAATCGATCTGCATAGTACATAACATCTTCTACATATTTTTCGCTATGATTGTAGGCAAATACAGCTTGTTCGATTTTTCCATCAGCTGCTCCATTTCGTTCCAAATAGTTTGCAGCACTAAATACTGCATCTTCAATTTGAAATGGATCGGCTATACCATCTCCATTTGCATCGACTCCATAACCACCATACTTTTCAATGACTTCGGGGTCTGTTTTTTGGTTTTGTGGAATATTCCCCTTCCCTAAGCCTGAGCAACTCGGGTGTGACCAGCCGACAAATGTACATGGCATGAATTGCATGTGTCCTTCAGCTCCCACAGGAGACACAAGAGTTTTCATGGTTGAAAATTTTGTTTCGACCCGGTGATGGGCAGCCAGTAAATACCATGGTACCCCGTATTCCTCTTCAGCTGCTTTATAAATGGGAATATATTCGGGGGGTACCTCTTCTTTACCAAGTGAGGACAGGTGATAAGTGGTTTCTTCATTATTTACGGCATAATAAATAGCTAAGACGACGATGGGTATAAGGACGATCTTAAATGGTGAGGATCGTTTATTTTTACTGGGACGCTTTTTTTGTGCGAATTTTTTTGTCATCGATGTCTCGATCCTTTACAAGAGTATTGATTCCTCTTGTATTTTAATATGAGAACCACTCTGTGACAATCATTATGTAAAAAAAGATGACCCCCTGAAGTCATTCTTTCTTCACCGGATATTGGTAGAGAAATCATTGACTGTTGTTTGAGGTCACCTAACCATTATTCATTTATTATTAACAAACAAACGCTGCTCCAACGATAATTAATAGGATGAATAAAACTACGATTAACGCAAAGCCACCAGCGTAGCCACCACCGCAGCCATATCCATATCCAGGGTATCCATATCCATACATCATCAGTCACCTCCAGTTATCTTACTACGATATTAATGTATGTAGTGGACAAATTGTAGGTTAATTAAAATCTCCATTCACTTTTTGACTGTGAAGTGCATCTGGAGCAGATTGCCTATGAATAGAGGGTTTTGCATTTCTTGGTGAGGCGAAAAATGAGTAAAATGTCTAGATAGGAAGTGCTTGATATGAAAAAATGCGCCTGGAAAAATTCCAGGCGCTAAACCAATTTTACATGTGCTCTTTAGGTTCTTTTGTTTTTCTTGGCTTTGGTTTGATATATAAACCAAGCTCTTTTTTCTCTTGATTCAGTGATTTATACAGAGACAGCATCATCAGGGCCATAATGACCGAGAAAGGCAGTGCTGCGACAATTAATGCATTTTGTAATGCCTGTAATCCTCCACTATAGAGCAGGATTAATGCAACAGTAGACTGAGCAAGTCCCCAAGTTAACTTCACATAGTTTGGAGGGGTTAATGATCCATAGGTTGTTTGCATCCCCAGAACGAAAGTAGCCGAGTCAGCAGACGTAATGAAGAAGGTTCCGATTAATGTGATGGCAATGACCGATAGAATCGTTGACCATTCAAAACCGTTAAATACAGCAAATAACACCTCTTCAGTATTTAGCCCTGAGATATCCGTTCCTGCTTGTTGAATTTCAATGGCAGATGTACCAAAAGTAGCGAACCAAATGAAGCTGACTAAAGCAGGCAGCAGTAGTACACCGATTAAGAATTCACGAATGGTTCTTCCTCGTGATACACGTGCGATGAAGATTCCGACAAAAGGAGACCAGGAAATCCACCATGCCCAATAGAAAATCGTCCAGCCATTAATCCACCCGCGATGCTCTTCGTTTAATGGGGCAATCCGGAAACTCATGGCAGCGATGTTTTGAATATAGGCACCGATTGTATCGGTGAACATATTCAGGATGAGCAATGTAGGTCCAATAAAGAACATTAACACGAACAGGCCAATTGCCAGTACCATATTCGTATTAGATAGATATTTAATTCCCTTACTTAATCCAGACCATGCCGATATCATAAACAAGACGGTTACTACCGCAATGATAATGAATTGAACGGTGAAATTATTTGGAACTCCCAGTAGATATGAAAGTCCTCCGTTAATTTGTGCTGCACCGAATCCAAGCGTAGTGGCAACACCGACAACAGTGGCGAATACAGCCAGTACATCGATGATCGTTCCCAGTGGACCGTTCACTTTATCTCCAAAGATCGGTTTCAATGTTGCTGAGATTAAGCCTGGCTCATCTTTACGGAATTTATAATAAGCAAGTGCCAAAGCGACAATCGCATAGATTGCCCATGCATGTATCCCCCAGTGGAAGAACGTATAGCGCATTGATTCTTTGATCGCCTGATTCGTTCCACCTTCAGCAAGTGGAGGCGTCAAATAGTGTGACAGCGGCTCGGCTGCCCCCCAGAATACTAAACCGATTCCCATCCCTGCACTAAACAACATGGCGAACCATGTTCCTTTCGTGTACTCAGGTTTCTCGTCTGGCTTTCCTAATCTTATCGTTCCCATTGGACTAAAGATCAAGAATACGCAGAAAATAACAATGACTGTTACTAAAATAAGATAATACCAACCGAATGTTGAGGTAATAAAGGATTGCATATCAGCTGTTACATTTTCGAATGACTTTGGTGCGATGACACCATAGGCAACAGAAGCTGCAACTAATGCAACGGTAATCCAGAAAACATTTGATATCCTCTTCATAAAATTCTCCTTTCCATTTTCAATGTGTTTTTTGCTCTTTTCTGTGTGAAGGTAACGACAGCCGGATTGAAGGTGTTAATCTTAGTATGTACACCAGCGGCAATAATCTTCATCTTGAAAGAGTCTCAGTTAATGCAGATGGGAATATGTGCATTCTGAGGATTGGGGAGGAATAATTACTTATTACCTATTCCCTCACGACACTCTCATAAAACCAACATTTGTTACCCTATCAGAAATAAGTTTAACTTTGCAAGTGATAACCATTATATTTTTTATAGTGTCTGTTATTTAAACGTTTTCATTCCAATAAAAACTAATGAAGTATTAACTATGGGTTCTGGGTAAAGTTCTTGTAGTAATTTTCATGTATCGGTGAATGTTAATAACAGAATGTATGGGAGGAGGTCGAGACATGAAAAATGAACAAAACAAATCGCAACATGAAACAGCTGAAAAATTAGCTAAGCAACAAATGGGTGAGGAAATTGAGATAAACTCCGTAGCTCCTTCTGCTAGAAAAGGTTCCGAAGTTCAAGAAAAATAGTTTTTTGATACAAAAAGGACGCCTAAGTCGGCGTCCTTTTCAATTCATTACTCTTCAATGATTTTCACTTTGACATCCTGTACACCATATTTAAGGGCATCTTTTTCTTTTTCCATATAAATGTCGATGCGTTTTCCTTTAATGGCCCCACCTGTATCTTCTGCACGGGCATAACCGTATCCTTCTACATATACCTTAGATCCCAGTGGAATGACACTTGGATCGACGGCAATGACTCTGGCATCAGGGTTCTCGATTAAGTCCACCCCTGTCTTTGTAATGCCTATACAGCCTTCACAATAAGCTGTATACGCCGTAGCGGTTACGTTAACCTCTTTTACAACATTGTCCCCGGAAGTTTCCGAATCAGCGGATTTAACAGCTTGTTCTTCTTGTACGTTATTCACAGTATAGCCTTCTTCTAAAAGTTGTTGGCGAGTGCCAACCTCATCTATCGAAACGTGATATCGATTTGCAATCTCCCAAAGAATATCGCCTTGTTCTATATTATGATAGTCATTCATTGCCGTATCATCTGAATCTGCAGAGGCAGTAGTAAGTCCGATTGTTAGAAAAACTGTGAAGGAAAATATGGAAAATAATACTTTTTTCATCTTGTAGAATTCCTCCTTTTGTGTTTGGTCTATGAAACCAACAGTTGAAATAGTATCATAGACTTACCTCAGACATATAACAAAGTGTTTATAAACGGATAACAATTAGATGACAAGCATGTAATATTTATTGTTTTCTGTCGATTCAGCTGGAAGTGTTTCTAACTCTTTCATTTGTAGGAAAATGTTAGTTGAAAAGCGTAGATGAATTGAAAGGGAATTGTTAATGTAGAGACTATTATGAAAGTTATTCCATCTGCATCATTAGTTTAAGAGTTATGCTATTAGAAATGTATTGAAAAGCAAAAAAACCACTGAGAATGACTTCTCAGTGGTTCCGATCTATTATTTACTTTCAAGGATTTTTACGTTAACTGATTTTCTGCCCCAATCAACTGCTTGATCTTTTGATGGGATGAATACATCGATTCGATTTCCTTTAATCGCTCCACCAGTATCTTCAGCAGTAGCATATCCGTATCCTTCAACATATACTTTTGATCCCAGTGGAATGACATCCGGGTCTACTGCAATTACTTTTGCATCAGGGTTTTCTAAAAGGTTAACGCCAGTAGCTGTCGTACCTGAGCATCCTTCACAACTTGCTGTGTAAGCAGTTGCTTCTACAGTGATTTCCTTTACAGCTTCCTCTTGTGGAGCTGGTTCTGCTGCCGGTTCTTCTTGAGCAGGTTGTGCCTCAGCTGGTTCTGCTGCAGGCGCTTCAGCTTCTGGAGCTACTTCTGCTGTTTCTTCTTGAGCAGGAGCTGCTGCTTGCTCAGAAGTATTTGCAGTAGCTGAAGGTACTTTTTTATCTTCTAAATTGATGACTAACTCTTGTCCTGGGACAATCAGGTCACTCTCAAGTGCGTTCCAGCCAATTAAACTGTCGACGGAAACTCCATATTGTGAAGAAATTCCCCAGAGTGTGTCACCTTTTTTCACTGTATAGTATTCTTTGGATGATACCTTGAGTTCTTGGTCAGGGTAGATTAAATGTGAATTCAGATTGTTCCATTTCATGAGTTGATCAACTGATGTACCGTATTCCTGCGCAATTCCCCATAAAGTGTCACCTTTATTAACTTCGATGTCTTGTGCTGAAGCGCTAGCTCCACCAGACACTGCAAGTGTAGTAAATGCAGCCACAGAAATAATCGATTTTTTTAGTTTCATAGAAAAAATTCCTCCTTATGTAGCTAGCGGTTTATTTATTTTTGCTAACAGGGAAAATACTAACATAGTAAAATCTCAATTCAATAACAGGAACTTTAATATCGTGCGTCAAGAATATTTCACGACTGTAATAGAAAACGATTTCCTGTATAAACTATCATGTATAGGAATACTATGGTAATGATTAATGAAAATAATAGGTATAAAGGGTATTAATGGATAAAATAATTAAAGAGTTCTATTTTATTTGACGAAGATATTAGAAATCAAGGTGTCTTTTTGGTAGATGAATAATTCGTAAATGCTTCAAACATATTTATTTAAAGGAGGTATTGTCTAAAAATGAAGGATGTTTAATCTTAACAAGCCAGATGATTCCGACTATACTATAAGAAGTATCGGTTGAATTGGAGGCTGACTAGGTTGGAAAATCAGGATGAAAATATCGTACTTTATAAAGATGATCCCGACGAACACAGCGGTCGCTGCGACTGTGGGAACAATATTTTCAAATCACGTGTATTAGATGGGAAGTTTTATCGAAAGTGTCAAGAGTGTGGTAAAACGAAAATCGTTTAATAGAAAAAAGGGAAACCGGCATTAGAAATCGGTTTCCCTTTTTTTCTATTTATTCATTTTTTGAATGATTGTAGAAGCAAACTGAACCAATTCATCTGTTGTATGATTGATTTGCCTGATGGCTTCTACAATGTGATTTAATTCAGATTGATTTCGTTTGAACATACCCATATAGTTTTCCATTTCCATTTGAACGGTCATTATGCCATTTTGTACATTGCCTATCTCGTTACGGGAGTTCTCCGTTAAGTCTGTCATATTACGAACCCGGTTTGAGACAACTCCGATTTGCTTGTTGCTTTCATTCACGAGTTGATGAATGGAGTGACTCAGCTCCTTGGAGTCTTCGGCAAGCTTTCTCACTTCAGAAGCAACGACTGCAAACCCCCTTCCCTCATTACCGGCTCGTGCTGCTTCAATCGAGGCATTTAGTGCAAGGAGATTTGTCTGCTCAGCTATTTGCTGAATCGAATTTGAAAGCGGCGTAATCTGTTCTGCTATTGCTTTTACCCCTTGAATCTCGTTTAATAGCGTGTTGATTTGCTCCGTAATGATGCCAAAGCTTTCGATCATATTATCTGTTTGATCTTTGTTCATTTTTGAGAGCTGAAGAAGATTTTTACTGCTCTTTTCTGTGTTTTCAGATTCTGCACGAATTCGTTCCGCTTTCGTAGCGGTCTCTTTTAGACTTTTTTCTGTTTGGCTTAATGAAGAGCCGAGTTCTGTATTCATGTTGAACATTTCTACTTGTAGGTCCTGGTTTTCCTGATGAAGTTTCTCTAGCTCATCCATTCTGCTTTGGATATAGTATTCAGATACAATACTTGCGTCCAAATGGATACCATGATCTATTGCGACCAGTACGGAAGCGAGTTTAGATGGGTCGTTTTGATAAAGTTCTACAATCTTCGGAATCAATAAATGCTGAATGGTTGTGTAGGTGGAAATAAACCAATCAATTGTAACACCATTCCTGTTATGGGTCTTCCCCATCCTCTCCCTCATGGAGAAATATTCTTCATCTAATTCGCCAGAGAATAGAGAACGAAAGTAATCATGGAAAACGTTCTTTAATCGCTCTCGGCTGGAATGATTAACAGCAATCTCTACTAAACTTGGATGTTTATAAAGATGGTCCAATACCGTATCAAGTAAGGAATCGGATAACTGCTCATAGACGGGGAGAACTTCTTTTAGTTCATTTAAATGGTGTTCCTGGAATTGCATATAGTGCAATCTTTCATTCAATTTCTTGTCTTGCAGGACTATGACGTTAGATGTAGGTACAATTACAGATTCAGTCTTGGGTTTTCTTGAAAATAAAACAGCCATGGGGGGTCCTCCGATAATTAATGTTATTTTTTGTTTTATATGTATAATTTTTGTATAACTTCAATATATCTACTTTACCCCAACTTTTTTCCTATGACAATCATTTTGTTTGTGAAATTTAGATTATTCATTAAAGATGGTTCTATTGGATGTCTAAGGGAACCTTGCCCCGAAATTAAGATTCAACCATTCAGCACTTACTATTCCCTCCTATGTAACTTATTCAATTATCATTGTACAAAACTTATACAAAAAGAGGGACGGACCTTTGATCCTAGGAGTTACTCCTAGGAATCAAGGTCCGTCCCTCACTGCTTTATTGTGTTAAAATGATTGGTTCGTCTTTGGTTATGATGATGGTGTGTTCGATTTGGGCTACGAAGCTGTTGTCGGGTGTGATGTAGGTCCAGCCGTCACCTTTTTCGATTACGTTTTGAGCCTTGGTTGAGATGAAGGGTTCAAATGCAATGACCATTCCTTCTTTTAACAGTGCATTATCCCAAGGATCGAAATAATTTAAGATGTGATCAGGTTTCTCATGAAGAGACTTTCCTACACCGTGGCCGGTTAAGTTCATAATTACCGTATACCCATTTTTTCTTGCTTCATTATTAACCGCTTTGCCGATTCCGTTTTGTTTTGACCCAGCCCTTGCTTTCTGGAGTCCCGCTTGGAATGATTTTAATGCCGCTTCGCATAAATTTGTAAGCATTGGATCTCCTTCCCCAACAACAAACGAGATTCCTGTATCAGCATAGTAACCATCTTTAGATCCGGATACATCGATATTGACAAGGTCTCCCTCATTGATTACTCGTTCACCGGGAATTCCATGAGCCACTTCTTCATTTACACTAATACATGTGAAACCGGGAAAGTCATATTCCCCTTTAGGGCCTGAAATGGCTCCGTTATCTTCAAACATTTTCCCGGCGATATCGTCAAGCTTTTTTGTCGTTATACCAGGCTTAGTATGAGACCGTAATTCATCACGGATCTTAGCCACGATACGTCCTATCTCTTTTAACGCTTTTAAATCTTCATCAGTTTTGACAATCATATTATCTTCCTTCTCTTTTGAAATTTCACCTTCCCTTACTATACCGAATCACGCTCTGTTTTTAAAGGGAAAGCTATAACATACATACCTTTAACCATAAGTTTGAAAAGTAGTCCATTTGCATTTCATTTTTCTTCCACTTATCATTCCGGCTTCAACATTTCAATTTTTTCAGTTAAATAGTATAAGTCCCATTCTTGCATTTGGTTCATATCCATTCCATGCAGTACATATTTATGAAAATCGTACACGATATGCTTTCGATCCATACTGACTTCACGATACACCATGATGAGAGCGTCCATTATTGATAAGATGACTGAAATATCCTCTTTTCCATAGTGAACGAGTTGATAAAAGGTTTTATAAAGAATATGGTTAAAGGAAAATACAGTTACCAGTACCCTTGGGTGACGGTTTTCATCATGCATTGTAACGATTCCATCCTTTACCCGTTGAGTTTCACTGATGATAAGTCCGAGATATTTAATGGAATCCCTGGCAGTGTTGGGATCATTAATACCCGGGGAAATCGCCCTTAAAGCTATTTCAACTATTTTTTGTAGAGAATATGCGAGGTCATACTCTCCCATCCGTTCTCTTCCAAAATATATGTAAGAATGGTAATCCTCTACGTTACTTACCTTGCCATGAATCCGATAGAGAATATCTCCTTTTTTAACAAACTCCCCGACCTTTTTTTCAAAATCAATTAGTGTATTTTTCTCTGAAGCGAGTTTGACTAATTCTGAGAAATCAATATATTGAATAAAACCTGATTTAGGAGAAGGAATGTCCAACACTTTTTCGTAGTGATGAGGAATTGTCTTAAATGGTTTTACTTCTTGATCTTCCTGGATAGTGCAATAGTAATCTATCACTTTCAACGCTTCTTGTTCCAAACGCTCAATTAAACGGCTGATTTGAATGGATGTTGCAATATGGTGGATGAAGTAAGCGAAAAAAGCTAAGCAGACAATCGCATAGATGACTCCGACAAATGCAGATGATACGAGATGCTCCTCTAAGCTTTGTCTCATGAATAAGAGAGAAATAATGGAATAAATAAAACCGCCCAGAAAAATCCCCAGACCCCTCATCGTTGTTTTGTCTTTAACGAAATTTTGCAGGGTTCGAGGTGAGAACTGTGAAGAATAAGTTGTTAATACAACCATCACAGTAGAAAATGTGAAAGTTGTCATTGTCAGTAACGACGATGCAATGGCGCTAAGTACAGTTTGAGCGAGGTCAATACTGGTGAGCATCATCTCGGGCAGAAACGGTTCGACTTTATGGATCCAATAGGTATCAAGGGAGACTGTGAGAATGGCTAATGCCAATGAAGCCGCGCTGTAAATGGCAGGAACGACCCAAATGCCTTTGCGTAATTTCATTAAGAATCGTTTCATAGGCTCATTTCTCCTTTATATAATAAAGATGCTTTTCTTCATTAGCTTCTCCTTTCTACCAAACATCAAACAAAAAGAAAAAGTAAAGGGATGGCAAAAGACATGATAGTAGCGGTTAATGCCATCGCAGCACCACTGACCGCCCCCTCCCTGTCGCCTTCTTTAATAGCCTGTGCCGTCCCAACTCCATGGGAAATCACACCGAATGGAAGTCCTTTTGCTATGGGGTGTTTTACTTTCAACCATTTTAAAATAGTAGGGATGATCATAGCACCGAACATCCCTGTCACAATGACGACCGTCGGAATGACTTCTATATTCGCATCAATTACTTTCCCTATATCAACAGCTACTGGGGTTGTAATGGTTTTAATAAGCAAGGAGCGGTTCCATTCAGATGGGATCCCCAACCACATACTAAATAAATAAGAAATAACCATAGACATACCACTTCCGAAAAGGATACCGAAAAGGATCGGCTGTACATGCTGCACTAATAACTTTCGGTGCTGATAAAGGGGATACGCAAGGGAAACAGTAGCAGGTCCAAGTAAATAGGTTATGTAAGATGTGAAGTCTGCATACTGTTCATATGGAATATCGATAAACAGTAATGTGACAATTACAGCAATCGTACTAAGAAAAATAGGTATCGTTATCGGGATTGGCCAAAGTCGGTGAATTTTCACCCCAAAGATAAAATACAATATTGTAATGCCTATTGCCATAAGTGAACTAATGAGATGGATCATGGTTTCGCTTCTCCTTCCATCTTATTAAACTCTCTGCTGATAGGGCGGTTCCTACAAATCCTGTTATCCCGCTAATAACCAGAATGACAATGAGTTTCCAGCCGAAATCAATAAAATATGGCCCCAGAACCATTGCGCTAACTGACAAGGGAAGAAAAAAGAAGGAAAAATGTCTTAGAAAGAATCCTGTACCGTCCATTAATAATCTTTCTTTCACTACCCCCGTTAATAAAAGTAGAAGCAAAAAAAGCATCCCGATAACGCTTCCCGGAACGGGTAAATGAAAGAAGTCTGTACACCACTTTCCGAATTCATAAAATAAGCATAGAATGGCAATTTGAATGATCGTTCGAAAAACTTGCATAATTATCTCCTCGCTATATAGTCTTCTCACGATTTTATCACAATTGGGAGGTCAGTAGAGAGGAGTGAATAACAGAAAAAGAGCATGAGGTGTCATCACCCATGCTCTTTAGAATGAAAATACGTTTTATAGTACTTTAGCGAACGCTTCTGCAGTGGACTGACTGGATTGTGGATTCTGTCCTGTCACGAATTTCCCGTCGGTGATGACATGCTCACTCCATGCTTCAGATTTTTCAAATTGAGCTCCTTGCTCTCTTAATTTTGTTTCTAATAAGAAAGGCATTAATGAATCAAGTCCGGTTTGCTGTTCTTCTTCGTTGGTGAACCCAGTCATGCTTTTTCCTTCAACCAGCCATTTTCCATTTGATAGTTTCGTTCCAACGAATCCAGCAGGACCGTGACATACAGATCCAATGGCTTTGTTGTTTTCAGCAAAGTGAGCCAGTGCTTGCTGAAGTACTGGACTGTCAGGGAGATCAAACATTGTTCCATGTCCGCCCGGTAAGAATATCCCTGAATACTCGTTAACGTTCAACTGCGAAAGGACCATTGTTTGATCCAATTCTTTGGTGACGCCCTTCCACTTTTCCACCTGTTCATCATCAAGGCTGTTAGGATCTAAAGGAATACGGCCTCCTTTTAAGCTAGCCACATCTACATCAAATCCCTGATTCTTAAATTCTTCATATGGTTCAGCGAATTCAGATAACCAAAGACCTGTTTCGTGTTCATCATCAATTTTGCTTTCATTCGTTAAGACCATTAATATCTTTTTCAATGTGTACCCTCCATTTTTATATAGCTGTTTTCCTACCCTTTTGTTTTATCCTCTTCTCATGAAATTAAACTTCTGTAATCCAATTATTTTCTTTTTAAAGGTTTTAAGCTGAAAAAACGACTCCCTTAATGAGAGTCGTTTCGATGGGTTAATGTATATCAAATACGAATTGAATTTTCTTTTGTACAGGATCCCAACTAAGGTAAGCTGAAAACTCCTTCTCTCCTTTTTTGAAACCGTCGATTCGTTCGGATTTCCCATCCGTAAGTACTTTTTTTACGATTGCTTGTGTCATTCGCTTCGAGAGAATAGTCTTAGAAATGGTGAAGCTGCATTTTGTTTTTTGATAATTGGAACAGCCGTAGAACTTTCCTTTGTCAACCACTTTCCCGCCACATATTAAGCATGTGCCGACGCTGGTTTTCGATGTCCTTTTTCCTTTACTCCCTTTGGATCGTTGGATGGAAGCAGTATCGAGGTCTTCGAAATTCCATCTATTTGCCTCTTGAAGGGCGTTTTGAACAAGTTTGTCGCTTAATTTCTTCACTTGCTCCATAAACTCGGGTGCCGAAGCTTGCCCTTTTCCTATTTCCTGTAGTCGCTGCTCCCATTTTGCTGTCATTTCAGCTGATGCCAATACATTTTCACCAATTGCCCGAATCAATACCTTTGCTTTATCGGTAGGATAGACAATATTCTTTTGGATATCAATGTAGTTCCGCTCTTTAAGCATGGTTATGATTCCAGCGCGTGTTGCCTCAGTACCCAGACCTTCTGTTTGCTTTAGCACTTTCTCGAGCTCGTCATTATCCATGTATTTCCCTGCTGTTTTCATTAATGTAATCAGTTGACCCTCTGTGTAACGTTTTGGTGGCTGGGTTTTTCCTTCCTTCGTTTGGACACTTTTGACTTTGCCCTTGTCGCTTTCCTTAACAGGTGGCAGGAGCGGATCGTCATCCTTTTCATTCTGCATCAGAACCTGTCTCCATCCTTCTTGAAGAATTTGCTTTCCTTTAGAAATGAATTCAGCCCGTTCGTCCACGACGGTAGTGATGGTAGTGTAATGGATCACAGCTTTGTCGTGATGTGCAGCGATAAAACGTTTAACCACAACATCATATATTTTCCTTTCGTCTCCTGATAACGATTGAGGATCGGTTACCTGTTCAGTTGGAATAATCGCGTAGTGATCTGAAACCTTTGCTTCATTTACAAAACGTTTGTTATTCAGCAGGCTCTCATGAGGAGTCGGAATCCAGCTATTGTAAGGGCTATATTCCTTAAGCTTAGACAATATTTCCGGGAAGGTTTCAGCTTCCCCTTTCGTTACATATTGTGAATCTGACCTTGGGTACGATACAATGCCTTTCTGATAAAGCTTTTGCAGGACATCCAGTGTCTTTTTAGGTGAAAATTTATACATCTTGTTTATCGTTGCCTGGAGAGCTGAAAGATTGAATAGCAATGGAGGGGCAAATTCTTTTCTTTCTGTTTTCATCTCCAGAACGCTTGCAGGCTTACTTTGGCAGAACGAAGCAATTTTCTCTGCCAATTCCTTTGTTTGAATTCGGGACTCTCCATCCTTTTGCCAAACCCCTTCGTACGTGTGGTCTCCCATTTGAAAGACTGCTTTCACTTCCCAGAAGGGTTCGCTTTTGAATTGCTTTATTTCTTCCTCTCTTTTCACAATCAAGGCAAGAGTCGGCGTTTGTACCCTTCCTGCAGAGAAAACATCCGACATGCCTTGCTGCTTTAGTAGAATGCTATACGCTCTCGATGCATTCATTCCCACAAGCCAGTCCGCACAAGCGCGGGAATAGGCTTCATAATAGAGGCTCCGCATTTCCGTTTCTTCCCTCAAACTGGTGAACCCTTGAATGATGGCTTTCTCTGTAAGAGATGATATCCATAATCTCTTCATGGGCTTTTGAACGCGTGACATTGAAATAATATTCCGGATGATCAACTCACCTTCACGCCCCGCATCCCCTGCATGGATGATTTCTGTGACTTCACGTTTCTTTAGAAGTTCTTTAATGACTGCGAATTGTTTCGCTTTTGCCCGTTGAAGCTCATATTGAAATCGTTGAGGAATGATGGGGAGGTCTTCTAACGTCCATTTTTTCCATTTGCTTTCATATTTTTCCGGGGCTTGAAGCTGAAAGAGGTGACCTACAGCCCATGTAATATAAGCTCCTTTAGGGAACACATCATTAGAGTGTATTTCAATGTATCCTTGTCGTTTTCGATGAGGGAAAGGTTTAGCGAGGGTGGCTCCTTGATCGGGTTTTTCGGCAATAACAACTTTCATAACAATCTCCTGTCCGTCTTTATGATTCCTTCATTATAGCATGTTTTTAAGAACTCTTGTTCTATACGTGAGAAATCATATTTGTTTTTTTCGGTCATAGTTGAAACTAGTTTAATACAAATCTACTTGATAGAATAGGGTTGAATTTTTTGTGGAGCCAAGGGGGGAGTGTGGCTGTAGCTAGAGTGGAGATGGGTAATAGTATGATGGTGTTACGGATAAGGAGTCTTATCCGTAACACCGTTTGCTTATTGTCCTAAATTTTCCAGATTACCTTTAATCTCTTGTAACTGATTAAAGGTGTTGACGATCTCAAGGTTTTGTAACTCAGAAATTTGGACTTCTCCTTTATCAATTTCTACTAAGGCACGATCAATTCCTTCCAGCGCTTGCTCATTATATCCTTCTACTTTTTTGTGGATGTTTTCTGCAAGCTGAGGCGGAGTCAGATCATTGATTTCTTGTATTTCTGTTTTCATGTCTTTTAATCTTGTTTCAAGAGCCGGTATGGTGGATGGGTCTGCCGATGCATTTTCCACTAATCCAGGAAAATCGTTTGCAAATTGCTCTGCTTCATTGAGATAATCGGTCATTTCCTCAACATAGGTCAAACTGTTGTTTGCTTCTTCCAGGATTCCACAGCCTGCCAGCATGAAAAAGCTGATTAATATGAAAAATTTTTTCATTGAACTTCATCCTTCCCTAGCTTTCTTTCCTAATATATACGAATGACCTTCGTATTGGTTTCATTTCTTTTTCATGAAAAGAAGGCTAACACGCTGTTAGCCTCCTTTATGTCTTATTCAATAATTTGCAGTTCTTTAGGGAAATTGGTCAAGGTTTCATAACCATCCTTTGTTATTAGCACATCATCTTCAATTCTTACACCGCCTATTTCCGGAACGTAAATTCCAGGCTCGATGGTGTAGGTCATTCCTTCTTTTAAAATCCCATTATTTAAATGGCTCATTGATGGGAATTCATGTACGTTGATCCCAAGACCGTGACCAATCCGGTGTGGGAAATAGTCCCCATACCCTGCTTCTGTAATGATATCCCGTGCGATTTGATCCAGATCACCAATACGGTTTCCGGGCTTACTTGCTTCCAGTGAAGCCAGTTCTGCTTTTAAAACGGTAGTATAGATTTCTTTTTGCTTGTCTGAAATCGATTTATAAGCGAAAGTACGGGTGATGTCAGAAGTATATCCTTCAAGGACAACTCCAAGATCAAACAAGACAAAATCTCCTGCTTTCAGCTTCCGGTCTCCTGGGTTTCCGTGTGGATCTCCAGCTTTTTCTCCAAAGAGCACCATCGTAGAGAAAGACATTTCACGAATCCCTTTTTTCTTCAACTCATACTCGATCTTCGCAAGAACTTCCATCTCCGTAATGCCTTCTTGAAGTGCACTCACACCTACTTCAACCCCGAAGTCTGCCATTTCTGCTGCACGACGCATGATGGCGATTTCACCATCATCCTTCACAACACGCATCTCATTTAATTTGTCTTCAACATTCACTATAGTCGGCGAGTTGAAAATGTTTATAAATTCCTGACTGCGGCCATACGTTACGACTTCATTTTCGAAAGCCACCTTGCTGCCATCAATTCCTCGTCTTTGAATGGCTTGTTGAATGAATTCCCATGGGTTTTCATGATCAGAGTAGCCGATCACTTCGTTACTCCAGCCGGCATCCTTTACTTGACGTGCTTCCATTCCAGGTACGACCACAAAGGGTTCGGCATCAGGAAATACAAACAGACCCATTAATCGCTCATGTGGATCCGTGTGGAAATTTGTTAAGTAGAATACATTTTCAGTTGAATTGATAAATGCGGCATCGATCTTTTCTTCTTTTAACCAATTTTTCAGCATTTCTATACGTTGTTTCATCGTGTGTTCCTCCTCGAATTTCGTGATGGTATGTAATTGATTAATATGAGCATATCTATGCTAACACATTTTGAAGAAAGTTTGAAATAATCGTATTGTATCTGAAAGTTCTCAATGGGGTTTTATGTTTTTTTGGTAGGGGTAAGCTTTTCCTACCTCTTGCCTATAAAGTACAGGGGGCGTTTGTGATATAATTTGAAGCACACAGTGAATGTAGGGTGGGAGTGGCCACTTCCTTATAGAAGGAGGTGGTGCTTATAGTGACAACGTATGAGGCATTAACGCTAATGATTACTTTTGGCTCTTTAATTGTCTCCATCATTGCCGTAGTTATTTCAAATGACAAAAAGAAATAACCCCACCCTCATGAAGCGCCTA
Source organism: Rossellomorea sp. ABR4_004 (assembly GCF_056159585.1). Lineage (NCBI taxonomy): Bacteria > Bacillati > Bacillota > Bacilli > Caryophanales > Bacillaceae > Rossellomorea > Rossellomorea sp. ABR4_004. Next base: position 95,080 of record NZ_JBSWVM010000001.1, on the reverse strand, counting down.
AACTTTGAAGGGTAGAGTTATGTTCCTTTCTCTATTGGGCCACTGCTTTCCTTGCAGTTTGCTGTGTAGCAAGAGACATTGGTTGCCGCCAGTGTCTCTTGTTTTATCATTATGCTCTACTTTTAAGATAGTATAAATCGAGTCTGAAAGCAAGATGAGTACAAGCAAAACTTCACGAAAAAATGTAGCTTGAAGAAGAAATCCTCTAAATACCTGATTAATAAACAGGATCTGCTTTCTTAGGCTTGCGAACAAGTGCCATGACTCCTGCTATCAGGAACAGAAGGCCAGGTACGAAACCAAAACCTATCGTGCCAAGTCCGATGACAAGGGCAGCAATGATAAACATGATTCCGGATAATACCGGTTTTTTATTCTTTACAATGGTCAGTACAGCAATGATCCCCAGGATGGACGCAATGATCCCTAATATAACAAGGTAAGAACCAGCTGATTCGGCAGCGCTTATAATGGAGCTTAGATCTCCGGCAGTCATCTCTGCATTTTGTATATTTGGATCACTTTCCATACCTTCTTCGAGTTGTGACATGACCTCAGGATCACTCATCCCCATATTGACTACGATTCCGATTATGGAAAATAATGCGGATAAGATAATTCCGATGACTCCCATTACTACTTCTCCTGTTCTTTTCACCATTCTACTCTCTCCTTTATAAATAAATACTTTATAATATATTGTGCTAAAACGATACTATTCCCTTAAATGGATAGTGTGTTTAGCTTCTTACTCATGTAGGATTCCAGGATGGAGTGATCTTCTGGAAATCCCAGGGGCAGGTTCTTTAACTCTTGAAGTGAAATCCATTTTATTTTATGTATTAATTGATCAGGGTCCTGTATGGTTGCCTCTCCTCCAAGGAACCTGACTTCATAGTAATGAATTCTTATAGAAATACTTCCTTCATTCCCCCACTTAGTATACAGATGTTTTTCTACTTCAACATCATAGCCTGTTTCTTCCCAAACTTCACGTTTACAGCATTCCTGAAGGGATTCACTTGATTCCATCCCCCCTGAAGGAACCGACCAACGTTTCTCTTCTTCTTCTTTCCCTTGTAATACCATCAATAAACGGCCTTCATGCATGCAAAGAGCAGATGCACCCTTCCATTCATTCAATCAATCACCTCATTTCGTGTAGAAGCACTTAAACTCATTCAATTTTTTAATAAGTGAGTTTAAAGAAATGTCTTCTTTAGCATATTCTCTCTTTTGACAAAATTCTCCTTCTGTATAATAAAATTCTTTATATTCAGACATTATCCGTGCTTACTATAAGGTCCGTCCCTCTTGGGTCTTTTTCATCCCGAGTTTCTTTAAGATGATGTTTTCCATTATGCTCCATGGTAGGATACTTTTGAGTAATAGGGTTAATCGCACTCCTTTGCCTATGGGAATTCTAAAAGTTTTTTTCTTGTTTTGTGCTATTTCACATACGATCGAGGCAACCTCCCTTGGATCTCCAAGTGTATCTGCACCTGCTTGAATTTCCGTGTTGATTGCCTCCATATAGCGAAAGTAAGGAGAGTTTTTCTGCATCGAGAGTGGAGTGACTTTCTTACCTGATGTCCAGATATTCGTTTGATAAGAACCGGGTTCGATCAGGTGCACGGTTATGCCGTAGGGCTTAAGCTCCAATCTCAAACTTTCGGTGTATCCCTCCAATGCGTGCTTGGATGAAACATAAGGACTGAGTCCAGGAAAGCCGAATCTGCCACTAATGCTGCTCATATTGATGATTTTCCCTTCTCCTTGCTTTCTCATATAAGGGAGAACAATTTGAGTCATTCTCATGACACCAAAAACATTCGTTTCAAATTGTTCGCGGAACTCATTGATTGTAACTTCTTCTGCAAATCCTGCACCGGCAAACCCTGCATTATTCAGGAGAATGTGCACCCTGCCCAAATCATTAAGAGAGGTAGAGAATTCCTTGATGGATGCTTCCGACGTTACATCCAATGGATGAATATCAACCAAATGCCCCACCTTTAGTTCCTTAGCACGTTGAAGCAATGCACTTCCTTTATGAGGGTCTCTCATGGAGGCGATTACTTTATATCCAAGTTGTGCAAGCCCCAGTGTCGAGAGAAAGCCAAACCCGCTATTTGCCCCCGTCACCACAGCTATTTTATGATTCATTCCAGCTTCCTCCCCATTTTTCTTTCTATTAGTATAGCAATAATATTCTTATCCACTGACTTTTTTGTTAAAAAAATGCAAAAAAAGGGTGGCTTCATCCCATTGAAGCCACCCTTTTGACGAGGAAGTCGTGTCAATTTCTATTCTTAATTTACAGCAACGTCATAGGATATTCAACAACACTAAGAAGAGATGAACAGTTCTCTCGGGAAATGAATCGTCATATACGGTCAATTTCATCAACTATTCATATATTTATATAATTGTAAGCATATTTATGGATGATTATTTTGCCTGTGTCGAAGCAACTATTGTTCCATCACTAGAATAAAAGTTCACTTGAGGAACAAGGAGCATGCCTGAGTAAGGTTCCATGTGAATGAAATAATCATTCTCTTCAAGCTCGATTCGATTGAACTGGATATTTTCCCGGTATGTAAAGTAGTCAGCCTCAATTTCGTCGCGGTCACCGTAAACGATAAACTGATTAGTAGGGAGAAATTCCGTTCCGACAGATAATTGTGGAGAATCATTAATCCTGTATAGCTCATAAAGGGGAAGGACATTCATTTTTCTATAAAAGGCCAGGCCGATTTGCTTTTCTCCGTCATTATTCAAATATGTGTAGAGAAGGAGGTATTGCTCCCCGGCTTTCTTTTCTGATACAACGTTCAGATCATGGTAATGGCGACCGAATTCTAACTGTTCAAGGTGCTGCCTGAATGCACCCTTTCTTGTAATAGAGTCACCTTTTTCGAAATAGAAAGTGATGGCAAAGGCAATTAGTGAAGACATTGACAGTGATAGGAGGAACCTTCCCCTGGTATTCTTTTTTTCTTCCAACCAGCATTCCCCCCAAGTTGACATCTTTATCCCAATTTTACCATGTGCCCTACAGGAATTCCCAGTGTATACAAAGAAAAGGGCAGAAATTCATACTGCCCTTTTCCTGCTTACGACTGCAAATCCACTGGCACTACTGCATTCTTAAGCTCATTATTCAATTCCACTCTATATTGCTGTTCCTGCTCTTCATTCCATTTCAGAAGCTTCGCCATAATCTCGATCACAGGCTCCTTCCATTTCTCCACCCACTCACGATCAAAGAATAAAGCACCAGTCCTTCTAATAAAGAAATCAACCGGCGTCGCTGCCATCTCCTCTTGGATCGCATAAATCAGTTGCGCATATAAATAAGGAGGGACGGACCTTACATTACTTGCTCCACTATAAGCATGAGCGAGTTTAAATAATTGATCCACATTTGATCCATACATTCCTGCAAGCTTCCTTCCCTCTTGATATGTTAGTCCATATTGAAGGGCCTCGGCTGCTTTTTGATCAATAAACGCGTGAAAGTTTTTCGATCCGCCTACATGACCTCCAGAGATCGGCATATATTTCGTGGACGATGCTGGGAATTTCTTTTTGTTCTCTTCACGTAAACGTTTCGATACAAGGTCCACAACGGTCTCTCCCATTTTACGGTAACCTGTCAGCTTCCCGCCGGCGATCGTGATGAGACCGCTGTCGGCTTCCCAAATTTCATCTTTACGGGAAATTTCAGAAGGGTCCTTCCCTTTTTCAAAAATTAAGGGGCGAACACCTGCCCAGCTCGATTCTACATCCTCTTTTCCTACGGATACATCGGGAAACATAAAATGAATTGCATCCAAGATATAATCCCGGTCCTCTGAAGTCATATGGGGAGATGTTTTATCCTGATCAAAAAATGTGTCAGTTGTCCCTACATAGGCCTTTCCATCCCTCGGTATGGCAAATACCATTCGCCCATCAGGTGTGTCGAAATAAACGGCTTGTTGAAGCGGGAATTTGCTTTGATCAATGACAAGATGAACTCCCTTCGTTAACCTTAGCTGTTTGTTATTCGTACTATAATCTTTTCCACGAACATCATCGACCCATGGGCCGGCAGCGTTGACGAATTTTGAACCTCGGATTTCAATCGTATCCCCCGTCACCAGGTCCTCAGCTTCAATTCCGACTACTTTCTTATTATCATATAGGAATCGTTGAGATTTCATATAGTTTATGACAGTCGCACCATGTGCAACTGCTTCTTTCATGACTTCTATCGTTAAACGGGCATCATCAGTCCGATATTCAACGTAGTACCCGCCTCCTTTAAGGCCATCTTTTTTCACAAGAGGTTCCTTATTCAGTGTTTCTGAAACTGAAAGCATGGATCGTCGTTCACTTCTCTTTACTCCAGCAAGATAGTCATACACCTTTAATCCAATCGATGTGCTGAATTTACCGAATGTGCCACCTTTATGCAGGGGGAGCAGCATCCATTCAGGAGTCGTTACGTGAGGTCCATTCTCATAAACGATTTCACGCTCTTTTCCTACTTCCGCGACCATTTTCACTTCGAATTGCTTTAAGTAACGTAATCCACCATGAACGAGCTTTGTCGAACGACTGGAAGTCCCGGCTGCGAAATCCTGCATTTCGACCAATGCCACCTTCATTCCACGTTTCGAAGCATCGAGGGCGATCCCTGCGCCAGTAATTCCCCCTCCGATCACAATCATATCAAAGTGGTTTGAGGCTAATGTTTCTTTCACTTCTCGTCTTGCAGTACTTGAAAATGTCATAAGTGGATCCTCCTCAGGTATCTATATATTATCTGTACTCTCACTCTTATTGTTTAACCATAAAAAAAGAGACCAAAACTAACATTATGGTGAATGGTTCCATAATGCAGGTTTGGTCTCTCGTGGTCTCTAACCGATTTTATTAACTTGTACTCAGTATATCATACGTTTCTTTTATTTAAAAGCCATAGCTGCTTTAACAGCTTTTTTCCATCCGTTATATAGTTCTCCTTGGGTTTCAACAGGCATTTGCGGCTCAAACTGCTTGTCTTTATTCCACTGCTTTGATATTTCATCCCGGTTATCCCAGAAACCTGTGGCTAATCCAGCTAAATAAGCGGCACCTAAAGCAGTTGTTTCATTTACAACTGGTCGCTCAACAGGAACAGATAAGATATCACTTTGGAATTGCATTAAAAAGTCATTTTTAACAGCACCGCCATCGACTCTCAGTTTCTTAAGGGAGATTCCGGAGTCGGCTTCCATCGCCGTCAGTACATCTTTCGTTTGATAAGCAAGGGATTCCAAGGTGGCTCTTACAAAATGCTCCTTAGAAGTTCCTCTTGTTAAACCGAACACGGCTCCCCGAACATCACTATCCCAATAAGGAGTTCCTAATCCTACAAAGGCAGGAACAACATAGACGCCATCTGTTGAGTCAACCTTTTCTGCATACCCTTGGCTGTCCTTGGCATCCTTCAGCATACGAAGTCCATCACGAAGCCACTGAATCGCAGAACCAGCCACGAAAATACTGCCTTCTAAAGCGTATTCCACTTTTCCATCAATTCCCCATGCCAAGGTTGTGAGTAAACCATTAGTAGACTTTACAGCTTTCTCACCTGTGTTCATCAGCATAAAGCAACCTGTTCCATACGTATTCTTTGCCATACCCTCTTCGTAACAAGCTTGTCCAAACAATGCTGCCTGCTGATCCCCTGCTGCACCGGCAATCGGAATCTCCTTCCCGAAGAAGTGGTAAGGAACCGTTTTCGCATAAATTTCTGATGAGGGACGGACCTCCGGAAGCATGCTCTCAGGAATGCCTAATATATCAAGGAGCTCCTGATCCCACTTCAGATCGTATATATTATACATAAGCGTGCGGGAAGCATTGGAGTAATCCGTTACGTGGGCTTTTCCACCAGACATCTTCCAAATCAACCATGTGTCGATCGTCCCGAACAGAAGCTTACCATTCTCCGCTTTTTCCCTCGCTCCTTCTACATTGTCAAGAATCCATTTAACCTTGGTACCAGAGAAGTAAGCATCGATCAATAATCCGGTTTTATCACGAAACGTCTCGTTATGACCTTGTGATTTAAGTTCTTCACATATCCCCGCTGTTTGACGTGACTGCCATACGATGGCGTTATAAACCGGATCGCCGGTTTCTTTATCCCAGACCACTGTAGTTTCACGTTGATTGGTAATCCCGATCCCTTCAATCTGATCAGGTTTAATACTCGATTCAGATAAAACGCTTGCAATAACGGCTAAAATCGATCCCCAAATTTCATTTGCACTATGTTCAACCCAACCCGGCTTTGGGAAATGCTGAGTAAATTCTTTTTGTGCAGTATGGGCGACCTCTCCTTTTTTATTGAATAGAATTGCTCTTGAACTTGTCGTCCCCTGGTCTAATGATAAAATGTATTTCTCCATTTTATTATCCCTCCAAAAAATTAGTTATCGGTTGATAGTTGATGCACTTTTTGAGCTAAGCTGATCTTTCTGTCACTGGCATAAGCAAGTCCAAGTACTGTCAATGTAACAAGTAGGACTACCCAAAAGCTTGTTGTGACCTGTCCAATGAAAATGGCTTTATAAAATACGCCTCCGAATGAACCTCCCAGAACTGGCCCGACTACAGGAATCCAGGAATACCCCCAGTTGGATGGTCCTTTACCTGGAATCGGCAGCAGGAAGTGAGCAATGCGCGGTCCTAAATCACGGGCGGGATTAATGGCATAACCTGTAGTCCCACCGAGAGAAATTCCGATAGCAATGATCAAGAAACCGACGATAAATGGATTAAGTCCATCTGTAAATGTATTCGCTCCTATAGATAATAATCCTACTACTAACACAAAAGTTCCAATGATTTCACTTAATAAATTGGAAAAATAGTGTGGGATGGCAGGTCCTGTCGCAAATACCCCCAATTTCACCCCGGGATCTTTCGTTGCATGCCAATGGGGTAGAAAGTGTAGATAGGTGATCGTTGCCCCAATCATCGCTCCCATCATTTGAGCTAAGATGTACTGAGGAACCTCATCCCAAGGGAAGTCTCCATTAAAAGCCAGTCCCAGTGTAACAGCAGGATTTAAATGAGCTCCACTAAACTGTCCAACGGCGTATACACTCATGGCGACACCCAGACCCCAACCAAATGTGATGACAATCCAGCCAGCGTTATAAGCAAATGATTTCTTAAGATTTACATTTGCACAAACCCCTGCACCAAAAATGATGAGTAAGGCTGTTCCAACTACTTCTCCTAAAAATGCTGTCATGCTTTTTCCCTCATTCCATTAATTTTTTTAAAAATAAAAAGACTCACGGAATGCCCCCTTGGAAATAGGCAGTTCACGTGAGTCTCTTCATCTCTTTCACAACGTATTAACTTGTGGATAATGTTACTCCACAATGAAAACGTTGTCAATACATTTTTCAGTATTTATTTCTGGTCAAAATGCTTCCATAACACACGATCTGACGTAGTGATGGCCGTAGCACCAGCCTCAAGTGCGGATTCCACTTCTTCAATAGTATCAATGAGCCCTCCCGCAAAAATAGGTTTCCCCGTTTTTTCTCTTATTTCCGTAATGATTTTAGGAATCACTCCAGGAAGTACTTCAATGAAGTCAGGGTCTGTTCTATGTATAAGCTCAATGCTGCGATTCATAGCACTTGAATCGATCACAAACATTCTTTGAGTGGAAAAGATACCTTTTTGCCTTGCTTTTTTAATCACATTCCCTTTAGTAGAAATGATGCCATAAGGCTTAATTTCCTGACAGACATATTCTGTTGCGTACTCATCACTGGATAGTCCGTGGATTAAGTCTAAATGCAGGAACATTTTCCGATTTTCCTTACGTGCGAAATCGAAAACACTCTTCAGCATTCCAACATGGAGATCGAGGAATACACCGTACTGGAAAGAGGTTTCGAGCATTTTATCAAAATCTTTCATGGACCGAATGGCAGGTAATATTTTCTGACCTTCAAAACTCACCTTCTTTTTCCTCCCTTTCTATTTTTAATGGATCTTTTTCACAAGGAGAAATTATATCATAAATAAAATATGTTTTCGTGAGAGTCCCATCGATTTACCACAATATTACATTGTTGTGGTACTGGCACATTCATCGGGGCGTAAAATTCGATTTCCCTCCTACAGATGATTATAATCATCTGTAAGGTTTTATATAAAGGAGTGTTCAAAATGAGTTCATTATATACTCGACTATTTTCAAAAGGAAACCTCGGTGCCAGCCTAACAAAGAATCGTTTCATCGTCGCACCCATGACAAGGGTGAGCGCAGATGAACGTGGCGTGGCAAATGAAACGATGGAAAAGTATTATGAACGTTTTGCAAAAGGCGGTTTCGGACTCATCATTACAGAAGGGATTTACACAGATAAACAGTACAGTCAGGGATACTTCAATCAGCCTGGGATTGTAGATAAAGAACAGACCGAAGCATGGAGAAAAATTGTGCAAACGGTTCATGAACAAGGAGCTTTAATGATTGCACAGCTTATGCATGCTGGAGGTCAGAGTCAAGGGAATGTTTATCAAGATTCAACTAAGGCACCTTCTGCCGTTGCCCCTAAAGGTGATCAGCTCGGATTCTACGGTGGAGCCGGACCCTTTCCAGTACCCGGGGAGATGACGATTGAAGATATAGAGGCTGTCAAGAAGTCTTTTGTAGAAAGTGCTCTGAATGCAAAGGAAGCAGGATTTGAAGGTGTAGAGATCCATGGTGCAAATGGATATTTATTAGATCAGTTCCTTACTGATTATTTAAATAAACGGGAAGATGCATATGGTGGATCACTTGAAAATCGACTTCGTCTATTAACCGAGGTCATTTACGATATCCGTAGTGCTGTTGGAGATGACTTTGTGGTAGGAATTCGTGTTTCTCAAGGGAAAGTGGCAGATCAAAGCTATAAATGGCCAGAAGGACAAGATGCTGCACAGACTATCTTCACTACTCTAGGAAAAGCAGACCTTGATTATATCCACACAACTGACGGAGATGGTGCAGAACCTTCTTTCGGTAAAAACAGTAAGACGCTCTCCGAGGCTGCTACTTTCTTTAGTCAATTACCGGTAATAGCCAATGGTCAACTCGGTGACCCTTCTAAAGCAGAAGTACTTTTACAAAAAGAACAAGCTGAGTTTATCAGCTTGGGTACAAGTGCCCTTGCGAATCCGGATCTTCCGAATAAGGTTCAAAAAGGCATGGATGTTGAGAAGTTTGACTTTGAAAAAACCTTGCTACCTCAAGCATATGTGAAAAAACATGAACTTGAGATGAACATCGTGGAATAAGCATAAACAAAAGAAGAACCTTTACTGACATGAAGGTTCTTCTTTTGCGATTTATGAGAAAGTAAGTGAATAATATTTCTTTAATAAATTCTGCAAGTTCAGTCCTGTTTTTCTAGGTATTTTCCTTTCGATGACAGGATATCGATTGCAAGACCTTATTTCACTTTTCCTAAAAGGGACTCGATACGAGCATGCATTTCCTTTGTACTTTGATACTCGAACATACCGATTCCATTCCCCCATGGATCTTGAAAGGTTGCCCACTTGACTGGGACTTCCTCTCTTTCATGGATGTCAAAGTGCTTTGTACCTAAAAGGGATGACAGTCTTTCCCGTTCTCTGCTAATATCTTCAACACCCAAACGGATGGGACCGGAATTAGGCGTTGGTTTGCCCTCTGCTACCTGTAGCCAACAGCCGGGAATGAGTTCCCATTCTGCAAATCCTTCGTGAGGAATGAAATCAGGAGTGCGGTTTAATAGAGTTTCATACCATTTTTGCCCTTTTTGCATATCAGTTACCCGGACTTGTACCGTCATTTCATAAATCATAGAATCTCTCCTTTTTTTAAGCAGGGTGATTTAATCATCTATTTCCTTTTAGGGAAGAGTGATTTAGGGTGATTTGATTTAGCAATACAACAACTGACCAAGACTAATAACTATTAAATCAGATAGCCCAGTTCCCATTACGGAAAATAGCGATCTTTCTTCCATCATGGCACACTCCATCTATATTCATATGTTCTGAACCAATCATGAAATCTTCGTGAACCACACTTTCATTGAGTCCTTTTTCTTCCCGTTCTTCATCGGATAAGATGTTTCCATCCTTAATACATGTAGGGTAAGAGGAACCGATTGCTAAGTGATTGGATGCATTTTCATCGAATAAGGTGTTAAAGAATAGGACGCCAGAATCAGAGATCGGTGACTGATGCGGTACAAGTGCTACCTCCCCAAGGTAGGCTGCGCCTTCGTCTGTCAGAATCAATTTTTTCAGAATTTCCTCCCCTTCTCTTGCTATGACTTTCTTAATTTCTCCATCTTCAAAAGTAAGGCTGAAATCATCAATCACGTTCCCATTGTAGGCCAGTGGCTTGGTACTTGAAACCGTGCCATTGACTCCGGTTTTTATTGGGACAGTATAAACTTCTTCTGTAGGCATATTGGCAATAAAATGGGTTCCTTCTGGTGTTTTACTAGCTCCTGTGAGCCATAGGTGGTCTTCATGTAGTTCTATGGTAAGGTCCGTCCCTTCCGATTGGTAGTGCAGGTTTTTGAGCTTTAATTGATTGAGTTCGCTTGCTTTGTTGGTTAGGGTTTCGATATGTGTTTGCCAAGCAAGGACTGGATTTTCTTGATTGATACGGACGGATGTGAAGATACGGTCCCAAAGGCACGGAATTCTTTCTTTCACTGGTAAATCAGGAAACACTTTGTCCGCCCATCTTTGTGAAGGGATGGCTACGATGGACCAGCTGATCTGGTCCTTTTCAATCGCTTCATAGAATCGGTCAAGAGCATCTCCACTTGCTTTTTCAAAATTAAGGATGCGGTCTGGATCTATTCCTTTCAACAGGTCCGGATCATTGGCTTCTATTTGAAGGAAGGCTCCTTTATTGTCCACAACCCATTCATGTGCAGCGGCCAGCCAGCTTGGAAACTCGTAGAATGTGTCATCCGGGGCAAGTTCATAATGTGTTCTCATGATTTCCTCGTCATACCACTGAACATGCACGTTTCTTGCTCCGGCAAGATAGGCTTCTTTTACAACAATGCGTACGAATTGTTCAGTTCCCAGTGGTGCAGAAATCCATAGAGGCTGATCATGCTGAACATTTACCCCCACTTTAATGGCGAGCTCAGCGTATTGTTTTAATTTTTCATCGAAATCTTTATTGAACGTCATATTATTTACTCCTATTCTAGTAATCTACTTATGTAGGTTTTCATTTTCTTCTGGGTTTCTTCCAGGGATCCACTGTATGTTTCAACGTCGGCCTCACCGTAGAATAAGTCTCCGAATCTTTCCGCTTCCTCATTACGAGGGATAACATGCATATGATAATGAGTTAATTCGTTGTATATGCCTCCATTCTGGCAGACAGTAATGCCATTTGGTTCATATAGAGCCTGAACGGCTTGAGCAATTAGTTGTGAAGCCTTCATTACGGAGAGGCTTTCTTCTGCATTTAATTCCGTTACTTCCACTTTGTGTCGTTTGGGGAGGATCAGTGTATGTCCGGGGTGATGCGGGACATGGTCCAAAAAGCAGGACACATGATCATTTTCGTATATAATGAATACTTTCTCCTTTTCATTTGCAAGGCGGCATCCGAGACAATTTTCCATTCATATACCTCCAATTTAAAGGATTTCCACCATTAATGTCGAAATCTGTTTGAATAGCTGAAAATTAAGGCTCCTCTCATAATATCATGTAATGGAAAGAAGGTCAGAAAATAATGGAAATTCAATTGCTCAATGAAAAACACGCCGAAACATATTGGCAGCTTCGTTTGGAAATGCTGCAACAGAGTCCTACGAGCTTCGGCAGCAGCTATGAAGAAGCGATTGTCCGTAAAAATCCACTTCAGATGACAGCCGAGAGACTTGTACAGAATGGCAGCTACACGTTTGGTTGCTTTGATGACGGTAAACTAGTAGGAGCGGTGACCCTTGTACGTGAAGGAGCTTTAAAAATGAAGCATAAAGCTTCTATTTTTGCCATGTATGTTGACCCTGCACATCGAGGGAAAGGGTTCGCAAGAGGGCTGCTTCAAGCTGCCATCACTCAAGCTAAGGCCGAGGATGGCATTGAACAAGTCATGATTACTGTTGTCACAACCAATGAAACAGCGAAGGGGCTTTATCATTCTTGTGGATTCAAGCCTTACGGGACAGAAAAGCGGGCATTGAAATATAACGATGAATATTTCGATGAAGAATTGATGGTTTTGTTCTTATAATCCCCTTTTCGTATTGCAAAACGGTGAGTCCCAAGATGTGGAATCACCGTTTTTTATAGTACATGATAATCAAAGCTAATAAGTAAAAACGCAATGACAAACACTGAAAGGACCAATGCCCGGACAGGATTTTTGAAATGAAGGTGCAGCATGGGGAACATGATAAAATAAAACAGTAGGGTCCACCATAGATTCCAGCCTTCGAAATATTCAATGGAATCCGTCTTTCCCGCTGCCCATTCAATAAATGTAGCAACGAATATATATTTTAAATAATAGAGGATTTTCACCCTGATTTCTTCTGGGTAGTGGCTTAAAAATAGAACCACAAGGCAAGGATAAGCGATCATCGTGTAAAGAGAATCCGTCACAAACATATTGATGAAAAATCCATCTAGTTCCCAAACCGCCTTCATGGTGTAGCTGATATACTGATAAAACATATTGAAAAAACTAAAATAATAGATCGTGGGCAGAAATTCTCTCCATCTATTCCAGGATCCCCACTTCAAGGAACTGAGAATGATTACTACAATGACTACAATATGAAACATGGGATCCCCCCATAGCCGGACTCATAATATAGACCTTATTGTTACCAAATATTTGGAAATTCATTCCTCGATCGATTGAGGTGCACCATTCTTCAGGAAAATAGGTCTGCCACTTTGTTACTAAACTCCCGTAAATAATATAGGTATTGGTCTCCTCCATAGTTGTATCGCTTGTTATACATCTTTGCCACCACCAAATTATAAGCAGGAATAACAAGAATCGTTGGACCGGTGACACCTACTATTTGATAAGAACCTGAAGGTACCCTATCCCCCAGTTCACTTTTATTTCGTGGAATATCTTGAACGTACCAAAAAAGACCGTTCCCAGGAATAGTGGAATCAGAATACGAAACATTCTGAATGGTGGTGGCAGTCTCAATCACTTTAGAGGGGACAATTTGTCTTCCATTCATCATGCCTTTCTGAACATGTAGCTGCCCCCAGAGAGCAAATTCCCTGGGAGATACAAATAAATTCTTCTCCTTACCATCTGAAGTAGTACCCAGGCCATGGAGTGCCGGTTTATCAAGGCGGTCGATGATAGGTACAAGATTTTCATTTGGCTCCGTTTTCCATCCCGTTTCACTAAATCCCAATGGAGTAAAAACCCTCTCTTTTAAAAGCTGCGTGAACCCTTTTCCGTACAATCGATGAATTAATTTTGTCATAATGTCCACACCTACGTTACGGTATGCCCAGCTGCTACCGGGCTTGAATTCACGAAATATGTCTCCTTTTTCGTTAGAATCAAGTCCATGGGAATGAGTAACAAGATGACGGATCGTTGTCCCTCTATACAGATGTTTATCAATCTCAGGAAAATATTGAGTGATGGGATCATCTAGACTTGAGATATGTTTATCATGTAAAGCGTAGGCAACCGTAAGCCCTAAATAACTTTTACGGGCAGAAGCTACATTAAATTGAGCCTTTTCTGTGATTTGAGGAGCATTTTTTTCATGGGAGTGCCTTCCGCTATAATGCTCTAAAACGACCTGGTCTTCTTTAATAATATAAAGGGATGTAGCAGAACTCCCGTTTTTATATTTAATGTCTTCAACCCAGGAGATCAATTCCTTAAGTGGTTCATGTACGGTCTGTTTCAAGACTTCTTCCATTCGTCAGCGAGCATGCCATATACAATATGATCTACATAATGATCGTAAATCCATTCCCTTTGCCGCAGCTTCCCTTCTTCCTTGAAACCAAGACGCTCGGGTATTGCCCGACTCCGATGGTTGAATTCTGCAGCGGTTATTTCGACTTTATTCATTTTATAGTAATCAAATGCGTGTGTCGTGAGTCCCTTTGCAACTGTCGTCATAATCCCTTTTCCTTGGTAGCCTTCACCTAGCCAATAGCCGATGTATGCCACCTTGTTCGACCAATCAAGTACGTTGAATCCCGCTACTCCCACTAGTTCATTTTGATAAATGATGCCAGTTGTTAAGCTCTTATTATTCGCGAAGCCTAAACGTGTCCCTTTAATAAATTCCGTTGAATCCTCAACCGTTTTTGAGTAATCCACCCATGGGAGCCACTCACGCAGATAGGATCTGGACTGATCAGTCAGTTCATGGATTCGTTCAGCATCCTGTAAATCGAGAAGTCTTAATTCTAATTCGTCGTTTAGTTTATATGTAAACATGATGATTGCTCCTTTATCCTTTTTGGATGTAAACTTTATATTGATAGGGTTAGAGAATTCGCATGACGATTGGCTTTTCTTGCTCTTCGTAGTGGCGATTCCATCCATACATTTTTCTAAGCACCGTTAAGGTCTGCTTGTAGTTCCCTTTTTTTCGCTTGCGACTAGCCTATGATGTAAATTCTTTTATTTGTGTTCATGAGAATTGCCGGTCTTTGTCTAATAGATAATCCAAGATCACCTGTTTAAAGCGATCGGCTTCCTCGTAATGGGGTGTATGACCACTACGTTTAAAATGAACGATACTCCCCTTTGCTGCATCTCTCTGAAATGTTTCTACATGTTTTTCACATGTAACGGGATCATACTCTCCTGTCAGAAGAAGCATAGGTGTTTCTATCAGCTTGATTCTATCTAACAAACTGGTAAAAATGACACCCTCTTCCCGGAGAAGATGATAGTGATGATCTGAACGGTCGTATAGGGTGTCCCATTCTTCGTCTGTGTAAGTAGCATAATAGTCAGTAGGGTTATCAAAATTATGAGTATAGATTTGCATGCGGTGTTCACCAAGTTCATCACTTAGCTTCATATAGTTTTCTGTAAAGTCCCTTGGAGAAATGTCCTCCTCTGCCAAATTCATGGCCTTCTCTTGTAACTCAGACTGATTGTATTTACCGAATAATCGAGCGGTTTTTTTAAGCAGTCCTTTGGATGTTAGGGTGAAATCGAAGGTAGGACATTCGAAAATGACTTTCTCGATGGAGTCAGGATACTGGGAGACATATGCAAGAGCGAGAAACCCTCCAAAGGAGTGACCTAGTACAGACCATTTATCGATTCCTAATTCTTTTCTAAGTGCTTCACAATCCTCTACCAAATCTTGAAAACCAAACTCTTCATTCCCTTGAATGGCTTCTGAACGGCAAACACCTCTTTGGTCAATCGCAACAAGATAAAAATGTTTCCCTAATCGTTCACTTTGATGAAAAGAGAAATCGTAGCAACTTTCCCCAGGGCCCCCATGCAAGTATAGTAAGGCGGGATGCTCCTTAGAACCATAGGTTTCGACATGAATCCCTTTTTTTCGAATGGTCCTTACATTTGCTTTCATTAATAAAAACTCCTTAGCTGAATTCTGTTCCTCATTAGACTTCTAGAAGATGGAGGGATTTTCCTTTATTATGTTGGAATATGTTGGTCCATGTCGGAAATGGTTTGATATAATACAGAAGATTGGAGGCGCTGAAATGGAAAAAATAAAACAAAATAAACTAATATATATCATGTTCTCCTTCACATCTGTGATTAATTTTCTAGTGTTTTGGTTAGATCCAAAATCCTACATGTATTTGGTCATCAGCCTTATCTTTTTTATGAATGCCTGTGTTTTCTTTATTAATAGCAGGGAACCCGGTGGCGACTACTGGAGACGTTGGGAAACCATCCGAAATAAAGGGAAATGGTTCTTTTCAGTTGTATATGGGTCGCTATTTACTGGAATGATAGTTTCAGTGATTCTGTATACAGTGATCAGAGACTACCTTCCCCTTTTGATCGTATGCTGTGTAGCAGCCGGATGGGTTTGGGGATACACCATGTGGATGTTGAATGAAAAACGATATCACTTTTTGAAGAAGTAAGCAGAAAAAACGTCCTGGAGCAGGACGTTTTTTTATTGTTTATATGAATGATTGTATGACTTTTCCTTTTCCACCTGAAACTTCCACCTCTCCATATGCGCCATTAATAAAAGTAATCTGAGGAGGCTGATGCCCACAGTCGATGTCGTACACGATTGGAATCTGCAGCTCGTCTGACAGCTCTTGGTAGACATCTTCAATCATATAATCACCAACAGGAGTGTTGCTATCACTTCTTCCAAACAGAATACCGGAAGAATGGTCGAACCAGCCGGCTAATTTCATCTGTACAAGTGTCCTGCGCAGATCAGCGGTATTCAGTTCACAGTTTTCAAAATACCAGAGGATGGAGTCATTCTTTATATACTTCTCTCTAAAATCTGCTATATTTCCGTAAGAGGTTCCGATCAAGTGCCTGATGACATCTATGCAGCCTCCGAGTAAACGTCCATTGACCTTTACACCTTGATTTCCTGCGGTTTTCCAATCAGTTGGCTCTGTTAAGTGAAAAACTGTTGGAGAAGGCTGGTCGTGATTCCATTCTTTTTGATAGTGTTGGGATGAATACTGAATAACAGATGATCCTTCTTTCGTTGAGAGAACGGATTCCCATTTTGCCGTCGTTGGATCGGAGTACTCCCCTCTTAAATCAACAAGATTGGTGCCATGTGCAGTGGCGATTCCGGTTTTTAATGTTAGTGCCAGTAATAGCACACTCGTGTCGGAATAGCCCAGCACCCATTTTGTTTTGGTATTTTCATAATCAATGAGGTCCAGGATTTCTATGAGAAGTTGGCCGCCCCATGGTGGAATGACAATGGAGATTTCTTCATCCTTCAGCATTTGGTTCAATTCTGCCGCTCTTTTTTGAGCTATGGAAGATTTAGCTTTATTCTGCGTCCATACGGTCTCTCCGCACTGAACGGAGTAGCCTTTGCTCACCATTTTTTCGATCGACTCCTTGAGAATGCCATGCAGTTCCGAGGGTACTCCCGATGAAGGTGCTGTCACGCCTATGGTTGCGTGTTTTTTTAGTATAGGGTATGTAATCATAATCTCTCTCCAAACTTTTTTAGATAATTTTACCAGATTGGTAGATTCGCTACAAGAGATGGGGTTGTGAATGGTTAAACATCATTTACGCAGCCCCCTTAATGTAAAACTTTCTTCATTCAATTCCACTGGTTTATAAGTCGCGTTGTCCCTTAAAGTGACTGTTGGATTCCTCCTCGAAACATTTCTCACCATGATTCTCTTAAATGAATGAGCGATTCCATTCAGCAAGAGAATAGTGAGGGCGAAACAGATCATCGGCACGAGAAATATCCACCATGCATTGTATAATTCTGAGTAATTTGTTCCCATTAATCCTGACCATTCCTGGACGAATGGCTTCGGCGGATGGCAAAATGGCTGATAGCAGATATCCGTTCCTCCGAAAAACAAAGTGAAAAAACCCAAGTGAGCAATGATCAGAAGGACTTGTATCACAATTTTGGGATAAATGACAAATAACCGGTTCTTAAGATGAGGCAAGAGATGCTTATAAAATATGTAGAAAGAACGTGCACCAAGGACCCTTGAGGAAATGATAAATTCCTCTTGCAGAATCTGTTCAGCTTCGTTTGCGATCAAGATGGCGGTCGTCGGAGTGACGATGATGGCCAGAACGACGATTTCAACGACTATCCTTTCTACTAGCGAAGTCTGAAACCCTTCCATAGGCTCCCACAGTAAAGGGTGAAGAATGTTATAAGCTATAATCGATTGCGGGATGAAATAAAGTGATGTAAATACCTTCTGAGTGAAGATTCTGAGCCTGCTTTTCGTGAATCCTCCTGCAATTCCAAAGAGGAAGGCCAGCAGAAAACTAAGAAATGATATAGTGAGGGCTGCACCTAACGTATATTGCGCTCCTTGAATGATTTTATCGGTCATATGATAGCCATCTCGGTCTGTTCCAAAAGGAAATTGAATGGATGGCGGGAATGGTGAATCTCCAAGGACTTTCCCTTCGTCACTGAACAGGATGAGAGTCTGTGAAATCTCCTCATTTGAGAGGTTGTATGCCATACTCCAAGATAGAAGAACAATGAGTATACTTGAGAAACCAATGAAGCTCATCCAATCATAACGATTCGATTTCATAGGCTCATCTCCTTCCCGATTTTTTTCCCAATGAGTGCCTGAAGGCTTTTTAGCACAAGATAGAGCGGAATGAACAGGAGAATGGAAGTTATTGCAAATATGGAAGGCTGATTGTAGGAAAACAAGAATGAAGTGACACCAAATACATTAAACAGATATTCCAAAACAAGTAGATTCGAAAGCATCATCCAAACGATCTGTTTTCCGTGATAGGTTAAACTGACCAACACATTTCGAATCGTATGTCTAAAAAGTATAGTAAACCTCCCAAGTCCTTTGCTTTTCGCCAATTCTACATAGGGCTTCCCTTCCTCATCCTTTAAGAAGACAATCATGTTGGTGAAAAAGAAAAATGTAGGAAGTATACATAGAGTGATAGCCGGTAGCAGTATCACCTGGTTTTCACCTACAGATGCCACGTCTAAAATCAGGATTCCGGTCTGTTTAAAATACCAGACAATCCCCAATTGAAAAAGAGCGATCACGAAAAGATCGGGTAGCCCCCCTATTAAAAAACCAACTGTCTGAATACCTTTTCTGAAAGATTTCCCCAAAGAATAATAGCCGATTAATAATATCGTAGAAAGTAATATGGAAATAACGAGAGCCAGAAAAAAGATCCTGATACTGCTCCAATAGGCTAAAAATATAATGGGAAACAAACTTCTTTCCACCCCGGAGCTCGGGTTTTCGTAAATGATCGCTTGCGGTGTCAGAAGCTCTTCACCGACATCCATCAACACAACGAAAAAACGATTTAATGAAAACGTCTGCCCCTCAAATAGCGCAGACGTTGCACTGACCAATACAATCCCAACCAGAATCAACCCCACCTCAAAACATACCTGCCACACTCTTCTCACCATACAGTTTCATCCCTTTGTCAGTTTAGGGACGGACCTCCATTTATCCAAAGAATGCGACACTTTTATTTCCAGGGTTAAATGGAGGTCCGTCCCTCTTCTTATGGTAACATTTTACTTTTTTGCGTGAAACAATTATTTACAATAATATGAACGATTTGAAAAGGTTATGGTGAAATGGGGTGTTTGTGAGGCTTGTATGGTAAAATAATTTGGTTGCGTAAAATTGTTTTTTGGAGGTACTGATTTGAAAAAGAATATGGTGAAGCAAAGCCTGTCGGTTTTGATGATATCCCTTATGGCCATGACGCCTTTTCAGCAAACGGCGCATGGGAAGACAAAATTAGATATTAATGCAGATGCTGCGATTTTAGTGGAAGCAGATACTGGTAAGATTGTGTATAAGGAACATGAAGATCAACTCCTCGGAATTGCCAGCATGACGAAGATGATGACAGAATACCTTGTGTTAGAAGCCATTGAAGAAGGAAAGATTGAATGGGATCAAACGTATAAAGTTAGCGACAAAGTCTATCAATTAGCGAATGCACCCGGATTGAGCAATGTACCCTTAAGAGCTGGCGAAGAGTATTCGGTAAGAGAATTGTATGATGCCATGGTGATTAAATCAGGGAATGGTGCAGCGATTGCTCTTTCCGAAGTTGTAGCAGGTTCCGAGGGTGAATTTGTAAAGCGGATGAATGCAAAGGCGAAGGAACTCGGATTTAAAAATTATCAATTTGTTAATTCCTCGGGTTTAAGTAACTATGATATGCTCGGCATGTTTCCAAAAGGGACTGATGTGAATGATGAGAACATGGTATCGGCTGAAGATATGGCCACTTTGGCATATTACCTTATTCATGATTTTCCGGAAGTATTAGAAACATCGGGTCTCTCGTCCAAAATTTTCAGACCGGGTACAGATGAAGAACTCGTTATGAGGAATACAAACGGCCTATTAAAAGATAAATCCTATTTTTATAAAGGTGCTGATGGATTAAAAACAGGTACGACACCCTTTGCAGGTTCCACTTTTACCGGAACTGCAGAACGGGATGGGGTACGATATATTTCAGTCATCTTAGATGCCAAAGATGAATATGGTCAGCCCAGCAGTGCCGAGCGGTTTATTCAAACAACAGAACTACTTGATTATGGATTTGATGAGTTTGAGACGGTTCATTATAGTTTGAGTGATATTGATGAGAAAAAGGAACCAACGTTAGAGGTTCCTGACGGTAAAGAACAATCGGTAACCATCAAGATAGACAAGCCTCTATCTATTCGAGTAACAAAAGAAGAGAAAGATAAAGTGAAAGCTTCACTCAAATTAGATGAAGAAAAACTTAATGACGATGGTACCCTTCAAGCTCCAATTGAAAAAGGAGAAAAGATTGGAGAAATGATGATCGAAACCCCGGAAAAGAATGAATATATTTTTGATGAAAAACAGCCTTCATATAAAGTGGATATTTATGCCGCTGAATCAGTAGAGAAGGCTAGCTGGCTAGTACGAAGTGCACGAAGCATTCAAGGATTTTTTGGGAATTTGTTTTAATTAGGCAGGCTACAATAAAGATTGGATGTTGCTTTTCTATCCAGTTCATGTCAAGCTTACTAAGTTAAAGGATTTAGAAAGAAGGTGGCATAATGATCGAAGTGAAAATATCGTCTCTTAGTGACGGTGATCTTAATCGCGGCGTTTTTGCAAAAAGAGATATAGCCAAAGGAGAGCTGGTTCATGAAGCACCAGTCATCCCCTATCCCAATGAGGAACATGAACATATTGAGAAAACGTTCCTGGCGGATTATGTATTTGAATACGGAATCAATCATACAGCACTTCTATTAGGATATGGAATGTTGTTTAATCATTCTTATACACCTAATACAATTTACGAGATAAATTTTGATAACCATACCTTCGACTTTTTTGCCTATAAAGACATTCAAGCTGGCGAAGAATTGCTCATTAACTATAATGGCGAAGTGGATAATGATGAACCACTTTGGTTTAATAAAGATAAGAACGAAGGTGAATAATTGAAAGGGACTTCCATTGGAGGTCCCTTTTTTTACTGACTAATGAGTTTCAGGAATGATCGTCATTCCATCATAGGCCCGGTCAGTCACCTTTTGATAGAAATACCAAGTAAGGATCATAAGAAAAAGGAAGATAAGCGAAAATAACCACTTTTTATTTTTCATAGGAACCTCCTTTATTAACGTCTAAAGATTACGACGGACGTGTCAGCTTCCCCCCATGTTGCAAATACATCGCCTATCTTTAAAATTTGCCACGGATTAAACATCGTTTGTCCGTGCTTATTAAAGACATAATTTCCTGTCAGTACATAGGCCGCATGAATGGGTTGATTGTGTTGGAACCAAACGAGTACATCACCGTGCTTATAATCAGTTGTATCTACTGGTGTATACTCGGCCCGTTCAAGGATCAAAAGCAAATCTTCCCCCTGCATCCATTTGTCCTTATAGGCTTGGTTCTTTGTGACAGCCGTAGCGACTGCAGCTAAACAGTTGGGGCCATTCTTGGATGAAAAGGTATCGATCAATGGTTGAAGATGTGGTGTCTGATTGGATATGGCTCGTTTACAAACTGCAGACAACCCTTTCCAGATGGGTTGTTCGTTTATCCACAAAGCTCCGTAGTTTAATAGAAACGTAAATTGTGATTGTTCTGAAAGAGAATCCCAGAGGATCCGATGTAAAAGGATGATGTCTTCCCCAGTCCCAAGTGTGGTGGTAGGGAGTTTCATGGTGGGTATTTGAAGTAATTCATGCAGATCTTCTTTAGTGAAAAGGAGTCCCCTTCCCATTTCCCATTGCTGTCTCACAATGTCATCTTGTGTTTCTTTTTCCAATGATACAAATAATTCTGGAGCCACTTTAGAATAGAACCGAGCATTTTTACTAATTCCCCAAGTAGCATAAGAGGTTCGGAGATCTATAGGCACCTGTGAATAATCAAGTGAATCCATGGACTCCATAGGAAGCGAATCATAATCATCAGCAAAATAAAACCACTCCACCTCAGGAATGAGCCTCCTTCCCCAATTCCTCAAAGTGTCTTCATCTATCCTATAACCATTTATATTCATCACCATATAAGCATCCCCAAGTTTTACTTTAATCTTAGCATGAAATTCCAATTCAGTAACATAAATAAAGATCAGAGGGACGGACCTCTGATCTGCATTCATCATTAAGAAAGATTGATATATAGGCTTTTCTACAGAATAGTTACATTTCGGAGGTCCGTCCCTCTTCCAGCTTCTCCAGGATCCGTCTTTTTCGGTAGAGCATACGACCGGTTTCGCCTATGTCTGAGATCATGGATTTGTTGATGAAGGAGCCGAACAGAATTCCTGCGATGGGAATCATTTGGAATAGTTTTTTCCAGCCGAAGTTGTCACGGAAGCTGGTCATCACTTCCCTCCAGCCTTGTAGCTGGGAAAGGGTCTGTTCTCTCTTCTCCTTATCCCTTTTGTTGAAGTCCGATAGTTCCTGAAGGATTGCTTGCTTCCCAACAATATCTGAAGAAACGAATTGTAAGCATTTAATAATGAAAATACGTTCCTGCTGATCATTTGGGTCGTATCCGTAACTTATTGCGATTTCCTGAAGAGTCTTAAGTGATATGCCGAGGATGAAAGGTATATCAATACTTAGAGTCAGGAAGCCGCCGATTCCGGTAGTTGCCCCCTGGGTCATCGCAACCTTCTTTCTCATACCCACTATCCCTTCGCTTACTCCATCCATATCAGCAATTGGCAGCTTTCCGATATCTTTTACCGTTAAATGAGGATTAGCTGTACTCTTAGTAAATCGCTTTACGACTTCTTTCTCACTTGTAAGGTAACTTCCGCCCTTTTGTATGTAGCTTCCTATTTCATCCAGTGCTTGTCCAATCTTGTTATGCACCATTTGAGGAGTGATTCGGTCCAGGATCATAAAGGGAATACGCCCGAGCTTCTCCCAAAACCATAACCCTTTTTGGTCTTCTGCCCATTTGTTTACAATTTCCAGTTCCCGTAAAAGAGCTTCTCTTGTTTCTGTCTCATGCATATAACAGTCTCCTCCTTCTTTCAATAATGAATCAAAAAAATAACAGGCAATGAAGAGCCTGTTATTTCCTGCTTATTGAACAATATCTTCGGTTTTTTCTTCCAGTATTTCCACTTTAATCGTGCGTACCCGGCGATTATCCACCTCTTCTACGCTCACTTTTAAGTTTTCATAGTCGAAGCTGTCGCCTTCTGATGGAAGGTCTTCAAAACTTTCTACGACCCAACCACCAAGTGTATGGTAAGAACTTTCAGGCTCTGGTACATCGAGTAACTCTGTAAATTCATCCAATTGGTATTGGGAGTCGAATTGATATTCTTTTTCACTGATTCTCCGCATGGAATGAGTTTTCTCATCTTGTTCATCCCATATTTCTCCTACAATCTCTTCCAAGATATCTTCAAGGGTGATGATTCCGGTTGTTCCACCAAACTCATCCACTACAATGGCCATATGCACATTGTTCTTTTGAAGCTTAGTAAGAAGAGTTGAGATTTTGACAGATTCAAATATAAACATTGGTTCCCGAATCAATTCCCGGATGTTTACTTCACCGAATTTGATCAAATGAGTAAAGAACTCTTTCTCTGAAAGAATTCCGATCACATTATCAATATGATCCTCGTAAACGGGAATTCGGGAAAATCGCTCTTCAAAGAACATTTCCTTAATTTCTTCAATTGGTTGATTCACTTCAACAGCCTTGACATCGATCCGGGGTGTCAAAACCTCGGTTGCAAGAATATCATCAAAGTCCATCGAGCGGTGAATCAATTCTCTTTCTTCTTTATCGATGACTCCTTCTTCTTCACTAATATCAAGCATCACTTTTAATTCTTCCTCTGTGACAGACGGCATCTCGTGATTTTTCGAGAAGAACTTCGATACCAACTCTTTTAATTTGATAAAAAAGAAGTTAATCGGTGTAAGAACTTTAATTAAGAAAAAGAGAACGCCTGATATGGTCAAGGAATAGGTTTCGGCATTTTCTTTTGCCAATGATTTTGGCAGGATTTCACCGAAAATCAAAATTAATAAAGTCATAACAAAAGTACTGATGACAAGACCCGTGTTTCCACCAAAAATATCTGTCGCAAGCTTTGCTGAAATACTGGCTGCGGCAATGTTCACGATGTTGTTTCCAACTAAGATCGTAGACAGTGCTTTATCAAAGTTTTCAGCAATATAATGAGCTTTAATGCTCCCTCTTCTTCCCTCACTTACAAAGTTCTTAAGTCTAATCTTATTCACGCTTGAGTAAGCCGTTTCTGCCGATGAAAAAAAGGCAGATAAAAGTATTAATGCCCCTAATAATATTAATGAATTCAGTGGTATATCGTCCAAAAAAAAGTCACTCTCCTGTAGTTGTTTATCTATTATGCTGGATTATCCAGAAAAAACCATTAATGTTTGGAATAAGGCCAAAGCCTGTGGGGATACCTGCTTTAGCATCCGTTTCCGTTCGTCATCCCCGAGCGTTTCCATAGCGTGTAAAACTTCATGTAATTCGTTATGCAAATGATCCATTTCATTTCGAATATGGTCTACTTGTTTTTCTAGAATCGAGGGATCTACTTCCACGGATTTCATTACCGTTAATCGATCTTTAATTTCATGTAAAGACATTTTCATCTGCTGACATTTTTCAATTATCTTTAAGTCAGCTAACGCATCTTCGTGATAATACCGATAATTATTACATGATCGATCGCATTTCAATAAACCCATTTTTGTATAATAATCAATCGTCCTCTTGGACACTTGACTGTGTTTGGATAGTTCTCCTATTCGATACAACTTCCCAAGGACATCACCTCTAGAGTAGTATACTTTATTTAAGGCAAACCGTACAGTTAAACGTTATGGTTTTATGTAAAAAGTATAAAGAGAACCTACCCATTATCATGCTTGTTTAGACTGCCCCTTCATTCGTAGATTTGGAGAAAAGTGAAAAAGAGTGGCGAGAATGATCAGAAAAAGTCCCATTAAGACAAATAACCAAAAAAGAATGTTCCCACCTGCTGTGGGGGAGGAAGCGATAAATGCACTCATCAAAAGATACATCCCTCCAAACAGAGTGAGGAATAATGGAAAGCCACGATGTTTAAGAAATCTGTGTCCAAGTAGAACCAAAAGGTAACTGGCGCTCATCATCATAACGCTTGGAAACAGTGGTGAAAACTTCGCAGCGTACACAAAGAAATCGAGATCCACTATCTGCCCCTTCATTAAAACACTGCCGTGAATCATCTCACTGAACGGAGTAGAATACTTCCATTCCCAAGGATCATCCAACAACGCACTCCCTTCATACCACGAAAACAATGCCGTAAATCCAAAGACCAACAAACCAACACCCACCTGAGACCAATACTTAATGGACATGAATTTTCTCCTTTCTTTATAGAGGGACGGACCTCAAATTGTTTCTACATTCACCTGAGGAATCCTTTATTTAATATGTATTAAACAGAATCCCATGATAAATAGAGGTCCGTCCCTCTCTTACTGAACTTTGATATGCATATTACTAATTTCCACCATAATGACAAGCGAATAAATGTATCTTTACCTCTTTTAACTAAGGAATATAGTCATAAAAAAACGCCAGGAGGCTCCCCCGGACACATTTGCTTACTGTCCGCCAGTAAACCAGCTGCCGGCTTTCACGCGTTCTTCTTCCTGGATCTGTCTTTCGTTTTGATTTCCTGATTCAAAGGAGTTCGTTGAAAACGTTCTTCTTAGAAACCCACTTAGTACTCCGAATCCGACGGCAATACCGATGATCCACCATAACATATGATTCTCTCCCATCAATTGAAGATGTCTATATATATGTACGTTTAATAAATGGATAAGTTTCACATTTACTTGAATTTCGGAACTCCAGTAAAAGTCTTGGTAGTTCACTTCAAGCCACTTAGCAAAAAATTAAAAGGAAGTACATGAAGATCCAAAATCAAATACGCAATCCTTCAATACAAAGGATTGCGTTTATGATTATTCCTCTTCATTTCCTTGTTCTTCCGTCTCTTCAAGTTGATCGGCATTACGGACCTCTTCTTCTGTGGATGAATCAAAGTACCCGTCTTTTTCGTATTGTTTCTTTAACTCGAAGTATTTGTCCATGGCACGTTTGGCGATGGTTTTGTTTACGTAAGGATCTTTGTTTTGGTGTGAATATGGTAATACGACTGAAAAGGCTACTTCAGGGTTGTTGTATGGAGCATAGCCAATAAGAGTCGTGTTGTAGGTATCATATTGTCTTTTTTCCTCAGGGCTATAATAGAAAGCTTGGGCCGTACCAGATTTTGCAGCTGCATCATAAGAAGCTGTTCTGAAATTAGTTGCTGTTCCTTTTGCACCATGAGTAACTTGATAGAAACCTCGCTGTACTTGTTGTATTTGTCTTTCCGTTGCATCTATTCTGTTTAAAACTTTAGATTGGTTTTCATATAAAAGTGGCCCTACTTTTCCTCTTTCCTGACTGGGTTCACGAATTTGCTTCATGATATGCGGTTGCATCCGGTAGCCACCATTTGCAATAGTTGAAGCGTATTGTACTAGCTGCATAGGTGTGTATAAATCATATTGTCCAATGGCCAAATCCATAAGTTTTCCAGGGATTTTCTCTGTTCCTTTTAATCCCTCAACTTCTCCAGGGAGGTCAATTCCGGTTTTTACACCTAGACCAAATTGACTATAGTAATGTCTCATTGTATCGAATGCTTTCACATCGATATCCATTGGTTGACCAGGTCGATATGTAGCATTAGCGAT
Source organism: Rossellomorea sp. ABR4_004 (assembly GCF_056159585.1). NCBI lineage: Bacteria > Bacillati > Bacillota > Bacilli > Caryophanales > Bacillaceae > Rossellomorea > Rossellomorea sp. ABR4_004. The sequence continues at coordinate 68,030 of NZ_JBSWVM010000001.1, read as the reverse complement.
TTTGATAGCAGTTTTAAACATATAACCATTTGAAGAAATCTCAAGTGCTTGAATATCGGTGAAGTACTTGGAGTAATTGAACCATGATTTTTTTACAGGTGTGGCCTCTATACGTATCGGCTCATCATAAAGTGCATCCCCTACATTCAAAACCCCAGTCATATACCCTGTCAACACAGTAGCGCCCTTAACAGAAGACCCCACTCCATACTCAGAAGTGAAAGTACCTAAAGCATAATCCTGCATTTCCGTCTTTCCATCTGCATTCTTGCCATATTTCTTTCCGACCATAGAAAGGATTTCACCTGTGTGTGGATCCATCATGACAACAAATGCCCGATCCAGAAATGGAGATTCCCAATATTGGGATGCTTGTTTGCTCAGCTCTTCTTCTACGATCTTTTCGATTTCTTTTTGAAGCTGAAGGTCGATGGTCAATACGACATCCTTCCCACTGTGACCTTCGCTGACGAGCTGTGTATCAAGGACGCTTCCATTTTTAGTGATGTATTCGATTTCTTCCTTTTGCCCTTTTAGGACGTTTTCATACTGTGATTCGAAATAACTCGTTCCAACACGGTCGTTAAGTGCATATCCTTGAGCCTTGTATTCATTTACAAGCTCACTTGGGAGGCCCTGTTGTGAGGTCGAGACTCTTCCGAGAATCGTTCTTAACGTACTATCATTCACATATTTTCTTTCCCAGTCCGTGGTAACGTTCACACCAGGCATTTCTGAAAGGCGTTCACTGACTCTTGCCATTTCTTCCATGGAAACATCTTTATTTTTGATGATTTGAGGAGTAAGGGCGTAACCTGTATTAAACTCGCGGAATATCGCCAGAACTTCCTCTTCTTTTTTATTAAAAGAGTTGATGTTCTCTTCGGTTATCCTCTCGAGCTGCATTTCATAAACCTTTTTGTTCACATCATCTTTTGTAAGATCTTCGTCATCTTCGAGTTTCTTCAATTCATCCTCTGACACCAGATTCTCTGCTTTTTCAGGATGACTCAATAACCAGAAATCTTTTCGATCTCGATCTGTAATTTTGTCTGGTTTCATTTCGATTAACTCAGCCAGACTTCTTGCTACTTTCAACATATCCTCTGGTTTTGTCGTTTGCGTTCTGGTGTAAGTGATTGCATTTAAAGGTACGTTGTCCACGATTACATTTCGATAACGATCATAGACTTTTCCTCTTGGTGGTGTTCCATTATGTGATTTCACATTTTCGGTTCTCGCCACTTCCGCTTCATAATGGTTTCCCTGCACGATTTGTACAATCCCAAGACGAAGAATCAGAAGTGAAAATAGAAAAAAGACCGTAATAAACAGTAAATTCATTCTCAAAGGCACATGGGTTTTTTTCTTTTTCTTCTTTTCCTTCAATTGAATGACCCCTTCACAAGCTAGTATTTTACCAAAATATGATAATGTTCTAGTCCTATTTTATAGAAATCCAGACTATATTTCTACCTCTTTATGGCATAATTTCCAATTAGTATACTCATTTGGGGTATGATTCATGATCTGGAGAAAAGTGTTTGGGGGTTGAACGTTGGAAAAAAACGAAAATACTTATGGAAAACGCGAAATATGTCGAAGAAGGGTTATAGACAAGAGGGCTTATTTTCTTTTAGAATATAGTCGTAGAAAAGGTAAGAAAAGTGAAACCAAAGCTCTCCTGATTGCGTAGAATTAGTAACTAGATGAATGAGAGGTTGAATGGCTGTTATGTTTAGTAAACTGATGTGCAGGTTCGGTATTGGAGCAACAAAGATTGATTTGGTATTGAACAAAAAAGAGTTCTGCCCGGGAGACGTCATTAAAGGGGAATATGAACTTACAGGCGGACGAGTGGAGCAGAAATTAAAAAGGATTGAGACCGACCTATTACAGTACGATCAGAATAGTGATCGCTCATCTGTTCTTCATCACAATACTATATTAAGCTCATCAACGATGAAAGCAAACGAACAACGCACCATTCACTTTTCGTGCAGACTTTCAGATTCATTTCCACCGAGTAGTGACACTGTTTCTTATAAATTTGTCACCCGACTGGTCTTCGACGATGGTGTAAACAGTGTCGATCACGATGAGTTTCAGATAGTAGTATAATGTCAGAATTGAAATGAAGCCCTTCTATCTTTGAAGGGCTTTTATACTTTATTTCTTTCCTAAAGAAAAACCTTCGAACAATCGTCCTCCATGTGGTTCCAATACAGAGTCTACCAATCTTACAATAGGTTGTTTGTCCCCTTTGTGATAATAGTGGTTGAAAGCTTTTACATATTCTCTTGCAAAACTTTCATCATACTCCTTCAATGCCCGTATAATCCATTTCGACGCACCAATCCAATGACCTTGGGTTCTAAGTACAAACTCATGAAGGGATTCCCCAATAGCACCCGCGATAAAGATGCTTTCTCCTCTCTCCTCTGATCCAATAAAATCATCCAAAGCATCCGTAAGGAAATATCTCTTCATATCAATCGTTTGCCTGTTCCATTTTGGAGGTCCGTCCCTCAAAAGTTTATTCGCTTCTTCTTTGAGGCGTGGAATGATGGGATGATCGATGATGGGGATTCCTTCTGATACCATCCTTGGCAATGAAGGTCGGGCTCTTTGACAGTCTTTTTGGAAATAGTCCCGAATCGTTTCATTCGTGTGGACGAAGGCTTCAATCGGCCATCCATGTAAGTTGAAAGATTCCCGGTATTCTGAACGGAGGGTTCGGCTAATGATGACAATATCTAAATCGGATGTACTTGTTTCCTCTCCTCTGACAACACTGCCACAGAGAAGTGCTGCTTGACATGTTGGAAAGTTTTCTGATACAAATTTCTTGGCTGCTTCGATTGCAGGCAGTTTTTTCATTTTTATCCCACTTTCATTATTAAATCTTTCAAATCTAAGAGACAGCTTAACGTATAATCCGGTTTTTCTTTAGGACACTCATAACCAAATTTGTTGATCCATATCGTATCTAAACCGAAAGATTTCGCCCCTATTATATCTGTGAAATAATTGTCTCCAATAAATAGCGTGCGATCCGGACTACTCTCAAAGACATTCAAGGTGTGTTGGAAAATTTCAGTATCAGGTTTCGAAAAGCCTACCTTCTCTGAGATTATGACAGAGCTTTCCGGAAAGGTAGTGGATAGTCCTAGTCGATGTACCTTTTCATAAGCGTTAAATACGGTACCGTTCGTCACAATCCCCAATTTGACATATCTACTTAATTCTGATAAAAATTCATTCATTTCCTGCTGAGGTTGGATTCGATCAAGATAAGAGCATTGAAAGGCTTTTACGATGGCGAGGGAGACTTCTTTCTCTACAGAAACGTTGAATTCTATAAGGGTGTTCTCAAGTCTTTTCAAGGAGAATTCATGGAAATTTAAAAAATTGGAAGAAAACCTACCCCATAATAGATGATTATGCTTTAAAAAGGTTTTATAAAATACATTTGGTGCAATTGCCTTCAGTTCAGGAAATTGCTGAAGTGTATCCCAAACGCCCCTTTCATAAGCTTCCGAGTGACAGAACAATGTATCATCCAAATCAAATAATAATAAATCATAGTGTTCGAGAGTTAGAGGTTTCATATTAATATACTCCCTTTTTTAATTTGGTAAAAAAGAAAAGTCCAGCCGTCAAAAGTTAACTCATGAATACAATTCCTACTCCATCAATAATTAATCCCTTTCCGTCCCATCACCTTAAGAAATATCCACTTCTCTTAAAGGGATTCTGTAAAGTCTTCTTTTTCCTTTCTTCGCCCGATGCTGTACCCAATAACAATTCCGATAACTAGAATGAATAAATAATCCGTTTCAAATCCATTGGTGAAAAAGCCAGTGATTCCCCACCCTAAAAGTGCACCTACAATAACGAAAAAAAGTGATTTCATATGTATGCGCCTTCCTTTCTAATAGTATCCAATCATTGTGAGCAGCCCCACTCCTATTACGGTGGTTAAACCACCTGTTACGATTGCTATGAACAATATTCGTTTTTGTTTGGTTTCATACCAAATACTAAACGCAACCACGAGGGTGAGGATTAATCCAAAGAACACTGAAGCGTACGGGGTCGAAGGTGCTAATAAGTCATTCCAATTTAACCAGCTCATTTTGTCCTCTCCTTAAATACTAATTTTTTCACCTTCACTACTCATCGTCTTCGATTGGTGTAAATAGCCAGTCCGGCGAATAACTTCTATAATTTTTGTGGGTTCGTAGAGACCCGGTTGTTTGTGCATTATAAGGTGATACAGGAACAGGCGGCGTGACATTTCCGTTTATGAGTAACGTTATACATTTTTAGAAACTGGGGTGTGGGATCTTTCTCTTATGTTCTGCACTCCTTGCTTTTCTAAAAGTGATAGGATTCTATCCAAGTGAACCTGATTTCTGACTACTACAAACTGTGGTTGAAACCATTTGTTTTTCACCTTCACCTCTAATTTGTAGGCTTGATTGATTTTGTCATCCAGGCCGTACAGCTCGTGCCACTTAATAATCTTTTCTACTTTATATCCTTTAACCCTGCTCCAAGGAACATAATAGCCATTCAGTATAAGGCCTTCCCCTAACAAATAAAAATTTCCACGGTGTTTAATGGAACTGATCAGAATGAAAAAGAGATAGACAACGCTAAAAATAGATTGATGTAGCATATCGGTCAAGTATACAGCCGCTAATAAAGCAGTTAACAGGCTAATGACTCCTACCGTCCCCCATTTCACCCACTGATAAGATTTTGTTTCCTTTGTTAAAGGCTGCATCACCTTGAATTCACTTGGAATCACAATGCTGTTCATATCTTCTTCATTGGTTGGATACAAGGCATTGACTGCTTTTTCTGCGGAATATTTAAGGTTTAATCGAAACCGTATAAGATACACGATTCCGATGATGAAGATAATCATGAAGAATAAGTTGATCCACATAATGAAGCCCCCTTTGAAATGAATGTTGAAAGAGTAAGAATAGGTAAATTAATTTCTTCCTTTCCTATTTTACGATCATATGTAGTGTAAAGTTTCATTTTTTCCAATTATCTTGAATTCGCTTGTTTAGATTGAAACAATGTTTTATGGAATCTTTTTTTTCATTGACTGGAACATAAATAGTTACTATTTTCCATTATACCGATTAAAGACCATGATTTGGAATTTAATTAACTCTGATCATATAGTCACCACCTTAAACTATGAAAACATCCTAGTAATATTTACTATATGTTGATTTTATGGGATTACCGGGATGGTGGTAACAACTACCTGTTTCAAAATTAACAGAATTATATTTCAATAGAACTATGAAAACTTTAAAACTTTTATCTATCTTATTGTTGTCTGTCACTTTTGTCATTGGTTTTGGGCAAGCTTCTAATGTTTCCGCAGCAGGTACGTATACTGTGAGTTATGGAGACACAATGTGGAAGATTGCCGTTAAGCATCAGGTGGGTGTATCAGAGTTGATATCGGCGAACCCGAATGTCAGCAACCCGAATATGATTTATCCTGGACAAACCCTTAACATACCAGGAGCAAATCACACTGCTGAAAGTTATACATACGAAGTGGTGAAGCTGGTAAACCAGGAACGCTCAAAAGTGGGTTTACCTCCACTGAAGGAAAATTGGGAATTATCACGTGTGGCTCGTTATAAGTCAGAAGACATGATTGCGAAGAACTATTTCAGCCACACATCCCCAACCTACGGCTCTCCTTTCCAAATGATGAAGGATTTCGGAATCTCCTATCAAGCAGCAGGTGAAAACATTGCCGCAGGACAAAGGACACCTGCCGAAGTAGTTGAAGCATGGATGAACAGCGAAGGACACAGAAAAAATATCCTTTCTCCGACATATACAGAAATCGGAATAGGTTATGTGAAGGGTGGATCGTACGGTCATTATTGGACGCAAATGTTTATAAAGAGATAAAGCAAGGAGACCCTCAATGGTTATCGAGGGTCTCTCTTTTTTTACACCTTTGGAGGAGCGTAATACGTGTAGAACTCTCAGGTCAAATTAATAGATTTCCTGAACGATTTCTAAAATAACCGTGAAACGTTTGTCCCCTGTTGGAATGACATTTTGAATGGAAACATTTTGAGAGCCCGTTTCAGCTCTTTTTGCACCAATAAGATGTTGTAAGGTTTCTGATAATGAATCAGAAACCTCAATATCGATAAAAAATTGTTCTTTCATTCTTTTTCCTCCCCTATTCTTCCTTCTGTAAGCTCTCATACGAATTTATTGAGAAAAAAGTTTCATTTTGACGGAATATAAAAAAGAGCCAAACGAAGTTGACTCTTTCTTACTTTTAGAATGTTTGTGCTAAATCCTTAGCTCTTGCAATCGCATTGGCTTTGATTTCTTCAGCTTTGTCGGGCATAGCTGCATGACCTTCAACGAATAAGCCTTCGAACGAAGGAACTCCGTAGAATTGCATCATCACGTCAAGATAGCGGTGACCCATTTCCATTGTTGCAGCCGGGCCTTCAGAGTAAATACCTCCGCGAGCTTGAATATGAAGAGCTTTTTTGTCAGTTAAAAGCCCAACAGGTCCCTGTTCTGTATATTTAAATGCCTTCCCTGCAACAGATACAGAATCAATATATGCCTTCATTACTGGAGGGAAGGAGAAGTTCCAGAATGGAGTAACAAAGATGTATTTATCAGCTTCAACAAATTGATCTGATAATTCACCAAGTCGGCCTACTTTTGCTTGTTCTTCTTGTGAAAGCTCTTCAAATCCTTGCCCGGATTGTAATTTTCCCCAGCCGCTGAATACATCAGCGTCAATTTGTGGAATGTTTTCTTTGTATAAGTCTACATTCACAACTTCGTGAGTTGGATTTGCCACTTTATATGTGTCAATAAATGCTTTTCCTACTGCCATGCTATAGGAGTGTGTATCATCATGCGGATGTGCTGTAATGTATAAAACCTTTGTCATGTTGAATCGTCCCTTTCTGATTGTGAATTTCATCATCCAGTTCAATGAAATTAACTTGATTACCTCGAACTGAAATAGTTTTAATTCGAGATTAATATTATAGGATATTTTCTTTAATATCAAATATAAAGCTTCAACGTAAAAAAAATAAGGAATTAGTCATGGAAATTAGACTAATTCCTCCTTATTATCCTAATTAAGGATTGGGATAGGTTTTTTGAAGAAAGTTCACAGATTGATTTATCAATTGCTTTAAAACGTCTTGGTCCACATCTGCTACTTTGTTTATGTACACACATGCTTTTCCTGTTGTGTGCTTACCGAATACCTTCAATACCTTTTCCCTCTCAGGATCCCCTGGGGCAAAATATAGACTTATTTTCGCTTTCCTCGGTGAAAATCCGACTAACGGAGCATCCCCTTCGTGTCCTGTTTTATATTTATAATGATAAGAACCGAACCCAATAATGCTTGGTCCCCACATTTTCGCTTCAAACCCCGTTGTCTCTGTGAAAAGATCCAGCAATTTATAGGCATCCTCGCGTTTTTTTTCGCTCTCTACTGCTTCGATAAATTCAATTACACTGCTGTCATTTTGTCTTGTTTTCAATTCATACATTCGACTGCCCCTTTCTGATTCTCACATTTTATTCTACCCACATAGTTCTCTATATTCCAGCTCGATTCTTGCATCCAGCGTTAAGTTAAGAATATAATATGCACGGAATTGGTTAATGAAAATGAGTTTATTGGGTATTAGATGATTTATCGTCCGGATAAACACCAAATAATTGAAACCATATCAATCTAAAATCGTAAATATACTAACTATAAACTGAGTGGGGGAACGTGCATGGGAATCCTGATTGGGATTCAACTAATTGTTATAGTTCTTTTTTTATTATTAGGTTGGGCGATCCGATCCAAAAAAAATTACTGGCTGATTTCGGGCTTTGTGACGCGGAGTATGACAGAACAAGAAGAGTTGATTAATAATGGTTATCCCCAAAAGACCGGGTCTTTATTGATTTATACAGCGGTCGGAATGCTTATCCTCCTTCCCCTTGCTTTCACCTCTTTTCCATTTGTAATAGAAGTTCAATTTGGCTTTATGCTTGTCTTTTTAATGGGTGGTTTCATATATCTATCCAAATTTGAGGTTTCAGGCAAAAGGAAAAGAAGTTTCTGGATAAGTTCTACTTTGTTTGTGGCTGTTTTAGGATTTGTGAGTGTTCTTACTTATCTCGGGTATGAAGAATATGATTTGATCGTTAAGGATGATGAATTTGAGGTCACTGGTTTGTATGGAGAAGTATGGCAGCTTGAAGAGATTGAAACGGTTGAGTTAATGGAAGATATGCCAGAAGTCACCTGGAAAATCAACGGATTCGGTCTTTCCACCATGTCTAAAGGACAATTCAAAGTGAAAGGTTATGGGAAAAGCTTGTTGTTTATACACAAGGAAGCTCCTTATATTTATATAAGGGTGAATGATCAACAGATCTTCTTGAATGGTGAAAACCCTGGAGAAACCAAGAAGTGGTATGATGATTTGAGTAAAACATTGACGAGGTAACAGGACATAAAATCTCGCCACTTCACCCCGATACCCAAATTCATTGACAACCCTCCCCCCCATCGATTATGATAGTCTCATAATTTAATATTCTCCTAAAGGGGAGTAGCTGTAACAATAAAGTCGTCATTACAGAGTGTATCACTCTCGGCTTTATTGACAACCATGTTGTTAGCGAGACCTTTACCAGCTGGTGAAGGTATATATATGTCTAAAAAGACCTTTACCAATTCCGGTAAAGGTCTTTTTCTATATCACTTCATTTTGAAAGGAAGTTATCGTTAATGAAAAAATTAAAAACGAACCTCTCTCAACTAATAGAACAAAACAAAAATGAAATATTAAACGATAAAAATGAGATGAACAAAATTGAAGAAAAAATAGATAATAAATATTCTTCAATAAAAAAGGAGAATGGCTAATGATTTTACGTAAATATATGTCTCTCTTTGGTATAGGCTCTGCAAAGATTGATCTAGTACTACCTAAAAACTCGTTCAAGCAAGGAGAACTTTTACAAGGATACTTCTTTTTAGAAGGAGGTATTATCGAACAAAAGCTGAGGCGGGTGGAATGTGACCTGGTGATGCTTGATAATAATGGCAAGGAAGAAAAAATCATTGATTCAACTACCGTTTTAAAATCTGATAGCATAAAGGCTGAAGAACGAAACAAATTATCCTTCACCTACCGGATTCCTAAATCTCTGCCACACTCCGAAGAAAACGGGGTTCGCTACCTCTTTAAAACGAAGCTGACGTTCGATCAAGGCGTAGAAAGCCTGGATGAGGATTACATTACAATCGATTGAAGCAAGGCTCCTTAGTGAGGAGCCTTCTTCCATATGTATTATTTATTCTTGATTTCCTCGAGAAGCTTTATAATTCTCTCATTTTGCTCAATCATGGTTTGATTTTGCTTTCTGAATTTGGTGAAATCAAATGAAAAGATTAATAGAAAAATGGCTAGAATGATAACCACTCCATGACCTCCCTTTCCTATCTTCTTTGTTTATAGTAAACAATCTCCGGGTCCCCCGGGTCCAGGTTTTCGATCTTGCCACTTTGGGAATAGCCGTTTCCTTGAAATGTTTTATGCATTTGCTCGTTTGATCGATTTGTGGACGAGAATATTTTATCTGACTGCGAAATTTCTTCAACATATTTCAATAGTATAGAGGCATTGCCCTTCCTTCTTTCCTCTGGTGAAACAATGATGAGAGAGACGAAAGTGTTTCCGAAAAAGTGGTTGTTAAATATAAGAAACCCGGCAGCAGTCTCTCCTTCTCTAACGACTAAACATCTCTTTTCTACTATTGCCTGCTGGATTTGTTCATACCTGCTTTCATTTCCAATCACCTGACAATCTATTTGTATAAGAGATTCCATATCGTCAATTTGTGCATAGTGTACGATTCTCATAAGGCTCCTACTTTCTTTTCTTTAAAAATATGGAATGGAATACGATGATCAGGATTAGTACACCCGTTCCAATGATCAGTATACCGGCATTTCCTATTGAAAAATAACTGTCATTATAGATGTATTTTTCACTTGTTGCAGTCAATTTGCATTTCCACCTTTACATAGAAAGAGTCACCAAGGTATCCTTTGTTGGAACTTAAAGAGTCTTTGACATTAAGACATTGGTCACTTCGAACCCTGTATTCTGGTACAAGGAAAGAGCCACTTTGTTATGACCAAAAACATGCAGCGATATTTTTGATATATCTTTCTCCCTCGCATAGGAGTCAAGGGACTTTAAGGCTTCTTTTCCATATCCCCGCCCTCTTTTGCTTTCATGAATCTTAATATCATAAATGAATGCTTCTATACCATCCTCCTGTACATTAATCCATAATGACCCTACGTCTTCCTGGTTTTCACCATCAATTAAAGTAAATAAATAATGATCCTTTGACTCCAGTCCATCCGGCAGTAATTGATTAAATTCATTTTCGGCTTGCTCTAATGAAGTTTCCTTTTGGAAGTTACCGGCTATCGTCTTTTCCTCTGCGTACTCTTTAATCGATTCTTGAATCCAAAGAGTATATTCATGTTCTTTCATTGCTTGTAATAGAATCATAGAATGAGTGCCTCCTCTTTTTTTTCTATATCCAGCGGTTCCTGATTTCCCTCACTACAGTCTCAGGACGGTCCCAATGCAGTAGATGAGTGGTTTCGGGAATTGACTTTACTTCCCCCCTGGTTTGTTCCTTGAAAATGGCCGCAGTCTTATTACGGTTTTCCTCCATGCTACAGGGAAGGGTTGCTTTTAATAAAAGAATGGAACCGTCCAGCTTGTGATAAATATCCTCAGCTTCATCCTTGTGCATGGCCCTAATGATGTGACCGGCAGTACTACCACGTGCATGCCAATAATATCGATTATCTTTGTAGAGACAAAGATCCTTCGCGGCCTCCATCTTTATGGTGTTCCAGTTTAATGTTTCACTTTTGACGAGGGCGAGGAAGTCTTCCCAAGATTCCCAAACCTGCTCAAAGTCTTTGTTATAAAAATCAACTTCCTCTTCTACGCTTTGGTTTGAATGTCGCTTTCCCTGATAGCCCCCATCAATTAATATGCTATCGCGAACCCCATTAGGGTATTTTGCAGCATAATGAAGAGCGACAAAGCTCCCCCATGAGTGAGATAAGAAGTAAAAAGAATGTATTTCAAGAAGAACAATTACTTCATTTATCCAATCAGCCATCTTATCCATCTCATAGTCTTTTTCATTTTCAAAAGGAGGGGTTTTACCATGGCCCGGTGCATCAATTGAAATGATCCTATAATCCTCTTTTAGTTCCTCAGCCACTTCAATAAAACTGAGACTGGTACTACCAAGTCCATGCAGGCAAAATATCACTGGATCAGAAGAGGCTCCCCATTCTGTAATATGTATGTCTAAATTCCGGTGCTGAATATAATAGCGCTTCAACGGTGTTCATCTCCTATGTATTACGAATATCGTCACGAGCAAAAAAACAGAAGGAAGCAAGTTATTCGCCTCCTCCACCACCTCCACAATCCCCACCGCCAAATCCGGTGTCACAGCTGCCTGCTGAATCATGGCCACCATCATAAGGACCATAATAGCCCCCATCCCCACTTCTGCCGTCCCTTTTTGATGAATGGGAAAGATTTAAAGCAATCATTGTGAAGACGATTGGGATTAATATAATGAATAATATTCCTGTCATGTTCATCACCTCTTGATATAGTATACGGCTATGAATCAAACAAGGTTTCAGATTATTTAGAATTGATTCGGGGTGAACGTTGAATGAACAAATGGGAACAGCGTTTATCCAGCTCAGATAGAAAAAGCTCCTTTTCCCGAGGTGAAATCTTAACACTCCCCCAAAACCCGGTTCGGTAATAGATTTCAAGGGCATCCCTTGAAGACAAGATTCTGTATCCAGAAGAAATATCCCGGGTAGCTCTCACTCTGGTAAGATCACCATAGAAAATTCGGCTCCTGAATGGACCTCCTTTAATATATAGGTAATCTTCGCACAACTCATATTGCTGAAAGAATCCTGTCCATATAATGATTCCTGTTGAAAAAGCATATAAGCTTACAACGACTATGATATTCATTATGGATGGGCGACCTATAAAAATAAGTGGAAACAAATATGCAGTAGTGATAAGAAACAATGATATGAAAATCACAGAAATAAAAAATCGATCAATTTTAGAACGAAATTTCATTATATGTACATCCCCTTATGACTGTTTTTTTGACTTTCAGCGTTATGACCTGCTTGTTTGAAATATCCAAATATTACACGAATATGCCAGAATACATTCTAAATGCCATGGGAGTCAGGATTGATTGTACTATTCTTTTAGTTTACCATTATCATCCAATACTTTCACGTCAAAGTAATGGGTTTTATCAAAAAGCAACATCCCTCCTCCTAGGAATTCTTAACTGGATGCTGATTGTCATCTGGGTGAATCTTATTTTTGCTATTATTTAAGATGCATTGACTTTCATCAAAAAAAGACCCATGTCGGGTCTTTTTGATGATTACTAAATTATTCAGTTTATTATTGCAGCCAATAAAAAAGTATATATGAAACCTCCTACCCATTAATTCGGCTCCACATGTACATGCACATCGTACACTTCATGCTTCTTCATCAATTCTTTCTCTACGACGCTTGAAATATCATGTGCTTGTTTAATATCAAGTGTTGACCTTACTAAAATAACTACATCCACGACAGTGTTGTTCCCATAGTTTCTTCCGCGTATATCCTTTACCCCTTTTACACCAGGGATGGTTTGAATGGTCTCTTCATATGTTTGAATCAACTGTTCATCAAATCCGTCTGTTAAATAGTGTGAAGCTTCCCGAAAAATATTCCATGCGGTTTTACAAATTAAGAGTCCTACAAAAACAGCCGTCAGAGGGTCTAACCAAGGAAGATAGAATTGTGCTCCAACAATTCCGACTACTGTTCCGATACTCACCCATGCGTCTGAAAGATTATCCTTGGCAGCAGCCATAAGGGATTGACTGTTTATTTTTTCAGCCAGCCTCTTGTTATAGCGATATACCAGATACATGACGATAGCTGCACCCACTCCTGTCCATGCTGAAAGAAGATCTGGTGATTGGGTTTTTCCGTCAAATACAGACTGTATGGCATTATACAGTACTTGAAGCCCTACTATCATCATGATGAATGAGGCAATTAGAGAGGCAACGCTTTCTGCTTTCCAGTGACCATAGGGATGATCCTGGTCTGCAGGCTTTCTGGAATATTTCAGTCCAATAAGTACAGCAACAGAAGCCACAATGTCTGTCGCGTTGTTCAAGCCGTCTGCCTGCAATGCTTCTGAATTGGCCGTGTTGCCAATGATAAACTTTATTATTGATAATACGATGTATGCAAGGATACTGATGATAGCTCCGCGTTCACCTAATTTTAACTGTTTATATTTTTCTTGATCCACTGGTTAAATCCTCCACACTTTAATTGTGTTTATCATATCAATCCGCATTCATGTGGGTCTATAGCAACCTTCTTTAGTTCAGCTATCTTATTATGAAGAGGTTAAAAATGTTTTGTTGAGTAAACTTTTATGTAGGCATAAAAAAATAGGACAGCGAGTGCTGTCCTATTGATCTTGGAATTGTTGCTGCTTATGAATTTTTCGTTATTAATCTACAATATCCGCTGAAAAACTAGGCTTGGTCAAACCTGCTTCTTCATAAACGGCGGCCATTTTTTCTTCAAACGCAGAGAATTGTTCATCTGATTCTGTGTATTCGGCGTTCGCCTCATCTGAAAGATTGGCAGCTCTAGTTTCGTACGATTTTGCAAGGTCATCTAACGCTCCTTGGATTTCCTCTTTTTTAGAATCAAGTGAGGCAGGAACTTCAAGAGCATGAACATCTTCTGCCACGGTTTTAGCGGCAGCTTCTGCATCAGTTTTCAGTTTTGCGATCTCTTCATCAGATGGTTTGTCTTCTTCTTTCGCCTTGGCTGTTTCAAATGCATAAATAGCAGAATCATTTGCATTTACGGTGTTGATGATCTTCATCTGATAGTCTAATAGGGCACTCTTCATTTCCATTTCATCTGATTCTGACGTTTCCTCTGTTGCCACATTGTCCGTTTCTTTGTCTTTTTCATTTGTGCTTCCTTCATCGCTATTGCACGCGGCAATAAATAAACTCATAGATAGTAAAAGAAATGGTACAACTATTTTTTTCATCATCATTTTCTCCCCCAACGGTTTTTGTTTTTTCACTTACATATATTACCTTATTAAACTATAAATGTAAACAAATGGATATTTACTTGTATTATTTGTAAAAAGCAAAATGCAAATTTACCATTTCATCTCACTTTTACAAAACTCTAACTCTTCCTCTAATAAGTATTAAAAATCGTATGATACGTTGAATTCGATAAAAGCTCAGGGAGGGAATTTAATGTCTTCTCACAAATGGACGCTAATGGCTTTACTTGTTACTCTCTACTTCATCGGCTCGTCTTTTTCTTCAGCCAACAAAGAACGATATATTCCTGTACAGCTTTTAGGAGTCAATGATTTTCATGGTCAGCTTGAGACTTACCGGACAGTCGATGGGAAAATGACTGGTGGTGCTGAGTATTTATCCGCTTATATAAAGAAAGAGAAAGAAGAAAATGATCAAACTTTACTCGTTCACGCAGGTGATATGGTTGGAGGTAGCTCACCCGTATCTGCCCTTAAACAAGATGAACCAACGATGGAATTTATGAACATAGTCGGGTTTGATGTCGGGACAGTCGGCAATCATGAATTTGACGAAGGTGTAAAGGAAATGATGCGTTTACTCAATGGTGGGAAACATGAGAAAACAGGAACATTCAGTGGGGCAATATTTCCGTATACATTTGCCAATGTGGTGGATAAAAAAACGAGTAAGCCGATACTACCTCCTTATGTAATTAAGAAAATGAACGGTATTCCCATTGCGTTCATAGGAATCGTTACCACTGAAACAAAGGATATTGTTTTACCACAGGGAATTGAAGGAGTTGAATTCAAGGACGAGGTGACATCCATTAATGAAACGGTTAAAGACCTAAAGGGAAGAGGCATTCGTTCGATTGTCGTTTTAGCCCATGTATCTGCTTCCTCAAGGAAAGACGGGTCGATGCCTTCTAAAGAATTAGTCGATTTTGCCCCCCTTATTGATGATGAGGTGGATGTCCTTTTCGGGGGTCATAATCATCAACACGCCAATACCATAGTGGATGGAAAGCTCATAGTCGAGTCTTACTCATACGGAACAGCTTTTTCAGACGTTGATTTAAAGATAGATCCCAGGACAAAAGATATTGTTGAAAAGAAAGCGGACATTGTCCACACATTTCACGAAGGTATAGTGCCAGACAAAGAAACCCTTGAAATGGTTCAAGCACATGAAAGAGATCAAAGTGTACGTTTAAATGAAGTGGTCGGTCATGCTGACCAATCGATGACGAAGCATAAAAATGGTAGTGGCGAAAGAATATTGGGAATTGTCATTGCCGATTCAATCCGAGAAATGATGGGGAACGATTTTGCTTTTATGAATCCTGGAGGAATCCGTGCAAATATCGATAAAGGCGATGTTACTTGGGGTGAACTCTACACAATGCTTCCATTTGGCACCCATTTAGTGAAAATGTCCGTAACCGGTGCACAAATCAAGGATATTCTTGAACAGCAGTGGAGTGGAAATTTCCAAACCATTCTGCAGCCTTCTGGACTACATTATTCCTGGAAAAAGGATGCCCCTCGCGGTGAAAAGATTGTATCTTTAACTCAACGCGATGGTACGCCGATCTCACCTGAAGAAACCTATTCCATAGCAGTAACCAATTATCTTGCTACGGGAGGGGACGGATTTACCTTATTTAAGGAAGGAACAAATGTTATTAATGGTCCACTTACTTTGAATACATTCATAGCTTATTTGACAAAGAATGATGGGAACTTGTTACAACACCATGCGGGGAATCGCATTAGTCTAGAATAAAATAAAACGCAATGGTTCTTGGAAATGACCATTGCGTTTTATTTAGCTATTTACTTAAATATATTACGTTCTATAATTGTTGAATTAAGCCTGATTTCATCTGCAGAAATCATAAATTAATTAAAACCTCTCCGGTTACCACTCTATCCCATTTCCCACTAGCTTTTTTTCATGTATGAAAACCAAGGTTTTGGTTACGATGATTAATGAAAAAGATTCCCTTTGGAGGTGTGAATGGTGGTAAAAAAAGAATGTTCATGTGACCGCTGTACATGTAAAACTAAAAAAGAATGTGACTGCGCCTGCTGTTGTGAAAAATAATACATCCCCCTTGACTCTTCAGGAGTTGAGGGGATTCTTTTTTTATACCCTCACTTTGACGCCGACAATGTCGTCAAAGTATCGAACGGATTTCATCTCTTCATCAATCCATTCTGTTTGGTTCCAGGTATGTTCCATGAAAACCTCTGCGATCATTCGTTTTCTGTCCCCCCCCATTGTATAAGCGTCCTTTAAGGCAACGACACTTTCAAAAATTTTGGCCATTAACTCTCCCATTCTTTTTGCATGGTACGTTTGGGTATCCATATCAGCCGACACCATTTTTTTAGAAATCTGTTCTAACGTCGAGATTCCTTCTTTAACAGGTTTGCTGATTGAAGACAATTCTAAAGGGATATTCGATATCTCTTTCTTCATATTATTAATAAAATATTCGTGCGCCCGGTGCTTATTCATAAGCCTTAGTACTTCAAGGCCTAAAATATTCGCTGTTCCCTCCCACACAGTCAACACTTGGGCATCTCTTAGCAATCGTGGAAGGACAAAATCCTCGATATAACCATTTCCCCCGTGCATTTCAATTGCTTCATGCGAGAAATGAATCGCTTGTTCAGCTGATTCCTTTTTCAAAATCGCAATAAGTAATCTGTTGAGGACTGACTCTTCTTCTGTCGTCGGGATATCATCTGATACGACGCGATCAAATAAATGAACGAGATAAAATACTGCACTCGTTTCTACTTCCTGCTTGGCTGCAAGACGAGACAATGTTTCTTTGATCATCGGATATTGGGTCAATGGCTGACCGAATGCTTCACGGTAGAATGCATAATTTCTTGCTTCTAGATAGGCTCTTCTCATGATTCCAATCGAGGCAACGGCATTGCAGACGCGGGAAAGATTCAATGCCTCCATCATATAATATATGCCGCGATCCGGTTCTCCTACAAGATAGGCTTCAGCTCCATTGAATTCCACTTCTGCTGATGGAACCGCTCGGACACCGAGTTTATCTTTCAATCTTCTAATGTGAATGCCATTCAGTGAACCATCATCATTCCTCCAAGGAACCGCAAACAGACTGAGTCCTTTCGTTCCATCGCCAGAACCATCGATACGGGCAAGCACCATGGTCACTCCGCACATTCCTGAGTTGGATGCAAAATATTTTTCACCAAAAAGATGATAAGTATCACCGCTTTTGATGGCTTTTGTATCATTGGCGCCAACATCGGACCCTCCTTGTCGTTCCGTTAAGAATGTAGCCCCCTCGTATAATTCCACTTCTCCTGTTGAGAGGACATGTGGGAGGAATCTCTTTTTCACCTGTTCGGATGCGTATTTTTCAAGTAGCAGGGCTGTAGCCATGGAAAGGGTGACAGGACAATAGAAACCAGGCTCAGTTTGTGATAACAGATAGCCTTGAGCATAAGAATATACATAGTTTCCTTTATGGCCGAGTGCAGGAATGTCCTTATGGATATAACCTACTATTCCCTTGTTATAGGTTTGTTGCACCGTTTTCTTATACCCTTCGTTCACCCAGATTTCAGATATTTCTTCTCCTAATCTGTTGTATTTGATCAGTCTTGGCTGCCCTTCACGGTCGGTGTGTACGGCTCGGTCATCGATTTCCCCCGCGCACAATTCACCGAATGCGTCCAACTCTGGATCAGCCCATTCGAGGAAATCTTTGTCCAGATAATGCTTCATGAGTTCCTTGAAATGTGGATCCTCCCGATAGAAGTTATCAATTTTTTTCATGATTTCATCTCCTGTATTTCGTAGCGCCATGTTTTTTTCAAATCTTTACCCTTGGCCATTCGTGACAATAAACGTGAATTGTTCATTCTCATGTCGCTCCTGTCTCATATAATTTTCTGGTAAATTCATCCCTTAGTTCTTCCATTTCACTTCTCATGGCTTCTAGCTCTTCAATAAAGGTTGTCACCTCCTCAATTCGTTTGGTTCCATATTCAATCGTGCGTTCTAATTGCTTCCTTCCGGATCGGTCCTGATCAAATAATTGGATCATTTCTTTGATTTCATCCAAGGAGAAGCCGAATCGTTTTCCCCTGAATATCAATTTCATTTTCGTGATATCACTCTTCGAATAGATTCTCCTTCCTGACTCGCTCCTTTCCGGTTGCAACAAATTTAGCTCTTCATAGTACCTTATCGTGCGGGTTGTTACGTTAAATTCCTTAGCCATCTGAGTTATCGTATATGTCATTCTCATCATCTCTTTGTTAGAAAATTTTGATACTTACAGTTTACCATTGACGTTAACGTAAAGTTCAACTTGAATTGTAAAAGTTTTTGGTTCTTTAGAAGGAGTACCTGAATACATAATCTAAATACTGTTTTCCATATACTAGTATTAAATATTGCCGAGGTGGTGGATGAATCATGCAGAAGGTATTGTTATTTGCGGATATAGGAATCGACGATACCATTGCCTTGATCTATTCTTATCTGAGTGAAGAGATTGAACTGGTCGGGGTTGTTGCTGATTATGGAAATGTCCCAAGATCCCGTGCTGTGGCAAGTGTTCACTACCTTATGAAACAGTTAAACCTTATAGATCAGATTCCGATTATTGGCGGAGCAGAGGTTCCGATGACAGCAGAACAGCCTAAGTTCTATCCTGAAATACATGGAGAATATGGACTTGGACCAATTAAGCCTGGTCTTTATGAAGGAATTATTGAAAATTTCTTTGAGATTATAAGATTGATAGAGAAATATGGGGATGAACTGATCATTGTAAACGTAGGAAGGTTGACATCCCTTGCGAATATGTTCATCTTATACCAGACTCTTATGAACAAAGTAAAAAAGATCTATCTTATGGGCGGAGCGTTCTGGGTACCCGGAAATGTAACGGCGGTATCTGAAGCAAACTTTCATTCCGATCCGATTGCAGTTAAGATTGTTTTGACATATGCGAATAATCTTACCATCATTCCTTTAAACGTAACTGATCATGCCATTGTAACCCCTGAAATGGTTGATTACATTGAGTATAAAGGTCGATCGAAGCTTGTTAAGCCCCTGTTGGACTATTACTATGGTTTTTATAAGAAGAGAAATCCATTGATTAAAGGAAGCCCGGTACATGATGCTATCACCCTCATGTCAGCAGTCAATGATGACATGTTCACGTTTCGAAACCTACCCGTTCATGTAGTGACTTCCAGCACTGGTATCCACCGTGGACAAAGCATTGCTGATATCAGACCGTATATTCAGTTTGAAGAAACAGCCAAAAAGCATCGGATTGCCTTTTCGTTCGAGTATGAGATTTTTTTCGCGCGATTTATGAATGTGATGACCGGGGAATCATTTGAGAGGAAAAAGGAATGACCTCTTTATGAGGAGGTCATTCCTTCTCATTATATCAGGTGCTTATTTCAGGCAGTGCACATGAATCAGGGAGTTAATGCAAGTTCCTGCACTTTCTACTACCTGTCGTGATTCACTAATTTCTTAATATCGTCCTTCAGCTCCTGGATGGTCGCATTCATTTGTTTTTGTTGTTTTCCCATTGCGAAAATCTCCATGCTACATGCGATGAACAAGATGAACAAAAGGAATAAAATAATATTAATTAGTTCCATCATTGGTATACCCCCTTGAAGAGACGTTCTTCGCTAGGATACCATAATCAACCAAAGAACGTCTGCGTAGATGGTGTATTTTACTCCAATAATGATTTTGAATAAACGATCGGAGCGTCTATGCAATTCTTGGAATCATCGACTAATTCAATTAAAGCAATACCAGTTAACTTCGCTTCAATTAAGTCGCCTCTTTCTAAACAATGCTTAAAGCCCTGAGATAATTTTTCCGGTGAAAGCTTATTGGCTAAAGTACAGTGTGGAATCCATTTGTCAGGAAGATAGAGTGGATTAGCTGATTCATTGAATTCGTGAAAAAAATCATGATGATCCGAATGAAAGTTTAGCAGTTCTCTTGTGATGGTCGGGGAGAAAAATAGAGTACCAAAGTTTAGAAATGAACCTACGGTGTTAAAGGTGATATCGATCGGTTTTTTATGTTCATAGTACTCCTCTAATGCTAGTATGTATTTTTGCTTATCTAATTCTTCATAACTTCCTATCGTAATATGGGGACGCGCATCATTGATTTCTTCCTCATAGTAAGAAATATTTTTAACGGTAAGTTCCTTCCATATATCTTGTATCAACTCTTCAGTCTTTTCATCGAATAGAGCGATTACCCAGTACATAGCTTAACCACCTTTCCTATTATACGGATTGTTCATAAGCCCTTCTTCCTTATACTGTAACATAGACTCTCTTTCAGTGGGTTCATAAACTATTAATTGTAACCGCTTTAATACTTGTTGAATCAGGACTTTGTGCAAAAATCTAAAACCTTTTACCCTAAAATGATAAAAATCTTTGACATCGATAAGAAAATGATGTAAATTACCTTATGGACGAACATTTATAAAACAACCAAACTTTAATATTCGTGTTTAGGGGTGTAATAATGGAAAATGTATTTGATTACGAAGATATTCAATTAATTCCTGCAAAATGTGTGGTGAATAGCCGCTCTGAATGTGATACAAGTGTGACACTTGGTGGACATACGTTCAAATTGCCGGTTGTTCCTGCCAATATGCAAACCATTATTGATGAAAAAATCGCTGTATACTTAGCTGAAAATAATTATTTCTATATCATGCATCGCTTCGAGCCTGAAAAACGAATTTCATTTATTAAAGATATGAAGGCTCGTGGTTTGATTTCTTCTATTTCTGTAGGTGTTAAGGATGAAGAGTATGCATTTGTAGAGCAGTTAGCAGAAGAGAAGCTGATACCCGAATTTATTACAATCGATATTGCCCATGGTCATTCTAATGCGGTAATCAGCATGATACAACATATTAAAAAACACGTGCCCGAGAGCTTTGTGATTGCCGGGAACGTTGGTACTCCAGAAGCTGTAAGAGAATTGGAACATGCCGGTGCCGATGCTACAAAAGTGGGAATCGGACCAGGGAAAGTATGTATTACGAAAATCAAAACTGGTTTTGGAACAGGTGGCTGGCAACTGGCTGCACTACGCTGGTGTGCAAAAGCCGCTACTAAACCAATCATCGCTGATGGTGGTATCCGTACCCACGGTGATATAGCAAAATCCATTCGTTTCGGTGCGTCCATGGTGATGATCGGTTCCCTATTCGCTGGCCATGAAGAGTCCCCGGGAGATACAATCGAAAAAGACGGCAAGCTCTTTAAAGAATACTTTGGATCAGCTTCAGAGTTCCAAAAAGGCGAAAAGAAAAATGTTGAAGGTAAAAAGATGTTTGTTGAACATAAAGGATCATTGGAGCATACGTTGATCGAAATGGAACAAGACCTTCAATCTTCAATCTCCTATGCTGGTGGAACAAAGCTTGAAGCAATCCGAACAGTGGATTATGTTGTAGTAAAGAATTCAATCTTTAATGGGGATAAAGTATATTAATAGTGAAACGTTGAAAAGGTGAGCAATTGATGCTCACCTTTTATTATTGAAATATTCATTTTATTATGGATTAATATGAGAAACATCTTTTCCTTCAGAAACCATTTTAATATGAGGAATACGAAGGCTTAACTCATCAAGCAATTGTTGGGGCTCTTTAAGATTGCCTTTTACAATATTGTATTGTGGATACCCCATTTTCACATTGATTTTAGACATTCGTTTTAGCTTATCCGGCATTTTCTCCTGGTATTTCTCTTCATTGGACAGAATGAGCCCGATAAAAGCATTCCGGTAAATCTCATAAGGAATATAGCTTTCTATATCTTCCCATCTGATGTTAACAGGATGTTCCGGTAACACATATAAAACAAGAAATTCCTGTGTCAGGCTAACATGAGGCACATTATTGGTGAGCTTCTTAAAAATCTGAATCAAGCAAAAAAGAAAAAACAAGCCTCCTAACGCACCAACGGTCCCCATAAAGTAGTTAACATCAACAAAGAAGAATTCAAACGATAAATACAAACACACAAGGACAAATAATATACAACCAATCGCTAACATACCTAACCTTTTCTTCGATTCATAAAAATGAACACCCTTCTCTTCCATCGTTATTCCCCTTCCATAAATATACATTTCCAATTTCCTATACCCGCAATCACAAAAGTTAAACTCTGAGTAAACTTAGAGGGACAACTTAGAGGGACGGACCTCAAAAAGGTATAAAATCACGCACCTACTCCCTTCCTCTTCTTTTATAGGTCCGTCCCTCTTAACTCACTTAACTTGTTATAGACACTGTGGGAAATTAAGCTATAATTAGTTTTAATATTATCTTGGGAGGTGAAGTGACTGTGATGAGATTGTTGTTATTGATGGTATTGAGCATTGTGTTAGGGACAGTTCCTGTTCAACAACAGAATCAAAGCCCGGTATTTTTGAGTTTTGATGATGTGGCTTCTATTTCTGACCATGTGTTTTTAACCGATGCAAACATCATTATCGACGTGGTCCCTTCGCTGGTTCAGAAACAAGTTAGTATGACTTCTAATAAAACCTCCATTCTTCCAACATTGCACTTCAAAATAATCCCTCTAGCTGGAGGTCTATTTAGCAATGAGATTTTTCCAAACTCATTGGGTTTTCTTGAAGTAATCATGTCCCATTCAAATTACCTCTGATTTCTTTCATTCTAAAAATACATGTGATCGTAACCCCTTTTTTCTCTTTGCAGTTAAGAGTTTTTTTGCAGTGCCTATTTTTAATGAACATTGGTCCTTGAAAATTATATGAAACTGAGGTGCATTCATATGAGAAATTATGAATATCGTAAAGAATCTATTGCTTGTTATGTCTTCTGTACTCTTTTCCTACTTTGCTTTGTTGGAGTGATACTTTTATCTGGAGAATTGCGTGGAAATAGCATCATCTCATCCATCCCTCGGTTTTCTTGGGATATGATGATTAAGTGGAGAGAAATTGTAGAAATATTCGACTTAAAGTAAATTAAAGAAAAGTTTCGTACTGAAGCAACTTCCATAAGAAAGCGAGGAAATAAAAATGAATCTGGGTTTCGGTGAAATAGCGATTATTTTGTTCGTAGCACTATTATTCTTTGGGCCAAGCAAACTTCCAGAGCTCGGAAAAGCTGCCGGTGTTTCTTTGAGAGAATTTAAACAAGCGGTCAGTGGATTGATGAAGGATGAGGATACAGACCATAATGGTGACAAGAATATGAATAAAATCAATAGTATTACTTAACTGTGAGGGACGGACCTCCAACAGACTGAAAATCTGATAATCTGGCAATTTGGAACATTTGGAGGTCCGTCCCTCTCTTCTACCACATAATGACTTGAACAGCTCCGTACATAACAGCACCAATTACAGGTGCAGTTCGTAAGAGGGTGTATCCATTTCTGAAGGATAGTACCCGTTCAAGTGGGTTGAGTGCAGGAGATGCTAAATAATGTATAAGGCGATCCCATTTGGATGATTTCATTGGGAAATTTGGTACTTCAACCCCATATTCGTCAAGGTTTTTACGAAGAGTGTATTTTTTATTAAAGGGATCCTGAGTCATACTCCGTGTCCTCCATTTCTTTTTTTAAGATTTGAATAGCCTGGTGCATCCTTGACTTGACTGTGCCGAGAGGGATTTGCAATATATGTGCAATGTCTTTTTGGCTTAAATCATGAAAGTAGAATAAGAGAATCACTGCTCGTTGCAAGTCAGGCAATCTGGCGACAGCTTCTTGGACGGTCATTCTGTCATCCTGTGAAAGGCTGTCTTCTGTTATAGGAGTTAAGAATGGTAATAGTGAGCGCCATTTCTTACGTCGAATTAATTTATCAATCATAGTACGATAGGCAATTTGGAATAGATATGATTTCACTTTGCCCTTTGCAGAATCAAATTTCAATTTATTGATCTGAAGTTTTACAAACGTATCCTGAACCACATCGATACTCAGTTGCTCATCTCGACTGTAGCGGTAAATAAAGCTATACAGTGAAGGTTTATATAGGCGGTACAACTTTTCAAGTGACTTTTGATCTCCTCTTTGATACGCAAGCATCCAGTCTTCTTCTGATTCACTCAATTGAATCGCCCCAACGCTCTTTAATCGCTTTCAGTGTGTTGGAAATCCGTACAATTAAATAGATAAACGAAACCAATGTCCACGCCTGGGATTGATTGGTGAAAAATTGTACATAGTCATTCTCTACAGTTTCTCCATTAATGATCAGCACATTTAATATTTGTACACAAATAACCGTGTATATCGCCAATCCGAGAGACATAGTATCAAACATATTCCACCTTAAAAAAATCTTCGTTTTTTTATAATTGATCTTTCCATTTTCCCTGACAATGTATTTTCTTTCCATTGGAATCGCAACGGCTAATATAAACACCATTAAAACTCCGGACACAACAAAGGAAATTATCCACCCTTGATCCATATGATCACTCCTCTTTCTTTTCTTCTCATAAGCTATACCACTGAGGGAGTGAAAAGGTTCAATGAAATTGTTTCTTTCTGAGGGACGGACCTCCAATATGTACTTATTCAATCTATTTAGTCGTTTTTCGATCAAACTTATCAATTAATAAATCCTTACAATTGAAGGTCCGTCCCTCCCATTTAAAAACACGAACCTACGGCAGAGGTAGGTTCGTGGAGTTATTAGGTGAATCGAATGTTTTGTAGTGGTTTGATTGCTTGTGCAGACTTAGTTTCACCGTAGAATAGGATAGTTGGTTCGATTACGTTGGTTTCCCCCGTTGCTGCAGACCACTCGTTTGTTGATGCTACTAGAAGAACATCTTGATTTAAGTATGCTTCTGACCGTTTTCTGGTGCTTGGGTGAACAAATGTCAAAGATTCTTGGTCATCATCCGATCCAACCGTAATAAATGGTGTATCTCTCAATACGAATTCCTCGACGCCTGCATAGTATTTATGGACCATTCCTTGTGTTGGAGGTATAACGAAACTGGATGTTAATGTTTCTCCAGTCTTGAAAAAAGCCTCTAAATCAAGTAAATCTTTCGTATACGTTCTTCCTGAATCCTGCTGAATCTCTGCGTATACAGCCAGGACCGGCACTTCTGGAAGTGTTAAAGCATATTGACGAAGAACAATCCCCTTCATCTCTTCATGCTCCTTAAATTCTGTTGTTAAACAAATCCCTGTCCACTCATGGCCTTTGTGATCCAACTTTGTTACAGATCCGATTTCAGTATTCTCTTTCAACATTGAATAGGAACTAACGGATTGGAAAGAGTATCTGATACCCCCACCCCAAGGATTCCACCACGCCCGTGGACCAGGGTTTGGATATAGATGATCCAGGGTTTCCTTACCGTCAATCGATAAGGAATAGATACCAGGGTAATAAGCAGATGACGCTTTAAACGAAATGACGCCATTATCTACAGCCCAAACATCCTCGTTCCTCTCAACCTTTACTTCCCTCTTCCCCTTAACAAGGTGGATTACATCTACTTTTCCGAAGAGACTTTTGGATTCGAATTGTCCATCCAACCATTTTACGCCTGGTGAAGGATGCTCAAGTTCAAGATTCAATTGGGTGACTGAATCAGCTTTATCCACTTCTTTCGCAAATGTTTCATTGTCTGATTTAACGGTTAATTTACCATGAATATAGGGAGTTAGCATGGATCGAAATGAATAATTTTCCCTTTCACCAACATAAGAAATAATATCTCCATCAGTTTTACCTAAAGCATACAGGGGCAGCTCTTTCAACTCCCTATCATCACCCACCACCAACTCCCGCCACTTAGCCCAGTGGTTGGAAGTATTGATCCCTACCTGGATGGGACCTAAACACATTTTTTCCTGGGATTGTATCAAGTCGATTTCATATTCAAGAGCCATTCGCCAATCATCTTTTCTTCCAAGAGCTTCTTCTGACCATGCAAGTCCGATCGTATCACCATTCGAGGAGCGTGTAAAAATCCAACGTTCAGCCATTTCTTTATCATTAATATACTCCATAAAAGGAACCAAGGACTCATTCCCGATTAAGACTCCATCCCTTTGTGGGATAGCCATTCCTTCAAAGTTTATAAAAACGGGCTGAATTAGGGAAAGATGCTTCCTGTCTTCTTC
Source organism: Rossellomorea sp. ABR4_004 (assembly GCF_056159585.1). Classification (NCBI taxonomy): domain Bacteria; kingdom Bacillati; phylum Bacillota; class Bacilli; order Caryophanales; family Bacillaceae; genus Rossellomorea; species Rossellomorea sp. ABR4_004. The sequence continues at coordinate 41,510 of NZ_JBSWVM010000001.1, read as the reverse complement.
TCCTGCATTCACTACTTCATGTTTGATTTCAACTAATCCATCACCGTAAATTTTAAAATAGGTGTTCAGAAGCATGGCGGAAAACGCATCGGACTTTAGTGTTGTTTTCATCACGAAAGCTTCAGGAAGCTCGATATATTCTACAGAAGATGCTTCTTTCTTAGAAAACTCTTCACTATATGGTTTTCCGAATTTTGGTGTGAAGAAAGTTATCGGATCTTGGGTTGAATTCATAGAGCCCACTTTGACGATATGGTTTCGTTTTTCAATCTCTACGTAGTGCGGACCGTTGAATCCGATCCAATTCTCTTCTGTCTCGCCACCAAATTTCGACCCAAATCCAGGTAGAGCCAATGAAAGACGAGTGGAAAAAGTAGTCGCCTCCCCGTTTTTTCGTTCAACAGAAACATTCACTTCTTTTGACAAACAACCATTTTTCAATAGCTGGATCGGAAGAGGAATGGAAACTCTCTTTTTACCTTCGATTTTCACTATCACTTCTGAAGTTTCCCACTCCACTACCTTATTTACAGGCAGTTTAATTGTCCAGGTAGTTTCTTCTTCTAATTGGCTTTCCAAATCAAGATAGAGCATCCCTTTACCATGGGATCTCCAATTCTTTTTCACCGACCTTAAATGAAGCTTCCCTGCTTGCTTAGGGAAGACCCCTAGTGCTAGGGGAATCGATTGACGATCCACCTCAACTGTCACCCCAACAGTTGGGTGCTTTTTCCAAGGACTTGGTTGACTAGTTGGCATGGCGACGCTGACAGGGAATTCCCCAATCCAGTTCTTCCCCACTAAGACGGTCTCATGGAATTCATGCTTTACATGAGAAGATGATATTCCTCTTAAGGAGATTTCAACCGGATTCTCTTTGCGATTTTCTACATGATAAGTCACATTGTGTTCTTCTTTCTCGAGCATCTTAAAGTCAGGCAGCCTCATTTCCACTAAAAAATCCTTTGTTTCAATTAAGCGAATGCCTCTTCCCGTCCGTTCAAATTGAATTCGAACGAACTCATTTCCAGCTTCCCATTTATATTCATAATACGTATGATCTCGATCTTTCAGTCCATCTGGTTTGATTTCGATTAATCGCTGACTCGTTGTATACCAATCATGCTTCTCAAAAAACGGCTTCAGCCAGTCTATTTGGAGCACCATCGGAATAAAATTCATCAGATGCACGGTGTCATCGCGCTCTTCCCAGAAAAATCCGCATTTTTTGTATAGAGGGACGGCTTTTGTATTACCCGCCCACGTAAATAAATCCAGTCTTGGCCATTTTAATTCCACAGTCTTCTCTAACGCTTTCAATACGAGTTGTTTGCCGATCTTTAAGCCCTGATACTTGGGGTGCACGTTCAAAAGAGGAATGTATAAGGCACCTTCGTCCTCTCGATATTCAGATAATCCGCAGTAGCCTGCCACTTCATCTCCCACCATAGCCAAGAACAGGTGGAGGTTCGTGGAGTTAGCTTCCTTGTCTTTTACGTCTTGTTCCGTTGTGATAACAGAATCTCCACCCCAGTTTTCACGGCTTTCATTCCACATTTTTGCTATTCCTTTTGCTAATCCTTCATGATATTCCACGATTTTCACTTGCTCCAAAGTAGTCTTCATAATGTCCTCCTACGCTAGGTTTTTATATATAGAACCTCATCCTCATTTATTAGTTGAATTGCATCGACGATTGTCATCATCGTCATCGCCTCCTTTCATATTGTTGGTAATATTTTCTTCCCACACCCACAGTTTAAGATTTTATGAGTAGTAAGTAAAGAATATTCTAACAAGAAAAAAAGTTCATTTAATGATGTGATTGTAAGAGAAATGGAAAATGTAGAATATTTTCAGGGTGACTGGACAAACCTACAAGATAAAAAGAGGTTATGATATTGAAAATGAAACGACTTATTCCAATGATTCTATTCACACTGTTTCTTGCCAATATGACAATCGTTGAGTTCAATCCGATGGTGCACGCTCAACAAGAAATACCCTCCTACGCTAAATGGGGAAGTCTGGCAGTAAAAAAGACGCAAGAGAAATATCCTGATGCATCGATTGTTGACTATCTCCATATCGGTAAGGAAAACGGATCGAAGGTATCGACTGAAAAATTTAAGCTATGGTTAAAACGAGGCGGGAAAGAATTTGGTGTATTTGTAGACATTCAGTTTGAAACGGATACTGAAAAGATGATTGATATTAAATTCACGGAAACGGATCGATAATTGAAAATTCTCTTTTCATTCAAGGACCACACCTCTTAGACAGCATAGCTAAGAGGTGTGAATGCGTTTATACGCATTCACCCATTCCCTCGATCAATCATATAAACATTATAAGTTGAATTATTTGGTTATTTACCAAAAGGGGGAAATGAAATGGGGAAATCAGGTTATGTGCCGGATAATACTAATATTAAGAAAACAAGTGGTACACCCAACCTCTTCTTTGATTCGAAAAAGAATGTATTCTTTGAGAGAAACCCCGATAATGTCGCCTATGAAGTGACTTCCACTCAATTGCCGGCTATGGTAGGGGGTGCATTCGTAGATCTATATCTATCAATGGGCCATATACGCGAACCTCACTGGCATCCGAATGCATGGGAATTGGATGTTGTCGTTTCTGGTGAAGCCGTCATATCAATCATTGATCCCGATACAAATAAGCTTCATACGTACAGTGCTAAAGCGGGGCAAGTGGTGTTTATTCCTATGGCATGGTGGCACTGGATCACACCAGTATCAGATAAGGCACACCTGCATCTATTTTTTAATAATGATCAATTTGAAACGGCAGAGGGATCGGATACGTTGCGTCTAACCCCCCCTGAGGTATTCGAGCTATCCTATGGCATCAACCCTGAAATGATCGCAGAGGCTCTGTCACCAATAAAGGATTCTGTAGTCATTGGTCCTCCGATTCAAAATCGAAATAGAGTCGGTCTCCCAAAAAAGAGGCTGAAGGATTCTAAGAATGAGGGAAACATATCAATCAATATAAATAATAAATCCATTGATTTTTAGAATGGTCAATAGGTAAGGATAATCCCTGCCAATTGATTTGTTGAATATCGACAAGCTTCTCGAATGAGAAAGAAAGATCAAAGGTCATGTCCCCTTTGATCTCTTTTATTTTTACAGCTTCACTCTCTGCAGGCGCAGGGCATTCAACACAACGGACACAGAACTAAATGCCATTGCAGCTCCGGCAAGCCATGGTGCTAAGAATCCCATTGCGGCTATGGGGATGCCGAGTGAGTTGTAGGCAAGGGCCCAGAAAAGGTTTTGTTTAATATTGCGAATGGTTTTCTTACTCATGAAGATAGCATCGGGAATGCTGTTCAAATCACCGCGGATAAGGGTGATATCGGCAGCTTCCATGGCTACGTCTGTACCGGTTCCGATCGCCATACCGATATCAGCCGTCGCAAGTGCAGGGGCATCATTGATTCCATCTCCGACCATCGCTACTTTCTTTCCTTCCTTCTGCAGTTTTTGAACTTCTTTTGCTTTTCCTTCAGGTAATACTTCCGCAAGTACATGATGGATATTAGCTTCTTTTGCAATTGCTTCAGCGGTCCGTTGATTGTCACCAGTGATCATGATGACTTCTAAGCCCATATCTTTTAATCGTAGAATGGCGTGTTTAGAAGTATTTTTAATAGTGTCCGCTACAGCGACAAGGCCGGCAAAGTTTCCATTAATAGAAACGAGCATAACCGTCTTACCTTCAGTCTCTAGAGTTTGCTTTGTTTCTAACACATGATTGATCTGGGCACCATTTTGCTCCATAAGTTTCGTGGTACCGATAACCACTTCACTATTCCCAACTTTTGCTTTTACACCATACCCTGGTATAGCATCAAATTCTTCACTACTTAATAAACGAATCCCTTTTTCTTTAATCCCTTTAACGATTGAAACAGCTAGTGGATGCTCAGAAGAACGTTCCGCTGCACCAACTAAAGCAAGAAAATCCTCTTCAATCTGTCCAGCTTCCACTATTACATCTGTTAAAACCGGCTCACCGTTTGTAACAGTACCCGTTTTGTCGAGTACAACGGTTGTAACTCCATGGGTTGATTCCAAATATTCTCCGCCTTTAAAGAGAATCCCATATTCTGCTGCACGTCCCGAGCCTGCCATTATCGAAGTCGGAGTAGCTAATCCAAGGGCACACGGACAGGCAATCACAAGTACGGCAATCAGTTTTTCAAGTGCTTCGGCAAAATTGCCTGGTTCGATCCAAATGTACCAGACAAGAAATGTCAGGACTGCAATCCCTACAACAATAGGGACGAATATTCCAGATATTGTATCTGCTAATCGTTGAATAGGAGCCTTGGAACCTTGAGCATCCTCCACCACTTTTATAATTTGTGCCAAGGCTGTATCTTTTCCTACCTTTGTAGCTTTCATTTTGAGGAATCCGTTTTTATTCATTGTAGAACCGATTAATGTATCACCTATAGATTTATCCACCGGTACGCTTTCTCCAGTTATCATCGATTCATCCAGTGCTGAACGTCCTTCGATGACTTCTCCATCTACAGGGACTTTTTCACCTGGTTTGATGTAGACAATATCTCCTGTGACAACGTCTTCTAAAGGAATTTCTACATCCTTTCCATCTCTTTCCACCGTTGCGGTTTTAGCTTGAAGTCCCATAAGCTTCTTAATGGCTTCAGAAGAACGACCTTTTGCCCTAGCTTCAAACAATTTCCCGAGGATAATGAGTGTGATTAAAATGGCACTTGTTTCAAAATATAGTTCAACCATATGGATTCCCGATCCAATGGACTGATAGGCAAGAAACACACTATAAAAGTAAGCAGCCGATGTACCAAGTGCTACTAAAACATCCATATTGGCACTCTTGTTTTTTAATGCTTTATAAGCCCCTACGTAAAACTGTTTCCCAATAAAAAACTGTACAGGGGTGGCTAAAGCCATTTGCACCCAAGGATTCATTAAGATTTCAGGTAATGGGATGAACGAAGTGAATTCAAAATGACTGACCATCGACCACAAAAGGGGAAGAGATAATAAGAGTGACCATATAAACTTTCGTTTTTGGTTCTGAATCTCTTGAAGTTTATGATCCGTTTGTGTTTCTTGATTATCATTATTTTTTACTGTTGCACCGTAGCCAATTGAATCCACCTTTTTTATGATTTGATCTGTTGTGATTGTTCCAGGGTTATACTCAATCGTTGCTTTTTCCAAGGCCAAATTTACCGTCGCATGTTGTATACCTTCTTGTTTATTCAATACTTTCTCGATTCTTGCAGAACAAGCAGCACATGTCATTCCGGTAATATCAAACTCGGTTTTTTCGAGTTGTACGTCATACCCTAGATCTCGAATCCTTTTTTGAAGATCGATTGGTTTCACAACTTCTGGATTGTATTTGACCGCTGCTTTCTCCATGGTGAAGTTGACCGCTGCATTTTCAACACCGTCCATTTTATTTAAACCTTTTTCGATCCGATTCGCACATGCAGCGCAAGTCATTCCTGTTATATCTATATTGGTTTCTTTATACTGATCCATTCCTTGTCCCTCCATACCTATACGGGGTATATTTTATAGTAAAAGAAAACCGTGCTGAGAAAGCACAGTATCCTTACACGACATCATATCCCTGATCATCGATTGTTTCTTTGATGTCATCAAGCTTTACTAGTGAACCATCAAATTCGACTTCTACTTTCTTGCCTTTCAAACTTACTTGCACCGATTTCACACCTTCTAATTTAGCGACATTGTCTTCAATTGCTTTAACACAATGTCCACAAGACATACCTTCCACTGTTAACGATTCTTTTTGCATCTGTAAACTCTCCTTTATTTTTTCATAAGTTTTTGGATAGTGACCATAACTTCATCTAATACTTCTGTGTCTCCTTCGTGAATTCGATCAAGAACACATGTTTTCATATGACCTTCTAATAGAATTTTGGCTACGCTGTTAAGGGCAGATTGGGTGGCGGATATTTGCGTAATGACGTCGTCACAATACGTATCGCGCTCAATCAAGCCTTTAATTCCTCTTATTTGTCCTTCAATCCGATTTAATCGTGTTACAAGATTTTTCTTAACTTTATCAGAGTGATGACTTTTCCGGACTTCTTCATCTGAGCATACTGCATGATCCATTACACGCTCTTCTTCTTGAATCACGGATGGGTTAATTTCCGTTTTTTTTTCATTCTTTTCAGTGGTCATAATCCCACCTCCACAATCTCAATATACTATACCCCATTATGGTATGTAAAGGATTATGATTTGATATAAAAAAAGCGTGTCTCCTCATTGGGGTCCACGCACTTAGATTCTTCTCATTATGTATGATCGTTTTGTCGATCTTTTTGGTTGGAGGTATAGATTTCAGTAGAGGCAGTGGCAACACCTATAATAGTGCCTTCTTCATTTAATAAGGGATGGGCATAGACATTATAGGAAACAGTTCCTGTTTTTAAAGGAATCGAGACTACTCGATTGATAGGAGTCTTTTTCTCTAATACATCCTGTTTCAACTTCATTAAAGTCCTATTTCCTTCATTATTATCAAGCTCTATGTCGGTTTTACCAATGTGATCGTCTGGAACAAGATCAGGAGTGTTGAAGATCCATGTATAGCGTAATTGTGTGTCACAATGAGCGAGCACGACAGGTGCATTCTTTAAGGCAATCGAGAATGGATTTTCCTCGAGATTAAAGCTGGATGCGTGAAAGTCCAATACTTCCCCTAGCTTGATGGTGACCTCACTGCTCGGTTTGCGGATTCCATTCTCAATTTGAGCATAATAGGATCTTTCAATAAAAGCTTTCGAAGCGACTTCCTGTTGGGTCATCTTTTTCCTTTTTCTTAATTTAATTAGCCAAGTTCTTTTATTCAATCTCCAATCTCCTTTCTGAACCGCAATGGCAGAAAAGCAATGTATAAACTCTATTAGAGGGTGGCTAAACAGAAACATTCCCAAATGGTTATATTCGATATAATAGATGGTAAGAAAGTATTTAAATATCCTACACTTTTATCTTCATCATGTTGTGAATCTTTTTTTTTGTAAAGTGACCTCTTCATGAGACATCTATACGTCCTCATTTAGTATCATTGCTTAAGTACTCCTTATAGAAAAGCATAACATACAATTCAGCGTTTCCTCTATCCTTTTTTCCAAATATATTTACATAATCGTAAAACCCGCAGTTTGATCAAATTAGGAGGTTATCTAATGTCAATGAAGGCTATTCATGACGAAAATAAGTATCTTGAATTCATTAACAACATAGTGGATGCAAAGACGAAATTGATTCAAGGAAGAACAAACCAAGACGCTCCTTACCCTACTATTGTAAATGTATCGCTGCGGAAATGGAGAGAGGAAATGATTGAGCTTTTAGCCCAGTCTCTGCGTACTGCTAATAGCAACATTATCTCGAGGTGGGCATGTTCTTCCGTTACTCTCTTTAGGCAGTTAGATTTATCCCTCGAGGTAGCGATAGAAGATCTTCACTATTTTCGGAATGAGATTGGTAACATGATTAAAACAGATTCAATCAAGATCGAGCTGCCAATTGATACATTTTATGAACTTCTTTCTCTTTTTCATTCTGGTTTGGATCGAGCAATATACCGCCTTACGATGGCCTACTCCCATCCTCTCTCTGAAACCATTAGTTCCGAGCTTTCGATCCCGATTGTGAAAGTGACAGATACGATCGCCATTTTGCCGCTTATAGGGGATATCAACTCCGCACGTGCAAAGGATTTAATGGAAAGGTCTCTTTCACAAGGGTCGGCATTGGGCCTGAGTTATCTAATTATTGATCTATCAGGGGTAACGGTTGTTGACACGATGGTTGCCGATCAGTTATTCAAAGTGGTAGCCGCACTCAAATTAGCTGGAATTCAAGTCGTCTTAACAGGCATTAGACCTGAAATTGCTCAAACAATGGTCAACCTCGGCATCGTGATTAAACATATTCCCACTTTCGCCAGCCTTCACACCGCTCTTATACAATTGCAAAAGCAAAGAAGCATCCTTAGGAATTAGGATGCTTTTCTTATGTATAAACGTTTTTTCTAGTGAGAACGAAAATGACTTACATAAATAGACAGCAAAACATATTTAAAGACTCTATAGGGACATGCTGTAATTTTACAGATTAGGCTTAGTTAAATAATCATATAGAAGCTTTCCGATTACAGCAATTGTGTCTCGTGCTGTTTCGTTTTCATCAAGTTCGTCAATTAATACAGCTATGTAGGCGGTTTTTTTTTCACAACGAATAATTGCACAGTCATGCTCAACCCCAGGTAACTCCCCTGTTTTATTGGCTACATAGATTTTTTCTTTATCCATCTTTGCAGGGAGCTTAGTATTAAATTGCTGTTGATGCAATATATATATCATTTTATCCCGGCTTTGCTTACTAAATAGCGTCCCTTGGTCTAAACTGCGTAAACAGGTGATGATATCAGAAGCAGAGGTGAAATTGTCATATCCTTGTTTCATTGCTTGAAAATCCATCATTTTCCGACTAAGCTTAGTGTGTTTTAACGCTAAAGAGTTACATAGACTGTTTATCGGATCTGAACCTAAACGGTCGATAATGAGATTCGTCGCGGTGTTATCCGACACAATGATCATGAGTGTGAGGAGGTCTTCTAACGTCAACGAAAATTTTTCGGATAATGTTGACAACACTCCTGCCCCTCCCACTCTATACTCATTAGGGACCATTACGGTTTCATCTAAGTCGATTTCCCCTTGCTCTGACTGCCGGAAACCTTCTAGTAAGATCGGAACCTTGATTAAACTTGCAGCAGAATAAGGAGTGTCACTATTGATTTGAATGGAGTGTGAAGCCAGGTCAATGGCTATACTGATCCTGCCTTTACATTTATCAATAGCGTCCAGAATTCTTTCCTCTAATATATTCTCATTCATCCACTATTCATCCTTTACTTTGTGACCGCTACTTCGTCATGATTCTTGGTTATTTCATTGTCGTATAAGTGACAAGCAACAAAGTGCTGTTCTTCTACTTCCTTCCATTTTGGTTTATGGCTGGTGCACGCTTCCATGGCTACTGGACAACGGGTTCTGAATACACAGCCACTTGGTGGATTGATTGGACTGGGGATTTCTCCTTGGATGATCATTCGTTCACGCTCATCCTCTACATCGGGATCAGGGATGGGGATAGCTGAAAGTAATGCTTGGGTGTAAGGGTGAAGAGGCTTTTTGTAAAGCTCCTTACTTTCGGTTAATTCAACCATATGACCCAGATACATTACTCCGATTCGGTTGCTGATATGCTTTACCATGGAAAGATCATGAGCAATGAATAAAAAGGTCAACCCCTTTTCTTTTTGAAGCTTTTTCAATAGGTTTACGATTTGTGCTTGAACGGAAACATCCAGAGCAGAAATAGGTTCATCTGCGATGATGAAATCTGGATTAAGGGCAAGAGCCCGTGCTATGCCAATTCTCTGACGCTGTCCACCACTGAATTCGTGGGGATAGCGATTAGCATGATCCCTATTCAGTCCGACATCTTCCAGGAGCTGATATATACGTTCCATCTGCTCATTTTTATCCCGGTATAAATTGTGGGCCTCCATCGGTTCTGCAATGATTTCACGTACCGTTGAACGAGGGTTAAGAGAAGCGTACGGATCCTGGAAAATCATCTGCATGTTTCGATAAAAAGAGAGCTTTTCTTTTTCAGAAAGTGTATGAACGTTTTTTCCATCATACAGGACTTCCCCTTCCGTCTTGTCATACAAACCGATTATGGTGCGGCCAGTAGTCGACTTCCCGCAACCCGATTCCCCTACGAGACCGAATGTCTCACCCTTATATATATCAAATGAAATACGATCCACTGCCTTTAAGGTTTTACCTTTGTCAAGCTGAAAGTATTTTTTTAATTCCTTTACTTCGAGTAGTTTGTCATTCGTCATGATGATCCCTCCGTTTCCTCCCAGTAGCGTTTTGCTATACATAGCTCCTTCTCGTAGTAGGTACCTTTCAGGGGAAGAATTTCAATGGTTTTCCCAGTATTAGGAGAGTGGATCATCTGTCCGTCACCATGATAGATTCCAACGTGATGTATGCTCCCCTTCCCTTCTTCATAAGCAAAAAATAAAAGATCACCAGGCTTTAATTGATTCAGTGGTACTTCTTTCCCGGCTTTTGCCTGGTCATTTGCATCACGGGGAATCAGATAACCATTCGCCTTACACATGGTATAGCTGAATCCTGAGCAATCAAACCCATAGCTCGTCATCCCTCCCCATAAATAAGGAAGATCAAGAAAGGCTTCTCCTGAAGTGACGATGTCTTGGCCGCTACCCTTTTGGTCGTTAACCTTGGTGGTTGAGATGATTACATCTTTCTGTTTTAAGAAGCGTGTACCTAACGGAGTCATAACTTCGATAACATGATCATGCTCTTTCACGACGGGTAAAATCGTTTGGAAACTGAGTTCCAATTCCACCGCATCATCCTCATTGAATAAATCCGCAAATTTGCTTGTGATTATGGCATATGTATCCGTTTGAGGGTACTCCCCGTGTGAAAGTTGAGCGCTAGGGACCCAACCAGGGTATCCTTGATTGTCTTTGGATGTGGCTTGGTCTGGAATGATCACATGAGACCAACCGTCCTCCTCTTCCAACACCAATACTTCCTGTCCGAATAAAGCTTGAGATTGTATACGATTCTCATCGCAAAGAGCCAACCGGGTTTCATGGGTCAAGGATCCTAACCATTCGTTGATTTGCACGGGATTGGAAACGGCAGGTGAATCCAAATCACGGGCTGAACCCTTGGATGTCCATACGGTTGATACGGGTACTGCTATTAGCGCTTTTGTCGTCATATTAATTCCCCCTCGTATTCATTTAAACTAATACTCTCTCTATCCCTAATCCAGGTTGGGTGGGCATCGTTATCATTCGACCGTTATATTCTATGCCTCCCACTACAATATCTTTTGCCAACATAAGAGGGGCGTCGAAATCAAATCGTGTCACGTTTTTCTTGCTTGCTGCAAAATGAGCTGCTGCCGTAATACCGAGTCGCGTTTCGATCATGCTCCCTACCATACATTCGACACCACAAACCTCCGCAAGAGCGTTAATTTTCTGAGCGTAATAAATGCCCCCGGCTTTCATGAGTTTGATATTGATCAAATCTGCACTGCGGGTTTTTAACACCTCAAATGCTTGATATGGTGTAAAAACACTCTCATCAGCCATAATCAGTGTATCCACTCCATCAGTGACTCTCTTCAGCCCTTCAATGTCATGAGCAGGTACAGGCTGCTCGACTAACTCAATATTAAGATCAAGGTCTTCCAGTTTACGAATCGCTTTGACAGCCGCTTTCGATTCCCACCCTTGATTGGCATCCAGTCGAATTTTGATATCATACCCGATACGTTGGCGGATTTCATGAATTCTTTTAATATCCGTCTCGATATCATCTTTTCCCACCTTGACCTTCAAAACATCAAAGCCTTGATTCACATAGGCTTCTGCATCCTCACCCATTTCCTTTGGACTATTAACGCTCACAGTATAATCGGTCTCCAGCCCATGACGGTACCCACCGAGAAATTGATAGAGTGGAAGATTGCAGTGCTGAGAAAGGCAATCATATAAGGCCATATCTACAGCTGCCTTTGCGCTTGAATTACGCACAAGTAATGAATGTAATTGTTGAAAAAGCTGTTCATAATTTAAGAGACTCTTACCCATGATGGCCGGCTTGATCACTTGTTGGATGGCCCATTCAATGCTGGATAAACTGTCCCCTGTAATGACAACTGTTGGCGGTGCTTCTCCCCATCCAACAGTCCCGTCATCACACGTTAATTTCACAACGATGGCTTCTGCCACTTCAACGGTGCGCAATGCAGTTTTAAAAGGGGTATGCAGGGGGACCGCTGTTCGGAATGTTTCCAGTTGATGGATCTTCACTTATTCTCATCCTCTCTTATGCCGGTTTCTACGATAAATGTTTGGTTATACGTATTCATTCGTCCCATGCTTCCTAATGGTATGGCGATACTTGGGGAAGAGTGACCGATTTGAAATCCTTTTAAAACAGGTATACCTGCATCTGAAATATGTTCTTTGAGCACCTCATCAAGAGTCAGAGATTGTTCGTGTTTTTCTGGCATACAGTTTTTGAAATCCCCGATGATAATACCGGATGCGTCATGGAATTTCCCCGCCATTTTCAGCTGATTCATCATTCGGTCCACTTTATAAGGTTTTTCATCAATATCCTCGATAAATAGGATTTTACCTTTTGTATCCAATTCAAAAGGAGTCCCTAACGTGCTAACCAATAAGGTAAGATTTCCACCTATTACAGTTCCGCTTGCTATACCTTCTACAACTGTTTCCAACGGGGATAGCTTGTTTGTATACTCGATGTCTTTCGCATGAAACAACTGTTCAAAAGACTTCCTCGTTAAGTGATGTGCATCCGAAAGACCAATATCAGAACTTAACATGGGCCCATGAAATGTCACGATTCCAGTTTGTTGTTGAATAGCTGTATGTAAAAAAGTGATATCACTATATCCCCAAAAAATTTTCGGGTTTTTCCTTATCAAGTTGTAATCCAATCGGGATGCGATCCGTCCTGTGCCAAAACCGCCGCAAGCACAAATGATGGCTTTAACGTCACGGTCTTTGAACATCATATGTATATCTTCTATCCGCTCTTGATCATAACCTGCCAGGTACCCATATTTCTTATGGACAGATTTCCCCAATTTTATGTCCAAACCTAAATCTTCAAGAAATGATAAGGCTATTTTTAATGGTTCAGGTTTCGGAGGGCTTGCAGGAGCAATGACTCCTATTGTATCTCCTACTTTGAGTCTGGAAGCTTTTATCACCATACATTACCCCTTTCGTAGAAAAAGAGGGAGCAAACGCAAGGCTTCATGCAGCCTTGCGTCATCTCCACTCACTATTCGTTCAAGCACTTATTTCTTGTCTGCCCATTTTAATTCCATGTATCCAACTGGATGTCGAACGATGCCGGAAACATCTTCATTTTGTAAGTACACGTGATTGTAGAAGTGGATTGGAATGATCGGCATTTCGTCCATTAAGATTTTCTCTGCTTCATACATTAATTCGAAGCGCTTCGCTTCATCTGCTTCATTCATGGCTTGTTTGATTAAGCTGTCAAACTTTTCGTTACTCCAACCTGTTCGGTTCATAGAGTGGCCAGTTTGGAAGTTTTCAAGGAAGTTGATCGGGTCTGCGTAATCTGCCAGGAATGAGCTTCGTGATAATTGGAACTTCAATGCTTTTTGCTCATCCTGGAATACGTTCCATTCCATATTGGCTAATTTAACGTCAACCTCCAAGTTCTCCTTGAACATTTGTTGTAGGGCTTCAGCGATTTTCTGATGTGTATCACTAGTACTGTATGTTAATGTTACTTCAGGAAGCTGATCGTATCCTTCTTCTTCCATTCCTTTTTTCAGAAGGGATTTCGCTTCTTCGATATCTGTTTTCACTAAATCTCCATTTGCTTCCCGGAAGTCTTTTCCAGAAGGATCTTTGAACCCTTTTGATACGAAGCCGTAAGCAGCTTTTTCCTTATTCTTTGTCACAAAGTCTACCATTTGCTGTTGATCTACCGCCATGGCAAATGCTTTACGGATGTTTTGATTTTGGAAAGGCTCTTTTTCTAAATTGAAACGGTAGAAGTAGGTTCCTGCTTGATCTTCTACATTCACTTTCCCTTCTTCGAATAACTGTTTACTTAAATCAGCTGGTACGTCTGCTGTATCCAGCTCACCCGTTTTGAATAATTGATAATCCGTGTTTGTATCGTTCACCATTGCCCAGTGAACTTTATCCAATTTCACTGAATCTTTATCCCAATATTGATCATTCTTTTCCATAACAAAGTGACTGTCATGCTCCCATTCTGTTAATTTAAAAGGACCATTTGCAACGAATGTATCCGCTTCTGCAAACCACTCAGGATTTTCAGTAGCAACCTTCTCATTGATTGGGAAGAACGCTGGATTCGCAATGACGCTTAAGAAATACGCTTGTGGACTAGTTAGAGTGACCTCAAATGTTTTCTCGTCTTTCGCTGATACCTTCACTTCATCAGCTGACCCTGTACCTGTATTGAAGGCTTCTCCACCTTCGATGAAATATCCTAAGAAGGCAGCCGGTGAACCCGTTTCCGGATCCAACAGACGTTTCCAAGCAAAAACAAAGTCTCCAGCAGTTACATCATCTCCATTAGACCATTTGGCATTGTCACGAATGTGGAATGTGTATACTTTTCCATCTTCAGACACGTCCCATTTTTCTGCCATTGCCGCTTCTGGTTCATGATTAGCGTTTAAGCGCGTCATCCCTTCCATTAAATTGTTTAGTGCTGTCCATGAATAGGAATCGAATCCAATGGGAGGATCAAAAGACGTTGGTTCTGCACCATTATTCAAGTGAAGAACCTTTCCTGTATTTTCTTTCTTACTGTCTTCACTGCTTGACTCACTGCCTGCATCCTTCGTAGCTGTACAAGCTGCCAACACAAACAAAAGCATTCCTACTAAAAAAAGTGATAATAGCTTCTTCATTTTCTTCCCCCTCTTATTCTTTTTATATCAAACAATTAACCTAACGGATGGTTAAGTTAATCGATGAAAGCATCGCTTTTTTGGCACGTTTATCCTGAAGCCAGCAGTCAACGTGGTGATCATCTGATAGCTGTGTTTTCGATGGATATACACGGTCGCACACTTCCATCGCCTTTTCACACCTTGGTACGAAAGGACATCCAACAGGCGGTGAAAATAAATCAGGCGGTGAACCTGGTATAGGAATCAGATCTTCCCCATCAAGATCAAGTCTTGGAACTGATTTTAGTAACCCTTGTGTATACGGATGTTGTGGGTGATAGAAGATCTCTCTTCTGGTTCCTTCCTCTACAATTTTACCGGCATACATGACGGCAATACGATCAGCAACTTGAGCTACTACACCTAAATCATGGGTAATCAAAATAATCGAGACACCGGTTTTCTGCTGGATTTCTTTGAATAATTCCAAAATTTGCGCCTGAATGGTTACATCGAGAGCTGTTGTTGGTTCATCGGCGATGATAACGTCCGGTTCGCATACGAGTGACATGGCAATAACAATCCGCTGCCTCATACCTCCGCTGAATTGATGGGGATATTGCTTTAATCGTTCTTCAGGGTTTGGAATACTGACAAGTGTCAGCATCTCAATCGCTTTTTGTCTTGCCTGTTTCTTGGAAACATCGTTATGCTGAAGAATTCCTTCTATGATTTGCTCCCCGATTGTAAGGGTCGGGTTCAGAGCCGTCATGGGATCTTGAAATATCATCGAAATATCGGCCCCTCGAATCTTTCGCATTTGCGGTTCGGTTACATCTAAAAGGTCTTTTCCTTTAAATAGTATCCTGCCGTTCGTCACTTTCCCAGGAGGACTCGGAATTAATCTCATAATGCTTTG
Source organism: Rossellomorea sp. ABR4_004 (assembly GCF_056159585.1). NCBI lineage: Bacteria > Bacillati > Bacillota > Bacilli > Caryophanales > Bacillaceae > Rossellomorea > Rossellomorea sp. ABR4_004. Next base: position 25,943 of record NZ_JBSWVM010000001.1, on the reverse strand, counting down.
AGACGTTACACTCTTTCCGCATCCAGATTCACCGACTATGGCAAGTGTTTCCCCCTTATGTAAATCAAAGCTCACTCCTCGAACCGCTTTGACTTCTCCTCCATATGTGGAGAAATGTACGTGTAGATCTTGTACAGATAATACTTGATTCATGATGATTACCTCCTTAGCTTCGGATCAAGTGCATCTTGTAGTCCGTCACCTAAAACGTTGAATGAGAACATGGTTAGTGAAATAAATAAAGCCGGGAAGAATAATCGCCACCAATAGCCTGATAGAATGGTAGATAAGCCGTCATTAGCCATGACTCCCCAACTGGCATACGGAGCTTGAATCCCCAATCCAAGGAAGCTTAGGAATGCTTCCGCAAAAATAGCGCTTGGTACAGTGAGTGTCATCTGAACGATAATCGGTCCCATCGTATTTGGCAGAAGATTCTTACGTATGATACGGGCTGTTTTCGTACCAAACGTTTTAGAAGCAAGAATGAACTCATAGTTTTTAATTTGGAGCACTTGTCCCCTTACAATTCGGGCCATCCCTATCCAGCCCGTCACGGTTAAGGCCACGATAATAGTGAGCAGGCCCGGCCCCATCACGACCATTAATAAAATCACAACTAATAGGTAAGGTAATCCGTATAGGATTTCAACAACACGCATCATAACGTTATCGGTTTTACCACCCTTATAACCTGCAATGCCTCCATATACAATCCCGATAACAAAATCAATGAGTGCGGCCATAAAACCTACAAACAATGATATCCGTGCACCGTACCACGTACGGGTAAATACATCTCGTCCCATATCGTCTGTACCAAACCAGTGATCAGAGGAAGGCGGCAGGTTTTGGTTCGAAAGTGTTTGCTTCGTTACGTCATGGGGAGAAATAATGGGGCCAATGACAGCCATCACCATCAATCCGATTAAAAAAACAAAGCCAAGCATTGCCAGCTTATTTTTCACAAGACGCTTCCACGCATCCTGCCAATAGGAAAGACTCGGTCGGACCACCGCTTCCGCATCATCTTTATTCCTCTTCTTGGGTGTAAACCACTCATCCAGTACGTCTGGAGTCACATTTGGTTCTTGGTGTTTTGGAACTCCCATTATTTCGCCTCCTTCTTATGTAACTTAATACGGGGATCAAGGTATCCATAAGCTAAATCTACTAAAAACAGCATAAGTATGAGAAATGCACTGTAAAATACAGTCGTCCCCATAATGACAGGATAATCACGCTGATTGATGCTCTCCACGAAATACTTTCCCATTCCAGGAATCGCAAAGATTTGTTCAATAACGAATGTACCTGTTAATATTCCTGCTGCTAGAGTACCCAGTACAGTTACAACCGGGAGTAAGGCATTTCGCAGGGCGTGCTTAAACACAATCTTGATTGGTGACAACCCTTTGGCACGGGCCGTTCGAATATAATCCTGGGTTAACACTTCCAACATACTAGAACGAGTCAGACGGGCAATGATGGCCGTTGGCCCTGTTGCTAATGCCAAGGTCGGAAGAACCATGTGACGCCAGCTCGTCCATGTGGCTACAGGGAAAATCCCCCTGTTTACAGCCAATTCCTGAATAAGTAATGTCGCCATTACAAAGTTTGGAATCGAAATCCCGAGTACGGCGAAGGTCATTGCCATGTAATCGATAATACCGTTATGTCTGAGAGCAGCCAATACACCTAAAATAATGCCAGACAATACGGCAATTACGAGAGTAATCATTCCTAATTCAAAGGAAATTGGAAATCCCCTTCCTAATAAGTCATTTACGGTTTGTGATGGTTGTGTAATAGATGGACCAAAGTCTAATGAACTAAGGGACTTTAAATAGAGAAGATATTGAATCATCAACGGCTCATTCAAATGATAATGAGCTTCTAAATTTTGCTGTACTATCTCACTTGTATTTCGCTCTTCATTAAATGGTGACCCTGGTATGGCATGCATTAAGAAAAATGTTAATGTCACAATCAGCCATAACGTTATCACCATGGCCAGAAGTCGTTTCAACAAATATGTACCCATTGATCTCACACTTTCTAACAGAATGTTGTTCGCATCGCCAGTTCAGTCATTACAACCATGGCTCTATAGGCTTCCAGGATATCTTTCGCCTCAAATCGTACAGTGGTTGTACCAGCTTCTAGTACTGTCCCCGGCATGAGGCTTGCCCACTCCGCTTGTCCGTAATTCACAAATTCTATTCGCAATGTCGGTTGGTCAGGTGGATTGAGAGGTTTTACGTTTTCTTTGTTATGTATCGCTTCTTCGGTTTTCTCCTTTAATAATTGTGCTGATTTCTGAGGTGTCAGGCTTTTCGCCACAGAACGGGAAATCGTTTCTTTCACGACGGCTGTCGTAACATTGGGGATCAATGCTTCTGCCTCAAGTGCTGCCTGGTCATCTCCGGCAACCATCAACACTGGAACCCCGTAAAATCCTGCAACATACGCATTAAAGCCCAGTTCACCCACGGCAACATCATCGATATACATGTTGCGAACACCGAAAATCATCGAGTGGGACATCACACCCTTCGTCGATGCCCGTGCGTGATAGCCCACAAAAAAAGCCCCATCAAACGTCTCATCCAGCCCTTGAACCATGGAATATGGTTTCGCTCCACCGGATATCAACTTTGTTTCTGGATGCAGCTTTTCAATTAATAAATTGTTCATTTGTGAATGACTATCATTTACCAGTACCTCGGCGCAACCTGACTCAAAGGCAGCAGATATTACCGTATTCGCTTCCTCCGTCATGATGATTCTCCCACGCTCATAATTATGCTTGCTCGAATCTACATGTGTATGATCAACTAAGCCTGTAATTCCCTCCATATCCACCGACATATATACATTCATATAGTGACCCCCTTTCCTAGGAAATATTTATTAAATTTTCTTAATATTATAAATATTAATTCGCCTAATTACAACAATTTTTTGAATAAAAAGGAATTTATTCCTATTTTCATAAAATAAGGAAAATAGAACTATATTTAGTTTCAATCAATAGGGTTTTTCTCCTTTTTAGTCAATAAATAGTTAATTGGAATCACCTAATCTAATGAAAAACTAAAAATGCGATGGATTTCGTAATCGAAACCACACCGCATTTTTTGTTCATATAGATGGTATATATCCTTAGGTTTGAGCGTTTCATGAAGGATAAATGACCCAGGTTCATTTTAATGTTTCCGACACTTATCGTTTTATGATAATGAACCTTCCATAAGAAAAGACCTGGAGAAATCACCTCTCCAGGTCTTAAACTCGGTTAAAGTATGTTAGCTTATTTTATTCAAAAGTTTTTCTGAGTGCTGAGAGCCCATCTCTGCCACTAAATCGAGTAATTCTGCTTTCGTTGTCTCATCTAGGCCTTTATAAATAAGGAAAGCTTGTGTTGCATCAGAAGTAATCAACTTTCGGTATAACTTGGATATCCTTTTACTCCTGTGGGTGTCCATTAGATCCTCCTCTATAAATCCTTTCTGTTATTATAATAAATATAGGCTTGTTTTTTCAATATATTCTTAAAAAATTAATTATGTAACAAAAATGAATCAACTACATTACAGTCTTTCTAATGGTCAACCTTGGAGGAGAAAATAATTTTCTTAGACCTTTACACGTAGGTGATTATCTAATAGATAAATCAGGTGCTAATTTTCCAAACTCAAGTGCTTCGAGAATGATTTCCTCAGAGAAACCTGTATATTGAGAAAGCATTTGGATCGTTATTTTCTGAGATTTACGAGAAGCTTGATTTTTTGCCATATGTGTTTGATACAAAACAATGGAATATTTGTCATGTATATTGAGCAACGATCGTCACAGCTCCTATTATTCTCTCCTCACAAGGTTGCGGGTAAAGGCTACTTACTATTTACCCAATGATCTTTTTTTGAAAACACATAGTGACATGAATAATAGCGAATATTTTCATTCACCAAAAGTAAACCCCCGCGAGATACAAATTTCCTTTCATTATCGTATTCCTCTTCTGAATGTCCATCTTTCAGAAAGAAAATAAGCTAAAATCGCCATTATTAGAGGAGTTCTTCAGGATATTTTCATCATAGGAGCCTTCTGTGAAAAATGAGCCGATTGCCCCTGTCGTACAACGGTGACCAGAAATCAGAATCTTCTTCTCATTATTTCCATACTCCTTTTTTAATTCAGTCAAAAATGAAAAAATTCTCTCCATGAAACAATCTGTTTCTTCAAGTCCTTTATAAATTCTGGCATCAGGGAGAATCCCAGCCATTTCTACCTCGCTTTTCAGTAGCCCGTCCGCTTCACCTAAATCATAAACATCCAACCTTCGATCTATGAGGGCTTTCTTACCAGTGGCAATTTCAGCCGTCTGAATCGCCCTTTCTTGTGGAGATGAAAAGACATAGTCAAAAGGAACCTGTGACAGTTTGTACTTTAAGTATTCAGCTTGTCTGAAACCTTCTTTATTTAAGGGAAGGCCGTTTCTTCCTTGTAATCTGCCTTCCTTGTTCATGTCGGTTTGACCGTGTCTGATAACGCATATCATATAGACAGTCCTTTCTATCACTCTATCTTATATAAGCATATAACCAAATCACAATTGTTTTTCCATAGTCATCTTCTTTTTCAAAGAAATAAAAGTAACAAAACATAACAAGATATACATGAAACCAATAATTAATCCTAATGCTGTAGAATAACTCATTACTCTATAGAGTGTCAGCACCCCCATGACAATTAAGAGAATAAGGAATAATAATCCGTTCTTCTTATTTTTAAGCAAAATTGATGAAAATATGGCTAATGCTAGTGTAGTGGAGACTAAATGTCCGATTATTAAAATGACTCCCCACAAAACATCGTTGTTAATAGATATCAAGTTTAATAGTGATTCTGGATACATCATATTGCCTCCTGAATCAATCATTTCTCACTGTTTGTACTATTTAGTCTCCCTCCTTCTATGTTTCTCAATATGTAAAACAAGATAAGCCACTCCACTAAAACCAATAATGCCAAATACACCAGCGATTACTCCCTGAACAGAATGATCGAAGAGTGTGAAACCCATAACAAAACTAGAGCCAACAAGTAGGAGAAGTAACCAGTGGGCATATCTGCTTATAAAGTGGTTCATATTTAAGATCCCTCCCAAAAATCAATATTCAATTCATTTTAACATAATATTCCAACATCTTTTAATAAAAAATAAGCCATCCGCAGAAGGATAGCTTATTTCACTTCACTTTATATTCTCAAGAAACAACCGGACTACATCTGCCCCACCAATTACAGTGCCAAGTGTACTCCCTAAGTTAGCAAGTACGACAATGAGCAGGATTCGCGTTACTTTGTTACGCCAGAATCCTTTTACACTCAGAACGTCTTCAGAAAGTGAATCAAAGTCACCGACATTCGGTCTGCGGAAATATGCCTGGACGAATCCTGCAAACCATCCTGCTGCCAGTAGTGGATTTAACGAGGTAAATGGTGCTGCAATGAATGCTGTCAATATTGCTAATGGATGACCTAATCCGATGGCTACGCCAAGTGCAGAGAAACCTCCGTTCCATAATATCCAACTGATCCCCTGCTGTATCCCTGCATCCGGATTGGAAATAAAGGTATAGGCAATCACGGCAAGAATCATGACGGGAATGGCCCAGCCAATAATCTTTGGCCATTTTGATTTAGCAGGACGTTCGTTCAGCTTGTCCAGATTATGTTCATTATAGATTTCTTTCGTTATACCGGGTACATGAGCAGCGCCTAATACTGCTACAATTTTCTCTCCTGGGGCATCCTTGATTTTCTGGGCAAGGTATTGATCCCGTTCATCGATTAATGGTGTTTTCAACTTAGGAAACACTTGGGTGAATTCATTTAGCATCGAATCCAGCATATCTTGAGATTTGATTTTCTCAAGTTCTTCTTCTGTAATCGTATCGGTACTGAAAATACTATAGATGATTTGTGTCATGAGTTTCGCTTTGCCACTGAATCCGACACTGTTCCAAATACGGGAGAACGTGATCTGGATATTCCGGTCAGCCAAGACGAGTTCAGCGCCAATTTCTTTAGCCGATTCAATACCTTGTATCATTTCCTGGCCTGGTTTGATTCCGAATTGCTTGGCCATACGCCGTTGGAATGATCCAATGGCAAGATTCATAAGAAGTAACGTTGCTTTTTTGTCTTTAATTACTTGAAAGATGTCAGTATCTTTCCATTTATCACCCTCGACGATTGATTGATACCTTGGTTCATCGAGTTCCACACAAACCGTGTCCGGCTGTTCGGCTTCGACCACTTCTTTTACCTGCTCCGCACTCTGACGCGACACGTGAGCAGTTCCGATGAGAATGTATTCTTTCCCATCCATATGTATTCTGGTAATATTCTTTTCGTTTTCTGTCGACATAATGTACCTTCCTTTAACTCCATTGACTTCCATTTGGATTCAATTGAATCTACCTTATAATGATAAACTAGTTTTGGCAAAATTTAAATAAATTCTGTTTAGAATCGAGAAAGTTATTGAATGTTGAGGTAATTTTATATGTTTTGTATGGGATAACGTTGGATTTTGGTGTGTTGACTGCTATTCGTCCGATTGAACGGCGCTATTCCAATTTTTTCGGCGAAATTCAAGATATAACGGCGAATTCATGATGATAGACATCAAGCATTTCTATAATGAAAAATCCCATCTAATGAATAGATGAGATCCAATATTCAATATTAACATCAACGTCTCTTCTGAAATACAATCTCACTCACTATATCATACATTTTTTCAACACCTTTAGAAGAAGCTTCAAATTGATAGGAGCTCTCTATGTCAATCCCAATATTCAGAGCTTCTTCAGCAGCATCGATATTCGCACCTAGAAAAATGAACTCCCAATTGTATCGCTCTTTTTGATGACTGATAAGGTCCTTCACCTTACTCGCGGAAAACTCAACGCTGGCATTTTCCATACCATCGGTTGTGATAACGAAGATGACTTTACCTGGTCGCTCCTCTTCCTCAAGAGCAGATAAGCTGTGACCTACTTTAATAATCGTTTTACCGACAGCATCCATTAGAGCAGTGCAACCCCGTACATAATATTCCTCTTGTGTGAGCCTTACTTTATTAGCCTCCATCCCACTCCATAATTGCTCAACCTTATCATCAAAAAGAACGGTAGTAACGAGTGTTTGACCCGGTAATTGACTCTGCTTTTTAATAAAAGAATTAAAACCCCCAATCGTTTCATGTTCAAGTCCACCCATTGATCCGCTTCTGTCTAACAGGAATATAATTTCGGTTAAGTCATTATTCATTTTTTTCCATCCTCTCTTCATGGTTTCTGATATAATCATAACCACGAATAGTACGAAACAGGTCGCCCCGTAAGCGACATTTTGGAGGTGAACGGATGCTTAATGAAAAGATTTTGCAGGAACTTCATGATTTCGTGGAAACAAATAGAGAACTACGGATATATGATATACATAAAGAAGAACCCTTCTTAGATGGTCAGATTTACTCCAGTGAGCTGGAAGAATTTATTGAGCTGCATCAATCAGCGTCTTTTTCAGATAGGTTGTTTCAGTATATCGATGCCACGGGCCAGACAGATGCTGCCATCTACAAAAAAGCGGGGATCGACCGAAAGCATTTTTCAAAGATCAGATCAATTCCTGAATACAAGCCGAGTAAAAGGACAGTAGCAGCACTATGTCTTTCTCTTGAACTGTCGGAGGAAGAAACCGATGAATTGTTGAGTGCTGCCGGTTTCTCCCTATCAGGAAACGACCGATTCGATCTCGTGATTCAGTTTTGTTTAGAGAAGAAAATCTATGACATCGATGACGTGAATCAGGCACTGTATTCACTTAAGTTAAAGCCACTATAAAAAAGTAGAGTGCTAGAAACGGCACTCTACTTTTACTAATATTTCTTTTCGATTTTTTCTTGTAACGTTTCGATTTTTTCTGGAAGAACGAATAAGTATTCAATGAGGCCTTCTAATAATTCCATCAATAAGCCTGCTGTTTCATCGTCAATTTCCCTTTCCAATTCAAGCATTTCATAGAAGGGAGAGTTTGGATGGACAAGGTGGCTCAGCGCCTGGATTGGCTTAGTAAGGTCGACATTTTTGGGTAACTGATCGAACTGCTCCGATAAGGATTGCCCGTTTACTTTGTCCCCATTAAAATTCTTCAGAACACTCTCGAGGACACGCTTAGACATGACGGCTGTAGCAGAGTTATCCTTCGACTGGCTGACATTTAGAGCGGATCGAAATGATCGGACGAGGTCCTGTGGGATCCTTTTATTCCCTTGAATCTGATCCAACGGTCCGTTCGTTGCCAGGGGATCATAAATATAAAGGCCAGCTTCCTCTTTCCGATTGACCAAATCATCATTAAGCATAATAACGAATAGGGAAGGTTTCTTACACTCTGAACAATTTGCCTCTGCAAACAGTCCTGTTTTGTTCACTTGATAAAAATTGGCCTTCAAAACAAACTCACTTGACTTAGAACAACTTGGACATTGACTTTTGACCTTCTTAGGAACTTTTTGATAACCATACTGAATATGAGACAGTACAGATCCAGGTAATATTTCTCTCATTTGTACCTCCTAAAAACGCAACATAACGAATGGATTTTAACTATTTTGAAAATTAATGATAAATAAAAAAACGCTTTCCTTATATCAAAATTATACCTTTGCTAGAAATGATTACAAGGTTTAATATTTGGAAAATAGGATTTGTGAGATTGGGACTATGAATGATATGGAGCGACTTAGTTATTTATTCAACCTCCCTAGCGTTTCTTCCATTTGAGTTACTATGGATTCGAGCAGATCTTTCGCAGATATGTCCCTGCTGAGCCTTGGACTTTGTCCAGACCACAAGGACATGAATTCTGGGTTGCCCTGAATACCCGCTTCTTTTCTCAGTTCTTTCGTTAGCGCATTTTGGATGGGATAAGGAGGTAATTGTCTCTCATATTGCTGCATTTCCCTAGTAAATCTGTTGTCGATCCCTCGAGCTGGTTTCCCGCTAAAGGCAGCTGTGATGACCGTATGAGTTTCTGCTGATTCTAACACAGCCCTTTTATGGGAAGTCCCAGCCCCACTCTCTTTACATGTAAGAAAAGCAGTTCCCATTTGGACTCCCTTTGCCCCTAATGCAAGTGCTGCCATAACCCCTCTTCCATCCATAATACCTCCTGAAGCAATCACAGGTATGCTTACGGCATCCACCACTTGTGGAACGAGAGAAAAGGTTCCGATCATTGATTGTTTAAATGAACCGAGGAACGTGCCCCGATGCCCACCCGCTTCGCTTCCTTGGGCGACAACGATGTCTACGCCGCGCTCTTCATTGACAACAGCCTCTGCAACAGTCGTCGCAGTGCCGATCACGATGCTCCCTTCCTTTTTTACCTCTTTCACAAGCTCTTTAGAAGGTGCACCGAACGTAAAGCTGCAAACGGGTATCTTTTCACTGAAAATGACTTCTAGCTGCTTTTCAAAATCGGTTTGCAGAACTGGAAACGAGCTGTTGTCCGTTATGTGTAATTCTTTTTTAAAAGGCTCCAACATTCTTCGGGCATTGGTTAATTGTTCTTCCTTTACTATTGGATTTTCAGGTATGAAGAGGTTCACCCCAAAAGGCTGATTCGTTTGTTCTTTTATTTCTTTGATTGCTCGTTTCATATCATCAGCAGACAAATATCCTGCTCCCAAGGTTCCCAATCCTCCCGTATTTGATACTTCAGATACCAGATTTGCAGTAGTGACCCCACCAGCCATTCCTGCTTGGATGATGGGATAATGTGTGCCGAGTATATGAGAAACGTTGTTTTGATTCCACATGGTTTCTCCTCCTTTTTCTTGAATAACTTAAAATTGTAGTATAAATAAATTATGACAAATTTATCCTTCATCTACAATTGATTTCACTCAATCTTCTATAGCAAGTGAAGGGGAAAAATGTAAGATTCTAATTGAGATTGTATTAGCCCTAGAACTCATATACGAATACCTCATTAACTGCATTGAGAAATACTTACTTCCAAGGTGGTATTGGCACCTGGAAGTACCTTTACCTAGAAAAAAGCATTCAGAGCTTTTATTGCTCTGAATGCTTTTTTAGTCTTTTTTAAATGAAGTAAACTTTAATACAATTTTCATAAATTCCTCATAAGAAGTGAAATGCTTATTCCATGAGTTATACCATTTTCGGATTGTTTCAAGTAACCAAAACGGAATGGCTCTTCCATCAATGAGGTGGTAATGCTCTTCGTATGCTTTCTTTAAATGCTCCCATCTAAAATCATTTCCTGGAAGGACGTATTCGGATACATCAATGATTTTGGCTCTTCCATTTTGAAGCAATATATTTTTTAAATGAATATCACGGGGATTCAATCCCTGATCACGAACATACTGTCTGGCCTCCTCAACATCTTGAATTACTTGTTCTGGAAGGTGAATTCCTTGGAGCAGACAATCGAATAGTGTTGGTCCATCTTCGTAACTTAAAACGAGAAATTTATCGTAAGCTGCATAGCAGGTTGAGAAAAAAGGTGAATTCCCAATGGTATTGTACACTTTTTCTTCTATATTAATTTTCGATCCCTTATCCTCCGCGTACAATTTGAACGCATACTCCGGAGCATAAATGGATTGAAAGACCGCTGCATCCGTCCCGACACCGATGCACCTTAGACTATCATCTCCACCATGGATCCTGACAGGTTCATTATTGAGATTGGAAAACACGGTAACCTGAGAAAGAGATGGTAGTGCTGCTTCCCATTTATTATCCATAAGTTCTCCCTTCTTTGGATTGAACTTTATAAAAGGTATGATTGGAATTCATACCTTATTCAGAATAATATAGCACCTACCAAACCCTGATTTCAATTTTGCACCTTTTTAATTTGCTAGAAATTTTAGACAGCTGTATATAATAGCAGAAATTCTGAATCATGATGAACATATCTTCCTTAAAAATATTTTAAAAAATAGGAAATAATAACGCCCCCAATTCGTTAATTCGTTAATCTACTTTTACATTTCCTACTTTCTACAAGTTAAGTCATTTCTCTAAAAGCTCCGTTAATAAAGTAATATTTACTCCAAGTGCTTCAATTATTGATCGGCAGGTGATGTCACTCACTTTGCCTTTCCCTCCTTCAAGCCTCTTAATCGTTTGAGCACTCACGTTTGCTTTATGAGCTAATTCCTCTTGCGTTAATTGAGACTTCACACGCAAAATGTGAACGATTTCGCCCATATGTAGTTTTTCAGTATTCGAGTCATCTCTTACAAAACAATTATTTATGGAGTTGCATAATTTCTTCATGTCCTTCATAGGTAGACTCCTCCAACAATTGGTAAAATTATATTTACTAAATATAAAGAAATTTCTACACATTTTCAAGGGGAAGCGTATTATTTTCTTATTTACATTATACGGTGATACCGGAAGTGTTTGATTGAATGAATATTAGGTGCGACTTTTGAACGGGCTGAAAAATGCACAGAGAAAAATATATACTTTTTTATATAAAAACAGATGGGAAAATACTTAGAGGGTTGACTCTAAACATTTTCCCATTTTCATTACGATCAAAGGCATATCGGATTTGATCAATCTCGATTGTTATTCAGATGATTAATGTATCTAGGCAATTCCATCAGATCATCAATCACCCAATCTGCTTGTTCCGCATGACTGAAATGATGGTCTTTCTTCCAAACACCTTTCATCCCGATTTTTGAGCACCATACACATCATACTCAGGGTGATCACCGATAAAGATGCATTCATGAGGTTCTAAATCCAACCTTACTAACGCTCTCTTAAAGATTTCAGGGTCAGGCTTCTTCAAGCCTTCCCACTCTGAAACTAGAATTTCATCAAAATATGCTTTTATATCAAGAGCCAGGATGTTGTCCATTTGAAACTGGCCAAAGCCATTTGTGATCATTCCCAGCTTGATATTTTTTTCTCTTAACTCATCCAACATTTTATGTAAATGTGGAAAAGGTACACAGCTGTGCTTAAACTCACTGAGGTAATCCTCAAGCAGTTCTTCCCAAGTTAATTCAGGAATAGTGAATTCATCGATAAGTTGCTTGTACACTTCATCTTTCCATACGTAGCCGCGCTGGTCTAATTCAATGAACCTGGTTATGTACGATTCTTTCGGGATATGTCTCAGCCATTTATCCAATCTTTCATATTGTCTGTTGATGAATTCATTTACAGAGGCATCTCTGTTCAGCAGGGTCCCGTCCAGGTCGAATATGGCAGCTTTGATCATGATGGGGTGTCCTCCCTTTCTTTTTTAGTCGAAGGTTCATATTGCATATAGAAAATTAGTCAAGGAGGAGCAGATTTCGCCCGAATAAGGGAATTTGCGTCGTCATCCAAGCTGTTTCTTGTAATATATGCCTCGCATAGATTGGATTCAGTTACTATGTTAATTTGTTTTCGTATATAGGATCCATTTAATCTGCCTCAATCCTAAAAAACTTTTCCATATATTCACTATATTAACGCATTTTAGAATATAATGGAAAGAGATAAATAGAAAGGGAGTTACATATGGGATTGGAAATGAAGACGGATTGTCAGGCCTGCCGGAGGACTTTGACGGATGACGCGTATATCTGTGTGCATGAATGTACCTTTTGTGAGGATTGTACAGCTAAAAATGACTCTATCTGCCCGAACTGTAGTGGTGAGTTAGTCAGAAGACCGAAACCACCTGCGGGAATTGAGCATTAAGGTGGGAATCGTTTGAAGAAAAAGCACTGCTGACCATTGATTACATAATGGAATGTTCTCAATACTACCACCGATTCATCGAGGAGACACTCTGTTTCTCTAGATGGGAACAAACTCAGCGTGCGAACCCTGAGCTTGTTTCACTAGTTGATGTCTCCAAGATATATTACCGGAGTTAGTTCTTTGTTTAGATACGGAATGATTTTCCTAGGATATAATCTACACTTCGTTAACTCAGTCAAATCCATCCATTCGACCCCTACCTGATGACTATCTGGATTGGTAGGGGCAGGATCTTTGTCCATTTCATTGAGAATTGAACATTTAAAATAAAACTCCATCTGATGTACGTCATGATCAAAGGAAGCATGTTCATGGTTCTTCCCGATGTACTCGCGTATATGTATGAGTTCCCCTACTTCCACTTCCCTTCCGGTTTCCTCGATACATTCTCTTTTTAAAGCTTCATGAAGCGTCTCACCCTGCTCCTGGCCCCCACCTGGAAATAGATAAAAGAATCCATCCTTGTCTTTATTCTTGGTGAGCAGTACTTTATTTTCTTTTATAATAAGGGCTTTAGTTGAATTTCGGATGGGCATTAATAATCTCTCCTTCTAATTGCTTTCATTTCTCATATGTATACTAACGGGAGACTCTGAAAAAAAGTCTCCCAACTATTAAATGCTGACTATTGACAAACCATCAACACATTCCCATCAGGATCTTTAAAAACAAAGTAATGATCATTTTGGATATCCGTTACTAATTCGACACCATTGTCTTTCATAAATTGATAGGAGCCATGGATATCATCAGTGGCAAATTGAATCGCAGGGAAATTCAGTCTTGGTCCTTTTCCATTATTGTCTTTCCACATGGGCATCGTGTCAAGAATCATACCTGCACCATCCATGTCGGCAACAAAGAGATGATCGAAAAGGTCTTCTCCTTTTTCGATTCCGAGGATTCTCGCGTACCAATCTTTAGACTTTTCAATGTCACTTACAGGAATAAAAACCAGGTTCACTTTGTTTTTGATCGGACTCTTGATCATATAGCTTCCTCCATTTCTTGTAGAGTACTAGAATACCATTCAATATAAGGCATCACATATCCTGCCTGACTCTTTGATTTCCACCTTAGGAGTAAGAGATCTCGGTTCCCAGACTGAGTACTTTAAGATGAACCATTGATACACTTAGTTTATATACGACTCGAAAGGATGATTAGTTTGATAGATCGACTATTGGTTGAGAATACAGTCCGTTCATTTCGTGAGAGATATCAGCTTCCTGGCATCTCAATCTGTTTTACAGATTCTTCTGGAGAGGACTATCCAATGGCAGCAGGGGTTCGTCATATCGCATCAGATGCAAGGTTGGACCCGTATGATCATCTACGGGTCGGGAGCATTACGAAGATCTTCATCAGCGCACTTATTTTAAAATTGAAGGATGAAGGCATTGTGTCACTTGAACAAACTGTAAATTCCATCTTACCAGGCATCTTGAAAGAGGGGACTCATATAACCGTCCGGCATTTGCTACAACACAGAAGTGGTTTGAAGGACTATATATGGATGGATGTTGCAGGAACAAATTGTATTCAGCACGCAATATCCAGCCTTCATGATGAATTCCCGCCACAGAGCCTTATCCGACTTGTTGCCACCCATGACCTTCAATTTGAACCGGGTACTGAATTTAACTATTCAAATACAGGTTATATCCTGCTTGGAATAATAGCGGAAAAACTAACCGGAGAGTCGATAGAATACCTTCTCGAACAATGGGTCATCCAACCGCTTCAATTGGAAAGGACATACTTTCCCCGTACGAATGATCTGAGAAAACCTTTTGCGACAGGTTATTCTAGAGCTACTCCTGACCTGACAGACCTTTCAGATGAAATATCAGAAATTACGAATCTCAACATATCGATTCTATGGACTGCAGGGGCTGTTATTTCTAATCCTCTCGAAATTCAAACGTTCATGAAGTCCCTTTTTAATGGTCAGCTACTATCTAAGGAATCTTTGACTGAAATGATGTGTTTCCTGGAAGCTGATGATCCGAAGCAGTCCTATGGTTTGGGACTCCATCAATATACCTTTGATGATGGAAGACAAGCCGTTGGTCATCAGGGAGGGCTACATGGATACGAATCAGTTACACTTTATTATCCTGACTGTAAAATGTCTTTGACCGTTATCGTGAATCAAATGCCAGTCGGGGTTGTGGCAATGGCAGATCAGTTGTTTCGAGAAATTACCAAGGGGATTTGAGTGGAAGGTTGGCCTATTATTATGAAGAAAAAACGCTCAGTCGGAGCGTTTTTTCTTACTCGATCAAATGACTAACTCACATTATCGTCTTTTCACAGCTTTCTTCTTCTAAAAGTATGAGCTGCTCCCCATTATTAAACCACCAGCGATACGAAACAAGGTGCCAACAACAATCCAGAGACTGGATAAGAAAACACCCACCATAAATATAAAGAATCTCCCTATAAAAAGAACGTATGCTTTTTTTCGTCAATTCACCTTTGCTATATTGAAAGCTTCTCAAGAATCACCAAGAAGATCAACATGGTGATGGCAGATGCTATAGTAGATATCGTTAATACATATTCTTTTGTTTTCGGATATAACAACCATTCCATGAGAGCTCTGAATACGTGATGAACAATGAAGAAGGTCAGAAAATACAATTCAGGGCTAATGATATTTTCATTATTGAAAAGAATGATGATTACGCCGGCGACCATGAGCACTAATAGTATTCTCTCTCCCCATTGATGTACCGGGTGCCTTAATTCATTCAGATCCTCCTTATAAATATGAAAGGTTTTTCTTAATTTTTTTTCAAGCATAGCGTTGAAGACCATTAAGATTAATGCAAACGCTGAGGTAAGATACCAATGAAGAATGACTATTCCCCCCCCTATTAATCTCTTTCTATTTTAACATAAATTTCCTAATATGCTAGTAATCCAATGCTTGAGCCCTTTAGCGATAATGATCAATTCCTTTTAATTAACAATTCAAGTAGACATAATAATATTATGAATAACTTAAAATATGGAAGTTAACTACCTATGTACTTATTCAATCAATGGTAGTATGAAATTGTTATAAAAATAGAATGGCTAAGTCATTAATGACTTAGCCATTCTTTTCCTTTATTTGTTCCCTAATACTTTCTAGTTCTTCAAGAGTCAACCTGCTCAAAGACTTTTTGATTTCATCCTCAACCTGCTTTTTGTTTTTCTCCCTATACTGATCCCACCATTGCCTAAGATCTTTCGTATTTGTCAGGAGATATTCAAGGTCAATCTCTTCTATTTCATCATCGGATAAATAGTTCAGAACAGCCGCTAACATTTGTTCCAGCATCTCGTTTTTTTCTTTTTCATGTACCAATTCCCCTTTTTGTTCAGTTGAGGAGTCATCTTTCCTTGGCATGTTAGTCCCTCCTTTGCATCACTTCTTACTCCTAGTATTGCCTTAAGATCTAATTTGGTAAACGAATCTACTATAAAATGTCCTTAAAGTAATAACCCTTGAATAATGAGACCATTTTAATTCGTATTCCGTATTTAACGATGATAATTCAGGTAAACAATGCTTTTTCATGAGAAAAGAGGGTTACACCTCCAATAATTACTCTGTGTTTACTCCAGGTTTACGTACACTTTCTCCTTTTGTTCACCTCTCTTTTTCCTTGTATGGTTATGCTACCCGGGAATACAAAGAGAGGCGCGCCAATCAGAAGGAATCTGAGTTGGAGAAATTTGAAGAGCTTTATAAGCAATATGATTTAATGATTCATAAAGTGATTCACTCTTTGCACATATACAAAAATAAGCATGAATATTATCAGACTGGTCTCATCGCACTCTGGGAAGCACATGAAAATTTCGATCCAGAAAAAGGGGCTTTCCCGGCATATGCTTATTCATTTGTACGTGGCAGAATACTATCTCAATTAACAAGTGAAAACCGGAATGAAGAGAGAAGTATTTTCAAAGAAGCGGATTTTTTTGAAATCATGGAGGATGAAAAAGTGAATGATGGGTTGGCACAAGAGTTACTGTATAGTTATTGTGAGGACTTAACTGAAAATCAGAGGAAATGGGTGCTTTATACATGTTTTCACATGCTGACGGTAAGTGAGATTGCAGAGATAGAGAATGTTTCGATTTCCGCAGTGAAGAAGTGGCGTAAGGGAGCGAAAGAAAGGATTCGGGGAACGTTGGACATAAGATGATCGTTGATTCGTTTTCAAGCCCAGGACACTCAAAGGCCAATGATCTAGACTTGGCCTTTCCTGTATTATTTCTTACGACTTCAAATTTTTCACAACAGCCATTTCCCGACCGAATCTATCTCCCTGGTCAACAAATCCCAGACTGGAATATAAATGGTGTGCCCCTTTATTTTCAGGATGATACCCCACTACAATCTTATCGACATCAAGGGTTTCAATCATCCCTTCAATCATCAAGTCAGTTGCAGTTTTTCCAATACCCTTACCCTGATAGCTTTTATCCACCATGATTCGGTATACCCAGAAAGCATCGAGTTCTTCTGGCACAGTATTGTACATTAAAAAGCCGACCACTTTGTCCTCATAAAAGATGGCAAAGGGCTTTAGTGAAGGTTCAAATTTTGATTGAGCTATCGATACCGCATTTGACTCGATGAATGCCTTTTGATCATCAGAAATTTCCAGCTGACAGCAATCGTACCAAGTATCTTTATTTACTTCTACTATTTTCACACTGTTTGAATTCATTGATTTTCCCCTTTCGATATTACAGACCCAGCCTATTCATTATCCTCAATACCTTGACGTTACTTGAAATTATTCATTCTGTGATTACCGCAGAACGATGCCAAGAAACCAGATAAATATAGAAATAAATTTTCAGACTATTGTATTATACCACTGTTATCTATTAGAACCTCATATTTACTATTTACACTAGTGTCATTTGTAAATTTAAAAAAAGCTCCCCACAATTGGAAGCCTTTAGTTCACGTCAATTCTTTGATAAACGAAGGAACCGTGGATAAGCTGCGATCGCAATGAAACCACCCGCTATTCCAGCGATAAGCAAAATTCCGATATTAAACAAAACATCCCTTATTGTGCCATTTGCAAGGATCACCTCTTTGTAACCTTCGATAGCCCAGTATTGAGGCAATGCCTTGCTGATTGTTTGCATGAACTCCGGCATTAGTTCGACTGGTAGCCATAAACCCCCAAGCATAGCACCACCGAGGGCTATGATCTGAGTCATCGCAATCCCCATGTTTTCCGTTTTCACCAATACTGCGAGTGCCATACCCCATCCGGTTACAATAAATGCTAATGACAAAGATAACAGGATCAATGCAAATGGATCTCCTAATGGCAGATCATAAACAACCACACCGAAACCAAATAATACTGCCACTTGGATCAGCACAATCAACAAAAATGGGATCCATTTTCCGATAAAATAGTCTCTGATCGGTAATGGGGTACTAGCGATACGGGATACCATGCCCTTATCCCTGTCCTTAACAAATGCAATCACCATGGAGATCATGATATAAAAGGCAAACATAATCGTGTAGCCGGGAATGATCTGTGTAACAACTTCCTTATAACTTGTATTTTCATCACCTGAAAATATGGCGACAAAAGCGATAATAAATACGATTGGTAAGATAAATGTCCAGAACCATAACCCTTTATCCTGAATATTTTTCTTTAATTCCGTCCGTGCAATAGCCCACATGCTCATCCTCCCTTTCTATGAATCTCGCAGTTGTGTTCCAGTCAAAGCGAAAAAGATATCCTCCAGTTTTGGCTGGTACAATTCAAGCCTTCTTGGCATAATGTTTTGATTGCGTAACTCGACAATCAATTCTTCCAGCGTCACCAAAGGATCTTCACTTTGCAAAAGAAATCCATTTCCTTTGGCTTTGACCTGCCCATGTATGGATAAGCGGACTTCATCTAAACCTTCTCCCGAAATATACAATGAAGGTTTATTATATTTTTGTTGCAGTTCTTCCATTGTTCCACATTCGACTAATGTCCCCTTGTCGATTAGTCCGATGCTGTCACACAGCTGCTCTACTTCCTCCATGTAGTGACTTGAATAGATGATTGTACTTCCCTTCTCCTTTAACTCATGGATGATAGAGAAAACCGAGTTTCTTGATTGTGGATCGATTCCTACGGTAGGTTCATCCATGATTATAATGGAGGGATTATGCAGTAAAGCACAGCCAATATTCAATCGGCGCTTCATACCTCCTGAAAAGGTGATGACTTTGTCTTTCCCCCGTTCTTGTAAACCGATTTGTTGTAACACTTTCTCGGAACGATCTTGTAGGTCTTTGCCTTTCAGTCCATAAAGGCTGCCGAAATACATTAAATTATCCTTGGCAGTGAGGGTTTCTTCTAGACAGATATCTTGAGGTATGTATCCAATGAGCTTTTTCACCTTTAATCTTTCTTTCAAGACAGAATGCCCTTTGACGATGATATCCCCATCAAAGCTTTGTAATACTCCGGATAAGATTTTCATCAGTGTCGACTTCCCTGCCCCATTCGGTCCTACCAGCCCAAAACAAGAGCCTGCTGGAATAATGAAATGAATATCGTCAAGTGCTTGAATCGAATCATATCGCTTGCTTATATTCTTAACTTTGATCATAAAATAACCCTCCTCCAAATCAAATACTCTTAATGAGATGTACGAAACGGAATTGGTAAAAGTTTCACTTACTGTAAAGAAACGAAAGAAAAAGGAGTGGGTTTGCTCTCCACTCCTTTCTGATTTTCAATATCTTCAAATGAAATCAGTGTATATTTTGCACATCAACGTTACCTAACTAAATAAAGTAATAGGAATGAAAGGATACCTAAAAGGACAATCATAAAAGCATCTTTGAATCCATCTTTCACACGAATGTGGGCAAGCAATCCACCGATAGCTGTGACTCCAAGAATGAGAGATCCAGGGCCAATGTACGTTTCATCCCAATAACCAAGTACCAATAGTACGGCACCGGTTAATTCCACCAATCCAGTGACGACCCGAAACCATTGAGGTAAACGTAAATGATCAAATACACCACGATGCATACTCGAACCGGTCAATTTTCCGACAGCTGCCATTAAAAACATCGCAGCCAATATCCCTTGTAAAACCCAGATGAAGATGGTCATGTTGTTTTCCCCCTTCGAATTGGAAAGCAATGGGCCCTGTTACATGAATATGCCAGCTTGAATGATTACATGCATTTTTTTGGATGTAATGAATTTACATGGATGCACTAAAAATGTGGACAGATTGAACAACGTCTACTCCATCACTTTCAATCCCAATAGGCCTGCAAACCCGATTGCTTGCTCAGGTGAAACTTCACAACCAGAAAGATTGTCAAGAGCTACATTTATACGTGTAAACCTGCAGGTACTAATATCAATTCCTTTAAGGTCAGTCTGGGTGAAGTCAATCTCATTAAGATCGCATCGATCAAAGTTTACTTTCAAAAGTTCACAGTCAGAGTAGTTGGCATTTTGTAAAAGGGACTGGTTAAAGATCACCTGCTTTAATCGTGCTTCAACAAAGTCACTCATGTTCGCCAGGCACTCCTCAAAACGGACATTGCCTAAATTAGCCCCCGAAAAATCCACACCCAATAATTTGCATTCCTTAAAGGTCACCCTATGTATGATTCCCTCGTTAAAGTTTGCATTCGACAGGTCACAGTTTTCAAAAACGACATCTGTCATATCAATTCGTGGGAATGATGCACCAACGAATGAAACATTTTTAAACAACACTTTAGATAGCACGAGCTGATCGATCTCTTCCTGGTCAAGTCTGGCATTTTCTATCTTACAATTCGATAGGAATGGATCTTCTTCATAATAGACATCTTGAAAATTTGCCGACTCTAAACGAGCAGGGATTTTTGGGTCTTCTATTTTAAACCTATACCCCATGATTATTACACCTCAATTATGTTCATTTTGTATAAAGAAACTATAACATGAAGAAAATTGAATAATAGTCTTGGATTTTTTTCAGGTGTGTGTCTCGCATAGAAGACAGTTGTGGGTACACTGCACCTTTTTAAATGAAAGAATAGTAGATAGCTTACAATTTTTTCTCCGAATTGAATTTATTTTTCCCCGCTCATGACAAAGAATCATAACACCTATCTTATGTTTCGAGTTAAAATAGGATGGAATGATTAAAGAGAGGTGTTCCATATGAAGGTAACAGAAACATCACGACTCACCTTGAGATGGGTTGAGGAAACTGACGCAGAATTTATTATGAAATTACTAAATGAACCTGGATGGCTTCGATACATAGGTGACAAAGGAATTCGTACTATGGATGATGCAAAGGGCTATATCACGGAAGGTCCTAGGGCAATGTATGAACGGGAAGGATTCGGTTTGTTCTTAACAGAACGTAAGGATGATCATTCTCCGATAGGATTGTGTGGATTGATTAAGCGCGACGGACTTGAAGATGTAGATATCGGCTTTGCGTTTCTCTCTGACTATCAATCTCAAGGGTATGCATTTGAAGCAGCACGAGCTATGATGGAGCTTGCAAAGAACATTGGAATAAAACGTGTGGTAGCTATTACGACGAAAGACAATGAGTCCTCATCTAAACTGTTGGAAAAACTCGGAATGCAATTAGACGGGTATGTGACATTGCCAAATGATACAGAAAAACTGAAAAAATACGGCCTGGATTTTTAGGTATAGAACTATATTCATATTGAAAAGAGCTGGTGTCTCGCAGCTCTTTTTCTCAAATTGAAAAGCGTGTACTGAATAAATGATAAAAAGGAACGAAAAAAACACCTATCCACTATGAGATAAGCGCTCAGCAGGTTCTTATTGATATAACTTCTTCAACTCTCTCAATACATAGTTCTCCCGTTTAATCCAACGGTTGTTATCAAACTGGTCCATCCGTTTTTCATTCTTCTCAATCGCTTCATCCAGTGTAACCCACATTGGCTTCATATCCAGTTCCGATTCATATCCTTCTAATTGTTGTGGTATTCTATCTCTGTCAGTTAATTCACATTTAAAATAATGGGAAGTCATTTCGAACAAGGCATCATCTTCAAACACATCCATATGCCTTTGGATCACGATTCCAAGGGGCTCTTTAACAACACAGTTTATAAAGCCTGTTTCTTCAGCCACCTCCCTTATCAGGGCACGAGTCAAGGTTTCACCCTCTTCAACCCCGCCCCCAGGAAATTTATAATTCCCCCTGTTTGAATGCATGAGAAGAATCTTATGATCTTGAATGATGACTGCTTTTACGGCGGTTCTATATTTCATTTTGAATTCAGTTATCTCGCTTTTCGGTTTTCCTAATACGGTTTCAAACAAAAGTGACCCTCCTTCCTTTTACTTAACAATAGCCATTCCAACAACTTGATCCGAGAAGACAATCATTTCATCCATTTCAATAATAGAATCGGGGGCTGAAATTGATTTGAATCGAACGTTTTTAATATGTATCGGGCCTGTGGCATTTGTTGCCATCATATCAGGTGAAAGTTCCTGGAGTTCTTCCCCAAATCGATCGAGCCCATATTCAAGGAATGTCTTCATCTTTTCATCACCATCAAAAAAATTCACTTACCCCTCAATCATGGCAGTTTGAGTAAGGATTTGAATCCTGTCTTGTTTGTTTGAAATCACTTCTTCTGGAATCAATCCTTCTTCAAACTGTTGTTTTTGATCAGCCAGGTGAGTGATAATCGCTTTCTTGTAATCCATCGCTTTATTAATGATTTCCAACTTTATCATGGCTATTCTCCTTTTAATGGTAGATTCATTATCCTTGCCATATGAGATTTTCTTTCCTCAATTATTTCTTTTCAATCAATCCAATTCCCACTCCGGTAGGATCCATCAAATATGCAAGGAAGAAATCATCAAATTCCATCTTATCTCTGACCACCGACGCCCCGTTTTCTTTCGCTGCTGCAATTGTTATGTCAATGGAGTGTACTTCAATTTGTATACGTGTACCGTGTGGATGATCATGAGGTCCTTTGCCTATACCCACCCCCATTCATTTCATCACCTTGACCTGTTGAGACTGACCAGAAATCCCATTTAGGTTCAGCCACTTCCCATCCGAATACGCTTGAGTAAAATGCTGCCGCTTTTTCTGGCTCCTGACTGCTTAATTCAAAGCCAACCACTTTGCCATCTGGATTTTTCACGTTCGTTGCCTCCATATTCTTTTTTTTGAAAAATTTCACTTATGCATACGCGTATTATTTCTATTCGACAAATTTTCCCAATATCCTCCATTAGAACGAACATTCCCAAAGTAATGCCGAGTTTTGTTTCAGTCAAAAGAATAACGTATGTCTAGAACTCTATGGGTATTGCGGGCAAAATTTACTATTGCACTTGTTGATTTCTGTTATATTGATTAAGGAACCTAATTATTAGATTAGTCTTCAGCGACGAATATGTAGAAAGCCCGAGATCTAATGAAGATCTCGGGCTTTCTAGTATACATTTCATTTATTTTTCTCCATGACAGCAAAGTAATTATCCTCATAATCTGCAAAGTTGAATACTCTTCCAGAAGGCATTTCAACGATTTGTCCCACCGTTATATTTTTATCCGACAGGTTATTATGTAATTGATCCAAATCATCTGTGAATAGCATTAAAGATGGAGTTCCGAGATTAAGTTCGGGCTGCATTTTAGCAATCAGTTCCCTGTTGTGAAGCACAATGCTTGTCTCTGCATCTTTCGTCGGTGCGATTTCAATCCATCGCATCCCCTGCCCGTTATTTTCTTCGGATTGAACTGTAAACCCGACTTTTTCAGTCCAAAAGTGTACCGCCTCATCCTGGTTATGAACCTATAACATGATATGCCCGACTTTACTGATCATCTATATCACTCCTATTAAAGAATACTTCAATTATATCACTCTCCTATTGAAACGCTTACAATAAATAAAACCTGCGTTGTGTATACCAACGGGTTTACTTTAGAGGTGCAAACATTGTAAAACACATAGGAAAACGCACTTCAATTCACTATATCATTCACAGTGCGTTTTTTATTGTTTCTGTAGCATTTTGACGAATGTTAATTGCTTATTGTTTCCTAATTCACATAGTAAATCACAGGGTATGAAATAATTATTGGAGGATATGTGAATTAGGTGTGATTTAGTAAGAAAATTGAGCAACCAGTGATAGGTAAAATAAGCGGAGATATTCCCGTTATTATGTGGAATAGAGCTCTATTCGGGGAGAATAAGGGGAGTTTTCTCCCTTATGCAAAGCAAAATTAACGATTCTTACGTTTTTTGAGTCAATAGGGGAAATCTTTCCGTCTATTTAAGCTATCCTCAGTGCTATTTCCTCATTATGAGTAAATTCTCCGCTTATTTATCAGACTCGCCTCGCTTTAGCGATATCCTGTGAAAAAAGAAAATTCAAAAAAGGCTTAGAGAAATTTGTATCTCTAAGCCTTTTTGACTGTGAATTATGCTGTGAAGTTTATGTGATTTGCTAATAGATCTGGTCTGCGAGTTACCGTTTTGCACCTTACAAGTAAACCCGTTATGTGTATACATGGAGGTTTTTTCTCACTAGCTGTTTCGTTTCCCTATATATTCGGATTGCGGCCGGTATATCGTATTCTTTTCTGCCTGCTCCAATACATGTGCAGTCCATCCAACGATTCGACTGGCCGTAAATGTCGGTGTGAAAAGATCCGATGGCAGATTAATCGATTTCATGATGGCAGCTGCATAAAACTCTACATTTGTGTATAGGGATCTCCCTGGCTTAATTTCAGCTAAAAGTTCAATCGCCTTATTCTCCACATATAGTGCTAGATCCAGAGAGTGATCATCCCCCTTATTTTCTAACAGGGTATTTCTTAAAGCGATGGCTCTCGGGTCATGAGTTTTATACACCCGATGGCCAAACCCCATCAGCTTCTCTCCTTTCAGCAATTTTCTTCTTATGACTTTTCCGGCTTTTTCAGCGGTCCCTATTTCGTTCAGTAAATCAATGACCCCGGATGGTGCTCCTCCGTGCAGCGGTCCTTTCATTGTTCCGATGGCTGAAGTGATGGCTGAAACCAGATCGGATTCCGTTGAGGCTGTGACTCTTGCTGAAAAAGCAGACGCATTCATTCCGTGCTCAAGGGTCAGGACCATATACGTTTCCAATGCATCAGCAACTGCCTTGGACGGTTTGCTTCCGGATAGCATATAGAGATAATTCTCCACATGGTTCAGCTGGGGATCCGGATCAATGAAAGGTTTTTCCATATTTATATTAAAACGGTAGGCGATGATGGTCGGAATAACGGCTGTCAATCTCATTGCCTGATCAATAGTTGGCTTCCAATTGTATTCTAGGCATCCGAGAGAGGAGATGACGGTTCTTAATACACTCATCATGTCCATTTCCACTGGTAGAGAATGAAGGATCTCCTTCATTGCAGGCGTTAAGAATCGGAAATTGCTCAGTTTATTTTTGATGTCCACGGCATCCTCCATTGCAGGAAGATGCCCATACCATAATAAGAAAGCGGCTTCTTCAAATGACAGGTCTTTGAGTTCCCCGATTTCATATCCCCTATAGATGAGGACGCCATTCTTTCCATCGATATGGCTGATCGTAGTTTGTGCTGCTATAATTCCTTTTAATCCTTCACTAAACATTCGTTTCATCCCCTTTTCCTTTATTACAATTATTGTATAATGGATTTATAATTAAGAAAATTAAATATATTTAATTAAATTGATTATATTTATTAATAAAGATAGGGTGAAGAAAGTGGATTTGAATGTGGTGAAAACGTTTATTAAAGCAGCTGAATTCAATCATTTCAGGAAAGCGGCCGAGCGATTATATATTTCACAGCCGACCGTTACGGTACACATTAAACAACTTGAAAAAGAACTGGGAGTTATCCTATTTGAGAGAGTGGGGAAGAAACTAAAACTGACAGAAGCAGGAAGGTCCTATTTACAGCATGCTAAGAGATTGATTGAGATCTATGAGGAAGGAA